>NZ_CP192025.1:3770000-7421067 GCF_050951065.1 Micromonospora matsumotoense | reverse complement strand
CGTCGTGCCACCCCCTCGCCTCTGCTCCCGACCGCCGCTGTGGTCCAGCGGTTGTGCCGGGCCCGCCACCGCGTACGCGCGGGTGGTGCCACTCACCCACCGGACGGCTGGCCGGCCGGCGTCCACAAGTTATCCACAGCCTGTGTGTACCGACCGATTGTGGCCGCCCGCCGGACGCGGGTCGGACCTGCCCCCTGCCGGGGAGGGCGTGGAAGCGGGTTCACCGTGCCGAACGATTCACTGCCGGGTCCGGTCTTGCCCTCCGCCGACAACCCGGAATCGAAGCTGACCGCAAACGCGCACGGTAACAGCGACGGCGGGCCGCCATCAACCGCCGCCACCCCGACGCCCGCCCCGACCCGGGTGGAGAACGCCTGATCGGCGGGGTGCCGGCCAGCGGACCGCCGGCCCGGGGTGGTTTGACGGTCATTGCCCCCTTGCGTAGGGTGGAGGGGCTGCTCTGTCGCCCTCTGCTAGGGTGATGGGTGCTTGCTGTCCGTGGTCGCTGCCCCGCATCGCCGAGGTTTCGCGCCGCCGGGCAGCACCGATCGGAGGCCACCGCCGAGGTGGTCTGGTCCATCAAACGACCCTGGCGAACCCGCGCCGGGGACGTACGAAAACGGAGAGCCTGACGTGAGCAAGCGCACCTACCAGCCGAACAACCGTCGGCGCGCGAAGACCCACGGCTTCCGGCTGCGCATGCGCACCCGTGCCGGCCGCGCCATCCTGTCGACCCGCCGCGCCAAGGGCCGTGACCGCCTGTCGGCCTGAGGCCGACCGGTCCGAGGACGTGGACAGTCGTGCTGACGGCCGCACAGCGCCTGCGGCGTAGCACCGACTTCGCCGCAGCGGTCCGTGCTGGTCGACGCGTCGGTCGTGGTGCCGTCGTCGTCCACCTGACGTTGCCGGCGACCTCCACATCTCCAGCGACCACACCCCTCGGGACAACCTCGCCGGAGCCGGCGCGGAGCACCGACCCGGAGCTGAGCTCCGGATCGAGCCGCGCCGGCTTCGTCGTGTCCAAGGCCGTCGGACCCGCCGTGGTCCGCAACAAGGTCCGCCGCAGGCTGCGGCACCTGGTCCGCGACCGGCTGGCCGCGCTGCCGGACGGCAGCACCCTGGTGGTACGCGCCCTGCCCCCCGCGGCCGGGACGCCGTACGCCCGACTGGGCAGCGACCTGGACGCGGCGATCGCCGCCGCACAGTCGCCCCGGGCACGGCGGTCGCGGTGAGCAGCGGACCCGCCGTGTCGGCACGCCGGAGCATGGGTGCCCGGATGCTCAGTGGCCCCATCATCGCGTACCGTCGTTGGATAAGCCCGGCACTGCCGGCCCGCTGCCGGTTCTACCCGTCGTGCAGTGCCTACGCCCTGGAGGCGGTCACCCGTCACGGTGCGCTCCGGGGAGCCGGCCTGACGGTCCGGCGGCTGTCGCGCTGCCACCCTTTCCACCCTGGTGGACACGACCCGGTGCCGGAGCCGGGCGGTCGCCGACGCGCCGACGTGACTGGAGTCTGAGAATTGAGTCTCGACTGGATCTACTACGCGATCTCGTGGATCCTGCTGACCTGGCACTCGGCGTGGGACGCCATCGGGGTGCCGGTCCGCACGGTTCTCGGCACGAACTGGTCGTGGATTCTCGCCATCGTCTTCCTGGTGGTCACCGTCCGGGTGATCCTCTTCCCGGTCTTCGTCAAGCAGATCAAGTCTCAGCGGGCCATGCAGGCGCTCCAGCCGAAGGTCAAGGAGCTCCAGGAGAAGCACAAGGGTGACCGGGAGACGCTCCAGAAGGAGATGATGGAGCTTTATCGGAAGGAAAAGGCCAACCCGCTGATGGGCTGCCTTCCGATGTTCCTCCAGATCCCGGTCTTCCTCGGTCTCTTCCACGTGCTGCGTCGGCTCGACCCGACCAGGGAGGCCAGGAGCCTCTACGGCTGGACGACCGAGCAGTTCGACAGCGCCTCCAGCGCCACGATCTTCACCGCCCCGATCGCCGGCAAGTTCGGCTCCACCGCCGAGGAGTTGGCCAGCCTCGGCGCCAACGGCACCACCGTGAAGGTGATCGCCGGCATCCTGGTCCTGGTCATGATGGGCACCACCTACCTGACCAGCCGTCAGATGATCCTCAAGACCGGCTGGGCGGAGGACCCGCAGCAGCGGATGGTGCAGCGGCTGATGCTCTACGGCATCCCGCTCTCCCTGCTGGTCTCCGGCTCGATCTTCCCGATCGGCGTGATCATCTACTGGGTCACCAACAACCTGTTCACCCTCGGCCAGCAGCAGTGGGTGCTCCGCAAGTTCCCGCCGCTGGTGACCAACAAGGGGGTCGCCGGCAACAAGGCGACGACCACCGCTGGCCGGGGCCCGGTGCAGCCGGCCAAGACCGGCGGCTTCCTCAACCGGAACAAGCCCGTCGCGCAGGTGCCGGCCAAGCCGGCCGCGCCGAAGGTCGCCGGGCCGAAGCCGGGTGCCAAGCCGGCCAACCCGAAGAAGGGCCCGGCCAAGCGCCAGGGCTGAGCCACCGGGCCGCCGCCGGAACGACCGACGGCGGCCTCTCCGGCACCGCGCAGCCACCTGACGGTCGGCGCCGGGCCGGAACTGCCGCGCCCCGCGCGGATGCGGGCGAGACTGCCCCTACGAGACGTGCCCGTGACCGAACCGGCCCCCTTCCCGCCGGTCGCCCGGGAGACCAGCGGACCCGACGGTCCGGCCGAGCTAGTACGGAGATGACACCGTGACGGACACCAGCATCCCCAGCGCGGACGCCTCGCTCGACGAGGAGACCGTCCCGACCGCCGCGACCGGTGACGGTGAGCCCGAGGAGGGCGGCAAGGAGAGGAAGCCCGCAGGCGAGGGCGAACTGTTCGCGCAGAGCGAGATCGCTGCCGACTACATCGAGGGACTGCTCGACATCCTCGACTACGACGGCGACATCGACGAGTTGGTCTCCGGTGGCCGCCCGGTCGTCGAGGTGGTCGGTGCCCGGTTGCAGAACCTCGTCGGCCAGCGCGGTGCCACCCTGGAGGCGCTCCAGGAGTTGGCCCGACTGGCCGTGTTCCGGCAGACCGGCTCGCCGAGCCGGCTCCTGCTCGACGTGGGCGGCTACCGGGCCACCCGGCGCAAGGAACTCGCCGCCGTCGCCAAGAACGCGGTGGAGAAGGTCAAGGAGCACGGTGAGCCGGTGCGGCTGGAGCCCATGTCGGCCTTCGAGCGCAAGTGCGTACACGACGTGGTGAACGCGATGAGCGGGGTGGAGAGCGAGTCCGAGGGTGTCGAGCCGACCCGACGCATCGTCGTCCGGCCGGCGGACTGAACTGGTGACGCCCGACGACCTCACGACGGATGCCGGTCCCGGCCCGGGTGGTACGCCGCCCGGGCCGTCGGCCGAGCGTCCCGTCCCCTCCGCGCAGGACGCCGCGCTCCCGGCCGAGCTGGCCGGCGCCGCACAGGCACTCTTCGGTGACCGACTCGATCTGGCCGCCGGCTACGCCGAACTGCTCGCCACCGACGGCGTGCTGCGTGGTCTCCTCGGCCCCCGCGAGGCACCCCGGATCTGGGACCGGCACCTGCTCAACTGCGCCGCCGTCGCCGAGCGGATCCCCGAGGGCGCCAGCGTGATCGACGTCGGCTCCGGAGCCGGGCTGCCCGGGTTGGTGCTGGCGATCGCCCGCCCCGACCTGAGCGTCATCCTGGTCGAGCCGTTGGCCCGGCGTACCTCGTTCCTCGTCGAGACCGTGGAGCGGCTCGGGCTGGCCAGGACGGTCCGGGTGTTCCGGGGTCGGGCCGATGAGGCGGCCACCGGGGCGAACGGCGTCGGCCCGTTCATGGCCGACGTGGTGACCGCCCGCGCGGTGGCACCGCTGGACCGGCTCGCCACCTGGAGCCTGCCGCTGGTGGTCCGCGGCGGCCGGCTGCTCGCCCTCAAGGGGTCGTCCGCCAGGGACGAGATCACCGAGCACGCCGGGGCGGTGGCGAAGCTGGGCGGAGGCGAGCCGACGGTGCAGCTGTGTGGCACCGACATCCTCGACCCGCCGACCACCCTGGTGGAGATCGTGCGGGAGCGGGTGGTCAGACCTCCGGGGGTCAAGAAGGCGCCGAAGCGGTCGCACGGTAGCCGAAAGCGCGCCCGCTGAGCTTTTCCTGTCGCCGCGGATCGCACCGCTCCATCGGGAGGTCCGGTGGAGCGGTGCCAAACTGATCGGACGCAGCACCGCCGGAGAACGAAGATGGACCCGCCGCGCCCGTCCCCCGTAGGCTGACCGCGCGTCGATAGTGTGGGGCGGGCGGATGTCGGGCGCACCGGGTCACGATCGCCCCCGCCGGACCGTACGCTCTGCGGTGCGAGCGCGGGTAGGGCAAGCGAGACGGGGTGCGGGCCGACCATCCGGAGCGGGTAGGGATGACAGGTGCATGACGACGACAGGTACGACGATCCACGGGTGAACCGTCCCGAGGGATCGGGCTCGGGCGCGGGCCCTGTTTCACGTGAAACCGACCCTCAGGGCCGGGCCACCCGCGGGCAGCCGACGATCCGCCCACCGGAGCACGATCCCGGGTTACGGCGGGAGCCGCCGGCGGTGGGTGCCGCACGCCCGGCACCCGAGTCGTACGTACCGCCGCCCGGTGCGCGTTCCGGTCCCGACGGCGGACCGGTCAATGCCCCGGATGGCCGGGTGCCCTCGGTACGACGGAATGCGGGAGCACCGTCTCGGTTCGAGCTCCCGGTGCAGGGCAATTCACCACCGGTACCCACCCAACCCCACCCCGGCGCGGTGCCCGATGCGACGCCCACGCTCGACACCCCTGGGCCCGCCCCCGGGGTCGTTGCCGTGGCCTCGGCGGACGCCGCGTACGTTTCACGTGAAACTCCGACGCGCGAAGAGGATGACCCACCGTTGGCTATGGAGGCGATGCGCGCCGTGCAGATCCTTAATCCGAGTGGCGAGGTGACCATGCCCCGTCCTGAGCGGACCCGGGTGATGTGCGTTGCCAATCAGAAGGGCGGCGTGGGCAAGACCACGACCACGGTGAACCTGGCGGTGGCTCTGGCCCTGCACGGTAACCGGGTGCTAGTGGTCGACCTCGATCCGCAGGGCAACGCTTCCACCGGGTTGAACGTCCCGCACCACACCGGGGTGCCGGACGTCTACGACTGCCTGATCGACAGTGTGCCGCTGGCGGAGGTGGCGCAGGAGGTCGAGGGCATCCCCAACCTGTGGTGCGTGCCGGCGACCATCGACCTGGCCGGCGCCGAGATCGAACTGGTCTCCGTGGTCGCCCGGGAGTCCCGGCTGAACCGGGCCATCGACGCGTACCCGGGGCACTTCGACTACGTCTTCATCGACTGCCCGCCCTCCCTCGGCCTGCTCACGGTCAACGCCCTGGTGGCCGCGCAGGAGGTGCTGATCCCGATCCAGTGCGAGTACTACGCCCTGGAGGGGTTGAACCAGTTGATAAACAACATCAACCTGGTTCGCCAGCACCTGAACCCGAAGCTGGAGGTCTCCACGATCCTGCTCACCATGTACGACCGCCGTACCCGGCTGGCCGACGCGGTGGAACAGGACGTCCGGAACCACTTCGGTGACAAGGTCCTCCAGGCCGTCATTCCCCGCAACGTACGCGTGTCGGAGGCCCCGAGCTACGGGCAGTCCGTGATGACCTACGATCCCGGTTCGCGGGGTGCCACGAGTTACTTCGAGGCTGCCCAGGAGATCGCCGAGCGCGGTGCCAAGGAGCCGGTGAGCCGGAATGCGTAGTGCGGACGAGTCGCTGGGAGGCGTCGTATGAAGAACCGTCCCCGGGGCGGTCTGGGTAGAGGGCTCGGTGCGCTGATCCCGACCGGGCCGGTGCAGGAGAGCACGACCACGGCGACCATGCCCGTGGAGGTCGACCCGGCACATCCGGCGATCGAGACGTCCGCCGATCCGGTGGCCGTTGACGTCACGCCGCCCGCTCCCGTGGCCTTCGCGCCGCCGGAGCCCGACGAACCGCAACTCAGCCCGGTGCCCGGCGCGCGCTTCGCCGAGATCTCCGTCGACGCGATCATGCCGAACCCCAAGCAGCCCCGGCACGTCTTCGACGAAGAGGCGCTGGAGGAGCTGAAGACCTCCATCCAGGAGGTCGGCTTCCTTCAGCCGATCGTCGTCCGACAGTTGGACAGCGAGAAGTACGAACTCGTCATGGGTGAACGGCGCTGGCGCGCCGCCCAGGCGGTCGGTCGGGAGACCATCCCCGCGATCGTCCGGGAGACCAAGGACGACGCGATGCTCCGCGACGCGCTCCTGGAGAACATCCACCGGGCCAACCTCAACCCGTTGGAAGAGGCCGCCGCCTACCAGCAGCTGCTGGAGGAGTTCGGTGCGACCCACGAGGAGTTGGCCCGGCGGATCGGCCGGAGCCGGCCGCAGATCTCGAACACGATCCGGTTGCTTAATCTGCCCCCGCAGGTCCAGCGTCGGGTGGCCGCCGGTGTGTTGTCGGCCGGTCATGCCCGCGCGCTGCTCAGCCTCGACG
Source organism: Micromonospora matsumotoense (assembly GCF_050951065.1). Lineage (NCBI taxonomy): Bacteria > Bacillati > Actinomycetota > Actinomycetes > Micromonosporales > Micromonosporaceae > Micromonospora > Micromonospora matsumotoense. The sequence continues at coordinate 7,414,553 of NZ_CP192025.1, read as the reverse complement.
AGGCCGAGGCGCAGGAGCAGTTGGCCCTCCGGATCGTCGCCGAAGGGCTCTCGGTCCGGGCCACCGAGGAGATCGTCGCCCTGGCGCTCAGCGACGGCCCGGCGAAGACGCCTGCGGCGAAGCGCCGTGCCAAGCCGCACGCACCCGCGTTGACCGATCTGGCCGACCGGCTCTCTGATCGGTTCGACACCCGGGTAAAGGTGGACATCGGTCGGAGCAAGGGAAAGATCACGATCGAGTTCGCCACGGTGGACGACCTGGAGCGGATCGTCGGCATCATCGGGGTCGGCGAGGAAGGCCAGCCGGAGCCCGAGGACTGACCGTCCCCGCCGTTCCCCCCGGCCGCGTACCCGACTCGGGTACGCGGCCGTTCTGCGCTGGGGTGCTGCTCTCCGGCAACCGTGGGTGGAAGGACCTGGCGCGGCGGGCCGAGCACGCCTGCGTCGGTCAACGACGCCCTGCTGAGTTTCCAGGCCCACCCGGACGCCGGCCTCCCGCAGACGGCTCCGTTTGGCGCGGCCTTGAGGGCGCGATTCCTCCGGGTCCCTGGAACCTCCGGGGCCCTGCGGAGCCTGGCCCTCCCTGGCCGCCAGCCCCTCCGGCGGACGGCGGTCCGCAATTCGGCGCGGTCAGGTGCCCATGCTGTTTCTCGTTCCTCTCGGGCGACCCATGTCTCCTGCCCGGCGATCCCCGAAGTTCGGGGTCAGTGATCAGCCGGCTCGTGACCGAGCCGAGCGCCTCCCTGTTTCACGTGAAACGGCGACGACCGATGCGGGGCACTCGGCCCGGGTGAAGAACCCGATCGGGCCGCCCGTCTGTTGCTGGCGGTGTCCGGACGACGAGCAGGGGAGTTCGGGGGCACGGTCAAGGGGCGGCGACTCAGCTGTGCGGTGGAACCCGGGATGTCCGGGCGGCGGACCGGATCGGGCGCGGTCCGATTGACCGGTGACCGGAGTTCGGTTCGGTCGGAGGACCCTGGCCCTGCTGTGCGGTGACTGACGCCTCGGCAAAGCGGGGTACTAGTTCCGGGCACGGCACGGCACGGCTGCGGCATGCACGGCATGGCGCAGCACGACTGCGGCGCGCACGGTAGGGCACGGTAGGGCACGGTAGCGGCGCGAACCGCAGCAATGAACGTGGTGGGCAGGCCGTGCCCGAACCTGGACGTCAGGGAGAGCTGAGCGGTCGAGTTCATCTCCGGAGGTCTGGGCCCGCCTCTCGATGATCCCGCGCCGCCGCTTACGTCGCCGTAGATCGCTCGGAGAGTTGCACCCCGCACCGTGGTGCCCAATAGGTTCCGGTGACTGCTCAGTCGATCTGAGGCCCCCTGGAGTGCGTGGCAAGCCGGGCGGCCTAGGCGACGAAGGACCGCCTCGCCCTTGGGGGGCCTCGGGAAGCGGATCTCGGTAGCGGCGATGTGAGAGGATCGCGGCTCTCTGCTACGGCGGTGCCGATCCCACCGGCCGAGGGCTGCATGGGCCATCGCTGCCAGCACGACAAGTCCCACCTGCCACATGCGGCCATGTTTCACGTGGAACGGGACCCGGTCTCGCTCGTCCGGCCAAGGCTCCTGCGCCGCCACCGCCACGCTCCCCGCTACCTGGTCGCTGTCGGCGAGGACTCCGGGGAGACCGGTGCAAAGGAGCGGCGGCCGATGGGTCGGGCAGGCGGGAGAATGACGGGCCGCGACCGCGCGGTACCGGGCCGACAGCAGATTCGCCACGAAACCCACCGCCAGCACCCCGACCATCGTGAACAACGCCGGCCGGGCCAACGCCGGCCGGGCGAAGTGCAGACATCTCTGCATGGCGGTGCTCAGGATCTGGACCCGCCCAAGGTGGGACTCCGCCACCGGAGCCAAGGTCTCGGCGACAGGTTGGCATCGGATTGCTGGCCAAAGAAGCCCTCGCCTATCCCCGGTCGGCGCCCGTGCCGTACGGCCAGCCGAGCAGCCGGTCTGCTCGACGGTTTCACGTGAAACCCGCGCCACTCGCCAGGCGGAACCTCGCGACATGCCGGCGGGTCGAGTCCCTGGTTCCACGTGAAACCAGGCGCGCTCAAGCGACCTCGTGGAACCAGGCCGCGCGAGCGACCTCGTAGTACCAGCGTCCGCGCCCGCGTTGAGCAAGTACCCGCACCAGTTCTCCGGTGGGCAGCGGCCGCGGTAGCGACGAGGACGCCCCCCCAGCGGGTGGCCCGCCGAGCTTGACGGTCCTTGAATCCAGCCAGGGCGGACAGGCCGCGCCGGCCTCACAGCGGCTTGTGTAGACCGGGCTCCGAGGGAAAAGTCTCGGCCTCCCGACAGCCGGAGGAGCCCCTCGGTCGTTGAGAGAATCGGGCCCGTTGTCCCTGTGAACAGTGCTGTGGACGAGCACCAAAGTTATCCACAGAAGTTTTCCACAGGCAGGACCCGTTTCACGTGAAACAGCGCGTCAGAGCCCTCCCCAGCCTGTGGATGACGGGGTGTGGTGGTGATCTCATCAGCCTGTGGACAACTATCTTCCCGCCCCCTCCGTGCGCGGATGTCAGCCGCGTCGATCGGCCGAATTCCCGTCATGATCAGCGGCGTTCGGGGTAGGGACAGCGGTGCCGGTCTCGGTTAGGGTCAGCGTCGTGCACGACACCCCTCCCTCCTCAGTTCCGGACTTCACCCAGTGGCCGTCGTTCCCCTTCGAAGGCGAGCTGCGCGTCAAGCATCTCGACGAACCGGTGGCGGTCGAGCCTCCCCGCAAGGGCGAAGGACTGCGGGAGTGCATCGCCTGCAACGCGCCCGACGATGCGTACATCTGGGTCGGTGAGCGTTGGCGGGTGCGGGCCATGGACCGACCCACCGGCCTACCGATGGTGCTGATCCTTGAATCGCGGTCGCATCTCGACCTGGGCGACCTGCCCAACCTGCTCGCTGCCGAACTCGGGGTGATGACCGTTCGCCTGGAACGCGCCATCCGCTCGCTGGACGGCGTCGCCCGGGTGCATGTGAACCGATGGGGCGACGGGTCCGCCCACCTGCACATGTGGTTTCTGGCCCGTCCGTACGGCCGGCTCCAGTTGCGCGGCACGTTCCTGTCGCTCTGGGACTCGATCCTGCCGCCCATCTCCGAATCCCAGTGGCGGGAAAACCTGGCGCACGTCGCGGCCTGGCTGGCCGAGTTCGGTGGACGTCCCCTCGCCGAGCCGCCCCGCATTCAGTGGCAGACGCCCTCCAGCATCGCCGCGCAGTCGTCGGCCGAGGCCGCTGCGGCGGCGGCGGCCGAGGACGCCGTCTCGGTGATCGAGGCGGAGGAAGAAATTCCTCCACCGGCACCGGAGGAGACCGAGACCGCGTCAGCGGAGCACTCGACCGGGATCGCGCCGGAGGAGGGTGCCGCGCCCGGCAGTGCTTCCCTCGACCCCGGATCCGACGGCACCCCGCACGACGGGATCAACGGGACCGGTGCTGACGAGAACGACAGCGTCGCCGCACCCGCCTCGCCCCGGACCAACGCGGCGGCCCGGACCGATTCGGGGGTCGCGGCCAGCACGGCCAGCGCCGACGCGGACGCCGGGACTGACTCAGATGGCAACAGGTCCGACCGGACCGGCACCGGGTCGGGAAGCGGCGACATCGAAGCCGGGGCGGATGCCGAGGGCACCGGGGCCAACGGGCCGGCCGGCGCCGACAACCGGACGGGCACCGACGACGGAGACCAAGGAACTGTCGCGTCGGATCCCGACCGGCGCTGACGGGGCCGCCCCGTGCGAGCCAGCACGGCTCGCTCCGGGCGACCAAGCTGGCAGAAGCAGCAGCACCTGTCCGGGCGGAAGAGCGCCGGCACCGACCCGACCCGAAAGGAAGCCGGGGCATCGCGCCGGGCGGACCGGTCGAGGGAGACGTGGTGCGTAGGGATCAGGAGCGGCGGGCTGCGGCCTGGCCGACCAGGGTGCCGAGGACCTGACCGAAGTCCAGCCCGGCGGCCTGGATCGCCAACGGCAGCAGCGACGTCTCCGTCATGCCGGGCGACACGTTGACCTCCAGCACGTGGGGTCGGCCGTCCCCGTCGACGATCAGGTCGACGCGGGAGAGGTCGCGCAGCCCGAGCGCGCTGTGGGCGGCCAACGCCACCTCGGCCACCGCACCGGCCACGGCCGGGTCGAGGCGGGCCGGCGCGTGCCAGGTGGTCCGGCCGGCGGTGTACCGGGCCGCGTAGTCGTACACGCCGTTGCGGGGCACGATCTCCACCGGCGGCAGCGCCTGCGGCCCGTCGCCCAGGTCGAGCACCGACACCGCCACGTCCATCCCGGCCACGTACCGCTCGACCAGCGCCGTCGAGTCGTACGCGAAGCAACCGACCATGGCGGCCGGCAGTGCGGCGGCATCCCGCACCACGGCGGCACCGAGGCCCGAGCCGCCCTGCGTCGGCTTGACCATCAGCGGCAACCCCAACCGCTGCACGATCCGGTCGAGCACCGCCACCGCGCCCAGCTCGGAGAACCGGTCGTGCGGCAGGGCCACCCAGTCGGGGGTGGGGATGCCGTTCTCCCGTAGCACCGCCTTGGCCGACGGCTTGTCCCAGGCGAGGCGGGCGGCCCGCGCGTCGCAGCCGACGTAGGGGACGTCGCACAGGTCGAGCACCCCGCGCAGCGAGCCGTCCTCGCCGGTGGCGCCGTGCAGGGCGATCACCACGGCGTCCGGCGGGTCGGCGGCCAGCGCGGGCAGCAACGCCACGTCGGCGTCCCGCAGCTCCGCCTCCACCCCGGCGCTGCGCAGCGCGTCGAGGACCCGCCGGCCGGACCGCAGGGAGACGTCCCGCTCGTACGACAGGCCGCCGGCCAGCACCAGGACGTGCAGCTCGGTGGCGGCAGAGCCGGTGGCCGCAGGAGTTGCGGCGGCGGAATCGGTCACGAGGGAGCGCTCGGCGGGGATGGCAGCCATGCGGGAATCATGCCAAGTCAGGGCCGGGGGCGTCCGCGCCACCCCGTCGGCTACCGGTCGGGCCGACGGTGCCGAAGACCTGACGCATGGCGAGGTCCTGCTCCATGACCCGGGCCAGCCGGCGTACGCCCTCCCGGATCCGCTCCGGGGTGGGGAAGGAGAAGTTGAGCCGCATGTTGCCGGTGCCGGTGCCGTCGGCATAGAAACCGGTGCCCGGCACGTAGGCGACCCGGGCGGCGATGGCACGCGGCATCATCGCCTTGGCGTCCAGCCCGTCGGGCAGGCTGGCCCAGACGAAGAGCCCACCGGTGGGCCTGGTCCAGGTGGTGCCCTCGGGCATTAGATCGTGCAGCGCGCCGAGCAGCGCGTCACGCCGCTCCCGGTAGACCTCCCGGTAGATCTTGAGCTGCTCGCGCCACGGCATCGTCGACAGGTACGTCGTGACGGCGGCCTGCGCGAAGCCGCTGGGGCAGAGGATCTGCGCCTCGCTGGCGATGACCAGCTTGTCGCGTACCGCGTGCGGGGCGAGGATCCAACCCACCCGCAGCCCGGGGGCGAAGGTCTTGGAGAAGGTGCTCAGGTAGAACACCCCGTCGCGGCGGCGGGCCCGCAGCGGCCGGGGCGCCTCGCCCTCGAAACCCAGCTGACCGTACGGGTCGTCCTCGACCACCAGCAGGCCGGCCCGCTCGCAGATGTCGAGCACCCGTTCCCGCCGTTCCTCGCTCAGCGTCACGCCGGCCGGGTTCTGGTAGGTGGGGATGGTGTAGAGGAACTTCACCCGCCGGCCGGCGCGGGCGAGGTCGGCGATCGCCACCTCCAGGGCCTCCGGAATCAGCCCGTCGTCGTCCATCGGCACGTGCACGACCTGCGCCTGGGCGGCCTGGAACACCCCGAGTGCACCGACGTAGGTCGGGCCCTCGGCGAGCACCACGTCACCCGGGTCGAGAAAGAGCCGGGCCACCAGGTCGAGCGCCTGCTGCCCGCCGACGGTGACCACCACGTCGTCCGGGGAGGCGCCGCAGGCCGCGTCGATGCCGGAGAGCGCCATCACCTCGCAGATCCGTTCGCGCAGCTCCAGGGTGCCCTGGCCGATGCCGTACTGGAGGGTGGTGACGCCGTGCTCGCTGCCGAGCTTGCCGAGCATCTCGCCGACCGCGTCGAGCGGCAACGCGGCGATGTATGGTGCACCACCGGCGAGCGAGACGACCTCCGGCCGGCTGGCCACCGCGAAGAGGGCCCGGATCTCCGAGGCGGTCATGCCCCGGACGCGCCGGGCGTACCGGTCGGTGTAGTCGTCGAGCGTCGTGCCGGTCATGACATCACCTCGATCGGGTGTCGGTCGGGCTCCCGCCCGCTGGGGTACCCGCGGTGCCGGCGACCATGGCGGCGCGGGGACGCCGGTCGGTCGATCGTAGTCCCCGCCGGGCCGGTCGTCGGTCACGATGTGGCCCCCGTCCACATCCCGGACGTCCGTCCCCCGGCCCGGGTGGCGATTCGCGCGTCCCCTCCCGTACGGTCGGCAGTCGGCGTACGATCGCTCGTCGGGGATGCAGCCGGTGCTGCTGCCGCTGTGGGCTGGTCTCGCCTCCGAGCCTGAGTGTGGGGATGCGCTGATGTCGCGACGTCTGGTCAGTCTGACCCTCGACACCCTGGAGGACCTGCCTCGCCCGTGCCGGCAGTGCGTCTACTGGGAGTTGGACCCGGTCTCCGCCGAGCGGGCCTGCGCCAACGGTGACCCGGGGCTGGAGAAGGAGGCGTGGGTCTCCCAGACACTGCTGGAGTGGGGTTCCTGCGGCAAGTTGGCGTACGTCGACGGGATGCCCGCCGGTTTCGTGCTGTACGCGCCGCCGGCCTACGTGCCCCGTTCGATGGCCTTTCCGACCTCGCCGGTCTCGGCGGACGCCGCGTTGCTGATGACCGCCAGTGTGGTGCCCGCCTTCGCCGGCGGCGGGCTGGGCCGGATGCTGGTGCAGGGCGTCGCCCGGGATCTGACCAAGCGGGGGATCAAGGCGATCGAGGCGTTCGGTGACGCGAAGTTCGGTGACGAGCCGGACGACACCGTCCGGGCCTGCGTCGCCCCGACCGACTTCTTCCTCTCGGTGGGCTTCAAGACGGTCCGTCCGCATCCCCGTTACCCACGCCTGCGGTTGGAGCTGCGCACCGCGCTGAGCTGGAAATCCGACGTCGAGTACGCGTTGGAGAAGCTGCTCGGCTCGATGAGCCCGGAGAGCCTGCTCCGCCCGGTCCGCCCCGCCCCGGCGACCCGCTCCAGCGCCGGCTGAACCACCCCGCGCCGCACCGGTCGACCCGTCCCGCCAGTCGGGCGGGACCGCTCAGTCGCGGATGGCGCCGGCGGCCACCACCGCCCGCAGCGTGCTCACGTCGATCGAGCCGGTCGGCACGTCCCGTTCGATCGGGAAGAACATCCGCTGCACGGCGGCCATGATCGCCTCGACGACCCGGTCCCGGAACCGGGGGTCGACCAGCCGGGCCCGGTCCTGTGGGGAGGTCAGGTAGCCCACCTCGACCCGGACGGCCGGCATCCTGGTCAGCCGCAGCAGGTCCCACGCCTTGGCGTGGGTACGGCAGTCCCGCAGCCCGGTCCGCGCGACGATCTCCCGCTGCACCAGCCCGGCGAGCCGTTCCCCGGTGGCCGAGGTGACACCGTTGTCGGTGCCGTAGTGGTAGGTGGCGACCCCGTCGGCGACCGGGCCGGGGTGGCCGTCGGTGTGCAGTGAGATGAACACATCGGCACCGAGCGAATTCGCCAGCTCCGCCCGGTCGACGTCCGGCAGGCAGTCCCGGGGCGCGGGACCACGGGTCAGCTGCACCCGTACCCCGGCTGCGGCGAGCCGTCCCTCCAGCCGGCTGGCCAGGTCGTGCACCAGGTCCGCCTCGGTCCAGCGCAGCGCCCCGTCGGGCACCACCACGCCGGGGTCGGTGCCGCCGTGCCCCGGGTCGATGACCACGGTCCGCCCGACCAGCGTCGGGCCGGACTGCCGGATCGCGTCGGACTCGCGCAGCCACTGGGGGCGTCCGCCGACCACCTTGCGGCCGAGCCGACGCAGCGCGCCCATCGTGTACGGGCCGCAGGAGCCGTCGGGCTTCAGCCCGACCTCGCGCTGGAACTGGGCCACCGCCCGGGAGGTGCGCACGCCGTAGACGGCGTCGGCGCCCCCGACGTCGTACCCCATCTCCAGCAGTCGTTCCTGCAGGGACCGGACGTCCTCACCGGTGAGCGGGTCGGGCACCGCGTGGTAGAGGGTGCGGGCGCCGAGCCGCCAGCGGGCGGCGTCCAGGGCCCGCCAGGTCTCCGCGCCGACCCGGCCGTCGGCGCTGAGCCCACGGGACTGTTGGAAGGCCCGGACGGCGCGTTCGGTGGCGACGTCGAACTCGTCGCCGGGGGTGGCGGCGAGGAGGTCCAGGCCGGTCAGGACCGCACGGATCTCGGTCACTGCCGGGCCGCGGTCACCGGATCGGATCGGACGCACGCAGGACCCCCTCGGAGGTTGGCTGCCGGGCACCTCAACGCCGGCCACGCTGTGCGTCCGGCGGACCAGCGCTTACGGAGCGTACCGTGACCGCTGCGGTCCGACCGACGGTTCGCGCAGGTCAGCGGCCGGGACGACCGGAACCCCGCACCCGGTGGGGTACGGGGTTCCGGTGGTACGCCGGTGTTACAGCGCCGACTCGATCAGCCGGACCAGTTCGCCCTTCGGCTTGGCACCGGCGATCGACTGCACCGGCTCGCCGTTCTTGAAGATGGTGAGGGTCGGCACCGACATGATCCGGTAGGCGCGGGCGGTCTCCGGGTTCTCGTCGATGTTGAGCTTGACGATGGTGACCTGGCCGGCCATCTCGCCCGCGATCTCCTCCAGCAGCGGCGAGACCTTGCGGCACGGCCCGCACCACTCGGCCCAGAAGTCCACCAGGACCGGCTTGTCGGACTTCAGCACGTCGGCGGTGAAGCTGGCGTCGGTGACGACCTTCGTTGCTCCCACTATGACCCTCCTCCTCAGTTTGTTGTGTTGCGAGCGTTCAGCTCAGGGTGGCGATGAACCGCTCGGCGTCGAGGGCGGCGGCGCAGCCCGTACCGGCGGCGGTGATCGCCTGCCGGTAGGTGTGGTCGACCACGTCACCGGCGGCGAAGACGCCGGGCACGGTGGTCCGGGTGCTCGGTGCCTGCACCTTCACGTAACCCTCGTCGTCCAGCTCGACCTGGTCGCGGAAGAGCTCACTGCGCGGGTCGTGGCCGATCGCCACGAAGACACCGGTCACGTCGAGCACCTTGACGTCGCCGGTGTGCACGTTGCGGACCCGGACGCCGGTCACCTTGCCGTCGTCGCCGAGCACCTCCTCGACGGTGCTGTTCCACTCCACCTTGATCTTGTCGTTGCCCAGCGCGCGGTCGGCCATGATCTTGCTGGCCCGGAACGAGTCGCGCCGGTGGATGATGGTGACCGACTCGGCGAACCGGGTGAGGAAGCTGGCCTCCTCCATCGCGGAGTCACCGCCGCCGACCACCACGATGTGCTGGTTGCGGAAGAAGAACCCGTCACAGGTGGCGCAGGACGACACGCCGTGCCCCAGGTATTTCTGCTCACCCGGCACGCCCAGCGGACGCCAGGCCGAGCCGGTGGAGAGGATGACGGCCTTGGCCCGGTAGGCGGTCTGCCCGACCCACACGGTGCTCACCGCGCCGGAGCCGGTGTCGCCGGTGTCCTTCAGCTCGACCCGGGTGACGTCGTCGGTCAGGAACTCCGCCCCGAACCGCTCGGCCTGCTTGCGCATGTTGTCCATCAGCTCGGGGCCGAGGATGCCGTCGGCGAAACCGGGGAAGTTCTCCACCTCGGTCGTGGTCATCAACGCACCACCGGACTGCACACCCTCGATCACGAGTGGCTTCAGGTTGGCGCGTGCGGCGTAGACCGCCGCCGTGTAGCCGGCCGGCCCGGAGCCGATGATGATCAGGTTGCGGACCTCGTCCACTGCCGTCTCCCGATGTGTGTGTACGACATCGGCGGCGCACCGACGTCGATCCGAGCGCCGACGGTTCAATGACGTCGGCGGCTGACTTGCAGAACGTCATCGTACGAACCGGGGATTCCCGGACCGGTCGTCCGGTGGGTCACGTCACGCGATGCGGGACGAGCGGTGACCGGGCCCTCACCCTACCTGCGCCTGGTAGCGGGTGTCCGCGCCGGACCCCGGCACTCCGCACTCCGCACCGCTCGCCCACGCCCACCGCCCACCGCGGGGATCGGTGAAGCGGACCACCACCGCCGGCAGGCCGTTGAACGTGGCGTAGTCGACCACCTCGACGGCGACCGGCCCCCGGTTGTGCTCGGCCGCGATGTCGGCGAGACAGGCGTCGAGCGCCGCCCGGCCGGTCAGCCGGTCCAGCCCGCCGGGGGCCATCAGGCGTTTGCTCTCGGCCGCGGTGGGGGCGGTGGGGCTGATCTGGGTGGTGACGCCGGGCCCGTTCCCGGGCTGGAAACCCGGCGGGGTGACGGGGCGGGGCAGCGGGGCGGTCGAGGCACCGTTCAGTGTCGCCGGGGACCAGTCGATGCCGCTGTGTTGGGTCTGACCGGTGAACCGGAACCCCCGGCCGCCGGCGTTCTCCGCGCTGTCCTGCGCCGGCCCGGCCATCGTCGAGGCGGCGGAGTCCCGGGCGGCCGCACCGTCGAGCAGGTGGGCCACGCCGAATCCCACCGCGGCCAACGACGCCGCGGCGAGGCCGACCGGCCCGGCGAGCCGTGCCCAGCGCCGCCGTCGGCCGGGCCCCGACGAATCGGCGCGGCCGTCCCCGGACCGACCGCCGGGGGTACGCCGCCCGCCCGGTTGCGCCGGCACCGGGCCACCTGTCCCGGCGGGCCGGTCGGTGCGGTCGGCTGCCTCGGCGTCGTCGGTGGACGCGGTGGTGGCCGGACCGGCACCGGCGAGCACGGCGGTGAGCCGCTCCAGCACGGCCAGTGGCATCTCCGGTGCGGCGGCACCCCAACCCGTCAGCTCGTCGTGTACCCGGGCCATGGCGGGGGCCAGCGTGGCGTGTGCGTCGGCCCAGGCCGCGTCCTCGGCGACCAGGCGGGCGACGACGGTCTGCTCCGGGGTGCCGTCCAGTGCCCCGCCCACATAGTCGGCGAGCAGGTCGTGGTCGACCTCCCTGAACTCCCGGCCCGTCACGTCTCCTCCTGGATGGCGCCCCGCCGGGCCTGCCCCGACCCCGATCGGACGCCGTTGGCCGGCTGCCGGTTCCCGGGTGTGACGTCGGAAACGTCCCGACCCGTCCGGGGGTGCCCGCCCGGTGCGGTCGGGTCGGCCGATCCGGTGCCGGCCGGGCGGGACGACGGGTCGGCACCGCCGGCGCGCAGGTGCCCGAGCACCCGGGCGAGTCGGGCCCGGCCCCGGGCGCAGCGACTCTTCACCGTGCCCTCGGCGACGCCGAGGATGCGGGCGACCTCGGCCACCGGGTAGCCCTGCACGTCCACCAGGATCAGCGCGGCCCGCTGCTCGACCGGCAGCCCGGCCAGCGCCTGGCGTACCACCAGCGCGGTGTCGTGGTCGGTGGCCGGGGCCACCGGCTCGACGCCGCCGGTGCCACGGGCGTCGCCGGTGTGGTTCCCGTCGGGCAGCGGGACGGTGGGATGGGCCTGTCGGCGGCGGATCCGGTCCAGGCAGGCATTGACCACGATCCGGTGCAGCCAGGTGGTGACGGCGGAGTCGCCCCGGAACCGGCCGGCGGCGCGGTGGGCGGAGAGCAGCGCGTCCTGGAGGGCGTCCGCCGCCTCCTCCCGGTCGCCCGTGGTCCGCAGGGCCACCGCCCAGAGCCGGTCACGGTGCCGGTGGAACAGCTCGGTGAAGGCGTCCCGGTCACCGGCGACATGGGCACGGAGCAGGTCCAGGTCGGCGGTCTCGGTGTGCGGCACCACGCTCGCCGCCGGATCGGGTGGGTGCCCGCCGCGACCGACCATCACCACGCCCGGTGGAGGCGGTGACGGGGTCGCGGCCGGCAGATCACGATCCCTGGACCGAGATCTCCTGGACGCCCAGCTTGAAGCCCCGCTCGGTGGAGGGCAGCTCGGTGATCCAGAAGAGCAGGTACTGGTACTTCTGCTCGGGGTCGAAGCCGTCGAAGGCCATCTTGGTGCCGTCGTGCTGCTCGAACGGCTGCCCGATCCGCGTCTTGAAACCCTTGACCAGGTCCTTGTCGCCCTGCGAGCTGGACGGGAAGTCACCGACGCCGGTGAACAGCGCGGCGGAGACGCCGGAGTCCGACAGGGTGGCGGTGAGCGACTTGACGGTGTGCGGGGCGCCGAGGTCGATCCAGACCCCCATGCCCTTCTTGTAGTTGCTGAAGTTGGCCGAGTAGTAGGTGTCGGTCTCCCAACCCTTGTTCTCGTCGCCGTCCATCATCTTCTCGGCGTCGCTCAGCTCGTTGCGCTGCCGGCTGTCCGGGTCGACGATCCGGATGTCCTGGATGGTCAGCTTGCGCACGACGGGGGCCGGGGTGGCGTCGCCGGCCGGGGTGCTGGCGGAGGGGCGGGCCACCGGCTCGGTCTCCGGGTCGTCGTTGCCCAGGGTGGCGATGCCGATGAGCAGGCCGACCAGGGCGACCGCCAGCAGACCGGCGATGCCGATGGCGACCTTCCGACCACCTGCGGCGGCGAGCGGCGAGCGGTCCTCGACCCCGTCGGCGGTGAACCGGATGGTGCCGGTCTGGTCGAGGAAGTGGTCCTCGGCGGGGATGTCGAGCCGGCCCAGCTCGGCCGAGAGCACGTCCGACGACGGCGGGGCGATCTCGGCGTCGAGCAGGTCCATGGTCAGGTCGTCGAGGTACGCCGGCACGCCGGCCCGGACCTGCCGGGGCGCGGCGATGGCGCCGCTGGCGTCGCGGACGGCGTCCGGGATGGCGGCCCGGCCGTGGCCGGCGGTCGCGCCGCGCAGCGGCGCCTCGGCGTGCGGCCAGTGCCCGGTGAGGGCGAAGTAGAGGATGCCGCCCACCGCGCGGATGTCGGCTTCCTGGCTGTCCTCGCCGTCGGTGCGGGCGTCGGCCAGCACCACCCGGCCGTCGTCGCTGATCATCACGGTGCCCGGGTGCACGTTGCCGTGGACCATCCCGGTGGCGTGCACGGCGGCGATGGCGCTGGCGACCGCGTTGCCGATGGCGGTGGCGCGGGCCGGGTCCAACGGACCGTCCGCGACCAGCTCACGCAGGGACCGACCGTCGACCCACTCCCGGACGACGTACGCCCGGACGTCCTCGTCGATGGCGTCGTAGACGCCGACCAGGTTGGGGTGGATGACCCGGCTGGCGGCAACTGCGGCCTGGAGCATCTCGGTGGCGGAGTCGCCACCGGGGTAGCGGAGCACGACCGCCACGGGCCGGCGCAGGATGACGTCGACCCCCCGCCAGACCAGGCGCCCGGCACTGTCGTTGTTGATGTGCTCGACCAGCTCGTACCGCTCGGCGAGGATCTCACCGGCTGTGGGAGCACCGAAGGTCATGACCGGAGGAGCAGTTTCCTCCGCCTCCTGACCCTCGCCGACCTGGGTCACCCGTCCTCCCTCGGTGATCGTGTCGATCGATGGACCCGCGCTGCTGGGCATGTGGCTTCCCGCTCCGCCGTCGATGGAACCGGCCGGCGGCGTCGACACGGGCGTCGGCCACCTGCCGTGCCCGTCGAGAGCGACCTTACCCGGACCGCCCGTCATCCCGACATGTCATCTTCCCGCCGCGCTCAACAGGCTGTCGTATATGAGGGGTTAAGTCCGTTTACCGCCACTCTCGCCCGCGTTGCTGGCACATGTACTGGCCAATCTAGACGCTGACCGCAAGCCGCCGGTCGGTGGGCCGACCCGCCGGTGACAACCCGTCGGCGGTAGGTCAGGTTCCCCCCGAACGGCCGTACATGCTCAGCCGTACGGTTGGTTGTCCACAGGCCCTTACGGTGACTGAGCGGGGGTTAACCAAGTTATCCACAGGCGTGTCCCCAGGCTGGTGATCCTCGTTCACCCTGCGTGTCCCCTGTCCGGTGGACCCCCGGTGTGGGCGGCGGACCCCGGCGGGTGGTGGACCCCGGTGGGCGGTGGATCAGCGACCGAGTCGGCGACGCACCATCCCGACCACCTCGGTGATCTCACCGATCCGCAGCACCGTGGCCAGACCCAGGTAGGTCCCGCCGATCACCGCACCGCCGAGCACCAGCCGCACCGCCGCCGCCGTCCAGCTCAGGTTGCCCGGATCGCCGGGGAGCAGGTTGACCACCAGCAGACCGACCAGGGCCGCGCCGAGCGCCGCCACGACGACCTTGCCCACGGTCCGCATGATCCGGCCCAACCCGATCCGGCCGACCCGGGGCCGCAGCAGCATCGCCGAGAGCACCGCCGCCGCCACGTACGAGATGGCATTGCCGAGCATCATGCCGGCCGCCGCGAAAGTGGCCGAGAAGGCGACGAAGACCCCGATCTGGACCGCCACCCGCAGGATCACCACCGGGATGTTGACCAGGGCCGGGGTGCGGGTGTCCGGCAGCGCGTAGAAGGCGAAGGTGAACAGCTGGCTGATCGCGAACGGCACCAGGCCCAGCGCGGCGACCAGCAGCACCAGCGAGGTGGCCAGCGCGTTGTCACCGGTGAACGCGCCGTACCGGAAGACCACCACGGAGACCGGGCCGGCCAGCACCGCGTAGCAGACCGCGATCGGGGCGAGCACCGCCGTCACCATCCGGGTGCCCCGGGACAGGTCGGCGGTGACGTCGGCGAACCGGCCCTCGGCCGCGGCGGCGCTCATCCGGGGCATCAGCGCCGTGATGATCGAGACGGCGATGATGCCGTGCGCCATCATCAGCAGCAGGAAGACGTTGTTGTAGATCAGCAGGCCGGCGTTGCCCTCGTCGCCACCGGCGGCCCGGGTGAGCAGGTTGACCACCACGAACAGACCGAGCTGGTTGACCGCGACGTAGCAGAACATCCACCCGCCGAGCCGGGCCAGCTCGCGCAGGCCCAGCTCGCGGAAGTCGAACCGCAGCTTCCACCGGAAACCCACCTTGCGCAGCGCCGGCAGCAGCCCGGCGGCCTGCACCGCCACGCCGAGCAGGGTGCCCCCGCCGACCAGCAGGATCCGGTCCCAACCGATGCCCTCCGGACCCAGCGCCTTCGCGCCGTACACCACGATGTAGAGGCCGAAGGTGCCGATGACGACCAGGTTGTTGAGGATCGGCGCCCACATCGGGGCGGCGAAGTGCCCCCGGGTGTTCAGCACCGCGGCGATCAACGCGCTGAGGCCGGTGAAGAACAGCATCGGCAGCATCAGGTAGGACAGGTTCGTGACCAGGCCGGTGTAGTCCTGGTTCTTGCCGCCGGCGTAGAGCGTGGTCAGGGTCGAGGCCAGCAGCAGGGCGAGGACCACGGTGACCGCGAGGGCCAGCACCGCGAGGGTCAGCAGCCGCTGGGCGTACGCCTCGCCCCGGTCCGGGTCGGCCTTGCGTCGGCGGACCAGCACCGGGATCAGCACGCTGGTCAGCACGCCGCCGAGCAGGAACTCGTACACCTGGTTGGGCAGGAACTGGGCGGTGGTGAACGCGTCGCCGACGGCGCTGCCCAGCGCGGCGCCGATCATCAGGTTGCGGATGAAACCGGTGCCCCGGCTGACCAGGCTGCCGACCGCCATCACCGCGCTGTTCGCCGCCGCGCTGGTCTCGGCGACCACCTCCTGCGGCGGCGCGGTCGCCTCCACCCCCGGCTGGTTCAGCGGCTCGGCGGAGATGAAGGTCGCCCCGTCGTACGGCCGGAGCCCGTCGTCACCCTGCGCGGCGTTCGCGCTGCGGTAGAGCCCGCCGCTCATCTCCAGCCTCCCAGGGATACGTCGGACGCGGTACCGGTCCGCACGCCATGACCATAGTCAACCCGGCCCCGATACCCGCGCCCGGCGGATCGGTTCCCGTCCCCGCCCGATAGGCTGGCGATCCCATGTCCGAAGCCTCCGCACCCCACGCCGCCGAACGCCGTGAGCTGACCACCGTGCAGCGCAACGCCGTCGCCGAACTGCTCCGCGTCTCGCCGGTCGCCGACGAGTTGGGCCGCCGGTTCGCCCGTGCCGGGCACGAGCTGCACCTGGTGGGTGGTTCGGTGCGCGACGCCCTGCTCAGCCGGCTCGGCGACGACCTGGACTTCTGCACCGACGCCCACCCCGACCAGACGCTGCGGATCATCAAGGGCTGGGCCGAGTCGATCTGGGAGACCGGTCGGGAGTTCGGCACCATCGGCTGTCAGCGTGACGGCCTCCGGTTGGAGATCACCACCTTCCGCGCCGAGGCGTACGACCAGGTCAGCCGCAACCCGGTGGTCGAGTACGGCACCAACCTCACCGACGACCTGCGGCGGCGCGACTTCACCGTCAACGCGATGGCGGTCAGCCTCCCCGAGCACCGGTTCACCGACCCGCACGGCGGCCTGGACGATCTGGCCGCCAAGATCATCCGTACCCCGGGCACGCCCGCCGAGTCGTTCGGCGACGACCCGCTGCGGATGCTGCGGGCCGCCCGGTTCGCCGCCCAGCTCTGCTTCGCCGTCCACCCCGACGTGCGTACGGCGATGACCTCGATGGCCGCCGACCTGGACCGGATCACCGCCGAGCGGATCCGCGACGAGTTCACCAAGCTGCTCTGCGGCACCGACCCGATCACCGGGCTGCGGCTGCTGGTCGACACCGGGCTGGCCGACCGGTTCCTGCCCGAGCTGACCGGCCTCAAGCTGACCATCGACGAGCACGCCCAGCACAAGGACGTCTACGAGCACACCCTGACCGTGGTCAGCAACGCGGTGTCCTACGAGACGGACGGCTGTGACTTCGTGCTCCGGATGGCCGCGCTCATGCACGACGTGGGCAAGCCGGCCACCAAGGCGGTCGGCGCGGACGGTCGGGTCAGCTTCCACCACCACGAGGTGGTCGGTGCCCGGCTGACCAAGGCCCGGCTGAAGGCCATGCGTTACCCGAAGGACGTCACCAGCCAGGTCACCAAGCTGGTCGGACTGCACCTGCGGTTCTACGGGTACGGCCGGGGCGAGTGGACCGACTCGGCCGTCCGCCGGTACGTGACCGACGCCGGTGACCTGGTGGACCGGCTGCACAAGCTGACCCGCTCGGACTGCACCACCCGCAACCGGCGCAAGGCCGCCCAACTCGCCGCCGACTACGACGCGTTGGAGGAGCGGATCACCCGGATCGCCGCCGAGGAGGACCTGGCCCGGGTCCGGCCCGACCTGGACGGCAACGCGATCATGGAGCTGCTCGGGGTGCCGCCAGGTCCGCTGGTCGGCCGGGCCTGGCAGCACCTCAAGGAGCTGCGCCTGGAACGCGGCCCGCTCGACCGCGACGAGGCCGAGGCGGAGCTGCTGCGCTGGGCCCACGACCAGGGCCTGCGCTGACGTACCCGAAAGGGGGCCGTCCGGATTCCGGACGGCCCCCTTCGTCGTCGGGTCAGCGGGTCTCGACCGCGCTGCCCTCGACCGGCGACTTGCCGTTGGCCGGGGACCCGGCCGACGCCGAGCCCAGCTTGGCGAGCAGGGCCGGCAGGTCGATGCCGGTGAGGTCGGAGCCGAGTTGGAGGCCCTGGGCCACGTTCCCGGCCACCGACTTGGTCAGCGAGGACGCCCCGTCGGTGGAGATCACCGTCAGCTTGTCGATCGCGCCGATCGGGGCGCTGGCCGCCTCGACCACCTGCGGCAGCACCCGGACCAGCAGGTCCAGCACGGCGGCTTCACCGTACGCGGCGAACGCCTCGGCCTTGCGGGCCATCGCGTCGGCCTCGGCCTGACCCCGGGCCAGGATGGCCGTGGCCTCGGCCTGGCCCTCCCGCTCGACCGCCTCGGCGATGGCGGACCGCCGCCGCTGCTCGGCCTCACCCTCCTTGGCGCCTTCGATGGCGTTCGCCTCGGCCAGCGCCGCCCGGCGGGCCCGCTCACCCTCACCGGTGAGCCGGGCCTGCTCGGCGGAGGCCTGGGCGGCGGCGATGGTGGCCTGCCGCTGCGCGTCGGCGCTCAGCACGGCCGCGTTACGGGCCGCCTCCGCCTCCTGCTCCACCTTGTACCGGGCCGCGTCGGCCGGCTTGCGCACCTCGGTGTCGAGCTGGCGCTGCTTCAGCTCGGCGTTGCGCTCGGCCACCTTCTGCTGCTCGGAGAGGATCGCCTGGTCCCGCTCGGCCTGGGCGAGCGGCCCGGCAGCCGCCGACTTCGCCTTCGCCGCGTCGATCTCGGCCTGGATGCCGGCCTGCTTCAGCGACAGGTTCCGGTTGGCCTCGGCGATCGCCTCCTCGGCCAGCAGCCGCTCCTGCTCGGCCTGCTGCCGGGCGCGGGCCTCGGCGATGGCGGCGTCCTTGAGCACCCGGGCCGCCTCGGGCCGACCCAGGTCCTGCAGGTACGACCCCTCGGCGAGGATGTCCTGGAGCTGGAAGGTGTCCAGCACCAGCCCCTGGTTGGTCATCGAGTGCTCGGCCTCCTCGGCGACCGCGTTGGCGAACGCGGCCCGGTCCCGGATGACCTCCTCGACGGTGAGCCGGCCGACGATCGAGCGCAGCGCGCCGGCCAGCACCTCCCGGGTGAAGTTGTCGATCTCGGCCTGCTGGTGCAGGAACCGCTGGGCGGCGGCCCGGATCGCGTCCTCGGTGCCGCCGACCTTCACGATGGCCACGCCGTGCAGGTCGGCCCGGATGCCCTGCTTGCTGACCGCGCCCCGGATGCCCACGTCGATGCGGCGGCTGGACAGGTCGAGTGACTGGAGCTTCTGCACCACCGGCAGGACGAAGACCGACGCGCCGAGCACGACCTTCTGGCCGGAGTTGTCGGTGGACCGGCCGCCGTCGGCGGTCTGCGTGGTCCGCCCCTTGCGGCCGGTGACGATGAACGCCTCGTTCGGCCCGGCCACCTTGATCCGGGAGAGCACGAACATCACGAGGACGAGGGCGAGGACGACCGCGCCACCGATGGCGATGAGGAGAGGCATGGGGGTTCCGTCTCTGCGAGAAGAGGGTCAGTAGGTCTCGACGTGCACGCTGGTCTCGCTCAGCGTCTGCACCACGAAGATCTGCGCGCCGAGCGGGATGGGCTCGTCGGCACGGGCGTTGAGTTTCACCGGCTGGCCGGCGACGCGTACCCGTACCTCGCCGTAGCCGCCGGTCGGGATCGGGGTGACCACCAGGCCGAGCGCGCCGACCAGGTCGTCCCGGGTGGGGGTGGCGTCGGTGCGCATGTCGCGCGCCGCCCGGCTCAGCCGCCCCGCCAGCCACGCGGTGGGCACCGCGGCGAGCGCGCCGCCACCGACCGCCGCCGCGATCATCCCCGGGGTACGCCCGCCGAGCAGTTCGTTGACGATGGCCGCGCCGAAGCCGAACGCGCCGAGGAAGCCGGCGACCGCCTCGACGGAGACCGGACCGTCGACGCCGGGATGACCGAAGTGCAGGAGTTCGCCGCCGAGCAGGGCGAGCGCCAGCACGCCGACGCCCGCCCCACCGATGATCAGAAAGATGAGCGTCCCCGTGGCCACGACCTGCACGGTAGCGACCCGACGCAACGTTCTGCGTGATCATTTGGGGGCGATGGACACCGTCCGTTCGGCCAACTCCCGCGGCAGCGGCAACCGTTGCAGCTCGTGGCCGGCGGGGTCGGCGAGTACGACGTCCCGGTAACCGCCGGGCCGCCGGTAGAGCAGCCGGTCGTCGCCGACCCAGGCGACCTCGGCCACCGGCAGCGTGCCGAGCACCGTCCCGGTGACCGCGTCGACCAGCAGCGGCTTCCGCTGTCGGGGCGCTCGTCCCCGGAACGCAGTTCGTGGCCGGGGGCCGGCACCTTCGTCGTGCCGACCCTGACGAACGCCGGGGTCGAGCTCGACCCGAAGCCCACCTACTGGGTCGCCTTCGGGAGCTTCGAGAGCAGCGAGGTGATGGACGTCTCCGAACTCACCACACCCGCGCAGGTGTCGTACCCCGCCGGCATGACCAGCGCGAAGGCCGTCTTCGACGGCAAGGGATGGACCATCTCGTACGGGAGCTAGGGTCACCGGCCGGTGTCCCGGCGGGGCGGGAAGAATGGCCGGCATGCGTTGGACCGTGCTGGACTCGCCGATCGGTCAGTTCTCCGTGGCCACCGACGGGACGGCGGTCTGTGGCACGCACTTCGGCCGGGTCACGTCGGCCGACGACGAGCCCGGCGACACGCTGGCCGGTCGGGTGGTCGCGGAGCTGAGGGCGTACTTCGCCGGTGAGCTGACCGGGTTCACCGTGCCGGTGGTCATGCCGCGCGGCTCCGAGTTCGAGCGTGCCGTCTGGCGGGAGATGACCCGCATCCCGTACGGGGAGACGCTCACCTACGGCGAGGTGGCCCGGCGGGTCGGCGATCCCGGCGCGGCGCGGGCAGTCGGGGTGGCCTGCAACCGCAACCCGGTGCCGGTGATCGTCCCCTGCCACCGGATCGTCGGTGCGGGCGGCAAGCTGGTCGGCTTCGGTGGCGGCCTACCCCGCAAGGTGACCCTGTTGGAGTTGGAGGCAGGCGTCGCCCTGCGCCGTGCCTGGTCCTGATCGGGTAAAGGCCAGCCCTCGCCTATGCCCTCGCAGTTGGGCCGATGTAGCGGTGTCGGCGGTGAGCGGATACCGCAGTATCGGCACAATGGAGTTGACCATGGAGGTACGGCGGGTCGGTGGGTCAGGGGAGTGGGGCGAGGCGACCTGCGCGGAGGTCCGTGACGAAGGCGGCCCAGCCGGCGGCGGGGTAGAGCAGAAGCGGGCCGCCACGGTCCTTGCTGTCGCGTACGGCGAACCGGCCACTGCCGTCCAGCACCGGCCCGGCCTCGACACAGTCGCCACCACCGTTGCCGCTGCGGGTGCTGACGTGCCAGGCCACCGAAAACCCGGTACTGGCGGATTGGTCGATAATCGCCATTGGCTCACTCCAGACGCGCTTCCAGATCGAAGAGGAATCGCTGCACGGCACCGTTGCGCAGCGCCGCCCGGCGCAGTCGATCGTAGCGCTGGTGCAGCGAATCGGCCTTCTCTCCTTCCACCACCACGGCTCCCACGGCAGTGGAGACGCAGCCGGTCGGTGCGTAGGGGCGGCGCATCCGGAAGACATCAAAGGTCCCGTCCGGACATGCGTGGGCTCCGGCGCTGGCCGGCAGGATCATGACCTCGACGTTCGACCAGCCGGCCACCGTGCGAAGGTGGGCGAGTTGGGCGCGCATGACCTCTGGTCCGCCGACGACCCGCCGGAGAGCGCCTTCGTCGATGACGGTGGAGAGCCGGACGGGGTCGGGTTCCTCCAGCCGCCTCTGCCGCTGCATCCGGACCTCGACGTATCGGGCGACCTCATCGTCCGTGGCGGCCTCGTCCCAGGCTCCGATCAGGGCCTTGGCGTAGGCCCGGGTCTGGAGCAGCCCGGGAATGACAGATGCCTGGAAGGACCGGATTTCGGTGGCCCGGCTCTCCAGCCAGATCCAGTCGATCAGCGAGCCGGCGACGTTGGCGCTGAAACCGTCCCACCAGCCCTTCTGCCAGGCGTCCTGGGCCATGGTCTTGAGGTCGTCGCGGCGACGCGGGTCGTCGACGCCGCACAGGTCGAGGTAGGCGAGGACCTCGGGCACCCGGGGCGGAATGATCCCGGACTCCATCCGGCTCACGGTGGACGCGTTGCGGTTGATGAAGTCGCCCACGTCCTTGAGGGTCAGCCGGGCACCCTCCCGCATCGCGCGAAGCTGCTGGCCGATCCACTGTGCCCGTAGCGTCGCTGCCTGTTCATTGATCATCTCGTACCCCCGCCCGCCGAGCCGCCGCTGTCACGCCAGAACAGCATGGAGTGAGAACCGCTGATACGCAATCTTGCGTATCGGTGCGGCAGCGTGCATTCTGCGTGTGGCTGTGATTACCGAAGGTGATCGACGGTCGAGATGAGGACGGACCGGGGTGGGACGGCTTGGCGGCATGCCCACCCCGGTCCGGGAACGAGCCGAACGGGAGGCGCAGCGCGATGGCCGGCGTCCCGGGGAACGACTCCCCGACTGTCTACCACGTCGTACCCGCGCGAAGCGGGTGCCGGCGTGCGTCGCGGTGCGTACCCCCTCGGTTTCCTGGTCCGGGGGTGCGGCTCGACGGCGCACCCCCGGGCCCGAGCCGGGCGGACGTGCGGACCCCCGCCGGGAATCCCCCTCGCGGTGGTGACCCCGGGACCGCGCGTCCGCCCCTTGCGAAGGGGTGCCAGTGGGCCTGTACGAAACCCGGGCGCGGGTGGAGAGCCGCGCCGCGCACGAGATCATCGCCGCGCACGTCGCCGATCCTGAGAGCCAGCAGTGCCGGGTCTGCCTGACCGTCGTACCGTGTCCGTCGGCCAACGCGGCGGCGAATCGCCTGGTGGAGCTGGGTCTGCCGGTGCTCGATCCGGTACCGCCGCAGCGGCGCTGCGCACTGCGGCGCTGGCTCGCCCCGCACCGGCGGGGGCGAGCACGGCCGGCACCACTGCTCAGCCGGGCCTGGCGGTGGCGACTCGGGTCGGCGGTGGGCTGATGCGGCTCAGCTTCGATCCGGAGGACCCGCCGGCCGAGCCGCCGGTGGAGTGCGTGTCACCGACCATCTGGCGGTGGAGTCACCGGCTGCACCGCCGTCACCCGCTCGCAGACGACGGCCGGTGTGCCTGTGGCGAACCGTTCCCCTGCCAGGCGCGGCGGCTCGTGGAGCGTGGCTTCCTGGCGGCGCTCGGGTCGGGCGTCGGAGTGGGCCGAGCGGATCTGCTCGACCGGCTCATCGCACAGTCCGTCCGCACTGATCCGAGCGATCCTCGCCACCATCGTTCCGGACGACCCAGTAAGGAGGAGACGTGACGCCGAGCGTGGTTGACCAGCCGACGGGCGAGTTATACAACTCTGGTATGGCCTTCACCCTGAACCTGAAGCCCGAGGTCGAGCAGCGACTCAAGGAACTCGCCGAGGCGGAGCACCGGTCGATGCACAAGACGGTCGAGGTGGCGGTGCAGGCGTACCTGGACCGGCACGAGCGCGACGAGTGGACCCGCCAGGCTGCCCGGCGGGTCTTCGAGGACGATGCCGAGTTCTTCGAGATGTTAGGTGACCGATGACGCTGACTCAGCCCTGGCCGGAGCCGGAGGATCTGCTGACTCTCCTCGCCGAGCACACCGGTCCGCAGAGTCGGGTGCGGGATGCCGGCATTCTCGTAGCCGCAGTGGCCCGCCCGCACGCCCGACTCATGGGGCGCGCCGTCTATCCGACCGCGTTGGACAAGTCGGCGGCGCTGCTGCACGGGTTGATGATGTGGCGACCGCTCGACATGTGGAATGCCGGGCTTGCCTGGGCGACAACGCGCGTGTTCCTGCGGCGAAGCGGTCTGAACCTGAACATGCCGGCCAAGGAGCGAATGGCGCTGACCGACGCGATGGCCAGCGGCGAGGTCGACTCGGTGGAGGAACTCGTCCTGCGGCTGTCGCCGTACCTGGAGATGTCGGTCTGAGGTGACCAGCGAGGGCCGGGTTCCGTCTGGAACCCGGCCCTCGGTGGTGCTGGTGTTCAGCGCGTCAGCGCTCGATGTCGCCCTTGATGAAGGACTCGACGGCGGCGTGCGCGTCGTGGTCGGCGTACTGCTCCGGGGGGGACTTCATGAAGTACGAGGAGGCCGAGAGGATCGGGCCACCGACCTTGCGGTCCAGGGCGATCTTGGCGGCCCGGACGGCGTCGATGATGACACCGGCGGAGTTCGGCGAGTCCCACACCTCGAGCTTCAGCTCGGCGTTGAGCGGGGTGTCACCGAAGGAGCGGCCCTCCAGGCGGATGTAGGCCCACTTGCGGTCGTCCAGCCACGGCACGTGGTCCGACGGGCCGATGTGCACGTCGCTCTTGACCATCTCGTGCGGGATCTGGGACGTCACCGACTGGGTCTTCGAGATCTTCTTCGAGACCAGCCGGGTGCGCTCCAGCATGTTCATGAAGTCCATGTTGCCGCCGAAGTTGAGCTGGTAGGTGCGCAGCAGCTCGACGCCCCGGTCCTCGAACAACTTCGCCAGCGCGCGGTGCACGATGGTCGCGCCGACCTGGCTCTTGATGTCGTCACCGACGATCGGCAGGCCGGCGTCGGTGAACTTCTGCGCCCACTCCGGGTCGGAGGCGATGAAGACCGGCAGCGCGTTGACGAAGGCGCAGCCGGCGTCGATCGCGGCCTGGGCGTAGAACTTGGCGGCCTGCTCGGAACCGACCGGCAGGTAGCAGACGACCACGTCGACCTGGGCGTCGCGCAGCGCCTTGACCACGTCGACCGACTCGGCGTCGGACTCCTCGATGATCTCGCGGTAGTACTGGCCCAGGCCGTCGAAGGTCGGGCCGCGCTGGACGCTGATGCCGGTGGGCGGCACGTCGCAGAGCTTGATGGTGTTGTTCTCGCTGGCGACGATCGCCTCCGCGAGGTCCATGCCGACCTTCTTGGCGTCCACGTCGAACGCCGCGACAAAGTCCACGTCCGATACGTGGTAGTCGCCGAAGGTGACGTGCATGAGACCCGGGACGCGGTCGTTCGGGTCGGCGTTGCGGTAGTACTCCACGCCCTGCACGAGGGACGAGGCGCAGTTACCCACACCGACGATGGCGACGCGGACGGAGCCCATAGCGTCTGCCTCCTTCTTCTTCATCACGGCCGCTCATTCCTGGACTCTCCAGGCGGAGGCGGGCTGTTGTTGTCTCGTGGACCGCCGGCCGTCCCGGGTCGCGGGACGGCCGGGGCACGGCCGGAGCGCTCGTTGGCGATGAGCTCCTCCAGCCAGCGGACCTCGCGCTCGCACGCGTCGAGGCCGTGGCGTTGCAATTCCAGGGTGTACGCGTCGAGACGCTCGGCCGCCCGGCCCAGCACGTCCCGAAGTCCTTCGCGACGCTCCTCGATCGTGCGGCGGCGACCCTCCAGGATGCGCAGCCGGGTCGCCTGGTCGGTGCGGGCGAAGAACGCGAAGTGCACACCGAAGCCCGTGTCGTCGTACGTCTCGGGCCCGGCCTGCGCGATCAGCTGGGCGAAGCGTTCCTTGCCCTCCGCAGTGATCTTGTAGACCACCCGACCTCGTCGGCTGGTCAGCGCGGGAACCTCCTCGGCGGTGGCCGGGGCGTCGGTGGCTTCGGTGATCCAACCCGCCGCCTGCAACCTGCGCAGGGTCGGGTAGAGCGAGCCGTAGCTGATCGCTGCCCGGATGGCGCCGAGCTTGGCGGTGAGCTCCTTGCGGAGTTCGTAGCCGTGCATCGGGGCCTCCTGAAGGAGGCCGAGGATGGCGAGTTCGAGCACGGGCCACCCTTCCCTTACCCTCGGAGCGGCAGCTTAACCGCCTCGATGTATCGGACCGATACATCGCACGTTAGTACCTCGTCTGCCGTCAGGGCAAACCCCCGTTCCGCGCCAGCCCGTGCACGGATCGTGACGGTGGTCGCCCCACCCGATCGGAACGCGTACCCTTTGCCGCATGCGGACGTCTCGTCAGGTCGTCGACTACTCGCTGCAGAAGCGAGCAGTGCTGCGTGACGTGCTCGCCGGACGGGTCGGCACGTACGACGTCTGCGACGCCTCGCCGTACCTGAAGAACGCGGCCCGCTTCCACGGGGAGCCGACCGAGCAACGGTGTCCGATCTGCCGGAGCGAGAACCTCACCCACGTCCACTACATTTACGGGGACGAACTCAGGCAGTCCGCCGGGCAGGCACGCACGTTGGCCGAGCTACCTGCGCTGGCGATGACGCTGCGTGAGTTCCAGGTCTTCGTGGTGGAGGTGTGCCTCGGCTGTGACTGGAACCATCTCGTCGAGCAGTTCCTGCTCGGCCGGGACGGGCTGGCCGAGGGCGGCCCGGAACAGGGTGTGGCGGAGGCCGCCACGGCTGCCACGCAGGAGCGAAGGCGAGAGGCGCAACGGTGAACCTGGCTGCTCCGGTCGACTCTGGTGTCGTAGGACACAGACACCGCGACCGGCGGCCCATCGGCCCGATTGGCCCGAATGATGTGGAAATTGCAGCGCGCATCCGGCCCCTTGCCGGCCCCATGGCGCGTGTGTCAACTCACGGCAACCCGGTGGTGGCGCCCCCGCGTCCCACCGCGACCGGCAGGGTGTGAGGAATGAACTCGTACGGCGATCCCAGTTCCCCGCGCGCGCGGGCCCAGGTACCGGGTTCGAACGGCGGCCCCGGACCGGGGGCGGACGACGCGTACCCCCGACGGGGCGGTGACGCCCGGGGTGCAGCCCCGGCCGGCCGCGCCTCGGTCGGCGGTGCCGCGCCCACCGGACGGGCCTCGGCGGCGGTGCCCCCGCCGCGCGCGACAGGCGGTGCGGCCCCGGTCGGCCGGGCCGGCCCCGGTCGTGCCTCGGTGCCGGTCTCCCCGGCCGGGCCGGGTCGTGCCTCCGTGCCGGTCTCCCCGGCGGCGTCGGGATGGGGTGGCGCGGGCCGTGCCTCCGTGCCGGTCTCCCCGGCGGGTGGACCGGCCGGTCGGGTCAGCGTCGGGACGGCCCCCGCCGGTCGGGCCAGCGTCGGCGCGGCCTCGGTCGGCTCCGCCGGGCGGGCCTCGGTGGCGCGGGCCGGCGTCGCGCAGGTCGGCGGCGGCGGCGGACCGGGCGGCCCGAACGGGCCGGGTCGCGGCTACGGCGGTGGTGCCGGCGGCGGACGCGGACGCGGGCCGGGTGACCCGGACGCGCTGGCGCGGGCGAAGCGGCGCAAGCGGATCAACCTGCTGATCGCCGGGTTCGCGGTCTTCATCATGCTCGCCGGCCTCGGTGTGGTCGGGTTCACCTACTACTCCACCACCGTGGTGCTGCCCGCCCAGATCAAGCTGCCGCTCGCCACGACCATCTACGCGGCCGACAACAAGACGGTCATCGCCAAGGTGGGCGAGCAGAACCGGACATTCGTCTCGATCAACCAGATTCCGCAGCACATGCGGGACGCGGTGGCGGCGGCGGAGGACAAGAACTTCTACGAGCACGCCGGCGTCGACTACAAGGGCATCGCCCGGGCCGCCTGGAACAACCTCTCCAACGGCGACAAGCAGGGCGCCTCGACGATCACCCAGCAGTACGCCCGCAACGCCTACGAGAACCTCCAGGACGACTCGTACGCGCGGAAGGTGAAGGAGGCGATCGTCGCCTCCAAGCTCAATGATCAGTTCACCAAGGAACAGATCATGGAGCACTACCTCAACACCATCTACTTCGGGCGCAACGCGTACGGCATCGAGGCGGCGGCGCAGACCTACTTCGGCAAGTCGGTCTCGAAGATCGACGTGGCCGAGGCCGCCGTGCTCGCCGCCCTGATCAAGCAGCCGGAACCGAGCGCCACGCACAAGGGTTTCGACCCGGCGCTCAACCCCGTCGAAGCCAAGGACCGCTGGGACTACGTCATCAAGAACATGATCGAGATGCGCTGGGTCGATGCCCCCGGCCGGCCGGCGCATCCGACGGAGTACCCGACCAAGACGCTGCAGACCCCCAAGGAGTCCCGCTCCGGCGTCAAGTTCGGCGTCAACACCCCGATCGGCAACGTCATCAACTACGTCTCGGCGGAGATGCGGGAGAAGAAGCTCTGCACCGACAACGACGCGGAAGTGACCGAGCGTAAGCCGCGCTGCTCGGCGATGCTCCGCGAGGGTGGCTACCGGATCAGGACCACCATCGACAACAAGGTGCAGAAGGCCGTGACCACCGCCGCCCAGCGCAGCACCAAGGGCTCCGAGTTGGACGGCGCGCGCAAGAACCTGATGGCCGCCGTGGTCTCCGTCGACCCGCGCAACGGCCGGGTGCTCGGCTACTACGGCGGGGACGACGGCACCGGCACCGACTACGCCGGCACGAACACCGACACCAACGGCAACATCACCGGCGGGCATTCGCCCGGCTCCAGTTTCAAGATCTACACGCTGGCGGCGGCGTTGGAGGCGGGCAAGTCCGTCGACTCGCGCTGGAAGGGCCGGGCGTTCACCCCGGAGGGCGACAAGTTCCGGGTCAGCAACGCCGGCACCGACAACCCCAGTTGTGGTGACTCCTGCACGCTGCGCGAGTCGACCCTGAAGTCGCTGAACGTGCCGTTCTACCACGTCAGCCTGGATATCGGGCCCGACAAGATCGTCGACATGGCGGCCAAGGCCGGCGTCAGCATGATGTGGCAGACGAACGTGAGCCCGCCCAAGGGGCACGACCTGGCCAAGGAGAAGGCCGCCGACCTGGCACCCGACCCCTTCTACCACGTGGTCGCCTACGGTCAGTACCCGATCACCGTGCTCGACCACGCCAACGGCATCGCCACCTTCGCCAACAAGGGCATCTACAACAAGGCCCACTTCCTGATCTCCGCCGAGAAGCAGAACAAGGAGACCGGCAAGTGGGAGAAGCTCGGCGGCGAGCAGCTCAAGCCGCAGAAGCGGATCAACCCGGACGTGGTCGCCGACGTGACCGACGTGCTGAAGGACTACCCGGGCAAGATCAACCACACCCTGGCGGACGGCCGGAAGGCCACCGCCAAGACCGGCACCTGGGAGCTCAAGGAGGGCACCGACCAGAACGGTGACGCCTGGACCATCGGGTACACCCCGCAGCTCGCCACCGCCGTCTGGGTGGGCAACAAGGGCAAGCGGGAAGCGATCAAGCTGAACGACGGCACCAAGATCAGCGGTGCGACCATGCCCGGCGAGATCTGGGAGCGGGTCATGAACGGCGCGCTCAAGGGCGAGGACAAGCTGGACTTCCCGCCGGCGGCGAAGGTCGGCGACCCGGAGTCCGGCAACGGCACCCCGCCTCCGCCGCCTCCGCCGCCGCCGAACGCCCCGACCGGGCCGAACTGTGCCCCCACCGACCTGCAGTGCCTGCTGGGCGGCGGCAACCAGGGCGGCAACAACCCGGGTGGGAACCAGGGGGGCAACCCCGGCGGGAACCAGGGCGGTAATCCGGGAGGTAACAACCCGGGCGGCAGTCCGGTGACCCCGCCCAACCAGAACCTCCCCGGCCAGAACGGCGG
This sequence comes from Micromonospora matsumotoense, assembly GCF_050951065.1. Taxonomy (NCBI): domain Bacteria; kingdom Bacillati; phylum Actinomycetota; class Actinomycetes; order Micromonosporales; family Micromonosporaceae; genus Micromonospora; species Micromonospora matsumotoense. Next base: position 7,385,631 of record NZ_CP192025.1, on the reverse strand, counting down.
GAACGGCGGCGGGCTGCTGCCGACTCCACGTACCCGGGACTGAGCTGACCAGTACACCGACGATCGTCTATGCCGCTGCCGGCGACCCGCAGACCTGCGGTCGCCGGCAGCGGCGTCTCTCCCCCAGGCCACCGAGGGGCGATCTGAGCGGGGTGCAGCGGGCCTCCGGAGGAAGATGCTGCTCGTCCGAGAGCCATTCATAGGGCAGGATGCATTCTCATGAGCACCCAGCCGACGCCCGGCATCGACGACGCCGGGAGCAGCGACCACCCGTCCCGATCGGACGGCTTCGTCCGGGGCGTCTCGGAGGCGATCGGCGGGCCGCTCGGCGACCACGCCGTCGCCGTCGACCGGCCCGCCGGTCGGGAGAGTCGGTTCTGGACGGCGGCCCGGATCGTGCTGGCCCTGGCCTGCCTGACCCTGGCCCTGCACTGGGTGCAGAAGGCGCCCTGCCAGAACGGTGCCTGGCAGAACAACATCCAGTACACCCGGATGTGCTACACCGACGTGCTGGCCCTCTATTACGCCGAGGGCCTGCACGAGGGCAAGGTCCCCTACCGGGACCACCCGGTGGAATACCCGGTGCTCACCGGCTACATGATGGGCGCGCTCGGCCTGCCGGTGCACGCCGTCGGCGTCGACGACCCGACGATCAACCAGGGGCGGTGGTTCTACAACGCCACCGCGTTGACCCTCAGCGCGCTCGCCGTCGCCACCGCCGCGGTGATCCTCGCCCTGCGCCGCCGACGACCCTGGGACGCGGCACTCTTCGCGCTGGCCCCGGCGCTGTTCCTCACCGCCACCGTCAACTGGGACTTCCTCGCCATCGGGCTGGCCGCTCTCGGGCTGGCCGCCTGGGCGAAACGACAACCCGTCCTGGCCGGGGTTCTGCTCGGCCTGGGCGGTGCGGCGAAGATGTGGCCGCTGTTCCTGCTCGGCCCGATCCTGATCCTCGGCCTGCGGGCGAATCGGCTGCGGGCCGCGTTCACCGCCGTCGCCACCGGCCTGGTCGCGCTGGTCGCGGTGAACCTGCCGACGGCGATCCGCTACCCGGACAACTGGGGTCGGTTCTTCGAGCTGAACACCACCCGGCCCATCGACTGGGGCACCCTCTGGTACATCGGGCGGTACCTCGACGGCAAGGTGAACACCGGCGCCCCCGGCGACCAGGGCCCCTTCCAGTGGCTGAATGGCAACATCCCCACCCTCAACAACCTGTCGTACGCCCTGTTCGGGCTGGCCTGCATCGGGGTGGCCGTGCTGACCCTGCGGGCGCCTCGCCGGCCCCGGCTGGCCCAGCTCGCCTTCCTCGTGGTGGCCGCCTTCCTGATCTTCAGCAAGGTCTGGTCACAGCAGTTCGTGCTCTGGCTGCTGCCGCTGGCGGTGCTCGCCCGACCCCGCTGGGGGGCCTTCCTCGCCTGGCAGTTCGCCGAGGTGTGCTACTTCGTCGCCTTCTACGGCGAACTGCTCGGCTCGGCCACCAGCCGGCCGGTCTTCCCCGAGGGCGTCTTCGTGCTGGCCTCGTCGCTACGGCTCGGCACGGTGGTGGTGCTCTGCGTCCTGATCGTCAAGGACATCCTGCACCCGGAGCGGGACGCCGTCCGCTGGACCTACCCCGACGACCCGGACGGCGGCGTCCTCGACGGTGCCCCGGACGCCCCCTGGCTGACCAAACTCCGCCGCAAAACCCCCGCCCCCGAACCAGAACCAGCCCCCACCCCCGCCTGACAGCCGCACCCCACCCAGACGCGTAAGTCCGAGACGGCCCCCGCGTCCGTCAGGGGGCGGGGGAGCCCCGCCGGCGCAGGGATCAAGTCTGACCGCCCGGAGCCGGCGGGGCTCCCCCGCCCGCCCCCACCGCAACCCGCCTCAGAGACGGAACACCACGGCGTTGCCGACCTGTTGGCGGGTGATGCCCAACTGGTCGACCGGAGCGTCCACGGTCACCTCCCACGGCGTACCGACGATCTGGTCCCGCAGCACCACCACGTTGCGTACGCCGAGGGTGCGCAGGTAGTCGACGCTGGTCTGGTCGGGGAACGCCGCCGTCACCCGGCGGACGTCGTCGAGCTGTTTCGGGGTGAACCCGCTGCCGCCGTTGACCACCTGCGGGAAGCGGCTGGTCGACCAGAGCATCACCGGCTGGTCCTGGTTCTGGCTGCTGGGCAGCACCAGCAGTGGACCGTCCACCGTGCGCATCGCCGCCGGTTGCTCCGGCACCACCGGGTGCGGCGTGGTGTTCAGCCCCTCCACGACCACCAGCAGCAGTGGCAGCAGGGTGGCTGCCCGCAGCCACGGTGCCGGCCGGGCGGGCACCCGCTCGGTGCTCAGCTCGCGGACCCGCTGGGCGAAGGCGCTCACCGCACCGGCCGCCAGCAGGGCGAGCAGCAGGGTCGTCCAGAGCATCATCCGACCGGGCGTCCGCAGCCCGTTGAAGCCCGGCAGGTGCGCGAAGAGCGGCGCGTAGGTGAAGGTGCCGTCGAAGAACCGGGTGCCCATCGCCAGCACCATCGTGACCAGGACTCCGGCCAGCATCCACAGCCGGTGCCGCAGCCGCCACACCGAGAAGAACAGCCCACCGGCGGCCAGCGCGTAGAGCACGAAGCCCGGCAGCAGGGTCATCTCCGGATGCCAGGGCAGCGTCGCCCGCGCCCCCTCGTGCAGCCCACCCCAGATCCTCGACTCGGCGGGCGCGGTGAAGAAGCCGCTCGCCGGCGGTGAGTAGACGCCGATGTCGCCGATCGTCCGCTCCGCGTTCGGGTGCAGCTCGGCGACCTTGAAGTACGGCACCGCCAGCAGCGCGCCGACGGCGGCGAAGAGCAGCCCGCCGACCAGGTCGGCGACGAACAGCCGCCGCCCGAAGGGCCGCCGCCCGCGTCGCCGCCGCTGCCAGAACCACACCGCTGCCGAGACCAGCAGGGTCACCGCCAAAACGTAGGCGAACACCAGGCCGATGCCGAAGCCCAGGCTGAGCTGCCAGGCCGCGACCGCCCAGCCGGCGTACGCCCAGCCGACCCGGCGACGCTCCGGCCGGTAACCGTGCCGCAGTGACCAGCCGTGGCCCCGGGCCAGCATGGCCAGCGCCAACGGGATGCCACCGTTGGAGACGATGTGCAGGTGGCCGGCCTGGGCGAGCAGCCACGGCGCGTAGGTGTAGCTGACCCCGGCGACCGCCGAACCGATCCGGCCCGCGCCCCACTGCCGGGCCAGCACGTACGCCCCGAAGGTGGCCATCGCGTGGGCCAGCACGAACATGATGTTGTAGCGGAGCACGGCGGCATCCGGACCGGTGCCGAGCAGGCCGGCCGGGGCGTACCCGAGCAGCATGTCGGAGAAGGCGAAGCTCCAGGGCTCGGGGAAGAACGTGTTGGACTGGAACAGTTGCCCCGGGTTGGTCCGCAGGGCATGTCCGGACCAGGCCATCTGCCAGGCCTGGAGGCTTGGGTCCCAGTAGTCCTGGGGCAGCGTGTAGAGCGGGTACCGCAGGGTCGGCCAGGTCATCCCCACGGCCAGGGCGAGCGAGGCGAGGACGGCGAGCGTCCACTCGTGCACCAGGAACCGGCCGGTGGCGCGGGCCGCCCGTCCGGGGCGGCCCGGCACCGGTTCGGGCGCGGGCGCGAACGAGGTCCACGGATCGGCCTCGGCGGCCGGCTCCTGTTGCTCCGTTTCGCCCCCGGCCGGTTCGTCACCCCGGCCCTTCCCGGCCTCGTCCTTCCCGGCCCTCCTTCTTGTGAGCCGGTCTTTCCAGGTCCTGGACTTCCCGGCGTGGTCGGTCGTTGTGCCGGCCTGGTCGGCCGTCACCGCGGTCGTCGCTGCGGCCTTCTCCGTCGACGTCCCCGCCGGCTGGGCTTTCGCCCCGGTCGGCCCGGGGCCGGCTCCGGCCTTCCCGCCCCCAACCCGGCCGTCGTCGGCTACCGGGCCGCCCTCGGCGGGCTCCGCACCGGCTCCGTCGGGTGGCACGTCGGGTCCGGCGGGCTCCGCGCCCGATCCGGCGGGCTCCGCGCCCGATCCGCCGGGCTGTGGGTCGGGTCCGGTGGTCGGGGGTGAATCGTCCCTGCCCGGCTTCGCGCTGTCCCGCGCGTCGGGTGCCGGCCGGCCCTGCGGCGACCCCGCCCCGCCCCCGGAGGTCGGGTCCGTGCCGTCTGTCTGCCGTGGCGGCTGGCTGCCGCCCGTCGCGTTGGTGGTCATCGGCGCTCAGGCCCCCGTGCCGAGTTGCTCACGGAGGAAGGCGATGTCGGCGCCCTGACCGGTCGCGCCGCCGGGAGTCTCCACGATGACCGGGGCGTCCGCCGCCCGGATCACCGCCACCAGCAGCTCCGGGTCGATGGTGCCGCCGTCGAGGTTGTCGTGCCGGTCCTGCCCGGAGTTGAACCCGCCCTTGGAGTTGTTCGCGTGCACCAGATCGATCCGGCCGGTGATCGCCTTCACCCGGTCGACCAGCTCGAGCAACTCCTCGCCACCGGCATGGGCGTGACAGGTGTCGAGGCAGAAGCCGACCTCGTAGTCACCGAGGGCGTCCCAGAGCCGGGCCAGCGCGTCGAGCCGCCGGGCGCAGGCGTTGTCGCCACCGGCGGTGTTCTCGATCAGGACGGGCACGGGGAAGCCGCCGGAGTCGGCCGCGTAGGCGAAGGTCTTGCGCCAGTTGTCGAAGCCGACGGCCAGGTCGTCACCGGCGTTGACGTGGCCGCCGTGCACGATCAGCCCCCGGGCGTCGAGCTGCGCCGCTGCGGCGGCGTGGCCCAGCAGGAGCTTGCGGCTGGGGATGCGGATCCGGTTGTTGAGGGTGGCCACGTTGATGACGTACGGGGCGTGCACGTAGAGGTCGACGTCGGCGGCGCGCAGCCGGTCGGCGTCCTCCCGGGGTTCCGGGGCCTTCCAGCCCTGCGGGTCGGAGAGGAAGAACTGCACCGCCTCGGCGGCACGGGTGGCCGCCTCCGCCAGCGGGTCGGCCGGGTCGACGTGGGCTCCGATACGCATGCAGGCGAGCCTACGTCCCGTCCCCGACGCCGGCAGGTGACGGTCGTGGGCAAGTCGTGCCGTTCCTCTGCCCCTGCCCGCCGCGCCGCAGGGCAGGTGGCGTCACCCGACGACCCCGGCGATCGTTGACCGAGGTGGGACAGTCGGACGAATAGTTGCAATTCGGCTATCGCGTGACGATTGCCGTTGTACCGTCGGATAACAACAGGATGAAGCTCCGCGGGGTGTCCTCGATCCAACCTCATCGGTGTGGTCGTTCCTCCCCAGGTCCCACCCAAGGAATGCGGACGGGACGCCCCGCGGCCCCGTGGACAGGGGTCCACCGCCGGCCTTCGGGTGTCGCGGTGGGCCCCTGTCACCTTTCCCGCCCGGCCGGCTCGCGCCGTCGGGTCGACCTGCCCGGGCATGATCGTCGGGGCCGGGTATTCTGGTCAGGTTGTCCGCGTCCGGTCGGGTTCCCCCGGTCGGGACGGGCACGACGCACGACCTCCTGCCACGGAAGGACCGTGGCCGCCTAGCCCACAGGAGGTGAGCACGTCTTGCGTCATTACGAAGTAATGGTGATCCTCGACTCCAGCCTCGAGGAACGCACCGTCGCACCCTCGCTCGACACGTACCTGAACGTGATCCGGACCGCGGGTGGCTCGGTCGAGAAGACCGACGTATGGGGCCGCCGGCGCCTCGCGTACGAGATCAACAAGAAGGCCGAGGGCATCTACGCCGTCATCGACCTTCAGGCGACGCCGGAGGCGGTGGCCGAACTCGACCGCCAGCTGCGGCTCAACGAGTCCGTGCTGCGTACCAAGGTCATTCGACCGGAGATGCGCTAAGCATTCAACCCCGGTTCGCCCGGATCAGCCTCGTCGGTGATGTCGTAGGGCTCTGCGAGTCTGTACGACGCAACGATGAGTGCGCGAGGAGATGGTCATGGCAGGAGATACCACCATCACGGTCATCGGCAATCTGACCGATGACCCCGAGTTGCGGTTCACCCCGTCCGGTGCGGCGGTCGCCAAGTTCCGGGTCGCTTCGACGCCCCGGTTCATGGACAAGACCACCAACGAATGGAAGGACGGCGAGCCGCTCTTCCTGGCCTGCACCGTGTGGCGGCAGGCGGCGGAGCACGTCGCCGAGTCGCTCCAGCGGGGCGCCCGCGTGATCGTCTCGGGTCGGCTGCGTCAGCGGTCGTACGAGACCCGCGAGGGCGAGAAGCGCACCGTCATCGAGCTCGAGGTCGACGAGATCGGCCCATCGCTGCGCTACGCCACGGCGAAGGTGCAGAAGATGTCGCGCTCCGGTGGCGGCGGCGGAGGCTTCGGCTCCGGTGGCGGTGGCAACCAGGGCGGCGGCGGAGGAAACTTCGACGACCCGTGGGCCTCTGCTGCTCCGGCCCCCTCCTCGCGCGGTGGTTCGGGCGCCAATTTTGATGAGGAGCCACCGTTCTAATGGCGCCGAGCGCCCGCGATCGCAAACCAGGAGCACGTGCAACGGCCAAGGCTGCGGCACTTCGCAAACCAAAGAAGAAGGTGAACCCGCTCGACAAGGACGGGATCGCCTATATCGATTACAAGGACACCGCGCTGCTGCGCAAGTTCATCTCCGACCGCGGCAAGATCCGCGCTCGGCGGGTGACCGGGGTCACCTCGCAGCAGCAGCGGCAGATCGCCCGTGCGGTCAAGAACGCCCGTGAGATGGCGCTCCTGCCGTACACCGCCACGGCCCGCTGAGAGGAGGCACCGACATGAAGATCATCCTGACCCAGGAAGTTTCCGGTCTCGGTGCCCCCGGCGACATCGTCGAGGTCAAGAACGGCTACGGCCGTAACTACCTGCTGCCGCAGGGCTTCGCGATCAGCTGGACCAAGGGTGCGGAGAAGCAGGTCACGGTCATCAAGCGGGCCCGCTCGGCCCGGGAGATCCGCGACCTGGGCCACGCCACCGAGGTCAAGGACCAGCTTGAGGGCCTGAAGGTCAACCTGAAGGTCCGCGCCGGCGACGGTGGCCGGCTCTTCGGCTCGGTCACCCCGACCGAGGTCGTCGACGCCGTCAAGGCGGCCGGCGGTCCGGTCCTCGACCGTCGTCGGCTGGAGCTGCCCGGTCACATCAAGTCGACCGGCTCCTACCCGGTGCGGATCAAGCTGCACCCCGAGGTGTCCGCCAAGTTCGACCTCCACGTCGTCCAGGGCTGACCTCACCGCACAGCAACACCCGACATGGCCCGCACCGGCACCCGGTGCGGGCCATGTCGCGCTGTCCGTGGGTGGCGTAGAGGTGCAGCGGCGGCGTTCGCCCTGGCACCGTCGACGGCACATCGCGGGAGTCGGGCCGCGCTGCCCGTCGCCGTCACCGGTCTCGGACGCCGGAGCGTCGGACGCGGCAGCATCCGTGCCGGCCTCCGGGGTCGGCTCGGCCGCCGGTGCGTCGGTGCCCCGCGCCCCGGCCGTCGGCGCGACAACGGCCGGCGCCGGGAGCGGCACCGCGCACGTCAGCCGATCGGCTGACCGGTGATCGCGCTGATCAACACGGTGGACAGGCCACCACCCACCACCGCCGCCGCCAGCGCCACCGTCGCCGGCCGCCAGGTCGTCCCCACCCGGCGCAGCAGGACCGCCACCACCAGACTGCTCAGCAACGACAGCCCGAACCGGGGCGCCGCCGCGACCAGTGAACCGAAGGCGTGCGCCCGGGGCGGCTCACACCCGCCGCCGCTGATGTCCGTGACACAGCCGGCCGGCGGCTGACCGTCCAGGGTCAACAGCCACAGGAACACCAGCACCGCCGGCACCAGATAACAGGCGGCCGTGTAGACCAGCGGGCGCAGCGGGCCACCCGGGTCCGGGTCGAGCAGGTCGTCCTCCAGGCGACGGTTCCACGACCCGGCACCCACCGACCCGATCCGGTCCCGCAGCGAGGCCGTCGCCACCGCCCGGCCGGACGCCGGCTCGGCCCGACGCCGGGGGGCCGTCCGGGGCCTCGGTGCCGTGTAGCCCACCACCGGAGAGCGGGGTGCCGAGGTCGGAGGGTCCATCCACCGGGGATCGTCCCCGGCCAACCGGGTGCCCGACCAGAACCCCTCCGGCTGCTCACCCCACGGCCAGCCCTCGCCCTCCGTCACCGGCTGGGACGACCGAGGTGGCACCGACCGTTCCCACCGGTCGACCCCACCCCGGTCCCACCGGTCGACCCCACCCCGGTCCCGGCGGTCGACCTTGCCCCGGTCCCACCGGTCGGTGTCATCCCGGTCCCGACGGTCGAATCCGCCCGTGTCCCGGCGGTCGGCCTCGTCACGATCCGCGGTCACCGGACCCCACCGGCCGACGTCCGTCCGGTCCCACTGCGCGGTGTCGGTGAACCGGTCCCACTGGCCGGTGCTGTCGCTCTGCTCCCACCGCGACGCCCCGCCGGGACGCTCCCACCGGTCGTCGGCGACCGGACTCTGCCAGGTGTGCACGCCGGACGCGTCCCACGGGTCGACCGCCGGCCGGTACTCCGGCTCCGGCTCGGCGGCACGGCTCCACGGATCGGCCGCCGGGCGGCTCCCCGGGTCGGTCAACGGACGGGCCCACGAATCGTCAGTGTTGCGTCGCCGTCGCCGGGGCGGCTGCTCGGGTACGGCCTCCACTGGCAGGTCGGAGTCGTCACCGCCGGACCAGACCACCTCGGGGCGACGGGACGCGGACCGACGCGGGCGGGCCGTCGGGGCGGCACCGGAGACCGGCTCACCCTCGTCGGTGTCCGCCCGCCGGCTGCCCACGTACCCCTGCTCCTGCGGGCGGTCGAAGGTCCACTCCCTGGTGTGGTCGGACTCGGGGGCTGCCGCGATCGCCCGGGGCTCCCGCCGCTCGCTCTCCCGCCGCCGCCTGGCCGCACGCCTACCCAACCCGGAGACCGGACGGGCGTCGTCGTCCTCGTCGTCGTCCGGGGCGGCGTGCCGGCCCCGACCGTCGGCGTGCGCGATGCCCGACTCGACCGCCCACCGAGGCAGGTAGGCGTCGACGGGCTCCTGCTGGCCACGCTCGACCGCCCGTCGGCGGCTCGGCGTACGGTAGCGGTCCGTCGAGGAGGAAGAAGCTGACGGAACCGGGTCGCCGAGGTCGTCCCACGGGGCGATCGGCTGACGCTCGCGCGGGCTGCCCTCCCCGCGCTCCCAGTCCCGGTAACTCACGGCCGGAGCGTGACCCTTCTCAACCGAAAGTGCAATCCGCTGTCCAGGTGTAGCCGTTTCGCAGAGATAGTACGGGAAGACCGACCCAAGAGCCTTACCAGAAATTATTCGTCCACAGGGTGTGGATAGTGAACCTCCAGGTCAGGGCCGTGTTGCCCGGAATTCCCCCACAGTTTTCCACAGGCTGTGCACACGCTGCGCACATGGTTGTCCACTCGCATCCACAGGTTGTCCCGAGGCTCATCCACCGCGGCGGTTGAGGGTCTGACCTCGGGGTCCGTATCGTGGGGCACCGACCGGTCGCGCGGTGGCCCCCCGATCGACTCGACCGGAAGATGGCACACCGCCGGCGTACTGCTGGAACCGGTTCGATGCTGTGGAGGGGGAACCGTGTCGGTCACCGACGACATGCGGGCGGAGCCCCGGGCCGGGGGGCAGTCGCCCCCGCCACCCCGCGACGGCCAGTTCGACAAGACCCCACCCCAGGACGTCGCCGCCGAGCAGTGCGTCCTCGGCGGCATGCTGCTCTCCAAGGACGCGATCGCCGACGTCGTCGAGATCCTCAAGTCCACCGACTTCTACCGACCCGTCCACGCCACCATCTTCGACGCCATCCTCGACATCTACGGTCGCGGTGAGCCGGCCGACGGGATCACGGTCGCGGCGGCCCTGGCCGACTCGGGGGACCTCGCCCGGGTCGGCGGTGCCCCCTACCTGCACACCTGCATGGCGGCCGTGCCGACGGCGGCGAACGCCTCCTACTACGCCCGGATCGTGGGCGAACGTGCGGTGCTGCGCCGGCTGGTCGAGGCGGGCACCCGGATCGTGCAACTCGGCTACGGCACCGCCGCCGGGGGCAGCCGGGACGTCGACGACGTCGTCGACCTGGCCCAGCAGGCGGTCTACGAGATCACCGAACGGCGGGTGAGCGAGGACTTCGCGATCCTCGCCGACATGCTCCAGCCCACCCTGGACGAGATCGAGGCGGTCGGCGCGCAGGGCGGCGTGATGACCGGGGTGCCGACCGGCTTCACCGATCTGGACCGGCTGCTCAACGGCCTGCACCCGGGGCAGCTCATCATCGTGGCCGGCCGACCCGGTCTCGGCAAGGCGCTCGCCCTGGACACGCCGTTGCCCACCCCGGACGGCTGGACCACGATGGGCGAGGTCGAGGTCGGCGACCGGTTGCTCGCGGCGGACGGCACACCGACCACGATCACCGCCGCCTTCGACGTGATGGACGACCGACCCTGCTGTGCGGTCGAGTTCTCCGACGGCAGCGTGATCATCGCGGACGCCGACCACCTGTGGCAGACCACCCACGCGCGGGTCCTGGAGCCGGCGCAGGCCGGGGGACCGGTCGGCCCGGCCGGTAGCGGCGCGCAGGCCCGACGGGAGGGTGTGGTCACCACGGCGGAGATCGCGGCGACGCTGCGTACCGGCCCGGATGCCCGCCTCAACCACGCCGTCACCAACTGTGCCCCCCTCCGGTTGCCCGCGCGGCGGCTGCCGGTCCCGCCCTACAGCCTGGGCGTCCGGCTCGGTGACGGCGGCGCTGACCCGAGTTGCCTCACCGGGACCCTCCGCGCGACCCTCCGACAGATCGGTGTCAGCCCGGACCGGCACATCCCCCGGGACTACCTGCGGGGTTCCGAGGCGCAGCGCCGGGCGCTGCTCGCCGGTCTGTTCGACGCCGCCGGCACGGTCAGCCCCACCGGCGACCTCCAGTACACCTCGACCTCACGGCGGCTGGTCGGAGACGTCCGGGAACTCGTGGTGAGTCTCGGTTACCGCTGCACGGTCACTGAGCGGGCGGTACCCGGCCGTACCACGCTGTCGTCGACGGCCTACACGGTCACCTTCGCCACCGGGGACGCCGTGTTCCGGCTGGAGCGCAAGGCCGCCGTCCACCCTGCCCGTCGACGGACCGGTGCGGACGTCCGGTACGTGGTGGATGTGCGGCCGGTGGCCAGTGTGCCGGTCCGGTGCGTGACGGTGGACAACCCGGCGCACCTCTACCTGGCCGGGCGGTCGATGATCCCGACCCACAACAGCACGGCGAGCATGGACTTCGCCCGCAACGCGGCGATCCGGGCCAACCAGGCCGCCGCCATCTTCTCGCTGGAAATGAGCAAGGTCGAGATCGTCATGCGGCTCCTCTCGGCCGAGGCGCGGGTCCCGCTGCACGTGCTGCGCAGCGGGCAGCTCTCCGACGACGACTGGACCAAGCTGGCCCGCTGCATGGGTGAGATCAGCGATGCGCCGCTCTTCGTGGACGACACGCCGAGCATGAACCTGATGGAGATCCGGGCGAAGGCCCGCCGGCTCAAGCAGAAGCACGACCTCAAGATGATCGTGGTCGACTATCTCCAGCTGATGACCTCACCGAAGCGCACCGAGAGCCGCCAGCAGGAGGTCGCGGACCTGTCCCGTGGCCTCAAGCTGCTGGCCAAGGAGGTCGAGTGCCCGGTGATCGCGGTCAGTCAGCTGAACCGTGGCCCCGAGCAACGCACCGACAAGCGCCCGCAGTTGTCCGATTTGCGGGAATCTGGCTCGATCGAACAAGATGCTGACGTCGTCATTCTGCTGCACCGCGACGACTATTACGACAAGGAGTCGCCGCGCGCCGGGGAGGCGGACTTTATTGTCGCCAAGCACAGGAATGGTCCGACCGACAGTATAACGGTCGCAGCGCAGCTCCATCTCTCTCGGTTCGTCGATATGGCCATCGGGTGACCGGTATTGGGACGCGACCGGCCGCTGGGCGGCGAAGCGACGTGGTTGCACGTGCGGAAAGCGGAGAGTCTTACGAGTATTGCCCTACATGACGGGGTGACAAGGCAAGCGATCCGAGGAATGCTCCGTCGTTGTGGCGTGCCTGCACGTCGAACTGGGAAACTGACGAATGCGTAGCGCGAGGAGGTAATGGAACGATTTCTCGACGGCGCGAGCCTCGGGCAGAGCGCCACCGATTTCAGCGTCACGGTGCCGTCCGTTCGTGGCCTGATTTCCCGCCGAGGAATCAAGATCTCGTCAGTCTCGCAGAGCTTGCGACATGACGCCTTCGATGACCTGACACCCGAGACTTGCCACTGGCTCGGATTCCTGTTCGCCGACGGATGCGTCAGGCTACCGACCAGGTCCTATGCCGCAGATATCGGTAGGACTGGCTGACCGAGATCGGAGTCAACTGGTCGCGCTACGGGATTACTGGGCTGTGGTAACAGTATCTCTCAAACAAGCCCGACTCACGGCTCGTGCCAATTCTCCATACGGTCGCAGACCTTGGCGGACCGGCTCATGGAATTGGGCAGATGCGGTGAGTCCGTCGACGAGCGGTTTGGTTCTCCCCGCGCGACTTCTGGCGTGGCGTCGTCGATAGTGACGGCTCGTTGGGGATTTATAAAAGGGTGGCACCGGGTAATCGGACTCTTGCCCAGTTCAGAGTGGTCGGAAGGTGGCATGTCATGGCCGCATTTGTTGCTTTCCTCGAAAGTAACGGCATTGGTGGCCTGTCGGTGCGTCCACACAAGAGTATCTGTGCTGTTGGAGCCACCTGTGGACTGGCTGAGAGAATAGCCTCCCTCCTCTACCTGAATGCTGAACCGGCTCTCGCGCGGAAGGCAGAAATTGCCGCACAGATGATCGCCCGGCAGCAATAGCGTTTACATGCTGCGCGCTTCAGCGTCAGCCGAGCAGTGGGAACCAACCGGCGGCCTCGCCCAGCGCCACCCGGTCCCGGTCGGTCAGCGGCTGCCGGCCGGTGGCCTTGCCCAGGTACGTCAGGTCGTCCCAGTCGGCGGGCCGGACGGTGTCGTCGCTGAGCAGGCCGTCCATCGTGGCGACCGCGACCGTGACGGCGTGCGCACCGGGTCGCGGCGCGTCGGGCAGGTCGAGCACGAGGTCGAGATGGTGCACGACGGCCTCGGTGGTCAGCGTGGCCAGGAAGTCGGGCACCCGCAGCACGTGCCCCTGGGTGGTGACGCAGCCCTGCGGGTCGGCGGCACCCGCCGCGCGTACGGCGGCCGGGGCGGTGTCGGCCCAGATCCGCACCACGCCGGTGGGCCGGTCGAAGGCGGCGGCCGAGCGGCGGGCCCACCACGCGTGCCGGGCCGCGGCGTCGGGATCGGCACCCGCCGGGAACGACCGCCAGTAGCTGACGTCGTCGGTGTCGGCCGGCCCGTCGGCGGGGCTGGCCAGCGTGACCAACGCCCGTTGGGCGTCGCAGAGCAGGTGGAAGAGCAGGTCGGCGACGACCCAGCCGCGACATCGGGTGGGGCGTTGCAGGGCATCGTCGTCGAGGTCGGCGACCACCCGGGTGATGCCGTCGTAGGCCTGCGCCAACGCGGTGTGCTGCCGGACGAAGGTCATGCCGTGCAGCGTCGCACGCGGGACGCCGTCCGGCACGACAGTCGGCGACCGGCCGGCCAGGGAGCATCGCGACAGGCCGGCCCGCCCGGGGAGCGGTCGGCCGACGGGCCGGGTGGACGACGGGCCGGCTGGCGGCGCGTCGGGACGGCCGGCCGGGCGGTGGAGCGCCAGGCCGGCCGCGACGGGTCGGTCAGCCGAACATCTCGTCGAGGAAACCCTTGTGCTTCTTGCGCTTGTAGTGGCCGTGGTAGCCGTGGTGCTGCTGCTGCTGGTGACCGTAGCCACCGTGGGTGCCGTACGCGGGCTGCGGCGGGTAGCCCGGCGGGGGCGGGGGCGGCGGTACGGCGCCGTAGCCCGGCTGGTGGCTCGGGGCAGGCGGTGGCGGAGGCGGCGGGTAACCGCCCGGCGTCTGGACGTGCTGCTGACCGGGGACGGGACCCGGTTGGCCGGGCGCAGGTGCGCCGCGCTGCTGGTTCCAGTTCGCCTCGGCCTCGAACAGCTTTTCGAGTTCGCCACGGTCCAGGAAGATCCCCCGGCACTCGCCGCACTGGTCGATGACGACTCCGCTGCGCTCGTACTGGCGCATTTCTCCACGACACTTGGGACAGGTGAGCTGCATCGTTCGACGGTACCCGGTCGGCGCAGCATTCAGGCGGTGGCGATCAGCGCCTCGGTCACCTCGTCGTCGTCGACCTCGTGGAAGTCGTCGTAGTAGGCGCTGACCGCGCCGAAGTCGACGGGGTGCTGGGCGCAGACCACCTCGTCCGCCTCGGCGGCCAGCACCTCGTACGCCTCCTGCGCGCCGACCGGCACCGCGACGACGACCCGTCGGGCGCCGAGCCGCCGGGCGACCTGTACGGCGGCGCGGGCGGTCGCGCCGGTGGCCAAGCCGTCGTCGATGATCAGGGCGGTGCGTCCGGTCAGGTCGAGCGGGGGGCGGCCGGATCGGTAGCGGGCCTCCCGACGGTCGAGTTCGGCCTGTTCGCGGCGTTGCACGTCGCTGCTGTCGGCCGGGTCGAGCCGGGCGGCGACCTGGTCGTTGAGGACCCGGACCCCGCCGGGGCCGAGCGCGCCGAAGGCCACCTCGGGGGCCCAGGGCAGGCCGAGCTTGCGGACCACCAGCACGTCGAGTGGCGCGCCGAGCCGGTCGGCGACCACCCGGGCCACCGGCACCCCACCACGGACCAGGCCCAGCACGACGACATCGGGTTGGCCGGCCAGGGCGGTGAGCCGCTCGGCGAGTCGCCGGCCGGCGTCCTCCCGATCGCGATAGCTGCTCATGCTCTCAGGTGTACGCCCTGCGGGCGGGGCGTGCCGGGGACTCGCTAGAACCGGGGCCCGACGGGTGGTCAGGGCGGGTGCCCAACTCAGCAGGGCGATCGGGTAGAGCAGGTAGCCGAAGCGGGTGGTGGGCATCAGCATGATCGCGGCGAGCAGGCCGTACCCGCAGATCAGCGCGGTGGTGACGACGGTGCGCGGCGGGCGGCGGACGAGCCGGACGGCGATCGCGGCACCCACGGCGACGAGCAGCGCGGCGGCGACGAACCGGCCACCGGGCAGGGCGGTGGCGATCAGGTGGCCGGGGAACGGGGACTGGGCGGGGCTGGTGACCTGGCCGTGGCCGAGCGGGAAGCGGAACACGTTCTCCACCAGCGCGTCCCAATTCACCACCAGGGCGGGGAGCAGGGCGAGGGCGGGCAGGCCGAGCGCACCGGCGGCGACCCGCAGCCCGGCCCGCCGGGTCGCCCCCCAGAAGATCAGGACCAGCGCGACCGGCCAGGCGAAGAGCTTCAACGCGCCGGCCAGCCCGACCGCCATCCCGGCCGGGCCGGGTCGGCCGCCGGCGGCGAGGGCCAACGCCAGCAGGCAGAGCGCGAGTACGGGCAGGTCGTCGCCGCCGGTCGCCAGGGTGAGCGCACAGATCGGCAGGACGGTCGCCGCCTGCACACCGCGCAGCACCGCCGGTGCCCCGGCCCAGCCTCCGACGGCCCGACCTCCGACGGGTCGGGTGGAGCGGCGTAGGGCGACCACGGCCAGCGCCAGGGCTGCGGCGGTGACCAGCGCGAACCAGACGCGGGAGTCGGTCCACCAGGCGTCGGTGGCGGCCCGGGGCAGCCCGAACAACGCCATCCCCGGCTGGTAGGGGGTGTAGCCGAGCAGTCGTTCGTCGGCGGGCAGCGCGGCGATGGCCTCCGGCCCGAGGTAGGGGGTGCCGTGTTCGGCGAGCCGGATGCCGGCGTGTTCCACCACCACCACCTCCTCCTGGGCCCGGTCGGTCCGCCCAGCGGCCCGCTGCCCGGCCTGGACGAGCAGGGGGAGCAGTGCGGTGCCGACCCAGGCGAGGCCGTTGACCGCCGCGCGGGCGGTGGTGCCGGCCAGCCGCGGGTGCTGGCGACGGCTGAGGAACTGGGCGGCGACCAGGAGGGTCGCGACGAGGTAGCCGACGGCGGCGATGCTCCCCCAGGCCCGGTGCGGTGCCAGGGCGGAGGAGGCGGCGGCGGTGACGGCGGCGAAGGTGGCGGAGACCGCGTAGAGGCCGAGGTCGAGGGCGAGCCCGCCGGCGGCGGTGTCGACGGTCCGCCAGCGGCGGGCGGCGCGGTGGGCGGCGGTCACGCCGGCAAGTGTGGCAGACCGGTCGAGCGGTTCCGGGCGGGCTGGCGCCGGCCGGGGGTACTGAGCCGGATGACCGAACCGGTGTCGTGCAGTGGCGTGGCGAGGGTGCCGGGCCGGCCGCCGGAGCCGCGTTGGAGGGCGGCGAGGAGCGCGCCGGCCGGCAGCGGGCGGGCGAACAGGTGCCCCTGGCCGGCGGCGCAGCCGAGGGACCAGAGGGCGCGGCGCTGCGGTTCACTCTCCACGCCCTCGGCGACGACCGCGAGGTCGAGGCTGCGGCCGAGGTCGAGGGTGGAGCGGATGACGGCCGCCGCCTCCGCGGAACTCTCCATCGCGGTGACGAAACTGCGGTCGATCTTCAGCTCGTGGACCGGAATCCGGGAGAGCAGGGAGAGCGAGGAGTAACCGGTGCCGAAGTCGTCCAGGGCGAGCCGGATGCCGGAGTCGCGCAGCCGGCTCAGCACCCGGTCGACCACGTCGAGCTGGCTGAGGGTGAGCGTCTCGGTCAGCTCCAGGACCAGCCGGTCCGGGGGGAAGTCGTGGGCCTGGAGCCGGGCCAGCACCGCACCGGGGAAGCGGGCGTCGAGCAGGCTGCGGGGGGAGACGTTGACCGAGACCGGCAGGTCGAAGCCGGCGGTCCGCCAGGTGACGGCGGCGACGAGCGCCTGGTCGAGGATGGCCTCGGCGAATGCGGGGAGCATGCCGGAGCGTTCCACCGCCTCGATGAAGCGCAGCGGGTCGATCACCCCGTGCCGGGGGTGGTGCCAGCGGGCGAGCGCCTCGGCCCCGGTCACCTCGCCGCTGCCGAGGTCGACGAGCGGCTGGAAGTTGACGGTGAACTCGTGGTCGGCCACCGCGCGGGGCAGCTCACCGCCGAGGGTGAGCCGGCGCAGGTCGGCGGTGTCCCGGGTCGGCGCGTACGTGGCGGTCCGCTGGCCGGCCCGCTTGGCCTGGTACATGGCGACGTCGGCGCGGCGCAGCAGCTCCGGCATGCCGCCGCTGGCGGGGGCCGCCGCGATACCGCCGCTGGCCTCCACGCTGATCCGCATGCCGTCCACGTCGAGCGGTTCGTGCAGGGCGCCGAGCAGGGTCTCGGCCCGGTGGGCGGCGATGGCGGGGGCGGGCAGGGCGCGCATCAGCACGGCGAACTCGTCGCCGCCGAGGCGGGCCACCAGGTCCTCGTCGCGGGCGGCGGCGCGCAGCCGGTCGGCGACCTGCATCAGCACCTGGTCACCGGCGGCGTGACCGAGGGTGTCGTTGACCTCCTTGAAGTGGTTGAGGTCGATCAGGACGAGGGCGGTCACCCCCTCGGCGTGCCGGGCGTCGAGCTGCTCGGTGCCCCGGTCCAGCAGTTGCCGGCGGTTGGCCAGGCCGGTGAGCGCGTCATGGCTGGCGGCGTGGGCGTGCTCGTCGGCCACCCGGGCCAGCTCGGCGTACGCCTGGGCGTTGCGGACGGCGGTGCACAGGGCGGAGGCGAAGGTACGCAGGGTGTACTGCTCGCGTTCGTTGAGTCGTACCGGGCCGCGGAACCGGAGGCGGAGCATCCCGACGTCGGCCGTCCGGTCGTGGCCTTCGAGCCGGGCGGGCAGGACGGTGCCCTCGATCTCGCTCGGGGTGCCGGCGGGGCCGTCGTAGGTGATGGTGCCGCTGGCTCCGCGTACGGTGCGGCCGGCGTCGCGCAGCTCGATCTCGACCTCGTCGGCGGAGAAGAGTTCGGTGGCCTGGGTGACGGCGGTGGTGAGGACCTTGTCCAGGTCGACCACGTTGAGCGCGTCGGTGGTGCGGGCGAGGCGCTGCCAGGCCTGCTGCTCGGTCCGGGACTTGACCTGGTTGGAATAGAGCAGGTGGAGGCTGAGCACCAGGGGTGGCACGGCCAGCAGGAGCCGGGGGTCGGCCTGGAGGATGACCAGGGTGACGGCGATGAGGACGAACCGGGCCAGCGCGCTGGTCAGGCGGAGCCCGAGGTCGTCCCAGAAGAGCCTGCGCAACGGGGTGCCGGTGGCCATCGCGATGACCGGCAGGGTGAGCAGTTCGTCGAGGACCACCGCGACGACGTAGGCGAGCCCGATCATGCCGATGACGTGTCGGAGGTCGGTGTCCTGTGGCGACCAGCCGAGGGTGTGCAGGGCGACGCCACCGCCGGCCGCCAGCAGCATGCTCTTGGCGATGCCGAAGGCGGTCTTCAGCGGTGAGGGCTTCATGGACAGCAGGGCGATCGCGACGCCGGTGCCGGTGGTCAGGACGACCAGTGGCGCCGGGGCGACGGCCAGGCCGAGGACGATCGCCGTCTCGCTCCAGGAGATTGCGTGGACCGTTGCCCGAATACGAATTCGCCAGTTGATCCGGACGCCGAGTGCGGCCGTGAAGGCCAGGGCGATGGATCGGGTGAGGTCGCCGCCGGTGAGGTCGAGATGGACCAGTTGGTAGAGGGCGACGGCCGTCGCTGCGGTGGCCACCACGCAGACGAGGCCGACGTGCAGCGTCAGCTGCCGCTCGGCCTCCGTCTTGCCTTCGTCCGGTCGTGCCATCGTGTCCTCGACAACCACTCCGTGTCGCTGAGCAGAGGGCAAGGCTACGTGGGGTCACGCCGCCACCACAATCGTCTACAGCCACTCGTGTGCGGACATCGCGTTCACCCTCCCCTGGTCGTTGCGCCCGACCCTTCCGGTCGGGTGCTGGCAGGGGACAGCCTAAGTGCGGTAAGGACGATTTTGGAGGTATAAATGTAACTATGAGCGATAGGTGAGAATTGAGTGCGGGTTGGTGACTTTCCGTTTCCGTGGGGAAACGGAGTGCTGAGTGCTCCCGACGGTTCTCGTTAACGCTAGATAATGGTGCAGCGAGCGGGTTTACGACATCGGGCGAGGGGTGCTGGTTACCGCAACTGCGAGGTGACCGGCGTGCGAGTGCGACGGATCACCCGATTGCGGAACGCAGCGTAGTCGTGTCGACGCGATGGTGCCAGTGTCGTCGAAGTGGCTCGGTAGCGATTCGCGGTCACGGCGCGACGTAGGGTTTCTCGCCGGTGACGGCCGAGTGTCCGATCTCCCATGCGATGGTGTTTCCCGCTCTCCCTCCGGTCCCAGAACGTATTAGTGGCGACCGATGAAATCGACGGTGAGCTATCGATCGCAAATCGTCCCGTACGGCGTCGACCCCCTTGATCCCCACCGCCCGGGGTGAAAGGGACGTACCCCCTGGTCGGACCCGAACGCTAGGCTCGCGGACGTGACCGATCCCGCGCAGCTCAGCCACGTCGACGCCGCCGGCGCGGCCCGCATGGTCGACGTCTCCGCCAAGCCGGTGTCCGGCCGGGTCGCCGTGGCCGCCGGCCGGCTGCGCACCACCGCCGAGGTGGTGGAGCTGCTGCGCCGCGACGGGCTGCCCAAGGGCGACGCGCTGGCCGTCGGCCGGATCGCCGGCATCATGGGCGCCAAGCGCACCCCGGACCTGATCCCGCTCTGCCACCCGATCGCCCTGCACGGCGTCACCGTCGACCTGCGACTCACCGACGACACCGTCGAGATCACCGCCACCGCCCGCACCGCCGACCGGACCGGGGTGGAGATGGAGGCGCTGACCGCGGTGGCCGTCGCCGGGCTGGCCCTGATCGACATGGTCAAGGCGGTCGACCCGGCCGCCGCCGTGGACGCCGTCCGGGTGCTGCGCAAGTCCGGCGGCAAGACCGGCGAGTGGGTCCGCCCGCAGGACCGGCCGTGATCCGGGCCCGGGTGATCGTGGCGTCCCAGCGGGCCGCCGCCGGGGTGTACGCCGACACCAGCGGCCCACTGCTCGTCGCCGGCCTGCGCGAGCTGGGCTGCCAGGTCGACGAGCCGGTGGTGGTGCCCGACGGCGAGCCGGTCGGCGAGGCGCTGCGGGCCGCCCACGCCGACCGGGTCGACGTGGTGTTGACCAGCGGCGGCACCGGCATCAACCCCACCGACCGCACCCCGGAGGTGACCCGGGCGCTGCTCGACTACGAGATCCCGGGCATCGCCGAGGCGATCCGCGCCTACAGCCGGGACCGGGTGCCCACCTCGGCGCTGTCCCGGGGGCTGGCCGGGGTGCTGGGCCGGATGCTGGTGGTCAACCTGCCCGGCTCGCGGGGCGGCGCGAAGGACGGCCTGGCCGTGCTGGGGCCGATCCTCGCCCACGCGGTCGACCAGTTGCACGGGGGCGACCACTGACCGCACGGCGGCCACGGCGGCGATAGGCTCGCAGGGGGTGAACGCGGAGCCCCGCGTCCCGTCCGAACGGAGGCCCGCCCGGTGAGCACGGAAACCGCCGCGACCTCGGCCCAGGTCGCCGCACCGCCGCCGGCCGGATGGGAGGAGGCCCGCTCCCGGGTGTACGCGGTCGGCCTGGCCGCCGCCCTACCCCCGGTCAACCGGGCGCTGGCCGACGCCGACGGGCACACCCTGGCCGAGCCGTTGACCACCCGGACCGACCTGCCCGCCTTCCCCACCTCCAGCGTCGACGGCTGGGCGGTGCGCGGCGCCGGCCCGTGGGACGTCGTGGGGCGGGTGCTCGCCGGACACACCCCGGCCGGGCTGACCGCCGACGGCACCACCGTCGAGATCGCCACCGGCGCGATGGTCCCCGTCGGGACGACCGCCATCCTGCGCATCGAGGACTCGAGTCGTACCCCGGACGGGCGGGTGACCGGCACGCCGCGTCCCCATCCGGAGTGGCGTGAGCCGGGTGAGGAGGCGGTCGCCGGTGAGGAACTGCTGCCGGCCGGCACCCCCGTCGACCCCGCGCTGATCGGGCTGGCCGCCTCCTGCGGGCACGACCAACTCCGGGTCCGCCGTCAGCCCCGGGCCGCGCTGCTGGTCTTCGGGGACGAACTGCTCACCGCCGGCCCGCCGGGGTCCGGTCGGGTCCGCGACGCGCTCGGTCCCGCCGTGCCGTCGTGGTTGCGCCGCTACGGCTGCCAGGTGCGGCCCTCCGACGTGGTCGGCCCGGTGGCGGACACCCTGCCCGCCCACGTGGCCGCCCTGCGCGGGGCGCTGGCCGTGGCCGACCTGGTCTGCACCACCGGTGGCACCATGCACGGCCCGGTCGACCACCTGCACCCCGCGTTGGAGGCGCTCGGCGCCGACCACGTGGTCAACACCGTCTCCGTCCGGCCCGGCTTCCCGATGCTGCTGGCCCGGCTGGCCGACGCCGACGGGCGGGTCCGCTTCGTGGCCGGGCTGCCCGGCAACCCGCAGTCGGCGATCGTCGCGCTGGTGTCGCTGGTCGCGCCACTGCTCGCCGGGCTCCAGGGCCGTGCGCTGCCGGCGCTGCCGCAGGCCACCCTCGCCGCGCCGGTGTCCGGCCGGGGGGACCACACCCACCTGGCTCTGGTCCGGCTGGACCGGGCCGCCGGCACCGCCCACCCGGTCCGGCACGTCGGCTCGGCGATGCTGCGCGGGCTGGCCGGCGCGGACGGGTTCGCGGTCATCCGGCCGGGCACCTCCGGCGAGGCCGGGGCGCGGGTGCCCGTCGTACCGCTGCCGTTGCTGCCCGGGGAGCGCACGTGGTGACGGCCGGCCCCACGACGACCCTGCTCGCGGTCACCGATCAACCGCTGGATCTGGCCGCGCACGAGGCGGCGGTCGCCGACCGTCGGGCCGGCGCGGTGGTCTCCTTCCAGGGCGTGGTCCGCGACCACGACCACGGCCGACCGGTCACCCTGTTGGAGTACGAGGGACACCCGAGCGCCGTCGAGACGCTGCGCGCGGTGGCCGCCGAGATCGCCGCCGACCCCGACGTCTACGCGGTGGCCGTGTCGCACCGGGTGGGCCGGCTCGACATCGGGGACGTGGCGCTGGTGGCGGCGGTCAGCACGGCGCACCGGGCGGCGGCCTTCGCGGCCTGTGCCCGGCTGGTCGACGAGGTGAAGGCGCGGCTGCCGATCTGGAAGCGGCAGGTCTTCGCCGACGGCACCGAGGAATGGGTCAACTGCCCCTGAGCGTGGCGTCGTGGCCCGCCGGGAGCGCCGCCGGGCCGGCCGGGGTCGGCTGACCGCGGCGGCGCGGGCCGGGCGGGGTCAACGGCGGCCGGTGGTGGCGGTGGCGCGGGCCGACCGGTCGGCATAGAAGGCGGGCTCGGCGCCGGGCCGCCACGGCAGGGCGGCGACCAGCACGATCAACGCCAGCGCGAGCGAGTTCTCCATGAGCGCGCCGAAGAGACCGTTCTGGTAGTGGGACACCTCGGGCAGCTTGTGCTCGTACGGCCAGATCGGCGAGATCAGGAAGAGCAGGTACAACCCGAGCGCCGCCACCCCGTGCCGGAACCCGGTCAACGTGGGGTACCAGATCGGTGGGCGCAGCCCGCTCACCCCGGGTGGTCCGCCGAACGACTGCGGGCCGGTACGCACCGACAGTCCCCGACTCGCCTCGCGGCGGCGTACGGCGGCGTCGGCGAGCACGACGATCGCCGGGATGACCCAGACCAGGTGGTGCGACCAGGAGATCGGGCTGATCACGTTGGCGGTCAGCCCGACCAGCGTGAACGCGGTCAACTCGTCGCCGTCGGCGCGGGCGTTGGCGGCCCGGGACAGCCCGACGGCCAGGATCAGCACCGAGAACGCCAACCAGAGCAGGCCGGGCGTCTCGATCGAGTCGTAGAGCCGGGCCAGCAGGCCGGCCAGCGACTGGTTGGGCGTCATGTCGGCGGCCCCGACCCGCTCGGTCTGCCACAGCACCCCGCCGAAGTAGGCCCGCGACTCGGTGCCGACCAGCGCGAAGCTGGCCAGGGTGACGCCGATGGTGGTGCCGACGGCGGTGGCGGCGACCCGCCACTGCCGGGTGAGCAGCAGGTAGGCGATGAACAGCGCCGGGGTGAGCTTGACGGCGGTGGCCAGGCCGATGCCCATGCCCGCCCAGGATCCGCTGTAGAGCAGCCGCAGGAAGGGGCCGTCGGTGTCGTGCCCGTGGGTGCCCCGCCGGGAACGCCAGCGCAGGCCCACCAGGTCGGCCATGATCAACGCGAACAGGAGCAGGTTGACCTGCCCGTAGCCCAGGGTCTCCCGGACCGGTTCGAGGGCCGTGGCCATCGGGGTGGCGATGGCCACGGTGTACCAGAGCGGCCAGCCGAGCCGGTCGACGATCGGGCGCAGCAGCGCGGCGAGGATCACCGCCAGCGCGGCGATGCTGCCGGCCGCGTTGATCCAGCCGGCCATCTCGATCGGCAGCATGGCCATCGGCAGCATGGCCAGCGCGGCGAAGGGCGGGTAGGTGAAGCCCAGCGTGGTGGTGGGCGCGATGAACTCGTACAACTCGTGCCCGCTCGCCCACCACACCACCGCGCCGTGGTAGATCTTCATGTCGAAGAAGTTGTACGGCCGCCCGAAAGCACCGATGGCGAGCCATGCGGCATAGGCGACGGCGGCCACGATGCCGGTCCGTACGACTGTCCTACGATCGATCCCACGCGTTGCGCGACGGACTGGGGCGAGGCGGTCCGCACGTCTACCGACAGTCGTCGGCATGGCGTGGCCACCCCCATACCAAGGTCGTCCTACCGGTCCAGGTCCGGTAGGGAGCCTAGAACGGCGCCTCACGTTACTGCCTCCCGCGTTATCCGACCGTGTCTGATCCCACACCAGTTTTTGACATTTCCACCGCGTTAACGGGTGTCGGGTGGTTCAGGTAATTCGCGGCCTTACGGGGGGTGGTGGCCGAATCGATGCAGGTCAGCCGGGAAGTCGGCGGGCGGCGGCAGCCGACCGGACGGCGATCCGGGCCTCCCGCCGGGCGGTACGCACCGCGCGACCGACCGAACGTCGAGAGTGGCCGATCCGGTGACCGGCCCGCCACCGTAGGCCCGGCTTCCCCTCGGTGTCGGCGGCGGCGAGCAGCAGGCCACCGAAGAGCCCGAGGTTCTTCAGGAAGTGGACCTGGTTGTTGTTCCGCTTCGCCGGGTCGTCGTCGTTCCAGAACGGGTGACCGGCGGCGGTGGTCGGCACCAGCGTGCCGGCGAGGACCAGTGCGGCCGGCCGGGTGAACTTCCCGGTGGCCAGCATCAGGCCGGCGGCGAGCTGCACGGCGGCGTTGGCGCGGATGAGCGTCTCGGCATCGGTGGTGAGCTGCGGCGCGGCCCGTTGGATCAGCGGAGCGACCCGGTCGGTGACCGGCCGGGCAGCCGGCACCAGCCGCTGGGGGTGCTGGAAGTTGCGGGCGCCGCTGACCACGAAGATGCCGCTCAACATGACACGGGCGAGGGAGCGCACGGGTTTCATTGCTCAGTCATACCCCGTTTGGACCCCTGCTATCCGGGCAACGGCCGATCCGGAGCGCTCTGCGTGCCGTCGCCCGGGAGCAGGTCGCGCCACTGCTCCCGGGGCCGTGTCGTGCGGTGGGCACCGGTGGCACGCCACGCCGAACAGAGCGACCGTCGCTGATGGACCGGCCGCGACCGGTAACGTCGCGCCGGTGACGACCCTGCGGTTGCGTCCCGAGGGCCCGGCCGACGCCGGCCCGATCCGTCTGGTGCTGGCTGCCGCCTTCGCCCGCCCCGACAGCACCACCCCGGGCGAGGTCGCCCTCGTCGACGAGTTGCGCGGCAGCGCGGCGTGGCTGCCGGAACTGGCGATGGTCGTCGAGTACGGCGGCGAGGTGGTCGGGTACGCGCTGCTCACCCGGGTCCAGGTCGAGGCCGACCGGGCCCGCGTCGCGGCGCTGGTGCTCGGCCCGGTGGCGGTGGCCCCGCACCGGCAACGGGTCGGACATGGCACGGCGGTCGTGCAGGCCGCGTTGGAGGCCGCCACCGAACTGGGTGAGCGGCTGGTGGTGGTGCTCGGCGACCCGGCGTACTACCGACGGTTCGGCTTCACCCGGGCGGACCGGATGGGGCTGGTCAGTCCCTGGTCGGGGCTGGGGGAGCCGTGGCAGGCGCTGGTGCTGCCGCCGGAGACCAGTGACGCGCCGCCGCCTCCGCGCGGCGAGGTGGTCTTTCCCCCACCCTGGTCCCGGGTCTGATCCCGACTCGTGCCGGCGGCCGGTTGACGTCCCCCACCCGGGCGCCCAGGTCGGTTGGGCTGTCAGGTCGGCTGGGTACGCAGGTAGCGGCCGAAGTGCGGGACGGTGAAGGCGACCGTGCCGCGTTCCCCCGAATAGATCAGACCCTTCTTGATCAGCGCGTCCCGGGCCGGGGAGAGGCTTGCCGGCTTGCGCCCCAGCGCACGGGCGATCTCGGCGGTCGGCACCGCGGCGTCCATGTCGTCCCGACCACCGCTGTCGGCCTCCCCCGCCACCGGGGAGAGGGTCGCCATCGCCCGCATGTACTCCCGTTCGGCCGGGGTGGCCCGCTCGAACCGGGAACCGAAGAAACCGACCGCCAGCTCCGCCTCCGCCTCCGGGGCGGCGACCCGGACGTCCGCGTCGGTGATCGGTGACCGGGGAGCATGGTCCCAGGTCGCCTTCCCGTACGCCTGGACGAAGTACGGGTAGCCGCCGGACGACTCGTAGAGCAGGTCGAGGGCCTTCTGTTCGTACTCGACCTGCTCCCGCTCGGCCGGTGCACACAGTGCCTGGTCGGCGGCGATCCGGTCCAGCCGGTCGATCCGCAGATAACGGAAGAGCCGCTCGGAGTACGACTTGGCGGCGCTGAGCACCGCCGGCAGGTGCGGCAGCCCCGCACCGACCACGATCAGCGGTGCGCCGAGCTGGGACAGCTCGTGGCAGGCCGCGCAGAGCGCCGAGACGTCCTCCGCGCCGAGATCCTGCATCTCGTCGATGAAGACGGCGATGCCGGTGCCCACGTCCCCGGCGATCGCCGCCGCGTCGGTGAGCAGCTCCACCAGGTCGATCTCGATGTCACCGGAGTCGGCCCGACCGCTGCTGGCCGGCACGTCGATGCCGGGCTGCCAGCGGTCGCGCAACCGGGGGGCCGCACCGGCCCGCCCGGTGGTCGGCACGCTGCGCTGCGCAAACGCCTTGAGTACGCCGAGGAAGGCGTCGATCCGGTCCGGGGCGCGGTGCCGGGGGGCGAGTTCGCGGACCGCCATGTGCAGCGCGGCGGCGATCGGTCGACGCAGCGACTGGTCCGGTCGGGCCTCTATCTTGCCGGTGCCCCAGAGCTGGTTGATCGCCTGTGAGCGGAGCGTGTTGAGCAGCACGGTCTTGCCGACGCCGCGCAGGCCGGTGAGCATCAGGCTGCGTTCGGGGCGACCGCGGGCGATCCGTTCCAGCACCACGTCGAAGACGTCCAGCTCCCGCCCCCGCCCGGCGAGTTCCGGCGGGCGCTGACCGGCACCCGGCGCGTACGGGTTGCGGACCGGATCCACGCATCGCACAGTATCGGGCGATCTAGCCGGCGGACTAGAGATGCGTAGACGGGGCTACCGGCGTGTTGCCGGTCCGGGCCGGTTGCGGCTCTCGACACGAATATGGGGCTGTCTAGCATCCACGCTAGACAGCCCCATATTTGCCTGATCAGTTGCGTTTGCGCAGGCAGAGCACGTAGTCGAAGAGGTCCACCGAGTTGTCGTGCACGTAGTTGGCGTTCGACTCCGGTGCCAACGACTTGCACCGCTCCCCGTTGGTGGAGGCGGGAATCCGCAGCAGCACCTCGTACGTGTTCGGCCCGCACGGCACCTTGCGCAGGTCGGCGTCGCTGGCCGTACCGTCGTTGACCACGCAGTCGCCCCGGACGATCTGCTCCGCCCGGGTCGGCGTCGGGGTCGGCTCGGCCGTCGTCGGTTCCAGGGTCGGCTCGGCCGGCTCCGTTGACTCGGTCGGCCCGTTCTCCGTCGGCGCGGCGGACACGCTCGCCGTCGGTGCCGGGTCGTCACTGTCACTCGACGCCAGGACGAACCAGCCGCCCACCGCGAGGCACGGGCAGAGCAGCAGGACCACCACCAGCCCGATGATCAGTGCGATCCGGCCGCCCCGACCCTTTGCCGGCGGTGCGGCCGGGGGCGGAAAGCCCGGCGTGGGCTGTCCCGGATACCCCGGCGGCGGCGGGGCCTGGCCCGGAAAGCCGGATGACGACGCCGACTGCCCCGGGAAGCCGGATGACGACGCCGACTGCCCCGGGAAGCCGGGTGCCGGTGCGGCCTGCCCCGAGTAGCCGGGCGGTGCGGCCTGGCCGGCGAAACCGACCGGTGGCGGTGACGCCGGTGCGCCGAACACGCCGGCTGCCGGTGCGGCGGTCGGCCCGGCGGGCGGGAAGGGACCCGGTGGCGGGTAGCCGGCCCCCGAGGACGGCACCGGTGCGCCCGTCGGCGGGAGGTAGGTGTCCGGTGGCGGGTAGCCCGCCCCGGAGGACGGCGGTGGATAGCCCGCCCCGGAGGACGGCGGTGGATAGCCCGCTCCGGAGGACGGTGGCGGGTAGTCAGCCCCCGCTGCCGGCATCTGGGTGGTCGGCGAGTATCCCCCGCCCGACGCCGGCAGCTGCGTGGTGGGCGAGTATCCGCCGCCCGACGCGGGCAGCTGCGTGGTGGCCGGCTGCCCGGCTCCCGACACCGGCAGTCGGGTGGTCGGCGGCTCCGGTGGCGTGGAGATCGGGGCGGTCGGTGGTTCGGCGGCGAAGGGCGCCGTCGGCGGCTCGGCCGGGCCGGCCCAGATCGGTGCGGTCGGCGGCTCCGGCGGGCCGGCCGAGATGGGTGCGGTCGGGGGTTCCGGCGGGCCGGCCGAGATGGGTGCGGTCGGGGGTTCTGGCGCGGCGGCTGAGAATGGTGCGGTCGGGGGCTCTGGTGCGGCGGCCCAGATCGGTGCGGTTGGGGGTTCTGGCGCGGCGGCTGAGAATGGTGCGGTTGGGGGTTCTGGCGCGGCGGCCGAGATCGGTGCCGTCGGAGGCTCCGGCGCGGCGGCTGAGAATGGTGCGGTCGGGGGTTCTGGAGCGGCGGCCGAGATGGGTGCCGTCGGAGGCTCCGGCGCGGACGTGGCCATCGGTGTGGTGGGCGGCTCTTCCGTACTCGGAATGGGTGCCGTGGCCGGCTCGCCCGCCTCCCGCGACACGGGCACCGTCGGTGGATCGGCGTCTTCCGACGGGATCGGTGCGGTCGGTGGCTCGACGTCTCCCGGCCGGATCGGTGCGGTGGCCGGCTCGTCCGGGCCGGCATCGGGTTCGGCCGGCCGGGCGGAGATGGGGGCGGTCGGTTGGTCGTCCGGGCCACCCGGAAGGTGCGCGGTCACCGGTTCCTCGGCAGCGACCGGGGCAGGCGCGGAGATCGGCGCGGTCGGCGTCTCGTCGACCGGATGCGGGCCGGCCGGCGGGATGACGGCGGTCGCCGGTTCCTCGGCGGCGTCCGGAGCCGCCGGGGAGATCGGGGCCGTCGGCTTTTCGTCCTGGTCGCGGACGAGGGGAGCCGTCGGCGGCTCGTCCGATCCGCCCGGGATCGGGGCCGTCGGTGGTTCCGGCTCCGACGGAATTCCCACGGTGGGTGGCTCCGGCTCGGCGCGGACGATGGGCTTCGTGGGTGGCTCGGGGTCGGGGTGCGCGAGGGGCGCGGTGGGTGGCTCAGGGTCGGGGTTCGGGGGCCGGTGTCCCTCGTCGGGGCGGCCGGAGTCGGGTGGGCCGAAGGTTGACAATCTCTCCCCCAGGGGTGGGCTCAGCGCTGCTTCAGGCAGAGGACGAAGTCGAGGGTGTCCAGCTCGCTGTCGAAGAAGTACCAGTTGGTGTAGCCCTCCACCTTGCCGCACTTCGCCTCGGCGTCCCTTTCACCACTGGTCGCCCCGTCGAAACGACGTAACACCTCGTACGTCCTCGGGGCGCACTCGGTGATCAGTAGCTTGGGCTTGCCGCCGGCCGGGCCCTCGTTGCGGACGCACTGCCCCGCCTTGACGAAGCGCGGGTCGGCCGACGAGGCGGGAGCGGGGGTGGTGGCTGTCGGCCCGGCCGGGTCGGCGGTGGTCGCGTCCGGCTCGACCGGTGCCGTCGGCAGTGCGGCACCGGTCGTGGTCGACGGCTCGTCGTCGTCGCCCAGCAGGTACCACAGGGTGCCACCGCCGACGACCAGCACCGCGAGCACGACCAGCACCGTGACCAGCGGACCCCGACCCGACGGCGGGTTACCCGGGTACGCGAGCGGCCCGCTCGGCGGATACTGCTCGGTCGGCCCGTACTGCTCCGGCAGGGACTCCGTCGACCCGAATGCCGGATAGCGCTGCGCCGGCCCGTACGGCTCCGACGGGAACTGGTCGTACGACGGATGGTGGGGCTGCCCACCCGCTGGCTGAACTGGCACGGTCGGTGGGTGGGGCTGATCCGGGGCGGGCTGCCGCCACTGGTCGTCCGGGCGTCGTCCACCCCACGGGTCCGGGGAACCGCCCGGTGGTCCGTAGTTCGCCATGCCCGTCCTCCCGCGTGCCGAGATGCCGGTCATCCGGAAGGACGCCACCGACGTGGTCACCGTAGCGTGGTCCCGCGATGACCTCACCTTCCTCGGCCGCGACACCCGCCCGACCAGCCCTGATCTGGACCGCACTGATCCTGGTCTACGTGCTGTGGGGTTCCACGTACCTCGGTATCCGGGTCGTGGTGGAGTCGATGCCGCCGCTCGGCTCGGCCGCCACCCGCTTCGGTGGCGCCGCGCTGGTGCTGGCGGTGGTCCTGCGGCTGCGGCGGGGTAGGGGCGCGCTGCGGGTCGACCGCCGGCAGCTCGGCTCGGCCGCAGTGGTCGGGGTGCTGCTGCTCGCCGGCGGCAACGGCCTGGTGGTGCTCGCCGAGTCCGGCCCGCCCGGTGTGGCGGTGCCCTCGGGGATCGCCGCGCTGCTGGTGGCCACCGTCCCGCTGCTGGTGGTGCTGCTCCGTACGGTCACCGGGGACCGCCCGCCGGGGTGGACGTTCGCCGGCGTGACGGTGGGCTTTCTCGGGCTGCTGCTGCTGGTGCTCCCCCGGGGCGGGACGGGGGTGGTGCCGCTGGTCGGGGCGTTGACCGTGGTCGCGGCGGCCACCTGCTGGTCGGTGGGGTCGTTCCTGTCCAACCGGCTGCGGATGCCCGCCGACCCGTTCGTCGCCACCGTCTACGAGATGGTCGCCGGGGCGGTGGCGCTCGCCGTGCTGTCCCTGGCCCGGGGCGAACTGCGCGGGTTCTCCCCGGCGCAGGTGACGACCCGTTCCTGGCTCGCCCTGGCGTACCTGCTGGTGGCGGGGTCGTTGGTCGCCTTCACCGCGTACGTCTGGCTGCTGGCCCACGCGCCCATCTCACTGGTCTCCACCTACGCCTACGTGAACCCGGTGGTGGCGGTGGCGCTCGGCGCGCTGCTGGTCGCCGAGCCGATCACCGGCCAGGTGCTGATCGGCGGCGCGGTGATCGTGGCCGGCGTGGCGGTGGTGGTGACCACCGAGCGGGCCCGGCGGACCGCCGGCGACGGGGCAGCCGCCGTGCTGTCCCGGCGGTAGCGTCGAGGGCCGTGCCCGTCGGCCCGGTGACCGCCTCCGCGCTGCTCGGCGTCCTGGCCGGTCTCGCCGCACCCCGGGTCGCCCGCGCTTTCCCACCCCGTACCCCGCCGGTCGGGGCCTCGGCTCCTGCGCCGGTCGGGGTCGCGGCTCCTGCGCGGGTCGGGGTCGCGGTGGTGGGGGCGGTGGTCTGCGGCGGGTTGGCCGCCGCGCGGGGCCGGAGCCGGCGCTGCCGGCGTTCCTGCTGGTGGCGGCCGTGGGGCTGACGTTGGCGGTGGTGGACCTGACCAGCCTGCGGCTGCCCGACCCGCTGGTCGGCGCGGCGGCGCTCGGCGGTGGCACCGCGCTGACCGTCGCGGCCGTCGTCACCGGCACGCCCGGTCGACTGGCGCTCGCGCTGGCCGGGGCCGCGCTCTCCCTCCTGCTGTACGTGGTGCTGGCGCTGCTGCCCCGGTCCCGGCTCGGCTTCGGTGACGTGAAGCTGGCGGCGGTGCTCGGGCTGCCGTTGGGCTGGCTGGGCTGGCCCACCCTCTGGCTCGGCCTGCTCCTGCCGCACCTGTTCAACGGGGTGCTGGTGCTGGCGCTGCTGGCCGCCCGCCGGGTACGCCGGGACACCGCCCTGCCGTTCGGCCCGGCCCTGCTCGCCGGCACCTGGCTGGCCATCCTCCTAGCCTGACCCACCCCACCCACCCCACCCACCCCACCCACCCCACCCACCCACCCCTCACCCTTCGCCTGCCCCCACCCCACCCGAGACCGACGCATCGGCATGATCGGCATAGATCTTGGAAGATTTCGGCCCTCCAAGGGGCCATTCCCCACCAAGATCTACCCGTCACCCGCGTGATTCGTCACCCGCAACGACCTGCCGGCGACCAGCGGCACCACGACGAAGACCAGCGGCGGCATCAGCTCGACGGGCCCGTCAGTCAGATCAGGCGGAGCTGGCGGTCCTTGGGGCGGCGCGGCTCGGCCTCGCCGAACCGTTCGAACAGCCCCGGGTCGACGACGTCCAGGAACGGCGACGGTCGGCAGTCGCGTTCGGTGCCGTGCCGGACCCGGCGGGCGGCGTGGCTGACATAGAGCCGGTCCTGGGCGCGGGTCAACCCGACGAAGAAGAGCCGGCGCTCCTCGGCGATCGCGTCGTCGTCGGGCGTCGAGCCGGGCCAGCGCAGCGGCAGCAGGCCGTCCTCGACGCCGACCAGGAAGACCACCGGGAACTCCAGCCCCTTCGCCGCGTGCAGGGTGAGCAGGGTCACCGCCTCGGCGCGCGGGTCCAGCGCGTCCACCTCGGCCCCGGTGGCGAGCTGGGAGAGGAAGAGTTCCAGGTCGTCGCCGCAGCGCCGGGCCAGCGGGGTGAGCAGGTCGACGGCCGTACGCACGTCCTCGGGGCGGACGGTGCCGGCGGCGTCCAGGGTGGGGGCGGCGAACCGTTCGGCGAGCACCTGGCCGGCGAGCCGGACCCGGGCGGGCAGCCCACCGGCGAGACCGTCGGCGTGCCGCAGCTCCCGGGCGATCGCGAGGACGCCGGGCCGGTCCCGGAGCCGGTCGTGGGACCGTTTCTGCACCGGGATGTTGGCCCTGGACAGCGCGTCCACGATCGGGGCGGCCTGCGCGTCGGTGCGGTAGAGCACCGCGATGTCGGAGAAGGACAGGGTGGTGGCCCGGCCGTCGATGCGCCCCGAGTCCAGCGAGCGGTGGGAGAGCCCGCCGACCAGGTCGTCGACGGTGCGTACCACGAAATCGGCCTCGTCGGCGACGGACGCCGCCGGGTAGCGGCCGACCAGCGGGGCTTCCGGGTCGAGCCGGGCCGGGTCGAGCCGGCGGCCCCGGACCAGCGACGACGGCGCGATGGCCTGGACGGCGGCGGCCAGGATCGGCGCGGACGAGCGGTAGTTGCGGTTGAGCCGGACCAGCCGGGCGTCGGTGAAGTCCTCGGAGAAGCGCAGGAAGTAGCCGACGTCGGCACCCCGGAACGAGTAGATCGCCTGGTCCGGGTCGCCGATCGCGCAGAGGTTGCCGTCGGCGGGGCTGAGCAGCCGCAGCAGGTCGTACTGGACGGGGTCGACGTCCTGGTACTCGTCGACGAAGATCCACCGCCAGCGTTCCCGGTAGTCCCGGACCAGCTTCTTGTCGCCCTTGAGCAGCGCGACCGGCAGGGTCAGCAACTCGTCCAGGTCGACCAGGTCCTGCTTGCGCAGCAGTGCCGTGTAGCGGGCCGGGTCGTCGCCGGCCTCCGCCCGCGCCGCCGCACGTTCGGCATCGTCGGCGATCCGGAAACCCGCCGGCAGGCCGGCCGCCCCGGCGTTCTCCCGCAGGATGCTCAGCCCGAGCGAGTGGAAGGTGCCGACGGTGACGTCCTCGGCGACCGGGCCGAGCAGCCCGTCGAGCCGGTGCCGCAGCTCCTCGGCGGCCCGCCGGGTGAAGGTGATCGCCAGGCACTGCTCGGGGAAGACGTTCAGCTCCGCGCAGAGGTAGGCGATCCGGTGGGTCAGCGTCCGGGTCTTGCCGGTGCCCGGCCCGGCCACGATCAGCAGCGGGCCGCCCGGCGCGGAGGCGGCCACCCGCTGCATGGCGTCCAACCGGTCCAGCAGGCCGGTGCCGACCTCTTCCATCCCGGCGAGCATCGGTTCGAACGGCTCGTGCGGCGACGGCGTCGAGGCGATCGGCGGTGGCGGCGGGGTCGGCGCGGGCTTCGGCTTCGGTTCGGCCTTCGCCGCCGCCGGTCGCCGGGCCTTCGGTATCGCCGCCGGCTCCGTCGGCCTGCGCTGCGCCGGCACCGGTACGTCGAAGAGCGTCTCCTGTCCCGACCCACCGGCCCCGGGCAGCTCGGCGGGGTCGAAGAGGGTGATCACGCCGTACTCGCCGTCGTAGCCGGGCATCCGGCGCACGTCGCCCCGGCGCAGTCGGCCGATGCCCTCGGCGAGCAACTCCCCGCCGACCCGGCCGATCTCGTCGACCGGGGTACGGGTCAGGATCTCCAGCTCCGGGCCGAGCGCCGCGACCAGCTCGTTGAGCTTCCCCTCGACCTTCTTGGACCGGGGCCCCACCTTGTTGATCTCACCGAGGATCTCGGCCAGCGGCACCAGGTGGGTCACCTCGCGGGCGTGCTCCGGTCGGTGCCCGTCCGGCCGGTCGGCCAGCTCCTCGACCCGGCTCAGCACCCCCACGGTCAGCGGTTTGCCGCACTCCGGGCAGCGCCCGCCGGCCGCCCGGGTCTGCTCCGGCGACCAGTTGACGCCGCAGAGCCGGTGCCCGTCGGCGTGGTACTTGCCCTCCTCGGGGAAGAACTCGATCGTCCCGGCCAGCCCGTCACCGGTACGCAGCGCGTCCCGGATGGCGAAGTAGTCGCGGGCCGAGGAGAAGACGGTGGCCTCCCGGGCCAGGGCCGGCGGGGAGTGCGCGTCGGAGTTGGAGACCAGCCGGTAGCGGTCCAGGCTGCCGACCCGCCAGTTCATCGCCGGGTCGGAGGAGAGCCCGGTCTCCACCGCGAAGACGTGCTCGGCCAGGTCGGCGTAGCAGTCGGCGATCGCGTCGAAGCCGGACTTCGAGCCGAGCGCGGAGAACCACGGCGTCCAGATGTGCGCCGGCACCAGGTAGCCGTCTCCGCTGGCGTCGAGGGTGATCTCCAGCAGGTCCCGGGAGTCCAGGCCCAGGATCGGCCGGCCGTCCGAGCCGAGGTTACCGATCCGGCCCAGCGCGGTGTTGAACCGGGCCACCGCGTCCAGGTCGGGCAGGTAGATCAGGTGGTGCACCTTGCGGGTCCGGTCGTCCCGCTTGTAGATGGTGGAGATCTCCACGCTCAGCATGAACCGGACCGGGTCCGCCTCCGCCGCGTCGGCCAGCCGGGGCGGCAGTCGCCGGGCGATGTCCGCCTCGGCCTCCGGGCCGAGCCGGTACAGGCCGGGCTCGGCCGGTTGCAGGGTTTCCCGCAGGTGGTCGTACCAGGCGGGATGGGTGAAGTCCCCGGTGCCGAGCACCCCGATGCCCTTGCGTCGGGCCCACCAACCGAGGTTGGGCAGGGTGAGATCGCGGCTGCACGCGCGGGAGTACTTCGAGTGGATGTGCAGGTCCGCGACGAACGGCGGGACGCCACCAGGGGGAGCGGCGTTGAACGGAGGCACGCCGCATCCTGTCACGGCTGGTCCACTACCCGCCTGCCGCCACGCGTACGCGTGAGGAGAGCAATCCGGTGCTGGACTCCACCCGCCGGACGCGGTATGAGCGGGGTTTTCCGTCCATCCGGGCAGGTCACGGGGCGCGCAGCTCCACCAGGGTCACCTGCGGCGGCGCACCGACGCGGACCGGTGGGCCCCAGAAACCGGCCCCGTTGGTGACGTAGACCTTGGTGCCGTCGACCTCGCCGAGGCCGGAGACCACCGGCTGCTGGAGCTTGACGGCCAGGTTGAACGGGGCCAGCTGGCCGCCGTGGGTGTGCCCGGACAGTTGCAGGTCGACGCCGAACTTCGCCGCCTCGCGGGCGGCGATCGGCTGGTGGGCGAGCAGCACCACCGGGCGGCTGACGTCCCGGCCGCCGAGCGCGGCGGTGAAGTCGGCAGGGCCGGCGACGCCGGTGCCGTCGGCGGTGACGTCGTTGATCCCGGCCAGGTCGAGCACCCCGCCCCGGGCCCGGATCTCCTGCCGTTCGTTCTGGAGCACCCGCAGGCCCAGCCGGTCGACCTCGCGGACCCACTCCTCCACGCCGGAGTAGTACTCGTGGTTGCCGGTGACGAAGAAGCTGCCGTAGCGGGAACGCAGGTCACGCAGCGGCTCGGCGGCCTCGCCCAACTCGGCGACCGAGCCGTCGACCAGGTCACCGACGACCGCGACCAGGTCGGCGTCCAACCGGTTGATCATCTCGACGATCCGCTCGGTGTGCATCCGACCGCGCAACGGACCGAGGTGGATGTCCGAGACGGTGGCGATGCGCAGCCCGTCCATGCTGCGGGGGAGCTTCGCCAGCGGGATGCGTACCCGGTCGATCTGTGGTGGTCCCAGCGCGGTGCGGACCCCGTACCCGGTGATGCCGGCGGCGGTGAGCCCGGCGAAGATCGCCGCCCCCCGGGCGAGCAGCAACCGGCGGGATTCGTCGTGGTCGGGCCGGTCCACCGCCTCGGCGGCCGGCGGGTCGGCGCTGCCGGCCGCCCCGACCAGCGCCGGTTCCGGGGCGGCCGTGGTCGCCTCGGCGGCGGCGCTGCGGCGACGCAGCACCAGCCGGGTCACCGCCATCGGCACTTCCAGCACCAGCAGCACGATCAGCAGGTAGAACATCACCGCGAGCCAGAGGTAACCCGGCCAGGCCAACCAGAACGCCCCGGCCACCTGGGTGCCGGTCATCGTGGCCGGGACGAGCACCGCCAGCAGCACCGCGACGACCGTGCCGACCCGCCGCAGCCGCCCCGGGCCGGTGGTGTCCTTGACCAGCCGCTTCCACAGGTAGAAGTGGATCAGGCCGACGACCAGCGCGAGTGTGCCCACGAACCCCAGAATCGCCAACACGGCAGCCCTTCCTCAGCCGCCCGCGAAGGGAGGCAGCACGTCGATCGTGGCCCCGGCCGGCAACGGCGTCTGCCGATCATGGCAGGCCACCCCGTCGACCAGGAAGCTCGCCACCTGGAGCACCGCGGCCAGCCGGGGGCCGTGCCGGTGGGCGAGTTCACCGAGCAGTTCGTCCAACGACTGCCCCGCAGGTGCGGTCTCCTCGCTGCGGCCGGCGGCGGCCCGTGCCCCGGCGAAGTACCGGACGGTGAGGTCCACCTCAGCCGCCGATCGCCGACATGGGCCGGACGGGTTGCAGGAACGTCGGGTCGTCGATGCCGTGCCCGGCCCGCTTGACCACCGTGGCGGCCTGCCAGCGCCGGGCCAGTTCGGTGTCGTCCGCGCCGGCCCGCAACGCGCCGCGCAGGTCGGACTCCTCGGTGGCGAACAGGCAGTTGCGGATCTGGCCGTCGGCGGTGAGCCGGGTCCGGTCGCAGTCGCCGCAGAACGGCCGGGTCACCGAGCCGATCACCCCGACCCGGGCCGGGCCGCCGTCGACCAGCCAGGTCTCGGCCGGGGCGGCACCCCGCGCGGCCGGGTCGGCGGTGAGCGGGAACTCGGCGGCCAGTGACGCCAGGATCTCGTCGGCGGTGACCATCGTGGCCCGGTCCCAGCCGTGCTGGGCGTCCAGCGGCATCTGCTCGATGAACCGCAGCTCGTAGCCGTGGTCGAGGGCGAACCGCAGCAACGCTGGTGCCTCGTCGTCGTTCACCCCGCGCATCAGCACCGAGTTGACCTTGACCGGGGTGAGCCCGGCGGCGGCGGCCCCGGCCAGCCCGGCGAGCACGTCGCCCAGCCGGTCCCGCCGGGTCAACGCGGCGAACCGGGCCGCGTCCAGGGTGTCCAGCGACACGTTCACCCGGTCCAGCCCGGCGTCGCGCAGCGCCGGGGCGAGCCGGTCCAGCCCGAGGCCGTTGGTGGTCACCGAGATCCGGGGCCGGGGGGTGAGCGCGGCCACGGCGGCGACGATGCCGACCAACCCCGGCCGGATCAGCGGCTCGCCGCCGGTGAACCGCACCTCGGTCACCCCGAGCCGCTGCACCGCGACCCGGACCAGCCGGACGATCTCCTGGTCGGTGAGCAACTGCGGCCCGGCCAGCCAGGGCAGCCCCTCCGCCGGCATGCAGTAGGTGCAGCGCAGGTTGCACTTGTCGGTCAGCGACACACGCAGGTCCCGGGCGATCCGGCCGTACCGGTCGACGAGGACGCCGGCGGTCGTCGGGGCGGCGGTCACCCGTCGACCGTAGCGCGGCCGACGCCCCGCAGCGCCGCTCGGGCGGCACCGACGACCGCATCGCGGTACGCCCCACCGAACAGCGCGGTGTGCACGAGCAGCAGGTGCAGCTGGTGCAGCGGGACCCGTTCGGGCCAGCCGTCGACGAGCGGCCACGCCTCCCGGTAGCCGGCTATGATCCGGTCGTGGTGCGGCGGACCGCCGAAGAGCGCCAGTTGGGCCAGGTCCGTCTCCCGGTGCCCGCCGTGCGCCGCCGGGTCCACCAGCCACACCCGGTCGTCCGCGCCCCAGAGCAGGTTGCCCGGCCACAGGTCGCCGTGCACCCGGGCCGGCGGCTCGTCGCCGCCGAACTCGCCGACCCGCGCCACCACCTGCTCCACCAGCGCGGCGTCCGCGCCGTCGAGCGCACCGCCGTCGACCGACATCCGCAGGTACGGCAGGAGCCGCCGCCGGGCGAACCAGTCTGGCCACGGACCGTCGTCCGGGGTGTTGTCCTGCGAAAGCGTGCCGATGAACCCGGGCCAGGCCGCCCCGAACCCGGCCGCACCGGCCCGGTGGGTGTCGGCCAGCTCCCGACCGAACCGCTCGGCCGCCCCGGGCGTCGGCTCGCCGGGGTCGACCCAGTCGAGCGCCAGCAGCCCCGGCAGCGCCACCACCACCTCCGGTACGGCCAGCGCGCCGGCCTCGCGCAGCCAGCGCAGCCCGGCGGCCTCGGTGTCGAAGAAGCCCTCCGGCACCGGCCGGCCGGCCCGCTCCGGCCAGGTCTTGGTGAAGACCGAGTGGCCGTCGTCCAGGGTCAACCGGGAGGCCGCACAGCTGTCCCCACCGGCCACCGGGGTCTCCCGGATGCGCTGGTGGGTCAGGAAGGTGGGCAGGTGCTCCGGGTGCGCCCGCAGGTACGCCAGGTCCATCAGCGCAAGGTAGCCGCTCCCGCCGACCCCGGTGGGCCGTGTGACCTCCGAAATCGCGGCTACGTGCGCAAATACTCTCCGTATCTGTGGATAAGTCGCGTGTCGTCCACAGGGCCTGTCGAGGGCATTCCCGCCCGCCGCAGGCTGCCGGACATGAACGCGACCGACCGCCCCCGGCTCACCGTCCGCTCCCCCGCCGACCTGATCACCGCCGTGCCGTACCTGATCGGTTTCCATCCCACCGACAGCATCGTGGTGGTGGCGATGCGGGGCCGGCGGATCGTCTTCGCCGCCCGTGCCGACCTGCCCGAACCGGGCGCCGACCCGACGCTGCCGGCGCGACATCTCGGCGACGTCATCGGCCGGCAGGACGCCGAATCCACCACCGTCATCGGCTTCGGCCCGCCCGAACGGGTCACCCCGACGGTGGACGCCGTCCGGTCGGCGCTGGTCGCCATCGGGCTGCCCGTGCTCGACGCGCTGCGCGTCACGGATCGCCGCTACTGGTCGTACCTCTGCGAAGCGCCGGACTGCTGCCCACCCGACGGCACCCCGTACGACCCGGACGTCAGCCAGGTCGCCGCCGCCGCGGTCTACGCCGGTCAGGTGGCGCTCCCCGACCGGGCGGCGCTCACCGCCCAGGTCGCCCCCGCCGAGGGGATCGACCGGGTCGCGCTGCGCCGGGCCGGCGACCGGGCCGAACGACGCCTGCTCCAACAGTTGGAAGCGGCCCCCGCCACCGACGAGTTCGGCGAACGGACGATCCGGAAGTCCGGCGTGGCAGCGGTACGGCAGGCGCAGCGCCGGCACCGACGCGGTGAGCGGCTCACCGACGACGAGGTGGCCTGGCTGACCCTGCTCCTGACCCACCTGCCGGTACGCGACCACGCGTGGGAACGCACCGACGGGCGCGAGGAGGACATCACCTTCTGGAGCGAGGTGCTGCGCCGCACCGAGGAGGAGTTGGCCCCCGCCCCGGCCTGCCTGCTCGCCTTCGCCGCCTGGCGGGCCGGCCAGGGCGCGCTTGCCGCCGTGGCGCTGGAGCGGGCGCTGACTATCCGCCCCGACTACACCCTCGCCCAGATCCTCGACGACCTGCTCCGGCGCGGTGTGCCACCGTCCGACCTGGACGGCTGGCCGGCCGTGACCGAACCGGGAGTGCTGCGCCCCCGCCGTCGCCGTCCCCGCCGCCGTCGCTGACCGGTTGGGCCTTCGGGCGGCACCTGGGGGGTGGCTTCGCGGGCGGTGGGTGCTCAACGCCGGGCCGGACGGTGCTGACCACGCCGTTGCGGCGGCGCGTGGGAGGCGCGCATGGTCCAGGGCCGGGTCTGCAGGACGGTGAGCACCTGGCACCGCGAGCCGATCCAGGCCCCGGTAGCGGGACACGTCCAGCAGTCCAGGACGCGACCAGGATCGAGGTACCAGCGGGGCTCTCGGTAGGTTCGGGTGGACCAGGCGGTCAACTGTTGGTGCATGGCGTTGCGGATCAGCACCTCGACGTGGCCCAGCGTGACCCAGAAAGCGCCGCTCATGATGGCGTTCCATTCGTACAGCGCCACCGCCTGGTCAAGATCGCCACCGACTGCGGCCTGGTAGGTGCCCAGTCGTTCGGCAGAGAACCGTTGCCGCAATAGCTGTGCTGTCGCCTCGGACACGCATCCCACTCCACAGACAGGGGCCAGTGCCCGGATTGTCGCGCGCCAGCACAGCGTAGGGCGTGGACCGCCTCCGGCACGCCAGGCGTGCGGAGGTAAGGGCGGGAAATATGAATGGCACCCACCCGACCGGGTGGGTGCCATTCATATTCTGAAGCCAGAACTCTGGTGGCCCCGAAGGCGCCCAGAGCGTTCGTGTTCGATCCTACTACAGACGTCGGCACCCGGCGGTGCCAAGAGTTGCCTGACACTTGCCATCAGTGGCTACCGACGTTCGGCGCACCAGCCTGCGCTTCCCGCCGGCCTGGGAGTGCTCTGCGCCGCCCTCGTGGCCACTCCCGTCGATGGTCGACTGCGTCTTCGAGCGGCGGCCGGGTCGGTGCGCGGGCTGCGGCGGGTCGGGGGTGCAGTAGCCGGTCGGCGGAGAGGACCGACGTGGGAGGGGTGACGGCAGGTCACGTTCGGTGAGGGTGCTCGGGGCATGTGTTCCCTCAGGTGAGTATGCCCAGCAGTCATATTCATGCCTGAGGGGCATGAGGCTGTCGGCGGGACGTTGTCAGGTCGACCCGGTCAACGCCGAGCGGGAAGGCCGGCCGCCGCGTTGGTCCACCGGCCGAGGGCGGGTCAACCAGGTGTGGGCCTGCCAGCTGGCCCTCCACGCGAAGCGCCTGCCCCGAGTCCCCGGGGCAGGCGCTTCGTCAGGGCAGATCGGTCAGGCGCGATCGGCCAACCCGGTGACGAACGTGCGCCATGAGGGCGACGCGAACGTCAGGGCCGGCCCGTCCGGGTCCTTGGAGTCGCGGACCGCGACCGCACCGGGAAGATTGTCGGCAACCTCGACACAGTTTCCACCGCTGGTGCCACTTCGGGTGGACTTGCGCCACTGCGCGTCAGTCAGGTCCATTGGCCTGCTACTCCCATGATCAGATTTAACGACTGCCGTCGTGGCAGCGCCTCGTTTCGGATGCTCTCCCACCGTTCGAAGAGCGTAGCCAGGTCTGCCGGCTGGCTCACCACATCGCCGCCCAACTGGCTTTCGAGGTGTCCTATCCAGCCGCCGTCACCCATGTGCGCGAGCGACAGTGGACCGGAAAGCCCGGCGTAGAGACCAACTTCGGCAGGCACGACGTGGA
Source organism: Micromonospora matsumotoense (assembly GCF_050951065.1). Classification (NCBI taxonomy): domain Bacteria; kingdom Bacillati; phylum Actinomycetota; class Actinomycetes; order Micromonosporales; family Micromonosporaceae; genus Micromonospora; species Micromonospora matsumotoense. The sequence goes on along the minus strand of NZ_CP192025.1, from coordinate 7,344,707 downwards.
TGCTGATATTCGGTCGTTCCGCACAAGCTACAAGGTGGTTGATTTGCTCGGCCATCAGTTTCTCGAAGCCCTCACCGGCACGGTGGACCGCGCTACCGTCAATCACCGCGACAAGCTGTGGTGGGTCATCTCGGCCCAGGACATGTTGTCGTTCAATGCGTCCTGCCACCCGGCGATCCACTTCGCTATCAGTCAGACGCGGATCGAGCCGCAGCACCGCGCGGGCGTATGCCTCGGTTTGCAACAGGCCGGGGATCAGGTTCGGCTCGAAGTACCTGAGTTGGGTCGCGTTGCGTTCGGCGTCGAGCCACGGCAGAAACCACGACGGGGTGCCGAGCTTGCTCACCAGGCGCTCGAAGAGTCCGCCGGTGCTGAGCGCCCGGTCGGCCCCCTTGATGAAGTCCAGAGTCAGGGCCCGCGTGCCACCCTCGACGGCACTCACGTGCGACGCACTGAAACCGGCACCCCGTCCGAACGCCTCCTGCGTCATGCCGGCGGCACCCCGAGCCCGACGAATCTCGGCAACGACGAAATCGGCGAGCGGATCTGGTACGTCAGCCATGCACAGCGCCCCAATCTGAAGATCGACTATTCACGCCGCCACCTCTTCGGCGGCTCCACGTCCAGCTCTGCCCGGACGCCCGTCGCACCTTTCGAGCCTAATGGTCTCCACATCAGAGTGTCACCAGGGCGGCGCAGTCGGTAGTTGTCGAGAGCTGGCGACGGCGTCTGCCGGAGGGGCCGTCCCGGGGGAGGGCGGGACGGCCCCTCCTCCACGTCGACGGAGAGGGGACACCGTGCCCAGGGAGAAGCCGAAGCCCGACAAGAGCCCGAAGCCTGCGCCCAGTCCGAAGCCCGCGCCCAGCCCGGAGCCCGCGCCCAGCCCCGAGCCCGCGCCGGACCCCGGGCCGCCCGCGCGCCCGATCGTGCCCGGGCCGATCGGGCCGATCGTTCCGCCGTACCGGGGGCCGGGGCGGATGACCGGCATCGTGCCGACGCACCGGTGGGCGGTCAGCCGGAACCAGGGGCCACGGTGACCGCGCCGGAGGTCAGGTCGGGAGAGGTGCTGCACCTGTCGCGCGCCGCCAGCGTGCAGTTCATCCGGCCGATCACCGTCCGGGTCATCCGGGTGCTGACCGACTGGCACACGTACGACGGTTGGGTGTGGATCGACGCGTACCAGCTGAATGCCGTCGGCGACGCGGTGCGGCGGCGGACCCTGTTCATCATGCCGGCGGGCGCGCGCCGGCTCACCCCGCAGCCCGGCCCGACGACTCCCGATGCCAGGCCAGCTGCCCCGCAGCGCCGGGCGACGATCCCACGGCCCGCGACGGCCGACGCGCAGCGACGGACGACGCCACCACGACCCGGGATGATGTCGCCGCAGCCGGACCGGCAGGGTGGGGCGACGACCTCGCGGCGGGCGGCGACGGCCCCCCAGGGCACTCGGGCCGGTCGGGGGCGGGAGCGCAGGTCGGCGGGGACGCCGTGACCGGGCCGCTGCCCAGCCGGCACACGCCGCTGCGGCCGATCTGGCTGTGCCGGGTCGATGCGAACCCGTGGCCGTGCGGGGAGGCGAAACTCGCCCTCCTCGCCAGGTATGACGGCGACCGGCCCGGCCTGCTCGCCCTGCTGGCCAGGTTGTCGGCGGAGGCGACCGAACACCTGACGCAGCTCGACAACGGTCGCCAGATCGACGTGACCGACCGCTTCCTCACCTGGGCCCGCCCGCCGGACCGCTGACCCTTCTCCTCCCAGTCGACGTGACGCCGCCGGAACCGGCAGCGGTCGCCGGTGGATTGTGGAGAGTTGTTGCGGCCCTGGCGACAAGAAGTCTCCACAATCCACCGGCGACCGAGGCAGGGCCGGTTCAGGGTGTGACGCGGTGCGTGCCGGTGTAGACGTTCATCGTCCGGCCGCGCAGGAAACCCACCAGGGTCAGCCCCGCCTCGTCGGCCAGCTCGACGGCGAGGGTGCTCGGCGCGGAGACCGCCGCCAGCAGCGGCAACCCGGCCATCCAGGCCTTCTGGGTCAGTTCGAAGCTCGCCCGGCCGGACACCAGCAGCAGGTGCCCGGCGAGCGGCAGCCGCCGTTGCCGGACCGCCCAGCCGATCACCTTGTCCACGGCGTTGTGCCGGCCGACGTCCTCACGCAGCACCACCAACTCGCCGTCGGGGGTGAACAGGCCCGCCGCGTGCAGGCCACCGGTGCGGTCGAAGGCGCGCTGCGCCGCCCGCAGCCGGTCCGGCAGCTCCGCCAGCAGCTTCGCCGGCACGCTGAGCGGGTCGTCCGCGACGGTGAAGCGGGACCGGGTACGCACCGCGTCGATGCTGGCCTTGCCGCACACCCCACAGGAGCTGGTCGTGTAGAAGTTGCGCGTCGGGTCGGTCGCCGGTGCCGGCACGCCGGGGGCGAGCACCACGTCGACCACGTTGTACGTGTTGGGCGTCTCCACCCCGGAGCAGAGCTGGGCGGTGTGCACGTCGGCGTCGCTGCGGATCAGCCCTTCGGTCAGCAGGAAGCCGATGGCCAGGTCGAGGTCGTCTCCGGGGGTACGCATGGTCACCGCCAGCGGCCGGCGTCGACCCGGCCCGCCCGGGCCGACCCGGATCTCCAGCGGTTCCTCCACGGCGAGCGTGTCCGGCCGGCGCAGCGCCACCCGGGCGTCGTCCGCCGCGTCGAGGTCGATCCGGAGCACGCTCCGCCGGTCAGTGGCCCGTCCCATCCCGCCATCCTGCCCCGCCCACCCGATCCACCGCACGGCGACGGCCCCGCACAGGTGGGCCGGGCGGCTACCGTGACCGGATGACGGCGTACGCGGCGGTGGTGCTGGCCGGTGGGGCGGCCCGCCGGATGGGCGGGCGGGACAAGCCGGCGGTGCCGGTGCACGGGCGGTCGATGCGCGACCGGGTGCTCGCCGCCGTCGCCGATGCCGTACCCCGGGTGCTGGTCGGGCCGGGCGGGTCGCTGCCGGCCGACGTGCTGGTGACCCGGGAGGAGCCGGCGGGTGGTGGTCCGGTGGCCGCGACGGCGGCCGGACTGGCCCTGCTCCACCCGGGTACGACGGTGGTCGCCCTGCTCGCCGCCGACCTGCCGCTGCTCACCCGCCCGGCCGTCGGCGTGCTGCTCGACGCGCTCGCCGCCGAGTCCGGCCCGGGGGCGTCGGACGGCATCTGCCTCCTCGACGACCGGGGGCGGCGGCAGCCGTTGTGCGGGGTGTGGCGGGTGCCGCCGTTACGCGCCGCGCTGGACCGCACGGCCGCCCGGCGGGCCGGGGCGCTGGCCGGGGCGTCGATGCGGGAACTCCTGAGTGAGCTGACCGTGCGCGAGCTGGCCTGGTCCGCTGCCGGCCCGCCACCGTGGTTCGACTGCGACACTGACTCCGACGTACGCCGGGCGGAGGAGTGGACGCGATGACCGTGCTGGACGACTGGGTGACGGCGGTCTGCGCCGAGTTGGGTCTCGACCCGGCCGAGGTGTCGGTGCCGACCGTGCTGGACCTGGCCAGGGACGTCGCCCACCAGGTGGTGCGGCCGGGCGCGCCGGTCACCGCGTACCTGCTGGGGGTGGCGGTCGGGCGGGGCGCGGACCCGGCTGCGGCGGCGGCCCGGCTCAGCGGACTGGCCGCCGAATGGCCGGTCGAGCTGGGCGGAGAACGCCCCGACGGTCCCGCCGTGCCCTGATCGGCGCGTGCTGGTCGGGTCGGCGGGCGCGGTGTCCGATGCCGGTCGCGGTGGATTCGTTCTCCGGCCCGCCTGGGTAGGGTGACCTTGACGGACGGAGGCGATCATGACGGCGGACCACCCCTCGAAGCCGACCGGTGATCAGCCCGGCACCTCGCCGGCGCATCACGATCACCACGAGTCGATCCTGCTGGACGAGCCGAGCACGGCCGACCTGCGGGCCAAGGTCACCGAGGCGTGGCGGGAGTTCGCGCGGGCGCTGGCCGCGCGGCTGCGCGAGCTGCCCACCGGGGCGCAGCTCGAACTCACCCTGGACCCGACCGCCTCCGGCACGGGTGACGCGGTCTATTCGATCAGCGTGGCCGCCGGTGAGGGTGGCCGGATCTCCGCGCGGGCGGTCGGCAACGCCACCCTGCCGCAGGGTTTCCGGCTGGACCGCGCCGCGGTGGCCGACATGATCGCGCTCGGCTGGTCGCCGCCCGGCGTGGTGGCGGGCTCCGGCGAACACTTCGGCCTGGAGGGGGTGGCCGGCGACGCCAGCAAGCTGGCCGGGCTGCTCTCCCGCACCCTGCGGGACGTGTACGGGGCACCGCACCCGGCCTTCCTGGTCTATCTCAGCCAGGACGCCGAGGGTGAGTCGTTGCCGATCGAGGCGCTCGGCACCGCGCGCAGCGAGTTCGGCCCCGACCAGGACGTCGAGGCCGACCTGGATGAGGCGCTGGCCGCCGCGGCGAACGCCCAGAGCGGCGAGCAGGAGGTCCTCGACCTGCCCGAACGGGTCCGGACGGTGGTGTCGACCATGCTGAAGTCGACCTCCGAACACCTCCAGATCGATTCCGACGGGGACATCAACATCCGGGCCGGGTCGGCGATGGTCTTCGTCCGGGTCCGCGACAATCCGCCGTTGGTCGACGTCTTCTCGCCGGTGCTGACCGAGGTCGAGCCGACCGAGCGGCTGTACGTGAAGCTCTCCGAGTTGACCAACCGGATGCCGATCGGCCGGCTGTACTGCGCCGACGACACCGTCTGGGCGTCCATCCCGGTCTTCGGCCGCAACTTCCAGGCCACCCACCTGATGCTGGCGGTGCAGGTGATGACCGGCCTCGCCGACGAGTTGGACGACCGGCTGCACGGTGAGTTCGGCGGGAAGCGGTTCTTCGGTGAGGGCGACAAGCCGAGCCGGGGCGACACCGAGCACCGCACCGGCATGTACCTCTGACAGTGCTGCCCACCGCCCACCGCCCACCGGACAACCGCGCCGCGCCGCCGCTGCGCCGCTGCGGGCCGCGTCGCCGGGTGCGGCATGGGCGGCACGGGCGGTCAGGGGGTGGACGGACCGACGCCGGGTGACTCGACCAGTCGGGACAGCACGATGGTGCTCCGGGTGGAGGTGACGAACGGCTCCGCCCGGAGCCGCTCCAGCGCCTCCTCCAGGTGGGAGATGTCGGCGGCGCGCAGGTGCACGAGCGCGTCGGCCTCCCCGGAGACGGTGTAGGCGCCGACCACCTCGGGGTGCCGGCGGGCGGCCACCCCGAGCTGGGTGGGCGTGGTCCGGCCGGCGCAGAACAGCTCGACGAACGCCTCGGTGGTCCAGCCGACGGCGGCCGGGTCCACCACGGCGGTGAAGCCCCGGATCACCCCGGTGGCCCGGAGTCGGTCCACCCGTCGCTTGACCGCAGGCGCGGAGAGTGACACCCGGGCACCGATGTCCGCGTACGAGGTTCGGGCGTCCGCCACGAGCAACGCAATGATTCGCTGGTCGACCGCGTCTATCTGCAACGTTCCGCCTCGGGGAAGCAATGGTTGTGGCTGTTACCAACGTTCTACGCTACCTACCCTTGGTGACCGTGAACCAGCAGCGCGTCCCGCGAAAGCGGACATATCTCATGTGTGCCCCCGAGCACTTCGCCGTGGAGTACGCCATCAATCCGTGGATGGACGTCACCACCGGTGTCGACCAGGTGCTGGCGGTCAAACAGTGGGACCGGCTGCGGGACACGCTGGTCGGGCTCGGCCACGAGGTGCACGTGCTGACCCCGCAGGCGGGGCTGCCGGACATGGTCTTCGCGGCCAACGGCGCCTTCGGGGTGGACGGGACGGTCTACGGCGCGCAGTTCAAGCATCCGCAGCGGACCGCCGAGGCCGCCGCGCACCGGGCGTTCTACCAGGAGCACGGCTGGCACTTCATCGCGCCGAGCGAGACCAACGAAGGGGAGGGCGACTTCGCCTACCTGCCCGAGGCGCACGGTGGGTTGGTCCTCGCCGGGCACGGGTTCCGCACCGAGTTGCCGGCGCACGCCGAGGCACAGGAGGCGCTGGGCCGCCCGGTGGTGTCGCTGCGCCTGGTCGACCCGCGTTTCTACCACCTGGACACTGCGCTCGCCTCGATCGACGACGGCAACATCGCGTACTTCCCGGGGGCCTTCTCGGCGGCCAGCCAGCGGGTGCTCACCCAGCTCTTCCCGGACGCGGTGCTCGCCGACGACGAGGACGCGCTGGCCTTCGGCCTGAACCTGGTCAGCGACGGGGCGAACGTGGTGCTCAACAGCGAGGCGACCCGGCTGGCCGGGAAGCTCAAGGCGGCCGGGTACACCCCGCTGCCGGTGGAACTCGCCGAGCTGAAGAAGGGCGGCGGCAGCGTCAAGTGCTGCATCGCGGAGCTGCGCCCCTGACCGACCCGGCCACCGTGAAGGCCGACCGGGCCCGGACACGGTGAAGGGCCCACAGGTCGGGCCCGGACACGGTGAAGGGCCCACAGGTCGGGCCGAATATCAGGAAGGGCCGGCCCCGTCCGGGGTCGGCCCTTCGTGGGTACGGTTCAGCCGAGGGTGGCGATCTCGTTGATCAGGACGTTGGAGAGCAGCCGGCCGTCGAACTGCACCTTGCGCAGGTACCACTTCTGCTGCGGGGTACGCGGCTGGTTGAACTGCCACGGTCCGCGCGGGCTGTCGATCTGGCCGATCTTGCCCAGCGCCAGGTTGACCTGCTGCGGGGTGGGCTCCGCGCCGGCCAGCCGGATCGCCTTGTCGAGCACCTGCGCGGCGTCGTACGAGGCCATCGCGTAGGTGGTGGGGGAGACGTTGTAGGTCTTGCGGTACGCCGAGGCGAAGATCCGGTTGGCGTTGTTGTTCAGGTCGGCCGAGTAGTTCAGCGAGGTCTGGATGGTGCCGGCCTTGAGGCTGTCGTCCGCGTTGACCAGGGTCGAGCGCAGGTCGGTGAGGATGTTGCCCTCGGTCAGGAAGCCGGGCGCGTAGATGTCGCCGAACCACCGGCTGCGGCGAAGCTGCCGGATGAACTGCTCACCCGCGGTGCCGGAGTAGAAGCAGAAGATGCCGTCCGGTTGGCGGCTGAGCGCCTCGGTGATCTGCGCGGTGAACTCGCCCTCGCCGGGGGTGGGGTTGGCGGTGGTGAGGATCGGTGCGCCGATGATCCGGGGGTCGTCGGCGCCGAAGCCGTCCCGGAAACCGTTGATCACGTCCTGGCTGGCGGTGCCCTCGGGGGCGACGATGGCGAGCCGGCTGCCGGCGGGCAATGTTCGCCGCAGGTAGGACCCGAGCGCGCGGCCCGGCTCGTCCAGCACGTACGACGTCCGCCAGATGTAGACGACGCTCTGGAGGCTGGGCGGGGAGGCGTTGGACCCGATCAACGGCACCCGGGCCTTCTCCACCGCGTCCCGGATGCCGGACATCACGGTCGAGTTGACCACGCCGCTCATGGCGAGCACGTTCTGGGCGAGCAGGGTGTCGACGGCGGCCTGGCCACTCTTGGCGTTGTCACCCTCGTCGACGGTCACCACGGTCGTCGGGTGCCCGCCGAGCTGCTGTCCGTTCATGGCCAGGAAGAGCTGGAAGCCGTTCTCGATGTCCTCGCCGATCGCCTTGCCGTCGCCGTTCTCCGGCCGGATCAGCCCGACCTTGATCGGTTTGCCCACGACCGGGGTCTCGGTGTCGTCCGTGCCGCAGGCGGCGGCCAGTCCGGTGGTACCGAGCGCGGCCAGCAGCTGAAGGGCCCGCCTGCGGTTCATCTGCGACACCGAAATCCTTCCGGGAGCATTGCCGGGCGTCACCGCCCCTCCGGCGTTCTACCTGGTGGGCGGCCCTGCGTCAATGAATCTTGATCTTCAAGCAGCGACTGCAATGCAGCTCTTACCTGTGGCCAGACCGCCGAGAGTGGGTCGATCAACCCGAAGTGCTCGCATTCCGGCAGCTCAACGAGGGTGACCGGGGCTCCGGCGGCTCGTGCGGTGGCAGCATATGACCTGCTCAGAGCGATCGGCACCTGGCGGTCCTGCATCCCGTGCAAAATCACTGTCCGTGTCCGCAGCGGTACCGAACTGCGGGGGTCGGCCGCCGCGTACCGCTGCGGGTGTTCGGTCGGACCGCCGCCGAGCAGCGCGGCCACCGCACCCGAATCCAGATCCCGCCGGTACGCCTCGACGAGGTCGGCCACCGGGGCCAGTGCCAGCACCCCGGCCACGGCCTGTGGGGCGTGCGCCGCGACGTGCAACGCGAGCTGCCCACCCGCCGAGTGCCCCAGCAGCACCAGCGGCCCCTCGGCGACCTGCCCCGGCAGGGCGCGCGCCGCCAACCCGGGCAGTGCCGTCACCCCCGCCCGGACGTCGGAGAGGGTGTTCGGCCACCCACCGTCCGGCTGACCGGTGCGCCGGTATTCCAGCTGGGCCACCGGCCACCCCAGGTCGGCCAGCGTGGCGGCGAGCGGGCCGGTGTGGGTGCGGTCGTACCCGGCCCGCCAGAAGCCCCCGTGCAGCACCGCCACCAGCGGGCGGACCGGACCGTCCCCGACCGGCCGGCGCAGGTCGACGAGCTGCTCCGGCTGGTCGCCGTAGCGCACGGTCAGGTCCGGCGGCGGGGCGGGCCGGGTGAGCACGGCCCGCGGGTCGGAGGGCATGCCGGCGACGGTAGCGCGGTCGACGGCCCGGCGGTGTCCCCCGCCACCAGCGGGAACGCGCGACCGGCGGTCCGTCGGTGGTGGTGGGCCGGGCGGCTGGTGGTCCGGGCGAGTGCGGCGGGACCGGGTGGGTAAAGATGGGTGCCATGACCGAAGCGCACTCGACTGGACAAGATGACGAGCCGGGCCGCGAGGACGGGCACTCGGGCACCGTGGTGGTGGTCGGCCCGGACGGCCGCCCGGTCGGCACCGTGCAGACCGACGAGGCCGGCGAGGACCCGACCCGGCTGGTCGAGCAGCCGGCCAAGGTGATGCGGATCGGCAGCATGATCAAGCAGCTGCTGGAGGAGGTCAAGGCCGCACCGCTCGACGACGCCAGCCGGCACCGGATGCGGGAGATCCACGAGCGGTCGATCGTCGAGCTGAAGGACGGTCTCGCCCCCGAGCTGCGCGAGGAGCTGGAACGGCTCTCGCTGCCGTTCGCCGAGGACCAGGCCCCCAGCGAGGGGGAGCTGCGGATCGCCCACGCCCAGCTGGTCGGCTGGCTGGAAGGGCTCTTCCACGGCATCCAGGCGGCCCTGGTGGCCCAGCAGATGGCCGCCCGGGTGCAGTTGGAGCAGATGCGTTCCGGTGGCCGTGCCGCCCTGCCCAGTGGCCCCGGCGGGATGATCCCCGGCATCCCCGGGATGGGGCCGCAGCCCGGTGGCGGTGAGGGCCACAACACCGGCCAGTACCTCTGATCCCCACCCGCCGACCCTGAGCCGTGCGCCGGGGCGTTGCCGCGTGGCGACGCCCCGGTCCGCTCAGCCCACCCCGAAGACCTTCTCCAGGTACGTCGCCACCCCGTCGGCGGTGTTCGCCCCGGTCACCTCGTCGGCGATCTCCAGGACGGCGGGGTGCGCGTTGGCCACCGCCACCGCCCGCCCCGCCCAGGTGAGCATGGGCACGTCGTTGGGCATGTCACCGAAGGCGAGCACGTCGGACTGCCGTACGCCGATCCGGGCCGCGTACCAGGCCAGCCCGGCCGCCTTGGTCACCCCGGCGGCGGAGATCTCCACCAGCCCGCTGTACGACGAGTGCGTCGCCTCGGCCAGCCCCTCCAGCGCCCCCGCCACCACCTGCACGAAGGCGTCCGGGTCCTGGGTGCCGGCCCGGGCCAGCAGCTTCACCGCCGGCACCGAGGCCAGCTCCTCCGGCGACTCGACGGCCCGGATGGCCTCGTGGTCGGCGTCCCAGCGCAGCGGGTAGTGCGCCTCGTGCCGCATCTCCCGGCTGTCCACGATCTCCACCGCGAAACTGACCTCCGGCACCGCCGCCCGCAGCCGGCGGGCCACCTCGGCGAGCAGTTGCGGGTCGAGCGGATCGGCCCGCAGCACCTGGTCGGTGTCCGGGTCGTACACCACCGCGCCGTTGGCGCAGATCGCCGGCAACGGCGCGGACAGCTGGTCGTACACCATCTGGAGCCAGCGGATCGGGCGGCCGGTGACCAGTACGACCGGCGTGCCCGCCGCGGCGACCCGCTCCAGCACCGCCGTGGTGCGGGCGCTGAGCCGTCGGTCGTCGCCGAGCAGGGTGCCGTCGATGTCGCTGGCGACCAGCCGTGGTGTCTCTCCCATCACCGGGAGAGTAGTCGGTCCAGATAGACCGCCACCCCGTCGTCGTCGTTGCGCAGGGTCACCTCGTCGGCGGCGGCCCGCACCAGCGGGTGGGCGTTCGACACGGCCACCCGGGACCAGCCGGCCCAGGCGAACATCGGCAGGTCGTTGGGCATGTCCCCGAAGACCAGCACGTCCGCCGGGTCGACGCCGAGCCGGTCGGCGACCACGGTCAGGCCGCTGGCCTTGTCCACCCCCGGCGGGCAGATCTCGACGAAGCCGAGGCCGGCCTGGGTGAGGCTGGCCACCTCCGGCCCGACGAACTGCCGGGCGGTCTCCAGCAACTCGTCCACGTGGTGGTCGGCGGTCCGGACGAATGCCTTGATCACGTCGTGGGAGAGACATTCGGCGCGGGTGCGCGCCTCGAACCGGTCCTGGTAGGGCCAGGCCGGGTGGTAGTCGCCCCAGAGTGGCGCGTCGTGCTCGTCGGACCCCTCGACCATGACGGTCAGCGGGCCGACGGCGGCCTCCAGGTCGGTCAGCAGCGCGGCCAACACCTCGGCGGACAGCCGCTCGTCGCGCAGCACCACCGGGCCGGCCGGGTCGCTCTGGTCCACCACGCAGCCACCCCCGGCCATCACCAGGTAGTCGGCGGCCCGGATGTCGTTGCGGGTGAGTTCCTTCAACCGGGGGCCGCGGCCGGTGGCACCGACCACCGGGATACCGGCGGCCCGCACCCGGTCGAGCACCCCGTGGGTGTACGCAGAGACGGTCTCGTCGCTGCGCACCAGCGTGCCGTCGAGGTCGGTGGCGATGAGTTTCGGCAGTCCCGGGCGGGTCATCGTTCCTCCTTGCCCGCCGCCGTCCGTACCGGTCATCCGACCCGGTGTGACGGCGGGCAGCAACCGTACCTCGCCGAACAGGTCGCGACCACGGCTTCCCGGCGAACCGGGTGCCAACGCCGGATGGCCGCCGGACCGCTCACCGCGGGTCCGCGCCGGTGCCGGGGCGGGGGCCGGTCGTGGCGGGTGACGGCGCTCAGGCGTCGGACTCGCGGCGGGCGAACGGGACCGTCGGGGCGACGGTCAGGTCGGCGGGCGCGGCCGGTCGGTCGTCGCCGCCGGGATCGACCCCGGCCGGTTCCGCCCCGTCACCGAGGCCGTCGTCCCGGAGCCGGACGTCCGGCTCCGGGACGACGGTGAGCAGTGCCGCCCCGACCAGCACGACGGCCACGAACGCCATCACCAGGCCCCGGCCGTAGTCCACCCGGAACCCGTCCTCGGGGGAGTAGAACAGCGCCCGCTGGCCGGAGTCGTCCAACGAGAACGCGGTGACGGTGAGCAGGACCACCAGGGCGCCCGCCACGGCCAGACCGGCCAGCCGGGCGTCGTGCCGGGCCGCCGCCCGCCCGCGCAGGGTCAGCACCACCGCGACGCTGAGCAGCAACAATCCCATCAGGTAGGCGATTCCGAAGCCGCCCACCTCGGCCACTCCACCGGGTACCCGGATGGTGCCGCTGCCCTCCGGACCACCGTTCGGGACGGTCATCACCAGCCACTCCCCGGCCATCGACGCCGTGGCGGCGACCGCGCCGAGCAGGGTCAGCACCGGGGGCAGCCGGCGGTCCCGGCGCAGCGCGGTGGGCCAGTGCCCGAACCGTCGGCCGGTCGGTCGTTCGGGGGCACCCCACTCCAGCACGGCGCTGTCGTCCGTGCGGTCGTCCTGTCTCGGGATGGGGAGATCCTGGGACATCGGCCACCTTCCGCGTCGCGGGCCTGACCCGCATCATCCCACGTCGGAACGCCACCGGCCGGGAGCCGGCACCCGGAAGGTCGGCAGCGCGGTGGGGGTTCGACTAGCGTTCGGGGTATGCCTATCCGTACCGCATCCGCACGTTGGCAGGGCAATCTCACCGAGGGCGCCGGGACCGTCCGCACCGGCAAGGGCGGCCTGGAGGGGAACTACTCCTTCAAGTCGCGCTTCGAGGAGGGTGAGGGGACCAATCCGGAGGAGCTGATCGGCGCGGCCCACGCGGGCTGCTTCTCGATGGCGCTCTCCAAGCAGCTCGCCGACGCCGGCCTGTCCGACACCTCGGTGGAGACCACCGCCAAGGTGCACTTCGACAAGACCGACGCGGGGATGACCGTCACCCGGATCGACCTGGAGACCGTCGGTCAGGCCCCGGGCCTGGACGAGGCCCAGTTCACCAAGCTGGCCGAGGCCGCCAAGGAGGGCTGCCCGATCTCCCGGCTGCTCTCCCCCGGCGCGCAGATCAGCCTCACCGCCCGCCTCGCCTCCTGATCCGTCCCGGTTGCCGCCCGGCCCGCACGCGGGCCGGGCGGCAACCGGGGTACGGGCGGGACCTCGACGGACCGGTGGGCGGGCGGCGGGTCGGGCACAATGGGTGAGGTGCCCGTGGAGATGAGCCGTGAACGCTTCGAGGAGCTGGTCGGCGAGGCCCTCGACGAGGTGCCCGAGGAGTTGCTCCGGCTGATGAGCAACGTGGTCATCCTGGTCGAGGACGACCCACCCGCCGGTGAGAACCTGCTCGGCCTCTACGAGGGGCACGCGCTGACCGAACGCGGCTGGAGCTACTCGGGCGTGCTGCCCGACCGGATCTTCATCTACCGTCGGCCGATCCTGCACATCTGCGCCACCGAGGACGACGTGATCGAGGAGGTGGCGGTGACCGTGGTGCACGAGATCGCCCATCACTTCGGCATCGACGACGAGCGGTTGCACGCGTTGGGCTGGGGCTGAGCGCGCCGCTCGGCTGATGCGGCAGTTGCGGGGGCTGCCTACCGTGGGGCGAGCACATCCCCGATCAGGAGGAAGACCCCATGCGCAGCGCGCTGTTCTCGGCAGAAAACCTGGAGAAGGAGTCCGCCCAGCCCGGCATGCGGCTGCAGAACTCCAAGATGCTCAAGATCGAACTCAACGGTGAGGCGATGGCCCGGGTCGGGTCCATGGTCGCCTACCAGGGGCAGGTGCAGTTCCAGGCGCTCGGCTCGGGCGGCATCGGCAAGTTCATCAAGCAGCGGCTCACCGGCGAGGGGGTGCCGCTGATGAAGCTCAGCGGCCACGGTGACGTCTTCCTCGCCGAGTTGGCCAAGGACGTGCACATCATCGACCTGGAGCCGGGCGACGCCCTGTCGATCAACGGGTCCAGCGTGCTGGCCTTCGACTCCTCCCTGTCGTACGACATCAAGATGGTCGGTGGCGCGGGGATGGCCTCGTCCGGCCTGTTCAACTGCGTGTTCAGCGGCCACGGTCGGATCGCCATCACCACCAAGGGCACCCCGGTCGTGCTCAACGTCGACGCGCCCACCTACGTCGACCCGCAGGCCGCCGTCTGCTGGTCGGCCAACCTCCAGACCGGCTACCACCGGGCCGAGCAACTCGGCCTGGGCACCCTGCTCGGTCGCAGCACCGGTGAGGCGTTCACCATGAGCTTCGCCGGCCAGGGCTTCGTCGTGGTCCAGCCGTCGGAGGAGCCGCCGGTCCAGGGCAGCGGCACTCAGCAGCAGCAACAGGGCCTGCTCGGCGGTCTGCTCAGCTGACCTGCACCGGATGGGGGCGGTCCCGCGTGGGACCGCCCCCATCCGTCTGTGTGCCGTGGAGATCCGCGGCGGCGGGGTCAGCTCAGTTCGCCGGAGCGCAGCCGGGCCAGCCAGGCCGCCGCGTCGGTGTAGTCGGCGTCCGACAGGCCGGCCGGCGCCGGGACCGGCCGGTCGCCCACCGCGTCGGTCCACCGGTGCCGGGGGTACGACCCGAGGAAGCGCACCTCGGCGCAGACCCGACGCAGCCCCTGCAACGCCTCACCGAGCCGGGCGTCCGCGACGTGACCGGTGCAGTCGAGGAAGAAGACGTACCGGCCGAGCGCCTCACCGGTGGGACGGGACTCGATCCGGGTCAGGTTGACCCCCCGGACGGCCAACTCCATCAGCACCGACAGCAGGGCGCCCACCCGGTCGTGGGCGATGTAGACCACCAGCGAGGTGAGGTCGTCACCGGTCGGCGGCGGGGGCGGGCCGGGGCGGGACAGCAGGGCGAAGCGGGTCACCGCGTCCGGATGATCGGCGATCTTGTCGGCGAGCAGCGTCAACCGGTGCCGGGCCGCCCCGATCGGGGCGCAGATCGCCGCGTCGTACTCCCCGTTCGCCGCGCCGGCCGCCGCCGCGCCGTTGGAGAGCACGTCGATCACCGTGGCGTCGGGCAGATGGGCGCGCAGCCAGTTGCGGCACTGGGTGGACGCCTGCGGATGGGCGGCCACGCTGCGCACCCCGGCGAGGTCGGTGCCGGGGCGGGCGCCGAGCACGAACTCCACCGACAGGATCACCTCCCGGGTGATCACCAGCGGGCCCCCCTCGGCCAGCTCGTCCAGGGTCACCCCGACCGCGCCGCCGATCGAGTTCTCCATCGGCACCAGCGCCGCGTCCGCCTCACCGGCCCGTACGCTCTCCAACGCCTCACCGACACTGCGGGCGGGCGTACGACTGCCGTGCTCGGCGGCCGGGACGGTACGCAACGCCTGTTCGGCGAAGGTGCCCTCGGGGCCGAGGTAGACGTATCGGGTCGGCGGTGTTCCGGGCATGCCGACCAGCCTACGCACCCGGTGGCAGCCCGGTCGCGGCGTCGCAGGCCAACGTCCGGATGGCGGGCGGTGCGACCGCCTTCACCTCGATCGAGCAGACGTCCGTCCCGGCGGTGACCAACCGCAGCGCCCCCGGCTCACCCCGGCTGACCGCCTGGAGTTCCTCGTGCCCGCTGACCGCCAGCACGGTGTACTGCCAGCCGTCGGCGCAGAGCGGCCCGTCGACGGCCCGTACCGTCACGTTTCCCGGCAGCACGTCGTCGCGGAGCAGCCCGATCACCCGGTTGGCGGTGGGCCGGCCGGCGCAGTCCGTGGCGACCGCGGCGGCGGTGGGGGCCGGCGGCGTCGGGGTCGACGGCAGGGTGGGGGTCAGTGGCGGGAGGGTGGGCGGCATGGTCGGCGGCGCGGTCACGGCGGGCGTCGGCGGGGCGACGGGGATCGCCACCCGGCGTTCCGGCGGGGCCGCGCATCCGGTGGCCGGTAGCACGGCGAGCAGGACCACAGCGAGCCGGGCGGTGACCGGCCGGCGGTGCGGGGGGCGGTGTGCGGGGTCAGGCGGCACGGGCCGATCCTCGGGGGAGTCGCGCGGGGGCGGCGGGACGGGGAGAGCCGGTCAGATCGCGGAGAAGAAGGTGAGTGAACCGGCGACCGACCCGTCGGTGAGCATCGGCGTGGAGATGGCGTCGACGGTGGCGTAGGTGGTGTCGTCGCCGGCCGGTTGCACCCTCAGCAGCCCCCGGGCGAGTCGACCGGAGTGCAGGGCGAGCAGCGGCGGGATCTTGTCGGTCTCCTGCTCGGGCAGCTCGTGCCGGGCGGCGGTGAAGTCGAGCAGCCGCAGGCCCCCTTCGAGCAGCGGCAGGCCGACCACCTCCTCGGGGGCACCGAGGCAGAGCAGTTCGCAGCCGGCGGCGGAGATGGCCACCACCCGGGTGTCGGCGGCGATCAGGAGGCAGGGCTCCTCGGCGTGTGAGACGGTGGCCGACCACTGCCCGACGTTGTCGCCCCCCGGCCCTGTCGGCGTCCGTGCGGCCGGCACGAACACGTCCGAGAGCGAGAGTTCGACGTGGGCCACCGCGCCTCCTAGGTACACCGACGGACTGTCCACGCTAGCCGGTCTTCATGACGGTCGCCGACCGCGCTGGAGCCACCGGCCGCCGGTGTGGATCGGGTGCCCTGGTGGGCGGCCGGCGACGGCGCGGACCGGAGATGTCGGGGGGACCGGTACCGTGGGGCGTCGCCGGTGACGTTACCGGCGACCTGCCGACTTGTCAGCGGCCGTTCGGCCCTCGTCGTACCACCGGTAGTCGCCGGCGGGACGGTAGGTGCCGTTGTGCCAGGTCTGCGGTGCCTGGGCGACCCGGGACAGCTTCTCGGCGGTGGCCGGGCTGATCCGGTTGCCCCCGGCGACGAGGAGCCGGTCCAGCTCCCGGTGGGTCGCCATCATGCAGTCCTTGGGCAGGCCGTAGACGCTGATGACGCCGGAGCCGACGAAGGTCAGCACCGGCGTCACCGGGATCGGCAGCCCGACCGCTGCGGTGAGTGCCTTACTCGCCCGCTTGGCGTCCTTGCGGGCCTCGGCCACGTACGGCGGGCGCTTGCCGTTGATCTGCACCACGTCCCCGGCGACCAGCACGCGGGCCCGGCCGTGGTCGGCGATGCTGACCGCGAAGAGCCCGCTGGGGCCGATGGCGAGGAACCCGGCGCGTTCGTCCTGGCCGTGGTCGCGCAGGACGTCGGAGACGTCGGTGCGTGGCCACTCGATGACGTGCCAGGCGGGGCCCAGGTGGTCGAGTTGCCCGAGCGCCCGCGCCCCGGCGGCCTCCAGCCGGCGGGCACCCCGCTCGGCGCGGCGTCGACGCGCCCATTCCAGTGGGGTCGGACGGGCCGGATCGAGTGCCGCGGACCCGTCGGGACGGGGGTGCGGCACCGCCACGGGCGGCAGTGCCCGGGTGGGTACGGCTCGACGAGCGGGAAAGACAGTCATCGCGACCTCCGGCAAAAGGTCCCTCGAAAGTTATGGTCTCACTACCCTACGTCGCCACTGTGGGGGTACGGCAAGTTGGAGCGCCGGAATGAGTGCGGATGAATGCCATATTCATCCGCTGTTCTTCCGCTGAAGATCGTTCACCACTGCCCTACGCTGCGGGGGTGACCCACTACGTGGACAGCGAGGTCGGTCGACTCGGCACGGTGCTGTTGCACCGGCCGGGTCCGGAACTTGCCCGCCTCACCCCCCGCAACAACGACTCGTTGCTCTTCGACGCTATCCCATGGGTCGGCCGGGCCCAGGAGGAGCACGACGCCTTCGCCGCCGAGCTGCGCGGGCGCGGCGTGGAGGTGCTCTACCTCGCCACCCTGCTCGCCGAGACCCTCGCCGTCGCCGAGGCCCGCGCCGACCTCACCGAGCAAGTGCTCAGCTCGCCCCGGCTGGGCGACACCCTGCGCCGCCGGGTCGCCGACCACCTCGCCTACCTCGACCCGGCCGGGCTGGCCGGCGTGCTCACCGCCGGCCTCGCCCACGAGGAGGTACGGATCAGCGCCGAGCGCCCCGGCGGTCTGGTCTGGACGATGATGGACCGGCACGAGTTCGTCATCGACCCGCTGCCCAACCTGCTCTTCACCCGGGACTCGTCACTGTGGATCGGCGACCGGGTCGGGGTCACCAGCCTCGCCATGCCGGCCCGCCGCCGGGAGACCACGCTGACCGACGCGATCTACCGCTACCACCCCCGTTTCGTCGGCACCCGGGCCGTCTACCACCCCGGTCTGGAGCATCTCGAAGGCGGCGACGTGCTGCTGCTCGCCCCCGGGGTGCTCGCCGTGGGGGTGGGCGAGCGGACCACCCCGGCCGGTGCCGAGCGGCTGGCCCGGCAGGTCTTCGCCGCCGGCCTGGCGCACACCATGCTGGTGGTGCCCATCGCCCAGGAACGGGCCACCATGCACCTCGACACCGTCTGCACCATGGTCGACGTCGACGCGGTGCTGATGTACCCCAACGTGGCCAGCACGCTGTCGGCGTACACGGTGATCGCCGGGCCGGACGGCGAGCCCCGGGTCGACGGCCCCGCGCCGTTCCTGCGCGCGGCGGCCGACGCGATGGACCTCGACCAGCTCCGGGTGATCGACACCGGCCTCGACCCGGTGACCGCCGAACGTGAGCAGTGGGACGACGGCAACAACACCCTCGCCCTGGCCCCCCGGCTCTGCGTCGGCTACGAACGCAACGTGGAGACCAACGCCCAGTTGGAGCGCGCCGGCATCGAGGTCATCCCGATCGCCGGTTCGGAGCTGGGCTCCGGCCGGGGCGGCCCCCGCTGCATGTCCTGCCCGCTGGTCCGCGAGCCCCTGCACCCGCCCGCCGCCTGAGCCGCCGGCAGGGGGCCGCCCGCCAGCGGGGCGGCTCCGGCAAGGCAGGACGGCTCAGGCTCCGGCAGGCGGGGTGCCGCCCGCCCAGCGGGGCGGCTCCGGCAGGGCGGGACGGCTCAGGCTCCGGCAGGGCGGGACGGCTCACACGCGGGCGGCGGGGGTGGCTCAGCGGAGGGTGAGCTGGCGGCCGAGCAGGCCCTGGCGGGCCCGGCGGCCGGCGGCGTCCAGCGGCTCCTTCTCGGCCAGCGCGTCGGCGTACCGCTTGGCGAACGCGGCGACCGGCTCCTCCCATTCGGCGGCCGGGACGTCCTCCGACAGGTCCCAGACCGGCGCGAGCCGGCCGTGCGCCCGGAACATGCCGGCGAACTTCGTGCCCTCGCCCAGGGTGAGGACACCGGCGGCGGAGAGCCGGGAGAGCGCGTCCAACGCGGCGTCCTCGTCGTCGCCGAGCACCCAGCGCACGTGCGCCTTCTCCGGCACCTGGCACCAGTAGGCGGCCCGCGCGGCGGCCAGCTTCACGGTCGGGTAGATCGCCGCGTTCGCCCGCTCCAGGGACGCCTGCACGGTCGGGTCGTCGGCCGCGCCGGGGTCGAGCCAGAAGTCGAAGCCGTCGTGCATCGTGATGTCCAGCGGACCGTCGACCAGGATGTCCTGGAGCCGGCGGCCGGGGCCCGGCAGCGGCGGCACCGTCACCGCCCCACCCGGCTCGGTACGCAACGCGCAGAGCAGCGCCTCGGCCAGGTCCCGGGAGACGTCGCCGGACTGCTGGTGCCGCTGGAGGCCGATGAACACCCGACCGTCCGGCTTGGTCATCGCCGGGGCGGCCATCGGCAGCACGGTGGCCAGGGTGACCGGCCGGTCGCCGTGCTCCTCGACCAGGTCGGGGGTGAGCCGCAGTGGTGCGGAGGCGGCCGGCACGAGTTCGCGCAGGGCGATCCACTCCGGTTCGTCCGCCAACCCTTCGAACGGACGGGGGACGAAGACGTCCCGGATCTTCTCCCGGCGGGGAGCGGCCTCGGCGCGCTGGTTCTTTCGACGCTTGCTCACGGCGAGACAGCCTAGAGCCCGACCGGGGGCGGTGGGGGCAGGACCCGCCCCGCGCCTCCCCGGGGGGTCGACGAATGCCGAGGTCGGACCCCGGCCCGGCCGGTGACGACCAGGATGTCCCGGTCAGCCGGCGGCGACCAGGTCAGGGCAACAGTCGGCCGGGTCGAACTCGGCCCAGACGCTCTGCCCGAGGCCGTCCCGGTCGACCCCCCAGCGACTGGCCAACCCGGCGACGATGTGCAGGCCCCGACCGTCGACGGCGTCGGTGCCGGCGGCCCGCATCCGGGGGCCCGCCCCGGCGCCGCCGTCGGTCACCCGGACGGACAGGCCCGTGCCGGTCGCCGTCGGCCGCAGCCGCCAGGCGACCCGGACCACCCCGCCGGGTAGCGGGTCGGCGTGCCGGACCGCGTTGCCGACCAGTTCGGCCAGGACGGCCACCAGGTCGGCGAGGAGGGGCGGGGGCACCAGGTCGGCCAGCTCGTCGGCGAGCCGGTGCCGGGCCAGCCGCGCGCCGGTGGCGTGGTGGGGAACCACCACACACCACGAACGCTCGACTCGTCCCCTCGACACCCCGGCTCCTTCGCGGCCCCATGCCTGCTGGTGCGGTGGGTCACCCCCGTGCCCACCGACGACAGCTCATCCGCGCGGCAGCCGCACCTCTGCGACCGTACCGCCACCATCTCGTGGACGTAGGGATACCCATCCATTCTGCTGTTCAACGATCCGGCGGACGAGATAGAGGCCCAGCCCGGCACCGGGATATCCCCGCCGGTCCCCGGACTCGCCCTGCCAGAACCGGTCGAAGGCGCGTTCCACGTGCTCAGGCCGGATGCCCACGCCCCGGTCGGTGACCCGGAACGAGACGGTCTGCCTGTCGGCCGCCGCGAACACCTCGATCGCGGCGTCCGCCGGTGACCACTTTCCCGCGTTGGTGCACAGCTCGGTCAGCACGGTGGTCAGGCTGTGCCGGTCACCGAGCGCCTTGGGCAGGTCGACGGGGACGTGCAGGAGCAGTCGGCGGCGCAGGTCCGCAGGGAGGTCCAGCACCGCCGCGCGCAGCGCCCCGCCGAGGTCGAACGGGACGGCCGGCTCGTCGCCGGGGCGGACATCGGTGGCCGAGGTGAGCAGCCGGTCGACCAGCCGGGCGAGTTCGTTGGCCCGTTGACCGATCACCCGGGCCGCCTGCCGCCGGTCGTGGTCGGTCAACGACTCCCAGTGGTCGGTCAGGGTGTCCGCGTAGCCCTTGATGACGGTGACCGGGGTACGCAGCTCGTGGCTGGTGACCGCGACGAAGAGGTCCCGGTCGGAGTCCCGGCGCTGCTGGTCGGTGATGTCGCGGAAGGTGACCACCCGGAGCGTGCCCGGACCGACCAGCTCACCGGAGGTGATCCGCAGCCACCGCCCGTCCGGCAGCTGGTGGTCGAGGACCTGGCCGGCGGGGGGGAGCGGGAACGGCAGGGGCCGGTTCATCGCCTCACCGGCGCTGCGACCGGTGACCTGGGCGGCGGCCGGGTTCCAGAGCCGGACCCGGCCGTCCCGGTCGACCACCGCCAGGCCGTCGGCGAGGGCCGCCACGACCGGGCCGTCGCCGTGCACCGGCAGGCCGCTCTGGTCGCCGTACATGTGGGCGATGCAGGAGGCGAGGTAGCCGAGGGTGGCGTGCTGGACCCGGTCCTCGGACTCCTCGTTGTCGGCGTAGAGGGCGTGCAGGCTGCCGACGGTGAGCCCGTTGAGTTCGGCGCGGGCGACGATCATGCGGCGCAGGCCGCGCTCGGCCAGTTCCCCGGCGAGCGGGCCGTCGAGGCGGTCCAGCCGGGTCTGCCGGACCCGGGGGCCGGTGAGTAGGCAGACGGTGGCCGGGTCGGAGGCCGGCAGCGGGCGGCCGATGGTCCACTCGGCGCAGCCGCTGGCGGCGATCACCCGCCCGCCGGTCGGGGCGAACTCGACGAAGGCCACGCAGGCCGCGCCGAGCGCGGGCCGGGCCGCCCGGAGGAGCGCGGTGAGCACCGGCAGCCCGGCCTCTCCCGAATTGATCATCTCGATCACCGCGCCGTGGTCGGTGATGAGGTCGGCGAGGTCGGTGCGCTCCGGCATGCCCCGAGTGTGCCCCGTGCACCACCCTTCGGGCATCCCCCGACGGCTGCCGACGCCCCGACCGGAATTCCCGGCCGGTCGGGCCGGACGAGGACGGGTCGCACCGGCCGGTCGGGCCGGCCGGCAGCGGGCCGCACCGGCCGGGCGGCGACGGGTCTGATCGGCCGGCCGGGCCGGGCGGCGACGGGCCTGATCGGCCGGGCGGGCCGGGCGGCGACGGGTTTCATCGGCCGAGCCGGGCCAGGGTGTGGGCGGGCCGGTCGGTGATCACCCCGTCCACCCCGGCGTCGAGGACCAGCTCCAGGTCGGCCGGTTCGTTGACCGTCCAGACGTACACCGGGTGGCCGGCGGCCCGCAGTGTGGGCACCAGCGCCGGGCGGGCCCGCACCAGACCGATGCCCGGCCCGGCGATCCCGGCGCCGAACGGCAGCCGGCCGAGCCGCAGCCAGCGGGGCAGCACTTCCAGCAGCAGCACCGTCGTCAGCGCCGGGGCCAGCTCGCGGACCCGGCGCACCGCCAGCGGGGAGAAGGACATCACGGTGACCTGGACCGGGTCGTCGGGGTCCGGCTCGGCCAGCCCGTGCCGACGCAGCAGCGCCACCAGCCGGCGCTCGACGTCCCCCCGGTAGCGGGACGGGTGTTTGGTCTCCACCAGCAGCCGGACCGGGCGGCCGGCGTCCCGCACGGCGGTCAGCAGCCGGTCCAGGGTGAGCAGCCGGGTGTGCGTGTCGTCCGGTGCCTCGTCGCCGTCGGCCGGCGTGCACCCGGGATGCCAGGAGCCGAAGTCCAAGGTCTCCAACTCGGCCAGGGTGCGGGCGCTGACCAGACCGTGACCGTTGCTGGTCCGGTTCAACCGCCGGTCGTGTACGCAGACCAGGTGCCCGTCGCGGGTCAGCCGGACGTCGCACTCCAACCCGTCGGCGCCCTCGTCGAGGGCCCGCAGGTAGGCCGCCAGGGTGTGTTCGGGAAGGTCGGCCGACGCGCCACGATGTGCGAAGACCAGCGGATCACCCATGGTCCGGTGCTCAGATGACCTGGCCGGGTTGCCCGTCCCCGGTGACCACCGGTTTGCCGACGGCCACCCACTGCCGCATCCCGCCGTCGGCGTTGCGCACCTGCCCCCACCCGTTGCTGAGCAGGTAGCCGACCACCTGGGCGGAGCGCCCACCGGAGCGGCAGATCACCGCGACGTCGCGGTCGGTGGGCACTTCGGCGAGCCGGGCCGGCAGCTCCATCATCGGCACGTGATGGGCGCCGGGCGCGTGGCCCGCCGCCCACTCGTCGTCCTCACGGACGTCGAGCAGGTAGGTATCGTCGTTGATCGCGGTCACGGGGACGCTGGGAACCTGGGATCCGAACACGGTCACCAAGCCTAGATCCTCGGTGCCTACGACGGCACGTCGGCTGGTCGGTGTGGCGTCACAACCGGTTGACCCAGCGCGGGTTGGCCTGCGACCAGTCGGGCAGCCGGTCGGTGCGGACGGCGTCGAAGAGCCCATCGCCCCCCTGGTCCAGCACCACGTACGAGATGCCGTCGATGGTCTGCGGGTAGGACGGCAGCTGCACCCCGTGCAGCGCGTCGGCGGGTAGTGAGCGCAGTGCGAACACCAGGTCGTCCAGGGGTACCCCGTTGGTGTCGACGGTGAGTGAACCGCCGACCGCCCGCAGCACCCGGTCCAGTTGCACGGGGTCGCTGCGCAGGTGGGCCTGGGCGGCGCGGTCCAGCATCGCCCGGAGCATCTGCTGCTGGTGGCGTTGCCGGTCATAGTCGCCGTTCGGGAGGTCGTAGCGCTGCCGGGCGTAGTCCAGCGCCTTCGCGCCGTCCATCTGCTGGCAGCCGACCGGGAAGTGCGCCCCGGTGTGGATCGACCGGACCTCGGTGTCGACGCACATCCGGATGCCCCCGAGCAGGTCGATGACCTGGCGGAAGCCGGCGAAGTCGACGAGTGCCGCGCCGTCGAAGCGGATGCCGGTGAGGCGGGTCAGGGTGGCCGAGAGCAGTCGGGTGCCGCCCTCGCCGCCGCCGCCGTGCTCGTACGCCGCGTTGATCTTGTCTTGTCCCCCGCCGTAGCCGGCGCCGTCGGGCGGGATCGCGACCAGCAGGTCCCGGGGGACGGAAATCAGGTACGCCTGCCGTAGGCCGGGCGGGACGTGCACGATCAGGATGGTGTCCGATCGCTGGTCCGACCCTTGCGCGCCGGGGCGTCGATCGGAGCCGACGACCAGGTAGTTCAGGCCGGTGTCCAGCTCGGTACGGGCCTGCCGGGCGTCCGGGGCGAGCAGTTGTTCCCGGTTGACCGTCCGGTCGTAGCGGTGGGTGAGCAGCCGTACCCCGACGACGGCGAGGCCGGCGAGCAGCACCAGGGCCAGGCCGACGCCGAGCAGGACCCGGGACCAGCGTGACCTGCGCCGGCCGGGAGGCGGTGTACCCCGCTCTCGCTCGGATCGCGCTGACCTGGCCGTGACGCCCTCCCCGTAACGTGAATACTTCTCACGTCAGGCTACGGCGGGGCGGCCGCTCGCCGGGCCGGTTCGCCCCGACTACCCGCAGGTCACTTGCGGGTGGACAGGACGCTCGGGTTGGCGTACACGAACTCACCCAGCTTGTCTTCCTTGATCGCCTGGAACATGTCCAGCGTCTGCTGGCTGAGCGCCTCACGGTTGTTGGCGTTGCCGTTGAACGTGCCGCCGTTGGTGCGCAGCATGGTCAACTCGTTGGCGGTGACCCCGCGCATGGTGAAGACCAGGTCGGCGACCGCCACCCCACCGGTGTCCAGGATGAACGCCTTGCCGGCCGCCTTGATCAGCTGGTTGACCTTCACCGGGTTGGTCAGCATGCCCTTGTCGGTGGCCTTGCGGGCCATCGCCTTGATCAGCTGCTGCTGGTTCTGCTGCCGGTCGTAGTCGCTGTTCGGCAGGCCGTAGCGCTGTCGCGAGTAGTCGAGCGCCTGGAGGCCGCTCATCTCCCGGCAGCCCTTCTTGTAGACCACCGGGGTCATCGGCCGGCCGGTCTTCTTGGCGTCGGCGTTCCACATCTGCTTGCCGTCCACGATCATCATGTGGTGCGACTTCACCTCGTGGCTGACGCAGATGCGCACCGTGCCGAGGGTGTCGATGACGTTCTTGAAGCCACCGAAGTTGATGATCGCGGCGCCGTCGAAGCTGACCCCGGTCATGTTCTTGATGGTCTGGGCCATCAGCTGAGCGCCGCCCTCCCAGCCGCCGCCGTTGCGCGCGCCGGCCTGGAACGCCGCGTTGATCTTGTCGGTACCGCCCTTGAACCCGCTCTTCTTGAACGCGGGGATCTGCGCCTCGGTGTCCCGGGGGATCGAGATCAGGTACGCCTGGTCGTGGCTGGCCGGGATGTGCAGCACGATGATGCTGTCCGACCGGACGTCGTCGGCGGCCCAGCGCTCCCGCGCGTCCACGCCGAGCAGCAGCATGTCGATCGGGCCGTCCAGATTGGCGCCGCCCTCGGCCTCGCTCTTGCCTGCCCCGCCGAGCAGGTTGCGCTGGGCGATGTTGCCGGTGGCCTGGCTGATCAGCACCTTGCTGCCGACGATCGCGACACCGCTGGTCAACATCAGCACCGCGCCGAAGACCACGGTCAGCCGCGCCCAGAGCGGGTCCTTGCGCCGGGCGCGCTTGCGGGCTGTTCCGGAGGGCCGTCCGCCGCGTCCGCCCGGTGACGGGACGGCGGCCGACGCCCGGTAGGGGTCGGCGTTCAGCGACGGTGGGCGGGGGCTGGTCTGAACCGGCATGCGTGCTCCAGCTCGCGTGATCGGGGGGCGGGACCACTTTACGTACCGCTTCCCGTCAAGGCGAGGTCGTCACACGCACAAATCCCAGATAACCTGACCTTTAGCCCGGCAATTCATCCGTTCGGGCTGGTTGATGAGACCGGACGGCTGTTGGCGTTCGATGATCAAGCCCTCAGGAATCGACCTCTGATGACGCTCATCGAAATCTGCCCGACACATCGGGCATCGGCCCAGGCCGGGCTGAAAGCGGGGGCGGACCGTGCCGGCCCGCCCCCATCCCGCGGAAGGCTCAGTTTCCGTTGCCCGGCGCGTCCGCCTTCTTGTCGGCCGCCACCCAGTCCGCCATGGTGTCGGCGGACATCGCCTTGTACATCGCCAGCGCCTTCTCCCGGTCGGAGACCACCACCGACTCCCCGTTGATGGTGTCGCTGCCGGTGTTCGGACTGGTGAGGAAGGTCAGGTTCTCGCCGCGCAGGTTGCGGAACTGGACGGCCATGTCGCCGAGGGAGAAGTCGTTGTCCACGGTCACCGCGTCGGTCACCGACTGGAGGAACGCGTTCAGCTTCTTGGGGTTGGTCAGGGTGCCCGTGCTCGCCGCCTTGTCCATCAGCGCCCGCAGGAACTCCTGCTGGTGGCGCATCCGGGCGAAGTCGCCCTGGGGGAACTGCTTGCGCTGCCGGATCCAGTCCAGGGCCGTGGCACCGTCCATGTGCATGGTGCCCTTGGTGAACTTCCGGTACGGCTTGTGGATCGAGGTGACGCTCTGCTCCACCTTCAGGTCCACCCCGCCGACCGCGTCGGTGACCTCCTTGAAGCCGCCGAAGTCGATCGCCATCACGTTGTCGATCCGGACGTCGGTGAAGCACTCCACGGTGCGTACCGCCAGCGGCAGGCCACCGAAGGCGAACGCCGCGTTGATCTTCGCGCGCCGACCGGAGTCGCAGGCCGCGCCCGCGCTCTCGGGAATGGGCACGTACAGGTCACGCGGGACCGAGACCAGGTAGGCCTTCTGGTGGTCGGCCGGGATGTGCATGACGATCAGCGTGTCCGCCCGCCACTCGCCCGGCTTGTCGACCGCGGCGTCCGGGTCCCGCGAGTCCGTGCCGACCAGCAGGATGTTGAGCGCCCCGTCGACCGCCTTCGCGGGCCGACCACCGGTGATCTCGGAGAACGGGTCGGTGCGGGCCAGGTCCTCGTTGAGGTTGCGGGTGTAGAACCAGGCCCCGATCCCGCCGAGCAACGCCACCACCAGCACTGTCACGCCGGCGACCAGGGCGATCCGGCCCCAGCGCGGTCGCGGCCCGCGCCGGCCGTAGTTCCCCGGCCCGCCCGGCCCGGCGGGTGTGCCGGGGCCGCCCGGTCCGCCCGACCGGGGCTGGTCGTCCTGGTACGACGGGTACCACTGCGCGTCGGACTGGCGGGCGCGCCCGGTGGCGCCGCGGTCGGCACCGGGCACCGCGGCGCGGCCCGCGCCGCGGTGCAGGTACGGGAGCGAGGCGCCGGCTGACGAGGTCGCTGACATGCGTTTCAGCGTACGTAGGCCAGTCGAGCGTTGGCGGAACGTGAAGCGTACCGACCGTCCCGCGTGGCGCGGGGGAGCTACCCTAGCCGGTCGCGGAAATGGTCGATGGTGCGTCGCAGGCCCTCATCGGGCGACACCTGCGGCTCGTATCCCAGCAGGTCCCGGGCGAGGGTCAGGTCGGGGCGGCGCATCTCCGGGTCGTCCGAGCTGCGAGTGACGTAGGTCACCTGTGACCCGCTGCCGGAGAGTGACACGATCGTCTCGGCGAGTTGTCGCATGGTCAGCTCGTGTTCGGTGCCGCAGTTGATCGGGCCGGTCTCCGTCGAGTCGAGCAGCAGCAGGATGCCGCGCACCAGATCGTCGACGTAACAGATCGAGCGGGTCTGCTCACCCGTGCCGTGCACGGTGATCGGCGCGCCGCGCAGCGCCTGGGAGATGAAGGTCGGGATGGCGCGGCCGTCGTCCGGTCGCATCCGCGGGCCGTACGTGTTGAAGATCCGGACGATCGCCGCATCAAGCCCCCGACTGCGGTGGTAACCCATGGTGGCCGCCTCCGAGAAGCGCTTCGCCTCGTCGTAGACGCTGCGTACCCCGATCGGGTTCACGTTGCCCCAGTAGGTCTCCCGCTGCGGGTGCTCCTTCGGGTCCCCGTACGCCTCGGAGGTGGAGGCCATCAGGAACCGGGCCCCGTCGGCGACCGCGCGGTCGAGCAGGTGCAGGGTGCCCACCGAGCCGACCCGGAGGATCTCCACCGGCAGCTTGTCGAAGTCGGTGGGACTGGCCGGGGACGCCATGTGCAGGATCGCGTCGAACCGCTCGGCCAGGGCCGGGTGGTGGGTGGGCAGGCCCTCGGAGATGTCCGCCTCGACCAGGGTGAAGCGGGGGTGCTCCGCGAGGTGCGCGACGTTGTCCTTGGAACCGGTGACGAAGTTGTCCAGCGCGACGACCGTGCACCCGCGCTCGATCAGGGCGTCCACCAGGTGCGACGGCACGAACCCGGCGCCGCCGGTGACGAGGATGCGGTGACCGCTTCCGAAACGCTGGGCAACCTTCATGGCGGTCAGCCTACTCAGCGTGGTAGCCGTAGGTTCTTTCGACCTGGGACATCCGCGTGTCCCGTACCCTGCCCATCTCTGCCTCCGGGGTGCTCGACGGCACGGTTGCCGGGATCGGCGACGCCCGGGAAACGCCGGAGGCCCCCGCCGCGATCGCTCGCGGCGGGGGCCTCGTGGTGCCGGTCGCTCAGTGCGCTCCCGCGCCGGTGAGGGCACGCACCTCCAACTCGGCGTACTTGTCCTCGTCGTGCTCCTTGGAGATGACCGTGCCGATCCAGCCGCAGAGGAAACCGAACGGGATGGACAGCAGCCCCGGGTTCGACAGCGGGAACCACTGCCAGTCGTGGTCCGGGAACATCGAGGTCGGCGCGCCGGAGACGACCGGCGAGAAGAACACCAGGAACACTGCGGAGAGCAGTCCGCCATAGATGGCCCAGACCGCGCCCGAGGTGTTGAACCGCTTCCAGAACAGGCTGTAGAGGATCGCCGGCAGGTTGCCCGAGGCGGCCACCGCGAACGCCAGCGCCACCAGGAAGGCCACGTTGAGGCTCTGCGCGTAGATCGACAGGGCGATCGAGACCGCGCCGATGACCAGGGCCGAGATCCGGGCCACCCGGACCTCCTGCCGTTCGGAGGTCTGCCCCTTCTTGACCACGTTGGCATAGAAGTCGTGCGCCAGGCTGGACGACGACGCCAGGGTCAACCCGGCGACCACCGCCAGGATGGTCGCGAACGCCACCGCCGCGATGATCGCCAGCAGGGTCGCCCCGCCCAGGTTGCCGCCGAGGAAGGTCTTGCCCAACTCCTCGGCGAGCTGCGGCGCGGCCGTGTTGCCGGCCTTGTCCTGCGCGACGATCGCCTTGCCACCCACCAGCGCCGCCGCGCCGAAGCCGAGCGCGAGGGTCAGCAGGTAGAAGGTGCCGATGATGCCGATCGCCCAGAGCACGCTCTTGCGGGCCGCCTTGGCGGTCGGCACGGTGTAGAAGCGGATCAGGATGTGCGGCAGGCCGGCGGTGCCGAGCACCAGGGCGATGCCCAGCGACAGCAGGTCCATCTTGTTGTAGAAGGTCTGGGTGGAGTTGCCGGCCACCTCGACGCCGTAGCGGAGCCCGGGTTCGAGGAACGCATTGCCCTTGCCCGACGTGGCGGCGGCGTCACCCAGCAGCGCCGACAGGTTGAAGTTGTACTTCGCCAGCACCAGCACGGTCATCACCAGTGCGCCGGTCATCAGCAGGAACGCCTTGACGATCTGGACGTACGTGGTGCCCTTCATGCCACCCACGGTCACGTAGATGATCATCAGGGCGCCGACCATGATGATGGTGGCGATCTTGGCGGTGTCGGCGTCCATGCCGAGGAAGGTCGTGCCCGGCTTGATCCCCAGCAGTAGCGCGACCAGGGCGCCCGCACCCACCATCTGGGCCAGCAGATAGAAGATCGACACCGTGATGGTGGAGACCGCCGCCGCCGTACGCACCGGACGCTGACGCATCCGGAACGCCAGCACGT
Source organism: Micromonospora matsumotoense (assembly GCF_050951065.1). Lineage (NCBI taxonomy): Bacteria > Bacillati > Actinomycetota > Actinomycetes > Micromonosporales > Micromonosporaceae > Micromonospora > Micromonospora matsumotoense. The sequence goes on along the minus strand of NZ_CP192025.1, from coordinate 7,315,573 downwards.
CGGCCATCGTGTACCGGCCCGAGTTACGCAGCAGCTCCGCCACCAGCAGCAACGCCACCAGCCAGGCGACCAGGAAGCCGATCGAGTAGAGGAAGCCGTCGTAGCCGTACAGCGCGATGATGCCGGCGATGCCGAGGAACGACGCGGCCGACATGTAGTCGCCGCCGATCGCCATGCCGTTCTGGAAACCGGAGAAGGACCGTCCGCCGGCATAGAAGTCGGTGGCCGTCTTGGTCTGCCGGCTGGCCCAGATGGTGATCGCCAGGGTCACCGCCACGAAGACCAGGAACAGCGTGATGGTCAGGTTGCGGGCGGTGCCGCCACCCGCCTCAACCGCGAGGACCGGATTCATGGGTCACCTCCCCCATCTCGGCGCGGATACGGTCGGCGGTCGGGTCGAGCTTGCGGTCGGCGTACCGCGAGTAGAGCCAGGCGATGAGGAACGTCGAGACGAACTGGAGCAGACCGAAGATCAGCGCCACGTTGATGTTGCTGCCGAAGAGCTTCGTGCCCATGAAGTCCCGCGCGTAGGCGGAGAGGATCACGTAGAGCGCGTACCACAGGAAGAACGCGACGGTCATCGGGAAGACGAAGCTGCGCAGCGCGCGGCGCAACCCGACGAACTCGTCCGACCGTTGTACGGCCAGATAACGCTCCGCCGCCGAGTCGGCCGGGGCGGGCGTGGGTGTGTCCGTGGACATCTGTGGATCACCACCTTCACAGGCATCGGGAGTTTCGCGCACCGTAGAGAGCGGCCTGCCTGCGAGAAAAGGTGCAGATCGATCCCGGCAGCCTCCTGCGCCGAACGGTCCCCCACCTGCGCCCAGTGACCCACGTCACCCCGCTCACCGGCCAGTCGTGCGCCGGCACTTCGCCCGCTACACCCCGGAGATGGTGGAGCGGGTCCCCTCGCCCGCCCGGTTGCCCTACTCCGCCCTGGCCAAGGATCGGGGGTCGGGGTCGGGGGTCGATCATGATCCACTCCGGTGGGTCGAGGTAGCGGTATCCGCCACTCGCGATACCGCCACATCGGCGACATGGCGACCCGACCACCCGGGCGGCTCAGGGGAGTTGGTGGTACCTGCCCCGGTGGTGCAGGAGGGGCGGGGTGTCGGTGACGATCTCGACCGTCTCGATGGTGGCCTCGACGAGGAGGGCCCAGCCGTACTCCCGGGCGGTGTCCAGGCGGCAGCCGGCCCAACTCCCGGCGTCGGCGGGTACCGGCCCGTAGCGCGTGTCGGTCCACGACCCGGTGGCGAAGAGACCGCCCGGGGAGGGGAAGAGCCCGGCGAACCGGTCGGCGAGCTGTCGATGGGGCGGGCCCAGCGGGGTCACGGCGAACCGGCCGGCCTCCTCGATCGCCGCCCAGAGGTCGGCCTCGGGGTCGATCAGGCCGAGTAGCCGGTCCGGCTCTCCCTCGGCGACCAGGGTGGACGACACGGTCAGCCCGGCCGGCGCGGGGGCGGTCCAGAGCGTCACCGGTGCGGCGAGCCGCCCCCGCAGTCGACGGGCCGGCGAGCGCTGCCCGGTCGGCACCGCGAACGGGTCGGTGTGGTGGATCTCGGCGCCCGGTTCTGGATTCACGTGAAACATTGTGGCCCCCGCCCCGTCCCGCGTTGCCGGGTCGGGGCGAGAGATGGCCGCGCTTTCCTGATCCTCTGCGCGGGGGCGATCACGACACGCCGGTTCGGTGCCGCTCACGCGTAGACGATCACCGGGCCTCCCCGCCGAGCGGGCGCGCGCCCAGCCGAGAAAGCGCTCGTGCAGTTCGGCCGGGCGGGCGTGGTCGGTGAGTTGGCTGAACTGGTCGCCGGCCTCGACCATCAGCGCACCCAGGTAGACCAGCAGGGCGGTCCGCTGGCCCCGGTACTCGACCAGCAACGTGAGCCGGGCCGGCTGGCAGGGCCAGGGTGCGCCACAGGCCCGGCAGCGCCACAGCGGTCGCATCGGCACGTGCGGCACGAACCGTCTCACCACCTGCTCCACCCCTGGCCGCGCCGACATGCCGGGTACGCCAGGAAGGATCTTGGAGACTTTCGGCCCCCACGGGGGCCGTTTCCCACCAAGATCCGGGCCACCTCGGGCGGTAGCGCCATTCGTGAGCACGACTGCCCGTCGCCGTCGCCGTTGCGGTGCCGCGAGCGGCAAGCGGTGCGGAACGGGGTCAATGGTCTCGACCGGGTGGGCCGGCGACGTGGATGCAGCACGGAAGCCTCCTTCGCGGGGTGGGGGCCGCCCCGGCCGGAGATGGCCGGGGCGACCCGCGCAGGACCGGTCGCCGGGACGCCGCCTCCACCGACCGGGCCGCGTGGCATCCACCCTGGACTCGGTAACCCGGGCTCCCTTCGTCACCTCGACGGGAACCGCCGCCCGGCTGGAGGGACGACGGGTGTGCCGCTGAGCGCCGACGACCGGCTAGCCATCCATGAACTCGTCGCACTGCACGGCCACCTGATGGACGACGGGGCGTTCGACCGGTTGTCCGAGCTGTTCACCGACGACTTCGCCTACGACGTCACCGCCTACGGGTTCGGCGTACTGCGGGGATACGCGGCGTTCGCCGAGGCGGCGCGGACCCTGGGCGACGGCAACCCGCTCGGCCACCACGTGACCAACATCGTGGTTAGCGAGGACGCCGACGGTACCGTGCGGGTCCGCTCGAAGGGGCTCGGCGTGCCGGTCGACGGCCCGGTGGGCACGGTGGTCTACGAGGACGTGGTCCGTCGGGTCGAGGCGCAGCCTCCGGCAGGGACAGTCGGTGCGCGGCGGCCGGCGGCGGGCTGGCGGATCAGCTACCGGAGGGTGGTCCCGCGTCGTCGACCGTTGTATCCCGAGAGGTGGAGTCAGTACCCCCAGGGGTGAGGTCCGCCGCCCGGGACGTGCCGTCCGGCCCGGCGGACAGGGCGGCACGGGCGGCGGCCAGCACCTCCGGGTCGGCGCACCCGGCGGCGTAACCGGCGATCCGGCGGCGGATGTCCCGGGTGAGCAGCCGGACGCCGATCCGGTCGGCGATCGGGCGCAGGAACGCCGGCCGGCAGCGGAAGCTGTACCGCCAGGTGGCGACCGTGTGGCCCGGCTCGGGTGCGGGGGCGAACCGCCAGCCACCGGCGAACATCTCGAAGAACCACGGGCCGCGCACCATCTTCATCCCCACGTTCGTGGGCGGGGCGAAGGAGACGTACTCACTGATCATCACCAGGCCGTGCCGGGACCGGGTGAAGGTGCGCACGCCCTTGCCGGGGCGGGTGGCCCCGTCGGTGAAGTGCTGCTCGCGGACGAACGGGTCCCACCGGTAGCGCACCGGCGCGACGGTCTGCGACACCGCGAACGCCACCTCCGGCGGGACCGCGACGGTGGTGACCGCCTCGACGACCGGCATCAGCGGCGGGGCGTGACGGTCGACAGCAGCTCCGGCATCCGGCGGTCCAGCACGTCCCCGGCCAGGTACGCCCCGAGCAGGGCCGCCCCCAGCCCGTACGCCGCGCCGACCGGCAGGGCCAGCCAGAGCCACCCGTCGCCGAGCAGCCCCGCGGCCACCACCATCGGTACGGCGGCAGCCGCCGAGCCGACCATGGACAGCAGGGTGAGCATGCTCTTGGCGATCCCGGAACCGCCGTTCATCGCGAACGGGTTGCTCGTCTCCGGCAGCGAGTACGCCCCGAGCACCGAGATGAACCCGTTGATCGCCAACCCCACCCCGTACGAGGCGAGCAGGGCCCCCGCCGCCACCCCGAACCACTCCGGCCGGCCGAGCACCCCGCTGATGATCAGGGAGACGATGCCGAGCATCGGCAGCACGTACACGGAGAAGGCGGTCATCCGGGCGCGCAGCTCCAGCCGACCCGGGACCCCGGCCACCACGTTCGCCGCGTAGGCGCTGCCGTCGAAGCCGAACTGGTTGGCCAGGGTCACCGAGGCGAGCACGCCGACGAAGAGCATCGAGATGCTGAGCAGCACCGGGGACGGGTCCCCGGCGGCCTCGAAGCCCTCCTCGCCGCCGGCGAACCCGGCGCCACCGAGGTTGACCATCACCGGCACGAAGATGCCGACCACCGCGACGGTGATCAGGTTGGCCCGTCGCCGGGCGTCCCGCCACCAGTAGCGGCACTCGCGGGCCACCAGCGCGCCGAACCGGTCCCGGCGGGCCCAGCCGACCGCGCGGGGGAAGAGTTGGGCGATCGCGCCGCCGGTCGGTGCCCGGCGGGCCTTCGTCGGGGCGGCGCTCGCCGCGCCGACCATCGCCGACTCCAGCGACCGGGACCACCAGAGCAGCAGGGCCCCGATGGTCACCGCCGTGATGATCAGCTTCACCGGGACCGCCCAGGCCCGACCCTCGGCCACGTCGAGGCCGATCGTCCAGGGGGCGCCGAACGGGGTCCAGCCGACGATCCGGGCCACCCCGACCAGCCGGTCCCAGTCGGCGGACCGCACCGCGGCCAGCACCACGAGCTGCAACGGGCCGAGCAGCGCGGCGACCACGGCCAGCAGCACGGCGGCCAGGTCGCGGACCCGGCGGGACCGCAGCATGGTGGCGAACGCGCTGGTCACCGCGCGGCTGGCGGCGACGCAGAGCAGCACCCCGACGACCACGCCGAGGGCGGCGACGATGCCGGCCACCGCGCCACCGAGCAGTGCGGCGCTGACCACCAGCCCGGCGACCGCTACCAGCACCGCGAACACCGGCACGCTGATCAGCGCCGCCGCGAACAGGCCGGTGACCAGGGTGCGGCGGGACAGCGGCAGCAGGGCGAACCGGGCCGGGTCGAGGGTTTCGTCGACGCCGAAGAAGACCAGTGGCAGCAGCAGCCAACCGAGGACGAGCACGCCGCCGCCGAACGCCGCCGCCATCACCGCGTACCGGGGTTCGTCGGCGAAGCCGGGGGCGGCGAACATCAGGAACCCGCCGGCCGCGAACCAGAGCCCGACCAGCACCCCGACCACGAAGAGCGCGATCCGCCAGCCCTGGCCCCGGAAGTTGTTGCCCATCACCCGCAGCTTGAGCCGGACGAAGTGGCGCGGGGAGACCGGGCGGACCCGCTCGGCGGGTGTGCTCACCGGGACAGCCACGCCAACTCCTCACCGGTCGCGGTCCGGCCGCCGACGACCTCGACGAAGACGTCCTCCAGGGAGCGCTCGCCACGCACCTCGGCGAGGGTGCCGACCCGCTTGATGGTGCCGTCGGCGAGGATCGCCACGTGCGAGCAGAGCCGCTCGACGACCTCCATCACGTGGCTGGAGAAGACCACGGTCCCGCCGCCGACCACGTACCGGTGCAGGATGTCGCGGATCAGCGCCGCCGACACCGGGTCGACCGCCTCGAACGGCTCGTCGAGCACCAGCAGCCGGGGGCCGTGCAGCAGCGCGCAGGCCAGACCGATCTTCTTCTTCATGCCGGCGGAGTAGTCGACGACCAGGGTCCGGCCGGCGTCGGTGAGTGCCAACACGTCCAGCAGTTCCGCCGCCCGCTGGTCGACCACCGCCGGGTCCATGCCCCGCAGCAGACCGTGGTACGCCAGCAGTTCCGCGCCGGTGAGCCGGTCGAACAGCCGGACGCCGTCGGGCATGACGCCGAGCAGCCGTTTGGCCTCGACCGGGTCGCCCCAGACGTCGTGCCCGAGCACCCAGGCCTGGCCGTGGTCGGGTCGGAGCAGCCCGACGGCCATTGACAGGGTGGTGGTCTTGCCGGCGCCGTTGGGGCCGAGCAGGCCGTAGAACGAGCCGGCGGGGACGGCCAGGTCCACCCCGGCGACCGCCACCTTGCCGTCGAACTGCTTGGCCAGGCCGCGGAGCGCCAGCGCGGGGTGTTCACCAGTCATGTGTCGACCGTATCCGGGTCGGGCGAGTGGCTGCTCCCGCCGGGGGACGATCCCGGCTCATCCCCGAGGCGGACGGTCGCGCACGGTGCAATGTTCGAGACGTAAAGTGACTGCCCGTCGGGCCGGGTTCCTCCTGACACGACGCCGGGCGACCGGGACGAACCGGTCAGGAACGCAGTGACTCGGGCGTGTGCAGGCGGAGCATGGTGGCCCCGACGTCGACCGGGGTGCGGCGTCGGGTCGCCATCGACACGGCGATCATCACGGTGAAGGCGAGCGGCACCGTCCAGGCGGCCGGCTGGGTGGTGAGGGTGGCCGGCCAGCCGGACAACGGTGGCCCGAGCACGGTGACCAGCACCGCGCCGATCGCCGCCCCACCGCCGACCAGCACCCCGGCCGCCGCGCCGAGGTCGGTCAGGCCGCGCCACCAGATGCCGAGCACCAGCAGCGGGCAGAAGCTGGACGCGGCGACCGCGAAGGCCAGCCCGACCACCTGGGAGACGTCCAGCCCGGAGACGTTGAGGGCGAGCACCGCCGGCACCCCGCCGGCGATCACCGTGGCCAGCCGGAAGCCGCGTACCGAGCCGCGCCCCAGCACGTCGGTGGAGATCACCCCGGCGACGCTGGTGAGCAACCCGGACGAGGTGGACAGGAAGGCGGCGAACGCCCCGGCGGCGACCAACGCGGCGAGCAGCCGGCCGGTCACCCCGTCGCCCAGCGCCGCCTCGGGCAGCAGCACCACCACCGCATCGGTCTGCCCGCTGACCAGTAGTTGCGGGGTGTAGATCCGGCCGAGCACGCCGTACAGGGTGGGCAGCAGATAGAAGACGCCGACCAGGGCCAGCACCACCAGGGTGGTCCGCCGGGCCGCCGCGCCGTCGGGATTGGTGTAGAAGCGCACCAGCACGTGCGGCAGTCCCATGGTGCCGAGGAATGTGGCCAGGATCAGCGAGTAGGTGGCGAACAGGCCCCGGTCGTCGTCCCCGGCGGCGCTGGGCAGCAACCAGTCGGCCGCCCCGGTGGCCGCCCCGGACACCTCGGGCACCGGGTCACCGGCGGCGAAGCTCAGCTCGTCGCCGGGGCGTACCTCCCGGATGGTGCCGTCGGGGAAGGTGAGGGCCGCGCGGTGCTCGACCACGACGGTGGTCGCGGTGCGGAACGCCGGGCCGTCGGGCGGGGTCACCGCCGGGCGGGCGTCGGCCTGCCACTGGAGGGCCAGGAAGATCGCGGGTACGGCGAGCGCGGTCAGCTTCAGCCAGTATTGAAAAGCCTGGACGAAGGTGATCGCCCGCATCCCGCCGAACGCCACGTTGGTGGTGACCACCGCCGCGACCAGCAGCGCCCCCAGCGGGTAGGGCGAGCCGGCGACCGTGGCCAGGGTGAGCCCGGCGCCCTGCAACTGCGGCACCAGATAGAGCCAGCCGATGAAGATGACGAAGACGGTGGCCAGGGTGCGCAGCCGGCGGGAGCCGAGCCGCAGCTCGCAGAAGTCCGGCAGGGTGAACGCGCCGGAGCGGCGCAGCGGCGCGGCGACGAAGAGCAGCAGCGCCAGGTAGCCGGCGGCGAAGCCGACCGGGTACCAGAGCACGTCGACGCCGTACTTGAGGATCAGCCCGGCGATGCCGAGGAAGCTCGCCGCCGACAGGTACTCCCCGCCGATGGCGGCGGCGTTCCAGGTCGGACTGACCGTCCGGGACGCCACCAGGAAGTCGGAGGTGGTCCGGGCCAGGCGCAGGCCGTAGAAGCCGATGCCGACGGTGACCAGGGTGACCGCGACGATCGCCGGTACGACGTACCCGTTGCCCACCTCAGCGCTCCGGCCGCTGGACGAGGTCGACGAAGTCCTGTTCGTTGCGTTCGGCGAGCCACACGTACGCCCAGCCGACGGCGATGAGGAAGGGGAAGGAGACCACCCCGAGCAGCAGCCACGGCAGGTTGACGCCGAGCACGGTGACCCGGCCGACCGGGGGTGCGATGGCGAACAACCAGGGCAGCCCGCCCAACCCGATCAGCACCAGCAGGCTCAACCGCAGGGCCAGCGTGAGCTGTGCCCGCATCAGGCCCCGGACCAGCGCCTCCCCGACCCGGGTCTGTTGGGCCAGTTCGGTGCGGGTGTGGTCGGCCCGGGTGTCCCGCCGGGAGACGCCGGCCAGCACGATCCGTACCCGCCCGGCCGGCCGGGCGGGCGGCGGCCCGGGGTCCCGGGGCGTCGGTTCCGGATCGTCGTGGGCGGTCACCCGGGCAGTCTCGCCTGCCCCGCCCGAATGTCAAGTGTCGTCCACCGGGGGGTGTGGACAACCTGTGGACAAGGCGGTCGCCCTGTGGACGACGACGGCGAGCCGAGGATGACGATGGCGTTAAGTCTGATTCGTCCTCACCGGAACGTCACCGGGCGGTCATCTGTATCGACCTTGCCGGCATTGACCCAGGCCCCTACGCTGGGGCGGCCAATCCTTCCTCTTCGAACACGGGGTCTCTATGCGCAAAATCCGCACTATCCTCGGCGCGACTCTCGCCGGAGCATGTGCACTGGCCGTGGTGCCGGGCACGGCGTCCGCGGCTCCGGTCTCCGCGCCGCTGCAGAAGGCGGCGGCCCTCGACGACGTGACCGGTGCCTACTACCCGGTCGCGCCGGCCCGGCTGCTGGACACCCGCACCGGTGTGGGCGCCCCGGTCGGCAAGATCGGCGCCGGCAAGACGGTCGACCTCCAGATCGCCGGCCGTGGTGGCGTACCGGCCAGCGGCGTCGGCGCGGTCGTGCTGAACGTGACCGTCACCGGTCCCAGCGCCGCCAGCTTCCTCACCGCCTACCCGACGGGTGAGTCGCGGCCCACCGCCTCCTCGATCAACTTCGCCAAGGGCTGGCTGGGCTCCAACAACGTGACCGTGAAGCTCCCTGCCAACGGCAAGGTCTCGGTCTTCAACAACAGCGGCTCGACCGACGTGATCGTCGACGTGGTCGGCTTCTACGCGGGCGACAACAGCCTCACCAACCGCAACGGCGGCCAGTACGAGTGGTACCTGCCGGAGCGCATGTGGGACAGCCGCGAGGACCCGGAGGGCAAGCCCCCGGCCGGCCAGGTGCTGGAATACTCGCTCAACTTCGGCGAAGAGTACAACCCGCACGTCACGTCGTTCGTCTTCAACGTCACCGCGGTCGCGCCGGCCAAGTCCGGCTTCCTCACCGCGTGGTCCGGTAAGGGCGCCCGGCCGACCGCCTCGACGGTGAACTACCTCGCCGGCAAGAACGTGCCGAACCTGACCTTCGTGCAGACCACCCCCTGCACCGGCACCGAGCTGAACGAGTGGTGCACCAAGGGTGCGCCGAAGTTCCACATCTACACCTCGCAGGCGGCGCACGTCCTGGTCGACCTGGTCGGTGTGATCGACGACGGCGAGTCCTCGTACGGCATGCGGTTCGCGCCGCTGAGCCCGACCCGGATCGTGGACAGCCGGTCGAACCTGGGCATCAACGGCGCCATCCCGGCCGGCGGCACCCGCAAGGTCACCACGCCGTCGGAGCTGCTCACCGCCGACACCGAGGTGCTGGCGATGAACGTCACCGCCGTCACCCCGACCAACAACACGGTCATCACCACCTGGCCGGCCGACTTCGACGGCATCGGCAAGCCCGCCACCAGCAACCTGAACCCGTACGCGGGCCAGGTCGTCTCCAACGGCGTGCTCGGCGTCATCGGCCCGAACGACGCGTTCAACGTGAACAACCTGTCCGGCAGCACCCACCTGGTCGCTGACGTGGTCGGCACGTTCTACTACCCGGCTCCGCGGCCGGCCAAGACGGCCAAGTCGCTGAAGGCCGGTACGGCCAAGCAGGACGCGGTTCCCTCCGCCAACCGGCGCTGACCGACAGCCGCGTCAGCACTGATCGACACCCGCACCACGCAGAGCGCCCCGACCATCCGGTCGGGGCGCTCTCGCGTTTCCCGGAATGGTGAATGCCGGTCCCGCCGACTCGCGGGGCCGGTGCCGGGGCCGATCCGAACCGCAGCACGCCGCCGCGCCGACTCCGGTGCCATGGTGTCGGTCGTCGATCCGGTAAGGGCGCAATGCCCCTTCTTGGCATTCCACCGATATGGCCTTGCCGCTGGTGATCACCACCCATAGTGTGTGGTCCACAATCACTCTTCCTTCTTCCACGGGGTATTCATGCGCATTTTTCGCGCTCTTCTCGGCACGAGTATTGCCGGGGCCTGTGCGTTGGCCGTACTGCCGGGGGTGGCGCTCGCCGCGCCCGCCGCGCCGTACACGGTCCTCACCGTCGACGTCGGCGACCAGACCGGCGGCTATCCGATCTACAAGTCCGATGTCTTCGACCGCGACAACTCCACGATCACCGTGGCCGCGCGGGAGAACGACCTGCTGACGGTCGACACCAACCGCGCCGGCTCCTACGTGCGGCTCAGCATCCGGCCACCGGCGGGTCAGCAGTGGACGGACGGTCAGACCTACCAGGCGACCTGGCAGGGCGAGGGCGGCACCGCATCGATGGGGCTGGACTCCGACGGGCGCGGCTGCGGCCACGTCACCGGCTGGATCAAGGTCCGGGAGGCCCACCGGGACAGCGGGACCGGCCTGGTCGACGCGTTCGCCGCCGCCTACGAGTACAGCTGCCGGGACAGCCTTTACTACACCGGCACGGTCAGCGGGGAGCTGCGCTGGAACTCGTCCGTGGACTACGTGGTCGCCCACGGCGAGCCCAACCCGGTCAGCTTCAACTACCAGGAGCTGGCGGTGCCCAGCGCCGCCCGCACGGTGACCTTCCGGTCCGTCGGCAGCGCGCCGATCACGTTCGGGGCGGCCAGCCTGGGCGGCCCGACGCCCGAGGCGTTCGTGCTGCTCGGCGCGAACTGCACCGGTCGGACGCTGGCCCCCGGAGAGACCTGCACGGTTTCCGTCGCGGCCAACCCGACCAAGGCGGAGCAGCAGTCGGCGACCCTGTTGCTCGCCGACGACAGTGCCTCCGGCACCCGCCGGGTGCAGTTGGCCGTCGAGGGCTTCCGGGGCGTCACCGGCAGCTACTACCCACTGTCGCCGAAGCGGCTGATGGACACCCGTTCCGGGTTGGGCGCGCCCAAGGCCAAGATCGGCGCGGGTAAGAAGGTCGACCTCCAGGTCACCGGCCGGGGTGGGGTGCCGAGCAGCGGTGTCGGCTCCGTCGTGCTGAACGTGACCGTCGTCGGCCCGACGGCGGGCAGCTTCCTGACCCTCTACCCCGCCGGCCAGAGCCGTCCGACCGCCTCCTCGATCAACTTCGCGAAGTCGTGGCTCGGCTCCAACAGCGTCACGGTCAAGTTGGGTTCGGGTGGCAAGGTGTCGGTCTACAACCACGCCGGGTCCACGGACGTCGTGGTCGACGTGGCGGGGGTCTGGGCGGGGGACAACTCGCTCTCCAGCCGGGGGCAGGGCGGCCAGTACCAGTGGATCAAGCCGTACCGCCTCTACGACACCCGGGAGGAGGGCGGTCCCCTGCCGGCCGACTACACCATGTGGAGTTGGCTCAGCTTCGGCGACCTCAACACCCACGTCAGGGCGTTCGTCGTCAACATCACCGCCGTCTCGCCCCGCAAGGCTGGTTACCTGACGGCTTGGACCGGGCAGGGGACGTGCCCACCGCGTCCACGGTCAACTATCCGGCCGGCAAGGTGGTGCCGAACCTCGCCATCGTGGAGACCGTCGAGTGCACCGAGTGCGGTGGCAGGCGGGCGCCGCAGTTTTCGGTCTACACCTCACAGACCACCCACCTGGTGGTGGACGTGGTGGGCGTGATCGACGACGGCACCGTTCCGGACGGCCTGCGCTTCACGCCCCGGACGCCGACCCGGATCGCGGACAGCCGGATCGGCCAGGGCCTGCCGAGCGTGCTCGGGCCGGCCTCGGTCGGCAAGGTCACCGCGCCGGCGAGCATGCTGACCCCCAGCACGCAGGTGTTGGCGATGAACGTCACGGCGGTGACCCCGAGCAGCAACACGGTGCTCACGGTGTGGCCGGCCGACTCGGCAATGACCCGACCGACGGCGAGCAACCTGAACCCGGCCGCCGGGCAGACCGTGTCCAACGCGGTGCTGGGCATCCTCGGTCCCCAGCAGGGATTCAACGTCTACAACCACTCCGGCAACACGCACGTGGTGGCCGACGTGGTGGGAGCGTTCTGGCTCTATCCGGGCACGGCCACCCCGACCGCGGGCCGGGCCGCGTCTGCCGGCAGCAGGCTCAAGGTGATCGACTCCGGGGTGGGCACCCCCTCCCGGAGCTGATCCGCAACGAGTCGAAGGGCGTCCCGGCCTCGGCCGGGGCGCCCTTCGCCGTCGAAACGCGACGGGGCCCGGGTGCCTTCGCCGTCGATACGCCAGGGGGCCGATATGGCGGTGTCCGGGCCGGTGCGTTACCGCTACTTCGTCGACCTTGCGATGATCACGGGGGCGGCCCGGCGTCGGGCACCGGGTCAGCGGTTCCAGTCCTGTTTGGCGGCCCGGACCAGCTTGTCCTTCAGCTCCCGGGTGTGCCGCCGGCTCACCGGCAGCTCGGCGGCGTCGATCAGCACCACGTACCCCGAGTTGACCAGGCGCAGCTCCGCGATCAGCCGCAACTGCACCAGGTACGACCGGTGGATGCGGACGAAGCCGGCGTCCGCCCAGCGTTCGGCCAGGGTGGCCAGCGAGACCCGGACCAGGTGCGACCCGTCGGCGGTGTGCAGCCGGGCGTAGTCGCCCTGCGCCTCCACCCAGCGCACCGCCGAGCGGGGCAGCATCCGGGTCGTCCCGGCCAACTCCACCGGGATCGTCGGGTCCTCCTCGGCACGGGCCAGCGCCACCGGGTGCGACGGCACCACCCGGGAGCCCATCACCCGGCGCAGCGACTCGGCCAGCCGTTCGGCGCGTACCGGCTTGCGGACGTAGTCGGTGGCGCCCAGGTCGAACGCGTCCACCGCCCCGTCGTCGTACGCGGTGACGAAGACGATCGCGGGGGGCCGGGCGAACCGGCGCAACACCCGGGCCAGCTCCATCCCGTCCAGGCCGGGCATCCGGATGTCCAGGAAGACCACGTCCACGTCGGTGTCCCGCAGCACCCGCAACGCCTCGGTGGCGTCACCCGCCGTGTGCAGCCGGGCCACCCGGGGATCGGCCCGCAGGTGGTACGCCAACTCGTCGAGCGCCGGTGGCTCGTCGTCGACGGCCAGCACCCGCAGGAACCCGGACGCGTTCACCGTGCCGGCCCGCTCGTTCACGCGCCGGCCCGTACGCCCGGGTGGAACTTCGGAATCCGCAGGCTCACCTTCGTGCCCGAGCCCGGCCCGGTCTCGACGACCAGGCCGAACCCGTCGCCGAAGACCGAGCGGAGCCGCTCGTCGACGTTGGAGAGGCCGACGTGCTGGCCCGGGTCGTCGGTCGGGTCGCTGCCGGCCCGGGTCAGCTCGGCGATCCCCGCGGTCAGCGTGGCCGGGTCCATCCCCACTCCGTCGTCCTCCACAGTGATGTGACACTCGGCACCCGCGTCCCGGGCCTCGATGCTCACCATGCCGGTACCGGGCTTGCGCGACAACCCGTGCCGGACCGCGTTTTCCACCAATGGTTGGAGGCAGAGGAACGGCAGGGTCACCGGCAGCACCTCAGGGGCGATCTGCAACCGCACCTGTAGCCGGTCGCCGAACCGGGCCCGCTCGATGGTCAGATAGCGGTCGATGGACCGCAGCTCCTCGGCGAGGGTGGTGAACTCCCCGTGTGCCCGGAAGGAGTACCGGGTGAACTCGGCGAACTCCAGGATCAGCTCTCGGGCCCGCTCCGGGTCGGTGCGGACGAACGACCCGATCGCGGTCAGCGCGTTGTAGATGAAGTGCGGGCTGATCTGCGCCCGCAACGCCCGGATCTCGGCACGGGCCAGCCGCTCCCGCGACGAGTCCAGCTCGGCCAGCGAGAGTTGGTTGCCGGCCCAGTGCGCGGTCTCCAGGGTGGCCTGCACCAGGCCGGGCGCGGGCGGCCCGTCGGCCACCGCGACCAGCGCCCCGACCACCCGGCCGTCCGCCGACAGCGGCGCCACCACCGCCCCCCGGACCAGGCAGTCCACCCGGTCGCAGTGCAGCTCCGACTCGCCCAGCACCGTCGACCGGCCGGTCTCCGCGACCCGCCGGGCCGCCGCGAGCAACTGGTCGCCGTGGTGCCCGCCGCGCCCGTCCAGGGCGAGCAGCGTGTCGGCGTCGGTCAACGCCAGCCCGGCCGCCCCCACCAACGCCCGCAGATGGCGTACGGCTTTCGCCGCGCCCGCCGGGTGCAGTCCGGTGCGCAGCGGTTCGGCGGCCAGGCCGGCGGTGTGCAGCACCTCGTAGGTGGCCCGTTGGGTGGCGGTGGCGATGCCCCGTCGACCGCGCAGCCGCAGCGCCGCCCAGAGCGCGGCGGCGAGCGCGGTCACCAGCGAGACGACGCCGACCACGGCGGAGAGGTTGCCACCCACCCCGCGATCCTGGCCTGTCCGGGCCGCCACGCCAAGGGGTTCAGTACGCGCCCTTGCGGGCCAGCACCACACCGACCGTCCGCCAGAGGATGCTCAGGTCGTACGCCAGCGACCAGTTGTCGACGTAGTACAGGTCGAGCCGGACCGCCTCGTCCCAGGACAGGTCGGAGCGGCCGGAGACCTGCCACAGGCCGGTCATCCCCGGACGGACCAGCAGCCGACGCCGTACGTCGCCCAGGAAGTCGCCGTCGTCGGCGGGCAGCGGACGCGGCCCCACCAGCGACATCTCCCCCCAGAGCACGTTGATCAGCTGGGGCAGCTCGTCCAGCGAGGAGGCCCGCAGGAAGCGGCCCACCGGGAACACCCGGGGGTCCTGCTTCATCTTGAACAGCATGCCGTCGGTCTCGTTCTGGTCGACCAGGCCGGCGAGTCGTTCCTCGGCGTTGACGTACATGGTGCGGAACTTCCAGACCTGGAAGGTCCGCCCCTCGTGGCCGACCCGGGGCTGGCGGAAGAAGACCGGCCCGGGGTCGGAGAGCCGGATGGCCAGCCCGACGGCGAGGAAGACCGGCACCAGCATCAGCAGGCCCAGCCCGGCGGCGACCCGGTCCATCAGGTTCTTGGCCAGCAGCGCCGGCCCGGACAGGGTCGGCTCCTCCACGTGCAGCAGCGGCAGGCCCTCGATCGGGCGGATGTGCACCCGGGGGCCGGCGATGTCGGTGAGCTGCGGGGCGACCACCAGGTCGACGCCGGAGCCCTCCAACTGCCAGGCCAGCCGGCGCAGCTCACCCGGCTCGGCGCTGGCCGAGCCGCAGACCGCGATGGTGTCCCCGCCGACCTCCCGGACCAGGGCCAGCACGTCCCGGCCGGCGTACACCGGGACGGGGGTCTCGATGCCCCGGGCGGCGGCGTACCCGTCGGTGATGTGGATGGCCACCGGCACCAGGCCGGCGCTCGGGTTGCGGGTGACCGCGATGTAGACCTCCAGGCACTCCGGCAGGGTGCCCACCAGCACCATCCGGTGCCCGGCGTGTCCGGCCCGTCCCCGGATGCGGTGCAGCACGAACCGCGCGGTGATCCGGCCGAAGAGGACGAGTACCAACGCCCCGAGGAGCGCGAAGCCGACCGTCCACCGGGAGAGTTGCGTCACGGTGGCGAAGGCGACGAACGAGACCGTCGCGGCGGTCGCGACACCGCCCCGGATCACCCGCTTGAACTCGTCCGGGCCCAGTCCCAGGTAACGGCGGTCGTATGCCCCGTTACCCCAGAGAATGACCACCCAGGTGAGCGGCAGCAGGACGAAGGCGATGGTGTGGAACCAGGTGGGATCTTCCTCCACGCCGTAGAAGCCGGAGGCCGCCTGGTCGAAGATCTGGATGGCGAGGAGACTCGCCAGCGCGGCGGCTCCGAAGTCGAGCAGCAGCAGCACAGCCGTGTACGGGCGGTGCCAGCGGGACACCCGACGGCGGGCGCGTGCCCAGGCCGACCGGGGCACCCCGTTGTGTGACGGCGGTGTCGGCGGCTGGATCTCGAAGCTGTCCACGTGCCGCACGAGTCTGCTCCGGCCTGTGTTGGTTACCGGGCGCTGGAGGCTTGTCGTCACCTCAACCCATGTCCTCCCGCATGACACGCGCCGCTCACTCGCCGTGAGGGGCCCGGGTCGCCCACCGTTCCCGTCTCCCCACGCTGGCAGCGGGCCAAACGCGGAGCCGAGGGGCTTTGCGTCTGGCGTCGCCAACGAGGAACCGGCCGACTTCACGTCAGTTTTCGAAGCCGGGGACCGAGCCACTATACCGATGGACGGCCACCGGGGTAGAGCGCGGACGGGGAGGTTTCACGCGCCGCGGGCGATACCTCTCCGTAACAATGGCGGTCTGTCACTCAGCGTACGATGCGGGACAACCGACGGTCAGCGAGCGGTTTGCCCCCGGTCTGACACGTCGGGCAGTACTGGAGGCTGGAGTCGGCGAACGACACTTCCCGCACCGTGTCGCCGCAGACCGGGCAGGGCAGTCCGGTGCGGGCGTGCACCTTCAATCCGGAGCGTTTCTCGCCCTTCAGCTCCGCCGCCCGGTGTCCGGCGGAGCGGCGTACCGCGTCACCGAGCACCGTCCGGGTCGCCGCGTGCAGGGTGGCGAGCTGGTCGTCGGTGAGCCGGTCGGTGATCGCGAACGGGGACAGCTTCGCCGCGTGCAGGATCTCGTCGGAGTACGCGTTGCCGACCCCGCAGAGCACCGCCTGGTCGGTCAGCACCCCCTTGACCTGCCCCCGTCGACTGCGCAGCCGTGCGGTGAAGGTGGCCAGGTCGGCGTCGAGCGCGTCCGGCCCGAGCTTGGCCACCCCGGGGACCTGCGTCGGGTCGGTCACCAGGTAGACGGCGAGCTTCTTCTGGGTGCCCGCCTCGGTGAGGTCGAAACCGGAGCCGTCGTCGAGGCGTACCCGTAGGGCGATCGGGCCCTTGCCGGGGCGCAGCGGGACGGTCGCCGGGAACGCCTCCCGGTAGTGCAGCCAGCCGGCGCGGGCCAGGTGCACCACCAGGTGCAGGTCACCGTCGAAGATCACGTCGAGGAACTTGCCGTGCCGCCGGGCGTCCACCACCGCCCGGCCCGACACCGCCGTGGGTGCCGGGTCGTACGTCTTCAGGGCGTTGATCGCGGCGACCTCGACCCGGTCGACACGTCGCCCCACGGCACGCTCACGCAGATAGCCGGCGAGCGCTTCCACCTCC
The DNA here is from genome assembly GCF_050951065.1 of Micromonospora matsumotoense. Classification (NCBI taxonomy): domain Bacteria; kingdom Bacillati; phylum Actinomycetota; class Actinomycetes; order Micromonosporales; family Micromonosporaceae; genus Micromonospora; species Micromonospora matsumotoense. The sequence continues at coordinate 7,298,563 of NZ_CP192025.1, read as the reverse complement.
GGTAGTTCGGGCACCACCTCACGGTAGCCTTCGTTCCCGTGAGAATCGTGGTGGCGCACAACCGGTACCGGGAAGCCCAGCCGTCGGGTGAGAACACGATGGTCGACTCGGAGATCGGGCAGCTCACCGCCGCCGGGGTCGAGGTGTTGCCGTTCATCCGCAGCTCGGACGAGATCCCGTCGATGCCGAAGTCGGCCAAGGCGCTGCTGCCGATCTCACCGATCTATGCCCCGCGCGCCCAGCAGGACCTGTCCCGGCTGCTCACCGAGCACCGGCCGGACGTGCTGCACCTGCACAACCCGTACCCGCTGCTCTCGCCCTGGGTGGTGCGGACCGCGCACAAGCACGGGGTGCCGGTGGTGCAGACGGTGCACAACTACCGGCAGGTGTGCTCGTCGGGGATCTATTTCCGCGACGGCGTGATCTGCCAGGACTGCAAGGGCCGGGCGTTGGCGGTGCCGTCGATCGTGCACCGCTGCTACCGGGATTCGCGGGCGCAGAGCGCGCTGATGGCGGCCACCCTGGCCGTGCACCGGGGCACCTGGCGCTCGGTGGACCGGTTCATCGCGCTGACCTCGGCCATCGCCGACCACCTGACCGACTATGGCATCCCGGCCGAACGGATCGTGGTCAAGCCCAACGCGGTGCCCGATCCGGGTGCCCCCACGCCGCTCGGCGACGGTTTCCTCTTCCTGGCCCGGCTGACCCCGGAGAAGGGCGTCGACCTGCTGCTGGACGCCTGGCGGCGGCACCCGGTGGGCAGCCTGGGCACGTTGCGGGTGGCCGGTGACGGCGAGCTGCGCCCGCTGGTCGAGGCCGCCGCCGCCGAGCGCGCCGACGTCGTCTACCTGGGTCAACTCGACCGGGCCGGGGTACGCGCCGCCGTCGAGGCGAGTGCCGTGGTGATCGCCGCCTCGATGTGGCACGACGTGCTGCCCACCGTGATCATCGAGGCGTTGGCCAGCGGGCGGCCGGTGCTGGGCACCGCGCTCGGCGGCATCCCGTACCTGGTGGGTGCGGACGCCCCGCACGAGCCCGCCGGCACCGGCCCGGCCGCTGTCGCCTCGGCCGTCGCGGGTCACGCCCCGCCGCCGGTCGGTCCGCCGGCGATCCCGGCCGGCCTGCTCGGCGGCACCGCCGGCTGGGTGGTCCCGCCGGACCCGGGGGCCCTGGCCGCCGCGCTCCCGGTCGCGCGCGCCGGTGCCGCGCTGCTCTCCGCCCCGGCCCGGCTGCGGTACGAGCAGACGTTCCATCCCGACGTGGTCCTCAAGCGGCACCTCGCCATCTACGCCGCCCTCACCCGCCCCCACTGACCTTGTTGCCGCCAGCGGCAGACCTCGCGGAGATCTTGGAAAAGAATGGCCCTCATAGGGGCCGTTTCGCTCCAAGATCTCCGCGCTGGATTACTGCCGGCGGGACGGCCGGGCGTGTCGCGGGCCGACCGAGACATCTGATCGGAGTGGTATGCCGCGCTGGCATATTTATGCCAGCGCGGCATACCATTTGTGGGCAAGTCGTCTCGGCCGTGGTGCGGGGCCGGCCCTGTTGGTACGACAATGGCGTTGTCGGGACAGGGAGGCGTGGAATGAGCACCGGTTCAGTGCGCGAGTTCTCCAGATAGGCGTCCCTGGTGGCCAGCGGGGCGATCCATAGGCGTCCCTGGTGGCCAGAGGGGCGATCCGCCTCACGGTGATCACCACCAGCGACATCGACCGGCTGCCCCGTGACGACGTACCGCCGCAGGTGTCGCCTCTCGAACTTCTGCTGGCCGCCCGCGAGGACGAAGAGCGGTGAGGTGCTCCGGTGCGGCGGCGTTTCACGCCCGGTGGTAGGGCTTGCCGGGCGGCAGGCAGGCAGCGGCGGCGTCGAGGACGTTGCGGGCAGCGGCCGACAGCCGGCAGTCCGGAATCCGGCAGACCCGGCAGTGGCCGTCCGGGTCGGGCCGGTGGGCGCGGAGGACCGCGCGGGCGGTGAGGATCAGCCGGTTGCGGATCTGTGCCAACGACAGATGTGGCGCGGTCATGGTCAGATCACCCCGAGGGCGGCGGCGAGCGTGACGATCGTGGCCGGGGCATGTGGGGCGCGGGCCACCTGGGCGAGCACTTCCCGGGCGGCGGGCCGGTGGCGTACCTCGGCGGGTGCCATCCGGTCGGCGTCGGCCAGCACCCGGCCGGCGTTGGTCGGGTCGTCGGCCTGGAGGTAGGCGCGGGCCGCATCGATCAGGTGCGCCGCCCGGTGCTCCAGTGGCAGCCACCGCCAGGCGTCCCGCCGGGTCGTCTGCTCGTGCCAGGCCACCGCCTCACCCGCGTGCCCCAGCTCGAGGGCGGCGGCGGTACGGGCGAGGTCGACCGCCGTCGGCCCGAACGCGGTCCGGTGGTGGTCGTGGCCCTCGCCGACCTGCGCGGCCATCCCGGCGGCCTCGTCGAGGAGGTCGGCGGTGGCCCGGTCGTCACCCAGGCGGGCCGCCCCCAGCGCGGCCTGCACCAGCAGCGCCCCGCACAACGACAACTCACCAGGGCCACCGTCGCCGGGTCCGAGCAGGGCGATCCGGTACGCGCCAGCGAGCGCCGCCGACTGCGCCGCCCGGGCCCGCCCCGAGGCGCGGAACACCTGGCCGAGCTGCACCGTGGCGGCGGCCACCAACAGGGGATCGCCGGCCCCGGTGGCCATGGCCCGATCGGCGGCCAGCCAGCCCAGGTCGGCCTCGCCAAGCTTCACCAGCAGCGCTGCGGCGAGCCGGTACACCTCCACCAGCAGCGGGCGGCTCCGCTCGTGATCGTCGGCGGCGACCCGTTGCACGTCGGCCAGCAGACCCGGCAGGACGGTGGTCACCTGCGGGTACCGGGCATGCTGGAACAGCACCCAGGCATGCCCGACGTCCCGCACCACCCGGTCGGCCGGCAGCACCCGGCGGGCCGCCGGTCGACCCAGCGCTATCTCGTACGCCGACAGGGCCTCCCGGATCCGCTCCACCCCCTCGATCCGGGCGGTCGTCGTGGCGGGTTGCGTGTCCCGGCCGAGCAGCACGGTGGTGTCGATCCGCAGCACGGCGGCGATGTCCCGCAACGTCGACACCTTGTCGAGTGACCGGACGCCCCGCTCGACCTTGTCGACCCACGACTTCGACCGGCCGAGCCGATCGGCGAACACCTGCTGCGACAGTTTCCGCCGCCCCCGCCAGTACGCCACCCGCCGGCCGACCGGCAGCAACTCACTGCTGTCCACGACGCCACCGCCGGTCCGGCACCGCCCGGGTGGTCTCCTCGGCCGGTATCCGCTCCGCCTCGGCCTGGGCGAGGATCCGTTGCCGCGCCGCCTCGCGCTCCGCCGCCTGGATCTGCTCGCCCCGGTCCTCGTGGTCACGCCTGCGCCGGGCCGTCACGACCAACACCCCGCCCGGTATTCCCCCGCCAGCGTCAGCAGCGGCCGTTCCGGCAGGTGGGGCACCCGCGCCACCCCTATCACCCGGTACGCCGCGACGCGTTCCGCATGGTTCGTCGCCGGGCGGAGACGGTCGAGCGGGTTCACCCGCCGCCGCCCGAACGGCCAGAGCTTCGCCAGCAGACCGGGCTGCGTCGGGTTCTTCGCGTGCCGAGTCATGGGACCTCCCGAAACGTAGTTCCTTCCATGCGAAGAGTGACAAGAACTATCCGAGAAGTCTAGTCTTCCAAGGAAAGTTTCCATGGAAGTCGAAGGTTCGCCTCGCGTTCCTTGATCTCCGAGGTGGAGAGGAGAACACTGGCGGTGTTCGCAACCCTGGAGGTAGACGTGGCGAGGGCAAGCGGGCCGACGATCGCGCGATGGCAGCTCGGCCGAGAGTTGCACCGGCTCCGTGAGGCGGCCGGTGTCTCGCACAAGGAGATCGCAACCGAGCTGGGCTGCTCGGAGTCAAAGATCTACAAGATCGAATCAGGGGTGGTTGGCGTCAGCCGGTCTGACGTCATCGTCATGCTCACCCGCTACGGCGTCAGCGACGACCGGATACGGCAAACCGCACTTGACCTTCAGCGCCAAGGCAAGGAACGCGGCTGGTGGGCGAAGTTCGGCCAACTCCCGAACCCGTACAGCATGTACATCGGGCTGGAGTCCGCAGCGACGGCAGTCCGGAACTTCGAGCTGGCCGTCGTGCCAGGACTGCTTCAGACCGAGGCATACGCCTATGCGATCGTCAGCGCCGCCTGGCCGGGTCAGAGCGAGGAAGTGCGTCGTCGGGTCGAGGTGCGGATGACCAGGCAGGATCACCTGACCGAAGAGCCAGCGTTGAAGTTCTGGGGAATCGTGGACGAAGGTGTGCTGCGTCGCCAGACCGGCGGCCCAGAGGTGATGCGCGCCCAGCTCCGTCACCTCATCGAGATGAGCGAGCGGCCGAATATCGAGCTTCAGGTGCTGCCGTTCAGTGAGGGCTGGCACCCCGGCACCGTCGGCTCCTTCTCGATCCTGGAGTTCCCCGAGGACATCCACAGCCCCGTCGTCTACGTGGTGAGCCAGGCGGGCGACGCCTATCTCGAACGCGAGGATGACTTGCGGCGCGTTACGCTTGCCTACACCCACTTGCACGCGGCGGCGCTCAGCGTCAGCAAGTCCCGCGACCTGATCGCCGCCGTCGTGAAGGACATGACGTAGGGAGAAGCGTGGCAATGGACCGTTCACGCGGCGTGTGGCGCAAGAGTAGCCGGAGCGACGCCAACGGTCAGTGCGTCGAGGTGGCGGACCTTCGCAACGGGGTGGCCGTCCGGGACAGCAAGGACAAGACCGGCCCCACCCTCGCCTTCGACGCCCGGGGCTGGCGCACCTTCGTCGACTCCCTCAAGCACAACTGACGCCGCCGCTCGTACCGACTGCGGCAGTGACACGCCCCGGCCCCCGTCTCGGCGGCCGGGGCACCCTGCTTTCCTGCCTCGTCGCGGCCCGGTAGTGGCCTGGCGGAGGAAGCTCTACGGTAGTGCCGAGCTTCAACAGCGATTGGGCGTGTCGCGCGTCCGCATCGTCCAGCTCACCAGCCGACCCGACTTCCCGGAGCCCTTCGACCGGTCGGCCGGCGGATCGGTCTGGCTCGTGAACGACGTGGAAGCCTGGATCGCCAAACACCAGCCGTGGAAGGCCCGGGGTGCGGACGAACCCCCACCATCGGAGATCTGAGCGGCCCCGGCCTTCTGATCCGTCTGTGTTGGGGCGAAGTAGCGGTGTCCGGGCGCGGTCGATACCGCTACTTCGGCCCCACTGAGTCGATCACCACGGGCTTGCCGGTCGGCCGGCGCACGGGCGGTCGATCAGTGCCCGTTGACGGGACGCGGAAGCCAGCCACACCGCGCCCCCGATGCAGGAACAGCCCGGGTTTCGTCAGAATCCTGCGAAACGTCAGCCGTGATTGCGGCCTGACCTGCGGTAGCGTGCAGATGTGCTTATCAGGTTCGAGGCCAGCAACTACCGGTCGATCGCCGAGGGTGTCGAGCTGTCGATGGTGGCGGTGGACCGCGACCGCGAGGCGGCCCGGGACGCCCCACACCTCGGCGAGAGCCTGCTGACCCGAGCCGCGATCTACGGGCCGAACGCGTCTGGCAAGTCCAACGTCATCGGCGCGCTCGCCTGGCTGCGCGACGCGGTCGAAAACTCACTTCGGCTGTGGGAAGACGAGATTCCGCTGGAGCCTTTCGCCTTCGGCTCGGGGCCGACCGGCCCCAGCGAGTTCGTCATAGAAACCACTGTTGGCGGCGTCCGCTTCGAGTACATAGTCGAACTCGACGCCCGCCACATCAGCTACGAAGGGCTTTTCCACTATCCCGAGAAGAAGCGTCGCCGGATCTTTGAGAGAGAAGGTTCCGAGCTTAAGCTGCAGCGTGGTCTGGGCGCACTGGCCGGCACTCGCGAGCTGCTGACGGAACGGACACTCGCTCTGTCCGGTGCGCGACGTTTCGACGAGCCACTCGTCACGAATTTCGCCAGGGAGATCCTGCGTATTCAGGTCCTCGGTCAACTGCCGCGCCGGGGCCGTTCGGGGACGCTCTACAACAGGTTGCGGCCACGACCCTTCAGCCGGACTGACACGGTCCAGTGGTTCGACGGGCCAGGTAATGACCAACCATTACTGTTCCCCCTCTCCCTCTTTGGCGAAGGAGAAGTTCCCCTCAGCGACGAACACAAAGAGTGGTCGACCCTCAGTAGGCGACAGCAGGCGCTGGCACTGCTACGCCTTGCCGACCTGGGCATCAAAGATGTCGTCATCGACAGGCAGGAAGTTCTGTCCGGCACCGGCGAACCCATGAGCCAACGTCGCCTACGTCTCCTACACAGGTCCGGCAACGACTCCACGCCGCTTGATTTCTCCGCTGAGTCGGAAGGAACGAGGACCTGGTTCGGCCTGATCGGGCCGGTGCTGACCGCGCTACAGGCAGGGTCGATCGTCATCTTCGACGAACTGGACGCCAGCCTGCATCCGACGCTCTCCGCCGAGTTGCTGCGGGTCTTCCAGAGCCCGGTCACCAACCCCCACGGCGCTCAGCTCATCTTCACCTCGCATGACACCAGCCTGCTCAACCACCTGAACCGGGACGAGGTCTGGCTCACGGAGAAGCAGCTCGACGGCTCCACCCGGCTCGGCGCGCTCGCCGAGTTCGCCGGTGAGCGGGTGCGGAAATCGCAGAACCTCGAAAGCGCCTACCTGCACGGCCGGTTCGGCGCGCTTCCTCAAGTCGACCAGACAGAGTTCCTGCGGGCGCTCGGCCTGATCGGCTGACAAGACGATGAGCCCACGCCGCCGGGAAACGAAACCCCTCAAGCGCACCGTCGCTCGACGCCCAGAATTGCGCACGGTCGTCGTGTTCTGCGAGGGCAGGAATTCCGAGCCCGACTACATCAACGGGCTGAAGAAGCTGCCCGAAATCGCGGACAACACCGCCCTCAACCTCGAAATCCACCCCGACCAGGGCGTCCCGCTCACGCTTGTGCAGATGGCAGCCGACCGCCTGGTCGACCCGGAGGTGGACGAGTGTTGGTGCATCTTCGATGTGGAATGGCCGAAGAACCATCCGAACCTGCATCGCGCCAAGCAACTCGCTCAGGCCAAGGGTGTCGGGTTGGTGATCTCGAACCCGTGCTTCGAGCTGTGGCTGATCCTGCACCACTGCGGACACACCAAGTTCGTCGACACGGCCGAAGCCGAGAAGATGAGCCGCAAGCTTGACGGCCGCACTGGCAAGAGTATCGACAGCAGCATCTATATGCCGCTGCGAAAGCAGGCCGCCCGCCGGGCCGAGCAACTCGAAAAGCGGCACGACAACAATGGCACCGCGTTTCCCGACGACAACCCGTCCTCCAGCATGCATCACCTGCTACGGGCACTCGGCGCAACGTAGCCGACGGCCCGTTGGGCCGGCTCTGCTGGGGCGAAGTAGCGGTGTCCGGGCGCTGTCGATACCGCTACTTCGACCCAACTGAGTCGATCACCGTGGGGCGCGGCGGTGGGAGCGGAAGTCAGCGCCGTTGCCTGTAAAGAAGGCGATAGTCGGGCTCGTCCATGGCAGCCACCGTGCAAGTTTGCGCTGGTGGCGGGGGTGGACCCGGTACGGCCGGCGAGTGGTTACCCGCCGCATTGTGCGCATACGTCTGTCTGGCTGCCGCCGCGTCCCACCACGTAACCTGAGCGACCGCGACCACAGTGGACGCCGGTGGATCCGAGGAGTTCGACGAATGGTGACGGATGCCCCCGACGGATCAGTTCCGGAAGCGGCCGGAGGCGGGCAGCGGGTCCTCGATCTCCTGGACAAGGCGATCACCCTCCAGAGCCCTCTGGTGCGCAAGAACATCGCCCGTGCCCGCCAACGCAACCCGGAGGCGACCCCCGCAGAGGTCATCCGCAACCTGGAGCGGATGTACGTCAGCGCCCTGACCGGGACGGGTGCCGCAGTGGGCGGAGCCGCAGCAGCGCCCGGCGTCGGCACGGGAGTCGCCCTGGCGCTGTCGGGAGGCGAATTCCTCTCTTCGCTCCAGCTGAGCGCACTCTTCGCGCTCTCCATCGCCGAGGTGCACGGCGTTCCCATCGACGAGGTCGAGCGTCGCCGGACGATCGTGATGGGCATCATGCTCGGTGGCTCCGGCTCCGCCACCATCACCAAGGTCGCCGAGCGGACGGGGCAACACTGGGGGCGTCAGATTGTCGGGCAGGTCTCCGGCGAAACGTTGCGCCAGATCAACAAGCTCTTGGGAAGGCACTTCATCACGAAGTACGGCACCAAGCAGGGCATCATCGTTCTCGGTCGAGTGGCGCCGTTCGGCATTGGCGCGGTAATTGGTGGTGGTGCCAACGCGGCCCTCGCCACTCTGGCCGTACGGGCCGCCCGTCGCGCCTTCGGCCCGCCCCCGACGTCGTGGCCAGAGTGACACCGGCACGGGACCGGAGATCTTAGCGACTCAAAACCTGTGGGCCGAAGTAGCGGTATCCCGGTGCGGTTGATACCCCAACCTCGCCCCAACGGAGTCGATCAACCGGGGCGCGGCGGTCAAAGGCGCGGCATCCGACTTCTTACCGGTCTTCCCCTGGTGCTGGCGACGGCGACAGGCCGCGCACACCCCCGTCGGGTGTGCGCGGCCCGCCTCCGTTACGGCGGAACTGCGATGCCGGCCCTTACTTCAGGTGGCGAATACCGGGCCACTGGCACCCGAAGGACGCCGGCTTTACCTGTAGACGATGTTCGACGACGTGTACTTGCAGTACGTACCGTCGGGGCCGCTGCCGGTCTTGACGGGCTCGGCACCGGAGCTGTTGCCCGTGTAGCGGTCGCAGATGGAGATCTTCCGGCTGCTGTCGCCATAGATGGTGATGCCCGAGAAGGTCGCGGTGTCGCCGTAGTTGGTGTTGATGCCGGCGAGCGACTTGCCGGGGGCGGTCACGGTGACGTTCTGGATGACGACGGTCCGCTTGTACTGGGTCGAGCAGTTGCCGCACGACCGGTACAGCTTGCCGAAGTTGCTGACGTCGAAGTTCTTGATGGTCAGCTTGCCGCCGCCGTTGTGCTGGAACACCTTGTCCGAGGCGGACCGGGCACCGCCGCCGTCGACCGTGTAGTTCGCTGACGAGCCGCCCCTGAAGGTGGCGGCGTCCTCGCCGACGTCCTCCCACCACACGTTGATCAGCGTGCAGGTGCCCTTGCAGTGGATGCCGTCGGCGGCCGGCGAACCGATGATCACGTTCTTGATCGTCGCGCCGTCGGCCAGTTCGAGGATCGGCTTCTGGCTCTCGCTCTGGCCGCCGTCGCCCATCGCGCCGCCGGCCTTGAAGCGGATCAGGCCGTAGTCCTTGGTGCCGCTGACCGACTGGGTGCTGGTCACGGTGGTGGTGCTCTTGGCCGTGGGCCAGGTGGCGGCCTGGGCACCGGTCTGGGTCACGGCCAGGCCGGCGGCGACCAGGCCGACGGTGGCGAGCGGCACCAGGGCGAGTCGCCACCGTCGGTGGCGGGGCGTCGCGCCGTTCTCACGTGTGCTCACGTGTCCTCCGAATGGATCAAGGGACGGGTGGTGGTGGGCAGGCATTTGCGCTGGCGGAGCGCTCGCCAGCGCACCGTACGCACCGGGAAAGCGCTTGCCTGCAAGTTTCCACAGTACGACAGTCGTCGATGCCACGGAAGGGCTTCGGTCTCGGTAGGCCCCAGATTCTGTTTGCCGGAATCAACGCACAGCGCTGCCCGGCCGGTAGGGGAAGAGACCCTTCCCCTACCGAGAGCGTTGACAGGAGGCCCTCTCCCTACCGGCCTTCCGCGCGTTGTCGGCGGAGTTTGTCGAGGACAGCGGTGTCGGATTCGAGGTCGGGGTGGTCGACCTGTCGGTCGAGGTCGACCACCTGTTCGAGTTCCCGGATCGCCTGGTCGAGGTCACCGCCCGCCCGGTGGACCATGGCGATGTTGTACCGCGTGACGGCTTCGCCGACCCGGTCACCGACCTCCTGCTGGATGGGCAGGGCCTGGTGGTAGTGGTCGAGGGCCCGCTGTAGATCCCCCAGGCCGTTGTGCACGAGACCGATGTTGTTGAGGGTGTTGGCTTCACCGGCCCGGTCTCCTACCTCCTGCTGGATAGGAAGGGCCTGGTGGTAGTGGTCCAGGGCCCGCCGCCGATCCCCCAAACCGGCATACACGCGGCCGATGTTGCTCAGGGTGATGGCTTCGCCGGCCCGGTCTTCGACGTCCCGCTGGATGGGCAGGGCTCGGTGGTAGTGGTCGAGGGCCCGCTGTCGATCCCCCAGGCCGTTGTGCACGTGGCCAATGTTGTTGAGGGTGGCGGCTTCGCCGGCCCGGTCTCCTACCTCCCGTCGGATGGGGAGGGCCTGGTGGTAGTGGTCGAGGGCCCGCTGCCGATCCCCCAAACCGGCATACACAGTGCCGATGTTGGTGAGGGTGGCGGCTTCGTTGCCCCGGTCGCCGGCCTGCTGGTACATGGCCAGGGCCCGGTGGATGTCCTCCAGCGCTGGCCAGGGCTGACCGGTCGACGACCGCGCCCAGCCACGCTGGTAGAGAGCGGTAGCGTCCGGACCGAGGGTCAGGGTCGCGGTGGCCACGGCCTCGACCGCAGCGAACCGCGAGGTATCCAGCCACACGCGACACACCCGGGCGCCGACGTCTCGGGCAATCGCCGACTGCCGCCCGGCGACAGCGAGCCGATGTACCTCCACGTGTCGGACGAGGGTGGTCGCCGCAGCGGGAGCAACGGGGTGCGGTCGTGCCGGTTCTCGATCCTCCATACCCGATCCCCTCGCTCTTCCTGCTGCTCCGGTTGCCCAGGCGACGATTACCGAGGGTCCGACCGTGGCACCACCGGCGTACGACGGTGGCATTGGTCGTCATTGTTCTTACCCCGATGGTCGGGAGGCGGTCAGCGAGTCGGAAACCCGTCACCTGAGCCAGGTTCACCATCCGTCGTAGGACGGGAATGAAACGTACAGTAGCCGCCAAGGTCCACCCGCCGGTTGCCTGGCCTGGCCAGACGTAGGCGGTCCCGGGCCGGCTTGACCAGGCGCATCAGGGGAGGGTGCGGGTGATGGGGAACGCCACAGTGGAGGTGTCCGGGGCGCAGGCCGCGAGCTGGGCGGCGGAGCTGCGGGCCGCGCTGGTCGGGGCCGTGGGGCCGGACGACAGCGTGTCGCCGGTGCAGGTGCAGCGGTCGGCCGAGATGGTGGTCGCGGTGATCGGGCTGGTGTTCTCCGGGGTCGAGGTGGCCAAGACGATCACCGAGTGGTGGAGTGCCCGCCGCCGGGACGGCGCTGCGGTCACCGTGCTGCTGCCGGACGGCACCCGGATCGAGCTGGCCGAGGGCAACCAGGCGCGGTTGGAGATCGCCATGCGGCAGGACGGCACCGGCCCGCAGTGAACTGACCACCACCACGGGGACGGGCAGATGAACACCTTCGAGCTGGAGGTCTTCGCGCAGACCTCGAACTACTACGAGCTGCGGCTGTCCGCCGACGGCGGGCCGCCCCGCACCCGCGGCCTGGACCGGGCCGCAGTCGACGAGCTGATCACCCTGGTACGCCGCGACTACAGCACCGACGCCACCGCACAGCGGGTCTACGGCGCGACGCGGCTGGTCGAGTTAGGGACGCGGCTGGCGGAGTTCCTCGACGGCGACGAGCGCTGGTTGACCCCGATGCTGGCCCATCCCGCCGGGGCGGTGCTGCGGATCACCGCCGAGCAGCGGCTGCGGCACCTGCCCTGGGAGCTGCTCGCCCGGGAGGGCGCGTTCCTGACCGTGGCCGGGCGGGCGCCGCTGTTGCCGGTCCGTACGGTCGGCAGCCATGCGGCGCTGACCGGCCCGGTCACGCCGGGCAACCGGCCGTTGCGGGTGCTGTTCATGGCAGCTTCGCCCGAGGGCGTCGAGCCGGTGCTCAACTTCGAGGCCGAGGAGGCCGCGATCCTGGCTGCGACCCGACGCACCGGCACCGATCTGGTGGTCGAGGAGAGCGGCACCCTGGAGGGGCTGCGGTTTCTCAGCCGTGACTACGGGCCCGGCCACTTCGACGTGCTGCACCTGAGCGGGCACGCCACCACCGACGGCGGGAAGCCGGTCTTCGTGGTGGAGGACGAGTTCGGCGCGCCCACCGGGGCGACGGCCGACCAGATCGCCCAGGCGATGCAGGGGCACTGGCCGAGGCTGGTGTTCGTCTCCGGCTGTCTGACCGCCGACGCCCCCGACGGCGGGGTGTTCCCGTCGATGAGCGAAAGCCTGGTCGACGCCGGTGCCCCGGCGGTGCTGGGCTGGGCGCTGCCGGTCGGGGACGTCTCCGCCACCGACTTCGCCGCCGCCCTCTACCGGGGCCTGGCCGACGGCGGGTCGTTGGACCGGGCCGTCGTCGAGGCCCGCCGCCACCTGTTCCACGACCGGAAGAGCAGCTACTGGCATCTGCTCCGGGTCTACGCCGACCGGTCCCCGCTGACGCCCATGGTCACGCCGCTGCACACCCGGGGCCGCAGCCGGTTGCAGGTACGCGCCGTCGACCAGCAGTTCCTGGACCCGCAGACCCAACTGTCCCGGGTCGCGTCCCGCGCCGAGTTCGTCGGCCGGCGGCGGGTCATCCAGCGCTGCCTGCGTACCCTCCGGCAACCCGCCGACACCCCCGGCGCGGCGCAGGGCCTGCTGCTGGCCGGCATGGGTGGGCTCGGCAAGAGCAGCCTCGCCTCCCGGCTCCTGGAGCGCATGCCCACCCACCAGCACGCCGTCTGGTACGGCCAGGTCGACGCCATCAAGTTCCGCGAGCTGACCAGCAAGATCCGCTTCGACGACGTCGACCAGAGCATCGAGGCGGCCAAGCTTCTCGACAACGAACAGGTCCCCCTCCCGACCCGGCTGCGGTACCTGTTCGACGCCGACGGACCACTCGGTGGGACACCCTGCCTGTTCGTGTTCGACGACTTCGAGAGCGGCAACCTCGACACCCGCGACGACGGCAGCCGGGTCCTCGCCCCGGCGATGGCCGAGATCCTGCCCGCCCTGCTCACCGCCATCCGCGACACCGGCAGTCCGAGCCGCGTCGTCATCACCAGCCGCTACCGCTTCCCCACCCCGGCCGGCACCACCCTCGCCGTCGAGGCCCTGGAGACCCTGACCCCCGTCGAACAGACCAAGAAGATCGCCAATCTGGCCAAGCTGCGCCCCGATTCCACCATCGACCCCGTCATCCGGGACCGGGCGATCAAGGCCGCAGCGGGCAACCCCCGGCTGCTCGACTGGCTCAACCGGATCGTCGACGATGCCAACCGCGACGTCGGCGGTGCCAACCTCGACGTCGACGGCCTGCTCACCGCTATCGAGAACGAAGCCGACAAGTTCCGCCGCGAGACGGTCCTCGCCGACAACCTGCTCGACTCCCAACCCCTCGAACTGCGCCGCATGCTCGCCAAGGTCAACGTCGTCGAACTACCGGTCCCCGCCGCCACCGTCCACGCCCTGCACCAGCATCCCGACGCCACCCGGCACATCCAGCGGGCCGTCCAACTCGGCCTGCTCGAAGAGGGTACCGACCCCGAGACCCACCAGCCCCGCTACTACGTCTCCAACGTCCTACACCCCCTCGTCCGCCCCCTACTCACCGACGACGAACACACCCAGGCCTGCGCCGACGCCGCCCAGTCCCTCTACCAACTCTGGGTCCTCGACCCCACCGCCGCCGATGCTCACTGACCCGAGGACCATCGCCCGCTGGGTCGAGGTGCACCGGCTAGCCGTCGCCGGCCGACAGCCAGCAATCGCCCGAGATATTGGTATCCGGGTGTGTCGGGTGTGGCTGGTTACCTCGCGGTTCACCGCCGTCGAAGCCATGGCCTCCGCGACCCTGACCTTGGGCCCGGACGCAGACGCCCTCTACTACCGGGGTCGGGCGCGGTCGTCGACCGGTCAGCCCTGGCCGGCGCTGGAGGACTACCAGCAGGCCCTGACCTTGTGCCAGCAGGCCGGCCACCGGGGAAACGAAGCCGCCACCCTCACCAGTATCGGCCACGTGTACGACGGGTTGGGGGATCGGCAGCAAGCTCTCGACCACTACCACCAAGCCCTCCCCATCCTGCGGGATGTCGGCGACCGAGCCGGAGAATCCGCCACCCTCACCAGCATCGGCAACGTGTATCACGGCTTGGGGGACCGGCAGCAAGCTCTCGACCACTACCACCAAGCCCTCCCCATCCTGCGGGATGTCGGCGACCGAGCCGGAGAATCCGCCACCCTCAACAACATCGGCAGTGTGTACCACGGCCTGGGAGACTGGCAGCAAGCCCTCGACCACTTCCAGCAGGCCCTCCCCATCCGGCGGGAGGTGGGCGACCGGGCTGGTGAAGCCGCCACCCTCAACAACATCGGCAGCGTCTACAACGGCATGGGGGATCGGCGACGGGCCCCTGACTACTTCCACCAAGCCCTCCTTATTGCGCGGGAGGTCGGTGACCGGGCCGGCGAAGCCGTCACTCGGTTCAACATCGCCATGGCCCACCGGGCGCTCGGTGATCTCGACCGGGCGATTCGGGAGCTCGAACACGTCGTCGACCTCGACCGGCAGGTCGACCACCCCGACCTCGAAGCCGACACCGCCCTCCTCGAACAACTCCGCCGACAACGCGCCGAAGACCGCAGACCTGGACCGCCTGCCGGACCATGACGGCAGCGGTGTCAGCGGACGATCTGCACCACCTGTTCGGCGGTGGCGTTCTCGCAGTTCGCGCCGGGGCAGGCGGAGATCCGTGCCAACAGCAGTGCCTCGCCGGTGCGGAACGGGACACCGGCGACATCGGCCGGGATCACCGCCGACAACGGCTGCGTCTGCCCGGTGCAGGTCCAGGTGCGGTATTGCGGGACGGACCCGTAGGCGATGCGGTTCCCGACGGCCTGGGTGATCGTGGCGCGCAGCTCGCCGGAGGCGTCCTCGTCGCAGTCCACCACGAAGTCCAGGCGCACCCCGGCGCCCTTGGCGACCAGGGTCACCGAGCTGATCTCCAGGGTGGGGGCGGCGGCGACCGCAGGTGTCGCACCGACGAACACGAGCATCGGCAGTGCGAGGGCCAGGATCATGGCAGTCAAACGGCGTGAACGTGACATCGCATGCGCTCCGTCTCCGATGGCCCCGCCCATGGTGGACGTAGAGTGACCAACCCATATCATTGAGCTTCGCCGCTGCTTGGTCAACGCTCCCCGGACACCAGCCCGCGAAGTGGACCCGCCACCCGGCCGGTCACCCGACCCGACCGACACGGCTCTAACGCAACGAGGCGCGGGCGGAGAAGGCGATGCTGGCCAGCAGGAACCCGCCGTTGACGATCGTGAACGCCACGATCACCCAGAACACCAGCGCGGGCACGACCATCAGCACCAGCCCGGCCACGAAGATCACCGCGCCGTAGTCGCGGACCAGCTTGACCAGGCGTACCGGGAGCGACGTCGAGGTGACCATGCTCGCGGCGTTGGGGCCGGACTGCATCACCGAGGTCACCAGGTTGACCATCCAGGTGCCGGCGAAGGTCGCGATCAGCCAGGTCGGGGTGCTCGGGCGCTGCGCCACGGCGGTGGCCGACAACGCGGCGACCAGGGCGATCTGGGCGGCCACGTCGCAGAGCACGTCGACCCGGGCACCCGCCGCGCTGCCCTGCCCGGTCACCCGGGCCAGTTGCCCGTCCGCGCAGTCCAGGGCGTACGCGACCTGCCAGCCGACCAGCGCGACCAGCCCGACCACCCACGCCGGCACGGTGCCGGCGGCGACCCGGCCGGCGAGCGCCACCACGGTCACCGAGGCGGCCAGGCCGAGCACCAGGTTGGTGATGGTCAGCGCGGTCGGGCGCAGCCCGAGGCGCTGGGCGACCAGGGCGAAGACGGCACCCAGCCACTGGCTGACCGACTCGCTGAACAGGCCGCCGCCCCGGTTCACCCGGTGGAAGTCGGCAACGGTGGGACGGGGTTCAGCCACTGTGGTCGCGGAGTGCACCGGCGTAGTCTGCCAGCCGCTCCCGCGTCTCGGTAACCGACATGGCCAGGTGCTCCAGGATGGTGTACCGGTCGGGGCGGGTGGCCGGGGCGAACTGCACCGCCTCGACGAACTGCTCGTCGGTCAGCCCCACGTCGGCGGGCAGCCGGGGCAGCCGGTGCCGGCCCAGGCAGGCCGACATCTCCGCGAAGCGCCGCTGGTCGCCGCGCAGGTAGGTGCAGAACAGCGCGCCGAGCCCGGCCAACTCGCCGTGTGACGAGGTGCCCGGGAAGAGGGCGTCGATGGCGTGCATGATCTCGTGGCAGCCGCCGCTGGCCGGTCGGCTGCTGCCGCAGACCGCCATCGCCAGGCCGCTGGAGATCAGCGCCTCGGCCAGCACCGTGACGAACGCGTCGTCGGTCATGTCGCCGCCGTGCGCGAGCACCGCCTCCGCGCCCATCCGGGCCAGCGAGGCGGCCAGGCCGTCGACCGGCTCGCCGCGTACCTGGCGGGCCAGTTCCCAGTCGGCCAGGGCGCTGATGTTGCTGATCACGTCGCCGATGCCGGCCCGGTTGTGCTGGTCCGGGCCAGCCGCCACGAAGTCGAGGTCGACGATCACCGCGATCGGGATGTGCACCCCGTAGGAGCCCTTGATGCCGCCGTTGATCAGGCTGGCCACCGGGGAGGCGATGCCGTCGTTGGCGAGGCTGGTCGCCATGGTCACCATCGGCAGCCCGCGCCGGGTGGCCGCGTACTTCGCCACGTCGATGGTCTTGCCGCCGCCGATGCCGACCACCGCGTCGTACGACCGCTCGCGGAGCTTGCCGCCCAGCTCGTCGGCGGCGTCGAGGGTCCCGCCGGCCACGGTGAACACGTCCGCCGAGCGCAGCGAGGGCCGGATCAGCTCGGCGATCTGCCCGCCCTGCCCGGGGCCGACCACCACCGCCACGTCGCCGCCGGAGGAGATCCGCCCGTCGGCGAGGATCGCGGCCAGGTCGGCCACCGCCCCGCGCCGCACGTCGATGTGCAGCGGGGTCAGGATGGTACGGGCTAGTAGCGGCACGCGATCTCCCGCGCCCGGGTCAGGTCGTCGTGGTTGTCGACCTCGACCCAGGAGACGTCCCCGATCGGCGCGGCCCGCACCTCCCCACCCCGGCCGGCGAACTCCTGGTAGCCGTCCTCGTAGTAGAGGTTCGGGTCCCGCCGCCAGGTCGCCTCCAGCGCGTCGGCGAGCGCCCCGGCCACCTGCGGCTCGATCAGCGTCGCGCCGATGTACTCCCCGTACGCCTCGCCCGGGTCCATCAGCTTGGTGATCCGGGTGAGCTGGCCGGCGGCGTCGAAGGTGGTCTTCATCTCCTCGTCGGCCAGCGTCTTGAGGGTGTCGACGGCGAGCAGGATGCCCGGACCGCGCTCGGCCAGCAGGGTCTTCTCCACGCTCACCGGGTGCACGGTGTCGCCGTTGACCAGCAGCACGCCCCGGGCGAAGTGCTCCCGGGCCAGCCACAGCGAGTAGGCGTTGTTCCACTCCTCGGCCTTGTCGTTGTGCACCAGGGTGAGGGTGACGCCGTACTTCTCCTCCAGGGCCGACTGCCGCTGCACGACCGCGTCGGCGGCGTAGCCGACCACGATCACGATCTCGGTGAGCCCCACCTCGGCCAGGTTGCGCAGCGCGATGTCCAGGATGGTGGTCTCACCGTCCACCGGCACCAACGCCTTGGGCAGGGTGTCGGTGTACGGGCGCAGTCGGCGCCCCGCACCGGCCGCGAGCACCATCCCGATCATGCGGGGCCTCCCTCGTACGACTCCAGGTCACCGTTCCAGGTCACCGTGGAGGATAGCCGTGCGTCACGGGGCAGCCGCCGCCAACCGTGAGTTCAGCCGGGGAGCGCGGGTCGGACGGGCCGGGGGCTCAGCCGGCAGTGCGGGAGTTCAGCGGGCATTCGGGAGCGCAGCCGGGCCGGGCGGGGTTCAGCCGGGCAGGGCGGCCAGGTCGGCGAGCACGCCCAGCCGCTCGTCCGCGGTCAGCGTCGAATACGGGCCGGCCGCCCGACGGTCCGTCTCCAGCTCGATGGCCCGCCGTTCCGGCCCGTCGGGCAGCTCCCCGACGCTGATGGCGGTGTGCCCGGCGGCGGTCCACGCGGCGGCGTGCGCGTCCGCCCGGTGGTACCGCAGCGTGCCGAGTCGGTTGAGCAGCAACACCCCCGACGGGATGCCGTCCGGCTCGTACGGCGGGGCCATCGCGGCGAACGCCGGCCCGGGTTCGGCCTCCGGCTCCCCGGCGAGCAGCACCGCGTACGCCAGCACCCGGCCGTACGCCTCGACCAGCCGGTGCACCCGGTCGTCGTGCCCGGCCCACAGCTCCTCGGTCACCTCGGCGTGCACCTGGTACAGCTCGGTGAGGAAGTCGACGCCCCGCTCGGTGGCGGTGAGACCGCCGTCCGGCCGGCGGGCGATCATGCCGTGCGCGATCTGCTTGTCCAGCGCCCGCTGGCAGGTGGCCGGGTCCCGGTAGCGGTTGACCGCCGCGAAGCCCGCCCGGTCGACGGTGCCGCCCGGCACGGCGAGCCGGGTGCGGAACTCCACCAGGAAGCCGGTGGCGGCCGGCCCGCCGTACCGCTGGCTCAGCTCGGCGCCGCCACCGTCGCGGCCGGCGAGCATCCCGGCCACGAACGCCCGCTCGACCGCCGGGGCGACCAGCCCGGTGAACCGGTGCGGTGCCAGCTCGACGCCATCGTCCACGGTCAACGCGCCGGCGCAGCGGAGGGGCTCGATGGGCACCGTTCGACAGTAGCGAGCGCCGACCGCCCGCGCCGATGTCCGGTCCCGTCCCGACCTGCACCGGAGTCGACCGGTTCGGCCCACCCTGCCCGGCGCACCGGCCGCGCCTTCAGGAGGCCGCCGAGCTGGACCGCCGCCAGCACGCCGGGGCCGACGGTCGTGCCCGCATGTTGAACTTGGCGTGTATGCCGGCCGGAGCGGCCCGGCCAGGCCCTAGGCTCGTGCGCATGACCGCCGAGCAGCTGATCTCGTTCGCCCGTGGCGCGCCCTCGCTGGACATCGTGGATGTCGAGGGGCTCAAGGCCGCCGCCGTCCGTGCCTTCGACGCCGACCCCGCCGGGGTCACCGCCTACGGCACCTCCGTCGGTTACCCACCCTTGCGGAAGTGGATCGCCGAGAAGCACGGCGTCGAGGCGGATCAGGTGCTGGTCACCAACGGCTCGCTCCAGGCCGACGCGTTCCTCTTCGACCACCTGGTCCGGCGCGGCGACGCCGTGGTGGTGGAGCGTCCGACGTACGACCGGACCCTGCTCAACCTCCAGCGGATGGGCGGCGAGATCCACGGCGTGGGCATCGAGCCGGACGGCCTGGACACCGCCGAGCTGCGCAAGCTGCTGGAGTCCGGGGTACGCCCCCGACTGGCCCACGTGATCCCGAACTACCAGAACCCGGCCGGCGTGACGCTCTCCCTGGACAAGCGCCGGGAGTTGCTCGACCTCGCCGCCGAGTACGGCTTCACCATCTTCGAGGACGACCCCTACGCCGACATCCGGTTCCGGGGCGAGCCGCTGCCGTCGATGCTGTCGATGGACACCCGGGGCGTGGTGGTGCACGCGTCCAGCTTCACCAAGACCGTCTGCCCCGGGGTCCGGGTCGGTTACCTGGTCGGGCCGGCGAGCCTGATCGCGGACATCGCCAAGTCGGCGACCAGCCTCTACATCTCGCCGGGCATGGTGGCGCAGGCGATCGTGCACCAGTTCTGCGTCTCGGGTGACATCCAGCGGTCCATCGCCACGGTGTCGTCGGCGCTGGGCGAGCGGGCCGGGGTGCTGGCCGAGTCGCTGCGCCGGCACCTGCCGGAGGTGACCTTCGTCGAGCCGGACGGCGGCTACTTCCTCTGGGTGGAGTTCCCGGACGACGTGGACGTGGACCGGTTGGCCCCGGCCGCCGCCGAGCGGGGCGTCGCGGTGGTCAAGGGCAGCGACTTCATGGTGGACGGCGGGCGGCACGCGCTGCGGCTGGCCTTCTCCGCGGTGACCGCGGACCGGATCGACGAGGGCGTCCGTCGGCTGTCGGAGGCGGTGGCGGCCGTCCGCGGCTGAGAATCTGTCGGGTTTCTGACACAAACGCGACCCGGGTCGGTCGGGGGCTCCCCTCGGCCGGTCCGGCAACCCACAATGCTGCGAGCGTTACTCACGTCTGGCCGGTGACCCGCTCAGGGCCACTGCCGCCGGGTGGTCGGTGACGCCGCAGCTTTGTCCCCGCCCCCAACGGTGCCGGGTGGGTCGGGTCGCCCCTCACCCCCTGAACGCGGCCCGACCCGCCCGGTGCCACCACCCGGTCGGCTCCCCGTCGACCGCCTGGCTCCCGGTCGGGTTCCCACGTGACCAGGATCACGGCCGTCGTGCCTCCCGCTGCCCGTCCCGCCGCAGGGGCCGCCGATCGTCCGAGGGCTGCCGGCCCGGCGGCGGCGTAGCCTGCAAGCCGCAGCAGCACACCCGGGAGGGGGAACGCCATGACGGACCGGGCGGAACGGGAGCGGTCGGCGACACCCCACGGCGGTCGGGTGCTCAACCCCCGGGCCTGGGTGTCCCCGGTCCGGGCGATGTCCCGCATCCTCAACGCCGACGGCTCCCCCCGGACCCCCGCGCCCACCGGCCCCGGCCGCAGCGGCGTGGTCGACTGCGGCCTCTACGTCGACGGCGAACGCCGCCCCGGCCAGTGGCAGTACGCCGAGGCGCTGGCCGCCGCGCGCGACGAACGCGACGGGTTCGTCTGGCTCGGCCTGCACGAACCGGGACTGGCCGAGATGACCGCCATCGCCGCGACGTACGGGCTGCACGAGCTGGCCGTCGAGGACGCGGTGAAGGCCCAGCAGCGGCCCAAGCTGGAGCGCTTCGGCGAGGTCAGCTTCCTGGTCCTGCGTACCGCCCGGTACTGCGAGCACACCGAGCTGACCGAGACCTCCGAGGTGGTCGAGACCGGCCAGGTGATGCTCTTCATCGGCCCGAACTTCCTGATCAGCGTCCGGCACGGGGACGCCTGCCGGCTGGCCCCGGTACGGGCCGACCTGGAGGCCAAGCGGGACCTGCTGCGGCACGGGCCGTGGGCGGTGGCGTACGCGATCACCGACCGGGTGGTGGACCTCTACCTGGAGGTGGCCGACCAGTTGGAGGACGACCTCGACGTGCTGGAGGCGGACGTCTTCGACCGGCAGAGCAGCGGGCGGATCCAGCGGATCTATCAGATGAAGCGGGAGCTGGTGGAGTTCAAGCGGGCGGTGATCCCGCTGCAACGGCCGCTGATGACGCTGACCGCACAGGTGCACCGGGAGGTGCCGCAGGAGGTGCGGCGCTACTTCCGCGACGTGCAGGACCACCTCAGCCGCACCGTCGAGCAGGTCAACTCCTACGACGACCTGCTCAACTCGATCCTCCAGGCCCGGCTGGCGCAGGTCACCGTCGACCAGAACAACGACATGCGCAAGATCGCCGCCTGGGCCGCCATCGCGGCGGTCTGGACCGCGTTCGCCGGGGTCTACGGCATGAACTTCGAGAACATGCCCGAGCTGAAATGGACGTACGGCTATCCGGGCGTGCTCGCGCTGATGCTCGCCATCTCGCTGGCGCTGTACCGGTGGTTCCGCCGCAACGGCTGGCTCTGACCGCCCGGGTCGGGTCTGTGCGGGGTCCCGGTCAGTGGGCCGTGGCGGTGGCCGGGGCCGCCGCCGCCATCAGCTCGGAGACGGTGACGAACTCGAAGCCCCGCCGCCGTAGACCGGTGATCATCGCGGCCAACCCTCGGATCGCGACCAGCCGGTCCACCGGCCCGGTGTCGTGGGCGAGCAGGATCGTGCCCGGGTCACAGGATTCGACGATGTAGTCGACCAGGCCGTCCGGATTCTGGGTGAACCGGGATTCGAGCATCTGCCGGTTCCAGAGGACCACCTGGTAGCCCAGGTCGTTGGCGGCCAGCAGGGTGCTGCCGGAAAGGTGCCCGTAGGGCGGGCGGAGCAGGGTCGGCTCCCGCCCGCAGAGCCGGGTCAGCTCGTTGTGCGCCCGGCCGATCGCGGTGCACGCCTGCTCGTAGGTCATCTTGGCCAGGTCCCGGTGGGCCCAGGTGTGGTTGCCGACCTCGTGACCGGCCAATCGGTGTGCCACCAGCCGGCCGTACTCACGGGCGCGGCGGCCGACCATGAAGAAGGTGGCCGGGGTGTCGGTCTGGGCGAGGATCGACAGCACCCGGGGGGTCCAGTTCGGGGCCGGACCGTCGTCGAAGGTGAGCGCGATCAACCGCCGGGTGGTGTCCACGCTCCACACCACGTCGACCCGGGACGACCGGGGCGGGGTGCTCCGGTCGGCGTGCACGGTGGCGGCGTACCCGCCGTAGACCGGCAGCTTGCTGTCGGCGGTGGCCTCGGCGTACCCGAACTCGCCGGTCAGTGTCACTCCCGCGCCGGCCAGCGCGGCGGCGGCGCCGGAGAGGACACGCCGCCGCGAGAGCGCCCGGTCGTGCTCGACCGGGCGCTCGACGAGCTGGTCGTGGGGCCCGGACGACGGAGCACTGTCCGGCTCCGAGGCGGTGAGCTCCGGGTCGTTGGTCGGCGGCATAACGAGCACTGTAGGAGCCGGCGGCCCGCCGGGTGAGCCCGGACCGGTCGGGGAGAACCCTGATCTCCCCGCCCTGACGTGGGGGTCGGGCGTCGCCGTGGCCGCAGGCGGCCGGGCCGTGGGCCGTGAATCGCGGGTTCCGGCCGGACCGGCGGCGGACGGGTCTGGGCGCGGCTGCGGCGCGGGACGACCGGGGGGTCGTCACCGCGCCGCCGGCGAGGTGCGGGGGATCAGCGACGGGTGCTGTGCTGGGCCCCGGCCTTTCCGGCGCCGAGCGCCTTGCCGAGGTCGTCGGCCGGCCGGCCGGAGACGTCGGTGGCACCCTCGGCGACCGAGGGAACCTTGTCGTTCGGGTGGATCACCGGCTTGCCGGGCGAGGTGGCGGCAGCCACGGTGGAACTGCCCACACCGGTGGCGGGCGGCGTGGCCGAGCCGGTCGGCGTGGACCCGTCGGCCGACGGGGTCTCCACCACCAGGACGTCGACCTCGTCGCGGGGAGCGTCGATGCCGGTGCCGGCCGGTACGGCGGGGGTGTCGAACCCGGGGGTGGTCCGGCTGACCGGGGCGGTCTCGATGCCCCGGGTCGGGTCGTACTCGGCCCACTCCTGCTGCTCGCGACGGCGACGCACGGCCATCGCCCCGGCCACCCCGGCCACCGTGCCGGCGACCAGCAGACCGGCGAGCATGCCGCGCGACGTGCGCTTCTTCTTCCGGGCCTTCGGGGTCTTCGCCTTGATCTTCTTGCTCACCGCGGCCTGCTTAGCGGCGGCGGCCTTCTTGCCGGCCACCGCCTTACCGGCAGCATCGGCCTGGGCGTTGCGCACCGCCAGGGCCACCGGGGCGAGGGCCGCGACCGTCGATGCGAGGCCACTGGAAGCCCGGTCCCGCACCACGACCGCGGTCGGCGCGACCGCGCCCCGGGCCGCCTGGACCCGCGGGCCGACAGTGGCCCCGGCACCCTTCGCCGCATGCGTGGCGGCCTGCCTCAGGTGACCGATGCCCTGGTGCAGCTCCACCTTTGCCAGCTGCCCCTGGGTCTTGCGCCGCCCGATTCCAAACACGGTCCCACCTCCTGGGAGTTGTTCCTTCGTCATCCTCCACCACCGGATGCCTCCGCACTGCCAGATGGGGCACATGGGAGGATCCGCATGGAACTGACCAACGAGTGAGGAGTACCCGTGGCCGAGGCTGTCTACGCCACCTTGCACACCAACGCTGGCCCGATCCGGCTGGAGCTCTTCGGTAATCACGCTCCGAAGACGGTTCGTAACTTCGTCGACCTGGCCGAGGGCAACAAGGAATACACCGATCCCCGCACCGGTCAGCCGGGCAACGGGCCGTACTACGACGGCACCATCTCGCACCGGGTGATCAGCGGTTTCATGGTCCAGATGGGCGACCCGACCGGCACCGGCCGGGGTGGTCCGGGCTACACGTTCGCCGACGAGTTCCACCCGGAGCTGCGCTTCGACCGGCCGTACCTGCTGGCGATGGCGAACGCCGGGCCGGGCACCAACGGGTCGCAGTTCTTCATCACCGTCGGGGCGACCCCGCACCTGAACAACCGGCACACCATCTTCGGCCAGGTGGCCGACGAGCAGTCGGTGAAGGTGGTGGACTCCATCGCGAACACCCCGACCGGTCCGAGTGACCGGCCGCTGCAGGACGTGGTGATCGAGCGGGTCGAGATCGAGCGCACCGAGGCCTGATCGCGTCCGCGAGGTACCTTTGCACGCATGACTGAACGCTCCGGGCCGGCCGGCGACGCCACCGGCGGGTCGGTGCCGACCGCGCCGGTCTGCTACCGCCACTCCGACCGGGAGACGTACCTCAGGTGCTCCCGCTGCGACCGACCGATCTGTCCGGAGTGCATGCGGGACGCCCCGGTCGGCCACCAGTGCCCGGAGTGCGTGAACGAGGGACGCCGCAGCGTACGGCCGGCGCGTACCGCCTTCGGTGGCGGTGCCGCCGGCCGTCGCGGCCTGGTCACCCGCGTCCTGATCGCCCTGAACGTGCTGGTGATGATCGTCTCGGTGCTCAGCGACCGGGGCGGCGACTCGATGATCGGCGGGTCCGGCTTCGGCGGCCTGCTCGGTGGCGGCACCCCGCTGACCCAATGGGGTTCGGTGCTCAGCTACGCCTCGTACGTGCCGTTCGGGGAGGCGCACGGCGTCGCCTCCGGTGAGTGGTACCGGCTGGTCACCGCGATGTTCCTGCACTACGGCGTGGTGCACCTGCTGCTCAACATGTGGGCGCTCTGGGTGCTGGGGCGGGAGTTGGAGGCCCTGCTCGGGCCGCTGCGCTTCCTCACCCTCTATCTGGTGGCCGGGCTCGGCGGCAACGTCGCGGCATACCTGTTCAGCAGCCCCAACACCGCGTCGGCCGGTGCCTCGACGGCGATCTTCGGACTGTTCGCGGCGGTCTTCGTGCTGATGCGCCGGCTCGGCCGGGACACCTCGGCGATCCTGCCGATCCTGGTGATCAACCTGATCTTCACCTTCACCGTGCCGGGCATCTCCATCCCGGGCCACGTCGGCGGGCTCGTGGTCGGGGCGCTGATGGCGCTGGTGCTGGCGTACGCCCCCCGGATGCGACGTTCGGTCTTCCAGGCGGCCGGCACGGCGGTCATCGTGGTGGCGCTGCTCGGCCTGGTGATCGTCCGCACCGTGATGCTGCTCGGCTGACCCTCCGGCGTCGTTCGGCGGGTTGCCTCCGACGCCTGCCTCACCTGGTGGCTGCCGTGCCGGGGCCACCACCCACGTCGCCGCTGAACGGCCGGGTCGATGCCCTGTCGCGGTGTCCGCGGGGTCGGCGGCGGAGTAGTCGAGGCAGGAACGGGCCGACGTCGTCGAACCGATTCGTTGTCCACGGTTCGGGCGGGCTGCCGGCGTCGGCCGGCAGCCCGCGGTGCGGCTCAGTTCACGGAACAGGTCAGCGTCGGGGTGCCGCCGGCTTCCCCGGCCACGAGCATTCCGAAGGTGGTGCTGGCCCCTGGTGCGAGACTCCCGTTGTACGAGACGTTGCCGACCGTGGCCGTTGCGCCGCCGGTCGTCAGCGAGCCGTTCCACACCTGGTTGATGGTCTGCCCGGACCCGATCGTCCAGCTCACCCGCCAGCCGGTGGTGACCGTCGAACCGCTGTTGGACACCGCCACATCGGCCTGGAAACCGCCGGGCCAACTATTGGTCACCCGGTAGGAAGCGTCGCACCCCGGGCCGCCCGGGCCGGGGGTGGTCGGCGACGGTGTCGGGGTGGTCGGCGAGGGCGTCGGGGTGGTCGGCGAGGGCGTCGGGGTCGTCGGGGTGGGCGTCGGGGTCGTCGGCGACGGCGGCAGGACGGTGATGGTGTACGCGTCGTTGACGTCGTTGTTGGCGATGTTCACGACGGTGCCGTTGTTGGTGAGGGTCACCACCTGGTCCTGGACGGTGGTGGGCCCGGTGACCGCGCCGCCGTTGTTGTAGGGGATCCGCTGCACCAGGATGCGCGCCCGGTTGTCGCTCACGATGCCGCTGGTGCTGTTCAGCCCTTGTAGGTTGACGGCGATGTTGCCGGTGGTCCGGCCGCCGCCGACCAGGATCTTGGCGTCGCCGGCGGCCTTGGTGGCGTACGCGTCGTACCCGGCGGACGCGGTGGTGGCGACGGCGACGCCGGTCTGCTGGGCGTAGAAACGGTAGACCCACCACTCGCCCTTGGGCTGGTACTGACCGGCCGAGTTGTGGGTGAGCAGGTTGCCCAGGTCGTTGTGCAGGTTGCCGCCGCTGGCCCAGTTGGCGCGCAAGCCGTCGGCCCCGGCCCGTTCCAGCCGGGTGATGTACCACGCGCCGTCGCCGGGGTTCTGCTCGTTGGAGGCACCGTACTCGTTGATCTGGTAGGGCCGGGGGTGCGGAATGCCCCGCGAGTCGAGCGTCGTGTTCGCGGCGGCGACGTTGGCGACCGGGTCGCTGGGCAGGGAGTGCCAGCTCACGATGTCCGGCACCGCGTTGTTGGCCTTGATGTAGTCGAGGTACTGGTTCCACCAGGTCCCGGAGGTGGTGGGTACGCCGGCCAGGCTCGGCCCGACGATCAGGGTGCCCGGCATGTCGGCCCGCAGGCGCTGATAGGTCCGTCGCCAGAGTTCGAAGTACTGGGCTTGGGGGCGGTTCCAGAACAGGGTGATGTTGGGCTCGTTCCAGATGTCCCATTCGACCGGGACGCCGGTGGCCTTCACATCGTTGATCACCCGGGTGAGGAAGTTGTTGTAGTCGGTCCAGTTGCCGTTGTCGCCGGGGAAGCGGGAGATGGGAGCGCCGTCAGCGCCCCACAGGTCGTGGGGGAGCAGGACGAACTTGCCGCCGAGCGCCTTGGTCCGCAGCATCTGGGCGCGGGTGGCGTTCCACCGGCGGTCGTAGCCGCCGCCCACCCAGCCGCTGCCGGGCAACTGGGCGCCCCCGGCCCGCATGGCCTGGTATTTGATGTCGGTGAAGAAGTGGTCGGGCGGTGCGGTGCCGTTCTCGGTCATGCCGTAGATCCACCCGGAGGCCCGGTAGGTCGGCGCGGTGGTGGCGGCGGCGAAGTTCACGCTGAGGCTCTGGTTGTCGGCCTGGGCCACGTTGGGTGCGACCAGCAGGCCGGCGGCGACCAGCGCGCCGGTGAGGAGGTAGGTGGCACGAAGGTGTGGCCGGGACAGAAGATTCACGGGCTCTCCAGGGGTGGTAGGGGGGTGGGTGCGCGCGGCTCGGGGGCCTCGCGGTCAGGGCGGGTCCGGTGCCGTGACGGAGCGAGATGGACGGTGGGGCGCAGCGGGCGACGGCGATCTCGGCCCATGACCCGGCGTGGTGCGGTCGTGGGGTCGACCACTGCTTCGAATCGGTTCGATGGAACGGTAGACACTGACTCTTGTCGATGTCAACGTCGCGCCAGCCGAGCGGGCGTCGTGTTGCTGAGCTCAGCGAAGGCCGCCGGGCCGGCCCCGCGCTGGTGGGTGAGGCGACCTCCGCCTCCGATCCCACCGACCGGAGCCATGTCGACCGACCCGGGCGACGGAGCCCGGGCCCACTAAGGCCGGGCGATCCGGATCAGCTCGACCACCTCGGCCGGCGACGCGCCCAGGTCGGCCCGACCGAACAGGTGCAGGGTCTCGCCGGCGTCGATCTCCAGCGTCTCGCCGGTCAGCCCGAACCGGGTTCGCCGGTCCACGGTGACCGCCTCCACCGCATCCCACGGCAGGTGCCGCCGCCCGGCGTAACCCCGGACGACCGTGATCCCTCCGGGGTCGACCGCGAGGCGGACGGGGGCGAGCAGGTCGCGTACCGCCCAGCCGGCCAGGCCGACGGCGGCGGCGACGGCCAGCGCCAGCCGGACCGGGTCGCCGTCGGCGAGCAGCAGCCCCAGGGCGGCCAGCCCGATCACTCCGGCCAGCTTCGCCGCCGGGACCGCCGGGGGGACCCGCCACTGGTGGGCCGGGGACGGTGGAGGATGCACCATCCCAGCATGCCAGCCACCCGCGGCGACCGGCCGCCCCGCCGGTGCCGTTGGCGGCCCCGCCGGAGTTCCGGCGGCGACCCGACACCCGCCGGGTCGGCCGCCGGCGATCCTCCGACCGACCCGGCGGGCGGACGCTGCGCCGATCGGGACGTAGTATCGACGCAGCCGAAGTTACCGGGGAGTAGTTATGAGTGACGCAGTCATCGTCGGTGCGGTGCGTACCCCCGTCGGGCGACGCAAGGGCGGCCTGGCCGAGGTCCACCCGGTCGACCTCTCGGCGCACGTGCTGCGCGCCCTCGCCGACCGGACCGGCATCGATCCCGGTCAGGTCGACGACGTGATCTGGGGTTGTGTGTCCCAGGTCGGCGAGCAGTCCTGGAACATCGCCCGCAACGGCGTGCTCGCCGCCGGCTGGCCCGAGTCGGTGCCCGGCACCACCCTCGACCGGCAGTGCGGCTCCAGCCAGCAGGCCCTGCACTTCGCCGCCGCGACGGTGCTCTCCGGTCAGGCCGACCTGGTGGTGGCCGGTGGTGTCGAGTCGATGACCCGGGTGCCGATGGGGTCCAGCGTCGGCGACGGCATGCCGTTCAGCGCCCGGCTCCGCGAGCGTTACCGGGGCGTCGAGGGCTTCGCCGACGACCAGCCACTGCCGTTCAACCAGGGGGTCGGTGCCGAGCTGATCGCCGCCCGCTGGCGCTTCTCCCGTAGTCAGCTCGACGAGTTCGCGCTGGCCAGCCACGAGAAGGCCGCCGCCGCGCAGGACGCCGGGGTGTTCGACCCGGAGCTTGCCCCGGTGCCGCTGGCCGACGGCGGCACCTTCACCGCCGACGAGGGCATCCGCCGGGACACCTCACTCTCGGTGCTCGGCGGGCTGAAGACCCCGTTCCGCGCCGACGGCGTGGTCACCGCCGGGTCCGCGTCGCAGATCTCCGACGGGGCCGCCGCGCTCGCCGTCACCACCAGCGAGTGGGCCAGCCGGCACGGCCTGCGCCCGCTGGCCCGGGTGCACACCGCCGTGGTCGCCGCCGACGACCCGGTCACCATGCTCACCGCCCCCATCCCGGCCACCGCGAAGGCGCTGCGCCGCGCCGGCCTGGGCATCGAGGAGATCGGTGTGTACGAGGTGAACGAGGCGTTCGCCCCGGTGCCGCTGGCCTGGCTGGCCGAGACCGAGGCCGACCCGGAGCGGCTCAACCCGCGCGGCGGCGCGATCGCGCTGGGCCACCCGCTCGGCGCGTCCGGTGCCCGGATCATGACGACGCTGCTCCAGCACATGCGGGACAACGACATCCGGTACGGCCTACAGACCATGTGCGAGGGCGGCGGCATGGCCAACGCCACCATCCTCGAACTGCTCTAACCCCCACCCGCCCGCCCCGCCCTCGCCCCGCCCGCCCTCGCCCCCGCCCCGCCCTCGCCCCGCCTCGCCCCGCCCGCCCTCGCCCCGCCCCGCCCTCGCCCCGCCCGCCCTCGCCCCCGCCCCGCCCTCGCCCCCGCCCCGCCCTCGCCCCGCCCCGCCCTCGCCCCGCCTCGCCCCGCCCGGCCTCGCCCCGCCCGGCCCCTGCCCCCGCCGCCCGGGCCTGGCCCCGCCCGGCCTCGCCCGGTCCGGCCCCTGCCCCGGTCCGGGCGAGGCCGACCGTCGCCTGGGCCGGGCTGGCGATCAAGGTCATCACCACGGGGGCGATGTTGCGGTATCAGGGTGGCTCGATACCGCAACATCGCTCCCCTTGTCGCGGGCCCCCACGGGGCGGACTGGGCGGGAGGCGGGCGGAGTCGGGGGTGGGTGCGGAAAATGGCGGGTGTCGGGGCGGGTGGGTGGCCTACCCTGCGCTGCGTGACGATCACCTCCGTAGCCGCCAGCTGGGCCGACCCGCAGTGGCGGTCCGCCGCCCTCGACTGGGTCACCGGGCAACTCGGTCGGCACGGCCGCCGGGTCACCGGCCCGGTCGAGGCCCGGCTTCGCCCCTGGTCGCTGGTCTGGCGGGTGCCCACCGACGCCGGGTCGTACTGGTTCAAGGCGAACAACACCGGCACGGCGTACGAGGCGGTGCTCCTCACCGAGTTGGCCCGGCGTACCCCCGGTCGGGTGCTCGACTCGGTCGCGGTGGACACCGGACGCGGCTGGTCCCTGCTGCCCGACGGCGGTCCCACCCTGCGTGAACTGGCCGAACCCGATCCCGCCCGCTGGGTCGACGTGCTGGTGGCCTACGCCGAACTCCAGCGGGAGGCGACCCCGGCGACGGACGAACTGGTCGCGCTCGGGGTACCCGACCAGCGGCCGGCGGCCATGCCGGGCCTCCTCGCCGACCTGCTCGACGACCGGGCCGCCCTGCTCTTAGACCTTGAGGGTGGCCTGGACGCGGCGACCCACGAGCGGTTGCGGGCTCACCTGCCGCGCTTCGCCGAGGACTGCCGTCGGCTCGCCGACAGCGACATCCCGACCAGTGTCCAGCACGACGACCTGCACGACGGGAACGTGTTCGTCACCGCCGACGGCTACCGCTTCTTCGACTGGGGGGACTCGTCCGTCGCGCACCCGTTCGGCACCCTGCTGGTGACCCTGCGCTCGGCGGCACACACGTTCTCGCTGCCCGAGGGTGATCCGATGCTGGTCCGGTTGCGCGACGCCTATCTGGAGTCGTGGACCGACCGGTACGACCGGGCCACCCTGCGGGAGATCGCCGGGCTGGCCATGCGGGTGACCACGGTGAGCCGGGCGCTGTCCTGGCGGCGGGCCCTGGACACCACCGACCCGAGCCGCACCGAGTACGCCGACGCGGTGCCCGGCTGGCTCGGCGAACTCTTCGCCCCGATGCCCGTCTGACCGCTCGTGGTGATCGTCCCGTAGCGACCACCGTCCGAGGTGGACGGGCCGGGCGGGGTGGACATGGCGACCGGTGTCCGGGGAAGATTCCCCGGAACGCTGCGCCGCGTCCCGCCGGGCCGGCGTGCCCCAGCCCGCCGCTCGTCACCCCAGCCACGTCGACCCACCACCAGCGTCGTCAGGCCATCCCCACGGCACCCGCGACCACGTCGCCAGCGCCGTGGCCACCGCCTGCTCCGTGCCTCGGCCGGTGACGACCGGTGCGGGTACGGCGTCGGTCTGATCGGAGCTGCGCCACCGTCGTCGCGTCACGAGAACGGGAGACCCGTGCCGGACAGTTCCGCCACCTCGGCCCTGCGTCGGCTGATCACCGCCACCGTGGCCGGGGTGCTCCTCGCCACCGTGGCGCCGGTGGTGGCCGCCGGCCCGGTCCGCGCCGCCGGCTACTCCGGGCCGCAGCCGGGCACCTTCACCGGGTCGGGCTTCGACACCTGCGCCGCCCCCTCGAACGCGGCGATGACCGCCTGGCTGAAGTCGCCGTACCGGGCCGTCGGCGTCTATCTCGGCGGGGTGAACCGGGGATGCGCCCAGCCCAATCTCACCCGGAGTTGGGTGGCGACCCAGCAGACGGCGGGTTGGCGGATCTTCCCGCTCTACGTCGGGTTGCAGGCGCCCTGCTCCACGTACCAGCGGCGGATCGACCCGACCCGGGCCACGGCCCAGGGGCGTGCGGCGGCCGACGACGCGGCGACCAGGGCCGACGATCTCGGTCTGGCTCGCCGCAGCACGCTCATCCTCGACCTGGAGCACTACCCGTCGGGCGACGCGGCGTGCACCGCCGCCGTCGACGGGTTCGTCAGCGCGTGGACCCTCCGCCTGCACGAGCGCGGCTTTCTCGCCGGCCTCTACACCAAGGTCACCTCGGCCGGCCTGGGCGACCAGGTGGCCGCCTACCACCGGCCGGGGCACGGCGTCCCCGACCTGCTCGACTTCGCCCGCTGGGACGGCGTGCGGACGGTCACCGACCCGGCCCTGCCGGCGTCGCACTGGGCTCCCGGGCGGCGGATGAAGCAGTACCAGGGCGACCACCACGAGACCTGGGGCGGGGTCCGGATGAACATCGACAGCAACTATCTCGACCTGGTGCAGCCGGCGCGGACGCGGTCGCGGCCCGCACCGCAGGCGCCACCGAAGTGGGGCACCGGGCTGTCCCGGCTGGTGGCCCGGTCCGCCGCCGCAGCGCTGCGCTGACCCGTGCCGGCAGCGGACCGTCCCCCACCCCACTGACCTGGTCGGGTGAAAGACGCACCGGCGGTGCGACACGGGGGAGTGGAAGTTCCAATAGCCGACAGTGACCCACATCACCCCTGGTGGCGGCTCGTTGGCCAGGTATGGACGTCTTCTCGCGCACCTTCCTCCCGGCCGCCGCCGAGACCGGGTTGGCGGTCCAGACGGTGAGTCGGCACATGCCCGTCTTCCGGCAGTGCGTCGGCTCCGGTGACGCCACCATCCTGGTCGCCCGGTGCGTCCGCCCCGACCGGCCGGTCGGCGGTGAATACCTCCTCCTGCTCACCCACCGCCGGCTGGTGGTCACCCAGCAGACCCGGGTGCTGCACCGACTGCGCCTGCACCTGAACACCGAGCTGCGGGAGCTGAGCAACGTCACCTGGAGCCCGGACCCCCGGGCGCAGGCCGTCGAGTTGGCCGCCACCGCGATCGACGGGGTGCGGGAGCGGTTCGTCATCCGTACCCCGCATCCGAAGCAGGTGTGGCAGCTCGACACGCTGCTGCACCACGCGTTCCGGATCCGGTTGCGCAAGCCCGAGGAGCGGGTCGTCGCCACCATCGGCGACGCCCCGGCCACCGGGCCGGCCCCGTTGCTGCGCCCGTTGCCGGCCCGCTGATCGCATCATTACCTGACTCGAACACCGCCGTACGTCCCGGTCGGCCCCGGGTCGGTCATCATGGGCCGGTGACCGTTGACGCCACCGGGCAACGCGGGCTCGTCCTCGTGGTGGAGGACGAGCCGTCCATCGCCGACCTGGTCCGGCTCTATCTGGGCCGGGACGGGTTCGGCGTACACCTGGAACGGGACGGCACGGCCGGGTTGGCCGCCGCCCGGCGGCTGCGCCCGGTGGCCTGCGTCCTCGACATCACCCTGCCGGGCCTGGCCGGCACCGAGATCTGCCGCCGGCTGCGCGAGGCCGGCGACTGGACCCCGGTCATCTTCCTCACCGCCCGCGACGACGAGGTCGACCGGATCGTCGGCCTGGAACTGGGCGCGGACGACTACGTCACCAAACCGTTCAGCCCCCGGGAGTTGGTGGCCCGGGTCCGGGCGGTGCTGCGGCGCACCGTCGGTGCCCCGGACGGGCCGGACCGGCCCCGCACGGTCGGCCCGGTCACCCTCGACCCGGCCCGTCGCACGGTGCTCGCGGCCGGTGCCCCCGTCCAGCTCACCTCCACCGAGTTCGACCTGCTCGCCCACCTGATGGCCCGCCCCGGCCGGGTCTTCACCCGGGAGGAACTGCTGGCCGGCGTCTGGGGCTACGCGGCACACGCCGGCACCCGTACCGTCGACGTGCACGTCGCCCAGGTCCGGGCCAAGCTCGGCCCGGCCAGCGTGATCCGCACCCACCGGGGCGTCGGGTACGCCGCCAATGGCTGAGCCCGCCACCCCGCCCCCGGCCGGCACCACCCCGCCCCCGGCCGGCACCACCCCGCCCCCGGCCGCTCCACCTCGGACCGCTCCGCCGCCGGCCCGCCAGTCGTCGGCCGCTCCGCTGTCGGCGCGCCAGTCGCCGGGTGCCCCGCCGCCGGCCGCCGTCCGGCCGCGACGCCGTCGGCCGCGACGCCGGTTCACCCACACGCTGACCGCCCGCGCGGTCCTGGTGACCTGCGCGGTGGCGCTGGTGTCGGTGCTGGTCACCGCGCTGGTCGCGGTCCCCCTGGCGGTACGCGGGGTGGAGCGCCGCGACCAGGCCGCGCTGGCCGCCCAGGCCCGTCTCGCCGCCGACGTCCTGCGGGTACGCCCCAGCCGGCAGCGCGACGCGGCCGGCGACCGGCTGATCCGCCAACTCCGGGAACAACAGATCGAGGTGTACGTCGTCCAGGGCGGACTGGCCGACCGCCCCGGCCTGCCCCGGCAGGTGGTGAACCGGATCTCCGCCGGCCGGGACGTCTCCGGTCGACGGTTCGTCAACGGCCAACGGACCCTCGTCGAGGGGCGGGCGCTACCCGGCGGGGAGGGTGTGGTGCTGACCCGGGCCACCCCGCAGGGGCCGTGGCGGCAGGTGCTGCGCGCCCTCTGGCTGCCGCTGCTGGCCGGGCTCACCGCCGGGGCGGCGGCCGGGCTGCTGCTCGCCCGTCGGCTGGCCCGGCCGATCCGGCACGCCGCCACCGCCGCCGCCCGGCTGCGCGCCGGTGACCGGGCCGTCCGGGTGCCCGTCGAACCCCCCGACGAGGTCGCCGACCTGGCGTACGCGTTGAACGGGTTGGCCGCCGCGCTGGCCACCAGCGAGGGGCGGCAGCGGGAGTTCCTGCTCTCCGTCTCGCACGAACTGCGTACCCCGTTGACCGCGATCCGGGGGTGGGCCGAGGCGCTCGCCGACGGGGTGATCGGCGCGGACGAGGCCGCCGCCACCGGCCGGACGATGCTCACCGAGGCGCAGCGCCTGGACCGGCTGGTCGCCGACCTGTTGGCGCTGGCCCGGCTGGAGGCGGTGGACTTTCCGCTGGAACCGGTGCCGGTGGACCTCACCCGGCTGGCCGTCGACGCCGAACGGACCTGGTCGGAGCGGTGCGCGGCCGTCGGGGTGCCGTTCCGGCTGGAGGTCCCGGGCACGGCGGTGCCCGCGTACACCGATCCGGGGCGGATCCGGCAGGTGGTGGACGGGCTGCTGGAGAACGCGCTGCGGGTCGTACCGCCGGGGGCGTCGGTGGTGCTCGCGGTCCGGCCGGCCGGTGCCGGACCGGCCGCCGGTGGGCTGGTCGAGGTCCGCGACGGCGGACCCGGCTTCACCGACGACGACCTGGCGGTGGCCTTCGAACGGGGGGCGCTGCACCAGCGCTACCGGGGGGTCCGGAAGGTGGGCAGCGGGTTGGGGCTGGCGCTGGCCGCCGGTCTGGTCCGGCGGCTCGGCGGGGAGATCGTCGCCGGCCACGCGGCCGAGGGCGGCGCGGCGTTCACCGTCCGGCTGCCCGCCCATCCTTACCCGACCCGAACATCGGCCTGACCCCGCGCCCATCGGACTCCGCGACGCTGGTGGCACCACGGACCAGAGGGAGAGTCATGGCACATCGGGGAATCGCCGTCACCGCCACGTCGCTGCTCGCGGCGCTCACGCTGGGCGTCGCCGGCTGCGGATCGGCACAGGTGGCGCAGGACGGCACGAAGGCCGCCGCCGTCGACGTCGCCGCCGCGCTGGGCGTCGAGGGGCAGGCGCTGGCCGCCCTGGGCCTCGACCCGACCGAGTTGGATCTGCTCGCCGCGCCCGCCCCGGCCGCCGGGGAGTCGGCCTCCCCGTCCCCGTCGGCCGGGGCGAAGGGCAAGCGTGCCGAGCGGGCGCAGGAGCTGCGGCAGCGCCGGCAGGCCCGGGTGCTGCTGGGCCGCAACGGCCTGCACGGTGAGGCGGTGGTGCAGACGAAGGACGGCGGCACGAAGACCGTCGTCGTGCAGCGCGGCGAGGTGACCGCGGTCGACGGCGACTCGGTGACCGTGAAGTCCACCGACGGCTTCACCCTGACCTGGAAGCTCGGCGACCAGCTCCGGGTGGTCGAGCGGCGCACCACCGTCAAGGCCAGCGACATCAAGGTGGGCACCAGGGTCAATGTGGCCGGGGCCCGCGACGGTGACGCCAGCGTCGCCCGGCTGATCGTGGTGCCGGTCAAGCAGAAGTGACCCGTGGGGGACGGTCGGGGTCGGCGTGGACCACCGCGCCGGCCCCGACGCCCCCCGACGCCTGTCCCGACGCCCGGCAGCCGGCCGCCGCTGCCGTCAGCCGGGGTCGGGGTCGGGGTCGGTGCTCAGCGGGTCGGGGGCAGCGCGTAGCCGACGTGGTCGCGGTACTCGATCGTCCAGCCCGCCGGGACCAGCCGGGCGCACTCCGTCCGAGGGCCGGTGCAGACGATCGCGTCGACCGAGGTGGGGTCGGCCGGTGGCCGGTCCGGCAGCACCGACTGCAACGCCACCAGCTCGGGCGACCGGCCGTCGTCGTCGCGCAGCAGCAACCACCAGGGGTACTCCCAGTTGTCGTTCTGCTGCACCAGGCCGATCCGTCGGGCGTCGCTCGCCCGGACCGCCGAGGCGGCCCAGCGGAACTCGTCGGCCCACTGCGGCCGGCGCAGGAACCGGGTGTCCCACTCGGTGGTGGTGAAGACCGAGCCGGCACCGACCAGCCGGCGCGGGAAGCCGTACGACAGGGCCAGGACGCCGGCCAGCGCGGAGGTGGCCAGCATGGTCACCACCAGCCCGGCGGCCACCGACCGCCGGCCCGCCCCGGCCCGCCGCCGCAGCACCGCGTCCACCCAGAGCCCGGCCAGCGGTACGGCCAGCACCAGCGCGTAGAGCAGCAGCCGGTTCCCCCACGGCTGCCACTTGATCATCGCGGTGTGCAGGACCACCGCGAGCACCACCACGGCCGCGTACGCCCGCAGCGCCCCCGGTCGACCGGGGCTGACCCGGCGGGGTCGGACCAGCGCGAAGACCGCCCCGAGCAGCGCCAGCGACCCGGCCAGCGGGAAGGCCACCCGGTCCTCGTCGGGATACCAGGACGGCACCGGGAAGACCTCCCGGCCGAAGGTGATGGTCCGGTCCTGCGGGTCCACGCCGACCGCCCGGGAGCCGGCCATGATCGCCTCGGCGGTGCCCGCGCGCAGCGGGGAGAGCGGGGTGTCGAAGGCGGTGTGCCCGATCCGCAGCGCGTTGACCAGCACGGCGACCGGATCGTGTCGTTCCATCGGGATGGACTCCCGCAGCCGGGGCGGCCCCAACGGGTGGCCGAACTCGGCGGTCTCCCGGGCCAGGAACGGCCCCACCACCGTCGCCGCGACCAGCAGCACCAGCAGCGAACCGCCCACCGTCCGGGCCACCTGCCGGACCCCGGTAGGTGCCGGCCGGTCGGCCGCCCCGGTCGCCGGGCCCGACCCGACACCGCCGACCGCCCGACCGACCCGGTCGGCGCCGACCCCGGTGGAGTCGCCGGGAGCGAGCCCGGTGGAGTAGCCGGCGCCGATCCCGGTGGGGCGGGCGGCGAGTCGGAGTTGGGCCAGGCCCCAGAGCAGCAGCAGCGGTCCGACGGCGATCAGCCCACTGGTCTTGGTCAGCGCGGTCAGGCCGGTGGCCGCGCCGAGCGCCAGCGCGTCGCCCAGGCCGGCCCGGCGGCGCAGGCCGTCCAGCACCAGGGTGGCGGCGCAGGCGGCCCAGGCGGCGGCCACCAGGTCGGTCTGGGTGCTGGTCGCCTGGAGGGCCACCATCGGCGTGGTGGCGAGCAGGAACGCGGTGAGCAGTTGGGCCCGCCGGCCGCCGCCGAGCTGGGCGGTGATCCGGGTGGCCGCCAGCAGGCAACCGATCCCGGCGGCCCACTGCACCAGGTGGTGCAGGGCGTCCCCGCCGGTGAACAGGCGCAGGTGCAGCAGCAGGTATTCGGCGCCGGGCGGGATGGTCACCTGCCGGTGGATGGCGGTCGGCCAGAAGTCCAGGCTGCCCTGGGCCACCCAGTGCTCCACCTTCGGCAGGTGGTAGGTCTGCGAGTCGAAGTTGTTCGGCTCGGCCAGCAGCGCCACCACCAGCTCGATCGACACCATGCCGAGCACCGCGCCGGCGAGCAGCCGCTCGCCCCGGGTCGCCGTACGCCGGAGGTGGGACAGCCGGGCCGCCCAACCGGACAGCAGCGCCGCGAGGCCGCCCCGGGCGGTGGCCGGCCGTTCCGGTCCGGGTGCCGCCCCGCTGCCGGCGGCCGCGCCCCCGGTCGGGCCGTCTGTCGTCGGGTCGCTCCCGGTCGGGCTTTCCGCCGTCGGGCCGCCCACGGTCGCGCCGACCAGCACCGCTTGGCGGGTCTCGGCGGCGGTCCGGGGCCGGAGGGCGTCCCGGCCGCGTCGCCGGCCGGCGACCACCGCCACCCCGGCGACGAAGAGCAGCCAGGCCAGGGCGAAGGCGGGCAGGGTGAGCGCGTCGAGGACGCCGAGCAGCTCCACGGTCAGCACGGCGAAGACGCCGGTCAGCAGGGCGGCCCGGACGATGCCGAGGCGGTGCGGGGCGACCACCCCGGCGGCCCGGGGCCGCAGCAGAGCGGAGAGCACCACGAGCGCGACGACGGGGGCCGCCACGAGCATCCAGCCGGCTGCCGACATGGGCGGAAGTAAACACCATCCCCCTGAAAGAAGCGTTGCCGGTCGGTACGGTGGCGACGAACGGCCGGGCCCCGGCCGGCCCGGTGGCGGCCCTCGCACGGCTGACCTGCCAGGCTAGGCTAGGGCCGACTCACTGTCGCCACCGTGGAGATTCCCGTGAAGCTCTCGATCCTCATGCCGGTCTACAACGAGGAAGAACGCATCGCGGATGCCCTGAAGCAGGCATTGGCGGTCGATTATCCGTGTGAGATCGAGTTGGTCGTGGTCGATGACGGTAGCCGGGACGGCACCGGGGAGATCCTCGGCCGGGCGGACGACGCGCGGCTGCGGGTGATCACCCACCCGCGTAACGCGGGTAAGGGTGCGGCCATCAAGACGGCCGTGGCCAGCGCCGAGGGTGAGTACATGGTCATTCTCGACGCCGACCTGGAGTACGACCCGCAGGACATCCCTCGGTTGCTCGCCCCGGTGCTCGACGGGCGGGCCACGGTGGTCTACGGCAACCGCACCTTCGGTAGCCACAGCGCCTACAGCTTCTGGTATGTGATGGGTAACAAGGGCGTCACGATGGCGGCGAATGTGTTGTTCAACTCCTATATCGGTGACCTGGAGACGTGTTTCAAGCTGATGCCGGTCGAGCTGTACCGGTCGCTGGGCATCCGGTCGCGGGGTTTCGGGATGGAGGCGGAGGTGACCGGCAAGCTGTTGCGCCGCCGCATCCGCCCGTACGAGGTGCCGATCAGTTACCGGGCGCGCGGGCGCGAAGAGGGCAAGAAGATCACCTGGAAGGACGGGGTCGAGGCGATCTGGATCCTCGGCCGGGAACGCACCCGCCGGCGTGCCAGCCTGGTAAGGCGCTGATTGGCCGGCGCGGCCCGGTAGCGTCAAGTCCGTACAGCGCTGTGTCGATCGACGTGCCGTATCGCCGCAGGCCCTGCCTCAAGCGCTGACGTGAGAGGACGGCCTGCACGGTCGCGGTGGCGCGGCGTGGCAGCACCATAACCATAGCTTCGCCAGGGCTTTCCAGGTCTTGAGAGTGGCGATGGTCTGATCGCCCAGGTCAATCTCCACCGCGGCCCCCGGGCCGCTGCCGACGGCTTGAGCGCTACCAATCGTGTGGTGCCAGCGTCGCCTGACGATAAGCTATCCTGCCTTGGCTCGATGACTTCGTAATTACGGGGGCGCGGTGGTGCGGTCAGTTAGCAATGATCGACTTCGTAATTATGGTGAGGCAACTGCCGCCCTTTCGGGTGGGCCGAACGCCCAGCGAGTAGTACGAATAGTGACCCCCGGCCGGGTGGCTACGGCCGTCGGTCTCGCTGGCCTCCTTTATCGGGTTCTCCTGGTGGCGTTTGACGTTCCACCCGCCAACAGCGATGAAGGCACCGCCGGCTTGGCGGCACTGCACATCGGGGAAGGTTGGCACTGGCCGGTCTTCTTCTACGGCCAGCACTACATGGGTGCGTTCCATTCCTACCTGGCGGCGCCCCTGGTCCAGGTTTTCGGCGCGCATTGGTGGGCCATGCGGTTGCCGGCTCTGGCCATGTACGCGCTATTTCTGATGCTGCTCTACCAATTAACGAGAAATCTCTACACGCCATGGTTCGCCGCGTTCTCTGTAGCGATCATGGCATTCGGTTCCGATCGCGTCATAAAGAACCAGGTAGTCGGTGCTGGCGGATACTCCGACGTGGCTGCGGCCACGGCGGCATTGATGGCGGCATCGGCACTCTTGGTGTTGCGCAGAACGGGAGGGCTGGGAATCTACCTTGGTTGGGGGCTGCTGGCCGGCTACATCGTGTGGACCCACTGGCTTGCGTTGCCATACGTAGCCGTGGCCGTGCTCCTACTAGGCTGGGCGAATCGAGAGGTGTTGACTAAAGGGCGACTGCTCCTTGTCGCCGGGGGCTTCGCCCTGGGCGCGGCCCCCTTGATCTGGTATAACCTCCGGCCCGGCCACCCCGACTCACTGTCGGTCCTGCTTTCCATCAGCGGTGCCGCCGAGTCGGCCCCGTTGGTCGACCGACTGCACGGAGCAGTTCTTCTCGGTTTACCACTGAGTTCTGGCGTGTGTGGCCCGAGCCACTGTGAAGCGTGGCAGATGTGGTGGGGGCCCGGCTATCTGACTTTGCTGATCACGGCGGTCACAATGGGGGCCGTTTCATTTCGTCAGGCCGATACTCAGGATCGACGGCTACATGCCAGCCGACTCGCTCTCCTTGCCGGCGGCGGGCTGACCCTGATCGCCTACGTTCTCAGCGCCTCATCAGCACTGACCCCCGTGGAGAGCGCTCGCTATCTCCACTACGGTCTCATTTCGCTGCCAGCAGTTCTCTGGCCGCTGTGGGCCGGTCTGAGTCTCACGTCCCGCAGCGCGGTACCGCCCAACTTCGGTGCGAGCCATCCGACGATGGTTCGAAAAGTGCGCGGTGGATTTGTTTCGGCTGCCGTCCGTGTCGCGACGGCCGGTGCTTTCGTGGGCAGCCTGCTGGTCGCCACCGGACAACTAGTTCTTCATCAGCCACAGTATGCGGCAGAGGCAGTTGAAGAAAGGCAATTGAAGGATCATCTGCTCGCTGCTGGGCTTACACGGATCTATACCGAGTATTGGACGTGCAACAGGCTGGCCTATGCAAGCGCGGAGAATATTCGTTGCGCTGTGGTTGATGACGACCTGAACCCCGGGCACGATCGGTATCGCCCGTATCGCGCCCAGGTGGAGCAAGCGGATCGCGTGGCATACGTACTGCCCCGCGCGAGCGGACTTGCGGATACCTTTACACGATCGACCCCAGCGAGGGTGGACGTCATTGAGGTCCAGGACGTCGGGGAGTATCGAGTTTTCGTCTGCCACCAACTGCCATAGTGCGAGCGCTTGACGTCGACCTGGCAGTTGATGTGCAGGCGCTATTTCGTGGGCGACCCCAGCTGCTATGCGCGTCGCGACTGGCGCTTGATCTCGTACACGCCCTGAACAGCCTCGCGGAGACAGGATGTCCTGAGATCTGTGTGACCGGTGACGAGGTCTACGGCGCACCCATCGATCTGGAACACCGCGGGATCGGGTACCGCCTGGCTAGTGCCGTAACCACGAACGTTCAGGGGGTTGGGGTCAGGCTGCGCGGGTGGCGGGTTGTCCACCAGCGTCGTCGGCGTCCGCTGCGGATGCGGGCGCGTTCACGGCGTTGGGCGGCCAGGATGTCGGGGTGGCGGGCGTTGGCGTTGCGCCAGCGCAGGCAGGCCTGCAGATTCCGGGTCAGCGTCGGGTGGTGGGGGTGGTCCGCCCACGCTCGGATCTTGCGGCCGTTGTGCGCGGACAGGTTGTCCAGGATGACGTGGATCGGGGCCCCGTCGGGGCGGCCCGGATCGACTTGAGGGCGGCGCGGGTGTTCGCGGCGCT
Organism: Micromonospora matsumotoense; assembly: GCF_050951065.1. Taxonomy (NCBI): domain Bacteria; kingdom Bacillati; phylum Actinomycetota; class Actinomycetes; order Micromonosporales; family Micromonosporaceae; genus Micromonospora; species Micromonospora matsumotoense. Next base: position 7,256,996 of record NZ_CP192025.1, on the reverse strand, counting down.
CTCACGCTGGCGGAAGACGCCCCGGAGTTGGCCATCGCTGACCGTCGCCGAAGTCCGTCGGCTCCTCCACGCCTTCGTCCTCGCCGTGACGCTCCCACCCAGCACATCCTGCGCTGGTCGACCTGGCGACGAACATCCCAAGCCCGAGCCCGCCGATCCCACCACCAGGGTCGACACGCCAACTGACCTGCCAGGCTAGGCTAGGGCCGACTCACTGTCGCCACCGTGGAGATTCCCGTGAAGCTCTCGATCCTCATGCCGGTCTACAACGAGGAAGAACGCATCGCGGATGCCCTGAAGCAGGCATTGGCGGTCGATTATCCGTGTGAGATCGAGTTGGTCGTGGTGGATGACGGTAGTCGGGACGGCACCGGGGAGATCCTCGGTCGGGCGGACGACAGCCGGTTGCGGGTGATCACCCATCCGCGTAACGCGGGTAAGGGTGCGGCGATCAAGACGGCTGTGGACAGTGCCGGGGGTGAGTACATGGTCATCCTGGATGCTGATCTGGAGTACGACCCGCAGGACATTCCCCGGTTGTTGGCTCCGGTGCTTGATGGGCGGGCGACTGTGGTCTATGGCAACCGCACCTTTGGTAGTCACAGCGCGTACAGCTTTTGGTATGTGATGGGTAACAAGGGTGTCACGATGGCGGCGAATGTGTTGTTCAACTCGTATATCGGTGATCTGGAGACGTGTTTCAAGTTGATGCCGGTGGAGTTGTACCGGTCGTTGGGTGTCCGGTCGCGGGGTTTCGGGATGGAGGCGGAGGTGACCGGTAAGTTGTTGCGTCGTCGGATCCGTCCGTATGAGGTGCCGATCAGTTACCGGGCGCGGGGGCGCGAGGAGGGTAAGAAGATCACGTGGAAGGACGGGGTCGAGGCGATCTGGATCCTCGGCCGGGAACGCACCCGCCCCCGCCCCGCCCGCTCACCCCGCTGATCCCGCCCCGGTCTCCGGGTCCCGTCGCCGCCTCCGGTCCGGTCACCGCGTCGGGTCGCCCGGTGTCCGGTCCGATTACCCGACCGGGGCTCCCGCTGTCAGGAAGTCGCCGATCGCGCGGCGCAGCCCGGCCGGATCGAGGCCGTGCCACCGGTCGTGGTCCTCGGCGGTGCCGTAGCGCCGCAGCTCCGCACGGCCCACGCCGAGGCTGAGCAGTCGGTGCGGCCGGTCCGCCAGCGCCTCGGCCACCACCCGCGCGGAGGTGCCGGCCAGGTAGGGCTCCACCACGATCACCTCGCTGCCGGCCAGCGCCCGCAGCCCGGTCACGTCGAACGGTCGGGGCCGGTGCGTGTAGGCCACCGTCACGGGCAGGTCGGCCACCGCCGCGAGCGCGTCGTCGCGCATCGGACCGACCGCCACCAGCAGCGCCGCGCCCGGCCCGGCGTCGCGCACCACGTGCAACCCACCCGCCTGCGGGTACGCCCGCGCGTTGCTCCGGGTGGACAGCCGCAGGTAGGTCGAGTGCTGCCCGCAGACCGCGTCCCGTAGCAGGTCGGGGACCTCGTCGGGGTGGCCGGGCACGTGCACGGTCCAGCCGTCCAGGGTGTCGATCAGCGCGACGTCCGCCGGGGCCAGGTGGGTCCGGCCGGCCTCCGCCCGGTCGTAGGACGCGCCGATGCTGACCAGCACCGCGCCGACCCCCTGGTGGTCGAGGTCCAGCTTGATCTGCTCGTACGCCCGCTCGACGAGGAACGGGGCGTAGCTGTGCACGATCGGGCGCTGCCCGGTGAGGGCGAGCCCACCGGCGACCCCGACCATCAACTGTTCCCGGATGCCCACGTTGACGACCTGGCCCGGATACCGGCGGGCCGCCCCGGCGAAGGCGTCGGCGGAGATGTCGGCCAGCACGATGGTGGTCCGGGGATCGTCGAGGAACCGGGTGGCGCTGGCGACGAAGGCGTCCCGCATGGTCATTTCCCGCTCCCCGGGGTAGGTCCGTCGCCGGCCACCGACCGGCCCGGGTGGTCCGGCCGGGCGGCCTGGATCTCTGATCGGCCCGCCTGCTCCGGTCGGTCTGCGCCGGCTGGTCGGTGTGCCGGGTGGCGGGGCGTGTCGACCGCGACGACGACGTGCGGGCGGTGGCCGTCGTGGCCGGTGAGGGCCGCGTGCAGGGCGTCGTGGTCGTGCCCGTCGACGGTGGCGGCGGTCCAGCCGTTGACGGTGAACCGGCTGGCCACCCCGCCCGGCCAACCGTGACTGGCCGACGCGTTGTCGACCACGATCGCGGTGAGCCCGGCCAGCCCGGCGGCACCGGCGTACGCGATCGCCTCGTGGTTGGAGCCCTCGTCGAGTTCGGCGTCGCCGAGCAGGACGTACACCCTTGGGGTGGTGCGACCCTGGGCGCGCAGGCCGAGCACGGTGCCGACACCCAGCCCGAGGCCGTGGCCGAGGGAGCCGGAGCCGATCTCGACGCCGGGGACCAGGGTCCGGTCGGGGTGGCCGCCGAGCCGGCTGTCCGGCCCGCCCGCGTCGTCGAGCCAGTCGACGGGGATGAACCCCTTGGCGGCGAGCACCGCGTAGTAGCCGGCCACGGCGTGCCCCTTGGAGAGCAGGAAGCGGTCCCGGTCGGGGTCGTCGACGGTGGCCGGGGTGACCCTCAGGACCCGGTCGTAGAGCACCCAGTGCACGTCGATGGTGGAGTACACGTTGGCGTCGTAGGCGTCACCGGCGCGGATTCGTTCCAGCGGAGCGACGACCGGCGCGGGGAGGAGGCGGCCCGGCGGACGGGTTGCGGTCGATGTGGTCATGTGGCTAGCGTGCAACCTGAAGTTCACTTCAACTCAAGGGCAGTGATGCACGAGTCACTCACCATCGGCCAGCTCTCCGCGCGCAGCGGGGTGGCCCAGTCGGCGTTGCGCTACTACGAACGGCTCGGGCTGATCAGCGCCGAACGCACCGGCGGCAACCAGCGCCGGTACGCCCGCACCGAGCTGCGTCGGGTGGCGTTCGTCCGGATCTCCCAGCAGGTCGGCATCTCGCTGGAGGAGATCCGTGCCGCGCTGGACTCGCTGCCCTCCTCGCGCGCACCCAGCCCCGACGACTGGGCCGCCCTGTCCCGCACCTGGCGGGAGCGGCTGGACGAGCGGATCAAGTTGCTCGGCAAGCTCCGCGACGACCTGGACGGCTGCATCGGCTGCGGCTGCCTGTCGTTGCAGCGCTGCACCCTCTACAACCCGGGCGACACGCTGGCCGGCGAGGGCCCCGGCGCCCGCCTGGTGCTGCCCCGCCGCGACGGCCCGGTCACGCCGTCCTGAGCCCTCACCCGCGGCTGCCCGGGTTGATCAGGTCCGGTGCCGGCGAGGCGTCGCGGTCCCGGCGGTGACCGTCCGGTCGGGGCCGTCACGCGGTGGTGAGCAGCACCTTGCCCACGTGGTCGCTCGACTCGACCAGCCGGTGCGCCTGCGCGGCGTCGCGCATCGGCAGCCGCCGGTCCACGATCGGCCGGACCGCGCCCGACTCCACCAGTGGCCACACCTGCTCCCGGACACCCCGGACGATGTCCGCCTTGTCGGCCAGCGGGCGGGAGCGCAGTGCGGTGGCCGCCACCGAGGCCCGCTTCGCCAGCAGCGCGCCCAGATCCAGCTCGGCCTTGCGCCCGCCCTGCATGCCGATCACCACCAGCCGGCCGCCGTCGGCCAGCGCCGCCACGTTCCGGGCCAGGTAGGAGGCGCCCATGATGTCGAGGATCACGTCCGCGCCCCGCCCGTCGGTGACCCGCCGGGTCTCCTCGACGAAGTCCTGCTCGCGATAGTCGATGGTGTGCGCGGCACCCAGCTCGCGCAGCCGGTCGTGCTTGGCCGACCGGGCGGTCGCCACCACTGTCGCGCCCAGCGCCGCGCCGAACTGCACCGCGAACGTGCCGATCCCGCTGCCACCGCCGTGCACCAACAGCGTCTCGCCCTTACCCAGATGCGCCACCCGGACCAGGTTCGACCAGACCGTGCAGGCCACCTCGGGCAGCGCGGCGGCGTCGACCGGATCGAGGCCGGCCGGCACCGGCAGCAACTGCCCGGCCGGCACGGCCACCCGCTCGGCGTACCCGCCGCCGGCCAGCAGCGCGCACACCGGCTGACCCACCGCCCACCCGGTGACCCCCGCACCGACCGCGCCGATCACCCCCGAACACTCCAAGCCGGGGTACGCGGGCACGCCCGGCGGCGGCGGGTAGTGCCCCTGCCGCTGGAGCAGGTCGGCCCGGTTGACCGCGCTGGCGGCGACCTCGACGATCACCTCACCCGCGCCGGGCTGGGGATCGGGCACCTCCGCCCAGACGAGTGCGTCGGGTCCACCGGGTACCGGGATCGTGATCGCGCGCATGGCCCAGTCTTACCCGATCCGATCCGGAACCACGTCGGTCTGACGACAACTGCCACTCCGACCACCTTCGGTCGGCAATATCCACCACCCGTCGCCGGGGGAGGACCACGGCTCGCCCAGGACGGCCGGAATTTCGGCCACAGTGGACCGTCCGGGTGAGGTCACGCTGGTCATGCCATGGATCAAGGGCCCCTTTCCGGTACGCCGAACCCCACCCGGCGGTGATGGGCCGGCTCGTCCGGACGCGGTTCGTGGCAGACTAGGGACAGGCCGCGCACCCGTGGGTGGCGGTCCGGGAGGGTTCGCCTAGTGGCCGATGGCGCTGGTCTTGAAAACCGGTAAGGCAGCGATGTCTTCGTGGGTTCGAATCCCACACCCTCCGCCACCAGAACAGCAGAAACGCCCCCTGACCAGCGCGGACGCTGACCAGGGTGTTTCACCGTCAGTGAATCGGTCTCACTTGATCCCGCTGGGGGCAGTCTCGTTTCGCTGTCGGGTCGCATACTTTTCGGCGTCACTCGGCCCCTTGCAGCCGCAGCCGCAGCCGCGTGAGCATCAACCGCGTGGAATGAGACTGTGCCGGTATGTGGTGGTGCGGCCTCTGCCGCCGTCCTGTTGCACGAGGCCACGTTTGCGCAGGCTTCGGAGGGCCTTACGAATATTGGGTCCGGTCAGATCGAGGATTGCTTCCAGTTGGGCTACGGTCCTCGGTCCGGATCCGAGCGCGTCATAGATACGTAGCTCGGTGGCGTTGAGGGCCGGGCTGGTGGAGTTGGCTGCGGGGCCACGGAGCAGCACGGTGAACCTGATGTTGGTGTCAATGTACTGCGCCGGTGGTAGGGCATGATCTGACAGTTCGTGAGTAATTGTGGGGATGCCGCTGGCGAGGGCCTCGATGACCCGGCCGCCGGTGGCGGCCGAGCGGACGTGTTGGCAGATGGCCACGAGGAGCCCGTTGCGGGCGGAGGTGACGGCGTCGTGACCGAGGCGATCGACAGTGATGCCGTACAGGCCGCCCGGGTTGGTAATGACGAGACGGTCGCGGCGTAGCCGTACCTCGATGGCGAAGGCATGTGACCAGTGGTCGAGGTCGCGGTGGATGAGAGCGTTCGCAATGATCTCGCGAAACGCGACCAGGGGGTAGGCGGGTCGATCAGTGACGCTGCCGTCGGAGTTGGCGACGATGGCCGTGTCGAACGTGCGGCGGGCCCAGTCCAGGGCGGTGTCGAGCATGTGGGGGATGGGCCCGGTGATCGTAATCTGGTTGCGCGCCCGCGCTTCGGGTGGGTCATGGGGCAGGGGTTCGGCGGAAGCCTGGATGACGTAACGGGGGAAGAACTGCTGGGGATGGACACCGAGGGCGAGCAGGCCGGCCGTGGTGGGTCGACCTCCACTCACGGTGACTCCGGCCCGACGCAACAACTCGGCGTCCTCGGTGAAGCGCCCCAGTCCGGTGGCGTCCCGTTCTCGTACCGTCGCCAGGTAGGCGGCGACCAAGTGCGGATCGAGGTCATCGAAGCTGGCACCGTCGACGGGCTGGCGATCGAACAGCGGCGGTCGCCGGGCGGTAAGGAAGCCTTGCGTCTCCAGGTCGGACAGCGGAAAGTCGCCATCGTAGCCGCGAAGGTAGGCGGTACCTGTGGCGGTGACTCGACATGGTTTCGCCGAGGGGTCACATTCGTGGACCCGAGCGACGATCACCGGTTTCCCGTCAACGAGGCCATCGCCGATGGACAGGCGCACTGGCGGTGTGTACGCGCGTGCCTTCGTGGCGAGGCCCTGCTTGAGGACCTGTGGATCGGTCAGTGGTACCGGGCGGAAGCCGGTACGTTCGTCCAGGCCCAGGATGATCGTCCCGCCGCCGGGAAGGTTGGCCAAGGCGCTCAACGATGAGCTCAGCGATACAGGCAGTCCGCCTGCGGCAGCCTTGACCTCGACACTGGTCGTATCTCCGCCAGATGCGCGCAGCGTCTGTACCAGGTCGGTCAGATCCTCGGTCATGGCCGAAAGGTAACCGTGGGGGGGTTACATTTCAAGCTTGTTCAGTTACATTTGGTGGGTGTGTTGCGCGGCACGTTGCCGGCGACACGATTGACCCCTGTCCCGGAGCGGATCCCCACCACTCCGTCGCTTGCCCACCAGGTAGCTATGCGGCATCAGCGATGCCTTCGTGGGTTCGAATCCCACATCCTCCGCTGATCGACGCCCTTCTCAGATGAAGCTCAGCTCCGGGTTCCATGCCAGGGCTGTTCGCCGGTGGGGCTGTGGGGTTGGCCCGCGGCAATCCCCGGGGGCGCGCCGCCGCCCCGACAGCGTCCTGATCGGTGACAGCCGCCCTGCGTCGTCCAGCAAGCAGCCCAGATGGCTCGGTCAGGGGACGGGGCTGAGGTGGGCGGCGAGGATGCGCCAGCCGTACTCGTCGTCGTACGCCCAGGTGCGGGTGTAGCGCAGCCGCGCCGCGAACGGCGCACCCGCGAAGGTGCCGCTGACCCGCCCCCGGAAGAACGTCACCCCGGTGGTGCCGGCGACGACCAGCTCCAGCTCCTCCTCCTCCAACTCGTCGAGCACCGAGCTGCCGCTGCGGTGGGCGGCCAGGTCGTCCTCCTTGCCGAAGGTGCGCCCGTCCGGCCCGACGGCGATCAGCCGGTCGTCGAGCAGGGCGTCGAGCGCGGCCACGTCGCCGGCCCGTTGGGCGGTCTGGAGGCGGCGCTCCGCCTCCAACAGTTCCGCCTCACGTTCGGTGTCCCGCATGTGCCCTCCCGGTCGTCGGCCGGCCCGTCGGCCGCGTCCCCTCATTCTGGCGGTCCGACGGTACGCGGAACTTCCGGTTCGTCGTCCCGGCCCGGCGGGGTAGGAGGGGCGGACGGGGTAAGAAGGGGCGGAGGAAATCGCGTACACCGGAAGGAACCTTCCCGATGACCCTGGAACGACCGATCGCCCCGGACCCGTACGAGCTGCTGCCGACCCTATCGTCGTTCGACCTGACCAGCGACGATGTGCACAACGGCGAGCCGATGGATGCCCGGTACGCGCACGGCAGCACCGGTGGCGAGAACGTCTCCCCGCAGCTGGCCTGGTCGGGCTTCCCGGCCGGGACGAAGAGCTTCGTGGTGACCTGCTTCGACCCGGACGCCCCGACCGGCAGCGGCTTCTGGCACTGGGTGCTGGTCGACGTCCCCGCCTCGACGACCAGCCTGCCGACCGGTGTGCAGGAGGCCGACCTGGGTGGGGCGTTCAGCGTCCGCAACGACTACGGCGACACCGGTTACGGCGGCGCGGCCCCGCCGCCGGGCGACCGCCCGCACCGGTACGTCTTCGCCGTGCACGCGGTCGACGTCGACACGCTCGACGTCGGGCCGGACGCCAGCCCCGCGTACGTCGGCTTCAACCTGGCGTTCCACACCCTGGCGCGGGCGGTCATCCGGCCGACGTACCAGATCAAGGAGTGAGCGGTGCCCCGCCGATCCCGCCCGCGCGGGATCGGCGGGCGCGCGGCACGGTCAGCCGGGCACCCGGGCGACGGCGAAGACGGACTGGCCGAACGGGGGCCGGACGAGCTGCTCGGCGGCCTTGGTGGCGGGCAGGACGAGGGTGTCGTACACCTTGACCATCGGGCCCTCCTTCGGCATCAGCCGGAAGACCTTGGTGGCCATGAAGTAGCCGATCAGGCCGAGGGCGTTGGCGTAGTGCATCGTCTCGACCCGCAGCCCGGCCGAGGTCATCGCGTCGCCGAGGGTCTTCTTGGTGTAGCGGCGCACGTGGCCGGTGGCGATGTCGGCGGGGCCCATCGCGAACTGGAACGCCGGCACGATGATGATCACCGCACCGCCGGGCCGGACCAGGTCCTTCATGCTGCGCAGCGCGCCCACGTGGTCCTCGATGTGCTCCAGCACGTTGTACGACACGGCCGCGCTGTAGTCGCCGCCGCCCGGGTGCGGCAGCAGCATCTCGCGTACCTCGATGGTCGGCTCGTCGACCAGCCGCTCCTTGAGCAGGATCAGCCGGTCCGGGTCGGCCTCGGTGGCGGTGAAGCGGGGGACGTGCCGCGCCCACTCCAGGGCGTAGTCGCCCAGGCCGCTGCCGATCTCGATCGGGTCGTCACCGAGGTGGGGCACCGCCAGTTCGACGAACCACCGGCGGTGGTTGACCGCGGTGGCCAGGCCCTCCAGGACCTCTGACTGGACGCGCTGATCCCCAGTGATTTCTGCCATGCGTCGATTCCTCACGATATGACTGACCCGCGCCTGGACCGACAGAGTGAATCATCCGCAGGAGGGGCGGAGGAAACGGGGCACTGGGAAGGCCGGAATGCGGTCGGGGGAGGGCACGTGATCGGCGGTCGGCGAACCCGGCACATAGTACGGCAGTACCCGAAACATGTCACGTGCCCGCCATAGGCCAACTACGCTGTGAATTGTTATGACTACTCCCGAATCGGAGCCCCTGGCCGGCCGATCCGGCGTCGGGGACGCCGAGTCTGCGTCGGCTCGGCGTGTCGTCCGGCGGAGGTGGCGACGGGTGTTCCCGCCGGGCCGGCGGCCCCGCCCACCTCGACCGGCACCGGCCGGTCCGGTGGCGGGGTGGCGGTGGGACGCGCTCGCCGTGGTCAGCTATCTCCTGCTGGCCCTGTGGGTGACCGCCCGGTTCTGGCGCGATCCGGGGGCCGGGGTACGGGACAACCGGTCGGACCAGGCGCAGTTCGAATGGATGATGGCGCATGGCGCTCGGGTGGTCACGGAATGGAGTTATCCGTTCGGTTCGGACCGGATGAACGTGCCCGACGGCGTGAATCTGATGGCGAATACCTCAGTATTATCCATCTCGATACCGATGACCCCGGTCACCCTGCTCTTCGGGCCGCACTGGTCATTTCTTCTGTTCCTCACCCTGGGAATGGCGGCCACCGGCGTCGCCTGGTATTTCTTCCTGTCCCGGCTGGTCACCCGGTCCCGGGGGCCGGCCTGGCTCGGCGCGGCCTTCTGCGCGTACGCCCCGGCGATGGTGTCGCACGCCAACGCCCACCCGAACATCGTCTCCCAGTTCGTCGTGCCGCTCATCATCTGGCGCACCCTGCGGCTGGCCGAGCCGGGCCGGTGGCTGCGCAACGGACTCCTGCTCGGCCTGCTGATCGTCTGGCAGGCCTTTCTCAACCTGGAGATCCTGCTGATGACCGCGATCGCCCTGGCCGTGGTGATCGGCGCCATGGTCATCGGCCGACCGCACCTGCGCACGGCGGCCCGGCCGTTCCTCGCCGGGCTCGGCGTGGCCGCGCTCCTGTCCGCCGTGCTGCTCGCCTACCCGTTGTACGTGCAGCTCTTCGGGCCGGGTTCCTACCACGGGCTGTCCCGGTTGATCCGGGGCTACCGCACCGACCTGGGCGCGTTCGTCGGCTGGTCCCGGGAGTCGCTGGCCGGCGACGCCCGGTCCGCCGATCCGCTGGCCCGCAACCCCACCGAGGAGAACGCCTTCTTCGGCTGGCCGCTGGCCGTCCTCACGGTCGCCCTGGTCTGGTGGCTGCGGCGCAACGCCCTGGTGCTCGGCCTGGCCGCGCTCGGGCTGCTCTTCGCCGTCCTGTCGCTGGGCCGGGAGGTGCAGCTCAACGGGCGCAACACCGGCGTCCCCGCCCCCTGGGCGCTGCTGGAGGAGTTGCCCCTGCTGCATTCGGTGGTACCCACCCGCTGGTCGCTGGCGATCACCCCGATCATCGGGGTGCTGCTGGCCCTCGGCGCACAGCGGGCCCGGGATCTCGCCCACCGGCACCCGACGGCCCGGCGACAGATCCGCTTCGCCACGGCGACCGTCCTGCTGATGGCCCTGCTGCCGCTGCTGCCGACCCCGTTGCCGGCGACCCGCCTCGACCCGGTGCCGGAGTTCGTCACCTCCGGCGGGTGGCGTCCCTACGTCACTGAAGGCCGCAGCGTGGTGACCCTGCCGCTGCCCGACAACACCTACGCCGACCCGCTGCGCTGGTCGTCCCGGACCCGGCTGGAGATGCCGCTGGCCCGGGGCTACTTCCTGGCCCCCGACACCCGGCCCTGGTCGCCCGAGCCGGACGCCGCCCTGTTCACCGCGCCGTACCGGCGGACCAGCAACTTCTTCGGTGGGATCGCGCGGACCGGTACCATCCCGCCGATCACCGCCGCGGACCGGCGGGCCGCCGTGACCGACCTGCGCTACTGGCGGGCCGGTGTGGTGATCCTCGGCCCGCACCCGCAGGCCGACGCGCTGCGCCGGGCGATGACCGCGTTGACCGGCATCACCCCCACCTGGACCGGTGGGGTCTGGCGCTGGGACGTCCGGCCGCTCACGGGTTGAGCGGGCCGGGCCGGTTCAGGCCGGGCGGACGCAGCAGCCCTGGCAGACCTTCGGGCTGGGCAGGGTGAACGCCAGGCAGCAGGTGCGCCGCTGCACGGTCGGCTCGCCGCCCCGGCCGGGCACCAGCTCGACCAGGTCCGCCATGCCGAGGGTGTCGAGCAGGGTGTCGATGGTGCACGCCGACGGGCCCGGCAGGACGTCCGCCGCCCGCAGGATGCCGTGCGCGATGCCGGAGGCCACCGAGCCGAGCAGGGTACGGGCACCCACCCGCACCTCCGCCTGGATCGCGGCGATCATCGGGGCGAGGTGGGCGTCGAGCAGGGTGGCCCGCAGGACACCGAGCAGCTCCGCCTCGTCGGCGACCACCCGGACCCCGGGCTGTCCGGTGACGGCGAGCGGGTCACCGGGCAGCACCGCGACGGTCGTCGAACGGCGCAGACCCATGGTGAGCAACTGCCGGTGGTCCTCGAAGTGGATCAGCACGTCGGCCGGATCGAGCAGCGGCACCCGACGGGCCGAAGCCCAGCCGAGCGCCACCGGCAGCGCCGTCCAGTAGCTGTAGGACTTCCAGGCCAGCGCGGTGCAGGCGTGCGGGGTGCCACCCCAGCGGCGGGCGGCGGCGCGCAGGAACTCGGGCATCCGGGTGCCGTCGACCAGGGTGGTGGCGGGGTGCCAACCGGCCTCGTCCGTCACCACCAGGCCGGGCGCGAGGCCGGGCAGCGCGTCGGTGCCGAACATGGCGCGCAGGGTGGTGGTCACCGGGGCGAGCCGACCGGCGAGATCCTGACCCGGCATCACCGCCGTCATCTCGACCACCCTCCCGTTCCCGCTCGGCCACCGCAGGTTGACGGGGCCTCCTCGGCCACTCCGGTGCCGGAGGGGTCGTCCGTGAAGCTAAGGCTAGCCTAACCATGCCTAGGGCCCGGAGGGAAGTCTCTCCGGAGATGGATCGGGAGGTCGGGATCACGGCGTGCGTCCCGTCGGCCCGGGTCACCCGGTTCGGCTACTACCCGGCGGAACGCGGGGCAACCGCGGGTGATGTCAAGGCATATGTCGGCAACGTGCCAGTTCGGTGCGGGGAGACGGAGAAAACGTGAAGACTTGTCGTCCCGGCTGTGCTGCGTGAGGAAGCTGATGACGACCTCTTCCCTGGAGCGGGCCGCCGATTCGTTCGCGGCGGAACTCGCCCGGCACCGGACGGGGCGAGGGCTGACCAAGAAACAGCTCGCCACGATGATGGGGTTCGACCCGTCGTACGTGAGTCACGTCGAGGGGCGTCGACACCGACCCACCGAGGACTTCGCCCGCCGCGCCGAAGCCGTCCTCGAGGCCGGCGGCGTCATCTGGCAACGCTTCCGTGAGTACGACCAGCTCCGCCAGGCCCGTACCGCCCCCGGCCAGCGTGAACCCGCATCCCCCGGACGATGGCTCCCCCCGGGCACCGGGCTCGTCGTCGAACGGGAGACCGCCACCCTCACCCTGGTCGACGGCACCTACCGGTGTGTGATCCGCCGACGCCTGCACAACGCCGGCACCGAACCGGTCACCCGCTACCTCGTCCGGGTCGCCGTCGACCGGTGGCCCGACGACCCGGGCCGCTCCAACCGGCACCACCGCGAACACCCCCTCACCTTCGCCGAGCTGCGCTTCCGGGCCGTCCACCACGACGGCGGCGCGCGCGAACCGATGCACTGGCGGGTCCGCCACGACCGGGACGCGTACAAGGAGATCTGGCTGCTGTTCGAGAACGCCGACGGGCCGTTCCCGCTGCACCCCGGCGAACGCGCCGAGGTCGAGTACGCCTACCGGGTCGGCCGGGTCAAGTGGGGCCCCTGGTTCCAACGGGCCGTCCGCCTGCCCACCCGGCACCTGGCCGTGCGGCTCGACCTCCCGGCGGCCCTCGACCCCCGGGTCTGGGGGGTGGAGACCTCGCTCTCCGCCGACGAGGGGCCGCTGCGCACCCCGGTACGCCGACACGACCGGGGGGACCGGGTGGTCTTCGACTGGTCCACCGACGATCCGCCGCTCAACACCCGCTTCCGGCTCCAGTGGCGGTTCCGGCAGGAGCCCGCAGAGACGACGACGCCGGTGCCGCCCCGCGCCGCCGACCGGCTGCGCGCCCTCGGCGTGCTGCCCCCGGACGCCACCCCGCCCGGCCGCCCGGCCCGCCCCTTCGACCTGCCCCGGGAAGCCACCGCCGCCCGCGAGGTGGTCGGCCGGCTCACCGAGCTGTTGGCCCAGGCCGACGAGGTACACACGTTCAGCCCCGGCATGGGGCTCGCCGCCCCGCAGCTCGGCCTGGACGCCGCCGTCGCCGTGATCCGCCCTGCCGACCGGGCCGCCCCACCGGTCGTGCTGGTGAACCCCCGGTTGGTCAGCGAGAGCCCGGAAACCGTCGAGCAGTACGAGGGCTGCCTCGCCGCCGCCGACCACCGTGGCCTGGTGCCCCGCCCGTTGCGCATCGACGTGGAACACGCCCGCTGGGACGGCAGCCGGATGATCACCTCGTTCGCGTACGGGATGGCCCGGTTGGTCGCCCACGAGATCGACCACCTCGACGGTCGGGCCTGGACCGACCGGATGGCGCCCGGCGTGCCGCTGGTCCCCGTCGAGGAGTACCGCGACAGCAACGCCTGAACCCGCCCGTCCCGGACCGGTGACCCGCACCGGCCCGAGCTGTGGAGAGGGGACCGGGGCGCGTGCCCCAGGGGGCGGGGGCACGCGCCCCGGTTTCGGGGGGAGTAAAGCTCTACAGGTTGCCGAAGGTGTCGTACCGGATGTGCTGCGGCGGGACCTCGTCCTCGGCGAGCGCCCGCAACGTCGCCCGGACCATCGGGGCGGAGCCGGAGACGTAACAGTCGTGCGACGTCCACGGGCCGTAGCGGGCGACCACGTCGGGAACGTCCCCCCGCTCACCGTCGAAGTCCGGGTCGTCACTGCACGACGGGGTCACCGACAGCCAGGGGTGCGCGGCGACCAACTCCTCCAGGCCGGCCAGGCCGTACAGCTCGTCGGCGTGCCGGGCACCGTAGAAGACGTGCACCCAGCGGGCCCGGTTCCAGCCGGCCAACTCCTCCACCATCGCCTTCACCGGGGCCAGGCCGACCCCGCCGGCCACGCAGAGGATGTCCCGCTCGGAGTCGCGGTCCACCGTCATCGAACCCATCGGCGCGGCCACCCGGAGCAGGTCACCCGGCTTGGTCCGGCGGACCAGCGCACCGGAGACCCAGCCCGCGCCGGCCGGCGTACGGACGTGGAACTCCAGCACGTTGTCGTCGTTCGGGGCGTTCGCCACCGAATACGTCCGCCACACCCGGGGCAGGTGTCGGGGCACCTCGACGCTGACGTACTGGCCGGCCTGCCAGACCAGCGGATGCTGGAGGGCGCGGACGGTCAACACGGCGGTGTCGGTGCCGTACCGCTCGTGGGTGAGCACCTCCGCATGCCAGTACGGCGGGTTCTCGTCCGACCCCGCGCCGGCCAGCATGGTCGCCGTGATCGCCGCGTACGCGTCCCGCCACGCCTGGTCGTATTCCAGGTCCCAGCCGGTGCCGGCGGTGCTGCGCAGCGCATCGAGCAGCGCCACCCCCATCGTCGCGTAGTGCGCGGCGTCGACGTGGTATTTGCGGTGGTCCCGACCCAGCGAGCGCAGGTACTCGTCGAAGCTCTCCGGGTCGTCCATCACCTGGGTGGCGGTGACGATGGCGTCGAGGATCCGATCGCCCTGGCCGGTCATCTCCACCGGGAAGAGCTTGCGCAGCCCGGGATCGAGCAGGAACAGCCGGGCGTAGAAGCGACCGCTCAGCCGGTCCCGGTCCTCCTCGACCAGGGTCCAACTCTCCTTCAGCAGCCGAGCGAAGTTGTCCACGGGCGGTGGTCCTCCTCTGACGGCGGATCGGGCCCCGATAGAATGTCCACGGAGCGTGTGCGCCGGTCGCACAGAATGTGCGATCGGCTCATCTGGGCCCACCGGCCGGTGCCGTCGGTCCACCCCGTCGGGCAGAGTGGTGCGGTGACCGTTGAGCAGCACACCCGCCCGGCGTCCCGGCGGGTCCTCGGCACCGAGGCCCTGCTGGTGCTCGGCCTGTCACTCGGGCAGTCGGCCGTCTACGCCGTGGTGTCGCTGACCGCGAAGCTGACCGCCGACGGGCCGCTCTCGAAGCAGACCGCCTCGCTCAACACCTCGCAGTCCGCCCGGCCCTGGCTCGACCTGACGTACCAACTGCTCGGCATCGTCTTCGCGCTGCTGCCGGTGCTGCTCGCCGTACACCTGCTGGCGCGGGACCCCGGCGACCCGGCGCGGACCCTCGGCGTGGACCTGCGACGGCCCGGGTCCGACCTGGCCCGGGGCGTCGGCCTGGCCGCGCTGATCGGCCTGCCCGGCCTGGCCCTGTTCTGGGCGGCGGCGCAGCTCGGCGTCAACGCCACCCTGGTCCCCGCCGGCCTGCCGCCGCTGTGGTGGGCGGTGCCGGTGTTGATCCTCGCCGCCGTGCAGAACGCCGTGCTGGAGGAGGTGATCGTGGTCGGTTACCTGGTCACCCGGCTGCGCCAGCTCCAGTGGCGGCTTGGCGCGGTCATCGCGACCAGCGCGCTGCTGCGCGGCTCCTACCACCTCTACCAGGGCTTCGGCGCGTTCGTCGGCAACGCCGTGATGGGCGTCGTGTTCAGCCTGTTCTATCTGCGCACCCGGCGGGTGATGCCGCTGATCGTGGCGCACACCCTGCTCGACGTGGTCGCCTTCGTCGGCTACTCGTTGCTGCCCAAGGACTGGTTCGACTGGCTCTGACCGCCACCGCCCCTGCCGGCACTGCCTTCCCCGCCGCCGCGCCGACCTGCTGTCGATGTTTCTGCGCTGGCCGCTGTTGTCGTTGCGGTGGCCGCCGGTGGTGAGCGGGTTCGGCGGGTCCGGCCCTACCCGAGGGCCCGGCCCGGCCGGTAGGCGGCCATCGCCCGGACGGCGAGCCGGTCGGTCGCCGCCACGTCACCCAACGCCGCCGCCACCACCGCCGCCCCGGGCAGGAGCCGGGCCGCCAGCCGCAGCGCGGCCCAGCCGCCGGCCTGGGCGGCCAGCGGCGCCGCCAGCCGCCAGGCCGCCTCCGCCGCGCGCGGCCACGGCCCGTCCTCGGGCCCGTCCGCCGCCCGCGCCGCGTCCAACGCGCTACGCGCACTGTCCGCGTCCGGGTGTACCTGGGTCAGCACCAGCAGCTCCACCGCCCGGTCCGGGTGGGCCGGGTCCCGGCCGTACGCCGCCGCCAGGTGCAGCACCAGCGCCGACTGCGTCCAGAGCACCGCCGCCAGCTCGGCCACCGGCGCGAACAGCCCGGCCACCGCCGCCGTGGCCCCACCCACCCCGGCCCACCGCACGAACCGCCGGGTGGCCAGCCGGGCCAGCCCGTCCGGACCGGCATCCGGGTACGCCTCCCGCAGGCCGCGCGCCCACTCCCGGGCGCCCGGCCCGATCCCCTCGACGGCAGCCAGGGCCAGCAGCTCGGGTGCGAACCCGGGGTGGGCCAGCAGCCGGACCCGGAGCACCGCCAGCTCCAGTCCCCCGGTACGCCCCACCGCCGTGCTTTCTGCTGCCGTGCTGCCCGTACTCCCCACTGCCGTGCTGCCCGTGCTCCCTACCGTGCTCTCCGCTGCCGCGTTGACGGGTGCGCTGATGGGGGTGGGCTCAGGGCCGATCGGTGCGGTGCCGAGGGTCGATCCGGCAGGTGGGCGCTGCCTGGTGGTTGGTCGCCGCCTGGTTGCCGGGCTCTGCGGGGTGGACGGGCTCTGACTGGCGGTCGGGGCCGGGGTCGGGGTGGGTTCCGAGGGCGGGGCGGTGGGTGGGGCGGCTGCCTCGGGGGTGGGTCCGGGCAGGGTCGGCTTCTTCGACGGGGTTGCTCTCTTGCGGGGCGCGGCCCGAGGGGTGGGCCGGCCGGTCTCCTCCGCTGGTGTCGTCTTCCGGGGGGCCCGTTTCCGTGCCGGCGGTCCTGCCGGCGCCGAGATGTCCGTCGCCGTCGGGGTGCCTGTCTCTGCTGAGGTGCCCGCCCCTGTCCGGGTGTCGGGCTCCGCCGAGGTGTCCGCTTCCGACCGGGTGTCCGTTTCCCTGCGGGCGCTGGCGGGCCCGGCGGGGCTGGCGGGCCGGGCGGGCGGCTCCTGGCCGTCTGTCGGAGAGGTGTTGCCGGCAGCCACACCCGCCGCCCGGCTGCGGGTGGTGCGTCGTGCGGCGGGCGTCCCGGGGGTCGCGTCGCGTGCCGGTGGGCCGTCCGTCCCGGCCTCCGCCGATGCCGCCGGAGGCTCGTCCTTCGCGCTGGTCGACCCGCCTACCGGTGGGCTGTCGTCGGCCGCGCCGCGCGGCCGGATGGCGGGCACCGGAGGTGGTACGGGCGACTCGGCGGCGGGCGGTTGGAACAGCACCGGCGGCGCCGCCTTGGCCGGTCGGGCAGGCTTCGGCCGGGCCGGCGCGTCAGCGTCGGAGGGCTGCTGCTGCCGGGGCGGGGCAGGCGGCGGAGTGAAGGTCGCCTCCGGCGAGCGGCGACGCGCCGGGACGCTGGTGGGACGGCGGGGCGGATCGCTCGGCGGCTGCTCCTGCATGTGGAAGGAGCGTAGTCGCGAACGTGACCTCGCACACGGTGGAATACGCCGCACGGCTCGCCGGGACGGCTGTCCTCGGCCTGCTCCGACCAGCGTGCCGTCACCCGTCGGGATAGTCGCTTTGCCCCGGGTGGGGGCGGACCTGTATCCTCGTCCGCGGTGGTCCGCAGGGTCACCGAGGAGACTTCGCCTAGTCTGGTCTATGGCGCCGCACTGCTAATGCGGTTGGGGTCTTAAAGCCCCTCCCGGGTTCGAATCCCGGAGTCTCCGCGCAAAACCGGTTGTGTAGACTGGTCGAGCACCGGGCGCCCGTAGCTCAATGGATAGAGCATCTGACTACGGATCAGAAGGTTAGGGGTTCGAGTCCCTTCGGGCGCACAAGATCAACAGGGGTCTGACCTGCCGAAATGGCGGTCAGGCCCCTTTGCTTTTCCGTCCCTTGTGGTCGGTTGGGTGCTCGGTGGGTGCTCGTGCGACGAGCATCCCTCACGTCCAGCCGTGTCCGGTGCGGGGTTGCCGTGTCTGGCCGGGTTTTGATCATGGCGGGGTCTACCGTTGTTGGTGCCCACGTTCTGGTACGCGAATCTGTTCCGAGTTCGTCGTTGAGCCTGCTGGGTCTTTGTGTCTGCAGGCTGGGGCGTGTGCGGTGGTTGTGCCTGCCGAAAATGTCATCCGGGCAGGTCAGGCTGCATGTTCGTACTCGTGCAGGATGCCGCCGAGGCGGTCACGACGACGGATGTTCAGGCGGTCGAGTCTGTGCGGGTCGGTGATCGGTTCGGGTAGCGGTGTGAGTGGCCGGACGTTGGCGATGCCCTGATGCGGGCGGTGCTCGTTGTGGAAGATCTCGTACTCAGCCAGCGCATGCCGTAGGTGCCGCTGGTTGAGGATTAGTGTTCGGTCGAGGAGTTCGTGGCGGCAGGTCCGTACCCAGCGTTCCATGATCGCGTTCATCCGGGGTATCCGGACGCCGGTGCGTACCACGGTGATGCCGGCGTCGGCGAGAATCGTGTCGAACGCGGCCGGGTACTTGCCGTCCCTGTCGCGGATCAGGTACTTCACCGGGCAGCCCGCGTCTTCGAGGTCCATGACCAGGTTGCGGGCGATCTGGGCCACCCACGCCGCGGTCGGGTGCGCGGTCGCACCGAGGATCCGGATCGGCGGGTGGCATGGTCGATGACCGCGAGGACGTAGAGGCGGGCGCCGGTCAGCGTGGTCGTTTCGAAGAAGTCGGCGGCGACGATGGTCTGTGCCTGGGTGCGCAGGAACGTGGCCCACGTGCTGGTGGTGCGCTCGGCTGCCGGATCGACACCCGCCTGGTGGAGGATCTCCCAGACGGTGGACGCGGCGACCTTGACGCCCAGCACGAGCAGTTCGTCGTGGATTCTGCGGTATCCCCAGGTGCTGTTCTCCCGGGCCAGGCGCAGGACCAGCCGGCGGACCGACCGGACGGTTCGTGGCCGTCCGGCCTGGTGGGGCCGGGAATGTCGGGCGTGCCGGCGAGCGATGAGGTCCCGGTGCCAGCGCAGGACCGTGTCCGGCCTTACCAGTAGCCGTAGGTGGTTCAGTACGCCGCGCGGTAGCGGGTGTAGGAGGGCTGCCAGCCACGCCCGGTCGGCTGAGGTGAACCGGACCCGATCACCGTGCAATTGTCGTTGCAGGACCACGATCTGGTGCCGCAGTGCGAGGATTTCGGTGTCCTTGTCGCGGTCACTCATCGGCAGCAGTCGTAGTAGGGCGAGCGCATTGGTCACGCCGAGGTACGCCAGTCGAAACAGCACACCTCATCGTCGCGCAGTGCTCGACGCAGACGGACCATCGCGATCCAGCCGAGAGGTTCCACGTCTCTACCGCCGGCTTCCACCTCGGTCATGAAGATGGCTGTGACCAGGACGGATGAGATTGTCGGCACCCACACAGTCAGGCCGCGTGACTGAAACTGTCACCTATCGGTGCAGCAGACCCGTGCGTTGGTGTTCTTGCCGGACGTGAAACTTCCAGTACGCCTCGAAGTCGCCGTTGGTGATCACGGCTCGCAACAGGAGTACAGCCTCTGCGCCGGGCAGGCTCCAGCGGGCACCGATGATCGCCAAGCGGTCTTTACCTATTGACCGAACTAGTGTCGTAGGTACCGGGCGTCTGCCCAGTCACGCGTTGAAAGGCGGCAATGAAGGCGCTGGGCTTTCGGTATCCCACTGCCCGCGCGGTGGCCTTGACGGACGCGCCGGTCGCCAGATGGCCTACTGCAGCGCGGACACGGATCCGAGTCCTCCACTGCGAGAAGGTCAGCCCCGTCTCGGCGAGGAAGAGCCGTGACAGAGTACGCACCCCGCTGTGCACCTGCGCCGCCCACATCGCCAGTTCTCGCTGATCTCCGGGCGAGTCGATGAGTCGCTCGGTGATCGTACGCAAGCGCGGTTCGGCAGGAATGGGCACCTGGATCGAGTGGGTCGGCAGCGGCCGGAGGACCTCGAAGAGGAGGGCTTCGGCATGCTGGCGACTCGCAGCGTCCGGCTCAGCCCGCAGGTATCGGATGAGCTCACGAAGCAACGGTCCGACGGCGACGCCGGTGGGCTGCGCCCAGTCGATGGGGCAGCGCGTGGCCATGAACCGGATGACGCACAGTTCACCGGCGTGCCGTGTCGTCCCCGTGTGCTCGACACGGCCGGGAATCCACAGGCCGTGCCCCGGAGGCACCAGCCAGTCGTGCGAGACCGTGCGCAGGGTGACGGAAGTGGTCGACGCCCACAGCAGTATCGGCTCCGAATGGGTATGGGATGCCACCTGGATGGGCGGATGCGCATGCTGGTGATCGATGCTCATGATCGGCGAAGCAGCTCCGTCGCCCAGAGCTGTCACCTGAGCCAAGACGCTCACCTCTCCATCCGCCGATCCGTCCTGTCCTGGCCCAGCAGTCCCGTTCGCCTCGTGCTCCGATCACGGTCTGGCCGTTCCGGAGTATCGCATGGCCACCATGCGCACAAGCGCCATCCTACGGTTAGGCATGCCTAACTTGATGCCCGGGCGTGGTGCGTACCCGCCTCCCGTTGCGGCGTCGACGCATGGGAAGAGGACGTCACCATGAACCGGATCAAGCCCGTCAGCCGTCGGATGCTGTCGGTCGAAGTCGTGCGCAAGGAGCGGAGACCCGGAAACTTCCTGCTGGTGACCGTGGGCGGAGAGGACCTCAAGGACTTCCGGCCGATCGGAGTCGACCAAGCCTTCAGACTCCTGTTCCGGCGGCCCGGCCAGGGCAGGCTCTGGTTGCCCTCCCGGTCCGACGCCACATGGATGGCGCAGTACATGATGACGGGTAAGGCGGCACGCCCCTACGTCCGTTTCTACACGGTCCGGCACTTCTGGCCCGACCGCAACGAACTGGACATCGAGTTCGCGCTCCACGAAGGGGACAGTCCGGCCTCCACCTGGGCGCGGGGCGCCCGCCCCGGCGAACCGGTCGGCATCCTCGACGAGGGAGCCACCTACAGCCCGCCCCATGGCGTGGAATGGCAACTGCTCGTAGGGGACGAGACCGCGGTGCCGGCCATCCTGTCCATCCTGGACTCCGACGAGGGCGTATTGCCCAGCGAAGTGTTCCTCGAGGTACCCAGCAGCACGGACATCCGGCAGTTGAACACGCCACAGAACATCATCGTGCACTGGCTTCCGCGCGACGGCCGCCCCGGACTTCCGGGGCGCTACGCGCTCGACACCGTGATGAAGGCCGGCCTGCGGGCAGGGCGCTTCGCCACCTTCGTGGCGGGTGAGAATCACCTGCCCACGACACTGCGGCGACACCTCGTTCATGAGCGCGGCGTCGACAAGTCCGACATCACTTTCGTCGGTTACTGGCGGCACGGCAGGGCGGCTCCGGGATGACAGCCGGTGCGTTCGGTCGAGGCCGCCCGCGTGGACCGCCCTATCCACCCCAATCTGGAGATAGATCTCGCTCTGCCACCCATCGGCGCCCAGCGACGTTCCTTCCGCGGGTTGGTTCTGTTCACGAGGCACCTCCATGACCGAGGCGACCTCTGAGTCTTCACCACCGGGGTTGATCACGCTGGGCGTGAAACCGGGGGGCCGGTCGCGGGTTGCCGCTGGATCGGGGGACGGGGCTGGCGGCGCTGAGCAGTTTCGCGGTCCGCCACAGGGCAGCGATCTCGGGACGCGGATCCTCGCCCCATGTGCTCGCCGAGCGCGGCGAAGAGCAACTCCGCGGCCTGGTGGGCGGCGGCCAGGACAGACTGGGACCGGCGCTGTTGCGTTGGCGGATCGGTGGGCACGCCGAGCCGCGTCAGTGGGGCACTGGTCAGATCGCTCGGGCCAGTTCGGTGAACGCGGCGGCCACCCGCAGCCCGGGCGGGACGTCGGTGGCGAGTTCGTAGTGTCCGCGTCGGAGGTTCTGCACGAAGGCGTGCCCGGTGATGATCGTCTGGGTGGTGCGGTCCGAACGTGGTCCGCGCATCGGTCTGAGAGGACGTCTGATTCACGTATTTTGTGTGTGTTGTGGTTGTGGGGGTTCTCGCCAGGTTGGGGTGGTTTCGGTGGTGAGGCGTTTGGCGAGGTTGTCGATCATGGCGAGGGTGATCATGCTGGCGGAGTTGTCGGGTCGGGTTTCGTAGTCGCGGACGAGTCGGCGGTGGTGCATGAGCCAGCCGATGGTGCGTTCGACGACCCATCGGCGTTGGACGACGCTGAAGCCCTTGACCTGTGGGTCTTTGGTGACGATCTCGACGTCGACGCCGAGTGCGGCGCCGTGTTCGACGACGCGGTTTTTGAAGCCGGCGTCGGCCCAGGTTTTGGTGAGGGTGGGGTAGGTGGTGGTGGCCTGGTCGAGCAGGTTCATGCCGATGGTGTTGTCGCTGGCGCTTGCGGCGGTGACGATGACGGCGAGGAGCAGGCCGAGGGTGTCGGTGATGATGCCGCGTTTGCGGCCGACGATTTTCTTCCCTGCATCAGTGCCCTGTGTGGACAGTGGGACGTTGGTGGAGGTCTTCACGCTCTGGCTGTCCATGATGGATGCGGTGGGTGTGATGGTGCGGCCGTGGTGGTCGCGGACGAGGCCGGTGAGCTGGTAGTTCAGCTCGATGAAGATGCCTTCCTTGCTCCAGGCGGCGAAGTAGCCGTAGGCGGTCGGGTGTGGTGGGAAGTCGTGGGGCAGGTAGCGCCAGGCGATGCCGGTGCGGTTGACGTAGAGGATGGCGTTGAAGATCTCGCGTAGGTCGTGGGTGGGGGTGCGGCCGCTGACGCCGGCGTCGGTGCGGGCCCGCCGCCAGGCGGTCAGCCGGGGTGCGATCAGGGCCCACCGGGCGTCGGACAGGTCGGATGGATAGGCTCGTCGCGCGGTCATGATTCAGGGGTACGGCGTTTGGGGGTCGGATCGGCGGACCTCATGTACGTCGATGTCGGATGACAGTGAATCAGACACGATCGCGGGCTGAAATGCTCTGATTCTGGTCAACGTGGAGCTGGCCGCGATGTGCGCTTTCCAGGTCAGGTCCGGCATATTGCCCCGACGAGGTCGAGGCGCAAATCGGTCTCTACTGACGCGAACGCGAAACGAACGTCCAGTGAGGATGCCTTGACCTTCGGTAGGCCCGATAGGGCAATCGCGTGGCGATACCGTCTGTCGATTTCCGAGGTCAGCTGCACCGATCGTTACTGGTCTTCGTGGGTGGGTGCAGTCGAGTACGGACCTCTGATCTGACCGGACTCGTGTGCACTACCGTCGCTTTCGTCTCCTGCTCCTGTACGCGGCGGTGAGGATTGACGGTGGACGAGGCGGGCGTGGTGCCCGAGCTTGGCGTGCTTACTAATACCTCGGAAGCAGGGGATCTGGCGGTTCGCCGCAGAGTGGTGGGGCAGGGCCGGGCGCCGGCAGCGGCCCCCGGCCCTGCCCTGCCCTGCCCTGCCGATCAGAATTCAGGGGCGTACTTGAAGTACCAACCGTCGTTGAGCGTGCCGGTCAGGTCGCGGTACAGACACTGCTGGGTGATGTAGGTGTTGGCGAACTCGGCGCGCTCGACGTCGCAGGCGGCCTTCGCCGGGTACGGGCCCACCCAGATCCACAGCAGTGCGTATGCCGGGCTGCCGAGCGTGAGGGTGGCGACGGCGGTGATGGCGGCCACGGTGAGTGCAAGCCTCTTCTTCATGCCAGTAGCTTATATGTCGATCGATGGACTTGGGGGGTGGCCGTATCTAAGGTTTCTGCTCAAAAGTGTGTCCACGCACGGATATGCAGCCTTGCAGTCGACCTCGAAAACCGACACGACCGTACCTTGATGGCTGTCGTTCTAACCCGTTTTGCCGCGAATGAGACGGCTGGTCGTGACAATGGTGTTGCGGGTAAACTTCGACACCCTCTACGCGAACTGCTGGCTGGACCTGACAGCCGGGCCGGTCACGTGCACGTGCCCGACAGCGACGACCGGGTGCTGTTGCGTTGGCGGATCTGTGGGCACGCCGAGCTGCGCCAGCCGGGCGCTGATCAGATCGCTCGTGCGAGTTCGGTGAACGCGGCGGCCACCCGCAGCGCGGGCGGAACGTCGGTGGCGAGTTCGTAGTGTCCGCGTCGGAGGTTCTGCACGAGGGCGTGTCCGGTGACGATCGTTTGGAGGGTTCGGTCGGTGCGGAGTCCGCGTATCGGTCTGAGCCGGTGCTTGAGTTGGCTGTGGTCGGCCTCGATCGGATTGTTGGCATGTCGTTCGACGTGGTGCCACGCCGACGGGACCAAGTCCTCCAACACCCTGGCATAGGCGGGAGCGGCGTCGGTTACGACCTCGCTGGGCATGATCTTCAGCGTGGTCAGCGCCCGGTGGAAGAATCGCCGGGCCACGGCGGCGTCCCGACGCGCCGACACGAGCACGTCGATGACCTGCCCGTGCTGGTCGACGGCCCGGTACACGTACCGCCAGATACCGTTGACCCTGACGTAGGTCTCGTCCACGAACCAGCGGTCACCAGGTGAGTGACGAGCGAACCGGGCGGCGTCGGCCAGCAGCGGGGTGAACCGCTGCACCCACCCACCGGTAGACGGTGACGTGGTCCGCCTCGACGCCGCGTTCGACCAGCAACTCCTCCACATCCCGGTAGGGAAGGTTGAACCGCAGATACCAGCGGACCGCCAAAACGATCACCTCAGGCGGGAACCGAAAGCCGACGAGCGCCGACGGCGGCGGAGACCAGGACCGGACACGAGACAGCGACCTCACCGGCCCAGCAGACCACACCGGACAAGCCGGAGTCGATCATGCTTTCGCCCAACGCAACAGGACCCACCGCGTTCAGGTCTTCCACAGCGGTGCCGCTCGCCCCGACGGGCACGTGTGCCCGGCCTGATGCGCGGGTCCTATTCCGCTCGGCGGGGCGGAGCACGTGGCGCACGGCGTCACGCAGCCACTGGTGGGCGCCGTCGACGCGGTGCCGTGGGTGCCAGGCCATGCCGATCGTCAGTGGTGGCAGCGGCAATGGGATTTCCAGCAGGCGCAGTCCCAGCGCGTGCGCCGCGTCGCTGAGCCGTGACGGAGGCTCACCCGGCAGCGCGGTCGGCACCAGGCAGACCACGTCCTCGGCTGCGGCCAGCATCATCGCGGCCAGGTGTCCGGGCAGGACGGCGCTGACCCGCCGGCGGAGCCCCTGCGCGGCCAGGGCCGTGTCCAGCGGCCCGGTGAAACGTCCGCGGCGGCTGACCGCCACGTGCTCGGCCGCAGCGAGCCTGGCGGCGGTCAGAGTGCCCTCGGTGAGGGGGTGCCCGGCCCTGACGCCAGCCGCCATCCGCAGGGTGACGAGTTCTTCGACGCGCGTCTCCGGGTCGACGTGGTCGATGGCCCCGATTTCCAGGTCGATCCGTCCGTCACGCAGCGCGGGGCCCGCCTCCCACTCCTCGGCCAGCACCCGCAGCGAGACGCCCGGCGCCCGCCGTCGGGCGAGCCGGAGCAGACCGGGCGCGACTGCGGCACCGACCAGGTCAGCGGCCTGGACGGTGAAGGTGCGCCGCAGTGCCGCTGGATCGATTCCGCCGCTCGGGGCGAGCAACGCCTCTAGCCGGCGTACCACCGCGCCGGCCTCGTCCCGCAGCGCCTCGGCGCGCGGAGTGGGCACCATCCGCTGTCCGGCCCGCACCAGTAGTGGATCTCGGAGCGCCCGGCGCAACCGGGCCAGGGTTCGGCTCATCGCCGCGGGGGAGGTCTGCAGCCGCGCGGCGGCGCGGGTAACGCTCTGCTCGGTCAGTAGGGCGTCGAGAGCGACGGCGAGGTTGGCGTCAAGGTTCGGGGCTGGGCTGCTCACCGCATTTATTCCACTTCAGGCAATGATTGGATGCTGAAGTTCCCATTGTGGCAATGCAGTGCCCCTCCGCACTATGAGTGAGTCCTGCCGATCCGACAATCGAGGTTTCATGATCGTGATTACCGGCCCCACCGGGAACATCGGGCGGCAACTGCTGTCGCTGCTGATCGAGGCCGCACCCGCAGGCCGTGAGGAGTTACGTGTCGTCGTCCGGGATCCGGCCCGGCTACCCGAAGGCGTCCGTGGACGGGTCGAGGTGGTCGTCGGCTCGCACGGCGACGCCGCGACCGTCGAGCGTGCCTTCGCCGGGGCGGACGCCGTGTTCTGGCTGGTGCCGCCGGACGCCTCCGTCACGCCCGACGAAGCCTACAGCGGCTTCACCCGACCGGCCGCGCGGGCTTTCGCCGCTCACGGCGTCGGCCATGTCGTCGGCGTCTCGGCGCTCGGCCGTGGCACCCCGCAGGCCGCCCGGGCCGGGCTGGTCACCGCCTCCCTGGCCATGGACGACCTGATCGCCGGCTCCGGCGTCGCCTACCGCGCCCTGACCTGCCCGTCCTTCTTCGAGAACCTGCTGGAGGAGGTCGACGCGATCCGCGACGACGGCGTCTTCACCGACACCGTCGCCGCGGCCCGTCCGGCCCCCATGGTGGCCGTCGCCGACATCGCCGCAGCCGCGGCCGTGCTGCTGCTGGACCGCTCCTGGACCGGGGTGGGCGACGTCCCGGTGCTCGGCCCGCAGGACCTCTCGCCCGACGACCTGGCCCGCATCATGACCGAGCAGCTGGGCCGTCCGGTCCGCTACCAGCGTCAGTCGCTCGACGAACTGCGCTCCACCATGCTCGGCTACGGCCTCAACGAGGCGTTCGTCGAGGCCATGGTCGACATGAAACGCGCCAAGGACGAAGGCCTGGACTCGGGCGTCGACCGCTCACCGCAGGCGGGGCCGGGCACCACGTTCGCGCACTGGTGCGCCCGAACGCTCCGACCCGCCGTCCTCACCGCGCAGGAGGCCGCCGATGCCCGCTGACCGGACCGAGCCGCCGGTCACCGCTTTCATGCTGGTCAAAACCACCCCCGAGTGGCTCGCGATGACTGTGGCCGAACGCGTCCAGGCCTTCACCACCAACGTTCTGCCCGTCATCCAGGCCCGCACCCACGGGGTCCGCTCCCGCTTCTACGACACGGAGTTCTACTCGGCGCGGGTCACCGACATCTGGGTCTGGGAGGCGGATGACCACGACGCCTACCGGCTGCTGATCGACGCTTTGCGCGAGACCCCCTTCTGGGACCGCTACTTCGAGGTCGTCGACCTGGTCGTGGGCATCGAGAACGGCTACGCCCGCACCTACGGCCTGAAGCCGCTGGCCACCCTCGCCACCTGACGGTCCACCAGGCCGGCCGGTGCCGCCGTCGCCCGACGGCGGCACCGGCTCGGGGCAAGACACTCCAGCCGGTACCTGTTTCAGCGGGCGTCGGCCAGTCGGGCCATGTGCCCGTCCTCCAGCGGTACGTCCACCGCGTCGACGGCCTCGTCGAGTTGCGCGAGGCTGCTCACGCCGACGATCGGTCGGATGCCCTGCCGCAGCAGCCAGGCGAGCACCACCTGGTTACGCGTCGCCCCCGTCTCGACGGTGATCTCGTCGAGCACGCCGAGGACCCGGCTCGTCCCCGGGTGGGCGTAGGCATCGGGGAGGGGCTTGTCGGGACGCACGTAGCCACCGTTGATCAACGGGGTGTAGGCCCACACGTCCAGGCCCTCGGTGTGGGCGTAGTCGAGGTCGTCGGCGGTGAGGAGTTTGTGGCCCTGGTCGGGCAGCAGGGCACCGGGCCTGGGTTGGGCCAGCGAGTGCCGCAGTTGCACCGCCGACCACTGCGCCACCCCGTGGTCCCGGGCCAGGGCGCGGGCCTGCTCGACGCGCCACGAGGCATGGTTCACCGCCCCCACCCGGCGCACGGTCCCCCTGCCGACGAGATCGCCGAAGGCGGTGACGGTCTCGGCGAGCGGCACGCTGCGGTCCTCGCCGTGCGCCCACAGCAGATCGACCGCGTCGACGCCCAGCCGCGACAGGCTGCCGGCGACGCCCGCCGCGATCGCCCCGGCCGACAGCCCCTCGGCCGACTCGGGCCAGCGGTGCGCCACCAGCGGGTCGTACCGGACCTTCGTCGCGATCCGCACCCGGGCCCGCCCACCCGGACGCGCCTGTAGCCACGCCCCGATCACCCGCTCACTCGCCCCGCCGAGACCGGCCGGGTCGGACCAGAACGCGTAACAGTTGGCGGTGTCGAGCCAGTCCCCGCCCACCTCCACGAACCTGTCCAGCAGCGCGAACGCGCGTTCCTGGTCCACCGTCGTGCCGTAGTTCATCGTCCCCAGCACCAGCCGGGCCGCTGCCCTGTCCCCTGCCATGACGTCGACCCTGACACCTGGAGCGCACTCCAGATCAAGCCCTCCGTCCGGGGTCGTCGGGCACGGGTGCGTCCACCATGTCCGGCCGGTCGGGGCGTCGGGTACCACGCCGACAGCCCACGGTCGCCAAACCCTCAGGATGCGAAATGCGTAACTTGCCCGATTTGTTTTCGTTCACGTCGGTGACGGCTGCCACCGCATCACGCAGGTCCGTCATCCATCTGAACGGGGGAAATTGGTGAGGACCGTCCTGCGAAGAACCACGAGCGCCGCCACGGCGCTGCTGGTCACCAGCCTGGCAACCCTGACCCTGGGTACGCCGGCCCTGGCGGCACCGGGCGACGCGAGCGCCCGCGGGGTCGTCGTCGACCTCTCGGCCGAGGTGGCCGGGATAGCCGTGATCAGCGCCGACGCGACCATCGGCACCGCCACCGCGCCCGCCGGAGGGGGCACCGACACCGAGACGCTGCTGGCGATCTCGATACCGGGGGCGGTCGGCGTGACCGCCAGCGGCACCGTCGAAGAGGTCACCGCCACCCGGGCAGACGACGGGTCGTCGGCGTCCTCCAGCGTCAACGGGCTCAACCTGGCCGTGCTCGGCATCGACGTGCTGAACGCCACGGAGGTCACCGCCACCGCGGTCTGTCCGCAGGTCGGCGCGACCAGCGCGGACACCACGCTCGTCGGGCTGGAACTGTTCGGCTCGGCGGTGACGCTGACGGCGAACACCCCCGCCGTCGTGGGTAGCGCGGCGGTGGTGGTGCCGGGGCTGCTGGACGCGAGCCTGAACGCCTCGTTGACCCGCGTCGAGACGACCACCGCCACCGGTGCCACCGCAATCACCGTGCGGGCCGTGCTGACCCTGTCGGGCAGCATCCTCGGTGTCCCGACCACCATCCCCGTCGGAACCGTCATCGTCGCCGAGGCACTCTGCGAGCGTCCGCCGGCGGCACCGACCACCGCGACGATCACCCCGGACGAGGGCCCGCAGTCGGGCGGCCAGACCGTGACGATCACCGGCACCGGCTTCATCCCGGGCGGCACCACGGTCACCTTCGACGGCGTACCCGCGACCGACGTCACGGTCGCACCGGGCGGCACCTCCTTGACGGCGGTCACCCCGCCCGGCGCGGTCGGACCCGCCGAGGTCGTGGTCGGCACGGTGAACGGCACGGCCGCCCCGCTGGGCTACACGTACCTGGCCGACGGCAGCGCGGCCACCATCACCAGCCTTACACCGACCTCCGGGCCGACCGTCGGCGGCACCACCGTGACCATCACCGGCACCGGCTTCGCCGGAGCGGCCGGCGTGGACTTCGACGGCCTGCCCGGCACCGGGTTCACCGTCAACCCGGCCGGCACCACGATCACCGTGGTGACACCGCCGAACCCGGCGGGCCCGGCCCTGGTCGAACTGGTCTTCCCGGCCGGTCGGGTGACCGCGCCGACGTTCACTTACCTCGGGCCGACGATCACCTCGATCGTCCCGGACACCGGACCGACCGCCGGCGGCACCACGGTGACCATCACCGGCACCGGCTTCACCGGGGCGACCGGAGTGACCTTCGGCGACACCACGGGCACCAACGTCACGGTCAACCCGGGCGGCACCTCACTGACCGTGGTCACCCCGCCCGGTCAGGTCGGCCCGGTGGACGTCACCGTGCTCCTGCCGGGCGCGGACGCGACCGCCCCGGACGGTTTCACCTACGTGGCAGCGCCACCGACCGTCGCGTCGATCACCCCGAACGCGGGTCCCCAGTCGGGCGGACAGACCGTGACGTTCACCGGCACCGGTTTCGTCCCCGGTGACACGACCGTCACCTTCGACGGGGCGCCGGCCACCAACGTCACGGTCACCCAGGGTGGCACCTCCCTGACGGCGGTCACCCCGCCCGGCGCGGTCGGACCAGCCGTCGTGGTGGTGAGCACCGGCGGCGGTACGGCGGCACCGTTGGACTACACCTACCTCGCCGACGGCAGCGCCGCGACCGTGACCGGGCTGACCCCGACGAGTGGGCCGACCTCCGGCGGCACCACGGTCACCGTCACCGGGACCGGTTTCACCGGCGCCACCGGCGTGAACTTCGACGGGGTGCCCGGCACCGGGTTCACCGTCAACCCGGCCGGCACCACGATCACCGTGGTGACCCCGCCGAACGCGGCCGGGCCGGCAGAGGTCCGACTGGTGTTCCCCGCCGGCACCGCCACCGCGCCCGTCTTCACGTACGTCGCACCGACGATCACCTCCATCGTGCCGGACACCGGACCGACCACCGGTGGCACCACGGTGACCATCACCGGCACCGGTCTCACCGGCGCCACCGGCGTGAACTTCGGCAACACACCCGGCACCAACCTGGTCGTGAACCCGGACGGCACCTCGCTGACCGTGGTCACCCCGCCCGGCTCGCCCGGGACGGTGGACGTCACCGTCCTGCTGCCCGGTGACGACGTCACCGCACCGGACGGATTCACCTACGAACCCGCCCCGCCGCGCATCGACACCGTCAACCCCGGACAGGGGCCGACCGGTGGCGGCACGACCGTGACGGTCGGTGGCTCCGGGTTCGTACCGGGCGGCACCACGGTCACCATCTGCGGCACGACCATCCCGGCCGACCAGGTCACCGTGGCGCCGGACGGCCGCTCGCTGACCTTCCGCACACCGCGCTGCGCGGCCGGGAACACCACGATCACGGTGAGCACCGGCGGCACCTCCAACGGAATCACCTTCCGCTATGTCGGGGGGATCCTGCCGGTGACCGGTGACGCCCTCACCGCGCCGCTGACCGTCGGGGTGATGCTCGCGCTCCTCGGCACCGTCCTCGTCGTGCTGACCCGCCGCCGGCACCGCGCCGGCCGCATCGGCTGACCGGATGCTCCCGGCCAGGGTCCCACCCGACCCTGGCCGGGAGCGACTCCGACCTATCCGGTACGCGCACCGCCGGGCGCTGGGCCGGTCGTCACGTCACGGCTCACCCGCCGCACGGCGTCCGCTCCGGCTCCACCGTCGCCGGGGGCCGGGCCGTACGAACACGTCGGCCACTGTCCACGTCCCAGAGGTGAATCGCATTGTTCCTATCACCGACCAGCGCCCAGCGCCCGCCCACGCTGAAGTGGGTCGGTTCGGCGCCGCCGGCCATGTAGTCGGCCAGGCGGTCGGTCTGCGGGCTGGCGATCCTCGTCAAGCAGTCACCACTGTCGATCGACCACGCACAGATCTCACCGTCCTGTGACGTAGACAGAACGCGCCGCTGATCTGGGCTGAGTCGGACCGCAGTCAGCGGAGACGGGCGGTCGCTGAACCTCCGCTCGGAGCGTCCCGCGCTGAAGTCCCATTCCCGCAGGCAGCTTCCCGTGCTGGTGTCATGAACGCGCAAGGTCCTACCGCCGGATACGACGCGCGCAAGGGCGCCAGCGGGTGACGTGACCACCGCGAACGCCAAGGCGCGGGCCACAAAGAAGCCGAAGTCTGTCGATCCCCATCCACGCCGCACAGGTTGAAGATCCTCTACCGCTGCCGGCCGACGTACTCACCCTGGTGCGTCGGGCCGTCCCGGTGCCCGGTGAGCGCGGGATCGGTGAGCCGGGCCCGCAGCGCCTCGTCGGTGAGAGCGGGTCGGCCGCCGGGATGCCCGACCGTCGCGCCGGCGGCGGCCACCGCGTACCGGGCTGCGGACGTCGGCGGGTCGCCACGGAGTAGCGCTATCGTCAGCGCGGCGGTGAGGGCATCGCCGGCGCCCGTGGTGTCGACCACCTCGTCCCTGCTCAGGGGTACCAGCAGGGTTCCCGAGCCCCATCGTTCGTGGCGCCAGGCGAACAGGTTGCCCATCGGGCCCAGCCCGAGCACGAGCAGCTTTGGTCCCGCGTCCAGCAGGTCCGTGGCCGCCTTCCGAACCCGGTCCGGATCGTCGCTGCGGACTCCGGTCAGCAACTCCGTCTCCCGGTCGTCGGCCCGCACGACGTCGCCGGCCGCGAGCAGGGGCAGCCGGTGTTCGTCGTCGGCTGGTGCACCATCCAGCACCACCAGCGCCCCGGCGGCCCGTCCCAGGCGTGCTGCGGCCCGTGCCGCCGCAGGTGGCTGCTGCAATTGCACCAGCACCGCGTCGGTACGCCGGAACGCGTCGGCCGCGGCCGTGACGTCGGCTTCGGTGAGCAGGACCGCCTCGGGAAGGTGTTGGAGATAGTGCCATCGCCCCTGCGGCTCCAGCACCTCGACGATCAGCCCGGTGGGTACGCCGCTGCGCCGGACGACGTGGGTGACGTCGATGCCGTCCCGGCGGGCCTGGGTCAGCAGGTCGTCGCCGACGTCGTCGTGGCCGGCCACCGCGAGCAGCGTCGGTGCGGCTCCCAACTGGCTCAGTGCGACCGCCTGGTTGGCGCCCTTGCCGCCGAGCAGTTCGCGGCGCTGTCGCACCTCGGTGGTCTGGTGCGGCCCGGGTATCCCGTCCACGGTCAGGACGAGGTCCCGGGCCAGCTGGCCCATCACGAGTGTCCGCCATGGCGACATCTCATCCCGCTACCCCGGGCGGTCCCGGTTATGCGCCGGATGCCCCGGCATGAGCCGTCGGGGTGCTGGCCGGCCCGGGCTGGGGATCTCCCGACTCAGGTTTCCAGGCGGTGGACCGGCGCGACG
Source organism: Micromonospora matsumotoense (assembly GCF_050951065.1). Taxonomy (NCBI): domain Bacteria; kingdom Bacillati; phylum Actinomycetota; class Actinomycetes; order Micromonosporales; family Micromonosporaceae; genus Micromonospora; species Micromonospora matsumotoense. The sequence goes on along the minus strand of NZ_CP192025.1, from coordinate 7,224,456 downwards.
ACCAGGTCGTGGATGCGCCAGTCGAAGTCGCGGGCGAACGCCTGTAGCTCCTCCAGCCGTTCGACCAGCCGGTCCGTGCCTTCCCGGGGCACCACGATCAGTTCGCCGACGAAGACGTGGCCCTCCTCCCGTAGGCGCAGGCAGGCGTCGACGATCCAGTCGTGGTCCTGGACGGCGGTGAGCAGTTGGTGAGGCAGCGGGTGTTCGTGGCTGCCGTCGACCACGCGGGGCTTGTTGTCCATCAGGTTCGCCACTGCACCGCGGGTGGTCCGGACCCCGTCGCGGACGATGTCACCGCCGATGATCAGCGCGGCGACGGCGTCGGCCCACCACAGTCCGATACCGATGCCGGCCACGCCGAGGATGGCGGCACCGGCGGTGAGCCAGTCCGCGCGGTTCATCTCGGCGTCGGCGAACAACACCTTGTCGTGCAGTTGGCGGGCGATCCGTTGCTTGGCTCGGCCGAGCAGGATGGCGGGCACCATGGTGGTGAACAGCACGGCGATCATCAGCCAGCCCAGCCAGAACCGTTGTCCGAAGACCTCGATGAGGCCGATCGGTGGCCGCTCCCGCGCGATGAGCCGCACTGCGGAGTCGTAGACGACGTATCCACCGAGACCGAGTAGCGCGACCGACCCGGCCAGGAACGCGACGCTGACCGAGCGGTGGTAGCCGTAGGGGAACCGCGCGTTCGGGGCGCGGTTGCGGTACCGGGCGGCGATGAGGAACGCCGCTGGTGGGACCAGGCCGAGCATGTCCTCGATCCAGGCGGCCTTCATCGCCTGCGACTGCCCGAGGGTCACCGCCAGCAGAGCGACGGTGGCCACGAAGAAGGCGATGGTCCACCATTCGAGCCGGACCGCGCGCTGGTGCAACGCGGCCTTGTCCGGGGGCAGTTCGAAACGGTCGTACATCCTCATCGGGTCGCCTCCGCTCGCTGCGCCTCGACCAGCAGTCGCATGACGTCGGCGTGCGAGCGCTCCAGCAGGAACCGCTCGACCGCTACCTGCCATGCGTTCTCGCCGGGTGGTAACGCCCACACGTGATCGGTACTGCTGAGTTCGTGCCGCGAGGAGGTCAGCCCCAGCTCGGCCAGCCGCCACTCGCCGACGACGACGGGCATGCCCTCCGTGCCGGTCACCTCGTCCACGGCCACGACGTGGACGCCTTCGCTGGTCAGTGCGGCGACGTCGGCGGTGCCGCCGCGTACGGCCACCCGGTGCCCGGTGAGGTCGTCGGGAACGCGGACGCCCGCGGGGGCGGCCACCAGGGTGCGGGTCGTGACGTACGGTCGGGTCAGCGACGCCTCCTTCGTCCATGGCGCCTTCGCGTCCAGGCCACCGACCACGACATCCAGGACCCGGTCCTTCAGCGCGGCCATCAGCGCGGACTCCGAGCCGGGGTACCACTCGACCTCGGCGCCCAACTCCGCCGCCAGCTGGGTGACCAACCGGACCTCGGCACCCGACGGTGGACCCTCGTCGGGCACCCGGACCCAGGGCGGGTTCTCGGTGACGCCCACCCTCAGTACGCCGTCGCGTACGTCGGCGAGGGTGCCTGCCGTGTCTTGCGGCAGGCCACACGCCGTGACCAGCATGATGATCAGAATCAACACCGCGCCGCCGCGTCGCATTCATCCTCCTGTCTGAAAGGTCGTCGGCCTCGCCACCGTCTCAGCCCTTGCGGCCGGTGGTCGCGATGCCCTCGACGAAGTGCCGCTGGGCCAGGAAGAACAGGACGATCATCGGTATGGTGGAGATGACCGTGCCGGCGAGGAGGACCTCCCACTGCTGGTGTTCGCCGCCGTAGCCGAACCGGTCGACCATCACCTTGAGCCCGCGGGGCAGGGTGAACAGCGACTCGTCGCGCAGGTAGATCAGCGGCTTCATCAGGTCGGTCCAGCTCGCCTTGAACTCGAAGACGAACGCCACCAGCAGCGCCGGCCGGATCAAGGGGAACGCCATCTTCCAGAACAGCTGCGGGTAGCTCGCGCCGTCGACCCGGGCGGCCTCGAAGTACTCCCGGGGCAGCGACAGCAGGAACTGCCGGAGCAGGAAGATGTAGAACGCCGACCCGAACAGGTTGCCCGCCCACAGCGGCACCTGGGTGTCGACGAGTCGTAGCTCCGACCAGATCAGGTAGGTGGGGATCATCGTCACCGCGAAGGGCAGCATCATCGTCGCGAGCACCAGCCCGAAGAGCAGGTTGCGTCCGGGGAACCGGAAGTAGGCGAATCCGAACGCCACCCACGCGCTGGACAGGGTCACCGCCGCGGCGGCGGCGACCCCCACCACCAGGCTGTTGCCCAGCCAGGCCACCAGCGGGACGGCCTGCCACACCGTCCGGTAGTTCTCGGGCGCGAAGGGTACCGGCAGGAAGCCGGTGTCGAAGACGTACGCCCGGGGCCGCAGTGACGCCGAGACCAGCCAGACGAACGGCGCCAGGAAGACCACCGCGGCCCCCAGCAGTGCGGTCAGGCGGAGCGCCCGCGACCACCAGGGGCGCCCGTCGTCCCGGTCGTCCGCCGGCCGGCGGACCGGCGACGCGGTCCGCGTCCGCGCCGGTACGGCCGAGGCCGGACCGCGATCGACGGCGGCGCTCATGAGTCCCCCTCGTAGAAGACGAACCGGTGGGAGAGTTTGACCTGGACCAGGGTGATCACGCCGATGATCAGGAAGAGGACCCAGGCCATCGCGGAGGCGAAGCCCATGTGCAGGAACTGGAACGCCTCCTGGAACAGCCGGATGACGTAGAAGCTGGCCGCGTCGCTGTTGAAGGCGCCGGCGTTCTGCCGGTTGCCGAAGTACATCGTGTAGACCTCGGTGAACATCTGCAGTGCGGCGATGGTGTTCACGATCAACGTGAAGAACAGCGCCCCGGAGATCATCGGCAGGGTGACGTGACGGAACCGCGCCCACCCGCCGGCGCCGTCGAGTGCGGCCGCCTCGTACAGGTCGCGGGGTACGTTCTGCAACGCGGCCAGGTAGATGATCACGCTGGAGCCGAGACTCCACAGGCTCATCAGCACGATGCCCGGCAGCACCCAGCGCGGGTCGGTCGTCCAGCTCGGACCGTCGACGCCGACCAGGCCGAGCGCCCGGTTGATCAGCCCGTTCTGGGTGTTGAGCAGCAGCAGGAAGAGCACCCCGACGGCCACCGCCGGGGTCATCACCGGCAGGTAGAACACGGTCCGGAAGAAGCCCTGCCACCGGCCGACCCGCTGGAGCAGCAGGGCCAGCCCGAGCGAGATCGCCATCACCAGCGGCACGTGCAGCAGCGTGTAGTAGATCGTGTTGGTCAGGCTGCGTAGCACCTGCGGATCGGCGGCCAGTCGCCGGTAGTTGTCCAGCCCGGTGAACCGGGGCGAGCTGATCACGTCGTACTCGGTGAAACTTAGCCACAGGCTGGCGAGCATCGGGCCGGCGGTGAAGACCAGGAAGCCGATGATCCACGGGGCCAGGAAGACGTACGCCCAGCGGGCCTCCCGCCGGGTCGTCGGCGTCATCCGACGCCGCCGGGTACGCCGGGGGCGGGCAGCGCCCCCGGCGGTGTCGGTGGTGGTGGACATGGCCGCGGCTGCTACTTCGACGCCCGGTCGAGCGCGGCGGTGGCCTCCTGCTGGGCCCGGCGCATCGCGTCGGCCGGCTGCGCCTGCCCGGACAGCACCCGGTTCACCCCGTCGGTCCACGCCTTGTCGAACTCCGCGCCCGCCGGCGACGCCGGCAGCGAGAACGCGGCGTCCTGGGCCGACCGGATCACCTGCACCGCGTCGTCGAACCGCTTGTTGCCGCTGGGCTGGTAGAGCTCGTCGAAGATCTTCTTGTCCGCGGCGACGTTGCCGGTCCACACGCCGGTGAACGGCAGGTTCTGCGCCTTGCGGGCCGCCAGCCGGGCCTGCGCGGCGGTCATCCAGGTGTCGGTGGCGGTCACCGTCCGGGCGAACGTGCAGGCGGCCTCCGGGTTCTTGGCGCCCTTGGGGATCACCCAGGCCTGACCGTTGGCCATCGTCAGCGGCCTGCCCTGCCGGTCGGTGAACGGCTTCACGACGAACGGGACGTCCGGTGAGTTCTTCGCGATCTGGTTGAGGAACCAGTCCTCCAACGGCCACACCCCGATCTGGTGCTGCACGAACGGGTACTTCGCGCCGAACAGGTCGAAGGTGTCCCGGAAGGACTTGAACTTCCCCCAGCCACCCTGCCCCTGGATGAGCGAGCTGGCGGTCTGCACCGCCTCGACCACCTTCGGATCGTCCAGCTTCGCGGTCCGGCCGTCGGCGGAGATCATCTCACCGCCGTTGGCCCGGACCCACATCGGCAGGAACTCGGGGATCTTCGGGTCGATGCCGATCCGGGTGACCTTGCCACCGTCCACCTGGGCCAGCCTGGTCGCCAGCGCCGGCAGGGCCGCCCAGTCGGCCACGCCGACCTGGTCGGCGGTGACCCCGGCCTGCTTGAGCGCCGCCTCGTCGAGGTAGAGCACCCGGACGATGGAGAACTCCGGGATGCCGTAGACGGTGTCGTTCAGGGTGACCTGGGCCCGCGCGTCCGGCTGGTACTGCCCCATGTCGATGCCCTGCTTTTCGAGGCAGTCGGTCAACGGCTGGACCGCACCGCTTTTGGCATAGGTGCCGATCAGCTTGCGATCCAGGTAGACCAGGTCCGGCGGGTTGCCCGAGGCGACCGCGGAGAGGAACTGCTGCTCGTCGAAGCTGCCCTCGGTGATGGTCAGCTTGACGCCCGGGTTGGCCTTCCGGAACGTGTCGACACGGGACTCGGCGATCTCGTCGGACAGGCCGAAACCCATGGTGGTCAGGGCTCCGGCGTCCTTCGTCCCGCCGCCCGTGTCGTTCCCGCCGCCACCGACCCCACCGCAGCCGGCCAGCGCCGCCGTGCCCGCCAGGGCGAGAGTCATCAGGAACGCCGCGGGCCGCCTCTTGTTCGTCACGGTTGTCTCCCTCCACGGATGTGGACGACTGTCACTTCCATCGAGGCGGATTCTCTAAACGCATCCGCGACGGGCGTTACTCTCCGCGATTGATGAGGTGCTGAGTGTTGAGGGCTTGGTGTTCTGTGTGGATGGCGATGGTGCGGTCCGCGACTACGCAGTGCTGGCCCGAAGTTTCAGGCGGGCGCTCGGCTGGCGCACGTCGGTCAGGACGACTCGGTTGCGCGGAACCATCGTCGTCTACACCGACGTGGCGTGCGGCTGGTCCACGATCGCGATCGTGCGGCTGTTGCGCGCCCGCGTCGAGGCCGGCCTCGACGACCGGGTGCGCCTGGACCACCGGCTGTTCCTGCTGGAGGACCTCAACCGGTTCCCGATCCCCAAGCGGTACCTGGAAGCCGAGGTGCCCGTGCTCGGCGCGCTCGAACCCGACCTGGAACTCAAACCCTGGCAGGCCGACCCCGCGACGTGGCCGGTCACCACCCTGTTGCCCAATGAGGCCGTGCACGCCGCCAAGGAACAGTCCCCGGCCGCCGCCGAGGACCTCGACCTCGCGCTGCGGATGGCGTTCTTCCGCGACAGCCGCTGCATCTCCCTGCGCCACGAGATCCTCGACATCGCCGACGGCTGCCCCGGCGTCGACACGTCAAAGCTCGCCGACGCCCTCGACACCGGTCGGGCCCGCGGCGCGATGATGCGCGACTACCAGCGGCACCGCGACGACGTGCAGGGAAGCCCGCACCTGTTCTTCGCCGACGGGTACCAGGTCCACAACCCGGGCATCATGATGCACTGGGTGGGTGAGCCCGGAGCCGGTTTCCCCGTCGTCGACGCCGACGACCCGGCGGTCTTTGCCGACCTCGTCGCCCGCGCCGCCGCCACCGCCGGATAGGTTCGACGGCCGCCGGTACTACTTCCTGCGGGTTCGAGCGGCGGTGACGAAGCGGGCGGTGCCGGCACCTGTCGGTGCGCCGGCACCGCTCACTGTTCTCCACTGATGGTGGCCGGGAGGTCCCGGCAGGCCTGCTCGCAGGGGCGGGAAGGCAACTTGGCCGGTGGCGGTGTTTGAAGCCGCGACCACAGGGCACGGTCATCGAACAGGAGCCGACGAGAGGAGCGACGATGCCGGCACGGAAGGACATGCCCAGCACCCTGAAGCGGTCGCCGAAGAAGGCCCAGGACACCTACGCCCAGGCGCACGATTCCGCAGTCGACTCGTACGGAGAGGGCGAGCGCGCCCACCGGACGGCGTTCGCGGCGGTCAAGCACTCCTTCGAGAAGGTGGGCGACCACTGGGAACCGAAGGCCAAGAAGGGACCGAGTGACAAGAAGGCCGCCGGCGGCCGCGGCTCGTCGGGCCGGACGGCCGGTGGGGTCGACGCCCACGCCAGCAAGGAACACCTGATGGAACTGGCGAAGAAGCTCGACATCCGCGGCCGGTCCCGGATGAAGAAGGCCGACCTCGTCGAGGCCATCCGCAAGGCCAACGACGACAGCACCCGAAAGGCCCGCGGCAAGTAGCTGCGGTCAGCGGCGAGGTGTCCCGACCGCCTGGTCGACGAGGGCTTGGGCCACGTCGCGGACCTTGCGGTGGGAGTCCTGGGACACTCTCGCCAGGAGGCGGAACGCTTCGGTGGTGGTGCAGCGGCGTTCGGCCATGATGATGCCCCTGGCCTCTCGATGACCGTGCGGCTGGCCATCGCCTCCTGCATCTGCCGTCACCGTCCGGGTGACCGCTGGTTTGTGGACGAGACCTACGTCAAGGTCAACGGCATCGGGCGGTACGGGTGCCGGGCCGTCGACCAGCATGGTCAGGTCACTGACGTGCTCGTCTCGACGCGGATACGCAGTCGCTACCCACCTGTCCGGCACCGTGCCCGCGATCACCTCCCTTCGTTGGTGCCTCCGTTCCCGGCCCTGTGCTCGGCTCCGACGGTTCGACGGCCGCCTTCTAGGATCTCGGTGTGATGGTCGCCGTGGTCCCGGACAGGTAGGGGGTATGACGGCAACCGAAGACCGGAAGAAACGCTTCCGGCAGTTACATGCGCAGACGTACCCTGATCTGTTGCGTTTCGTGGAACGGCGGGTGCCGCCCGCCGACGCGGAGGACGTCGTCGCGACGGTCTTCCTGACAGCGTGGCGGCGTTACGACGACATCCCCGAGGACGCGCGGCCGTGGCTTTTCGGGGTCGCCCGTGGCGTGCTGTCCAACCAGACGCGGGGATGGTTGCGCCGCCGGGCGCTGAACGTCCGGCTGGTCGGCGAGGACCGCCCGGTGGACGACCATTCCACCGACGCCGCGGCCCGCGTCGACATGGCACGCGCCTGGCGGGAGCAGCGTCCCGCCGACCAGGAGACGCTCGCGCTGGTGCTGTTCGACGGCCTGACCGTCGAGCAGGCCGCGGAGGTGACCGGGTGCCGGCCGTCGACCTTCGCCATGCGACTGAGCCGGGCCCGGCAGCGGCTGCTGAGCGCGTACGCAGGGCCGCCCGGCCGGCCATCGGTATCCACCATCACCCGTCCGCAGGCCATCAGGGGGCAGCTGTGAACACGAATCTCGAGGATCTCAAGCAGTTCGCCGCGCTGGACCCGGCCGCCGGGCGGGAACCGGGACCGATCGAGTGGAACCGGTCCAGCAACAGGCTGGAACAGGTGATGAACGACGCGGCCCCGGGCCGGCGCACCCGGCTGGTGACGTTCCGCCGGTCTGCCGTAGGCCTGGTCGCTGCGGCGGCCGTGGCGGTGACCGGCATGCTGGCCGTGCCCGCCCTGTTCCCGAACGCCGCAGCCGAGGCGGTCGCCGACTGGACGCCGGTGCCCGGCTCGCTCAATGGCGCCGACGTGCTGCCGCAGGCGAAGGCGTGCGCCGAACTCCGCGTCGGTGGGCTCGACCCCCGGGTCGTCACCGCAGATCAGGTGGTGCTCGCCGAGCAGCGTGGCGGCGCCACCATGCTGATCCTGAAGCAAGGGCCAACCGCCATGGCGCAGTGCATGATGGTCGGCGTCAACGGCGGCTTCGCGTCGATTGCCCTCGACGAATCCCATCCGGCATCGGCCGGCCCGCCGATCACCATCGAGACCGCGAGTGCGCATGGTGAGGGCGACGACCAGTTCTCCACGGTGATCGGCCGGATCGCCCCGTCAGTCACCCGCGTCGACCTGATCCTCAACGACGGTCAGGTCATCCAGACCAGCGCCAAGCAGAGCTGGTGGGGCGCCTGGTGGCCCGGCCCGGCCGGCGGCGAGGTCGACGCTTACACCATCCGCGTGTACACCGCCACGGGCACCACCGACTACCGATCGTCTCAGTTCTTCCACAACTAGGCCGTGTTTCGTAGGGCGTCGTTGTTGGGGCGCGTGGGGTTGCGTCCACGGAGTGGTGTACGACTTGCCCGTGATGGGCGTGTTGCGTAGATGAGAGGCGGCCATCGCGTCGATCCTTCAAGACGACCAAGTCGAAGAAGGAGGAGAGGACGCGATGGCCGCTTCAGAGAGCATGAACCCTGTTGACCTGTGCGCGAGCAGTCGAGGACGCGTCGCCGGACGTGTCGCAGGCGATGATCCGCACGTTCGCGCAGGCGGTGATCCGCATGTTCGCGCAGGCGGTGATGTTCGCTGAGGCCGACGCGATCTGTGGCGCCGGCTATGGGCAGCGCAGCGATGAGCGGGTGAGCTCCCGCAACGGGTATCGGTCTCGGGAGTGGGACACCCGAGCAGGCACGATCGACCTGGCGATCCCGAAGCTGCGGCAGGGCTCGTACTTCCCCGGACTGGTTGCTGACGCACCGGCGGCGGGCCGAGCAGGCCCTGGTGTCGGTGGTTGCCACCTCCAATCTGTCGGGGGTGCGAACAACGATCATCGATGCTCAAGGACTCGCTACCGTGCACGAGGTCGTTAGGTGCGCAGATAGGAAGCGCCGTTGAGGTCGACGATGCCGCCGGACGCCCACTCCGCATCAGGGGAGGCGAGCCAGTGCACGGCGGATGCGACCTCCTCCCCCGGCCCGTCCTCTGAAAGGGGCTCTGTGAACTCATCTGCGAGAAGAACGGCGAGCTTCGAATGAGTTCCGTGTCGATGGGCCCAGGAGCAACTGTGGTGACGGCGATTCCGGCCGGAGCCAGCGCGACCGCCAGGGACTGGCCCAGCGAGTTCAGTCCGGCTTTGCTCGCACCGTACGCGGGCGAGTCCGGCATGCCGCGGAAGGCGCCTCGCGACGAGATGTTGATGATTCGGCCCCCGCCGGCCGCACGCATGTGCTGCGCCGCGCACCATATGACGTTGGCGGTGCCGGTGAGGTTCGTTTCCACTACGCGTTTCCATCGCTGCTGCCACTCGTCGTATGAGCATTCCAAGATGTCGTGCGGCACGTAGTCGGCGGCGTTGTTGACAAGTACGTCCAGTCCGCCGAGCCGCTCGGCGGCACTGTCGACGGCGAAGCGGACCGCGCCGGGATCGCAGAGGTCGGCCGCCACCGCCAGGTGACCCTGTCCCGGCAGCGAGTCGCGTAGTTGCTCGGCGAGGATCTGGGAAGTGCGGTAGTGGATGGCGACTCGATCGCCACCTGCGGCGAAGGCCTTCACTACCGCCGCGCCAATACCTCGAGACCCACCGGTCACCAGCACTCGCCGAGAGTTCATGGCCCAAGTATCTCCAGCTTCCCCGCAGGCATCAAGATCGTCGGTCATGGTGGCCGCTGCTACTGGTCGGGCCCGGTGCCGGCACGCCGAAGTGGGCGACTTCAGCACAGGTGCCAGCTGATCAGCTTTCCGGTGGGCCGGTCGGGGTGCCGGTGCGGGTGTATGCGTGAAGGTGGGCCACGTCACGCGTCGGTGGCTCGCCGAATTGGCGGCGGTAGTCGCGGCTGAACTGCGCGGGGCTCTGGTAGCCGACTCGGCGGCTGATTCCCGCGATGTCGGCGGGGTCCGCCGCCAGGAGAAGTCGGGCCTGTTGCAACCGAATCTGTTTCTGGAACTGGATGGGGCTCATCGCGGTGACAGTCTGGAAGTTGCGATGGAAGGCGGAGACGCTCATGCCTGCCTGCCGGGCCAGTTCCTCGACGCGGAAGGGCTGCGCGTAGTGGTCGCGGATCCGCTGGACGGCACGGGCGATGTGGCTGAGGCTGCTGTCGGGGAAGCCGAACTGGCGCAGGATGGCACCCTGCTCGCCGGTGATCAGCCGCCAGATGATCTCGCGTTTGACGAGGGGCGCGAGCACGGCGATGTCGCGGGGCTGGTCGAGCAGGCGCAGCAGCCGGACGGCCGCTTCGACGAGTTCGGTTGGAGCGGTGCTGACGGCGAGGCCTGGCGGCGTGTCGGGTCCGAGGTCCGGCAGCTCGCCGGGGGTGGTCTGCAGCAGAATCTCGGCAATGGTGGACGGGTGCAGCGTCAGCCCGAAGCCGAGCCCGGGCAGTTGCGGGTTCGGCTTTTCGAAGTAGGCGGTGACGGGCAGGTCGACCGAGGCGATGAGATACTGCCCGGCCCGGTATTCGTACAGGTGGTTGCCGAGCGCGAAGCGCTTGGTGCCTTGGGCGACGAGCGTGAACACCCTGCCGTACGTGGTCGGAATCGGTGGTTGAGGCCGATCGGCGCGGAAGACGCGGAGGTCTTCGATCGGCGTGCTGAGGTCCGGCCGAGCATGGCGGGCAAGCAGATCGCGCAACTCGTCGAGGGACATGCCCTCGATTGAAACACCCGGGTCAAGATCGACGCCGGCCCGCCGCACGTCCGACCGCATGGCACTGCCCGCAGGGCATACGAGTGCATGCTCACCGCAGCAGGGACTGTGCAAACAGCGGACACTTCCCCCGGGGTTCCGTGCTGTCCATATTCGAGTCGCGGCGTGGCCCGAATCATGGGCGCGCTTTGTGCCCAGGCGTCTGTCGCTGTTCGGGGCACCACGGAAGTCCGACGAGGGTGGGTGGGGTCGATGTCTGACGGTCTTGGAGCATTGTTTGAAGCGCCCAGGACTACGCGCACAATCGGGGCCGTAGGGACCACCCGAGACCGCACTACACATCAAGGCGGTCAGGAGCGTGGCGAGGGCGTTCTCGATGATGCCGTAGCGCTTGCGGTCGTCGTCGGTCTCGAGCCATGCGGTGACCGACACGTACATCAGGGTCACCGACGTCTCGGCGAGCAAGGCGGCTCGGGTTGGATCGAGGCCGCGGGCGTGGAAGCCGTTCCGCATCGCGGCGGACAGCGCGGCCCGCTTCTGCAGCTCACGCTCGTGTGGCGGGGGTGTTCGGCGTCTCGGGTACGGGAGTGGTCCACCGGAACTGCGAGCCCGCGCGCAGCGCCCCGCGGTCCAGCCGCTTGGCGGTGGCGACTAGCGGTTGCCACGACGGCCAGCGCTCCACGTCGGTCTGGAGCTTCCAGATGGCGTGCAGCGGTGCCTTGATCAGGGTTTCGGTGCGGTATCGAATCTTCGCGGCGGGGTCGACCCCGCGACCGGCGCAGGTCAACGGGACCAAGGTCGACTGAACCCGCCCGGAGGTGCCGTCGTCGGCGGAGGCGGGTGATGGCACACCGAGCGCCCCGATCGTGACCAGGGGTAGCGCGAGCGCTGCGGACAGCCGGGCTGCACGAAGAGATCTGAGCATCGTCCGTCTCCTTGTTCCGGGGGAGTGGACGCCGAGGGTTCGTAACCTTGCGTCGCGTTAGTTATAGCCTATAACGAGAGTTGAGTTTCCGTCAATAACACTGGTGATAGCGTGTAACGGCTGTCCCGTGGAGCCGGGCAGAAGGACGGGCCCTGACCATGGCCGCGGTGCTTCAATGGCGGGCATGCCGCTCGACGAGTTATGCGCTCTGCTGGCCCGGCACGCCCGGCCCGACCTGGGCACCGGCATCGCCGATGTCCGCATTTTCCGCGCCGATCGGCCCCACCCGCCGACACCGACCACCTACGGCAAGGTGCTGGCCCTCGTCGCCCAGGGCACGAAGCGGTTCGCGCTCGGCGACCGTGTGTACGAGTACCAGGCCGGCGAGTACCTCGTCGCCTCGATCGACCTGCCGGTGACCGCGCACTTCGCCCGGGCCAGCCCGCAGGAGCCGGCGCTCGGCTTCGGCCTGACCCTTCACCCGGCCGCCGTCGCCGAGGTGCTGCTCCAGGCGGACCCGGCGGACCTGCCGGCACCCGCCACCGACGCACCGGCCGGCCTGGCCGTCAGCAGGGCCCCCGTCGAACTGCTCGACGCCGCCGTCCGGTTGCTGCGCCTGCTCGACCAGCCCCGCGACATCCCCATGATCGCGCCCTTGATCAAGCGGGAGATCATCTGGCGGCTGCTCACCGGCGAGCAGGGCGGCGTGCTGCGCCAGTTCGGCCTGCCCGACAGCAGCCTCAGCCACGTCGCCCGGGCCGTCCAGTGGATCCGCGACAACTACGCGCAGCCCTTCCGGGTCGAGGACGTGGCGCAGCAGGCGGGGATGAGCGTTTCGGCGTTCCACCGCAACTTCCAGGCCGTCACCTCGATGAGCCCGATCCAGTACCAGAAGCAGATCCGTCTGCAACGCGCCAGGCTGCTGCTCGCCGCCAGCCCCGGCGACATCGCCGGGGTCAGCCGCCGGGTCGGCTACGAGAGCCCCGCCCAGTTCAGCCGGGAGTACCGCCGGCAGTTCGGGGGTCCGCCCCGCCAGGACGCGGCCCACCTGCGCGCCCGGACCGCCGCGCGGGTCGCACCCCGCGACAGTTGACCGGAACTCGCGTTCTCTTGCCCGTTCCTGCCCGCCTGCCCGATGGACGGCCGGGCGGCGGGACGTCCCCGGTAGCCTGCCCGGACAGAGGGCCGAGGTCGGCCGGGGGCCGACGGACAACGACGGGCGCGTGAGGTACGGGTGGCCGGTAGCGAACTGTTCGGACGCCACGACGACCTGACACAGCTCGCCGAGTTCCTCGATGGGGTGCGCCAGGGCGGCGGCGCGCGGCTGATCTGCGGCGAGCCGGGGGTCGGCAAGTCCTCCCTGATGACTGCCGCGACGGAACTCGCCCTCGCGGGCGGGATGCACGTGCTGCGGGCGTCCGGGTCGGAGTTCGAGGCCGACGTCAGCTACTCCGGCCTGCATCAGCTGTTGCTGCCCGCGCAGGGGGCCCTCGACAGCCTCCCGCCCGGTCCGCGCGAGGCGCTGTCGGTGGCGCTCGGGTTCGGCGTCGGCATGCCCCCGGACGTCCTCCTGGTCTGCAACGCCGCACTGCTGCTCGTCACCGAGCTCACGACCGACGGGCCGGTCGTGCTGGTGGTCGACGACGTGCACTGGCTCGACCGGGCGAGCACCGTCGTCCTCGGCTTCGTCGCCCGGCGGCTGACGGGTCGCCGGGCCGGGCTGCTGGCGTCGACCAGGACGGGATCGGTGAGCTTCCTCGACCTGCGGGGGCTGTCCGAGCACGTCGTCGGGCCGCTCGACGACGAGGCCGCGGGACGGCTGGTCGACGCCCGCCACCCGCAGCTGCCGGCCCGGGTACGCCGACGCCTGCTCGACCTCGCCCAGGGCAATCCCCTCGCGCTGATGGAGCTGCCCGCCGCGCTGCTGGGTTCCGTTCGGCGCACGGAGACGCAGCCCGAGGTGGTCCCCCTCAGCGACCGGTTGCAGGCGATCTTCGCGGCCCGGTTGACCGGGCTGCCCGAGGCGACCCGGCGGGTGCTGCTGCTCGCCACCTTCGAGGGCACCGGCGACGTCCGGGTGCTCCGCGCCGCCCTGCCCGACCAGCCCAGCCTGGCCGACCTTGCCCCCGCCGAGCGGGCGCAGCTCGTCCGGGTGGACGACGCCACGGCCCGGATCGCGTTCCGGCATCCGCTGATCCGGTCGGCGATCGTAGCCATGTCCACCCACGAGGAGCGCCGCACCGCGCACGTCGCACTCGCCGGAGCCCTGGTCGACGACGAGGAACGCCGCGCCTGGCACCTCGCGACGGCCGCCGTCGGCCCGGACGAGGCGGTGGCGGAACTCCTCGAGGACGCGGCGCACCGGGTGATGCGGCGCGGGGACGGGTTCGCTGCGGTGGCAGCCCTGGTGCGTGCCGCCGAGCTGAGCACCACGAGCGCCGGCCGGGGACGGCGGCTCGCCGAGGCCGCGTACATCGGCGCGGAGGCCAGCGGCACCATCGACGACGCGAAGATCCTGCTGACCGACGCGCGTCGGGCGGCTCCCGACTCCGCCGGTTCCCTGCACGCGGCCAACGCGACCGCCTTCCTCATGATCAACGGGGACGGTGACGTGAACACCGCCCACCGGCTGCTGGCGGGCGCCATCGAGACCGGCGACCACGGATACCGGGCCGACGACCCCGCGCTCGTCGAGGCCATGCACACCCTCCTGCTGCTGTGCTGGTACGGCAGCGCCCCGGAATGCTGGGAACCGTTCTTCGCGGTGCTGCGCCGGATCCAGCCCGGGCCGCCGGACGTGCTCGCGCTGGCGAGTGACAGTTTCGCCGACCCGGTACGCACCGGAAAGGCGGCGCTGCACCGGATCGACGCGGTGCTCCGGACGCTCACCGAGGACGCCGACCCCACCCGCATCACGCGGATCGGCACGGCCTCGGTGTATCTCGATCGTCTCGGCGACTTGCGGGAGGCGTCCTGGCAACTGGTCCAGCACGGACGCAACGGCGGGGCGCCCCGCCGGCACCTCGGGGCCCTGATGCACCTGTGCCTCGACGACTTCCTGACGGGCCGGTGGGACGAGGCCGAGGAACTCGCCGTCGAGGGCCAGCGGACCTGCGACACCAGTGGCTTCTCGTTCTTCGCGTGGTACTTCCGGTACAACCGGGCGATCCTTGCCGCCGGCCGGGGACGGTTCGACGAGGCGTACGCGCTCGCCGACGAGATCACCCACTGGGCGCTGCCCCGGGGCGTCGCCGCCGCCGCGTTGTTCGCGCAGCATCCCCGGGTGCTCGCTGCCATGGGGCAGGGTGACTACGACGCCGCCTTCGGGCACGCCGCCGCGATGAGCCCGCCCGGCGTGCTCGCCTCCCACGTGCCGCACTGCACCTGGGTCATGTTCGACCTGGTCGAGGCAGCCGTACGCACCGGGCGGACGGCCGAGGCCCGAGCCCACGTCCAGGCGATGCGGGACGCGGACGTGGCTGGCCTGTCGTCCCGGATGGCCCTGCTCCAGGCCGGCGCCGAGGCCCTCGTCCTCGACGACGACGAGTCGGTGACCCGCCTGGAGGCCCTGCTGGCCGACGCGGCGACCCGGCGGTGGCTGTTCGACAGGTCCCGGGTGCGGTTGGCCCTCGGGGAGAGGCTGCGGCGGACCCAGGCGCCGACGGATGCCCGGCGGCACCTGCTCGCCGCACGCGACGGATTCGCCGCCATGGCGGCCGAACCCTGGCTCGCCAGGGTGGAGGGGGAGCTGCGCGCCTGCGGCTACCGACCGGCCCCACGGCAACGGGGTGACCTGACCGCGCTGACGGCGCAGGAACTCCAGATCGCCGAACTGGCGGCGAGCGGCATGACCAACAAGCAGATCGCCGAGCGCCTGTACCTGTCCCACCGGACCGTCGGCGCCCACCTGTACCGGATCTTCCCCAAGCTGGGCGTCACGTCCCGGGCTGCGCTCCGGGACGCTCTGTCGCCGTCTGCTGCTGAGCAGACTGCGCGCTGAGCTCGTCGGCCTGCGTCTCCTTCGCTTCGAGCAGCCGCTCTAGGAGCCGCCGGGTGGTGGGGTCGTCGTCGCCGATCCAGCGCACCGCCTCCTGCAACGTCTGGACGAGGATCCGCGCCCCGACGAGGTTCTGCGTCACGATGCCGACGATGTCACCGTCGGGGAACGCCCGGAAGGCGACCCGGGACCGGGCGTTCAGGTGCTGCGGGTCGTAGTCGCCGACGGACCCGAGTTGCCGGATCCGGGTCGCGACCAACCGGGCGTCACCACGATCGCGGTCGGCCCCGGCGAACAGGAGTTCCGCGAGCGGCCGGGCCGTCGGGGCGCGGACGGCCAGCGCGTGCTGCTCGTACTGCAACGAGGACACGACCAGGCTCGCCAGCAGCACGTTGAGCAGGCGCGTGGCCGCCGTCAGATCGACCCGGTTCGACGGCGTGACCGGCCCGTCGTCGAGGTCGAACAGGGCCCGGTCGCGGACCTCGCGCATCCGCAGCACGATGGGTGGCGATGCGGGGTGTTCCCGTCCTGATGGCGTCACGCCGTCGATGGTGCGGCGCGGCTCTCGGCCCGCGCGTCTGTCGAATGACCTAACCGGGGCCGAGGTGCTGGGCCGGGCGGTCCCCGCGGCCCCGGCCCAGGGCACCGCGGCGCGGCGCGGGCCGGCGACCCTGCTCATGCCACCGGGCACCCCCGGCCGCGGACCTGGCCGGTTGCGGCACCACCAGCTAGGTCATCGGCCGTCGGCGGCCCGGATCTCGGAAGTCGGATGACTGATGAAGGCCGACCGGGCGGCACCGAAAGTGGATCCCAGCCAGGCAACACCGTCGCCGCCGGCATCCGGCGGCAGCCGCCGAGGAGAGTGCCCGATGACCGTCAGCTACGGCTTCCACGCCACCATGACCGCCCGCCCCGGCAAGGGCGGCGAACTGGTCGACTTCCTGCTCGCCTCGCCGTCGCTGGCGAACGAGGACTGCGTCGTCTTCCTGATCGGCCGCTCCGCCGCCGACGCCGACGTCGTCCACGTCACCGAGGGCTGGACGACCGAGGAGGCGCACCACAGGTTCTTCGCCACCGACGAGGCGCAGGCCCTGGTGGCGCAGCTCCAGCCGCTGGTCGCCGGCGAGCCGGCATACCTCGACGAGGTGCCGGTCGGCGGCAAGGCCGCGATCTGAGATCACGCACGGCAATCCGCCCTTCCGCACGAACACGACAGGAATCCCCTCATGGCACTGACACGTCCCCCCTTCGACCCTGAGCTGTGCGCGCTCCTGGCCGACATGCCGCTCGTACCCGAACTCAACCGCGACGTGCTCCCGCAGATCCGGCCGTTCTCGTCGATGCCCGTGGAGCCGCTCCTCGATGGCCGGGCGATCGACCGGCGCGAGGTCGGCATCGCCGGCCCGGACGGCGCGGACATCCCGCTGTCCGTCTTCAGCCCCGCCGGCCCGGATCGCACCGGCCCGGCCCCGTGCGTCTACTGGATGCACGGCGGCGGCATGGTGATGGGCGACCGCTTCTCCCAGATCGACATCCCCCTGGAATGGCTCGATCTGTTCGGTGCCGTCGTGGTCTCCGTGGACTACCGGCTGGCGCCCGAGGCCACCGGCACCAGCCTGATCGACGACTGCTACCACGGCCTGCTGTGGGTGGCCGAGCACGCCGACGAGCTGGGCGTCGACCCGGACCGGATCATCGCCGCCGGGGTCAGCGCCGGTGGCGGCCTCACCGCGGGGGTCGCCCTGCTGGCCCGCGACCGGGGCGGTCCGAAGCTCGCCGCCCAGGTGCTGGTCTGCCCCATGCTCGACCACCACAACGACACCACCTCCAGCCGCCAGTACGCCGGCGAGCCCGGCGTGTGGACACGCGAGATGAACGAGTTCGCCTGGCGGTCGGTGCTCGGCGATCTGGCCGACGACGCCGTACCCGATCACGTCTCCCCTGCCACGGCCGACGACCTGTCCGGCCTGCCGGACACCTACGTCGACGCCGGCACCGCCGAGGTGTTCCGCGACGAGGCCGTCGCCTATGCCACCCGCATCTGGGCCGCCGGGGGCCAGGCCGAGCTGCACATCTGGGCCGGTGGCTTCCACGGGTTCGACGCCCTGTACCCGCAGGCGCGGATCTCGTCCCAGGCCCGCCGCGCCCGCACCGACTGGCTCGCCCGCATCCTGACCCCGGCCGCCGGGCCGGCCCGGCCGCAGCTCACCGGGCAGCGGGCTGGCTGATGAGCGACAACCACCGGGCGGAGTTCCTGCGCGAGTTCCTCCGTGACCCGTTCACCGTCGCCGCGGTCGCCCCCAGCGGCGGACCGCTGGCCGACCTCGTCACCGCGCCCGTGCCCGGCGTCGGCGAGCCGCTGGTCGTCGAACTCGGCCCCGGCACCGGAGCGTTCACGGCCGCCATCCAGCGCCGGCTCGCCGGCCGGGGTCACCACCTCGCGGTCGAGATCAACGAGCGGTTCGCCGGCCTGCTGGCCGCCCGGTATCCGCGGCTCGACGTCGCCGTGGCCGACGCACGCGACCTCGGCGAGGTGCTGGCGCAGCGGGGTCACCGCCGCGCGGACGTGATCGTGAGCGGGCTGCCGTGGGCGGCGTTCGCCGGACGTCAACAGGACGAGCTGTTGCACGCGGTGACCGACGCGTTGACCCCGGACGGCGCGTTCACCACGTTCGGCTACACGTTCGCCCGCTGGACCCCGCCCGCCCAACGGCTGCGGCGGGCGCTGGGCGACCGGTTCGAGGAGGTCGTGACCGGCCGCACCGTGTGGGCCAACGTGCCGCCGGCGTTCGTGTACTCCTGCCGGCGGCCCCGGGTCACCGCGCGACCGCGCACGCTGGTGCCCCTGCCCTGCTGAGAAAGGACCCCGAGAGGAGAATTGGCCATGGGAAAGCCGCAGGGTCCCGGTCCAGCCGTACGCCCGGTCGGCCGGGACCATCGCGCGACGCCGTTCGAGCTGTTCTTCGACCTCGTGTACGTCTTCGCGACGACCCAGATCACCGCCTACCTGGCCCACGAGCGCAGCCCGTACGGTGTCCTGCGGGGTCTGCTGATCCTCGCTCTGCTGTGGGGAACGTGGTCCGGCTACACCTGGCTGGGCAACCACTCCCGCGCCGACGAGGGCCTGCTGCGGACGGGAATGGTCGGCGCGATGGCGGCGATGTTCGTGGTTGCTCTGGCCATACCCGAGGCCTGGCGGGACGCCCCGGGCGGCCTGCCCGGCCCCGTCGTCCTGGTCTGCGCCTACCTACTCGTCCGGTGGGTGCACCTCGCGATCTACGCGGTGGCCGCGACCGGCGACGCCGGGCTACGGCGACAGATCGTGGTCACCTGGCCACCCCTGCTGGCCGGCGCAGCGCTGCTCCTCTGCGGGGCGCTGCGGGGCGGCTGGGCCCAGGTGCTGCTGTTCACCGTCGCGTTGCTGGTGGACTGGGTCGGCATCTACCTGACGGCCAGGCGTGGCGCATGGCGGCTGCACAGCCCGGCGCACCTCACCGAACGGCACGGCCTGTTCATCATCCTGGCCCTCGGCGAGTCGACCGTCGCGATCGGGGTGGGTGCCGCCGGCCAGCCCATCGGCGTGCCGCTGCTGATCGCCGCCGTCCTCGGTGTCGGCACCGCCGTCTGCCTCTGGTGGCTGTACTTCGACGTGGTGGCGCCCGCGGCCCAGCGCCGCCTCGTCGAGGCGCACGACGCGGCCCGGGTCAGCCTGGCCGTCGACGCGTACACCTACGGTCACTTCCCCATGGTCGCCGGGATCGTGCTGACCGCGCTCGGCGTGGAGGGTGTCGTGGCTCACGCCGACGAGACAGGGCCGTTGGGAGCCTTCTACGCGCTCTCCCTCTGCGGCGGTGCGGCGCTCTACCTCGCCGGGCACCTGCTGTTCGAACGGCTCGTGCACCGTACGACGAACCTGCCGCGCCTGGTGACGGCCGGCGTGCTCGCCGCCGCCGGTCCGGCGGCCGCCACCCTCGCGCCGATGGTCGGCCTGGCCGGCCTGGCCGCCGTCCTGATCGTCCTGATCGTCGTCGAGACCTGCCAGCACCGACGGAGTTCACGCCCGAGCACGCCACCGGTCGAAGCGACGGCGTGAGTTGTCGGACCGGAACCGCGGAGGATCGAGCAAGAAGTCGCGAGGATCGAGATGAATGCCGCACCCGAGAACTGATTACCTGAACACCTCCTTCGAAAGATTGTGATGCCCAATTCGATGGGCGGAAGAGGACGGCGATGACCGATCAGACACGAAGCACGATATCGCTGCTGGTGAACGACGTGACTCACCGACTGTCGGTGGACAACCGTCGGACGCTGCTCGACGTGTTGCGGGACGACCTGGGCGTCACCGGGCCGAAGAAGGGGTGCGACCACGGGCAGTGCGGCGCCTGCACGGTGCTGCGCGACGGCCGGCGGGTGGTCTCCTGTCTGGTCCTCGCGGTCGCCGCCGACGCTGCCGCGATCACCACCGTCGAAGGGCTGGCCGTCGAGGGCAGGCTGCAGCCGATCCAGGAGGCGTTCGTACGCTTGGACGGCTTCCAGTGCGGTTTCTGCACTCCGGGGCAGCTCTGCTCGGCGGTCGGGATGCTCGCCGAGCACGCGGCCGGCTGGCCAAGCGCCGTCACCGTCGACGACTCACCGGACGGCGCGCCGGAACTGGACGAGGCCGAGGTACGCGAACGGATGAGCGGCAACCTGTGTCGCTGCGGGGCGTACCCGTCGATCGTGCGCGCGGTGATCGAGACCGCCGCCCGGCAGGGGGTGGCGGGGTGAAGGAGTTCGCCTATCAGCACGCCACACAGGTCCACGAGGCGCTCACGGCGGTTGCCGGGAATGCCGGTGCCCGGTATCTGGGCGGAGGCACCAACCTCGTCGACCTGATGAAGTGCGGGGTCGAGGAGCCGACCCGGCTGGTGGACGTACGGCGGCTTCCCCTCGACGGCGTCCACGACGCACCGGACGGCGGGCTGGTCATCGGTGCGACCACCACGAACAGCGACGCAGCCGCGCACCCCGAGGTGCGCCGCCGGTTCCCGGCGCTGGCCCAGGCCGTGTTGGCGGGTGCATCCGGTCAACTGCGGAACATGGCCACGGTGGGCGGCAACCTGTTGCAGCGGACCCGCTGCGGCTACTTCACCGACCTCTCCTCGCCCTGCAACAAGCGGATTCCCGGCAGTGGATGTGCCGCCATCGCGGGAGTCCACCACAACCATGCGATCCTCGGCCACTCCGCGCACTGTGTGGCCACCCACCCCTCGGACCTGGCGGTGGCGCTCGCCGCGTTCGACGCGGTCGTGCGCTACGAGACGCTCGACGGCACCGGTGAGATCCCGTTGGCGCAGTTCTACCTGCCGGTCGGTGACCGTCCGGACCGGGAGACCGCGCTGCCACCCGGCGCGCTGATCACCGCCGTCGCCCTGCCCGGGTCCGCGCGGAGCCCCCGGTCGCGCTACCGCAAGGTCCGCGAGCGCGCGTCGTACGCCTTCGCGACGGTTTCCGTCGCCGCCGCGCTCGACGTCCGCGACGGCGTGGTACGCGACGTGCGCATCGCCCTCGGCGGCGTGGCGTCGCATCCCTGGCGGGCCCGCTCCGCCGAGGCCGTGCTCCGCGACGCCCGACCCACCGCCGAGTTGATCCGCGACGCCGCCGAGGCGGAACTGCGCGCCGCGAAGCCCCTGCACGACAACGGATACAAGGTGGCCCTGGCGCGGAACCTCGTCGAGGCCGTGCTCGGTGGGCTCGCTGGAACGGAGAGGACCCGATGAGCGCAGACCTCAATCCCGGTGCCGTCGGTGCCCCGCGCCCCCGGATCGAGGGCCCGCTCAAGGTCACCGGTGCCGCCCGCTACGCCGCGGACGTGCCGATGCCGGACCTGGCCCACGGCTGGATGGTGACCGCCACCATCTCCCGGGGCCGGATCCGCGACATCGACGCCTCGACCGCGCTCGGCATGCCCGGCGTGCTGGGGGTGCTCGACCACCGCAACGCGCCCCGGCTCAACCCTCAAGCCGGCAACTACTTCGGCCCGGACGGCAGCATGCAACTGCTCCAGGACGACGTGATCCCGTACGCCGGCCGGCCGGTGGCGCTGGCGGTGGCGGAAACGCCCGAGCAGGCCCGGGCGGCAGCGGCGGCACTGCGGGTGACCTACGAGGTCGAGCCGCACGACCTGGACTTCAGCCTGGAGCATCCGGCCGCGCGGCCGGGATCGACCGCCTTCGGCCCGGAGGCGGACACGGGTGACGTGGACGCGGAACTGTCGGCGTCCGCAGTGGTGGTCGACGAGCGGTACCGCACTCCGGAGGAGAGCCACAGCGCCCTGGAGCCGCATGCCGCGACCGTGTGGTGGGACGGGGACCAGGTGTACGCCGTGGACTCCAACCAGGGCGCGTTCAGTGTGTCCGAGGCTCTGGCCTCGTTGTGGTCCATCGACCGGGAGCGGGTGCACATCCGCGCCGAGCATGTCGGCGGCGGCTTCGGCGGCAAGGGCGCGTGTGGCCCGCAGGTGATCCTCGGGTCGATGGCCAGCGAGCGGTTCGGACGCCCGGTGCGGGTCGTCATGACCCGGGCGCAGGTCTTCGAGGCAACCGCGTCGCGGCCCCCGACGGACCAGCTGGTACGCATCGGTGCCGACGCCGACGGCCTCCTGCGCGCCATCCACCACCGGCCGGCGTACGCCCTCTCGCCGCTCGCCGAGTACATCGAGGCATGCGCCGAGCAGGCCAAGACCCTGTACGCGGCGCCGGCGATCCGCACGCAGCTCACCGCCGTACCCCTCGACATCCTGCCGCCGGCCTCGATGCGTGGGCCGGGCGCGACGCCCGGCTCGTTCGCCCTGGAGTCGGCGATCGACGAGGTGGCGGAGCGGCTGGACATCGACCCGCTGGAGTTGCGCCTGCGCAACCAGCCCACGGTCGGGCCCGTGTCGGGGTTGCCCTTCAGCAGCCGCCGCCTGATCTCCTGCCTGCGGGAGGGGGCGCGCCGGTTCGGCTGGGCGGCGCGCGACCGGCGTCCGCGTACCCGGCGCGAGGGCCCACTGCTGATCGGCACCGGCATGGCCGCCACCTCGTTCAGCGCCGGGGTGTTCCCGTCGACGGCCTCGATCACCGCCGAGGTGGACGGGACGTTCACGGTGTCGATCGGCGCGAGCGACATCGGTACGGGTGCCCGTACCGCGCTGACGGCGGTCGCCGCCGACGCGCTCGGGGTCGGCGCGGAGCGGATCCGGATCCGGATCGGCGACAGCGACCTCGGCATGGCGTGGGGCGCGGGCGGCTCCCGTGGCACGACGTCCTGGTCCTTCGCCATCACCGAGGCCGCCAGGAAACTGCGGGAGAACCTGGGCGACCCGGCCCGGCCGGTGACCGCGACGGTGGACACCACCACGATGATCGACTACCAGCCCGGCCGGGAACGGCAGACCTACAGCGCCGTCTTCGCGGAGGTGGCCGTCGACCCGGCGACCGGCGAGGTACGGGTGCGTCGCCTGCTCGGCATGTTCGCCGTGGGCCGGGTGATCAACCCGCTGCTGGCCCACAGCCAGGTGACCGGCGGAATGATCATGGGGCTCTCCATGGCCCTGCACGAGGAGAGCGTGCGCGACCCCCGCACCGGCAGGCAGACCAACGGCGACTTCGCCGGCTACCACTTCGCCGCCCACGCCGACGTGCCCGACGTCGAGGCCGACTTCGTGCCCGACTACGAGCCGCAGGACCCGTCGGGCTTCAACGGCCTCGGCGAGATCGGCACGGCCGGCACCGCGGCGGCGATCGCCAACGCCGTATGGCACGCCACGGGCACCCGCCAGCGGATCCTCCCGATCCGCCTCGACCGGGTGCTGGAGCCCGCCGACCCCGCCGAACGCGATGCTGCGTGAGGTCTGGTCGTTCGTCGACGCCCATCGCCGGGCCGGACGCCCCGTCGCCCTCGCCCGGCTGGTGGTGCGGGACGGCCCGGGAGCACGGCCGCTCGGATCGACGATGGCCGTCGCGGCGGACGGCACGTGGCGCGGCTCGGTGTCCGGGGGCTGCGTGGAGGCCGTCGTGGTGGAAGCTGCCCGCGCCGTTCTCGCCGGGGCGGCGGCGCACGTGCTGCCGGTGACCCCGGGCGAGTTCCTGCTGCCGTGGGAGGACGCGCCCGCCTGCTCCGCCACCATGGAGGTGCTGGTCCTGCCGGCACCACCGGCACCGGTGCACGAAGCGATCACCATGGCGTTGCGGCGGGACAGACCCGTCGCGGTGGGTGTCGGACTGCGGCCGCCGTACCGGTGGTCGGTGGCCCCGACCACGGACCAGCTCCCCGGCGGTCACCCGGCGTACGTCGAGGAACTGCCGCGCCGACGGCGGCTGGTGCTCGCCGGAGCGACCGACCTGGCCGCGGTGCTGGCCAGGCTGGCGGAGTCGCTGGACCTGGCGGTGTCCGTCATAGACCCACGCCCCGACCACGTCGGGTCCGGGGCACTGCCGGCCAGCGCCCGGGTGGTGCGGGCCTGGCCGGACGAATGGCTGACCCGCCACCCGCTCGGACCGGGCGACGCCGTGGTCACGTTGAGCCACGACCCCCGCATCGACGACCGGGCGATCCGCGCAGCGCTGGCCGGCGGCGCGGGACACGTCGCGGCGCTCGGCAGCCGGGCCACCCACGCCCAGCGCCTGCGACGCCTCGCCGGCACACCCGACCTGGACCGGCTGGCCGGCCCCGCCGGACTGGACCTGGGCGGCACGTCCCTCGCCGAGGCCGCCCTGTCCATCCTCGCCGAGGTCGTCGCGGCGGGGAACGGCCGGGCCGGCGGCCGATTGCGCGACTCCCGGCTTCCCATCGGTGTCCACGCGACGGCGACGGCCGATGGTTGACCTCCGATCACCGGTCGGCCGTGCGTCGGCCGGCCGGAGAACACCTTCCCGCAGCCTTGTCCGCCCGACGGGCGACGGCCGGCCAACGGGCCGGGATGAAACCTGACGGCAGCGCGGCGAACCGCGTCGCCGGGCTGGTCCTGGCCGCCGGGGCGGGGCGCCGCTACGGCGGCCCCAAGGCACCCGTGTTTCTCGGGCAGGCGCTCCGCGCCCTCCGGGACGGTGGTTGCGACCCGCTCATCGCGGTCCTCGGCGCCGGAGCCCGCCAGGCCCGGTCGGCCGTCGACCTGGCAGGCGTCCACGTCGTCGACAATCCGCTCTGGGCCGAGGGGATGGCCTCGTCGCTACGGCTCGGCCTGAACACGGTCGCCGGCCTGCCCAGGATCTCTGCCGTGTGCGTGCACCTGGTGGACATGCCCGGAGTCACCGCAGCGGCGGTGGCCCGGCTGCGTGCCCACGCGCACCCGGGCTGCCTGGCCCGTGCCTGCTACCACGGCGAGCCGGGCCATCCTGTCCTGCTGGGCCGCGACCACTGGGCGACGGCAGCCGCGACCGCGCGGGGCGACCAGGGCGCGCGGGCGTATCTGCGCCTGCGGGCCGACCAGGTGAGCTTCGTCGAGTGTGCCGACGTGGCCGCCGGCTACGACATCGACGAACAGTAACGACGGCTCCCCTCCCGTCCGGGCCCGGCATCAGCTGCGCCTGCGGCACTTGGCCCTTCCACGCCCGGCGCAGGTAGGTGTCGTGCAGCGCCTCGGCGACCACGGACCGTCCGTGCTGGTGGTCCGATTCCGTGTGGGGCATGGACGTGGTCGGTAGCCGAGTTCGTCCAGGGACGGAACGAGGCGGGTCACCGACCGAGACCGTGTGACTGACACTGGTCTGCCCCTGCCCGGTTCCACCAGAGGAAACTTGTGCGTTCCCCGAATTTTGGCTTTCCGGGCGTCGCCTCTCGGGTGGTTCCGGTAGCCTAATCGACGATCATGAATGGCAGTGGGGTGGATGCCGTGCTGGTTACCGCCGCAGCCGACCAGAAGGAGAAGACGGTGGACGCAAGAATGATCGTCGCGACCGGTGCCGTGCTTGGTGTGCTGGGCCTGCTCGGAGCACCCGGCTCGCCGGCCGTCGCCAAGGAGCAGCCGCGCAACTGCGCGGTCAACCTGGACACCCGCGTACTGGGCTGTGCCGACACCGAGGCGCAAGCGCTGCGCGCGGTGGGGGCTACGCAGGCCAGCGTCGTCATCGCCCGTACCTACGACGGTGCGGGCTTTGGCGGCGCGCAGTTGGCCTGGGCTCAGAGCGGCAGCTGCTCCCCGGAGTACGACGCCGAGTTGCAGTGGGATGACCTGCGGACGACCAGCGGTGGCAACTGGAACAACCGAATCAAGTCGGTGCGCACCTACAACCAGTGCGACGTCAAGTTCTTCGACGGGATCAACTTCACCGGCGCCCAGTCAGTCTGGATCGATGAAGCCTCCAACCTCGCGAACATCGGCGACGGCTGGAACAACCGGGCCGGCTCGATCAAGTTCTCCTGATCGTTCGTACGGCGGTGCTCACTTTGTGGCAGCCCTCGCGTGACGCGCATCGAGAGCCTGCCGGACCTGGATGAAAGTCCTGCGGAGGTGGCGGTCGCCGGCATCATCTGGCTGCCGACGGTGAAGGGTGAAGGGCCCCACCGATTCGGCCTGCCACGAGGTCACCGCTTCGGCTTGCCACCGACCGGACCGAGCACGCGGAAGGCCCGCACCAAGCACCGCCAACGAGCAGTCGTGGATCGTGCTCGTCACCCAGCGGCGGCCCCGGGAGCACCACGGCCCCCGGGTCGCCGCTGTGGTCGGTACCGCCGGGATCTGGCGCTCACACAGTCGGCGCTCGACCGGGCCCACACTGAGGCCCGCGCTCGTGACGGTCCGGACCCGCACGCTCGCGCGGCTGCGCCCGGCCACCGTCGCCGGCGTTGTCCAGGGTGCGAGGACTCCGGCGGGCGGGACCGGCGGTCCGACAACGCGTATCGGCCAGCAGGTACCCCGCGTGCGTGCGGTTGCGTCCACGGGAGTGGTGTACGACTTGCCCGTGATGGGCGTGTTGCGTAGATGAGAGACGGCCATCGCGTCGATCCTTCAAGACGACCAAGTCAGAGAAGGAAGAGAGACCGCGATGGCCGCATCTGAGAGTGTGAACCCTGTTGAGCTGCTGCGCGAGCAGATCGAGGGCGCGTCGCCGGACGTGTTGCAGGCGATGATCAGAACGTTCGCGCAGGCGGTGATGTCCGCCGAAGCCGACGCGATCTGCGGTGCCGGGTATGGGCAGCGCAGCGACGAGCGGGTCAACTCCCGCAACGGATACCGGGTGCGGGAGTGGGACACCCGTGCCGGAACGATCGACCTGGCGGTGCCGAAGCTGCGCACTGGTTCGTACTTTCCGGACTGGCTGCTGACGCACCGCCGGCGAGCCGAACAAGCTCTCGTCTCGGTGGTGGCAACCTCCTATCTGCTCGGCGTCTCGACTCGTCGGGTGGAGAAACTGGTCGAGCAGCTCGGCGTCCGGCAGCTGTCCAAGTCGCAGGTGTCAGAGATGGCCGCGCACCTCGACGCGCAGGTCGAGGCGTTTCGCAACCGGCCTCTCGACGCCGCGCATTACACCTTCGTGTGGATGGACGCCCTGACGATGAAGGTCCGCGAGCACGGGCGCACGGTCAACGTCCACGCGCTTATCGCTGTCGGCGTCAACGCCGACGGACAACGTGAAGTCCTCGGCCTGGACGTCGCCTCCGACGAGGACGGCGCCGGATGGCTGGCGTTCCTACGGTCGCTGACCGCCCGGGGCCTGTCCGGCGTCCAACTGGTCATCTCCGACGCCCACCGCGGCCTCGTCGCCGCGATCGGCGCCGCCCTGCCCGGCGCGGCTTGGCAGCGCTGCCGCACCCACTACCTGCGCAACCTGCTCACCAAGGTCCCCAAGTCGGCCCAGCCGTGGATCGCCACCCTGGTCCGCACGATCTTCGACCAGCCCGACGCCGACGCCGTCCACGCCCAGTACGGGCGGGTCGTGACCACGATCGAGGCGAAGTTCCCCGCCGCCGCCGAACACCTCGACCACGCCCGCGACGACCTCCTGGCTTTCGCCGGCTTCCCCCGCGAGATCTGGCGCCAAATCTGGTCGAACAACCCTCAGGAACGGCTGAACAAGGAGATCCGCCGCCGCACCGACGTCGTCGGGATCTTCCCCAACCGGGCGGCGATCATCCGCCTCGTCGGCGCCGTCCTCGCCGAACAGACCGACGAATGGACCGAAGGACGCCGCTACATGGGCCTGGAACTCCTCACCAAAGCCCGCCCCGTCATCGTCGAGCCAGACCAAGACGACACCGACCACGCCGATCCCAGCCCGATCGCCGCCTAACATCAAACCGGATCCCGCGATGGCCGTCTCTTACACCACCAGCGCGGACGTGACCCCGCGTGCTGGGTCGCCCGCCTGGTCTTCGAGGTCGAGCACCTGCGGTGGGCGGTCTTGCGGAGTACCTACGGGCGGTCGTCGGCCTTGTGGGCACAGTGCTGGCAGTGTTGGGGGCAGGGTGTCTGTGGTGCGGCGGTGGTGAGGCCGCTGGTGTGCAGGATGGTGGTGACGGTCTGGGTGGGGGTGCTGGCTTCGGGGATGAGGGTTTCGTTGGGGAGGTGGAGTAGGTCGCGGTGGGTGTACCAGCGGCGCATCTCGTCGGGGGTGACGGGGATGGGTTCTTCGCGGGTGAGGTGGCGGCGGACGGTTTCGTCGTAGGTCACGTCGAGGTAGAACACGGCGGTGGGCCCGGGGTGGTGGTTGATGAGGTGGTGGAGGGCGTCGGCGTAGCGTTCGGTGTGCAGGATGCCTTCGAGGATGACGTGGTAGCCCAGGTCGAGGGCGGTGCGAGCGGTCGCGGTGATGAACGCCGGCGCGACGGGGTTGATGTGCGCGCTGTCATGCTCGCGTAGGAGGGTTCGGCGTAGGTAGTCCTGTTCCAGCAGCGCCGCGCCGCGGCCGTAGCGTCGCCGCGCTTCCCGCGCGGCGGTTGTCTTGCCGCTGCCGGAGTTACCGCGGATGATGACCAGCGTTGGTGGAACAGGGTCGTCGGGGTGTGGTGTGGGCATCGGTCGGGCCCTTCCTGCGCAGGTGAGCGGGCGGGGAAGCGTCGCGCGGGGTGATGTCCGGGTCGGGTGAGAGCACGCCCGTGTTGTCGGTGCCGCCGTCCTTATCCACCCCGACACACCGAACAAGGCTTCACCCTGCGCACCGCAGGCCAACGCCGACGACGCCCCATCGACTTCGACGAACTCACCCGCGTAGCCATGAGCCCCCTCGAACCCCCAGAGCCCGACACCACAACCCCCGACAGAATCTGGCCAGACGGCTGGTAAACCCGCAGGTCGCGAAGTGTCCTCCCCACGCACGTGGGGGTGTTCCGCCATGAACACCAGCAGTATCCGACCCCGCGTCCTCCCACGCCACGACGTCCAACGCCGCCCGGGTCTTGGGCAACTCCGCGCGCAGCCGCTCGTTCTCGGCCCGCAACCTCTCTGCCTCCCGGTCGGCGTCGCTGCGGCCGGCTTGCGGGGCTTGTCCGCCACCCCGGCAAGAGCCCGGCGTCGCGGACACGACGCCGCTCCATGGTGTGCGAGGAGTACGACACCTCGGCAGCTTGTTACACGACCGGCAGCTCACTGTTCCTCCACTCAGGGGTGAACCCGGTCTGCGCTCGGCGCGGCCAGTGCCCGGCCGTGGCGTGAGTGTCACGGCACCGGTCGCGGTGCTGGCGGCTTCGGCGGTGCGAAGCCGGAGCCGGGTGACGGATCCGGCGGCGAGCAGGGCGGACGTTGCGGCGAGCAGTGTCTTGCCCAGAATCGCCGCTCCCACGCCGGTGAGCACCCCGGGTACGCCAACGTGCAGAAGTCAGGGACGCGAAGCGCTCGGGACGCCGCGACGGCGGCGGGCCCGCCGACCCACGTCCGCTACTCACGATGAGTAATCGGTGGACGTGAGATGGCATCCGGATGGCGACATGACAGTGCGCGGAGTTCGCCGCCGGCCTGCGGGCCTGGTAGTGCGCCTGGCACGCCGACACTCCGTTCTCGCAACTATCCGTGCCGGCGGTTCCACGGTTCGTTGCCGTCCCGTCAGTGGTCAAGTCTGAGTTCAGGCATCCGTAAGAGCACGGTCCGCGGGCACCACGGAGGCGACGGTTCTAATCCTGGCTTCAGGTTGATCGGGGAGGATGAGCGGCAAAGCATCGACTGGAATGGGGCGGGCCGGCGTGCGGATCCTGATCGCGGATGATGACAGGGCCATCCGTGAGTCGCTGGCGCGGGTGCTCCAGGTCGAGGGTTACGACACCAGCACCGTCGCCAACGGTCTCGCCGTGCTCGACGGGGTCGGTGGGGCGGGCGGTGACCCGCTGGATCTGCTGATCCTCGACGTGATGATGCCTCGCCTCGGCGGGGTGGAGACCTGCCGGCGGTTGCGGGCCGCGGGTCGGGATCTGCCGGTGCTGATGCTGACCGCCCGTGACCAGATCTCCGACCGGGTCGCGGGGCTCGACGCGGGCGCCGACGACTACCTGTCCAAGCCGTTCGCCACCGAGGAGTTGCTGGCCCGGGTGCGGGCCTTGCTGCGCCGGCGCACGCCGGCCGACGGGGAGTCGCAGATCCTGTCGTTCGCCGACGTCCGGCTCGACCCCGACAGATTCGAGGCGTGGCGTGGCGGGCGGCCGCTGCGCTTGACCCGGACGGAGTTCTCCCTGCTGGAGGTTCTCGTGCGCAACGCGACCCGGGTGTTGACCCGCGACGCGCTGTTCGAGGCGATCTGGGGCTTCGACATGAGCGCCACCGCCAACAACCTCCAGGTGTATGTGAGCTACCTGCGCCGCAAGATGGAGGCCGAAGGTGAGCCGCGATTGATCTACACGCTGCGCGGCCTGGGATACACGTTGCGGGAGACTCCTCCGTGAGCAGGCCCGCCGGCCGGGAACCGCGCCGGCTGACCCGATGGTGGCACCGGCGGTCCCTGCGGACCAGGCTGACGGTGATCGCGGCGACGGCCATCGCGGTCAGCGTGTTCGTGGCCTTCCAGGTGGCCAGCGAGCTATTGGACTGGGAGCTGCAGGACACCGCCGAGGATCAGCTGCGCGCCGACTCCCGCGTCCTGGCGACGGACGCGGAGCATGCCGGTGTGGCGCAGGTCCAGCTACCGCCGTATCCCGGGTCCGGTCGGCTGGTACGGGTCATCCTGCCCGACGGCTCGACCCGGACGCCGGCCGGCCAACCCGCGCTGCCCCCGGTCAGCGAGGGCGCCGGGCGCGTGGCGCAGGGCGCGTCGGCCGACCTGATGGAGTCGAACGACAGCGACGAGGACGGCTACCGCATCTACACGCTGCGGGCGGGCGACGGCGCGGTCCAGGTGGCCCGCGTCGCCGACGACAGCCCGCTCAACCGGTTCGGGTTCGGGATGTTGCTGATCGGGCTGCTCTGCGTGGTTGGCGGCACCCTTGTCGGGCGGACCGTGGCGCGGGCCGGGCTGGCACCGATCGACCGGCTGACTGCCGCAGCGGTACGTGTCGCGCACACCCGGGATCTCGACGCCGACATCCCGGATGAGGGCGGTGGGGAGATCCGGCGGCTGATCCAGTCGATCAACGAGATGCTCGCCGCGCTCCGGGACTCCCGGCGGGCCCAGCGGCTCCTCGCCGAGGACGCCGCCCACGAGCTGAAGACCCCGCTCACCAGCCTGCGCCTCAACGTCGAGCTGCTGATCCGGCTCGACCGGCGCGGCACCCTGGACAGCGCACTGCCGGCGGAGAGCCGGACCCGGTTGCTCAACGATCTCGGCGCCCAGGTGGCCGAGTTGAGCACCCTTGCCGCCGAGCTGACCGAGGTGGCGCGCGGTGACGTCAGCGACGAGAGCACGGAGCTGCTCGACCTCGGCGACGTGGTGGTGGCCGCCGCGACCCGGGCGCGTTCCCGCGCGCCTGACATCGAGGTCACGCTCGACGTGACCTCCGTGTGGGTGGGCGGGCGTCCCGCTGCGCTCCAGCGGGCGGTGCTCAACCTCATCGACAACGCCGGCAAGTGGTCCCCCGCGGACCAGCCGGTCCAGGTCCGGCTGCGTGCCGAGGGCGCGTCGGCGGTGCTCGAGGTCGACGACGCCGGGCCGGGCATCGACGCAGTCGACGTACCGCGGGTGTTCGACCGGTTCTACCGTGCCGACAGCGCCCGGGCGTTGCCCGGATCCGGTCTGGGGCTGTCGATCGTGCAGCGGGTCGTCGACGCCCACGGCGGCCGGGTCGCTGTCGACCGTTCCACCCGCGGTGGCGCGCTGCTTCGGGTCGACCTTCCGGCCACGGCCCCGCCCGCCCCGATCGCGCGCCGCGCCGCCGGGGAGGACACCGCGGCGCGCTGACCCCGTCCCGGCGGTGCGGCGCAGGACAAGAGACGGCCGCCTTCGGGCATGACCCCGCGCCGTTCACCTTCGGGGCCGGACACCGCGGTACGCGACCCCGGGCCCGACGCGTCGCGCAGAACCGGAGGGCGGCGGCCGCCGGGCCCACGAAAGGACACGGGACGGGCTGGATGCCCGTCCCGGATCTCCTCCGTGCCGCCGCGCTCACCGTTGCAGCGTGGGCTCCTCCTCGTCGGCGAGCGTGTGTCGACCGATCGGCGGTCCTGCCGCTGGACGGGACAGCCGGCTCGGCCACCAGATCCGCCGGCCGATCAGCAGGGTGAGGGCGGGGACCAGGACCGACCGCACCAGCAGGGCGTCGAGCAGCACGCCGAAGCCGACCAGGAACCCGACCTCGATCAGCATCACCAGCGGAAGTGTGGCGAGGACCGCGAACGTGGCCGCCAGGACCAGCCCTGCCGAGGTGATGACGCCACCGGTGGCCGACAGGGCCTTCAGCATGCCCTCTCGGGTGCCGAGACGCACCGTCTCCTCCCGGGCCCGGCTGACCAGGAAGATGTTGTAGTCGACACCGAGCGCCACCAGGAACAGGAATGCCAGCAACGGCACCGAGTAGTCGATACCTTTGAACCCGAGGATCGTGTCGAAGACGAACACGCTGCCGCCGAAGGCCGCCGCGAACGAGACGATCACAGTCGCCATCAGGACCAGCGGGGCCACGATCGCGCGCAGCAGCAGCCCGAGGACGATCAGGACGACGGCGAGCACCAGCGGGATCACCAGCCTCTCGTCACGGCTGGTGGTCACCTCGGTGTCGAGGTTCTCCGCGCTCGGCCCACCGACGATCGCCTCCGCCCCGTTCACCGCGTGCACGGCGGTGCGCACCCGCTTGATCGTGTCGTACTCCGCGGCGGTGTCCGGCGCGTCGGTCGGGAACACGGAGATGTCGGCCCAGCCTCCGACGGTCTGGCCCGGGACGGCCGCTGCCACGCCGGGAGTGCGCTCGACGATGTCGAGCACCCGCTCCTGGTACGCCGGCCGCGTATAGATCGTCATCGGCTGGCCGCCGAGCTCCGGGAAGTGCTGGCGGAGAACGGTGAAGCCGGTGACTGACTCCGGCGCGGACAGGAACTGGTCCTGCTCCCGCAGGGCGCCGGTGTTACCCGTCAGACCGATGGCGAGCACGCCGAGGACTCCGAGCGAGCCGAGCGTGGCCACCCACCGTCGGCGGCTGATGCCGGTGCCGAGCCGTCCCCACAGCCCCGGCTTGTCCTGCACGGCCGTGCTGAACCGCGGGATGGCCGGCCAGAAGATTCGTCTGCCGAGCACCACGAGCACCGCCGGGAACAGCGTCAGCATGGCCACCAGCGCGCACAGGATGCCGGCGGCGCCGATCGGGCCCAACCCGCTGGTGCTGTTCAGGTCCGCGACGAGCAGGCAGAGCAGGCCGGCGACCACGGTGGCCGCGGACGCGACGATGGCTGGCGCCGCGCCGCGCAGCGCGTGGACCATTGCGACCCGGACGTTCTCGTGGTGGTGCAGTGCCTCCCGATATCGAGCGATGAGCAACAGCGCGTAGTCCGTGCCGACGCCGAACACCAGGATCGTCAGCAGCGCCGAGTTCTGGTCGTTGACCACGATGCCGAAGCCCTTGACGAGCAGGTAGACGGTCGCCATCGCAGTCAGTGCGGCCGCGCCGACGACCACGAGGGGGATGAACCACAACACCGGGCTGCGGTAGGTGAGGATGAGCAGGACCGTGACGACGACGACCGTGGTGAGGAAGACCTGCAGGTCGATGCCGTCGAAGATGGCGTCCATGTCGCCGTCGATCGCGGCCGGGCCGGTCACGTCGAGTTCCAGGCCGGCGGGGCGGTCGTTCGCGGCGTCCCGCAGCGGGCCGACGAGGTCCTCCGGTGCGCCGTAGGCCGTGCTCACGTCGAGGGTGAACATCATCGCCTTGCCGTCGGTGGAGAGTCTTGTCGCCGGGCCCTCGTCGTCCCCGCCGGCCGCCGCCTTCGGCGGGTACCGCTCGGCGAGGGTGTCGTAGTGGCGCTCGACCGTCGCGCGGTCGGCGTCGGTCACGCCGCCGGCGCGGTGGTACACGAAGACGAACGTGTTGTCCTCGCCGCCGGGGAGACTGTCCTCCAGCACCGCCACCTTGGTGGACTCGGCGCTGGCCGGCAGGGTGTCCACAGCTTTGTCGGTGGTGACCGAGCTCAACTTTCCGCTCAACGGCACCATGACCGCCGCCAGCGCCAGCCACAAGCCGATCACCAGCCACGGCACCCACCTGCCTGCCAACCGACCGGGCGGCGCTTCCCTGGGCGGTGCTGCGTTGACTGACATCAATAGCCTCCGGACGGGTTGCATCGCTTGTCTGAGGCCAACTTCGTACCGAGCGAATCTGAGACGACCGTTAATCCGGTGATCAGACCGGTCGGCAAGGCCCAGGCGACATAGCCGTCGGACCGGATGAGCAACGCGGCACGGCTCTCGTGCGGGTGTGCGCCAACCCTGAACTGTTCCCGGAGTTCACTAACGACCTCGTGCACAGTTGGTGGCGTGATGATGAGCGCGTCTCACCGAACGTGAGGTGTGGCGGGTAGTGCCCTGCGCTGCCAGGCGGTGTTCTCGCTGCGGCCGGTGTGTTGGTGGTCGGACAGGAGGCCGGCGATCGCGCGGATGGTGGTGTCGAAGGACTCCCGCCAGGGTCGTGGGCAGCGGTCAGCTAGGCCCGCGGAGTGCGTCGACGGGTTGCATGCGGGCCGCCCGGATGGCGGGGTAGAGGCCGGCCAGCAGGCCGACCACGGCCCCGGCGACAGGGGCGAGGCCGGACAGGCCGACGTCGAGGACCGGGGTCCAGTGGCGGACGGCGCTGATCGCCACGGTGGCGACGATGCCGGTGCTGGCCCCGACGATGCCGCCGAGCAGCCGTGTGGTGATCTCAGCTCGGCGCCTCGCAATCCGTTGGACAGTCGATGCGCGGGCATTCATGGAGGCTTGTGTATGTGTCTCGGGTCACACTGCTTTGGCTATCCGCCGGGCGGTCGGTGCCGTCCTACTGAGCGTGGGTGATCAGGAAGCGGTGACCGAGGTGCAGCTGGTTCGCCGCTGCGCACGCGGTGAGCATGCCGCTTTCGACGAGTTGTACCGGCGTACGGCGCCGTGGCTGGCGACCCGGTTGCGGCGCCGGTGTTCCGACGACGAGATCGTGGCCGAGGTTCTGCAGGAGACCTTCATGGCGGTGTGGCGGTCGGCGGGGTCGTTCACCGGTTCGGCGCAGAGTGGTGCGACGGGCTGGATCTGGACGATTGCGGCACGCCGGCTGGTGGACGCCTTCAGGCACCGTGCCCGCGCGGCGGAACTTCCGCTTGCGATAGCCGCGGCGCCGGCGCCCGCCGCCGAGGACGAGGTGCTGGCTGGCCGGGTCGATGCGGATCTGCTGCGGGCCTTGCACACCTTGGCTCCGGAGGTCCGGCGTGTGCTGCAGGCGATGGTTCTGGACGGGCTCTCGGTACGCGACACTTCGGCTCTGCTCGGAGTGCCGGAGAGCACAGTGAAGTTGCGCGCCAGAATGGCCCGCATCCGCCTTCGGGAGGCGCTGTCATGAATTCGCACATCGACGACGACCTGCTGGCGCGCTATGCCGGGATCAGTGAGAGCCTGCCGGATGCCGCGGTGTGGGGCGTGGAGGTGCACCTGGACTCCTGTTCCGGCTGCCGTAGTCGGCTCGGCGAGGTCGTTCACCCCGGCACGGCGGCGATGGTCGCCCGCGTCGGTGGAGAGCTCACCGGGTCGTTGCCCGCGGTAGTGCCGTACCGGAGGTTCGGGGTGGTGCGCCGGTGGTCGACGTGGTCGTTGCTTCCGCGGTTGATGGTCAGCGTCGGCGGGCTGGTGGCGGCGCTGCTGCTGGAGGTGGTCAATCCGCACTATCCGTCGCCGGTGCTGTTGATTGCCCCGGTCGTGCCGCTGTTCGGTGTCGCGGCGGCGTGCTCACGCCGCGACGATCCGGCGTGGGAGCTGGTCGCCGCCTCCCCTCGGGGAGGTGCTCTGATGGTGCTGCGCCGCACCGTCACGGTGCTTGCGGCGCTTCTGCCGGTTCTCGCGGTGGTCGGCTGGGCCGTCGGGACGTCGGTGGCGTTGTGGCTGCTGCCCTGCCTGACCGTTACCTCGGCCACGATCGCGCTGGGCAGTCTGCTCGGCGTACGAAGGGCTGCCGGTGTCGTCGCCGCTGCCTGGGCCGCCGTGGTGACGGCACCGGCGATGCTGACCCATCAGCTGCCCGACGTGCTGGACGCCGACAAGGCCCCGGTCTGGGCAATGACCGGGCTGGTACTGGCCGCTCTGGCCTGGACCCGCGCTGAGGCATTCCAACGGCTCGCCAGTCGTAACTGATCAACGGCCCGCCCACTGTTTCCCGCTGCCTGCCAGCGGCTGATGATCCCTGTCCAAGGAGCGATGATGGTACGAAGTTTGTCCGAGGCCGAGTTGAGGCCGACCACATGGGAACACGCGGTGCAGGCGCACGGCTTGCAGGTCCGGGCGGGCCGGCATCTGGCGGTGACCGGCCTCGACCTGCGCATCGGTGTAGGCGTCCACGGCCTGCTGGGGCCCAACGGCGCCGGGAAGACCACGCTGATGCGCGCGCTGGCCACCGTGCTCAGGCCGGCCGCCGGCAGCCTGAACCTTCTGGGTCGGCCGGCGCACGAGCGTCGAGCCGATCTGCGGCCGATCCGGCGCATGATGGGCTACCTGCCGCAGGAGTTCGGCTACTACCCGAAGTTCACCGTCCACGAGTTCGTCGAGTACACGGCCTGGCTCAAAGAGGTCCCCACGGCCGACATCACCGTGGCCGCCGAACGGGCGATCGCCCGGGTCGGGCTCACCGAGCGGGCCGGCAGCAAGTTGAAACAGTTGTCCGGTGGGATGCTGCGTCGTGCCGGTGTGGCCCAGGCCATCGTCAACGACCCGGCGTTGCTACTGCTTGACGAGCCCACCGTGGGTCTCGACCCGGAGCAGCGGTTGACCTTCCGCGAGCTGCTCCGTGACCTCGGCGCCGACACGTGCGTGCTGGTCTCTACCCACCTGGTCGAGGACGTGGTGGCCTCGTGCACCGATGTGGTCATCGTGCATGCCGGCCGGGTGGTGTGGCAGGGCACGCCTGCGGAACTGGCCGAACGCGGCGGCACCGGTGACCCTGGTGACAGTGCCGCTGAACGCGGCTACGCCGCGGTGATCCGCCAGGCCCGGCGGGAGGCCGGCGCATGATCCGCGCGCTCGCCATCGACCTGCGCCGTAGCGCTGCGGTCGGCACCGGCCTGATCGTGCTCCTACTCGGCCTCGCCGCGATGTATCTGCTCTTCGGGCCCGATGCGTGGAGCAGCCGATGGTCCCCGCTGGCAACTACGCTACGCACAGCGCTGGCCTTCACCTGGCCGCTCACCCTGGCCGCCGGGGCGTGGCTGACCGACCGCGACCGCCGCGGACGCGTCGGCGAGTTGTTCACCAGCACTGCCCGGCCCGCCTGGCAACGCGCCGCGTCGCCGGCCCTCGCGCTGAGTCTGACCGTCACCGTCGCCTACCTGCTGACCGTGGCCGCATGCCTGCCGCTGGTGGCCGGCTCGGCAACCTACTTCAACCCCGCCGCGATCGCCGTCATCGCCACCGGGCTGCCGCTGCTACTCGCCGCCGGGCTGCTCGGCATGGGCCTGGGCGCCGTCGTACCGTCGCGGTTCACCGCGCCAACTCTGGCCATGGCCGGACTGATCCTGTCCAGCGCCCCCGGCCTGCTGTCCGCCTACTACGTCGCTGGCCGTATCCAGCAGAGCGTTGCTCTGCTGTCGCCGGTGCTCGGCCAGAGCGGCGACTTCCTCATCGTGCCGGCCCGGCTGAGTCTGGCCCAGTCCATCTGGGCGCTCGCCCTGGCCACCACCGGATTCCTGCTGCTGTCGGCCACCCACGTCCGCGCCCGCACGGCTGCCGCCCTACCAGCCGTCTTCGGCGCCGTCACCGCGCTGCTTCTGCTGGCGTCGGCCGGCCCGGCCAACAGCATGGACGCCGTCGACGCCGGTGCCCGAGAACTGGTCTGCGCCGACGGAACACCCCGCGTCTGCGTCCGCCGGGTACACGCCGCCGTCCTCCCCGACACCGTCGCACCGGCCCGCGACGCCCTGCACCGCCTCAGCCGCCTACCGAATCCCCCCACCGCCATCGAAGAAGGGATCCGAGACATCAGCGGTAACCCCGACGAACAGGACACCCCGTCAGGGCAGACCGTCACCTTCTACCTCGACAGCGGGCGGGCCACGGACATCGACGCCGAACAGGTCACGCTGCAACTACTGACCGGTGCGGGGGTCATCAGCTGTGGAGACACCAGCAACTGGGAGACGTACGACGCCGCCCGGCTCGTCGCCGCGTACTGGCTGCTCGAAACACCGCCACCGGACACCAAACAGAAAGCAGTCGAGGCGTGGCAACGGCTGACCTCACTGCCCGCAGCCGAACAACTGGCACGCATCGCCGCGCTCCGCGACGCTGGCCTCGCCTGCAACGCCGACGCCCAGTGGGACATCCTGATGGGTGGTCCCCGATGAAGGGGCTTGCTCACCACCTCCGAGCGCGCCGGATACCCGCCGCCATGATCGGCGCCGCGGCGGTGGTCTGGGGCCTCTGGGCGATCTGGACCGCAATCTTGCCACCCGACATCCTGCCGGCTCCCCTGTCCATGGCCGCCACCGGCTTCGCCGCCATCGCCGCCGGCACCACTCTCACCGGTCCCGACCCCGACCTGGACCGCACCGCCGCACTGCCCTGGCCGACTCGGCGGGCACTGCACCTGACCCTCGCCGCTCTGGTCGTCCTCGGTCTGCTGCTGTCGGTAGCTGGCACGACGCACGGATACGGCGAGCCGGCCGCCCTCGCGCGCAACTGCGCCGGCGCGCTCGGTCTGATCAGTCTCGGCGCCACCACCCTCGGTAGCGCACGCTCATGGTTCTATCTGGTCCCCTTCATCACCATTCCGCCGTTCGTGCCGATCAGCCGCACCACCGGCGACGGCGTCCTCGGCCAGATTCTCAGCTGGCCCCTGCAGCCAGCCGAATCCACCACAGCCGGCACTACCGCAGCCGTACTACTCGTCCTCGGCGCAGCCGGCTACATCCTGCGAGGATCACGACTGAACACATCAGCACGGACCGCCGGCTGAGCTGATCTTGATCTTCAACCTCGGCCGCTATCCGTCGGTGCAGTCCTGTGTGGATTTGCGGCGTGTCGTGCTCGACGTGGGACGGCCACCGCTTGATGATCTTCCGGTTCCTGGCAGAACACGAAGATCGAAGGCGGTAGCCGTGGCTGCCTTTTCGTCCCTGGTGCCCGGTGGGTGCTCGTGCGACGAGCGTCCCTCACGTCCGGGCCTGTCCGGTGGCATCCCGGTGGGTGCGAGGGCGTCTTGGCGGTAGTGCTTGCGGTGGCCGCAGTGGCCGGACGTGGGGACGGTGGATTCTTGGCTTGGTCGATGCTCGTCCGCCGCGTTGATGTCGGTTACGGTGACTTCGCTCTGCGTCGATTGGTCTCGTTCAAGGCGGTCATGCCGCCCGCGCCAACTATTGATCGGCGTGGCCGGCGTTAAGGTTGCGACGAGGACGACATCGGGATGGGGTGTGGATGCGATTCGTCGCCCGGCAGTCGGAGTTGCGCGAGCTCGGCGCGCTCGCGGCGGCCGCGGCGGGCGGGCGCGGAGGTGCGACGCTTATCGTCGGCGAGGCGGGCATCGGCAAGTCGACTCTTGTCCAGGCCGCGGTCGAGTCGCTCGACGGCTGGCGGGTGCTGCGCGCGAGCGGCGTCGAGTTCGAAAGTGAGCTGCCCTACGCGGCGCTGCACCACCTCTGTGCTCCGGTACTGGAATACCGCCGCGAGCTCCCGGCGCCTCAGCGGCTCGCACTGGAGACGGTGTTCGGGCTCGGCGCAGGTGCCGCACCGAATCCCATGCTGGTCGGCCTGGCTGTACTGAGCCTTCTGGGCGCTGCGGCGCAGGACGTTGCGGTGTGGTGCGTGCTCGATGACGCGCAGTGGAGTGATGAAGCGTCGCGGCAGGCGCTGGCGTTCGTCGCGCGCCGTGTCGGTGCCGATCGGGTCGTGATGGTGTTCGTCGCGCGGGACGTCGCTTCTGTCCCGCAGCTCGATCGTCTTCCTCGGCTCGCCGTTGCCGGGCTTGCGGCCAGCGAAGCTCTTGACCTGCTGCGATTGTCAGCGTTATCCAATCTTGACGGCCCGGTACTGGAACGGATTGTCGCCGAGGCGGGTAGCAATCCGCTCGCGCTGGTGGAGTTCGCTCGGGAGGCGGATCCGTTGGGTCTGCCGAACGTGGTGACCGGTGGCGTGCAAAGCGCGTTGGAGGCGCAGTTCACACGTCGGATCCTGCGGTTGCCGGCGCGGACCCGGTTGGCCTCGGTGCTCGCCGCGGCGGAGCCCTTGGGCGACATCATGCTGCTACGCCGCGCCATGACGGTTCTGGGGCTGGACGCTGCCGATCTCACTCCGGTTGTGGAGGAGGGCCTGGCGGTCGCCGGTCCGCGCTTGTACTTCCGGCATCCATTGGCTCGTTCCGCGGTGTACCGGTCGGCGGATGCCCGGACACGCCGGCAGGTACACGCGGCGCTGGCCGCGGCGACCAGTGCCGATACGGATGCGGACCGTCGCACGTGGCACCGAGCCAACGCGGTCGCCGTTCCTGACGAGTCGATAGCGGCGGAGTTGGAGCGGTCGGCTGTGGGGGCGCACGCCCGTGGGGGCTTTGCCGCGGCCTCGGCGTTCTTGGAACGCTCCGCTCAGCTGACGCCGGACGCATCGCGGCGGGCAGGTCGGTTGTTGTCGGCCGCTCGAGCGCGGTTGCAGTCCGGGGCGCCCGAAGCCGCACGGGAACTGGTGAATCAGGCGCGGCTCGGCCGGCCAGGAACGGCTGACCGTGCTGAGCTGCGCCTCCTGGATGCGATGATCGACTACCACGTGTCCCGCAGTATCCCGGCGACGCTCGCACTTGCCGACGCGGCCGAGGGTCTCGATCCCGACCGGGCCCGCGAAATCTACCTGGAGGCGTTCGCCTCCCTGATGTTCAGCATCGATGAGCCTGGCCGGCTGCGCCGTCTCGCCCTACGCATCCAGGAGCGGGTACCGCGACGGCGTCCGCCCCGCGCCGTTGATCTTCTACTTGACGCCCTGCTTGCCCAGAACCTGCTGCCCGCCGACGAGGCGGCACCCGCGATGCGCCGCGCGGTCGAGGCGTTTCAGGATCAGACCCGGGGGTCCGATGCGAATCCGTGGTGGATGGAACGCGCCTGCGTGCTGAGCGCCGACCTCTGCGACGAGGTCGCGATGGAGCAGCTGACCGACCGGCAGGTCGAACTTGCCCGGGCACAGGGAGCCTATGCGATTCTGCCGCATGCGCTGCGTTTTCAGGCGGCCGCCAGGGTCATGGCCGGCCGGATCGATGATGCGGCCGCCAGCATCATCGAGGCACGCGCGGTCGACGAGGCGGCGGGCACGACCAATCTCCTCGGCTCGGACCTGACACTCGCCGCCTGGCGTGGTGACACTGGACGGTTCCGCGAGGTTCGGGAGGCGCTGCGCGACTGGGCCGGTGTGGAGTTCACCGCCGTCTTCTACGCGACCGGCGTGCTGCACAACGGGCTCGGCGGCTACGAGGACGCGCTCGACGCGTTGCTGGTCGCGCGAGATCGGCAGCAGCAGGGTTCGTACGTCGTCTCCGCGTTCCACAGTGAACTCGTCGAGGCCGCCGTGCGTGCCCGTCGGCCGGAGGAGGGCAAGCTCTCCGCCGCCTGGCTTGAGGATCTCGCGCGCGCCAGCCCCACCTCGTGGGCGGTCGGCGCGCACCTGCTCGCGCGGGCGCTGCTCGAACCGGGCCTGGGCGCTCATGAGCTGTACGTTGGCGCGATCGACCGGTTCGCCCACACCCGCGTGCGTGGGCACTACGCGCGGGCTCGCCTGCTGCACGGGGAGTGGCTACGCAGTGTGGGCCGTCGCGCCGAGGCGCGGGTGGAGCTGCGTGCCGCGCACGAGTTGCTGAAGACGGTCGGCGCGCGGGCCTTCGCCGACCGGGCCGTGCGGGAGCTGGCGGCCATCGGCGAGCATCCGGGTGTGGGCGAGACCGACCCGCTCAACGCACTGACGGAGCGGGAGCTGCTTGTCGCTCGCAGGGTCGCGTCCGGGGCGGGCACCAAGGAGGTGGCCGCGCTGCTGTTCGTCAGTCCTCGCACGGTCGATGCCCACCTGCGCAACATCTATCGAAAGCTGGGGATAACGTCGCGACGCCAGCTCCGGGAGCTTCAGCTGTAGCGGAGACGGCTGGCCCCGCCACCGGGGGCCGGTGGCCCCTCTCCACCCGGCGTGGTGGCCAGCTTTTGCCGCAGCCGCGCCAGCGGACGAACTCGCGGCCGAAGCATGCCCCGGCGTGCCAGGTTAGTCGGAGCGGAGAGCCATTTCCTGGACACCGATAGTGGCCAACAGGTCCAGTTTGCTTCGGGCGTCAGTGCCCGGTCGCGCCGTCAGCACCACGACCCGCAGATCGCTGTCCTGGGTGGGAAGAATGTTGGCGTCCAAGGCGATCTCACCAACCTCCGGATGGACGGCAGTCTTGTGCGCGCTTTCGTGAGCCGCGACGGTCGGACTCGCCCACAATTCGCGGAACCGCGCAGTGCGGTTCAGCCGATCGATCAACGATGCGACATCGGGATCGTTCGGGTATCGGCCGGTGGTGGTCCGCAGGTCCGCGACGAGGGACTGCTCGAACCACACCCGTTCCGCCGCGGTCTGTCGGACCCGGGCGTTCCGCCGTTCGAACTGGGTGATCATGGCGTTCCGGTCCTCAACGCTGGCTCGGCACGGGTCACCCCAGGTCGCCGCGAACAACGGGTTCCAGTGCAGCAACTGCCAGGCGGCGTCGTACACGGCCAGAGGGCTGGCGCTGAGCTGGTCGGCAACCCGGCGCACACTGATCGGGATCAATCTGGGAATGCGATCCGGGTTGGCGGTATGCCCCGCCAGACGCAGCAGGTGGGCCTGCTCCTCGTCGTTCAACTGCAACGCGCGAGCCAACGCCGAACACACCTGAGCCGACGGGGTCTTCGCTCGGCCCTGCTCGAGCTGCGCGACGTACTCGGCCGAGACACCCGCCAGCATCGCCAGCTCACCGCGGCGCAGTCCGACGACCCGCCGCGGTGCGTGGTGGATCAGCCCGACGGTGGCCGGCTCCAGTCGATCTCGCCAGGCGCGGAGCGCGGCACCAAGGTGGTTCATCCTCTTCATGATCCCGCATCCGGTTGCCGGTGTCCTGGTACCAGCAGTACGAGGAAGATCTCTGACTCCCTCGGAACGTACCGCTGTAGG
Organism: Micromonospora matsumotoense; assembly: GCF_050951065.1. Lineage (NCBI taxonomy): Bacteria > Bacillati > Actinomycetota > Actinomycetes > Micromonosporales > Micromonosporaceae > Micromonospora > Micromonospora matsumotoense. The sequence goes on along the minus strand of NZ_CP192025.1, from coordinate 7,181,230 downwards.
AGCATCGATGGATGCTCAAAGTGACGCGAATGCACCACATCGGCGTGCCCGTCAGCGACCTCGACCGGTCGGTGCGGTGGTACGAAGATGTTCTCGGGGTCGCCGCGAACGGCGTGACCATCTCGGCCGACAACGCCGCGCTCGGCGCCGTGGTGGAAGTGGAGAACCCCGCGATGCGAGCGGTCTTCTCGCTCGCCGGAGACAACGTCCTGCTGGAACTGATCCAGTATGACCGGCCGGCGCCGAAGCCGTTCGAGGGCCGCAACTGCGACGTCGGGGTGATGCATCTCTGCTTCGAGGTCGACGACATGGACACGGCGGTACGCCACCTGAGGGAGCGCGGCGTCCACCTCAACGCTGACCCGGTGATATTGGCCAGCGGGGACGGAATCCACGCTGGCGAACTCGCCGGCACCAAGATCCTGTACCTGCGTGACCCGGACGGCATCCAGTTGGAGCTCTTCGAACTCCCTCGGTGACCACCCGGCACGCTACTCAGCCACGGGTAGGGCGACCGCCGCAGGCTCAGGAACGCCCCGAACCCGATCCACGGATCAAGGGTTACGGTCGTGAATGCGTAGGTGGGCCCAGAGCACCGGTCTTGTCGGCAGATGTGCGGAGCTGTAGCGGACATCGGCCGCCGAAGTCCCAGCGCGGATCGCATCGCCGCAGCTCCTCCACGTCTCGGTAGGAGAGGTCGAACCGCAGGTGTCAGCGGACCGTCAGGACGATCGCCTCGGGTGGGAACCGGAACCCGACGAATGCCGACGGCGGGTGGGACCAGGGCCGGACCCGAGACAGCAACCTCACCGGCCAGCGGACCACCCGGCCAAGCTGGAGTCTCATGCTTCCGCTCGACGCAACAGGTCCAGCTCAGGCGCTTGGCTGGACGAGGCCGTTGTCGTACGCGAAGATCACTGCTTGGATCCGATCCCGTGCCCCGATCTTGGCCAGTACCCGCCCGACGTGCTTCTTCACGGTTGACTCGGTCAGGGTGAAGCGTTCGGCGATCTCGGTGTTCGTGGCGCCCTGACCGATCGCCTCAAGGACTTCGCGTTCTCGCTCGCTGAGTGCGGCCAGCCGGTGGTCCTGCTTGGCGTCGGGCGCCGCGTGCTGAAGGTAGGCGGTCATGAGTTTACGGGTCAGGCTGGGTGCCACCACCGACTCTCCGCTCGCGACGGCCCGGATGCCGGCGATGAGTTCCTCGGGACGGGCGTCCTTGAGGAGAAAGCCGCTCGCGCCGGCCCGCAGTCCGGCGTAGACGTATTCGTCCAGGTCGAAGGTGGTCAGGATCAGCACCTGGGTGCGCGAGCCGGCGGCGGTGATGCGGCGGGTGGCCTCGATGCCGTCCATGCCGGGCATGCGTACGTCCATCAGCACGACGTCGGGTCTCATCTGCTCCACCGAGCGCACTGCCTCGGCGCCGGTGGAGGCCTCGCCGACCACTGTCATGCCGGGGGTGCCGTCCAGCAGCATCTTGAAACCCATCCGTTGCAACGGCTGGTCGTCGACGATCAGCACGGTCGTCATGCGGGCTCCTTGAGGACGACGTCGATCAGCCAGCCACTGTCGGCCGGGCCGGCGGTCATCACCCCGCCGTACATGGTGGCGCGTTCGCGCATGCCGAGCAGGCCGTGACTCGGGGCGGCGGGTCTGCCGTGACCGCTGTCGCGGACGCGGACGCGTACCTCCCCGTCGGAGGTGGTGAGAGTGACGTTCGCGGCCGCACCGCGCCCGGCGTGTTTGAGGGTGTTGGTGAGTGCTTCCTGCACGATGCGATAGACCGCGAGTTGTACGCCTCGGCTGAGTTTGTCCAGCTCGCCCGTCGTGGAGTAGGTGACCGGCAGTCCGGCGGCCCGCACACTGGGCAGCAGCCGGTCGAGGTCCGCGATGCCGGGCTGCGGGCTCAGCTGCGGATCGGCGTCCTCTCCGCGCAGCACGCCCAGCACCCGGCGCAACTCGGCGAGCGCCTGCCGGCCGGTCTCCCCGATCAGGCGCAGCGGTTCGGCGGTCTGCTCGTCGCGCGATCTCGCGAGCGTGGCCCCGCCGTCGGCCAGCCCCACGATCACCGACACGTGGTGGCCGACGAGGTCGTGCATCTCGCGGGCCACCCGGGCCCGCTCGTCGGCGACGGCGAGGCGGGCACGCTGGTGCTGTTCGACCTCCAGGCGGGCGGCGCGGTCCTCGAGAGCGATGAGGTACGCCCGGCGGGTACGCGCCGCGACGCCGGACGCGACCGCGGCCATCGACGTGCCGAGCACCAGGAACAACGTGACGGTGCGGTTTTCGAGCACTTCCTCGAACAGGTAGATCTCGGCGACCAGCAACGTGACCGTGACGCCGCAGGCCCAGGCCAGCGCCCGCCAGGAGCCGCGGGAGGCCACGCCGAACAGCATCACCAGCAGGACCACCCCGGCGCCGACCTCGACGCCCAGCCAGCCCTGGGCCAGTACGGTGGCCGCGGTCACCAGGAACGCCGGGAACGGCTGCCGCCGCCGCCAGTACAGCGGCGGCAGCAGGGTCAGCGTCGCGATGGTGGCCCGCAGGGGCGCCTCGACCAGGCTCGAGATGCTGAACAACACGACCGCGACGGCCACGACGGTGTCCATGACCCACGGCCGGCGACGATGGAAAGCCCGTACCCCGGCCTGCCGGTCCACCAGCCATTCCTGGGTGCTCATCAGGCGATTGTCCCCTTACGCGTCGGTCTTTTTGAGCCGATACGCCGCGGCGGCGAGGACGATGACGACATACCCGGCGAAGACGGCGAGACCCGTCCAGGGCGCCAGAGTGCTGTCTCCCGGGGTCAGCGCCATCACCGCGCTGCCCGCATTGCTCGGCAGGTACGGGGTGACCGCCTCGGAGATCGAGTGCGGTAGCAGCAGGGCCAGGCCCGGCACGATCAGCAGCAGGCCGGCGAGGATGGCGATCGCGCCGGCGCTGGCGCGGACGAGCATGCCGAGCGCGACGCCCAGCACGGCGATCAGGCCCAGGTAGAGACCGGCCCCGAACAGGGCGCGCAGCACACCGTCGTCGCCGAGGCTCAGGCCGCCGACGTCGTCGTTGAGAACGGCCGACCCCAGGGCGAAGGCGGCAAACGCGCCGGCGGTCATCGCGACGAGCCCGGCCAGTCCGGCGACGAGGCTCTTCGACCACAGCACCGGCAACCGGCGTGGCACCGCGGCCAGGGTCGCCCGGATCATGCCGGTGGTGTATTCGCCGGCCCCCAGCAGCACGCCGAGTACTCCGACAGCGAGGGCCGCCAGGGTGCTGCCGGACAGGGCCAGGTCGACCGCTGACATGCCGTCGCCTGCGGAGGACGCCGAGGCGATCATGCCGAACGCGATCAGGACGACGACGGAGGTGCCGGTCGTGATCCAGGTGGAGCGCAGCGAGGAGAACTTGGTCCATTCGGCGGCGACGACGCCACCAGGGGTGATCTTCATCGGGCGGCCTCGTATTCGACGGCGTCACGGGTCAGGTCCATGAACGCCTCTTCCAGCGAGGCGTTCTGCGGGGTCAGTTCGAACAGCGGGATTCCACGCCTCGCCGCCGCCAGCCCGATCTGCCGGGCGGAAGTGCCGGAGACGAGCAGCTCCTCGGCACCGGTCGAGGTGACCGTGACGCCCGGTCCGCTGATCACCGTGCGTAGCGCGTCGGGGTCGGCGGTGACCACCCGGACGCCCTCCGCGGTCACCAGCTCGGCCACGGTGGTGTCGGCGAGCAGCTTGCCCCGCCCGATGATGATCAAGTGGTCGGCGATCAGCGAGACCTCGCTCATCAGATGGGAGGACAACATCACGGTGCGGCCCTCGGCGGCGAGGCCGGCGAGCAGGTTGCGCACCCAGAGGACACCCTCCGGATCGAGGCCGTTGACCGGCTCGTCGAGCATCACCACGGCCGGATCGCCGAGCAGCGCGGCGGCGATGCCGAGCCGCTGGCCCATGCCGAGGGAGAAGGCACCGACCCGCTTGTTGGCGACGGCCGAGAGGCCGGCCATGCCGAGGACCTCGTCGACGCGCGAGCGCGGGATGCCGTGCGTGCGGGCCAGGGCGAGAAGGTGGCTGACCGCGGTGCGCCCGGGGTGCACGGCCTTGGCGTCGAGCAACCCGCCAAGCTCGTGGAGCGGGGCTTTCGACGAAACGTACGGTTTGCCGTTGATCAGCACGTCACCGGAGGTCGGGGCGTCGAGGCCGATGATCATCCGCATGGTGGTCGACTTGCCCGCGCCGTTGGGCCCGAGGAAGCCGGTGACCTGGCCCGGCTTGGCGCTGAACGACAGCCGGTCGACGACTGTCTTCGCACCGTACCGCTTGGTTACTTCGCGTATCTGAATCATGCTCACCACGCTAGGGGCGCGTAGCGCCAGGATCGTGGTACCGCGGTCGGCACTTCCGCGCCTTCGGTGGTACCGCGGTACCACCCCCGCCGAGGGCCGTGTCACGTGGTCAGAGACTGGACTTCCGCGGACCCGGCACGTCCTGCGCCGGCTGTTGCCGGCCCTGCTGGTGCTGGCGACGGACCTGGTCGGCCCGTAGGCGTTCGGCACCTGCCACCTTCCCTTGGCCGGTGGCGCGTGGCATGACAGGGGCTGTGTGTCCGCGCGTCGTCGATCAGGGAGAACTCGGTCGCGGCGGACCGGGGTCGATTGGGCTCGCATCCGAACCTGCGGGAGGAAGCCCAGAGGTGCGCTGTCGTGGCCGGTGTGCGTGCGTGTCCCCGGCCGAGGAATCCGTTGCTCGCAGGTACGAGATTGGGTGACAACAGGTCTCCCGCGCGCATAGCGTGCACTCGATGATTCGAGATGCGTTCCTGGATGTCGCTGAGATCGCCGCGTCGCTGTTGCGTGAACCGTTGATGGCCGAGCGGTGGTCCACGCCGAGCGCGTTGCCTGACTTCTCCACCGGCGGCCTCGCTCGTCACCTGGCCAACCAGGTAACCCACACCGTGACGTTCCTCGCCGCCGAGCAGGGAGCATCGCCGATTCCGGTGTTGGAGCATTTCACCGGCAACGCCTGGGTGACGTCGGGCGTCGACAGCGCTGACAACGTCGACATCCGCCGTCGCAGCGAGCAGGCAGCCGCGTCGACGACCGCCACGGACCTGGCGGCCGACGTCGATGCGGCGTTGGCCGAGCTGCGCGTCACGGTGCCGGCGCAGTCGGCCGACCATGTCGTGGATCTCGGCGACTGGGGCCTGCAGGTGGACGACTTCCTGCTGACTCGGGTGATGGAGCTGGTTGTCCACGTCGACGACCTGGCCGTCAGCCTCGGCGTGCCGACCCCACCGATACCGCCGGCAGCGGCCGAAGCGACGATCCACCTGCTGGGCAGCCTCGCGGCATGGCGGCACGGTTCCCTGAAGGTGATACGCGCGTTGGCCCGCCACGAGCGAGCTCCCGCCTCGGTCGCCGCCCTTTGAAGCTGCACGATCTGTTCCAGGACTGGGCCGGCACGAGTCGCTGGTCAGCTGCGGACGCCGGCCGGCGCGTGCAGCGTGAGGTGCGCGGACATGGCATTGAGGAAGTTGGGGGCGTCGAAGACCGCGCCGGCGGAGACGACGCCGGTTGCCCGGGTCCGGCCGGTGAGGAGGCGGTCGGCAGCCTCGGCGCACTGATGGCGTGGATGTCCTGACCGGTGGCGGCCAGGCGACGTTCTGTGTCGCCGGAGCGGACGAAGACGTCGATGACGAACGTCTGTGCGGAGCGGTTGCGCGCGTCGACGGCCCTCGTCTGCAGCCGTTCCGCTGCGCGAGAGCCAACACCAGACTGATCCAGCAGTCGGATCAACAGCGCCACGTCGGCCGTGACCGCCTCCCGCGCCACCTGCTGAGTCCATACGACCGGGTGCCCGTATCCGTCGATCACCAGATCGTCCGGGTCGTCGGCCACCTGGAACAGATCCGTCCGCAGGTCGGTCCCGAAGTGGTTGCGGTGGCCGGCCTCGGGGCATGGACCACAGCACATCCCCGTCGGTACCGTCCCGTCTCGTCCGCCGGATCCTGCCCGCCGGCCTGGCTCTTCTCGGGCTGGCGGGCGTGGCGTTCGTGGTACGGCGGCCGCTCCTGATGTCCGCTCCGAGGTGTCTGGCCGGGCGGTGGCACGGCTGCTATGACACGTTCAACGGGGTGGTGCTGATGATGTTGGTGGGGCTGCCGTTGGCGGCCCTGGCGTGCTGCCGGCGTGCTGCCGGCGTCGCCCCGGTGCGGTTCGCGGCGTTCGCCTCGATGCCGCGGATCCTGGCGCTCGGCGCGGGCTGCTCGGTCCTGGTGGAAACCGCCCAGTACGTCCTGTGGCTGGACCGGGTGTCGTCGGTGGATGACGTCCTGGTCAACGCCACCGGTGCCGTGCTGGCCGGGCTGGCGTCCCGCCACTGGTGGCGTACCCCGGCGGAGGTGCCGTCGCAGCGGCCGTGTCCCGCGCCGGTGGCGGCCGGCTGAGGCACGCGTCCGGGATGTGTACGTCGGTACCACCTTTCGGTGCTCCTAGGCTGCGCGTATGCGCGTACTGATCGTGGAGGACGAGCCCTACCTGGCTGAAGCCGTCCGGGACGGCCTGCGGCTGGAGGCGATCGCCGCCGACATCGCTCCCGACGGCGACTCCGCCCTGGAGTTGCTCGGCGTCAACCACTACGACCTCGCGATCCTCGACCGTGACATCCCCGGCCCGTCCGGCGACGAGGTCGCCCGCCGTGTCGTCGCCTCCGGTAGCGGCCTGCCGATCCTCATGCTCACCGCTGCCGACCGGATCGACGACAAGGCGTCCGGATTCCAGTTGGGCGCCGACGACTACCTCACCAAACCGTTCGAACTCCGGGAACTCGTGCTCCGGCTCAGGGCACTCGACCGCAGGCGCGGGTACGCCCGGCCCCCGGTCCGCGAGATCGCGGGCCTACGGGTCGACCCGTTCCGCCGGGAGGTCTTCCGCGACGGACGCCATGTCGCGCTCACCCGCAAGCAGTTCGCCGTGCTGGAGGTCCTCGTCGCCGCCGAGGGTGGGGTCGTCAGCGCCGAGGATCTGCTGGAACGGGCCTGGGACCTCAACGCCAACCCCTTCACCAACGCCGTACGGATCACCGTCTCCGCGCTGCGCAAACGGCTCGGCGAACCATGGATCATCGCCACGGTGCCCGGCGTCGGCTACCGCATCGACACCGCTCCCGGCACCGGGCGTGCGGGAGTGGACCGTGGATAGGGAGCCGGGTCTGAGCGTCCGCCTCAAGTTGACCCTCAGCTATGCCGGGTTCGGCATGCTGGCGGGTGGTCTGCTCCTGGTCACCGTGTGGGTGTTCCTGCTGCGGTACGTACCCGAGGTGATCGCCGCCGGGTCGCCCGCCCCGGCACCCGACGGCTCCCGCCTTCCCGCCCCCGTCATGTTCGTGCCGGACCGCTTCGACCTGCTCCATGCCTTCGTTCCGAGAGCAGTCGCGGTGCTGGTCCTGCTGCTGTTCTTCGGCCTGCTGGGCGGATGGGCCCTCGCCGGCCGGATGCTCGCGCCGCTGACCCGCATCACCGATGCCACCCGCGTGGCCGCGGGCGGAGCACTGACCCACCGGATTCGGCTGGAGGGTCGCCGGGACGAGTTCCGGGAACTCTCCGACGCGTTCGACTCGATGCTAGAACAGCTCGAATCCCACGTCGCGGAGCAGCAGAGATTCGCCGCCAACGCCTCCCACGAACTGCGTACCCCGCTCGCGATCTCCCGGGCACTCCTCGACGTCGCCCGCAGGGAGCCGGCTGCTGGGCGCGGCGACCTCGTCGAACGACTGCACACCGTCAACCAGCGGGCGATCGACCTCACCGAGGCCCTCCTGCTGCTCAGCCGCGGCGACCGCGGCACCTTCACCCGCGAAGTCGTCGACCTCTCCCTCGTCGCCGAGGAGGCCGCCGAGACGCTGCTTCCCCTCGCCGAACGGCGTCGGATCACGCTGGACGTCTCCGGCGGGGCGGCCCGCACCAGCGGCTCCGCCGAACTCCTGCTCCGGATGGTGACGAACCTCGTGCAGAACGCCATCGTGCACAACCTTCCCGCCGGCGGCACCGTGACGGTCCACACCGAGGCGCACGGCGACACGAGCCTGCTGCGGATCGGGAACACGGGCCGCCGGCTCCCACCCGCACTGGTGTCGACCTTCACCGAACCCTTCCAGCGCGGAGTGGAACGCGTACGCACCGACGAACATGTGGGTGTCGGCCTCGGTCTCGCCATCGTGCACAGCATCGTCCGGGCCCACGGCGGGACCCTCGACCTGGCCCCCAACCCGCACGGAGGTCTCCTCGTCACGGTCCGGCTCCCCGGCCCGCCGTAGGGTCGACGACCGGTTTCCGTTCGACGTGCTGCCATGCCGCCGGGGCCGGGCCGTGGAGCCCACCGGAGGCGTCAGCTCAGGCGGGGCGTCCGGGACCGCCGAGCAGTACGGTACGGCGCGCAGGCGCGTCGATGTCTGTACGGTGTGGACGGACGTTCGACGGAACCGGTGTCCGCCATTGGCCCGCGGACGATCTCGGTGCGGTGCGGCAGCAGGAAATTTCGACCTATAGTGGCGGCAGTCACGTCACGGTGGTGGTGGGAAGGGCGACGATGGAACGGCCGGATTGGGCGCCAGCAGATGTTGATCTCAGCCGGCCGAGCGTCGCGCGAGCCTACGACTACTGGCTCGGCGGCTCGCACAACTTCGAGGTCGACCGGGAGTTCGCCCGCCAGGCACTGGCGGCGGTGCCAGATCTCCGCCTGGTCGCGCGGGCGAACCGTGAGTTCCTGCATCGTGCGGTGCGATTCATGCTCGACGAAGGGATTCGGCAGTTCCTGGACATCGGGTCCGGCATTCCGACGGTGGGCAACGTGCACGAGATCGCCCAGCAGGTGGATCCGGACTCCCGCGTGGTCTATGTGGACATCGATCCGGTGGCGGTGACGCACAGCACACACATCCTGGCCGGCCAGCCGAACGCGGTCGCGCTGCTGGAGGACCTGCGCCATCCGGAGGCCATCCTGGACCATCCGGAGGTCCGTCGGCTGCTGGATCTCGACCTGCCGGTCGGTCTGCTGCTCGTCTCGGTCGTGCACGCGGTCCCCGACCAGGACGACCCGTACGGGCTGATCCGGCGGCTGTGGACGGCGCTGGCCCCGGGCAGTTGCGTGGCGGTCAGCCACGTCACCACCGACAGCCGGCCGGACGAGATGGGCGAGGGCGCCCGGCTCAGTGGCCGGACGAACACCCCGGTCACCGCCCGTACCCGCACGCAGGTGGAAGACTTCTTCGCCGGCCTCGACCTGGTGGAACCCGGCGTGGTGTGGTCACCGCTGTGGCGTCCCGAGTCGTCGGCCGATGTCGGGGAGCACCCGGAGCGGATGAGTTTCTACGTCGGAGTCGGACGCCGCAGGTGAGCGATCGGCCCGCCGCCGACGGGCTCGACGACCGGAGCCGTCCGGGCGTCGAGGAGTTCGTCACGGCGTGGGCCACGGCCCTGCACCGGGCCCACTATGTGCCGATCAGCGCCGAGCAGCGCCGTCGCATCGTGGCCGGACTGGCGGACCGCCTGGTCACCGCGGTTCTCGCCGAGCCGGGCGAGCCCGGAGGCGGCCGACGGATCGGCGTCGATCTGGTGGCGGCCGGCTTCGGGTCGCCGGAGGCGCTCGGTGGCACGATCGCCGTCATCGGCTCCCGGTTCCTCGGCGAGCTGGGCATCGCCGCCGACCCCGCCATTGCCGCTCGGCTGAACCGCCTGCTGGCGGACCTCGCGGCGGGCTTCACGTCGGCCGCGCACGATCGCAGCCTGCGAGCCCAGGACACGGTCCGGCTGGCCGCGCTCGCCGCTCGTACCCAGGCCGAGGAGGCGTTGCGGGTCAGCGAGGCCAGGTTCCGCCGCTTCGCCACCCACGACCAGTTGACCGGGTTGCCCAACCTGACGTTGCTCACCGAGCAGTTGGGACGGCTGTCCGCCGCCCAGGTGCCGATCGACCGGGTCGGGGTCTGCTGCCTCGACGTCGACGACTTCGCGGCGGTCAACGACGTACTCGGTTATCAGGTGGGTGACCTGTTGCTCCGCGAGATCGCCGACCGGATCGGCGCGCTCACCGACCGGCGGATCGACCTGGTGGCGCGGCTGGACAGCGACCGGTTCGCGATCCTGGTCCGCGACACCACCTGCGCCGGCGACGCCGTCAAGATCGCCGATCAGGCGCTCGCCGTGCTCGCCGCCCCCTTCCGCGTCAACGGCACCGAGGTGCCCCTGACGGTGAGCGCGGGAGTGGCCGAGGGCACCGTGGCCGACGGTGGCGCCGCGACCCTGATGCGCGCCAGTGAGATCGCGCTGCACTGGGCCAAGGCGGACGGCAAGGCCACCCTGCGCCAGTTCGACCAGGACCGCAGCAACGCCGACGCCGAGCGTTACCGGCTGTCGGCAGCCATGCCGGCGGCGCTGCGGCGGGGCGAGTTCACCGCCGCCTACCAACCCATCGTCGCTCTCCGGTCCGGGCAGCTGACCGGGGTGGAAGCCCTGGCCCGCTGGCAGCATCCTCAGCTCGGCCTGCTGAGCGCCGCCCGGTTCATCGAGCTCGCCGAACGCACCGGCCTCGTGGTGCCGCTCGGCCGCCAACTGCTGGAGCAGGCGTGCCGGCAGGCCAGCCGGTGGCAGCGGGTCCAACCCGGCCTGTACGTGAGCGTCAACGTGTCGGTGCGCCAGCTTCGTCGCAACGGGTTTGCCGGAGCGGTGGCGCAGATCCTCGACCGGACAGGCCTGCCGCCGCACCTGCTCCAGCTGGAAGTCACCGAGCAGGCGGTGATCGATCTGACCGGCATCGTGACGGAGACGCTGGCGGCACTGATGAAACTCGGCGTCCGGATCGTCATCGACGACTTCGGCATCGGCTATGCGAATCTGGCCAATCTCCGCTCCCTTCCCCTGCACGGCCTCAAACTCGACGCCAGCCTGACCCGTTCGTCGGCGCAGCCGGCCAGGCGGCCGGGGGCCCGCCGCCCCGGCACGGATGACGACTTCCTCAGCACCGTCGTGTCGCTCGGGCACAAGCTCGGCCTCGTGGTGACCGCCGAGGGCATCGAAACCGCGCAGCAGGCCCACCGGCTGACCGCGACCGGTTGCGACAACGGGCAGGGCTGGCACTTCGGCCGTCCGGTGCCGCCCCACGAGATCACTGCCCGCATCGTCGCCCAGCAGCACCACGACGCCGTGTCACCGGGCACCGAACTGCCGGCGTTACCGATCCAGCAGCGCTGAAGCACCCTAGGGGCCGGTGTGGATCAGCGCCGCCCACAGCTCCGGACGGTCCGGGTGCTCACGCCTCACCCGGTCGATGGCCTTGTCCAACGCGACGGCCGCATCGTCCGCGTCAAGACGCTCTCCGGCCTGCAAACCGGCGTAGACGTCGTCGGCGACCTGGGCCGCGACCCGGTCGGAGACCGCCCACTGGCTGCCGATGACGTGCCGGAAGCCGGCCATCTGCAGTGCCGCGGTGAGATGGATGGCCTCGTCGGGCAGGTCACGGCCGCCCGCTGCGGTGCGGCAGGCGGAGAGGTAGGCGAGGTCGGCGCCGCCGGACGACCGGCTGCCGGCGGCGAGACGGCCGGCCAAGTCCAGGACGCTGAGCCTGCCGTCGACCAGGCGGAGGGCGGCGGCACTGGGCCGCTTGAAGTCCTGGTCGCCATGGCAGGCGAAGTGCGCCCAGCTGTGCTGTTCGAGCGCGGTCAGCACGCCCTCGACGGTGGCGCTGCGGCCGGAGAGCACCCGTAGGCCGGGCACGTGCGAGCTGACCGCGCGCAGCTCGTCGCTGACCGCCGGCAGCGACGCCTGGCCGGGCAGGGTGCCGAGACCCACGGCGAAAGCCCGCGGCGGTCCGGGTGGTGCCGGGGTGGCCCGGGCGCGCAGCAGCGCGGACAGGCTCGGGATGTAGGACGACACGCAGCGGGCGGCGACCGAGATCCGGCGTTTCGCGGCAAGCGGCGCGCTCGCGCCGAATCGACCGGCGGCGTGCAGCGGCAGCATCGTCAGTGGCCCGGTCGGGCACCACCAGACGCGGTGCCGCCGATCCGTCGCGCCACCGAGGATGTCGTCGAGGGCCGCGCAGACGGATTCTCCGACGGTGTCCCAGAGCCATCGTTGCAGCGACACCAGCGTCTGGTGCAGCGCGACCCGCTCGGTCGGCCCGCCACCCCCTTCCACCGCCCGCTGCACCTCAAGGAACGCGGCGGCACGACGCTGCGCCGCGGCGTGGGACAGCCACGGGAGCGGCACGGCCCGTACCCCGTCGGCGGTGACGATGATCGCGTCGCTGCGCCACCGCGAGGTGTTGACCAGCACCGCCGCACCGCCGGTGGTCGCGGGCTGCAGGGCGGCGAACGACGGCGGGTGCAGGAAGTTCTCGAAGCCCGGCTGGCGGCGGGCCTCGGCCACGAGATTCTCCCAGCGTTCGGCCAACCGGCGGCGGCGACCGGTGTCCTCGGTCTCGGCGCGATGTGGTCCACCCGGCGCGGTAGTCAGCAGGCCGTGGCCCATCTTCCAGCCGCGGAGGGCGGGCAGCTCGACGAGCTGGGAAGCCTCCGCCCCGTCCAGGTCCCGGCGCGCCTGGTCGAGCTCGTCGGCGAGCGCCGGGGCGACCACGGCCAGCTCGGACAGGTCGCTGCGGGTCTGCAGGGCCTGGGACCACAGCACCTGACGGCCCTGCTCCAGGAGTTCCACCGCGCGTTCCGGCTGCCCGGCGGCGATGGCCCAGGCAGCCGCGTCGCCGGCCAGGCCGGACACCGTGGTCAGCCGCTTCTCCTGCACCGTGCGGTCCAGGCCACGCCACGCCAGCAGCGGCAGCAGGCCCACGGCGGTGCCGCACGCCTCCAAGGCCAACTCTGCGTCGCCGGCTTCGGCGGCGGTCTGCGCCCAGGTGCGGGCCGCGGTCATCCGGATCTCGATCGCACCCGCCCGGGAAGCCGACGACGACCGCCACATGCCGACTGCGGCGTCGAGGTCGGCCGGGTCGTGATCGATCAGGTAGCGAGTCCGCAACGCCGTGCCGAGCACGTTGAGGGCCCGCGCCCGGTCCGGGTGGCCGGGAGAGAATCCTGCCAGGGCGGTCAGGCCGGTGTCGACGGCGTCGCTGATCCCGACCGGGTCGTTGCTCACCTGGGCCCGGATGAGCAACGATTGGGCGAGGCTGACCAGGTGGCCGGCCCGTTGTGTGCCGGCGGTTGGCGAGTCGACGGCCTCCCGGGCGCTCCGGATCGCCTCGTCCAGGTGGGCCGCCGAGTTGCTGCTGAGGCCGTGTATGACCAGCAGCCTCCCGTGGGTGGCCAGCATCTGCGCGCGGACGGCGCCGATGTTCGGCAGGTCCGCGACGACCTGCCGGCTGACCTGGACCGCCTCGTGCAGGTCGGCGTCGTCGGCGTCGTCGACGCTCACCCAGCGCTGCATCAACGCGATCGCCAGCACGCCGTTCAGGGCGGCCCGGTCGACGTGCCGCTCGGGCAGGGCGGCCAGACCACCGCGACAATGCGCGATCGCCTCGTCGATGTCACCCTGGCCGCCGGTGCGGACGAAACGCATGACCAGGCAGAGCGCCAGCAGTTGACGGGCGGTGAGCGCGTGGTCCGGGTCGGTGGACCGTTGGACCTCCCGGCTGAGGCGGACGGCGGTGTCGATGTCCGCCAGCTGACCGAACCTCTCGAAACTGAGCCGGTACACGTTCACACAGCGGACCAGCACATCCGTCCGGGTGGGGTCGCTCTCGCCGGCGGCGGCCACGGCGAGGTCCGCGTGCCGTTTCGCCATGGACAGGTCCGACACCGCGCGCCGCTGTTCGAACCGAAAGCCGACGACCAGGGCGAGTTGGGCATTGACGTACGGCCACCACGGATCATCGGCCGCGGTCAGCGTCACTGCCTTCTCGGCGGTGGCCACCGCGGCGTCGAGGTACTTCGGGTCCGAAGTCCGGCCCCGCAACATCAGGACGGTGGACAGCGCGGCGAGCACATCCACCCGGGACGGATCGGCGGCGAGGAGATCCCGTGCCAGGCCCTCGGCCCGGACCAGCAGAGATTCGTCACCGCTGTCGTTGTACGCGACGATCAGCGGGTCCACCGAGTCGATGGACTCCTCTGCGGATGGCACCGGCTCAGTAGATTCGACAGCAGCTGAGGCGTCAACCGACGGGAGTGTCGTGTATGGAGCAGCGTCGTCTGCTGGCATCGTTGTGCGCCGCCGTGCCGACCCTGCGCGAACGTGCCGAGGCCGGGCTGTGGAGCGACCTGCTCGAAGAACTCCTCGACGACCTGGCCGCCGGTAGACCCGTGGTGGAGGTCTGTCAGCAGCTCGGCTGGCGGGTCGAGACCGAGACCGAGCGCAGCGGCACCGGCCCGTCGTTCACCGACTATGCCGAGGGCGCCCAACTGGAGGGTCTCGCGCCGGTGGTGCTGAACGGCGACTACCGCTGCCCGCGCCACCGCTGCTCGCGTCGGGCCCACCGCGACGACCGGGGTCGGGTGCCGCACTGCGCGCTCGCCGGGACGCCGATGACATACCGGGCCGAGCCATGATCGAGGTGTTGCTGGGCGAGGTCGGACGGCGCATCAACGACCGCTGGCTGACCCGTGCGCTCGGCCCCGGACTGTTGTGGTGCGCGGTGGCCGCCTTCGCCGTACTGCCGGGTCGCAGTGCCGTCTTCGACGTCCACGGCGCGGCGCTCGCCGCGGCCGACGCGCTCGATCACCTGAAGGACCGGGTCAGCCTGGCCGTGGTGGTCGGGTCGCTCGTCGTGGCGGCCGCTGCGGCGGCGGCGGTCTGCGCCCAGGCGGCCGGCAGGGTCGCCCGCCACGTCTGGCTGGGCTCCTGGCCGGGCCCGGCGGGCCGGGTCGCGGTGGCGGTGACCGCGCGTCGGCGTGCCGCCGCCGTGCGTCGGATCGCCGCGCAGCGTCGGGTGGTGCCGGCGGTCTACCTGCCGGCCCGCCCGACGTGGATCGGTGACCGGATCCGGCTCGCCGACGACCGGGTGGCCGCGCAGTACGGTCTCCGCCTGGGCCTGATCTGGTCGCGGCTGTGGCTGCTGCTCGGTGCCGACGGCCGGACCGACGTGATGCAGGCGCGCGACCGGCTCGACCGGGCCGTCACCTCGGCCGGCTGGGCGGTGCTCCACCTCGCGCTGACCCCGTGGTGGTGGCCGGCGGTGCTGCTCGGCGCGACCCTCGGTGCCGTCTCCTGGTGGCGGGCCCGGTCTGCGGCGGGCCTGTTCGCCGACCTCGTGGAGGCGACCGTCGACCTGCGTCACCGCAACCTGGTCGCCGAGCTGGGTTTCCCGGTCGAAGAGGGCCGTCCGGTGCCGCCGTCCACCGCCGCCGCCGTCAACGATCTGCTGCACAAGGGTGCCAGCGGTCACGGGCACGAGGCCCGGACCGGTGCGGAGAGCGAGCCGACGTCATAACCGTCACCGTCCTTGACGAGCGACAGCCGGGAGCGCCAGCAACCGGCTGACGAGCCGGCGCCACTCGGCGCGAACACCACGTTGACCTGAGGGTTGCCGCTGGCCGCAGTGCGGATTCCGATGATCGTCGCGACCCGGAACGGGCCTTTCCCCGTCAACGTGCCGGCGCGGGCGATCTGGGTCTTGCTGCGGTCCACCAGCCGCGGCGCGTCGATGTTGAGCCCGCAGAGGAAGCTGCCGACGGTGACGACTGCGGCTTTCGTCCGGGCGGACGACCGGTTCAGGCCGGGTCCCACCGTGACGTCGCTGAGGATGCAGGCCCTGGTCAGGGGGAGGAGCTTTTCGAGGTCGAAACGGGTCGGCAGAGGCAGGCCGGGGTATCGGGGCACCCCTGCCGAGCTGCCGGCGGGCAGGAGCGGATCCGGATTCCTCATCGGCAATCCGGGGTAGGAAGGCGGCGGGGCGGTCCAGCGGAACCCCGTCGGCAGGGTCGTCCGGGAGGTCGTGCCCGACGAGTCGCTGTTGGCGCTGATCAGGCCGGCCAGCACCGCGATCGCGACCATCGCCCCGACGAGCAGACCCCACCCCCGGCCGGCCGGTTGCGGGCTGACCACCCCGGGCTTCGGGATGATCCGGCGTACGGGGTCTGGACGTGCGGCGTTCCGGTGGGGCGGCTCCTGTTCCGTCGGGGGAGCAACCGGTTCCACCGGCGTCGGAGGTGTGCGGTGGATGCTCCGGTCCAGGGTGGGCAACCACTGCTCCGGAGCAGGCCGGCGTTGCGGGTCGGGGTCGAGACTCCGGCCGGCGAGGGTGAGCAGTTGCCGGTCGAGCCGCCGCCGGGCCCCGTCCGGATCGCGGGTCTGCTGATCACCCGCGAACAGGCGCACCGCGAGCAGCCCGAACTTGAACGCGTCGGTGGCCGGCGTGGCCAGTTCCTCGGCGTCCGCATCCGGCACGTGCCACTCCGGGGTCTCGGCCTGTGCCAGCACCGAGTCGCCGTCGAGGCGCATCGCGTCGCAGTCGATGAAGTAGCACCGGGGTCGGGCGTCGAGGCTGAACAGCAGGTTGTTCGGCGACAGGTCGCCGACGCAGACGCCGAGCCGGTGCAGCAGGGTCAGCGCCTCGCCGGTGTCACGCAGCAGTTCGAGGCGCATCCGGTTGTCGATGTGCAATCCACGGTCGCGCAGGTAGTCGTCGCTGTTCAGCAGGTACTGCACCTGTGCCAGGACGGTGTCCGGCCCCCGCGGCAGTTGGATCCGGACGCGGAACCGGTCGGGTACCCGTGGCATCAGGAACCCACGGACCACACCCTCCTTGCGGACGATCGCAGTGGGCCAGGCGGCGAGACCGAGCAGCGCGTCCGCATCCGGTCCGGCGTCGGCGGCGAGCCGGACGAAGCGGTGCAACGTGGTGACGTCGACGTCGTCGACGAACCGGGTCGCGTACTCCTTGTAGACCCACCGGGGATCCTCGGTGAGGGCGTACACCGTGCCCTGACCGCCGGCCCCGACACGGGTACGCGGACCGAGGGCGGACAGGCTCACCTCGGGCGGCAGCGGGCCGGTCATGACAGCTCGGGCGACACCGGCCAGACGGCCAGCACCGTGCGGTCGTCGTCCCACGACCCGCCGGCGAAGTCGAGCATCCAGGCGAGCCGGGTCATCGCCGGAGGCGTGGCCAGCCCGTCGCCGAACAGCCGCCCGAGGTCCCCGGTGCCGTGGCCGAGCGGCTCGGCGAAGCCGTCGGTGGCCAGCACCAACACGTCGCCCTCCACGATCGCCACCTCCACCGGATCGACCTCGGCGGGCACCCGGGGCAGGGCGGCGACGCCGTCCGGGAGCAGCTCGTCCTGCGGGTCGGTCAGGGCGGCGAACAGCGGCTCCCAGGTGCCGTCGCGCAACCGCCAGGCGGTCGAGTCGCCGACCCGGACCAGCTGGGCGACGGCCCGACCGGGGCCGTCGGGCCGGACGAGGGCGACGACCACGGTGCTGGCCAGCAGGGTCTCGGCCTGCTGCGGATCGCTGTCACCCAGCTGCCGCCCGGCGTACTCCACCAGCGCCCAGCCCGCGCAGCGCAGCAGGTCGTGCCAGTCGACCGTGCCGTCGGCGCGCAGCAGGTAGTCGACGACCGTCCGGCACACCATGGTGGCGCCCAGGTGGGACAGGGGGGCGTTGGAAACCCCGTCGGCCACCACCGCGATCACCGAACCGCCCACCGTGGCCAGGGCGAAATCATCCTGCCGGGGTACGCCGGACGCCCGGTGGCCGGGCCCGCGCACCGAGGCCGCCCGCACCTCGAAACCGCCCGCCGCCCAGCCGTCGATCACCGTGTCCGACCGGTACGGCTGCGTCTGTGGGGCGCGGGCCGACAACTGCGGGCCCGTGGCCCCGATCAACGGAGGCGCCCAGTCGAAGCTCACACCACGTCCACGGCCATCCGGAAGCTGTCCGGCCGCTCCACGACCAGCTCCGCCGTGTCCCCGCCGACGGCTTGCCCCGACCGGATGACGCTGCGGGTCAGGGCGGTGCAGAACTCGGCGATCGCGAACCCCACCTCGACCCCTGGCGTCGCCACGAACGCGAATTCCGGCCGGGTCGCCACATGCAGGATCGTCTCGGCCCGCGCGTCACCGATGCCACACGCGATGATGTTCGGCGCGGTCGGCGTGCGCTCCCGGTCGATCAATTCGGCATAGACCGGCTCCCACTCGCCGGGATCAGTCGGTTGCCCGTCGCTGAGGAAGAACACCGCCGGCCGGTGCACCGCGAAGCCCTCCCGCTTGAGGGCCCGCACATCGGCCGGAATCCGATCGATCAGCAGGCTGAACGCGACGCCGTAGGCGGTGCCGGAGCGCACCGAAAGCTGCGGCAGCGCAGTCTCGTTGCGCAGGTCGGACAGGGCGGAGTGAACGACCACGTCCTCGGAGAACCCGATGATCGAAAAGCGGACCTTGGCCGCGGCGAGGGGTTCACGCAGCAGGGCGTCGTGCAGCGACTGCAGCCCCGCGTTCAGTTCATCCACCACCGGTGTCATGGAGACGGACTCGTCCGCCACCAGATAGACCGGCAGCACCCGTCCGGCAGTCTCCGCCATGCGCACCCCCAACCGTCGCCAGTGGACAGGCCCAACGTAACACCGGCTGTCTATCTGAGGGTCGCGCTCGGTGTCGCCCGCGCCCGCGCCGGCGGGTGGTCCCGGCGGACAGGGAGGTCGCTCATCAGCGCCGCTGCGTCAGCTGACCGCCATCGCGGCCAGCTGACGCCGGCCGTGGGGCGTCGCACCGCTCGACTCCAACGCGGTGGGACCGGTCCCGGGCGAGGGTGGAGCCGCCCACCGGTTGGTGCAATTCGTTGACAATCATCGATGTCATGTCGCACCGTTGACCCATGGCAGGCATGCGCTCGTCCTCCCTGCGCCGCCGTGTGCGGCCCGGCCTGCTGGCCGCCGTCGTCTCGTCGATCGCGGTGCTCGGCGTCGGGCTGATCGCCGTACCGGCCGCCGGTGCCGGCACCGCGACGCCCGCCGGGCCGGTCGCCGGCAGCCACCCCGAGGTCGCCCCCATGCCCGCCGGTGCGGCGGGAACCCTCCCGGGGTCGGCCACGACACCCCCGTCCACGCCGACCCCGGCGCCCACGACGCCACCCACCACGCCGGACCCCTCGCCCTTCCCGCCGAGCGCGCCCACGAACGTCACCGCCAGCCAGGTCCGGGCGGGGTCGGTCACCCTCACCTGGACGGCCGCGACGCCCGGCTGCTGCGCCATCGCCGGCTACGACATCATCTACTACATGGCCTTCGACGACGTCGTCGTGTCGGCCAGCGTCGGCAACGTCACCACCACCACGATCAGCAACTACATCCGCGCGGGCCAGCAGTACTCGTTCCGGGTCTCCGCCCGGGACGTCGTCGGCCACCGCTCCGCCTCGTCGAACACGGTGACCGTGGTGACCCCGGTGACCGACACCGGCCCGGACACCACCCCACCGAGCGCTCCGCAGGACCTGACCCTGGGCGACGTGACCGACTCCACCGCCACGCTCTCCTGGTCACCGTCGACGGACGACGTCGGGGTGAGCGGCTACAACGTCTACCGCTTCGACGGCTGGTACACCTCGGTCCTGGTCGCCAGGGTGCCGGTGACGACGTACACCATCGCGCTCCCGACGTCGACGCCGCTGCGCAACCTGTTCTACGTGCGGGCCCGGGACGCGGCGGACAACGTGTCGATCGCCTCCAACACGGTCACCGCGCCGACGGTGCCCACCCCGCCGACCACGCCGCCGCCGACCACCCAGCCGCCGTCCACCTGTCGGGTGACCTACCAGAACCAGTCCGAGTGGCAGGGCGGGTTCGTCACCGTCGTGACGGTCCAGAACACCGCGACCGCTCCGGTCGACGGCTGGACGCTCACCTTCAGCTTCCGGGGCGACCAGCAGATCACCTCCGCGTGGAACGCCACGACCAGCCAGAACGGCGCCACGGTGACGGCCCGCAACGTCGACTGGAACCGCGTCCTCGCGGCGAACGGCTCCGCGAGCTTCGGCATCCAGGGGAGATGGGACGCCAGCAACGCGCCGCCGACCAGCTTCGTGCTCAACGGCATCCCCTGCACCCTCGGGTGAGAGCACACCGTCGAGACGCCTTCCGCATCCGGGCCCGGACCCGGGGGTCACGTCCGGGTGGGCTGCCGGGTACGCGGGTCGCCCTGCTGCACCGACTCGACGGCGGCGAAGACGACGCCGATGACGCTCAGGAGCAGCAGTGAGACGACGGATGGCAGCGCGACGGTCAACGGCGCCAGTACGGTGACCACCCCCGCGCCGATGAGCCGGTGGCGGCTGGTGGTCCGGAAGATCCGCAGCCAGAACATCTGATTGCTGAACAGGTACAACGCCACGCCGAGGAACAGCGTGTAGTGGCCCAGGAGGGCGCTGTCGCGGTCCTGGGACGCGGCAAGGGTCTGGTGCAGGCCGTAGGCGACCAGGACGATGCCCGCCACCATCGGCAGGTGCAGATAGGTGTAGGCGTCCCGCGCGGCACGCACCCGGCGGTCCCCCTCGTAGGCCGCCAGCGCAATTCTGGCCGCGTCGATGGCGGTGAAGTAGCTCCACCAGATGGTGCCGAGGGTCACCGCGGAGGCGACGACGACGACGAGGGTGGGCGCTGAGATCGGTTCGTCGTTGATGGCGACGCCGACGGAGAGGACCGCTTCGCCGAAGGCGATCAACATGACCAGGGCGTGGCGGTCCGCCCAGTGGCGGACCAGCCTGATCCGCCACAGCTGGTTGCCGGCCCAGTAGCCGGCGACGTACTGCACGAGCAGCGCGACGACCCAGAGCAGCGTCATGGCGGGGTGGCGGGCCACCCTGTCGGGGGCGACCACCTCGACACCGGCGATCACCATCAGGATCACGATGGTGATCGCCGTGCCGGCGAAACGACTGCCGGCTCCCCGCAGGTCGGAGTTCTCGCGGACGATCTGCCGGAAGATCAATCCCTGCATCAGCTGGATGAAGATGTAACACCCGATGACCAGCAGTGGTCCGGGCAGGCTGTCGGGCAGGGGCACGAAGGCCTGCGGGATCGCCAGCCCGATCAGCAGCACCGCCGTCATGATGCCCGCCGTGCTCAGCCGCACCACCGTGCTGTCCTGCCGGACCGCGTTGGTGAGCCAGGTGTACGACGTCCAGGCCCACCAGAGCAGAGCCAGCAGGATCATGCCCTGGGCCAGCCCGAGCAGCGTCGGGAAGCGGTTCATCAGCGCGGTGACCTCGATGAAGGCGTACACGAACACGAGGTCGACAAAGAGCCCCCGGGGGTCGACCGCCCCGACGTCGGTGCCCTCTCCCTCGACCGACTCGTGGAGTTGGCGGTGCCGCTGCCGGAAGACGGTGTTGTCCAGCGCCACCATCGTGCAGGTGGCGACGACCAGCACCACCAGCGCCTGCACCTCGGAGATCCGACCGACCACCGTCAGCAGCGCCAGCAGCAGCGCCACCGCCGTCAGCGGACCCCGGCCCAGCAGCCGGACCGCCCGCCACTCCACCGCGACGAGCGCTCCCAGATAGAGCAGCACGCCGCCGTACAGGATGGTGGTGCCGGCCGAGGGCCACGGGTGCGCGATCTCGTGGGTGGCGTGCGTGTTGAGGTGCTTGAGCCCCAGCGCGAAGAAGATCAACCCGCCGATCATGGGCAGGTGCAGCCCGCTGTAGACGTCGCGCCCGACCCTGGTGCGGTCTTTCCCGGCGCTGGCGTTCAGCGCACGTTCGATGATCACCTTGGCCAGGTCGAAGTAGCTCCACCACAGCGTGAAGACCACGGTGATGCCCAGCATGGCCCCGACGGCCAACTGGAGGGTCACCGGGCGGTGCACCCCGAGCCCTTCGCTGGCGCCGATCGAGATGATCGTCTCGCCGAGCGCGATGAGCACGATCAGGGCGTGCCGCTCGGCCAGGTGCCACGGCGAGACGACCTGCCAGCCGCCCTTGCTGGCCACCACGAGGATGAGAGAGTCGATCAGGAGAGCGACCGCGAACAGCGCCACCTGCACCAGTGCGGCGTCGACGGTCGCCGGCAGCAGGGGCGGCACCAGGGCGGAGGCGAGCAGCACCAGCCCGCCCGCGATGAAGATCAACCATGCGGCGACCGCCGACCGCCGACCACCCTCGCCCCGGTGACGGACGAACGTGAGGATGACCATGGCGGTCGCCCGGATCAGCAGATACCCACAGATCAACACCAGCGGGCCGGGCAGCCCGCCCTGCCGGTCGGTGAACGCCTCGGGGATCGCGACCCCGATCACCATCAGGGCGGCGGCGATGCCGAGCATGATCGGGGGCATGACCCCCCGGTCGAGGTGCACCACGTTGCCGAGCCAGACACACGGCGTCCAGCAGTGCCAGATGAGCAGGATCACGAGCACGCCCTGGACCAGCCCGAGGGGGCTGAAATGCTCGCCCATCAGCGTGGTGACGGCCAGGAACGCGAACACGAAGAGCAGATCGACGAAGAGTTCGACCCAGCTCACATCGCCGACGGCCCCGGGGTCACGGGCCACCAGCCGCCGCCCCCCGGCCGTCGGATGGGGCGCGGGATCATCCCTCCGCACCCGCTAAGCCTCGCAAACCGGACACAGCTTGTCCCGCCAACCTCGATTAGCAGAGCAAACGGCCGAAGCTGAGAAGAAGTCACCAACGGGCGTACGGCACCGGGCCGGGCCGGTGCCCTCCCGCACGGGAGAGCACCGGCCCGGGCCCGGTGGAAACGGTGGACGTACCCGGTGGGTCAGGGGCCTGCCCGCCGGGTCGGTTCGGGCGGTCAGGCGAGGGGCGTGAGGGTGAACCGCTGGTTGGTCTGTCCGTGGCAGTCGTAGAGCTGGACCTGCGCCCCGTTGGCCGTGCTGTAGACGTCCAGGCACCGCCCGGACTGCACGCTGCTGATGGTGCCGTTGGCGTTGAGGTTCCACTGCTGGTTGGTCTGACTGTGGCAGCCGTAGATCTGGACCGCCGCGCCGTTGCCGGAACCCGCCGCGTCCAGACACATGTCGCCGTACACCCGTAGTTGCTTGTTCGAGGTGTACGTCCACGACTGGTTGGCCTGCCGGTTGCAGTCCCAGAGCTGTACCCGGGTGCCGTTGGCGCGGGAGGCGTTGGGCACGTCGAGGCACCGGTTGGACTGCGCGCCGACGATCAGGCTGGCGGTGCCGGGCGGGTTGCTGGTCGGCGACGTGGTCGGGGTCGGCGGCGGGGTGTCCGACGGCGTCGGCGGCGGGGTGGTCGGTGCCGGGGGCAGCAACGGGCACGTGCTGCGGTAGCTGACCACGCCGCTGTTGTCCGCCAGCGGGCAGAGGAACTGGCTGTACCGGGCGTCGTTGTCGACGAACATCTTGAGGAACGGCAGCATGGTCCGGATCAGCACCGGGTTCGACCGGCCGACCATGAACCCGTGGTCGGCGCCCGCGACCTCCAGGTAGGCGCTCTCG
This sequence comes from Micromonospora matsumotoense, assembly GCF_050951065.1. Classification (NCBI taxonomy): domain Bacteria; kingdom Bacillati; phylum Actinomycetota; class Actinomycetes; order Micromonosporales; family Micromonosporaceae; genus Micromonospora; species Micromonospora matsumotoense. The sequence continues at coordinate 7,157,831 of NZ_CP192025.1, read as the reverse complement.
GTCGTGGCCGGGAGGCTGTTGTAGAGGCCGGTGGCGTAGGACGGGGTGACCACCGTGTCCGCCTGCCCGGCGAAGACCATCGTGGGCACCCGGTCGTTGGCCAGGTTCGACGACGGCGAGTACGGCGCGATGCCGACCGTCGCCTTCAACGACGAGCGCCGGATGGCCGCGCTCAGCGCCCCACCGCCACCCATCGAGTGACCGGAGACGGCCAGCCGGTTGGGGTCGACCCGGTCGCGTACCGGGCTCTGCTGGACCAGGTAGTCCAGCGCGGCGAGCAGCTGGGTGCCCCGGGCCGTGTCGAAGTCGTTACGGCTGTTGGTCTCGATGCCGATCACGACGAAGCCGTGGGAGGCCAGCCACGGACCCATCCAGGCCAGCTCGACCGAGAACAGCGCGGTGTAGCCGGGCGAGATCGCGATCGCGCCGAAGGTGCCCTGGCTGGTGTCGGTCGGGTAGTAGATCCGGCCGCCGTTGAAGCCGTACCCGGTCGGGACGGCGACCGAGGTGTTGGCGAAGGGGCCGTTCACGGCCGCGACGCTGCTCCGGGTGGGGTCGGGCCCCCGCTGGTACGGGTTGTCGGCGGCCGACGCCGAACCGGTCGCCACCGTCATGGTGAACAACCCGACGACGGCGGCGGCGATCCCGGCCGCGACGAGTGTGAACAGTTTTCCCCGACGGCGGGGGGACACCCGGCCGGGGTGGGTGTGCTCCGGGGGCGGGGAGTGTGGTGCGTGTCCTCGCACTATCGGTACCTCCTGGTGGTGGGTGGTGGGTGGGCGGCCCGGTCGGGTGCCCGACCGGGCCGGCGTCCATCCGGCAGGGCAGTTGGTACCGCCCCTGTTAACGTTCACGGTTATCAATGGGTTTCAGGTTGGCAGGTAATCCCGGGGTTTTCAACCGGTAGTTTCGAGCAGGTGACCCGATAGTTTCGGGACGCCGCCTGGACCGGGTGGTAGCGAAGGGGCCCTCCCCGGACGCGACGGGCGCATCCGGAGAGGGCCGGTGGATCACGGTGGACCTGACGGTCGCCCGTCGGTCAGCTCGCGGTGCAGGACCGGATCTGCGGCCTGGCACCGCTGTTGCCGTTCATCATCGTGGTGAAGCCGAAGGTGTTGCCGCTGCCGTTGGACCGCATCGTCATCACGTAGCCGGAGCTGTCCCAACTGGCGGTGCCGTTCCAGGTGGTGGTGATCTTCTGCGGCGCGGTCACCGCCACCACCACGGTCCAGTTGCCGGCCCCCTGGACCGTCACCGACGTGTTGTACCGGTCGCCCCAGACGTTGGGGTACGTGGCTGTCGCGGTGCACCCGCCGCCGGCCGGCGGCGTGGTCGGGGTGCCGGTCGGCGGGGTGGTCGGGGTGCCGTCCGGGGCCACCGCCCGGCCGGTGCTCGGCGAGATCATGCCCGGGCAGAGGCTGCGGCTGTTCAGGTTGGCCATGATCTGTGGGATCGCGTCGCGGGTGTTCTGGATGCCGTCGTGCATCAGGATCACCTGACCGGCCTGGAGGCGGCCGGCGTTGGAGACGATCTGGCTGACGCTGGCACCGTTCCAGTCCTGGGAGTCGACGTCCCAGATCACCTGGCGCAGGCCGAGTGACGAGGCGACCGACTGGAGGGTCGAGTTGGTCTCTCCGTAGGGCGGGCGGAACAACTGCGGCCGGACGCCGGTCGCCGACTGGATCGCCGAGTTGGTCTGGGAGAGGTCCGACTGCATCTGGCTCTGGCTCATCGAGGTCATGTGGGAGTGGTTCCAACTGTGGTTGGCGACCCACATGCCGGCGTCGACCTGGGCCCGGGCGGCGGACTGGTTGCCCTGCACGTTCTGCCCGACGTTGAACATGGTCGCCCGGACGTTGTTGGCGCGCAGCACGGACAGCAGTGCGCCGGTGTTGCCGGTCGGTCCGTCGTCGAAGGTGAGGCCGACGTAACCGTTGCAGGCGGCGGCGCTGGACGGGGTGGCCGAGACCGCCACACCGACGGCGCCCAGGGCCACGGTGGTGGCGAGCACTGCCAGCCGGACGGTGAACCGTGCTGTTCGGGGGGTGGGCGGGCGGCCGGAGCCACCGAAACTGGCGATCATGCGCAGGTCCTCCCTGGGACGGTGACACCTGACAGCGCGGCAGGCATATCGAGTCATGTTGATGTCACTGTGGATCGGAGTATTGCAGCGGGGTTTCGAACGCGTCAACAACTTTCGGAAACTTTCGGAAGCGCGCGCATGGGGGACATCGCGCCCATGGATGGCGTACCGGATCGCGGTGGTGTTCCTCCCTGCGGACAGGGGGAGCCATGGACACCGAACGGCCCACCGGCGGCCAGCAGCGCCCCGGGCGGTCCGCTCTCCGCCAGCCGGCCCCGGTCGAGCGCCAGCGCCAACCTCTCCCCGGTGGTCGGGTCGGCGTTCCCGACGTCCTCGGGTGGGCCGGCGCTGACCGAGGTCGAGGCCCGGGTGGCCACCGCGATCGCCAACGGGCTCAGCAACCGGGAGGCGGCCCAACGGCTCTTGCTCTCGGTGAAGACGATCGAGTTCCAGCTGGGCGACATCTTCCGCAAACTCGGAGTCCGCAACCGCACCGAGCTGGCCGCCCGGCGGGCCCATTCCGGCTGAGCGCGCTGTCGCCGGGTGGTCGGGCCGTGGCGGAGGGTGCAGGCCCGTCCCGGACGCCCCGGCACCGGTCGCAGATCGAATGCATTCGATATAACATCACCGCAGGGCAGCGTCACCCCGCACGGGCGTACGACGCGGAGTGTTCGCGATCCACCGGGTGGACCGGGCAGCCACCGGTGGTCACTGACGAGGACGCGGTCGGGGTTGACTCCCGGCTCGGCGTCCCCTGTGGCGTGCTGGTCCAGCGGCGCGCGGCGCTCGGGTCATCGATCCACCACGATCGTCCGGCTCAGTGCCTCGTGCTGCCACGGACCAGACAGAACACCGAGAGGAAACGCACAGATGAACGACGTACCCGCTCCATCGAAACGCCGTACCCGCAGTGGCGCCAGGCTGCTGCTGGGCGGGGCCTGCGCCCTGGCGATCACCGTGTCGTCGATGGCCGTCGCCACCCTCGCCCACGCCGACCTCAGCGGACCGCCCGGGACCACGCTGAAGGCCGCCGCCGAGCGCAGCGGCCGGTACTTCGGTGCCGCCATGGGGGCGGACCGGCTCAACGACTCGGGCTTCCTGAACATCGCCAACCGCGAGTTCGACATGATGACGGCCGTCAACGAGATGAAGCCGGACGCGACCCAGCCCAACCCCGGCCAGTTCGACTTCCGTAGAGGCGACGCGATCTACGACTGGGCCACCCAGCACGGCATGCGGTTCCGGGGCCACACCCTGGCCTGGCACGCCCAGCAGCCGAAGTTCTGGGCAGGTCTCAGTGGCAGTGCCCTGCGGTCCGCGATGATCAGCCACATCAACGGCGTGATGGCGCACTACAAGGGCAAGTTCGCCTACTGGGACGTGGTGAACGAGGCGTACGCCGAGAACGGCAGCCGGCGGTCGTCGAACCTCCAGTCCACCGGCAACGACTGGATCGAGGTGGCGTTCCGGACCGCGCGGGCCGCCGACCCGAGCGTGAAGCTGTGCTACAACGACTACAACATCGAGAACTGGACGTACGGCAAGACGCAGGGCGTCTACAACCTGATCAAGGACTTCAAGGCCCGGGGCGTACCGATCGACTGCGTCGGCCTGCAGACCCACTTCACCGGTGGCAGCTCACTGCCCGGCAACTTCCAGCAGACGCTGTCGAGCTTCGCCGCCCTCGGGGTGGACGTGGCGTTGACCGAGGCCGACGTCACCAACGCCTCGACCAGCCAGTACCAGGGTCTGACCCAGGCCTGCATGAACGTCCCCCGCTGCGTCGGCATCACGACGTGGGGCATCCGGGACAGCGACTCCTGGCGTGGCAACGAGAACCCGCTGCTGTTCGACCGCAACAGCAACCCGAAGCCGGCGTACACCTCGGTTCTCAACGCCCTCAACGCCGCCTCCACCACGGTGCCGGGGACGACGACCCCGCCGCCCACCACGCCGCCGACCACCCCGCCCACCACGCCGCCGACCACCCCGCCCACTACGCCCCCGACCACGCCCCCGACCACGCCCCCGACCACGCCGCCGCCCACCGGGCAGCCGGGTGGCTGCACCGCGACGTACCGCATGGTCAGCATGTGGACCGGTGGCTTCCAGGGTGAGCTCACCGTGACCAACGGCACCACCGCCATCAGCGGCTGGACGGTGCAGCTGACGCTGGCCGGCGGGCAGACCATCGCCAACGTCTGGAACGGCAGCAACACCGGCAACAGCGGCGCGGTCAGCATCCGCAACGCCGCGTACAACGGCGCCCTCGGCGCGAACGCCTCGACCACCCTCGGCTTCCTGGTCAACGGCAGCAGCAACACGGCACCCAGCAACATCTCCTGCACCCCCGCCTGACGGCGGGCACACCACCCACGCCGGCCGGGGCCGGAGCCACCAGCTCCGGGCCCGGCCGGCGTCCCGGGCCGGTCCGTGGTGACCGGGGGCGTCGTGGTCGACCGGGGTGTGGGCGTCGCCACGGTCGTAGCCGATTCTTGCCGGTGCTTCTGCATGGTCCCGGAGCGTCAGGATCACTTGACTCTTGGTCATGACGCAAACCTGGAAAGCGGCCCCCCGCTCGGTGGTCGCCGGCGTGCTGCTCGGCACCACGGTGCTGGTCGGTCCGCTGTCGGCGCCCTCGCACGCCGCGCCCAGCCAGCCGTTCGGCACGTCGGCGACGGCGCCGACGCCCGAGAACGGCCGTACCCTCCTCGACCTGATCCCGGCGCAGACCCGGGACCGGATGCTCGCCCAGACCCCGCTCGTCGACGCCGCCAACGTCGTCCGCACCGCCATCGACGCCGGCGCGCCGCGCGGCTACGCCGGCATCGGGCTGGTGGACGACCACGTCACGCTCTGGTGGAAGGGCACCCTGCCCAGCGACGTCGCGACGGCGGTGACGACCGCCCGGCGCACCGCCCCGGTCGAGGTCGTCGGGGCCACCTACTCCCGCACCGAGTTGAAGAAGGCGGCGGCGAAGCTCGCCCCCGTCGTCGACGCCGACCCGAACGACGCCGCCCACGCCGTCCGGCTGCGGACCGACGGCTCCGGGATCGAGATCGCCGTCGACCCGAAGGCCGGTGCGAAGCAGCCGACGCTGCCGACGACCGGCGTCAGCACCCGGACCGTGGTCCGGGAGCGGATGGTCGAGCGGTCCCGGTACAACGACTCCGCGCCGTACGACGGCGGGATCGGCATCGGCCTGACCACGTACGCCTGCACCGCCGGCTTCGGCGTCCGTAACCAGACGACCAACGTGGGCTACCTGCTCACCGCGGAACACTGCGGCCCGATCGGTCAGCCCTGGCACGTCGGCTGGAACACGAACACCAACACCGGCACGTTGATCGGCTACTCGGTCGCCAGCAACGACGACCACGACACCATGCTGGTCTCGACCTCCTCCCCGGGCGGCCACATCTATGTCGGTGGGCAGAACGACGAGGTCCGTGCGCAGGTGACCGGCTGGACCCAGGTCTTCCCCGGCCAGCTGCTCTGCCAGTCGGGATACACCTCGGCCGGTGAGATCGGTGGCCCGGTCTGCAACCTGCGGGTCGACTTCCACTACGACGACATCGAGGACCTGGTCGAGGCCACCCAGCTCGACGGCAACGAATCAGCCCGGGGCGGCGACAGCGGCGGGCCGGTCTACTCGGTCAACGCCAACGGCACCGTCCTCGCGGCCGGCACCACCACCCGGTCGGCCGGTCCCGGCTTCGGCTTCCAGGACTTCGCCACCGCCCGGGACGACTACGGCGACATCCGGCCGGCCACCACCCTCGCGAGCACCTGCCGGGTGTCGTACGTGGTGACCAACTCCTGGAACACCGGCTTCAACGTCAGCGTCACCGTCTACAACGACGGCCCGGCCGTCAACGGTTGGTCGCTCGGCTGGACCTTCCCCGGCAGTCAGCTGGTCCAGGGCCACTGGAGCGGCGTCTTCCAGCAGACCGGCGCGGTGGTCACGGTGGGTAACGAGACCCACAACGCCAGCATCCCGACCAACGGGGCGGTCAGCTTCGGCTTCACCGCCAGCGGGTCCCCCACCGTCCCGGCGCCCTTCAAGCTCAACGGCACCACCTGCAACTGACCTGTCCTCGCCGTACCACGGCGGGCGGCACCGCACCACCCGGTCATCCGGCACGATCGCGATGACCACCGCAACGGGCCCCGCCGGACACCCCGGCGGGGCCCTTCGGCGCGTGGGCCGACCCGTCCCGCCTGCGGACGGCAGCGAAGACGCCGGGTGGGCGGGCGATAGGCTGCGGGCGGTCTCCGAACGAACTGAGGGGTACGCGTGATTGGCGCAACGGCTCGCGGGCTGGTCGTGGTCTGCGGGCAGCCGACGTGAACGACGGGCTGCGCCCCGGCGACCCTGCCCGACTCGGCGGGTACGAGCTGCTCAACCGGCTCGGCGAGGGTGGCATGGGTAGCGTCTTCCTGGCCCGGTCGCCGCAGGGCCGCCAGGTGGCGGTCAAGGTCGTCCGCGCCGAGCTCTCACACGACGACGAGTTCCGTGGTCGGTTCCGCAGCGAGGTGAACCGTGCCCGCCAGGTTCCGCCGTTCTGCACCGCCGAGGTGCTGGACGCCGACCCGGACCACGACCCGCCCTACCTCGTGGTGGAGTACGTCGAGGGGCCCAGCCTGGCCCAGGTCATCCGGGACCGGGGGCCGCTGGGCGCGGCGCAGCTGCACAGCATCGCGGTCGGGGTGGCCACCGCGCTCACCGCCATCCACGGTGCCGGGGTGATCCACCGGGACCTGAAACCGGCGAACGTGCTGGTGGCGCCCGGTGGGATCAAGGTCATCGACTTCGGTATCGCCCGCGCGCTCGAGGCGACCAGCCAGCACACCCGGACCCACCAGATGGTCGGGACCGTCTCGTACATGGCTCCGGAGCGGTTCGACACCGCGTCCGGTCGGGCGGTGGGCCCGGCGGCGGACATCTTCGCCTGGGGTGCCGTGGTCGCCTATGCCGCGACCGGCCGCAACCCGTTCGGGGGTGACTCCGCCACCGCCACCGCGATGCGGATTCTGACCCAACCGCCGGACCTGACCGGACTGACGGGGCCGTTGCGGGAGCTGGTCTCCCGGGCGTTGGAGAAGGACCCCGACGACCGGCCCACCGCGCGGGAACTGCTCGACGGGCTGTTGACGGTCGCGGCCCCGGTGGGCGACCCGGCCCCCGTCGCCGCGATGTCCCCGGCCGGTGCCGCCGGTGCCGACCAGCCATCGGGCGGATCGTTGGGGCCGGTTACGCCGCCCGCCGCCGCCGGCGATGGCCAGGGCGAACCGTCGACGTCGTCGGCGGCGGGGACGGGCCCGGCCGGCCGGCGGAGCCCGCTGCGGCGGCGTTGGCTCACCGGGGTGGGCGCGGCCGTCGCGGTGATCGCGGTGCTGGTGCCCGTCACCCTGTTCGGCCCGCGACTGTTGGACGGCCGGTCGACCCCGGACCCGAGCGGCTCGGCGGGGGCCGAGCCGGCAGCGGGTGGCTCGGCGACCACCGCCTCCGCAGCGGGTACGCCGACCCCGTCGCCGTCCGCCGCGCCGTCCACCTCGGTGGACCGTACCCAGGCGATCCTGGCCGGGCAGCGACAGATCCTGCTGCACGTGGTGGAGATCGACCGCGACCTCTCGCTGCCGTTCGACGGTGAGGTCCGGGTCAGCGACGGCACCAAACCGGACGCCCGCTTCGTGCTCGACCCGGTCGGCGTCGACTTCATGATCAAATCCCTGAACCCGGAGATCGCGCACCGGCCCTGCCTCGGCGTCAAGATCGACGAGGAGGGGTACGCCTCGCTGGTGGGCACCGAATGCAACCCCGGCGGGGCAACCCTCTTCGGAGTCTCCAGGGAGGGCAAGGACGACAAGGGGCGACTCTCCTACGCCATCGTCAGCGAGAAGTACGGCGTGGTGCAGTGGAGCCCGAGCCAGAAGAAGATCTACGTGGAGGTTCTCGGCGACGCCCCGGTGGGCACCACGTTCAGCCTGGTCGACCGGGGCGCGGTCTGATCCGCGAGGATCCGCCCGGGGCAACGGGGCGCGGCTGAGCGGTCCGCCGGTGCCGGCCGGGATCGGGACGCCGGAGCGGTCAGGGGCTGACCGCACCCAGGCGCGCTGACGAACGTCGATGTTGCCTGAGCGGATGCGGTCGTGCTGGAATGGCTCAGATCGCCGCAGCACGGGGGCAACCGCGCTGGCAACGGTGAGCACGGGAGCATCGCAGTGCCGGCACCGCGCCAGTTTCGGCAGCCGTGGGTGCCGCATCGCCGGGCCAGCGCCACGACGACGGGCAGGTGTCCCGCCGTACGTGTCACTGCCACGCCTTCCCGCGACAGCCGGGACCGCTGCACCTCTGACCACCGGAGGCGTTCGACGCGCCACGTCGATGCGCCCGGGATGAGGTCGGCAGCGCTCGCGCCGGCCGGGATTTCCTGCTGAGCCCTGCCTGAGCGGCGGGGCCAGCCGTCATGGAGGATGACCATGCGCAGTTTCCTCGCGGTGTTCACCGCCGCCCTGATCCTCGGCACCGCCGCCGGCAGCGTCCCGGCCGGCCCGTCGGAGGCATCTGAGCGCTCGTGCCCCCGTGGCCTGCTGTTCTGTGAGGACTTCGAGCGACTGCCCCTGGGGGGTCCCCGCACGGTGAACTGGGGCGTCGACACCCGCCACGGCACGCTCACCGTCGAGCGCGCCCGGCGTGGCAACCAGGTGCTGCGCCTCCACACGGTCGACAACGGACGGGCCTTCCTGCGGGTCGACGACTTCGCCGCGCCGGGCAACCGCTTCTATGGTCGGATGCGCCTGCGTGTCGACGCCTTCCCCACCGCCCCGGACTGGGCGCACTTCACGCTGGTCGAGGCGACCGGCTCCGGCAGCTCCGAGGTCGTCCGCCCGATCGGCGGCCAGTACGCCCCGACCGTCCCCGGCACCTTCTGGGGGGTGGGTGCCGACGGCGGCCCGACCGGCGACTGGACCAACTGGCGGGAGTCCGCCCCGGTCGCCGAGGACACCTGGCAGTGCTTCGAGTGGCAGCTCGACCAGACGGACAACCGGGTCACCGTCTGGATCGACGGGAAGGCGAATCCGGAACTGACCGCCTCCACGACCGAACACGGTGGCAACGACGTCCCCTTCGTCCTGCCCAAGGTCGACACGGTGAAGATCGGTTGGCAGCTCTACCAGGGCGGCACGACGCCGGGCGAGTTCGACCTGTGGATCGACGACATCGCCCTCTCCGCCAAGCGGCTCGGCTGCTGACACACGGGCTGGGTCGATCGCCGACGTCGGCGGCGCGGCGGCCGACGCGGTCGCTGCTGTTGGCAGCGCTGCTGCTGGCGTGTGGCCGGTCGGCCGCTGCTGCCGGCGGCGCGGCTGCTGACGTCTGGCTGGTCGGTCGCCGATGTCGGGCGACGTGGCTGCCGACGGCACGTCCGGGTGGGGCCGACCCGCTGACCTGGCCGGAAGGGCAGGACGGCGACGCATCGCCGTCCTGTCCGGACGGAGGTCGAACCGGTCCGGGACCGGCGGGTCGCCGAGACGGAGAGCAGGTGCCTGGGCAGGCGCGGGTTTCCCGACCGGGCGGTGTGGGGTAGAGACCGCACCGCCCGTCAACCAGCCTCCCGAGGGGACTGTCATGTCGATCCAGGCGTTTCTCTATATCGTCGCGGTCATCCTGCTCGTGCTCGCCGCGCTGCCCATCCCCAGCCGTGGGTTCTCCCTCGCCCTGCTCGGCGCGGCGTGCGCCCTGCTGGCCTACGCCTGGCCGGTGATCACCGGCTAGGCGCCGCCGGTCGACCCGGAGTCGGGTGGTGTGGGCCGAGGTGGCTGCGCTCACCCTCGTGGTCGAGGATGCAGAGGATCTCGGCCGGGCCGTCGTGCGCGCCGAACGCGTGCGGGACCAGGGTGGAGAACTCTGCGGCCTCGTTCGTGCCGACGAGGATCGTCCGTTCACCGAGACGTAGCGCGATGGTGCCGGCGAGCACGGTGAACCAGTCCCGTCCGGGGTGCACCCGTAGCTCGGCCGGCACCTCCCGGGTGATCCGCATCTTGGCGACGGTCTGGTTGCTGTCCCGGGAGAGCAGCCAGGTCGTGACCCCCCGGTCCTCGTCGCAGTGCGGACGGATCACGACGTCGTCGTCGTCGTCGGATTCGACCAGCCGGTCGAGCGTGATGCCCAGCACCCGGGCGATCGTGGCGACCTGGTCCAGGGCGACCCGCCGGTGCCCGGTCTCGATCCGGCTGAGCGTGGAGGGACTGATCAGGCAGCGCTGGGCCAACTCGTCCAGCGACCAGCCGCGCGCCACCCGGAGGCTGCGGATGCGCTGGCGGACCAGGGTCTCCAGATCCTTGTCTTGCTTCATGGGCAAGATGCTATGCCGCTGAGGCATGGCAGGTCTACCGTTTCCCCATGGCACACGACCACCTGATCGAGCTGCTCGACCTGGACGCGGAGGTGCTCCACGAGTACTTCCGTGACGTGATCGGCTGGGTCGGCCGCGAGGCCGCCGAGCGACCCCACGTCGTCGACCTCGGGGCCGGCAGCGGCACCGGTTCCCTCGCCCTCGCCCGGGAGTTGCCCGACTCCACGATCACCGCGGTCGACCTCTCCCCGGAGATGCTGGCCCACCTGCGGGGCCGGGCCGACGCCGCCGGGTTGGGCGACCGGATCCGCACCGTCGAGGCCGACCTCGACCAGCCCTGGCCCGACCTCGGGCCGGTCGAGGTGGTCTGGGCGGCCGCATCGATGCACCACATGGCCGATCCGGCGACCGCGGTCGCCTCGGCGTTCGGCGCGCTGCGGCCAGGCGGGCTGCTGGTGATCGCCGAGCTGGACTCGTTCCCCCACTTTCTCACCGGCACCGCCGACGAGGAGGTGGAGCGGCGTGGTCACGCCGAGGCGGCGAAGCGCCGGCGCGAGGCGGGCCTGCACATGCACGAGAACTGGGGCGAGCGGATGAGGCAGGCCGGCTTCACCTCGGTCACCGAGCGGCACTTCGACATCGACCTGCGTCCCCCGCTGCCGGCCGCCACCACCCGCTACGCGCACGCCTCGCTGAGCCGGATGCGCCACGGACTGGAGGAGCGGCTCTCCGCCCGGGACCTCGCCGCCCTGGAGCAGGTCGTGGCGGGTCTGGCGACCCGTGCCGACCTCAGCGTCCGCACCGGTCGGACGGTCTGGTTGGCCCGCCGCTGAGCGTCCGCCATCCGCCGACGGTGTTGCCGGTCGGGCCGGTGACGACCTGCCCGTAGCGGCCGGGTGCCGTGCAGCGTCGACTCGTTGGGCGCGGTGTACATGCCCGCGTAGTCCCAGACGACGGTGAAGCTGCTCGTCGTGCAGGCCGCCTGCGCCGCTGCGACCGGCGTCACGACCGTCAGCACCGTCGCCGCGAGGCAACCCGCCACCGCACGCAGTAGCAGTCGTCGAGCGGTCATCGTGTCTCCACTGATCGTCGGGGATGGATCTGTCATCGGAAGGCCAGGCCACGACAACCGTAATTGCGTCCGGAGTCGCGCCTCCCGCGATACGTGCGCGAGCGGCGGTCGCTTCGGGGTGCCGTTACCGTTTCCCGAAGCGGTGTCCGTGTCATCATGGCGTCGAGACCGACCCTTCAGGAGAACCTGTGAAATCCGCCGTAACCCAGACCGAAGACGCCGGTGCCTCAGCCGCTCCCACCGCCGAGGTGCTCGGGACGTCCGCCGCGCAGGCCCGCAGCGCCGTGCTGGAGGAGTTGATCCGGAAGGACCCGGGGCAGTTCCGGGTGCTGACCGGTGACCGTCCCACCGGTCGCCTGCACCTCGGTCACTTCTTCGGCACACTGCACAACCGGGTCCGGCTCCAGGATCTCGGGGTGGAGTTGTTCGTGGTCATCGCGGACTACCAGGTGCTGACCGACCGCGACGTGGCGGACGATCTGATCCGGCACGTCGAGGAGTTGGTCCTGGACTACCTGGCGATCGGGGTGGACCCGGCACGCAGCACGATTTTCACGCATGGGGCGGTCCCGGCGCTCAACCAGTTGATGCTGCCGTTCCTCAGCCTCGTTTCGGTATCCGAACTCAACCGCAATCCCACGGTCAAGGACGAGATCTCGCACTCCCGGCAGTCCGCCGTCAGCGGGTTGATGTTCACCTATCCCGTTCACCAGGCGGCCGACATCCTGTTCTGCAAGGCAAATCTGGTGCCGGTCGGTCAGGACCAGCTTCCGCATCTCGAACTCACCCGGACGATCGCTCGTCGGTTCCGCGACCGGTACGGGTCCGCAACGGTGGTGTTCCCCCAGCCCGAGGCCCTGTTGTCGAGCGCTCCGCTGCTTCTCGGCACGGACGGCACCAAGATGAGCAAGAGTCGGAACAACGCGATCACGCTGGCCGCCGACGTCGACGAGACCGCCCGGCTGATCAAGGGAGCCAAGACCGACTCCGAGCGGCACATCGCCTACGACCCGGCGACCCGCCCCGAGGTGTCCTCGCTGCTGCTGCTGGCGGCCCTGTGCCAGGGCCGTACCCCGGAGCAGGTGGCGGCGGACATCGGCTCGGCGGGCGCGGCCGCGCTCAAGAAGGTGGTGACCGAGTCGGTCAACGAGTACCTGGCCCCGATCAGGGCCCGCCGGGCCGAGTACGGGCAGGACCGCGCCCACCTGCGCGACGTGCTGCGCGCGGGAAACGAGCGCGCGCGGGCGGTCGCCGACGCCACCCTGGCCGAGGTACGGGCTGCCATGAACACCTGTTACTGACCCCGGACGCCCCGGCGGCTCGCGGACCCCGCCGCCGGCCACGCCGGGTCTGGGGCATCGAGGGGCACCAGCGGCGACCCGGGCCGGGCGGCAGCGCCCGGACCCGGGGCCGGCTGGCGGGAGCGCCCGCGAGGGCTCAGGCCTTGCGGGCCACCCCGCCGACGATGGTGTGGTAGGTCGCGGTCTGCCGGGTGTCCTCCTCGCCGTCCGGGTGCCACTCGGCCAGCGGGACCAACCCGGGCGGGAGCAACTCCAGGTCGCCGAAGAAGCTCAGGATCTCGTCACGGGTACGCCACCGGCCGGTGCCCAGCGTCTCGTTGAAGACCTTCTCCACCGCCCGCGCCTTCTCGGACAACTCCGGCTGGGCCGCGCCCGGGTCATAGAAGTGCGAGATGGCCAGGTAGCTGCCGGAGGGGAGGGCGTCGATCAGCCGCCGGGCGACGGCGGTGGGGTCGTCGTCGTCGTGCAGGTGGTGCAGGATCGCCAGGAGCAGCAGCCCGACCGGCTGGTCGAAGTCGATCAGCTTGCGCTCGCGCAGTTCGGCCAGCAACTCCTCCGGCTGCCGGACGTCGGCGCCGACCACGGTGGTGGTCCGGGCGTCCGCGAGCAGGGCCCGGCCGTGCGCGAGGGCCATCGGGTCGTTGTCCACGTAGACGACCCGGGCGTCCGGGTCGACCTGGTGGGCGATCTCGTGCACGTTGCCCCGGGTGGGCAGCCCGGAGCCGAGGTCGAGGAACTGGCGGATGCCGGCTTCGGCGGCCAGGTAGCGGACCGATCGGCGCAGGAAGGCCCGGCAGGCCCGCCCCGCCTCCGGACCGTCCGGGGTGACCTGCATCGCCATCTGGGCGGCGTGCCGGTCGACCGCGAAGTTGTCCTTGCCGCCGAGGTAGTAGTCGTACACCCGGGCGATGCTGGGCCGGGTGGTGTCGACGCCCGGCGGCGCCACCTTGTCGCTCGTCAACGCTTCGATCCCTCCGAACAGGGCCATGGTCGGTCACATTCGGCGGGGAGACCGCGACACTCATGGCTGCCGAACCGATACCGGCCCACGACAGTGGGACGGATGTGTCCTGAGGGTAGATGAGCGCGCTCCCAAACGTCGATTCCGTGGGTGTCGGCTACGCGGCAGGGCGGGTGCGAACCGGGACCGTCGGTGCGTTTCGTGGCCCGGCCGGCCTCCACAATCGAGTCTTTCACGGTGGCCCGGGGAGAAGCGTCGACACTGCGGCGACGACGGGTGATGCCGGAGCGGCCGGATGGACGTGCGGGTTCCATCGACCGACTCCGATCAGCATGTGGACCGTTCCGGCGGTGGGTGTCCGGGGCTGGCCGGCAATCCGACCACATTGACCAGCATCTTAGTGAGAAATCCGGATCATTGCCGGGATCGGTGGATCGCCACCCATGCGGTGCGGTGGTTCCTAAATTATGCTGCCCATGATGCATCGATACCGGTAGATCAGTGCCGGTGCCACCCCGCGACCGCCGACGACGGCGGGTCCGCTCGCCGATCGGAGTTCCCGATGGTCCTGCAACCGGCCGCCACCGTGCTGGCCAGCCTCCTGCTCGCCCTGCCCGCCGCCGTCCCGGCGGGCCCCGACACCGCACCCGCACCGTCCCTGCGGGCCGCGCAGTCGTCCCCCGGGCAGCCCATCGCCCTGGCCGGCCCGCCCGGTGCCCCGCCCGGCGTCTGCCCCACCGGCACCGGGTACGGCCCGCCGCTGCCGTCGACCTCGGTCGTGGCCACGAAGCTCCGCGGCGGGTTCTCGTTCCTGGAGGGGCCCGTCTGGGTCGCCGACCGGGGCGTCCTGCTCTTCTCCGACATGGGCGCGGCCACCGGGTCGGAGTACGTCCAGCCGTCGACGATCCGGCGGTTCACGCCGCCGGCCACCTTCGACACGTTCCTCCCCAACGCGGGCAGCAACGGGCTCGCGCTCACCCCCGACGGGCAGCAACTCGTCGCCGCGACGCACGACCAGCGCAGCGTCTCGACCTACCGGCTCGACAACCTGGCCCGGGGCGTCGTCGCCGGCAACTACCAGGGGCGGGCGTTCAACTCGCCGAACGACGTCGCGGTCCGCTCGGACGGCGTCGTCTACTTCACCGACCCCAACTTCCAGCGCGGCAACCGCCCCGACCAGATGAGCGGGCGGACCAGCGTGTTCCGGGTCTCCGGCGGCCAGGTGTCGCTGGTCGACGACGCGCTGCGCCAGCCCAACGGCATCGCGCTCTCCCCGGACGGCGGCACCCTCTACGTGGGCGCCTACGGCGAGAACAAGATCTACAAGTACGCCGTCCAGCCCGACGGCAGCACCGGCCCCCGCAGCGTGTTCGTCAACTACGTCGGCGGCCCGGACGGCGGCACGATCGACTGCGCCGGAAACGTGTACTGGACGTCGGGCGGCGACGGGCTGGTGCACGTCTATTCGCCGGCGGGCAACCAGCTCGGCACGATCCGGTCCGGCTCCAGCGGCACCACCAACGTGGCGTTCGGCGGGTCCGACCGGCGGACCCTCTTCGTCACCTCGGGCCGCACGAACGACTCCGGCCTGTACAGCGTGCGGCTCAACGTGCCCGGCTACCCGTACTGATCTCCAGGTTTCCCAGAAAGGGACGCACCGCGTGCGAATCAGTCCTCGTCATGCCACCCTCGCCCTGCTGACCAGCGCCTGCACGGTCCTGGCCGGCGCACCGGTCAGCGCCGGACCGCCGACGACGCCGGCCACCACGGTCACCACCGGCCGGGCCACGTTCGCCGCCGACACCCGGCCGCCCACCGCGCCGAGCTACCTGCGCAGCAGCAGGCTCACCTGTCAGTCCGTCACGCTGACCTGGGCCGCGTCCCGGGACGACGTCGGCGTCGCCTACTACGACATCTACCATGACGGCCAGCTGGTCACCTCGGTCGCCGGCAGCACCCTGACCGCCACGCTCACCGTCGCGCAGGGCGTCACCTGGGGGTGGTACGTCAACGCCCGGGACGCCGCCGGCAACGTGTCGCAGGCCAGTGCCACGCTCTCCGTGACGCCGCCGTTCTGCCAGTCCGACACCCAGCGGCCCACCACCCCGACCAACCTCGCCGGCACCGCCAACGGCACCGACGTCACCCTGACCTGGACGGCGTCCACCGACAACGTCGCGGTCACCCGGTACGACATCCTGCGCGGCGGGGTGACGGTCGGCTCCGTCACCGGCACGGCCGGCAACCCGCCCGCGACCTCGTTCACCGACACCGGGCTGGCCGCTACCACCGACTACCGCTACACGGTCGTCGCCCGGGACGCGCAGGGCAACGTCTCGACGGCGAGCAGCGCGGTGACCGTCCGCACCGGGTCGGCCTGCACCAGCGCCGTCTGCGGCACGACGGTGGTCACCACCGAGCGGGACCTGCCGTGGGGGTTGGTGCAACTGCCCGACGGCACCGTGCTCTACGGCCGGCGTGACCTGTTCGACGTCGTCGCCATGAACCCGGACGGCACCAACAAGCGCAGCATCGGCACGGTGCCCAACGTCGCCGGCACCAACGGCGAGGGCGGGGTGCTCGGCCTGGCCGTGTCGTCGAGCTTCGCCACCGACCGGTGGCTGTACATCTACCACACCACCACGACCGACAACCGGATCATCCGCATCCGGTACGACGGGACGTTGCAGACCGGCAGCGTGCAGGTGCTGGTGACCGGCATCCCGCGTAACAAGTACCACAACGGCGGGCGGCTGCGCTTCGGCCCGGACGGGATGCTCTACGCAGCCACCGGTGACGGGCAGAGCCCGGACCGCGCCCAAGACGTCAACGACCTGGGCGGCAAGGTGCTGCGGGTACGCCCCGACGGCACCGTGCCGTCCGACAACCCGTTCGGCAACGCGGTCTGGAGCTACGGGCACCGCAACCCGCAGGGGCTGGCGTTCGACTCCCGGGGCCGGCTCTTCGCGCAGGAGTTCGGCAACAACGTCATGGACGAAACCAACATCATCGTCCGGGGTGGCAACTACGGGTGGCCGGCCTGCGAGGGCACTGTGGGTTCCTGCACCAACCCGAGCTTCGTCGCCCCCATCCGCACCTATCCGGTGGCCGAGGCCTCGTGCAGTGGCCTGGCCATCGTCCGGGACGTGCTGTATCTCGGCTGCCTGCGGGGCAACCGGATGTACCGGGCGGTGATCAGTGGAAACACCCTCACCGACGTGCAGCAGTTCTTCGTCGGCACGTACTCCCGGCTGCGGACCGTCGAGCCGACCCTCGACGGGAACCTCTGGCTGACCACGAGCACCGGTGGCGACAAGGACAGCGTCCCGAACAACAGCAACGAGCGGATCCTCAAGGTGACCCTGGGCAGGTAGCCCGGGTCGACGTCGTACCGGCGCGGTGTCCCGGCTGCCGGGATGACACGCCACCGGGCCGCCACCGCCCACCACCTGCGGTGCGGTCGCCGACCATCCGGTCGGCGACCGCACCGCACCCGTCCCGACCGAAGACGGCCCGTGAGAGCGGCCAACTGGGCGCGGTGGCGGCCGGTACGGACCCGAATCCGACCGTGGTCGTGTCCACAATGGCGACAGCGGGCGGCGTAGCCTGAATCGGACGTGGTTTCCGTCCCACGTGACGAGATCGTCGCGTGCCGTCGATCTGTGGTGAAAGAGGCGAACCCGGCTGTGTCGACCCACCAGACCTCGCAGGACAATCCGCTCGCGGATTTCGGTCCCAACGAGTGGATCGTCGACGACATGTACCAGCGCTATCTGGCCGATCCGACGAGCGTCGACCATGCCTGGCACGACTTCTTCGCCGACTACCGACCGGGGGCGGGCCCGACCGTCCCGCCGGACGACGTCACCGCCCCGGGCGTGGTGAAGACCGCAGGCACCCGCGAGGAGGCGGCGACCGTGGCCGGCACGCCGACCCCGCCGGCCGTCCAGGCGGGGAAGCCCACCGCGACCGGCGGCACCGCACCCGCCGCGAAGTCGGCGGTCCCGGCAGCCACGACGCCCGCCCCGAAGGCGGCGTCGTCCCCGTCCGCCGGGAAGTCCTCCGCGTCCGGCGCGAAGGCTCCGGTGGCGGCCACGACGACTCCCGCGTCCGGCGTCGAGGTGTCCGGTGGGCGAGCCGGCGGGACCGGGGCGGCCGGTAGGGCGACGTCCGGCAGCGGTGCAGCGGGTGGCCCGGCCACCGCCGCGCGTACGGTCCCGCTGCGGGGCGTCGCGGCCCGCATCGTGCAGAACATGAACAGCTCGCTCGACGTGCCGACCGCCACCAGTGTCCGCGCCGTGCCGGCCAAGCTGCTGGTCGACAACCGCATCGTGATCAACAACCATCTCGCCCGGGGGCGGGGTGGCAAGGTCAGCTTCACCCACCTGATCGGCTGGGCGTTGGTCCGCGCGGTCGTCGCACACCCCGAGATGAACAACTCGTACGCCGAGGTGGACGGCCGGCCGGCACTGGTGCAGCCGGAGCACGTCAATCTCGGTATCGCCATCGACCTGGCCCGGCCGGACGGCACCCGCACCCTGGTCGTGCCGTCGGTCAAGAAGTGCGAAAGTATGGACTTCCGGCAGTTCTGGCAGGCGTACGAGGACCTGGTGCGGCGGGCCCGTCGGGGCGAGCTGACCATGGAGGACCACGCCGGCACCACCCTGTCGCTGACCAACCCGGGTGGCATCGGCACCGTGCACTCGGTGCCCCGGCTGATGCCCGGCCAGAGCGCGATCATCGGCGTCGGCGCGATGGAGTACCCGGCGCCGTACTCGGGCATGTCCGACGAGACCCTGGCCGACCACGGCATCAGCAAGGTCGCCACGTTGACCAGCACCTACGACCACCGGGTGATCCAGGGTGCGCAGTCCGGCGAGTTCCTCAAGACGGTGCACGAGCTGCTGCTCGGCGAGCACGGCCTGTACGACGACATCTTCACCTCGCTGCGGATCCCGTACGAGCCGGTGCGCTGGATGCGGGACGTGGCCCGGACCTCCGAGGGGCAGATCGACAAGGCCGCCCGGGTGGTCGAGCTGATCCACGCCTACCGGGTGCGTGGGCACCTGATGGCCGACACCGACCCGCTCGAATTCGAGATCCGTCGGCACCCCGACCTGGACGTCCTGCAACACGGCCTGACCCTGTGGGACCTGGACCGGACGTTTCCGGTCGGCGGCTTCGCCGGCCGGCAGAAGATGCGGCTGCGCGACGTGCTGGGCGTCCTGCGGGACACCTACTGCCGCCGGGTCGGCATCGAGTACATGCACATCCAGGAGCCGGAGGAGCGCCGCTGGATCCAGGAGCGCATCGAGATCAGATACACCAAACCGGACCCGGTGGAGCAGCAGCACCTGCTCAACCGGCTCAACGCCGCCGAGGCGTTCGAGACCTTCCTGCAGACCAAGTACGTCGGTCAGCGGCGCTTCTCGCTGGAGGGCGGCGAGTCGCTGATCCCGCTGCTCGACGAGGTGCTCCGGGCCTGCGCCGAGGGCGGCTTCCCCGAGCTGGTCATCGGGATGGCCCACCGGGGGCGCCTCAACGTGCTCGCCAACATCGTCGGCAAGCCGTACGAGAAGATCTTCAACGAGTTCGAGGGTCAGATGGACCCGGATTCGGCGCACGGCTCCGGCGACGTCAAGTACCACCTCGGGCAGACCGGTAAATACACCACCCCGGACGGTCAGCACTCCACCACCGTGAGCGTGGTCGCCAACCCGTCGCACCTGGAGGCCGTCGACCCGGTGCTGGAGGGGATCGTCCGGGCCAAGCAGGATCGGCTCGACCTGGGGCTGGAGGGCTACACCGTGCTGCCGGTGCTGGTCCACGGCGACGCCGCGTTCGCCGGGCAGGGGGTGGTCGCCGAGACGCTCAACCTGTCCCAGCTGCGCGGTTACCGCACCGGTGGCACCGTGCACGTGGTGGTCAACAACCAGGTCGGTTTCACCACCGCCCCGGAGTACAGCCGCTCGTCGCTCTACTCCACCGACGTGGCCCGGATGATCCAGGCGCCGATCTTCCACGTCAACGGCGACGACCCGGAGGCGGTCATCCGGGTCGCCCGGCTGGCCTTCGAGTACCGCCAGGCGTTCCACAAGGACGTGGTGATCGACCTGGTCTGCTACCGCCGCCGAGGACACAACGAGGGCGACGACCCGTCGATGACCAACCCCCGGATGTACGAGATCATCGACGCCAAGCGCAGCGTCCGGAAGCTCTACACCGAGGAGCTGATCGGCCGGGGCGACATCACCGTCGACGCCGCCCAGCAGCAGCTCCGCGAATACCAGGCGGAGCTGGAGCGGGTCTTCGCGGCCAGCCGGGACGCGGCCGTCGCGCCGCCCCGCACGCGGCGCCCCGGGGGCGCGCAGCCCGACCCGCAGGTCGAGACCGCCGTCGACGCCGCCGTGGTACGCGCGGTCGGGGAGGCTCACCTGCAGCTCCCGGCGGGCTTCACCCCGCACAAGCGGGTCCAGCAGGTGTTGCAGCGGCGGGCCCGGATGGGCGTCGAGGGCGGCATCGACTGGGGCTTCGGCGAGCTGGTCGCGTTCGGGTCGCTGCTGGCCCAGGGCGTCACCGTCCGGCTGGCCGGCCAGGACTCCCGGCGCGGCACGTTCACCTCGCGGCACGCCGCGATCGTCGACTCGAAGACCGGCCAGGACGACGTGCCGCTGTCCCGCCTGGCCACCGGCGACGCTCGGTTCTTCGTGCACGACTCACTGCTGTCCGAGTACGCCGCCATGGGCTTCGAGTACGGCTACTCGGTGGAGAACCCCGAGGCGTTGGTGCTCTGGGAAGCACAGTTCGGTGACTTCGCCAACGGCGCGCAGTCCATCATCGACGAGTTCCTGTCCTCCGGTGAACTCAAGTGGGGTCAGCGGTCGGCACTGGTGTTGCTGCTGCCACACGGTCAGGAGGGGCAGGGCCCCGACCACTCGTCCGGGCGGCCGGAGCGCTTCCTGCAACTGTGCGCGCAGGACAACATGCGGGTCGCCATCCCCAGCACCCCGGCCAACTACTTCCACCTGCTGCGCCGGCAGGCCCTGTCGACCAGGCGAAAGCCGCTGGTGGTCCTCTCGCCGAAGTCGTTGCTGCGGCACAAGCTCTGCGTCTCGGACGTGGCCGACTTCACCACGGGCGGGTTCCAGCCGGTGCTGGCCGACGGCGGGCCGGGTGCGGCGTCGCTGCCCGCCGAGGCGGTCAAGCGGGTGCTGCTCTGCTCCGGCAAGGTCTACTACGACCTGGTGCAGGCGCGCGCCGATCGCGGCATCGGGGACACCGCTGTCATCCGGGTGGAGCAGCTCTATCCACTGCCGGTCGAGGAGCTCCGGGCGGCGCTGGACCGGTATCCCCACGCGGAGGACTTCGCCTGGGTGCAGGAGGAGCCGGCCAACCAGGGCGCCTGGTCGTTCGTGGCGCTCAACCTGTTGGAGCACCTGGACGGGGTGCGGCTGCGCCGTATCTCCCGCCCGGCCGCCGCCGCCCCGGCGGTCGGCTCCGCCAAGCAGCACGAGATCGAGCAGGCCGCGATCATCGACGCGGCGCTGCCGCAGCCGTGAGAACGGACGGGACAGCCCGCCGGTGTGGCGCAGCCGCCCCGTCCGTCAGGGGTGCCGGGTGGGCCGGTCAGCTGGTGGCTTCGGTTGCGGCGTGCATCTCGCGGATGGTGCGGTAGGCCCGCTCCCGCGACTCGGCAGCCAACGGCTTGAACTGCGCGAGCTTTCGGCATCGGCTCGGCCAACGTCATCTCGGCGGGCAGCTAGGTGATGTCGGTGAGCCCGACCTGGCCCGGTGCGGCGGTGATCCGGGGCCCCTCAGCACCGCCGACCTGATCGACGGCATCCACCCCACCGCTGGCGGCTACGACAAGATCGCCGCCCACGGCACCTCCCCACCGGGGAGAAAAGTACGCTTTTGCGGCCATGATGACGTTTGAAACCTTATTGTCCGTGTGTGTCGGTCGCATGCCTGCGCCAGCACCACAGTGATCCGAGAGACGTGAGGTGGAATTCGTGCGTACTACCAGAATCTCCCTGGTCGGGGCAGCTGCTGTTGCCGCGATGGTGGGCTTCGCCGCCGCGCCCGCCGCAGCTGCCCCGACGGACACCACGACGGTCACCTTCGAGGTGCTCGCCGGCACCCTGGACATCGATGCCCCCGCCACGGCGGACCTTGGCACCGGCTCGCCGGGGGGCACGATCACCGGCCAGCTGGGTTCGGTCACCGTCACCGACGGCCGGGCCTCCGCCGACGCCTCATGGGTGGCGACGGTGGTCTCGACGGACTTCCAGACCGGCGGTGGCACCGCGTCCGAAACCGTCCTCGCCAGTGAGATCAACTACTGGTCCGGTGCGGCCACCGCCACCACGGGCACGGGCACCTTCACCCCGGAGCAGCCGACCACCGGCGACCAGGAACCGCTGGACACCACGACCCCGCTGACCGCCTTCTCCCACGTCGGTGGCACGGGTAACAACACGGCGGTCTGGAACCCGACCCTGGTGGTCAACGTTCCGCTGGACTCCCAGGCCGGCATCTACACCGGAACGGTGACGCATTCGGTGGCGTGAGCGGTGGGTCCGATCGGCCGTACGGGTCGTGCCGGTGCTGCTGTGCCTCGTTGGTCTGGGCCCGGTCGCCCAGGCCAGCGAGGCCGTGCCCGACCCGGACGAGGGCAGCATCGGGATCCAACTGTTGGAAGCGCCCGTCAGCCGGCGGGCGGACCCCCGAGCCCTCCGGTACATCGTCGACCACCTGCCCCCCGGCTCCGTGATCAAGCGGCAGATGCGGGTGAGGAACACCTCCGACGAGCAGCAGCGGATCGACCTGTATCCGTCCGCTGCGACGGTCGAGGGACAAAAATTCACCTTCGGCGAGGGCCGTACGGCCAACGAGCTGACCTCCTGGATCTCGCTCGATCGCCACCAGCTCACCCTCGATCCGGGCGATTCGGCCCGGTTCACCGGCACGATCGCGGTCCCGGCGAACGCGTCGTCCGGTGAGCGGTATGCCGTCGTCTGGGCGTCAGCGACCTCGAAGCCGACGGCTTCCGGCAACGTCACCCAGGTCCACCGGGTTGGTGTCCGGGTCTACCTGAGCGTCGGCGCGGGCGGCGAACCGCCATCCGACTTCCGCATCGGTGAGTTCGTCCCGGCCCGGGACCCGGACGGCGTGCCCTCGGTCGCCATCGGGGTCGACAACACCGGCCAGCGGGCGTTGGACCTGACCGGGAAGGTCAACCTCACCGAGGGCCCCGGCGGCATGGAGGCGGGGCCGTTCGACATCGTCGAGGGAACCACCCTGTCACCTGGCGACTCGGGTGGGGTCGTGGTCCGGCTGCCCAAGGAACTGCCGAACGGGCCGTGGAAGATCGTGGCCGACCTGGAAAGCGGGATGGTGAAGCGAAGCGTGACGAGGAGCATCGAGTTCCCGGACCGCGGGAAGGTGGGTAAGCCCGGCACGATCCTGTCCGGCTGGATGCCGCTCTGGTCGATCGCTGGTGCGCTGGTGGTCGTGCTGCTGATCCTCGCGGCACTGATCATGAAGCGTCGGTCCCGGCAACCGGCGGCTGTGGGATGAGCCCGCCGAGTCGGCGGGGATCGCCGGTCGGCGCGGCCGGTCCTTTCTTCCGGGTCCGGTCCTTCTCCCAGGTCAATGACGTCTGGCGGTCGGCCGAACTGCCGCATCATTCCGGTCGGCGGTTCCGCATCAAGAGGTAACCACCGAGCAGTAGGGCGGAACCGCCCAAGGCGAGGAAGAGGCCGATGGTGTCCGGGCTGGTCTGCGGAAGCTCCCCGCCGGGCGGCGGGGAAGCCGGTTGGTCGGGCCCACCAGCCGGTTGGCTCGGGCTCGCCGTGGGCTGGGTCGGGCCAGGCGTCGGCTGGGTCGGGCTCGCCGTGGGCTGGGCCGGTACCACTTCGAACATTACCCCGGTGCTTGCCGCCGGCTCCGCTAAGGCCGCGGCATCCGACCGCTCGGGCTGGGCCGCCACGGCCGGGACGGTGAGCAGGGCGGAGAACACGAGGACCGCGATCCGCACCGACCAGGGCGCGGACCTGCCGGGCCGAACTTCATGGCGGATCATTGCCCCACCCCCGTCTTGACGTCGTCCCGAACAGCAACGTACCGCCATTTTGAGAACATTGCTCAAAGATTGGCGCATCGCCTGATTCGCCCAGATCGGCGTAGCTGATCGGTCTGGTGTCAGCGACGGTGAGCCTGAGTTTCGGAGGAGGACCTGTGACAAGGCTCAGGCTGGCGGTCGCCCGCCGCTGGCGCACCGCCGTGGGGCGGGCGGCTCTGGCGCTGCTCCTGACCTGCGCGACCACGCTGCTGGTCGATGTGATCGCACCGGTGAGCGCGAGAGCGGAGACCGTACCGGTGCCGCTCGGCTCCGCCGCCGACTTCGCGGTCCTCGCCGGGACGACCGTGACGAACACCGGGGCCTCCGCAGTCACCGGTGACCTCGGAGTGAGCCCGGGTACTGCCGTGACCGGCTTTCCACCCGGCCAGATCAACGGTGCGATTCACTCCAACGACGGTCCCGCCGTGCAGGCGCAGGCCGACCTGGCTGTCGCGTACGACAACGCCCTGACGCGGACCACCACGGACACCATCTCGGACGGCCTCGGCGGAACCACCAGGACCACCGGCGTCTACAACTCTGCCGGCGGCACCTTCGGGATCGCCGGCACGCTGACCCTCGATGCCGAGGGCGACCCGAACGCGGTCTTCATCTTCAAGGCCACTTCCACGCTCATCACCGCCGCCGACAGCGCGGTTGAGCTGATCAACGGCGCTCAGGCGTGCAATGTCTTCTGGCAGGTCGGCAGTTCGGCCACCCTCGGCGCCAATTCCACCCTGCGGGGCGACATCCTCGCCTTTACGTCGATCACCGTCGGTGCCGGGCTGGTGGTCGACGGCCGGACGATGGCGATCAACGGCGCGGTCACCCTGGACACCAGCACGATCACCCGGTCGAGCTGCGCCGTGCCGGGTGAGCTGTCGATCACTGCGCCGGAGACGGCCGACCTGGGTGGCGGTGCTCCCGGCAGTGCCGTCTCCGCCAACCTGGGGTCGGTGACGGTGACCGACGATCGTCTGCTCTCGGTCGCTGCCTGGACGGCGACGGTCGTCGCGACGGACTTCGTCACCACCGGCAGCCCGGTGCAGACCATCGCGAACGTCAACGTGTTTTACTGGTCGGGGCCGGCCACGTCGACCACCGGTATCGGTACCTTCACCTCGGGTCAACCCACCCCGCAGGACGCGCAGACCCTCGATGTGGAACGCACCGCCTTCACCCTCACCGGCGGGCGGGGATCCAACTCCGCCACCTGGGATCCCGTCGTCTCCGTCCAGCTACCTCTCGCGGCCGTGGTCGGCAGCTACACCGGCACCGTGACCTTCTCTGTGGCCTGAGACGCCTTCCGGCAGGTGAGTGGTCGGCTCGGCTGCCACGGCCTACCGGCCGGTCGGCCATGCCACCGCGCCGACCACCCGCCGGTGAGGGTTGACGGGTGCTGAATCAGCGACAAAAATTTACAAGTATCGTTGTTATCGTTAACACTCGGGGCGTTGCCGGCATCGGTTCGACCATTCATGGGAGAAAGCTATGCGAACAAGGGCAAGATGGCTCGCGGCGATCGCCGCACTCGGCGTCATGATCGCCGGGGTGGTGACACCGACCGGCCCCGCTCAGGCCGAGTCCAACGGCGGGGTACGCGTGATGCCCCTCGGCGACTCCATCACCGAGGGCACCCAGGTGCCGGGCGGATACCGCATCGGGCTCTGGCAGCGTCTCGCCAGCGGCCGCTACACGATCGACTTCGTCGGCTCGCAGTTCAACGGGCCGGCCAGCCTGGGTGACCACGACCACCAGGGGCATCCCGGCTGGCGCATCGACCAGATCGACGCGAACATCGTCGGCTGGCTGAACACCCAACGGCCGCAGACCGTGCTGCTGCACATCGGCACCAACGACATCCTGCAGAACTACAACGTGAGCACCGCGCCGAACCGGCTCTCCACCCTGATCGACCGGATCACCGCCACCGCACCCACCGCCGAGGTGTTCGTGGCGCAGCTCATCCCGCTGTCCAACAGCAACCAGGAAGCGGCCGTCCGCACCTTCAACGCGGCGATCCCCGGCATCGTGTCGAGCAAGGTGAGCGCCGGCAAGCGGGTGCGCCTGGTCGACATGCACAGCGCCATCACCACCGCCGACCTGATCGACGGCATCCACCCCACCGCCGGCGGCTACGACAAGATGGCCGCCCGCTGGTACAGCGCGTTGCAGTCGGTGCCCGGCAGCATCGGCAACCCGGGGAACAGCGGCGGGCAGACCGCCGCGATCGTGGGCACCCCGTCGGGCCGGTGCGTCGACGTGCCTGGCTCCGCCGCCACCAACGGGCTCCAGGTGCAGCTCTGGGACTGCCACGGCGGCACCAACCAGCAGTGGACCTACACCTCCGGCCGGGCGCTGACCGTCCTGGGCACCAAGTGCCTGGACGCGGCGGGCTACGGCACCACCCCGGGCACGCAGGTCACCACCTACGACTGCCACGGCGGCACCAACCAGCAGTGGAACGTCAACGCCAACGGCACCATCACCGGCGTGCAGTCCGGCCTCTGCCTGGACGCCGCCAGCCAGGGCACCGCCAACGGCACGAAGCTCGTCCTCTGGACCTGCTCCGGGCAGGCCAACCAGCAGTGGAGCCGACGGTGACCCACGCCGGCCCGCCCGAGGCAAGGAGGAACCAGAAGTGAAGCTGCCAACAGCGCAGAACCCGCCCCGGGGGGCCGGACGCCGTACACCGTCCGTACGCCGGAGCCGGGCCGTCCGCTGGCTGACCGCCGGGCTCGCGGTGGTCCTCGGCCTGGCGGTGTCAGCCACGCCCCGGGACGCGGTGGCGGCGGACAACCCGTACCAGCGGGGTCCCGACCCGACCCCGGCGAGCGTCGCCGCCACCCGGGGACCGTTCGCCACGACGCAGGCGACCGTGCCGGCGGGCAACGGCTTCAACGGCGGGTTCGTCTACTATCCCACCGACACCAGCCTGGGCACCTGGGGCGCGGTGGCGATCGTCCCCGGTTACTCCGCGCTGTTCGCCAACGAGGAGGCCTGGATGGGCCCCTGGCTGGCGTCCTTCGGATTCGTGGTGCTCGGGATCGAGACCAACAGCCGTACCGACGGTGCCGACGCCCGCGCCACCCAGTTGCTCGCGGCGCTGGACTACCTCACCCGGACCAGCCCGGTGCGCAACCGGGTGGACGCCAACCGGCTCAGCGTGATGGGCCACTCCGCGGGCGGGGCCGGGACCCTGCTGGCGGCGCTGCGGCGGCCGTCGTTGAAGACCGCGGTCGGCCTCGCCCCCGGTACGCCCGGAAACAACCTGAACATGTCCACCACCCAGGTCCCCACCCTGCTCCTGTCGGGCCAGAACGACGGCACCGTCACGCCCTCGTACGTGCAGGGCATCTACAACACGCTGCCGGCCGGGGTGGAGCACGCCTGGGCGGAGTTGGCCGGTAACGACCACCTGTCGTTCACCCGGTCCAATCCGACCGAGATGCGGCTCCTGATTCCCTGGCTCAAGATCTTCCTGGACAACGACACCCGCTACACCCAGTTCCTCTGCCCGCTGGCGGACAGCACCGGCGTCTCCCGGTACAGCTCCACCTGCCCCCTGGTGCCGCCGGGCGGACCGACGACCCCGCCCCCCACCACTCCGCCTCCCACGACGCCGCCTCCCACGACGCCGCCGCCCACGACGCCGCCGCCCACGACGCCGCCCCCCACGACGCCGCCCCCCACGACGCCGCCACCGACCACTCCGCCGCCCACGACCACCCCGCCGCCCGCCGGCACCGCCTGCACCGCGACCTACCGCACCGTCAACTCGTGGGCCGGTGGCTTCCAGGCCGAGGTCACGGTGACCGCCGGCAGCACCGCCGTCAACGGCTGGACCGCCCGCTGGGAGCTGGGGGGCGGCCAGGGCATCAGCCAGGTCTGGAACGGCACCCTGAGCACCAGCGGCGCGACCGCGACCGTCCGCGACGCCTCCTACAACGGCGCGCTCGCACCGGGCACCTCGACGACCTTCGGCTTCCTCGGCACCGGGACGCCGACCAGCCCGTCGCCGACCTGCACCAGCCCCTGAGCGCGGAGGCCGCCTACCCACCGGCACGACGGGTGGGCGGCCTCGGCACGTCTGATGGGTGGCACCCGCCGACAAGCCGGGACCGACCGAGGTGAACAATCGATGAAATTCGACGCCATATTGATCGATGCGTGCTCTCTGTCCGTGTAGGTCCAGGTGGGCAGTTCCGCCTACCTGGACGGAGGAATCGGATGCTCAGCACGCCTCGCTCCCGGGTCCGCGCGCTCGCGGCCGTCGGCATGGCCGGCGTCGTGGCGGTGATCGGCGCGGTGACCCATCAGGCGTCCGCCGCCGAGGTGGCCGCGCCGGCCGCCGTGGGTGCCGACGCCCGCCGGGTCGACATCCCGCGCATCACTCCGGCGATCGCCCCGCCGGCCGGCTCCCGCCCCGTCGGCGCGTACGTCGTGACCCGTGGCACCCAGACCTACACCTGTGCCGGCGGCGTGTTCACCGGTGCGTCCGTGCCGGAGGCGCAGCTGGTCGGCACAGGTGGTCGGGTCCACCACTTCAAGGGCCCGAGTTGGCAGTCCGAGCGCGACGGTTCCCTGGTCACGGCGAAGAAGACCGCAGAGAGCGCCCGTCCGGGAACGATCCCCGAACTGCTGCTGACGGTGGACTCCCACTCGGGTGTCGGCAGTCTCAGCAACGTCGCGTACATCAGCCGCCTGCTGACCTCCGGCGGTGCGGCCCCGGCCGGCGCCTGCACCGACGGTACGACGAGGGCGGTGCCGTACGGCGCGGTCTACGTCCTCTGGGCTGCGAAGCGGTAGCGCCGCCGGTCCCGTGGCCGGCCCGCCCCACCGACTGCGGGGCGGCCACGGGTGACCGGCCGGTCGTCGGCGACAGGGTGTTCACAGCTGAACCACAGCTGACGGCGAGGTCACTTTCCACAATGTCCCGTACGAACGGCGCGTGACCTCACCGATGCCCAGGGTGCTCGTCGTGGACGATGATCCCCATCTCCGAGTGCTGCTCTCGGCGACGCTGGGAATGCACGACTTCGAGGTCCGGGTGGCCTGCGGTGGCCGGGAGGCGCTGGTCCTGGCGGCGGACTTCGACCCGCACCTGGTGGTGCTCGACGTGATGCTGCCGGACCTGGACGGTTTCCAGGTCGCGCGGAGCCTGCGCGCCGGTCCCGGCCCGGCCGTGCCGGTGCTGTTCCTCACCGCCCGCGACGATCTGGCGGACCGCATCGCCGGGCTCACCGCCGGGGCCGACGACTACGTCACCAAGCCGTTCAGCCTGGAGGAGCTGGTGCTCCGGGTGCGGGCGGTCCTGCGGCGCTGCCAGGTGGATCAGGGCGTGCAGGACGGCGGGCGGCTGCGCTACGCCGACCTGGAACTGGACGAGGAGGCCCACGAGGTACGCCGGGGCGGGCACCTGGTGCCGCTGTCGCCCACCGAGTTCAACCTGCTGCGGTTCCTGCTCGCCAACGCGGGCCGGGTGGTCAGCAAGGCGCAGATCCTCGACGGGGTGTGGAACTACCGGTTCGGTGGCGACGGCCGGATCGTCGAGTCGTACGTCTACTGCCTGCGGAGGAAGGTCGACCGCTGGGACCCGCCCCTGATTCACACCGTCCGGGGCGTCGGGTACGCGTTACGGCTGCCCCCGCAGCCGCCGGAGGTGACCCGGGGGTCACCTCCGGCACCGCCTCGGTGAGACGGCCCCGGTTCCGCGTCCCGGCCAGCGTGGGATGTGGGGTGGAAGTGCCGTCTCAGGGTGCGTCGCCAGCGCCCGGCGGGCAGTTCGGGGTCGAGCGCGGCCAGCCCGGTCGCGTACTTGGAGATGGCCACCGGGCGGTGACCCTGCCGCCAGAGCAGTCGGTCGACGTGTGAGGCGGTGGAACCGGTCTTCGTCTCGATGATGGCCAGTTCCGGCAGCGCCAACCGACGACCCCGGTGGTCCTCCCAGCGCAGCGCGACGTCGATGGTCGCCCGGCTCGCGGTAGCCGGTAGATAGAGCGTGCTGCGCAGGTAGCTGGTGGTGAGGGTCGGCGAGAAGGTCAGGGCGGGGCCGCTGCTGAGCGCCGCGAGCACCCCGTCGACGAACGGCCGCCCGGGGGTGAGGGTGCCGCTGTCGTCGAGGCGGTAGGGCAGCCGCTCCTTGACCGTGCCGCCACGGGTGCCCTCCGTCTTCACCTCCAGCCAGCAGAGGCCCGAGTCGAGGTAGGTCCGCGTCCTGATCTTGAACCGGCGGCGGCGTCGGCGGGCGGTGAGTCGGAAGCTGACGAGATCGGCGGTGTCGAAATAGATCGACTCGTAGCGGAAGGCCCGCCTGCCGTCGATCTCCAGCACCTGGTCGGTGCGGTCGAGCCCGGCGAGCAGGTGCGGTATCTCGGCGACCGGCAGGAGGTACTTGCGGTCGAACCGGGTCTGCAGCGCGGCGCGTTCGGTCAGCTCCGTGAGCCCGATCGGCGTGAGCGGGGCCAGCGCCGTGGTGGGCGGGTCGAGGGTGGTCATCGTGCGGCACCCGCGTCCACCGGCCGTCGTCCGCCGGTGGCGGGCACCCGGGGCCGCGAGTAGCGGACGTCGACGACCGTCGTGTCGTTGACCAGGTCGACCCGCTCGACGTTGACGTTGTGCACCCGTGCGCCGAGCAACTGTTCCAGGTGCGCGGTGAGGGCGACCGAGTCGGTGACCGCGCTGTCCAGCACGATGACGTGCCGTCGGTAGCGGCGGAGCAGCCGGGGGTGGTCCCCGACGAACATCACCGCGAGGATCAGCGCGGTCAGGGCGCCGACCATCCAGACCGAGGTGCCGGAGAGCGGGCCGAGGATGCCGAGCGCGAGCGCCGAGAAGTAGTACGCCACCTCGTGCTGGTCGAGTTCCGTGGAGCGGAGCCGAATGATCGACAGCACCCCGAAGAGCCCCAGTCCGAGCCCGGCGCCGACGGTGCTGCTGCTGAGTGAGCTGGCCACGGCGAAGACGCCGACGTTGACGCCGAGGTAGGCCACCACCAGATCCCGCCGTCGGTGGCGCGGGAAGTACAGCGCGAAGACCAGCAGGACCACGGCGACCAGGTCCATTCCGGCCAGGACCAAGCGCGACATATTTGCTCCTTGGGGTGTCCGCCAGCCGTCTTCCAGTGCACGGCGTCCGGCGGATGGGCATCAGATCTGGCAGTGGTGCACCCGCGAGCCCGGCGTCGACGGTGGACGCCGTCGAACCGGGGGTTCGCAGCGTCCGCACCGCACCTGGGCGGGCCGGCGGATCCCGGCGGACGGCGTGAGCCGCGCCCCCGGGGCCCGGTTCCGGCCCGACGGGCCGGAACCGGGGAATCCGAGGACTCAGAACCGCCCGTACCGGCCGGCGGTGACGCCGGTCAGCACCCGGGTGGCGCCGGTGATGCTGCCGCCGGTGTAGAGACCGCCGACGTTGGTGCCGGTCACGCTGCCGCCGGTGTAGATGTCGTACCGCTGGCCGTTGGTGATCCGGTTGGACGAGAAGACGACCTCCCGGACGGTGGCCGAGGTCCGGTACGAGCCCAGCACCGTGCTGCCGGAGACGACGTGCACGATGGTGTTGGTGGCCAGGTTGGCGTTGAACCGGGGGGCCACCCAGCCCTGGCCGGTGTTCGGCACCGCCTGGAACACGGCCAGCGAGGTCAGCGCGGCGCCCACCACCGTGCCGCCGGTGAAGGCGATCGTCCCGTCGGCGTCGATCGCGCCCTCGCCGCCGCCCCGGGTGCTGGAGCCCCGGGCCACCACGGTGCCACCGGCGAAGGTGAGCGACCCGTTGGAGTCGAAGCCGTCCGTGCCGCCGGTGGCCACCACCGTGCCGCCGGTGACCTTGATGAACGCGATCGCGGACGGCTCCATGTGACCGAGGCCCTCCTCGGCGGCGTTGATCGCGTCGTCGCTGGCCACGACGGTGATGTTGCCGCCGCTGATGGTGGTCCGGAGCCCCTCCAACGCCTCGTAGGACCGGGTGACGTTGATGGTGCCGCCGGAGATGTTGAGCACGTTCTCACCCTTGATGGCGTCGTCGGCGACCGAGGCCGTGATCGTGCCGTTGGTGATGGTGAGCACGCCCTTGCCGGCCTCGGTGTCGTTGGACTTGAGCCCGTCGCCGCCGGACGACGTCACGCTGATCTTGCCGCCGTTGACGGTGAGCGAGTCCTTGCCCCGGATCGCGTCGTCCACCGCGTTCACGGTGATGGTGCCGGACTGGATGACCAGATCGTCCTTGCTGACGATGCCGTCGGCGTAGTTGGCGCGCACGGTCAACGAGCCGGTGCCGCCGATGGTCAGGTCCGCGGCGCTGAACAGGGCCGAGTCCGGCTCGCCGGTGTTGGTGTACGTCGCCGCGTCGGTGAGGTTGTTGCTCGTGCCCGCGGCCAGCGTGACGGTGACCGCGCTGGCGTTGGTCACGTACAGCGGTGAGGAGGTGGAGTTGGTGATCGAGGCGCCGGCGAGGATGAGTTCCACGGTGCCGGTGACGGCGGTGTCGACCTTGACGGAGCCGTTGTTCAGCGTGCCCCTGATCTCGTAGGAGCCCGGCGCGGTGATGGTGACGGCGCTGCCGGCGACGGTGACGTTGCTGCCGGTGACGCTCGCGCTGGAGCCGTTGAGGGTGATCGTGGCGGTCGCGGCGGCGGCGACGGCGGCCACGGCGAGCGGGCCGGCCAGCAGGGTGGCGGTGAGTCCGGCCAGGACGGTGGTGCGGCGTGCGGTGGCTTTCATGGGGGTCCTGTTCCTCGGTGCGGGCAGGGTGGGGGTGCGCTGGGCCCGGGCGCGGTGCGGGTGCCTCGAAGCTTGGCCGTCGGCAAGGTGAACGGCGGATGAACGAGGCTTAGCATCGACGATGGTAAATGAGATTCACCTCTCGCCGACAGTGCTGAGGCAGGAAATCGAAGCGCTTCCACCATTGCCAGCTGATTGACAGGTGATATTGACGAAACTCTGAGCCGGGGGCGCTTGACCGAGGAATCGGGAGTCCGGCGGGATCGGCCGGGCCGTTCACGGGGATGCCGGGCCGGTCAGACGGTGATGACCACCTTCGCGCGGGCGTGTTCGCCTTCGAGATAGCCGATGGCCCGGGGCACCTCGGACAACGGATAGGTCCGGTCGATGACCGGCGTGAGGCGGCCGGCCTCGGCGTGGGCGCGGAGCGTGTCGAGGTGCTCCCGGCCTGGGGTCGCCGTCAGGCTGACGATGCGCTGCCGGACGAAGGGGGCCAGCAGCCGCCCCCGGGCGAGGAGCCGGACCGGCCCGAGGAGGCTGCCGCCCCGGTACACGCCGCCGCCGGAGAGCACCAGCGTCCCGGTCGGGGTCAGGGCCCGTCGCAGCGCGGTGAGGGAACGGTTGCCGACCAGGTCGAACAGCACGTCGTGGCGGACGCCGTGGGTGAAGTCCTCCCGGGTGTAGTCGACCACGTGATCGGCGCCGAGCGAGCGGACCAGGTCGACGTTGCGGGTGCTGCACACCCCGGTCACGGTCGCGCCGAGCGCCCTGGCGAGTTGGACGGCCAGGGTGCCGACGCCGCCGGAGGCGCCGTTGACGAGCACGCGCTGGCCCGGTCCGACCCGTCCCGCGTCGCGCAGCCCCTGGAGCGCGGTCACGCCGGCCAACGGCAGGGCTGCCGCCTGCGGTGCGGTCAGGTTCACCGGCATTGGCGCGACCAGGCCGGCGGGGACGCACACATATTCGGCGAACGCGCCGTTGGCGTCTCCGAGGTCGCCGAACACGCTGTCACCAGGACGTGGTTGCCGCACGTCGACGCCGACGGCCTCGACCCGGCCGGCGAAGTCGCGACCCCGGATGCGGGCCCGGGGCCGCGTCGGGCCCAGGGCCAACCGCGCCATCCGGGGATCGCCCCGCATCACGTGCCAGTCGTACGCGTTGAGCGCGGCGGCCTCGACCCGCACGAGCACCTCGTCGGCGGTGGGCACGTCCACGTCCGTGAGGGTCAACGTCTCCGGTGGGCCGTCCGCGCCGCAACCGTCCGCGCCGCTACCGCCGGAGGTCGCGCTCCGGTTCCCGCACGTCGCCGAGATCGCCGCGGCGGCCTCGCACGACGACGGCTCCGTGGTGGGGCAGGGCTGGGACGACCAGTTCGAGTTCGCCCTGGACCTGCTGCTGGACGGTATCGAACGACTGCGTGAGCAGGGCTGGACGGCACCGCGCTGATCGGCTGAGGCCGTCGCGCCGGTCACGGCGTATCGCGTCGCACCGCGCCCGGATCGACCCGACAGGTGACCCGACAAAGGCGTTCTCGCGGGTCGCCTTCGCTATTTCCGGCGCGCACTATTTCTTGCCTCCCTCAACATATAGCGGACGGGGGGACTTGCCGCAAGACCCGGGTCACCCCGCAGAATCGTCAGCCGAGGTCGCCACCTGCGGAAATGCATCGCGATGGTGCGCCGGCGACCGAATCACCAGCGGAAGGCGAAACGATGTCCACGTACCCGACGACATATTCGAGGCCGCTTGCCCGCCCGGTCGCCGCGATCCGACGATGCCCGCCTGCCCGGGCGGTGTCCTGATGAGCGGGCGGTACGTGCGGGGACTGCGTGAGGTGGACCCGACGCAGCGGACGGTGGTCGGCGGCAAGGGCGCACACCTCGCGGGCCTCACCCGGATCGACGGTGTCCGGGTGCCGGAGGGCTTCTGCGTGACGACGGACGCCTTCCGGCGGGTCACCGCGCTGGCGCCGGCACTCGACGGGCAACTCGACCGACTGGCCCGCCTGACGCCCACCGACCGGGAGACGATCGGCACCCTCAGCGCACAGGTCCGCCGGACCATCGAAGAGGTCACCGTCCCCGACGACGTGGCGACGGAGATCACCCGCGCCCTGGCCCTGCTCGGCGGGCACGTCGGGTACGCCGTCCGGTCCAGCGCGACGGCGGAGGACCTGCCGACCGCCTCGTTCGCGGGGCAGCAGGACAGCTACCTCAACGTGCTCGGTCCGACCGCGATCCTCCGGCAGATCAGCCGGTGCTGGGCCTCCCTGTTCACCGAGCGGGCCGTCACCTACCGCCAGCGCAACGGCATCGACCACCGCCGGGTCGCGATGGCGGTGGTCGTCCAGCGGATGGTCCCCGCCGGATCGGCGGGCGTCCTGTTCACCGCCGACCCCGTCACCGGCAACCGCCGGGTCGCCTTCGTGGAGGCCGGCTTCGGCCTCGGCGAGGCCCTGGTCTCCGGGCTGGTCGACGCGGACGTCTTCCGGATACGCGACGACCGCGTCGTCGCCCGGACCATCGCCGCCAAGCACCACGCCGTGCGGGCCTCGACGACCGGTGGGACGCGGGTGGTGGCGATCGACCCGCAGCGGCAGCGCCAACCGGCGCTGACCGACCCGCAGGTCGTCCGGCTGGTGCGGCTGGGCCGGCGGATCGAGGCGCACTTCGGCCGCCCGCAGGACATCGAGTGGTGTCTCGTCGACGACGACTTCCAGATCGTCCAGAGTCGACCGGTCACCACGCTGTTCCCCGTGCCGGTGGCCGACGACACCGACAACCGCGTCTACGTCTCCGTGGGCCACCAGCAGATGATGACCGACCCGATGAAGCCCCTCGGGTTCTCGATGTTCCAGCTGATCGCGGCCCGGCCCATGTACGAGGCCGCCGGCAGGTTGTTCGCCGACGTGACCCCCGAGCTGGCGTCGCCGGCCGGCCGCGCCGGTCTGCTGGCGGCCCTGGGCAGATCCGATCCGCTGATCGGGGACGCGTTGCGGACCGTCGTCGAGCGCGGCGACTTCGTCAGGGAGGTGCCGGACCAGGCCCCCGCCGGGCCGCCGCCCGGGCCGGCGGCACCTCCCGTCGAGACCGATCCCGCGCTGGTCGCCGAGCTGATCAGGCAGATCGACGACACCAACGCCGCCCTCCACCGCGACATCCGGACGAAGTCCGGGCCGGCACTGCTCGACTTCATCCGGACCGACTTCCCCCGGCTGACCCGGATGATGATCGATCCGAGGAGCATCCCGGTCATCATGGCCGGGATGGAGGCGGTCTGGTGGCTCAACGAGCATCTTCAGGAGTGGCTCGGCGAGCGGAACGCCGCCGACGCGCTCACCCAGTCCGTCCCGCACAACATCACCTCGGAGATGGGACTGGCGCTGCTGGACGTCGCGGACGCGATCCGGCCGTACCCGGAGGTGGTGGCCTTCCTGCACCGCGTGGCGGACGACGGCGGGACCAACGGGGCCCGTGAAGAGCGCGATGGGCCTGGCGGACCGGCCGACCTCCTGGCCGGGATGGACCCGCTCGCCGGGGGCCGGGAAGCCCGGGCGGCCATCGAGTCCTGGCTCGACAGATACGGCATGCGGGGGGTCGGCGAGATCGACATCACCCGGCCCCGGTGGCGAGAACGCCCCGCCATGCTGGTCCCGGTGATCCTGGGCAACATCAGGAACTTCGCCCCGGGGGCCGCCGAGCGGCACTTCGCGCAGGGCCTGCGGACGGCGCGGAACAGGGAGCGCGAACTGCTGGAGCGCCTGCGGGCACTGCCTGACGACGGCGCGGGGAAGGCCGAGCAGACCAAACGGATGATCGACCGGGCCCGGACGTTCGTCGGCTACCGCGAATATCCGAAGTACGGCATGGTCAACCGCACCTTCGCGTACAAGCAGGCGCTGCTGCCCGAGGCCGACCGTCTGGTGGCGAACGGCGTGCTCCGGGACCGGGAGGACATCTGGTACCTCACCTTCCCCGAACTCGACGAGGTCGTCCGCACCGGGCACGTCGATGACCGGCTCATCCGTCGACGGATGGAGGAGCACCGGTCCTACCACGCGCTCACCCCGCCCCGGGTGCTCACCTCCGAGGGCGAGATCGTCGCCGGGGCGTACCGGCGCGACGACGTGCCGGTGGGTGCGCTGATCGGCCTGGCGGTCTCCGCCGGGACCGTCGAAGGCCGGGCCCGCGTCGTGCGGGACGTGGCGCGGGCCGATCTCGAACCGGGTGACATCCTCGTCACGCCGTACACCGATCCCAGCTGGACGCCCCTGTTCGTCGCCGTCGCCGGCCTGGTGACGGAGGTCGGCGGCCTGATGACCCACGGCGCGGTGATCGCCCGGGAGTACGGTCTGCCAGCCGTCGTCGGTGTGGTGGACGCCACCCGGCTGATCCCGGACGGGCAGCAGATCCGCGTGCACGGCACCGACGGATACATCGAACTCCTGCCCTGATCGACCGCCGGCCGGGTGCCCGGGTCACGGGGCTGGGCACCCGGCCCGCGCGGTCGGATGGACGGGGCAGACGTCCATCCGCCCACCGCGTCCGCCGCACCGGATCGCGTCAGTCGCACCGGATCGCGTTCGTCGGGCAGAGCTCGACGGCCCGCTGGACGCGATCCCGCAGCGCGGCACGCGGTGCGGGATCGCGCAGCAGCACCAGGCCGTCGGCCTCGTCCTGGTCGAAGACCTCCGGTGCGGTCAGGACGCAGTTGCCCGCACCGCAGCAGCGGTCCCGGTCGACGGCCACCCGCGGCGTCGTCTCCCCGCGCAACTGCCGTGGTGCGGGCGTCACCAGGTCACCGGGAGGGTGTCGAGGCCGAACACGATCGAGTCGTCCCGGGTGGTCAGCTCCTGCGGGTCCGCCGTCACCCGCAGGTCGGGGAAGCGACGGGCCAACTCCACCAGCGTGACGCGCAGTTCGGCGCGGGCGAGGGGCTGCCCGATGCACTGGTGCACCCCGAACCCGAAGGCGAGGTGCTGCTGGGCCTCCCGGTACGGGTCGAACCCGTCGGGGTCGTCGAAGACCTCGGCGTCCCGGTTGGCCAGGGAGATCAGGGCGATCACCCCCTCGCCGGCCCGGATCGACCGGCCACCGATCTCGACGTCCTCGGTGGCCACCCGGAACAGTCCGGTCCGGACGATGCTGAGGTAGCGCAGCAACTCGTCGACCATCCCCGGCGCGAGCTCGGGCCGGTCGCGCAGGAGCGCGTACCGCCCGGGGTGGCGGGTCAGCAGCAGGACGCTCAGGCCGAGCATGTTGGCGGTGGTCTCGTGCCCGGCGATGAGCAACAGCAGGGCCATCCCGACCAACTCGTCGACGTCGAGCTCACCCGGCTCGACCCGCTCCCGGACCAGCCGGCTGAGCAGGTCCTCCCCGTCGTCGGGACGGGTCCGCTTGGCGTCGATCAGCGAGCGGAGGTATGCCCGTAGCTCCTGGGCCGCCTGCTGGAGCTGCTCCGGGGGCACCCGACGGTCGAGCAGGCGGCGGCTGCGGGACTGGAAGAAGTCGTGATCGGCGTAGGGGACGCCGAGTAGGTGGCAGATCACCTTGGACGGCACGGGCAGCGCGACCGTCGACACCAGGTCGGCCGGGGGGCCGGCGGCGGCCAGGTCGGTCAGGGCCTCGTCGATGGTCCGGTGGATCAGCGGCTCGATCCGGCGGACATTCTTGATCATGAACTCGGCGGTGAGCATCCGCCGCAGCCGGGTGTGCGCCGCACCGTCCATCTGGAGGAACGCGCCCCGGAGGTCCCTCGTCGCCTCGGGCGGCAGCGGGCGGAGCAGCGGAAAACCGGGCCGGTGGAGATCGGAGCTGAACGCCGGGTGGCGCAGCAGTTGACGTACCTCGGTGTGCCGGCTGACCAGCCAGGCGGTAATGCCGGTGGGCAGCAGCACCCGGGTCACCGGGCCGACGTACCGCTGCCGTTCGGCGTCGTCGAGGGGGGTGAGCGGGTTGCGGGTGGAGTTGACCGGCGGCCAGTGGGGCAGTTCGGTCTCCGTGGACTGAGTCATGTGGAACATCTCCTGCCATGACGCTGAGTAGTCACATCAGTGCGTGACGTTACTCATCGATCAAGGTCGACACAACCCTCCGCCAGCCGACGGTCGCCCGGTCGTGCGGGTACGGACGCCGCCGGCCCCGCGGTCCCGCGCCGATTCGTCGGCACGGGTCGCGGGGCCGGTGGGAGGTGGTCGACGCGACGGCTGACCGCTCAGGTCGCGCAGACGGCGTACGCGCGCACCTTCCAGTTCCCGCTGAAGCCGTTCTCGTCCTCGGCGGCGCGGACGGTCGCCGTGGTCGACGAGGTGGGCCGCATCTCGGTCAGCCGCACCTGGCCCTCACCGCCGACGATCTCGCCGCCGACCCCGTGCAGGCGCGTGCCGGCCGGGCAGGTGGCGGTGACCGTGCGGCTGGCCGTCGAGTTGTCGGCGCTGTCCACGGTCACCCGCTGCTCACCGGCGAGCGGGTTGACGCAGATCACCGAGGCGTCCACCGACCAGTTGCCCGCGAAGGCGTTGCCGGCCTCGACCCCCGCCACCGTCACGCTGCTCTGGTGGATCCGCAGATCCTCCAGCAGCACGTCACTCGCTCCCGAGCCGAGGGCCAGGGCAGCGCCACCGCCGCCGATCGCCCGCTTGCCCACCGGGCAGAACAACTCCAGGAACTTCGGGTTGACCGAGTTGGACGCCGAGTGGCCGGTCACCACCTCCAGCCCCAAGGGCGCCGGGGCGCAGATCGCGCTGGCGGTGACCGCCCAGTTCCCGGCGACACCGTTCGGGTCCTCCCGGCCGGTCACCGAGTAGAGGCCGGCACCGGCCAGCGGCTGCATGATGTCCATGCCCACCTGGCCGAGACCCGACCCGGTGATCGCGCCGCCACCGCCGATGACCGTGGTGCCGGTCGGGCAGACCGCGTTCTGCGACTTGGCGACGCTGTTGCTCGGCCCGACCGTCGTGCGGATCAGCAGGCCGGGCACCGCCGCCACCGGCCCGCTGAGGGCGACCTGACCGAGCACCACCGCGCTCAGCAGGGCACCACCCAGGGCGACCGTCCGCCGCGTCCACTCTTGTCTGCGCATGATGTGCTCTCCTCGTGTCGTGCGGTCCCGGAACCGGTCGGTCCCGGGCGGCGTTCGGATGGGGAAACGGACCGTCAGGGGGTGACCCGCCGGATCCGGACCGGCACGGAGTCCGTGCCGACCAGACCCGTCGCGTCGAAGACCTCCAGCCACACCGACCAGGTGGTGGTGTCGGTCCCGCTGGTCAGCTGGGCCAGCGCCGCGGTGAAGGACGCACAGTTCTTCGGCGTGCCCTTGTCGTCGACCGGCTCGCCGGTGGGCACCCCGCTGCCCTGGCACAGCACCTGCTTGACGCCGCCGTCGCCGTACGCGGTCCACCGGAACCGGGTCCCGGCGACCACGCCGTCCTCGGCGTCGAACCCGGTCCCGACGAACGCGACCGACTTCGGCCCGGACTCGATCGTGGTCAGCTCCAGGGCCGGCGCCGGCAGGGTGATCGTGGCGATCGGCCGGGACTGCCCGGCCGGTGCCGAGGTGACCGAGAAGGCACGCTGCACGCTGGCGCCACCCGCCGCGAACGTCACGGTGTACGCCCCCGGCGTGACCGCGTTCGCCGGCAGCAGCGCCTGGTGGCCGGTCTTCTCCAGGACCACCGTGTTGCCGCGCCGGACCGTCCAGGACACCTTCGCGTCCGGGAGCTGCCCGAAGAGGTCCGGATCGTTCGAGGTGCCGAGCAGCCCGACCGACTGCCCCGCCGGGAGGGTCGACCCCGCCGGTGGCGAGATGATCCCCATCGTCGTCGGGCTGTCCACCACCGTGACGGTCACCGCCGCCGAGCCGGTACGCCCGAGGCTGTCGGTGGCGCTGGCGGTGATCACGTGGCTGCCGGCGGAGAGCGACGGCACGAACGTCTGCGACCCGGTGGCCAGTGCACCGTCGACGCTGCTGGTCCAGCTGAGCGGGATCTCCTTGCCCAGGAAGTCGGTGGCCGTGCCCCACAGGTCCACCGACTGGTTCACCCCGAACTTCTGCTTGGTCTTCGGGGTGCTGATGTTCACCGTGGGCTTGCCGACGGTGACGCCCAACGCCTCGGCGACGGCGGCCAGCGCGTCGATCCGGCGCTGGCTGCCGGTCACCTTGTCGCCCAGCCCGCCGACGTGGGCGGTGTCGTTGAGGATGGTCCGGACCTGCTCGGAGGTCAGCGTCGGGTCGGCGGCCATCACCAGGGCGGCGACCCCGCCCACGAACGGCGAGGCGACACTGGTGCCGCAGGTGGTCTTCGTGG
Organism: Micromonospora matsumotoense; assembly: GCF_050951065.1. Classification (NCBI taxonomy): domain Bacteria; kingdom Bacillati; phylum Actinomycetota; class Actinomycetes; order Micromonosporales; family Micromonosporaceae; genus Micromonospora; species Micromonospora matsumotoense. The sequence goes on along the minus strand of NZ_CP192025.1, from coordinate 7,116,906 downwards.
TGTTGACCGCCGGCGTGCCCGGATCGGTCAGGCCCGCCACACACATCGGACCGTAGATCTCCACCGACGTGGTGAGGTTCTTGGTGCCCCAGTTCGACCCGCCGGACACGGTCGCGTTCGTGTTCATCCCGCCGACGCACATGACGTGGGTGCTCTCGCAGGGCACCCAGAGGGTGTCGCCGTCGACGTTCGTGCCGTTGTTGCCGGCGGCGGCGACGATCAGCGCACCGGTGTCCCGGACGTGCTTCATCCGCCGGTCGGTCCAGGTACGGGCATGGCTGACGCCGAGGTTCACGTCCCGGGTGAAGCTGAGGTTGACCACGTCCGGGTGGGTCGCCTCGGCGGCCTTCTCCAGCCGGCGCAGGACCGTCCAGTAGTCGATGCCGTTGCGGACGCCCACCAGTTCCTTGACCACCGGCCCGGCGGGACCGGCGGTGCCGTAGTCGTTGTCGACCCGGCCCATCCCGGCGAGCACCACGTCGGTGGCGTGCCACGGGCAGGCCGAGCCGCCGGTGCAGTCGTTGGTGTTGGTCTCGCCCCACTCCGCGGTGTGCAGGGAGACCTTGCTCGGGAAGTCGGCGTTGGACTGGAACCCGCCGTCCTGCACCAGGTACTTCACCTGCTTGGTCAGCCGGCCCTTGCTCTCCAGCAGTTGCCAGGCCGGCGCCACCCCGATGTCCAGCGCGCCACCGGCCCGCATGAACGTCCAGTCGAAGACGTTCTTGCCGATGTCGGGGGCCTCGAACACCTGACCGTCGGCGATGCCGGACGGCTCCACCAGCCAGTCGAGGACCAGCTCGGTGCCCGTGCGCCACTCGGCGGCGGCCAGCGCGAGCAGCCGCAGCGCCCGCTCGTCGCCGACCCGGTACCCGCCGGCCTGACGCGGCTCGGCGGCGAGCAGGTCGGCGACCAGCCCTGCCGGGTCGGCCCGGTCGGCGTCCACCCGGACCAGATGGTCCTGCCCCTGGTCGTCGGGCGCGAACGAGTCGAGCACCTGGCCACCCCAACGGGCCAGGAAGGCGTCCAGTTCGGCCTGGTCGGCGACCCGCACCATGACCTCGTCGAGCACCAGGCCGGCGGGCTTTCCGTCCGGCCCGGCCACCACCCCGATCTCCCGACCGGTGCCGAGCCGGCCGACCGGGTCGAGCGACAGTCGGGGTGCGGACAGGCCCGGGTCGACCCGGAAGGCCAGCGGCTCGGCGCTGGTGGCGCCCGGCACCCCGGTCGGGCCGCCCGGGGCGGTGGCCGCGGTGGCGTCCACCGAGGTGGTCGCGACGAGTCCGGCGGCGAGTGTCGCCACCACTACGGTGGCCAGATAACGACGTCTGCCGACGCCCGGTCGGTGGGTCGCGGAACGTGTCGTGCTCATGGGTGTCTCCCGGTGTCGGCGGTGCGATGACACCGGTGGGAGCACCGGGGGGTCGGCATGCCAACAGAAAGTTCCCGGGATTTCTTTTCTTCGTTCTACTGGACGGGTGGACGAGCGGTGGGGGCACGGATGGATGTGACGGCGCAGGACGACCGGGCGCTGGTCGAGGCGCTGCGACGGGGCGACCGGGTCGGCCTGGAGGGCATCTACCGGCGGTACGCCGACCGGCTCTACACGTACGCCCGGATGATGCTGCGTGAGCCGGAGGCGGCGGCGGACGCCGTCCACGACGCGTTCCTCCTCGCCGGTCAGCGCATCGACCAGCTGCGTGACCCGGACCGGCTGCGGTCCTGGCTGTACGCGATCGTGCGGACCGAATGCCTGCGGCAGTTGCGGGAGCGGTCGCGTTCCGCGCCCCTGACGGAGGCGGCCGAGCCGGTGGCCGACACCGCCGACCCGGCCGCCGCCGTCAACGCCGACCAGGTACGCGACCTCGTGCACCTGGCGGTCGCCGCGCTCAACCCCGGTGACCGCGAGGTGGTGCACCTGGCGATCCGCCACGACCTGTCCTCCGTGGACATCGGTGCGGCGCTCGGGGTGCCCGCCAACCATGCGCACGCCCGGCTGTCCCGGGCCCGGTCACAGCTCGAACGGGCGCTCGGCGCGCTGCTCGTCGCCCGGGGCGGGGCCCGGGACTGCCCGGCCCTGGCCGACCTGCTCGACGACTGGCAGGGCCGGCTCACCCCGACCCTGCGCAAGCGGGTCGCCCGGCACATCGACGACTGCGCCCGGTGCGGGCTGCTCCGGCGCGAGCAGTGCAACCCGGCGGCGCTGCTGACCGCGTACACGGCACCGGGGTTCCTCGTGGTCGCCGACACGGTGTGGCCGCGACTCGCCGACACGGACCCCACCGCCCCCCAGGCCGCCGCCACCGATCCGGCCGCCACCGATCCGGCCGGCGACGACCAGGCCGACGCGGGCCCCGATGCCACCGCCCCGGGTGAGGGCACCGCTCCGGCCGATGCGGGCGGGGTCTCCCACGGCCGCGCCGAGGTGTCGTCGTCCGACACCGCGGCGTCCGCCGACCCGCCGCCGGCCGCCGATGCCGTCGTCGTGGGGAACGCCCCGGACGCCGCCGGCCCCGGGAGGGTCGTCCACGCGGTGTCGGCCGCCGCGCCCGCAGCGGCGGCGACCTCGGGTGACGCGGCGGCGGGCACCGCCTCCCGCCCGGTCCGGACGACCGCGACGTCCGCCGCCACGTCGGCCCGGGACCGGAAGCGGCGGCGTCAGCTCGCCGGCCTGCTGCTGTTGCTGCTCGTCGCGGCGGGCACCTGGGCGCTCTCGCCCGGCGGGCCGGCCGGCGAGCAGGCGGCGGTGACCACCGGCGACCTGTCCGGTGGGGTGGCGTCGGCGGCCGGCCCGACGACCGGGGGTTCCCCGGAGCGGACGGCGTCGACCTCGGACCCGGCCGGTGCGGGGGTGCCGGCCACGACCGTCACGCCGGCACCGACCGCTGTGCCGCCGACCGCCGTGCCGCCGACCGGCGTCGCGCCGCCGGTCCCCGCGCCGACCGGATCACCGGCCGTGCCCCGTCCACCGGCGGCGTTGCCGCTGGCCGCGCCCTTCACAGTGGCGGCGGACGCGCACGTACGCTGCGGCGCGGACACCTGGAGCCTGGTCGTCCGGGCCACCGGCAGTGCCACCCTCGGGGCTGCGCAGGTGCGGTGGACACCCGTCGGGGGGAGCTCGGCGAGCCGGGCGATGACCGTGGACGGGTCGTCCGCCCGGGTGACCGTGGGCCAGCTCCGCGCCTCCGCCGTGACCTGGACGGTGCGGGTCACCGCCACCGACGGCCGTACGGCGGACAGCCCGTCGTCCACGACCGTCGACCCGTGTGTCCGGCCCGGCTAGTCGGCCGGCCGTGCCGCCCCGGTGGGGTCCGGTGCGCGGAGGCCGGCGAGCAGCACGGTCAGGTACAGCTCGACGCGTCGGTCCGGCGCGTCGGCGAGCCGGGCGGCGAACGCGGTGCCGCAGACCAGGTGTTGCAGGTCGTCCAGCGTGAGCCCGGGGCGCAACCGGCCGGCCCGGGTCGCCCGCGCCAGCACGATCGCAGCCAGCGCGCCCAACTCCTCGCGGCCGGCGGTGGTCTGCGCGGTGGCGTCCTCCTCCGCACTGGTCGAGAGCACCTCGGCGAGGGTCGGATCGTCGAGTTGACCGCGCAGGAAGGCCCGTAGCAGCAGCTCCACGCCGTCCCAGGGGTCGTCCCCGCGGGTCGCCGCCCGCGCCTGGTCGAGCAGTGTGGCGAAGGCGTCGGCGGCGAGCGCCTCCAGCAGCGCCCGCCGGGTCGGGAAGTGCCGGTAGACCGTGCCGACGCCGACGCCGGCCCGCCGCGCGATCTCGTTGAGCGGTAACGACAGGTCACCTTCCGCCGCCACGGCGCGGGCGGTGGCCAGCACCCGTTCGCGGTTGCGGGCGGCGTCCGCGCGCAGTGTCGTCGTCACCGCGCCAGCCTAACCCGGCGGATGACCCATCCGATCGGATTGACAATCCGTTTAGCGGGAGGTTCAATCGGATACGTAATCCACTTCATTCGTCCGTCGGAAGGCACCCCATGGACAGCGCACCCGGTTGGACCGTCGCCGATCTCACCGACCAGTCCGGCCGGACGTTCGTCGTCACCGGGGCCAGCAGCGGGCTCGGGGTGGCGATCACCCGCCACCTGGCCGCCCGCCACGGCCGGGTGGTGATGGCCGTCCGGGACACCGCCAAGGGCGCCAGGGTCCGGGCCGAACTCCTGCGCGACCAGCCCCGGGCCGATCTCGTCGTGCGTCGACTGGACCTGCTCGACCTGGACTCGGTCCACGCGTTCGCCGACGACCTGGGGCGCGAGGTCGACCTCGTGGACGTGCTGGTCAACAACGCCGGCATCGGCACCGTCCCCCGGCGGCTGAGCCCGCAGGGGGTGGAGAGTCAACTCGCCACCAACCACCTGGGCCACTTCGCCCTCACCGGGCGACTGCTGCCCGCGCTGACCGTCGGCCGGGAGCCGGTCGTGGTCACCGTCGCCTCGGGTCTCTACCCGCTCGGCCGGCTCGACCTGACCGATCTGGCCGCCGAACGCCGCTACTCCGCCGCCGGTGCGTACGCCACCTCGAAGCTGGCCAACGTGCTGTTCGGGTGGGAACTCGACCGCCGGCTGCGGGCCGTGGGCTCGCCGGTGCGCAGTCTGCTCACCCACCCCGGGATGACCAGGACCGACCTCTCCCGGGACCTCTCCTCCTTCGCCCGCCGGGTCGAGACCGTCGTCATGGGGCCGCTGCGCCGTCCCCTCGACGAGGCCGCGGCACCCATGCTCTTCGCGGCCACCGTCCCGACCGCGCCTACCGGCCGGCACATCGGCCCCGGCCGGCTGTTCCGCCGTGCGGAGCCCACCTTCGCGCCGCTGCGCGGCACCGCCACCGACCGGCAGCTCGCGGCCGACCTCTGGGCCCGCTCCGAAGAACTCACCGGGGTACGCCCACTGCCGGCCCCGCTGCGCTGACGGGGCACGCCGACAAACCCGTCTCCTGGTGGCCGCCGGCCCCGACGCCCCGGTGGCCGCCGGCCCCGACGCCCCGGTGGCCGCCGGCCCCGACGCCCCGGTGGCCGCCGGCCCCGAGCCGAAGGCCGAGTTCGGGGACTACTACCCGGCGATGAAGCCGTACTTCGAGGAGCTGCGCGGTCGGCGGTGGGGGTCCGCTCACATCCGTTCGACCGTACGGATGCCGAGCAGGTGTAGCCCCTGCCGCAGGGTCCGGCCGGTCAGGTCGGTCAGCAGCAGCCGGCTGGCCCGCAGTTCCCCGTCCGCCCGCAGCACCGGGCAGCGCTCGTAGAACGCGCTGAACCGGGTGGCCAGCCGGTGCAGGTAGCCGGCGAGCTGGTGGAACTCCGCCGTCCGGGCCACCTCGTGGACGACGGTGGCGAACCCGAGCAACTCGAACGCCAAGGCCCGCTCGGCCGGCGCGGTGAGCACGATCCGGGCGTCCGGCCCGACCTGCGTGCCGGCCCGCCGCGACACCGACCTGGTCCGGGCGTACGCGTACTGCAGGTAGGGGGCGGTGTTGCCATCGAGGGCGAGCATCCGTTCCCAGTCCAGCACGTAGTCGCGGGTCCGGTCGGTGGCCAGGTCGGCGTACTTGATCGCGCCGATGCCGACGGCCCGGCCGATCTCGGCCGCGTCCGCCTCGTCCAGCGCGGGGTTCTTGGTCCGGGCCAGCGTGGTCGCCCGGGCGACCGCCTCCGTCAGCAGGTCGACCAGCTTCACCGACCCACCGGCCCGACTGCGCAGCATCCGCCCGTCCGGGCCGAGCACCGAGCCGAAACCGAGGTGCTCGGCGCGGGCCGGCGGACGCAACCAGCCGGCCTGCCCGGCCACCGCGAACACCATCGCGAAGTGCTGCCGCTGCGGCAGGCCGACCACGTAGAGCAGCCGGGTCGCGCCCAGCTCGCCGGTGCGCAGCCGCAGCGCGGCCAGGTCCGTCGCCGGATAGCCGTACCCGCCGTCGCCCTTGCGCACGATCAACGGCAGTGGTGCGCCGTCCCGTCCGGTGAACCCGGGTGGGAAGGCACAGGTCGCCCCGGCGCTGTCGGTCAGCAGCCCGAGCCGGTCGAGGTCGCCCACCACCGCGCCGAGCCGGTCGTTGTACGCGCTCTCACCCCGGAAGTCGTCCTCGGTCAGGGTCACGTCGAGCAGTCGGTACACGGTCAGGAAGTACCGCTGGGACTGCTCGACCAGCAGCCGCCACAGCCGCCGGGTCTCCGGGTCGCCGCCCTGCAACGCGACCACCCGCTGCCGCGCGCGGACCTGGAAGGCCGGGTCGGCGTCGAACTTCGACCGGGCGGCCCGGTAGAACCCGTCGAGGTCGCCGATGGACAGCTCCTGCGCCGCCTCCGCCTCACCGAGGTCCACCAGGTGCGCGATCAGCATTCCGAACGGGGTGCCCCAGTCGCCGAGGTGGTTGACCCGGACGACCCGATGCCCGAGCCAGCCCAGCAGCCGTACCGCCGCGTCGCCGATGACCGTGGAGCGCAGGTGCCCGACGTGCATCTCCTTCGCCACGTTGGGCCCCGAGTAGTCGACCACCACGGTCTCCGGGTCGGCGGTCACCGGCACCCCGAGCCGGTCGTCGGCGGCCAGCGCGGCGACCATGCCGGCCAGCGCCCCGTCGTCGATCGTCAGGTTGACGAAGCCCGGCCCGGAGACCTCCGCCGCCGCGCAGACGTCGTCGAGGACCGCGCGGTCCAGCACCGCCTGGGCGATCTCGCGCGGCGGCCGGCCGAGCCGCCGGGCCAGCGCCAACGCCGCGTCGGACTGGAAGTCCGCGCGCGGCGAGCGCCGCACCACGGGGTCGACCGGGCCACCGGCCACGGCGGTGAACGCCGGCGTCAGCCGGTCGGTGAGCAACCTTTCAAGATCCATGGGTACGCCGATCTGCTCGGATCCGTCAACGCAACGGATCTCCGGGGACGGGAGAGCCTGCGGACGGACGAGGACAGCGGCGGTGACCGGCGGCTCGATCCGCCGGTCGCAGGGAATGGGTCAGCGCGGGCGGGCGACAGATCGCCGGCGTCGCTCCGCACCGACCTGGACGTCGAACGACGTTCCGGGGTGCTGGGCGGGCGCGCTGGTCATACCCGCCACGGTAGCGGGCCGACCGACGGTGGGTACATCCGGTTCCCCGCCCGTCCCGGCTGTCCGGCTCAGGCCAGCCGGGACCTGGCTGGCGCGGACCGGTTGGCCCGGACGACGGACCTTGCGGGTGGGTCGGGTCGTCGCCGTGCTCCGCAGGATCGGGAAGGAACCCGAGCGTCCGCGTCGGTCCCGACGGCGAACCTTGCGGAAACGCGACCGCCGGGAGGCTGTCTGGGTGAGCGCATCTCCGCCCTGCCGGGCGGGGCCGGGGGCGCTGGAATACTTGACGACCATGGTGCTGTCGCGGGGCTGGTCGTTGTTCCTCATCGGGGTCGGGGTGTGGACCTGGGCGATCTGGCCGAGGTTCGGGCTCGCCATCTGGAACGACGCGCGGGCCTGGGCCGGTGGGGTGGTCGGCGAGGGCGCACCGACCGGCTTCTTCTGGATCCACCTGCTGCTGATCGCCGCCTCGCTGGTCATCGGCACCACCGTGGGAGTGCTCGGCGTCCGGGGATGGCGGGCAGCGCGCCGGGCTGTACGGCGATGACCTGCGGATTTGACGATCAAACCCGAAACCGCGTAACTTTCTCTCTGCCAGCGCGGAACGGGCAAACGGGACGAAAGCCCCGGGAGTCAGCTTCCAGGTTTGGCACCGGGTTGTGGGGGGCACTAGTCCACTACGGCACGGACCGGGTGGTGCTCACCGAAACGCCGCAGGGCGGATTTGGGCGGGCGGAACCGACCGGGTAGTGTTGTCGATCGGCGGAGCACCGGGCGAGCCTGCGGGAGACCGTAGCGGCCGGTTCTGCCAAATCCGATGATCAACCGCAGCGCTGGCCGCTGCGTGCGCTCAGCGGGCGATGCCGTACGAAGCGTGACACACCGGGACACACCGGTTGACACAGCGAAGACGGTGAGGTAACGTAGTAAAAGTGCCCGGCGCGGAAGCGCGGGGCGCAGCAGACGAGATACCCCAGGTCGGGGGTCCTGTTGGTCGGGGCTTTCGGGTGGTGTGTGGTTGTTCTTTGAGAACTCAACAGGGTGCTTGATAAGCCAGTGCCAATGATGATTTATACCCCGCACTGGGCGAACTTTCGGGTTTGTTTGGTGGGGATTCCTTTGGCAACATTTGTTTGTTGCCGGGATGGATTGTTCAACAGGTTTTTGTTGGAGAGTTTGATCCTGGCTCAGGACGAACGCTGGCGGCGTGCTTAACACATGCAAGTCGAGCGGAAAGGCCCTTCGGGGTACTCGAGCGGCGAACGGGTGAGTAACACGTGAGCAACCTGCCCTAGGCTTTGGGATAACCCTCGGAAACGGGGGCTAATACCGAATATTACTTGACCTCGCATGGGGTTGGGTGGAAAGTTTTTCGGCCTGGGATGGGCTCGCGGCCTATCAGCTTGTTGGTGGGGTGATGGCCTACCAAGGCGACGACGGGTAGCCGGCCTGAGAGGGCGACCGGCCACACTGGGACTGAGACACGGCCCAGACTCCTACGGGAGGCAGCAGTGGGGAATATTGCACAATGGGCGGAAGCCTGATGCAGCGACGCCGCGTGAGGGATGACGGCCTTCGGGTTGTAAACCTCTTTCAGCAGGGACGAAGCGTAAGTGACGGTACCTGCAGAAGAAGCACCGGCCAACTACGTGCCAGCAGCCGCGGTAAGACGTAGGGTGCGAGCGTTGTCCGGATTTATTGGGCGTAAAGAGCTCGTAGGCGGCTTGTCGCGTCGACCGTGAAAACTTGGGGCTCAACCCCAAGCCTGCGGTCGATACGGGCAGGCTAGAGTTCGGTAGGGGAGACTGGAATTCCTGGTGTAGCGGTGAAATGCGCAGATATCAGGAGGAACACCGGTGGCGAAGGCGGGTCTCTGGGCCGATACTGACGCTGAGGAGCGAAAGCGTGGGGAGCGAACAGGATTAGATACCCTGGTAGTCCACGCTGTAAACGTTGGGCGCTAGGTGTGGGGGGCCTCTCCGGTTTCCTGTGCCGCAGCTAACGCATTAAGCGCCCCGCCTGGGGAGTACGGCCGCAAGGCTAAAACTCAAAGGAATTGACGGGGGCCCGCACAAGCGGCGGAGCATGCGGATTAATTCGATGCAACGCGAAGAACCTTACCTGGGTTTGACATGGCCGCAAAACTTGCAGAGATGTAAGGTCCTTCGGGGGCGGTCACAGGTGGTGCATGGCTGTCGTCAGCTCGTGTCGTGAGATGTTGGGTTAAGTCCCGCAACGAGCGCAACCCTCGTTCGATGTTGCCAGCGCGTTATGGCGGGGACTCATCGAAGACTGCCGGGGTCAACTCGGAGGAAGGTGGGGATGACGTCAAGTCATCATGCCCCTTATGTCCAGGGCTTCACGCATGCTACAATGGCCGGTACAATGGGTTGCGATACCGTGAGGTGGAGCGAATCCCAAAAAGCCGGTCTCAGTTCGGATCGGGGTCTGCAACTCGACCCCGTGAAGTCGGAGTCGCTAGTAATCGCAGATCAGCAACGCTGCGGTGAATACGTTCCCGGGCCTTGTACACACCGCCCGTCACGTCACGAAAGTCGGCAACACCCGAAGCCGGTGGCCCAACCCTTGTGGAGGGAGCCGTCGAAGGTGGGGCTGGCGATTGGGACGAAGTCGTAACAAGGTAGCCGTACCGGAAGGTGCGGCTGGATCACCTCCTTTCTAAGGAGCACCATCCAGCGAAGGCTGGTATGGAGCCCGCGGTCCGCGTCTGTCGGGTCGGGGTGCTCAGATGGCGGAGACACTGGTTAGTCTTTTCCTGGCAACGGCCATGATGATCTAGTACAGCTGCTCTTTGGGGTGGTGGGAACGGTCGGGTTGGTGCGGCTGGGGGAAGGCGGTGAGCACCCTGTTGGGTCCTGAAGGAACAACCCTGTGGGGTTGTTGTTTCAGAGACTTGCCTGAGGCGTGTGCCTCGGTGGGTTTTCCAGGCACGGCCTGGTCTTGCATACCGGATTCTGTTCCTGCCGTGTGGTGGGGGTGGGGTTGCTGGTGTGGGGTCGAGGGTTGTGGGTTGGTCGTTTGTTGAGAATTGCACAGTGGACGCGAGCATCTTTGTGGTCAAGTTGTCAAGGGCGAACGGTGGATGCCTTGGCACCAGGAGCCGATGAAGGACGTGGGAGGCCGCGATAGGCCTGGGGGAGCTGTCAACCAAGCTGTGATCCCAGGGTGTCCGAATGGGGAAACCTGGCACCAGTCATGTGGTGTCACCTGCACCTGAACACATAGGGTGTATGGGGGGAACGCGGGGAAGTGAAACATCTCAGTACCCGTAGGAAGAGAAAACAATTTAGTGATTCCGTGAGTAGTGGCGAGCGAAAGCGGATTGAGGCTAAACCGGTTGCGTGTGATACCTGTCAGGGGTTGCGTGGTCGGGGTTGTGGGACCCTGCTGAACAAGCTGACACTTGTTCGAGAAGTTATCAAGTTAGTGGCTAGTCGAACAGTCTGGAATGGCTGACCGTAGACGGTGAGAGTCCGGTAGGTGAAAGTTGCTGACCTTCTGTGGGTGTTCCCGAGTAGCGGCGGACCCCTGAAATCTGCCGTGAATCTGCCAGGACCACCTGGTAAGCCTAAATACTTCCTGGTGACCGATAGCGGACGAGTACCGTGAGGGAATGGTGAAAAGTACCCCGGGAGGGGAGTGAAATAGTACCTGAAACCGTTCGCCTACAATCCGTCGGAGCCTTGCGGGGTGACGGCGTGCCTTTTGAAGAATGAGCCTGCGAGTTAGTGGCATGTGGCGAGGTTAACCCGTGTGGGGGAGCCGTAGCGAAAGCGAGTCTGAATAGGGCGTCGTAGTCGCATGTTCTAGACCCGAAGCGGAGTGATCTAGCCATGGGCAGGCTGAAGCGCGGGTAAGACCGCGTGGAGGGCCGAACCCACCAACGTTGAAAAGTTGGGGGATGACCTGTGGTTAGGGGTGAAAGGCCAATCAAACTCCGTGATAGCTGGTTCTCCCCGAAATGCATTTAGGTGCAGCGTCGCGTGTTTCTTGCCGGAGGTAGAGCACTGGATGGTCTAGGGGGCCCACAAGCTTACCGAAATCAGCCAAACTCCGAATGCCGGTAAGTGAGAGCGCGGCAGTGAGACTGCGGGGGATAAGCTTCGTAGTCGAGAGGGAAACAGCCCAGATCACCAGCTAAGGCCCCTAAGCGTGTGCTAAGTGGAAAAGGATGTGGGGTCGCATAGACAACCAGGAGGTTGGCTTAGAAGCAGCCACCCTTTAAAGAGTGCGTAATAGCTCACTGGTCAAGTGGTTCCGCGCCGACAATGTAGCGGGGCTCAAGCACACCGCCGAAGCTGTGGCACTCACATTTTACTTCGCATCTCCTTGATGGGGTGTGCAGGTGTGTGGGTGGGTAGGGGAGCGTCGTGCCGGGGGTGAAGCAGCGGGGTGACCCAGTTGTGGACGCGGCACGAGTGAGAATGCAGGCATGAGTAGCGAAAGAAGGGTGAGAAACCCTTCCGCCGGATGACCAAGGGTTCCAGGGCCAGGCTAATCCGCCCTGGGTGAGTCGGGACCTAAGGCGAGGCCGAGAGGCGTAGTCGATGGACAACGGGTTGATATTCCCGTACCCGCGAAAGAGCGCCCGTGATGAACCTTATTGTGCTAACTGCCCGATCTGTTGGCGGTCTTCGGACCAAGAACGGGGAGCGCAGGAACCTGGTGGGTAGTAGTCAAGCGATGGGGTGACGCAGGAAGGTAGCTGAGCCCGGCCGGTGGTTGTGCCGGGGTAAGCGTGTAGGCCGTGTTGTAGGCAAATCCGCAACACATGGGGCTGAGACGTGATGCCGAGCCGATTCAGGTGAAGTCAGTGATCCTATGCTGCCGAGAAAAGCCTCTAGCGAGTTCTTAGCGGCCCGTACCCCAAACCGACACAGGTGGTCAGGTAGAGAATACCGAGGCGATCGGGCGAACTGTGGTTAAGGAACTCGGCAAATTGCCCCCGTAACTTAGGGAGAAGGGGGGCCGGAGACGTGAAGCCCCATGCGGGTGGAGCGTTGTATGGCCGCAGAGAGCAGGGGGAAGCGACTGTTTACTAAAAACACAGGTCCATGCGAAGAAGTAATTCGATGTATATGGACTGACGCCTGCCCGGTGCTGGAACGTTAAGGGGACCTGTTAGCTCTTCGGGGCGAAGCGGAGAACTTAAGCGCCAGTAAACGGCGGTGGTAACTATAACCATCCTAAGGTAGCGAAATTCCTTGTCGGGTAAGTTCCGACCTGCACGAATGGCGTAACGACTTCCCCACTGTCTCAACCACAGGCCCGGCGAAATTGCATTACGAGTAAAGATGCTCGTTACGCGCGGCAGGACGGAAAGACCCCGGGACCTTTACTATAGCTTGACATTGGTATCTGAATGGGCTTGTGTAGGATAGGTGGGAGCCGGTGAAACCTGTACGCCAGTATAGGTGGAGGCAATCTTGAAATACCACTCTGGTTGATTTGGGTATCTAACTTCGGACCGTTATCCGGTTCAGGGACAGTGTCTGGTGGGTAGTTTAACTGGGGCGGTTGCCTCCTAAAAGGTAACGGAGGCGCCCAAAGGTTCCCTCAGCCTGGTTGGCAATCAGGTGTTGAGTGCAAGTACACAAGGGAGCTTGACTGTGAGACTGACAGGTCGAGCAGGGACGAAAGTCGGGACTAGTGATCCGGCACTTGCGAGTGGAAGCGGTGTCGCTCAACGGATAAAAGGTACCCCGGGGATAACAGGCTGATCTTCCCCAAGAGTCCATATCGACGGGATGGTTTGGCACCTCGATGTCGGCTCGTCGCATCCTGGGGCTGTAGCAGGTCCCAAGGGTTGGGCTGTTCGCCCATTAAAGCGGTACGCGAGCTGGGTTTAGAACGTCGTGAGACAGTTCGGTCCCTATCCGCCGTGCGCGTAGGATACTTGAGAAGGGCTGTCCCTAGTACGAGAGGACCGGGACGGACGAACCTCTGGTGTGCCAGTTGTCCCGCCAGGGGCACGGCTGGTTAGCTACGTTCGGAAGGGATAACCGCTGAAAGCATCTAAGCGGGAAGCCTGCTTCAAGATGAGGTATCCCACCCCACTTTGTGGGGGTAAGGCCCCCAGCTAGACGACTGGGTTGATAGGCCGGAAATGTAAGCCCGGTAACGGGTTCAGTTGACCGGTACTAATAGGCCGAGGACTTGACTACAAAGCTGCTACGCGTCCACTGTGCAACTCTGAACAACCGAACAACCCCCCACACGTGTGTGGGTGCGTGTGTTGTTTGATATGTTCATAGTGTTACGGCGGTCATGGCGGAGGGGAAACGCCCGGTCACATTCCGAACCCGGAAGCTAAGCCCTCCAGCGCCGATGGTACTGCACTCGGGAGGGTGTGGGAGAGTAGGACACCGCCGGACAACCTTTAGTTGAGGCCGACCCCTGACGGGGCCGGCCTCAACTGCATTCCCACCCCCACCGATCTCCGACCTGAACTGCCCTCCAACCCACACTGCTTTCCAGCCTCAACTGTCCTCCCGACCCCGACTGCCCTCCAGCCTTAGCTGTTCTGCGCCCTCAACCGCATTCCAGCTCTCCACCGCACGCCAGCAGCATCCAGGCGAACAGATTCGCCGGCCACCGACCACGGTGGAGAGCATGGGCTCATGTAGCGATGTTGCGCCATTCCAGCGCTGGGGACACCGCTCTATCGCGGACATTGAGTCGATCGCAGCCCAGCCCGTCCCGCTGACCGCACGACCAGCCGCACACTGACCGGCCCGTGCAACGTGCGGTCGGAAGCCCGTGCCCGGCTCCCGACCGCAGTGGGGAAGTTCGGGCACTGCCCGGCACAGCCCCGGCGGCGGGACGACCACGACGGCGAAACATGTGGCCAGCAGGCCAGCAGGCCAGCAGGCCAGCACGGCAGCAGGCCAGCACGGCAGCAGGCCAGCAGGGCAGCAGGGCAGCACGGCAGCACGGCAGCACGGCGTTCGGGGAATCGCCCCGGACGGCGGGCTTCACCTCGTACCGTCGATGCGGGACCCGGCTCCGGAGGGTCGCACCAGCGCAGCGGAAAACGTGACGTGGAGTACGCCTCGTCCGCAATCGGAGCGGACCGGTCGGGGTACCTGCTGACCGTACGACCGGAACTGACCGTCGGGACCGGCGGAGGCAGGAGTGGTCATGAAGATCGGAATCATTGGTTCGGGGCACATCGGTGGCACCCTCACCCGGCGGCTGAGTTCGCTCGGGCACGACGTGACCGTCGCGAATTCGCGGGGCCCGGAGAGTCTCACCGACCTGGCCCAGGAGACCGGGGCCAGCGCCGGCACGCTGGAGCAGGCCGTCCAGGACGCCGAACTGGTCGTGTTGGCGATCCCGCTGCTCGCGGTGCCGGGGCTCCCGGCTCAGCCGTTCGACGGCAAGATCGTCGTCGACGCCAACAACTACTACCCGCAGCGTGACGGCGACATCGCCGAGCTGCTCGACCGCAGCCTCAGCTCCAGCCGGTGGACCGCCGACCATCTGAAGGGCGCCCGGGTGGTGAAGACCTTCAACAACATCCAGGCCGCGCACCTGATGGACAACGGCAGGCCCGCCGGGGCGGGTGACCGGATCGCCCTGCCGGTGGCCGGCGACGACGCCGACGCCAAGCAGCTGGTGATGCAGCTCGTCGACGCGCTCGGCTTCGATCCGGTGGACGCGGGGACCCTCGACGAGAGCTGGCGACAGCAGCCCGACACCCCCGTCTACGGGACCGACCGCGACGCCGAGGGCGTCCGCCAGGGACTCGCCGAGGCCCGCCCCTGACCCCGGGCGTACCCGGAAAGCACCGAGCCCCGCCGGCTGATCGCCGGCGGGGCTCGTTCGTGCGTGGCCCCGGAGCGCATGGCCCCGGGGTGCGCTGCTCCGGGGTGCGTGAACCAGAAGCGCGTGAGTCGGGGTGCGTGGGCTCGGGGCTAGCTGGGGAGCGCGGGGCTCAGGGCTTGGGACCGCAGACGAAGTTCGGCTCGGGGTCGTAGGTCCAGCTGAACTTCTCCCGCTTGACGACCTTGCCGTCCTTCTTGATGACCCGGAAGGCGTCCTGGCTGAAGCCGGTGCTGCCAGCGGCGGCGATGCACGTCGGGCCGGGGGTCAGGTGGACGGTCTTCGGCGAGGTGATGTTGCGGCGCGGGCCGTACTCGGTCTTCACGCTGTCGTAGATCTTGGTGCTCCACATCGACACGGTGATCGTGTTCGAGGTGTAGGCGGTGTCGATCAGCACCCCGTGCGGGGTGTTGTTACGGAACTTGAAGTCCAGGTCCGGCCAGAAGATCGTCGACTCGATCACCGCCGGGTAGCGGCTGAAGTAGTACGAGTGCGGCTTGTGCTCGACGTCCTGGAGGCCGGCGTAGTAGCTGGCGTTGAAGAGGGTGGTGGTGAACTGGGAGACACCCCCGCCGACCCCGGGGACCAGCTTGCCGCCGAGGATCACCGGGGCGTCCTTGTAGCCCTGGGCGTAGCCACGCTCGCCGGTGTGCGCGTTCAGCGAGAACGTCTCGCCCGGCTGCACGATCGTGCCGTCGACGTCCTTGGCCGCCTGGATGATGTTCTGGCTACGTGGCGAGGAGAGCCCGCCGGGAAACTTCGTGGAGAAGGTGGAGACCCGCTCCTTGATACCCAGCTCGGCGAGCTTCGCCTCGGTCAGCTCGGGCTCGGCCTTCTTGAGCTGCCCGGTCACCGTCCGGCCGTCCGTCTTCGGCAACACCGCCAGCAGGTCCCGGCCCAGGGCCGCCGATTCGAGCTGCTGCCCGGCCCGCCCCGGCACCACCTTCGGCTTGCCGGCCGAAATGGTCAGGCCGGCGTCCTTCGGCGTCGACTCGATCGCGGTCAGCTTGCTGCCGAGCGCCGACCGCAGCCGCTTGACGTCGACCTTCGGCGTCAGCTTTCCCTCGTCGTCGGCCGAGAAACGCAGCGCGCGGGCGATCGCCGCCGGCGGGACACTGACCGACCCCTTGTCGGAGGTGATGGTGACCGGAGCGGCGACGGCCGGCTTCGCCAGCTCGGCGACCAGCCGGTCCACCTCCTCCCGGGTGGTGACCGGGTTCTTCTCCACCACCGGCACCGTCACCGGCTGCCCGGCCAGCCAACCCGTACGGACCACCCGGGCGGACTGCTCCGCGTCGAGGGTCAGGCTCGGCTTGGGGTAGACCGGCTTCGGGGTGGTGCCGGTGAAGATGATCGCCGGCATCGTCATGTCCCGGCCCTGCTTGCCGAGGATCTGGCGCAACGCCGCATCCAGCTTGGCGGCGTCCACGCTCACCACCGGCTCGACCGTACGGGAGCCGAACAGCCGGCCCACCGGGTGCGCCTGCGCGTCGGTGGCGGCGGCGACGGTGGCGTCCACGTCCACCGTCAGGCCGACGTCGGCGGGGACGATCTCCGCCCGGTTCTCGCCCACCACCACGGTCAGCGGCGCGTTGAGCGTGCCGGCGCGCTTCTCCAACTCGGCCCGCAGTTCCTTGGCCGCGTCGGCGCGGCTGCGGCCACCCAGCTCGGTGCCGAGCACGCTGGTGCCGCGCGGGACGTCCCCGGCGTACGCATAGGCGCCCGCGCCGACCACCCCGGCCAGCACCGCAGCGGTCACCCCGCCCGCGAGCAGCACCCGCCTGCGTCGCCACCACGGCCCGCCGCCGGGGCCCGAGCCCGCGGCCCCGCCGGCCGTCGGGGGCTCGTCCTCGCCCGGCCAGCTCACCGCGGTGACCTGCACCGTGGGGCGGTCGTCGGAGACCTGATTGTCGCCGTACAGGGTCACAGCCACCTCGATCGGACGTACCACGTGGGGGGTTGCGGCCCCCAGGGACACCTACGGTAGCCAACCGGACGGCCAGCCGACAGCGTGCGTCCGGCCATCCTCGCCACCGCGTGTCGTAGCCGGTCACGCGGTGTATGGCCGTTCGTGGCACGGTGTCCGGATGGGTGAGCTGATACTGCCGTACGGGGCGGACGAATCGACCGGGCGGGGGCGTCGCGCGGCGACCCGGAGCGGGCCTGCCTCGGGCCGGACTGCGCGCGGCTGCACTTTCCTCGGCGCGAACCGGCGGTCATCGTGCTGGTCGAGGCGGCACCGGACCGCTGCCTGCTGGCCCGGCACGCCGGGGCGGGCCCTGACGGGTACGCGCTGCTGGCCGGGTTCGTCGAGGTGGGCGAGAGCCTGGCTGACCGAGGGCGACTGACCGGTGCTCAGCGGATCCGGACGCCGACCGGCGGGCCCGGCGGCCCGTCGTCCCGTCCGTCGGTCACGGCGACCCGGAACTGGTAGTCGTGCCCCCGGGTCAACAGCACCGCCGTGTGCCGGCTCTCCCGCACCGGGTACGGGGCGGCCCGCCACCGCTCCCCGGCGGTGGCATCGCGCCACTGCACCCGGTAGGCGAACCCCGGACCGGCCGACCGCCAGGTCAACAGGGCCTCGCCACTGCCGGTGGCCGTCACGTCGACTCCGGTCGGGGTGGGCAACTGCGGGGTGACCCGGACCGGTGCGCTGGGTGGGCCCGCACCCGCCTGGTTCATCGCGGACACCGTGAACTCGTACTCGTGCCCGTTGCGTAGCCCCGGCACGACGGCCCGGATGCCCCGGGTGGGGATCTCCTCGGCGGTGAAGTCGCGTTCCCCGGCGCTGACGTCCCGCCGGTACACCCGGTGCCAGCCGCCGAGCACCGCCGAACGCCAGGTCAGCTCCACGCTGCCGACGCCGGCCTCGGCGCGCAGGTCCGTCGGGACCTCGGTGGGGGCGGTGAACCGGGCGCGGGCCCGCACCGGCGCGGACCGGGCCCCCGCCCCGCCGTCGTTGACGGCGTCGACCGTGAACTCGTACTCGTGGCCGTGCGCCAGGTGCCGGGCCAGGTGCCCGGCGGTGGCCTCCACCGCCGGCGGGCCGTCCTGCGGGGTGCCGGCGGTCAGGTCGCGCCGGTACACCCGGTAGGAGACACCCGGGCCGAGCGTCCGCCAGGACAACCGGACGGTGCCGTCGGGCTGCCCGACGGCGACCAGCCCCGGCGGTGGGGCGGGCGGGGTGACCAGGGCGGTCGCCCGGACCGGCGCGGACGGCGGGCTGTCCCCGCCGCCACCGACCGCGACCACGGTGAACTCGTACGCGTGGGCGTGCCGCAGGGACGCGACGGTGGCGGTGGTGCCGGTGAAGGTGCCGACCGTGCTCCGCTCCCCGGTGCCCAGGTCGTGCTGAGTCACCCGGAAGAGCTGGACGAAGGGCACCGGTTCCCAGCTCAGCGCGACGTCACCGGCCCGACCGGGCACCGCCCGCAGGCCCTGCGGTGGTGGCGGTGGTGGCACCGTGGCGGTCATCCGGCCGACCGGTGAGGGCGGGCTCTCGCCGCGCCGGCCCAGCGTGCTCACCCGGAACTCGTAGTCGTGCCCGTTGATCAGGAAGTCGGCCGAGAAACGGGGTGCGGTGGTCGGCTCGCCGATCCGGACGAAGTGGGTCTGGCCGGCGGTGACGTCCCGCCGGTGCACCTGGTAGCGCAGCTCGTCGTCGGCGCGTACCGGCGGCCAGTCCAGCTCTGCGGTGCCGGCGCCGCCCGGTCGGGCGGTGAGCGTCGACGGCGTCGGGGGCAGGTCGGCCCGGTCCGGTCGCTGGCGGGGCCAGGCCACCTCGACGAAACGCGGCCGGTAGAGGCCCGCGTCGGCGTAGGTGACCGCGTCGTCGACGTCGTTGACGTTGTAGGAGAGGAGCAGCCGGCCGGGGCGGGCCAGCTCCGGGTGCAGGTCGACGTCGTAGACCAGGTGGCCGGCGGCGGTCTCCGGGGCCCGGTGCAGGTAGTCCGGGCCGGTGAACGGGCCGGTCGGGGCATCGGCCGAGTAGGCCACCAGATCGCCGCTGAACACCAGGTTGTTCTCCTGGGTGACCAGCACGTACCGACCGCCGATCCGCTGTACGCCGTAGGCGGTGCCGACGCCGCTGAGCAGCCGGGTCGAGGCGCGGTCGTCGGTGGACCAGCCGTCGCCGGTCCAGAACTCCCACCGGCCGGTCAGGTCGTCGCCGACCACCCGGGCCAGGTGGGCGAACTTCGCCCCGCCGGCCGCCTCGGTGCCGTACACGTAGGTGTGGTCGCCGTCGCGGAGCAGCTCGGAGCCCCAGGAGACCCGGGAGTCGAGCGGTAACGGGCGGACCCCGGTGGGGGTGAGCGCGGGCAGCGCGAAGCTGGCCAGTGCGGTGCCGACCAGGGTGTGGTCCAGCGGGCTGACGCCGGTGCGCCGGTAGCGGTGGACCAGCACCTGGAGGGTCGCGCCGGAGACGGTGGCGTCGCCGACCCAGGAGAACTCGCCGGGTGCCGTCGGGGGCACCAGGTCACGCGGGTCCTCGGTGGTGCCGCCGTGCACCGTCTCGGCGAGCTGGTCGCCCCGCTGCACGATGGCCGAGTTGTGGATGAAGGGCGCGGTGCGGGGCCGGGAACCGTCGGGGTGCACCGGGCCGAGGAAGGTGTCGGAGAAGAGCCAGAGCAGCCGGCCGTCGGGCAGCCGTACCGAGGCCGTCCGGTCCGCGCCGTTCCAACGGCCGGAGGTGTCGCCGTAGTCGGCGAAGGCGGCGGTCAGCCGGGCGGCGGTCGGCCCCCTGTCCGGCAGGGCCCGGTGCGGCGGGGCGACGGGTACGGCGGCGAGCAGGCCGAGCACCCAGGCGACGAGCAGCCAGCGCGCCGGCCGGCGGACACCGGTCACCTCCTGGCGGACATCGGCCACCTGCCGGCCCGGGTCGACCAACGCCACCAGAAACCCCCGTCTACCGGTCACCGACCCGCAGGGTGTCACGACCCGGGACGGGGGCGGTAGCCGTCGGAAGGGTGGAGCGCGGCGGCGCATCCGTTCTGCGGTGGATTGTCGACACTGCGGTGCCGACGGCGGTGACCGTCGCGGTGACCAGGGCGGCCCCGGCGATCCCGGCGACGGTGTGCGGCACGACCGTGGCGGTCGCGGCCACGAAGCCGACCGTGGAGATCCACAGTGGTGCCGAGGGCCACCGGGCCGACGCCGCGACCCGGGCGTTGATCAGGACGAAGACCAGCGCGTACAGGGCCCCGGTGGCGGCGAAGAGCGGCGCGAGGCCGCCGTGCCGGGCGTACTCCGGGCCACCGGCCAGCCCGAAGGCCAGCCCGCCGGCCAGCGCCGAGGCGAGCACCAGCGCCGCCCCGGCCGCACCGACCAGGAGCAGCGCCATCCGCAGCGTCCCCCGGTCGCCCCGGGCCAGCCGGGGCAGCGCGATGACCGTCACCACCTGGGGGGCCCACAACGCGCCCTTGGTCAGCACCGTGCCGACCGCGTACGTGCCGGCGGCGCCGGGGGGCAGGAACCGGCGGGCCAGCAGCAGGTCCGCGTACGACACGACGAGCATCGCCAGGGTCGCCCCGCTGGCGGTGAGCACCGTGCGGGTGGTCAGGGTCGGGGCGACCGGGTCGAGACCGGCCCCCCGGTTGAGCCGGACCAGCAGCGCCAGCACCAGCACGGAGGTGACCGCCCCGGCCAGCAACGCCCCGGTCAACCCGCCGCCCAGTGCCAGCCCGGCGATCATCCCGCCGTAGCGGCCGGCGGCGAGCAGCGCCATCCCCCCGGCCAGCCGCAGGAACCGCTGGTCGCCCTGAAGCTCACCCAACCACCGGCCGGCGGCCACCACCGCCACGGTCAGCACCCCGAGCAGCAGCACCGCCGGGCCGGTCAGCCGCAGCCCGACGGCGGCCACCGGCAGCAGCACGGCCAGCAGCGCGGCGGTCACCGCCACGGTCAACAGGGTGGGGCGGGCGGTCGGGGCCCGACCGTGCCGGGCCCGGTGCACGGCCACCGCGATCTGCAAGCCGGTGCTGGCCACGCCGCCGATCGCACCGAGCGCCAGCAGGGTGGCCAGCGCGCTCAACTCCGCCGGGGAGAGGTGCCGGGCACCGAGGACCGGCACCACGTAGGCGAGCCCGTTGACGAAGACCCCGGCCAGGGTGACGGCCACCCCGGCGACGCCGATCCCTGGTCGCCGACCGTGCCCGTCGTCCGATGTTGTGCCCATCACCGCTCCGTGTCGCCGGCCCCGCCGGTCGTCCGCCGCCTGCCGTGACCGTCCCGTGTCGCCGGCTCCGCCCGTCACCAGCGGCGCAAGTACAGTGTCGCCACGCCGGCGCCGATCGCCGGGTCAGCCTAGTGAGGAGGTCAACCCTGCGGGAGAGGTCGATCCTCGTCGCCACCGGGCTGGCCGTCACCGCACTGGTGCTGGCCCCGCTGGCCGCGCCCGGCTATGCGCTCAGCTACGACATGGTCTTCGTGCCCCACCAGCCGTGGCGGGCCGAGCTGGTCGCCCCGGTCGACTCGCTGCCCCGGGCGGTGCCGCTGGACGCCCTGATGTCGCTGGCCAGCCAGGCGGTGCCGGGTTGGCTGCTGCAACGGGTGGTGCTGGCCGGGGTGCTGCTGCTCGCCGCGATCGGGGCCGGTCGGCTGGTGCCCGCCCGGCGGCCGGTCGTCCGGGTGGCCGCCGCGGTCGGGTACGCCTGGACGCCGTACCTGGCGGAGCGGCTGCTGATCGGGCACTGGGGGCTGCTGCTGGCGTACGGGGCGTTGCCGTGGCTGGTCGACGCCGCGATCCGGGTGCACCGGCCGGGCGGGCTGCGCCGGCTGGTGCTGGTCGCGCTGCCCGCCGTGGTCACCCCGACGGGCGGCCTGATCGCCCTGGTCACGGTCGCCGTGCTGGTCACCCGCCGGGGTGCCGCCCGGACGACCGCGCTGGCCGTCGGCGCGCTGCTGGTGCTGAACCTGCCGTGGCTGGTGGTCGCCGGGTTCAGCGCGGCGGACGCCCGGACCGACCCGGCCGGGGTGGCCGCCTTCGCGGCGCGGGCCGAGAACTGGAGCGGGGTGTTCGGCGCGTTGGCCGGCACCGGGGGGATCTGGAACGGGCAGACCACCCCGCTGAGCCGCACCTCGCCGTTGACGCCGGTGGCGACGGGGCTGCTGCTGGCGCTGGCGGTGTACGGCTTCCGGACGTTGCGCGGGCGCTGGCCGACCGGGGCGGCGGACCGGCTCGCCGGGTTGGCCGCCGCCGGGTTCCTGACCGCCCTGCTGGGGGCGCTGCCGGGCGGTGCCACCGTGCTGGGGTGGGCGGTGGCGTCGGTGCCGGGGGCCGGGGTGCTCCGCGACGGGCAGAAGTTCCTCGTCCCGTACGCGCTGCTGCTGGTGGTGGCCGGGGCGCTCGGTGCGGAGCGGCTGGCCGACCGGGTCGCCGCCCGGGGGGCGGCCGGTGGTGCCACCGCGTTGCTCGTCGCCGCGCTGCTGCTGCCCGTGGTGGTGCTGCCCGATCTGGCGTTCGGCGCGGCGGGCCGGCTGCGCCCGGTGACGTACCCGGCGGACTGGGACACGGTGGCCCGCCGGCTCGACGGCCGACCCGGGGAGGTGCTGTCGCTGCCGTTCGGGGCCTACCGGGCGTACCCCTGGAACGACGGTCGGACGGTGCTGGACCCGCTGCCCCGCTATGTCGACGCCGACGTGCTGGTGGACGACACCCTCTGGGTGGGCTCGACCGGGGTGCGGGGGGAGAACCCGCGCGCCGCCGCGGTCGGCCGGGTGCTGGCCGCCGGGGGCCCGGTCACCGCGACCGGGGTGCGCTGGGTGGTGGTGCAGCGGACGGCCGACGGTCAGCGGGTCGACCCGGCGGCGCTGGCCGGGTTGCGCGAGGTGTACGCCGGTGTGGACCTCACCCTGTACGAGAACCCGGAAGGGCGCTGACCGGCGCGGTCTCCGCCCGGGGCGAGCGCCCGGCCCCCGCCTTCCGGGCCGCCCGCCGGGCCGGTGGTGGTCGCCCGCGCGGCTCTCCCGGTGTTGGCTACTTGGTGGTAACGTGCCGCGCACGCAGCTCACGAGGAGGAAAACAGCACCATGCGCAGTGCTCTCTCGTTGGTTCTGGTCGCGGTAGCCGCGATCGCTCTGGGTGCCTTCGGCACGGTGGCGTTGGCCACCACGCTGACCGGTACGTCGGCGGCCGAGGCGGCGAAGGCCGAGCAGGCCGCCCGCACCGAGTCCGGCGGCAGCGGTGGTGCCAACCAGCCGCTGGTCTACGGCACCAAGTAGGACTGTTCCACCTGCGCGGCCGGTGACCCTGCCGGACCCGCCTGCCCGACCGGCGGCACCGCCGGACCCGACCGCCCGACCGGTGATCCTGCCGGACCTGACTGCCCTGCCGGCGATCCTGCCGGACCCTTCTGCTCGACCGGCGATCCTGCCGGAGTCGGTGCGACCGGTGATCCTGCCGGACCGTTCGCGGCCCTCGTCACGAGGGCCGCGAATTTTTCGCCCGAGACCGGCCAGGTGAACCGGGCGGCGTGGGCGCGGGCCGCCGCGCCCATGGTGGTCCGGTAGCCGTCGTCGGTCAGCAGTAGCCGCACCTTGGCCACGAAGTCGTCGACGTCCTCGGCGAGCAGGCCGGTCTCCCCGTCGACCAGGGACTCCTCGACCCCACCCGCGCCCCGGAACGCCACCGTCGGGGTGCCGACCGCGCCGGCCTCGACGATGGTGAGCCCCCAGCCCTCCTTGAGCGACGGGGTGAGCGCCACCCAGGCCGAGGCGAGCAACCGCCGCTTGTCGGCGTCGGCGACGAAGCCGGTGAACCGGACCCGGTCGGTGAGGCCCAGCTCGGCGGCGGTGTGCCGGAGCTGCGCCTCCCACCAGCCCTGACCGGCCACGGTCAGGGTCAGGCCGGGCAGCTCGTCGGCGAGCGCGGCGAGGGACCAGAGCGCCACCTCGACCTGCTTGTGCGGGACCAGCCGACCCAGCACCACCAGCGACGGCTGCGGTGAGCGGGGCACCGGGCCGACGGTCATGTCCGGGGTGCCGTTGTGCACGATGTCGACCCGGGCCGGGTCGATGCCGAGGGTGGCCAGCTCGTCGCGGGTGGCGGCGGAGACGGTGACGTACCGGCAGCGGCGGTAGACCCGGGGCGCCAGCCAGGACTCCACCCACCAGCCGAACCGGGCCAGTCCGGGGCCGAGCACCACCGGCCACTGCTCGCGGTGCACGTGGTGCACCAGCGCGATGACCGGCCGGCGGGCGTAGAGCGCGGAGAGGAACGGCAGGCCGTTGCCGACGTCGACGATCAGGTCGGGTCGGCCGCCGTGGCGGCGGCTCAGCGGGCCGAAGCCGAGAGCGCCGGCCAGGTACGCCAGGGCGGCCCGGAGGTAGACGGTGTGCCGCCCGCCGCGCCGCAGCACCCGTACGCCGTCGGGGGTGGTCTCCTCGGCGGTGCCGGCCGGGTGGGTGGCGCAGAACAGGGTGGCCCGGTGGCCGCGCCGGACCAGTTCGCCGGCGATCCGTTCGACGTAGACCTCGGATCCGCCGCCCTCCGGATTCCGGGTGTCCCGCCAGTTGAGGAACAGTATGTGCCTGGTGGTGGCGGCAGCCGGTGCGTCCAACACTCAACTCCTACTGCCGAGTAGTCTTCGCGGTCGCGTCACACTATGGGCTGCGTCACGCAAGTCGCAATGCCCGATCGGAGGCGAGATGCAGCAGTCGCCGGGCCGTCCGGGACCGGCCGAAGGGCCGGACGACACATCGAGAACGGTGTGGCGTGTGCGCTTGGTCGCGGTCTGTCTCGCTTTGTCGGCACTGGCGTTCCTCCAGGACCCCGGGCTGATCGTCATCGACACCAAGGTCGACCTGGCGATCGATCCGGCCGGATGGCTGACCCGGGCCCTGCACGTCTGGGACCCGGACGGCACCTTCGGGCAGTTGCAGAATCAGGCGTACGGTTACCTGTGGCCGATGGGGCCGTTCTTCCTCCTCGGCAAGCTGCTCGCCGTACCGGCCTGGGTGGTGCAGCGGCTGTGGTGGGCGTTGCTGCTGACGGTGGCCTGCGTCGGCGTCGTCCGGCTCGCCGAGCGGCTGCACATCGGCACCCCGTGGGCCCGGTTGCTCGCCGGGGCAGCCTTCGCGCTCTCCCCCCGGCTGCTCACCGAACTCGGCCCGATCTCGGTGGAGGCGTGGCCCAGCGCGCTCGCGCCGTGGGTGCTCGTGCCGCTGGTCGGGTTGGCCGACGGGGTGCCGGTGCGGCGGGCGGTCACCCGGTCGGCCCTGGTGGTGGCCTGTGCCGGCGGGGTCAACGCCACCGCCGTGCTGGCCGTCGTGCCGCTGGCCGCGCTCTGGCTGCTCGGCCTGCACCCGTTCCGGCACCGCATCAAGGCGCTCGTCGGCTGGGGGCTGGCGGTGGGCGCGGCGACCGCCTGGTGGCTGGTGCCGCTGCTGCTGCTCGGCCGGTACAGCCCACCCTTCCTCGACTACATCGAGACCGCGCCGGTGACCACCACCCCCACCGACAGCACCACCGTGCTGCGCGGCGCCTCGCACTGGCACGCCTACCTCAACGGCGCGTACGGGCCGCCGTGGACGGCGGGTTGGCGGCTCGCCACCGAGCAACCCCTGGTGATCGCCACTCTGGTGGTCGCCGGGCTGGGCATCGCCGGGCTGGCCCGTCGGGGCATGCCGTACCGGCGGTTCCTGGTCACCGGGCTGCTGGTCGGGCTGGCCCTGGTCGGGCTCGGGCACCTCGGCCAGCTCGACGGGTTCGGCGCGCAGACCCAGCGCACCTTCCTCGACGCGGCCGGCGCACCACTGCGCAACGTGCACAAGTTCGACGTGGTGCTCCGGCTGCCGCTGATCCTCGGCCTGGCCCACCTGGTCGGGCTGGTGCTGCGGGCCGCCCGCACCGGCCACCGGCCGGAACTGGCCGCTCTGCTGCCCCGGCCGCTCCAGCCGGTCCGGCTGCGCGCCGGCCTGGTCACCGGCACCGCCCTGGTCGCGGTCGCCGCGGTCGCCGCGCCCGCGCTGGGCGGCGGGCTGGCCGCTCCGGGCAGCTTCCAGGGCGTACCCGGTTACTGGCAGCAGGCGTCGAACTGGCTGGACCGGGCGGTCGGCGACGACCGGGTGCTGGTGGTGCCGGCCGCCCGGTTCCCCCGCTACCTCTGGGGCAGCCCCAGCGACGAGATCACCCAACCGCTGTCGCACCGGCCGTGGGCGGTCCGCAGCTCGGTGCCGCTCACCCCGCCCGGCACCATCCGGCTGCTGGACACCGTCGAATCGGCGCTGGCCGACGGGCAGGGCTCCGCCGGTCTCGCCGACCTGCTCGCCCGCTCCGGAGTGAAGTACCTGCTGCTGCGCTCCGACCTCGACTACGGCCACAGCGGCGCCACCCAGCCGGTGGTGGTCCGGCAGGCGTTGCTGCGTTCACCCGGCATCCACCCGGTGCGCGGATTCGGCCCCGAGGTCGGCGGGGGCCAACTCCCCGGCAACTTCGTCGACCGGGGCCTGGACGTCAAGGTCCGGGCGCTGGAGGTGTACGAGGTCCGCCGCGCCGTCGACCAGGTCGTCGCGTACGACGCCGCCGACCTGACCACGGTGGTCGGCGGTCCCGAGTCGCTGCTGCCGCTGGCCGCCGCCGGCCGGCTGTCCGCCGCGCCCACCGTGCTCGCCGGGGACCGCCCGGCCGGGCTGGGTGAGCCGTCGGTGACGCTCACCGACGGGCTGCGCCGCCGGGAGGTCGCCTTCGGCCAGCAGCACGACAACGCCTCGGCGACCCTGACCGCCCGGGACCGACCCCGGCTCGACGCCCCGGCCCGCGACTACCTGCCGGAGTGGGCCGACGGGGAGTCCACAGTGGTGCGCTACCTCGGCATCGGCGGGGTGTCCGCGTCCAGCTCCTGGTCGCAGGCGCAGCCGCTGGGCGGTGGACGCCCCGAACACCAGCCGTACGCGGCGGTCGACGGCGACCTGAGCACCTCCTGGCGGTCCGCGCCGGGGACCCTCACGCCGGGGCAGTGGTTCGAGGTGGAGCTGGCCCGGCCGCAGGTCGTCCGGCAACTGCGGATCACCTTCGACACCGGGGCCGACTCGCTGCCCACGAAGATCACCGTGACCGCCGGCCGGCAGCAGACCACCGTGCAGACCGGCGGGCAGACCGTCGACGTGGCCCTGCCCGACGGCTACCCCACCCGGTTCGTCCGGGTCACCGTCGAACAGGTCTTCGACGTCCGGGCCGGTTTCGGCGGGGTGGGCATCGCCGAACTCGTCATCCCCGGTGTCGAGGCCGCCCGGACCCTGGTGGTGCCGACCCCACCGGCCACCGACCGGCCCGCCGCGATGGTGTTCGGTGCGGCCCCGGCCACCCCGTCGTGCGTCTTCGACGAGGGCCGGCCGATCTGCGCCGGAGCGATGGCCCGCGCCTCCGAGGACAGCGACAAGATCGACCGCACCGTGCAGCTGCCGGTCGGCGCCGACTACCAGGTCGGACTCTGGGCCCGGCCCCGGCCCGGCGCGGCGCTCAACGCCCTGCTCGACGCCGGTGGGGCGGCGGCGGTCACCACCGGGGTCACCCCGACCGTGACCGCCTCGACCGTCGGTGTGTTCCACCCGACCGCCCGGCCCGGGGCGGTGGTGGACGGGGACGCCGCGACCACCTGGTACGCCGCCGACGCCGACCGGCAACCGTGGCTGCGGCTGACCTGGCCGAAGGCGCGCACCATCAGCGGCCTGCGGATCACCCTGCCGCCCACCGCGGCGGCGGCCCGCCCCTGGCGGGTCACCGTGATCGGCGACGAGGGGATGCGCGGCGGGGTGCTGGACGAGGGCGGCACGCTGCTGTTCGACCGGCCGATGCGCAGCGACGACATCACCGTGCTGATCTCCGACCTGGTGCCGGCGGCGTCGTACGACCCGTACCGGCGGGTGACGCAGAGCCTGCCGGTGGGGGTGGGCGAGCTGGCCGTGCTGCCGACCACGCCGGTCACCCGAGCCGACACCGCGAAACGGGTCACCCTGCCCTGCGGCACCGGCCCCACCGTCACCGTGGCCGGCGGGCAACGCCGGACCGCGCTGGTCGCCAGCCGGCGGGACCTGCTCGAACTGCGCGAGGTGCCGGTCGTGCTGTGCGGCCCGGCCGCGAAGGTGCCGGTGCGGC
The DNA here is from genome assembly GCF_050951065.1 of Micromonospora matsumotoense. NCBI lineage: Bacteria > Bacillati > Actinomycetota > Actinomycetes > Micromonosporales > Micromonosporaceae > Micromonospora > Micromonospora matsumotoense. Next base: position 7,088,928 of record NZ_CP192025.1, on the reverse strand, counting down.
TGGCCGGCGGGGAGAACCGGGTGGTGGCGGCGGGGACGGGGCTGACCGTACCGACCCGGCTCGCCCTCACCCCGACCAGCGCCGCGCCCGGCGGGACCACCGCTGGCCCGACCGCGCCCGGCGGCACCACGGCCGGCACCGGTGCGGCGGCACCCGGGGCCGGCGGCGCGACGACCGACGCCACGGCACCCGGGGCGACCCGGACGGCGCTGCGGGTCGACGAGTGGTCGGCCACCCGTCGGGTGCTGCGCCTGGGGAACCACCCCGGCGAGCGGGTGCTGGCGTTGCGGGAGAACGCCAACGCCGGGTGGGTGGCCACCGCCGCCGGCCGGACCCTCACCCCGTTCGTGGTGGACGGCTGGCAGCAGGGCTGGCTGGTGCCGGCCGACGTCGCCGGCGAGGTGACGCTCCGCTTCGCCCCCGACCGCGGGTACGTGCTGGCGCTCGGGGCCGGGGCGGTGCTGCTGGCCGGGGTCGTGCTGCTGGCGGTGTTGCCGTGGCGGCGTACCCCGGCACCGGTGGTGGTGATGCGGCGGCGGCGCGGGCGGTTCCTGGCCGCGCTCGTCGGCGGTGGGGCGTTGCTGCTGTTCGGCGGCCCGGCGGCGGTCGGGGTGGCGTTGGCGGTGGTGGTCGTGGTGCTGGCCGGGCGGGCGCTGGAGCCGCACCTGCACCCGCCGGACCGGCGCGGCATGCACCGGCTGCGCCGGGCCACCGTGCGCTGGCTGCCGGTGGCGTGCTTCGCGCTGGCCGGCTGGTGGGCGGCGACCCGGGGCGGGCACACCGCCTGGCTGCCTCAGTTGGCCGCGGTCGCCACCGCCACCCTGCTCTGGCTCTCGCTGGTGCTGCGCCGACGCGGCCACCGACCACCCCAGCGTTGGAAGGGACGTTCGACCGCGTAGTAGCTGACCGCCGCGAGGACCAGCCCACCGACCACGGTGAGCGCGAAGGTGCCGAGCGGGTCGCCGGTGAACTCCGGCCGACCGTCCACCAGGTAGATCCCCTCCAGCACGAACGGGTGCCAGAGGAACAGCCCGTAGGACACCCGGCCCAGCCACCGGCCGACGACGCTGTCGAAGACGCCCTTGGTGCGGGTCTGCGGGCCGAACGCCACCGGCACCAGCAGCAGCACCGCGACGACCAGGTAGAGCACCAGCTTGGTGGCGAACTGGCCGGCGGTCGGCTCGGCCAGGTCGCGGGGGCCGGTGACCGGGGTGGTGGCGACGGCCAGCGTGCCCAGGGCGATCGTCCAGCAGGCCAGCGGGGCCCGGCCCAGGTCGTCCAGCCAGCGCCAGCGCTCACCCCGGCCGGTGCGCAGCGCGACGTGCGCGCCGGCCAGGGCCATTCCCGCGCCGAACCACCCGGCGTACGAGGGCAGCCACATGGTGTGCAGGCCGAGGCTGAGCACGCCCGAGCCCATCAACGCCACCCAGCCACCGGTCACCACCGTCGCGGCCAGCGCGATCCGCAGCACCCCGTCCGGGTGGGCCGACGTCGGCGTGGTCGGTGCCGGCCGTCGCCGGCCGAGCAGGAGGATCGCCAGCACCGGCAGCAGCAGATAGAACGTGACCTCGGTGGCCAGGCTCCAGGTCTGGCTGAGCCCGTGCCGGAGTTGACCGTGCTGGTAGATCTGGGTCAGCGTGAGGTGCCGCAGCCAGTCACCGGTCGACGCCGGCCGGTTCTGCGGCAGTACCAGCAGGCAGACCACCACGGCGACCCAGTAGGCGGGCAGGATCCGGGCGGCCCGCCGCCACAGGTACCGACCGGTGGCGGGGGGCCGCTGGCCCGTCGCCCGTGCGTGCGCGTACGGCCGGAACAGCAGGAACCCGGAGAGGACGAAGAACACGGCGACACCCACGTCGAGCCGGGACAGCCACGCGCCGACGGCCGCGTCGCCGGTGTTGCGCCCGGTGGCGAAACCGACGTGGTGCCCCACCACGGCGAGCGCCCCGATCACCCGGACGGCGTCGAGCGCGGGCAGCCGCCGCAGGACCTGATCGGGAATCGGGGCAGACATCAACCGTCCAGAGGGTCGCGGGGCTATGTGACTCGGGAGTAACGTGCGGCCAAGTTTTACATCCTCGATCTTCTGCCGGTAACCGGCTGACTGTCTTTGTTAGGGAGGACCAGTGAAGGCTCGCCTGGGTGCCGCGCTGTTCGGCATCGGCGTTCTGTCCCTCGCGGTCGCTGCGGGAACGGCGTACTACGTGGCGCCGTCGGTGACGAAGCTGCCGTACGACCTGACGTTCTGCAACGCGGACGGCAAGCCGGACGGTTGCCTGCGGGCGAGCGTCGCGGTCGCCGAGAACGCCACCTACATGCAGGTGCTCAACGGTAAGCCGACGATCCAGACCGGTCAGCTCAAGGCCACCACCGAGGTGGTGCCGCAGGCGTCGACGACCGAGAAGGAGATGACCGGCGACCTCAAGGGCGAGGCGGTCGTCTGGGACGTCTACGGCACCGTCGTGCGGACCGACAACGGCTCGGACGTCAGCAAGTACGCGGCCGAGTTCGCCCTGGACCGGGTGAGCGCCGCCGCCCGGGACTGGGACAAGCAGTACCTGGACACCGACGGCCCGGGCGGCACCGACGACTCGGTGACCTTTGCCGGGCAGACCTACAAGTTCCCGTTCCGCGCGGAGCGGCGGGACCACACCTTCTTCGACCGGGACCTGCGCAAGGGGCTGCCGATCGCGTTCGACGGCACCGAGCAGATCAACGGCACCGAGGCGTACCGGTACGTGCAGCAGATCCCGGAGACCGACCTGGTCACCCCGGCGGGCTCGCTGACCGCGCTGGCCGGTGCGCTGGCACCGGGCGCGACCACCGGCAAGGTCACCTACAGCAACACCCGGACGATCTGGATCGAGCCGGTCAGCGGCAACTTCGTCAAGGTGCGTGAGCAGCAGCGGAAGACCTTCGTGCCGAACCAGGGCGCGACGGTGGCCCTGCTGGACGCGGACTTCGTCTATGACGAGGCCACCATCGCCAACAGCGTGAAGTCGGCCGGCGTGACCCGGGACAAGCTCCAGCTGATCGGTCGTACCCTGCCGATCGGGTTGGCCGTCCTCGGTGCCGTACTGCTGCTGCTGGGGATCTGGCTGATCGCCTCCGGGCGACGTGCGTCGACGGCCGGGGCGCGCCCTCGACCGGACGGGGCCCCGACCGGCGGGCCGGCGCGGGACGCGTCGACCCGGGTCGAGCAGCCGGCCGCGGCGCGGCAGGGCGGCCCGCTCAGTGACGAGATCCCGCCCGCGTCGACGAACTGGCGGGCCGGGGACGGGGCCGGAAAGCGCTGACGTTCTTCACCGGTACGGAGGGCGGGTCGGGTTTCCGGCCCGCCCTCCGTGTCGCTCCGATAGCGGCCAGTGCACGTTATGAAATCGTAACTCGTCAATGGTTTGCCACCCTGGGTCACGGGTGGTGCCGGATTCGGTGGCATTCGCCGCATTGACGTCGGTCGCTCGGGGTGGGCTGGCGGCACTCAGCGTGAAGGGTGGACGCCTTCCCTGGTCGCCGGGGGTTACCGGCCGGTAGGCGAGGTCTTGTGAGCCACGCCTCAGTGGGTGCACCATCAGGCGCACCCTCGTTACCCGTCGGTAACAGATCTTCCGGCCCGCGCTGCGGCGCGGGCCGGCTCCCGCGACCGGGCACCAGCCTGAGGAGGAAGCCGTGCAGAATCGGATCGACGACCCGGGGCGTACCCGGTGGCGGCGCTTCGCCGCGATGATCGTGCCCGCGTCGGCCGCCGTGGGCGCCATCCTGTTCGGGATGCAGAGCGGAGCCATCGCCTCCGACATCACCGTCTCCGGCCAGACCTTCAAGATCGGTGCCGAGCGCCTGGAGGGCGACGGCTTCACGCAGTACGGCGGCATCGTCAAGGAGAAGAACGGGAAGGTCCACCCGGTCGCCCTCTCCGAGATCGGCAGCGCCCAGCTCTACAAGCTCTGCCAGTCCGTCCGCGCCGACCTGCCCGGCCTGCCGGTGGTGTTGACCATCAACGCCGGTGACGACAAGCCGGCCACCGCCAAGAACATGATGATCGCGATGGACAGCCTGGCCGGCGAAGCGACCTTCACCAACATCCGGATCGGCCGGGACGCCACCGACCTGAACCCGTCGGCGCAGGCCGGCTCGTTCGGCCAGGACGCCCAGCACGTCACCATCACCAACCTCCAGCAGGTGTCCCGCTACACCACGGCCGCCACCTTCAACCTGACCGGCCTGCGGCTCAAGGTGAACGTCGGCGACGCCGCCAAGGGCAAGGAGTGCTTCGCGGACAACTGAGCCGCGCCCGACGACGGGAAGGGCCCCTTCCACCACCAGCGCCGGACAGCACGGGCCCGGCCCATCCCTCCCACCGCCACCTGCCCGCTCACCAGGAGGAGTACGTGACAAGCGCGCAACCGCAACACGTGCGGGCCGGTGGCGGCCCCGGTCGTGGGTGGCGGAGCTTCCGCCGGTGGCGACGCAGCCGACCGTTCTGGGGTGGGCTGCTCACCGTGCTCGCCGGGGTGGAGATGTTCGCCTCCACCCGGATGACCCTCAACGGGCTGAGCTTCTCCTCCGGGGCGACCGGGCTCTACTCGCTGCTCATTCCGAGCATCCTGGTCACCTGCGGTCTGCTGCTCTGGTGGAGCCCCGGCCAGCGGCTGTTCTACTCGATCGTCGCGGCGGTCACCACGATCTACTCCCTGATCGGCCTCAACCTCGGCGGGTTCTTCGTCGGTCTGCTGCTCGGCCTCGTCGGCAGCGCCCTCGGTTTCGCCTGGACACCCGTCCGACCCGGCGCCCGGCCCGGTGCCGACGCCGGGCCGGGCGTCGGTGCCCCTGCCGGCTCCGGTCCGGACCCTCGTGCCGCGTCGGACGACGATGCCGGCCGGGACAGCGGCGTCGACATTCTCGACAGTCCCGAGGCGGACGGTGGTTCCGGTGCGGACCGTGGTTCCGGTGTCGGGGTTGGTCCCGGCGCGGACGGCGGTTCCGGTGCGGACCGTGGTTCGCGTGAGGGTGCGGACCGTGGTTCGCGTGAGGGTGCGGACGGGGAGTTCGGCCCGGTCGGGCGGCGGTCGCGCGACGTGGCGTACCCGGAAGATCCGACCGGTGGTCGCGACCCGCGCTACTTCGCGGTCGCGCTGCTGGCGCTCGGCCTCACCGCCGGAGGGCTGGTCGCCGCCGCGCCGCAGCCGGTACGGGCCGCCGCGCCGAGGCCCACCCCCACCGCCTGCCCGACGGCGGCACCCACGAAGACCGCCGCCCCCCGGCCCTCGGCCAGCCGGACGGCACCCCCGACGGTCACCCCCGACGCCAGCCCGGCACCCTCGTCGACGCCGGACGGCAATCTCCTCACCGACCTCCTGCACGGACTCGGTGACCTGTTCACCGGCGGTGGCGGGACGGCCCCGCCGAGCGCCGGCCCGTCGTCGGGCACCGGTGTCACCCCGAAGGCCACCCCCACCACCCGGCCGAAACCCACCACCACCCGGCCCGGCACCCGCTGCGCCCCCGGGAAACCCGGCCGACCCGGTGCCGTGCAGCCGGGCCGGCCGTTGCCGAGGATCGCCCCGGAGGCAGGACAGCCGAGGGTGGCCCGGCAGCCGTCCACCCTGACCGGTACCAAGGTCACCATGACCGGGCTGCGGTTCGAGGGGATCGTCGACCTGCCCACCACGGACGGCACGCTGACGGTGCTGAAGTTCAGCATGAGCAAGGCGGTCACCGCCGACTTCATGCTGGTCGCGGACGGTCCGGCGGGCCGCCACCAGCGGTACGTCACCGACGAGCTGACGGTACGGGGTGACGTCGCGTTCTATGCCACCCGGTTCGTCGGCCGGCTGCTCGGCATCAAGATCACGCTGACCCCGGACCTGCCGTTCCCCGACGGCATCCCGATCACCTCACCGATCCCGATCACCTTCACCGACCCGGTGATCAACCTGGCATTCGTGGACTCCGACACGCTGACCGCCCGGCCCGCGCTGGCGCTCAGCCTCTCCTGAGCTTTCCTCCACCCCCAGGTGCGTCGGGGGCGGGCACCCGCCCGCCCCCGACCACTGACCTGGGCCTGCGGCCTACCCGTCCCGCCGCCTATCCCCGTCTGCGGCCGGACCGCGTGCCCTGTGCCGGACCACCCGGCACCCGGCCCGACCGCACTCCTGCATCAGGCCGACCAGGCCGGCCCGCTGCACCTGGCCGGACCGCCCGGCCCGTTGCGTGCGCTTCGGCCGGTGCGGCGGGCGGGTGGCCGGTGAGGGCTCAGAGGCGGGCCAGCGCCCGGCGCAGCGGATCGAGCCCGAGCGCGCCCAGGTCGAGCGCCTGCCGGTGGAACTCCTTCAGGTCGAAGTCGGCACCCTTGCGGGCCTTCGCGTCCTCCCGGGCCTGGAGCCAGATCCGCTCGCCCACCTTGTACGACGGCGCCTGCCCCGGCCACCCCAGGTAACGGTTCAGCTCGAAACGGAGGTTCTCCTCCGGCACCCGGCAGTGCGAACGCATGAACTCCCAGCCCAGCTCCGGCGTCCACCGTTCGCCCGGGCGGAAACCGAACGGGTTGTCCCTCGGGATCTCCAGTTCCAGATGCATGCCGATGTCGACGATCACCCGGGCCGCCCGGAACGCCTGCCCGTCCAGCATGCCGAGCTTGTCGCCCGGGTCCTCCAGGTAACCCAGCTCGTCCATCAGCCGCTCCGAGTAGAGCGCCCACCCCTCGCCGTGGCCCGAGACCCAGCACAGCAGCCGCTGCCAGCGGTTGAGCAACTCCGCCCGGACGGCGGTCTGCGCGACCTGGAGGTGGTGCCCGGGGACGCCCTCGTGGTAGACCGTGGTCACCTCGCGCCAGGTGGAGAAGTCGGTGATGCCCGGCGGCACCGCCCACCACATCCGCCCCGGGCGGGAGAAGTCCTCGCTCGGCCCGGTGTAGTAGATCGCCCCGTCGCTGGTCGGGGCGAGGCAGCACTCGATCCGGCGGACCTGCTCGGGGATGTCGAAGTGGGTGCCGTGCAGCTCACCGATCGCCTTGTCGGCCAGCGCCTGCATCCAGTCCCGGAACGCCTCCTTGCCCTGGATGGTCCGGGCCGGGTCGGCGTCCAGCACGGCCACCGCCTCGTCGATGGTGGCGCCGGACCCGGCGATCCGGCCCGCCACCGTCCGCATCTCGGCCTCCAACCGGGCCAGCTCCGCGAAACCCCAGGCGTACGTCTCGTCCAGGTCGATCTTCGCGCCGAGGAAGTACTGCGAGGCCAACTCGTAGCGCTCCCGGCCGGCGGCCTGCTTGTCCCGCCCGTGCGGGACCAACTCGGTGCGCAGGAAGTGGCCGAACTCGACGGTCGCCGCGGTCGCCGCCGCCGCACCCCGGCGCAGCTCGGCACCGAGCGTGCCGTCGGTGTCCAGCCGCTGCACCAGACCGTGGAAGAAGTTGTCACCGTGCGGGTCGGTCCAGGTGTCGCACTGCTTGGCCACCTCGCTGAGCTGCACCTTGGAGCTGACCCGACCGGCGGCGGCGGCCTCGCGCAGGGTGGTCTTGTAACCCTCCAACGTGCCGGCGAAGCGGTTGAGCCGCGCGGCGACCGCCGCCCGGCCCTGCTCGCCCTCGGTGGGCATCAGGTCGAACACCATCCGGATCTCGTGCAGCCCGCTGGCGATGACGTTCACCTCGCTGGTGATCTCGCCCGCGTCGTGGCGGGCCAACTCCAGCCCGAGGCGTTCCTGCATCGCCTCCTTGGCGGTCCGCTCCGCCTCGGACTCCGGCTCGGTCACGTCCAGGTCGGCGAGAGTGCGCCGGGTCAACTCGGCCCGGGCCTCGTAGCCTGCGGGCGAGAGGTCGTCGAGTTGGTCGTCGTAGCCGGCGATGCCGACATAGGTGGCGCCGGTCGGGCTCAGTGGCGCCCAGTCAGCCACGTACCGGTTCGCGAGGTCATCGATTCGTCCCACGCTGCGACCCTACGTGACCAGCGGGTCCGGTTGTCGAGCGCGTTTGTCGGGTTCGAGGCAGCGTCCGGAACCTGCGGGCCCAGGGGGAGGGGCGGGGCCATCGGCTGCCGGCCTGGTTCCGAGGATCTGGTGGCGACCGGGACCATCGGTGCGGCGGAGCCGGCCGGTCAGGTCGGGGGCAGCAGGCGGGCCGGGGCGAAGTCGATCGGGAACGGCAACCGGGAACGCAGTCGCTGGTGACCGACCGCCCGACCCACGACCGGGTAGCCGCCGTCGTCCCGGCCGAGCAGGGTCGCGGTCATCCGCTGGGGCCGCCGGTCCAACTCCACCCGGAGGAACCACGGCACCCCCGCCGCCGCGCAGCGGCGCAGCCGGTCGACCGGGTTGCGCCGGGCACCGTGCCGGACGAACTCCACCGCCATCGTGCACAGGGTCGCCGGCACCCAGCGCTCCTGCTCGTCGCCGGCTGGCAGGGTGTGCAGGACGGTGACGTCCGGCTGGATCCAGCAGGACGCGGTGAAGGTCAGGTTGACCCGGCCGAGCACGTGTCGTCCCGCCGCCTCGGCCGCCGGGACGAATGCGCTGGCCAGGGTTGCCGTCGCGACACTCTCCACCGCCGGTGGGAACGGGGTCACCACCAGCCGGCCGTCGACGCACTCGTGCCGGGTGCCGGCCAGCGCGCCGACCGGCAGGTGCCGCTCCGCCCGGCGTACGGTCCAACCACCGGCCAGCTCGGGCACCGGTCCCGTACCGCTCGTCGACGACCTCAACCACCACACCTCCGGTCGCTCAACGAGGCGGAGCCGTCCGGGTTCCTGGCACGGAGCCCAGGGCGGCAGGTCGCCCGGATCGACGTCGACCGGGAAGGACGGGTGGAGCCGAAGCCGCTGCCCGCTCAACGGCTGCACGGCGGCCCGGAGTCACCGCCCGCCGACCGGCCGCGTGGCGAGGCGGTAACGCACCTGCTCGCCGAGGGCGGACAGGATCGGGTCCGCGAGCTGTGGCCGACGACACGGCGACCGAAATACGCGGGACATCGTCCTGCCGCTCGGGCAGAGTGCAAGGGGTGACAGGCCATACCACTCCTGACCGTGCCGCACTGCGCGGCTGGTTGCCGGGCTTCCTCGCCCTCGCCGCGATCTGGGGCTCCAGCTTCCTGTTCATCAAGGTCGGCATCGCCGAGCTGCACCCGCTGCACCTCACCCTCTACCGGGTGGCGACCGGCGCGGCGACGCTGCTGGTGGTGTTGCTCCTGCTCCGTGACCGGCTGCCCCGGGAGCCCCGGATCTGGGCGCACCTGGTGGTGGTCGCCGCGTTCGGGGTGGCGATCCCGTTCACCCTGTTCGGCTACGGCGAACAGCGGGTCGAGTCGATGCTCGCCGGCATCTGGAACGCCACCACACCGCTGTTCGTGCTGCCGCTGGCGGTGCTGGTCTTCCGTACCGAGCGGTTGACCGTGCGGGCCGCCGTCGGGCTCGGGCTGGGCTTTCTCGGCGTGCTGGTGGTGCTCGGCGTCTGGGAGGGGGTGGGCGGGGCGCACTTCACCGGGCAGTTGATGTGCTTCGGCGCGGCGGCCTGTTACGGGGTGGCCATCCCGTACCAGAAGCGGTTCATCGCCGGCAGCGCCCACTCCGGGCTGTCGCTCTCGGCGGCGCAACTGCTGGTGGCCACCGCCCAGCTGGCGGTCGTCGGGCTGCTGGTGGCCGGGTCGCCACCGGCACCGACCGGCCTGTCGTTGCCGGTGGTCGGGAGTGTGCTGGCGCTCGGCGCGCTCGGCACCGGGCTGGCCTTCGTGATCAACCTGCGCAACATCCGGCTGGCCGGGGCGAGTACCGCCGCCACGGTCACCTACCTGGTGCCGATCTTCGCGGTGCTGATCGGCGCGTTGGTGCTCGGCGAGCGGCTGAACTGGCACCAGCCGGTCGGTGCGCTGGTCGTGCTGCTCGGCGTCGCCGTGGCCCAAGGCCTGCTCGGCCCCCGCCGACCCCGCCGAACGTCCGTCGCCGCCGACGGGTCGGTTGCCGAACTGCCCGTCGTCGCCGACGCGTCCGTTGCCGCACCGCCTGCCGACGGGTCGGTTGCCGCACCGCCTGCCGACGGTGACACGCCCGTGGCGACAACCCCCGTCGGTGTCGGCGCGTCCGTTACTGCCCGGCCTGCCGGCGCCGACGCGGCGGCGGTGCCGGAGCCGGAGGCCACGGTCTGCTGACCCCCGCCGGCCCGGCTCATCAGCATGATCGACTCATCGGAGCCGTAGTTGCGGTATCCGAGGCGGTGGGACACCACAATTACGGCCCACAGGAGTGGATCATCGCGTGGCCGGCCCACCCCGGCCGCCGGCCCACCCCGGCCGCCGGCCCACCCCGGCCCGGCCGTCGGGCTTGTCGGCCTGCGGCGGCGGGTAACGGGGGCGGGGCGGCGGATCAGGCGTGGGTGCGGGTCCAGTCGATGAGGCGGTCCGCCGGCCAGGTGTTGACCACCCGGTCGGCGGGGACGCCGCACAGGGCCGCCCGGACGCAGCCGAACTGCTGCCAGTCGAGCTGCCCGGGGGCGTGCGCGTCGGTGTCGATGGCGAACCGGCAGCCGGCCTCCAGCGCACGGCGGATCAGCCGCTTCGGCGGGTCCTGCCGCTCCGGCCGGGAATTGATCTCCACGGCCACGTCGTGTTCGGCGCAGGCGGCGAAGACCGCGTCCGCGTCGAACTCGCTCTCGGCGCGGGTCCGCGCCCGGTGCCCCTTGTCACCCGGGCCGGTCACCCCCGCGGGCCGGGACGACACCATCCGTCCGGTGCAGTGGCCGAGGATGTCCAGGTGCGGGTTGGCGATCGCGGTGAGCATCCGGCGGGTCATCCTGGCCCGCTCGTCGCGTAGGCCGCTGTGCACCGAGCCGACCACCACGTCGAGCCGGGCCAGTAGCTCCTCGTCCTGGTCGAGGGTCCCGTCGGCGAGGATGTCCACCTCGATCCCGGTGAGGATGCGGAACCCCTCGGGCAGGGCCGCGTTGACCGCCGCCACGTGGTCGAGTTGCCGGCGCAGCCGGTCGGCGGTGAGGCCCCGGGCCACCGTCAGCCGGGGCGAGTGGTCGGTCAGCACCACGTACTCGTGGCCGAGTTCGACCGCGGCGAGCGCCATCTCCTCGATCGGTGATCCGCCGTCGGACCAGTCCGAGTGGGTGTGGCAGTCGCCGCGCAGCGCGGCCCGTAGCGCGCCGGCCGCCTCGTCCAGGTCGGTGCCCTCGGTGGCGGCCAGCCGACGCAGGTAGACCGGCTCCTCGCCGGCCAGCGACTCGGCGACGCAGCGGGCGGTGACGTCGCCGACCCCGGACAGTTCGGTGAGCGTCCCGGTCCGGGCCCGCTCGGTCAGCTCCGCCGCCGGCAACGCGGCAAGGGTGGTCGCCGCCGAGCGGAACGCGCGTACCCGGTAGGTGGCCTCGTTGGCCCGCTCCAGCAGGAACGCGATCCGACGCAGGTCGGCGACGGGGTCTCTGGCGCTCATGGATGGCAACCTACGCGCCCGCGCCGCCGGTCGGGGGACGACCGGCGGCGCGGGGTGTGGACAGCGGGGACCGGATCAGGAGTACGGCAGCTTCACCACCGACTGGTTGCCGATGCCGAGGGTGGACGAGCTGACGCCGATCGCCGACCAGACCTCCACCTTGACCGTGCCGCCGGAGAGGTTGCCCAGCGTGCCGGTGGCGGAGTGCAGGCCGGCGTTCTGCGTGTAGTGCTCGTAGCCGGGGACCGGATCGGTGGCGAAGTAGCGGTAGGTCTCCACCCGGTCGAAGGAGCCGTCACCGGTCAGGTCGTAGGAGACCCGGGCCTGCACCCCGTTGCCGACCGACTGGCCGGCGTCGAGGAACAGGTCGAACCCGGTCTGCCCCCCGGCGTAGGTCAGGTTGAGCCGGGTCGCGGTGAAGACCACCGGGTTGCTCGGGGTGCCGTCGTGGTTGGCGCCCCCGGTGCCGGCCACCGTGGTCGTCGTCGCGCTGCCGGCCGCCCCGAGCCCGCCCCCGGGCAGCAGGAACCTGGTCGGCGAGCCGGCCGGCGGGGTGGTCGGCGGCGGGGTCGGGCTGGTCGGGGTCGGGGTCGGCGACGGCCCGGTCGGGGACGGGGTGGGCGACGTGGTCGGGGACGTGGTCGGCGTGGGGCTCGGGTTGGTGCCGCCGGCCGCGTTGCCGCCACTCCAGGTGTACGCCCCGGTGGTGGCGGTCTTCCCGGCGGCCACCGTGAGGTTGGTCCCGTCGGAGAAACGCACCGTCAACGGCGCGGCGGTGATGTTGCTGGCCACGTAGGTGCGGGCACCGTTGCGACTGAACACGGCGGCCAGCGGATGGCTGGCGGTGACCGTGGTGTCGACCTGGCCGAGCGCGGCGAGGTTGCGGATCCAGTGGAAGGTGTGCGCTCGGCTCTCGCCCTCCTCCGGGGTGTAGCCGGGATTGGCCCGCAGCTTGGCCAGCGCCGCGTCCGGATCACCGAGGGCCAGGAACTGCCAGTGGATGTCCTGCCACACGGTGGGTTCACCGCCGTTGTTGCGGACCAGTTCGGCGTAGTTGGCCTTGTTGTAGGCCGGCCGGTAGCCGAGGTAGAGGTGACCGCCGGTGACGGGGAGCATGTTGATGCCCTGGATCATCTCCGGTTCGGCGCTGAACCAGGTCGCGTACGCGCCACCGTCGCCCCAGACCATGCCGACGGTGGAGTGCCCGAACGTCTCCGGGTAGTTCTCGTTGTCGACGTCGAACCAGTACTCCTGGATGGCGGCGGCCTGGGTGGTGTAGATGAACACGCCGGCGTCGCGGACGGCGGTGTTGCCGGTGGCCTGCCCCCACTGGATCAGGGCGTTGGCGAAGTTCATCCCCTCGGACGAGGACTCCTGGTTGTTGCCGGCGTTGAACGACCCGTGCCCGGCGGCCCAGTCGTGCCCGGCGTAGATGTCGAAGTCCCGCAGGTAGGGGAAGCGGGTGTCGGCCCGCTGGTAGTTGTTGGCGTCCCGGATGAGCAGGTCGACCATGCCGCCGTACTGGCTCTGCGTGGCCCACGTCGGGTCGAACTTGGCAAGCGTCGCCGCCGCCGCGACGAAGTACCCGTAGTGGAAGTGGTGGTCGTTGAGTTCCTGGTCGGACCCGTACGACGCCGGGTAGCCGATCAGGGTGCCCCAGTTGCGGTCGTAGTAGAAGACCTTGGCGGTCTTGCCGGGGGTGGCGGTGAACCAGTCGGTCAGGGTGCTGCGGATGGCGTTGAGCGCCGCGTTGCGGGTCTCGGTGTCACCGACCTGGTCGGCGATCTCGGCGATCCGGGAGGCCCGACCGAGGCCCTTGCCGGTCCAGTAGGTGTCCCCGCCGCGCTGGTCCATCGGGTTGCCCCGGACGGCGGCGAGCTGCTCCTTGAGCTGGGCCAGGTCGGTGCCGGACCCGGTGGCCACGGCGGGCACCTCGGGCAGGACGCCGTGGAACTTCATCGTGGTGCGGTAGGAGGCGACCCCGGTCAGCACCTTCATCCGGCCGCGCGCCGACGGATAGGTCTGGGTGAGCGGGGTGCTGCCGGCGAGCGACTTCCACTGGTGCGGGTAGAGGCTGACCACGGTCTGGGTGGCGGTGCCCTCCCGGGCGGTGGTGGTGAACGAGTACGTGGTGTTCACCGCGCTGGTCGCCGGGTCGTAGGTGTAGTCGACCCGGGTGCCGGTGACGTGCGCGTGGGCGTACCGGCCGTAGCTGCTGGCCAGGGTGGCGCGGGCGGTGGCGTCGGCGGTGGGCGGCAGCAGGGCGATCGAGAAGTAGCCCTTGCCGGCCAGGGTGGAGGTGATCCGTCCGTTGACGACGGTCCAGCTCGCCCCGGTCGGGGCGTACCCGACGTAGTCGTGGCCCCGGACGGTGAAGCCGATGGTGCCGCCGCTGTGGGACCAGACGGTGGCCGCGCCACCGGTCGGGTTGATCTGGGCGTCCCCGCCGCTGGCCTGGAAGTAGGCGAACGGCAGTCCGTGGCCGATGGTGGCGCGCAGGGTCCGCGCCCCGTCACTCCAGTACGGGGTGACCGTCCAGTCGGTCCAGTCGTCGACCTTGACCACCGGTGCGCCGAGCGCGGCCACCCCGACCCGGATGTCCTCGGTGTAGGTGTACTTGAACTCGCCCACCCCGGTCGAGGTGCCGGTGACGGTGGCGGTGGACGGCGCCGAGAAGCCGAGCCCGTCGCTGAACGGCTGGTAGGACACCGGGTGGGCGTGCAGCGGTTCGCTGTAGGAGCAGTTCGTCTTCTTCCACAGCAGCGACGACCACCAGTCGTTGGTGGGCACCGGCCCGGCGGGGGCGTTGGCGGTGGCGAACTGGCGGGGGTTGGTGGACAGCGCGCCGCAGCCGCTGGGCAGCGGGCCGACCGGGTCGGTGGTGTAGCTGCCGGCGCCGACGGTGGCCGCCTCGGCGGGGGTGCCGGCGGTGGTGAGGGTGAGGCCGCCGACGAGGACGGCCAGCGCGGTGGTGGCGGCGAGCACCCAGGGGGCGCGGCGCCGGGGGACGGGAGGTGTCATCGTGCCTCCTCCGCGCGGGACCGTCGGGACGGCCAACTGCACGCGGTACGTCGGAATTCGGGAGGTTAGTTATTCCAGAGAGCGCTCTCTCATTCGGGACGTTAACCGACGGGTAATACCTACGTCAATGCGTACGACCGATGACGCGGCCGTCGTGCGGTCGGTCAGCCCGTGCCCGAGGAGCCACGCGGGGCGCGGGGGCAGCCGTGCTCGCGTTCCCACGCGGTCACCGCCGCGACCGGGGACCGGTTGCCCTTGCCCCGCCACGAGTCCAGATACTTCGCCGGCCACACCACGCCCCGCCGGATCCACCAGTCGTCGTGCCCGGTGCACTTCGGCGAGAGCCCGAAGTGCAGGTGGCAGACGTTGTTCGCGTTGCCCGTGCGGCCCACCTCGCCGAGCTTCCGGCCGGCGGACACCCGGACCCCCGCGTCGATCCCCGCGCTGATCGCGCTCAGGTGCGACCCGTAGTACCGCACCCCGTCGTCGCCCAGCAACGACACCGACAGACCACCGTTGTACGGCCCCAGCGGCCCCTTCTTGTCGAACCGGTCCACCCGGCTCACCTCCAGGACCGTCCCGTCGGTGACCGCCACCACCGGCTCCCCGCAGTCGGCGAAGATGTCCGTGCCCGGGTAACCCGAGTGCGTCGGGTGGTAGGCGACGTTGCCCGCGCGTACCGGAAAGACCCGGCGCAGGGCGGCCGGGTCCGGCGTGGTCGACGGCGTCCCGGCCCCCGGGGTGGCCGACGGCGTGCCCGTCGGGGTCGTCGGCACCGCCGGCTGGTCGCCGGTCGCGACCGCCGTCGGAGCGTCCCAGACCGGGGGCGCGGCCGGCTGGTCCGCCCCGCAGCCGCCGAGCAACGCCGCCACGACCAGCAGCGCGGGGTACGCCGGACGGGTGCGACGTCGGTCGGGTCGCAGCAGGGACATTCGGACATCCTGACAGACGGCTACGGTGGAGGTCGCACCGACAGCAGCACCCGGCCGACAGGTGGCCACCCGACGGCTCCGTGGCGCGGGTCGGCCGGTCCGTTTCGACCAGTCGCCCCCGGTGGGGTGCCGCGGGGTCCGTCCCGGCCGGAGGGGGAGCAGTGACGACGAACTACCAGCCCGGACCCGTTGCGGGCCACGTCCCGTACGCCGCCTCGGGTCTCTTTCCCTCCGGGCCGCCCCGGCGGCCGACCTGGCGGGAACCGCATCCGGTCACCGGCGCCGCCGTGGCCTCGGGCGGCGCGCTCGCCGCCGCCTGGCTGGTGCTCTTCGGCCTGCTCGGCCGGGACGTCGCCGGCTACGCCTGGTGGACGGTGATCGCCGGTGCGCTCGCCTGGCTCGCCGCGCTGGCCCTGGTCCGTTACGGCGACCGGGGGGTCGGCACCGGCGTCGCGATCGTCACCGCCGGCGGCTGGAGCATCGCGTTCGGGATCGTCGTGGTGCGGTGGGCGGTCAGCGCGGACTGGCCGATGTGGTGACTCTGCGTCGTTGCGTGGCTTCGTTTGCCGCACCATCTTGACGTACCCGCTGTGACTGGGGACGCTCTTCGGTATGGCCTGGAACACCCCGCGGCTCGACTCCGAGCGGAGCCGTCGCCGCCTCCAGATTCTCGCCGAGCTGGCGGGAGCCCGTGCGGTACACCAGCGGGTACGGCCGCAGCGGGAACGTACCGAGCGGCTGCGCCAACTGATCGCCACCCGTCGTCGCGTCGCCGGCTGACGAACTTTTCCCGGATCGGCCCGCCCTTCGGGGCGTTGACCGGTCTGCTGCCGATCCGACCGGTTAACGTGCACGCGTAACGGTCGGCTGTGCCGAGTTCTTTTTGGGGGGAACCATGTCGTACTTCGCTGCTGCCGTGGTGCGCGACGAGGGGGGCTGGAACGCCGCCGAGGTGAACCTGCGAGGTGCCACCGACATCGACGAGGTCGCCGACCGGCTGCGCGATGTCGAACCGGACGCCGAGGTGTCGCTGCTCTTCGTCGAGGCCGACGATGCGTACCTGGTGCTGCTGCGCCTCGACGAGGGGGAGGACCTGCGGGTCTTCGGCTCCGACTCGGCGTTCGCGGAGGAGTCCCGGCTGGGCGCGCTGCTCGTCGGTGACCTCAAGACCTCCGTCACCGGCCTCGACGACGTCGACGAACCGCCGTCGGCCACCGCCGGCGGTGGCGACGAGGAGAGCGAACAACCGGTCGTGGACCCGGAGGCGGACCCGGTGGGCGACGCCGACATCCTCGCCGACCTGGGCATCTCCGCCCAACGTCTGCTCACGCTCTGCGCCCACGAGGGCATGCTCCCCGCCGACGTGACCGCCGGGGTGTGCCAGGTGCTCGGCTGCGCCGACGAGGTCGAGGAGCTGCGTGAGGTCTGACCGACCTTCGGCCCCACCCGACGCCGGCGATCCGGCGCCGCTGATCGACCCCGGTCCCACC
This sequence comes from Micromonospora matsumotoense, assembly GCF_050951065.1. Classification (NCBI taxonomy): domain Bacteria; kingdom Bacillati; phylum Actinomycetota; class Actinomycetes; order Micromonosporales; family Micromonosporaceae; genus Micromonospora; species Micromonospora matsumotoense. The sequence continues at coordinate 7,072,068 of NZ_CP192025.1, read as the reverse complement.
GGCCGCCGGCAACGGCACGAGCGGTGGATGCGCCGCGCGCTGGAGATCGCCGCCACCGGCCCGGCACCGCTCTCCGCCAGCGGCTCCGGCGAGCCCGGTTCTGGCCAGCCTGGTTCTGTTGGGCCTGGTTCCGGCGGGCCCGGTTCCGGGGAGCCCGGTTCCGCCGGGCCTGGTCTTGGTGGGCCTGGCTCCGGGGAGTCGACCGGGGTGGGCCGGGGCGGCGGGGCGGTGGAGGACGTGCCGGTGGGGGCGGTGGTCTACGGCCCGGACGGCACCGAACTGGCCGTCGGCCGCAACGAACGTGAGCTGACCGGGGACCCGACCGCGCACGCCGAGGTGCTGGCGTTGCGCCGGGCCGCCGCGCGGCTGGGTCGGTGGCGGCTGGACGACTGCACACTGGTGGTGACCCTGGAGCCGTGCACGATGTGCGCGGGCGCACTGGTGCTGGCCCGGATCTCGACCGTCGTCTTCGGTGCCTGGGAGCCCAAGACCGGTGCCGCCGGCTCCCTCTGGGACGTTCTGCGCGACCGCCGCCTCAACCACCGCCCCGAGGTCTATGCCGGCGTCCTGGCCGCCGAGAACGCCACCCTCCTGCGCGCCTTCTTCCGCTGACCCCGCTCCCCGAATCGCCCCTCATCGAGTCGCTATCCCGTTGATCGACTCAAGGGGGCCGATATTGCGCTTTCCGCCCCAGGCGATAGCGCAACATCGGCCCCCTTGCGAGCCGTCTCCCGGTCAGGAGGTGACGGCGGTGTCCAGGGCGATCTCCACCATCTGGCCGAAGGTCTGCTCGCGCTCCTGCGCGGTGGTCTTCTCGCCGGTCTTGATGTGGTCGCTGACCGTCAGCAGGGTCAGGGCGCGGGCCTTGAACCGGGCGGCGATCGTGTAGAGGGCGGCCGACTCCATCTCCACCGCCAGCACCCCGTAGTCGGCGAGGGTGTCGTACAGGTCCGGCCGGTCGGTGTAGAAGGCGTCGGCGGCGAGGATCGGCCCGACGTGCACGGTGATGCCGCGCCGCTCGGCCACCTCGACCGAGGTACGCAGCAGCCCGAAGTCGGCGACCGGGGCGTAGTCGATCAGCCCGTCGAAGCGCATCCGGTTCATGTTCGAGTCGGTCGACGACCCGATCGCCGCGACCACGTCCCGCAGCTGGAGGTCCTCGGTGAGCGCGCCGCAGGAGCCGACCCGGATCAGGGTCTTCGCGCCGTACTCGTTGATCAGCTCGTGGGCGTAGATGGAGGCGGACGGCATCCCCATGCCGGAACCCTGGACGGAGACCTCGACGCCGTTCCAGCGCCCGGTGAAGCCCAGCATGCCCCGCACCGTCGAGTAGCACGTGGCGTCCTCGAGGTAGGTCTCCGCGATCCACTTGGCCCGCAGCGGGTCGCCCGGCATCAGGACCCGCTCGGCGATCTCGCCCGGCTTCGCGCCGATGTGCGTACTCATGGCAAAGATCCTGCCAGGCCGACCGGAGCGATACCGGTGCGGCATCCGAACCCGGGTTCCTGTACCCTCGTCGGCGGTGGCGTGTCCGAGTGGCCTAAGGAGCACGCCTCGAAAGCGTGTGAGGGTTTACGCCCTCCGCGGGTTCAAATCCCGCCGCCACCGCTCGTGAACAGCGAGAACGCCCGGTCGATCCGCGAGGATCGCACCGGGCGTTCCGTTTCTGCGCGGTGCGGTGGGCCGACCGGAGTGGGCCGACCGGAGTGGGCCGGCCCACCGCAGGTCACGGCGCAGGCGCGTGGGTCAGCCGATAGGTCGCGGCGACCGCGTCCGACTCCAACAGCACGGTGACCGGGCCGGCCGGCAGCGTGCAGGTGATCGTCCGCCCCACCGAGTAACCGCTCGGGCCGCAGTAGCGGATGCCCTGACTGTCGAAGATCGACAGCCGTGCGTCACCGGTACCGGCGGTCCGGGTCCAGGTGAAGCTCTCCCGGGCGGTGTGCCGACCGGCCGGCACGGAGAGGCACACCGCGAAGCGGTCCGCGCCCGTGGTCACCGTGGACCCCGCCGCGTCGTCGGCCAGCACCGGGCAGGCCGGCGGGCCGTCCACCCGGGCGATCCCGAGGGCGTACGAGGTGGTGGGGTAGCCGTCCTCGGCGTTCAGCAGCACCGAGTGCGGTCCCGGACCGGTCAGCTCGCAGGCGTACTGGCGCAGCGAGTAGGAGTCGCACACCTCGTCACCGGTCGCGTCGACCACGCTCATCTCCGGCGTGGTCGCCTCCGTCGCGTCCCCCGGCAGCAGCCCGACGACCCGGGCCCCGGCCGGGCTGGGCAGCCGCAGGCAGTGGTACTCGGCGGCGTACTGGAAGGTTCCCCGGTGCGGCGCCTCCCGCCAGCCGGTGTCAGAGACGGTCGGGCAGCCGGTGACCTGCCAGGGCAGCAGCGCGAAGGCATGCTGGGCGTCGTTGTCGATCACCGTGCGGGTCATGCTGCCGTCGAGGACCAGGGTGTACCTCCCCGCCGCCGGCACCTCGCAGGAGATGCCGGTGCAGAGCTTGTGCCCGGTGCTGTCATAGACGTTGCCGTACCGCCGGTAGTTGTCGGAGGTCATCGCCTTGACCCGGTAGGTGCCGGCGGCGGGCAGGTCGAGGATCCGGCAGCGGATGCCGCCCAGGGCCCCGGCGGGCGCGGCCTGGTAGCTGCCGGGCGTGATCGTCGGGCAGCCGGCCGGGTCGGAGAGCCGGCGCACCTGCAACCGGTACGTCAGGTCGGTGCTGTCGGCCTGCCACCAGCTCAGGTACGTGATCACCCGGTAGGTGCCGGCGGCGGGCAGCACACAGCCGTCCTCATCCGACGACTCGGTGCAGATCGCCGTGCCGGCGGCGTCGACCAGCCAGGACCAGGCGTCGTTGTAGCTGTCGGGCGCGGTGTAGGTGACCATGCGCTGGCCGGCCGTGCCGGTGAAGGGCTGGCAGTTGGTCTGCACCTGGGAGGTCTGGTGCAGTGGGAGGGCGGCCTGGTCCCAGGACGTGCCGGTGGCCGGGGCGCAGCCGTCGGTGCGGTCGAGGCGGGTCACCGCCACCTGATAGTTGATCTCGGTGCCGAAGTCGTTCCGGTTGAGCATCAGCAGGGTGTACGACCCGGCGGCCGGGACGGGGCAACCACGGTCCGGGTCGTACTCGGAGCAGACCTGGTCGCCGGCCGCGTCGTACATCGTCCAGGAGAGGTACTGGTCGTGGTACTGGTTGAGCCGGATCAGCAGCGGACCGGCGGCGGGGGTGGTGACCGCGTGGCAGCCCACCTCCTCGCGCTGGCTCACCGTCCCGCTGCCGACGGCCGCGCCGGGATCACCGAACGGGGCCAGCGGCACGGCCGGGCAGCCGACCGGGTGCGACAGCCGGGGCATCCGGAGGGTGTACGCGCTCGCGGTGCCGTACTGCTCCCGCAGGAACAGCCGGTAGGGGCCGGGCTGGTCCAGGGCGCACCGGTCGACGTACCGCACCTCGCACAACGGCTGGTAGTTGGCGTCGAGGACCTGGCCCAGCACGTCGGGCGCCCCACCCGGGTCGTACGTCCGCAGCACCGAGTGCACCGGCTGGTCGAAGCGGAAGCAGTGCGCCGCCGTGCCCGCCGCCAGGGTGCCGGTGACCCCGGGGGAGGCGAAGGAGAAGAACGACTCGGGCAGGTCCTGACACATCGACGGCGTCCGGGTGGACTCGACGGCCAGGGTGTAGTTGCCGCTGCCCGTCGGGTGCGGCAACTTCACGGTGATCGCGTAGGTGCCGGCCGGCCCGAGCTGGCAACTGCCCGAGTCGATGCCGAACCAGCAGACATGCGCGCCGCCTGCGTCGGTGACCCAGCCCTGGGTGTGGTCGCCGCTGCCCCGGGTGAGCTGGGTGACCAGGACGTCCTGGTCGGCGGAGGTGGTGACCGTCCACCGGTGCTGTTGCGCGTCGACGATCGACGCGCACGTCACCACCGCGCCCAGCGGCAGGACCCCACCGCAGGTGCGCCCGGGTCGGGGCGCCTTCGGTGGCGCGGTGCGGGAGAAGGCCCGTACCGGTGGCTCGGTCGCCCGGACCGCCTCGGTGGCCGGTCGCCCGTTGGTCACCGGAGGCCCGGCCGGCCCGCCCAGGGTGGTCGACACCGTCCCGGGGTGCCCCGACACCGGTCCCGGTCCGACCGGTGCGGTTCCCCGCGCGGCAGGGGCTGACACGGCGGGCACGGAAGCTGACGCAGCGGGCACGGAAGCTGGTGCGGCCGGCGCGGGGGCAGGTGTCAGCGCTGGTTGCCGTACACCGGTGGCGGTGTTGCCGGTCGTCGGGCCGGCCGCCAGGGTGGCCGCCGGTCCGATCAGGACGGTGGCGACGATGGTGGCGCTGATCGCCATCCACCTCGCGACCGGGCCCGGTCGGCGGTGCGGTCGTGTGGACAGGAACGTTTTCACCATGACTCCCCCGTGAGCTGCCGCGCCGCTGCGCGGGCGAGCAGATGATTCCACGGTGGTCGATCATGAGCCATCGGATACTCGGCTGGTCGGCAGCGTGGGCTCAGCAGGGGCTGTGCCCCTCGTCGAAGAGGCGGCGGGCCCAGTCGGCGTATCCGGCGATGATCTCCCGGACGGCCGTGCCGTCGTGCAGGAAGAGGTACCCCCGGTCGCCGTCGCGGGCGAGCAGCCCGTCGAACCGGTACGTCCGTGGTGGCGCACGCAGCCGGACGGCCGACGGGTAGCGGGTCAGCACCTCCGCGACGGGGGTGCCGACGGTGATCCCCTCCGGGGTGCTCATCGGATCGTCGAGCCAGAGCAGCACGAGCCGGTCGTCGACGAAGATCGGGCTGGCCGTCCCGTGACCGGCCAGCGTCATGCCGCAGGTGTCGGCATCGGCGCGGAGCACCCCGCGTCGGGTCAGCTCCGTCTCGCTGGCACCGAACTCCGCGCCGGCCAGCCCGTGCAGCCCGACCACCTGACTGGCGCCGATCGGCTGTGCCGGGACATCGGGCCCCGATGGATGGGTGCCGCTGCCCGACGCCGAGGCAGCCACCAGTAACGCCGCAAGTACGGCAAATTGTCGCAATTTCATAGAATCCCCCAGTCCCCAACGGGACCGGGGCGTTCAGGTTGCTGGTCAGCCGGGAATTGCTGCCCTTCCCATTCCTCGGCCAGCTCGTCCCAGTAGTCGGCGGTCAGCCCGCGCCGGCCGTGGGCCAGCCAACCGGCGGTGTTCCGCTCCAGGTGCAGACCCAGCTCGGCGAACGGGTCGAGCCACCGCCCCGGCTCCGCGCCGAGCCGGACCAGCGCCGCGTTGATCGGCCACTCCTCGCGCGGCAGCGTGAAGGCGCGGTCGAAGCGCGGACCCCAGCTCAACCGGCCGCCCAGCCAGACCGCCGACGCCTGTCGGCCGAGGCCCCCGGCGAACTCCGCCTCCAGATATGCCACCGGGCCCCGCCGCGACCACCGGTCCAGCAGCCCATTCAGGGCCGGCGAGAGGATCAGCTCGAACGGCTGCCCGGCGGTCGGCTCCTCGGGGTGGAAGTCCGGCAGCGCGCCGGTCAGCTCCTCGACCAGTTGCGGGGTCACCGGCAACAGCGCGAAATCCTGTCGGAGCGCGGCCAACACCGCGTGATCCAGGTCGGCGGTCTGCTCACGCAGTAGCTCGACATCCGCGACGACCGCGCTGAGCTGGTAACTCATCCGATCCCCCCGCCATCCACACCCTGTGGATAGCACATGTGTACGACGGATCCGGAGCCGCCGTAAGTGCCCGTACGGTACTGGTTCTAGTCGATGCCCACGGTCACTCGCGGGATGCCGATTCCTGACCCGTGCCGTTGGTCAGGTAACGCGGGCGGCCGTCCCCGGCCGCGTCGAGGGCGTGGCGGAGTCGACTCCAGACGTAGGGACGCAGGAGTGTCCGGGCCTGGTCGACGGGGAAGAAACCGCATCCGCGCAGTTCCTCGTCCGCCGGAGTCGGTCCGTCATCGAGCACCCCACCGTCGAAGACGAACATCAAGCTGTCGTCCCAGGGGCCGTGTGGCGCGACCCAATCGACGACCAGCAGGCGGCCGGCGGGCCGCCGTAGACCCAGTTCTTCGTGCAGTTCCCGCTCGGCTGCCACCTGGGGTGCCTCGTTGGCCTCGGCCATTCCACCCGGGAGGTCCCAGTCCGGCTTGTAGGCGGGATCGACCAACAGGATGTCACCCCGCTCGTTGCGGAGCAGCACATCAGCACCGACCCGCTTCCGGGCCTGCTTCGCGTTGCCTTCCGCCAGGTGCGCCTGCCAGGCTTCCGGATCGCGTTCGTAGAGGGGGCGCTGATCGGCCATGACAGCCATTGTGGCCGGGTGTCAGGCGTTCGGCAGCGGGGCGGCCACCCAGTTCCTCTCCCGGAATGTGTGCTGAAGTCGGTCCAGTAGCGGCGGCACCTCCGCGCAATGACGGACGTGCGAGCGCAACAGCAGAGCGACCTGCCGAAGGTGACCGACGACCACGGCCGAGCCGAGTCCGGTGGTCTGCTCCATCGCCTGGTCCACCACCGGGCAGGCTTCGTCGGCCCGCCCCTGGCCGATCATCGCGGGAAGCCGGAACCAAGCTGGGCAGCGGGCACCTGGAGGAGACGCGCCCAGCGGACGAGCCGATCCAGGTGCACGACCGGTTCGCCGGTCTCCACCCGGCTGAGCTGCGCCTGGGCCAGTCCGAGCCAGCCGGCGCCGGTGTGCTGCCTCCGGTGAAGGCCCTGTCCGACGGGTCGGGCGGCTACTCGTCCTCTTCCGCAGGCGGGCGGGGAGGGCGGTGGTGGCGTGCCCACTCGTCCACCTCGTCCGCGTCCCAGACCGTGGTGCCGATCAGGCGGGCGAGTGGTTCAGGGAAGCCGGGCCTGCGGGTGATCTGTAGGACCCGTTGCCGCGACACGTTGAACAGGGCAGCCAGTTCGCCCGGTCCGTACAAGCGCGGTCGCTTCACCGTTCGACCGTAAGCACGGCGTTAGCTTGACTATCGCTACTTGCTGATTGACAAGTGTATGCCAGGTGGGGTGAGGTAGAGATGGCCTCCGGCCCGGTGGAGGAGCTTCCCAGCGGGCCGGGGTGCCGTGAAAGTCCGGCCCCCATCTCGGAGGCGACATGCAGAGACACGCGCCGCTCAGACCCCTCTGGATCTGCACCGCCGATGCGCTGCCCTGGCCCTGCGGGAGGGCTCGGCTCGACCTGGTCGCCGACTACGCGGGGGAGCGGGTCAGTCTCGCGGTCGACCTTGCCGAGTTGTTCCGGGAGGCGATGGCCGACCTCACCCGGATCTGCCCCGAGCCGCCCGACCCGATCACCACGTACCAGCGCTTCCTGGGCTGGGTGAAGACGACGCCCAGGGCCTGAACCCTCCTGCCCGCCCTGTTCGGCATGTCCTGGCACAGCTTCGGGGAACGACGAAAGGTCGGCTCCCGATCAGCGTCGACCCTCGCGTCGGTGCTGCTCAGACGAGCCGAGGACACGAGATTCGAAAGGCGCTGGATCGGACCGTTCCACCTTCCCGGCCGATGAACGGTATGCGTCCCGCGCATACGTCGTCAGTCGTGTGCGGCGGCGATCTTTTGCAGCAGCGCGGCGAGCAGGTCCGGGTGGGAGAGCATCGGATGGTGCCCGGTGGCCAGCTCCACGGTCCGCCCCGCCCGAGCCGCCTGGGCGCGCTGCACCTCCGGCGGGGTGGCCCGGTCCCCGGCACAGACCACCGCCGTCGACGGGGTCGAGCGCCAGCCCGCGTAGCGGACCGGGGTGGTGAGCACGGCGGCGTCCTGCCGGACCAGCCGGGCCAGCGCACCGTCCACCGCCGCTGGGTCACAGTCGTGCAGGAACAGCGGGGCGGCCAGCTCGGACCGGGCCGCGAACGTGCCGTCGGGGGAGAACTCCAGGTGGGGCGCGGGTCCGGCGGGCCCGAGATCGGCCAGGGACTCACCCACGTCGGGCAGGAACGAGCTGACGTAGACGAGGTGCCGGACGTCCCCGGCGTCGGCCGCCGCAGTGGCGACCACCCCGCCGTAGGAGTGGCCGACGAGGATCGCCGACCCGGCGTCGCGCAACACCCGACGGGTCTCCTCGACGTCGTCGTCCAGCCCCGCCGGCCGGCGCGCGTCCGACAGCTCGCCGCAGCTCGGTAGCCGTACCGCGACGCTCGCCGTCCCGCCGGCCGCGAGCAGCGAGTCGACCCGGGACCACCACCACGCCCCATCGCGTACGCACGCCCCGTGCACGAAGACGACCCGCATCGCTGCCTCCCCACCCGACCGGCCGCTGTTGCGGAAACCCTAGGGGGCGGTGCGGGGGCCGGGGTGACCGTTCTGCCGTGGGCATAGCGCGGTGCGACCTCGGCCGGGGTGTCCGCAGAGACGACGGAGGGCCGGCTCCCGACCGGGGCCGACCCTCGACGTTGTTGCTGATCAAGAGCACGGAGGATACGAGATTCGAACTCGTGAGAGTTTCATCCAGGTTGCACATGATCTTGCGCCGTTCGACTGATCCTGCGCGTCGTCGCCGGCCATCGGGGCTTCGGCGGCGAAGAATGTCAAGCTGCCAGTGCCTTCAGTTCTTCCAGCACCTCACGCTCGACCTCGGCTAGTGACCTCTGTTCGTCCTCGGCGATCCACTCGGAGAAGGCCACGTTGAAAACCGTCACGCCGGTTTCCGCCGCGAGGACGGCCGCTCGCTCGGCGACGCCGCGCGCACGCAACGCGCCGGCTATCGCCGCCGCGAGCGATGCCCTCTTCAGTAGCTCGCGTTCCAGTAGGCCGGGGTTCGCCATGATGACCGCGTGGCGCTGACGTGACCAGGGCCGTCGTTCGTCGGTGAAGGACTCCGCCGAGACGGCCAGGGCTGCGGTGACCATCTCCAGTGGCGACGCGGACGGCGGGGCCGCGCGCACGCCGTCCAGGAATGCCTGTTGCAGCATGTCCTGTCCGTCGAACAGCACCTCGCGCTTGTCGGCGAAGTGACGGAAGAACGTGCGCTCGGTCAGGCCGACGCTCTGGGCGATCTCTTCGACGGTCGTCTTCTCGAAGCCTTGTCGGACATAGAGCTCCAGTGCCGCCATCTGTAGGCGCTGCCTCGCACCTGGATCCCATCGCGCCATGGCGAGATCATACTGATGACAGCGGCTGACATCATGCGTTACGCTGATGACAGCGGCTGACATCAGCGGGGTGTTGGTTGCCGGCATCAAGAAGGAGATCCACTCATGCGCGTTTTCGTCACCGGGGCATCCGGCTGGATCGGCTCCGCCACCGTCGACGAGCTGCTCGCGGCCGGTCACGACGTCGTCGGCCTCGCCCGCTCCGACACCTCCGCCGCCGCTCTGGAGGCCATGGGCGTCACGGTCCGGCGCGGCGACCTCGACGACCTCGACGGCATCCGCGCGGGCGCCGCGGACGCGGAGGCCGTGATTCATCTCGCCAACAAGCACGACTTCGACAACCCCGCCGTCTCGAACAAGGCCGAACGAGCCGCGATCGAGGCAATCGGGGACACCCTCGAAGGTTCGGGTCGGCCGTTCCTGTTCGCCTCGGGCATCATCCCGGTCGGCGGTGGTCGTCCCGCCACCGAAGACGATGCCTCCCCGTTCCGCGGCCCCGACACCCCTCGCGGCGGCGGCGAGAACCTCGCACTGGACTACCTCGCCCGAGGCGTGCACGTGGTCGGGGTGCGGTTCGCCCCCACCACGCACGGCGCGGGCGACAACGGCCTCATGACCACTCTCGTCGGTATCGCGCGGGAGAAGGGCGTTGCCTGCTACATCGGCGACGGTACGAACCGGTGGCCCGCAGTGCATCGCTCCGATGCCGCCCGCCTCGTCCACCTCGGACTGGAGAAAGCACCCGCGGGCTCGCTCCTGCACGCGATCGCCGAGGAAGGAGTCCCGACACGCCAGATCGCCGAGGCGATCGGCCACGCGCTCGACCTGCCCGTCGACTCCATCTCGGCCGAGAACGCACCAGCTCACTTCGGCTGGATCGGCGGATTCTTCGGCATGGACATCCCCGCCTCCAGTACTCGCACCCAGGAAATCCTCGGCTGGACACCCACCGGCCCCACCCTCCTGGACGACCTCAACACAGGCGCCTACTCCCACGCCTGACAACCCGACGACGAGACGTAGGCCGTCGTGCGCACCCAGGAGGCAGGGACCGCCCCTGTACTTCTCCTCGTACCGTGGAGACTGAACCCAGAGAGATGATCAGGTCGCCGGCCGGAACAACGGCGGCGGCGAGTCATGCGCCAACGCGCGGGCCAACAGGAACTCGTCCAGCTTCGAACGGCCGACCTACAACAAGATCCACCGAAGGTGCAAGGTAATCCCGAACAGATCGCGTGTGCCGCGCTCCGGCCACCTTGCAGCCTCGCAGTTCAGCGCGGGACGGCCGGCTGCACGACGCCCGGCACACCGCCGCCACCGCGCTCCTGGTCCTGGGCGTCTCCGGCCGCGCCGTGATGGGCATCATGGGCTGGTCGAACTCGGCGATGGCCGTCCGCTACCAGCACATGACCGACCAGGTATGCCGGGACATCGCGCAGCAGCTCGGCGGACTGCTCTGGGGCGACCCGCCGACCGGGCCGGGGGAGAGGGTCACCAAGCCGCCGCCCGAGCAGCCGGAACAGGGCAAGTGAGACGACAACTGAGACGAGAGTGACGGTAGAGACGATTCAGGGCCGGTCCCCGTGGGGGCCGGCCCTGTCGTTTTTCCTGCTCAGACGAGCGGAGGATACGAGATTCGAACTCGTGAGGGTTTTATCCCAACACGCTTTCCAAGCGTGCGCCCTAGGCCTCTAGGCGAATCCTCCGCGAGCCAGGATACAGGTCCCCGCCCGCCGGGCCACCCCACCACCCCCTGAAGATCCACCGGGGGTCGGGTAGGGTGGGCGTTACCTCCCGTGCGGCGGTATCTCGTGAACCTCCCCAGGGCCGGAAGGCAGCAAGGATAAGCGAGCTCTGCCGGGTGCACGGGAGGCCTTTTTGTCTCCGCCCACCGGTACCGTACCTGCGGGTCGGGTCACGGGGTGGTGGGTGGTCACCCGCGCCCGACCGGCGCAGAATGGCTCGGTCGAGAGGAGGCGGGGCGAGTGACGCTGGCGCTCTACCGCAAGTACCGGCCGCGCACCTTCGCCGAGATCATCGGCCAGGAGCACGTCACCGAGCCGTTGTCGCAGGCGCTGCGCAGCGGGCGGCTCAACCACGCCTACCTGTTCTCCGGTCCACGGGGCTGCGGCAAGACCTCCAGCGCCCGGATCCTGGCCCGCTCGCTCAACTGCGAGCAAGGCCCCACCCCGGAGCCGTGCGGGCAGTGCGCCTCCTGCCGGTCGCTGGCCGTCGACGGCTCCGGCTCGATCGACGTCATCGAGATCGACGCGGCCAGCCACGGTGGTGTCGACGATGCCCGAGAGCTGCGCGAGAAGGCGTTCTTCGCGCCGGCCCAGAGCCGCTTCAAGATCTATGTCATCGACGAGGCGCACATGGTCTCGTCGGCCGGCTTCAATGCCCTGCTCAAGCTGGTCGAGGAGCCCCCGGAGTACGTCAAGTTCATCTTCGCCACGACCGAGCCGGAGAAGGTCCTCGGCACGATCAAGTCGCGGACCCACCACTACCCGTTCCGGCTGATTCCGCCGAAGCTGCTCCGGCCGTACCTGGAGCAGCTCACCCAGGCCGAGGGCGTCAAGGTCGATCCGGCGGTCTTCCCGCTCGTGGTGCGCGCCGGTGGCGGCAGCGCCCGGGACAGCCTCTCCGTGCTCGACCAGCTCATCGCGGGCGCCGGCCCGGAGGGGGTCACCTATCCCCGGGCCGCCGCGCTGCTCGGCGTCACCGACGCCGCACTGATCGACGAGATGTGCGACGCGCTGGCCGCCGGGGACGGCGCGGCGGCGTACGCCACCGTCGACCGGGTGGCCGAGGCCGGGCACGATTCGCGCCGGTTCGCCTCCGACCTGCTCGAACGGCTGCGCGACCTGATCGTGCTCCAACAGGTGCCGGATGCCGCCGGCAAGGGCCTGATCGACGGCCCGGCCGACCAGATCGAGCGGATGGCCGCCCAGGCCCAGCGGCTCGGCCCGGCCACCCTGTCCCGCTGCGCCGACATCGTGCACAACGGCCTGGTCGACATGCGCGGCACCACCGCGCCCCGACTGCTGCTGGAGCTGATCTGCGCCCGGATGCTGCTCCCCGGGGTCGACGACTCCACCGGCGCCCTGCTCCAGCGCCTGGAACGGATGGAGCGCCGGCTCACCCTGGGCGGCGGCGAGCTGCCGCCGGCCGCCGCCGGCTCCGCACCCCCCACCCACACTCCTGCGGTACGCCAGGAGCCTCCCGCCCCGTCCGCGGCTGCCGCCGCGCCCGACCCGCAGACCGCCGGCCCGCCGGCGGCTGTCGATGCCCTGTCCGGGGCGGCTGCCGCCCGCGCTGCTGCCGCGGCGGCCATTTCCCGGCCCACCGGTTTCACCCCACCCGCCCCTGCCGGCCCGCCCCGGGACGACTCCGCCCCGACGGCCGGTGGTTCTGCCCGGAACGACTCCGCCCCGACGGCCGGTGGCCCAGGCGTGGACGGCCCGGACCCGGTGGCCCGGCGGGTGCCGCCCGCGGCGGTGATGCCCGACCCGGCCACCCCCGAGCCGCCCCGACCCGGTGCCGCGGCACCCGGTGCCCTGGACGCGGTCGCGGTGCGCCGGGTGTGGCCGGACGTCGTCGGCAAGGTCGGCCGGAAGAGCAAGAAGGTGGCAGCCTGGGCGAGGGAGGCCACCGTCCGGGAGGTGGACGGACAGTCCCTCCTGCTCACGTTCCGCTACCCGTTCCATGCCCAGGCCCTCTCCGCCGAGCCGGATCTGCTCCTGGAGGCGCTGTACGAGGAGTTCGGCGGTCGTTGGCAGATCCGCTGCGAGGTGGCCGGCGAGCGGGGTGGCGCGTCACCCGTCGCTCCTTCCCGCCCGGCCCGACCGGCTCCCGCCCCACCCACTGCGCCGGCCGAGCCCGCCACCGGCGGTCCGGCCGGTCCGAGCGGTGGTCCGGCCGGTCTGGGCGCGAGCGGTGGTCCGGGCGCGAGCGGCCCGGGAATGAGCGGCCCCGGCCCGAGCGGTCCGGTGGGTCCGCGCAGTCATGCAGCGGGCCCGAACGGTGGTGGGGGCCCGAACGGTGGTGCGACCACCGTCAACGCACCAACTCCGGCCGGCTCCGGCCCGGCTCGTCCAGCCGGCTCGCCCGGCGGTACCCCGACCGCCTCCACCGCCCCGACGGGCTCCGCAGACTCCACCGTCCCGACCGGTTCTGCGGGCTCCACCGTCCCGACGGGCTCCGCGGGCTCCATCGCCGGCTTCGCCGGTTCGGCCGGTGCGACCGCCCAGGGTGGTCCGGCTGGCGGCGGTGCGGTGCGCCCATCGGGAGGACCCGTAGCCCAGGTGGGCAGGGCGCCGGATGACGCCCCGGCCACCTCCACCAGTGCGGTCGGTGGGGACGACGACGAGGGCTGGCCCGAACCGGCCCGCCCCGGTGGAGCCGCCAACGTCGCTACCGCTTCCGACGAGTGGCCCGAACCCGCCCGCCCGGGTGGTGCGACGGCGACCGTGACGGCAGCCGCCCCGGCGGTGCCTGCTGCGCCCGCCGTACCCAGGCCGGCTGGTCCGGCGACGACGTCGCCGCCGCCGACGGCCGGGACCGGTGGCGCGCCGGTGAGCAGCGCCATCGCGGCGGCGCGGGCAGCTGCGGCGGGTAAGGGGCCCCGGCCCGCGCCGGCGGGGCGCAAGACCGCGGACGCGGAGTGGGCCGGCGAGCCGCCCTACGACCCGGACTACGACGGCCCGACCCGTGCTGGTGGGACGTCGGGCGCGACCCGGACCACTCCCGCCTACGAGGGGTTCGACCCGGGTGACGAACCGCTGGACGAGGTGATCGACGAGCGGACCGCCCGGCAGTCGAGCGAGGAGCAGGCGGTGCAGTTGCTCCGCGAGGCGTTCGGCGCCGAGAAGATCGACGAGGTGGACGCGCGCTGACGCGCCGTTCCCCGGACCGGACCACCGGTCGCCCCCGACTAGGCTGGGCGCGGCCGAGCAGACGAGTGCGAGAAGGAGCCATCCGTGCGCCCAGGTGGACAGCCGAACATGCAGCAGATGCTGAAGCAGGCGCAGAAGATGCAGCAGCAGATCGCCAAGGCGCAGGCCGAGTTGGCCGAGGCCGAGCTGACCGGCACCGCCGGCGGTGGACTGGTCACCGCGACCGTCTCCGGCTCCGGTGAGATCAAGGGCATCAGGATCGACCCGAAGGCGGTCGACCCGGAGGACGTCGAGACCCTGGAAGACCTGGTCGTCGCGGCCCTGCACAACGCTGCCGAGGCGGCCAAGGAGCTGACCGACAAGAAGATGGGCCCGGTGGCCGGCGGCATGGGCGGCCTCGGCCTGCCCGGATTCTGACCCGCAGATGTACGAGGGTGCCATCCAGGACCTGATCGACGAGTTGGGGCGGCTGCCGGGCGTCGGCCCGAAGAGCGCCCAGCGGATCGCGTTCCACGTCCTGTCGGCGGACCCGGCCGACGTCAACCGGCTGGCCGGCGCGCTGCGCAAGGTCAAGGACCTGGTCCGGTTCTGCACCACCTGCTTCAACGTCGCCGAGTCGGAGCAGTGCCGGATCTGCCGCGACCCGCGCCGCACCGACGAGGTGATCTGCGTGGTCGAGGAGCCCAAGGACGTGGTGGCGGTCGAGCGGACCGGTGAGTTCCGGGGCCGCTACCACGTGCTCGGCGGGGCGATCAACCCGTTGGAGGGGATCGGCCCGGACAACCTGCGTATCCGCGAGCTGATGACCCGGCTCAGCGCGGGGACGATCCGTGAGCTGATCCTCGCCACCGACCCGAACACCGAGGGCGAGGCGACCGCGACGTACCTGGCGTTGATGGTCAAGCCGATGGGGATCGCGGTCACCCGCCTCGCCAGCGGCCTGCCGGTCGGCGGTGACCTGGAGTACGCCGACGAGATCACCCTGGGCCGGGCCTTCGAGGGCCGCCGGGCGGTCTGAAAACCCCTGTGCCCGGGTGGTCCGGCGCTGACTCTCCACGATCCACTGCGACATGTCGCTGGCCGGCACCCCGGGTGGGGTGCCGGCCAGCGTTGTCTTACGAGGGCGCGGGTGCGGTCAGCTGTTCCAGTGCTCGGCGACGAGGTCGGCGGCCTGCTTCTCCCACTGGGCGTAGGCGTCGGGGTAGGCGGAGACCTGCACGGTCTGCGCGGCCTCGGTCAGCGGCATGTCCTGCCAGCCGTCGACCTGCTTGAGGCCCTTCTGGAAGGCCATCGTGGCGTAGATCGGGTCGGTGATCTGCTCGGGGGTGCCCCAGCCGGAGGACGGACGCTGCTGGAACAGGCCGAGGGAGTCGTGGTCGTTGCGGTCGCCGAGGTGGCCGAGGTTCTCCAGCTTGGACTCCTGCAGGGCGGTGCCGATGGAGATGACGGCGGCGCGCTCGTCGAGGCCGGACTTCTTGGTGGCGGCGATGATCGCCTTGACGTTGGCGGTCTGCTCGTCGGTGAGGTCGATGCGGGACTGGTCGCCCTGGGTGCCGTGCGGGATCAGCTTGCCGGTGTCGGGCTTGTCGGCCTGCACGGCCACCGCGACCGGCTTCGCGTCCAGGGCGGCGGTGCCGGGGGCACCGTGGTTCATGGGGCCGGCGGCGAGGCCACCGGCGAAGGCCAGACCAGCGATACCGAGGGCGCTCTTACGCAGCATGGTGGTGTTCATGGGAAAGCTCCATTCGGGGGTTGGCGACGCACCCCGGGGGAGGGGCGCGACGCAAGCACCACGACGGGGCGCTCAGAAGGGGGAGGCCGGCGGCGGCACGAGCGGGGGACTCGCGGCACCGGACCAGGTGTAACGACCGCCGGCCCACCGTCATTCCGCCGGGGGCGGAGGCATCGGGCCTGGCAGCGGGGGTTGCTGCTGCGGTCGTACGGAGGGTGTAACGCCGCCGGGCCGGCCCGGATTCCGTCGTGGGGGTGCCGCCGGTCACGGGACGCCGACCCCAGAACGCCCAGGCCACACCGAACCGACTCACGGATCCCCGGGAACCGGACGTTCGGCGGTCGAACCAGCCTCTGTCGTACCCCGTGAAGGGCGGTGAGCGGGCCGATGTGACGGCGGGTGACCGGCGGCGGGCATGGTTTCGGATGTTCGGGCGATTTCCGGGCATTGCCCGGCGGCGTCGCTGTGACAGTCCTGTTTGTCGGTAGATCCGGCGGTGTCAGACCTTGCGCTTGGTGTCGGGTTGATAGCGATTGACTAACGGCCGTTCCGCTTCGGTGTGTCGTGTCATAGCCTCCCGCTCACGGACCGAGCCATGGACCGGCGTTGTTCAGGCGGATGACAGAGGTGAGAGATGCAGGCGAGAAGGCTAAGGACGGCCGTGAGCCTCGTGGCCGTTGCAGCCCTGGCGGTCGGCGCGGCCGGCTGTGCGGAGAGTGACCGCGGCGATGACAGCAGTGGCGAGGCCAAGACGGGCGGCACCTTCATCTTCGCCGGTGCTGGTGACCCGAAGAACTTCGACCCGATCTTCAACGACGACGGTGAGTCGTTCCGGCCGGTCCGGCAGATGTACGACACGCTGATCCAGCACAAGCCGGGCACGGCTGACCTGGTGGGTGGCCTGGCCGAGAGCTGGGAGCACGACCCCGACGGCAAGGTCTGGACCTTCAAGCTGCGTCAGGGCGTGAAGTTCCACGACGGTACCCCCTTCAACTCCGCCGCGGTCTGCTACAACTTCGACCGCTGGTACAACATGAAGGGCGCCGCCGCCCAGTCGCAGATGATCTACTACCAGGACGTCTTCGGCGGGTTCGCCAAGAACGAGGCCGAGGGTGCCGGCCAGGCGCTCTACAACAAGTGTGAGGCGAAGGACGACGGCACCGCAGTCGTCACGCTGAACCAGTACAAGGGTGCGTTCCCCGGCGCGTTCGCGCTGACCGCGCTCTCGATCGCCAGCCCGGACGCCCTCAAGAAGGGCGACGCCGACACGGTCAAGCAGAACGGCGACTCCTTCGAGTACAGCTCGTTCGCCACCACCACCCCGGTCGGCACCGGCCCGTTCACGTTCGGCGGCTGGGACAAGGCCAAGAACGAGATCACCCTGAACCGCAACCCCGACTACTGGGGTGACAAGGCCAAGGTCGACAAGGTCATCATCAAGGTGATCAAGGACGAGAACACCCGTAAGCAGGAGCTGCGGGCGGGCACCGTCCAGGGCATCGACTTCCCGGCCCCGGCCGACCGCAAGGCGCTCTCCGGTGAGGGCTTCCAGGTCCTCGACCGCCCGGCGTTCAACGTCCTCTACCTGGGCATCAACCAGAAGAACCCGAAGCTGAAGGACCTGCGGGTACGCCAGGCCATCGCCTACGCCCTCAACCGTCAGCAGCTCGTGCAGACCAAGGGCCCGGGTGGCACCAAGGTCGCCGACGAGTTCATGCCGGACACCGTGCTCGGCTACGCCCCGGACGTGCAGAAGTACGAGTACAACCCGGACAAGGCCAAGCAGCTGCTCAAGGACGCCGGCGCCGAGGGGCTGACCCTCAACTTCTACTACCCGCCGGACGTCTCCCGGCCGTACATGCCCAACCCGCAGGAGATCTTCACCGTCCTCGCCAACGACCTGCAGGCCGTCGGCATCAAGGTCAACGGTGTGCCGCGTCCGTGGAACGGTGGGTTCAAGGACGACGTGCAGCAGTTCGGCAAGCAGGACCTGCACATCCTCGGCTGGACCGGTGACTACAACGACCCGGGCAACTTCGTCGGCACCTTCTTCGGCCGGGGCAAGGTCGAGTTCGGCGACCAGGCCATGACCGAGATGTTCGAGGCCATCACCAAGGCCGACGGCACCGTCGACGAGGCGGGCAAGAAGGCGGCCTGGGAGCAGGTCAACCGCGACATCGCCGCCAAGTGGCTGCCGGCCGTGCCGGTCTGGCACGCCCCGCCGGCCATCGTCGTCACCAAGGACGTGCAGGGGCTGACCGCCAGCCCGTTGACCGACGAGCGGTTCAACACGGTCAGCGTCAGCAAGTGACGTCCGTCGGCTGACGCCGTAGGCGTGCATCGGCCCGGGTCGGGAGCAAGTGCCGGCCCGGGCCGATGCCGCGAACATCGAGAGTCTGGTGTGTGAGAGATGTTGCGAGTCATAGTCCGCCGCCTGCTGCAGCTGGTGGTGACGCTGATAGCGCTGTCCGCGCTGATCTTCGTCTGGTTGCGCAACCTGCCCGGCGGGCCGGTCGAGGCGCTGCTCGGCGAGCGGGCCACCCCGGAGCGGCGGGCGCTGCTGATCAAGGCCCTCGGTTACGACCAGCCGATCCTCGTGCAGTACGGCAAGTTCATGCAGCGGGTCCTCACCGGGGACCTGGGCAACTCGATCCGCTCCGGTGACCCGGTGACCGACGTCATCGCCCGCGCCTTCCCGGCCACCATCGAACTGGCCGCCGCCGCCATGATCATCGCGGTCGGTCTGGGCGTGCCGCTGGGCTACCTCGCCGCCCGCTACCGGGGCCGACTCCTCGACAACCTGACGATCGCCGGCACCCTGCTCGGCATCTCGATCCCCATCTTCTTCCTGGGCTACCTGCTCAAGGACGTACTCACCCAGGACATTCACTGGTTCCCGCCGTCCGGTCGGATCAGCACCGGGGTGGACAACACCACAGTGACCGGGTTCTACGTCCTGGACGGCCTGCTCACCCGGGAGTTCGACGCCAGCGCCGACGCGCTCTGGCACCTGATCCTGCCGGCGATCACGCTGGCCACCATCCCGCTGGCGGTGATCGTCCGGATCACCCGGGCCAGCGTGCTCGACGTGCTCAACGAGGACTACGTACGGACCGCCGAGGCGAAGGGTCTGCGGCACCGCACCATCCGGGGTCGGCACATTCTGCGCAACGCCCTGCTGCCGGTGGTCACCACCATCGGTCTGCAGACCGGCGCGCTGCTCTCCGGCGCGGTGCTCACCGAGAAGGTCTACAACTGGGGCGGCCTCGGCACCCTGATCACCGACTCGATCAGCGGCGGCCGGGACTACCCGGTGCTCCAGGCGATCATCCTGCTCGCCGCGTTGGTCTTCGTGCTGGTCAACCTGCTGGTCGACCTCTCCTACGCCTTCATCGACCCGAGGGTGCGTGTGCGATGACCGACCCGACCACCCGCCCCGGCGTGGGCAAGCCCCGCGCCGGCGACAGCCCGGCCGGCACCTCCGGTGAGAACCCGACCGGGACGCCCGCCGAAGGCTCGGCCCACACGCCCGCCGAGAACCCGACCGGGACGCCCGCCGAAGGCCCGGTCGGCCGGAGGGAGCGCAGCATCGGCCGGCTGGGCGACCGGAAGCGGGCCCGGCTGGACGAGCTGGCGCGGGCCACCGCGGACCCGGGTGGGGTCAGCCTCTACCGGGACGCGCTGCGCCGGCTGCGCCGCAACCCGGTGGCCATCGTCGGCGCCGTCATCGTCGGGCTCTTCGTGCTGGTGGCGATCTTCGCCCCGCTGATCGCTCCGCACGACCCGGTGCAGCGCTTCGACGAGCTGACCCGCGACCTGACCGTGGACAGCATCCCGGGCGCCACCGCCGGGCACCCGTTCGGCTCGGACCCGCTCGGCCGGGACTTCTTCTCCCGGATGATCCACGGCAGCCGGCAGACCCTCTTCGTCGGCGTGCTCGCCACCCTGATCGGCCTCACCCTCGGCGTGCTGCTCGGTGCGGTCGCCGGTGCCTTCGGCGGCTGGGTCGACGTGGTGCTGATGCGGCTCACCGACGTGATGCTGGCGCTGCCCAGCCTGCTGCTGGCGATCACCCTGGTCGCGATGGCCAGCCGGTCGAGCCAGTGGACGGTCATCTTCGCGGTGGCGATCGTCAGCGTGCCGATCTTCGCCCGGCTGCTGCGCGGCTCGATGCTGGCCCAGCGGGAGAGCGACCACGTCCTCGCCGCGCGGGCGTTGGGCGTCAAGGAACGCAACATCGTCCTGCGGCACATGCTGCCCAACTCGTTGACCGCGGTGATCGTGCAGGCCACCCTGACCTTCGCGGTGGCGATCCTGGACGCGGCGGCGCTGTCCTTCCTCGGCCTCGGCGACCCGGACATCAACCGGGCCGAGTGGGGGCTGATGCTCGGTGTGGACGGCCAGCGCTACTTCGAGGTCCGCCCCGAGCTGGCCTACTATCCGGCGCTCGCGATCATCGTGGTCGCGCTCGGCTTCACCCTGCTCGGTGAGGCCATGCGTGAGGCGATCGACCCGAAGAACCGACGGTGACGGCGGTGCGGTGGGTCGGTGCGCGGTCCGGCCAGGCGACGGTACGGCGGGCCGGTGTGGCCCGCGGCACCGGACCGCTCGGGCACCCGGTGGTCCGGCGACCGCAGTCGGGAGCGAACGACCAGCACAGTGAGGAAGTGACCCGATGAGCCTGCTCGACGTACGCGATCTGAGCGTGGTGTTCCAGCGCCGGGGCGAGCGGCCGTTCACGGCGGTCGACCAGGTCAGTTTCACGGTGGAGCCGGGGCAGACCGTCGGCCTGGTCGGCGAGTCCGGCTGCGGCAAGAGCGTGACCAGTCTGGCGATCATGGGGCTGCTCCCGAAGCGGGGCAACCGGGTCACCGGCGAGGTGCTCTTCGAGGGCACCGACCTGCTCGGGCTCCGCCCGGACGACCTGCGGGACCGGCGGGGCCGGGACATCGGCATGATCTTCCAGGACCCGCTCTCCTCGCTGAACCCGGTCATCCCGATCGGGGTGCAGGTCGCCGAGGTGCTGGAGCGGCACCGGGGAATGACCCGGCGCAAGGCGCTGCGGGAGGCCCGGGAACTGCTCGACGCGGTCGGCATCCCGGACCCGGACCGCCGGCTGACGGAGTTCCCGCACCAGATCTCCGGCGGCATGCGGCAGCGGGCCCTGATCGCGATCGCGCTGGCCTGCAAGCCCCGGCTGCTGATCGCGGACGAGCCGACGACCGCGCTGGACGTCACCATCCAGGCGCAGATCCTCACCCTGCTCAAGCAACTGGTCGACGAGACCGGCACCGCGCTCATCATGATCACGCACGATCTCGGGGTGGTGGCCGGTCTCTGCGACACGGTCAACGTGCTCTACGGCGGCAGGGTGGTGGAACGGGCCGCCCGGCACGAGCTGTTCGCCCGACCCCGGCACCCGTACACGCACGGGTTGCTCAGCTCGGTGCCCCGGCTCGACTCGCCGCGGGGCGAGCGGCTGCACGCGATCCGTGGCTCGGTGGCCGACAACATCCCGTGGGTCGAGGGCTGCGCCTTCGCGCCGCGCTGCGACAACGTGGTGGACGCCTGCCTGGACGGCCCGCCGCCGTTGGAGCCCACCGCCTCCGGCGGCGACCTGCGGTGCAACAACCCCGTTTCGG
This sequence comes from Micromonospora matsumotoense, assembly GCF_050951065.1. Classification (NCBI taxonomy): domain Bacteria; kingdom Bacillati; phylum Actinomycetota; class Actinomycetes; order Micromonosporales; family Micromonosporaceae; genus Micromonospora; species Micromonospora matsumotoense. The sequence continues at coordinate 7,050,742 of NZ_CP192025.1, read as the reverse complement.
AGGAGGTGGCGGTGCCGTGACCGAGCGGACCGGACCGGAGAACGACGCCGCGACCCCGCGGCCGGGCATGGACGAGGCCGCGACCCTGCGGCCGGGCACGGACGACGCCGCGACCCCGCGGCTGGGCACGGATGACGCCGTGACCGGGCCGCCGAGAACGGAGACCGGGCAGGGCGAGGCGGAGGCCGGGGCGGTGGCCGGGCAGGCCGGGGCGGTCGATGCGGCGGGGCGGGAGCGCCCGCTGATCGAGCTGCGCGACGTCAAGGTGCACTTCCCGATCAAGAGCGGCCTGCTCTTCGACCGTACCGTCGGATATGTCTACGCGGTCGACGGCGTCTCGCTGTCGATCAACGCGGGTGAGACGTACGGGCTGGTCGGCGAGTCGGGTTGTGGCAAGTCGACGCTCGGCCGGGGTCTGCTGCGGCTGGTCGAGCCGACCGACGGTGAGATCGTCTTCGACGGCACCGACGTGCGCGCGCTCAAGGGCGAGTCGATGCGCACGGCCCGCCGCCGGATGCAGATGATCTTCCAGGACCCGCTGTCCAGCCTCGACCCCCGGCAGTCGGTGGAGTCGCTGCTGGTGGAGGGGCTCAAGGCGCACGGGCTGGCCGACGACCGGGAGGCGACGAACCGGCGGCTGCGGGAGACCCTGGAGGCCGTCGGCCTGTCCGCGTCGGCGTTGAGCAAGTACCCGCACGAGTTCTCCGGCGGGCAGCGGCAGCGCATCGGGATCGCCCGTGCGCTGGTCCTCGACCCGGATCTGATCGTCGCCGACGAGCCGGTCTCCGCCCTGGACGTGTCGATCCAGGCCCAGGTGCTCAACCTGCTGGAAGACCTCCAGAACGAGCGCGGGCTGACGTACCTGATCATCGCGCACGACCTGGCGGTGGTCCGGCACATCGCCGACACGGTCGGGGTGATGTATCTGGGTGGGCTGGTGGAGGAGGCGTCCAGCGACGACCTCTACCGGGAGCCGATGCACCCGTACACCAGGGCGTTGATGTCGGCGGTGCCGGTGCCGGACCCGCTGGTGGAGGACCGGCGGGAGCGGATCCTGCTCGCCGGGGACCTGCCCTCGCCCACCAACCCGCCGCCCGGTTGCCGGTTCCACACCCGGTGCCCGTGGGCGCAGCCGACCCGCTGCGTCGACGAGCGTCCGGCGCTGCGCGACGTCGTCGGCGGACACCGGGTGGCCTGCCACTTCGCCGAGGACATCGCCGCCGGGCGGGTCCGCCCGCACGAGGTGGAGCCGGAGCTGGTCCGGCCGGACGACGGCGGGGCACCGGGCGACACCGGTGAGCTGATCCCCACCCTGTGAGCAGCTGACGAGGGGCCCCTTTCCCGGGTGCGGGAAGGGGGCCCCTCGTCACGCGCCAAGCCGAGCGAGCGGTCGGCGGGACGGTTACGGCCGCCGCAGGTGTGGCCGCAGTGGCGGTGATCGCCCGGGCGACGCCGACCGGACCGCTGCGGGGAGGGGTCAGCCCTCGGGGCGGTGCAGCAGGGCGACCGCAACGGTGTGCACGGCGTCCAGGCCGGCCGGGTCGGCCAGCTTGGCGGCCGCGCCGGTCACCGCGTACCACTCGTCGGCGTCCTTGTACTGGACGGCGAGGGTGACCTGGCCGTCGGCGTACCGGGTCTTCAGGGTCAACTCGCCGGTCACCACGCCGACCTCGTCGGTCATCACCCCGCCGGGACCGGCGACCAGGTCGGCGGTCAGCTCGCGGGGCGTACCCGTGCCACCTGCGTCGGCGGTCATCCCCGCGCCGGGCACCTCGGCCGACCCGGCGGGTCGGCCGTCGGCGGTCATCCCGGCGGTGGCCGCCCCCTCCGCCGGTGCGGCCGGGTCGGCCCCGCTCCCGTCGGCTGGCGGCCCGCCCCCGGGAACTGCCCTGCCCTCCGCAGCTGCCGGTCCGGCCGCGGACGTCGCCGGTGTGGCCGGGTCGGTTCCGGCGTCGGTACCGTCCGGGTCGGCCGGTGTCAGCGCTTGCCCGCCCATGTGCACCCCCCCAACATGTCGCTGATGGCGGTCTTCTCGGCGCTGGTCACCGTCAACCGCCAGTGGTGCTTGACCGCTACCCAGTGTTCCGCGTAGGTGCACCAGTAGGCGCGGTTCGGCGGTTTCCACTGCGACGGGTCCTGGTCACCCTTGGACCGGTTGGAGCTGGCGGAGACCGCGAAGAGCTGCGGCCGGGTCACGTCGTTGGCGAAGTCGCCGCGCTTGGCGTCGTCCCACTCGTCCGCGCCGGAGCGCCACGCGTTGGCCAGCGGCACCATGTGGTCGATGTCCACGTCGGAGGGGTCGGTGAAGGTCCGCCCGTCATAGACGCTCTCCCACCGCCCGCCGACCACGTTGCAGCCGGAGAGGCGGATGTCCTTCCCGTCCCGCTGGAGCACGGTGTCCCGGACGTCACAGTTCTTGCCGGTGTCCCGCCAGTGCGGGAAGCGGTTCCGGCTGTAGCCCTTCATCGAACCGGCCTCGGCGACGGTCAGCTCCGAGAGCTGCTCACCCACGTTGCCGGCGTTGCCTGGTGGCGCCTCCGGCTCGGCCACCGAGACGTCACAACCACCCGCGCCGAAGGCGAGCAGCGCGGCAAGGGCCGCCGCCACCGCCGCGCGGCCTCCTGATCTGGTACGCACAGACGACACCTCTCCAGCTTGCGGCTTCCGGCGATCCCGCACAGTACCCAAGCACGGTTTCTGCGTTTCGTGGCGTCTCCGGATGCGGGCGTGCAGATTGGTACCCATGACGGCACCCGCTCACGCGCTCCGCATCCGTACCACGGCCGGACGGGGGACGCTGCTCGCGGCGATCCTCGCCTCCGGCATGGTGTTCCTGGACAGCACCGTGGTCAACGTGGCACTACCCCGCCTGGGTGCGGACCTCGACGCCACCGTGGCCGGTCTCCAGTGGACGGTCAACGGGTACGCGCTGATGCTGGCGGCCTTCGTGCTGCTCGGTGGGTCGCTCGGGGACCGGTTCGGCCGGCGGCGGATCTTCCTGATCGGAGTGGTCTGGTTCGCGGTCGCCTCCGTCCTGTGCGGTCTCGCCCAGGACACCAACCAGTTGATCGCCGCCCGGTTCCTCCAGGGCGCGGGCGGGGCGCTGCTCACCCCGGGTTCGCTGTCGGTGCTCCAGGCGAGCTTCCACCCGGACGACCGGGGTCGGGCGATCGGCACCTGGTCCGGGCTGTCCGGCGTGTCCACCGCGCTCGGGCCGTTCGTCGGGGGTTGGCTGGTCGACGCGCTCTCCTGGCGGTGGATCTTCTTCATCAACCTGCCGCTGGCGGTCGGCGTGCTGCTGGCGGCGATGCGCTGGGTGCCGGAGAGCCGCGACGAGAACGTCTCCCGCAGTGCCGGCCGGCGGTTCGACATCGCCGGTGCGCTGCTCGGCGCGGTGGCCCTGGGCGGGCTCACCTACGCCCTCATCGACGCCCCGGTACGCGGGGTCGGCTCCTGGTCGGTGCTGCTCGCCGCCGGCGTCGGCGTCCTCGCCGCAGTCTCGTTCGTGCTGCTGGAGCGGCATCGGGACGAGGGGGCGATGCTGCCCACCACGCTCTTCGGCAGCCGGCTCTTCTCGGTGCTGAACGTCTTCACCGTGCTGGTCTACGCCGCGCTGAGCGGGTTCACCTTCTTCCTCTCCGTCTACCTCCAGAACGTCGTCGGTTGGTCGGCGCTGCGGACCGGGCTGGCCACCGTGCCGATGACGGTGCTGCTGCTGCTCGGTTCGGCGCGGGCCGGGGCGCTGTCGGCGCGGATCGGCCCCCGGCTGCTGCTGACCGTCGGCCCGGTCGCCGCCGCCGGTGGTCTGTTGCTGCTGCGCCGGGTCGGGCCGGGGGCGTCGTACTGGTGGGACGTGCTGCCCGGGGTGCTGCTGTTCGGGATCGGGCTGACCCTGGTGGTGGCGCCGTTGACCGCGTCGGTGCTGGCCGCCGTGGCGGACCGGTTCGCCGGGGTGGCCAGCGGCTTCAACAACGCCGCGTCCCGCACCGGTGGCCTGCTGGCGGTGGCCGCGCTGCCGCTGCTGGTGGGTCTGTCCGGCACCGGCTACGAGCAGGCGACCGCCCTCACCGACGCGTTCCGGGGCGCGATGGCCTGGTGCGCCGGGCTGTTGCTCGGTGGCGCGCTGCTGGCCGCCCTGCTGGTCCACCGTCCGCCGTCCCCGGACCGCGCGCCGGGTCGGGCCGCGCCGTCGACCAGGGGCGCGTAGCGGGCGAGAGCGTCGGGTGGCCGGCCGGTGGCGGGATGGGCGCGGCGGGGTGGCCGGCCGGTGGCGGGGGTGGGCGCGGTCGGCCGTGCCGCCAAGGACCGGCAGCCGGCCCGGGGCTCGTGGTGATCCGGGATCGTCCGGCGACGACCACGAGCCCCGGGTCGCGCGATCAGTGCCGGGTGCGGTTGGTGGCGCTGGTGACGGCCTTGATGGAGGCGGTGACGATGTTGGGGTCGGTGCCGACGCCCCACACGGTCTGGCCGTTGATGTCGCACTCCACGTAGGCGGCGGCCTGGGCGTCGCCGCCCGAGGAGAGGGCGTGCTCGTGGTAGTCCAGCACGCGGACCGCCACGCCCACCGACTGGAGCGCGTTGACGTACGCGTCGATGGGGCCGTTGCCGACGGCGGTGAGGGTGCGCGCCGCGCCGTCGACGACCACCTGGGCCTCGATCTCGACCTTGCCGTCGACGGTGCCGATCGTGTAGCCGGCCAGCGTGACGGCCGGGTCGACCTGGTGGTCGAGCAGGTAGTTGCGGGCGAAGATCTGCCACATGGTGCCCGGCTCGACCTCGCCACCGTCGTGGTCGGTGACCTGCTGGACGACGCCGGAGAACTCGATCTGGAGCCGGCGCGGCAGGTCCAGCTGGTGCTCGGTCTTCATGATGTACGCGACGCCGCCCTTGCCGGACTGCGAGTTGACCCGGATGACCGCCTCGTAGGTGCGGCCCAGGTCCTTGGGGTCGATCGGCAGGTAGGGCACCGCCCAGGTGAACTCGTCGATCGGCACCCCGGCCGCCTCGGCGTCCCTGGTCAGGGCGTCGAAGCCCTTCTTGATGGCGTCCTGGTGGGAGCCGGAGAAGGCGGTGTAGACCAGGTCGCCGGCGTACGGGTGGCGCTCGTGCACGGGCAGCTGGTTGCAGTACTCGACGGCCCGCTTGACCTCGTCGATGTGCGAGAAGTCGATCATCGGGTCGATGCCCTGGGAGAAGAGGTTGAGGCCCAGCGTGACCAGGTCGACGTTGCCGGTGCGCTCACCGTTGCCGAACAGGCAGCCCTCGATCCGGTCCGCGCCGGCCAGCAGGCCCAGCTCGGCGGCGGCGACCCCGGTGCCCCGGTCGTTGTGCGGGTGCAGGCTCAGCACCAGGCTGTCCCGGCGGGGCAGGTGCCGGTGCATCCACTCGATCGAGTCGGCGTACACGTTGGGGGTGGCCATCTCGACGGTGGCCGGCAGGTTGACGATCAGCTTGCGGTCCGGGGTGGGGTCGATCACCTCGATGACCTTGGCGCACACCTCCACCGCGTACTCCAGCTCCGTGCCGGTGTACGACTCGGGCGAGTACTCGTAGTAGATGTCGGTGTCCGGGGTGTGGATCTCGGCGTACTTGCGGCAGAGCCGGGCGCCCTGGGTGGCGATGTCGGTGATGCCGTCGCGGTCCAGGCCGAAGACCACCCGACGCTGGAGCGTGGAGGTGGAGTTGTAGAAGTGCACGATGGCCCGGTGCGCGCCGCGCAGCGACTCGAAGGTCCGCTCGATCAGGTGCTCCCGGCACTGGGTGAGCACCTGGATGGTGACGTCCTCGGGGATCAGATCCTGCTCGATGAGCTGCCGGACGAAGTCGAAGTCGGTCTGGCTGGCCGAGGGGAAGCCGACCTCGATCTCCTTGTAGCCCATCTGCACCAGCAGCTGGAACATCCGGCGCTTGCGCTCCGGTGACATCGGGTCGATCAGGGCCTGGTTGCCGTCGCGCAGGTCGACCGCGCACCAGCGGGGCGCGACCTCGACGTGCCGGGTCGGCCAGGTGCGGTCCGGCAGGTCGATCCGGAACTGCTGGTGGTAGGGCTGGTAGCGCTGGTACGGCATCCGGCTGGGACGCTGCCGGGCGAACTGGTCGGTCTCGGCGTCGGTGACAGGTTGAGCCATGACGGAGTGCTCCCGTGGGTCAGGTGGCGTCAGCATTCGAAGGTGTCGGCGGGTGTCGGGCGGCGATGCCGGACGGGTGCCGAGAGGAGGTTCGGATCTGCTGGACGGCGCGGTTCGACTCCGCGACGGGGTGCCGGCCGGTCAGGCCCCGTCGCGGCGACCAAGGAGAAGGTACGCCTGCCACATGACAGAGTGACCCTACGTGATGAGACTGGGGGTGGGAAGGTGGGTCCGGACTCTGAGATCCGGATCGCACCCGCCGGGATCACCACCGGCTCGGCGGGGACCCGACGCCGGTGGTCAGTGCAGCAGCAGGGCGTGGACCGGGTGCCGGTGCCGCAGGGCGGTCTCCCGGCGCAGCAGCTCCCCCGGCAGGGCCGACGGGTCGCCGAGCCGCCCCACGGCGGTCACCACCAGGGGGCGGATTCCCGACGCGAGGTCCAGGTCGGCGGCGAGCGCGGCCCGGTCGAAGCCACGGATCTGGTGTGCGTACAGGCCGAGGGCGGTGGCCTGGACGGTGAGGTGGGCGATCGACTGACCCAGGTCGTACGCGTACCGCTCCGGGTCGCCTCCGGTGTGGGCGCCCACCACCAGCGCGGCGGCGTGCCGGGCCCAGCCCTGGTCGGCCTCGGCGAGGCTGACCAGGATGCGTTTCCACGTCTCGTCGTCGCGGTGGCCGAGGGCGAACCGCCACGGCTGCACGTTCCCGGCCGACGGGGCCCAGCGGGCCGCCTCCAGCAGGGAGGCGGCCTCGTCGCCGGTCAGTGCGGCGGTCGGGTGGAACGCCCGAGGGCTCCAGCGGAAGGCGAGCAACGGGGTGAGATCAGCCATCCGAAGAGAATCCCGTATGGGGGATTTGGTCGATTGCCCCGCCCCGGCAAATGTGGTCAAGGCCACCCGTAACGCCCAGAAGGGTCAGGACGTTCCGGGGCTCGGTGAGACCTGCTCCGCCTGCTGCCCCAGCGGCTCGCCGGCCACCACCGGCCCTGCCAGCGGCACCGTGTCCGGCGCCGGGCCGGGCGGACCGGCCAGGGTCAACGTGCCCAGCGCCGCCCGTACGAAGGTGGGGGTGCCGTCGGGCTGGTAGCAGTAGATCCCCACGTCCAGCGGCGGGGTCAGCGAGGCGGCGGTGCTCTCCACCGCGTAACAGCTCCCGGGGACCCCGGGCGGTGCCGTCGCCACCGAGACCGACAGCGCGGTACGCCGGTCGGTGAGCACCTCCAGCCAGTCGGTGAACGGGTGCTGCACCCGGGGGTCCAGCCGGTGTGGCACCGCGTCGTCCCGGTCGCCGAGCCGGACACAGCTCGCCGGCCCGGAGTGGCCGGCCGAGGGTAGGGCGCACTGGAAGAGCCCGTCCGGGGTGGCGACGAGCGCGACGTCGGCCGTCCCACCGAGTGCGCCCCCGGGCACGTCCACCCGCCAACTGCCGTCGTTGGCGCTGGTCACCGTGATGTCGCGGGTCGGGCCGCCGGTGCCGGACAGGGTGTACCGGGCGGTCAGGTGCCGGTCCCGGGCGGCGGCGGCCAACGCGGCCAGCTCGTCCCGGGCGGTGTCCGCCGGGGCGGGTGCCGGATCGGAGGGCGGTCCGGTCGGCGGCGCGGTCGGGCCGTCGGCGGCGCAGCCGGCCAGCAACGCCAGCGCCGACGACACCGGCAGGAGCAGGGTCAGGACGCCGGTCGGCCGGCGGACCGGGCGGGGGTGGTCATGCACCGGGTCATTCTGCGCCGGGTTGCCGACGGCGACAGCCCCGCGCGAATCCCGCCTCCGATCGGCGTGTCGGGGCATCAACCCGGTCCCGGCCACCTCCCCGGCTGGTCGCGCAGACCGTGACCCGGCACTGCGCCGCGGCGTCGGCGCAGGTCGCGGCGGCCCTGCCCCACCGGCCGGGAACCCCGCGTCGGCCAGCGGGTTCGGCCGGATGGTGGGATCACCCGACCCGCTCTCGCGTACCGCCCGATACCCTGGGGTGGTCTGACACGCGCCGCCGGACTTCAGCCGGCGGCGTCGGCACGCTCAGGGTCGTCGCTGGGAGGGAGTGCGCCGTCGTGGCACTCGTGGTGCAGAAGTACGGCGGGTCCTCCGTCGCCAACGCCGAGCGGATCAAGCGGGTGGCCGAGCGGATCGTCGCCGCCCGCAAGGCCGGTGACGACGTCGTGGTGGTGGTCTCCGCGATGGGCGACACCACCGACGAGCTGCTCGACCTGGCCAACCAGGTCAGCCCCCTGCCGCCGGGCCGTGAGCTGGACATGCTGCTCACCGCCGGGGAGCGGATCTCGATGGCGCTGCTCGCCATGGCCATCCACAACCTGGGGTACGAGGCCCGCTCGTTCACCGGTTCGCAGGCGGGGGTGATCACCACCTCGGCACACGGCCGGGCGCGGATCATCGACGTCACCCCGGGGCGGCTCAAGGGCGCGCTCGACGAGGGCGCGGTGGTGATCGTGGCCGGCTTCCAGGGCGTCTCGCAGGACACCAAGGACGTCACCACCCTGGGTCGGGGTGGTTCGGACACCACCGCCGTGGCGCTCGCCGCCGCGCTGCACGCCGACGTCTGCGAGATCTACACCGACGTGGACGGCATCTTCACCGCCGACCCGCGGATCGTGCCCAACGCCCGGCACATCCGGCACATCACCTACGAGGAGATGCTGGAGCTGGCCGCCTGCGGCGCCAAGGTGCTGCACCTGCGCAGCGTGGAGTACGCCCGCCGGGCGGGGTTGCCGATCCACGTCCGTTCGTCATACTCGACCAACACCGGCACGATGGTCACCGGATCGATGGAGGACCTTTCCGTGGAACAGGCACTGATCACCGGGGTCGCCCACGACCGCAGCGAGGCGAAGATCACGATCGTCGGGGTGCCCGACGAGCCGGGCGCCGCCGCCAGCATCTTCGACACCGTGGCCGGTGCCGAGATCAACATCGACATGATCGTGCAGAACGTCTCCACCGAGGGAACCGGGCGCACCGACATCTCGTTCACCCTGCCCAAGGCCGACGGCCCGACCGCGATGGCCGCCCTCAGCAAGATCCAGGAGCCGGTCAAGTTCAAGGGCCTGCTCTATGACGACCACGTCGGCAAGGTGTCGCTCATCGGTGCGGGCATGCGCTCGCACCCAGGCGTCGCGGCCGGGTTCTTCGCCGCCCTCGGCGCGGCCGGCGTCAACATCGAGATGATCTCCACCTCGGAGATCCGGGTCTCCGTGGTCTGCCGGGACACCGACCTCGACCGGGCGGTCCGGGCGATCCACGACCAGTTCGAGTTGGGCGGCGACTCCGAAGCCGTGGTGTACGCGGGAACAGGACGGTAGCCCCGGTGGCACCGCAGCCCACCCTGGCCGTGGTCGGGGCGACGGGGGCTGTCGGCACCGTGCTGTGTGACCTGCTCTCCGCCCGGCGCAACGTCTGGGGCGAGATCCGGCTGCTGGCCTCGGCCCGTTCGGTCGGGCGCAAGGTGCGCTGCCGGGGCGAGGAGCTGACCGTCGGCGCGCTCACCCCGGAGGCGTTCGACGGCGTCGACGTGGCGGTCTTCGACGTGCCCGACGAGGTGGCGGCGCGCTGGGCGCCGATCGCGGTCGACCGGGGTGCGGTGGTCGTCGACAACTCCGCCGCGTTCCGGATGGACCCGGCCGTCCCGCTGGTGGTCCCCGAGATCAACCCGGACCAGGTGGACCACCGCCCCAAGGGGATCATCGCCAACGCCAACTGCACCACGCTGACCATGATCGTGGCGATCGCCCCGCTGCACCGCGAGTACGGCCTGCGGGAGCTGGTGCTCGCGTCGTACCAGGCGGTGTCGGGGGCGGGTCAGGCCGGGGTGGACGCGTTGCACCGGCAACTCGGCAAGATCGCCGGGGACCGGATGCTCGGCTCCCGCCCCGGCGACGTCCGGCAGGCGGTCGGCGACGACCTGGGCCCCTTCCCGGCGCCGCTGGCGTTGAACGTGGTGCCGTGGGCGGGGTCGCTGGCCGACCACGGGTGGTCCTCCGAGGAGATGAAGGTCCGCAACGAGTCCCGCAAGATTCTCGGCCTGCCCGACCTGAAGGTCTCCGCCACCTGCGTACGGGTGCCGGTGGTGACCGGCCACTCGGTCGCGGTGCACGCGGTCTTCGCCACCGAGGTGGACGCCGAGGGGGCCCGGGAGGCGCTGCGCAACGCCCCCGGCGTGATCCTGGTCGACGATCCGGCCGCCGGCGAGTTCCCGATGCCCATCGACGCGGTCGGCACCGACCCCTCCTGGGTCGGCCGGATCCGCCGGGCCGTCGACGATCCGCGCGCGCTCGACCTCTTCGTCACCGGTGACAACCTGCGCAAGGGTGCCGCCCTGAACACCGCCCAGATCGCCGAACTCGTGGTCAGGCCCCGTACCCGCTCCTGACCGGCCGCCTCACCGGCCCCGGCCGGGCGGGCGCGGGCCTGCCCCGGTGTCAGGGGGTGGAGAGCTGGACCCGGTCCCGACCCCGGTTCTTGGCGGCGTAGAGGGCCTGGTCGGCGCGGTGCAGGGTGCGGTCGGCCAGCTCGCCGGGCCGGGGTAGGGCCACCCCGACGCTGATCGTGCGGCCGGTGCGGCGGGCCGCCTCGGTGAGCCGCTCGGCGATCCGGACCGCCTCGTCGGGGTGGGCCACCTCGATCACCGCGACGAACTCGTCCCCGCCGGTGCGGTACAGCTCGTCGCCGTGCCGCAGCGCCGCCTCCAGGGCGCGGGCCAGCCCCACCAGCAGCCGGTCCCCGGCCTGGTGACCGTAGGTGTCGTTGACGGTCTTGAAGCCGTCCACGTCGATGGCGAGCAGCGCGGTACGCCCGGGGGTGGCCGCCGCGATCCGCCGCCCGAACGTGCCGGTGTGGCGCAGCCCGGTGAGCGGGTCCAGGCTGGCCTGCTCCCGGAGCTGGGCCAGGGTGCGCAGCCGCTCCAACGCGGCCCACGCCTGCCCGGCGAGCAGCTCCATCAGGTTGACCGTGGTCGGGTCGGGGCGCAGCAGCCGCTCGTCGGCGACCAGCAGCACCCCGCCGCCCTCCGGTGGGCCGACCGGCACCGACACCAGGGTGCGCACCCCGGCACGGGCCAGCGCGAGATGTTCCTCGGTGGGCGGGCACCCCGCCTCACCCAGCGTGTACGCCGCGCCGTAGCGGTGGGCCCGCGCGACGAGCCGATCGAGTTGCGCGGTCGAGGCGTCGGCCAGGGCGGCCCGGACCCGCGACTCCCACTCGGTGGGGACCCCGGTGGGTGCGCCGAGCCGGGGGCCGTGCCGACCGGCGAGCACCAGCACGGCGGTGGAGAGGGTGGAGACCTCCCGGGCGGCGGTGAGCGCGGCGGTCATCAGGTCCCAGTCGGTGGGGGCCGAGGTCATCGCGGTGGCGTGCCGGAGCAGTTGCTCGCTGCGGCTCTCGGCGGGCGGCCCGCCCAGCTCCGCGATCCGGGCCCCGAGTCGTTCGGCGAGCCGCTCGGCGGTCTCCCGCCACGGGCCAAGCTCCACCGGCCCGCTCCACTGGAGGTCGAGCACGCCGATCGGCCGGCCCGCCGGGTCCCGCACCGGTACGCAGATCTCGGCCGTGACGTCGGGGCGCAACGGCAGGTAGTCGGGGTCGGCGGTGACGTCACCGACGGTGGCGCCCTCGCCGGAGGCGTACACCCGGCCGACGATGCCCGACTTGGGCCCGACGGCGGAGAAGACCTGCCAGGCGCCGGTCGCGGCGACACAGCGGAGCCGGTCGTGGACCTGGAGCAGGACGGAGATCGTGGCGGGGACGTACCGGGCGAGTGCGGTCACCGTCCACCGGCACGCCTCGGCGGCGGTCGACGCCATCGGCAGGCGGACCGTGACGTCCCGGACGACTCGCTCGTGATCCACGTTCTTCCAGGTGAGAGGGGCCCGGCGGGTGCCGGGGGCTGCGATCAAGCGTACTCAGCGGGGAACGGTGGGCCACTCAAGATCACTTCGTTCGTACACATGTTTCATCCACAGGATGTGGACAGGGCCTGTGGGCGATAGCGTGGGAGGCCCGGATGCGGCGGAGGGGGCGGGGTGGAACTGCTCTGGTACGTCGCCTACGGGTCGAACCTGCACGCCGCCCGGCTCGGCTGGTACCTCTCCGGCGGTCGGCCGCCCGGCGGGCTGCGGTCGTACCCCGGCTGTCGGGACTGCCGACCACCGCGCCGGACCCTGCCGGCGCTGATCCCCGGCGGCATCTACTTCGCCGGGGAGTCCCGGGCCTGGACCGGCGGGATGGCCTTCTACGACCCGGAGCTGCCCGGCGTCGCGGCGGCCCGAGGCTACCTGCTGACCCGGGCCCAGTTCGCCGACCTCGCCGCGCAGGAGATGTACCGGCCACCCGGCGACGACCTGCCCGCGCTCGACGAGGCGGTGGCCGGTGGCCGGGCCACCCTCGGCCCGGGGCGGTACGAGACCCTGCTGCGGGTCGGCACCTCCGACGGGCTGCCGATGCTCACCTTCACCGCGCCGGGGCGGGCGTCCGACGTGGCGTGGACCCCGCCCGCCCCGGTCTACCTGCGGATGATCGCCGACGGGCTGCGGGAGGCGCACGGCTGGTCGTCGTCCGAGACGATCGACTACCTGGCCGGCCGACCGGGGGTCGTCGGGCACTGGACCCGACCCCGACTGGTCGCCCTGCTCCACCCGGCGGGGGAGTGCGGGTCGGTGGAAGGGACGCCTCCGCCGGACGATCGCGTCATCCATGATCGCCATTAGGGTCCCACTGCCGGACTGGCGGACGTGTTTGCCGCCGCCACGCTTTTCGAGTCCACAGTTGCCGGTCGGTACGGATAGCCTCGGCCCACTTTCCGTGGCGACGTCCGCTCGACGTCGGCCCGTGAACCTGTGGGGGAACGTGTGAAGAACACCAGGCTCGTCGGATTCGCCGTGGCGCTCGCCGTCGCCGTCGGCGGCTCGCTGACCATCGCCGCGCCGGCCCAGGCCGCGACGCCGGCCGTGGAGATCACGAAGGTCTACTACAACTCCCCGGGCACCGACAACCGCTCCAACACCAGCCTCAACGCCGAGTACGTCAAGCTGACCAACCGGCGTAGCTCGACGCTGAACCTGAAGTCCTGGACGCTGCGCGACAAGTCCCGCCACGTCTACACGTTCTCCGGCGACTTCCGGCTCGCCAAGGGCGCCAGCGTTTACCTCCACACCGGCAAGGGCACCAACACCTCCACCCACCGGTACTGGGGCTCCGGGAACTACATCTGGAACAACACCGGCGACACCGCCTACCTGCGCAACTCCGCCGGTACCGGGATCGACTCCTGCACGTGGGGGAGCAAGGGCAGCTACACGTACTGCTGACCGTCGGGGCCGGAAACGGCCCGTACGGACCCGCGGTGACCGGAGCGTTGAGGGGCGTACTCCGGTCATCGTCCGACCGTCCCGGGACGGCCGGCGACTCCTCGCACCGGGAGCCGCCGCCCCGCCCGGGGCGGTCGCCCCGTTTTCGCCCCCTGCTGTTTCGCCCGGCCTCGGGCGGTCGGTTCCGTGCCGCCTCGGGTGTGTCTGTCCCGGCCGGCGCTGTCCGGCATCGACGTCCGCCGGGCGGGGGCCGGTGCGGGCGGGGGTGGTGTCGGTCGGCTCTGCCATGCTGGGCCGGTGACGGTGACCTGGCGACACCTGCCCGCCCCGGCCCGCGAGATCGCGGTGGCCGTCACCGAGGCGGTGGACGCCGCGCAGGCCCGCGACGACGCGGCGTACGACCGGGCGGTGCTCCGGCTCGCCGGTGCCGACCGTGCCGGGCTGGTCGTCGGTGGGGTGGTCCGGCTCCTGCTGGAACAGGCCCACCCCGACGGGCTCGACAGCGACGACGTCCGGCAGGTGCTGGAGCGCTGCGTCCGGGCCGCCGCGACCTGGCAACCCGACGTCGACCCGCAGGTGGTGCTGGTGCTGCTGGCCGGGGCGCTCGGTGTCTACGACCCGGGTGACGACGACACCCCGCCCGACCCGACCGCCGTCGCCCGGCACGCCCCGCTGCTGGTGTGCGACCTGCTCACGGTGACCGGGGTACCGTTCGCCGGCTGCCTGGAGGCGGCGTTCGCCGAGGTCGCCCGCACCGAACGCCACGACGACTGACCAGGGTCGCCGGCGGTACGGCGGTCCTGCCGGTCACCGTCGTCCGGCCGCTACGGGGTCGACGTCGGGTCAGGGGCTGGCGGCGAGGAAGACGAACGCCGCGAGCAGCACCAGGTGCACCCCGCCCTGCAGGACGGTGGCCCGGCCCGGCACCACGGTCAGCACCCCGGTGACGACGGTCAACGCCAACAGGGTCAGCTGGGTGCCGCCGAGGCCGAGCAGCAGCGGCCCGTCCAGCCAGATCGAGGCGACCGCGATCGCCGGGATGGTCAGGCCGATGCTCGCCATCGCGGAGCCGAGCGCGAGGTTGAGGCTGATCTGCACCCGGTCCCGGCGGGCCGCACGGGCCGCCGCGAGGGTCTCCGGCAGGAGGACGAGCAGCGCGATGACCACCCCGACGAAGGACTGCGGCAGGTTCGCCGCGGCGACCCCGGCCTCGATGGTGGGTGAGACCGTCTTCGCGTCCCCGACCACGGCCACCAGGGCGACGACGAGCAGCACCAGACTGATCACGGCGGTGCGCGTGGACGGCGGATCGGCGTGCCCGTCGCCGTCGCCGTAGGCCACGCTGCCGTCGCTGGTGATGGAGAGGAAGTAGTCCCGGTGCCGGCCGGTCTGCACCATCACGAACAGCCCGTAGAGCGCGAGTGACGCCACGGCGGCGAAGGCGAGCTGGGCCGGGGAGAACTCCGGGCCGGTCTTGCTGGTGGTGAAGGTCGGCACCACCAGGCTCAGGGTGGCGAGGGTCGCCACGGTGGCCAGCGCCCCACCGGTGCCCTCCGGGTTGAACACCGCCACCCGCCGCCGGAGCGCGCCGAGCAGCAGGGAGAGCCCGAGGATGCCGTTGCAGGTGATCATCACGGCGGCGAAGACGGTGTCCCGGGCCAGCGCCTGGGTCTTGTCCCCGCCACTGATCATCAGGGTGACGATCAGGGCGACCTCGATGACGGTGACCGCCACCGCGAGCACCAGCGAGCCGTACGGCTCACCGACCTTGTGGGCGACCACCTCGGCGTGGTGGACGGCCGCCAGCACCGCGCCGGCCAGGAACGCGGCGACCACCGCCACCAGCAGGCCCGGCAGCTCGCGGTTCCAGGTGACGAGCAGCAGCACCACCGCGAGGACGGGCACCACGACCGTCCAGTCGGACATCCGGGGGCGGAGCAGCGCAGACATGGCGTACACCTTGCCAGGAAAGCCGGCCCGACGCGGCCGCACCGGCCCCGCCTCGCTGGCCCGGTCGTCCGGCTCGCTGCCCGGGTTGGCGCGGTCGTCCCCGGGGTACCGGTCGTTGCACCCCCAGGACCAGGTCCCTCCCGGCGAGCCGACTCGACCGGAGTGAGGAGGAACGCCATGACCACCAGGGTCGAGAGGTCGATCGACGTCGGCGTCCCGGTCAGTGCCGCCTACAACCAGTGGACCCAGTTCGAGGAGTTCCCCCACTTCATGGCCGGCGTCGAGGAGGTCCGCCAGCTCGGCGACCGTCGGCTGCACTGGGTCGCCCGGATCGCCGGGGTGCGGCGCGAGTGGGACGCCACGGTGCTCGAACAGGTGCCGGACGAGAAGGTCGCCTGGGCGGCGACCGACGGCGTCACGAACGCCGGGGCGGTCTACTTCCAGCGGATCGACGCCGACCGCACCCGGGTGCTGCTGTGCCTGGAGTACGAGCCGGACGGGCTGGCCGAGAAGGCCGCGGACCGGCTGCACGTGGTGGCCCGGCAGGCCGAGGCGGACCTGGAACGGTTCAAGTCCTACCTGGAGGCACGGGGCACGGAGACCGGCGCGTGGCGCGGTTCGATCGGCGCGGGGCGCGGCGTGGGCACCCCGGGTGTGGCCCTGGCCGGTGCCGATGGTGACGCCGATGCCGTCGGGTGAGGTGTCACTGCGGTTCGACCACCTCCGCCTCGCCCGGGATTCCCCCGGCGACGTCGACCGGCGGGCCGCCGGACCGCTGCCACACCCGGTAGTGCCGGAAGGACATCGGCACGCCCCGCGCGGCGTACGGGTCGGCGGCGTCCATCACCTGTAGGTGCAGGTGCGGCTGGGTGGAGTTGCCCGAGTTGCCGCAGTCGCCCAGGTCCTGCCCGACACCGACCGCCTCGCCCACGGCCACCCGGATCGACCCGGCGCGCAGGTGAGCCAGGAGGACGTACCCTCGGCGGTCCGCCAGCTCGACGATCACGTGGTTGCCGGCGACGGCGCCCGCGCCCCGGCGGACCCGGGCCGCCTGGGTCAGGGCGTAGGACAGCAGCGTGAACGGCGAGCGCCGGGACTCGTGGTCCACCTCGCCGTCGTGCACCGACACCACCCGGCCGGCGGCGGGGGCGAGGACGGGCCGCCCGAAGGCGAGGAACCGCTGCGGCGGCTCGGTCGCCAGCACCGTGCGCCAGTCACGCACGGTCGCCGTCCGCCGCCCCCGCACCGCCACGAAATCCATCGCGTACGTGGTGGCGAAGAGGTCGGTGCCGTGGCTGGGCACCCGCCGGGCGGGGCTGTTCTGGACCAGCCAGGTGCCGTGGAACGGCAGGGTGAGCACGACGGGGTCGACAGTGGACATGGCGCTCCTCCCGGTGCCGACCCTCACTGTACGGTTCCTCGCCGTCGTTGCGGCCGGGCGTTGTTCCTCGACCGGCAGTGGCTCCGCACGGTGAGTCACCTGGGCCGGGACACCTTCGCTGAGAACACGTATGCCCATCCGTCATATTCATGCCCGGCAGGCATACCGTCTGGACAGGTGGCAGGTGTCCCGGGTCATCCGAGGCTCGGGGTCGATGGTCAGCGGCCCGATCGGGGCCGTCGCGCCTACGATCGGCGGGGACCTACGTCGGCTTCGGGTTGCTGTGCTGTGCAGGGGCTCTCCTGCCTCGCGGTCGTCGTGGGTTTGTCTGCCGCTGTGGTGGAAGCCCAAGGGCTGACCCGACCGACCGTGGTCCGGAAACACCAGAGGGCACATCCGGTGATCGGATGTGCCCTCTGACCTCTGTCGGGGTGGCCGGATTCGAACCGACGACCTCTTCGTCCCGAACTGGCGGCAGGCTGGTCGGATCGGGTGTCATCCGAGGTCATCCGGCCTGCTGGGGTTCGTCCGGGCCGGGTGTGGTCGGCTCGGTTGCTGTACTCCGCTGCTGTACTGCTCGTCGACGAGGAACTGCCGGAAGTGGGTTCGCATCTCCAGCCAGTGTTGGTGTTCGTCGCAGGGGTGGAGTCGGCCGCAGCGGCACAGGCTCAGGGTTGACTCGGCGTGCTTGGTCAGCAGGATGTCCGCGTGGGCTACCTGGGCTTTGGCGTATTCCTGGAAGGCTGCCGAGGTGTAGAGGGCTCCCATCGGTCACCGCCCCGACCTGGGGGTGTGGCGGCGGTGCCAGAGGGCTTCGGCGACGGCGTCCATGGGGTCGATCTCGCCGGCCGCCAGGCGTTCACGGGTGACGGTGAGCCAGGGTGGTGAGGTCGGGGTGGATTCGCCGAAGGCGGTCCGCATCCCTTCCTGGGCGAGTCTGGCCGGTTGGCAGGGTTCGCGTTGGTTCGGGTGCCAGGTGCCGGTGGCCATGCAGAAGCTGGTGCTGTCGGGTCGGTGGGTTTCCCAGAGGGCGCGGGCCAGTCGCCACAGTAGGCGGTGCCGGCAGTCGGCGGGCGGTTCCACGGGTGGGTTGTCGACATCGAAGGACATGCGCCGACCATCGCGTCCGGCGGTGGGCCGTTCTATGGCCAGCGGTCATGTCACGGTGACATGGGACGGCTCGACCAGCCTGAATGGTCGCCCTAGGCTGTCGACCTGAACACCTTGAGTAGTCGGAACGCGACGCTGGGAGCTGCCGTGCTGCTCGATCCGCTGCGGATACCGGAGGATGCGTGGTCGCACGGCGAGGTGCTGGCCGTCCTGGCCGCCCGCGACATCGGCGGGCTGTTCCAGTGGATCACGAGTCTCACCGGGGCGAGTCAGAGCCGGATCGGGGCCGCCGTCGGGCTGGAGCAGGGCTACGTCAGCCGGATCATGGCCGGACGCAAGGTCACCTCGATCGACGTCCTGGAGCGGATCGCCGACGGCTGCCGGATGCCCGACCAGGCGCGGACCACGATGGGCCTGGCACCCCGACAGGCCGCACCGCCGCTCAATCCCACCCGGCGTACCCCCAGCGAGCCGACGGCTATCCGGACCTGGCAGGAGGACGTACGCAGTGCCGCAGAGCTTTGGCGAGGTGACGTGAACCGTCGAGACGTGCTCCGGCAGGTGGCTTTCAGCTCGGCCGGCTACACCCTGCCGGCGCTGCGTTGGTTCACCGCCCCCGACCCAGCTCCGGTCACCCAACCCGGACGCAGCGCGGTCGGTCAACCCGAGATTGACACCATCCGGGCGATGACGGCGACCTACCGCCAGTTGGACAACCAGTACGGCGGTGGGCACGCCCGCGACACCGTCGCCCGCTACCTCCACCAAGAGGTGACCCCGCTGCTCACCGACGGCCGGTACGACCACGCCACCGGTCAACGGCTGCTCAGTGCCGCCGCCGAACTGGCCCAACTCGCCGGCTGGCAGGCGTATGACACGGCTGAGCACGGCATCGCCCAGCGGTACCTGACCCTCGCCCTGGACTTCGCCCACGCTGCCGGAGACGACGGCCTCGGCGCGGAGATCCTCGCCGCGATGAGCCACCAGGCCACCTACCTCGGCCACACCGCCACCGGCCTCGACCTCGCCCGCGCCGCCGGCCGGACCGCCCGCCGCGCCGGGGTTCCCGTGCTGACCGCCGAAGCCCACGTCATGGAAGCCCACGCCTTGGCCAAGGCCAACGACGAACGGGCCTGCGCTGCCGCCCTGCATCAGGCGGAACAGGCTCTCGACCGAGCCGACCGCAGCAGCGACCCGCAATGGCTCAGCTACTTCGACGAGGCGTACCTGTCGGCCAAGTTCGGCCACTGCTTCCACGCCCTCGGCCGCACCACCCACGCCGAACGCTTCGCCGCCCGATCCCTACGCATGGACAACCGGTACGTACGTGGTCGGGCATTCAACCTGGCGCTGCTCGCCAGCGTCCACGCCCAGCAGGGCGAACCCGACCGGGCCTGCGCCATCGGCGCGGAAGCTCTGACTCTGACTAACCAGCTTCGCTCGGCCAGGGCCGTTCGCTATGTCCGCGACCTGCAAGCGCAGCTCGCCCCACATCGGCGGGTACCCGCCGTCCGGCACTTCACCGGTCGCATCGATGCCACCCTCGGCCCTCGACGCTGACCGTCACAGCTCTCCCCGGGCTTTGCGCGCCACCAGCTCCAGCACGGCGATCACCGTCCCGGCACCGACGATCTCACCCCGGGACACCAGCTCGTACGCCTCGTCGAGCGGAATCCAGGCGACCTGCTCAGCTTCGTTCACGTCCACGGGTGCGCCAATGTGCTCGGCGTGCCGGGCCAGGAAGAGCAGGTTCTCGGCGTCGGCAGTGCCGACCCAGGGTTGGAAGGACAACAGCGGCTCCACCGCCTGGGGTCGCCAGCCGGTCTCCTCCTCCACCTCCCGTACCGCGCACTGCGCCGGGTGCTCCTCTTCATCGACGTAACCGCCGGGCAGCTCCCACACCCAGCGGTCGAACACGAAGCGGTGCCGCCGCATCAACAGCAGGCGCTCCCGATCGTCCATCACGGCGACCATGGCCGACCGGGGAGCCCGGATCACGTACTGCTCGAAGCGCACCCCGTCGGGCAACTCCACCTCGGCGATGCTCAGCCGTGCCCGCCGGGTGTCGTCCACTACCCGCTCGCCGTGGATGGTCCACCGAGTCAACTCCCTCGCCTGCTCCTCCGCCACCCCGCCAGTATCCGCGCCGAACCTGACCACGCGCTGCGGGCCCGACGCACACCGGGCAGAGAGCTGTACGCCACCGAGCGCATCCCTTCCGCAAGGTAGGGCCTACCCCGCACCTCTCGCCGCGTAGTTTCAGGCCTTGCCAGCGAACTGCCCGGCAACGCTGATGGCTGTGGCCGCGATCGCCGAGAGCAGCCCACGATCGCGCCCAGGGTCGTCAGCCCTTCCCTGGGTGACGCCCAAAGCCTACGGTTCAGCTGACGCCAGGGCTGTACTGCGTGACCTAGCATAGTCAGTCGGTCCGGGTACCGAATGCAGGCTGCGATCTAGCACCACCGCGAGGATTAACACAGCAAGTGTCGGAATAGTGACAGACTGCAAGCGACTTGCTGTGGCTGTAGGGGCTTCAGTCGATAATCCACTAGTGACGCCTCGACGCCGACAGCTCGATCTGCCCGATACTGAGCAGGCACGCCTATTCAACTCCCTCGATCCTGCACCAGCGTTGGCCCTGCCGCCGGAAGGATACGCGCCGCTTCCGCGACCCAGACCGAGTCGTTTGCCCTTTGAGGCCATGTCGCCGTATGACTTCGAGGCACTAATTGCAGAGGTAGCCACGGCGGTGGACGGCCACCGAGAGGCCCGATTGTACGGCAGGCCCGGCCGGGCTGACGATGGCCGGGATGTGATTGCCACCGATGACGGTATGACGTATTTTGCGTACCAATGTAAGCGTGTGGCGCAATTCGACGGAGCGGCCCTGCGACGCGCGGTCACGGCGTTCGAGGTCCGGCAGCCGTTCGTCGTCACTAGTTTCATCGTGGTTGTGGCATGCATCGTTGACGCAAAAGACATAGAGACCGATCTTATTGATCTTCGGGCTGTGAGGCCCAGTCTCGATATTCAGGTTCGAGACGGCCGGGATCTGTCCAGGTCGCTACGAGAATTTCCGTCCGTTGTCGAAACCGCGTTCGGGTCCGCCATCCGCCGGGACTTCTGCAATGAGGAGGCTTCATCGACAGCGCCGGGTATTCGTCCTATGACTGCCACCGTGGCGGAGGGCGGTATTTCTATTCAGGCTGGCCGAGACATCAACGGAGCAATACACTTCGGGCAAAGCAGTGGAAGCTGACGACGACTTCGGCGCCGATGCTGGGGCAATGATCGCCGAAGCTGGCCCTAATGCAACGATCCTCCAGGCGCGCCGTGATTTGAACGTCACCTACGTGCGTGCTCGAGTGCCGCGCGTAGTGGTCAGTTCCAGAGACGTTCATGTAGCCGTTCATGCCTTCAGTTCACCGCATGGCTATGAGCGGGCAGAACATATCCTTTGGCGCGGGCATGCGGGCGTAGTTGTGCTGATGGGAGAGCCTCGCACTGGGCGGCATACTTGTGCGTTGTCGGTGTTGTGTCTCGGTACTGCTCAGCCCGTACATAGGCTGAACGTTACCTGGGGAGAGCACGATTTTCGTGATCTCCCGCGAGAAGGCAACGCTCGGTACTTGCTTGACATTACTTATGCAGAGGATTTATCCGAAGATTTTGCCGCCAACCTGCGTGATTATGGCCGCGAACTAGAGGCGATGAAGGCGAAGCTAGTCGTCATCGCAAGCACTGCAGTCTGGCAACAGTATGCCGACGAACTTGCCGACATTACGGTGCCTATTGGCCAACCTCGGGTTCTCGAAGTTGTGCGGGTCCGGTTGGATTATCAGGCGCGACGCACTAACATGCCTGGAGGGGAGCTCCTAGATGTCCAGGCTCTAGCGGGGATCGTCGAAGCGTTGAAGGATAGCGATGCCCCGCCAGACTACGGCGTTGGCCTCGCATCTGATATAAGCGCGCATGCGGAATCGCAAGAGGAATTGCTGCGATTTGCTGCGTCATGGAAGCGCTGGAATCGATACATTGTTGACCACCTTGCCAAGGACGCGCCGGGCAGTGCGGGAGAGCGAATTCTGCTCATAGCCGCAGCGGTTCTGGGCGGAGCAACGGTTGAAACGCTTTCTGAAGAGGCAAGCGCTCTGAGTGACAAACTTGGCATAGCGGTTGATCCTACGAGAACACTTGAGGGTGCCGACATACGTCAACAGCTAGCCAAGGTGGGGGCGCGCCGAATCGGCGACCGGGTTTATTTATCGGCCCGAGGTGCAGACCATGACGAAGTTGTTGACTATCTTTGGGAGCAAAGGCCTAACATCAGGAAGGCACTCTTCGCCTGGATCAACGACATGTCAGCTCGCAAACCTACTGACAGCGCTGAGAGTCGTCGACTTATCGAAGTGGTTCACCGCCTAGCATCCCGCCATCGATGGGTATCCGCAATTGATGTGCTCTTTAACTTGTTAAGCGGCAATCGTGATCAGAATCGGCGGGCCTATGCGGCTCTCGCTGGGCTCTTAGAGGATCCGCACGTCGGCCAGGCATTACAGAAGCGCCTTTACGATTGGGCCGGCGGCAGCCGAAATCTCGTCGAAGTAGCCAGGCTCTGTGGCGGCAAGGTCGGCGACAATTCGTTCACCGTTGCCGTCGTGCGGTTGCGTCGCGTTGCTGGTCGAGCGCAGACCCCTGCAGTCCGACTGGCTGTACAAGATGCATTGCGTTCTCATGCTGAGAGGACGAAACTGACTAGGGTGCTTTCGGTAGTTGAACAATGGCCCCAGCATGAGAGAACCATCGCGCTTACGGGGCTCCTCGATCCCGAGTGGCTGCATAGAACAGGCCGTCTCAATAACCGTTCGGGTGCGCAAGGTGAGCTAGAACTTCTTGACCCCCTGGCTGATGCATGGCTGTGGCTCATTAACGACCCTGCTGCGGGCGAGTTCAATACGGAGCTTATTCGTGGCTGGGGACGACTAGCAGATGTTCATCCGGAAACTCGTGCTCTAGCCGTGGAACTGCTTGTGACTGTCGTTGGGGCTGGTCAACCCAATCCCCCTATAGCGACAATCTTCCAGCAACTCTCCCCCGATATGTCTAAGGCAGTCATTGACTGCCTTAGAGGCAGACATGGCATTGAGTCAGTCGAAGGTAGAGAGGGTGTTGCGGCTGAGATCTGATGCGTCGTCGCAGTGTAGAGACTTTTCTGAATGAGGCTGACGCTCCACCGCCCTTTTGTGAGAGAAAGAACTTTACGTTCTACCTGATTAGCTCCAGTTTATTCGCGAACAGAATAATCAAGCCATCCCGATGCTCCTATGGATGTCAACCCAGTGACTCCTTGACCCCCAGGCAACGATCAATCTGGGCCGGCCTGCCCCTACTCGCGTCGTACCCTGGACTCTCGGTCCGTCGTCGTCCACCGGTGTGCGCGCCGGTCCGCCCCGATCGTCACTCAGTTAGTCACCCATCCGAGGTTGAAATGGCTCGTCGTCCTTCAGGGGTCAAGTCCTCGCCGTCCTGCCTCGGCATCGTGATCCTCCACGAGAACATGTCGACGGAGTGCGGCCGGGCCGACTGCCCCGGAACGGGTTCGATCCACGCGGCGGCCAACGTGCGCGCTTGCGGCATCACCGGCTGCGAGCAGTGCCCGTCGGGTCCGGGGTGGAGCGAGCAGACACCTTCGGTGTGAAGGAACCACCGGCCGGCGTTGAGCTGCTTCAACAGTAAGGCTGAGCTGTCCGAACGTTCCACCGGATTCCATGGACGTCCGGCACTGCCCGCGACCGTCGTCACCCAGTTGGTCACCCAGCCCGCGTGCAGACGTTGAAGCGGGGCTTGGAGCCACGATCACGCCTCGTGACAAAACTCGGACCAGGACGGTTGGAACCGAAGCTGGTTAGCCGACGACACCCGGTCGTTATCATATGCCCGCCATTGACAACGTCTGGGATGATGCATGGCGTGCCCGATGACAGCCGAGAAAGCCACGGCAGCCAACCCCAAGAGCGCGCACCAACCTTAGAGGATAAGCCGGACCACAGAATTGCCTATATCGGACTAGCCGTAACAGTCCTACCGTTTTTCATTGCCGCCATGCGCATGTACGTTGTAGCAAACGGCAATCTTTCAGTGATCAAATCACTTGGCTCCACACTCAATATACAAAGTCTGCTACTTGGTACATACTTGGGAATCCTCCCGGCTTTCTTTTTGTTCGGTGCCACGTTCTTGGTGTTCCATGTGTCGTTCACTGAATACCCGAATATAACTGGACGATGGCAACGCCTCGCAATGGCGGCTTGCTTGGCCATGTTCGGGGCAATGCTCTTGGATACCGATCAGGCGGTTGCCGTGGTCCTGTATGTCGCAGCAACTGCAGTTTCCTTAGTCCTCGCGGATGCCGCCGGCCGAATTCTCCTTGGGCGAGTTATTGCCAAGGCGGTTCTCTCAGGCGCAAGAGTGCCATTTTTCGGCCTCTCGGAGAGCGTGGCCGCGGAGATGGGATTCACTCCCTCCAAGGAGATGCTAAGGAGGGGTCGAATTGCTCGCAGAATATTGCGAGGGGGACGCTATTTCATCTACGGTGGGTTAGCACTTCTTCTTCTTGTGCAGGTTCTTTTCCCTCCGGGAATGTGGCTTCCAACCGAATCAATCGGAATACGAAGCCAGAAGACGGCGATAATCGGATACGTTCTCGATGAAAAAGATGATCGCGTAACCATCCTTCGCCGCGACGGTTTAGGTGTTGAGCGCTTTCATGTTGACGACGTGGTTAATCGCCAAATCTGCGATGATCGCTTAGAGAAAGAACCAGTATTTGTTAAGTTGTTTGGTCGCAGCGTAAGAACCGACAAAATTCCGGTTTGCAAAGAACTCCAGTAGCCACCGGCCGACGCCATCCCGTCTGCCGTCGACCCGCACTCCTGTGGAGCGGGCCGCCGCCCGGCCCGCCACGTCAAGACGGCCTTGACGCCCGTACGGACGCTGGCGGGTCGGGCGGTGGTCTGCTCGGCTCGCCCGGGTCGACGGTGGGCGGGATGGCTCCCCACCGTCACCACCCACGGACCGCGAGCCGCCGACGGCCCTCGGCCATCCTGGAGCCGGAGCGCCCCCGCCGGAGGCGCAGTAACCGCAACCCCGCTACCCGCCCGGCAGCCGCCGACGGACCCGGCGTGCGCTCCCCTACGCCGCGCGGTGCTCGCCGCGCGGCCCGGCCGGCTGCCGGCCCACCACCCCACCGGACAACGGCCTGTCGTCATCCGGCGGCCCACCGGGCTCCCCGCCCTCCGCGCCAGTCCGCCGGGCGTGTTGCGTGGCCGGAGTCGGAGCGCCAGCGGAGCGACGGACGCGCGCCCAGGCGGCGGCGCGTGCGGCCCGCTCAGGGCCGCCTTGATAGACGTACAGAAAGTCCTCCCACACCGGCCGGCAGCCGTCCGTCCTGCGGTTTCACGGCGGGTTGACGTGTCGGTACCCGGTGCTACTCTGGCCCTCGTCGAGCACACCAGCGCGGCCTTCCCGCCGGATCGCTGAACTCGACTTCGGAGTAACCGAGCGGCCTTCCTGCCGCTGACGCGGGCCACGTCCCGCCGGCTCTCGATCGCACCGGCCGTTGCCCCGGCCCGGAATCCGCTGAGCGGCCCAGCACGGCCTTCCCCGCCGTCCACGATGGCCCTCGGATTCGCGCACCTCGACGGGTGGGGGTCGCCTGCGGCAATCCACCGGAAGCCGACGACCAGGCACCCCACCCGTCCCGGCATCACCCAAGATCCAGGAACCCAGCTCAACGGCGGTCCAAGGCTGATGGCCTGCACCCGCCCTCCGGCGTGAGCCGCCCTCTCCGGCGGTGCCAGGAGACACCACGAACACCACCACCGGACACCGCTCCGGCGTCCGGTGGCAGTTCGTCGCCCGTCCCCTGCCACCTTTTGAGGAGAAAACCGTGTCCACCCTCACCGCCGGCCGTGACGCCCAAGCCCTGCACCGCGCCGCCGCCCCGGACTACTTCGGCTGGCTGGAGCACACCCGCGCCGCCGGAGGCTGCACCCGCCCGATCCGCCTGACCGGCACCCTCACCGCCGTCGAGCCCGGCACCGGACGCGTCCTGGCCGAGCAGCACA
This sequence comes from Micromonospora matsumotoense, assembly GCF_050951065.1. Taxonomy (NCBI): domain Bacteria; kingdom Bacillati; phylum Actinomycetota; class Actinomycetes; order Micromonosporales; family Micromonosporaceae; genus Micromonospora; species Micromonospora matsumotoense. Next base: position 7,024,740 of record NZ_CP192025.1, on the reverse strand, counting down.
CCGACGAGCTGCCCGACCGGACGCTCTACAAGGCGTGCGGCAACCGCCGTGCCGCCCAGTGCCCCGACTGCGCCTGGGTCTATGCCGGTGACGCCTTCCAGGTGGTCCGCTGCGGCCTGACCGGCGGCAAGACCATCCCCACCACTGTCAGCGCGCATCCGGTCGTCTTCGCGACCTTCACCGCGCCCTCCTTCGGCCCGGTCCACCATCGGCACATCCCCCGACACACCTGCGCCAACCGGCGGCGCTGTGACTGCCGACCGGCACCCTGCCGCGCCCGGAGCACCGCCGGCACCTGCCCGCACGGGCAGCCCGCAGCCTGCTTCACCCGCCACGACGCCGACGATCCGCAACTCGGTCGACCGCTCTGCCTGGACTGCTACGACCACGACCACCAGGCCGTCTGGAACTACTTCTCCGGCGAGCTGTGGCGGCGCACGAAACAGGCCATCGAACGCCACCTCACCGCAGTGTGCCGCCGACGTGGCATCCCCCACGTCCAGGTCGTCACCGGCTCCGGCCGGGTCCGGCGGGTGCCTCCGGTGCGGGTGTCCCACGGGAAGGTCGCCGAGATGCAGCGCCGGGGCGCGGTGCATTTCCACGTCCTGCTGCGCCTCGACGGCGTCGACCCGCACGACCGGCACGCCCTGGTCCCGCCGCCGGCCGGCGTCACCGTCGACGACCTCGACGCCGCCGTCCACGCCGCCACCCGACAGATCATCGTCACCACCCCACCGCACCCCGACCGCCCGCACGGCTGGCCGATCGCCTGGGGCGAGCAGATCGACGTACGCCGCATCGGCGTCAGCGACGGCGACGTGACCGACGCCAAGGTTGCCGCCTACCTCGCCAAGTACGCCACCAAGTCCACCGAGGTCACCGGCCACTGCTCCACCCGACTCACCCCGGACACCGTCGACGCCTACGCCGACCCGGAAGGCGACCACCTCGCCCGCCTCATCGACGCCTGCTGGCGACTCGGCCGCCCCACCCGGCACCACACCACCCGGACAGCCGGGAAGACAGAAGACCGTCAAGGCGACCTTGACACCACACCCAACGAGTACGCCGGGCTGCGCCGCTGGGCGCACATGCTCGGCTACGGCGGCCACTTCCTCACCAAAGCCCGCCGCTACTCGGTCACCTTCGGCCTGCTCCGCGACACCCGCGCCGCCTACCGCCGCACCGAGCACACCGACACCGCCGACAGCGACGACACCGCCGGCACCATCACCGTGGGCACGCTGGCCTTCGTCGGCTCCGGCTGGCTGACCGACGGTGACGCCCTGCTCGCCAACACCGCCGCCGCCCAACGCCGCGAACGCCAGCGCATCGGCCGCGAAGAACTCGCCCACCAGGCGTGGCCGGGGGTGGCGGCATGACCCAGCCCCTCACCCCACGCTGGTACTCGCCCGCCGAGGTGGCCGTCCTGCTCGGCTTCGGCCTGTCCAAGGTCAAGATGAAGATCGCCACCGGCGAGCTGCGCTCCATCAAGGACGGCAAGTACCGCCGTGTCCTGCCCGAGTGGGTCGACGAGTACGTCCGCGAGCAGGTCGAGCGGCAGGAGGCCGCCTGATGCCCGCCCGTACCCGCGCCAACGGCGAAGGCTCGATCTTCCCCTACCGCAACGGCTTCGCCGCGTACGTCTGGGTCACCAGGCCCGACGGCAGGCGGACCCGCAAGTATGTCTACGGCCAGACCCGGGAGGTCGTCCACGACAAGTGGATCAAGCTGCACCAGCAGGCCAAGGCCGGGCCGGTCGCCACCCGGGTGCCGACCCTCGGCGACTACCTGACCTACTGGCACCGGGAGGTCGTACGCCCCAACCTCGCGCCGCTGACCTGCGCCACCTACGAGACGATCCTCCGGCTGTACGTAATCCCGGGCCTCGGCGGGAAGCGGCTCGACCGGCTCCAGGTGCGCGACGTGCAGACCTGGATCAACGAGGTGGCCCGCACCTGCCAGTGCTGCGCCCAGGGCAAGGACGCCCGCCGCCCGGAACTCAGGCGGCGCTGCTGTGCGCTCGGCCGGTGCTGCGGTGACGTGCCGTCCGCCCGCACGGTCAAGGACGTCCGGGGCGTGCTGCGCTCCGCGCTTAACCACGCCGCCACCGAGGAGTTGGTTACCCGCAACGCCGCCGCACTGGTCAAGCTCCCACCGGTCCGCCGCCGCAGGGGCCGGGCGTGGACCAGCGACGAGGCCCGTCGGTTCCTGGAATCCGCGCGGGCCGACCGCGATCCGCTCTACGCCGCGTACGTGCTGATCCTGGTGCTCGGCCTGCGCAAGGGTGAGGTGCTCGGCCTCACCGGGGACGCCGTGGACCTGGCGGCGGGGGAGTTGTCGATCGGCTGGCAGTTGCAGCGGGTCGGCGGCCAACTGCTGCACCGGGAGACCAAGACGCAGACCTCGGACGCCACCCTCCCGCTTCCGGACATCTGCGCGGCGGCACTCGCCCTCCGCCAGCAGGCAAGGAAGGCCGACCGCGACGAGGCGGGCATCGCCTGGCAGGGCTCGCCACTGCTGTTCACCACCCGCTACGGAACCCCCATCGAGCCGCGTAACTTCAACCGTTCCTGGGATGCCCGCTGCGCCCGCGCCGGAGTTCGGAAGATCACCGTGCACGACGCCCGGCGTACCTGCGCGACCCTGCTCGTCGACCTGGACGTGCACCCGCGCGTCATCATGCAGGTGCTCCGGCACGCCGAGGTGTCGGTCACGATGGAGATCTATTCGCAGGCGTCCTCGGACGCCACCCGCGACGCCCTCAAGCGGCTGGGGGAGAGCCTGCGGTGACTGCTGCTGTACTCCACTGCTGTACAGAAGCACTAGAGGGCACATCCATGGATCGGATGTGCCCTCTTACCTCTGTCGGGGTGGCCGGATTCGAACCGACGACCTCTTCGTCCCGAAGGCGGATGAGAGCTGCTAGAAAACGTCGGCAGGTATGCAGACTTGCCATTCGTTGTTGTACACCCGTCACTCATGGTCGAACAACATCAACGACTGTCAAGGATTCTGCTGACTTCCTGCTGACTACGTGGACCAGCGTGAGAGGGCATGACGGAACGCGGCCGGCGGGTTACGTCAGCGCTGAGACCAAGCAGGAGTCGTTTACCCGGGCCGCCCCGGGCTCGACGCCCCATGGATAGACGGCAACCCCGGTTGTCACCCCGTCGTCCGGGGTGTTGCTGCTGTTCAGGCTGGGCTTTAGGTCGTCACCGGGTGGTGGTGACAGTGGTGAGAGCCCTGCGGGGGTGTCACCGCCCTCGGCGCGGCCGGCGGGGTCGAGTTGGGCGGCACGGTGACAACCGGGGTTGTCGCCGGGCGGCAGCCATGAACGGCGACGGGGCGGGAATGGGGCGGGGCGCGTTGACACGCTGACAATCGCCGATCCGCGCGACGCTTTCGCAGGTGGAAGGGGGTATGAGGGTGTCAACGGGGGGTGTTGACAGGCGTTGACAGGCGTTGACACCCGGACCGGGCGACGGCGAACTGTCAACGCTGTCAACGCCTGTCAACGGAGGGCGTAGACACCTTCCCGTGCAATCTGAGCTGCGGAAACGCTGCCATGAGGGGCGATTGTCAGCGTGTCAACGCTTCCCGGGGGTCCGTCCCCTAACGAGGGCCCGCTAAGGGCCACGCAGAGACATCGGCTCACCTACTGCAAGCGACAGATGACCGCCGTAGCGTCGTCTCGATGCTTGTACCTCGGCCAAACCATGCCGTACGGGTCGCGGTCCTCGAACTCTCGCGTCATGGCGATCAGCTTTGCCGGTCCTAGGTCGTAGGAGATCTCTAGCAAGGAAGGCCAGTCCATCGCGTTGAAGTCCGTCACGAGAAGCGCAGCGCCATCTGACAGCAGGGCGGCCCCTCGAACGTCGCTAGCAATTCCGCTTTTTGCATGCTCGGCAGCCGCCGGATTAACCTGGGCCACCCAGTATCCCCCTGGCTGATTTCGGACCTTCTGTTGCTCCTGAATTAGCGTGAATAGCGCGTCAGTGTCGCGCTTATTGCCGGCGGCGCTGGCTGCCTTTGCGCTGCTTGAAGCAAAGGACTCTACCGCCTTATCCTGCACCACCAGCGGTTCATTGCCAATGATGTCAAGCGCTAGGATGGAATCGGAGAGGATGAGGTATTCGAGCGACTCGCCGATTTGGCGAACCACTGCCACCGTCGAGCATGGCGAACCAGGGTGAGCCAGGTCGCATGAATCCCGGTGCATCATCGCCACGCTGTCGATAGCCAGGGCTAGCGATTCCGCCAGTGTCCGGTTAGTGTCACCGCTTAGGCTTAGTAGCTTGCATCCGAGTTGGTGAACGTACCAAGGTGTTCCATGAATGCACCCGGTTTCTGGGGCCTCGGACAATCCGTCAAGAACGACAGCGATGCGGGTCGTTGCTCCAGCCCAGTCCTCGTTTCGCCCGTCCGGGCGTCCCGACTCACTTGCGACGCTGACGCGCATTTTGCCTCCCTGGCTGGTGAATCGGTGCTAGGAGTTCGACGCGGTTGACTTGCCGTGAATCGGGATTCCATCCGCACTCGACTAAGCATGACCAGCGACCGGCCTTGACGTCTCTATAGAGTTCGCCTAGTTCTTGTTCCAGATACATTGCAGCACCTTGGCCGCCCGGTGCATGAATCCCTGCCATGTAAAGCCAGTAACCTCGTCCGTCTGGTCTGGGAAGGCGGCCAAGGTATGCGTAGTCGCCGGGTTCTCCGGAGTCTTCGGGGGAGCGAAACTTCTGCCCTGATGCTTTGTCGAGAAGATACCAGCCATCGGCGTCATTCTCGAACCCGTAACGCTCATCAGCGGCCAGCATTTGAGCAATGAGCGGAGATCTGCGAGGGCCGCATACAACTACTAGCCCATCCCTATTTAGGTCGATAAGCCCGGGGGGGATAATGTATTCCACCTCGGCAACGTCCAGGTCTAGCCGACGTGCCGTGCGATTCAGAATCTCGATGGCGACCGTGTGTTCCTGGTGAACCACAGGGCGGCCAGATTCGCCCTCCTGCTTAGTGTCGACCGCGATCGTTACGGGGGAGCCGTCGGAGAATATTGCGCGCTCCGGTGCCTTCTTCGTCGCAGTGCTGAGCTGCGACAAACGTGCGCGGCTTACACCCGCCTTGTCGGCAATCTCTGACAACGTCATTCCTTGGCTACGAAGGTAGTCCACGGTGTCCCGGCGGATCTTGCCCAGTTCGGCGATCGCGCTCTGGTAATCGGCCAGAGTTTCGGTCGCCAGGCGCACGCGTTCCAGCGGCTCTGGGGTGTCTCTGACCCTCTGTAGCTCATCCACGGGCTCCCCCTTCTAGGTGGACACCAGTCTAGTAAGGGGGGTTGCGGAACACCACCGACCCCCTTGACGAACCGGTCGTCGCCCCCTTACGGTCATCGTCGTAAGGGGGGTTACCGACCGGGCTGAAGGTCAGCTAGCGGTGGTTGGTAGTCCGCATAGAACGGCCCCGGTGGGGCGGCTACCCCACCGAGGCCAGTGCATCAACCCGTTTCCAGCGAAGGAGTACGAAGATGCAGGTCAAGGCTAACCCCTCGGCGGCGACCGTCGACAGCCCCGCTGTTCCGGTGGTGTCGATTCCGTGTCGCTCGGGTGACTTCGAGTCCACTGGCGTGACCGTCGTGCAGGTCGCGGTGGCGCTGCCGTTGTCGCTCGATGACCTGGTGATGGCGCTGATGCTGACCGAGTGCAGCATGGCCGAGGTCGCCGAGATGAGCCTTGCGGAGATCCGGGGCGAGGTCGCCTACGTCCTCGGCGCGTACGGCCTGGCCGCGCTGCACGACGCCGTAGCCCATGACCGGAACCCGCGTACGGCGCACCTCGGCGAGGCCGAGCGCGCTCACCGGCGTATGTGCGAGACGCGAGTGGTCGCGGCGTTCGGCCTGCCGATGCCGGTGCCGGCCCCTCGCCGGGCGCGGGTCGCGTCCCGGTCGATCGGTGCCCGCCGCGAGTTGACGACGGTGGCGTGATGGCGCGGCCGAACTCGGCCCGCATGCGGGCGATCAAGCGGGCGTTGGCCGATCGGGACGGCGCGGGGTGCTTCTACTGCGGTCACCCGTTCGCCACGCTGCTCGGCGCGACGGTGGACCACCTGATCCCGCAGAGCGTCCTGCCGGGGTGGGCGCTGATGAACCTGGTGTTGGCCTGCCGGCCGTGCAACGAGGCCAAGGCCGACCAGCTCCCGCAGGTGTTCCTGCGCGCCGCCGGCTGCGCGCCGCTGCCGCGCCGACCGCACCCGTTCGTCACCACCATCGCCGCGCTGGCGGCCCGCCTGGCGCGCGTCGAGCTGCGCCACCAGGTGACAACCACGGTTGTCACCGCCGGTCGGTGACGGATGCGCCCTGGTGGCTTGCGTCACCGGGTGCGCGTCACCGGACGACCGAGGGCCGGACCCGGGTCCGGCCCGCCCAGACCACACCCGCACCAATCGAACGGGAGTCACCCTGTGACCGCCACGAACCGACCACGATTGGACCGGCTGACGCCGGACTCTCCACCACCACGGACCCGGCCGGGCCGATCTTCGGACCCGGGTGTCCGACCACCCCAAGCGGCTGAAACACTCCGCAGCGCGGCGACGGGCGGACCTGATCCCGCTGCCGAGTGGTTCAGCCGATCTGACCCGGAGATGCCCCCGCCGCCGGTAGGTCTGGACGGCATCACCGCCGGTCACGCCCCGGATGGTGAACCGTTCCATGAACCGGTCAGCACCGGTCAGGTTGAGCCCGGCGGACCCGCCGAGCACGGCCGCACGATCCTGCTGACCCCGGCGTCACAGATCCGGATGCGCCCGGTCGCCTGGACGTGGACCAACCGCATTCCGTCCGGTGCGCTGACCGTGATACCCGGGCGGGAGGGCATCGGAAAGTCGCTGACCCTGGCGTGGCTCACCGCGCAGATCACCCGGGGCATCCTGCCCGGTCGGCACCACGGCACCCCGCGTCCGGTCATCTACGCCGCCACCGAAGACTCCTGGTCGCAGACCATCGGCCCGCGCCTCTACGCGGCCGGCGCGGATCTCGACATGGTGTACCGGGTCGACGTCCAGCACGACGGCGGGTTTGACGCGCTGACCCTGCCCCGTGACTGCACGGCGCTGGGCCGGGAGATCCGACGTTTCGGCGTGGCGCTGCTGGCCGCTGACCCGCTGCTGTCGCTGATCCACTCCGGGATCGACACCCACCGGGACCGCGACCTCCGCACGGCCCTGGAACCCCTCGTGAACATGGCCGACCGCACCGGGTGCGCGGTGGTCGGGCTGGCGCACTTCAACAAGTCCGCCAGCCCGGACGCCCTGAACCTGATCACCGGGTCACGGGCATTCTCGGCGGTGGCACGGGCCGTGATTGCGATTGCCCGTGACGACGACGCCGGAGACGGCTCGTGCGTCATGTCCCAGGCGAAGAACAACCTTGGCCCCCTGGACCTGCCCTCGCTGCGGTACGTCGTGGAGTCGGTCGAGATCCCCACCGACGAGGGACCGGCGTTCGTCGGGAAGCTGACCATCACCGGGGAGTCCGACCGGTCTGTGGGCGACATCCTCGGTGACAGCGCGGGCGGCACCGTGGAGGACCGTACCGAGCGCGACGAGTGCGCCGACTGGCTGAAGGCCTACCTCATCAGCAAGGGCGGCGAAGCAGCCCGGGAGGACGTGCTCAAGGCCGCCCGCGCCGCCGGGTTCGCCGAGGCGACCCTCAAGCGCGCCCGCAGCCGCGCCAAGGTCACCACCACCCGCGCAGGCTTCCCGTCCACCTCGATCTGGCAACTCAACCCCGCTCACGGAACGTGACGGGCTGCGCCAGTCGGCTCACAGTCGGCTCAGTCAGCTCACCTCACGGAAGCTGAGCCGACTGGGCTGACTGAGCCGACTGGCGCGCCGACTGGCCGATCCGGTCACGGTCCGTCACTCCGCTAGTCGCGGCCAGGTGTCAGCGCTGTCAACGCCTGTCAACGGTCGGCGCTGACAGCGCGACACCCGCCCCGACCAGTACAAACCCGCCGATCAAGAGGGAGTGTCAACGTGTCAGCGCCACCACCACCCCCGCCGGCCACGCCGCACGGCCAGGCGACCGGAACCCGGCCCGCTCAGAGCCACACAGACGCATCGACGCATGGCCTAACCCCGACCCGGGTCGGATCATGCGCCTACGGCCCTCTCAGTGGCCCGCCCTGCGCCCTTCTGCCGCACTGCCCCGCCAACCCTCTACAGAGGACGGACGGGCCAGGAACGACCGGCATCGGGCCGCAGAGCGGGCGTGACGCAATCCCGCCGGCTGGCATCCGTCACCCGACCATCGACCCTCCTAGCCCTAGGACCGGCCACCTCCTAGACCTAGGAGCGCCCCAAGGAGCGAAACCCGCTGCCCACCAGGGATCTAGCGGTCTAGGACCAACCAGCCGGCCACCCCGCCCACCCGCGCCAGCGGCCAGCACGACGACCAGGCACCTCCTAGCCGACCGGCGACGCAAGCCACCTGACGACAACCCCGGTTGTCACCGCGCCGCCCAGCTCGACCGCGCGGGCGTTGCGTCACGGCCAGGCGGCAACCGTCACCACGGCGGGTCGCGGCCCGCCCGCGACCGGTCGCGCCAACGCGACCCGCACCGCGACCGACCCGACCAGCACCAACGGCCAACGGTCGCGGGTCGCGGCCACCCCGCCAGAAGCCCAGGAACCCGCCACACAGCGCTCCACCGACCCCCAGCAGCCGCTACCGCTACCCCGGAGGACACCACCGTGAGCACCGTCATCCCCTTCCCCTACCGACCGAACCCGACCACCCCCACCGGAGCGGGGGGCACCTCCACCGGTCGACCGGCGAAGGTCGCCAGCGCCGTCTACACCGTCGCCGAAACCGCCGAGATCCTGTCGCTGTCGCTCGGCTCCACCTACGCCCTGGTCCGCTCCGGCGAAATCCCCGCGATCAAGCTCGGCGGCCGGTGGCTCATCCCCAAAGGCCGACTCCACCGCTGGCTTGACGACCTGCCCGAGGCCAGCACCGAGGACGTAGCCGCCGAACTGGACCGCATGGAACGCGCCGAACAACGCCAGCACCGACGCAACGGCGCATGAGATGGCCCCTCCCCCGGTCGGTGCCTGCCGAGCCGCACACCCGGGGGCGGGGCCATCTCATCGGCCGGCAGTGCCGCTAGGTCTAGCGCCACCACCCGCTAGACCTAGCGGCACCGCTAGCGGCCCAACCCCGCCCCCACCTGGCACCTAGCGCCTATCGGCACCACCGGTCAGAACGACTGAACCCCTCCACAGCGACCGACCGACGTGGGTTCAGCAGCGCTAGACGACCGCGACGCCTCACCCGTCAGATACACGCTCCGTCACCAACCACCGGCCGTCCGACCGTGCCAGCAGGGCTGCAATCGATAGCAGCCCGCCCTGCTAGCGATAGCAGACGTGCTAGCAGCCAATCGCCAGCCCTACCAGCGGCATAGCAGATAGCAGCCCACCAGCACCAACACCCCGAACCCCCACCAGAACCCGAATCACCACCCCCGCAAGCCCTGCTAGCACGGCCGACCACCGGCCGCGCCACAGATAACACACCGTCACCAACCCAAGGAGATCCACAACCGTGGGACACATCATCCGTACTGACGCAGGGACCTACCGCGCCAACTGGCGCGACGCGACCGGACGACAGCGGGCGAAGACCTTTCCGACCAAGAAGCGAGCGAGCACGTTCCTGGCCGAGACTGAAGCGGCGCTGATGCGAGGCACCTACGTGGACCCGCATGCCGGTCGCGTGCTCTTCGAGGTCTACGCGGCCAAGTGGGCCGCCGGCCGCAATGACGAACTGGTGACCATCGCTCGGGACGCCTCGGTCATGCGGCACCGGGTGCTGCCCCGGTGGGGTGCGGTACCGGTTGGCCGGATCAACCACTCCGACGTTCAGCAGTGGGCAACCGAGCTGGGTCAGCGCCTGGCCCCGGCGACCGTCCGGGAGTGCTGCCGTCTTCTGCGGGCTGTGCTGGCGCTGGCCGTTCGGGATCGAATCATCGCCGAGAACCCGGCCGATGGGGTGCGCTTGCCCAAGCGCCGTCGCACGGACGCCGATGAGCAGGTCATCACCCGGGAGGCGTTCGCCGCCCTACTGCCGGAAATCCCGGAGCGCTACCGGGCGTTGGTGGCGCTGGCGGGTGGAACCGGGCTGCGGTGGGGGGAGTGCGTGGGCTTGACGTGGGACACGATCGACCTAGACAAGGCCACGGTGAGGGTCAGCCGGGTTGGGGCCGAGGTGGCAGGAACGGTGACCTTCAAGCCCTACCCGAAGTCCCGCGCGGGACGGCGTACCGTGCCGCTACCGCCGTTCGCCGTTCGGGAGCTGCGGCGCCACCGCAAGGCCGTTCCGCCGGGCGCGGCCGGCGAGGTCTTCACCAACGAGGCCGGTGGGTCGATGCGCCGCACCGTCTTCCGAGCGTGGATCTGGCGGCCGGCGCTGGTGCGCGTCGGGCTTCTCGGCCAGGTGGTCCAGGTCGGCCCCCGCGCGTGGCGGGCAACCTGGCGCGACCGCGACGGCAACGAGGTCAGCGAGGAACTTCCGAACCGCCGGGCTGCCCGCGCTCGGGTGTCCCGCATGGCGCAAGGTGGGTTGCGGTTTCACGACCTGCGGCACTCCTACGCCACCTGGTTGATCACAGACGGTGTGCCGATCAACGACGTGGCCCGCGTGATGGGGCACGAGCAGATCTCCACCACGCTCGATCGGTACACGCACGCATTCGAGGCGGGTGCTGACCGGGTTCGGGAGTCCTTCGCTGACTTTCCGCTGACGATCGAGCAGAACGAGGGCAAGGAAGGCTAGCGAGAATCGACGTGGTTCGCTGAGTTGAAGTGTCAGCTTTGCAGTATCGGGCCAGGTGAGATGGTGTCTCACCTGGCCCGATCTCCTCGGTCGGGGTGGCCGGATTCGAACCGACGACCTCTTCGTCCCGAACGAAGCGCGCTACCAAGCTGCGCCACACCCCGAGGCGTGCGGTGAAATAGTAGCCCACCCGCTCCGCCGAGCAAACTCGGTACCCCCCCGGCCCGGCCGCTCGGTGGCCGGGGGACCCGATGATCCTCCGCTGCTCGGCCCCACCCCGCCGTCGACCGGCTCGCCGTCTGCCGCCTCCATGATCAGATTGCGATTTTGTGCAAGTTTGACGGCGTGTCGTCTCCATTTTCGCAATCTGATCATGGAGCGGGGGTGGATGGGGCGAGGCCAGTGGGGTGGGCAGCAGAGCAGGGGCAGCAGCGGAGCAGGGGCAGCAGAGCGGCGTGAAGGAGGGTCAGCGGGGGGTGAGGGTGAGGATGCTGGCCTCGGGTGGGCAGGCGAAGCGGACCGGGGCGGTGGGGTGGGTGCCGAGGCCCGCCGAGACGTGCAGCCAGGAGTCGGAGCCGGGCCAGCGGTGCAGGCCCTTCGCCATGGCACGGGGTAGCCCGCAGTTGGTGACCAGCGCGCCGTAGCCGGGTACGCAGACCTGCCCGCCGTGGGTGTGCCCGGCCAGCAGCAGGCCGAAGCCGTCGGCGGCCATCTGGTCGAGCAGGGCTGGTTCCGGGGCGTGGGCGAGCGCGATGGACAGGTCCGCGGTGGGGGTTACCGGGCCGGCGACGGCCGGGTAGTCGTCCTGCCCGATGTGCGGGTCGTCCACGCCGACCAGCTCGACCAGGCGGCCACCGGCCTTGACCGAGGTACGGGCGTTGTTGAGGTCCGCCCAGCCGGCGCCGGTGAGCACGTCGCGCAGTTCCTCGTACGGCAGGGCGGCGCCCTCGGCGTACTCCCGGTGGGGCAGGAAGTAGGTGAACGGGTTCTTCCAGACCGGCCCGGTGTAGTCGTTGGAGCCGAAGACGAACGCCCCCGGGTAGTCGAGCAGTGGTTGCAGGGCGCGCAGCACCCCGGGCACCGCGTCGGGGTGGGCCATGTTGTCCCCGGTGACCACCACCAGGTCCGGGTCGAGGGCGGCCAGCGACGCCACCCACTGCTGCTTGCGCCGCTGGTCGGGCATCATGTGCAGGTCCGACAGGTGCAGCACGCGCAGTGGCTCGGCGTCGGCCGGCAGCACCGGCACGTCGTACCGGCGCAGGGTGAACATGTTGCGTTCGACGAGGGACGCGTACGCCAGGGTGGCCGCTCCGGCGGCGACGGTCCCGGCGGCGAGGCCGAATAGTGTGCGCTTTCGCATGCCGACCAGGGTAGTTTGAGCGTCCATGAGCACGCTGAAGGACCGCCTGACCGCAGACATGCGCGCCGCACTCAAGGCGCGCGACGAGCTGACCACCTCCACGTTGCGGATGGCCCTGGCCGCCGTCGGGAATGCCGAGGTCGCCGGCAAGGCCAAGCGCGAGCTCTCCGACGACGAGGTGCTCGCGGTGCTGACCAAGGAGGCGAAGAAGCGCCGGGAGGCGGCTGCCGCGTTCGCCGACGCCGGGCGCGCCGAGCAGGCCGACAAGGAGACCGCCGAGGGCGTGGTGCTGGACCGCTACCTGCCGAAGCAGCTCTCCGATCAGGAGTTGACGGAGCTGGTCTCGGGGGCGCTCGCCACCGGCGGCTTCACCGACAAGTCCCAGATGGGCCCGGCGATGAAGGCGGCTCAGGCCGCGGTGGCCGGCCGGGCCGAGGGTGGTCGCGTCGCCGCCGAGGTACGCCGACAGCTCGGTCTCTGACCCACCGTCGCCGGTAGGGGCCGGCGGCGGGTCAGGTCGAAGCGCCCGGACCGCTGCGGTGGCGGGTCAGGTCCAGGCGCCCGGATCGATGCGGCGGACACGCGACGGGCGGGCACCCCGTGTGGGGTGCCCGCCCGTCGTCGGTACGGGTCAGTTGTTGCCTGGTGGGCGACCCGGTGGGTTACCGGGGTTGCCCGGCGTGTTGCCCTGGTTCGGGGTGCTGCCGCCGCCGCTGCTCACCTCGATGGTGACCACGCCGCCCTTGATGGTGCGGCCGTCGGGGCTGGTGCCGGCGACGGAGCCGGCCGGGCAGTCCGAGGCGATCTTGTTGTCGGAGACGACGACGGAGAAGCCGGCGTCCTTGAGCCTGCTCCGGGCACTGTCCACCGACTGGCACTTCACGTTCGGGATGGACCGCTGGTCGCCATTGATGATCTTGCCGTTGGGTGGGGTGAACTCGATGCCGGGCTTGCCCTTCATGGCGTCCCGCAGCGTCTGGTAGACCGCCGGGTTGATGCCGGTGGGCGTGTCGTGGCCCATCTGCTGGTTGGTCTGCGCCCAGTCCGGGTCGGCCATGATGCCGGCCACCGCGAACTGCTTGGTCATCGCCACCAGGGACGAGGTCTTCTCACCGTCGGTGGTGCCGGACTTGCCGGCCACCGGCTTGCCGACGATGCCCCGGACGTTGCGGGCGGTCGCCCCGGAGCACTTGGAGACCGAGGACCGGTCACCGACCGGGCAGCGGGCCGCGTCCACGGCGGCCCGGGCCACCTCGGTGCTGATCCGCTGCTCGCAGCGCGGGTTGGCGACGTCGAGCTTGTTGCCCTCCGGGTCCCTGATCTGCTGCACCGGGATCGGCTCGCAGAACTTCCCGTCGGCCGCCAGGGTGGCGTAGGCGTTCGCCAGCTCCAGCGGGGTGGTCAAGGAGACACCCAGGGTGAACGCGCCCCACTGGTTGGCGCCGCCCTCCTTGGTGGCCCGGCGGGCGTCGTCGCTGCTGCGGAAGGTGATGCCGAGCTTCTGCGCCGCCTTGATCACGTTCTCCGCGCCGACCTGCTGCTCCAACGGGACGAAGTAGGTGTTGACCGAGTTGCCGAACGCGGTCCACATGTTGTGCAGGCCGGCCATGCTCGGCGAGGCGTTCTTGGGGCAGTAGAAGTGCGTCCCCGCGCAGGCGGCCGGGGAGCCCTGCTCGACGATGTACTCCGACTTGAACTCCGCCGGCGAGTTGATCGGGTAGGCGAGCGGGACGCCCTTCTCCAGCGCGGCCACCATGGTGAACATCTTGAACGTCGAGCCGGCCTGGTAGCCGGTGATGCCCTGACCGCCGCTGAGCAGCGGATTCACCGTGTTGGGGTAGTTGCCCCGGATCTTCTTCTTGGCCTTCTTGGGGTCGCTGGAGTACTTGTTCTGCGGCTTCTTCGGGTCATCGATCTTGAAGTTCCGGTTGACCGACAGCGCCCGTACCCGGCCGGTGCCCGGCTCGATCGCGGCGACCATCCGGGCGGCCTTGCTGTTCACCCCGAGGTTCTTGCGGACGGCCCGGTCGGCGCCGTTCTGCGCCTGCACGTCCAGCGTGGTGGTGATGGTGTAGCCGCCGCTCTTGAGCCGCCGCTCCCGGTCGTACGTGGTGGAGCCGAAGGTCTCCTGCGTGAGCCACCAGCGGTAGAAGAAGTCGCAGAAGAAGCCCCAGTCCTTCTGGTTGGTGGCGACGCAGCCGTTCGGGGTGCGCTTGTCCTTCACCACCAGCTTGACCGCCTTGGCGGCGTCCGCCTCCTGCTGGGTGATGGCCTTCGTCTTGACCATGTTGTCGATGACGTAGTTGCGCCGGTCGAGCGCGAGCGGGTAGCCGCTGCGGGTGGTCGGATCGTTGGTGGTGGGCGCCTTGACCATGCCGGCCAGCAGCGCCGCCTCCTCGATCTTGAGGTTCTTGGGGGACTTGCCGAAGTACACCTGGCTGGCGGCGAAGACGCCGTACGCGCCGTTGCCGAAGGAGGCGAGGTTCAGGTAGCGGGTGAGGATCTCGTCCTTCGAGAATTCCTTGTCGACCTGGAGGGCCAGGTTCATCTCGCGGATCTTGCGGGCGCTGGTGTCCTCGGTCGCGGCGACCACGTCCGCCGGGTGGGTGGCCGAGTAGGCGATGGCCAGCCGGACGTACTGCATGGTCAGCGTGGACGCGCCCTGCTGGGAGTTGGCGCCCGACTGGTTGTTGACGAAGGCCCGGGCGATGCCGTTCAGGTCGACGCCGTTGTGCTTGTAGAAGTCGTGGTCCTCGGCGGCGATGATCGCCTTGAGCATGTTCGGGGAGATGTCGGCGAACTTGACGTCGCGCCGGTTCTCGTCGTAGAGGGTGGCCAGCGGGGTCTTGTTGTCGCTGGCGAGCAGGTAGCTGATCTGTGGCGCGCGGGCCACGGTCAGCTCCTTGGGCAGCGCCCCGAAGGTCTCGGCGCCGGCCTTCGCGGCCAGGCCGGACATCGCCACCGCGGGGAAGGCCGCTGCCGCCACCACCACACCGGCCAGCAGGCCGCAGATCAGTAGCGATGCGGCGTTGGTGAAGACATTGTGGTCACGTTTCCGCATCCAGGTCACCTCGACAGGGTACGCGAGTAGGGAACGAGGGGCGCTGGGGCGTTCTTTCCCCATTTCCTGCGCGCGCCGACCTCGTTGTGCTAAACGCACGACCCCCGGTGCGAGGTTGCGTGTGACCCGCGCCGAGTCTCCACCGATCGGTGGAGCCCGCGCAGCGTTTTCACGTACTCCGGCCGGGTAAGCGGCGATCGAAGGCCCGGGAAGCCGGGACTGTCCGGAATGTTGGATTTCGCCGACAACGTTGCGTAATCATGCGACTACAGAGCATGATGGTGGCGCGACACGAGCCACACGTCGTCCGTGCCTCCTTGGGGGAAGGAACGGGCCGGACGACCGGGGGAACGACGGCTGGTCGCACGAGGTCGGTAGGTACTGCAAGGGGGGACGTGTACAGATGGGGATGATCACTGACTGGCCGTCGCTGGCGGCGTGTCAGAACGGGGACCCGGACGCGTTGTTCGTACAGGGTGCCGAGCAGAACGTGGCCAAGCGGATCTGCCGCAGCTGCCCGGTGCGGTACGAGTGCCTGGCAGACGCGCTCGACAACCGCATCGAGTTCGGCGTCTGGGGTGGCATGACCGAACGGGAACGTCGGGCGCTGTTGCGCCGGCACCCGCAGGTGGCGAGCTGGCGCAAGATGTTCGAGGCGGCAATGAAGAAGAACGCCAAGGACCGGACCGGCAAGGACAAGATCCTGGTCACCGCCGCCGCAGGCTGACCCGGCCCGGCTGCCCGCCGGTCGCCCCGGTGGCCTGCGCCGCCGGTCGCCCGGGGGCCTGTGCCCGCCGGTCAGGCCCGGCTGATCGCCGCGCCGATCGTCCGTAGCCCGTCGACGTCGTGCACGTCGGCGGGCTGCGCCGTGACCGACACCGTCGGCACCGCCGGGAACGCCTCGGTGAACCGCTGGGCGACCTGCTCCTCGCGGACCGCCTGCTGCGCCAGCGCCGCGTGCGCGCGCAGCACGTCGACCGTGGCGTCGTGCCCACCCAGGCCCGCCAACCGGTCGGCCGCCGCCCGGCTCTCCACCGCGCCCAGGGTCACCGCCGGCCGGTGCACCCGGTTGAGCACCAGCCCGGCCAGTGGCATCCGCTCCTCGCCCAACCGCCCGGCGAAGTAGGCGGCCTCCCGGACCGCGTCCGGCTCCGGCGTCGCCACCAGCAGGAACGCCGTCTCCCCCGCCTGGAGGATGCGGTACGTCTGCTCGGCCCGCTGCCGGAACCCGCCGAACATCGAGTCGAGGGCGGCGACGAAGCCGGAGAGATCGGTCAGCAACTGCGCCCCGAGCACCTTCTGCACCACCCGGGAGAACATCCCGAAGCTGGCGGTGACGAAGCTGAACATGCTCCGCCCCCCGCTGCGCGCCGGGGCGAGCAGCAGCCGCAGCATCCGGCCGTCCAGGAAGCGGGAGAGTCGGGCCGGGGCGTCCAGGAAGTCCAGCGCCGAGCGGGACGGCGGGGTGTCCACCACGATCAGGTCCCACTCGCCCCGGGCGTGCAGCTGACCCAGCTTCTCCATCGCCATGTACTCCTGGGTGCCGGCGAAGGTGGAACTCATGGCCTGGTAGAACGGGTTGGCGAAGATCTCCGCAGCCTTCGCCGGGTCGGTGTGCTGGAGCACCACGTCGTCGAAGGTGCGTTTCATGTCCAGCATCATGGCGTGCAGCTCACCGCTGCCGGCCTCGACGTCGATCCCCTTGACCCGGCGGGGGGTGTTGTCCAGCTCGGTCAGGCCGAGCGACTGGGCCAACCGGCGGGCCGGGTCGATGGTGAGCACCACCGTGCGCCGGCCGTGCCGCTCGGCCGCCCGCAGCGCCAACGCCGCCGCGGTGGTCGTCTTGCCGACCCCACCGGCGCCACAGCAGACCACGATGCGCACGCCGGGGTCGGCGAGGATCTGGTCGACGTCCAGCACGGGCGCCGCGTCTTCGGAAGGCACCGATCGAGCGTATCGGGCCGGGGGGGTCCGTGCGTCCGGGCCGACGTGAGCTGTGCGTCAATCCGCCCGGCGGAGGATCCCGGCGAACGCCGTCAGCCCGGCGCGGTCCACCCCGTCGGGCAGCAGCGGCAGCTCGGTCACCGGTCGTCCCAGCTCCGCCAGGTCGGTCCGGAGCGAATCCTCCAGCTCCCGTCGTACCTGCTGGTCCCGCGCCTCGCCGGCCAGCCCGGCCACGGTCGCCGGATCGGTCGGCAGGCCGGCGGCGGCCAGCCCCCGCTTCAGCTCCGCCCGGGTCACCGCCCGACCGGTGGTCAGCGGCGGGCGGGCGGCGTTGACGATCACCCGGCCCACCGGGAAACCGAGCTGGGTCAGCTCGGCGATCGCGTCCACCGTCTCCTGGACCGGCATCTCCTCCAGCAGCGTCACCACGTGCACCGCCGTCATCGGGGAGCGCAGCAGCGCCGAGACCCCCTCGCTCTGGGTCTTGATCGGGCCGACCTTCGCCAGTCGGGCGGTCTCGGCGGTGACGTTGAGGAAGCGCCCGATCCGGCCCGTCGGCGGGGCGTCCAGCACCACCGCGTCGTACACCCGGCGTTGGCCGGTGCTCCGGGTGGTGGCCTCCTTGACCTTGCCGGTGAGCAGCACGTCCCGCAGGCCGGGGGCGATGGTGGTGGCGAAGTCGATCGCGCCGAGCTTGCGCAGCGCCCGGCCGGCCGCGCCGAGCTTGTAGAACATGTCGAGGTACTCCAGCAACGCCTCCTCGGCGTCCACCGCCAGGGCGCGCACCTCGCCGCCGCCCGGGGCGTCGGCGAGGTGACGCTCGGCGTACGGGAGCGGCTCGACGCCGAAGAGCTGGGCGATGCCCTGCCGGCCCTCCACCTCGACCAGCAGGGTGCGATGTCCCCCGGTGGCCAGGGCGAGCGCCAACGCCGCCGCCACGCTCGTCTTGCCCGTGCCGCCCTTGCCGGTCACCACGTGCAGGCGGGACGGCCATCCGGTGCCGGCCGGGTCGGCCGGCCGCTCAGCTGCTCGCACCGGTCGAGCCTATCCACCCCACGTGGTCAGCCGACCTCGCAGACCCACCAACCCGTCTTCCGTACCACGGTGAACCGCAACGACTGCTCGGCGATCTTCTCGTCCGCGGTGGTCAGGGTCAGCTTGGTGGAGACGGTGGCCCGGTCGCCGTTCTGGTTGTCGACGGCCGGGCTGGACCAGCGGAACCGGGGGTTGGTGTAGAGCGTGGTGTACTTCTGCACCTCGGCCACCTTGGCGCTGATCTTCTGCTGGTCGCGGGACTCCGCGCAGACGAAGTTGGCCGCCCTGCCGGCGTCCCGGTCCTGGTAGACGGCGGTGAGGAAGCCGTCCACCGCCACCGTCGGCTCCTTGGCGCCCTCGCCACCCTCGGTGTTGCGCAGGGTCAGGAAGGCGAGCGTTCCGCCGCCACCGCAGAGCACGACGGCCGCGACCAGCGCGAGCGAGGCGACCAGCACGCCACGTCGCCGCGCGGGGGTCGGTGTCCGGTACGCCGGGTAGCCCGACGGCGACGGCGCGGCGGTGCCGGACGGGGAGGTGCCGGGGGCGGTCGTACCGCCCCGGTCGGGTTGGTCCTGCCGCGGCGCTGGCACGCCCGGCGATCCGCTCGCGCCACCGAACGGTGGTTGGGTCATGTGGTCCCCCGGGGGATGGGGCGCCGTCGCCGCCCCTGGCGACGACGCGGGTACGGGCGCGGCGGGCGACCCCTGATCGCCCGTCCGAGGCGCAAGGGTAACGGTCGATAGGCGGGGCGTGGCGGACCGCTCACGACCTGCGGTGGGTCGCGATCACCTTTCGGACCAAGCATCTGTCGCATATGTGACTTTGGGTGATCGATCGCGCGCGTCTCGTTGTCCGTCGCCCCGGCCGGGTCCTACGTTCGTCCGGGTGTGGGGGAGCGGATCGGGTCGGCGCCCGGTCCAGACGGCGGTCATTCACGGTACGAGGCCGGAGGCAGGTACATGCGCGACGCGGAGAACATCGCCCGAGCCCACTTCTCACCAGGAGACCGGGGGAGGCGGGGCGGTTCGGCCGGTGACGTGGACGGGCCGGGTGGTGGACTGCCGATGAACGAGCGGTCCTACCGGCGCTGCGCCGAACCGGCCGAGGTGCTGCGGATCCTCGGCCGCCCCGCTGACCGGAGCCGGGACGACGAGGAGCCCGGCTACGTCATCCACCTGCCGATCCGGGTGGCCGACCTGGCGGCGGCGACCGCCCTGGCCGGCACCGTGGCCACCTCGCTCGGCTTCCTCGTCGAACTGGACGCCGGCGAGACCACCGTCTCCACCGCCGACGACCAGAACAACCGGCACCGGGTCTTCTGCGACCTGCTGCTGCCCGACCGGTCCCGCTGCCCCCAGCCGTACGACCACACCGGCCAGTGCGGCGAGTTGCCCACCGCCCCGGAGCAGCGTCCCGCGCCCCGACCGTCGCCCGGACCGTAGGCTGTCGGCGGAACAGTCCACGTCAGGCAAGGGAGCCTTCCACCGATGCAGAAGTGGGAATACGCCACGGTCCCGCTGCTGGTCCACGCGACCAAGCAGATCCTCGACAACTGGGGCGAGGACGGCTGGGAACTCGTCGCCGTGGTCCCCGGCCCGAACCCGGACCAGTTGGTCGCGTACCTCAAGCGCCCCAAGGGCTGAGGGGTCCGACGATGAGCAACGGACCCCACGCCAAGCTCGCCGAGCTGGGTCTGGCCCTGCCCGACGTGGTGCCGCCGGTGGCGAGTTACGTGCCGGCCGTGCAGTCCGGCCAGCACGTCTACGTCTCCGGTCAGCTGCCGGTGGCCGAGGGCAAGCTGCTCGCCACCGGCCAGGTCGGCGCGGGTGTCTCGCCCGAGCAGGCCAAGGATCTCGCCGAGCGGTGCGCGCTGAACGCCCTCGCCGCCGTCGATTCGCTGGTCGGCCTGGAGAACATCGTCAAGATCGTGAAGCTGACCGGCTTCGTGGCCTCGGCACCGGGCTTCCACGGCCAGCCGGCCGTGATCAACGGGGCCTCCGACCTGCTCGGGTCGGTCTTCGGTGAGGCCGGCCGGCACGCCCGCTCCGCCGTCGGGGTGGCCGAGCTGCCGCTGGACGCCCCGGTGGAGATCGAACTGATCGTCGAGGTCGCCTGACCGCACCGTCACTCCCCACGAGAAGGCCGGCCGGTCCGGTCGAAAGCCGTGAACGGCCACAAATCCTGTGGGCCGGTCCGCAAGATCGCGGGGAGTGGCGGGCGGGGTCGTACGATCGCAGCCATGACCGGGCATGTGACGGCACCGCCGGCCGCGCTGGCCGACCGGCTGCCGGACTGGGTGACGTTGCTGCGTGCCCCCAACCCTGGGCCGATGACCCTGGAGGGCACCAACACCTGGGTGCTGCGCGCCCCCGGAGCGCAGTACGCGGTCGTCGTCGACCCGGGTCCGCCGGACGAGGGGCACCTGGCCGCCATCGCGGCGCACGCGCCGATCGGGTTCGTGCTGATCACCCACGGGCACCCCGACCACACCGAGGGCGCTCCCCGGCTGAGCGAGCTGCTCGGTGGCGTGCACGTGCTCGCCGTCGATCCGGCGCACACCATCGGCGGTCAGCCGTTGACCGAGCCGGGCGAGCAGTTCGGCGGCTTCGGGCTGAGCATCGACCTGGTCGACACCCCGGGGCACACCGCCGACTCCGTCTGCTTCCTGGTGGAACACGGCGGCGAGCGGGTCGTGCTGACCGGCGACACCATCCTCGGCCGGGGCACCACCGTCGTCGCCCACCCCGACGGCAACCTCGGCGACTACCTGACCAGCCTGGGGCGGCTCGGCACGTACCAGGGGGTCCCGGCGCTGCCCGGGCACGGCCCGGCGCTGGCCGACTGCGGCGCGGCGGCCGACTTCTACCTGGCCCACCGTCGGGCCCGGCTCGACCAGGTCCGGGCCGCCGTCGCCGAGGGCGCCGGCACCGCGCCCGAGGTGGTGGCGAAGGTCTACGCCGACGTGGACCGGTCGTTGTGGTGGGCCGCCGAGTGGTCGGTCCGCGCCCAGCTGGAATATCTCGGGGTGGAGCAGCCGTGACCTGCCCGGTGTGCGGCACGCTCGCCGTCCCGGGCGGGCGGTTCTGCCACAACTGCGGGGCGGCGCTGCCCGCCGCCGCCACCCTGCCGACGGCCGAGCGCCGGGTGGTCACCGTGCTCTTCGGCGACCTGTCCGACTTCACCTCGTGGTCGGAGGATCTCGACCCGGAGCGGGTGGGTGCGGTCACCGACCGGGTGCTCGCCGCGCTCGCCGGTGCGGTGAAGACCTTCGGCGGGCACGTCGACAAGCTCACCGGCGACGGGATCATGGCGGTCTTCGGTGCCCCGGTAGCCCACGAGGACGACGCCGAGCGGGCCGTCCGGGCCGCCCTGTCGATGCAGCGGGCGGTGCGCCGGGTGCTGGACGACGAGCGGGGCGGCGGTGCGCCGCTCGGCCTGCGGGTCGGGCTGAACACCGGCGACGTGATCGCCGGCATCCAGGCCGCCATCGAGTACACGGTCATCGGGGACACGGTGAACACCGCCGCCCGGCTGGCCGACGCCGCCGCCGTCGGCGCGATCTACGCCGGTGCCCGGACCTCGTCGGCCACCCGGCACGTCGCCTCCTGGCGGGTGCTGCGCCCGCTGCGGCTCAAGGGCAAGCGCGAGCCGGTCGAGGCGTTCGAGCTGCTGGGCCTGCTGGACGCCCCGGGCACCCGGTCGGGCCTCGGCGACGAGGCGCCCTTCGTCGGGCGGGAGACCGAGATCGGCCGGGTCGCCGGCCGGCTCGCCGAGGTGATCGACCGGGGCGAACCCCGGGTGCTGCTGATGACTGCCGAGGCGGGGATCGGCAAGTCCCGGTTCGCCGCCGAGGTGGAGCGCCTCGCCGCCGGTTACGACGTCGGCGCCGGCCGGTACGCCGCCCACAGCGGCGCCCGGGTGCTCTCGGTCCGCTGCGCCGCCTTCGGTGAGCGACGTCGGCTGGCTCCCCTGGCCGACCTGGTCCGGGCCGCCGTCGGCCTGCCCAACGACACCTCCACCGCGCTGACCCGGCCGGCCGTGGAGGAGCGGCTGCGTCGGCTCGGCCAACGGCTCGCCCGGCTGCGTACCGATGTGCCGCCGATCGCCGGAGACCAACTGTTGGCCCTGCTCGGTTACGCCGAACTGCCCGGTAACGCGGGCGACCAGGACGGGTGGGGCGCCACCCCGCCGGCCGCCGACGCCGAGGCGGTGCCGGTCGCGGTGGCCGGGCTGCTCAGCGCCCTGGCCGCCGAGGCGCCGCTGGTGATCGTCGTCGACGACCTGCACGACGCCACCGGCGAGACGATCGCCGCGCTCGGAGCCACCCTGTCCCGGCTCACCGGCCCGGTGCTGGTGATGCTGCTGGGCCGCCCGGAGCTGGTCCGGACCGCCGGGGCGCTGACCTGGATCGCCGACGCCGAGGTGCACGCGTTGCCGCCGCTACGCGGTGCCGACGCCTCCCGCCTGCTCACCAGCTATCTCAACGGCGGCAAGCTGCCGCCGGCCGACGCCGACCGGTTGCTCGCCACCGCCCAGGGCAACGCGTTCTATCTGGCCGAACTGGTCACCCTGCTGCGGGAGCGGGGCGCGCTGACCGCCGGCCCGGACGGCGGCTGGCGGCTGGTACCGGGCTCGCTGGGCAGCCGGTTGCTCTCCCGGGACCTCGCCGCCGTGCTCGCCGCCCGGATCGACGCCCTCCCGCCGGAGGCCCGTTCGGCGCTGCGGGACGCCGCCGTGGTCGGTGACGTGGTGCCCGCCGGGGCGCTGGAGGCGCTGCGCGAGCAGCGGGCCGGACGGGACGGCCGACCCGCCGCGGTGGCCGCCGTCGAGCTGGAACGGGCCGTGGAGGAGCTGCTGCAACGTCGGATGCTGCACCGCACCCGGACCGGCTTCGCGTTCGCCACCCCGCTGATGCGCGAGGCCGCCTACGTCGGGGTGAGCAAGGCCGAGTTGGCCGAACGGCACGCCGCGCTGGCCCGCTGGGCCACCGGAGTCCCCGGGTCGTCGGTCGCCCCGCCGGGCGGGTTCAGCGACGCCGCCCGGGACGACTTCGTGGCCGAGCAGGTGGAGCGGGCCGCCACCCTCGCCGACGCGGTGAAGCTCCGCCCGGACTCGCCGGCCCGGACGGTCGCCGGGCTGGGGGTGGCCGCGCTGGGCCGGGCCGCCCGCCGGGCGTTGCAGGTCGGTGAGCCGGCGCTGGCCGTCGAGCACGCCGAACGCGCCGCCGAACTGGCCCGCGAGGGGGTGCCCCCGGTCGACCGGGTGGCGCACGCGCGCGCGCTGCTCCAGGTCGGTCGGGTCGGTGACGCGCTCGCCTTCGCCGAGAAGATCGCCGCGAACGCCGGTGACGACGCCGCCACCCGGGCCAGTGCCCTGCTGCTCGCCGGGCAGGCCCACCAGACCTCGGGCGACCAGGTCCGGGCGGCGGCCTGCTGGCAGGAGGCGTTGCAGGTGGCCACGGCCGGGGAGGTGACCAACCTGCGGGCCTCGGCGATGCGCCGGCTCGGGATGGCCGACTTCGTCGCCGGTCGGCTCGGCCAGGCGAGCAGCCGGCTCGCCGCTTCCTACCAGATCAGCCTCGCCGCGAAGGACCTGCGGGGGCAGGCCTGGGCGTTGCAGAACCTGGCCTGGGTCACCACCACCCGGGGGGACTTCGCCGGCACCGACGCGGTGCTCGGTCGGGCCGCCCGGCTCTTCGCCGAGTTGAAGGACCCGTACGGGCGGGCCTGGCTGCGCGGCACCACCGCCTTCGCCCGGCTGCTGGCCGGCCGGCTGGGGGAGGCCTGCCGGCTGGCCGGGATCTTCCTGCCGTTCGGGGAACGGGTCGGCGAGGCGTGGGCGGTGGGCACGTTGCGCGCGGTCGAGGCGTTCGCCGGTGCGGAGCTGGGCGAGGTGGCCGAGGCGGACCGGCAGGCCCGGCGGGCGTACCGGGACTTCGCCGCGGTCTCCGACGACTGGGGGCGCGGGTTCGCGCTGGTCGTCCGGGGTGTGGTGGCACGGGGGCTGGGTGAGCCGGAGCACGCCGCCGACCTGTTCACCGACGCCCTGGCGTACGCCGGGCGGACCTCGCACCCGCTGCTCACCGGGATGGCCGGCACGTTGCGGGGTTTCGTCGCGCTGGACATGGGCGACTGCGAGACCGCCGAGCGGGACGCCCGGGCGGTGCTGACCGCCGTCGAACCGCACAATCCGCAGGCCCCGGCGCAGGCCGCGCCCCGGGTGCTGCTCGCCACCGCCCGGCTCGCCGCCGGGGACCCGGCCACCGCGGTCGGGTTGCTCGCCCCGGTGGCGACGACGGCGGCGAAGGCACCGACGCTGCTCTTCTCCCGCCGGCAGACCCTGGCCCGGTACGCGTCGGCGCTGCTCGCCCACGGTCAGCAGGAGCAGGCGTTGGACTGGGCCCGCCGGGCGGTCGCCGCCCCGGCGGAGGACGTCCGCAGCCAGGTGATCGGCGCGGGGGTGCTGGCCGAGGCGTTGGCGGCCTGCGGCCACCCGGCGGAGGCGCTGGCCAGTGCGCAGGAGGCGGTACGGCTGGCGTACGCGACCGAGCAACGCAGCGAGCGGGCCGGCGCCGACGCCCTGCGGGCCCGGCTGGCCGCCGACGCCTGACCGGCGCGGACGCCTCGCCGTCGGCGGCCGGTGGGGGCGGAGCGGTAGGTCTGTCGGTTACGGGGATGTGCGCGTATCGGCGGGGACGGTTAGCGTGTCACTTCACGCGACCGCCCCTCGGTGCCGGTTGCGCCGTCGGGTGGGGGAGCAGATGAGGTTGCCGCGTTCGGGCGCCGGTTGGACGATCGCGGTCTTCGGGGTGCTGGCGGTGCTGCTCGGGGCGCTCGGGCTGGTGTGGCCGCAGGCGCAGCTGAGAATGCTCGGCTTCGAGGTGCCGCAGACCCGGGGTCCCGGCGACTACACCGGCACGTTCCTCACCGCGTCCGCGATGGCCTCGTTCAACATGGGCGTCTACTACCTGCTCGCGGTGGCGACCGAGTGGCGGGCGTTCTACCGGTTCACGGTGGTCTTCCGGCTGGTCACCTTCACCGTCTTCACGCTGACCGTGCTGGCCGACGTGGCTCCGGACCGGTTCATCGGGGTGGCTCTCTGGGAGGGGGCGGGCGCGGTGGCGACGGCGATCGGCCTGCGGTGGGACGCCCGTCGATCGACCGGCAACGCTCCCACTCCGGCGGAATCCCAGGTCAGCGGCGTCACCGAGGGTGCGTCGAGCGGGTCGGCCCTGGCCGGCCCGGCCGCTCCCGCCGGTACGGACCGCTGAGCGCCCCGGCGGAACGGGTATTTTCGAGCCGTGACCGAGACCCCGCCCGGCGCCCTCCGGCTGCCCATTGTGCCCGGTCTAACCGATTTGAGGGTCTTTGCCCGAGGCGGCTACGCCACCGTCTACCGGGCCACCCAGATCTCCGTCGGCCGGGAGGTCGCCGTCAAGGTGGAGAACCGCACCCTGGACAGCGAACGGGACCAGGCCCGGTTCCTGCGGGAGGCGCGGGCGGCCGGGCGGATGTCCTCGCACCCGCACGTGGTGGACCTCTTCGACGTCGGAGTGACCGTCGACCAGCACCCGTACCTGATCATGGAGCTGTGTGACGGCTCGTACGCCGAACGGATGCGGACCTCGCCCCTCGACGCGTCCGAGACCCGTGACCTCGGCATCAAGATCGCGGACGCGCTGGCCCACTCGCACGCGGCCGGGGTGCTGCACCGCGACGTCAAGCCGGCCAACATCCTGCACTCGCACTTCAACTCGGCGGTGCTGGCCGACTTCGGGCTGGCGGTACTGGCCGAGGCGCGGGACGCCTCGGTCACCCTGGAGGTGCTCACCCCGGCCTACGCGCCGCCGGAGATGTTCAACCACAGCCCGCCGTCGCCGGCCGTCGACGTGTACGCCCTCTGCGCCACCCTCTATGCGGTGATGACCGGCCGGCCCCCGCGCTGGCAGTCCGAGCGCAACCCGAGCCTGGTCACCGTGCTGGAGTTGTTCCACCACCCGATCCCCGACCTGCCCGGGGTGCCGACCGAACTGGTCGACGTGCTCCGCGCCGGGATGTCCAACGACCCCGACGCCCGCCCCTCCGCGCTCGAACTGCGTGACCTGCTCACCGCGTTGCCCGTCGACCCGGCTCCCGCCCCGGTCAGCGGCGCGCCGGTCTCCGGCGGGCCGTCGACCGGCGGATCGGGCGGCGGTGGGCCGTACACCCTCGGATGGACCACCGGTCAACCCGGGCGGATCACCGGCCAGCCGAGCCCGCGTCCACCCGTCCAGGACGACCAGCCGACCGTGCCGCACGGCGAGCGGCGGCGGCGGCGCTGGTTCTTCGGCGGGGCCGGGGTGCTCGCCCTGGCCGCCTCGGCGAGCGCCGGGGCGTGGGTGGCCGGCGGTGCCCCACCGTTGGCCGGGCCGACCGCCGCCCCGTCGACCGTCGGCTCGTCCAGCCCGGCCGCCCGCTGGGGCACCCTGCCCGGCTGCGCGGCCGACGGTACGGCCGCGACCCTGCCGCCCGGTGCCCGGTGCGCCCCCGTACTGGAGTGCTTCGGCCCGGTACGGCTACGCGGCGACCGGGCGGAGGCCCCCCAGGTCTCCTGCGAGGGGCGGCACACCTGGGAGACCTACGTGGAGGGTCAGTTGCCGGCCGCGCTGGCCGGGGCCGGGCATGCCGCGATCAGCGTCGACCCGACGGTCCGTTCGGTGTGCAACGCCCGGACGTTCCGGCTGACCAGCGGGATCGACTACGCCAACGGTTGGCGGCTGGAAGTGCTGCCGCCCGGCGAGACGGAGCTCGACCGGACCTACCGCTGCCTCGCCGGGCGGGGGGTGGACGCCCTGGTCGCACCCACCCTCACTGGTCGCTGACCTCGCGCATCCGGTGCAGCCGGCTCAGCACCGCCGCGCTGTCCAACGCGTCCAGGGTGTCCGCGTCGAGGAATGATCCCGGCTGCAACTGTCCAGGGTGGGGCGCTGCGGCCGGCGCCTCCCCGGAGTCGCGTTCGCGCAGCGCGGCGAGCGCGGTGCCGGTCACCGTCGCGAAGAGGACACCGAGCAGCGCCAGCCCCACGGTCAGGATGCCGGCGGGATGCCGGAAGACCAGGACCACCAGCACCGCACCGGTCGCCAGCGCCGCGACCACCGCCACGGTCCGTGCGTCCGGCTTCAGGATTCGGCTCACCTGACAAGCATGGCCTGAACGGGCGCGCTGTCAAACCATACGGCTCGGCGTGGTTGACCGTTCTGCCTAGAGTGACGAAACGTCGGGATGCCGTCGCGCTGTCGCTGGGCACGACAAGCCGACCGAGGTCGCCCTGCTCCGGGTGAAAGCCTGCGGCCAGCAGGCCCGGATCGGCGGCCTCCTCCCGACCCGGGTGGCCCGGCACCGACATCGCGCCGGCCGCACCGTTCCTCCCGGCCGGGTGGCACGACGGAGATGGACCGGAGCGGCTACCCTCGGTGTCCCCCAGGCTGTCCGTCAGCGAGGTGCGCCGATGAACGACACGTCCGCCCGCCATCGGGTCCGATCGGTCGCCACCACCCTGGCGGTGGCACTGACCCTCACCCTGGCCGCCGCCGCCGGTTGCGACAACCGCCGCGAGCCGTCGCTGCCCTCGGTGCGCGACAAGCTGCGGGAGTCGCACATCGACGGTCAGCCGAAGATCAAGATCGGGGTGGCCACCACCGAGCCGTTGATGGGCGAGCTGCGCAACGGCGCGCACGCCGGCTTCGACGTGGAGATCGCCCGCTACGTCGCCTCCTACCTCGGCTACGAGGGCGACCAGCGCATCGAGTGGGTCTCGGTGACCACCGAGGACCGCATCCCCGCCCTCCAGGGTGGCCTGGTCGACCTGGTGGTCTCCAGCTTCTCGATCACCGAGGAGCGGGAGAAGCTGGTCAGCTTCGCCGGGCCGTACTTCGTCACCACCCAGGAGGTGATGGTGCCGACCCGGCTCAAGGACAAGATCCGCACCATCGAGGACCTCCGCGAACCGGCCTACAAGGTCTGCACCAGCGGCGGCTCCACCACCGAGGCGGAGCTGGCCAAGCACGACGTGAAGGCGCTGGTGGTCAAGGAGGTCGGCGACTGCGTCAAGGGCATCCGGGAGGGCCGCTACGACGCGGTCAGCTCCGACGAGACGATCCTCGCCGGCTTCCTCTCGCTCTATCCGACCGAGTTCGAGATCGTCGACATGCCCTTCGGCACCAGCGAACTGCTCGGCATCGGCGTGCCGATCGGCGATCCCGCCCTGCGTGACCTGGTGGCCTTCGCCCTGCAGAAGAGCTACCTGGCGGGGCGCAACGGGATCAGCAGCCCGTGGCTCACCGCGTACAACCGGACCCTCGGGCCGTGGTTGAAGGCGGAGAAGGCACAGCCGCAGCCGCTGAACGTGCCGGACCTGGTCGACTTCGACGACAAGGCGCCGACCCGGTGACCGCCCCGGCCGTACCGCAGGATCTGGGCGCCACCACCGTCCCGGTGCGTGACGGCTGGGACCCGGCGGTGGAACGGCGGGCGCGGGCCAGCCAGTCGTTCTGGACGGCGGTGGTGGGCGTGCCCGCCATCTTCTCCGTGCTGCGCCTCGGCGTCGAGGCGGGCGGCGAACTCCAGACCACGCTGCTGCTGGTGGCGAACGTCGGGCCGGTGAACCTGCTGGCCGGCTTCCTGACCACCGCCGCCCGGCTGCTCTCCACCGGCCTGGTCGCGGTCTTCGCGTTGGGCGCGGTGCTGCGGGTGAGCGTCGAACGGATGCCGACCACCGTCCGTCGCCCGCTCTTCGTCCGCTGGGCGGACCTCACCCCGGCCTGGTTCGTGCTGGCCAGCTTCCTGATGGCCATGGTCACCTGGCAGCTGCTCTATCTGCCGCTGCTGCTGCCGGCGTTCGTCGCCGCCTTCCAGCTCACCCCGGCGCGACTGCACGAGCACCTCGTGCTCCGGACGCTGATCGTGGTGACGCTCCTCGCCGGTTACGGCTGGCTGCTCGCCCCCACCCTGGTCGACGCGTGGCAGCAGCGGGAGCTGCTCGCCCTGGTGCTGTTCGTCGCCCCGCCGCTGCTCGCGCTCGCGGTGCCCGGTCCGCTGCCCGGGGCGGTGATCCGGCCGCTCGCCTCGATCACCGAGGCCGCGGTGCTGGCCATGCTGGTCTGGGCGGCGCTGCCGGTGATCACCACGCCGGTGCTGCCGCTGACCGTGACCACCGTGGAGTCGAGCCCCGGCGTCACCGAGGACGTCCGGGGGCACGTGGTCACCGTGGACGACGTCAACATGGTGCTGCTCCAGGAGCGCGGCGGCGTCCGGTACGTGCCGGTGGACGACGTCCGCGCCCAGGTGCTCTGCCCCAGTGAGGAGGAGCTGCCCCGGCACCGGCTGCGGGTCCGGGACTACCACGTCGAGGACTCACTGCTGGAGGGGCTGGGCCGGCGGGTCCGCCCGGTGCACCGCACCGACGCGGCCTGCCGCACCCTGCGCTGAGCCGGGGTCAGTAGGACTTCTCCTGGCCGAGCACGTGCTGGGCGACGAAGTTGAGGATCATCTCCCGGCTGACCGGGGCGATCCGGCCGGCCCGGACCGCGCCGAGCAGCGTCGCCACGCCGTACTCGGTGGTCATGCCGGCCCCGCCGAGGGCCTGCACGGCGGTGTCCACGGCCAGCGCGGCGGCCTCCCCGGCGGCGTACTTGGCCATGTTGCCGGCCACCCCGGCCTCCAGGTCGCGGCCCGCGTCGTACAGGGTGGCCGCCTTGTGGATCATGAGGCGGGCCAGCTCCACCTGCACCGCCGCGTGCGCCAACGGGTGCGCGACCCCCTGGTGCGCGCCGATGCTCCGCCCACCCCAGACCTTGCGGGTGGCGGTGTACTCGCTGGCCCGCTCGATGGCGTACCGGCCGGTGCCGACGCCCATCGCGGCGACCGTGATCCGCTCCGGGTTCAGCCCGCTGAACAGCGCCGGCAGGCCGGCGTCCAGCGACTCACCGACCAGCGCGTCGGCGGGCAGCCGGACATCGTCCAGATAGAGCAGGAACTGGTTCTCCGGGGAGACGATCTCCATGTCGAGGGCGGACCGGGTCAACCCGGCGGCGTCGGTCGGCACCACGAACAACGCGGGCTTGAGCTTCCCGGTCGCCGCATCCTCGGTACGGGCCACCACCAGCACGTACTGCGCCTCGTCCACGCCGGAGATGTAGCACTTGCGGCCGGACAGCAGCCAGTCGTCGCCGTCGCGGCGGGCCACCGTGCCGAGCCGGTGGAAGTTCGACCCGGCGTCCGGCTCGGTGATCGCGAAGACCACCTTCAGCGAGCCGTCGGCGAAGCCGGGCAGGAAGCGCTTGCGCTGCTCCTCGGTGCCGTGCCGGTGGATCACCGTGGCGGCGATGGCCGGCGACACCACCAGCAGCAGCAGCGGACAACCGGCGGCGGCCAGCTCCTCGCCGACGATGGCCAGCTCGGTGAGGCCGCCACCGCCGCCGCCGTACTCGGTGGGGACGTTCACGCCCAGGTAGCCGAGCCGACCGGCCTCCTCCCACAGCTCGGTGGTGTGCCCGCCGGATTTCGCCTTCTCGACGAAGTAGGAGTGGCCGTACCGGCGGCCCAGCGCCCGGACGGCGTCGCGGAGCTGGTCCTGCTCCGGGGTGAGGTCGAAATTCATCGGGGTGCCTCCTCGGGGTTGACCACGGCCAGCACCGCACCCGTCTCGACCTGCCCACCGGTGGGCACCGGCAGGTCGGCGACCACGCCGTCGGTCGGGGCGAGCACGGGATGTTCCAGCTTCATCGCCTCCAGGGTCAGCAGCAGGTCACCGGCGGCGACCCGCTGACCGACCCCGACGTGCACCCGGGTCACCGTGCCGGGCAGCGGCGCGAGCAGCGACCCGACCGCCAACGCCACCCGGGGCAGCGGGAAGCGGGGCAGCTCGGTCAGCTCCGCCGCCCCGTCCGGGCCGTCCACGAACACCACCGACCCCGCCCGGTGTACGCGGAACACCCGCCGCACCCCCGCCACGTCGAGCAGCACCCGGTCCGCCGCCGCCGTCACCAGCGTCACGGGCGACGCCGGTGGGTCGGTGGGCGGCATCGGTGGGTCGGTGGACCAGTCGGCGAGACCACCGGACCGGTCCAGCCGGTAGCGCACCTCGATCCCGTCGCCGGTGCGGTCGGCGTACCGGACGACCTGGGGGAAGGCCGGCACGTTGCGCCAGCCCGACGGGAGGCCGGCGAGCACCGGGGCGTCGTCCCGTCGCGCCGCGGCGCAGGCGAGCGCGGCGGCCAGCGCCGCGACCGGGAGCTGGTCGGTCGGCAGCAACGGCGCGAAGACCTCGGCGTGCGCGTCCAGGAAGCCGGTGTCCACCTGCGCCGACCCGAAATCCGCGCTGCGCAGCACCCGGACCAGCAGGTCCCGGTTGGTGGCCACCCCGTGCAGCTCGGCGCGGGCCAGCGCTCCGGCGAGCGCCCGGGCCGCCTCGGCCCGGGTCGGCGCCCAGGCGACCAGCTTGGCGAGCATCGAGTCGTAGTGCACGCCCACCGTCGAACCGGTGCACACCCCCGAGTCGAGCCGCAGGCCCCGGGTCGGGGCGAACCCGCCGACCACCCCGGGCACCGCGAACCGGTGCAGCATGCCGGTGGCCGGGCGGAACCCCTGCGCCGGGTCCTCCGCGCAGAGCCGTACCTCGATGGCATGGCCGTCGGTCGGCGGAGTCGCCGCCACCGGCAGCGCCCCGCCCTCGGCGACCAGCAGTTGCAGCCGGACCAGGTCCAGCCCGGTGACCGCCTCGGTGACCGGATGCTCCACCTGGAGCCGGGTGTTCATCTCCAGGAAGAAGAACTCGCCGCTCGGCGCGAGCAGGAACTCCACCGTCCCCGCCCCGACGTAGTCGACCGCCCGGCCGGCGGCGACCGCCGCCGCGTGCAGCCGCTCCCGCACCCCGTCGGGTAGCACCGCCGGAGCCTCCTCGACGATCTTCTGGTGCCGACGCTGGATCGAGCAGTCCCGCTCACCGAGGGCCACGACCGTGCCGGCGGTGTCACCGAAGATCTGTACCTCCACGTGCCGGCCGCGCTCGACGTACCGCTCGATGAAGACCGTGTCGTCACCGAACGCGGCGGCGGCCTCGCGGCGCGCGGAGTCGACGGCCGCCGCCAGGTCGGCGGGGTCGCGGACGATGCGCATCCCCCGACCGCCGCCCCCGGCGGACGCCTTGACCAGCACCGGGAAGTCGGTGATCTCGTCGCCGTCGGTCCAGGTGGGCAGCATCGGCACCCCTGCCCCGGCGAGCAGTTCCTTCGCCGCCAGCTTGTCGCCCATCGCCGCGATCGCCCCGGCCGGCGGGCCGACCCAGGTCAGGCCGGCGTCGGTCACCGCCGCCGCGAACCCGGCGTGCTCGGCGAGGAAGCCGTAACCCGGGTGGACGGCGTCCGCACCCGTGCGGCGGGCCGCGTCCAGGATCGACCCGATCCGCAGGTACGTCTCGACGGGCGTGTTCCCCGGCAGCCGGACCGCCTCGTCGGCCTCGGCCACGTACGGCGCGTCGGCGTCGGCGTCGGAGTGCACGGCGACCGTCGCCACGCCGAGCGCCCGGCAGGTGGCGAAGACCCGCCGGGCGATCTCCCCCCGGTTGGCCACCAGCAGTTTCCGAATATCCACCGTCATGCCCCCTACATCCGGAAGACGCCGAAGCCGTCGGCGCCCTTCACCGGTGCGTTGTGGATCGCCGACAGGCAGAGCCCGAGGACGGTACGGGTGTCCCGGGGATCGATCACCCCGTCGTCGTAGAGCCGGCCGGAGAGGAACAGCGCCCCGGACTGCGACTCGATCTGTTGCTCGACCATCATCCGCATCGCCGCGTCGGAGTCCTCGTCGTAGTCCCGGCCCCGGGCGGCGGCGGCCTGCCGGGCGACGATCGACAGCACCCCGGCGAGCTGCGCCGGCCCCATCACCGCCGACTTGGCGTTCGGCCAGGTGAACAGGAACCTCGGCTCGTACGCCCGGCCGCACATGCCGTAGTTGCCAGCGCCGTAGGAGGCGCCCAGGTTGACCGTCAGGTGCGGCACCGTCGAGTTCGACACCGCGTTGACCATCAGGGCGCCGTGTTTGATGATGCCGCGCTGCTCGTACTCGGTGCCGACCATGTAGCCGGTGGTGTTCTGGAGGAAGAGCAGCGGGGTGTCGGCGGCGTTGGCGAGCTGGATGAACTGGGCCGCCTTCTGCGCCTCCGCGCTGAACAGCACCCCCCGGGCGTTCGCCAGCACGCCCACCGGATAGCCGTGCAGCTCGCCCCAACCGGTGACCAGGGCGGTGCCGTACGCCGGTTTGAACTCGTCGAACTCACTGCCGTCGAGCAGCCGGGCCAGCACCTCTCGCGGGTCGAACGGCACCTTCAGGTCGGCGCTGACGATGCCGAGCAACTCCTCCGGGTCGTACCTCGGCGGTCGGGGCGCCGGATCGCGCGGCGGTGGACCCTGCTTGCGCCAGTTGCACCGGCGGATGCACTGCCGGGCCAGCCGGATGCCGTCCCGCTCGTCCTCGGCGAGATGATCGGCGAGACCGGACGTGCCGGCGTGCATCGCCGCGCCGCCCAGCGACTCGTCGTCGGTGACCTCGCCGGTGGCCATCCGCACCAGCGGCGGCCCGGCCAGGTAGACCTGGGACCGGTCCCGGATCATGATCACGTGGTCGGACATCCCCGGCACGTACGCGCCACCGGCGGTGGCGTTGCCGAAGACCACGCTGACCGTGGGGATCTTCGCGGCGGAGAGCCGGGTCAGGTCGCGGAACACCCGACCGCCCGGGATGAAGATCTCCGCCTGGGTGGGCAGGTCCGCCCCGGCGCTCTCCACCAGGTTGACCATCGGCAGCCGGTTCGCCAGGGCGATCTCGCCGGCCCGTCGGGTCTTCGCCAGCGACCACGGGTTGACCGCGCCGCCGCGTACCGTCGGGTCGTTGGCGACGATCAGGCACTCGACGCCCTCGACCACGCCGATGCCGGTGACCACGCTCGCCCCGACCGGGAAGTCGGTGCCGTACCCGGCGACCGGTGACAACTCCAGGAACGGGCTGTCCCGGTCCAGCAGCAGCTCGATCCGCTCCCGGGGCAGCAGCTTGCCGCGCCCGTGGTGCCGGGCCACGTACTTCTCGCCGCCGCCGGCCCTCGCCTGGTCGAGCGCGGCGTCCAGCTCGGCCAACCGGTCCCGCAGCGCGTCCCGGTTGGCCACGAAGGCCGGCGCGGACGGGTCGATCGCACTGTTCAGCGTGGTCACGGGTTCCCCTCGTTCGTTCGCGACTGCGGGGCTCGCAAACCCGGCTCACTCCTCGCGCTCACAGGTTCGTCTGTCGTTCGCGACTGCGGGGCTCGCAAAACCGGCTCACTCCTCGCGCTCACAGGCCCAGGCCTTTTGCGATGATCTCGTTCATGATCTCGGTGGTGCCGCCGCCGATGCCGAGGACCCGCGCGTCCCGGTAGTGCCGCTCGACCTCGGCGTCGCGCAGGTAGCCGAACCCGCCGTGCAGTTGCAGCGCGGCATCCACCACCTGGTCGCAGGCGGCGACCGCGACGTTCTTCGCCATCGCCACCTCGGTCACCACCGGCTCGCCCGCCGCCACCCGGGCGGCCACCTGGTGCACGTACGCGCGGGCCGCCTCGGCGCGGGTGTGCATCTCCGCCAGCCGGTGCCGGACCAGTTGCCGGCTGGCCAGCGGACGGCCGAAGGTGGACCGGTCCCGGCACCAGCGGGTCGCCAGCTCCACGCAGCGCTGCGCCGTCGCGTACGCCTGGGTGGCCAGGGAGAGCCGCTCGGTGGCGAAGTTCTGCATGATCGCCAGGAAGCCGGTGTCCTCCTCGCCGATCCGGTTGGCCACCGGCACCCGGACGTCGACGAAGGACAACTCGGCGGTGTCCGAGCAGTGCCAGCCGAGCTTGTCCAGCTTGCGGCCGACGGTGAACCCGGGCGTGCCCCGGTCGATCACCAGCAGGTGCAGCGATCCGCTGCCGGGGAAGTCGCCGCAGACCGCCGTGGTGACGAAGTCGGCGCGTACCCCGCTGGTCACGTACGTCTTCGACCCGTTGACCAGGTAGTGGTCGCCGTCGCGGCGGGCGGTGGTCCGGATCGAGGCGACGTCGGAGCCGCCGTCCGGTTCGGTGACCGCCAGCGCGCCGATCAGCTCACCCGCCAGCGTCGGCCGGACGTACCGGTTGACCAGGGGATCGTCGGCGGCGGACCGGCGGGCGGCGAGCCGGCCGCCGAGCGTGCCGCCGGTGCGCGCCCCGGCCGCCGCGACGATGTGCGGCAGCGCGATGCCGTGGGTGAAGAGTGCGGCGATCAGCCCCGAGGAGCCACCGGAGCGGATGATCTCCTCGGTGACCACGATCGAGTCGAGCAGGTCACCGCCGCTGCCGCCGACCGAATCGGGGAAGCCGATGCCGAGCAGGCCGATCTTCGCGGCGGTGGCGTGCAGCGCGCGGGGGACCTCACCGGCCCGCTCCCAGTCGGCCAGGTGCGGCAACACCTCCCGGGTCACGAAGGTCCGGGTCACCTCCCGCAACTGCCGCCGTTCCGGCGTGTCCACGATGGTCATCCGTCCCCCTCCCCGACCGATCCCTCCGGCCCGGGTGCCGCGTCCGGCCCGGCCGCCGTGCCCGGTCTGCCTGCCGCGTCCGGCCCGTGCGCCGCGTCCGGCCCGGCTGCGGGTGGTCCGGCGGGGGTGGTGGGCAGGTCGACGAGGCGGGCGCGGAGCAGCTCACCGAGCGCCTTGGCCTGCGGATCGAACCGGGTGGAGGCGGCCACCCCGGCCCCGAGCAGCCCCCGGATCACGAAGTTGACCGCCCGCAGGTTCGGCAGTTCGTGCCGCTCGACCGTCAACGCCGTGGTCTCCGGCAGCAGGTCGGCCAGCCGCGCCACGGTCAGCCACTCCCGCAGCCACCCCCAGGTGGCGTCGGTGCGCGCCCAGACGCCGAGGTTGGCGTCACCGCCCTTGTCCCCCGACCGTGCTCCGACCAGCTCGCCCAGCGGCCCCCGCCGGGTCGGCCCGGCCGCCGGTGCCGAACCGGTCGGCACCCCGGGTGTCGTCGGGTCGGCCACGGTCCGCACTGCGCGGTGCGCCACGGTCTGCGCTGCGGCCGGCGCCACGGTCGGCGCTACGACCGGCGCCACGGTCTGTGGTGGCGGGGGGATCGACACCCGGGTGCCGTCCGGCAGGACGGCCAGGTGGGGCACGTCGGCCTGCGGCACGGCATCGGCGGTGAAGACGCCGTACGGGGTGGCGTCTCCGGGCAGGGTGGTCAGCGTGCAACCGGGATAGGAGGCCAGGGCCAGCTCCACCGCCGCCGCCGAGAACGCCCGCCCGGCCCGCGCCCGGTCACCGTCGCGCAGGTGTACGTGCAGCAGCGCGCTCGCCGTCTCGGTGTCGACCGCGTCGACGTGGTCGGTACGGGCCAGGGTGAACTCCAGCCCGTCCGCGCCGACCGCCGCCTCGACCTGCCCCCGGACCAGGGCCGCCTTGGCCGGGATGTCCAGCCCGCAGAGCACGAAGGTCATCGAGTTGCGGAAGCCGCCCAGGTTGTTGACGCCCACCTTGAGGGTGGCCGGCGGTGGGGTGCCCCGGACCCCGTCCACCCGGACCCGGTCCGGCCCGTCCGGGCGCAGCCGTACCGTGTCCAGCCGGGTCACCACGTCGGGGCCGAGATAGTCGGGGCCGCCCACCTCGTACAACAGTTGGGCGGTGACCGTCTCGACGGTGACCGCGCCGCCGGTGCCGGGGTGCTTGGTGAGCACCGACGAGCCGTCCGGGTGGATCTCGGCGATCGGGAAGCCGGGCCGGTGCCCACCGTCGGGCAGCTCGGTGAAGAAGCTGAAGTTGCCGCCGGTGACCTGGGCCCCGCACTCGATCAGGTGCCCGGCGACGGTGGCCCCGGCCAGCGCGTCCAGGTCGTCACGCCCCCAGCCGAACCGGGCGATGGCCGGCCCGACCGCCAACGACGCGTCGGTGACCCGCCCGGTGACCACCACGTCCGCCCCGGCGTCCAGGCAGGCGGCGATGCCGAACGCGCCGAGGTAGGCGTTGGCGGTGAGCGCGTCCGGTCGGGGCAGGGCGTCGCCCTCGACGTGACCGACCCGGACGGCGAGCCCGAGCCGGTCGGCGAGCGCGCCGATCGCGGCGGCCAGCCCGGCCGGGTGCAGCCCGCCCGCGTTGGTGACGATCCGTACCCCCCGGTCCAGGGCGGTGCCGAGGCAACCTTCGAGCTGGCGGAGGAACGTCCTGGCATAGCCGAGGTCGGGGTCGCGCAGCCGGTCCCGGCCGAGGATCAGCATGGTCAGCTCGGCCAGGTAGTCGCCGGTCAGCACGTCCAGCTCGCCGCCGTCGAGCATCTCCCGCCAGGCGGTGAACCGGTCGCCGTAGAAGCCGGAGGCGTTGCCGACCCGGAGCACGCCGCTCATGCGGTCGCCCGGATGCGCTCGTCCAGGCCGTCGCGGGGTGCCGCGTCGCCGGTCCCGGACGCCTCGTCGCGTACCGTCCGCCGGTCGTCCTCCGGCGCGACCCGTTCCCGGCCGGTGCCGTGTGGTGCGCGGCCGGCTCCCGGTGGGCCGGCGAAGGCCTGGGCCACGTCGAGCCACGCGTCGGCGGTCGGGCCGGTGGCGACCAGGGCGAGGTCGGCGCGGTGCCGGCGCTGGGTGACCAGCAGGCAGAAGTCGAGCGCCGGGCCGACGACCCGGTCCGCCGCGTCGGCCGGCCCGAAGGCCCAGCGCGACCCGTCCGGTGCGGCGAGTGCGACCCGCACCGGCGTCGTCGGCACCGGCCGGCCGTGGGCGGCGAACCCGTGCCCGAGGGTACGGAACCCGAGGTGCGCGACGTGCCGCAACCGCGCCGTCGGGGTACGGGTGACACCGAGCGCCTCGGCAACGTCCTCGCCGTGCGCCCAGGTCTCCATGATCCGGGCGGTGACCATCGAGGGGGCCGACATCCGGGTGCCGTACCAGGGCAGTTTCTCGCCGGCCGGCACCGCGGTGAGGGCGGCGGTGAGCGCGGCCCGGCCACTGCGCCAGCGGTCGAGCAGGGCGGCCGGCGGGGCCAGGAACTCGACCACCCCGTCCTCGACCAGCCGGCCCGGATCGGCGGCCGAGGTGACCGAGGCGTAGAACGCCGCCGGGTCGGTGGCGGCCAACCGCGCCACGTGGTCGGTCCAGGCGAGGTGGGCGATCTGGTGGGCGACCGTCCAGCCGGGGGCGGGTGTCGGCCGCGTCCACGCCTCGGTGGGCAGCGCATCGACGAGCGCGTCGAGCTGGTCGGACTCGTCGGTCAGGTCGGCGAGCAGTGCGGTCGGGTCGACCATGGTGCCTCCCGGGCGGGTGGGCCGATGAGCGTGGGTCAGGGCCGGGCGGTGCGGTGGGCGTCGGGTCGGGTGGGGCCGGTGGGTGTCGGGCCGGGTTGGTCGTGGGGCGGGTGTGGTCCGGGGGTGAGCAGGGTGGCGAGCTGGCGTTTCCAGGTGTGCAGCAGCGCGGTACGGCGGGCCGAGTCGTCGTTGAGCAGGTTGGCCACGCCGAGCCCGCGGAGCAGGTCGAGGGTGGCCTGCACCGCCTCGCGGACCCCGGGTCGACGCTCGTCCACGTCGAGCAGCGCGACGGTGAGCCGGTGCATCTCCCGACCCACCCGGGCCTCCAGCGGCACCAACGCGCCGCGCAGCTCCGGGTCGGTGCGGGCGGCCACCCACAGCTCCAGCGCGGCGACGAAGAGGGGCCCGGTGAAGGCGGCACCGAGCAGGTCGATCACCCGGTCGAGCCGTTGCGGCCCGACCGGCAGCGCCTCGGCCTCGACGCGCAACTCCTCGGCGCGCCGTTCGGCGAGGTGGGCGACGGCGGCGGTGACCAGGGCCGCCTTGGTGGGGTAGTGGTGCAGTTGGGCGCCGCGTGAGACACCGGCGTGGGCGGCGACCACGGTGGTGGTGGTGCCCGACCAGCCGTACCGCACCAGGCAGTCGACCGTCGCTTCGAGCAGCCGGGCCTGGGTGGCGCGGCTGCGCTCCTGCTGGGGGACGCGGGTCGGGGCGGCAGACACGGGAACAGCGTGCCGCCGTCGAAACAAACAGTCAAGCCTGACTTTTTTGCCCGGGTGCTCCGGCCCGGTCCGCTGGTGCTCCCGGTGCTGTCGAGACGATGGCTGGTCAGCGGCCGTGGCGCGGGGCGAAGGCGGTGAGCGCATCGAGGTCGCTGTGCCGGGAGCGCAGATACTCGTCGGCCCAGGCGGCGGCGTCCGGATAGCCCGACTCGGTGGCGACCCGGGCACAGGCCGCATCGACGTCGAACGCCGTACGGCGCAGCTGCACCCCGGGGCCGAGCAGCGCCCAGTACGCCCCCGGCCCGCCGTACGGCATGCCCACGCTGCCCGGATTGACCACCAGGCGGCGGTCGACCAGCCGGGTGAACGGCATGTGGGTGTGCCCGCAGACCACGGTGCGCACCTGCGCGGGCAGCCCGGCGAACACCTCCGCCCAGCGGGCCGGCCGGGAGTCGACCAGCACCACCTCCTCGTCGTCGCGGGGGGTGGCGTGGCAGAAGAGCACCGGGCCGAGGCCGGCGACCGGGAGGGTGAGCGTCAGCGGCAGCGCGGCCAGCAGGTCCACCTGATCGGCCCGGAGCTGGTCGGCCGCCCAGTTCGAGACGTCGTGCTCCGACGGCCGGCCGGCGCGGGCCTGCACCAGTTCCCGGTCGGCGTTGCCGCGTACCCAGCGGACCCGGGGACCCAGCCC
Organism: Micromonospora matsumotoense; assembly: GCF_050951065.1. NCBI lineage: Bacteria > Bacillati > Actinomycetota > Actinomycetes > Micromonosporales > Micromonosporaceae > Micromonospora > Micromonospora matsumotoense. The sequence goes on along the minus strand of NZ_CP192025.1, from coordinate 6,984,783 downwards.
GGCCAGCAGGTCCAGCACCTCGACCGGCTGCGGGCCGGCCGCCACGTCACCGGTCACCACGATCAGGTCGGCGGCGGCCACCTCCGGCTCGGCCAGCACCGCCTCCAGGGCCGGTAGCGCGCCGTGGACGTCGGAGAGCACCGCGACCCGTTCCCACATCGGTCCACGGTCGCGCACCGCGAGCGGGGTTGTCGAGAAATTCTGCGCCGGGCAGATCGGGTACCGGTGACCGGATCACCGAGGCCGGCCCGGATGCCGGCACGGGCGGGCGGAACAGTCGCCGGCCGGACCGGTACGCGAACGAGCCAGGGCCGCCGGTCGGGGCGGCCCTGGCTCGGGTGCGTACGCGGTGTCGGTCAGACCCGGGCGCGGCGGGCGAGACGCTCCGGGTCGAGGATGATGATGCTCTTGCCGTCCAGCCGCAGCCAGCCCCGCGAGGCGAAGTCGGCGAGCGCCTTGTTGACCGTCTCGCGGGAGGCGCCGACGAGCTGGGCGATCTCCTCCTGGGTCAGGTCGTGGGTCACCCGCAGCACGCCGCCGTCGCGGGTGCCGAACCGGCCGGCCATCTGGAGCAGGTTCTTGGCGACCCGGCCCGGCACGTCGGTGAAGATCAGGTCGGCCAGCGAGTCGTTCGTCCGGCGCAGCCTACGGGCCAGCACCCGCAACAACTGCTCGGCGATCTCGGGCCGGTTGTTGAGCCAGGGCCGCAGCGCCTGCTTGCGCAGCCGGACCAGCCGGGTGTCGGTGACCGCGGTCGCGGTGGCCGTGCGCGGGCCGGGGTCGAAGAGCGACAGCTCGCCGACCATGTCCGACGGGCCCATCACCGCGATCAGGTTCTGCCGGCCGTCGGCTGCCCGACGCCCGACCTTGATCTTGCCTGACAGGAGGATGTAGAGACTGTCGCCGGGCTCGCCCTCGTTGAACACGATCTCGCCCTTGCGGACGTCGATCGTCTCCATCTCCTTGGCGAGCGCCTCGGCAGCCTCCGGGTCGACACCCTGGAAGATCCCGCTGCGAGCCAGTACCTCATCCATCGCGCACCTCCGGTTGCGCGCTGCCGTCCCTCGGCCGGGTCCGCCGTCCGCTGATCCCTCGCGCGCCGCCAAGTCTAGGCGCATGTGAGGACGAATCAGAGCTGCACCCCGGGAATCTTGATCGTTGGGCGTAACCCCGCCGACCCGATCGGCCACTACGATCATCCGCCCCAACCACCTGCTCACCGGCAGTTGTCGCCGCTGGTCGTAGGGTGGCCGGGTGCTGAGCGACCCCGTGCTGACCCACCGCCCCGAGGACGGATGGGACATTCCACTCCTGGTGTGGCGGGCCCGCTCACCACTGCGGGCGGTCAGCTCCGGTCCGCTCGGTGGCGGGGTCGGCGTACGTCACTGGGTGGTCAATGCGACCGTGCCGATGTCGTACCACCGGGACGACCCGGCGGCCCACCTGGCCGCGCTCGCCGACCGGCTCGGCCTCGACGGGCCCGGGATCGGCCTGCTGACCGGCGTGGACGTCGCCGAGGTGGTGACCCGGACCGACGCCGGGGTACGGGCCTGGGTCACCGTCGGCCTCGGCACCCCCCTCTGGGCCGCCGCCCCCGCCCAGCCCGCCGCCCCCGCCCAGCTTCAGGCCCCGGCGCAGCCCGGCACCCCGGCGCAACTCCAGGCCCCGGCCCCGGACCAGCCCGCCGCCCCGGCTCCGGCGCGGGTGGGGACGGTCAACATCGTCGTCTACGTGCCGGCCGCGCTCGGCGACGCCGCGCTGGTGAACGCGGTCGCCACCGCCACCGAGGCGAAGTGCCAGGCGATCGGGGAACTCGGCCTGCCGGGCACCGGCACCCCCACCGACGCGGTCACCGTGCTCTGCCCGCCGCCCGGCCGGGCGGAGCCGTACGGCGGCCCCCGGTCGACCTGGGGTGCGCCGCTGGCCCGGGTCGTCCACGCGGCGGTCCGCGACGGCGGGTCGGTGCCCTGTGTCCCGTGGTCGCAGCAGCGGTCGTGCTGAACTTCCGTCCGATCGGCCGTCGTCGGTCGATTACCCACCCGGTAGCGTCGCGGGCGATGTACTCTGCCGCCTTCTCCCAGCCCCGTCCCCGCCGCCGCGCCGCGTTCGCCGCCGGCGCGTTGCTCGCCGTGCTCCTCGCCGGCTGCGCCCAGCGCGACACCCCTGACCCGGTCTGGCGACCGGGCGGTGGCGGTGGGGCCAGCGGCTCCCCGGTGCCGACCACCGGGGCGACCGGCAAGGACGAGGCGGTCGTCCTGTCGGCCACCGGGGACATCGTGATGGGGATGGCCCCGTCCCGGCTGCCCGCCAACGGCGGCAAGGGCTTCTTCGACGAGGTCAAGGGCGCGCTCAGGGCCGATCTGGTGATGGGCAACCTGGAAGAGCCGCTCACCACCGACACCGGCACCGGCAAGTGCGGCGCGAACGCCAGCAACTGCTACCAGTTCCGGGTGCCGCCGGAGTACGCCGGGCACCTCAAGGACGCCGGTTTCCAGCTGCTCAACCAGGCCAACAACCACGGCTACGACTTCGGCCCGCAGGGCTACGAGAACACCCAGCAGGCGCTGGAGAAGCACGGCCTGAAGCACACCGGTGCGCCGGACCAGATCACCGTGGTCGAGGTCGGCGGGGTGAAGGTCGCGGTGGCCGGCTTCTCGTCGTACCCCTGGTCCAACAGCCTGGTCGACATCGACGCCGCCAAGGGGGTCGTCGAGAAGGCCGCCACCATGGCCGACCTGGTCGTGGTGCAGGTGCACATGGGTGGCGAGGGGTCGGACAAGACCCGGGTCCGGCCGGGCACCGAGATGTTCCTCGGCGAGAACCGGGGCGATCCGGTGAAGTTCTCCCACGCCATGATCGACGCCGGGGCCGACCTGATCGTCGGGCACGGCCCGCACGTGCTGCGCGGGATGGAGTTCTACCAGGGCCGGCTGATCGCCTACAGCCTGGGCAACTTCGCCGGGGGCGCCCGGTCGCTCAACCCGACCGGCCGGCTCGGCTGGGGCGGGGTGCTGAAGGTCTCCCTCAAGCCGGACGGCAGCTTCGCCGGCGGCTCGTTCACCTCCACCCGGATGAGTTCGGTGGGCAAGCCGGGGATGGACTCCGCCGACCAGGGGCTCGGGCTGGTCAAGCAGCTCAGCGGCAACGACTTCCCGCGTACCGGGGCGCGGTTCGACGGCAAGGGGAAGATCAGCCCGCCCGACGCCGGCTGACCGGCGGCGTGGCCCGGCGGTGCGTCGGGGCGGCGACGTAGGCTGGCCGGCGTGACCATCAGCTCTCCCGGCCGGGTCGAAACGGATCTCGGCCGCACCCGGCGTGCCCGGCGGATCGGCCGGGCACTGACCGAAGCGCACCCCGACGCCCACTGCGAACTGGACCACTCCAGCGCGTTGGAGCTGGCCGTCGCCACGATCCTCTCCGCGCAGTGCACCGACAAGAAGGTCAACGAGGTCACCCCGAAGCTCTTCACCCGTTACCCGACGGCGGCCGACTACGCCGGGGCGGACCGGGCCGAGCTGGAGGAGCTGATCCGGCCGACCGGTTTCTACCGCAACAAGACCGACTCGCTGATCAAGCTCGGGCAGGCCCTGATCGAGCGGCACGACGGCCGGGTCCCCGGTCGGCTGGCCGACCTGGTGACGCTGCCCGGGATCGGCCGCAAGACGGCCAACGTCATCCTGGGCAACGCCTTCGACGTCCCGGGGATCACCGTCGACACCCACTTCCAGCGGCTGGTGCAGCGCTGGGGGCTGACCATCCAGACCGATCCCGTCAAGATCGAACACGAGATCGGGGCGATCTTTCCGAAGCGGGAGTGGACCATGCTCTCCCACCGGATCATCTTCCACGGCCGGCGGGTCTGCCACGCCCGCAAGCCCGCCTGCGGGGCGTGCACCCTGGCCCGGCTCTGCCCGTCGTACGGGCTCGGGCCGACCGAGCCGGCCGCCGCCGCAAAGCTGCTCAAGGGGCCCCGCGCCCGGGAGCTCGCGGTCGCCGCCGGGGTCGACCCGGAGCTGGTGCCGGCCCAGGCCGTCGTCGCGGAGGCACCGTGAAACGTCGGTTCGCCGCGCTGCTCGTCCCGGCGCTGCTGATCCTCGCCGGCTGCACCGCCACCGCCGCGCCGGAGGGCGCCGCCACCGGCCCCGACCGGGCCCCGCGCCCGTCGCCGTTCGCCGACTGCGCCACCCTGGCCGACCCGCCGGGCACCGCGCCCACCGCCCCCGCACCCACCGGGTCCGTCGCCCCGTCCGGCCCGGCCGCACCCACCGGGTCCGCCGGCGCCACCGACAGCGGGGGTACGGGCAGCAGCCCGGCTCCGGCCGGCGGCGGTGGCAGCCTCCTGCCCGAACTGGTGCTCTCCTGCTTCACCGGTGGTGCCCCGGTGGCGTTGCGCGACGTCCGGGGCCCGGCCGTGATCAACGTGTGGGCCTCCTGGTGCCCGCCCTGCCGCCAGGAGCTGCCCGCCTTCCAACGGCTCAGCGTCCGCGCCGCCGGCCAACTCCAGGTGATCGGGGTGAACAGCCGGGACAGCCGGGACGGTGCGCAGGCCATCGGCGAGGACTTCGGCATCCGGTTCCCGGTGCTCTTCGACCAGGGGGAGGCCCTGCAACGGGAGCTGCGCCGCACGGCGGTCCCGCTGACCCTGCTGGTCGACGCGCAGGGGCGGGTCCGGCACACCGACACCTCCGGCGCGCTCGACGACGCCCGCCTCGCCGAGCTGGTCCGCCGGCACCTCGGCCTGGCGGTGCCCGCGTGACCTCCCGCCCCCGCGCGGCCTCCCGCCCCCGGGTGGCCTTCTTTCGCCTCCCGGTTGCCCCCGGCCGTCGCTGCGCGGCATCCGGTCAGGTCCCGGTCGGTCCGGAGCGGGGTCGATGAACTCCCGTCCGCCGTCCTGGTTCGACCCGCTGCTGGACCGGCTCGGCACCGCCCGCGCCGAGGACTTCACCCGACTGACCACCCCCGAGGAGGGCGGCCGGGAGAGCGCGGTGCTGGTGCTGCTCGGTGAGCAGCCCGGCGTCGGCCCCGACGTGCTGGTGCTCCAGCGGGCCGCCACGCTGCGCAACCACGCCGGCCAGCCGGCCTTTCCCGGTGGTGCGGCCGACCCGGAGGACGCCGACGTGCGGGCCACCGCGCTGCGCGAGGCGAACGAGGAGGTCGATCTCGATCCGGCCAGCGTGACCGTCCTCGCCGAGCTGCCGAAGCTCTGGATTCCGGTCAGTGACTTCGTGGTCACCCCGGTGCTGGCCTGGTGGCACAGCCCGCATCCGGTGCACCCCCGGGAACCGGCCGAGGTGGCGCACGTCGCCCGGCTGCCCGTCGCCGAGCTGGTCGACCCGGCCAACCGGATGCGGGTCCGCCACTCCAGCGGCTGGATCGGCCCGGCGTTCTCCGTCCGGGGGATGCTGGTCTGGGGCTTCACCGCCGGAGTGCTGGCCGCCCTCCTGGAGATGGGCGGTTGGGCCCGGCCGTGGCCCTCGTCGCGGGTGGTCGAGCTGCCGCCGACCGGGGTCACCCCGGCCCCCTCGGCCGGCACCGAGGAAGCCGACGAACTGGCCGGTCCGCTGACCTGATCATTACGTTCCGCAGCCGCAGCGCCGCACCGATGTCCGGTGCACGTACCCTTGACCGGTGTCGGCCGTGGATCTCGTTCTGCTCCTGCTCATACTCGTGTTCGCGATCAGCGGATACCGTCAGGGCTTCGTCATCGGGGCGCTGTCGTTCTCGGGGTTCTTCCTGGGTGCGCTCATCGGTCTCCAGCTCGGGCCGTTGCTGGCCCGCCAGTTCATCGACAGCGGGACAAGGGTGCTGGTCTCCCTGGTCGCGGTCTTCGGGCTCGCCGTGCTCGGTCAGGCGTTGGCCGGTTGGCTGGGCTCCCACCTGCGGCGCACGATCACCAACGACACCGCCAAGCGGGCCGACGACGTCGGCGGCGCATTCGTCTCGATCCTCGCGGTGATGCTGGTGGCCTGGCTGGTCGCGGTCCCGCTGGGCTCCTCGTCGCTGCCCTGGCTGGCCGCCTCGGTCAAGAACAGCGCGCTGTTGACCGTGGTGGACCGGGTCCTGCCCGACCAGGCCCAGGAGCTGTCCACCGCGCTGCGGGACACCGTCGACACCAACGGGTTTCCCGACGTCTTCAACGGTCTGGGCCGTACCTCGGCGCGGCAGGTCGCCCCGCCGGACCCGGCGCTGGCCGGCTCCCAGGTGGTGGCGAACAGCCAGCGGGCGGTGGTCAAGGTGCTGGGTTCCGCACCGAGCTGCTCGCGCCGGATCGAGGGCTCCGGCTTCGTCTACGCCGACGACCGGGTGATGACCAACGCGCACGTGGTGGCCGGCACCCGCTCCGTCGCGGTCGAGCTGCGCGGCGAACGGTACGACGGTGAGGTCGTCGTCTACGACCCCGACCGCGACCTGGCCGTGCTGTACGTGCCGGGGCTGCCCGGCCCGTCCCTGCGCTTCGCCGCCGGGCAGGCCGGCAGCGGCGCGGACGCGATCGTGCTGGGTTTCCCGCTCGACGGCCCGTACGACGCCCGGCCGGCCCGGGTCCGGGACGTGGACCGGATCGAGGGCCCGGACATCTACAACGCCAGCAAGGTCAACCGGGAGATCTACACGATCCGGGCGCTGGTCCGCAGCGGGAACTCCGGTGGCCCGCTGGTCTCCTCCAACGGCCTGGTGCTCGGGGTGATCTTCGCGGCGGCGGCGGACGACCCGAACACGGGTTTCGCGGTGACCGCCGAGGAGGCCCGACCGGTGGCGCTGGCCGGCGCGGAGCGTACCCGTGGGGTGGGCACCGGCGACTGCACCTGACCCGACCGTCGACGCCCCGGCCGGCTTGGGCCACCGGGCGGAGCACCCGCTTGGCGACCCGGGCGGCGATGGCGGACATGGCCGCGCAGTACCCGGCCGGTGGGCCGCTATCCGTGCGGGCCCGGCGGGTCGGCCAGTTCCGGTACCACCCCGTCGACCGTGGCCCGGGAGGCCGGCAGCCCGGCCTGCTCCCGCCAGGTGCGGAACGCCGCCGAGGTGGCCGCCACCACCGCCACCCCCAGCAGGTAGCCGCCGAGCACGTCGCTGACCCAGTGCACGCCCAACGCCACCCGGCTCAGCCCGGTCACCCCGACCAGCAGCACGGCGGCCGTCCAGAGCAGCACCCGGGCCACCGGGCGGTCCCGGGTGAACGGCAGGAACACCAGCAGCAGCACCCCCGCCGCGAGGGTCGCGTTCAGCGCGTGCCCGGACGGGAAGGAGAACCCGGCGGCCCGGGCCACCGGATCGAGCAGCTCCGGCCGGTCCCGGCCGACGAGCAGCTTCAGCAGCGCGCCGAGCGCCCCGCCGACGACCATCGTGGTGACCACCCAGAGCGCCAGCCGGCGGGCCCGGCGGCACCACAACCACACCACCACGACCAGCGCGGCCACCCGCAGCGGGCCCGGTGAGGCCAGGTGCGTCCACGCCTTCAGCGCCCGTACCCACACCGGATGGTCGGCGGCGAACCGGTGCAGGGCGTCGGTCACCGCCGCGTCCAGGCCGTGCAGCGGCGACCAGGCACCCACCACCAGCACCGCCAGCAACGCGAACGGCACCAGCAGCAGGAACGCCGCCACCGACGCCAGGGTCAACCGCAGCCCGAACGAGTGGTCCCGGTCCAGGCGGCGGTCCCGCCAGGACCGGCCCGGCGGGGGTACGGAGGCACGCGGACCGGAGGAACTCATGCGACCTGCTCTACCCACCCGTACGCGGAATCAGGCCCGGCTCAACGACCCCACAGCCGGAACCGGCGGACCATCAACGCCACCCCGGTGACCAGGGCGACCATCACGGCGACCCCGGTCCAGAGCCGGCGGGGGGCGGCATCGTCCGCACCGCCGGCCGGCTGGGCCGTCCACCGGGTGTGCTGTCGTGGCGCGGTGAAGCCGAGCGGGTCGCTGCCGGTGCCGCCGGCCCGGGCATCCTCGGCGGAGCCGGGGGCCGGGCCGAACCCGACCACCCCGGGGGAGTCGTTGTCGTCCAACGGGTTTCGGTAGACCAGCGGCACGTCGGCGGTGAGCGCGGCGACCGGATCGACCAGGCCGTACCCGAAGCGGTCGTCCCGGCCGGTGGGGCCGATGTCCTTCGCGGTGCTCAGCAACCGGTTCACCACGTCCCCGGCGGACATCTCGGGGTAGCGGGCGCGGACCAGGGCGGCGGTCGCCGTCACCAGCGGCGCGGCGAAGCTGGTGCCCTGCACCCCCCAGTAGTTGCTCGGTGGGCGGGCCCCGACCAGGCCGGTCGCCGGGGCGGTCAGCGTGGTGGCGTGACCGGTGATCGAACCGGACCAGAGGTTCTCGCTGTCGCGTTCCAGGCCGGCCACCGCGATCACCCCCGGCTCCCGCGCCGGGTACCAGACCTTCGACGTGGTGGACGTGGCGACGTTGCCGGTGCAGGCCACCACCACCACGTCCCGGGCGAACGCGTAGTCCAGCGCGGCGGCCAGGGCCGGGCTGTCGCCGCTGCCGCCCAGGGACAGGTTGATCACGCGGGCGCCGTTGTCGACCGCCCAGCGCACCCCCTTGGCGACGATCATCGCGTCGTCGTAGCGGTTCTCGTCGTCGAGCACCCGGACCGGCAGGATCCGGGCGTCCGGCGCGAGCCCGACCACCCCCCGCCGGTCGTCGCCGCGCCCGGCGATCAGGCTGGCCACCGTGGTGCCGTGCCCCACCGGGTCCGGCTCGTCGCCGCCGGCCGGGGAGACCAGATCCATGCCGGGCAGCACCTGGCCGACCAGGTCGGGGTGGGCACCGTCCACCCCGGAGTCGATCACCGCCACCGTCACGCCGCGTCCGGTCGAGGTACGCCAGGCGGTGGCCGCGTCCAACTCGTCGAGCTGGAACTGGTCGGTGCGGACCCGGTCGGCGCGGGCCCGCACCGGGGCGAAGTCGGGCTCGGTCAGTGGGGTGCCGGCGCGCGGCCCGGCCAGCGCGCCCGGTCGGCCGGCCACCGTGGAGACCGCCGACGGGGCCAGCCCGGCGACCGGGGTCGTGGCGGCGGCGGGTGGTGGGGCCGTGCCCAACACGGTGACGGTGGTCGCCGCGACGCCGAGCAGCGCCCGCCCGGCGAACCGGTGCAGCGCCGTCGGGGAGCCCTGCCCAACCCTGGTCACATCGTCAGCCATTCATCACGGGACACCTGCTGCACGGAGATTACCGGTTCCCCCCGCCGACACGGCACGTTCCGGCACACCGGGATCACGGTGGCGGCAGATGGGCCAACTGCACGAGGCGTACGCCCTCGCGTCGGGTGACCAGCCGGCCACGCCCCGCCGGCAACGGACCCGGCCGGACCGCACCCACCAACTGTCCCTCGTCCGGGCTGCCACTCATCACCAGCCCGGCGGTGGACAACTCGCGCAGGCGCTGCACGATCGGCTCGTACTGGGAGCGGCCGGCGCCACCGCAGCGGCGGGCCAGCACCAGGTGCAGGCCGACGTCGCGGGCCTGGGGCAGGTGCTCCTCCAGCCCCCGCAGCGGGTTCGCCGGACCGCTGGCCACCAGGTCGTAGTCGTCGACCAGGATGAACAACTCCGGACCGGACCACCAGGAGCGGTCCCGCAACTGTGCCGGGGTGACCTCCGGGCCGGGCAGCCGACCCTGCATGTAACCGGCGACCGACTCGATCAGCTCGGTGGTGTGCGCCGCCGCCGTGCCGTACCCGATCAGGTGGTCGGTCTCGACGGTGCCGAGCAGGCTGCGCCGGTAGTCGACCAGGATCACCCGGGCCTGCTCCGGGGTGAACCGGTCGATGATCGAGGTGGCCAGCGCCCGCAGGAACGACGACTTGCCGCACTCGGCGTCGCCGAAGACCACGAAGTGCGGCTCGGTGGCGAAGTCGAGCAGCACCGGGCGCAGGTCCGCCTCGGCGATCCCGACCGGGAACGCCAGGCCGGAGCCGGCGGCGGTGTCCAGCTCGGCGTACGGCAGCACCGGCGGAAGCAACCGGACCCGGGGCGCGGCCGGCCCCGACCAGGCGTCCACCACCGCCTTGACCAGATCGGCGGTGTCCCCGCCGGCGAACTGCGGTAGGGCGGTGAGCAGGTGCAGGCTCTGCGCGGTGATCCCCCGCCCCGCCTGCTCCGGCACCCCGGCCGCCGCCGTCCGCTTCACCACCGAGTCGGACGGGTCACCCAGGCGCAGCTCCAACCGGGACCCGAACAGGTCCCGGATGCCGGGCCGGAAGTCCAGCCAACGCACCGCGCTCGCCACCACGTGCACCCCGTACGACAGGCCCCGGGTGGCCAGGTCGGTGATCAGGGGTTCCAGGTCGTCGTACTCGCCACGCAGGGTGGCCCAGCCGTCCACCACGAGGAACACGTCACCGAACGGGTCGACGGTGGGCTGACCGGCGTCGGCGAGCGTCCGACGCCGCTTGCGCCACGCCGCCATCGACTCCACCCCCAGCTCGGTGAAGCGGCGTTCCCGCTCGGCCAGCAGGGCGGCGATCTCCCCGACGGTACGCCGGACCACCGTCGGGTCGGCCCGGCCGGCGACCCCGCCCACGTGCGGCAGCTCCCGCAGGGCGGTCAACCCGCCGCCACCGAAGTCCAGGCAGTAGACCTGCACCTCGGTCGGCGTGTGGGTGAGCGCCAGCGCGCAGATCAGCGTCCGCAACGCGTGCGACTTGCCGCTCTGCGGCGCGCCGACCACGGCCACGTGCCCGGCCGGCCCGCCCAGCGCCAACCACAGCAGGTCGCGTCGCTGCTCGTACGGCTTGTCGACGATCGCCACCGGCACCTGGAGGCCGCCGTGCAGCTCCGGGTTGGCGAAGCCCAGGCCACGCTGCGGGTCGACGCCGGGCGGACCGAGCAACTCGTCCAGGGTGGGCGCGTGCTCCAGCGGCGGCAGCCACACCTGGTGGGCCGGTGGTCCCTGCCCGGCCAGCCGGCCGACCAGCGTGTCGAGCAGGCTCTCGGTGTCCTCCTCGACGGCCGGCAGGGCCACCGGGGCGACCGGTTCCGGCACCGGCACGACGTGGGTGGAGAAGGCGAGCAGCCGGACCGCGCCGCCCGCCCCGCCGCCGGTCACCCCGCCCCGCCGCCGGACCGGGCCGGAGACGTAGGTGGCCCGGAACCGGACCAGCGGGTCGGTGCCGGCGCGCAGGTAGCCGTGCCCGGGGGAGCGGGGCAGCTCGTGCGCGTCCGGCACCCCGAGCACCGTCCGGGACTCCAGCGCCGAGAAGGTGCGCAACCCGATCCGGTACGACAGGTGGGTGTCCAACCCGCGCAGCCGCCCCTCCTCCAACCGCTGGCTGGCCAACAGCAGGTGCACGCCGAGCGACCGGCCCAGCCGGCCGATCTGCACGAACAGGTCGATGAAGTCGGGCTTGGCCGACAGCAGCTCGGAGAACTCGTCGCAGACCAGCAGCAGCGACGGCAGCGGGGCGAGCGGCGCGCCGGCCGCCCGGGCCCGTTCGTAGTCGCGCAGGCTGGCGAAGTTGCCGGCCCGGCGCAGCAGCTCCTGGCGGCGCATCAGCTCGCCGTTGATGGCGTCCACCATCCGGTCGACCAGCGGCAACGCGTCGACCAGGTTGGTGATCACGGCGGCGGTGTGCGGCAACCGGTCGAAGGAGGCGAAGGTGGCCCCGCCCTTGAAGTCGACCAGGACGAAGTTGAGCTGCTCCGAGCTGTGCGTGGCGGCCAACGCCAGCACCAGGGTACGTAGCAGCTCCGACTTGCCGGAGCCGGTCGCGCCGATCAGCAACCCGTGCGGGCCCATCCCGTCCTGTGCCGACTCCTTGAGGTCCAGCTCGACCGCGCCACCGTCCACGCCGACGCCGATCGGCACCCGCAGCCGGTCGCGGGACGAGCGGGGCAGCCAGCCCTGGTCGGCGGTGAACCCCTCCGGGTCGCCGAGCCCGAGCAGTTCGGGGAGGCCGGGTTCGGCCCCGGGGGCGGCCTCGGTGCCCCGGCCGGCGGCGGCGAGCCGCAGCGGGGCGAGCCGTCGGGCGACCGCCTCCGCGTCGGCGACGTCCAGCCGGTCGGCGCTGCCCACCTCGGCGTGTCCCTCGGCCGACCAGGAGTGCAGGCGTCCGGCGCGTACCTCCAGCAGCAGGGCGAACCGGTCCAGCAGGCGCGGCGGCGGGGTGTCCAGGTCGAGCACGGTGACCGCGTCGATGCCGCCGTCGCCGGTCAGTTCGGTGGCGTCGGTCAGGTCGCCGCCGTCGAGGAGCACCACCACGTGCGGGCCGTCCGTGGCAGGCCCGGCGGGGCTGAACCGGGACCGGCTGGCCAGCACCTCGCCGAGCAGCCGTTCCAGCTCGACGGCGGAGCTGGTGACCAGCCGGACCGGGCCGAGCGCGTCGACCCGGGTCGGGTGGTGGGCGTGCGGCAGCCACTTCACCCACTCCCAGTGTCGACGCCGTTCCGGGCCGGCGCAGACGGCGACGAGCAACTCGTCGGGGGCGTGGAAGACGGTGAGCTGGGTGATCATCGCGCGGGCCAGCGCCTGCGCGTCGGGCGACCCAGTGCCGGGGCCGTCGTCCGCCGCCGGGCCGCCCGGCCGTCCGGTCCCACCCGGCTGCCCACCCCGGACGAAGACCCGGGCGAAGCTGCGCAGCGACAGTGCCACCGGCAGGTCCGGCACCACCGAGTACGCGTCGAGGAAGCGCCGCAGCGCCCCGGCGGTCATCGGCTCCAGTTCCTCCAGAGGGCGGGTGACCGGCGGGACCAGCGGGGTGGCCAACGTCTGCGGCCCGACCGCGACCCGGACCACGCCGAAGTCCGGGTCGCCGGGTCGCCGCTCCCAGACCCGGTGGCTGTCCACCGTCGACCAGAGCCGGTCCGGGTCGGGATGCCGGTAGTACAGCCCGGCCCGCTGCTGCCGGGCGGTCTGCCGGACCCGTCGCCGCAGCGCGGTCAGGTGCCGCAGGTACTCCCGGCGGGCGGCCATCATCTCCGACTTCCTCGGCGTGCCGGAGGCGCTGCCCCAGGAGGTCATCAGCATCGCCACCGAGGAGAGCCCGAACATGCCGCCCACCACGTACGAGTAGGCGCCGCCGCCACGGCCGAACATCATCGCCATCGCCACCGTGCCACCCAGCATCGGCAGCACCATCAGCGCCTGCTGCCAGCGTCCGCCGGTGACCACGGGGATCTCCGGCGGGCCCTCCACGGGCAGCTCGCCGATCGGGATCTCCGGCGCGGGCCGGCGCGGTGGCCGCTTGATGACGACAGTGGACAAAAGGCACCTCCCTGTGGCGCTCGGTAACCCGAACCTGGCTCATCGTAGGTAAAGTGCGCGTCGTCCGTCAGCCACCGCTCCCGATCGATATGGAGTCCAGTCGATGACCACCGGGCTGGCCAGGGTCACCATCAGCGCCCCCGGGCGACGCGTCGACGTGGCCCTGCCGGAGCAGGTGCCGCTGGCCGAGCTGCTTCCCGAGGTGCTGCGGCACGCCGGTGCGGGGCTGGCCGACGACGGCGAGCGGCACGGCGGCTGGGTGCTGCGGCGTACCGATGGTGCGGTGCTGGTGACCGCGCAGGCGCTGCTGCCGCAGGGGGTGCGCGACGGTGAGGTGCTGCACCTGGTGCCCGCCCACGACCAGTGGCCCGAGTTGGAGTACGACGACGTGGTCGAGGCCATCGCCGACGGCGCCCGCCGCCGGGGCGTCGCCTGGTCGGCGTCGACCACCCGGGCCGCCGCGCTGGCCGGGGCGGGTGTCCCGCTCGCCGTGGGGCTGCTCGCCGTCCTGGCCGCCGGGCCGGGGCAGCCCGCCGGCTGGCCCGCGGCGGGCACGGTGGCGCTGCTGCTCACCCTCGCCGGCACGGTCGCCTCCCGGGCGTACGGCGACGGCCCGACCGGGGCCATCCTCGGTGGCTACGCCCTGCCGTACGCCGCGGCGGCGGGCGCCCTCGCGGTCAGTTCCGGGGACCCGGTCGGGGTGTTGCGGCCGCTGCCGTGGCTCGGTGCGCCCGAACTGCTCGCCGGTGCGGTGGCGCTGCTCCTGGTCGCCGTGCTGGGCCTGCTCGGCGTCGCCACCCGGTTGCGGGTCTTCGTGGCCGGTGCGACGGTCGGCGCGGTGGGTGCGCCCGCCGGCCTGGGCGGGCTGCTGCTCGCCCCGGCCGACACCGCCGCCGTGCTGCTCTGCGTGCTGGTCTTCGCCCTCGGGGCACTGCCGCTGCTGGCGATCCGGCTGGGCAAGGTGCCGCTGCCGCCGATCACCCTGCCGGACGGCCCGACGGGCGGCCCGACGGGCGGCCCGGACGGGGTGCGGGACCTGCCGGACCGGGGCCGGGTGTACGCGGCGGTGGCCCGCAGCGAGGAGATGCTGACCGGGATGCTGCTCGGGCACGCCACCCTGGTCGTCGCCGCCGTGCTGGTGCTCGCCGTCAGCGGCGGGGTCGCCGGGCGGGTGCTGGTGGCGGTCGGTGCGGCGGTGCTGCTGCTGCGTTCCCGGCTGTTCGTGGCGGTCCGGCACCGGGTGCCCCCGGTCGCCGCCGGGCTGGCCGGGTTCGCGGTGCTCGGCACGGTGCTCGCCGGCCGGTCGGGGACCCTCGGGCTGCTGGCGTTGAACGGGGGCGGGCTGCTCGTCGCACTGCTCGCCATCGCCGCCGGTACGACGTACGCCCGGCGGCCGGTCTCGCCGTACCTCGGTCGGGTGGCCGATCTGACCGACACCGCGCTGGTGGTGTCGGTGGTGCCGGTGGCCTGCGCGGTGCTGGACCTCTACGACGCCGCCCGGGGCCTGCTGGGCTGACCGCGCCCCCGGCCCGGCGGCGCGTGCGGACCGGGCGGCGGGTGACCGGGCGACGTGGCCGGCGGATGATCGGCCGGGCGGGCCACGACGAAGGCCCGGACCGCCGGGTCCGGGCCTTCGGTGGAGCTGGTGGGTCAGTGGGCGGCGCCGCCCTGCGCCTCGGCGTCCCGGGCCCGCTGGTAGGACGCCAGCACCTCGGCCTCGGCCTCGACCCGGCCGACCCAGGTCGCGCCCTCGACCGACTTGCCCGGTTCGAGATCCTTGTAGACCTCGAAGAAATGCTGGATCTCCAGCCGGTCGAACTCGCCCAGGTGGTGGATGTCGCGCAGGTGCTCCTGGCGGGGGTCCTCGTAGGGCACGCAGAGGACCTTGTCGTCGCCGCCCTTCTCGTCGGTCATCCGGAACATGCCGATGGTGCGGCAGCGGATCAGGCAGCCCGGGAAGGTCGGCTCGGGGACCAGCACCAGCGCGTCCAGCGGATCGCCGTCCTCGCCGAGGGTGCCCTCGATGAACCCGTAGTCGGCCGGGTACTGGGTCGACGTGAACAGGGTGCGGTCCAGCCGGATCCGGCCGGTCGCGTGGTCCACCTCGTACTTGTTTCGGTGACCCTTCGGGATCTCAACCGTGACGTCGAAATCCATCTCCCACGCTCCCTCGTCTGCCCACGCTGGCTGAACGGAACCACTGACGCCCCCGGTGCGGATGGAATGGCCACCCGTCGGCTCCGGACGCCGCATAGTCTTCGGACCGAAGTAGTGTCACCCAGGCGAGTTCGGCGGCGGGAGGAGGGGGTCGTGGGGAGGGAAGATTCACACTACCGCCCGGAGGGGGTTGACGGCCGGGGATCGGGCCGACCCGTGACCGGTGGGGCCACCGGCCGGGTCTCGGTGCCCGACGCGAACGTGCCCCGCCGCCCCGAGTCGGCTCCCGAGCCGTCGCCCGCTCCCGAAGCGCCGCGGGCCGCCGGTCGGGCCGCCGAGCATCCGCCGCCGCCGGCTTGGCGTCCGCCGTCGTCGGCCACCGCCGGTCGCGCGGTCGTCGGGTCCGCCCCGGTGTCGTCGCCCCCGTCCCCGCCGTCCGGCTCCGCCCCGGCCTCCGGTTCCGCGTCTGTTCCGTCCTCCGGCTCCGGGTCGGTCCCGCCGCACCGCGGCGCGGCGTCGGTCTCGTCGGTCTCCGCCCGTGGCGCTGCGGCGTCGCCTTCCACCCACCCGGTGTCGCCCGCCCACCCCGGGTCGCCCGCCCACCCCGGGCCGCCCGCCCACCCCGGGCCGGTGTCACGTCCTGCGCACCCCGGGGCCGCAGCGGTCGCTGTGCCGCCGGGAGGTGGCGGCCCGCCGGTGCCCGGCGCGTCGCCGCGGCGTCGTCGACGGTGGCTGCCGGTGCTGCTGGTGGCCGTGCTGCTGGTCGGCCTCGCCGGGGCGGCGGTGGTGCTCCGTCCGGGCCCGGTCGCCGGTTGGCTGGGCGCGGACCCCACCCCGTCGGCCGCCGCGCCGCCCCCCGAGCCTGACCCGTCCCCGGTGCTCGCCGGCCCCGACGCCGCCGCCCCCGAGCCGACCCCCGCCGGGGTACGCGCCGCAGTCGAGCCGCTGACCGGTGCCGCCGCCCTGGGCAGCCGGGTCAACGTGTCGGTGGCCGACGTGGTCAGCGGCGAATCGTTGTACGCCAAGGGCGGCGACGACGGCACCGTCCCCGCCTCGGTCACCAAGCTCGCAACCGGGGTGACCGTGTTGAAGGCGCGTGGCCCCGGCTACCGGATCACGACCCGCGCACTCGCCGGGGCGAACCCGGGCGAGGTGGTGCTGGTCGGCGGTGGCGACCCGACGCTGGCAGTGGACAAGTCCGGCTTCTACCCCGGCGCGGCCCGGCTCGACACTCTCGCCACGCAGGTCAAGCAGGCTCTCGGTGGCACCGCCCCCACCCGGGTGGTGGTCGACTCCAGCCTCTTCCCCGGCCCGGTCCACGAGCCCGGCTGGGACGCGGACATCCCGACCGGCGGCTTCGGCGCGTCGATCACCGCGCTGATGACCGACGGCGCGCGCCGGGACCCGGTGCGGGCGCGGAAGACGTTCGCCGACAGCCACGGCGCGGCCGAGCGGTACGCCGAGCCGGACCTGGCCGCCGGCCGCTCCTTCGCCCGGCTGCTCGGCCTGCCGGAGGGCGGGGTGGTCCGGGGCACCGCCCCGGCGGCCGCCGGCGCGACGGCGAGCGGCGCCCCCACGCCCGGCACCGAGTTGGGCAAGGTCGAGTCGCTGCCGATGATCCGGCTGGTCGACATCATGATCACCGACAGTGACAACGTGATCGCCGAGGCGCTGGCCCGACAGGTCGCTCTGGCCCGCAACCAGCAGGCGTCGTTCACCGGCGGGGCGGCGGCGATGGACGAGGTGATCGGCGAGCTGGGCCTGCCGGCCGACGAGATCAGCCTTGCCGACGGCAGCGGGCTGTCCCGCAGTAACCGGATCAGCCCGTCGCTGCTCACCGACCTGATCGCGGTGGCCGGCAACGGCACGCACCCGGAGTTGACCGCGATCTTCGGCGGCCTCCCGGTGGCCGCCTGGTCGGGCACCCTCGGCACCCGGTACGAGTCGACGGCCACCGCCGCCGGGGCCGGCGTGGTCCGGGCCAAGACCGGCACGCTGACCGGGGTGCACGCCATCGCCGGCCTGGTGACCACCCGCGACGGCCGGCTGCTCACCTTCGCCGTGCTCACCGACCGGGCGCCGGCCGGCGACCCGGAGGTCACCCGCGCGGCACTGGACCAGATCGCCGGCGCGCTGGCCAGCTGCGGCTGCCGCTGACCGCCCGCATGCCCTGACCTGCCGCGGCGGGTGGGGCGTGCCCTGACCTGCCCCGGGGGCGGGGGGTGCTCGGGCCGGCCACCGGGCGGCCCGTCGCGCGGAACCGGCCGGGGTGTCGCGGCGCGGGTACGGTGGGTGCCATGGCGCAGTTCGTGGACTGGGATCTGGCCGCCGCCACCGCAGGGGCGCTGAGCAAGTCGGGCCCCCGCGTGTCGTACGCGGAGGCCACCGAGGTGGTCGGCGACCTGCGCCGGCTCACCGACGAGGCGGCCGGACACGTCGCCGACTACACGGGGCTGCGCCCGCAGGTGGGTCATCCACCGGTGCGGGTGGTGGACCGGCGGGACTGGGCGGCCACCAACATCGCCGGCCTGCGCGAGGTGATCACCCCACTGGTCAGCCGGCTCTCCGGCGACAAGCCGCCCGGCGTACTCACCGAGGCAGTCGGCTCCCGGCTCACCGGGGTGCAGGCCGGCACCGTGCTGGCGTACCTCTCCGGCCGGGTGCTCGGCCAGTACGAGGTCTTCTCCGCCGACCCGGGGCAGCTGCTGCTGGTCGCGCCGAACATCGTCGAGGTGGAGCGGAAGCTCGGGGCCGACCCGCGTGACTTCCGGCTCTGGGTCTGCCTGCACGAGGTCACCCACCGCACCCAGTTCACCGCCGTGCCGTGGATGCGGGCGTACTTCCTCGGTGAGGTGCAGGCGTTCGTGGATGCCTCACAGGGCACCGAGCATCTGGTCGAGCGGCTGCGCCGGGGGGTGTCCACGCTCTCCGACGCGGTACGGGACCCGGACGGCCGCACCAGCGTGCTGGACATCGTGCAGACCCCGGCGCAGCGGGCCGTGCTGGACCGGCTCACCGCGCTGATGACCCTGCTGGAGGGGCACGCCGAGTTCGTGATGGACGGCGTCGGTCCGCAGGTCATCCCCAGCGTGGAGCGGATCCGGGCGGGATTCAACCGCCGTCGTGAGGCGGGCAACCCGTTGGAGAAGGCGATCCGCCGGCTGCTCGGGGTGGACGTCAAGATGCGCCAGTACGCCGAGGGCCGCAAGTTCGTGCACGGCGTGGTGGAGCAGGTCGGGATGGCCGGCTTCAACAAGATCTTCGGTTCGCCGCTGACCCTGCCCCGGCTGGACGAGCTGGGTGACCCGGCCGCCTGGGTGGCCCGGGTGCACGGGCCGGCCGCCGCCACCCCGACCGCCGGCTGACCCGGTGGCCGGTCGGCCCCGATCCGTCGACCCGGCCGCGGTCGGGCGGCGCGTCTCCGGTGCTCGTCCGGGGGTGGCCCTCGCCCCGTCGGTGGCCGCCATCCGGGTCGCGGTACGCCGTGCGCTGGCCGGTCTGCCCGCCGAGGGGCCGGTGCTGGTGGCCTGCTCGGGTGGGGCGGACTCGCTGGCCCTCGCCGTCGCCACCGCCTTCGTGGCGTCGCGGCTCGGCCGACAGGCCGGTCTGGTGACCGTCGACCACGGGTTGCAGGTCGGCTCGGCCGAGCGCGCCGCCGCCGTCGCCGAGTGGGCCGGGCGGGCCGGGTTGGCTCCGGTCGAGGCCGTGGCGGTGACGGTGGCCGGGCGTCCCGGTGGCCCCGAGGCGGCGGCCCGGCAGGCCCGCTACCAGGCGCTGGCGGACGCCGCCCGACGGCACCGGGCCGCCGCCGTCCTGCTCGGACACACCCGCGACGACCAAGCCGAGACGGTGCTGTTGGCGCTGGCCCGGGGGGCCGGCCCGCGAGGGCTCTCCGCGATGCCCGCCCGGCGGGACCTGGCCGGGGTGCCGCTGCTGCGTCCCCTGCTCGATGTCACCCGGGCGCAGACCCGCGACGCGTGCGCGGCGCTGGGCCTGGCCCCGTGGCAGGACCCGCACAACACCGATCCGTCGTACGCGCGGGCCCGGGTCCGCGCCGACGTGCTGCCGGCACTGGTCGCCGCGCTCGGCGAAGGGGTCCTGGACAATCTGGCCCGTACGGCCCGACTGCTGGCCGCCGACACCGCCGCCCTGGATGACCTGGCCGCCGCCGCCCTCGCCGCCCCGCAGGGACCCCACAGTTCCCGGTCCGACGCGCCCCGGTCCGACGCGCCCCGGTCCGACGCGCCCCGGTCCGACGCGCCCCGGTCCGACGCGCCCCGGTCCGACGCGCCCCGGTCCGGGGGGCCCCTCCCTGACGGGTCGCGTACCGGCAGCCGCCCGTCCGACGAGTTGTCACCCGACGGATGCTGGTCCGGCGGACCGCTGTTCGACGGGCTCCGGGTACGGGACGGTGGGGGGTTGTCCGTCGTGGCGCTGGCCGGGTTGCCGGGTGCGGTACGCAGCCGGGTGCTGCATGCCTGGGCCCGGGAGTTGGGGGCCCCGCCCGGTGCGCTCTCCCACCGTCACGTCGACGCGTTGGACGCGCTGGTCACCGCGTGGCGTGGGCAGGGCGCGACGGCGCTGCCGGGCGGGGTGCGCGTCTGTCGTCGGGGCGGTCGGCTGCTGCCCGTCGACTGAGTACGTCTCGGCCGGGGCGGTCGGGGTCGGGTGGGCAGGGGCGGGGAAGCGATGATCAGATTGCGGTTTCGCGTATCCGGGTCGGCGTGTCGTGCCTGTTTCCGCAATCTGATCATGAGGTGTCGGGCTGCCCTCGCTCGCAGAACGACAGCTCGGTAGGGGTGGACCGGGCACCACCGGGGCATGCCGGAGCGACGGGGTGGGCGGGTTCGTGGTGGTGCGGTAGACAGGGCGGATGGCGTACCCCCGGCGTGCCCTGTTCGCCCCGCACGGTGCCGTCTCGACCAGCCACCCGCTCGCGGCGGCGGCGGGCCTGGCCGTGCTGCGGCGCGGCGGCAACGCCGTCGACGCGGCGCTGGCCACCGCGATCACGTTGACCGTGGTGCAGCCGCCGTCCAACGACATCGGTGGTGACCTGTTCGCCATCGTCTGGGACGGCGACCGGCTGCACGGCCTCAACGCCGCCGGGCGGTCACCGGCCGCGTTGACCCGCGAGATGGTGCTGACCGCCACCGGCGGGGTGTCGGCGACGCCGGTGGACGCGCTGGGCGGCGCGCAGGCGCGCGGGCCGGCGATGCCCGCCCGGGGCTGGTTGCCGGTGACCGTGCCCGGTGCCCCGGCCGGCTGGCGGGACCTGCACGACCGGTTCGGCGTGCTGCCCTTCGCCGACCTGTTCACCGACGCGGTCGGGTACGCCGAGCACGGCCACCCGGTCTCCACCGGCACCGCCGCCACCTGGGCGCGGGCCCTGGCGCAGCCCGCGCCGACCGGTGACGCGTACGCCGAGTTCGACCGGATCTTCACGGTGGCCGGTCGGGCTCCACGGCCCGGCGAACGCTGGCGCAACCCGGCGGCGGCCCGCACGCTGCGGCTGATCGCCCGCAGCGGCGCGGACGACTTCTACCGGGGCACCATCGCCGAGGCGCTGGACCGGCACGCCGCCCGTACCGGCGGATTCCTCACCGCCGCCGACCTGGCTGCCCACACCTCGACCTGGGTCGACCCGGTCAGCGTCCGCTACCGGGGGCACGAGGTGTGGGAGTTGCCGCCACCGGGGCAGGGGCTGGCCGCGCTGCAGGCGCTGGGCGTCCTGGGCGGCCTCGACCCGGCCGCCGACCCGGTGCAGCGGGTGCACCGGCAGGTGGAGGCGGTCAAGCTCGGCTTTGCCGACGCGCACGCGCACGTGGCCGACCCGGAGCGCGCCACCGTGCCGACGGCCGGCCTGCTCGATCCGGGCTACCTGGCGGCGCGGCGGGCGTTGCTCACCGACCGGGCCGGTGACCCGGTGGCCGGTGATCCGGAGCGGGGCGGCACCGTCTATCTCTGCACGGCCGACTCCGACGGCCTGATGGTCAGCCTGATCCAGTCCACCTACCTGGGGTTCGGCTCGCGGGTGGTGCTGCCCGGGTACGGTTTCGCCCTGCAGAACCGGGGCACCGGATTCCGGCTCGATCCGGGGCACCCCAACGTGGTCGGGCCGGCCAAGCGGCCCTTCCACACGATCATCCCGGGCTTCCTGACCCGCGACGGCGCACCGGTCGGGCCGTTCGGGGTGATGGGTGGGCACATGCAGCCGCAGGGGCATGTCCAGCTCGTTGCCGCGACCGTCGACGACGGCCGCGATCCGCAGGCCGCTCTCGACGCCCCCCGCTGGTACTGGCACGCCGGCCGGACCCTGCTGGTGGAGCCGACCCTGGCGGCCGAGCCCGGCCTGGTCGCGGGGTTGCGCGCCCGGGGCCACGAGGTCACCGTCGCCGACGAGCCCTCGGTCTTCGGGTACGGGCAGGCGCTGTGGCGTGCCCCGGCCGGCGGCTGGGTGGTCGGCGCGGAGCCCCGGGTCGACGGTGCGG
This sequence comes from Micromonospora matsumotoense, assembly GCF_050951065.1. NCBI lineage: Bacteria > Bacillati > Actinomycetota > Actinomycetes > Micromonosporales > Micromonosporaceae > Micromonospora > Micromonospora matsumotoense. The sequence continues at coordinate 6,962,927 of NZ_CP192025.1, read as the reverse complement.
CGCTGGGCTACTGACCCCGGCCCGGGGTGACCTCGACCGGACGCGGGTCAGCCGGTGGGGATGCGGTCGCGGAAGGTGGTGCGGTAGCCCTGCGGGGTGGTGCCGACCCGGCGGGCGAAGTGGTGGCGCAGGGCGGCGGCGTCGGGGAACCCCGAGCGGCCGGCAACGCTCTCCACGCTGAGCCGGGTCTCCTCCAATAGCCGGCGGGCCAGCAGCACCCGCTGGTTGGTCAGCCAGTCGTGCGGGGTGGTGCCGGTCTCGGCCCGGAACCGGCGGGCGAAGGTGCGCGCGGACATCCCGGCGCGGGCGGCCAACTCGTCCACCGTGGTCGGCTGGTCCAGGTGGCCGATCAGCCAGCTCAGCACCGGTTCGAGGGTGGGCGCGTCGGGGGTGGCCGGGATCGGCGCCTCGATGTACTGGGACTGGCCGCCGTCGCGGTGCGGGGGGACCACCATGCGCCGGGCCAGCCGGGTGGCGGTGACCGAGCCGTGTTCCTGGCGGACCAGGTGCAGGCAGGCGTCGATGCCGGCGGAGGTGCCGGCGCTGGTCAGCACGGGTCCGTCGGCCACATAGAGGCTGTTGCACCGGACCCGGGCCGAGGGGTGCCGGCGTTGCAGCTCGTCGGCGTACCTCCAGTGGGTGGTGCACTCCCGGCCGTCGAGCAGACCGGCCGCGCCGAGCACGAACGCCGCGGAGCAGAGGCTGAACACGTGCGCCCCCCGGTCGGCGGCGCGGCGCAGCGCGGCCAGCACCGCCTCCGGCACCTCACCACCCTGGGTGTACGCGGGGACCGCGACCAGGTCGGCGTCGTCGACCGGGGCGAGGTCGGCGTGCGGGGTGAGGTCGAAGCCGGAGGCGGTGCGGACCGGGCCGCCGTCGGCGGTGCAGACGGTGAACCGGTAGCCGGGGAACCCGTCTTCGGTGCGGTCGGTCCCGAACACCTCGGTGAGCACGCCGAGTTCGAAGACGGCGACCTGGTCCAGGGCGATGACGGCCACCGATCGAATCATGTGACGAGGGTAACCGGACAGGTGGCAGAAAATCGAGGGGGCATGGCGTTGCTGCCACTGTCCCGGCCCGTGTCGCGGGCGGAAACTGAACATCAGTCCGGTGCGCACCGGCGGCGAAAACCACTCAGATCCCAGGAAAGTGAGCGCCGCCATGGAGTTCCTGTTGCTTCTGTTCTTCCTCCTCGCGCTGGCCGTCGCTTCGGCGTTCGGCCTGACCGCCGACACCCGTGACTCCGCCGACTGGAAGCCCACCGAGGAGGGTCGCCGCTGGCGGTCCCGTGCCTGCTGAGGTGTTTGCTCCCGTTGTGCCAGAAAAACCCGCGGTGGGACCGCGCCAGAAGGTGCGGCCCCGCCGACGCGGGCCGTCCGGCGTACGGCAGGCTAGGAGCATGGCTGACGGCTCCTGGTACGACGCCGACATCGATCACGTGATCATCTCCGAGGCGCAGATCCGCGAGAAGACGGCGGAGCTGGCCAAGCAGGTCTCGGCGGACTACGCCGGGGTCACCGACGGACTGCTGCTCGTCTGCGTACTCAAGGGTGCGGTCATGTTCATGGCCGACTTCGCCCGGGCGCTGGGTCGGCAGGGCCCACCGGTGGAGCTGGACTTCATGGCCATCTCCTCGTACGGCCAGGGCACCACCTCCTCCGGCGTGGTGCGCATCCTCAAGGACCTGGACCGGGACATCGCGGGCCGGCACGTGGTGGTGGTCGAGGACATCGTCGACTCCGGCCTGACCCTGTCCTGGCTGCTGCGGTACCTGGAGTCCCGGTCGGCGGCCAGCGTCGAGGTGGTGGCCCTGTTCCGCAAGCCGGAGGCGGTGAAGGTCCCGGTCCCGGTGAAGTACGTCGGCTTCGACATCCCCACCGAGTTCGTGGTCGGCTACGGCCTCGACTTCGGCGAGCGCTACCGCGAGCTGCCGTACGTCGGCGTGCTCAAGCCCGAGGTCTACGCCCGGGCCTGACTTCCGCTCGTATCGGTCGTCATCGAGCGGACGTTCAGCGGGCTCCCAGCCAATCCGACTACGGTAGGGGTGGGTGGCGTGGGGGCAGCTCCGCGCCCGGCACCCCGACCGCGTGACCGGGCGGTCGACGGAGCCGGTGCGCAGTTCCCCGCCACGTCGGCTGAGACCCCGGTTCGCCGTCCGCGTGAGTGCCGGGCTCGCAGGCTCGCATCTCGGGGTCACGAATGTCCCCGACTGCGGGGCTCGCAAGCTCGCTCCTGGCGCGCACGGTGTACCGTCGAATGACCGCGGTGCGGCAGTTCGCGCGCCCCGGGGTCGAGGCCGGCCCGCACGGCGGCTCGACGCCGCCATCGGCGGCGACACCATTCAGACGGTCAGGACGTCGATCAGGAGGATGCGGGCGCCTCGGCGCTCGACAACAGCATGGAACGTACGCGTTTCTTCCGCCGACCGGTGGTCTGGATCATCCTGGTCATCCTCGGCGCCGTTGTGCTCAGTCAGCTGTTCACCGCTGGTCCCAGCTACCACCGGGTGGACACTTCCGTTGCGCTCGACCAACTGCACACCGCCAAGATCAACAAGGTCGTCTTCCAGGACAAGGAGCAGACGCTCCAGCTCAACCTGGCCGAGAAGACCAAGTTCGGCGACACCACGACCGACCGGATCGAGGCCCAGTTCCCGTACCAGGCCGGCGAGCAGGTCTGGAACGAGGTCCTCGAGGCCAAGGCGGGCAACCGGGTCACCGGCCCGGCCGACGCCAAGGTGTCGTCCGACAGCATCTGGGTGAGCCTGCTGGTCAACCTGCTGCCCATCGTGCTGCTCGTGCTCCTGCTGCTGTTCTTCATGTCGCAGATGCAGGGCGGCGGCTCCCGGGTGCTCAACTTCGGCAAGTCCAAGGCGAAGATGATCACCAAGGACACCCCGAAGACGACCTTCGCGGACGTGGCCGGGGCCGAGGAGGCGGTGGAGGAGCTCCACGAGATCAAGGACTTCCTCCAGAACCCGGCGAAGTACCAGGCACTGGGTGCCAAGATCCCGAAGGGCGTGCTGCTCTTCGGCCCGCCCGGTACCGGTAAGACGCTGCTGGCCCGCGCCGTGGCCGGCGAGGCCGGGGTGCCGTTCTACTCGATCTCCGGCTCCGACTTCGTGGAGATGTTCGTCGGTGTCGGCGCCAGCCGGGTCCGTGACCTCTTCGAGCAGGCCAAGGCGAACGCCCCGGCGATCGTCTTCGTCGACGAGATCGACGCCGTCGGCCGGCACCGTGGCGCCGGCATGGGCGGTGGCCACGACGAGCGCGAGCAGACCCTCAACCAGCTGCTCGTCGAGATGGACGGCTTCGACACCAAGGGCGGGGTCATCCTGATCGCCGCCACCAACCGGCCGGACATCCTCGACCCGGCGCTGCTGCGTCCGGGCCGCTTCGACCGGCAGATTCCGGTCGACGCCCCCGACATGGAGGGCCGCAAGGCGATCCTGCGGGTGCACGCCAAGGGCAAGCCGTTCACGCCCGACGTCGACCTCGACGCGGTCGCCCGGCGTACCCCCGGCTTCTCCGGGGCCGACCTGGCCAACGTGATCAACGAGTCCGCGCTGCTCACCGCCCGCAAGGAAGAGCGGGCGATCAGCAACGACTCGCTGGAGGAGTCGATCGACCGGGTGGTCGCCGGACCGCAGCGCCGGACCCGGGTGATGAGCAACCAGGAAAAGAAGATCACCGCGTACCACGAGGGTGGGCACGCGCTGGTCGCCTGGGCGCTGCCGCACGCTGCGCCGGTGCACAAGGTGACGATCCTGTCCCGGGGTCGTTCGCTCGGGCACACCCTGGTCCTGCCGACCGAGGACAAGTACACCCAGACCCGGGCCGAGATGATCGACACCCTGGCGTACGCCCTGGGTGGGCGGGCCGCCGAGGAACTCGTCTTCCACGAGCCCACCACCGGCGCCGGCAACGACATCGAGAAGGCCACCCAGTTGGCCCGCGCGATGATCACGCAGTACGGCATGAGCCTGAAGCTCGGCGCGATCAAGTACGGCACCAGCGGGGACGAGCCGTTCCTCGGCCGCAACATGGGTCACGAGCGGGACTACTCCGACTCGGTCGCCGCGGAGATCGACGGCGAGATGCGGGCCCTGATCGAGCTGGCCCACGACGAGGCCTGGGAGATCCTGGTGGAATACCGGGACGTCCTGGACAACATGGTCCTGGAGCTGATGGAGAAGGAAACCCTCTCCACCGCCGACATGGCCCGGATCTGCTCGCGGGTGGTGAAGCGCCCGCCGATGGCCCCGTACAACGGCTTCGGCAAGCGTCTGCCCTCCACCGAGCCGCCGGTACTCACCCCGGCCGAGAAGGAGAAGCTCGCGGCGCAGGCCACCGCGGACGGCATCTCCGTCGGCGGCTCCTCGAACAACTCGGACGGTCTGCACTGAACCCCGACGCCGCGGCCAGCCCCGACAACCCGGGGCTGGCCGCCTCGTCCACCGAGCCCGGTGACGAGACGCTCGACTACGTCGCCGCCCGGCTGATCAGCGGCAAGCTCAACGGCCGCCCGATCGAGGACACCATGGACCTCGGCCGGATCGAGAAGGCGGTCCGCGAGATCCTCATCGCGGTCGGGGAGGACCCCGACCGTGACGGCCTCCAGCAGACCCCGGCCCGGGTCGCCCGGGCGTACGCCGAACTCTTCGCCGGCCTGCGGGTCGACCCGGCCCAGGTGCTCAGCACCACCTTCGAGGCCAACCACGAGGAGTTGGTGCTCGTCCGGGACATCGACGTGATGAGCCTCTGCGAACACCACCTGCTCCCGTTCCGGGGCAGCGCGCACATCGGCTACATCCCCGGCCCCGACGGCCGGATCACCGGCCTGTCCAAGCTGGCCCGGCTGGTCGAGGTCTTCGCCCGCCGCCCGCAGGTGCAGGAGCGACTCACCTCGCAGATCGCCGACCTGCTGATGAGCAGACTGCAACCGCGCGGCGTGATCGTGGTACTCGAATGCGAACACATGTGCATGGCGATGCGCGGCATCCAGAAGAGCGGTGCCAAGACCATCACCTCGGCCGTCCGCGGCGTGCTCCAACACGACGCGAAGTCCCGCGCCGAGGCGATGTCGTTGATCATCCCCCGCTGAGCCGCCGGCCCGGCCGACGCCGCCCGGATCAGCCGGCCAGTAGCGCCAGCATGATCCCGGCGGCGACCACCACCGCCGGCACCAGGCAGGTCAGCAGCCCCAGCCGGGGAGTGTGGTCCCACCGACCGTCCGGCCCCGGGGGGAACAACCGGCTCACCCCCACCCGACCGGCCGCGAACGCCACCGCCGGCATCGGCAGGCCCACCAGCAGCGCCACCACACTCACCGGGCCGGCACCCGCCGTCAGGAACAGCACCAACTGCACCACCGGCACGACCAGTGCCAGCGGACCGTACACCAGCAGGTTGCGCCACCGGGGCGGCCAGGCAGCCGGACGCGGCGCACCGCGCGCGGCCAACGCCGCGTCCGCGCCCTCCGCCCAGCTCTGCGCCCTGCGTAGGCCGGCCAGCACCGCCGCCGGACCACCCACCATCGCCCGGGCGGCCTCGGTCAGCTCCGGTGGCGTCGGGGCCAACGAGATCGCCGGTACGCCCAACTCGCGCAGTCTCGCCTGCTGCGGCGCCAACCGGGCACGTACCCCGGTCAGCTCCGCACGGGCCGCCTCCACGGCGCGGGACTGCGCGGCGGCGGCCGTCGCGGCACCCCGGCGTACCCCGTCGAGCTGGCGGGCGGCGGCCAGGTAGTCGGTCCAGGCGGCGGACACCGACGGGGCCGGTTCCCCGGCCGGCCGCTGGCGGACCGGTGCCACCGTCACGGCGTCATCGATGCTCACGCCCGACGCCCCTCACGATCAGCCACACCCGGTCCCCTTCGCGGTCGGTCACCTGCGGTCCTCCTGGCGGGCGCTCCCGTGCGGTTCCCCGCACGGGCAGGCCGGGCCTGATTCCCCGCACGGGCCCACGCCACGGCGGGTCGCGCCCCATCGTCCGCAGGGCCGGTCACGGCTGGTCCGCCTCGTCGGCGAACGGCACCAGCACCGTGCCCCGGTCGTCGGCGGTCTCCCAGAGGACCACCCGTCCGGGCCGGGGACGCCACTGCACCGGATGCCCGAAGAGCGGGGCGAGTTGCGCGCCCGGCACGTCGACCGCAGCGACCGTGGCCAGCTTTCCCACCTCGCCGTCCGGCTCCACCAACCCGGCGAACGGCGGAACCGTCCGCCACCAGCCGAGCAGGTGCCGACCTGCCGGTGGACCCTCCCGCAGCAGAGCGCGCAGCCGGTCCGGCGGCAGCTCCTCCGCCGCAGGCGCGTCCACCCCGAACACCACCAGGTAGGTCGGGTCGGGACCGGCGGCCGCGGTCAGCAGCCCGGGCCCGTCCACCGTCGACACCCGATGACGCTCGCCCAGCTCGGCGGCGAGCGCGGCGGCCAAGGGGGCGAACCCCTCGGCCAACGGGGCGATCACGAACTCCGCACTGCCCGGCGGATGGTGCGCGGCGGTGCTCCGGGCGGCCGTCGCCAGCAGCGTCGCCGCCGCCGCACCCGGCCCGAGGACCGCCAGGTTGCGCCCCGCCACCGGACCCAGCGGCACCGCCACGGTCGTCCGCGCGACGTCCACCGCCCGACCCAGCAGAGCCGCCGGAGCACCGGACCGCCCGGCGACGGCAGCCCGCATCCGCGGGTCGTTGCGCAGTAACGGCCGGGCCCACCCGGCGAAGACCACCGGCGGTACGGCACCTTCCGGCCGCGCCGCGAACAGGCGATGCCGCAGCCGCTCGACAACCTCGGGGGCGTCGTGCGGATCGGGGAACCGGACCAACCGCTCGTGCCCCCGGGTCGCGCCGCGCGGACCGCCCAACCCACCGGCGGTGTTCACCACCGCGCTGCCCACCGCCAGACCGGCGGCGGCGTCGTTGGTCGGCATCAGCACCGCACTGCCACCGGCGAGCGCCACCCGCACCGGGAACTGCCCCAGCACCGAGTCCCGGGGCGCAGACCCCGCACCGACACCCAGGTCACCGGCACCGGCCAGGACCAGATGGACGCCGTACCCGCGCCCCGAGCGGGCCAGCCCGTCCAACCGGGCCAGCACCTCGGCGGCCACCGGATCCCGATCCGCCAACAGCAGCGGAAAATTGTCGATGACGCAGACGATGCGCGGCAGCACCTGATGGTCACGCAGCTCCGCGAACCGCTGGCCCCCGGCCCGCGCCGCCGCCTCCTCCCGCCGGTGGATCTCCGCCGCCAACTGATCGAACAGGTCCCGGACGTACTCCGGGTCGGTGGCCATCCCCGCCGCGCGGACCTGCGGCAGCCACGATCGGTCCCGCTCGGTCTGGAGGAACTCCACGAACGACTCGCCGTCGCCCAGGTCCACCAGGTACAGCGCCAGCTCGTCCGGGCCGTACCGGGCGGCCAGGCCGAGCAGGGCGGTGGTCAGGAACGCCGACCGGCCCGCATCCGACCGGCCGCTGACCAGCCAGTGCGGGGTCAACTCGGTGAAGCCCACGGTGACCGGCCGGCCGCCGGCGTCCCCGACCGCGGTGGACAGGCCGTCGACCGACGTCGTCGTCCACAGCGCCGCGTCCTCGGGCGGCAGCAGCTCGGCGAGGCCCAACCGGGAGCCTGCCTCCACCTGGTCGGCCAGCCGACGACAGACCGCCCCGATCAGCTCCGGGCCGGGATCCTCGTCGACGAGGACGGGGCAGTTCAGCCCACCCGGCGACTCGGTGCCCGGTCCGCTGAACGGGCTGCCCGGCGGATCACCCACCAGCGCGTACGAGGTGCGCAGCCGTACCGGCGTGGCCTGCGGCAACGGCGGCCGGCCGACCACCGGCCAACCAGCCACCACTAGATGCAGGCCGGCAACCCGACCCCGCTCGGCCAGCGCCACGATCCGGTCCAGATCGCTCGACCCGGTCGACTCGGGCAGCCCGGCGATCACCAGCAACAGGGTCCGATCATGTCGACGGGGTCGACCGTCCCCCGGGGAAACCCACTGCTCGGCCTCGGTGAGCACCGCCCGTAGCCCGGCCACGTCCGCCGCCGGTGGTGGCAGCAGACCCGCGTCGACCAGCGCCGCGAACGGGGCGAAGACGCCGTCACCCCCGGCACCTCCCGGTCTCGCGCCGTCGCCCCGGGCGCCGCCCGGGCCGGTGCCGGCGCTTGCGCCGACGCCGGGTCTGATGGCGGTGCCGTCGACGCCGCGCACCAGCAGACAGCCTGCGGGGGTGGCCGCCAGCATCCGCAGCAGTACGGCACGCAGCAGGCCGCGAACCCGGGGGTCCCGGACGTCCGCGTCGAGCGTCAGGTGCCCCGAACCGAGCAACGGCACCAGCGCCGGGAAACGTGCATCCTCCAGCGGCGCCGCCACCCCGATCCGCACGAAGGGCGGATTGTCCTCACCACACGGGGCGTCCGCCGACACGGTCTCCAGGGCGGCGCCGGCCCAGCCCGGTGCGAGCAGGGCGGCGGCGCTACGCAGCCGGTCCGCCAGTTCGTACTGGCGACGCTGGTCGGCGGGGGCCGGGCGGATCTCGTCGAGGACGGTGGTAGCCGCGGCAACGGTAGCGGCGGCGCGGCGGTGCAGGGCTGCGGCGCGGTTCGTACGAGCCTTCGGACCGGCCACCGCGTCCACCCCTCTTTCCGAGGCGCGTCCACCCCTCTGTCGAGGTGGGAAACTCCCCGACTGCAGACCGTATCCCAGCCTCGGCCGCTCCTCCGGGAAGCACGACGGCGATGCGCCGGGCTTGTCGCAAATAGCGGTGAACTCTCACCTCCCGAGGTTGTCCTGTCACGATCCGCAGCTTCCGGGGCATTGGGTACGAGGCGCCCAGCCGATAGCCTCAGGGGGTGGAATCAGTGCAGCCCCCCGCCGGTTCCCAGGTGTCCCGCGTACCGGCGCAGCGGACCCCGCCGGACCAGTTGGCACCCCCTGCGCCGCTGCCGGTGCCGCAACGGCGGCCCCGCCGGCTCCGGACCGTCCTCACCGTGGTGGCCGGGGTGTTGGCGTTGCTCTGTGTGGGAGGCGGGGTGACCGGCTACGTGCTGTACGAGCGAGCCGCCACCCCCGACCGGAGCGCCCCGGACGTCGTGGTGGACAACTACCTTCGCGAGTTCCTGGTCAACGAGAACGACACCCGCGCGGAACTCCTCGTGTGCGACGGAAAACCAGGTGGACTGGCCGAACTACGAGCACTTCGTGACGACCTGCGCGACAGGGAGCGCCGCTTCGCAACCGAGCTTACGGTCAGTTGGGGCGCCCTTTTGATGAGCCGACATGGTGAGACTGCCGAAGTGGAGACCGATCTCATTCTCTCAGCCGCTGTGGACGGCATCTCCCAAAGTGATCGGCAGCATTGGCGATTTCAAACCCGACTCAAAGACAACTGGAGAGTCTGCGAGGCAACCAAGAGCATCTGAGCTCATTCGATCCATAGTAGGTGGACTGGGACTTCCAGGGTGGTGGGCGGCTGCCCACGCCAAGCCCAGCGGTACCACTCCAACTCCGGAGTCACTCGGACGCAGATGTCGCCGTCGGCACCGGAGTAGGGCTCGGTCACTGCGCGGAGATCGCGGTGTTCCACAGAGTCCTCGACGCGCACCACTCGTCGGCCGCTGACCGCATCGGTCTCGAAGACCGGGGTGGGGGCCGGGTGCGTCGGTCCGTCCAGGGAGACCAGCCGGATTCCCTTGTCGTGGGTTGGGTCGACGGCCGAAGGTCGGGCCCCGACAGTCTCCACCCAGACCCTCTCCACGGGGACGAGCGGGGCGAAGACCTCTACCTGATCGGCCTCCGCCCGGTACCACTCGTGTTCCGGGATGACCGGCACATAGGTACGGCTTCCCTGCACCACTCGTTCGTCGGCGCGGAGGTCCCCCCGCCAGCCGAGGCCCGGCAGCCCCATGAGGACACGACGGCCACGTAGCTCGACCCGGCCGGTGGCGGGAACGATGTGGATCGGCCGTGGTGGTTGCGGTGCCCAGTCGGGCTGACCGGCGAAGGGATCCGGCAGCGGTCCGCTCATCGTTGCGGCAGCCTCATGCCCGGCCGTTCAGCGGTGCACCGCGCTGCCGCATGAACGGCACCGGGTTGATCCCGCCGGAGAAACTGCGGTCGCTGTCGACGTGCACCTCGAAGTGCAGGTGCGGACCGGAGGAGTTGCCGCTGCTGCCGACCAGCCCGATCACCTCACCGGCCTTGACGAGTTGCCCAGGAACCACCCGGGGTTTCTCGATCATGTGGCAGTAGCGGCTGACGTATCCGCCGGCGTGCAGAATGTCGACGAACCATCCGCATCCGCCCTTGCCGGGAAAGCCGTCGACATCGCAGTTACGAACGCCGTTGTGGTCCGGGTCGCAGCGGGCAACCAGCACCCGACCGGTGGCCGCAGCGTGGATCTCGGTCCGCTTGCGGGCACCGATGTCCACACCGTTGTGACGAGGCCGGCTGGCGGTACGAAATCCGGAGCCGACTCCACCGTCGATCGGCGCGGTCCACCCGGAAGCGGCGATGGCCCGTGCGGAGGCCCGGTCGCAGACCGCGCGCTCGGCGATCTGGACCGTCCGGGCGGCACCACCGGCCAGTGCGTTGACGATCTGGCTCGCGATGTCCTCGTGCTTGGCGTAAGCATCGGGGTAGGCGCTGATCTGCACTTTCTGCGCTGCCCGGGTCAGGGACATCCGGTCCCAGCCATCGACCTTCAGCAGCTTCTCGTAGAATTTGCGGGCCGCGTAGTCGGGACTCATCCGTTGCGTGACGCTGCCCCAGCCGGCTCGCTGCTGGAACAGGCCGACGGAGTCGTGGTCGGAGCCGACACCCTCGTTGGGGATCCCACGGGAACCGGCGACGGTGCTGTTCGAGAGGTTTCGCAGGGCCGACTCCTGCATCGCCGTGGCCACCGCGATCACCCATCCCCGGGGTGGCACCTTCATGTCCTGGCCGACCTTGATGATGATCGCCGCGTTACGCATCTGACTGGCTCCGTAGACCGACATCCGCGGCATCTTGCCGGTGACGTTCACCTGGTGCTCGTCGTCGCACTGCTGCTCGTTCGACACCAGGCTCTCCTGGTCACCGCCAAGATTGGTCAGGAAGAACGCCGCGCTTCCACCACCGCAGCAGAGTAGGGCGAGGGTGCCGGTGAGCGCGGCGGCGACGGCACCAATCCGAATTCGGCGACGAGGCGGTTCTCCCGTTCCCGACATTCCAGCAGTCATTCCCGCTCCCAGTCCACGGCATCCACCAACCAGCGACCGTCGGGCGCAACCAGTTCCAGCCGCAGCTGTCCGCTCTCCAACGGAACCAACACCTCTGCGAAGACCGCCGTCCGAGGACGGAGGGTCGCGGTGCCGGTGACCTTCTCGGCCGGCACCCCGGCCGGTTCGGCACCGGAGAGCTTCTCCGTGAGTTCGGGCGTCGACAGCGGTCGAAGGCTCGCCTGCCACTGCTCGGCGGTGGCGGTGCCTCCACCCAGCCAGGCAGTGGTGAACCGGGTGGCTGTCTGTTCGGGGGTCAGTTCGCCGGGTCGGGTACGTGGCGACTCCGGGGCTGGGGTGGCGATGACGCCGTCGTCGCCCGCCTCCGGATCGACTGTGGTGATCGGTTCACGCGGGCGGCTACTCAGCCCCGCCGTCAGGTCGCTGGGACCGCCCACCAGACGGGCCGTGCTGATCACACCGAGGACCAGCACGGCGATCCCGAGCGCGATCCCGAGGCGCGACCGGATGAGCCGGGTGAAGAGGAACTCCACTGCTCGCCGCATCACCGTCACCTGGCCTCGGAGCGAATCCTGGGACTGGGCTTGACCGGTGCTGGCGCAGCAGAGTCGGGTCGGTAGACCACGAACGACGGGGCCTCCTCCGGCACGTCCGGCTCGGTCCAGGTCGCGGGTGGATTCCGACGGGGGCGGGGCGCGACCTTGGGCGGGCCACTGTCACGTGAGGGCGACCTCGGCCCGGTCTCTTCGGCCCGTTCCCGGCCATCTGGCCGATCTCCCTGAACAGGTGCGCTGACGGTGGAGTGACTGGGGTCTTCCCGTCTGGCCTCGGGTCGTAGCCCCGCCGGTTCCAGCGCGGCACCACGCCGCCGGGTGATCTTCGGCTCGGCCGTGCCACCAGGCTCGGCCACGTCGAGCCGGGCGGCGACGCGCATATCCCGGAAGAACCGACGGTGCCACGACCCGGCAGAGCCCACCGCCTCACTGCTGTCCTTGCCGCCCAGTTGGGTGATCCGTCGGTAGGGACGTAGCAGTAGCCAGCCGACCACACCACAGAGCCAGACCAGCACCACCTGGAGCCAGCCGGGCAGGGTGGGAGTGCTCATGATCAGGTCAACGGCGAACAGGTAGATCGCCGCACCGGTGCCGAAGATGGCGATGTTGAATACAGCGGCGACGACGGCATTCGCCAGTCGCCGCAGCCCGGCGCTGGCCGGGCGGAGTAGGCCGACCGTGCCCAGGATCGGAGCGGCGATCACCGCCCAGCGGAAGATCATGAAGCCGAGCAGGACCAATAATGAGGCGGTGAGGTCGAACATGGCGAAGAGCAGCGAGGCGAGCACTGCGATGAACCCGGAGCCGATCCGGTCCATGTCCCGGCTGCCCTGCAGATACTCGTAGGCTTCCGGATTCTCCACCTTGATCTGTTCGGCAACGGTCATCCATTGTTGCTGCTTGGCCTTGATGGTCGCCTCACGGGTGGCGGGGTTCTGCCGAAGCTTCTCCGCCTCTTCCCAGGAGAGCGATTTGGCATCGTAGAGGGCCGCTCCGTACTTCTGCGCAGTCTCGCTGTCCGCAGAGCCCAGGACGCCACGCAACCAGTTTCGGTACAACATCGACTCGGTGGCAGTATCGCTGGCACGAACGGCAGGAGGGCGCTTGTCCACGCATGCGTCGGGGTTCGGCAGAACACATCGGTCTGGCGGAATGTCGCGGGTCGCAGGTCCGACGGCGTCGTGTACGACGCCCAGGGAGGTGATGAGTGTGCCGTCGGCTATGTTGGCGGACTTCACCGGCCAGGCTGCCAGCGCGGTCACCGCGACCATTACCAGCAGTGCCCAGCCTGCGGTGGTCATCGCATTGCTCATGTCCGACTGGCGGGAGCGCCAGAGCAGATACAGGCCCACCACGCAGAGCGTCACGATGCCGAAGACGCTGAATACCTTCTGGTAGACGGCCTTGGTCGCCTTCTCCACCAGTGGATCGGCCCAGTCCCACATCGATCGCGGGTCCCAGGCGCGCTCCCGCAAGGCGTTCGAGGCACCCACCACTGCGGTGGCCATCATCAGTTCGCCGTTGGCGACGGTCGTGGTGAACTTGTAGTCCGGGTGGAGGACGGTCGAGGCGCATCCCCCCTCCACGTCGTACGTGTTGAAGCTGTAACCGCCGTAGCCGTAGTCGCTGTAGAGGCCCTTCGGCCCCGGGAGTTTCGACGCGTCGGGCCGGGAGGCGAACCACCCGGCCAGGCCGGAGTCCGGGGCTGAGGGAACCGGTGGCTTGCGGCAGTCGACCTCCGTCTCACTGACCTGCTTCAGTTTGGCGACGCAGGCGCGGAAGTCGGCCTGCCACTCCTTGGTGGTGCAGAGGTTCGCGGCGGCCTGTGCCGTCACGGGCGGTACGGCGTACGCCGGTGTGGCCCCGACCACCGGCCAGGCGATCGTGGCACCGGCGAGTACGCCGAGTGCGAGGAGGAGCGCCGTGATCCGTGCCCGGGCCCTCGCCATTGTCACGCCTCCAGATCAGCCAGGACGGTCGGCAATATCCCGGCGGCCTGAGCGACCGCTGCGGGGGTGGTGTCGAGGTGGTTCAGCAGCCCCTCGACGTACGACACGTCCACCCGGACCTTCTGCACCCGGCCGTCGACGTCGCGCATGACGAACTCGCGGAAGCCGAGCCGGGTCGCCGAGGCGGTGTCGACGGCGGAGAGGGAGGCCAGGGTGGCTTCATAACCGTCGTCGACCGGGACCCGGAGCAGCCGGAGCGCCTCGGAGGCGATCTCGGTGTCCTCGGCGATCCGGCCGACGAAGACGGTGGAGACGAGGTTCTGGACGTCGAGGCCGAGGATGTCCTTGGGGTTCTGTGAGGCGACCAGGGCGGCGAGGTTCCACTTGCGGGAGTCGCGGGCGAGCCGGACCAGGAAGGAGCGGCCGGAGCGCCACCCCTCCATGAAGTGTGCCTCGTCCAGTCCGACGAGTTTGCGGGAGGACATCGACCCGCCGTAGCAGCGGCGCACGGCGAGGCGGTGCGCGGTGTGCAGCATCGGCAGGGCCAACGCCTCCTCGGCCGACCAGTACTCGCGTTCGATCTTGAGGTCGGGCAGTCGGAGGCCGGCCATGGTGATCACGGTGAGCGCCGCGTCCGCGCCGAGCAGCCCTTCCGGCGGGCGGCCGAAGAAGAGCATGGCCAGCGGCATCTCGGCGGTGTCGAGCAGCAGGTGGGCCAGTTCCCGCCCGGCGTCGTCGTCGAGCCCCTGCAGGCAGGTGACCACGTCGTCCAGGGTGGACGTCTCCTCGGCCGGCACCTGGCGTACCGCGTGTCGGAACAGGGTGGCGGTCGATGCCTCCCGGGCCACCTGCGGCGGCACCAGCATCATGCAGATGTCCTGGACCAGCATGCGTCGCTCGGCCCGGGCGTTGGAGACGGCGATCTCGAACTCCCGGTCACCTGCCGCACCGCTGGTGAACTCGCTGCGCAGCGGGGTGGGGATGAGCGCGTACGGCGCCAGCGTCCCCGGCTCCGAGCCGGTCAGGTTGAGCACCCGGGCGTACGGCTTGAGCTCGGGCATGGCACAGAGCCGGGCCAGCGGTCCGGACGGGTCGAGCAGGGTGACCTGCACACCCCGTCGGGCGGCCAGGTAGCCGAGTGCGCCGAGCAGGGTCGACTTGCCACCGCCGGGTTCGGCGACGAAGACGGCGAGCCCGGAGCGCTCGCGTACCTCCATCGGGAAGTGCAGGTCGAGGAAGACGGGCCGACGGCAGGTCCCGGCGGTACGACCGATCAGGTCGCCCCGGCGGTCGCCGACGGTGGACGCCGCCTGGGGGAGCGCGGCGGCCAGCAACGGGACCGGCATCCGGCGGACGTAGCCGGTGTTGGCGATCGGCTCGCCGGGGATGAACTCCCGGGCCAGCCAGTCCTGGTTCTTCGGGTGTTGCAGGGAGATGCGCAGCTCGCGGGAGTAGAGCTGGATGAGCCGGCGGGCCCGTTCCATGCACTCCTCGCGGGTCCGGCCGCCGACGGCGATCCGGTGCCAGCCGTGCGCCCGTGCGGAGTCCACCGGCAGGCCGGTGGTCATCTCGTCGCCGATCACCAGCGCCCGCTTGGCGAGCCGTTCCAGCTCGGGTGGGGCGTCGATGCCGTGTTCGGCATAGTCGAGTTGCTGCGAGCGGATCATCCGTAGCCGGTGTTCGAGGTTACGGAAGGAGTCACCGGAGCCGAGGATGTCGACCCGGGTGGAGATCTCCATCGGCCAGGGCAGCCGCTCGTGGAAGTGCAGCCAGGGCTCGTGTCGTTCGGGGATCTCCAGCGGCTCCATCCGGCCGACCGCGAGCACGGCGACGTGCCGTTCCTCGCCGGTCATCCGGTTGACCAGCTTGACCGTCGTGCCGTACGGGGTGCGGTAACGCTCGACCTGTTCGGTGAGGGCGAGCAGGTCGCCGCGTTCCCACCGGCCGTTGGTCACCGGGGAGAGGGTGCCGGGCGGGGCCATGCAGAGGGCGACCGAGCGGTAGAGCAACCATTCCAGCTCCTGCGCGGTGACCCGCCGGCCACGCATGCCGAAGCTGCCCAGCACCTCGTCGAACTGTTCGACGGTGCGGCCGAGCTTGCGGCGTTCCCCATCGGCGGTGCCCTTGCCGAAGGCCCGCAGCAGCCGTTCGGTGAGGGAGTCGCCGAGCGAGCGCCGGGCGAAGGTGACCCCCAGGTAGGTCTGCCCCTCGGCGTGGTTGACCGACATCAGGTGCTGCTGGGCGGCGACCAGGTGGTCGGCCCAGCCGTGTGTGCCGGGGACGTCGGGCAGCGGCGACGAAGTGTGCGCGTCGATGGTGCGGGCCCACTCGTCGGCGGGGAACGGCCGGGTGGTGCGGCGCAGGTGCAGCCGGAAGCCGGCCAGGCCGGCGTACTGCTCGGAGATCGCGGAGAGCAGCGCCTCACGCTCGGCGTCCGGTCGGAACGCCCACCGGACCTCGGGGAGCCAGTACCAGGCGGTGACGGTGTTGGGGGTGAAGGTCAGGTGCCCGGCGATCTCGGTGATCGCCAGGTCGATCGAGGGGTCCCGGTCACCGAACTTGATCTTTGGTGGGCGTACCCGGACGGGCTTGGTCGCCTCGGTGCGGCGGCTCGCCGCACGTTGCCTCGGTGCGGCCAGTTCGCGGGAGCCGGGTTCGGCGGGTTCGGACCGGTCGGGCTCGACGAGTGCGCGCCGGGCCGGTTCGGTGGTCAACGCGCCGACCGGGGTGGTCACGGCCTCCACCCGGACCGGCCCGGCCGGCTCCGGCCAGGCCGCTTCGGCGGCCTCCGGCCAGGCCGGCTCGACGTGCTCGGGCCAGGCCGCCGTGGTGGACTCCACCGGGGTCGGCCGGGGCCGAGCCGTCAGCGCCGCGTCCCGCCGGGCCTGCTCGGCGCTCTCTCGCCGCGACAGCTCGGCGGCCTCAAGCCGGGCGGCTTCTGCCGCCGCACGGCGGGCGTGTTCGGTGGCCTCGCGCTGCGCCGCGTCGGCGGCCTCACGCCGGGCCGTCTCGGCGGCCTCGCGCTGGGTCTGCGCGATCGCCTCCCGCCGGGCTGCTTCGACGCCCTCGCGCCGGGCCTGCTCGGCAGCTTCCCGGCGGGCCGTCTCGGCGGCCTCGCGTCGGCTGCGGTCGGTCGCTTCCCGGGCCCGTTCGGTGGCCTCGCGGCGGGCCCGTTCGGCCGCCTCCCGTGCGGTGAGCGGCTCGCCGGTCTCCCGGGGGAACAGCTCGGCCGGGACCCGGCGTGGCGCCCGCTGCGGAGGTTCGGTCGGCCGGGCGCCGGTCGGCGCCGGCGCCGGTCGGTCGCCCTGCTGGTGCGGAACCCGGGTACGGGCGGGCCGCTCGGTGGGTGGGGCCGCTTCGATGGCCGCCGGAGGTGCCTGCGCCTCGATGGCCGCCGGTGGGGTCGGCGCGGCGGCCGGTCGGTGCGGGGCGGGCTGGTGCTGCCGGCCGGGGCCGCGTCGCGCGGGGCCACCGGGGGACGGGGCACCGGGAGACGGGGGGGTGCCGGGGCGTGGACCGCCGCCGAAGAGATCGAGGAAGGGGGAGTCGATGTCGGTGCCGTCACCCACCAGCATCGGCGCGGCGGAGACCGGCTCGACCGGGGAGGTGTCCACACCGGGGGTGGCCCGGGGTGCCTGGAAGACCCCGATGCCACCCTGGCCCGGGCCGGTGAGCAGGGCCGGGTCGTACGGCTCGTCGTCCCGCAGCTCCTCCTGGGGGTAGTCGAACGACCGCGCACGGTTACCGTGCGGGGCACTGTGTCGTCCGGCCGGGAAACCCGGCGTGGAAGAGCGACTCATTCGACCGCCTCACCCATGTGGTCCGACTGCCCGATGCGGGTACACCCGGTCATGCCAGTTCCTCCCGGATCCTGATCCGGCTGCCGACCAGGCGGGGGTCCCGCAGTTCGGCGGCCGGCTCCCGGGTGCGTCGCCAGTCGGTGAGCGCGGTGCGGATGACCATCCGCGCCGGTCGGTCCGGGTCGACGTACCGGAAGATGAACGAGGTGCTCACGATGGCGAGCGCGATCTCCCAGGCGGGGAAGAGCTCGACCTGCAGCGTGAACAGCCAGTGGATGAACATGTAGAGGGGTACGAGCAGCATGAACAGGCCGTACTGGGCGTAGGGCAGGTGGACCGGAAGGGTGTAGCCGGGCGGCCCGAGGTAGACCAGGCGGGCCCGGTAGATGTCGTCGTCGGTGCGCAGCCGCATGTCTCGCCCGCGCCTATTCGAAGATCAGATCGATCAGGTAGTCACCGATGAAGAACAGTGTGGCCGCGCCGGCGATGAAGGCCAGCCCGACGATCGCGATGGCCGAGCTGGTGAGCACCTTGGAGATCTCGCCCCGGCTGGCCCGCCCGATGAAGATGACCCCGAGCACGGCGAGCAGGATGGGTGCGATCTTGCTGGCGAAGAAGGTGACGACACCGTTGGTGTCGATGCCCTTGGGGGCTGGTTCGGCGAGTGGCGCCGTCGCCAAGGTGTGCAGCACCTGCGCGACGCCGGACGACGTCGTCTCCATCAGCTCGAAGGCGATCACTGGAACCTCCCCATAACGCGGCCGGCGACGCCGCGGTGGTGCAGTAGGCAAGCCTGGCGGGAATGTGCTCACTGTGCACCGCGTCGCTGACGCGGTGCGGGTTTCCCACCACGGAGAGTGGCGAGATTTGGGGGGATTTTCCCGCTTTGGCCCTCCCTCCAGGCTTCGCCATCTCTTGATGCTGGGCAATTTCACAGCGTACGGGCCGCCCCCCTTTGCGACAAGCCGCGAAGAGTCGACCCGATTCGGCCCGGAAGACCGATAGTACACCTGTGCTAACCGGCACGTCAGCTCGTCGCGGAGGGGGCTGGTGGGGGTTCCCGGCAGGCCCCGGCGCGACCGGTACCGTCTAGTCGTGACCGATCTGGTACGGGCGCAGGCCCCGGTGGTGATGGGCGTCCTCAACGTCACGCCCGACTCCTTCTCCGACGGCGGCCGATACGCGGATCTCGACGCCGCCGTCGCACACGGGGTGCGACTGCGCGCCGAGGGTGCGCACCTGGTGGACGTCGGGGGCGAGTCCACCCGGCCGGGCGCCGACCGGGTCGACCCGGGGACCGAGGCGGCCCGGGTGCTGCCGGTGATCCGGGAACTCGTCGCCGCCGGCGTGCCGGTCAGCATCGACACCACCCGGGCCCCGGTGGCCGAGGCGGCCGTCGTCGCCGGTGCCGCCGTGGTCAACGACGTCTCCGGCGGGTTGGCCGACCCCGACATGGCCCGGGTGGTCCGCGACGCCGGCTGCCCCTGGGTGCTGATGCACTGGCGGGGACATTCGCGGGGGATGCGCGAACTGGCCGCCTACACCGACGTGGTCGCCGACGTCCGGGCCGAGTTGGCCCAGCGGGTCGACGACGCGCTGGCCGCCGGGGTGGCCGCCGACCGGCTCGTGATCGATCCCGGGCTCGGCTTCGCCAAGACCGCCGCGCACAACTGGGAACTCAGCGCCCGCCTGCCGGAGCTGCTCGACCTCGGTCTCCCCCTGCTGTTCGGGGCCAGCCGCAAGTCCTATCTGGGCCGGCTGCTCGCGGCCGCCGACGGCACCCCACGGGACACCGACGGCCGGGCCGCCGCCACCGTCGCCACCAGCGTGCTCGCGGTGGCCGCCGGGGCCTGGGGGGTACGCGTGCACGACGTCCGGGGCACCGTCGACGCGCTCGCCGTCTGGTCGGCCACCGGCCGCCCCCGGCTCACCATCGCCCCGGGCGCCATCGCCCCGGGCGTCACCGGGAAGAGCCCGGTCCACACCAGTCGAGGGAGTGCGGGACGATGACCGACCGGATCGCCCTGACCGGCCTGCGGGCCCGGGGCCGACACGGCGTCTACGACTTCGAGCGCGCCGAGGGGCAGGTCTTCGTGGTCGACGCCGTCCTCGAACTCGACCTCGCCCCGGCCGCCCGCTCCGACGAGGTGACCGACACCGTCCACTACGGCGAGTTGGCGCAGCAGCTGGTCGCGGTGGTCACCGGGGAGCCGGTCAACCTGATCGAGACGCTCGCCGACCGGCTGCTCGCGGTCTGCCTGGCCGAGCCGATGGTCGCCGCCGCCACGATCACCGTCCACAAGCCCGAGGCCCCGATCCCGCACACCTTCGCCGACGTGGCCGTCACGATGCGGCGTACCCGGTGACCCGGGCGGTGCTGTCGATCGGCAGCAACTTGGGTGACCGGCTCGGCCACCTGCGGGCCGCGGTGACCGGCCTCGGCAACGCGGTGCTGGTGGTCTCCGGCGTCTACGAGACACCCCCCTGGGGGGACGCCGAGCAGCCGGCGTACCTCAACGCGGCGGTGATGGTCGCCGACCCGGCGGCGGGCCCGGGTGACTGGCTGGCCCGCGCCCACGCCGCCGAGCGGTCCGCCGGCCGGGTGCGTGACCCGGCCCGTCGGTTCGGGCCGCGCACCCTCGACGTGGACGTCGTCGCCGTCTGGGACGACACCGGTCGACCGGTGCTCAGTGACGATCCCGAACTGACCCTGCCGCATCCGCGCGCCCACCAGCGCGCCTTCGTGCTCCGGCCGTGGATCGACATCGACCCGCACGGGCGGCTGGCCGGTCACGGCTGGCTCACCGACCTGCTCAACGCCGAACCGGTCGCCGGTGACGCCCTGGAACTGAACCCGCGCCCCGATCTGGCGTTAGAGTCGGACTCATGAACCAGTGGAGCCGGCCGGCATGACGCAGTCCCGACCGCCCCGTGACCAGGAGCCCGACGGGTCGAGGATGGGCCCCACCCGGTTCTCGACCCTGGTGGTCGCCGTGCTCGCCGCCGCCGCCCTGGCCTGGCTGCTGATCAGCAGCTTCTACTACAGCGGCATGCCCCGGTTGCCCTGGCTGCCGGTGGTCACCCTGGGCGGGCTGGCCGTGCTGGAGGCGTACGCAGCGGTCAACACCCGGAGCCGGATCGAGCGCAAGCCCGGCCGGGAGCCGGTCAACCCGCTGCTGGTCGCCCGGTTCGTGGTGCTGGCCAAGGCATCCGCGCTGGCCGGGGCGATCTTCCTGGGCTGTTACGCCGGGCTGACCGGCTGGCTCTTCGTCGAGCCGACCAACGCGGCGATCCAGGACCGGCCGGCCGCCGGTGCCGGTACGCTCGCCTCGCTCGCCCTGGTCGCCGCCGCACTCTGGCTCGAACGCTCGTGCCGGGTCCCCGAGTCCGACGACGACGCCGACGACCGGCAGGGCCGATCCGGCCGCTGACCGAGGGGTTACGTCCGGCCCTGCGCGCGGGTACGGTGCCTGGCGACCGGAGAACAGTCAGCCGTCACCGGGGACGGCCGGTCACGTGGGAGGCGCACCGCATGGTGTACGACGAACCGGGCCGGGCGGCGTCGGCAGAGGCGCCCGCGACCGCGCTGGACAACGTCTTCGACGACCCGACGCACGGCGAGCCCGGCCGGGACCGGCTCGGCGTGCACGTGGCCTGGGAACTGGTGCTGCTGATCGCCCTCGCGGTACTGGCCTACCTGCTCTGGCGGGAGAACCCGGACGCGGTGCGCGGGTCGGGTCTTCGTCGGCTGCTCGTCGACGCGGTCGCGCTGGGCCTGCTCGTCGTCGCCGCCGGGCTGAGCCTGCGTACCGCCGCGGTGAACCTGGCGATCGGCCCGGTCGCGCTGGCCGCCGCGCTGCACTTCGCCGAGCAGGGCGACCGGGGGGTGTCCACGGCGGTCGTTCCGGCCCTGGTCGCCGCCGCGCTGGGCGGGTTGGCCCTGGCCTGGGCGGTGGTGGTGCTGCACGTTCCCGGCTGGGCGGCCAGCCTCGCCGCCGCCGCCGGGATGATCGTCTGGATCGAGCGGCGGACCCTGCCGGTGGCGGTGCAGGCCGACTACGACCCCCGGCGCAACGCCTACTACCTGTTCGCCGGCTTCGCCGCGGTGACCGTCCTCCTCGGGGCGTTCGGCGCGATCCGGGCGGTGCGTCGGCTGGTCGGCCGGTTCCGGCCGGTGGCCGATCCGGCCCGCCGTCGCGGGATGGCCGCCGCCCTGGTGACCGCCGCCGCGCTGATCGCCTCCACCGTGCTCGCCACGCTCGCCGGGGTGCTCATCGCCGCCAACGGGACCGGCCCGGTCACGCCGACGTCGGGGCTGGACTGGACGGTGCTCGCGGTGGGCGTGTCCATGCTCGGCGGTGCCAGCGCGTACGGCCGACGTGGCGGAATCTCCGGCGCCCTCCTCGCGGTCGGTCTGGTGGTCACCTACCTGGCCTGGGCGGCCGAGACCGGCGCCCCCACCGACCGCTGGGCGGTCGGTGGGGTGGCGCTGGCCGGCGGTCTGCTGGTCACCCGGCTGGTCGAGACGTACGGCCGGCCCCGGACGGCCCGGGGCGAGCCGGTGGAGCTACCGCCGGTGCGGGACGGGGCGATCAGCTCCGGCTGGTCGATGCCACCCGCCGGCGAGGCGCGCAACTGGACCCCGGCGCTGCCGGAGCGGACGACCGACGTCGACACCCCGCCCGATCCCTGGGAGGCCCCCCGCTGGCAGAGCGGTCCACCCCGCTGGGACGCCGGCGAGCGGTGACCCACCGGGCCGGCGGCCACCCGGTCGGGCCGCGCACGGTGACCGGATCGGTGGCGGTGCGGGCGGGCGGGCGTGGACGACGGGCCGGGAAGGATCTCGCCGGTTAGGCTCGCGGGCATGACCGAGACTCCTTCCGCCGGCACCGGCCACACCTTCGACCAGCTCGACGCCCTCTCCACCGAGGAGCTGCGGGAGCGGGCCTTCGCGCGGGCCCGGGAGCGGCGGGACGTCCGGTTCTTCTGGTCGGTGTTGCGGCACCTGCCGAACGCCGACGAGGCCGCCGCCCTCGACGGGGCACCCAATTCGGTCGGGCCCACCATCGACGAGGCGTCGGCGCTGTGGCGGGAGCTGACCGGGCACGGCTACGAGGAGTCCGCGCCGCTGCTGCGGGCCGCGTTCATCGACTACCTGATGCAGCATTGAGCGGTCGCGCCGCCGGATGGCGGGAGAGGTTTGCCGGCCGTGGCGGGTCGGGAACTTCCCGCCGCATGGCCCTCACCCACCACCCCCGCACCGTGCGGGGGTACGGCACCGCCGCCGGCACCGGCACCCTCGCCGCGCTGATCCTCGTCGGCGTCTGCGGCAGCCCGTGGTACGTCGCCTGGGCCGAGGCGCACACCGACCCGAGCTCCGCCGGTGGCTGGTATCTGCGGCTGCTCGCCTGGCCGGCCTGGCGGGTCGAGTCGGCGGACCCGGCGCACGGGGTGCTCGCCACCGACCTGCGGGCCATTCTGCTGCTGGTGTTCGCCGCCGCGCTGCTCTACCTGCTGCCGGCCGGACAGGTGGCCCGGGTGCCGGGCTCGGCCAGCCAGTTCTTCTCCGGCTGGGCCGCGTACACCCTGGCCGGGGCGGCGGCCACCCTGCTGGCGGCGCTGTTCACCTCGGGCGGCTCGCTGTTGGCCGCCTTCGAGACCACCGGCACCGGAGCCGGTTACGGCTTCTTCGCCGGCTGGATCATCGGGCTGGCCAGCCTGGGCGGCCGGGCCTGACCCGCTGCCGGGCCGCGACCACGCCCCGGGCCGCGACCCCGCCCCCGGCCCTGGCCGCCGCCCGGCCTGACCCGGTCCGCGCGGAACTCCGGGCCCGGACCGGTGGCAACGCCGGCCGGCTAGCTGCCGGGCCGTCCGAGGTCTAGGACCCGGGTGCGGCTGAGCGTGCCGGCCGGCCGGCCGTCGGCGGTGACCAGGACCGCGTCCGTGCCGGCGGTCAGCATCGCGGCCAGCGCGTCGTACGCCGAACGGCCCAGCGGCAGTTCCGGCAGGGTGGCGTCGGTGGCCGCCCCGTCGAGCACCTCCCGGGTGACCGGGGTGACCGCGAGCCGGCGGATGCCCCGGTCCGCGCCGACGAACTCCCGGACGAACGGTGAGGCGGGGGCGCCGAGCAGGGCCGCCGGGGTGTCGTACTGCTCCAGCCGGCCCCCCTCGGAGAGCACCGCGATCCGGTCGCCCAGCCGGACCGCCTCGTCCAGGTCGTGGGTGACCAGCACGATGGTCTTGCGGACCTCGGCCTGGAGCCGGAGGAACTCCTCCTGCAACCGGGTCCGCACGATCGGGTCGACGGCGGAGAACGGCTCGTCCATCAGCAGCACCACCGGGTCGGCGGCCAACGCCCGGGCCACCCCGACCCGCTGCCGCTGACCGCCGGAGAGTTCGTGCGGGTAGCGGCGTCCGAACTGGGCCGGGTCCAACCCGACCAGCTCCAGCAACTCGCCGCTGCGCTGCCGGATCCGCTCCTTCGACCAGCCGAGCAGCCGGGGTACGGTGCCGACGTTGGTGGTCACCGTCTGGTGCGGGAACAGCCCCACATTCTGGATCACGTAGCCGATCCGTCGGCGCAGTTTCACCGGGTCGACGCGGGTGATGTCCTCGTCGCCGAGCAGGATCCGGCCGCCGGTCGGCTCGATCAGCCGGTTCACCATCCGCAGCACGGTGGACTTTCCGCAGCCGGACGGGCCGATCAGCACCACGAGTTCGCCGGCCGGCACCTCCAGGCTCAGCTCGCGGACGGCGTCGGTGCCGTCCGGGTACCGCTTGCGGATGCCGTCGAGCGTGATCGAGGCGGCGCTGTGTCCTGCGTCGCCGGTGCCCCCGGGGGTAACGTCCACGTGTGTCCTTCCACCTGAGTTACCGGGCCGAGCCGGGTAATCCGTGGTTCTCCTGGCAGTACGTGCGGGACAACTCTGACACCATTCTCGCCGCGCTGCGCGAGCACGCCTCGCTGACCGGTCGGGCGGTGCTGCTCGCCGCGCTGGTCGCCCTGCCGCTGGCGGTGGTGGCCTACTGGTACCGACGTCTCACCGGCCCGATTCTCGCACTGACCGGGGTGCTGTACACGATCCCCTCCCTGGCCCTGTTCGCGTTCATCGCCCCGTACCTGGGTATCGGCGCGGTGACCGTGCTGACGGTGGTGGTGCTGTACGCGCTGCTGGTGATCGTCCGCAACGCGGTGGCCGGGCTGAACCAGGTGCCTCCGGAGGTCCGCGACGCCGCCGAGGGCATGGGGTACGGCAGGTGGGCCCGGCTGTTCCGGATCGACCTGCCGTTGGCCCTGCCCGGCATCCTCACCGGCGTACGCCTCGCCACCGTCTCCACGGTCGCGCTGGTCACCGTCGGCGTGGTGATCGGTCGCGGCGGGCTGGGTCAGCTGATCTTCGCCGGGTTCCAGAACAACTTCTACAAGGCCCAGATCATGACCGGTACGCTGCTCTGCGTCCTGCTGGCCCTGGTGCTGGACCTGATCCTGGCCGGCGTGGGTCGCCTGCTCACCCCCTGGCTGCGGAGCCGCCCCCGATGAGTGCGGCGCAGCGGAGCCCCGTAGTCGCGAACGAAGGGTTGATTCGGTGAATCCGGTGCAGCAGGCGGTGGTCTGGCTCAATGATCCGCTCAACTGGACCAACCCGGGTGGGGTGCTGGACCGGATCGGGGAGCACCTGAGCATGTCCGCCGCGGCGGTGCTGCTGGGCTGCCTGGTGGCCTGGCCGATCGGTCTCTGGCTGGGGCACTCGGGGCGCGGTGGCGGGGCGGTGGTGCTGATCTCCAACCTGACCCTGTCCATCCCGACCCTGGCGCTGTTGACCATCCTGCCGTTGACCTTCCTCGGCTTCGGCCGTCCGGCGGTGGTGGTCGCGCTGGCGGTCTTCGCGGTGCCGCCGCTGCTGGCCAACGCGTACACCGGGGTGCGGCAGGCCGACCCGGAGGCCCGGGACGCGGCGCGTGGGATGGGGCTGTCCGGGTGGCAGGTGCTGCGGCGGGTGGAGTTGCCGCTGGCGGTGCCGTATCTGGCCGCCGGGTTCCGCACGGCCGCCGTCCAGGTGGTGGCGACGGCGGCGCTCGCCTCGTTCGTCAACGGCGGGGGACTGGGCCAGATCATCCGGGCCGGCTTCGGGCTGGACATCGCGGCCGGCGGCGGGCAGATCATCGCCGGTGGGGTGTTGGTGGCCGGGCTGGCACTGGCGGCGGAGGGGGTGTTGGCGTTGGTCGAGCGGGTGGCGACCCCGCGTCCGCTGCGGCGTACCCGGCGGGCGGCCAACCGGCGGGCAGCGGACGCCACGGCGGGAAATTGATCTGCCGCATGACGATCAGGTGACGAAAATCCCTCAGAGTTTGTCGGTCGGTCCTGGAGGATATTGGCTGGAACTTGCGGGCGGCGATCGTCGCCCGTCGGACACGCGGCCGGCCCTGCACGGGCCGCGCCGGGACACGGGAGGCGGGCACGATGCGCGTACGGACACGGCTGGCGGTGGGCGCGGTGGGTGCCCTGACCATGGCGGGTCTGTTGACCGGGTGCGGAGACGCCGGCTCGTCCGGCACCGATGCTCCGGAGCAGGGCGCGAGCGGTGCGGGCTGCGCCCCGGTCGCCGGTGACCAGCTCGTCGTCCTCGACGACGACAAGTTGCTCCAGAACACTGACAACATCATTCCGGCGGTCAACGCCAAGGTGGCGAACCCGCAGCTCCTCGCCGCGCTGGACAAGGTCTCCGCCGCGCTGGACACGCCGAAGCTGATCGCCCTCAACAAGGCCGTCGACGTGGACCGCAAGACGCCGAAGGCGGCGGCCGAGGAGTTCGCCTCGGCCAACGGGCTGACCACCGGCATCGCCAAGGGCCCGGGTGGCCAGATCGTCGTCGGGGCGGGCAACTTCTCCGAGAGCCAGACCCTGGCCGAGCTGTACAACATCGCCCTGACCGCCGCGGGCTACCAGGTCAAGGTGCAGCAGATCGGCAACCGCGAGCTGTACGAGCCGAGCCTGGAGAAGGGCGAGATCCAGGTCGTCCCCGAGTACGCGGCGACCATGGCGGAGTTCCTCAACACCAAGACCAACGGCAAGGACGCCACCCCCGTCTCCTCGCCGGAGTTGGACAAGACGGTCAGCGCGTTGAAGTCCGAGGGCGACAAGGCGGGCATCGCCTTCGGCACGCCGTCCTCGGCACAGGACCAGAACGCCTTCGCGGTGACCAAGGCGTTCGCCGACAAGTACGCCCTGAAGACCCTCTCCGACCTGGCGGCGAAGTGCTCCGGCAAGGACACCGTGCTGGCCGGCCCGCCGGAGTGCCCGCAGCGGCCGAAGTGCCAGGCCGGTCTGGTCGAGGTCTACGACTTCAAGGCCGGTTCGTTCAGCTCGCTGGACGCCGGTGGCCCGCAGACCAAGAACGCGCTGAAGACCGGCACCGCCAGCGTCGGTCTGGTCTTGTCGTCCGACGGCGCGCTCGCCACCAGTTGAGCGTGAGCCCGGTCGCGGTCGGCTCCCCCCGACCGCGACCGGGCCCGTGCGCAGTTCCACCCACCGTTCTCCGCCGACGGAGCGCAATGATCGGCTCCCGGCCACGGGGCAGGGCAGGTCCGCCCCGCGAGCTGGCCCGCTGCGCCGTACCGGCCGAGATCGGGGCATTCCTGCCCTGGGACCGTTCCCAGTCAGCACACATCTCGGTAGGCTGCACAGCCATGCCCTCCCCGGTCGTCTCCGAGAAGCGCAGCCCCCAGCTACTGACCGTCCTGTTCTGGATAGGGGTGGCGCTTGCGCCGATCGCCGCGCTGATTCTGCTGTTCGCCGACGGCAACGGTCCGCTGCGGTTCGCCGCGGTGCTGGCGATCACCGCCGTGGTGCTGATCGGCCTCTCCATCGCGCTGCGGGCCGACGGCGGCAGTGGGTCGTCCGACGCGGAGGTGCTCGACGAGTTGGAGCATCTCCGGCGCGAGTTGCGCAGCGAGATCGTCGCCGCCGCCCAGCGGGGCAACCAGGCGCTGGACCAGTCCCAGCGGACCGAGGAACAGGTCACCGCGTTGCGTCGTCGGCTGGACGCGACGGCGGCCGAGCTGGCTGCGGCCGCCGTCGGCGCGCCCGTCGCCGAAGATCGGGCCGCTGGTGCGGGCCGGGCCCGGGTCCCGGCCGTCGAGCCGGCACCGGAGGCCCCGGTCGGCCGTCGGCGGGCCGCCGCCGAGGAGTCCACGCCGGACTGGGGGCCGGCGGACGACGCCGAGCCCAGCGGGGCGGGCCGGGGCCGGGCCGCCACTGACCGGGAGGCCGCCGCACCGCCCGGCCGCCGGTACGCCCCGGAGCGCCCGACCACCGGCCAGGCCGGCATGTACGGCGCGTCCGGCCGGGAAGCACGCGACGGAATGCCCGCTGCCGAGTCGGCGTCCCGTCCGCTCGGGGTGGTGCGGCACACCGAGACCGTGCACGTGACCACCCGGCACACCGTCGTCGACGGCTCCGATCCGACCAACGGCTACGGCGGCGGGTACGCCGGTCGTTGGACGGCCGGCCCGGAGCAGTCGTCCTGGGCCGGTGGGGAGCCGGAGCGCCCCTGGTCGGGTCAGGCCGAGCCGCCCGGCCGGGACTGGTCCGCCCCGTCGGACGACCGGTCCCGGGGTGCCCGTCCGCCGTCGCGCGACGAGCGGTCCTGGCCGGCGACGTCCGGCCCGTCCTGGGGCGCGCCGGCCGACGACCGTGAGCCGGCCCGCCCTGACCCGGGCCGCCCTGACTCCGACCGCCCCGAGTGGTCCCCGGCCGGCGGGGAGGCCGGCGTCTGGTCGTCCGGCGGCCGGGCCGGCTGGGCCGGTGCCCGCGCCGAGCCGCCCGCGCCCGAGGTGCACGCCGGTGACCGGTGGGCCGAGGCTCGTGCCGATCCGCCCGCCCGCGAGGTACGCGCGGGCGACCGGTGGGCCGAGGTGCGCGACGACGGGCGTGCCCGGGAGGTGCGGGTCGGGGAACGTCGGGCGGCGGTGCACGCCGACGGTGCCGGTTACCACTACTCCGACCGGTGGGCCTCGGTCCGGCAGGAGGACGCGTACCGGGACGAGCCGGGGCGGACCGGTGAGCGGTGGGCCGAGGACCGATCGGCGCAGGACGATCGCCCGGCGTTGCCGGCGGGCGGTGTCCCGGTGCCGCAGCAGTGGCGGGAGCCGGCGCGTAGCCACCGACCGGCCGAGGAGTGGCCGGCCCGAGCCAGCCAGCCGGTGCAGTCCACGCCGGAATGGTCGGCCCGGACCGCACCGCCTGCGCAGCCCGCACCGGACTGGTCGGCGCCGGCTGCCCCGCCGGCCCGGGACCGGCCGGGACGGGCCGCCCAGCCGGGCGGGAGTGGCCCGCCCGCACCGCCCCCAGCCGGCACCGGACTGGTCCGCGCGCGCCGGGCAGTCGGCACCGGACCGGCCCGCGCGCGGCGACGACCAGCGGTGGGGCGGGCAGCCGGCCGAGCAGTGGCGGGACCGGGAGCCGGTGGTGTCGTGGCGTACCCCCGAGCCCGAGCCCGAGCCGCGCGGCCATCAGCAGTGGGGTGGCGAGGAACGGTACGGCTACCCGCCGCAGGACGACGCCCCGCGCGCGGGTGGCCACTGGCGCTGACCGGCCGGCTGCCGGGTCAGGCCCGTGCAGTGCCGGGTCAGGCCCGTGCAGTGCCGGGTCAGGCCCGTGCAGTGCCGGGTCAGGCCCGGGTCACTTGTCGATGTCGCCGACCACGAAGAACATCGAGCCGAGGATGGCGATCAGGTCGGGCACCAGGCAGCCGGGCAGCAGCGTGGCCAGCGCCTGCACGTTGGCGTACGAGGCGGTGCGCAGCTTGAGCCGCCACGGCGTCTTCTCGCCCCGGGAGACCAGGTAGTACCCGTTGATCCCGAGTGGGTTCTCGGTCCAGGCGTAGGTGTGCCCCTCGGGGGCCTTGACCACCTTGGGCAGTCGGGTGTTCACCGGCCCGGTGAGCCGGTCGACCCGGTCCAGGCACTGTTCGGCGAGGTCGAGCGAGGCGTACACCTGGTCGAGCAGCACCTCGAAGCGGGCGTGGCAGTCCCCGGCGGTGCGGGTGACCACCGGCACGTCGAGCTGGTCGTACGCCAGGTAGGGGTCGTCGCGGCGGAGGTCCAGGTCGAGGCCGGAGGCGCGGGCGACCGGCCCGGACGCCCCGAACGCGGCGGCGTCGGCGGCCGAGAGCACCCCCACCCCGACGGTACGGGCCAGGAAGATCTCGTTGCGCCGGATCAGCCTGTCCAGGTCGGGCATCCGGTGGCGGACCTCGCCGATGGCGGCGCGGGCCCGTCCGGTCCAACCGGCGGGCACCTCCTCCTTGAGCCCGCCGACCCGGTTGAACATGTAGTGGATCCGGCCGCCGGAGACCTCCTCCATGACCGCCTGGATGGTCTCCCGTTCCCGGAACGCGTAGAAGACCGGCGTGATCGCACCGATCTCCAGCGGGTACGAGCCGAGGAACATCAGGTGGTTGAGCACCCGGTTCAGCTCGGCCAGCGCCATCCGCAGCCAGGTGGCCCGCTCGGGCACCTCCAGGCCCATCAGTCGCTCCACGGCGAGCGCCACGCCCAGCTCGTTGGAGAACGCCGACAGCCAGTCGTGCCGGTTGGCCAGCACGATGATCTGCCGGTAGTCGCGGACCTCGAACAGCTTCTCCGCGCCCCGGTGCATGTACCCGACGATCGGTTCGGCGGCGACCACCCGTTCCCCGTCGAGCACCAGCTTGAGCCGCAGCACGCCGTGCGTCGACGGGTGCTGCGGGCCGATGTTGAGCACCATGTCGGTGCCGAGCTGCTCCCCGCCGGCCCCGGTGCCGACGGTCAGCTCGCGCAGTTCACCGGTGTCCGTGGTCATGCCGGTCATCGTGCCATGAGCACATCGACGGCGACGCCGACCGGCTGGAGCAGCCAGTAATGCCCGCCGAGCCCGGCCGGGTCGGTCAGCTCCGCCGCCGCCGACGCCGTGGCGAGGGCCCGCACGTACCCGGCGGGGTCGGTGCCGGCCAGGCTCAGCGGCGGTCGCCCACCGTCGACCCCGAGCGCCCGCAGCGCCTCCCGCTGCGACACCAGCGTGTACGCAGACCCGGCGACCTGCGCACCGGCGGCGGCGACGGAGTCCATGGCGACGTGTGCGGTGATGTCGCACGACCCGTCCGGCACCGGCGGCACCTGGCGTCCACCCCAGTACCCGGTCAACGTCCCGCCCACCGGTCGCCCCTCCCGCACGTGCCCGTAGTCCACCGCGACTGCCACCCCCCGCCCCACCCGCTCCACGGCCCGCCCCCACGCCTCATCCCGGCTCCGCCCGATCTCCACCCGGTCGATCAAGAGGTTTGCGTCAGGTGCCGGGCCAGTTTCTGACGCAAACCTCTTGATCACCGGACTCGACCCGGGGGGTGGGGTGGGGTGCCAGTGGGTCAGCCAGGTGGTGTCGGGGGTGGTGAGTGGGGGGCCGGGGGATTCGGTGCCGGTGCGGGGGTCGACCAGGCGGTAGTGGTGGCCGGTTTCGGTGCGGCCGGCGATGTCCAGGGGGATGTTGTCGAGCCATTCGGTGGCGATCAGGAGGCCGGTCAGGGCCGGTGGGATCTCGGCGGTCCAGTCGATGTCGGAGGGGAGATCCGGTGGGCGGGGGGCCAGTTCCACGGCGGTGAGGCGCAGGCGGTGGGCCAGCGGTGACGGCGCCGGGCGGGTGCCCGTCGGGGAGGTCGTGTGGGGGGCGGCTGTGCGGGGGAAGGTCGTGTGGGGGGAGGTGGTGCGGGGGGTCGCTGTGTGGGGGGTGGCCGTGGCCGGGGTGGTGGCCGGCGGTGCGGCGTGGCGGGCCAGGGTGGCCAGGGTGCGGAGCAGTTCGCCCCGGCCGGCACCGACGTCCACCACGTCGAACGGGGTGGGGAAGCCGAGGGCGGCGTCCAGGCGCGACACGAGCCGGAACACCGCCGCCGCGAACGCGGGGGAGGCGTGCACGCTGGTCCGGAAGTGGTCGGCCGGCCCGGCACCGGAGACGAAGAAGCCGTGCGGCCCGTAGAGGGCGGCGTCCATGGCGTCCCGCCACCGTGTCGGGTGCATTCCGGGTTCAACGTCCGTCACCGTGCCGACCCTACGGTCTGCGGGCAGGAGTCGGGCGAAGCCGTACACGGTCACCTGCCACACCGGGCCGCAGTGCCCGCCGGGCCGTGGTGCGTCTGCGCCACCGGCCATGGTGCGCCACCGGCTGCCGTGCGTCACCGGGCCGTGGTGCGTCACCGGGCCGGATGCGTCACCGGTTGCGGTGCGCCACCGGGCAGCCTGGCGCCTGCGGTCGGTGAAGGTTTTCACACATCCTTGTTCGGGTTCCCTGCCCCCGGCGCATACTTGCGATCGACCGGTACCCCCTTTCGAGGACTGGATCGTTGCCATGAGCGCACCGCTGCGCCCGCGTCCGACCGCCCTGCCCAGGGCCGCCGGAGCGCAGGGTCCCGCCGCCCCCGGCGTCCCGTTCGTCCTGCCCGCCAGCCTCACCGTCGGTGTCGTCGGCGCCGGCCGGGTGGGTGCCGTGCTCGGGGCGGCGCTGGTCGCCGCCGGGCACCGGGTGGTGGCCGCCTCCGGCGTCTCCGGGGCGACCCGGGCCCGGATCGCGCTGCTGCTGCCGGAGGCCGTGAACCGGTCCGCCACCTCGGTCGCCCGGGACGCCGCCGACCTGCTGCTGATCTCCGTGCCGGACGACGCGCTGGCGGGAGTGGTCGCCGGGCTGGCCGACACCGGGGCGTTGCACCCCGGCCAGGTGGTCGCGCACACCTCCGGCGCGCACGGCCTGGCCGTGCTGGCCCCGGCCGCCGCCGTGGGTGCCCGGCCGCTGGCCCTGCACCCCGCGATGACCTTCACCGGTACGCCGGACGACCTGTCCCGGTTGGCCGGCATCTCCTACGGGGTGACCGCCCCGGTGGAGTTGCGGGCGGCGGCGGCCCGGCTCGTCGCCGACCTGGGCGGGGTGCCGGAGTGGGTGGGGGAGACCGACCGTGTCCTCTATCACGCGGCGCTGGCACACGGCGCGAACCACCTGGTGACCCTGGTCAACGAGGCGGCCGACCGGCTGCGCGACGCGGGGGTGGCGCAACCGGAGAAGGTGCTGGCCCCGCTGCTGCGGGCGGCGTTGGAGAACGCTCTGCGGCTCGGCGACGACGCGCTCACCGGTCCGGTGTCGCGCGGCGACGCGGGCACCGTACGACGGCATCTGGCCCGGTTGGCGGAGACCGCGCCGGAATCAGTGCCCCCCTACCTGGCGTTGGCCCGACGGAGCGCGGATCGGGCGATCGCGGCGGGCCGGCTGCGCCCGGTGGACGCCGAGTCGCTGCTCGACGTGCTGGCGGGCATCCACCGCGAGGTAGCGGCGTGAGCCGGGTTTGCGCGCCCCGCAGTCACGAGCGAAAGGCGATCCAGTGACGGACCTGGTGCACACGCGGGCGGAGCTGGCGAAGGCCCGGGCGGGTCTGGCCGGCACGGTCGGTGTGGTGATGACGATGGGCGCGCTGCACGCGGGGCACGAGACGCTGATCCGGGCGGCCCGGGAGCGGGTCGACCACGTGCTGGTGACGATCTTCGTGAACCCGTTGCAGTTCGGTCCGCACGAGGACTTCGACAGGTATCCGCGCACCCTCGACACCGACCTGGAGGTGTGCCGGCGGGCCGGCGCGGACCTGGTGTTCGCCCCGGCCGTGGCGGACATGTACCCGGCCGGGCAGCCCACGGTCCGGGTCAACCCGGGGGACCTCGGCGAGGAGTTGGAGGGGCAGAGCCGGCCCGGTTTCTTCCACGGGGTGCTGACCGTGGTGTTGAAGCTGCTCCAGCTCACCCGGCCCGATGTCACCTTCTTCGGGGAGAAGGACTATCAGCAGCTCACCCTGGTCCGCCGGATGGCCCGGGACCTGGACGTGCCGGTCGAGGTGGTCGGGGTGCCGACCGTACGGGAGCCGGACGGCCTGGCCCGGTCCAGCCGCAACCGTTACCTGTCGGCGGACGAGCGACAGGTCGCGTTGAGCCTGTCCGCCGCGCTGCGGGCCGGTGCCGACGCCGCCGGGCGGGGAGCCGATGCCGGTGACGTGCTGGCCGCCGCGCACCAGGTGCTCGGCGAGGTGCCGGGGGCGCGACTGGACTACCTGGTGCTCACCGATCCGGAGCTGGAGCCGGGGCCGGTCGTCGGGCCGGCCCGGCTGTTGATCGCGGCCTGGGTGGGCGACACCCGGCTGATCGACAACCTGGCCATCCAACTCGCTCCCCGCACCTGACCCCGTACCTCACTGGAAAGGCACCACGATGCTCCGCACCATGCTCAAGTCGAAGATCCACCGGGCCACGGTCACCCAGGCCGACCTGCACTACGTCGGCTCGGTGACGGTGGACCAGGATCTGCTCGACGCCGCCGATCTGCTCCCGGGCGAGCAGGTGGCGATCGTGGACGTGACCAACGGGGCCCGGCTGGAGACGTACGTGATCCCGGGGGAGCGGGGCAGCGGGGTGATCGGCATCAACGGCGCGGCGGCGCACCTGGTGCACCCGAACGATCTGGTGATCCTGATCTCGTACGGTCAGATGGACGACGCGCAGGCCCGGACGTACCGTCCCCGGGTGGTCCACGTCGACGCCGACAACAGGGTGATTGAGCTGGGCGGCGATCCGGCTGCGGCGGCACCCGGGACGGCCGGTGACCCGGTGCCGAGCCCGCTCGCCGTCGTCGGCTGACCGGAATTCCGGTCTGTTACCGGAAGGTCATTTTTGGTTACCCTGGTCTGACCGTCGGATTGACGGTCGTCGGCTCGGGGAGGCCGCGTTGCGTCGTCCGATGAGGGTCATGATCGCCGCGTTGGCGGTGGGGGCGGTCCTGGCGGGTTGCGGCGCGCCGGGCGGCCTCGACGGGGATCTCACCGACGACTGGGTGGCCCTGCCGGCGGCCGGCCCGTTCACCCCCGAGGCGGGGGTGTGCCAGGCCGCCGACTTCACCGACACGGTCGCCCTGGCGGCGTACGCGGCGGTGGACTGTGCGCTGCCGCACCGGGTGGAGACGGTGCATGTGGGCACGATGCCGGGTGAGCGGGCCACCGCCCCGCCCACCGGTTCCCCGGAGCTGCGGGGTGCGTTCGCCGAGTGCGACACCCGGGCCGCCGGTTACCTGGGTGACGACTGGCGGGCGGGCCGGCTGCGGTTGGCGGTGGCGCTGCCGACCGGGCCCGGCTGGGCGGCCGGGGCCCGCTGGTTCCGGTGCGATCTCAGCGAGCTGACCACGGTCGAGGCGGCGGCCACCGTGGTCACCCGTACGGGCAGCCTCCGGGACGCGTTGAAGGGCCCGTCCCCGCTGCGGTTGGGCTGCCAGCGGGCGAAGAGCGGTCGGGGCGCCGGGGTGCAGGTGCTGGTGCCGGTGGAGTGCTCGGCCGGGCACGAGGCGGAGTTCGTGGGTGCCTGGAAGGCCCCCGACCGGCCCTATCCGGCCAAGGACGTCGACTGGCTGCCGCTGTACGCCGGCTGCCGCACCCTGCTGGGCCGCTACGTGGGCGTGCCGGACGATGCCGACCTGCGGTTCCGTAGCGGCGTGGTGGTGCGTCCCCCGGGTCCGGGCCGGTGGCGGGTCGGGGACCGGGGGGTCCGCTGCTACCTGTGGTTGAGCGACCGGACGGTGACCACCTCGCTGAAGGGGGGCGGCCCGGCCGCCCTGCCGGTCCGGACGAAGTAGCGGACGGGGTAGCCGAAACCACTCGTCCCGCCCCCGCCGCCCATCGCGAGGATCGTTCAGGTTGACTGTGGGTATGGAACTTCCGCCGACCGTCGAACTGCCGGCTCTGCCCAGACTGTTGGCTGCTCCCGCGCCCGGTTGGGTGGAGACCACCGACGTGATCGTGGTCGGCTCCGGGGTGGCCGGGTTGACCGCCGCGCTGCACCTGCGCGAGGCGGGCCTGCACGTCACCGTGGTCACCAAGGTCAACATCGATGACGGTTCGACCCGCTGGGCGCAGGGCGGCATCGCCGCCGTACTCGATCCGGCCGACTCGCCCGCCGCGCACGCCCGGGACACCGAGATCGCCGGGGTCGGACTCTGCGACCCGGCGGCCGTCCGGCTGCTGGTGGAGGAGGGCCCGCTGCGGCTGCGGGAGCTGATGCGCATCGGTGCGGAGTTCGACCGCAACCCGGACGGCTCGTTGATGCTCACCCGGGAGGGCGGGCACCGGGCCGACCGGATCGTGCACGCCGGTGGCGACGCCACCGGGGCGGAGGTGCAGCGGGCCCTGCACGCGGCGGTCCGCCGGGACCCGTGGATCCGGCTGGTCGAGCACGCCCTGGTCCTGGACCTGCTGCGCGCCCCCGGAGACGGCCCGGATTCCCCCGGCCCGGCCTGCGGCATCACCCTGCACGTGCTGGGCGAGGGCAGCGAGGACGGTGTCGGCGCGCTGCTGGCCCGCGCGGTGGTGCTCGCCACCGGCGGGATGGGCCAGGTCTTCTCGGCCACCACCAACCCGGCGGTCTCCACCGGTGACGGCGTGGCGTTGGCGATGCGGGCCGGCGCGGCGGTCACCGACATCGAGTTCGTGCAGTTCCACCCGACCGCGCTGATCGTGCCGGAGCAGGCCCGGGTGCCCGGCGCCGGCCTGGCCCAGCAGCCGCTGGTCTCGGAGGCGCTGCGCGGCGAGGGCGCGCACCTGGTCGACGCCGACGGCAAGCGGTTCATGCTCGGCCAGCACGAGTTGGCCGAGCTGGCCCCCCGGGACGTGGTGGCCAAGGGCATCCACCGGGTGCTGCTGGCCTCCGGGGCCGACCACGTCTACCTCGACGCCCGGCACCTCGGCGGTAACTTCCTCGCCGGGCGGTTCCCGACCATCGTCGCGTCCTGCCTGGCCATCGGGGTGGACCCGGCGACCGACCTGATCCCGGTCGCCCCGGCCGCCCACTACGCGTCCGGCGGCGTCCGCACCGACCTGCGCGGCCGGACCTCCATCCCCGGCCTGTACGCCTGCGGCGAGGTCGCCTGCACGGGCGTGCACGGCGCGAACCGGCTGGCCAGCAACTCGCTGCTGGAGGGGCTGGTCTTCTCCCGTCGGATCGCCGAGGACATCGCCGCCGGGTTGCCCGCGCAGGCGCAACCGGCGCAGACCGGCGCCTGGGTGGGTGGCGGGGGTGGGGTGCTGCCCGCCGAGGGGGTGCCCACGTTGCAACGGGCGATGACCCGGGGCGCGGGGGTGCTGCGGTCGGCGGCGACCCTGGCCGCGACCGCCGCCACCCTGACCGAGCTGGGGCAGGGCCAGGGTCGGCCGGGCACCGCCGGCTGGGAGGCGACGAACCTGGTCACCGTGGCGTCCACCCTGGTCGCCGCCGCGTACGCCCGCCAGGAGACCCGGGGCTGTCACTGGCGGGAGGACTTCCCCGTGGCCGACGAGCGGTGGCGCGGCCACCTCGTCGCGGCCGTCGGTGCCCGGGGCGAGCTGACCGAACGCTGGGAGGGTCTGTCCTGACCACCCGGAGGGGCGGGCGCGGGGCGCGAGCCCCGCAGTGGCGCGAACGACGGGGCACCGGGAGTCCGAGGAGCGGGCCGGGGTTGCGAGCCCCGCAGTGGCGATCGAAGGAGGAGCAGTGCGGGAATCCACGCGACAGGCGCTGACGGCCGGTGGGCTGGACCCGGAGCGGGTCCGGCGGGTGATCGTCGACGCGCTCACCGAGGACCTGGGGGCGGACTTCCTCGACGTCACCAGCGTCGCCACCATCGCGGCCGGGCAGACCGACACCGCCGACCTGGTGGCCCGGGCCGACGGGGTGGTGGCCGGGTTGGCCGTGGCCGCGGCGGTCTTCGAGCTGGTCGGTGAGGTGACGGCTGCGGAGCGTACCGTCGAGGTGGTGGTGGTGGCCCACGACGGTGCGCGGGTGGCCCCCGGTGAGGTGCTGGCCACGGTGACCGGCCCGACCCGGTTGCTGCTCACCGCCGAGCGCACCGCGCTGAACCTGCTCTCCCGGATGTCCGGGGTGGCCACCCACACCCGGGCCTGGGCGGACGCCCTGGCCGGCACCAAGGCGACGGTGCTGGACACCCGCAAGACCACCCCGGGCCTGCGGATGCTGGAGAAGTACGCGGTCCGGGCCGGCGGCGGCACCAACAAGCGGATGGGCCTGTACGACGTCGCCATGATCAAGGACAACCACAAGCTGGCCGCCGGGGGCATCGGGGCGGCCTTCCGGCGGGTCCGGCAGACCTTCCCGGAGGTGCCGGTGCAGGTCGAGGTGGACACCCCGGCCGAGGCGGTGGAGGCGGTGGAGGCCGGTGCGGACTTCCTGCTGCTGGACAACATGTCCCCGGCGACCCTGCGCGAGGTGGTCGCGGCGGTCGGCGACCGGGCCGAGCTGGAGGCGACCGGTGGGCTGACCCTGGAGGTGGCCGCCGAGTACGGGGCGACCGGGGTGGACTACCTCTCGGTGGGCGCGCTGACGCACTCCTCGCCGATCCTGGACATCGCCCTGGACCTGCGCGAGCGGTGACCCCGACGGCCGCCCGGCCGTTCGGCCGCCCCCGGTCGGCGTCGGTGCCGGGCCCGGCCCACTCCTCGCGCCCGGCGGCCCGGCCGGCGTCTAGGCTGCGTGCGTGCTGCTCTGCATCGACATCGGAAACACCAACACCGTGCTGGCGACCTTCGACGGCGACAAGCTGGTGCACTCGTGGCGGATCAAGACCGACGCCCGCTCGACGGCGGACGAGCTGGGTCTGATGTTCCGGGGGCTGCTGGCCGGTGACGCGGTGGAGATCACCGGGGTGGCCGCCTGTTCGACGGTGCCGGCGGCGCTGCGCTCGCTGCGGACCATGCTGGCCCGCTACTACGCCGACCTGCCGAGCGTGGTCGTCGAGCCGGGGGTCCGCACCGGTGTGCAGTTGGCCATCGACAACCCGAAGGAGGTCGGCGCGGACCGGGTGGTCAACACGCTGGCCGCGTACACCCTCTATGGCGGTCCGTCGATCGTGGTGGACTTCGGCACGACCACCAACTTCGACGTGATCAGCGGCCGGGGGGAGTTCCTCGGCGGGGCGTTCGCCCCGGGCATCGAGATCTCCTTCGACGCGTTGGCGGCCCGCGCCGCCCAACTGCGCAAGGTGGAGGCCAACAAGCCCCGTTCGGTGATCGGCAAGAACACCGTGGAGTGCCTCCAGTCCGGCCTCTACTTCGGCTTCGCCGGGCAGGTCGACCGGATCGTCGAGCGGATGACCGAGGAGCTGGGCCAGGTCAGGGCGGTGATCGCCACGGGCGGGCTGGCCTCGGTGGTGATCGGCGAGTGCCGGACCATCACCCACCACGAGCCGATGATCACCCTGATCGGCCTGCGCATGGTCTACGAACGCAACAACTGATCAGTTCGGCCGCCCGCCGGTGCCGACCCGGCGGTTCAGCGCCGTCGGGCCCGGAAGACCAGGGTCTGGTACGGCAGCTCGACGGTCTCCCGGCCGGCCAGGTCGGGGTGGGTGGCGAACAGCTCGCGCAGGTCCCGGTCCACCTGCTGCCGTTGCTGCGGCGGGGCGAGCAACCAGTGTGAGCGGGTGCGCATCATCCCGACGACCTCGTCGGGGGTGACGGTCGTCCGGTGGGCGAACCGACCGAGCTCGACCGGGCCGAAGGCCGCGCCGAAGGAGGTCACCTTCTCGGTCAGGTCGCTGACGCTCTCGCCCATCTGCGCGATCCGCCCCAGCGCGGCCACCCAGCCGACCGAGTCGTCCCGGGTGTTCCAGATGGGGGCGAAGATGCCGCCCGACCGCAGGATCCGGGCAATCTCGGGATGCGCCCGTTCCCGGTCGAACCAGTGGTACGCCTGCCCGACCAGCACCGCGTCGGTGGCCGCGTCGGGCAGCGGAACCGCTTCGGCGGAGCCGGCCAGCGCGGTGATCCCGGGCACGGTCCCGTCGAGTTGGGCCCGCATCGCCGGGTCGGGTTCCACCGGGGTCACCCGGTGGCCGAGGGCCCGCAGGTCACGGGTGAGGATGCCGGTGCCGGCACCCAGGTCGACCACGTGCGCGTCGTCGCCCGCGTCGGCCAGTGCCCAGCGCAGCGCCTCGGCCGGATAGCCGGGTCGAAACCGGTCGTATTCGGCGGCGACCGTACCGAAGGAGCGTGCTCGGGTGTCCTCGACCATGGCGGGCAGGTTATCCCGTAACGGCCGGCCGGGGGCTTGAGTACGCTCATGGGCTGACCCCGTCGAAACTCCCTTAGCCGAGGAAGCGTGCCGTGACCGAGCAGAACGCCGTGCCAGTGGACCCCGCCGACGACCTTCCCGAGCAGATGAAGGTCCGCCGGGAGAAGCGGGACCGGATGCTCGCCGAGGGCGTCGAGCCGTACCCCGTCGGTTTTCCCCGGACCAGCACCCTGGCCGAGGTGCGCGAGCGGTACGCCGAGCTGCCCACCGACACCGCGACCGGCGACCGGATCTCGGTCACCGGTCGGGTGATCTTCGTCAGGAACACCGGCAAGCTCTGCTTCGCCACCCTGCGCGACGGCGACGGCACCGAGTTGCAGGCGATGCTCTCCCTGGACCGGGTCGGCGCGGAGCGGCTGGACGCCTGGAAGCGCCTGGTCGACCTGGGTGACCACGTGGGTGTCGCCGGCGAGGTGATCACCAGCCGGCGGGGTGAGCTGTCGGTGCTGGCCGACGAGTGGGCGGTGACCGCCAAGGCGCTGCGTCCGTTGCCGGTGGCGCACAAGCCGCTGAGCGAGGAGGCCCGGGTCCGGCAGCGGTACGTGGACCTGGTCGTCCGCCCGCAGGCCCGGCAGATGGTCCGGACCCGGGCCGCGGCGGTGCGCAGCCTGCGTGACTCGTTGCACGGTCAGGGATTCATCGAGGTCGAGACGCCGATGCTCCAGTTGCTGCACGGTGGCGCGGCGGCCCGCCCATTCGTGACCCACAGCAATGCACTCGGTACTGATCTGTATCTGCGAATCGCGCCGGAACTATTTCTCAAGCGCGCCGTGGTCGGCGGGGTCGACCGGGTGTTCGAGATCAACCGCAACTTCCGCAATGAGGGAGTCGACTCGTCGCACTCGCCGGAGTTCGCGATGCTGGAGACCTACCAGGCGTACGGCGACTACGACACGATGGCCGACCTGACCCGTAATCTCGTGCAGCAGGCGGCGGTGGCGGTCAGCGGCTCGACGACGGTGACCCACGCCGACGGTCAGGAGTTCGACCTGGGCGGCGAGTGGCGCTCGGTGACCCTCTTCGGGGCGATTTCCGAGGCGCTCGGCGAGGAGGTCACGGTCCGCACCGACCGGACCCGCCTGGTGGAGTACGCCGACAAGGTGGGGCTCGCCGTCGACCCGAAGTGGGGTCCGGGCAAGTTGGCCGAGGAACTGTTCGAGGAACTGGTGGTGCCGAGCCTCCGGTCGCCGACCTTCGTGCGGGACTACCCGGAGGAGACCAGCCCGCTGACCCGGGCGCACCGCAGCGAGCCGGGCCTGGCCGAGAAGTGGGACCTCTACGTGCTCGGTTTCGAGCTGGGCACCGCGTACACCGAGCTGGTGGACCCGGTGGTGCAGCGGGAGCGGCTGGTCGCGCAGGCGCAGCTGGCCGCCCGGGGCGACGACGAGGCGATGCGGCTGGACGAGGACTTTCTCCGGGCGATGGAGTATGGAATGCCGCCGGCCGGGGGTATGGGAATGGGAATCGACCGGCTGCTGATGGCGCTGACCGGGCTGGGAATTCGGGAAACCATCCTCTTCCCGTTGGTCCGGGCCGAGTAGCCGCCGACGTGACCTTTGCCGGGTCGTTACGGCATCCTATTGACGCGGCAAGCATCGGGCGGGTTATCGTGCTCCTATTGCAGGAGCACCCTGCTCGAAAGGAATGTGGGACGTGGCCAAGCAGATCATTCACAAGCTGGTCGATGACCTGGACGGCGGGGACGCGGACGAGACCGTCAAGTTCGCCCTCGACGGCGTTCAGTACGAGATCGACCTGTCGAACTCCAACGCCGACAAATTGCGGGACGTTTTCGCGCCGTACGTGGCCGCCGGCACCCGGGTCGGCCGGGGCGGCGTGGTCGTGGGCGGCCGGGCCGCCCGGGGCCGGGGCGGCGCGACCGCCGACCGCGAGCAGAACAAGGCGATCCGGTCCTGGGCCAAGAAGAACGGCAAGGACATCTCCGACCGGGGTCGCATCCCGCAGGAGATCGTCGACGAGTACCACGCGACCCGCTGAGTCGTCAGTGGCGAATCGACGCCGGGCCGGAGCACCCCTCCGGGCCGGCGTCGCCGTCTCGGGCCGCCGGCCGGCGTCGCCGTTCCGGGTGTCCGGCGGGAAGCCCGTTCCCGGTGGGTCGGTCGGCGTCGCCCGCTGCGGGCCGCCGGCCGGCGTCGCAGGGGTGCGGGGGAGGGAAGTTCTCCGGGTTCGGAAGCGTTGTCCACAGGCGGTGGAGACTTCGTCCACAGCCTGTGGATGACCCACGAGGCCCCCGGAGGGCGTTGTGCACCCCGGGTGAATTTCGCTCTGCGCGTACAGGCTGGGGTGCCGGAACACCTCCTGAGCGCGGATGGTTGGTCAAAACGACGTCGGAACGGCTCGGTACGAGGAGACACGACCTCAGCGGAGTCGGTCAGCGGCGATAGAGTAAGGAGGTGCGGACGCCCGTCCCGGACGTCCGCGCACCGGCCCCGCCAAGATCTCGCAGTCGAGGCGCACGGCACGTGAGGAGCACGAGGGCATGTTCGAGCGGTTCACCGACCGAGCGCGACGGGTTGTCGTCCTGGCCCAAGAAGAGGCCCGGATGCTCAACCACAACTACATCGGTACGGAGCACATCCTGCTGGGCCTGATCCACGAGGGTGAGGGCGTCGCCGCCAAGGCCCTGGAGAGCCTCGGCATCTCCCTGGAGGGCGTCCGTCAGCAGGTCGAGGAGATCATCGGCCAGGGTCAGCAGGCGCCGAGCGGGCACATCCCGTTCACGCCGCGGGCCAAGAAGGTGCTGGAGCTGTCCCTGCGCGAGGCGCTACAGCTCGGCCACAACTACATCGGCACGGAGCACATCCTGCTCGGGCTG
Source organism: Micromonospora matsumotoense (assembly GCF_050951065.1). NCBI lineage: Bacteria > Bacillati > Actinomycetota > Actinomycetes > Micromonosporales > Micromonosporaceae > Micromonospora > Micromonospora matsumotoense. Next base: position 6,920,400 of record NZ_CP192025.1, on the reverse strand, counting down.
ATCCGTGAGGGCGAGGGCGTCGCCGCCCAGGTGCTGGTGAAGCTCGGCGCCGACCTCAACCGGGTCCGCCAGCAGGTGATCCAGCTCCTCTCCGGCTACCAGGGCAAGGAGCCGGCCGCCGCCGGCACCGCGCCGGGTGAGGCCGCCCCGTCGACCAGCCTGGTGCTGGACCAGTTCGGTCGTAACCTGACTCAGGCTGCCCGCGAGGGCAAGCTCGACCCGGTGATCGGGCGCGAGAAGGAGATCGAGCGGGTCATGCAGGTGCTGTCCCGCCGCACCAAGAACAACCCGGTCCTGATCGGTGAGCCCGGCGTCGGTAAGACCGCCGTGGTGGAGGGCCTGTCCCAGAAGATCATCAAGGGCGAGGTGCCCGAGACGCTCAAGGACAAGCAGCTCTACACCCTCGACCTCGGTGCGCTGGTCGCCGGCTCCCGCTACCGCGGTGACTTCGAGGAGCGCCTGAAGAAGGTGCTCAAGGAGATCCGCACCCGGGGCGACATCATCCTGTTCATCGACGAGATCCACACCCTGGTCGGTGCGGGTGCCGCCGAGGGCGCGATCGACGCGGCGAGCATCCTCAAGCCGATGCTGGCCCGCGGCGAGTTGCAGACCATCGGCGCGACCACCCTCGACGAGTACCGCAAGCACCTGGAGAAGGACGCCGCGCTGGAGCGTCGTTTCCAGCCGATCCAGGTGGGTGAGCCGTCGCTGGCCCACACCATCGAGATCCTCAAGGGCCTGCGGGACCGCTACGAGGCGCACCACCGGGTCAGCATCACCGACGCAGCCCTCGTGGCAGCCGCAACTCTGGCCGATAGGTACATCTCCGACCGGTTCCTGCCGGACAAGGCGATCGACCTGATCGACGAGGCCGGGGCCCGGATGCGGATCCGTCGGATGACCGCGCCGCCAGACCTGCGTGACTTCGACGAGCGGATCGCCCAGGTGCGCCGCGACAAGGAGTCCGCGATCGACGCGCAGGACTTCGAGCGGGCCGCCCAGCTGCGCGACAAGGAGAAGCAGCTCCTCGGTCAGAAGGCGCAGCGGGAGAAGGAGTGGAAGGCCGGTGACCTGGACGTCGTCAGCGAGGTCGACGACGAGCAGATCGCCGAGGTCCTGGGCAACTGGACCGGCATTCCGGTCTACAAGCTGACCGAGGAGGAGACCTCCCGGCTGCTGCGGATGGAAGACGAGCTGCACAAGCGCGTCATCGGCCAGGAGGACGCGGTCAAGGCGGTGTCGAAGGCGATCCGGCGTACCCGGGCCGGCCTGAAGGACCCGAAGCGACCGTCCGGCTCGTTCATCTTCGCCGGCCCGTCCGGTGTCGGTAAGACCGAGCTGTCCAAGGCGCTGGCCGAGTTCCTGTTCGGCAGCGAGGACGCCCTGATCCAGCTGGACATGTCCGAGTTCCACGACCGCTACACGGTGTCCCGCCTGGTCGGTGCCCCTCCCGGCTACGTCGGTTACGACGAGGGTGGGCAGCTGACCGAGAAGGTCCGTCGTCGCCCGTTCTCGGTGGTGCTCTTCGACGAGATCGAGAAGGCCCACCCGGACGTGTTCAACACCCTCCTCCAGATCCTGGAGGACGGCCGGTTGACCGACGGCCAGGGCCGGATCGTGGACTTCAAGAACACGGTCATCATCCTGACCACCAACCTGGGCACCCGGGACGTCGCCAAGGCGGTGTCGTTGGGCTTCCAGCAGTCGGAGGACTCCGAGTCCACCTACGACCGGATGAAGCAGAAGGTCAACGACGAGCTCAAGCAGCACTTCCGGCCCGAGTTCCTCAACCGGATCGACGACACCATCGTCTTCCACCAGCTGCGCCAGAACGAGATCCTCTCGATCGTGGACATCATGATCCAGCGGATCGAGGGCCAGCTCCGCAACAAGGACATGGGTCTGGAGCTGACCGACAACGCCAAGAAGTACCTGTCCAAGAAGGGCTTCGACCCGGTGCTGGGTGCTCGTCCGCTGCGTCGGACGATCCAGCGCGACATCGAGGACAACCTCTCCGAGCGGATTCTGTTCAACGAGCTGATCCCTGGTCAGATCGTGGTGGTGGACTGCGAGGGAGACCCGGACGACATCGAGAAGTCGAAGCTGGTCTTCCACGGCTCGGACCGCCCGGCCGAGGTGCCGGACGCCGTCCCGGCCGACCTGGGTGGCGCTGCCACCACCGGCGAGTAGCACCCGACCGACCGGTAGGACAGAGCACGAGGGCGACGGCCCGGTGGCGCGAGCCACCGGGCCGTCGCCTGTTTGTCCACCGACCCTGGTGAAGATCCAGCCACCGTGCTGACACGGCGTCCGACTGCCGACGGAAGATCCTGCCCAGCGTGCTGACGCCGCGTCCGGCGACCGGCCCGGACCCGCACCACTGCCATCAGCGACGCCACCCCGCGGCGGCACCCGTCGCGCCGTGACCCCCGGATCAGCCGGGGAGGGGCTGGGCGACGGGGCCGTCGCCGATGAGCCGGAAGCTCTCCTCGCCGACCGGCTCGACCAGGCCGTCCTTCACCAGCCCGGCCAGTGCGCGGGCCCGCTGGACGTCGTCGTGCCACACCTGGTCGAGCCGCTGGTGCGGCACCGGGCCGGTGGTGTCCCGGAGCACCCCGAGCAGCAGCCCCCGCACCTGACGGTCGGTGCCGGCATAGCGTTGGGGCCGGCGGGTCGGGCCGGTGGGCGCCGCCTGGCCGGAGGCCCGCCAGGCGCAGACCGACTCGACCGGGCAGGCCGGACAGCGCGGCGAGCGGGCGGTGCAGACGATCGCGCCGAGTTCCATGAAGGCGGCGCTGGCCAGTGCCGCGGCGGCCGGCTCGATCGGCAGCAGCTCCGCGCAGGCGACCAGGTCGGCCGGGGTGGTGGCCGGGCCGGCATCCGGGTCCCCGGCGACGGCCCGGGAGACGACCCGCCGCACGTTCGTGTCGACCACCGGATGCCGCTGACCGTACGCGAACGCGGCGACCGCCCGAGCCGTGTAGGTCCCGATGCCGGGCAGTGCCAGCAATTGGTCCAGTTGGTCGGGCACCCGACCGCCGTGCCGTGCCACGATCGCCACCGCGCACTCGCGTAGCCGTACCGCCCGACGGGGGTAGCCGAGCCGGCCCCACATCCGGATCGCCTCGGCCGGGGTGTCGGCGGCGAGGGCAGCGGGATCAGGCCACCGGGCGAGCCAGGCGTGCCAGGCGGGCAGGACGCGCACCACCGGGGTCTGCTGGAGCATGACCTCGCTGACCAGGATCGGCCAGGCCCCGATGCCGGGCACCCGCCAGGGCAGGTCGCGGGCGTTCTGCTCGTACCACCGGCTGACCAGGGTGGTGAAGGTCGGTTCAGTCATCGCGCCGACGATGATGTCACGCGGTACCTTCCCGATGGTTGGGCGGGCCGGGCGGGGCGTCACCGGGTCGCCGGGCGGATCGGGCAGAATGCCCGGATGAGCGAGCTCGCGATCACCGTCATCGGTCGGGACCGGCCCGGCATCGTGGCCGACGTCGCCGAGGTGCTCGCCCGGCTCGGCGCGAACCTCACCGACTCCACCATGACCCGGCTACGCGGTCACTTCGCCATGACGTTGATCTGTGTCGGCCCGACCGCCGTCGAGGTCGAGGCCGCCCTGACGCCGCTGGCCGCCGACGGTCAACTGCTGGCCACCGTACGCGCGGTCACCCCGGACGGTACGACGACGCCGGCGGGTGAGCCGTACGTGCTGGCGGTGCACGGCGCTGACCGGATGGGCATCGTGGCGGCGATGACCCGGGTGGTCGCCGAGAGCGGCGGCAACGTGACGGATCTGAGCACCCGGTTGGCCGGTTCGCTCTACGTGGTGGTGGCCGAGGTGGACCTGCCGCTGGGCAGCGCCGACGACCTGACCGGTCGGCTCTCCGGGGTCGCCGCCGACCTGGGTGTCGGGTTCTCCCTGCGCCCCGCCGACCCGGATCTGCTGTGAGCGCGAGGAGTGAGCCGGGTTTGCGAGCCCCGCAGTCGCGAACGACAGACGAACCTGTGAGCGCGAGGAGTGAGCCGGGTTTGCGGGCCCCGCAGTCGCGAACCGAGGTAAACCCGTGAGCGAGGAACCGTACGCCGGACTCGGCGGCTGGACCCCGGCGGCGCTGGGCGTGCCGGGGGAGGTGCGCCGGGTGGTCTGCGCCCCCGAGCCGGTGCTGAGCCGGCCGGGGCCGGAGGTCGACCCGACCGCCGAGGAGACCGTCCGGCTCGCGGCCGACCTGGTGGCCACCATGCGGGTCTCGCCCGGCTGTGTCGGTCTGGCGGCGCCACAGGTCGGGGTGGGTGCGCAGGTGTTCGCGGTGGACGTGACCGGTCATCCCAAGGCGGTGACGGTGCATGGCACGTTCGTGCTCTGCAACGCCCGGGTGGTGGAGGCGAGCCGCTGGAAGCCGGGCCGGGAGGGCTGCATGTCGGTGCCGGATCTGACCGGCGACGTGAAGCGGGCCAGTCGGCTGGTGGTCGAGGGGGTGCTGCCCGGCAGCGGTGCGCCGGTCCGGCTGGTCACCGACGGCTTCGAGGCCCGCGCCCTGCAACACGAGATCGACCACTGCGCCGGGCTGCTCTTCCTCGACCGGGTGGCCGGCGCCCACGCGGTGTACCAACGCAAGGTCTACCTGTGACGTGGGTCGGCGTGGATTCCGGGCGACCGTCGCGAGTGGAGGGTCGTTTCCCGTCCGCCGGCCGACGCCCGGCGAGTCGTGGTCGGTCCTGATGCGTCGCGCCGCTACGGTGGGGGCATCATGCGTCTGACGGTCGGTCCCCTGCCCTCCGCCGTGTACTGGCGGCGTCGCGCCGTCGTACTCGGAGCAGGGCTCCTCTTCCTGATTGTCCTGCTCTACTCGTGCACCCGATCGGGGGACACCGGCACCACATCGGGTACCGGGTCCTCGCCGTCGGTTCCTGCGGCGGGTGGGGCCTCCCCGACGGCGGCCTCGCCGACCCCCGGGTCCGCGTCGCCGTCCGGTGCGGCCGATGCGCCGGACTCGTCGGCCGCGCCGACCACCGAGCCGGGCACGAGCAGCACGCCGCCGGCCGATCCGCCCGTCAACCCGGCCCGGGTGGACGACGGCACCTGCACCGACAGCGAGGTCCAGGTGACGCCGGTGGCGCTCCCGGCCGAGGTGCGTCGGGGTGCTCCGGTGGACCTGAGCCTCAAGATCAAGAACAGGTCCCAGCGGACCTGTAACCGGGACGTCGGTGCGGACGTCCAGGAGTTGTTCATCAAGTCCGGGGCGGAGAAGGTCTGGTCGTCGGACACCTGCGGCACGGGCAAGGGCTCCGACGTGCAGTCCTTCACCCCCGGGTTCGAGCGTTCCTACCAGCTCACCTGGAACGGCATGGACGCCAGCCGGTGCAGCCAGGGTGTGGCCTCGGGCCCCAACCCGCCGGCCGGCAACTACCAGGTCTTCGCCCGGGTGGGCACCAAGCTGAGCGAACCCGTCAAGCTGGTCGTCACCGGCTGACCCGGCGTGTTGCCGGTGCCGACCGGCTCACCCGAGCCGGTCGGCCTGGTCCATGACCGCGCCGGTCAGACGTAGCGTTCCAGGATGGATGCCTCGGCCAACCGGGACAGCCCCTCCCGTACGCCCCGGGCCCGCGCGTCGCCGACCCCCTCGACGGCCTGCAGGTCCTCCACGGTGGCGCCGAGCAGCCGCTGGAGGCTGCCGAAGTGCAGCACCAGCCGGTCGACGATGGCCACCGGCAGCCGGGGCACCTTGGCCAGCAGCCGGAACCCGCGCGGGCTGACCGCCGCATCGAGCGCGTCGGAGGCGGCCGGGTAACCGATCGCCTTGGCCACCGCGACCAGGTCGATCAGTTCGGTCGCGCCGAGCAGGTCGAGCTCGACCAGGGCCTCGTCGAGGGTGCGCGACTTGCGGCCGGTGGGCAGGTAGTCCCGAATGACCAGGGTACGGTCGGCGTCGACGCCCGCCATCAGCTCGTCGAGTTGCAGGGCGAGCAGCCGGCCGTCGGTGCCCAACTCGACCACGTACCCGGCGATCTCGTCGGCGATCCGGCGGACCATCTCCAGCCGCTGCACCACCGCGACCGCGTCTCGGACGGTGACCAGGTCCTCGATCTCCAGCGCGGAGAGGGTGCCGGAGACCTCGTCGAGGCGGAGCTTGTAGCGCTCCAGGGTGGCCAGGGCCTGGTTGGCCCGGGAGAGGATCGCCGCCGAGTCGTCCAGGACGTGCCGTTGGCCGTTGACGTAGAGGCTGATGATCCGCATCGACTGGCTGACCGAGATGACCGGGTAGCCGGTCTGTCGGGCCACCCGCTCCGCGGTGCGGTGCCGGGTGCCGGACTCCTCGGTGGGGATGGACGGGTCGGGCATCAGGTGCACACCGGCCTGGACGATCCGGGTGCCGTCGCTGGAGAGCACCACCGCGCCGTCCATCTTGCACAGTTCGCGGACCCGGGTCGCCGAGAACTCGACGTCCATCGGGAAGCCGCCGGTGCAGATCCCGTCGACGACCTTGTCGTAGCCGAGGACGATCAGGGCGCCCGTCCGGCCACGCAGGATGCGTTCGAGCCCGTCGCGCAGGGCGGTCCCGGGTGCCATCAGGGCGAGGTTGGCCCGCAGCGGATCACCGGCGCTGCCGGTGGCCCCGGTGACGCTCACGCTGATCGGACGGGTGGGCGAGCCCACGGCGGCGGCGCGGGTGTGGGGCGTCGCGCCGGCAGGCTTGGCGGCGTCGCGGTCGGTCGGCACGCGCACAGTCTACGGACTGCCCTGCGGTGGGTGCTCTCGTGGTTACTGTGATGTGTCACGGCGTTGGATTTCCTCCATCCGCCTGACCTGGCGGTTGTTGTCCGGTATGGCCCGACCGGTCCCCGGCCGTTCGCCACCGACCCGTCACTCCACGGATGCGCGGGCGACCGCCTGGAGCGCCGACCGCACATCCGTGACCTCGATCACCCGCATCTTGTCCGGGCCGGCACCGGTGCTCTCGGGGCCGCATCCGGTCGGCACGAGGGCCGTCCGGAAGCCGAGCCGGGCCGCCTCGGCGAGCCGGCGGGGGACCGCGCCGACCCGGCGTACCTCGCCGGTCAGCCCGACCTCGCCGATCGCCACCAGGTGCGGCGCGATGGCCAGGTTGAGCCCGCCGGAGGCGACCGCCAACGCGACCGCGAGATCGGCGGCCGGCTCGACCACCCGGATGCCGCCGACGGTGGCCGCGAAGACCTCCCGGTCGTGCAGGGTCAGTCGCTCGGTGCGGCGTTGGAGCACCGCCAGCACCATCGCCAACCGGGCCCCGTCGAGCCCCGACACGGTACGCCGGGGCGAACCGGCCACCGTCGCCCCGATCAGCGCCTGCACCTCGGTCAGCAGCGCGCGTCGCCCCTCCATCGCCACCGTCACGCAGGTGCCCGGGACGGGCTCGGAGTAGCGGGTGAGGAAGAGCCCGGAGGGGTCGGCCAGGCTGCTGATGCCCCCCTCGTGCATTTCGAAGCAGCCGACCTCGTCGGCCGCGCCGAACCGGTTCTTGACGCCCCGGACCATCCGCAGCGAGGAGTGCTTGTCGCCCTCGAAGTGCAACACCACGTCGACCAGGTGCTCCAGCACCCGGGGCCCGGCGACCTGGCCGTCCTTGGTGACGTGGCCGACCAGCACGGTGGCGATGCCGCGTTCCTTGGCGACCGCGACCAGGGCGGCGGTGACGGCCCGCACCTGGGTCACCCCGCCCTGCACCCCTTCACTGCCGGTGGTGGAGATGGTCTGCACCGAGTCGAGGACCAGCAGGCCCGGCTTGACCGCGTCGAGGTGGCCCAGCACGGCGCTCAGGTCGCTCTCGGCGGCCAGCCAGAGCTGCTCGTGCAGGGCGCCCATCCGCTCGGCGCGCAGCCGGACCTGGCTGACCGACTCCTCGCCGCTGACCACCAGCGACGGGCTGCCGGCGGTGGCCGCCCACTGCTGCGCCACGTCGAGCAGCAGGGTGGACTTGCCCACCCCCGGCTCACCGGCGAGCAGGACCACCGCGCCGGGTACCAGACCGCCGCCGAGGACCCGGTCGAGTTCGCTGACCCCGGTGGGTCGGGCCCGCGCCGGCGCGGCGCTGATCGTGGCGATCGGCCGGGCCGGCTCGGCGGGCATCCGGGAGCTGACCACCCGGCCGGAGACGACCGGGCCGGTGACCGTGCACTCGACCACCGAACCCCACTCGCCGCACTCCGGGCAGCGTCCCACCCACTTGGGCGGCTGGTGACCACAGGCGTCGCACTCGTAGGCGGGGCGGGGCTCACGGGCGGCCCGGCCCCGGGACGCGCCGGACGCACCACGGGCGGGAGTCGATCGGGGGGTGGTCACCCCAGGACGCTAACCCCCACCGGTGACGAAAACACCGCCGGCGTGGTCGTCGCCACGCCGGCGGTGTCGGTGGTGCGGGTCTCCGGGTCAGCCGCCGTGGCCGGAGCTGCCCTCCTGGCCGCTCTCCTCGCCACCCTCACGGTGCACGATCGGGGAGGCCGGGGGAGCCGGGCTCAGCGGCACACCGACCGGCACGGGGGTGCTGACGGTACGGCCGCCGCCGAAGTCGAAGGTCAGGTTGACCTGCTGGCCGGTGCGCAGCGCCTCGTTCAGCCCGACGAGCTGGAGGTGCCGGCCGTTCTGCACGTTGAGCTGCACGTAACTGAGAGCCGGGATCTCGATCCGGGCCGGCTGACCGGCCGGCGCGGACGGACTGGCCCCCTCCGACGGCGAAGCGACCTCCGACGGGGAGGCGCCGCCGGACGGGGAAGCCCCCTCCGACGGGGAAGCCCCCTCCGACGGGGAGGCGTCGCCGGACGGGGAAGCTTCGCCGGACGGCGAGACGCCCTCCGCCGGGGAGGCGCTGCCCGACGGCGAGGCGCTGCCCGACGGGTAGGCCGAGCCGGACGGGCTGGCCGAGCCGGCGGCACCGGTGAGCACGATCTGCCGGGCGCTGTCGGTGGTGACGGTGACGGTGACCGGTTCCCGCGTGTCGTTGTAGATCACCGTGTTGAGCGCGGCGTTCGCGCCGGCGGCGAGGCCGCTGTCACCCGGGTAGTCGACGTAGAGGCCGCGCACCTTGTACGCGTTGTCCGGCGTCTGGACGTTCACACCCTGGACCGACGGCTGCTTGTTGGCGGTCTCGGACACCTGGCCCGCCCCGCAGCCCGTGGCCAGCAGGGCGGTCGCCCCCACCAGGCCGGACAGCAGCAGGGTGGCCCGCCGGGAACCCCTGATCGAGCGCGTCACGTCGGTCCTCCTCGTCACGATCCCCACCCGGTGCGTATCCCGGGCACGGGGTGGTCATACCCGCGCAGACCGCGCTCCAGGGTAGTTGGGGCTGATCGAGGGCCGCACACGGACCCGGCGTCGCCACCCGGGCGGGTGCCGGTCAGACCACCCGACCGCTCGCCACCAGCAGCACCACATCGATCAGGGCCACCACCAGCACCGCCCGGAAGGCGGCCACCGAGCGACCGTCGCGGCGGGTGGCGGCGCGGCCCGCGTACCAGCCGATGGCCGGCACCGCGACGGCCGCCGCGACGGCCGACCAGCCGACCCACGACGGCGGCCCGGGTGGCCCGAGGACCAGGGCGACGGTGGCGGCGAACAGCAGCCCGGCGGCGGCCAGCCGGCTCCCGGTCGCGCCGAGCAGGTGCGGCAGCCCGCGCACCCCGGTCCGGGCGTCGTCGGCCAGGTCGGGCAGCACGTTGGCGAAGTGCGCGCCGGCACCCAGGCAGGCCCCCGCGACGACCAGCCAGACCGGTGGCGTGGGTGCCCCCGGCAGGGCGAGGACCACGAAGGCGGGCAGCGTGCCGAAGGAGACGGCGTAGGGCAGCACCGAGACCGGGGTGGACTTCAGCGGCCAGTCGTAGAGCAGCGCCGACACCAGGCCGAGGGTGTACCAGAACGCGGCGACGGGGTTGGTGGTCAGCGCCAGCAGTGGGGTGGCGAGCGCGGCCAGCAGGGCGGCCACCGCCACCGTCCGGCGGCCCACCGCCCCGGCGGCGACCGGCTTGTCGGGACGCCCCACCGTGGCGTCCCGGCCGGCGTCCACCGCGTCGTTGGTCCAGCCGACGGCGAGCTGACTGGCCAGCACGGTGAGCACCACGGCGACCGTCCCGGCCGGACGGTGGCCGACCCCGACGGCGAGCAGCCCGGCCACCGTGGTCACTGCCAGACCGGGCTCCGGATGACTCGCTCTGACCAGCCCTAACACCGTCCTCGACATAAGGGAAGTCTGGTCGTTACCGGCCGGTCGTGCCACGCTCGATGCCATGCGTGACGGTCCGGTGTCCAATGGTGCCCGGGTGCTGCCCCCCAACGATCCCCGCCAGTACGACGACCTGGCCGGCGAGTGGTGGCGACCCGACGGCGCCTTCGCGATGCTGCACTGGCTGGCCCGGGCCCGCGCGGCCCTGGTGCCGCCGACGACCCGACCCGGCGCACTCCTGGTCGACCTGGGCTGCGGCGCCGGACTGATGGCCCCGCACCTGGTCGGCAAGGGCTACCGGCACGTCGGGGTGGACCTCACCCGGTCGGCGCTGGAGCAGGCGGCGGCGCACGGGGTGACCGCGCTCGCCGGTGACGTCACGGCGGTGCCGCTCGCCGACGGTTGCGCCGACGTGGTGGCGGCCGGTGAGGTGCTGGAGCACGTGCCCGACTGGCGGGCCGCGGTCGGCGAGGCGTGCCGCCTGCTGCGCCCCGGTGGGCTGCTGGTGCTGGACACCCTCAACGACACCGTGCTGGCCCGGCTGATCGCGGTCGAGGTGGGTGAACGGCTGCCCGCCGTGCCCCGGGGCATCCACGACCCACGGTTGTTCGTGGACGACCGTGAGTTGGTCGCCGAGTGCGCCCGGCACGGTGTCGCCCTGCGGGTCAGAGGCGTGCGACCGGACCTGTGGGGGACGCTGGGCTGGTTGGCGCGGCGTACCGGTGGCGGTGCCGGTCGCGCGGCACGCCCCGGCGGGCCCATGATCCGACCGACCTGGTCCACGGCGGTGCTCTACCAGGGCCGGGGGGTCCGACACGGGTAGTCGCCCCGGCTCGGGGTACCAGGAAGACCCAGGAAGGGGACCGAATGACTGTGGACGCTCTGGCGGCGGCCCGCCGGTTGGCGCCGAGGTTCGCCGCGCGGGCGGCCGGACACGACCGGGACGGCACGTTCCCGGCCGACGACTTCGCCGACCTGCGGGAGTCGGGGCTGTTCGGGCTGATGGTCCCGGCCGGGCTGGGCGGCGCGGACGCCTCCTTCGCCGGGTACGCGGCGGTCGCCACCGAGCTGGCCCGGGGCAACGGCGCGACCGCGCTGGTGTTCAACATGCACGCCTCGGTCACCGGCGCGCTCGGCGCGGTCACCGAGGAGTTGGCCGAGGCGCTGGGCGTACCGGACGAGGCGTTGGTCGCCCGGGACCGGCTGCTCCGGGCGGCGGCCGAGGGCGCCTGGTACGCGGTGGCGATGAGCGAACGCGGCGCGGGGGCCCGGTTGTCCCGGCTCAGCACGGTCTACGAGCCGGTCGACGGCGGTTGGCGGATCAAGGGGAGCAAGACGTTCTGCTCCGGGGCCGGTCACGCCGACGGCTACCTGGTGGCCGCCCGCAGCGCCGCCGACCCGGCGGTGGTCTCCCAGTTCCTGGTGCCCGCCGGGGAGGGGGTGACCGTGGAGCCGACCTGGGACGCCCTGGGCATGCGGGCCACCTCGTCGCACGACCTGCACCTGGACGTGACGGTGCCGGCGGACCGGCTGCTCGGTGGCGTGGAGGGGCTGGCCCTGGTGGTCGCCCAGCTCATGCCGCACTGGCTGGTGGCCAGCTACGCCGCCGTCTACGTGGGGGTGGCCCGGGCCGCGGTGGACGCCGCGGCCGAGCACCTCAACGCGCGGGACCTCGGCGGCCTGCCGGCGGTCCGGGCCCGGCTCGGTCGGGCGGACGCGGCGGTGGCGGCGGCGCAGCTGGTGGTGGCCGAGGCGGCCCGCCGGGTCGACGACGCCCCCGGCGACGCGGAGACCAACCGGTGGGTGTGGCGGGCCAAGCTGCTCGCCGGCAGCACGGCGGCGGAGGTGGCGGCCTCCATGCTGGAGGCGGCCGGCACCTCGGCGACCCGCCGGGGGCATCCGCTGGAACGGCTCTACCGGGACGCCCGCTGCGGCTCGCTGCACCCGGCGACCTCGGACGTGTGCGCCGACTGGCTCGGGGTGGCGGTGCTCGGGGGTGACCCGGACCGCGACGGAACGGCCCCTCGTTGGTGAGGGTGACGGAGGTCGGGGTGGCCGCCGGACGGGCAGTGCGACGAGAGGTGGGGACAGATGGCCGTGCCGTTGATCGCGGGGCTGGGTACGGCGCAGCCGCCCGGGGCCCGTCAGGACGAACTCTGGGCGGGTTACTTCGCGAAGCACTTCTCGGGTCCCACCCGGGCACTGGCCGAGCGGATCTTCGCCAACTCGGGGGTGTCCCACCGGCAGGCGGCGGTCAACCCGTTGCTGGAGGACGTCTCCGACTGGCCGACCGGCCGGCGGATGCGGCGTTACCAGGTGGAGGCCCTGTCGCTGGGCAAGGAGGCGGTCGGTCGGGCGTTGACCGCCGCCGGGCTCGCGGCGGGTGACCTCGGTCTGTTCGTGGTCTGCTCCTGCACCGGGTACGCCACCCCCGGGCTGGACATCCTGCTCGCCCGGGACCTGGGCATGGCGCCGGACACCCAGCGGATGTTCGTCGGGCACATGGGCTGTTACGCGGCGCTGCCGGGGTTGGGCGCGGCGGGTGACTTCGTGACCGCGCGGGGCCGGCCGGCGCTGCTGCTCTGCGCCGAGCTGACCAGCCTGCACATCCAGCCGGCGTCGGCCCGGATGGACACCCAGCAGATCGTCTCGCACGCCCTCTTCTCCGACGCGGCGGTGGCCACCGTGCTGGTCCCGGGGACGGAGACCACCCCTCAGGGGTACGCGTTGCGCGAGGTCGCCTCGGTCACCGACACCTCGACCGCCGACCACATGACCTGGGACGTCACCGACACCGGTTTCCGGATGGGTCTGTCGCCGAAGGTGCCGCAGGTGCTCTCGGCGCACGTCCGGGGGCTGGTGGACGGCCTGCTGGCCCGGCACGGCACGACGATCGCCGAGGTCGACGGCTGGGCGGTGCACCCGGGGGGACCGCGCATCCTGAACGTGGTGGAGCGGGAGCTGACCCTGCCCGCCGACGCCCTGGCGGCCTCCCGGGCGGTCCTCGACGAGCACGGCAACTGTTCGTCACCCACCGTGCTGCTGATCCTGGACCGGTTGTTCCGGGCGGCGGTGCCGCCCCGGTGGATCGTGTTGCTCGCCTTCGGCCCGGGACTGACCCTCTACGCCGCTCTCCTCGAACGCCGGTCCTGATCCGCGTGGGGCCCGTCGACCCGGCTGCCGACCGGCCGCCGTCCCGGGTCCGGCCCCGGGTCACCCGCACGGTCCCGACTGAGGCATATTACCTGGTCAGGGCCGGTTGGGTCGGCGCTGCGCCGAGCGCCGCCGCCGGCTCCTGGTTACCCTCGCCGGGTGGGGGTCGAGGTGGGCGGCAATGACCGGCTGCGCGGTGCGGTGCTGGCCGGCGCGGCCCTGCTCGCCCTGGTCGCAGGCGGCTGGTGGTGGTCGGCCACCGCCCCGGTGACCGGTCCGGCCGGGGTGGTGGCGGCGGTGTCGCCGAGGCCGTCGACCGGTGCGGAGGCGACCCGACGCGTGGTGGTGCTCGACATCCGGACCGGGCGGGTGCTGGAGTCGACCGAGTTGCCCGGTGCCTCGGGCGACCCGGACGTGGGGCTGCCGACGTTCACCGACACCTGGTGGCGGGAGCGGATGACCCTGGTGGCGGGCCGGCCCCCGGTGCGTCGGGAGTCACCGCCCGACGGCGTACGCCACCTGTTGCAGTACCGCTGCTCCGGGGACGGGACGCTGTCGGTCTCGATCCTGCACGACGATCCACCGCAGCAACGGCGTACGGCCTGCGACGGCGAGTTGGTGGCGTGGGAGCTGACCGGGCCGGACGGGCGTACCCGGTTGGAGTTCTCGGCGGTGGGACCGGGCTCGGTGGAGCTGGAGGCACAGGTCGTCGCGGTGCCCTGAGCGACATCTGCCGAGCAGGATCAGCCGGCGAGCCGGACCAGGTCGCCCCGGTAGTCGGCGGCGGCACCCAGCTCGGGCAGGACCCGGACCACCGTGCCGGCCCGGTCCACCAGCAGCGCCGGGGCGGTGTCGGGCCGGGCGGGCAGGTGCAGCGCGGCGCGTAGTTCACCGGCGGGGTCGGCGAGGGCGCGTACCGGGCCGCCGACCGGCGGGGCGGGGGTCACCTCGCGTCCACCGGCGACGCTGACGACCTGGACGCCGTCGGGTGCCGCGCTGGCGGCGGCGGCCACCTGCGCGGCGCACGCGCAGCCGTCCACCAGAATGATCATCGCGGGGAGCAGGCCGCGCAGCGGCACCGGCGTCTGGTCGACGTCGACCAGGTCCAGCGCGGGCAGCGACCGCCCGACCAGGGGGGCCGGGGTGGCCGACTGCGGCAGGACGGTGGGCCGGTCGGTGCCGCGGAACGACCGCGGCCAGGTGACGGTGACCAGGCCGACGCTGGTGGCGAGCACCGCCACCAGCAGCATCAGCAGGGGCAGCCCGAGCGGTGGCCGGCCGTCCGGGCGGGCGGTCAGCCCCAGCCGGCGTCGCCACCGGGTGGTCGAGGCGCGTCGGCGCAGCTCGCGACGGAGCTGGACGGCCTCGTCGGCCAGCGCGGACGCGTCATCGGGCACGACCACCCGGCCCCACTCCGGTGGCAGATCGGGCAGCCCGTCGGACGGGCCGTATCCCTCTGCGTCAGGCTTGCCCATCGAGCCCCCCGGTAAGCGGTGCGGCGAGCGGTGTGCGGTACCCCTCCAGGGTCCCGCACGGACCCTCCTGCCGCTAGACCTGGGCGGTCAGGACGCCGCCGGGCTACCATGGGAAGAGCGCATAGCCCGAGAAATCCACGCTCCGATCACCCATACCGGGTTGTCATCCGCTGCTCACGGAGCGTGTTTGAACCACTGGTTTGGCTGCCTGTCAAGCCGAAGCAAGACCTCTCACAGGGCCCCTGAGCTGCGCCAACGGTCAGGACGGCAGCGGGACATTGGTGCCTGAGCGTGTTACCCTAGACACAGCGAAAGGGGTTTCGAACCTATGGTTTTCAGCGTCGGCGAGACCGTTGTCTACCCCCACCACGGGGCCGCACTCATCGAGGCAATCGAGACTCGGGTCATCAAGGGTGAGCCCAGGGAATACCTGGTCCTCAGGGTCGCACAGGGTGACCTGACGGTCCGGGTGCCCGCCGAGAACGCCGAGATCGTGGGTGTGCGCGAGGTGGTCGGCGAAGAGGGCCTGGGAAAGGTCTTCGACGTGCTCCGTGCACCGCACACCGAAGAGCCGACCAACTGGTCGCGGCGTTACAAGGCGAATCTGGAGAAGCTGGCCTCCGGCAATCCGCTGAAGGTCGCCGAGGTCGTCCGCGACCTGTGGCGTCGGGAGCGGGAGCGGGGCCTTTCCGCGGGTGAGAAGCGCATGCTCGCCAAGGCCCGTGACATTCTCGTCGGCGAGGTCGCGCTGGCCGAGAAGAGCACCAAGGACGAGGCGGAGACGCTGCTCGACAAGGTCCTCACCGAGGCCTGATCCGACCGCATCGTCGTACCCACCCCGCAGCGAAGAATTCCCGAGGACCGCGACGTGACCGCGCAGCTCAATCCGCGCGGTGACGTCGCGGTCCTCGTTCCTGCTGCCGGTGCCGGGGTACGCCTCGGTCCGGGCGGTCCCAAGGCGCTCCGCCTGCTCGGCGGTGAGCCGCTGCTGGTGCACGCGGTACGCCGGATCGCCGCCGCGCCGTCCGTGCACACCGTCGTGGTCGCCGCGCCGGCCGCCGAGGTCGACGCGGTCCGGCGGCTGCTGGCCCCGGTCGCCCCGGTCCTGGTGGTGGCCGGTGGCGCCGAACGACAGGAGTCGGTGGCGAACGCCCTGGCTGCCGTACCCCCCGGCCCGGGCATCGTGCTGGTGCACGACGCCGCCCGGGCGCTCACCCCGTCCGCGCTGGTCGAGGCGGTGGCGGCGGCGGTCCGGGCCGGCCACCGGGCGGTGATCCCGGTGCTCCCCGTGATCGACACGATCAAGGAGGTGGACGGGGACGGCGTCGTCCTCGGCACCGTCGACCGGTCCGCCCTGCGGGCCGTGCAGACCCCGCAGGGTTTCCGTCGGGAGGTGCTGGCCGCCGCGCACGCCGCCGCCGGTGATCCGCTCACCGACGACGCCGGCCTGGTCGAGCAGCAGGGTGTCCCGGTGTTCTGCGTCCCTGGCTCGGAGTACGCGCTGAAGGTCACCCGCCCGTTCGATCTGACCCTGGCCGAGCACCTGCTGGCCGCCGGGCACTGACGCGTACTCTCGATTCATGATCGTTCCCCGGGTCGCCGTCGGCACCGACATCCACGCCTTCGCCGCCGGCCGGCCGTGCTGGCTGGCCGGCCTGCACTGGCCCGGCGAGGACGGTCTGGCCGGGCACTCCGACGCCGACGTGGTCGCGCACGCCGCCTGCAACGCGTTGCTCTCCGCCGCCGGGCTCGGTGACCTCGGGGCGAACTTCGGGGTGGACGAGCCGGAGTGGGCCGCCGCCTCCGGGGTGGCCCTGCTCACCGAGTCCGCCCGCCGGGTCCGTGCGGCCGGGTTCGCGATCGGCAACGTCTCGGTGCAGGTCGTCGGCAACCGCCCCCGGATCGGGCCGCGTCGCGACGAGGCGCAGCAGGTGCTCTCCGCAGCGGTCGGCGCACCCGTCACCGTCACCGCCGCCACCAGTGACGGCCTGGGCTTCACCGGGCGCGGCGAGGGCCTCGCCGGCATCGCGGTGGCCCTGGTCTATGACGCGATGGCCGGGTAGGCCCGCGATGACCGACGACGAATCGACCCTGGACGGCTACCGGCAGCGGGCCCAACTGCTGGCCGAACTGGGCCGCTACGACGAGGCCGCCGAGGAGTTGGGCTTCGCGCTCGCCCTGGCCCCCGCCGACCCGTCCGCGTTGACGCTGCTGGCGCGGCTGCACCTCGCCGCCGGTCGCCCCGGTGCGGCGGTCGTCGCCGCCGACGCGGCCATCACCCCGACCCGATCCGACCCACCGCGGCATCCCGGGCCGCCGCACCCGTCCGGACCGCCGCCGTCGTCCGGGCCGGATGCTCCGCCGGGGTGGCCGGCGTCGACGACCCCGCCGGACGCCCTGACGCCGCCTGCACCGTCGGACCCGCCTGCATTACGGGACCCGGCTGCACCGCTGGCCCCGCTAGACCCGGCTGCCCCGCTAGGTCCGCGGAACCAGGGTGCACCGCTGGGCCCGCCGGACCCGAGTGCCCCGCCCGGTCCGACGGTGCGGGCACCGCAACCGCCTGCGCTGCCCGCACCGTCGGACCCGGCGGCACCGTCCGGCCCGCCCGGGCCCCCGGTCGGTGCCGGTCCGGCTGACGGGGCGGGTCACCTCGGCCCGGGCGTCGACGGATCCGGGGAGGTCGGCGCGGTGGTGCCGACCGCCGCGCTTGTCGTCCGGGCGATCGCCCTCGCCGACCTGGGGGAGTACGCCGAGTCGGCGCGTACCGCCGATCGGATCCTGGCGGCCGGGCCGACCGACGCGTACGCCCAGCGGAGCGCGGCGGCGATCCTGGCCGAGGCGCGCAACGGCCAGCCGGCGCTGAATGCGGCCTGGCGTGGGGTGGAGTTGGCCCCCGACGAGCCGCAGGCGCACCTGGTGCTGGCCCTGGTCGCCGGTCGGCTGGAGTTGTTCGACCTGGCCGAACGGGCCTACCGGGAGGCGTTACGGCTCGATCCGGAGCTGGCCGGGGCGCGGCACGACCCGGGGGTGCTGCGGCTGGAGCGGCGGCGCTGGGTGCTGGCGCTGGAACAGGTGGCCGCGTTGGCGCCGGTGCAGCCGGCCCGTGCGGAGAAGCTGCCGGTGTGGACCGGGCTGCGCCGGCTCGTCCTGGTGGGCAGCGGCTGGTCGCTGCTCGCCAGCCTGCTGCTCGCGTTCCTGTCCGCCGGCGGGGCGGGGGCGAGTCGGCTGGTGGCGGTGCTGGCGGCGGCCGGTGGCGGCCTGCTGGCCTGGCGGCTCGCCCGGCGGCTCCCCGAGCTGAGCCGGGTCGTCCTGCCGGTGCTGCGCCGGGAGGACCGGCCATTGGCGTTCGCCGTGTACGCGGTCCCGGCCGGCCCGGCCCTGCTCCTGCTCTTCGCCCTGGTGGGCAGCCCGTGGCCGCTGGTGGCCGCCATCGCCGTGGCGGTCCCGGCCACCCTGATCGCCGCCACCCGCGCGGGCGTCTAGGGCGGTCCCGGCCACCCTGATCGCCGCCACCCGCGCGGGCGTCCAGGGCTGTCCCGGCGGGACGGTCAGGGGTGGCGGGTCCAGGTCCAGGCGTAGCCGGGGTCCTCGCACTCCACGGCGGCGTCGCAGAGGTCGAGCGGGCGGAAGGTGTCGACCATGACGGCCAGCTCGTCGAAGAAGTCGACGCCGATCGACCGCTCCGCCGCGCCGGGCTGCGGGCCGTGGGTGAAGCCGGACGGGTGCAGCGAGATCGAACCCTGCCCGATGCCGGAACCGCGCCGGGCCTCGTAGTTGCCGCCCGTGTAGAAGAGCATCTCGTCGGAGTCGACGTTGTGGTGGTGGTACGGCACCGGGATGGCGTCCGGGTGGTAGTCGACCTTGCGGGGCACGAACGAGCAGATCACGAAGTTCGGGCCCTCGAAGGTCTGATGCACCGGCGGCGGCTGGTGGAGGCGGCCGGTGATCGGCTCGAAGTCGTGGATGGAGAACGCCCACGGGTACTGGTGGCCGTCCCAGCCGACCACGTCGAACGGGTGGTGGGCGTAGACGTGCCGGGTCCAGGCGGTGCCGGTGGCCCGGGAGCGGTGCCGGACCAGCACCTCGACGTCGGCGCCGTCGACCAGGAGCGGCGCGTCCGGCCCCCGGACGTCCCGCTCGCAGTACGGCGAGTGTTCCAGGAACTGGCCGCGCACCGACAGGTAGCGCCGGGGTGGGCCGATGTGCCCGGTGGCCTCGATGGTCAGCAGCCGGACCGGGGTGTCGCCGGTGGGGACCAGCCGGTGCACGGTCGAGGTGGGGATGACGACGTAGTCGCCGGCGACCAGGTCGAGCACGCCGAAGCTGGACTCCAGCCGCAGCGTGCCCGCCTCGACATAGAGGCACTCGTCGCCGGTGGCGTTGCGGTAGAGCGGGGACGGCCGGTCGGCCAGCGCGTACCCGATCCGGACGTCGTCGTTGGCGAGCAGGTGCCGCCGGCCGAGCACCGGGTCGGCCCCCGCGCCGTCGAGCTGGTGGGTACGCAGGTGGCGTGGCTTGAGCGGATGGTTCGGCAGTCGGGTGTACCCGGGCGGGGTGAACTCCTCGGCGGCGACGATCGCGGTCGGCGGATACCGGTGGTAGAGCAGGGACGAGTCGGAGGAGAAGCCCTCCTGGCCCATCAGCTCCTCGGTGTAGAGGCTGCCGTCGGGTTGGCGGAACTGGGTGTGCCGCTTGCGGGGCACCTCGCCGACGCTGCGGTAGTACGGCATGTCGCCTCCCGTAATGTCCCGATATCCGGCCGACGGCGTCCGATAACCGGACGTCACTGTCCGTTCCTTGACAGCGTCCCGTAGATTCTTGTCTCGTGTCAACGCAGGTCCCCCGCCTCCTCGCCGGACTCGTCGACGACGCCGCCGTCTTTCCGCCCGGCAGCGCGTCGCTGCCCGACGCGGTCACCGCACACCGCGAACA
This sequence comes from Micromonospora matsumotoense, assembly GCF_050951065.1. Classification (NCBI taxonomy): domain Bacteria; kingdom Bacillati; phylum Actinomycetota; class Actinomycetes; order Micromonosporales; family Micromonosporaceae; genus Micromonospora; species Micromonospora matsumotoense. The sequence goes on along the minus strand of NZ_CP192025.1, from coordinate 6,900,650 downwards.
CCGCGCCGCCTGGTACGCCGACCTGGTCGGCCCGCTGCTGGTGCCCGCCTCCGCCGTCGCCGACGACGCGCTGACCGACCTGACCGAGGGCTTCCCGGTCGGGCTGATCGGCGACACCGGCATCGCCCGGCTGCCCGCCGCGCTGGCCCGCCTCGACGCCGCCGGCATCGTGGTCCGGCAGGTCGAGGCGGCCGTCGCCCGACGCGGCGAGGACCCGCAGCCCGGCCTGGCCGAGCTGCTCCGGCTCGCCGGGGCGGGGGTGGACCCCGGCCGGGAGCCGACCCGGCCCGGCGAACCGGCCGGCTACTGGTACGCGGAGCTGCCGCTGACCTTCGGGCTGACCGCAGCGCTGGACACCCTCGCCGGGGCCCGTGCGGCCGGCGTGCCGATCGCCGCGAAGTTCCGCACCGGCGGACTGGCCGCCGAACTCTTCCCCACCCCCGTCGAGCTGGCTGCGGTGATCTGCGCCTGCCGGGACCGGGACCTGCCGTTCAAGCTGACCGCCGGCCTGCACCACGCGGTACGCCACCTCGACCCGGAGACCGGCTTCACCCACCACGGCTTCGGCAACGTGCTGGCCGCCACCCTCGCCGCCGCCGCCGGTGCCGAGGTGGACGCCGTCGCCGTGCTGCTCGCCGACACCGACGCGGTGCGGCTGGTCGAGCCGGCCCGGGCGGCCCGCGACACCGACCGCCCGCTCTGGATCGGGTTCGGCTCGTGCAGCGTCCGGGAACCACTGACCGATCTGATCCGGCTGGGGCTGGTGAACGGGGGATTCGACCGATGAGCTGGGTGACGGGCGCGGACGGCTCGCCGTACGGCGTGACCAACCTGCCGTACGGGGTGTTCCGGCACGGCGGGCAGCCGCCCAGGATCGGCGTACGCGTCGCCGATCTGGTGTTCGACCTGGCCGGCGCGGAGTCGGCCGGGCTGGTGCTGGCCGCCGGGGCGTTCGGCCGGCCCACCCTCAACGACTTCATGGCGCTGGGTCGCCCGCAGTGGACGGCGGCCCGGCAGCGCCTCGTCGAGCTGCTCACCGACCCGGCGCACCGACCCGCCGTCGAGCCGCTGCTGGTGCCGCTGGCCGAGGTCGAGCTGCTGCTGCCGTTCGAGGTGGCCGACTACGTCGACTTCTATTCCTCGGAGCACCACGCCGGCAACGTCGGGCAGATCTTCCGCCCCGGCCAGCCCCCGCTGCTGCCGAACTGGAAGCACCTGCCGATCGGCTACCACGGCCGGGCCGGCACGGTGGTGGTCTCCGGCACCCCCGTCGTCCGGCCGACCGGGCAGCGGGCCACCGACCAGGGCCCGACCGTCGGCCCGTCGGTACGCCTCGACATCGAGGCCGAGGTGGGCTTCGTGGTCGGGGTGCCGAGCGCGCTGGGCGACCGGGTGCCCACCGCCGACTTCGCCGACCACGTCTTCGGGGTGGTGCTGGTCAACGACTGGTCGGCCCGGGACATCCAGGCCTGGGAGTACCAGCCACTCGGGCCGTTCCTCGGCAAGTCCTTCGCCACCTCCGTCTCCGCCTGGGTGACGCCGCTGGACGCCCTGGCCGACGCGTTCGTCCCGGCCCCGCAGCAGGACCCGCCGGTGCAGGACTACCTGCGGCAGACCCCGCACCTGGGGCTCGACCTGCGGCTGTCGGTCGAGTGGAACGGCGAGCAGGTCACCGCGCCACCGTTCGCCGGCATGTACTGGACGCCCGCCCAGCAGTTGGCCCACCTCACCGTCAACGGCGCGTCCCTGCGGACCGGCGACCTGTACGCCTCGGGCACCGTCTCCGGCCCCGAGCGCGGCCAGGTCGGCTCGTTCCTGGAGCTGACCTGGGGTGGTGCCGAACCGGTCACCGTCGGCGGGGACACCCGCACCTTCCTGGCCGACGGGGACACCGTCACCCTGCGGGCCACCGCCCCCGGCCCGGACGGCACCACCGTCGCCCTCGGCGAGGTCACCGGGCAGATCCTGTCCGCCCGCTGACCCACCGGCCCGGCTTCGACCGGCCCGGCTCCATCGCACCCCGCCTACGCCTGGGCCGGCTCCTACCGGCCGGGTGTCGGTCCGGTGGCAGCCTGTCCGGCGTCGGCCCGGCTTAGACCGGCGGGGCACCGCTCCGGTGCCGGCCCGACCGTCCGGCACCGGGTCGTGCCGGTCGCACCGGCTGTCCGATCGTCCGCGCCTCCTGCCGCGTTTGTCCCTCGGATTCCGTCGACGCACCCCGCGTCGCCCGCCTCCCGTCGGCGGCGTGGGGTGCGTCGGCGTGACACGTCCCAGCGGACAGGAGGTAGGAGCATGAACGATCTCGTCGGCGCGGTGTGGCGCACCAGTAGCCGGTCGAACGACCAGGGGCTCTGTGTGGAGGTGGCGGACAATCTCGTCCGTACCCGAGCAGTGGTCGGGGTACGCGACTCCAAGGACCCGTCGGGTCCGGCCCTGGTCATCGGCCCACCGGGTTGGACGGCGTTCGTCGACGCCGTCCGGGAAGGGCTGTTGCGGCCCTGATCAACCCCGTCACCGGTGCCTCGGTAGGGGCACCGGTGACGGGAATTTCATCGTCCGGCCCCCCGCTGGCCGCTCACCCGCCGTACCGTGGACGGCACGGGAGGTGTCATGTCGACGGTTGCGGTCACCGATTTCATCGAGGCGCCGGCCGTCGACGTGTGGGCGCTCCTGACCGACCTGCCGGTCCGCGTCGACTGGCTCTGCACGGTCAGCGCCGTCGAGCTGCTCACCCCCGGGCCGCTCGGCCCGGGCACCGCCTGGCGGGAGACCCGCACCCGGCCGGACGGTGGCGACCAGGCGGAGGAGTTCCTCGTGCTGGCCGCCGAGCCACCGCACCGGCTGGTGCTCAGCTCCCCCGGCATCGGGGTGGACTACCGGATCACCTGGACCCTGCGCACCGTCCAGCGCCGTCGCCGGGGTTGCACCGCCCTCACCGTCGAGCACCGGGCGCTGCCGACCGCCCCGTACGGTCGGATGTTGGCGCTGCTCTTCGGCGGTCTGGCTGCGCGGACGGTGGAGGGCGCGATCCGGCGGGACCTGACCGCGCTGGCCGCCACCGTGCGCAGCGCCGGCCGGGCCACCGCAGCCTGACCTCGCGCCCCGCCTCCCCCGCCCGCACTCCCCCGTCCGGCGTCCGGTGTCCCGCCGGAGCCGGTTCGGGAATCCTTCGCGCGACGTGGCGTGACCTGACCGGTCCCGAGGGGGGACGCCTGGGTAGGGTGCCGGGCGGAGGTGGGCATGGGAATCCCGAAGGGACGGCGGCGACTCGTGGTCGCGGCCACCGCGCTGCTCACCCTCGTGGCGGTCGCCGGTATCGGCTACCGGGTGCTCGCCCCCGCCGAGGTCGTCACGCCCGCCCAGGGCGCACCCCCGCCCGCCGGCACCCCCGCGATCGGGGTGGTGGGCCGGCTGCCGGTCGCACCCCTGGTGGTGGCGGGACGGCTCCGGGTCTATGCCGCCGAGCGTCAGCTCTATGCCGACCAGCCCGCCGACGGCCGCAACCGGGTCACCCCGTTCTGGTCGTACCGGCGCTGGCCCGCCTCGCTCGACGGGGTGCTGGCGGCCGGCACGACGGTGCTCAGCCACTGGTCGGACGGGAAGCTGGTGGCGCTGGACGCGCTCACCGGCCGGGTCGCCTGGCGGGCCGACGGGCCGACGCCGGACGACACCCCGCCCGCCCGGCGCACCGGGGCGGCCACCGTCTGGGACCCGCGTGGGATCTCCGTCGCCCCCGCCCCGGCGGGCCGGACGGTGCTGGTGGTCTCCGGGGCGGGCAGTCTGCGCGGCTACGACCTCGCCGACGGACGGGCGCTCTGGCGGGTCGACGGCGACCGGGACTGCCGCACCGACCTGGGCACCACCGCCGCCGGGCAGGTCTTCTCCGTCGACTCCTGCGGTGGGCCGACGGCGGTGGAGTTCCGGGACGTGTCCACCGGCACGGTCGCCACCCGCTGGCGACCGCCGGACGCCCCCGACCGGTTCACCGTCACCCCGGTCGGCTGCCTCACCCCCCGGTCGCAGTGCCGAGGGTTGCGCACCGACGACGGCTCCGGCGGTCGGGGCTGGCAGGTCGGCCCGGGTGCGCCGATGGCCGCCCCCGCCCTGGCCGCCGCCGACAGCACCCTGGTCGGTGAGCTGGCCGTCGGCGACGACGGCGGGGTGCTCAAGGGGTGGGAGGCACGCAGCGGCAAGGAACGCTGGCAGCGTGGCGACCTGGGCCCGGTGACCGTCCTCGCCACCGAGGCCGGCCGGCTCTACGTGCTGACCGAACGCCGGGAACTGATCACCCTCGACCCGGTCACCGGTGCCCAGCGGTCCCGGTTCCCGATGACCCCCGGCCGGGACGGCATCGGCTGGAAACCCGGCCGGGCGTACGCGGCAGGCGGCTACGTCGCGGTGGAGCGGCTGCGGGAGCGCGCCGACCCGGCCGACGACGACCAGGCGTACTTCCTGATGGCCGAGCCGGTGGTGCTCGCCGCGACCTGACCCGGCCCGGCGGTCCCCGACCTGCCCCGCGCCCCGGCGGACCCTGCCTGATCTCGGACCCGGCGGGGCCCCGACCTGCGCCGGGCCCCCGACCGACGGCTCAGGACAGGGCGGCCTCCGCGGCGGCCAGGAAGACATCGTTCTCGGCCGGGGTGCCGATGGTGACCCGGACCCCGTCCCCGGCGAACGGCCGGACGATCACGCCGCGCGTCTCGCACGCCCTGCCGAACGCCACGGCCCGCTCACCCAGCGGCAACCAGACGAAGTTGGCCTGGCTGGACGGCACGTCGGGGACGAACTTGCGCAAGGCCTCGGTGACCCGGTCCCGCTCGGCGACGACCAGCGCGCAGCGGCGTTCGACCTCGTCGGCCTGGGCCAGCGCGGCCAGCGCACCCGCCTGGGCGGCGGTGTTGGTGGAGAACGGGGTGACCACCTTGCGGATGGCGGCGGCCACCTCGGGGGCGCCGACCAGCCAACCGATCCGCAGCCCGGCCAGCCCCCACGCCTTGGACAGGGTACGCAGCACCACCACGTTGGGCCGGTCCAGGTAGGTCAGGCCGTCCGGCACCGCCGGATCGGTGACGAACTCCCGGTACGCCTCGTCGATGACGACCAGCACGTCGTCGCCGACGGCGTCGAGGAACCGGTCCAGTTCCGGCTTGCGTACCGCCGTGCCGGTGGGGTTGTTGGGGTTGCAGACCACCACCATCCGGGTCCGGTCGGTCACCGCCGCGGCCATCGCCGCCAGGTCGTGTCCGTGGCCGGCGTCGTTGGGCACCCGCACGCTGCTCGCGCCGCTGGTCGCCGCGATGATCGGGTACGCCTCGAACGAGCGCCACGAGTAGAGCAGCTCGTCGCCGGGCAGGCAGGTGGCCCGGACCAGGTGTTCGGTCATGGCCACCGACCCGCAGCCGGTGGCGATCCGGTCGGGGTCCACGCCGTACCGCTCGGCGAGCGCGGCGCGCAGCGCCACCACGCCCATGTCCGGGTAGCGGTGTGAGCCGGCGACCGCCTCGGTGACCGCCTCGACCACCCCGGGCAGCGGCCCGTACGGCACCTCGTTGCTGGCCAGCTTGATCGCCTCGGCCAGGCCCAGCTCGCGGGCCAGGTCGGCCGGGCTGCGTCCGGGTACGTAGGCGGGCAGGGCGTCCAGGTCGGCGCGGGTCAGCCGCAGCGGGGGCTGGTGACGTCCGGTGTCGGTCATGGGGTGTCTCCCGGGGGCTCGGGGTGGTCGCGGTCGGTGGGGGTGTCGGGGTGGTCGGCGCGCGGCACCTGCACCACGACCGTCTGGGCCCGTTTGTCGTGCAACGCCTGGCGCAGCGGGTGGTCGAAGAGTGCGGAGACCGCGTCGACGAACTGGAGCAGCAGGCCGAGCCCGCAGCAGAACCACAGCAGGGTGGGCATGCCCATGGTGCTCCACCGCCGGGTGGCCCGGCCGAAGCCCAGCGGCTGGTCGGCGTCGAGCGGCACCGCCCGGATGCGCAGCAGCCGCTTGCCCAGGGTCTGCCCGCCGGAGGCCATCGTCGGCACCTCGTAAGCGAACCAGAGTGCGGTCGCGATGACCAGGATGGCGATCTGCAGGCCGCCGGCCTGCTCACCGATGGCCGGCAGGCCCTCCCGGGAGGAGTCGCCGGCCATCGCCCGGCGGACCGCCTCCCGCAGGTAGGGCGCGGTCTCCTCGAAGTACCGCCAGACGAACCAGCCGTTGACCACCGCGTTGAGCAGGAGGACGACCCCGAAGTCGATCAACCGGGCGAGCAGTCGGGCACCGTAACCGGCCAGCGGCACGCCGTGCGGGCGGGGCTCGGGTGGACGCCCCGGCCAGGTCGGGTACGGCCAACCGGGCGGCGGCCCGCCGGGCTGTCCGACCCGGTGGCCCTCCGGCTGCCCGGCCCCCGGGTGTACGGGCTGCCCGAGCCCGGGTTGCCCTGCTCCGGGTTGCCCTGCTCCCGGTTGCCCGGTCCACGGCATGCCCGGCGTGCCGGGTGCTCCGGGCCCGTCGGGCGGTGCGCCTGATGCGCCGGGCTGACCGGGGGCGTTCGGGGTCCACGGGGGTGCCGAGGGCTGACCGGCTGCGGTCGGGCTGCCGGCGGCCGGGGCGGGCGGCTCTCCGACAGGCTCCGGTTCGGGCGGCGGCGGACCGTCCGGTGGGGTGGCGTCGACCGGGATCGGGGCACCGATCCAGCCCTCACCGTCCCACCACCGTCGGGTGGTCGGCTCGGCCGGGTCGACGTGCCAGCCTGGTTGCACGCTCACGGTCTGGCCCTGCGCTGTCCGGTGCGGTCGCTCTGGTCGCTCACCCGGCAACCTTAACGACGACGGTGCCGGCGAACTTGTCGTGGAGGCACTGCTGCCACGGCTTGTCCCAGAGCTGCCACAGCCCGTCCAGGTAGCTGAAGCCGGGAATGACCGTCCCGACGCCCTGGTGGACGACCCACCGCTTGGCCGCCGCCTTGCGGGTCAGCGTGCCGGCCGGGTCGAGCGGCACCACCTGGAGCTTCATCGCCCGTTTGCCGATGGTCTGCCCGGTCTTGAACATCATCTCGACCAGGTAGAGGTAGCTCAGGACGAACATCACCAGGAAGATCACGGCCTCCAGCGCCAGCAGCGGCAGCAGGAAGCCGGCGAACGGGTCGGCGATGAGCTGGCCGTCGGGCCCGGTGCTCAGGTCCGGCAGGACCAGCATGAAGAAGACGATGAAGGCCGGCACGACGAAGACCAGGCTGGCCGCCCCGAGCACCAGCCCGTCGATGAGCAGGGCGAGCAGCCGGTCACCGAAGCCGGCCAGCGGCAGCCCGCGCGGTGACAGCGTCGGGGAGCCGGGCGGCGGCATACCGGGCACCGGTGGGTACCCGGGCAGCCCGGCGTACGGGCCGGGCGGCGTCGGGTAGGCACCGGGCTGCGGATACCCGGCGGGCGGGCCGCTGTACGGGCCGGGTTGCGGCGGCACGGCGTACCCCTGGGGGTGGGGGCCGCCGGGCGGGGCGAAGCCGCCGGCGGCGGGCGGAGACCCACCGGCCGGCGGCGTCGGGAACGTCGGAGGCTGCGTCACGCGAGACAGTGTTACAGGTTGCCGCGCGCTTCCTGCTCCCGCTCGATGGCCTCGAAGAGCGCTCTGAAGTTGCCCTTGCCGAAACCGAGCGAGCCGTGCCGCTCGATCAGCTCGAAGAAGACCGTCGGGCGGTCCTGCACCGGCTTGGTGAAGATCTGGAGCAGGTAGCCGTCCTCGTCCCGGTCGACCAGGATCTTGCGGGACTTCAACTCCTCGATCGGCACCCGCACGTTGCCGATCCGGGCCCGCAGCTCCGGGTCGTCGTAGTACGAGTCGGGGGTCTCGAGGAACTCGACGCCGGCCGCCCGCATCGCGTCGACGCTGGCCAGGATGTCGTTGGTGGCGACCGCGATGTGCTGCGCGCCGGGCCCCTGGTAGAACTCCAGGTACTCGTCGATCTGCGACTTCTTGCGGGCCATCGCCGGCTCGTTGAGCGGGAACTTCACCTTCCGGGTGCCGCTGGCGACGACCTTGCTCATCAGCGCCGAGTAGTCGGTGGCGATGTCGTCGCCGATGAACTCCGCCATGTTGGAGAAGCCCATCACCCGCTTGTAGAACTCCACCCACTCGTCCATCCGGCCGAGTTCGACGTTGCCGACGACGTGGTCGACCGCCTGGAAGAAGCGCTTCGGCTGGAGGCCGGCGGCGATCATCGGCTGCCGGTCGACGATCGGGCCCCGGGCCACGAAGCCGGGCAGGAACGGGCCGGTGTAGCGGGACCGGTCGACCAGGGTGTGCCGGGTGTCGCCGTACGCGGCGATGGTGGCGAGCCGGACGGTGCCGTGCGTGTCGGTCACGTCGTGCGGCTCGATGAGGCCGGTCGCGCCCTGGGCCACGGCGTGCGCGTAGGCGGCGTCGACGTCCGGCACCTCCAGCGCGATGTCGCTGACCCCGTCGGAGTGCTTCGCGACGTGGTCGGTGCCGGCGGCGTCGGGGCGGACCGCGCCGGTCAGCACGAACCGGGCCGAACCACTGGTCAGCACGTACTCGGCGTGGTCGCGGTAGCCCTGTTCCGGGCCCCGGTAGGCCACGCAGGTCATGCCGAACGCGGTGGAGTAGTAGTGCGCGGCCTGCTTGGCGTTGCCGACCAGGAAGTGCACGTGGTCGAGACCCTTGACCGGGAACGGGTCACGGGTGATGTCGTGGTCGACTGCGCCGACGAGCGTGTCGACGTCGATGTCCTCGGTCGACTGGGGTCGGTCGATCGCCTGGGTCACGGTGGCCTCCCTCGGTTGCGGCCGGCTTCGTGGGCCGGTGGTCCGACAGCTCTTCCAGGCAGCATCGTGGTGGCCCCATCCGCTGGGCAACCGTCACCTTTTCCCCTGGTCAGGTTGCGCAATCGGTAGGGTGTGCAGCCATGAACGCTGGACAGGGTGTACGGCTCGACGCGCTGGACGGCAGGCTGGTCCAACTCCTCGCCGACGAACCCCGGATCGGGGTGCTGGAATGCTCCCGCCGGCTCGGGGTGGCCCGGGGCACCGTCCAGGCCCGGCTGGACAAGCTGGTCGACCGGGGGGTGATCGGCGGCTTCGGGCCGGAGATCTCCCCGGCGGCGATCGGGTTCGCGGTGACCAGCTTCGTCACCCTGGAGATCAGCCAGCGGCACGGCCACGACACGGTCACCGCCCACCTGGCGGCGATCCCCGAGGTGCTGGAGGCGCACACCATCACCGGGGCGAGCGACCTGCTCTGCCGGATCGTGGCCCGCTCCAACACCGACCTGCAACGGGTGATCGACCAGATCGTCTCGTCCGAGGCGATCCGCCGGGCCTCCACGATCATCGCGCTCGCCGAGCAGATCCCCTACCGCACGCTGCCCCTGCTCCGCTCCGCCGCCGGGTCGTGATCAAGCCAATTGGGCTGATATAGCGGCATCCGAAGGCTGTGTTGGTGCTATACCGGCGATGTTGTGATGCGTCCGATCTGCCCGACGGGTGCGTCGTCCGCCAGGGAGAAAGCGGGGCGACACTCCGGCGCGGGGGCGGGGCGGGGAGGTGAACGTCGCTACGGTGTGCGGTGTGAAGGGCCTTGGCGGGGTGCGGGGAGGGCTGCTGCTCGGGCTCGTCATCGTGATCGCGCTCGCCGTCACCGGGGTGTGGAACCCCTTCCCCGGGGTGTGGGACTGGGTCGACCGCAGCGAGCCGATCTCCGAACCCGACGTGCTCTGGCAGCAGCGGGTCGGCGGCACCCCGAAGAGCGTCACGATCGTCGGCGACGCCGTCGTGGTCGAGCAGCGGACCCGCATCGAGGTGCGCAGCCTCGCCACCGGCGCCCCGCTCTGGGAGCGCAAGGCAGACTGGTCGGCGGTGGCCGGCGGCGACCGCGACGCCGTCGTCGCCGTGGGCAAGCTCCTGGTCAAGGGGTACGAGCTGATCGACCCCACCACCGGGGCGGTACGTCGGCGCGACAGCGACGCGGTGGCCGTCTGGACGTACCGGAACATGCTGCTGGACGCCCGGTGTGTGGCCGCCACCGACTGCACGTTGAGCGCCTGGGACCCGCGTGGCACCAGCCCACTGTGGACGGCCTTCCTGCCCGGCGTCAGCAGCGGGCTCTTCGCCGACAACCCGGGCCTGCTCGGCACCCGGCGACTGACCGCGCAGCGGATCGACGAGGCGGTGGCCGGGCCGGAGGCGGTGCCGCCGCTGCTCGGCTTCCCGGTGGACGGCCGGGTGCACGTGGTGGACACCGCCACCGGCCGGGTGGTGCAGAACGTCGAACCGGGCCGCGACGAGCGGTTGTCCGTGGTCGGCGGCCGGATGCTCAAGATCAGCGCGGTCTCCGTCGACGGCAGCTGCCAGTACGCCGTCTCGGCCCGGGACCCGGCCACCGGGCAGGAGGTGTGGCGGCGTACCGGGCTCAACCTGCGCACCGCCGACAGCGCCGGGTGCGTGCAGCGGGAGGACCCGCAGGGGGCCCGCAACGTGCTGATCGGGGTGGCCCCCGACGGGCGGGAAACGGTCCTCGACGGGTACGACGGCCGGCTGTTGCAGGTGAACGCCGAGGGGGAGAAGCTGCTCGCCGTCGACGACCGCTACGCCCTGGTGCGCAGCGCCGACAAGGATTCGGTCATCGCCCGGGAGCTGGGTGCCGGCAAGGCCCGCTGGACCCGGCCGGCCGGCGCGAAGGCGGGCGCGGCGCTGACCCCGTACGCGGCGGTGCTGACCGGGGACAAGCCGAGCCGACTGGTGGCCGTGGACCCGCGTACCGGCCGGGAGTTGGTGGTGTTGCGGACCAGTGCCAACGCGCTCGCGGTCGGGCGCAACGGCATGGTCGTCGGCGAGGGCCGGGAGATCGGCTACGTCCGGTTCGGGGCGGGCGCCGGCGCACCGCCACCCGCCGCGCCGCCGGCCGGGTCGGACGGTGGCGGCGGTCCCGGCCCGGGGCGTACCGGTGGCGCACCCGACGTCGGGGACAGCTGCGGACCGAAGCGGGAACTCTGCGCCAACGGCAACGGGTGAGAGCGGCGTCCCACGACCCACCCGGCGGGTGTCACCGATCGACCGGTCTGCCCTAGGCTTTTCCGACATGAGCAGTGCCGCCGCGTTCTCGTACGCCCCCTTGCTGCCGACCGGGCCCGACCAGACGGAATACCGCCTGGTCACCGACGAGGGCGTCGACGTCGTCCACGGGCCGGGGGGCCGCCGTTTCCTGACCGTGGAGCCGGCGGCGCTGACCGCGCTGACCGCCGAGGCGATGCACGACATCGCCCACTACCTGCGGCCGGCCCACCTGGCCCAGCTCCGGTCGATCATCGACGATCCGGCGGCCTCGCCGAACGACCGGTTCGTCGCGCTGGACCTGCTGCGCAACGCCAACATCGCCGCCGGTGGGGTGCTGCCGATGTGCCAGGACACCGGCACCGCGATCGTGATGGGCAAGCGGGGGCGGCACGTGCTCACCGACGGCGGTGACGCCGAGGCGATCTCGCGCGGGGTCTACCAGGCGTACACGAGGCTGAACCTGCGGTATTCGCAGCTCGCCCCGCTGACCATGTGGGACGAGCGGAACACCGGCAGCAACCTGCCCGCCCAGGTCGACCTGTACGCCGAGGACCCGGACGGTCACCCGGACGCGTACAAGTTCCTGTTCATGGCCAAGGGCGGCGGCTCGGCCAACAAGTCCTACCTCTACCAGGAGACGAAGGCGCTGCTCAATCCGACCCGGATGATGCAGTTCCTGGAGGAGAAGCTGCGGCTGATCGGCACCTCGGCCTGCCCGCCGTACCACCTGGCGGTCGTCATCGGCGGCACCTCCGCCGAGTACGCCCTCAAGACCGCCAAGTACGCCTCGGCGAAGTACCTCGACGCGCTGCCCACCCAGGGCTCGATGAGTGCGCACGGCTTCCGTGACCTGGAGCTGGAGGCCGAGGTGCTGGAGCTGACCCGCAACTTCGGCATCGGCGCGCAGTTCGGTGGGCGCTACTTCTGCCACGACGTGCGGGTGGTCCGGCTGCCCCGGCACGGGGCGTCCTGCCCGGTGGCGATCGCGGTCTCCTGCTCGGCCGACCGGCAGGCGGTTGCCAAGATCACCCCGTCGGGGGTGTGGCTGGAGCGCCTGGAGACCGACCCGGCGCGCTATCTGCCGGACGTCACCGACGAGACCCTCGACGCCTCCGACGTGGTGCGCGTCGACCTCAACCGCCCGATGGACGAGATCCGGGCCGAGCTGTCGAAGTACCCGGTGAAGACCCGGTTGTCGCTGACCGGCCCGCTGGTCGTGGCCCGGGACATCGCCCACGCCAAGATCGCCGAGCGGCTCGACGCGGGCGAGCCGATGCCGCAGTACCTGCGCGACCACGCCGTCTACTACGCCGGCCCGGCCAAGACCCCCGAGGGCTACGCCTCCGGCTCGTTCGGCCCGACCACCGCCGGCCGGATGGACGCGTACGTGGCGAAGTTCCAGGCGGCCGGCGGCTCCCAGGTGATGCTGGCCAAGGGCAACCGGTCCGGCCAGGTGACCCGCTCCTGCCAGCAGCACGGCGGCTTCTACCTCGGCTCGATCGGCGGCCCGGCGGCCCGGCTGGCCCAGGACTGCATCCGGCACGTCGAGGTGCTGGAGTACGCCGAGCTGGGCATGGAGGCGGTCTGGAAGATCGAGGTGGAGGACTTCCCGGCCTTCATCGTGGTCGACGACAAGGGCAACGACTTCTTCGCCGAGGTCACCAAGCCGGTGCTGACCGTGGGCCGCCGCTGAGGGCGGGTCGCCGCTGAGCAACGACACGCGCTGCTCAACTCTCTTATTCGATTCACCTCCTCTCCTGGAGTGCTAGCCTGCCTGGGAGATCATGGAGGTTTCCTTGCCGCATGTAGACGTGGATGAAGCCACGGACAAGTACCTTGCCTTTGCTGCCAGTATTGCCGGGTTGACCAAAGGGGAGGTGGTGGCACGACTGGTGTTGCAGGCCCAGGCAGCGACTGCTCTGCCCCTCGGTGACGGGGGCAACGAGGAGCCTGCTTCCATTCGGGTTTATGCCGACTACGCCGGCCACCGTACCTACGCGTCCTTCGTGCCCGGACCAGGCCGGATCGATATCACCTCTGGTCCGCTGGCTGGGCAGTCCTTCCGGACCCCTAGTCAGGCGGCCCGGGAGATCGTCAAGCACTACAACCCTAAGGTGAGCCCGCACCGGAACGGCTGGAGCTTCTTCTTCCTGGCCACCACCGGTGCGCCGCTTCAGAGCCTCCGGCACCGGGCAGTGTGAGGCAGCCGGATGGGATCGCATATCTACGTGGACGAGACCAAGGAGCGAGGGTTCCTGCTCGTGGCGGCCACACTGGACGACTCGTGTCTGACGGCTGCTCGGGCCACCGTCGGCCGATTGGTGTTCCGTGGGCAGCGCAGTATCCACTTCTGCAAGGAGCGGGACGAGCGGCGGCGTCAGATTCTCCGCGTCTTCCGAGATCTTCCTGCGGAGATCGTGATCTACGACGCGACGGCGTATCGGAACGACAAGCCTGCCCGTGACGCATGCCTGCGCGGCCTCGTCGCCGACGCTGCCAAGATGGCAGCCGAGCGGTTGGTGCTGGACCTCGATACATCGTGTCTCGGCTCCGACAGGAGCCTTCTCGGATACGAGTTGGGTTCGGCGGGCCTGGCAGGTCGGCTCCGCTACGACCACATCAACGCCCACGCGGATCATCTGCTCGCGGTCCCGGACGCTGTGGCCTGGTCATGGGCCAAGGGTGGGCAGTGGCGTGCCATGGTCCGGCGCATGGTCGTGGAGGTGCGGAAGGTGTGAACTGCGCCAAAACGCGCGAAACCCGGCCCACCCACCGTCCGGAAGGCTGCCGGGTTCACTTCCTGCAGCTAGTGCCACAGGCACTTGCATGCTAACTGACCTGCGGGGGTCCGGCAAGTCGTCCCGACTTGACTCCTCTCAGCTTCATTAGGTGGCCTGATGAAATCCGGCGTATGCCTAGGCGGAAGTGCGTTTCGGCGCGGTCCACCCGCATACGCAGGCGACGAAGCCTCCGGCGTGTTCGCCGGAGGCTTCGTCGCAAGAAACATCGTGTTTAGCCCTCGCAGTGATACGACTCGTACTCGTACAACGCCGTCACGCCCTCCCCTCGGTCGAGGTCGGAGAGGGTCAGGAGCTTCACGGAGACCGTGACGTGCTGCCCCGTTGACCCACTGCCTGCGTCGAACCACACCTCCGCCATACCCCTGTCAGGCAACTCTCGTGGGCCAATCGCCAGGATCGTCATGAGGAGCGCCTTCTACATGGGGCCGGCCGGAAGGGCTCAGGGAAGATGTTCATCGGGTCGGACCTCCCGTGTCCGATCAAGGCCCCGGGTGGCGTGTCCGCGCCACTCGGGGCCGTCCTGTCTGTGGAGCTAGCCAGGACCTTACCGCTAGCCGCCTAGGGTGCCTAGGGTGCCTTAGGTGCCGTTATTGCCGAGGATGCTCTTGCCGCCGCTGATGATTGAGGCATGACTACAGAGATCGACCCGATGTCGCCGGTGCCGCGATACCGGCAACTCGCGGCGATCCTGCGTAAGGCGATCGAGGTCGGCCAGTACCCGCCCGGGAGTCGACTCCCGTCCGAGAAGACCCTGAACCAGACTCACGGCGTAGCGCGGGAGACCGCCTCCAAAGCGATGGACGCGCTGGCGGCCGAGGGTCTGGCCGTCATGGTTCCCGGCGTGGGCTGGCACGTCCCGCCCGAGGTCGCCGGTAGCCCCGACGCCTAGAGCCTGTGTCGAAGGCGGAGGTTGTCAGCGGAAGATCGTGCTCGATCCTGGAAAGAGTGGCATCCGGTTGCGGGTGATACCACTCTTTCCCTGATCGAGTTCCCTGATCGAGCGCGATCTTGCCCTGCCGCCTGCAATCTCCGGAGCCTCGCTGCGAGCAGGGGGAGCGCGGGGCAGGATGGGACGGGTGACGACTCCAGAGGCAGCGGGCTACCGGATCGAACGCGACTCGATGGGCGAGGTGGAGGTGCCCGCCGAGGCGTTGTGGCGGGCGCAGACCCAGCGCGCGGTGCAGAACTTCCCGATCTCGGGCCGGGGCATCGAGCCGGCCCAGATCAAGGCGCTGGCCCAGATCAAAGGGGCCGCCGCGCTGGTCAACGGCGAGCTGGGGGTGATCGGCGCGGACGTCGCCGAGGCGATCGCCGCCGCCGCCGCGCACGTGGCCGACGGCGGGTACGACGACCAGTTCCCGATCGACGTGTTCCAGACCGGTTCGGGCACCTCGTCGAACATGAACACCAACGAGGTGATCGCCACCCTGGCCACCCGGGAGCTGGGCCGGGACGTGCACCCGAACGACGACGTGAACGCCTCGCAGTCCAGCAACGACGTCTTCCCGTCCTCGATCCACCTGGCCGCCACCCAGTTCGTGGTGGAGGACCTGCTGCCGTCGCTGAAGCATCTGGCGGGGGCGTTGGAGGCGAAGGCGGCCGAGTTCGAGACGGTGGTCAAGGCGGGGCGTACCCACCTGATGGACGCCACCCCGGTCACCCTGGGGCAGGAGTTCGGCGGCTATGCCGCGCAGGTCCGCTACGGCGTCGAGCGGCTGGAATCGGCGCTGCCCCGGCTGGCCGAGCTGCCGCTGGGCGGCACCGCCGTGGGGACCGGCATCAACACCCCGCTGGGCTTCGCCGGCAAGGTGATCGAGAAGCTGCGCACCTCGACGGGGCTGCCGTTGACCGAGGCCCGTAACCACTTCGAGGCGCAGGGGGCGCGGGACGCGTTGGTCGAGACGTCCGGCCAGCTGCGCACCGTCGCGGTCGGGCTCTACAAGATCGCCAACGACGTACGCTGGATGGGGTCCGGCCCCCGGGCGGGCCTGCGGGAGCTGCGCATCCCCGACCTCCAGCCCGGCTCGTCGATCATGCCGGGCAAGGTGAATCCGGTGGTCGCCGAGGCGGTGCGGCAGGTCTGTGCGCAGGTGATCGGCAACGACGCGGCGGTCGCCTTCGCCGGTTCGCAGGGCGACTTCGAGCTGAACGTGATGCTCCCGGTGATGGGCCGCAACCTGCTCGAATCGATCAAGTTGCTCTCCGCGTCCAGTCGGATCTTCGCCGACCGCCTGGTGGTCGGCCTGGTCGCGGACGCCGAGGTCTGCCTGGCGTACGCGGAAGGGTCACCGTCGATCGTCACCCCGCTCAACCGCCACCTCGGGTACGACGAGGCCGCCTCGATCGCCAAGGAGGCGCTGGCGAAGCAGGTCTCCATCCGCGAGGTGGTGATCTCCCGGGGGCACGTCGACTCCGGCAAACTCACCGAAACCCAGCTCGACGAGGCCCTCGACCTGCTCCGCATGACCCACCCCTGATCCGCCCTCCGTCCCCGGCCGGCCGCCCGGGGCCGGCGCGGCTTGATCGACTCCTGTGGGCCGATGTAGCGGTGCCAGCTGGATTCGACAGCGCTACATCGGCCCCCGTGAGTGGATCATGGCTCGGCAGGTGGGCGGGTGCGGGGGACCCAGGCGAGAAAGCGGGCGAAGAGGGCCGCCGGGTCGGGGCCGGTGTCGGGATAGAGGTGGTACAGGTCGGCGGCGGCGTCGTGCAGCACCGTGCAGAGATAGATGTTGAGCGCGACCCGGTCGTGGGCGTACTCGGAGACGAGGGTGAGTCGGGCGGCCCCGCAGGGCCACGGCGCGGCACACACCCGGCACAGCCAGAGCGGGCGCAGCGGTAGGTGCGGGCGCGGATGCGTCGGGCCCGGCCCGCCACTGCCGGCGGGTTCGGGTGGTCCACCGGTGCGGCGCGGCCCGTCCGGGCCGGCCGCCGGGCTCACCGGCGTCCCCGGTTGGCGCGCCACTCCTGGGCCAACGTGAGCCAGCCGACCCGCCCCACCCGGGGAAACGACACCGTGGTGTCCTCCCACCCGGGCGGGGCCGATCCGGTGCCCGGCGCGGCGGTCGGGGACGCGGCCGTTCCGCCGGGCGGGCGGGCGGCCGGTCCGGCGGTCGGGGGAGCGGGCTGCCCGGGTGGGGCCGCTTCGGGGCGCCGGGCGGGTCGGAATCTGCGGGCAAGCCGGTGTCGCCAGGTGAGCCGGGGCATCGCGTCGCCTCCATGGTGGGTCGGCTGGTCGTCTCCCCCGGCGGTGGGACCGCCGGCCGGGGAGCGGGCTGTCCCACCGCGACACCGGCCGACCGGAGGGAGGGCGGTCGATGTCGCACTTCACAGTCTGCTGATGAAACCACTACCGTGTGAAGGGTTGTTATCGGCTTCCGGACTTGTCCTGTGTTTGCGGCGTCCCTGGTCGGCGTGGTGTCGGAGTCGATCGTCGGGGCGCTGGAGGGCTGCTGGAGATGACGGACGGGCGGATGACGGCGGCGGCCTTCCTCGTCGCCGAGCTACGGCGGGCCCGGACCCGTCGGGGCTGGAGCCAGGACGAACTCGCCAAGGCGGTCAACTACTCGGCGTCGATGGTCAGCGCGATCGAGCTGGGCCAGCAGCCGCCCATCGCGAAGTACCTCGAACTGGTCGACAAGGCCCTCGACACCGGCGGCACCTTCAGCCGGATGCTCATCCAATTGGTCGCGCTCGACCGGGCGCAGGTGTGGCTTCGTGGTTGGCGCGCGATTCTCGCGGACGCGTGGGCACTGCGGTGGTTCGACCCGCTCCATGTTCCAGGGCTGCTCCAGACCGAGGCATACGCGCGAGCGGTCTTCGAGTCCGATCCGATGCTCGATCCGGAAGAGGTCGAACGCCGGCTGGCCGACAGGATGGACAGCCAACAGACGCTCTACACCGAACGATCCCCACGTCTCGTGGCGGTCCTGGACGAGGCCGTCCTGCGCCGGCGGGTCGGTGGCCGCAAGGTCATGTGCGACCAGGCTCTACACCTTGCGCGCATCGCCACGGAGCATCCGCAAATCCGACTACACGTGGTCCCTTCGTCGGCCGACGAGTATCCGGGCCTGAACGGGCCGTTCATCCTGGCGAGTCTGCCGGGCGACGTTGAGTTGGCGTTTCTCGGCGGTCAGATCGGCGGGCAGGAACTGGACGACCCGGCTGACCTCCGGCGTCTTCAGCGCACCTGGGAAGCTACCCTCGGCGTGGCCTTGCCACCGCAGGAGTCGATCGAGCGGCTAAGGGAATTGTCTGAGTCATGGAGTTGACCGGGGCTGGTTGGCGAAAGAGCCGCCGGAGTGGTTCTAACGATCAATGTGTTGAGGTGGCGACGAATCTGGTAGGGGTGGTCGGGGTGCGGGACAGCAAGGACCCGGCCGGCCCGGTGCTCACCTTTCCGGCGTACTCCTGGCGGGTCTTTGTGGCCGCCCCCCCGCGCTGACCTGCCCGGCCGCCGCTTGCCCGGCGCCGCCGGGATAACCGGTCGACCGGACGATCGGTGGCCGGCATGATCCGGGGCGTGACCGGTGTGGACGGGGTGCTGCTGACGACGGAACGGCTGCGGCTGCGCCGCTTCACCATGGCCGACGTGCCGCATCTGGTCGAGCTGGACAGCGACCCGGAGGTGATGCGGTTCCTCACCGGCGGGCGACCCACCCCGCTCGCCACCGTACGCGACGAGCAGCTGCCCCGGCTCCTCGACCAGTACGACCGGTATCCGGGGCTCGGCCGCTGGGCCGCCGAGGACACTGCCGACGGCGCCTTCCTGGGGTGGTTCGCGCTCGACCCGTCCGACGACGGTGCCGGGCCGGAGCTGGGTTACCGGTTGCGCCGCGCGGCCTGGGGGCGCGGCCTGGCCACCGAGGGCGCCCGCGCGCTGGTCGGCCACGCCTTCGACATCCCGGGGGTACGCCGGGTCTGGGCGCAGACGATGGCGGTCAACGTACGCTCCCGGGCGGTGCTGGCGAAGGTCGGCCTGCGCTATGTCCGCACGTTCCACCTCGACTGGGCCGAGCCGATCGCCGGCACGGAGCAGGGCGAGGTGGAGTACGAGCTGATCAGGGCCGACCACCGGCCGCCTTCCGGGCCCGGTAGGCGCTGACCGCGACCCGGTTGCCGCAGCCCGCCTCGCAGAACCGTCGGGACCGGTTCCTGGACAGGTCCACCAGCACGTTGCCGCATTCGGGGTGGGCGCAGTGCCGCAGTCGGCCCAGCTCGTCGCCGCGTACCAGGTCGGCGACGGCCATCGCCGCCTCGACGGCCATCCGGGTGGCCAACGGGGCGTCCCGGGGCGCGGCGTGCACGTGGTAGGGCTCGTCGTCGTGCCGGACGAGCTGTGGCAACGCCCGGGACTCGCGGAGCAGGTCGTTGACCACGGCGACGACGGCGTCCGGTTCGTCGTCCCAGAGCCGGCGCAACCGGGGGCGCAGCGCCCGGACGGCGCGTAGCTCGGCCTCGGTGTGTTCGTGCCGACCGGTCCACCGGTTCGCGGCGATGAAACGGTCCAGTGCGGCGATGTCGGGCAGCCCCTCGCCGTCCCGGTTCTCGGTGTTGACCAGGGCGGCAGCGGCGATCAGCCCGCACTCCGTGTCATGAGCGAAAAGCAACTTGACCCCTGTCGTCATCGGCCGCTAGCGTCACTGGCGTAATCCTACTTTGCTGATGTCACTCCGGAGGAGCCCGATGCCGCCCCGATCCACCGTCGGCACCGGGCTGGCACTCGCCCTGCTCTCCGCCGTCACGTTCGCCACCTCCGGCACCTTCGCCCGCTCGTTGATCGAGGCCGGCTGGTCGGCCGAGGCCGTCGTGGTGGCCCGGGTCGGCCTGGCCGCCCTGGTGCTGGCCGTCCCCGCCGTGCTGGCGCTGCGTGGCCGAGCCGGGGTGCTGCGCCGCAACCTCGGCCCGGTCGCCGTCTTCGGCCTGCTCGGCGTCGCCACCGCTCAGGCGTGCTTCTTCAACGCCGTCCGCTACCTGCCGGTCGGGGTGGCCCTGATGCTGGAATATCTCGGCATCATCCTCGTGGTGGGCTGGCTGTGGCTGGTGCACGGGCAGCGCCCCCGCCGGCTCACCGTGGTCGGTTCGCTGGCCGCCCTGGTCGGGCTCGGCCTGGTGCTCGACCTGACCGGCGCGGGCCGCCTCGACCCGGTCGGCGTGCTCTGGGGGCTCGGCGCGGCCGTCGGGTTGGCCGGCTACTTCGTCCTCGCCGCCCGGGTCGACGCCGACCTGCCCTCGGTCACCATGGCCAGCGGCGGGATGGCCGTCGGGGCGGCCGTGCTGGCCCTGCTCGGCCTGATCGGGGTGCTGCCGCTGCGGGCCACCTTCGGCGCGGTCGACTTCGCCGGGCTGCGCACCAGCTGGCTCGTCCCGATCGCCGGACTGTCGCTCATCGCCGCGGTGGTGGCCTACCTGACCGGGATCGCCGCGACCCGCATCCTCGGGGCCCGGCTGTCGTCGTTCGTCGGGCTGACCGAGGTGATGTTCGCGGTGCTCATCGCCTGGCTGTTGCTGGGTGAGCTGCCGGTGCCGGTGCAGCTCGCCGGGGGTGCGCTGATCGTCGCCGGGGTGGCGCTGGTCCGCCTCGACGAGCTGCGCGAGGGCCGCACCGAACGGGCGGCGGAGCGGACGGACGAGCCGGCCCTGACCTGAGCCGGCCCTGACCTGAGCCGGGGCGGTCACGCGGCGCTGACCTGAGTCGGGATCGGCGCTGTGAGAGGGTGTCGGACATGCTCAGCGTGGTGGTGTTCGACGCCGACGAGACCCTGATCGACCTGCGCCCGGCGGTAACCGGTGCCCTGGCGGCCGTACTGGAGGAGATGCGACGCCGGACACCGGTGGCGGCCGGGGTGACCCTCGCCGAGGTGGAGTCCGACTGGCAGGCGGTCTTCGGGGCGATGACCGCCGCACCGGTGATGGAGATCCGCCGGGCCGCGCTGGCCCGGTCGCTCGACCGGGCCGGGCTGGTCGGCCAGCTCGACGAGTTCGCCGAACTCTTCTTCGCCCGACGGTACGCGCTCAGCCACCCGTACCCCGACACCCTGCCGGCGCTGGCCGCCCTGCGCGCCGACTTCACCCTCGGGTACGCCACCAACGGCAACAGCCGGGCCGAACGCTGCGGCCTGCCCGGCGCATTCGCCTTCGAGTTGTACGCCCACGAGCACGGCCTGCCCAAGAAACCCGACCCGGCGTTCTACGCCGCGATCGTCGACGCCGCCGGGGTGCCGGCGGAGCGGATCGCGTACGTCGGCGACTCGCTCGCCCACGACGTGCTCGGCCCCCAGCAGGCCGGCATGTGCGGCATCTGGCTCAACCGGCTCGGTCTCCCGCTCCCCGCCGGGGTACGCCCCGACGCCGAGGTGGGCACGCTCACCGAGCTAGCGGCGGTACTGCGCAGCCTGCAACCGACGAATGCCTGATGCGGGGCGAATTCGGATTTGTATCTGGCGGAATTGCCGCCGGTGCTATGGGATGGCTGCCACGTCCCTCAACGAGAGGATCTCATGTGGTGAGCAAGCGCTTCACCGCCGGAGCCGTCGCGACCGCGGCGGCCCTGGCACTTACGGTGACCGGCCTGACCGTCCCGGCGAACGCCGGGCCGACCACCAGCCGTACGTTCACCGTGGTGGCCGAGGACGGCGTCTCGGCGGATACGGCCATCGCCGCGATCCGTGCCGCCGGCGGCACCGTCGTGTCCCGTACGGACGACGTCGGTCTGTACCAGGTCACCAGCGACCGGGCCGACTTCGCCGGCCGGGTCACCGCCGCTTCCGCGCTGGTCGGCGCGGCCGAGCAGCGGGCCATCGGCCGCAAGCCCAAGCTGGACCGGGTCGCGCAGGAGAACCTGCTGACCCAGACCAAGCAGGCGGTCAAGGCCAAGGGCAACGCCAACGGCAAGAAGCTCGACCCGCTCGACGACAAGCTCTGGGGCCTCGGCATGATCGGGGCCGACAAGGCCCGCAAGGTCATGCCGGGCGACAAGCGGGTCACCGTCGGTGTCCTGGACACCGGCGTCGACGCCAGCCAGCCCGACCTCGCGCCCAACTTCAACTGGGCGCTGTCGCGCAACTTCGCCCCGGACATCGCCGACATCGACGGCCCGTGCGAGGTGGCGAGCTGCCTCGACCCGGTCGGCACCGACGACGGCGGGCACGGTACCCACGTCGCCGGCACCATCGGTGCGGCGGCCAACGGCTTCGGCCTGTCCGGCGTCGCCCCGAACGTCTCCATCGTGGAACTCAAGGGCGGCCAGGACTCCGGGTACTTCTTCCTCAACTCGGTCGTCAACGCCCTGGTGCACGCCGGCAAGTCCGGGCTCGACGTGGTGAACATGTCGTTCTACGTCGACCCGTGGCTCTACAACTGCACCGCCAACCCGGCCGACTCGCCCGAGTCGCAGGCCGAGCAGCGGGCTGTCATCAAGGCGATGAAGCGGGCCCTGAACTTCGCCCACAACAAGGGCGTCACCCTGGTCGGCTCGCTCGGCAACAACCACGAGGACCTCGGCGCGCCCCGCACCGACGTGTCCAGCCCGGACTACGGCGCCGACCCGTACCCGCGCCCGATCGACAACAACAGCTGCTGGGACTTCCCGGTGGAGGGCCCGCACGTGATCGGCGTGTCCGCCGTCGGCCCGTCCGGCAAGAAGTCCGACTACTCCAACTACGGCACCGAGCAGATCTCGGTCGCCGCGCCGGGTGGCTGGTTCCGGGACGGCTTCGGCACCGACACCCACCGCACCGACGGCAACATGATCCTCTCCACGTACCCGAAGAAGGTGCTCCAGGAGGAGGGTTCGGTCGACGAGAACGGCAACGTCGTGCCGGGCTTCGAGAACTCGGTGTTCAAGCAGTGCACCACCGCCGGTGAGTGTGGCTACTACACCTACCTCCAGGGCACCTCGATGGCGTCGCCGCACGTCAGCGGGGTCGCCGCGCTGATCGTCAGCAAGTGGGGCAAGAAGGAGGGGAAGGACGGCTACGGCCTGGCGCCGGCCAAGGTGGAGCAGCACCTCTACCGGACCGCCACCGAGCACGCCTGCCCGGAGCCGCGCCTGCAGAGCTACGCCAACGAGGGCCGCTCGGCCGAGTTCGACGCGTACTGCGCCGGCTCGCTGAACTTCAACGGCTTCTACGGGTACGGCATCGTGGACGCGAACGCCGCGGTGCGCAGCCCGCTCAAGCCGAACGTCGCCCCCTGACGCGGCTCTACACCCCAGGCTGAGGCCCGACACCCGGGCTGACGCTCGACATTCAGGAGCGGCCCGGACGACCTCGGTCTTCCGGGCCTCTCCGTGTCTCGCCCCGCCCCGTGTCTCGCCCCGCCCCGCGTCCGCTCGGCGGTGATCGACTCCAGGGGGCCGATGTTGCGGTATCGGGGTAAGGGGATGGCGCAACATCGGGCCAAGAGAGTGGATCATCGGCGCCAGCCGCGTTGGGTGAGGACTGCGCGTGCCTCGCGGACCACGGTGGGGAAGTCATCCCTCAGACGGCGGCTTGTCACGTGCAGGACGATCCAGCCGGCGGTGACCAGTTGGTTGAGTCGACGGCGATCGCGGTGCAGTTGATCCGGACCGGTGTGCCAGTGTCCGTCGTACTCCACCGCCACCCGGAACTGCGGCCAGGCGAGATCGGGGTGCAGGACCAGACCCGACGGCAACCGTACGGGATGCTGCGCGACGGGCCGGGGCAGGCCGGCCAGCACGAGCCGTACCCGCAGGTGTGACTCGGGTGGCGACTGCGCGGCCGGATCGGCCAGGTCGAAGACCCGACGGGCCCGGCGGCCACCCCGCCGGTCGGCGAAGTGCTGCGCGATCTCGGCGAGGGCAGCCGGGCTGGTCAGGCCCCTGCCGAGCAGCGAGTCGACGATGCCGACCGCGCGGACCGGTTCCAGCCATGCCGCCGTTTCCCAGGCGGCGAGCGTGGGGGACGACCGAGGTAGGGCGGGCGGTGTCGGGTGCGGGCCGGTCGGCGGTGGGCGGACGCCCGTCAGCGTTGCGGCGGTGACCGGGTTGGCCTCAGCCGACCCGGGGAGTGGCCTGTTCCGGCTGATCGGCACACCACTGCCGGCCCTTTCCGGAAGCGCGGCTGGGATGGTGGGCAGGGCCGGCTCGGGGTGCAGAGCAGGTGTGGTGGGGATAGCGGGCCAGGGCCGGGTTGGCGTGGTGAGACCGGCCGATGTGGCACGGTTCGCTGTCGCTGTCGCTGTCGCTGTCGCTGTCGCTGTCGCTGGTGTGGGTGTGGGTGTGGCGTCCTCGGGGAGTTGGCGGGAGGCATGCGGTTGCGCGAGAACCGCCGACCCGCCGGTGGCGGCAACGGTGTGCACCCGGATGCCGCCGGGGGGACCAGCCCATCCACCACCCGCGCCACGCCGAGCCCCACCTGCGCCGGGCCGGATCCCACCAGTAGAGGTGGGACGGGCCGTACCGGGATAGGCGGACGTGACCGCTCCCTGGGAGCCGACCCGGGCTGCCCGGGGCACCAGCACGTGCACCTCGTCACCGAAGCCGGCGGCATGCTCGATCCCGTGCAGGTAAGCCGCCGACGGGCCGGCGATCACCGTGCCGGCGGGCATCCGGAGGAGGGCGGCGCGGCAGGTCAGGGCGTGGTCCCGGTCGAGGCGGGCATCGGCGTAGACGTCGTGGCCGAGGCGGAGCCAGGATGCCCCGCGCAGGTGGTGGCGGGTGAGCAGGCCCTGCCGGATCGCGTCCGAGCCGCGGAACACCTGCCAGGCGAGGGCGACCGGGCGATGGGGTCGAGGTGGCATGACCCCAGCCTCGGGTCTCCCGGTCGTCCGGCGACACCCCTGTGGACAACCACGCCTGCCCGCGAACCGGCCTCCTGTGGACAACCCCCACCACACGCCGAATCGTGGTACCCGCGCCATCGCTCCCGCTCCCGGTTCCCCGCTCCCGCTCCCGGTTCCTGCTCCACCTCGGCTTTCGACTCCCGGTCGCGCCCCGGTTCCCGCCCGCTTCCGCCCGCTTCCGCCCGCTTCCGCTCGGGCCCGCCCGCTCCCGCCCGCTCCCGCCCGGGCCCGCCTGTTCCCGCTCGGGCCCGCTCCACTGGCTCGCGCCCAGGCCCGCTCCGAAGCTGAGCGGGCGATACGCCTTGATCGACTCATGTGGGCCGAAGTTGCGGGGTGGAGGTGGGCGGGATGCCGCTACATCGGCCCCGATGAGTCGATCATCCGGCGACGAGACAGGGCGGAGCAGGGCTGGCGGGGGTCAGGCCAGCCTCACAGTCAGGTCAGGGCAGGCGGGGGTTAGGGCAGGGCGAGGGTCAGGGCAGGACGGGCCAGCCTCACAGCCAGGTCAGGGCAGGGCGAGGGTCAGGGCAGGCGGGGGTCAGGGCAGGGCGGGGTCAGGACGGGGCAGATCAGGGCTGGTGGGGCCGCTGCGGTCAGGACAGGGCGGTGGCGATCGTCCGGGCGGCGGTGGTGACCTGTGGGCCGACCGTGTCGACCGGCAGCGGGGCCAGCGAGATCACCCCGACACTCGCCTCCAGACCGGGCACCCCGAGCACCGGCGCCGCCACCCCGTACGCCCCGGTCTGGAGTTCCCCGGTGGTGCTCACCGGGGCCGCGTGGCCGGCCCGCCCGGCGAGGACGGCCCGCCCGGCGGCCCCGCGTTCCAGCGGGTGCCGGGTTCCCGGCCGGTACGCCACGTGGAACGACGTCCAGCTCGGCTCGACCACGGCGAGGGCTACCCCCTCGCCGCCCTCCACCACGGTCAGGTGCGCGGTCGCCCCGGTCTGTTCGGCGAGCCGACGTAGCGCGGGCAGCGCCCCCTCGGCCAGCAACGGTTGGGCCCGGCGGGCCAGGTGCAGCACGCCGACACCGAGACGCAACCGACCGTCACCGCCCCGGCGCAGCATGCCGTGTCCGGTCAACGCGCCGACCAGTCGGTAGACGGCGGCCCGGCCGATGCCGAGCCGGTGGGCGGCCTCGGTGACGGTCAGCCCGGCCGACGCGTCGGCGACCAGGTGCAGCAGGCGCAGGCCCCGGTCCAGGGTCTGCGCCGTCTCGCCACCCGCAGGCGCCTGGTTGCCCGGCTCACCGGGGGCTGCCGTCTTCTCCACAGCAGGAGCGTACGACCCGGCTCGGGCCGACCCCGGAAAGCACGGACAGCTACCCTGGTACGGTGACGCTACGCCTGTATGACACCGCTGCCCGATCGGTGCGGGACTTCGTCCCGCGGGAAACCGGCAAGGTGGGGGTCTACCTGTGTGGTCTCACCCTCCAGTCGCCGCCGCACATCGGTCACCTTCGCTCCGGCGTCAACTACGACGTGTTGCGGCGCTGGCTGTCGGCTGCCGGTTTCGAGGTCACCTTCATCCGCAACGTGACCGACATCGACGACAAGGTCCTCGTCAAGGCGCAGGAGCAGGGCCGTCCGTTCTGGTCCATCGCGTACGCCAACGAGCTGATCCTGGCCCGCTCCTACCGGGCGCTGAACGTGCTGCCGCCGACGTACGAGCCGAGGGCCACCGGGCACATCCCGGAGATGCACGAAGTGATCGCCCGGCTGATCGAGACCGGACACGCCTACCCGGCCACCGACGGCTCCGGTGACGTCTACTTCGACGTGTCCTCGTGGCCGGCGTACGGGTCGCTGTCCGGTCAGTCGCCGGACGACATGCAGTCCGCCGGGGACGCCCCCGAGCGGGGCAAGCGGGACCCCCGGGACTTCGCGCTCTGGAAGGGCGTCAAGCCGGACGAGCCGGCCGACGCCTACTGGCCGTCCCCGTGGGGCCGGGGCCGCCCCGGCTGGCACATCGAGTGCTCGGCGATGTGCCTGCGTTACCTCGGGGCCGAGTTCGACATCCACGGCGGTGGGCTCGACCTGATCTTCCCGCACCACGAGAACGAGATCGCCCAGTCGCAGGCCGCCGGGTTGCCCTTCGCCCGTTGGTGGGTGCACCACGGGCTGCTCAGCATCGGCGGCGCCAAGATGGGCAAGTCGCTCGGCAACGCCCTCGACCTGAGCTACGTCGACTCGCTCGGGGTGCGACCGGTGGAGCTGCGCTACTACTACGCGGCGGCGCACTACCGGTCCCGGATCGACTACTCGGAGGACGCGCTGCGCGAGGCGGCGGTGGCGTACCGGCGGATCGAGGGGTTCGTCCAGCGGGCCGTCGAGCGGGTCGGCCCGGGGCAGTTCGGGGAGCTGCCGGCGGGGTACGTCGCCGCGATGGACGACGACCTCAACACCTCCGCCGCGCTCGCCGTCCTCCAGTCGACGCTGCGTGACGGCAACACCGCGCTGGCCGAGGGGGACGATGTGACCGTCCGCACCACCCTCGCCGCCACCCGGGCGATGCTGGATATCCTCGGGGTGGACCCCCTCGACCCGGCCTGGGCCGGCGGTGGTCGCGCCGACGATCTGCGCGGCGTGGTGGACTCCCTGATCGCGCTGGCCCTGGAGCAGCGCGCACAGGCCCGCAGCCGCAAGGACTGGGCCGCCGCCGACGCCGTCCGCGACCAGCTCAAGCTGGCTGGCGTGGTCGTCGAGGACACCCCCCAGGGCCCCCGTTGGACTATTGGAGAGCAGGACTGATGGCCGGCAACTCGCAGCGCCGTGGCCGGCGACTGACGCCGAAGGCGGGTGCCCCCAAGGGCTCCGGTGGCAAGAACAAGGACTCCCTCGCGGGTCGGGGCAAGACCCTGCCCGCCGACGAGCGGCCCTGGCACAAGGCGTACTCGGGCACCGAGAAGCTGCCCCAGCGCACCGCCTGGAAGCAGGACAAGGAGCGTCGGGCGGCGGTCGACGAGGGCCGTGCGCCCAAGATCGGCCAGCCTGGCACCAAGGACACCACCTGGGGCAAGGGCACCCGGGGGATGGCCCCGGTCCGGGCCGGCGCGGGTGGTCGCGGCGGCGCGGGTGGTCGGGCCGGCGCAGGTACGGGCCGTGGCGGTCCCCGGGTCGCGCCGGGGCGCAAGTCCAACCCGTCCCGGGACAGCCCGGAGCTGCTGGTCGGTCGGAACCCGGTGCTGGAGGCGCTGCGCGCCCAGGTGCCGGCGACCGCGCTCTACTCCGCGCAGGGCATCGACGCCGACGACCGGATCAACGAGATCACCCGGACGGCCGCCGACCGGGGCATCGCCATTCTGGAGATCAGTCGGGCCGAGCTGGACCGGATGACCGGCGGCGTGCTGCACCAGGGCGTCGGCCTCCAGGTGCCGCCGTTCGCCTACCAGCCCTTCGAGGACCTGATGGCGGCCGCGCTGGAGCAGGCCGCCCCGCTGCTGGTCGCGCTGGACGGGGTCACCGACCCGCGCAACCTGGGTGCGGTGATCCGGTCGGCCGCCGCGTTCGGCGCGCAGGGTGTCTTCGTACCGGAGCGTAGGGCGGCCGGGATCACCGCGACCGCCTGGCGGACCAGTGCCGGCGCGGCGGCGCGGGTGCCGGTGGCCCAGGTCACCAACCTGACCCGGTCGCTCAAGGCGTGTCAGGACGCCGGCTTCATGGTGGTCGGCCTGGACGCCGACGGCGACACCGACCTGTACGACCTGGAAGCCGCCGTCGGCCCGCTGGTCGTGGTGGTCGGCTCCGAGGGGCGTGGCCTGTCCCGACTGGTGGGGGAGACCTGCGACCTGACGGTCAGCATCCCGATGATCTCCGAGGTGGAGTCGCTGAACGCCAGCGTCGCCGCCGCCGTCACCCTCGCCGAGGTGGCCCGCCGCCGCGCTGCGGAAGGCTGACCGGCCGCCGGCACCGGTGCGACCCGGCCGGGTAACCGGCGGCCGGCACCGGTGCGAACCGCCGTCCCGGGACGGCCACGCGCCGACAACTGCGGGCTGATGTCGGGGAAGTGGTCGCCGTCGCGTCCGGCGGCGACCAGGCCGAACAGGGCACGGCCGGGGGATGACATACGAAAAAGGGGGCGGTCCGCCGAAGCGGACCGCCCCCTTTCGCGCGGTGGAATCAGATGCGCTGGCCGGTGGCCGCGTGGAAGACGTGGTTGCGGCCGGCGCGCGGCTTGACGAACACGGTGTCACCCATGTTCGGCATGGTCCGCCGGTCGGTGCGGACCACGAAACGCTCCTCGTGGCCCTCCAGCGCGGCGTGCCCGTAGACGTTGGCGTCCGAGCCGAGGTCCTCGACCAGCTCGACCACGACCGGCATGCCGCCCTCGGTCGGGCTGACCAGGTCGCAGTCCTCCGGGCGGAAGCCGACGGTGACCTTGTCGTTGCCACCCTCGCCACGGGCCGCCTCGACCTGCTCGCGGGTCAGCGGGATGTGCAGCTCGGCGAAGGCCGCGCCCCGCTCGTTCAGCGGCACGGTCTTGATGTTCATGGCGGGGGAGCCCATGAAGCCGGCGACGAAGACGTTCGCCGGGGTGTCGTAGAGCGCGCGCGGGGTGTCCACCTGCTGGAGGACGCCGTCGAGCATGACCGCCACCCGGTGACCCATGGTCATGGCCTCGACCTGGTCGTGGGTGACGTAGACCGTGGTGATGCCGAGCTTCGCCTGGAGCGAGGCGATCTGGGTACGGGTCTGCACGCGGAGCTTGGCGTCGAGGTTCGACAGCGGCTCGTCCATGAGGAAGACCTGCGGCTCGCGGACGATCGCCCGGCCCATCGCGACGCGCTGGCGCTGGCCACCGGAGAGCGCCTTCGGCTTACGGCTGAGGTACTCCTCCAGCTGGAGCAGACCGGCCGCCTCCTTGACCCGACGGTCGATCTCGGCCTTGGGGGTCTTGCGCAGCTTGAGGGCGAACGCCATGTTCTCGTACACCGACATGTGCGGGTAGAGGGCGTAGTTCTGGAAGACCATCGCGATGTCGCGGGCCTTCGGCGGGAGGTGGGTGACGTCCCGCTCGTCGATGTAGATCGCGCCGTCGTCGACGTCCTCCAGGCCGGCGAGCATCCGCAGGCTGGTGGACTTGCCGCAACCCGACGGGCCGACCAGGACGAGGAACTCCCCGTCGCCGATCTGGAGGTCGAGCTGGTTGACCGCGGGGCGTTCGGTGCCCGGGTAGATCCGGGATGCCTTCGCGTACGTGACCGTAGCCATGGTGGTGCGCTTCCTTTCACCGGCAGGAACGTGCCGGACGATCCGAGTGAAGGAGCTGTCGGCACCCACGGTGCCGACCTGCGGACCCCATCCGGAGGCAGCCGTAGCCAACCCCGGGTGTCATCCGTGTCACTGCACGGTAAACGGGATTTCCAGCTGTGCCAAGACGGGATACATCGAGTGGGACGGACGGCATACGCATTTCGGTCAGGCAGGCACGGCCGGGCATCAATCCCCTCGCCTGATGGGGGTGCGGTGCGCCGATTCGTCGGTGGGACGGGCGCAGAATTGACGTTTTCCATGCTCGGGGACCCTGCCGGCCGGGATTTCCCGACGTCAGTCGCTATGCTGACGTCGCACCACGCGCCCCTGTAGCTCAGCTGGCCAGAGCACTCGCCTTGTAAGCGAGATGTCGCCGGTTCGATCCCGGCCGGGGGCTCCAATTCCACAGCACGGCCGCCACTGGCGTTGCCGCCTGTCGATCCGTCGATATCGACCGGGCGCACGCTCCTGTCATCACCTCTGCCCTGCGTGACCGAATGGTCACTTCCGGTGGATGAATCGAGCTGGTTGAGTGGAAGGACCCCACCCCACCGGCTGAGACGGGCTGCCTCATGATCCTCATCGCCCCGCGTCGACTGTGCACCATCCTCACCGTCGGCCTGCTGGCGGCGACACTTGTCGCCCCCGGAGCCGCGATGGCCGCGCCGAGGACGGACAGCGTCCCGGCCTGCATGATGCATCCGCTGCCCCTGCCGGCCGGCGCGAGCCTGGCCTGGGACGCGATGCTCGTCGACCCGGCCGGCCGGTTCATCGTCGGCACCGGCAGGCGGGCCACCGACCAGGGGCAGGAGTCGCTGCTGCTGCGGTGGGACGGCCCGCGCGTCACCGTGTTGACGAGATCACCCGGTCTGCTGGTGGCCGTCAACCGGCACGGCGTCCTGGCCGGCGACAGCTCCACCAGCACCGGCAACCGACCGTGGCGCTACCGGGACGGCCGGGTGGAGTGGCTGCCCCTGCCGCCGAACGGGATCGGCGGCTATGTCACGGCCGTCAACAGCCGAGGGGACATCGTCGGCTACGGCGGTTACCTGGAGGAACCGGTGACCCTGCTCTGGCCGGTCGACCGACCGGACACCGTCGAGGTTCTCGAGCCCGGCGGCATACCGGTGGCGGTCCTCGACGACGGCACCATCGTCGGTGAGGTCCCCGCCGAGGAGGACCGCTCGTCGCGCGATGCCGGGGCGCGTGCCGCCGCCGGGCGCGGGGTCGCCCCGCCGCCCGTTGCCTGGGTGCGTCGTCCCGACGGGCGGATCGACCGGCTCACCGCGCCCGGGGCCGTGAAGTCGACGGTGCGGGCGGCCCGGGGAACCTGGGCGGTCGGCCTTGTCGCCGACACGGCGGACGGTCAGTACTGGCGGATGGTGCGCTGGGACCTGCGCACCGGGGTGGCGACCCCGGTCAGACCGGGATTGATCGCCATGACGGGCGTCAACGCCGCCGGTAGCCTGCTCTCCGACTCGATGGTCGATCACCTTGATCGCCGGGTGCCACTGCGCAGCGTCGTCTCGGACCCGGTGACCCGCGTCATCGCCGAGGCCATCGCCGACAACGGTCTGGTCGTCGGCAGGGCCGCCGGCCTGCAGGTCTCCTTCCCGGTCCGGTGGAGCGGCTGCTGAGCGTTCCGGATCTCCGCAGGGCCCACCGTCGCCGGTCGCGGCGGGACCACGCCGGTCGGTCCGGCTGGGTAGCCTGGTCGGCGCGGAGCTAGGACGACGGGCGGGGGCCGATGAGTCGTGCGGTGGAGCAGTCGAACCGGGCCATGTTGCGGGCCCGGGACGCGATGGACCGGGCGTACGCGGACCCGTTGGACATCCCGGCGTTGGCCCGGATCGCGCTGGTCTCCGAGGCGCACTTCATCCGCACCTTCCGGGCCACCTTCGGTGAGACCCCGCACCGCTACCTGCAACGACGTCGGGTGGAGCGGGCGATGGCGATGCTGGTGGAGACCGACCGGGACGTCACCGAGATCTGTTACGCCGTCGGGTTCAGCAGTCTCGGCTCGTTCAGCCGTACCTTCCGGCAGATCGTCGGCGAGTCGCCCAGCGGATACCGCAGCAGCCGGTCGGCGGGCGACGGGCCGGTGCCGAGCTGCTTCGCCAAGGCCTGGACCAGGCCCAGCAGTTTTGGATAAGCAGCAGGTCAGGGGCCTGGCATAGCGTTCCCGGCATGACGATGAACGCGATCACCCGTTCCCAGCTCTACGTCCTCGACCAGGACGAGGCGCTCGACTTCTATGTCGGCAAGCTGGGCTTCGAGGTCAATACCGACCAGGATCTGGGCTTCATGCGGTGGCTGACGGTCAACGTGCCCGGCGACCCGCAGCGGGAGGTGCTGCTGGAGAAGCCCGGTCCGCCCGCGCTGGACCCGGCGACCGCCGAGCAGGTCCGGGAGCTGCTGACCAAGGGTGCGATCGGCGGGTGGCTGAGCATCACCACCGACGACGCCCACAAGACGTACGAGGATCTGGTGGGCAAGGGCGTCGACATCACCGACGAGCCGACCGAGCGCCCGTACGGCATCGACTTCGGCATCCGGGACCCGTTCGGCAACCGGATCCGCATCGGCCAGATGTTCCCCCGGGCCTGAGGGCGGCGTGGTCGGGAAGCGCGGGTTACGCTCGCGCCTCCCGACCCTGACGAGGCGGCGATGGGTGTGCGGCTGCTCTACCTGGCCCGGCACGGCGAGCAGGATGGCGGATCGACCGACGGCGCGCTCTCCGCCCGGGGCCGCCGGCAGGCGACGTTGCTGGGAGAGCGGTTGCGGGGCGTACCGCTGCGCGCGGTGCACCACGGGCCGTTGCGCCGGGCCGGGGAGACCGCCGCCCTGGTCGCGGGGTCGCTGCCCGGCGTTCCGGTGTACGCGACCGAGCTGGCCGGCGACCACCTCCCGCACGACACCGATCCGACCGGCCTGCCCGGGGCGTACGCGGAACTGCTGGCCGGCTTCGCCGCGCGGGAACGGATCGACGGGCCGCGCCGCACGGCGGAGGCGGTGGCCCGCTTCGCCGTCGCATCAGCCGAGGCCCCGGCCGACGTGGTGGTGCGTGAGCTGGTGATCACCCACAACTTCCTGATCGCCTGGCTGATCCGGCACGCGCTGGAGGCCCCGGTTCACCGCTGGCTGGGGCTCAACCTGCAGCACTGTGCACTGACGGTGATCAGGTACGCCGCCGCCGGGCCGCCGAACCTGATCACCGTCAACGATGTGGCGCATCTGCCGGCGGACCTGCGGGGCACCGGTCTGCCACCGGAATACCGGGTGTGAGCGGCGCGGCCGGCGGCACATCAGGTGTGGGCGGCGCGGCCGCCGGCATGCCGGGTGTGGGGCGCGGCCGCCGGAATATCGGGTGTGGGCGGCGTGGTCGGCGGCTACCGTCGCCCGATGACCGCGCCGAGCTTTCCCGATCTGCCGAAGTGCGAGTTCGCCTTTCCCGGTCCGCTGCGCGACCAGCTCGTGGCCGCCGTGCTCAGCGGGGAGAAGACCTCCACCACCGGTCTGCTCCAGGACTACGAGCGTGACGCTGAGCCGCTGCCCGTCGTGGGTGACCGGGCGGTGGTGGTCGACTCCGCCGAGCGTCCGGTCGCGGTGATCGAGGTGACCGAGGTGCGGCTGGTCCGGCTCGGCGACGTCGACCTCGATCACGCCCGGGACGAGGGGGAGGGGTACGACTCGGTGGCGGCCTGGCGGGCCGGCCACGAGGGGTTCTGGCACGGGTCGGACTACCTGGGCTGGCTCGGTGACCCCGGGTTCCGGGTGGACGACGACACCGTCGCCGTGGCCGAACGGTTCCGGGTGGTCGGGTGAGGCTGGCCGGTCAGCCGGTGGGCTGTTCCAGCTCGTCGCGTACCGTCAGGAAGTCCTCCTTGCGGTCGGGCTGCTTGGTGGCGGTCAGGAAGACCACCACCCCGGCGATCTCCGGGTCGGCCCAGGCGCAGGCGGTGAGATGACCCTCGTCGGCGGTCCGGCCCCGCCCGCAGCGGGCCTCGCCGCCGAACCGGCCGAACTCCACCGTCCTGAGCTTCGGAATCCGGTACGGCTTCAGCAGCCGGGCCAGGGTGGCCTGCGGGTCGGTGATCCGGCCCGAGACGGCGCTCACGATGATCGTCTCGGGGCCGTTCCGACCCCGGCCATACGTTCTCTCGACGGTGCTGGTGGCCGGGGTGGCCTCCCGGGCCAACTCGTTCAGCCGGAACCGGGGCAGTCCGGCCGGCAGCCGGGCACCCGAGCGGGGCAGACCGAGCAGGGTGTCCGGGGTCCGCAGCGTCCGCGCCGCCGCTGTCGGGGCGGGGCCCGCCGACTGCCCGGCGTCGGCCACCGCGCAACCGGAGACCAGGACGGCGGCGACCATCGCCGGCAGCACCCCGGCCAGGCCGAGCGGTCGACGCGGGCCGGCCTGGTGACGCCTGTCGGCCAGGCCGAGCGGGCGGCGCGGGCCGGCCTGGTGGCGCACGTCGGCCGGGCCGGCCGGGCGGCGCGGATCGGCCAGGTCGAGCGGGCGGCACGGACCGGCGGGTCGTCTCTTCGGCACAACGCTCCTCGCGGCAATCGGAGCGGGTAGGTTATCCGACCGGTGTCGCCCCGGTTTGTCGTCGGTCCCCCGGTTTCACGGTGGGCAGTTCTCCGGTCCGGGGCGGCGGAGTCGGGTGTGGGCGGGCACCGCACCCGGGCCTGGTGCGGTGCCCGCTCGGAGGGTCGACGGCCACCGCGTCGGTGGTCAGCCGGTCGTGGTGGTCTTCAGCAGCAGGGCGGCCAGTTGGGGCGCGGCGGCCGGCGGTTGCGGACCGCTCGGGCAGTCGGACCACTCGACGCTGCGGGTCCCGACGGTGAGCTGATAGGCGTAGGTGTCCGCGCAGCGGCCGTCGGGCGGGCCGCCGCGGCTGCGGGTGGCCGGGCCGGTGAGCGTCCGGAGCTGGTCGAGCTGTGCCGGGGTGAGCCGGCCGGTACGGGTCGTGCCGGCCCGGTCGGTCGTGGTCCATCGACCGTCGGGCTCGACGGTCACCGTGTCGCGGTTCCCCGCGAAACCACCGGAGCGGGTCAGGGTGACCCGGTCGACGGTGGCGGCGGACTCCGTGACGCCGGGACCCCGCGTGGTGCCGGCGTCGGCCGTACCGCCCGGGGTGCCGTCACCGGGAGCGGCGGTCGGGGTGGTGGGGGTGGCCGGGGTGGCGGTGGTGGCCGTTGTGGTGGGGGTGGCGGGCGGTGCCGCAGGTGAGCCCGGGTCGCGCGCTGAGCAGCCGGTCAGCAGGCCGAGGGAAACCGTGATCGTGGTCAGGACCAGGGCGGGTGATCTCATGCCGTTCCGACGCGCATCGACGTCAATCGGTTCCCCGGGCAGGACCCCTCCTCCGTTCGGCCAGTGTCGTGTCATGGAACCGCTCCATCCCTTCTCTTTTCTTCGGTGTATCGCTATATCTACATGCGTGACCACCCCCGTCACATCTTTCCCTTGCCAGGAGGGCACGTGAAAAGACCCGTCGCCGCCGTCAGCGCAGCTCTGCTCACCAGCGGATTGCTGACCTGCGTCGTCACCGCAGCGCAGGCGGCTCCGGCCGCCCCTGCCCCCGACACCGCCCCTGCCGCCCGCGCCGAGAGCCTGCTGCGCAGCAACCCCGGTGCCGTGCAGGGCGTCAGCGGAGAGGCCTACCAGGCCGTCCGTACCAAGGTCGACGCCAATGGTGCGGCGCACGTCCGCTACACCCGCACCTACCAGGGTCTGCGGGTGTACGGCGGTGACTTCGTCATCCACACCGCGCCCAACGGCACCCTCGCCGGCACCTCGGTCGGCCTGGCCGCTCCGCTCACCCTCGACACCGCCGCCAAGATCTCTCCGGCGGCGGCCAAGGCGACGGCGCGCAAGGCGTTCTCCGGCAAGATCACCGAGGTGGGCGCACCGGAGCTGTTCGTCGACGCCAGCTCCGGCAAGGGCCGGCTCGCCTGGGAGACCGTGCTGTCCGGCTGGAAGGCCGACCAGCAGACCCCGTCGAAGCTGCACGTCATCACCGACGCCAGCACCGGCCGGGTCATCGGCGCGCACGACGAGATCGAGTCGGTGGTCGGCAGCGGCCAGGGCATCTACACCGGCTCGGTCAGCATCGACACCACGCTCTCCGGCAGCACCTACCAGATGATCGACCCGTCGCACGGCAACGGCCGCACCTGCGACATGAACAACGGCACCAGCACCTGCACCACGTTCACCGACGCCGACAACGCCTGGGGCGACGGCACCAACACCAACCGGCAGTCCGCCGGCGTCGACGCCCACTTCGGTGCCGCCAAGACGTTCGACTACTTCAAGAACGTGCACGGCCGCAACGGCATCTTCGGCAACGGCGCGGGTGTGCCGAGCCGGGTGCACTACGGCCGCAACTACATCAACGCCTTCTGGGACGGCGCCCAGATGACCTACGGCGACGGCGCCAGCAACGCCCGCCCGCTGGTCTCCCTCGACGTGGCCGGCCACGAGATGAGCCACGGTGTCACCGAGGCCGTCGCCGGCCTGGTCTACTCCGGCGAGTCGGGCGGCCTCAACGAGGCCACCAGCGACATCTTCGGCAACATGGTGGAGTTCTACGCCGCCGCGCCGAGCGACCCGGGCGACTACCAGGTCGGTGAGAAGATCAACATCAACGGCAACGGCACCCCGCTGCGCTACATGTACAACCCGTCGCTGGACGGCTCGTCCGACTCGTGCTGGACCACCAGCACCAAGAACAAGGACGTGCACTACTCCTCCGGCGTCGGCAACCACTTCTTCTTCAACCTCGCCGAGGGCACCGGCGCCACGTCGTACGGCACCTCGCCGGTCTGCGGCTCCGCCCCGGCGGTCACCGGCATCGGCCGGGCCAAGGCCGAGAAGATCTGGTACCGCGCCCTGGACGTGTACTTCACCTCCAACACGTCGTACGTCAACACCAGCACCCCGGCGAACACCGCCCGCGCGTACAGCCTGAAGGCGGCCACCGACCTGTACGGTAGCTGCTCCACCGAGTACAAGGCCGTCCAGGCGGCGTGGACCGCGGTGGCCGTGGCCGGCAGCGACGCCCCCTGCTCCTCGACCGGTAACGACTTCTCCGTCGCGCTCTCCCCGACCTCCGGGTCGGTGACCGCGGGCGGCTCCGTCGCCACCACCGTCGCCACCGCGACCACCAGCGGCACCGCGCAGACCGTGACGTTCTCCGCGTCCGGCCTGCCGACCGGCGCGACCGCGTCGTTCAGCCCGGCCTCGGTGACCTCGGGTGCGTCGTCGACCCTGACCATCGCCACCTCGGCCAGCACCCCGGCCGGCAGCTACACGGTGACGGTCACCGGCACCGGCGCGGTGGCCCACTCGGCCAGCTACGCGCTGACCGTGAGCAGTGTCGGTGGCAGTTGCACCGCCGGCCAGAAGCTGGGCAACCCCGGCTTCGAGTCCGGCAACACGGTCTGGGCGGCCAGCACGGGCGTCATCGGGCAGAACGGCGCCAGCCAGCCCACCCACGGTGGCACCTGGAACGCCTGGCTGGGCGGCACCGGTGGCACCCTGACCGAGACGCTCTCCCAGTCGGTGAGCCTGCCG
Organism: Micromonospora matsumotoense; assembly: GCF_050951065.1. Classification (NCBI taxonomy): domain Bacteria; kingdom Bacillati; phylum Actinomycetota; class Actinomycetes; order Micromonosporales; family Micromonosporaceae; genus Micromonospora; species Micromonospora matsumotoense. The sequence goes on along the minus strand of NZ_CP192025.1, from coordinate 6,863,173 downwards.
GCCGGCTGCGCGACGTACAACTTCAGCTTCTGGCTGCACATCGACACGGTGGAGCGCACCACGACCGTCGCGTACGACAAGTTGACGGTGCAGGTGCTCAACTCCTCCGGCACCGTGCTGGCGACCCTGGCGACCTACTCGAACCTGAACAAGGCCACCGGGTACACCCAGCGCTCGTTCTCGCTGGCCGCGTACGCCGGCCAGAGCGTGACCCTGAAGTTCACCGGCACCGAGGACGCCTCGCTGCGGACGTCCTTCGTGGTCGACGACACCGCGCTCGACGTCTCCTGACCTGACCGCTGTGTCGGCGGGCCCGACGACCACCCCTCCTGGGTGGTCGTCGGGCCCGCGCCGTTATGGTCGCCGCACCGACGCGGCACGTGCCGGTGGCGCGACGAGAGGGGTGGTGGCGGTGTCGGACGCGGAGTTGACCGTCGGGGTGACCGGCGCGGTGGCGACGGTGACGATCCGGAACCCGGGCCGGCGCAACGCGATGACCCCGGCCATGTGGCGTCGGCTGCCGGTGCTGCTGGACGGCCTGGAGGCCGACCCGGCCGTCCGGGCCCTGGTGCTCACCGGCGCCGACGGGGCGTTCTGCGCCGGCGCCGACCTCGGTGACCTCGACGAGCTGCTGGACGCGAACGGGGACGCGGGCATCGCGGTCGCCGCCGAGGAGCGGCTGGCCGCGTTCGCCAAGCCCACCGTCGCGGCGGTGCAGGGCCCCTGTGTGGGCGGTGGTTGTCTGCTCGCGGTCGCCTGCGACCTGCGGATCGTCGCCCCGGACGCCCGGTTCGGGGTGCCACCGGCCCGGCTCGGGCTGGTCTACCCGGCACCCACCACCCGGCGGTTGACCCGGCTCGTCGGCCCGTCCACGGCCAAGTTCCTGCTCTTCACCGCCGAGTTGATCGACGCCGAGCGGGCGTTGCGGGTCGGCCTGGCCGACGAGGTGGCCGACGACCTGACCGGCCGGGTCGCCGCGATCACCGCCGCCATCGCCGCGCGTTCCCAGCTCAGCGTCGCCGCCGCCAAGGAGATCGTCGACGACCGGGCCGGCCCGGCCCGGATCGCCTGGTGGCACCGGAAGGTACGGGACAGCGGTGAGGCCCGCGAGGGCGTCGCCGCCCGCCACGAGCGCCGCACGCCCGACTTTCCCTGGTCCCCGTCCGCCGCCGGTCACTGACCGTCGTCAGGACGCCGGGCGCGGCCGGGACTGGGCCGACGGCGGGTATGGGGCGGCCAGGGTGAGCAGTTCGTCGACCGACCACTGGTCGTAGGCGTGTTCGCCGTACCGGCTGGCGATGACCCGGCCGTCCGGTGCGACAAGGAAGTCGGCGGGCAGCCCGAGCCGGCCGTGGGGTTGCCGAGCGGCGGGCGGGCGCTCCCGGCCGCGCAGCATCCCCCAGGTGCTGCGCAGCACGGCGGACAGGACCGGCAGCCAGGCCCGGGGGTGCAGCAGGGCCCTGGGGGACGACTCGACGCCGAACTCCCGGTAGAGGCGCAGGCCCGGGTCCGCGATCAGCGCGAACGGCAGCCCGGCACTGTGTTCACGCAACTCGTCGGCGGGCGAGTGGAAGACCACCACCTCGCGGATGCCGGCGGCCTCGATCTCGGCGTGCCGTCGGACGATCGAGCGGAGATGCAAATGGCAGATCGGGCAGCCGGCGAAGCGGCGAAACTGGAGGTGGATCAGCCGCTGCGGGTCGGGGATGTCGACCGGTGTGCCGGTCACCGGGTCGAGTCGGCGGTCGGGCACGGTGGAACCGGGGGCGAAGGTGCGTGCCACGGAGCCTCCCATTGTAGGCGTACGTTGTACTCCTACAGGGTTAGGCTTACGCTGTACGCTGTCAAGGTCATGCCTCGCCCCCGTTCCCTCACCCCGGGTCAGCTCGCCTCCGCCGCCCTGGCGGTGATCGACCGCGACGGGCTCCCCGCGCTCACCATGCGGGCCGTCGCCGGGGAGTTGGGCAGCAGCCCGATGAGGCTCTACCGCTATGTCGTCGACCGGGCCGCGCTGGAGGCCCTCGTCGTCGACGCGGTGCTGGCAGAGGTGGACACCACCCCGCCGGGCGGTGGCGACTGGCGGGACCGGGCGGCCACTCTGGTCCATCGGATGCGGGTGGCGATCGGCAGGCATCCCGCCGTGACCCCACTGCTACCCGTCCACCGGCACCGCTCATCGACCGTGCTCCGTTGGACCGAGACGCTACTCGGCGTCCTCACCGATGGTGGCCTCGACGGCACCCGCCGGGTGATAGCTCTACGTGCCCTCCTCGCGTACGCCGTCGGCGCGATCCAGCTGGAACATCTGGGCCCGCTCTCCGGAGCCGGGACCACCGCGATGGCGGCGTTGTCCCCGGTGACCTTTCCGCATCTGACGGCCACCGCTGCCGAAGCCCGCAGACTGGAGCCGGATGCGGAGTTCGGCGGCGGTCTCGACCTCCTCCTCCGGGGCATCGACGACCGCTGACGAGCGGCGAGGAGTCTGAAGGTGGGACGACGAGGGCCGGCGGGCGTCGCGCCGGGGCGTACCCCGACGCGACCCCCTGTGCCCGCCGGCCGGTCCCGTCACCGCCCGGCGAGGCTCGCCCAGCTCGGCGTCAGTGGCTCCTGCCGCAACGGCATGCCGGCCTCGGCCGGCGTCCGGTCCCCCTTGCGCTGGTTGCACCCGTAGCAGGCGGCGGTGGTGTTCCGCCAGGTGTTCCGGCCGCCGCGCGAGCGGGGCAGCACGTGGTCGACGGTGCCGGCCGACCCGCCGCAGTACGCGCACCGGCCACCGTCGCGGCGCAGCACACCGGCCCGGGACCAGGCCGGACCGGCGCTGAACCGCCAGCGGGTGACGACGTACCGGACGAGGCGGACCACCCGGGGGACCGGGAAGACGCCGATCACCCGGTCCGGCTCGGCCTCGTGGATCTCGGCGACCCGGCGGCACAGCATCCGGATCGCGTGTTGGACGGTGACCCGGTGCAGCGGGCCGAGGTCGGCGTTGATGACGAGGACGGCGTCCACCGGGCTCTCCCTTCACGGTCGGCGGTTGATCGGGCCGGCCGGTGGGGCCGCCCGTCCGGAGCGGAACCGGCCGGCCGGACCCGCCGCCGGGCCCGCGTGTGGGCCTGGGCGACGAAGGCCGCCCGGTCCACGTGGGACGGGGCGGCCGGCGCGTGCGGGTACGCGTCAGCCGGGATTCCCGTCCCGGGGGTGTTCGGCTCGGTAACCGTCGATGGGTAGCGTCGACCACGCGCTGGTGAGGTGCGGCGACGTCATGGCGTGCTCCCGAATCGACTGGTTGACCTTGCGCGGACCACGGTAGGCGCGGCAGTACGGGCGGGCAACGCATTTCGATGTCCTCACGCCACTCCGCTCACCGGGCGATCTTGGCGGTAAGTGGCCCCTCCGGGGGCCGGAATCTTCCAAGATCTACGGGGACTGCCGTGTTCGGTGCTCGTCGGCCCAGCCGACCGGGTGCCGTCCTACGAGCGGACCGACCAGACGGTGACGTCGACCGAGGCCGGTGTCGACCCGTAGCGGTTGTGGTCGATCCGGACGTAGTTGACCACCGTCGGGTCGCCCGGGTCCGGCTGGCAGTAGGTGACCGGGGTGCGGTCGACCAGTTCGAGATCGATGCTCGAATACCGCTGGGCCTTCGGGTTCCGGCAGCCCTCGTAGCTGAGGTCGTCCGGGTCGTCGGTCCAGTGGTAGAGGGCGAGCTGGTGGTCCTTCGCCTGGAAGATCAGGGTGCCCGCGCCGGTGCCCCTCGCCAGCCGGGGTTTCGGCAGGAAGTAGACCGAGTCGTCGGCGAGCAGCTTCCAGTGCGGCGCGTCCGTCGGCGGCACCCAGTCCGGCCCGATCGGCCCCTTGGTGGGCGTCGGTCCCACCGTGGGGGTCGGCGCGGGGGCGGGCGTCGGCCCTACCGGAACGGAGGTCGGTGGCGGTCCGTCCGGGCTGGCGGTGGGCGTCGGTCCGACCGAGGTCGGCGCGTCGGTGGGGTCGGTCGGTGCGGCGTCGACGGAGGTCGTCGGGGTGGGGGAGACGTTCTGCGCGTCCGACTTGCGGTCCGTCGGCCAGGAGAGCACGGCCACCGTACCGACGGTCATCAGCAGCAGCGTGGCGATCCCGGCCGGCAGTCGCCAACGGTGCCAGCGGCGGCGCGGACCGGGGGCGGGCGGGGTGGCGGCGGCTCCGGCCGGTGCGTCGATCGCGGGCGGGGTCGTCCCCGCCGGCAGGGCGGCGGCGTCCGTCGCCGCCCGGGAGTGGCGCGGGTCGATGGCGCTGAACAGGGACAGCAGCCCGAGCGCGCTCGCGGCGAAGACGCCGGCCAGGCCCACCAGGGCGTTGGCGTTGTCGACCCCGGTCCGCCAGGCCAGCACGGCCACCCCGACGGCGGCCACGGTGAGCAACGTGTAGACCTTTCGCGGTCCCGTCATGCGCATCATGGTGGACGGGACCGGCGGGACCCGGTGTCGGGTAGGCGACGCTGCGTGGTCCCCGGGCGACATCGGGACCTTCGGCTGACCAGGGACACCCGGGCCGGCATGACGACGGGACCTTTGGCCACTGCCGAAGGGGTCCTTGCGCCCCACCGCCGAGACGCCCGTCGATGGATGCTGAGGCTGTCCGAGACGCCGCAACCGCCGAGGTGAAAGCATGTCGACCGCACTTGCCACCACGATCGACGCCCTGGTCGCCGACGGCCTCAAGGCCCTGGCCGACTACGACCGCTACGACCAGGAGCAGATCGACCACATCGTCCGGAAGGCGTCGGTGGCCGCGCTGGACCGGCACGCCGCGCTCGCCCAACTCGCCGTCGCCGAGACCGGTCGGGGGGTGTTCGAGGACAAGGCGGTGAAGAACATCTTCGCCTGCGAGCACGTCACGCACAGCATGGCGAAGACCCGTACCGTCGGGGTGATCAGCCGCGACGAGATCAGCGGCATCGTCGAGATCGCCGACCCGGTCGGCGTGGTCGCCGGGATCACCCCGGTCACCAACCCCACCTCGACCACCATCTTCAAGGCGCTGCTGGCGTTGAAGACCCGCAACCCGATCATCTTCGCCTTCCACCCGGCGGCGCAGCGGTGCAGCGTCGAGGCGGCCCGCACGGTACGGGACGCGGCGGTCGCCGCCGGCGCGCCGGAACACTGCGTGCAGTGGATCGAGGAGCCGTCGGTCGAGGCGACCACCGCGCTGATGCACCACCCGGGGATCGCGACCATCCTCGCCACCGGCGGCAACGCCATGGTGCGGGCCGCGTACTCGGCGGGCAAGCCGGCGCTCGGCGTGGGCGCGGGCAACGTGCCCGCCTGGATCGAGGCGACCGCCAAGCTCAAGCGCGCGGTCAACGACATCGTGCTGTCGAAGTCGTTCGACAACGGCATGATCTGCGCCTCCGAGCAGGCCATCATCCTCGACGCGGCGATCCACGACGCCGCCATCGAGGAGTTTCGCACCCTGCACGCCCACCTGGCCACCGCCGCCGAGAAGGAGAAGCTGGAGACGCTGCTCTTCCCCGCCGGCAAGCTCAACCCCGACGTGGTCGGCCGGACCGCTGGCTGGATCGCCGAGGCCGCCGGGATCACCGTCGCGCCGGACACCTCGATCATCCTGGCCGAGGTCGACCGGGTCGGCCCCGACGAGCCACTGACCCGGGAGAAGCTCTGCCCGGTGCTGGCCGTGCTGCGCGCCGACAGCCGCGAGCAGGGCCTGCGGTACGCCGAACAGATGGTCGAGTTCCACGGCCTCGGGCACAGCGCCGTCATCCACACCGCCGACGAGGACCTGGTGGAGGAGTTCGGCCGCCGGGTCAAGGCGGTCCGGATCATCTGGAACTCGCCGGCCTCGCAGGGCGGCATCGGCGACATGTACAACGCGTTCCTGCCGTCGCTGACGCTGGGCTGCGGCAGCTACGGCCGCACCTCGGTCTCCGACAACGTCTCGGCGGTGAACCTGCTCAACATCAAGCGGATCGGCCGGCGGAACAACAACATGCAGTGGTTCAAGGTCCCGTCGAAGATCTTCTTCGAGGCGAACGCGATCCGCTATCTGGCCGAGATGCCCGACGTGCACCGGGTCACCGTGGTCACCGACGCCACCATGACCCGGCTCGGCTTCGTCGACCGGATCAACCGGGTGCTGCAACGCCGCCCCGAGAAGATCGCCCTCCAGATCATCGACGACGTGGAACCCGAACCGAGCGTCGCCACCGTCGACCGGGGCGCCGCGCTGATGCGGGCCTTCCGGCCGGACACCATCGTCGCCCTCGGCGGCGGCTCGGCGATGGACGCGGCCAAGGTCATGTGGCTGCGCTACGAGCACCCGGACGTGGTCTTCGACGACATGCGGGAGAAGTTCTTCGACATCCGCAAGCGCGCCTTCACCTTCCCGACCCTCGGCGCGCTGGCCCGGCTGGTCTGCATCCCGACCACCTCGGGCACGGGCGCGGAGGTGACCCCGTTCGCGGTGATCACCGACCACCGGACCGGCAAGAAGTACCCGCTGGCCGACTACGCGCTCACCCCGACCGTGGCGATCGTCGACCCGGTGCTGACCGCCAGCATGCCGGCGACCATCGCGGCCGACAGCGGCTTCGACGCGCTCACCCACGCCATCGAGGCGTACGTGTCGGTGTACGCGAACGACTTTACCGACGGCTTGGCCCTGCACGCCATCCGGCTGATCTTCGCCAACCTGGAACGGGCGGTGGTCGACGCCGACCCCGGGGCGCGGGAGCGGATGCACAACGCAGGGACCATCGCCGGGATGGCGTTCGGCAGCGCCTTCCTCGGCATCGTGCACGCCATGTCGCACACCCTCGGCGCGACGTTCCACATCGCCCACGGTCGCACCAACGCGGTACTGCTGCCGCACGTGATCCGCTACAACGGCACCGTCCCGTCGAAGCTGTCCGGCTGGCCCCGCTACGAGAGTTACCGGGCACCCGAGCGGTTCGCCGACATCGCCGCGCTGCTCGGCCTGCCGGCGGGCACCCCGGCGGAAGGGGTGGCGTCGCTGGCCGACGCGGTGGAGCGGCTGCGCGACGCGGTCGGCATCGAACCGTCGTTCGCCGCGATCGGCGTCGACCGGACGGCGTACGAGGCGGCGCTGCCCCAGCAGGCCCTCAACGCCTACGAGGACCAGTGCGCCCCGGCCAACCCCCGGATGCCGATGCTCGACGACATGCAGCAGCTCATGCGGGCCGCGTACCAGGGCACGCCGCGCTGACCGGTCAGCCCGCCCGGCCCGACGGGTCGGGCGGACACCCCGGGCGGCTCACTTCCCGGCGAGCAGTCCCCGGGGGCGGATGGAGCGGACCGGTTCGGCGGCGGCCCCCTCGGCGCGCAGGATGTGGTTGGCGGCGATGATCCCGGTCGCCGCCGACCGCTCCATCAACGCGCTCGGGAAGTCGGTGCCGATGCCGTCCCCGGCCAGATAGAGGCCGTCGGCGTCGGTACGTACCCCGGGCCGGCCGGCGTGGCTGCCGGGGGTGAACGCCGGGGCCTGCGCCTCGACCCGGGCGCGCAGCTCACGGACGCCCAACCCGGCGACCTCCGGCCAGAGCGCGACCAACTCGGCGCGCATCCGTTCGGCCAACTCCCCGGCCGGCACCCCCTCGTCGCAGGCGTACGCGTGCAACTCCACCACCGCGCCACCGGTGCGTTGCGCCCAGCGGCGGGACTCGTTCTCCAGCCGGTGGTAGAGGGTCACCGAGTCCAGGGTGGGCTGTCGGGACACCCCGCTGAACACCGCCCGGTCGGCCCGGACGTCCCCGTCGAGCCAGTACCGCGCCACCGCGTACGGCGGGCCGGGCCGACCGAACGCGGGCATCCGCACCACCAGCTCGGGTGCCGCCGCGACCAGGCCGGGGGAGGCGGCGACCAGCGCGGCCAGCGCGGGCGGGTCGACGGCCAGCACCACGTGCCCGGCGGGGTGGACGGTGCCGTCGGCGGTGGTGACCCGCCAGCCGTCCGGCTCCCGGTCCAGCCGGGTGGCGGCGACCCCGGTGCGCACCCGGCCGCCGTGCTGCGCCACGTGCCGGGTCAGCGGCTGCCAGATCGCCGTGGCGTAATCCTCGTCGGGGCAGTCGAACGCCAGCCCCTCCGGGTTGCCCAGCAGATAGAAGTGGAACTGGGCGATCATCTCGGCGGCCGACATCTCCGCCTCGTGGTTGAAGAACGAGTGCGAGAAGACCTCGAACAGCATCGCCCGCGCCCGGTCCGGCAGCTTCAGCGAGGCGAGCAGCGCATCGGCGGTGGTGTCGTCGAACTCGGCGTAGGTGCGCACCGGGTCGTAGCTGAGCAGCGGCAGCGCGGCATCCCGGTCCATCCCGCGCAGGTCGGTCAGGCGCAGGCTGGGGCTGCGCAGCAGGAGCGCCAGCAGGTTCACCGGCGGGGCCGGGGGCAGCCTGCCGAACTCCTCGGTGGGCCACTGCGCGGACAGGATCGGGTAACCGGGGATCGGCTTGAGGAAGCCGAGCGTCGGGTCGACCCGGCGCAGGATCGACCGCCAGTTGTAGTACTGCCGGAAGAACGCGTGGAAGCCGTGCTCGTTGACCTGGCTGCCGTCGGCGAGCGCCTCCGGCCATGCACCGAGCCGGCCGCCGAGCGTCGGCGCGGCCTCCAGCACGGTGACGTCCACCCCGCGTTCGGCGAGCACCACCGCCGCCGACATGCCGGCGATCCCACCGCCCACCACCACGGCCGTGGTCTGCCGGGCCGCCCGGGGGGCACCCCCACCGCCCGGGTCCACCACCTGCTCGCGTACGCCGATGAGCCGGCCCAGCTTCTGCGACAGCGCCATGTGCACCTTCCGACCCGAGGGCCCCCAGTCTGCCTGACCTCGCCGGATCCGGCCCGGTCAGGCAGGTTCGCCACCACCGGCGGAGGCGTCGGTGGGGTCCCGGCGGTGGCGGCGGCGGATCACTCGGCGGGAGTGTTGCCGGGGTCCCCGGCGGGAGCGTCGGCCGGTTGCCCGGCGACGAGCGGGGCCCGGCCGGACGGGGGCCAGACGTACTCCAGGCCGGACGGAACGTCGCCGAACCGGGGGCGGTAGTGGTCGGGGTCCTTGCGCAGCAGCGCCGCGCGGTGGCTCAGGTGCAGGTCGTCGCGGCCCAGCCAGGGTGGCAACTCGCCGGCAGCGGCCAGCTCGGCCTGGGTGCGTACCCGGCCCGCGCCCCGGGCGGCGGTCAGGTCGGTGACCAGCGTGGCTGCGCAGGTGTCCGCCCGACCCGCCGCGCACCAGACTGTGCACACGTCCAGCCCGTATCGGGTCAACGCCTCCTCGTAGCCGGCCCACATCTTGACCGCCGGGTGGTGCCGCCAGCCGTAGCCCGGCCGGGTCAGGCCGCGCAGCACCTGGAGCGCCTCCACCCGCTGCTTGCCCAGCCGCCGTTGGTCGAGGACCCGCGCGCTGGCCAGGAAGTCCGGGTACGGCAGGAAGGTCTGCACGGCGCTGCTCTACCCACCGTCACGCCCACCATGCCTGCGGGACCACCCGCGTCGTCCCCGCACCGGCCGGTGCGGATCACCAGGGCTGCGCCCGCCGCGACCGGCTGGCTACCATCCGGGCATGGCCGAACCCCTGCGTGATCGTGCCCGGCGCGCGACCGGCTGGCGGCTGCGGATGAACGGCGACTCCCACCCGCACTACGTGATCTGCGGCAACGACCCGCTGGCGTACTGGGTGGTCCGGGCGCTGTTCGGCACCGAGCCGGCCCAGGGCCGGGTCCGGATCACCCTGGTCGTGCCGGAGCGCCGCCGCTCGGAGGGCCCCGACGGGCGGGACATCGACGGGGTCCAGGTGATCCGGGCCGACCGGCTCGACGAGGCCACCTTCCGCCGGGCCGGTCTGGCCGGCGCGGACGGGTTGGCCCTGCTGCACCAGGACGACGTGGGCAACATGCACGCCGCGCTCTGCGCGCAGGAGGTCGAACCCCGGCTGCGCCTGGTGGTCCGGATGTTCAACACCAGCCTCGCCAACGGCCTGCGGCAGCTCTTCCCCGACTCGGCGGTCCTGTCCGACGCCTCGATGGCCGCCCCGGCGTTCGTCGCCGCCGCCCTCGGCGAGGTCGCCCCGACCCACTTCCGGCACGGCGGCCGTACCCTCTACGTGGCCCGCCGGGACGACGTCCGTCCCGCCGACGTGGTGTGCGGGCTGGCTGTCACCACCGACCCGGACCTGGTCCGGGTGTTGCCCGCCGACGAGTCCGCCGCCGACGTGGTGCTCGCCGAGGCGACCGGCCAGCCGGCCGGCACCGAGCTGGCGGCCCGCCGGCTGGTCCGGGCCCGGCGTCGCCGGCAGCCCCTCGCGGTGCTGCTCCGGGCGGTCCGCAGCTTCGCCACCCGCAAGATCGGCATCGCGGTGCTCACCCTGCTCGGGGTGATCGCGCTGCTCGGTTGGCTGAACGCCCGCGCGGTCGAGGTGAGCTGGACGGAGGCCCTCTATCTGACCCTGGTCACCACGCTCAGCGGCCAGGACCCGGACGTCGCCAAACCGGCCGCCGCCCAGATCATGCAGGTGGTGCTCAACCTGGCCGGGCTGGCGCTGATCCCGCTGAGCACCGCCGTGGTGGTCGACGGCATCGTCAACGCCCGGCTGGCCCTGCACGCCGGTCGCATCCAACCGGAACGCACCGGGCACGTGGTGGTCGTCGGGCTGGGCAACATCGGTACCCGGGTGATGGCGCAACTGCACGACTTCGGCGTCGAGGTGGTGGCGATCGACCGGAGTGCCGAGGCGCGGGGTGCGGCGCTGGCCCGGCGGCTGGGCGTACCGCTGATCGTCGGGGACGCGGCCCGGGAGGAGACGTTGCGCTCGGCCTCGGTGGAGCACTGCCAGGCGCTGGTCGTGGTCTCCACCGACGACGGGGTCAACCTGCGGGCCGCGTTGAACGGCCGGGCGCTCAACCCGGAGCTGCGGGTGGTGCTGCGGCTCTTCGACGGCGACTTCGCCGAGCGGATCCAGCGGGCCTTCGGCATCGGCATCTCGCGCAGCGTGTCCTACCTGGCCGCGCCGTCGTTCGCCGCCGCACTGCTGGACCGGGCGGTCATCGCCACCATCCCGGTCGACCGGCACGCCCTGCTGGTGGTGGAGGTGCCGGTGGTGGCCGGTGCCGCGCTGGACGGTCGCCCCCTCAGCGCGGTGGCCCGCCCCGGCGAGGTGCGCCTGCTGGCCCACTCCCGGGTCGGCCAGAAGACCGACTGGAGAGCGGACCCCCGGATGGTGATCTCGGCGGGGGACCGGCTGACCGTGGTGGCCCGCCGGGCCGGGCTGGGTGCCCTGATCCGCGAGACCACCCCGCCCCCGCCGCCGGCCCCGCAGCAGCCGCCCGCCGGGATCCCGACCTCGCGTGATCCGCAGGAGTGACTAGCGGCCGGGGCGGAGGGCGTACCAGAGCGCGCCGAGGGCGAGCACGCCGGAACCGGCGAGGACGCTGGCGGTCGGCAGGTTGACCGCGAGCAGCAGGCAGCCGACCAGCCCCAGCGCGGCGAGCGCCTGGACGGGCAGCCGGCGGGCCGGGTCCCGGCCCAGGGTCAACGCGGCGGCGTTGGTGATCGCGTAGTAGACCAGCACCGTGCAGCTGGAGAAGCCGATCGCCCCGCGTACGTCACCGAGCGCCACCACCGCCACCACCACGGCGGCCACCGCCAACTCGGCCCGGTGCGGGACCTGGCGGACCGGGTGCACGGCGGCCAGTGCGCCCGGCACGTCCCGGCGGCGGGCCATCGCCAGCACCGTCCGGCCCACCCCGGCGAGCAGGGAGAGCAGCACCCCGGTCACCGCTACCGTGGCCCCGGCCCGAACCACCCAGGCCAGACCGGGCAGCCCGGCGACGGTCACCACGTCGGCCAGCGGCGTGGCGGAGGCGGCCAGCCGCTCCGGGCCGAGGACGCCGACCGCGACCACCGCGAGGACCAGGTAGACCGCCAGCACCACGCCGAGGGCCAGCGGCACCGCCCGGGGGATGGTGCGGGCCGGGTCGCGGACCTCCTCACCGAGGGTGGCGATCCGGGCGTACCCGGCGAAGGCGAAGAAGAGCAGCCCGGCGGCGGTCAGCACGCCCCGGGCCGTACCGCCGCCCTCGGCGAGCCGGTCGAGCCGGACGTCCCCGGCGGCCAGGCCGGTCACCGCGACCAGGGCCAGCACCGCCAGCACCACGACCACCAGCACCGTCGTGGCGGCGACGGTCCGGGTGACGCCGCGCAGGTTCACCGCGGTCACCGCGAGCACCGCGCCGACCGCGACCAGTCGGGCCTGTCCCGGCCACAGGTACGCCCCGATGGTCAGCGCCATCGCCGCGCAGCTCGCCGTCTTGCCGACCACGAAACCCCAGCCGGCGAGGAACCCGGCGAACGGGCCGAGGCGTTCCCGGCCGTAGACGTAGCTGCCGCCGGACTCCGGGTAGCGGGCCGCCAGCCGGGCCGAGCTGGTCGCGTTGCCGTAGGCGATGAACCCGGCCAGCGCCAGCGCCACCAGCAGCCCGCCGCCACCGGCAGCGGCGGCGGCCGGGGCGAAGACCACGAAGACGCCCGCGCCGAGCATCGCCCCGAGCCCCACGACCACCGCATCGGGTACGCCCAACCGCCGGCTCAGTCGATCCACCACGGCAGGCTATGTGCCGGAGGTGAACGGGCGGTCCCCGCCGCGCAACCGGGCCGGCAACTTCACCGCCTGGTCTCCGCGCCGGTCATGGTGTGCGGTTCGCGTTGTCCACGGTCGTGAGGCGTAGCCGGCAACGCACTCACCCGGCAGTCATCCGACGTACGGTCAGGAGCAGATGCTGAAGTTCGCGTAGGTGTACGAGAGGAGTTGCCACTCCAGGTCGGGGCCGAGGCTCATGTCCCACCTACCGTCGGCGCGGCGACCGAAATAGATGAAGTTGGTGCCGGCACCGTCGTAGTAGAACCACGACTCGTACACGCTGAGGCGGGTTGCCGCCTTGGTCAGGGTCCCGGAGCCGACGACGCCGTCGCTGCGTAGGCCCCGGTCGCTCTGCCACTTCGTCGTGGCGGCGGTCGTGACCGGCCCGAAACGACAGTCGATTCCGGAGCGGTCGAGATAGCCGTCGGCCCACAGGATCATCTGCCACATGGCGACGACGTTGTGGTGCGGGCGCGTCGAGGCGGAGATGGGGCCCTCATCCGCCCAGTCGTCCGTCCACGTCCCCGCACCCGCGACGTACCCCTGGCTGACGGAAGCCGACGCCGGCGCTGCGGAAGTGGCGAGAGCACCGAGCATGGCGACGGCCACCGCCGTCGCGACGACCCTGGTTCGCAGAAACATGGGCATCCTCCTCTGCCTGCCTGCCGGGCTCCGCTGGATACAGGCTCGACGATTTCTCGTCCGTTGTCAGGCAGCCTTCCGTCGTCAGGCGGGCGGGAAGCGGACAGTTGGCCCAGGGCGGGGCGGGGATCTTCGTATCCCTCGCTCCGCTTCGCCGGGGCAAGGCGTCACGTTCGCCACCGGACGATATCGCGGCCCAGCTAGGCGTCGGAGGTGAACGGGCGGTCCCGGTGGCGCAACCGGCCCGGTAACGGCAGGTCGTCCCAGGGGAACCGGCGCAGCAACCGATCGAGCAGCAGCCCGAGCAGCAGCCCGGCCACCGAGTCGGTCAACCAGTGCCAGCCCAGGTAGGTGGTGGTGCACAGGAGCACCAGCGTCGGCACCAGCCAGACGGCGGTGACCAGCGCTCGGGGCATCCGCCGACCGACGGTCCGCAGCAGCGGGGCGAGCAGCAGGGCGAGTACCCCGTACCAGACCATCGCGCCGGCCACGTGCCCGGACGGGTACGACTGGGCGTAGCCGACCGGCAGGTCGTGCTGGAACAGCGGCAGGGTCTGTTCCGGCGGCAGGAAGGGTTCCTTGATGCTGGCGGTGGGGGCCGGGCGGGCCGTCCACACCTTGAGCGGGCCGATGGTCAGCAGGGTGAGCACGAAGGCGACCACCGGGGGCAGCACCGGGCGGACCGAGCGGAGCCGGACGGCCAGCAGCACCCCCAGGGCGGCGGCCAACAGCGCCAACGGGGTGCCCTGGCCGATCAGGTTGAGCACTCGGGCGACCCAGTAGGCGGCGGCCGGCCGGTGTGCGTCCGCCCAGTCGGCGACCGCCCGGTCGATGCCGAAGAGGTGGTCGGTGGCGAGCGCCACGGTCAGGCCGACCAGGGCGGTGAGCAGCAGCAGGTCGCACCACCAGCCGGCCGGGCGGACCGGCCGGAGCCGTGCTCCGCCGCGTACCGTCGTGGTGGTCTCCCGCACGCGATCACGCTACCGGCCCACCCCGGCGGCCGTGGTGGCGCGGTCCGTGGCCTGGCGTGGCGCGGCGGGGGATCTCGCGGCCCGGGGTCGATGTGTGTCGAACCACGAAGGGAGGCGTACGCCGGGGGTTGCCGGCACACTTGTCCCCGTGCGGATCACCTCGGCCCTCGTCGACCCGGCGCTGCTCGACCTCCCCTGGTCGACCCCGCTGGAGGAGTGGCCTGCCCGGCACCTGGTGGCGCTGCCGCAGGGCATCTCCCGGCACATCGTCCGGTTCGTCCGTCTCGGCGACTACGTGTACGCCGTCAAGGAGACCGGGGAGCGGGTCGCCGAACGCGAGTACGACCTGCTGCGGGCGCTGGAACGGATCGGCTTCCCGTCGGTGGAGGCGATCGCGATCGTGGCCGACCGGCAGGCCGACGACGGCACCCCGCTGGACCCGGTGCTGATCACCCGGCACCTCCAGTTCTCGCTGCCCTACCGGGCGCTGTTCTCCCGCACGCTGCGTCCGGAGACGATGGGCCGGCTGCTCGACGCCCTCGCCGTGCTGCTGGTCCGGATGCACCTGACGGGCTTCTTCTGGGGCGACTGCTCGCTGTCCAACACCCTGTTCCGCCGGGACGCCGGGGCGTTCGCCGCCTACCTGGTCGACGCCGAGACCGGTGCGCTGCACCGCTCGTTGTCCAACGGGCAGCGCGGTGAGGACCTGGAGATCGCCCGGGTCAACATCTTCGGTGAGGCGCTGGACCTCCAGGCGGCCGGGCTGCTGCACGAGTCGATCGACCCGGAGGTGGTCTGCGAGGAGGTCGTGCAGCGCTACGAGCGGCTCTGGCACGAGATCACCTACGAGCAGCAGGTCGAGCGGGAGGCCCGGCACGACATCGAGGGCCGGATCCGCCGGCTCAACGACCTGGGCTTCGACGTGGCCGAGGTGGCCCTGTCGACGGTCGACCACGGGCGCTACCTGGTCCGCCCGAAGGTCGTCGACGCCGGCTACCACACCCGACGGCTGATCCGGCTCACCGGTCTCGACGCCGAGGAGAACCAGGCCCGCCGGCTCCTCAACGACTTGGACGCCTACCGGGTGGAGAGCGACCTGACCGACGAGCAGCAGGCGGCCCACCGCTGGCTGACCGAGGTCTTCGAGCCGGTCGTCCGGGCGGTCCCCGCGCACCTGCGCCACAAGCTGGAACCGCAGGAGATCTTCGCGCAGATCATCGAGCACAAGTGGCTGCTCTCCGAGCGGGCCCGCCGGGACGTGGGGATGGGGCCGGCGGTGCAGTCCTACCTGTCCGACGTGCTGGTGCACCGGCCCGACGAGCAGGCCGTCCTGGGCGTCGAGGTCCCGACCCCCTGAGCCGCCCCTCCCGGCCGACCGGCCGGAAGGAGCGGACCTCCCGGCGGGCCGGGACAGGTGTCAGTCGAGCCAGGTGCCGGCGCGCATCACCCGCACCACGTTCAGCTCGTCGTCGAGCACCACCAGGTCGGCGCGGAGACCCGCCTGGAGGGCGCCGACCCGGTCACCCAGACCGATGGCCCGGGCCGGGGTGGTGGCGACCATCCGTGCCGCGTCGGCGATCGGGATGCCGGCGGTGACGGCGTGCCGCAGCGCCGCGTCCATGGTGAGGGTGCTGCCGGCGATCGCCCCGTCGTGGGCCAGCCGGGCCACCCCGGCGGCCACGGCGACGGGCTGGCCGCCCAGCTCGTACTCGCCGTCGGGCATGCCGGCGGCGGCCATCGCGTCGGTGATCAGCGCGACCCGTTCCGGGCCGGCCACGGCGGTGGCGAAGGTGAGCATGCCGTCGTGCAGGTGCACCCCGTCGGCGACCAGCTCACAGACCACGTTCGGGGCCTCCAGCAGGGCCACCACCGGGCCGGGCTCGCGGTGGTGCAGCGGGCGCATCCCGTTGAACAGGTGGGTGCCGACGCTCGCCCCGGCCGAGACGGCGGCCCGGGTCTGCTCCCAGGTCGCGTCGGTGTGGCCGACGGCGGCGACCACCCGGTGCGAGGTGAGCAGCTTGATCGCGTCCAGCGCGCCGGGGCGCTCCGGGGCCAGGGTGACCATCCGTACCGTCCCCACCCCCTCCGCGATGAGCTGCTCCAGCTCCTCGGTGGACGGGTCGCGGAGGAACTCCGGGTTCTGCGCGCCGCAGCGGGCCGCCGACAGGTACGGCCCCTCGAAGTGGACGCCCGCCAGCACGCCCTCGCGGACCAGCGGCGCGAACGCGGCGGTCGCCGCGCGCATCAGGTCGAACGGGGAGCTGACCAGGCTGGCCAGCAGGGTGGTGGTGCCGTGTCGCAGGTGGAACGCGGCGGCCTCCCGGGCGGCGTCGGCGTCACCGGTGGTGAAGGTGTGCCCGCCCCCGCCGTGGGTGTGCATGTCCACGAAACCCGGCACGATCCAGTGCCCGTCGCGCTTGGCCGGGTACTCGGCGACCGCGGTGATCCGCTCGCCGTCCAGCTCCACGCACCCCTGCCGGACCACGCCGGTCGGGGTCACCACCTTGCCGGTCACCCGCTGGGTCATCGTCTCTCCAGACTGTCGAGGGCGAGCAGGGCGGCACCGAGGCAGCCGGCCTCGTCGCCGAGGGCCGCCGCGACCAGGCGCGGCTCCCGATGGAAGGTCATCCGTTCGTGCAGGGTGGCGCGGAGCGGGCCGAGCAGTTGCTCGCCGGCCCGGGCCAGACCGCCGCCGATGACCATGGTGTCCACGTCGTAGAGGGCCTGCCCGGTGGCGAGCCCGTCGGCGAGCGCCTCGACGGCCTCCCGCCACACCTGCCCGGCCAGTTCCTCACCGGCCGCCGCCCGCCCGGCCACCTCGGCCGCGCTCACCGCCGTACCGGCCGGGTGCGTTGCCGCGCCGGCCGGGGGTGCTGCGGTGCCGACTCCGGGCGGGCCGGCCTGCGTCGTTGCGTCGGCCAGTTCGGCGTAGCGGCGGGCGATGGCCGAGGCGGACGAGACGGCTTCCAGGCAGCCGGGCCGGCCGCAGCCGCAGCGCGGGCCGTCGGGGCGTACCAGGATGTGGCCGATCTCGCCGGCCGCACCGTGCGCGCCGACGGCGGCCGACCCGGCGACCACGTGCGCGGCGGCGATGCCGGTGCCGATCGCGACGAAGAGCACGTGCCGGGCGTCCCGGCCGGCGCCGAGCCGGGCCTCGGCGATCCCGCCCACCCGCACGTCGTGGCCGAGCACCGCCGGCAGCCCGAGCCGTGCACCTACCAGCTTCCGCAGTGGTACGTCCCGGAAGCCGACGTTCGCCGACCAGACCGCCACCCCGGCGGCCTCGTCGACCACTCCGGGCACGGCGACGCCGCAGGCCACCGGGGTCGACCCGGCGGCGCGGGCCCGGTCGGCCAGCCCCTCGGCGACCGCCAGGACGGTCTCCACCACGGCGTCCGGGCCGCGCCCGGCGTCGGTCGGGTGCCGTTCGGCGTGCGCCACGCTGCCGTCCGGGCGGACCAGGGCGCACTTCATGCCGGTGCCGCCGACGTCCAACGCGACGACGAGTTGTTCGCCGTCGCCCGGCCCGTCGGTCATGCCAGCACCACTGAGCGGGTCAGGTGCCGGGGCGCGTCCGGGTCCAGACCCCGGCTGGTCGCCAGGGCCACCGCGAAACGCTGGGCCAGGATCAGGTCGGCCATCGGGTCGACCGGGGTCCGGCCGGCCGCCCAACTGCCCAGCACGGTGTGGCAGCCGTGGTGCCGGCTGTGGACGAACGCCGCCCCGGTCGCCGCCACGTCCTCCGGCAGCCCGTCGGGTAGCTCCCCGAAGGCCCAGACCAGCCGGCCGGGCGCGGCGATCGAGATGGGGCCGTGCCGGTAGTCCATCGCCGGGTACGCCTCGGCCCAGAAGGTGGCCGCCTCGCGGCACTTCAACGCGGCCTCCTGGGCCAGCCCGACCGTCCAGCCGCGACCGAGGAAGGTGGCCTGGTCGATGCGGGCCGGGTCGAGCGGCAGCGGGGCCCGGACGGCGACCTCCGCGTCGGCGGCCAGCGCCTCGACGTTGTCGCCGAGGTGGGCGCGGAGCAGCGCCAGTGCGGTGGTGGCGAACCGGGTCTGCACCACCGAGCGCTCGTCGGCGAAGGGCATCGGCACGGCCGTGTCGGCGAACGTGACGGCGGGCGAGCCGGGGTCACCGACCAGGACGGTGCTGGGTGTCCGGCCGCGCAGCGCGGTGAGCAGGTCGAGCACCTCCGTGGTGGTGCCGGAGCGGGTGATCGCGATCAGCCGGTCGTAGCGGCGCCCGGCGGGGAACTCGCTGGCCTGGAAGGCGTCGGTCTCGCCGTGGCCGGCCCGCTCGCGCAGCCCGGCGTACGCCATGGCCATGAACCACGACGTGCCGCAGCCGACGACGGCGACCCGCTCCCCGGGCTGGGGGAGGCCGGCGGCGACGGTGCCGACCAGCCGGGCCGCCTCCCGCCAGCAGTCGGGCTGGCTGGCGATCTCCGCGTCGACGTACGCCATGGGAACTCCTCGCACAGGGGAGGGAGGTGCGCAATACGGCTCATTACCACCGTCTTTCGCGCGTTATTCTGCGCGAACGGGGGTGCGCGTGGCAACCTGGCCCGGGACCGCGCAGTCGCGGGTTTTGCGCACCGGGAGTTTCGCGCACTACTGTGCACGCAATCGATCACCCTTGGTGCAGAGTCGGAGGCCCCCCGTGGACCGCTACGCCAGGTGGAACGCTCTGCTCGAGATGCTCACCGGCAGCGGGCGGGTCAGCGTGGAGGAAGCCGCCGATCGGCTGGACGTCTCGCAGGCCACCATCCGGCGTGACTTCGACCAGCTCGCCCAGCAGCAGATGATCACCCGGACCCGGGGTGGCGCGGTCGCCAACGGCGTCTCGTACGACCTGCCGCTGCGCTACAAGACGGCCAAGCACTCGGCCGAGAAGCAGCGGATCGGTGCCGCCGCCGCGGCGCTCGTCTCCCCCGGCACCGTGGTCGGCCTCAACGGCGGCACCACCAGCACCGAGGTGGCGCGCGCCCTGGCCGTCCGCCCCGACCTGAACACCAACGCCGAGGGTGCCCAGCTCACCGTGGTCACCAACGCCCTGAACATCGCCAACGAGCTGCTGGTCCGGTCCCGGATGAAGGTGGTGGTCGCCGGGGGTGTGGTGCGGCCGAAGTCGTTCGAGCTGGTCGGGCCGCTCGGTGGGGCGTTGCTGCGCGAGGTCACCCTGGACGTCGCCCTGTTGGGCGTGGACGCGCTCGATCCGCAGTTGGGTGCGGCCGCCCACCACGAGGGGGAGGCGGCGATGAACAACCTGATGGTGGCGCGGGCCAAGCGGGTCGTGATCATCGCGGATTCGTCCAAGCTGGGCGGTCACGCGTTCGCCCGGATCTGCCCGGTGGAGCGGGTAGAGACCCTGGTGACCGACTCCGGGGCGGCCCCCGAGCTGGTCGATGCGTTCCGCGCCGCCGGCGTGACCGTCGTCTGCGCCTGAGTCACTCGTTGGTACACCGTCGGTAGCGATCCACGCACCGATGCATACCGGGTATTGCCCTGGCGGGTATACCGAGTATGGTGACCGCTGTCATCAGCCACCATCGGGGGAGGCGCAGCTTGTCGGCTGTCCTGGAGATCGAAGGTCTACGTAAGACGTACAAGAGTCGTCGGCGCGGTGTCCGCAACGCGCTGGACGGCTTCGACATGCGGGTGGAGGCCGGTCAGGTGCACGGCTTCCTCGGCCCCAACGGGTCGGGGAAGACCACCACCCTGCGTACTCTGCTCGGGTTGATCCAGCCCGACGGCGGGCGGATGGCCATCCTCGGCCAGGAGGTGCCCGCCGCGCTCCCCACCGTTGCCGGTCAGGTCGGCGCGATCGTGGAGAGCCCGCAGTTCTTCCCGCACTTCTCCGCCCGGGACACCCTGTCCCTGCTGGCCGGGGCCGGCGACGTCCCCGCCGTACGGGTCGACGAGGTGCTGGAACTGGTCGGGTTGCGGGACCGGGCCGATGAGCGGGTCAAGACCTACTCACTCGGCATGAAGCAGCGGCTCGCCGTCGCGTCCGCCCTGCTCAAGAACCCCAAGCTGCTGATCCTCGACGAGCCGGCCAACGGCCTCGACCCGGGCGGCATCCGGGAGATGCGTACCCTGATGCGCACCCTCGCCGAATCCGGGATGACCGTGGTGCTCTCCAGCCACATCCTCGGCGAGATCCAGCTCATCTGCGACGAGGTCACCATCATCTCGCTGGGCCGCCGGGTCGCCGCGGGCCCGGTGGAGCAGGTGCTGGCCCAGCACTCGCATGGTGGCGTACGGGTGCGGCTGGACGCCGCCGAGGACCTCGCCGCCGCCGCCGAACTGCTCGGCCGGGCCGGTGTCGCGGTCACCCGCCACCCCGACCACCTGATGCTGGCCGGCGTCGACAAGCCGGCCACGGTCAGCCGGCTGCTCGCCGAACAGCACCTGTACGTCAGCGAACTGGCCCCGGTCGCGGTGGACCTGGAGAGCGTCTTCCTGGAGATCACCGCCACCGCGCCGGTCCCCGGTCAGCACCGCCAGGTCGATCAGTCCGCCAAGATCGGCGAGCCGGGCCACGCCGGCGGCACCACGGGAGGGTGGGGCGCATGAGCCTGTACGTCACCGAGCTGCGTCGGCTGGCCAAGCGCCGGCTCACCCGGGTCATGCTGGTCCTGCTCGTGCTCGGCCTGACCGGCATCGTCACCGCCTTCACCTTCTCCAGCCACAAGCTCTCACCAGCGGTGATCGCCCAGGCGCAGGCCGAGTCGGACGCGAACTTCCGGGACGCCGTCAAGAGCTGGGAACGCTCGATCGTCGAGTGCGACGCGGCCAAGGCCCGTGGCGAGCAGACCGAGGACCGGTACGGCCCGAACTGCGGCCGGGACTGGCAGCCCACCGCGGACATGTTCGACCCGAAGTGGAACCTGCCCTACCAGTTCGACTTCCGGGGCGAGTTCGGGATCTTCATCGCCGTCTTCGCCGGAGCGGTGGCGCTGTTCGCCTTCCTGATCGGCGCCTCGTTCGTGGGGGCCGAGTGGAGCAGCGGCGGGATGATGAACCTGCTGCTGTGGCGGCCGAAACGGCTCACCGTGCTCGGCACCAAGCTGGCCGCCGTGCTCACCATCCTGACCGGGGTGACCGTGGTTCTCGGCGCGCTGTGGACACTGGCCTTCTGGCTGATCGGCACCTACCGGGGGACCACCGCGAAGGTCACCTCCGGGGTCTGGCAGTCCGCCGGGATCAGCGGCCTGCGGGCGCTGGGGCTGATCCTCGCCGTCGGCGCGGTGGCCTTCGCGCTGGCCTCGCTGGGCCGGCACACCGCGATGGCGCTCGGCGTGGCCGTCGGCGTCGGGGTGGTCAGCGAGATCGGCATCCGGGTCGCCACCACGATCGCCGGGGTCCGGTTCGGGGACCGCTGGGTGCTCTCCACCTATGCGCTGGCCTGGTTCCAGAAGCAGTGGAAGCTGGTCGACTACCGATCCTGCGACTTCTCCCAGGGCGAGTGCACGCCGAAGGAGATGCTGGTGACCTGGCAGGACTCGGCGCTGGTGTTCGGCATCGGCACCGCCGTGGTGGTGGTGGCCGCGTTCTGGATGATGCGTCGGCGCGACGTCACCTGAGCCGGGTGCCGCCCCCGGTGCGGGCGGTACCCGGATGCGGCGGGCCCGTGTCGACCGACGGTCGGCGCGGGCCCGCCCGTCGTCTGCGGTGTGCCTCACCCGTCCGGGGCGGAGCGTCGCCCACCCTGGTTAAGCTGGGTTTCCCCGCCCGGCCGTCCACCCTGCCGAGGAGCGCCATGCCGCCCGCCGACGCCGTTCCCCGGTCCGAGCCGTCGCCGGAGCCGGTCGACACGCCGTCGCAGGTGCCCTCGCCACGGTCTGCCCCGGATGCCGAGCGGGCGTCCGTCGGTGGCGACGAGCTGACCGGGGCCGAGCGGGCCGGTGAGCGGGCGGCGGCGGGCGGCGACGAGTTGACCGAGCGGGAGCTGCGCATCCTCGCCTTCGAACAGCAGTGGTGGCGGCACGCCGGGGCCAAGGAACAGGCCATCCGGGACACCTTCGGGCTCTCCGCCACCCGCTACTACCAGTTGCTCAACGGCCTGCTGGACCGTCCCGCCGCGCTGGTCGCCGAACCGCTGCTGATCGGCCGGCTGCGTCGGCTACGCGCCTCCCGGGCCCGCAACCGACGTCGCTGAACGCCCCGGAGCCGGTGCCGAGGGCCCACCAGGGCGGCGCAGCCGTGACAACGGAGCGTGAGGTGGCCTGCGCCGGTGGGACGACCGGACGAGACCTCCGACCAGACCGCCAGTCACCCGCGGAAAGGGGTGGACGGCGGCCGGTGCGGACGGCAGACTGCGGCACGTGACAGGTGCGGTACGGCTGGAACCGGTGGACGAGGCGAACCTGGAGTCGTTGCTCTCCGTAGCGGCGGCGGAGGCTGAGCCGAGTGATGTCATGCCCCCTGTGGACGCCCCCGCCGGCTGGTCGCACGCCCGTCGGGAGGCGTTCCGGGAGTTCCACCGGGCCAGTTTCGGTGGGCTGGACGGACCGACCCGCACCCTGATGTTCGTGGTGCTCGTCGGCGGCGAGGTGGTCGGCATGGTGCGGATGGCCCGCTGTGCGGCCCCCGGAGTGGCGGAGACCGGGATGTGGCTCGGCCGGTCGGCCCGGGGGCGAGGGCTCGGTGCCGCCGCCCTGCGGGAGTTGCTGAACACCGCGGCGGCGGCCGGCATGCACTCCGTCGTCGCGGACACCACCCCGGACAACGTGGGAGCCATCACGGTGCTGCGCAAGTGCGGCGCGAAACTACGTGAAGAAGGCGAGAAGGTGTACGCGGAGCTCTCGCTCGACGCGACTCCGCCCGCCGCCGGCTGACCCCTCGTCGCCGGGGTGAACCATCGGCACAGCAGCGGATCGCTGGTCCCGGGGCGAACGGCGGCGTGGGTCGGTGTGTCGGGCACCTGGCGTCGCCGGGTGCGGCGACGGCATACGTCGAGGGCGGCGTGCCGTCGGCACCCATGCTTCCGCAGGGAGCGGTATGCCGGGCTGTCATATTCATGCCGCTCAGGCATACCGCTCCCTGCAACATCTACTTGTTCGCGGCGACACGCCCGAACTGGCCGGCCCACACACCCCCTGGTCGGCCAGGCATCTCACGGCCAGGCTGACCAGCTCGCCGGTCCCGCTCCTGGCCCGCCTGCCCGGGATCACGCGCTGGTCAGCCCGCGTGCTTGTCCGCATAGGCGGCGAGCCAGGCCACCTGCGCGGGGTCCAGGGAGGGGCGGACCCGGTCGCGGGCGGTGGCGACGTGGGCGGCGGTGACCGTGGCGGCGGACAGCGATTCCCGCATCGCGGCCAGCGCCGCCTCCCGCACCAGCGCCGCACAGTCCGCCGCGGAGAAGCCGGCCAACTCCCCGCCGAGCGCGGCCAGGTCGACGTCCTCGGCGAGCGGCACGGCGCGGGACGCTGCGCGGAGGATCTCCGCCCGGGCGGGGCCGTCCGGCGGCGGCACGTACACCAGGCGTTCCAGCCGGCCGGGGCGCAGCAGGGCCGGGTCGACCAGATCCGGCCGGTTGGTCGCCCCGACCACCACCACGTTGCGCAGCGCCTCCACCCCGTCCAACTCGGTCAGCAACGCGGCTACCACCCGGTCGGTCGTACCGCCGTCGGTGGCCTGGCCGCGCACCGGGGCCAGCGCGTCCATCTCGTCGAGGAACACCAACGTCGGCGCGGCCTCGCGGGCCCGGCGGAAGAGTTCGCGGACCGCCCGCTCGCTCTCGCCGACCCACTTGGAGAGCAACTCGGCGCCCTTCACCGACAGCACGTTCGCCCGCCCGGTCCCGGCCAGGGCGGTCACCAGGTAGGTCTTGCCGCAGCCGGGCGGCCCGTAGAGCAGCACCCCCCGGGGTGGCTGCACCCCCAACCGGGCGAAGGTGTCCGGGTAGGTCAGCGGCCAGAGCACCGATTCGGTGAGGGTCTGCTTCACCTCACCCAGCCCGCCGACGTCGTCGAGGGTGACAGTGGCCAACTCCAGGGTGGACGACGCCATGGTGGTCGGCCGGACCACCTCCAACGCCGCCGAGAAGTCGGCCATCGCCACCGTCGGCGTCTCGGCCGTCTTCTGCCGCAGCGCCGCCCGCACCCCGGCCTCCCGCACCAGCGCGGCCAGATCGGCGGCGACGAACCCGGGGGTACGCCCGGCCACCTCGTCCAACCGGACGTCCTCGGCCAGCGGCACCTGCCGGGTCAGCACGGTCAACTGCTCCCGGCGCAGCGCCGGATCGGGCAGCGGCACCGTGATCCGCAGCGACAACAGGTCGGGTGCGCGCAGTCCCGGGTCGACCGACTCCGGGCGCGAGGTGGTGCACACCACCGCCGTACCCGATCGGACGGCCCGGGCGAGCACCTGCCGGAACACGGTGGCCAACGGGCCGGCGTCCTCGGCCGGGGCGAGCGCCTCCACGTCGGTGACCAGCAGCACCGACGGCCCGCCGTCGGCCAGGTCGGCGGCGGTCTCGCGCAGCCGTCGGGCCGCCGCGTCGTTGGTCAGCGCGGCGAGTTCCGGTGCCCACAGCGGGCGTACCCGGGCACCGACCGCCTTGGCCACCGCCCGCACCAGCGCCGACTTGCCCGAGCCGGCCGGCCCGCTGAGCAGCACGCCGAGCGAGACCGTGGTGCCCAGCCGGCCCAACACCTCCCCGTGGTGGAAACCCAGGTCCAGCAGTTCGGTCAGCTCCTCGGCCTGGGCGCGCAGCCCGGGTAGCTCGTCCACGTGCGGCACGTCGTCGTCGTACGCCGACGCGCCGTCCGCCCCGGCGGCGGTCGCGGCCTGCGGCCCACCGGCCGCCGCCCCCGCCGAGGTGCCGGTGGACCGGCCGGGCGAGGGGCCGTCGGTGCGGGTGGTCCGACCCCGGTCCGGGCGGGCCGGGCCGGAGGAACCGTGGGTGACCTGGCCGTGTTCCCAGCCGACCACGGTGTCCATGGTCACCAGGGCGCCGGTCTCCGGTTCGGCGGCGACCACGGTCAGCAGGGTGCTCGTCCAGGCGTACCCGACGGTGTTGGCGAGGCTGCGCCGGGCGGCCTCGACCAGGCCGCGCACCGAGGCGTCGGGGAGGACGTCCTGGGGCAGCAGGGAGACGTTGTCACCCTCGGTGACCACCTTGCCGAGCAGGGCGAGCCGGAGCATCTCCGGGGAGACTGCGGCGACCACCGCCACCGGGCCGGCCAGGGTCACCCGCCGGGCCGGGGTGACCGGGGCCGGGGCCACCGTCACCTGACCGCCGTCGCGCAGACCGAGGTTGCCCAGCGTGAGGTCGTCGGCGTAGAGCAGGGCGGCGCTGGCGGTCGGCTCGGCGGGCGCGACGATCCCGGCGGTCACCCGCCTGCCGGCCAGCCGTACCGGGTCACCCGGGCGCAGCGCCAAGGCGGTCAGCACCTCCGGGTGCAGCCGGACGATGCCGCGTCGGGCGTCCAGCGCGGCCGGGCGCAGGCTGGCGGTCAGGGTCAGGTCCGGTTCGGGCATCGCCCGACAGTAGCCGCCCGTCGCTGCGGACACCCGGCGGTCAGTCGTCGTTGTCCAGCAGGGTGGGGTCGCGACGGATCAGTTCGGCCAGCCGGGCCGCCGGGTCGACGCCGGGCATCTCCCGGGCCGGCGTCCAGGCCGGTGGGTTCCGGTCCGCCAGCGGCCAGGCCGGCGGTGGGGTGGGCGACGGGTCGACCGGGGCCCGCGCCCCGGCGTCCGTCCGCCCGTTGCGGTCCCCGGTGTCCGTCCGCTCGACCCGCAGCGGGTACGTCCGCCCGGCGTACTCGACCCGCAGCGCCACGGTCAGGCCGGGATGGGCGGCGACCACCCGGCGGACCGCCTCGGCCACCTCCTCCACCGGGTCGGACCCGGCGGCGGGCCCTCCCGCCCCGGTCCGCCCGAGCCTGGTCCGAACCAGTTCCGCCTGCCCCGCTCCGGGCTGCCCCGCTCCGGTCGGTCCCGGCCCGGGCTGCCCCGGCCCGGTCGGTCCCGTGCCGGGCTGCCCCGGCCCGGTCGGTCCCGTGCCGGGCTGCCCCGGCCCGGTCGGTCCCGTGCCGGGCTGCCCTGGCCCGGTCGGTGCCGCTATGGGGTACGCCGGGCCCGTGGTCGCCCGGCCGGTGGCCTCGAAGGCCAGGGTCGACACGCCGTCGTCGGCCTCCGCGCCCTGGTCGGCCGACCGGCGACGGCGGGCCTCCTCACGGCGTGCCAGCCGGGCCAGTGTTTCGTCCAGACCACCTCTCATCACGTCCCCCTCTCCGATGGAAACGGCTCCGGGCGCCGATTCGTTCAGACGCCCTTCTCCCGTACCGCCCGGTCCAGCGCCCGGTCCAGGACGACCAGCAGGGCGTCCCGCACCGACAGCCGGTCCCGGGCGTCGAACTGCACCAGCGGTACGTGGTCGCCGATCGCCAGCGCCCACCGGATCGCGCCCAGCTCGTGCGTCAGCCGGCCGTCGAAGGTGTTCACCCCGACCACGAAGGGCAGGCGGGCCCGCTCGAAGAAGTCGATTGCCGGGTAGCAGTCGTCCAGCCGGGAGCTGTCCACCACCACCAGCGCGCCGAGCGCCCCCCGGGCCAGGTCGTCCCACATGAAACCGAACCGGTGCTGACCGGGCGTGCCGAACAGGTAGAGCTTCAGGCTGCGGTCGATGGTCACGCAGCCGAAGTCCATCGCCACCGTGGTGGTGGTCTTCGCGCTGCGGGTGCCGGGATCGTCCACGCCGATGCCGGCGCTGGTCATCTCGGCCTCGGTGGTCAGCGGGGCGATCTCGGAGATCGCGCCGACCGTGGTCGTCTTGCCCACCCCGAAGCCGCCGGCGATCAGGAGTTTGACCGGGATCGGTGGGGCGACGGCCGGGCCGGTCCGGGTGTCCGGGGCGGGCGGTGCCGTCGCCGTCGGCGGCCGGTACGGCGGTGGTGGCGGCGCTGACGGCGGGTGTGGCGGTGCCGTCGGGGGGCCGCCCACCGGCTGGCCGTAGCGGGCGGAGGCACTGTTCGCGGCGAGCCCGCCGAGCGGGGCGACCGGCCATTCAGGAGATCGCACGGAGTCCATCAATCACTCGCAGGATGAGGTCGGGGTCAAATGCGTCGTCGACGGCGCCGACGTGCACGTCGAGGTGGCCGGCGGCCCGCAGGTCGCCGACCAGCACCCGGGTCACGCCGAGCTGCAGCCGCATCCGGGCGGAGATCTCGGCGACCGAGATCGGTTCACCGCACAGGGCGACGATCGCCTGCAGCTCGGGCGCGAGCAGGGCCGACAGCAGGGCTGCCCGGCCCGGCTCGGACCGGGCGGTGACCTGGGTCTCCAGGCCGATCGCCGGGTCCGCGCCGGACACCCGCCCGGCGGTCAGGACGAACGGGCGGGGGCTGGCCGGCCGCTCGGGCTCGGGCTCGGGGACGGGCGTCGTCGTCCCGTCCCCCGTGGGGGCCCGCAGGTAGGGACGGACCCGGACCAACGGTTCGGGTTCCGATTCCTCACCGGCGGCGTCCCGGGTCATTGCTGAACGGCGTTCTTCAGCTCGGCGATGAGTCTCGGTGTCAGCGCCCCGCCGGCCCGGCCGGCGAAGAGCGTCATCTCGTACGCGACGGTGCCCAGGTTGGCCGACCGGTCGGCGATCACGCCGAGCACCGAACCGCTGCTGATCGCGGTGATCAGCAGGTAGCCGTCGGCCATGTCCACGATCACCCGGTTGAGCCCGCCGAGGGCGTACCAGCTGGCGGCGCCGCCGGCCAGGCTGGTCATGCCGGAGACGACGGCGGCCAGGCGTTCGGCGTTGGACCGGTCCTTGATCGACGACATGGCCATCAGCAGCCCGTCGGAGGAGACCGCGATGGCCTCCAGGACCCCGGCGGTGCTGGTGGTGAACGAGTCCAACAGCCAGTTGAACGTGCGCGCCTCCGGGCTGAGATCCCCGGCGGGGTGATTCTGGTAGTCGACGTTCTCGTGTACGTGCGGGCTGTTCACCGTGTCGTTCCTTCTTCAGTGCGGTGGTCGGGGCGGACTTCGCGCAGAGCCCGGGCGACGCCCGTCTCGAACGCGTTGATGAGATCGCGGACCTCGCCGGGATCTCCCGGATGCTGGCTGGGCGGTTGCCGAGGGGGTGAGACGGTCAGATTGGCGCCCGGTATCCGTCGGGTCAGGCGGGGTGTCGCCGGGTCGACGGGGGGTGCGGTGGCGGGCCTTGCCTGTTCGGCCCGCTGCACCCCGGACTGGAACTGCTCGACGAGGGCGCGGGCGGCGGCCGGGTCGGCCCGGGTGCCGTCCACCGGGCCGACGGCCGGGGCGGTGCGGGGCAGGCTGGCCCCGGGCACCCGCTGCCGGATTCCGGGCAGCGCGGCGGGCCGGTCCGCAGGGATCGGGCTGGGCTGCGGATTCGCCGGGATCGGGCTGGCCTGCGGGATCGCCGGGCTCGGGTTGGCCTGTGGGACCGTGGGAAGCAGGGTGGCCTGCGGGACCGTCGTGTGGGGCTGGTCGGCGTCGACCGGGGTCACCGTGGCGGTGCCCCGGGCCGGCAGGACCGTCCCGACGACGACGGCGTCGGCGGGCTGGACCGGTTCCGGGTCGGCCGGCACGGTGCCGAACGCGTCCCAGGGGCCGGCGGTCTCCATGCTCCGGGTCGCCTTGCTGAGCAGCGTCGGATCGAACCCGGGCAACGCCGTGGAGTCGACCGCAGGCCAGGTCGAACCGGCATCGGCCACGGGCCGGGCCAGGCCCGCATCGACCAGCGGGCGGGCCGGGTCCGCGTCGAGCACGGCCGGCGTCCGGCCGGTCCGCAGCGGTCCGTCGGTGCCGGGCGCCCCGGGCGTGCCGGTCGTCGCGGGCCGCTCCCGCGAGGGGAGCGCCCCTTGGTTGGCGGGTCCGGGCCGGTCCCGCGACGGCAGCGCGGCGCGGGCGACGGGTGCACCGTGGCGTCCGGTGGTGGCGCGGGCCAGGGCGGAGCCGGGGAGCACCAGACTGGCGGTCACCCCACCACCGGCGGTCGCAGCCAACTCCACCGTCCAGCCGTGCCGGCGGGCCAGCCGACCCACCACGAAGAGCCCGAGCACCTCGGACGGGGCCAGGTCCAGCCGCTCCCGGCGGGTGAACCGGGCGTTCTCCTCGGCCAGCCGTTGCTCGCTCATGCCGATGCCCTGGTCGATCACGGCCAGCCGGGCACCGTCGTCGGTCGGTTCGGCGGTGACGACGACCCGGGTGTGCGGCGGGGAGAACACGGTGGCGTTCTCCATCAGCTCGGCCAGGGCCAGCACCAGGTCACCGATGATCGCCGGCACGGCGACCACCTCCGGGGGGACCCGTACGTCCACCCGGGTGTAGTCCTCGATCTCACCGAGCGCCAACCGGACCACGTCGGCCACCGGAATCGGTGCGACGTGCGCGTCGTCGCCCGTCGCACCGGAGAGCACCACCAGGCTGCCCGCGTTACGGCGCAGCCGGCTGGAGATGTGGTCGAGCCGGTACAGGTGCTCCAGCCGGCCCGGCTCGGTCTCCTGCTGCTCCAGCCGGTCGATCAGGGCGATCTGCCGGCCGACCAGGTTCTGGGTACGTCGGCCGACGTGACCGAACATCTGGGCCACGTTCCGCCGGCTCGCCACCTGCCGTTCCACCAGCCGGGCGGCGGTGCTCTGCACCCGTTCGAAGGCGCGGGCCAGGTCACCGATCTCGTCCCGGGCACCCACGTCGACCGGGTCGAGGCGTACCGGTGGGGTGGTTTCCGACTCGTCGTCGGCGACCCGGACCAGCTCGGACTCGGCGACCCGGGCGACCCGGTCGGCGGAGCGGGTGAGCCGGGTGAGCGGTCGGGCCACCGCCCGGCCGACCGCCACGGTGAGCAGGATGACCGCGATCAGGATTCCGACGATCAGGAGGGTCACCCAGTACGCCCCGGCGAGCGCCACCTGCCGGTCGGCGCGCACCTCGGCGGTGACGTCGGCGGCCAGCTTCTTCTCCACGAACTGGCCCAGGGTGATCATCGAGGCGACGGTGGGGAAGAGGGTCGCCACGTCCAGCGAGCCGATCGCCGTGGCCGGGTCCAGCGCGCTCTGGTTGAGGAAGTCCGGGCCGGTGCGGTTGGCGACCGCGACTTCCTCCAGGGTGAGCAGGTCGAGCTGCTCGGGGGTGACCAGGGCTTGGAGCCGGGCGCTCTCGTCCTGAAGGACGGCGAAGTTCGCCACGTAGGCGGTGACGGTCTGGGCGTTGGGCCGGGCGGCGACCAGCACGATCAGGGTGGCGCCGGCGCTGAGGCTCTCACCGGTGCGCAGCAGGCCGTCCAGGGCCAGCACCTGCCGCCCGGTCGGGGTCCGGGTGTCCGCGTGGAGGCGGAGCTGGAGCGAGTTGATCAGGGCGGTGTTCACCGGCCCGTACCCGGCCATGATCTGGTCGGGGCCGGTCTGGCCGGCCACGGCCGCCGTGCGGAGGGCGGCCAGTTGCCGTACCCCGTCGAGGGCGGTGTCGACCTCGGCCGGCAGGGTGTCGCCGAAGTCGGCATGCAGGTCGGCGATCCGGTCGTCCACCTCGGCGACCTTCTGCACCAGGTCGGTGCGCTCGACCTGCTTGAGCAGCAGGCCGATGGCGAGCAGACGTTCCTGCTGGAGATGTTGGAGGATCGTGCCGACCCGGCTGGCGATCCGGACCCGGTCGGCGAGGTCGCCGGCCTGTTGCGCCACGGTGGCCCGTTCCCAGACCACCGGTACGGTGAGTCCGACCATGCAGAGCAGGGGGACCATCAGCAGCAGGGCCAGCTTGCCCCGGATCCGGAGCCTACCGAGCAGCATCGAAGGGCCTCCACCGGTCGGGTTCGGGGCGCTGCCCCGCAGGCTGGAGCACCGGCATCGGTCCGGCCGGTAGCCGACCGGACTGCGTCGGCGGCTCCCACCGGGGGTTGCCGGTGGCTTCGGTCGGCTCGCCCGGTGCGGTGCCCCGGCCGCCCGGGGTGCCGGTGCGGCGGGCCAGCCAACCGCTCGCGCCGAGCGCCGCCAGGAGCAGCCCGGCCATCCCGCCGGCGGCGAGGATCAGCAGGTCGTCGCGGTCGAGCTGGTCGATCCGCTGGCGGAGCAGTTGGTCCAGCTCGTCGAGGATGACCGGCTGGAGTTCCCGGGTCGCGCTCTGCGCCTGGGTCCGGGCGGCGGCGAGTTTCGTCAGGTCCACCGCCGGCGTCCGGCTGTTGGGTTGGGACAGCGCCGCCAACGCCTCGACCGCCCGCTGGTAGTTGTCGAGCGGGGTGAGCGCGCCCGCGCCGATGTCGGCGCTCTCCGAGGTGTCGACCACCGTCTGGAGGTCGCCGACCAGGTCGCCCGCCGGTTGCAGGGCGGCGAACCGGAGGGTGGCCAGTTCGCCCAGGGAGCGGGCCTGCTCGGCGGCGGGCCGCTGCGGCATCAGCACGGCCAGGTCGACGAGCCGCCCGGTGGCGACCATGGCCTTCGGCATCTCCTCGCCGACGCCGTCCTGGAGGAAGTACGAGTCGGAGCCGGGGTCGCGGATCAGCCCGGAGGTCTCGCGGATCTTGCCGTGCAGGGCGAGCAGCAGGTCGGTGACCTCGCCGTACGCGGTGAAGGCGGCTTCCGGGTCGGTGAGCGACCGGCTGGGCAGGCCCTCCAGTTTCGCCCGCAGCCCGGCCCACCGCTCGGTGCTGCGCAGCTCGTCGCCCACCCGGGTGTCGACCGCCGCAGCCGCCTCCACCGCCCGGTCCAGGGCGTCCCGGGGGGCCGGTCGGCCGGCGACGGCGGCGGTCTGCGCGTCCACCAGCGCCTCGGTGACCGGGCCGAGGGCACGCAGGTACTCGACGCCGAGGCGTTCCCGTGCGGCCAGCTCGCGGTCGGCGTCCACCATCCGGTGGCCCTGTACGACGAGGAACGCCACCGGCAACAGCAGCGCGGTGGCGAGTAGCAGCGGCAACAGGCGGCCCGGTGTCCTGGGCCGTCGACGGACCCGCGAGGCGGGAACGGTCATGGTTGTCTCCTCCGGCGGCGGCGCAGGGGTTCGGGGATGGCGTGACACTTCGGTCCCGTGCGTCGGACCGGAACCTAATCGAAGGTCGATCCCTGGCCAGAGGTCTGCACCGGTCAGTTTTGCGTCACTTCGAGTGATGTGACGTGACATCGACCTGCCCGACACGCTCCGTACTGTTGTCGGAGTGACATGCTCGTTTCCATTGTGATATGGCGTATTAAGCGTCAATTCACGGAGTCCGAACTCGTTCTGGGTGAACGCCGGGTGACCTTGTGCGTTTGACCTGTCCGGTCGACGATCGGCCGGTCAGGACGGACGTACGGCGGATCTCAGTCAACGCTCAGCTTCCGGGCCGTACCGTGAGCCGAATGAAATCGCCGCTGTCGGCCGCCCGGCTCCGCCGTGCCCTGCCCACCGGTCGTCGCGCGGTCGCCGCGTCGGTGGTCGTCGTCCTGCTGGCGGCGGTCGTCGGGTGGGCGGTCTGGCCGGACCGGCCGGGGTTCCGCACCGAGTCGGCCATGCTCGACGTGCGCTCCGGGCCGGGCGGCGACGAGCCCGTCGACCTGGACACCACGTTCTATCTGCCGCGTGCCGCGTCGGCCGACCGGAAGGTGCCGGCCGTGCTGCTGGCCCACGGCTTCGGCGGTACGAAGGACTCCGTCCGCGCCGACGCCGAGGACCTGGTGGGCCAGGGTTACGCGGTGCTGACCTGGACGGCCCGGGGCTTCGGCCGCAGCGGTGGTCAGATCCACCTGGACAGCCCCGACTACGAGGTGCGCGACGCCCAACGGCTGCTGGACTGGCTGGCCGCCCGCCCCGACGTGCGTACCGACGCCGCCGGTGACCCCCGGGTCGGGGTGGTCGGCGGCTCGTACGGCGGCGGCCTGGCCCTGCTGCTGGCCGCCCAGGACCCCCGGGTCGACGCGATCGTCCCCATGATCACCTGGAACGACCTGTCCCGCGCCTTCCTGCCGGAGAGCACCGGGAAGCCGGCCACCGAGGGCGTGTTCAAGAAGGGCTGGGCCGGCATCTTCTTCGGGGGCGGCGGCAGCGCCGGCTCCGGGCCGGCCGGGCTCTCCGGCAACTCCGCCGCCGCCGGGCCGGAGGGCGCTCCCGCGTCGGCCGGTGCGCCCAGCCCCCGCCGGGCGGTGGACCGGGCAGCGGATCGTCGCGCGCCCCGGGGGCCGCCGCCGACCCGTCCTGCGGCCGGTTCGCCGCCGACGTCTGCGCGGCGTACCTGCGCATCGCCACCACCGGTCGGGCCGACCAGGCGGCGGTGGACCTGCTCCGGCGTTCCTCCCCGGCCGACGTGCTGGGCCGGATCAAGGCCCCCGCCCTGCTGGTGCAGGGCGAGGCGGACACCCTCTTCCCGCTGGCCGAGGCGGACGCCAACGCGCGCGGCATCGCCGCTGCCGGCACCCCGGTCCGGGTGGCCTGGTTCACCGGCGGCCACGACGGCGGCTCCGGGCCGACCAGCGACTCCGACCGGGTGAAGTTCCTGACCGTGCAGTGGCTGGACCACTACGTCAAGGGCACCGGCGCGGCCCCCGGCGACGACTTCACCTTCTCCCGGATCGCCGGCTTCGACGCCCTGGACCGGGGCCTGGTCGCCACCGGTTACCGCACCGCCGACTACCCGGGGGTGACCGGGGACGCCCGGCGGGAGGTGCCGGTCGACGGGCCGGCCCAACCGGTCGCCAACCCGCCCAACGGCAACCCGGCGGCGATCTCGGCGATCCCGTTCGCCGGTTCGCTCGGCTCCCTGCTCGACGGGGTGGCCGGCGACGTACCCGGTCAGCACGCCCGGTTCGAGTCCGCGCCGCTGATCGAGGCGGTGGACGTGGTAGGCGCACCCACCGTCACCGTCCGGGCCGCGTCGGCGACCGGTCAGGCGGTCCTGTTCGCCAAGCTCTACGACGTCGACCCGGCCGGTGCGGCGACGCTGCCGGACGGGCTGGTCGCCCCGATCCGGTTGACCGGGCTGCCGGCCACGATCGACGCGGCGCAGCCGGTCCAGGTCACCCTGCCGGCGATCGTCCGCCGGGTCGAGGCCGGGCACCGGCTGCGGCTGGTGCTGGCCACCGCCGACCAGGCGTACACCACGCCGGCCGTGCCGGCCGTCTACACGGTGGCGGTCGACGGCGCGGTGAGCCTGCCGACGGTCGCCGCCACGCCGATCCCGACCACCGCCACGGTGTGGCGCTGGGTGCTGGTCGGCCTGCTGGCCGCGATCGTGGTCGGGCTCGTCGTGGTCGTCGCCGTGGTCCGCCGCCGGCACCGCCGCCAGGACGACTCCGTCCATCCCGAGTACGCGGGCATCCCGCTCGCCGTCCGCAACCTGCGCAAGGAGTACGCGGACGGCTTCGTCGCAGTCTCCCGGGTGGACTTCGAGGTGCACCCCGGTCAGGTGATGGGGCTGCTCGGCCCGAACGGCGCCGGCAAGACCACCACCCTGCGGGTGCTGATGGGCCTGACCCAGCCGACCGCCGGGGAGATCTACGTCTTCGGGCACCGGCTGGTGCCCGGCTCACCGGTCCTGTCGCGGATCGGCGCGCTGGTGGAGGGGCCGGGATTCCTGCCGCACCTGTCCGGCCTGGACAACCTGCGGGCGTACTGGCGGGCCACCGGCCGACCGTGGGCCGACGCGCACTTCGACGAGGCGTTGGAGATCGCCGGCCTGGGTGACTCGGTGCACCGGCGGACCAAGAACTACAGCCACGGCATGCGGCAGCGGCTGGCCATCGCGCAGGCCATGCTGGGCCTGCCGGAGCTGCTGGTGCTCGACGAGCCGACCGACGGGCTGGACCCGCCGCAGATCGCCGAGATGCGTCGGGTGCTCCAGCGGTACGCCACCGACGGCCGGGCGGTGCTGGTCTCCAGTCACCTGCTGGCCGAGGTGGAGCAGACCTGCACGCACGCGGTGGTGGTCAACAAGGGCCGGATCGTCGCCTCCGGCCCGGTGGAGGAGATCGTCGGCGAGTCGCCGAGCACCCTGTTCGAGGTGACCGACCAGGCCGCCGCGCGGGCGGTGCTGAGCCGATTCGACGCGGTGCAGGTGCTGACCGCCGACGACGCCGGAGGACTGGTGGTGGACACGAACGGGACCGCCCGCAGCGAGGTGGTGGCCGAGCTGGTCCGGGCCGGGATCGGGGTGGACCGGGTGGTGCCACGGCGTCGCCTGGAGGATGCGTTCCTCGCCCTGGTGGGCGAGAACTCTCGGGGAAGCGGTGACCGGTGATGGCAGGTTCTTCGGTGGGCTCGCCGTCGGGCGCTGACCCGAACAGCGGTGCGGCTTCGGGCGGCGCGGTCCGGGGCGGTGTGGCTTCGGGCGGTGCGGCGACGGGTTCGTTCGGGCCGGGTGGGGCGGCGGTCGGGTACCGGCCGGGGGCGACCCTGCCGTTCGGGGCGGAGTTCCGTCGGCAGGCGTCGCGGCGACGTACCCAGTTGGCGCTCGGGTTCATGGTGCTGCTGCCGCTGATCATCCTGGTGGCGTTCCAGTTCGAGTCCGGGGACGACGACGGCAGCGGGCGCGGCGAGTTCGCCAGCCTCGCCGACCTGGCCACCTCGGGCGGGCTCAACTTCACCCTGTTCTCGATCCTGGTGTCGGCGTCGTTCCTGCTGGTCGTGGTGGTGGCGCTGTTCTGCGGTGACACGGTGGCCAGTGAGGCGAGCTGGGGGAGCCTGCGCTACCTGTTGGCGGTGCCGGTGCCCCGGGCCCGGTTGTTGACGGTGAAGTTGCTGGTGGCGCTGGCGTACTCCGGGCTGGCCCTGCTGTTGTTGGCCGGCACGGCCCTGCTCGCCGGCACCCTGCGCTACGGCTGGACGCCGCTGACCAGCCAGGTGGCCACCGAACTGACCCCGACCGAAGGGCTGGTGCGGCTGCTGGCGGTGCTCGGCTATCTGGCGGTGGTCCTGCTGGTGGTGGCCGGGCTGGCGTTCCTGCTGTCGGTGATCACGGATGCCGCGCTGGGCGCGGTCGGCGGCGCGGTGCTGCTGTGGATCCTGTCCAGCATCCTGGACCAGATCACCGCGCTGGGGGCGCTGCGGGACTTCCTGCCGACCCACTACAGCAGTGCCTGGCTGGGCCTGCTCTCCACCCCGATGCAGACCGACGACGTGGTCCGGGGCGCGATCTCGGCGATCAGCTACGCCACCCTGTTCTGGGGCCTGGCTTTCTGGCGCTTCACCCGCAAGGACATCACCAGCTGACCCGCTGGCCGCTCGGCGGTCGCCGAGGGCCTGCGGCATCGCGAGGGCTTCGCCATGGTGCCGATGTTGCGGTATCCCTGGCAGGCGGATACCGCAACATCGGCACCACTGAGTTGACCATGAGGCTGCGTGAGCCGCCCCGGGCGCGGGTCGCTCATTCGGGCGTCGGCGCGCACCCACCGTCGTGGCCGGCGGGGCGACCACAGCGGGCGGCCGGGCGCAGGTCGGGGCCGTCGAGCGGAGCGTCGCACCAGATCCGGGTACGCGCGAACTGCCGGTCCTCCTCGGACAGCGTCGTCTCGCCGAAGTCGATGGCGAGCACGTGCCCGAGCGAGCGACGCAACGCCATCGCCAGCGCGGCAACCTCGTCGACGCTGGTCAGCCTGGTCGGCAGGTGGATGATCCAGCACGGGTCGGTCACCGGGGCCACCACCTGTTCCGGGCCGCTCTCGTCCGGCGGCAGTCGATGTGCCCCGACCCCCACCGTCGCAGCGCCACCCGGATGCGCTCACCCTCGGTGCTGGCGGTCGCCAGGTCACGGGTGACCCGTTCCAGCTCGTCGGCGACCTGGTCGAGGAAGGCGTACACCTGCTCGGGGTCGAGACCGCGCCACCGGCGGGTGCCGAAGGTGACGGTGCGGACGTGCTGCGGCAGCAGCCGCCGCCCCGCTCGATAGATCATCCTGTCTGGCCTTTCCGTCCGGGTGCCGCGCAGGTCGGCGCTTCAGCGGACCGCATGTCCGGCCCCCGACAATCCGCCGGTGTACGACCCCAGCGCGGCGACGGCCGAGGTCAGGCACTCGGCCATCAGGTCGAGCTGTTCGGCGGCGTGCTGCCACTGCCGGGCGGTGGTGTGGGTGTCGTGCTGCCACTGCCGGGCAGCCGCCGGGGTCGGGTCGGTCGCCCGGGTCACGTCGGCCGGTGGGGCGTCGGCGTTGGCCGTGTCGTGGAGCTGCTGCCCGGCGGCGTTGGCCGTGTCGTGGAGCTGCTGCCCGGCGGCGGTGACCCGGGCCGGGAGCTGCCGAATCCGATCGGCCGCCGCACTCCACTGGCTGCCGACGGTGTCCAGCACCTCGACCAGCCCACTGAGTAGTGCCCCGCTCGACGTTCCCGGCGGCGACCCGGAGCCGGCGTACCCCGTCGGTGACCTGCTGGTCCACCTCGCCGGCCAGGTCGAGGGCGTCCCCGCCGCTGCGCCGGGCCAGCCGGAGCGCCGGATGCGTGCGCCCCGCGCCGACGCGTTGCAGCAGCACCAGGGCGGCGGCCACCCCGAGGTACGTCTCCCGCAGCTCGGCGGCCACCTGCTCGACCGCCCAGATCGCACTGGCGACCGGCACCTGCGCACTTGTCTCCACCGTGCCTCCTCTGCCCGGGTGGGTGCCGGGGCAGCACGCCGACCAGCTCGGAAGGGGGTTCCGGCTGCCGCGTGCGCACTGCCCGGCGCTGTCCGGGTCTTGTCCCGGAGGGCGAACCGGCCCTGGTGCCAACCCGGGCGGCTCACCTTCATGCTATTGCGACTAGTGACATAGGTCAACCAAGCGCTTGAGGCGAGTTGCACAACGTGATCAGATGGGATTGCCAACCCGGGAGGATCACCATGCCCGCGATTCCGCTGAGCTATACCGACATCGCCGCCGACATCACCAGCCGGATCAAGGGTGGTGAGTATGGGCCGGGGGCCAAGCTGCCGTCCTACTCCCAGCTCGCGGACCTCTATTCCGTCTCGTTCTCCACTGCTGCACGAGCCG
Organism: Micromonospora matsumotoense; assembly: GCF_050951065.1. Taxonomy (NCBI): domain Bacteria; kingdom Bacillati; phylum Actinomycetota; class Actinomycetes; order Micromonosporales; family Micromonosporaceae; genus Micromonospora; species Micromonospora matsumotoense. The sequence goes on along the minus strand of NZ_CP192025.1, from coordinate 6,825,041 downwards.
TGGCGCTGCTGCGTGACCGGGGAGTGGTGATCGGCGCCCCGGGGCGCGGAGTGTTCGTCCGCGAGGCGGGCCACCCGTGACGTTCGCCTCCGACGGGAGGTGGCGAGGGCGGTTCGAGGGATTGGTCGAGGGTGCCGTCGACCGCGCTGAGGTGGACCTCATGATCATTGGCGGTTTAGAGAGACGACACGCCGTGTCGAGTACTCGTAAATGTTCAATGATCATGGCTCGCCTGCTCCGCCCGTGTTCCGCCCAGCCCCGCTCAGAAGGGCGCGCTTCCCTTGTGAGCGGGCTCGGGGCGGGGTCAGGGGGCGGTGGGGAGGGCGACGGTGACCACCAGGCCGCCCTCGGGGCGGGGGACCGCCCGCACCGTGCCGCCGTGTGCCCGCGCCACCGCCCGGACGATGGAAAGTCCCAGGCCGAATCCCCGCTGACCGGCGGCCCGTTCCCGGTTGAGCCGGCGGAACGGCAGGAACATCGTCTCGATCTCGTAGCCGGGCACCACCGGCCCGCTGTTGCTGACGGTCAGGGTGGCCCGGCCGTCGACCACGGCGGTGGTGATCGAGAGCCAGCCGCCCTCGTCGACGTTGTGCCGGACGGCGTTCTCCACCAGGTTCTGGGTGAGCCGTTCCAGCAGCACCGGGTCGCCGACGGTACGGGCCGGCGTCAGCGAGCAGGTGACGCCGAGCGTGGTGGACCGGGCGGTCTGCTCCGCGACGTGTCCGGCGACCTCGGCGAGGTCCACGTCGGTGTGTTCGGCGAGTTCGTTCTCCGAGTCGGCGAGGGTGAGCAGACCGTCGATCAGCCGCTCGTGGCGCTCGTTGACCGACAGTAGGGTCTCGCCGAGCTGCCGCAGCTCGGCGGGGGCGTCCGGGCGGGTGATCGCCAGTTCGACCAGGGACCGGTTGATCGCCAGCGGGGTACGCAACTCGTGTGAGGCGTTGGCGACGAAGCGCCGTTGCCCGTCGAAGGAGCGGTCGAGTCGTTCGAGCATCAGGTCGAACGTGTCGGCCAGCTCCTTCACCTCGTCGGTCGGCCCGGCCAGGGCGATCCGCTCGTGCAGTCCCCGGCCGGCGCCGTCCGCCCCGGCGATCCGGCGGGCCGTGCCGGTGATCTGCTGCAACGGCTGTAACGCCCGGCCGGCGACCAGCCAGCCGAACGCGACCGCGGCGATGGTCACCACGGCCAGCGCCACCCCGCCCTGGGTGAGCAGCGAGTCCAGGGCGTCCCGGCGGGCGTCGTCCTGTACCTGCCGGACGAGGTTGCGCAGGTGCTCGGCCTGCTCGGCGTTGATCTGCGTGCCCTGGGGCAGCGAGATCGACTCCTTGCCGCCGTTCCCGCGCAGGTTGAACCCGAGACCGTGGGCGAGCCGCTGGTCCACCAGCACGTACGTCACGGCGAGCAGTACCGTGCCGGCGAGCAGGAACAGGCCACCGTAGATGAGGGTGAGCCTGGCCCGGATGGTCGGTTTCCTCATCGGATCTGGTATCCCACTCCCGGGACCGTCTCGATGACCGGTGGGTCGCCGAGCTTGCGTCGCAGCTTCATCACGGTCACCCGCAGCACGTTGGTCATCGGGTCGATGTGCTCGTCCCAGGCCCGTTCGAGGAGTTCCTCGGCGGAGACCACCGCGCCGTCGGCCCGCAGCAGCTCGGCCAGCACGCCGAACTCCTTGCGGGACAGCGGCACGAAGTTCCCGTCCCGGGTGACCTGCAACCGGGACGGGTCCAGGACGATCCCGGCCCGGGTCAGCTGCGGCGGAGCGGCCGGCCGGGTCCGCCGGGTCAGGGCGTGCACCCGGGCGCTCAGCTCGACGAACGCGAACGGCTTGGTGAGGTAGTCGTCCGCGCCGATGGCCAGGCCGGCGACCCGTTCCCGGACGGCGGCGGCAGCGGTCAGCATCAGGATCCGGGTGTCCCGCTCGGCATTGACCAGGGCACGGCACACGTCGTCGCCGTGCACCACCGGCAGGTCCCGGTCGAGCACGACCACGTCGTACCCGTTGACGCCGATGCGTTCCAGGGCGGCGTCGCCGTCGTAGGCGACGTCGACCGCGAACGACTCCCGGCGGAGCCACTCGGCGATCGCGTCCGCGAGCAGTTTCTCGTCCTCGCACACCAGTACGCGCACCGTTCCATCCTCGCCTATGCCGGGATAACCACCGCGTTAACGTTGCCGTTTACGCCCTGGATACCGCCTGAGGAGTTGAGTTATCCCTAATGCCGGCTCTCTGCCGGTCGAAGGGAGACCGACGATGCGACGAAATCCACTGAGCCTGCTCCTGGTCGTGCCCGTGGCGGCGGCCCTGGCCCTGAGCGGCTGCCAGTCCGGCAGCGACGACGACTCCGGGGTGGCCACCGCCGGTGGCGGCGGGGCGGAGCCCTCGATCTCCGCCGCCGGGATGAGCGACGAGCAACGCCAGCTCAAGTTCACCACGTGCCTGCGGGAGCAGGGTCTCGACGTGCCGGACCCGCAGCCGGGGCAGAAGGGGCCCCGGTTCGACGGTGGGTCGGACGTCGACCCGGCCAAGGTGCAGGCGGCGCTCCAGCAGTGCCGCGAGTACGCCCCCAACGGCGGGCAGCCCCGGCAGCTCGACGCCGCCCAGGTCGAGCAGGTGCGCAAGCTGGCCCGGTGCATGCGGGAGAACGGGGTGCCGAACTTCCCCGACCCGGCGGCCGACGGCCGCATCCAGCCCGGTCGGGCCGGCATCGACCTGAAGGACCCGGCGGTGAAGACCGCGTTCGACAAGTGCCGGGAGACCGTGCCCAACCTCGGTGAACGCCGGGGGACGTCATGACCGGCGCACCCCGATCCGCTGACCCGTCCGTCACCGTCCCGCCTGCCGTCGAGCCGTCTGCCGCAGGCCCGGTTGCCGCTGACCCGTCCCGCACCGGCCCGTCCCGCACCGGCCCGCCCCCCGGCCCGGGTGCGTCACCGGTCCGGCGGCGACGCCCGCGACCGGGTTTCCTGCTGGGGGCGGCGGGGCTGCTCGTGGTGGCGGTGGCGGCAACGGCGGTCACCTTCGCCAGTGGCGGCCACGCCGACCGTGCGACGTCGCCCGACCGCAGGCCGCCGTCGACCACCAAGGTCACCCGGCAGACCCTGGTCGACCGGGAGACCAAGAACGGCGAGCTGGGGTACGGCACCCCGCGCGCCCGGGACAGCCGACTGAGCGGGACGGTCACCTGGCTCGCCCCGGGCGGCGCGACGGTCAAGCGGGGTAAGACGCTCTACCGGATCGACGACGAGCCGGTGGTGCTGCTCTACGGCGGCCTGCCCGCGTACCGGGTGCTGCGTTCCGGGGTCAGCGGCACCGACGTCAAGCAGTTCGAGCAGAACCTCGCCGCGCTCGGGCACACCGGCTTCACCGTCGACGAGGATTTCACCTCGGCGACCGCCGACGCGGTCCGGGGCTGGCAGGAGGATCTCGGCCTGCCGGAGACCGGCCAGATCGAGCCGGCCCGGATCGTCTACGCCCCCGCCGAGGTCCGGGTGGAGAGCCACGGCGTGGAGGTGGGCGACACCGTCGGCGCGGGCAAGGCGGTCCTCTCGACCACCGGCACGACCCGCCTGGTCACCTGCACCCTGGACGTCGAGGACCAGCGGCTGGCCCGCAAGGGCGCGGAGGTGACCATCACCCTGCCGGACGGCACCCGCAGCACCGGCCGGGTCGACACGGTCGAGACGGTGGTGCAGACCTCGGCGGCGACGACCGGCAAGGACGCGGAGACCGACACCAGGATCGAGGTGACCATCACCGGCGACGACGCCAAGGCACTGGCCGGCTACGACAAGGCGGCGGTGGACGTCGGCCTGGTCGCCTCGGAACGCGCCGACGTGCTCACGGTGCCGGTCGCGGCGCTGCTCACCCTGGCCGAGGGCGGCTACGGACTGGAGGTGGTCGAGGAGGGCGGCACCCGGATCGTCGCGGTGCGTACCGGCCTCTTCGCGGACGGCCGGGTGGAGGTCTCCGGCGAGGCGGTCACCGAGGGGCTGACCGTGGGGATGCCCGGTGACTGAGCCGCCCCGGGCCGACCTTCCCGAGCACGTGGTCGTGCTACGCGACGTGACGAAACGCTACGGCGACACGGTCGCCGCCCTCGGGGGGGTGTCGATGACCGTCGACCGGGGTGCCCTGGTGGCCATCGTCGGCCCGTCCGGGTCGGGGAAGTCCACCATGCTCAACGTGATCGGCACCCTGGACCGGCCCAGCTCGGGCGCGGTCCACATCGACGGGTACGACGCCGCGCGGCTGTCCGACCGGGAACTGTCCGCCCTGCGGGCCAGCCGGATCGGCTTCGTGTTCCAGCAGTTTCACCTGGCTGCCGGCGTACCACTGGTGGAGAACGTGGCGGACGGCCTGCTCTATGCCGGGGTGGCCCGGCGGGAGCGGCGGCGGCGGGCGGAGGTCGCGCTGCGGCGGGTCGGCCTGGGGCACCGGCTGGACCACCGGCCGCACCAGCTCTCCGGCGGGGAGCGGCAGCGGGCGGCGATCGCCCGGGCGGTGGTCGGCGAACCGCCGCTGCTGCTGGCCGACGAGCCGACCGGCAATCTCGACTCCAGCTCCGGCGCGGGGGTGATGGAGCTGCTGCACGAGCTGCACGCGGCCGGCACCACCGTCGTGGTCATCACCCACGACCGGGAGATCGCGGCGAGCCTGCCCCGGCAGGTGCAGATGCGCGACGGGCTGATCGTGGCGGACTCCGCCGCCCCGACCGAGGGGGTACTCCGATGACCACCACACCGCTGCGGTCGACCGGCGCGGCCCGGCGAACCGGCGCGGGGCGACCGGATCGGCTGCGGCCGGCCCGGATGAGCCCACAGGACGTGCTGCGGGTCGGCGGCGTGGGGCTGCGTACCCGGCCGCTGCGGGCGTTCCTGTCCGCCCTGGGCATCGCCATCGGCATCGCGGCGATGATCAGCGTGGTCGGCATCTCCTCGTCGTCGCGGGCCGACCTGGACCGGACCCTGGCCGCCCTCGGCACCAACCTGCTCACCGTCGCGCCGGGGAGCACCCTGTTCGGGGCCGACGCCCAGTTGCCGGTCGAGGCCGCCGGCATGATCAGCCGGATCGGCCCGGTACGCCAGGTGTCGGCCACCGCCCAACTGGCCGACACCCCGGTCTACCGGTCGGACCGGATTCCGGCGGCGCAGACCGGCGGGTTGGGCACCCAGGCGGTGGAGTTGGACCTGCTCGACACCGTCGGTGGCGTGCTGGCCAGCGGGACCTGGCTCAACGGGGCCACCGCGAGGTATCCGGCCACGGTGCTCGGGTCCGTCGCCGCCGAGCGGCTCGGGCTCGGTGCGGCCGGGCCGGACGTCCAGGTCTATCTGGACGGGCGGTGGTTCACCGTGATCGGCATCCTGCAGCCGGTCCCGCTCGCGCCGGAACTCGACTCGTCGGCCCTGGTCGGTTGGTCGGCCGCGACCACCTACCTCGGCCTGGACGGGCATCCGACCCGGATCTACACCCGCTCGGCCGAGCAGCACGTCGAGTCGGTCCGGGCGGTGCTGGCGGCGACGGCCAACCCGGAGCAGTCCAACGAGATCCAGGTCTCCCGGCCGTCCGATGCGCTCGCCGCCCGGCAGGCCACCGATGAGGCGTTCACCGGTCTGCTGCTCGGGCTGGGCGCGGTGGCGTTGCTGGTGGGCGGGGTGGGGGTGGCCAACACCATGGTCATCTCGGTGATCGAGCGGCGGGCCGAGATCGGCCTGCGGCGGTCGCTGGGCGCCACCCGGGGACAGGTCCGGACCCAGTTCCTCGCCGAGTCGCTGCTGTTGTCCGCCCTGGGCGGGCTGGGCGGGGTGCTGCTCGGCAGCCTGGTCACCACCGGTTATGCCAGCTCACAGGGGTGGCCGACGGTGGTGCCGCTCTGGGTGGTGGCCGGCGGCATCGGGGCGACCATCGGCATCGGCGCGGTGGCCGGGCTCTACCCGGCGATCCGGGCCAGCCGGCTCTCACCCACCGAGGCCCTTGCCGCCCCGTGACCGGCACGCCCCCGACCGCCGGACGGGCCGGGGCCGGGTCGGTGACGCCGGCGGGGTGAAGCCGGGGTGACGCCGGCCCGGGGGGTCGGGTGGGTGCCGGCCCTGGCCCGGACGGGTGGGGCGTGACCCTGGCCCGGGCGGTCGGGGTAGGGCGTGGCCCGGGCGGTCGGGGTAGGGCGTGGCCCGGGCGGTCGGGGTAGGGCGTGGCCCGGGCGGTCGGGGTAGGGCGTGGCCCGGGCGGTCGGGTGGCTCGGCGGCCGGTGGGGACCTCACCGGCCGCCGAGCCAGGGTCAGTCGGCCGGGGTCAGCGCCGGCTGACCCGGATCAGCTCCCAGCCCCCCTTCGGGACACCGGGCGTCGGGTCGGTGCGCAGGTTCATCGGGTTGGCCATCCCGAGATAGAGCGTGGAGCCGTCCACGACCATGGTCCGGACACCCTGGTTGAGCGGGTTGCCGAAACCTCCGGTGTCCACCGCGCGGGCAGGCTGGCCGGGCGCGTCGAACGACCAGAGATCGGCGCCGAAGGTCGGCGGGCTGGTCACCGCGCCGGCCGGGGACTTCGCCGCGCCGGCCGGGGGCGTCGGCATCTCGCCCTCCAGCGAGATGTAGGCGAAGTCCATGGTGCCGACGTAGAGCCGCCCGCCGGCCACTGCCATCTTCCAGGCGTACAGGTTGAACGGGTCGCCGAAGCCGGAAGCGCCGTAGAGCGGGGTGGTGCCGGTGGGCGCCGGGGCCCAGGCGCCGACACCGTTGTTGGCGGCCGGGTCGTACGCCGGCAGCGTCGACTCGCCGTAGAGCGTCTCGATCCGTTCGTGCGTGCCGCCGAGGTCCTGGCCCCGGAAGACGGCGAACGCCCGCTGGGTGTTCTGCACGGTGGCCTGGAGCTGCGCCTGGCTGCGCGGCGGATACACCGACACGTGCAGCGCGGTCGCCTGCAACGGCACGTGCATGGTGCCCCAGTGCAGCCGGCCGCCGTAGGAGGCGAGACCACCGAGGGCGTACGCCCGGCGGACCACCGGGTCGGGCTCGTAGTCGGCGGCCGACCACACCTGCGTCCAGTTGCCGGCGTCCGTCGGGTTCAGGCCGGGCGCGCCCGCAGCCAGCGGCGGGCTCATCCAGATGCTGGCCAGGTCGGTGGTGTCGGCGCTGTCGGTGCTGTGCGCGGCCGGTGGGGCCGCCGCCGGGTCGACCTGGTCGGGAATCCGGGCCACCGCGCCGTCGACGATCGCCTTCGGCCAGGTCGAGACGTAGAGCCGACCCTGGTGCTCGGTGAGGTCGGCGACCTGGGTGGGCAGGTCGGCGACCTCGGTGAAGGCGAACGGGTCGGTGCGGTCGCCGGTCCAGCGCAGCACCCGGCCGGCCTCGCCGCCGTTGGCACCCAGCCCGACCCCGGCGTAGAGCACGCCCCCGGCGACCACCCAGTGCCGGATGTTCTCGTACGCCGAGAGGTTGGTGGAGCCGAGGTACCGGCCGGTGAGGGTGTCGAAGGCGAACACGTTCACCCCGCCGACCACGCTCGGGCCGCCGAGGAGCACGACCCCCTGGTGGGCGGCGGCGCTGCGCAGCCCCGCGGTCGTGTGCAGCAGGTTCGCGTCCGCCGGGGAGGCGGACGTGATGTCGGCGGTGCGCTCGGTGAGCCGCTCGGTGGCCAGGTCGTAGGTGTAGACCTCGGGGGTGCGGTGGTCGCCGAGGGTGGCCGGCAGGGCGGGGTTGCCCCGGGCCGGCTGGCTCTGGCCGAACTCGCAGACGTAGTCGTCGTTGAGGATCGGTTCGCGGACCTGGTAGCCCTCGGGCTTCAGGCAGAGCACGTTCGCCCCGGTGCCGAACCAGAGCCGGCGGCCGGCCTGGGCGAGACCCCAGACGTACGACTGGTTGACCTTGGGCTGCCCCACGGCGCAGGGCGGTCCGGGTGGATAGTCGACACCGACGCCGGCAAAACACTCGTCGGCGGCGGCCTTGGCGAGCAACCGTACCGTTTCGGGTCGGGTTTCAGCGCTGGCCGGGGTGGCGAGGACGGGCAGCAGGGTAAGGGTCGCGAATGCGGCCAGCAGTCGTCCGGGCAGGCGTGTTCGACGTCGCACGATGGTCCTTTCCGTGAACAATCAGTCGAGCTTGCGGTAGCCGGGATGGGGTGGCCCGGACCGCTCTCGACCAGGGGGATGGTTCATCAACATGGCGCACGGAATCGCAGGTAAAGCCCAAGAATGCATCGACCAATAGGAATGAAGATCGCCGGATCGAGATGGCTGTCCGGCCTGGTGAGGCGGGGCTTGGTGGGTGAATTCGAGGGCGAGCGCCGCAATTCCGGGAGCAACGTGGTGATGAGGCTAACGGATTACGGCTGCTGTTATCGCGGTAGAACTTGTTAAGGATTTTTGAACCGTCAGGTCTGCTGTCCGACGCGGTGGATGATTGTCGGATTGCGTGTCGAGGCGCACCGAACGGGCACCAGCGGAAATTGCTGATGGGTGGGGCGTTCGGGGTGTCGCGGGTATATCGCGCCAATCGGCCGCCGTCGTCCGGGTCGGCGCGCGGGCCGGGATGGGCGGCATCGGTCCCCGGCGGTGTTCGGGGTGCCGCCGGCGGAGATGGGCCCGGGGCGTGTTGGCCGCCACGAGCAGCGGAAACTTGCATCATGGTCGAGCGGTGCGGTGGTGGCGTGCCCGGGGCCGGGCCCCGAGGTGGGGCCGGGTGGGTTCCGCAGGTGGTGGTGTGGGTGTGGTCCGGTCGACCCGTCGGGCGATCCGGACCGCCCGGAGAGATCTCCGTATGAGCCCACGCGAATTGTGCGCATATTCATTCTGTATAAACTTTGCATATGAACTTGATGACAGTTAATTCATAGTTAACAATCATTACGTTCGCGCGCCTGGCGGGTTGGCGGCGGCGGCCGTTGGCGACGGGTGAACGACGGCACGGTCACCGGCCCGTACGCCCGGTGTGGCCCCGGATCCCGGTGTCAGTGCGACGGCGGGGCGACCCCGGAGGCGGGGGTGAGGTACTGTTTCGCAGTGGGATCTTCCCGGCAGCAAAGTTTTTATCGATTTAAGCGCTTCGATGCCTCATCATGGGTGGGAGTTAATCCCTTCCATGGAGGTTCCCATGAACGTCTCTCGGCTCGGCGGGCCGACTCTGTCGCTGTACCGCATCGTCATCGGCCTGCTGTTCATGCTGCACGGCCTGTCCTCGGTCTTCGGGTTGTTCGGCGGCAGCCCCATGACCGGCAAGGCTGTCCCGGTCGGGGCCTGGCCCGGCTGGTGGGCCGCATTGATCCAGCTGGTCTGCGGCGCGCTGGTGCTGGCCGGGCTCTTCACCCGACCCGCCGCGCTGCTCGCGTCCGGCTCGATGGCGTACGCCTACTTCGTGGTGCACCAGCCGCAGGACCTGCTGCCGCTGCGCAACGGGGGCGAGCTGTCGGCGCTCTTCTGCTGGTCGTTCCTGCTGATCACGGTGCTCGGCCCGGGCTCCTGGGCGCTCGACACGCTGCTCGCCCGCCGGAGCGCCGAGGCCCCGTCGGCACCGGCGGCCGTACCCAGCTCGGTGCCGGCCTGACGCACTGACGGCGTCGCCGGAGCCTCGACGAGGAGGCTCCGGCGACGCTTCCGGTCAGGGGTTGTAGGGGGCGTCGGTGTGGCTCACCTCGGTGAGAGTGGAGCCGGAGAGCTTGAAGACCGACGTCCGCTTGATGTCCAGCTCGGCCATGCCCCGGCTGGGGCTGCGGGTGAGCCAGACCACTGTGGCTTTGCGTCCGGCCACGCTGATCGAGACGACCGGGGTCCGGTCCCCGAGGTCGGTCAGTGCCCGGAACACCGGCAGGCCACCGCTGTTGCGCCACGCCGCGAGCGTGTAGAAGGTGCCGCTGCCCCCGGAGTTGACCGCCACCGCGCCCACCGCGTCCTCCGCGCCGTCGCCGTCCATGTCGCCGATGCCGCAGGGCTTCTGGAGCGTCACGGTGGCCCCGTCCTCGCCGGACCACTGCCCCCCGGCCAGCGGCAGGTAGTCCGGGTAGCCGTTGTAGGGCGTCTTGCTGCTGCCGATGCGGGCCTCCGCCAGATGGGCGCAGGTCAACGGGGCCTTGACCGGGGCGGCGGCGGTGGTCGGGGCGACAGCCGGCGCGGTGGTGGGGGCGGCCTTCGCCTCCGGCGACGACTCCGCCTCGGTGGGAGTCGCCTCGGGGGAGGCAGCACTGAGCACCGAGGCGGTGGACGGCCCGGTGGACGGGCCGGCCGTGGGCGCTGCCCCGTCCGTTCCGCCCTGCTCACCCCCGCAGGCGGCGGTCAGCAGGCAGACCAGGGTGAGGGTCGCAAGGCTCGACGGGATCCGTCGCATGGGCGGGGGGTCCTCTCTCGACGTCAGATCTCCCGCACCGTACTGATCGATGGCAATGTCGGTCATCGGCTCGACGGCCGTCCCGTACCGGCCTGTCGGAGCGCGGTCAGGGGCCGACCGGAGGGCCGGCGTGCGGGCGGCTCCGCGGCGCGCGGGCGGGCGTACTGAGCTGGAAACTTGCCCGAAACATCAATGGCTGTCGGCGCTGCCGGCGAACCGCCGCCGAGCGGGTGGTTCACACCGTGGGAAGCGGGCTGGGCGATGGCCGCGAAGCTGCCTAGACTCGGTGGCACAACTGCATACCTCATCCAGAGGGGCTGAGGGATACGGCCCGACGACGCCCCGGCAACCACCCCGCGCGCTCATCGCTGAGCGTCCCGCGGGGCAGGTGCCAATTCCGTCCCCGCCGCAGGGTGCGATGCGGGGAAAGATGAGAGGAATCCGACATGACGTCGACGCTCGCCGCCCCTGGTATCGACACCACCGCCAGCCCCGCCCGCGCCCTGGTCTGCCGCGCCTGCTCCGCCCGCTACCCGCTCGCCGCGCAGCACGCCTGTTACGAGTGTTTCGGCCCGCTGGAGGTCGACTACGACACCGCCGCGCTGGCCACCGTCACCCGGGAGCAGATCGAGGCCGGCCCACAGAACATCTGGCGGTACGCCGCGCTCCTGCCCGCCGGCCAGGACCCGGCCACCCGGGTCACCCTCGACCCGGGGCTCACCCCGTTGGTGGCGGCCCCGAACCTCGCCGCCGAGCTGGGCATCAGCGCGCCGCTGTGGATCAAGGACGACAGCGCCAACCCGACCCACTCGTTCAAGGACCGGGTCGTCTCGGTGGCGCTGACCGCCGCGCGGGCGCTCGGCTTCCAGCGGTTCGCCTGCGCCTCGACCGGCAACCTGGCCAACTCGGTGGCCGCCCACGCCGCCCGCGCCGGAGTGCCGTCGGTGGTCTTCATCCCCGGCGACCTGGAGCAGGGCAAGGTGATCACCACCGCCGTCTACGGCGGCGACCTGGTCGCCATCGACGGCTCGTACGACGACGTGAACCGGCTCTGCGGCGAACTGGTGGAGACCGACGAGTTCGAGGACACCGCCTTCGTCAACGTCAACGTCCGGCCGTACTACGCCGAGGGTTCCAAGACCCTCGGGTACGAGGTGGCCGAGCAGCTCGGCTGGCGGATTCCCGCCCAGGTGGTCATCCCGATGGCCTCCGGTGAACTGCTCACCAAGATCGACAAGGCGTTCACCGAACTGGTGGAGATCGGTCTGGTCGAGGCGCCCGCCGGGGGCTGGAAGGTGTTCGGCGCCCAGTCGGCCGGCTGCAACCCGATCGCCGCCGCCCTGCACGCCGACACCGACACCATCACCCCGGTCCGGCCGACCGGCATCGCCAAGTCGCTCAACATCGGCGACCCGGCCGCCGGCCTGTACGCCCTGGAGGCGGTGCGCCGGACCGGTGGCTGGATGGAGTACGTCGACGACGACGAGATCCGCGCCGGCATCCGGCTGTTGGCCCGGACCACCGGCGTCTTCGCCGAGACGGCCGGTGGGGTGACCGTGGCGGTGCTGCGCAAGCTCGTCGAGTCCGGCAAGCTCGACCCGGCCGCCGAGACGGTCGTCTTCAACACCGGCGAGGGCCTGAAGACCATCGACGCGGTCGCCGGTGAGGTCGGCCCCACCCACCGGATCAAGCCGTCCCTGCGCGCCGCCCGCGACGCCGGCCTCCTCTCCTGACCCACGTCCATGACGTGACGCCCGCCCGTGCGCGCCCGCGGTGCGGCCGTCCGCAGTGCGCGCCCGCGGTGCGGCCGTCCGCAGTGCGCGCCCGCGGTGCGGCCGTCCGCAGTGCGCGCCCGCCGTGCGTGTCCGCCGCGCCCGTCTGCGGTGCGTGTCTGCGGTGCGTGTCCGCGGTGCCCGTCCGCGGGCGTGATCGACTCGCTTGGGCGCAAAAGGCGGTGTCAGCCGGCCGGGACACCGCCTTTTCGGCCCAGTTGTGTTGATCATCGCGACCGGGGCGGCGTCTGGACGGAGTGGATCTCTGGGTGACCGGAATTTCGCGGTGAGTGGCGAAAACCCGCAGGGAAGGACTTGACGGCAGGAACCGGACAGCGCAAGATGCTCCGTGCGGGAGGGCTTTCGCCGGAGACTTTTCAAGTTCTTGCGACCCAACGCCGGAGGCGTTGTGCGAACGTCCCTCCCGACCAACGTGCAAGGGGGCCAGCGGAAATCCGCTGGCCCCCTTCGTCGTACGCCGGAAGACTCGCGGCGTGGACCTGTACATCGCGGCACTCGATCCGACCGACCAGCCGACCCTCGACGCGGCCTACCGGATCGCGGCCACGGCCGAGGCGATGGACGCGCCCGACCTGCCGCCGCTGTGTCGGCGTCGGTTCGAGGCGCCGTTGCGGCATCCGATGCCCGGCATCGACACCCGGTGGTCGGTGGCGCACCTCGACGGGGTGCCCGTCGGCTGGGTCCGGATCAACCTGCATCTGTGGGAGAACACCGAGAACGCCAGTATCGAGCTGGTGGTGGACCCGGCGTACCGGCGTAGAGGGGTGGGCCGGGCGCTGTTCGCGCACGCCCGGGAGCTGCTCCGGGAGACCGGCCGCAAGCGGGTGGTCGGCTCCGCCGTGGCCGCCCTGCCGGGTGCGGAAGGGCCCGGCGAACCGCGCCGGGAAACACCCGGCGACCTGGGCGGGGAAGCGCCGGACAACCTGGGCGGGGAAGCGCCGGGTGAGTCGGGCCGGGAAGCACCAGGCGAGTCGGGCAGGGACATGCCGGGCGGGGAGCTGGCCGGGGCGGCCTTCGCGGCGGCGCTCGGCGCGAAGGCGGCGCTGGTCGACGTCCGCCGTCGGCTCGACGTCGCCGCGCTCGACCGGCGACGGCTGGCGGCCCTGCTGGCCGACGCGCGCTCGGCCGCCGCCGGCTACCGCACGGTCCGTTGGCGGGACCTGCCCCCGGAGGAGTACCTCGCCGACGTCGCGTACCTGGAGGGCCGGCTGCTGGCCGACGCGCCGATGGGGGATCTGGAGTGGGAGCCGGAGCAGGTGGACGCCGAGCGGATCCGGGGCATCGAGCGGGCCCTGGACGCGCGGGGGGTCCGCCGGTACAGCGTCGCTGCCGTGCACGAGGCGTCCGGCCGGCTGGTCGGATGGAGCCTGCTCAGCCTGGCCGCGAACACCACCCGGCACGCCTGGCAGCAGATCACCATCGTCGACCCGGCGCACCGGGGGCACCGGCTCGGCCTGCTGTGCAAGGCCGAGAACCTCGCACACACCCTGGCGTACGAGCCGGAGCTGCAGATGATCGACACCTACAACGCGGCGGCGAACAGCCACATGATCGCGATCAACGAGCAGCTCGGCTTCCGGCCGGCGGCCGGATCCACGGAGTGGCAGCTGACCATCTGAACTGTGACACGCCCCTACTGATCTGGCCGTCATCTGTTGCATGATGGCGGGCATGACGGAGACCCCGCACCCGCTGTACGACAGGCACGCCGACACCCTGCACCGCGCGCTGACCGCGATCACGGAACGCGGGTACTGGTCCGCCTACCCCGAATCGCCCAGCCCCCGGGTGTACGGCGAGACCGCCGCCGCCGACGGGAAGGCCGCCTTCGAGGCGTACCTCGGTGGTGATTTTCCGCTCGACCAGCCGGGCACGGGCGACCGGGTCGCCACCGAGACGAGCCCGTTCGGGGTGGCCCTGGACGTGCGCTACCCGCACCCGGGCGCGGACGAGGCGGTCGCCGCCGCCTCCGCCGCCCTGCCGACCTGGCGCGACGCCGGCCCGCAGGCCCGGGTGGGGGTCTGCCTGGAGATCCTCGCCCGGCTGCACCGGCACATCTTCGAGCTGGCCAACGCGGTGCAGTTCACCAGCGGGCAGGCGTTCGTGATGGCCTTCCAGGCCGGCGGCGCGCACGCGCTGGACCGGGCCCTGGAGGCGCTCGCCTACGCGTACGCGGAGATGACCCGGCACCCCGGGACGGCCGGCTGGGAGAAGGCCGCCGGCAAGGGCGACCCGCTGCGGATGACCAAGACGTTCCACGTGGTGCCGCGCGGGGTGGCCCTGGTGATCGGCTGCAACACCTTCCCGACCTGGAACTCGTACCCCGGGCTGTTCGCCTCGCTGGTCACCGGCAACCCGGTGGTCGTCAAGCCGCACCCGCGCGCGGTGCTGCCCCTGGCGATCACCGTGCGGTACGCCCGGGAGGTGCTCGCCGAGGCCGGCTTCGACCCCAACCTGGTGCTGCTCGCCCCCGAGGCCCCCGGCGAGAAGCTGGCCTCGACGCTGGCCCTGCACCCGGCCGTGAAGATCGTCGACTTCACCGGCTCCACCGGGTACGGCGACTGGCTGGAGGCCAACGCCCGGCAGGCGACGGTCTACACCGAGAAGGCCGGCCTGAACACCGTCGTGATCGACTCCACCGACGACTTCGCCGGGATGTGCCGCAACCTGGGCTTCACGCTGACCCTCTACAGCGGGCAGATGTGCACCACCTCGCAGAACATCCTGATCCCCGCCGCCGGCATCGCCACCGACCAGGGGCACAGGAGCTTCGACGAGGTGGCCGCCGGCATCGCCGCCACCATCGGCAAGCTCACCGCAGACCCCGCCCGGGGGGTCGAGTTGACCGGCGCGATCGTCAACGACGGGGTGCTGGAGCGCCTCGACGAGGTCGCCAAGGTCGGCCAGCCGGTGCTGGAGTCGCGTACCGTCGCGCACCCGGCGCTGCCCGACGCGGTGGTCCGGACGCCGACGGTGGTCAAGCTCGCCGCCACCGACACCGAGGTGTACGGCCAGGAATGGTTCGGCCCGATCTCCTTCGTGATCGCCACCGACTCGACCGCGCACAGCATCGAGATCATGCGGGCGACCGTGGGGGAGTCCGGCGCGCTGACCGCCGCCGTCTACTCGACCGACGAGGCGGTGCTGGACGCCGTCGAGGCCGCCGCGATCGACGTCGGGGTGCACCTGTCGGCCAACCTCACCGGCGGGGTCTTCGTCAA
Organism: Micromonospora matsumotoense; assembly: GCF_050951065.1. Lineage (NCBI taxonomy): Bacteria > Bacillati > Actinomycetota > Actinomycetes > Micromonosporales > Micromonosporaceae > Micromonospora > Micromonospora matsumotoense. The sequence goes on along the minus strand of NZ_CP192025.1, from coordinate 6,809,711 downwards.
CCAGTCCGCCGCCTTCTCCGACTTCCACGGTAGCGGCGCGAACCCGGCCGCCAACGCCGCCCTCACCGATGGCGCCTACGTGGCCAACCGCTTCCGCATCGTCCAGTCCCGCCGCCCCGCCTAACCCCCCGCTCCCACCCCACCCCCACCCCACCCCACCCCACCCCCGTCCGCGCCCCGGCTGCGGCGGGGGTGGTCGGTGATCAAGAGGTTTACGTCAGTTCAACCGCTCGGACTGACCTAAACCTCTTGATCACCGGGGAGGGTGGGGGCGGGTGAGGGCGGGGGCGGGGTGGAGGGGGTGGGGGGAGGGGTGGGGTGGGGGTTTGGTGGGTGGGTGGGGTTAGGCGGGGCGGCGCATTTGGAGTTCGCGTAGGGCGGGGATCTTGGGGTGGGGGAGGCGGACGCCGGTGTCGGTGAAACCCAGGCGGTGGTAGGCCCGGTAGGCGCGGTCGTTGCCGACCACCACCTCCAGCATGAGCTGCGGTCGGCCGCAGGCGCGGGACCAGGCGGCCACCTCGTCGACCAGCGCGCCGAGCAGGCCGGTGCCACGCCAGCCGGGGGTCACGTAGACCGCGTAGATCACGGTCAGGTCCGGCTCGTCGGGGGCGACGGTTCCGCCGGCGTGCCCGATCAACCGGCCGCCCGGGTCCGCGACGAACTGGGCGGTGTGACACCCCTGGGACACGTACGCGATCCGGGCCGCGTACTCGGCATGCGGTCGGGCGGCGGCCTCGGCGACGGTTTCCAGGAAGGCCAGTGGCGCGTCCGCGAGCATCTCCAGCCGCAGCGCCCGCATCCGGGCGGCGTCCTGCGGACGCACCCGGTGCACGGGGGCCGTCCGGGTCGCCGGCGGGGCCGGGGCAGATGTCATGTGCGCATGCATACCGCAACGATGACCGCCGATGAGTAACCGGGTCGATACCCGTCCGATTTAGCCCGATTTGAGGTCGTGCGCGGTCGTCACTCCTCGTGTAGCGTGCGATTTCGGTCACCGATTCAGCGGCCTTCACCGATCGCCGAAACGGTGGCTCTCCGCTGTCGGCCCGCCGGCATCCCGGGGTTGTGGAACGCCGCGCAGAGTGAGGAAGTGCACCGTGGCACAGGGCACCGTCAAGTGGTTCAACTCCGAAAAGGGCTACGGCTTCATCGCCGTCGACGGCGGGCAGGACGTCTTCGTCCACTTCTCCGCCATCGAGATGGACGGCTACAAGGCGCTCGACGACGGTCAGCGGGTGGAGTTCGAGATCGCCCAGGGGCAGAAGGGTCCGCAGGCCGAACGGGTCCGCGTCATCGCCTGACCCTGCGGTGTCGAGGGTCCCACCCGTCGGGCCACCCGCGTGACGGGTGGCGGCGGGGGTCGGTGCCGGGGAAGATCGTGAACCGTCCAGGCGTCCCGCTGAGGAGGGTTCATGTCCGACCAGTCACCTTCGGGTTCACCCGACCCCGCTGCCGGGTCACCGGGCGGACCGTGGGGGCCACCGTCCGGGCAGTCGCCCTGGGGCCCGACGTCGGGACAGCCCTCTTGGGGGCCCTCGTCGGGGCAGCCCTCGTCGGGGCAGCCCTCGTCGGGGCAGCCGCCGTCGGGGCAGCCGCCGTGGGGTCCGTCCGAAGTGGGGCCGGTCGGCTGGAGTTATCCGGCTCCCGGCGGCCCGTACCCGGGTTACCCGCCGGGTGGTGGTGGCGGTTTCCCGCCGGGCGGGGGCTACCCGCCGTACACCGCCGGTGCCTGGGGTCCGGAGGACCCGCTGGTCAATCCGCCGTACGCCGGGCTGGAGGGCTGGTTCGCCCGGTGCACCGGCGCGTTGCGCCGGAGTTGGCGGACTCTGCTGCCGTTGATGCTGCTCACCCAGGTCGTGCCCGGAGTGGCCGTGTCCCTGCTCTCGCTCGGTATGGGGCCCGACGCCACCACGCTGCCCGCCGACGGCTCGCTCCCCGCCGGCTACCTCAGTGACCTGGTGATCTACGGGGTCTCGGTGTTCCTGGTCGCGCTGGCCTTCGGGGTGGTGCAGGGCGTCGGCTGGGCGGGCGGCACCTGGGTGGTGGCCCGGCAGGCCGCCGGCCAGCCGGCCGACCTGCCCGGCGCGCTGCGCTACGGCGCACGCCGCTGCCTCGGACTGTGGGGCTGGATGCTGGTGCTGGGCCTGCTCGTCGGGGTGGGCCTCTGCCTCTGCCTGCTGCCCGGCATCTACCTGGCCTTCGCCCTCGCCCTGGCCGGCCCGGTCTACCTGTTCGAGGGGCAGAACCCGATCGGGCGCTCCTTCCGCATGTTCCACGACCGGTTGGGCATGGTGCTCGGCCGGGTGGCGCTGGTCGCACTGGCGGTGTTCCTCGGCAGTGTGCTCGGTGGGGTGGTGGAGTCTGTCGGCATCCTGCCGTTCGGCACCGACCCGTTCACCGCGCCCGGTACCGCCGTGGGTGCGGTGGCGGTGATCCTGGTGAGCGCGGTGCTGGTGGTCCCGGTGTACCTGGTGCAACTGGTCGGCCTGGTCGTGACGTACGCCGAGCAGCGGGCGCAGGAGGGGCCGGTGAACGTCGTGCGACTGGTGGCGGAACTCGGCTGACCGGCCCGATCGTGCTTGCACTCGGCAGGGGAGAGTGCTAAACAAGTCATTGGCACTCGCATACGCTGAGTGCCAATGGTCGGGGCGGTAGGGCCACGGTCACACCGACGTCTCGATGGCGTCGGGTGGCACATGGCCGGTCGTCGCGGGCTGTCCGGCCCGACCGAGGAGGACGTCGTCGTCGCCAGGTGGCGACGTCCCCAAGGTGCGTACACCAGGCGGCCCGTCCGGGACACAACACCCGGGTGGCCCGTGAGTGTCCAGGAGGACAACGCCGTATGGCCAAGATGATCGCGTTCGACGAAGAGGCTCGCCGCGGCCTCGAGCGGGGCATGAACCAGCTCGCCGACGCCGTAAAGGTGACCCTCGGCCCGAAGGGCCGCAACGTGGTGCTCGAGAAGAAGTGGGGTGCCCCCACCATCACCAACGATGGTGTGAGCATCGCCAAGGAGATTGAGCTCGAGGACCCGTACGAGAAGATCGGCGCCGAGCTGGTCAAGGAGGTCGCCAAGAAGACCGACGACGTCGCCGGTGACGGCACGACGACGGCGACCGTCCTGGCCCAGGCCCTGGTGCGCGAGGGTCTGCGCAACGTGGCCGCCGGCGCCAACCCGATGGCCCTGAAGCGGGGCATCGAGGCCGCCGTGGCCAGCGTCTCGGAGGAGCTGTCCAAGCTCGCCAAGGACGTCGAGACCAAGGAGCAGATCGCCTCCACCGCCTCCATCTCCGCCGGTGACAGCACCGTCGGCGAGATCATCGCCGAGGCGATGGACAAGGTCGGCAAGGAAGGCGTCATCACCGTCGAGGAGAGCAACACCTTCGGCCTGGAGCTTGAGCTCACCGAGGGCATGCGCTTCGACAAGGGTTACATCTCCGCGTACTTCATGACCGACCCGGAGCGTATGGAGGCCGTCTTCGACGACCCGTACCTCCTGATCGTCAACAGCAAGATCTCCTCGGTGAAGGACCTGCTCCCGATCCTGGAGAAGGTCATGCAGTCGGGCAAGCCGCTGCTGATCATCTCCGAGGACATCGAGGGCGAGGCCCTGGCGACCCTGGTCGTCAACAAGGTCCGGGGCACCTTCAAGTCGGTCGCCGTCAAGGCGCCGGGCTTCGGTGACCGCCGCAAGGCCATGCTCGCCGACATCGCCATCCTCACCGGTGGTCAGGTCATCAGCGAAGAGGTCGGCCTCAAGCTGGACGCCGTCGGCCTCGACATGCTGGGCCGCGCCCGCAAGGTCGTGGTGACCAAGGACGAGACCACCATCGTCGACGGTGCCGGTGACGCCGACCAGATCCAGGGTCGGGTCAACCAGATCCGGGCCGAGATCGACAAGAGCGACTCCGACTACGACCGTGAGAAGCTGCAGGAGCGGCTGGCCAAGCTGGCCGGCGGCGTCGCGGTGATCAAGGTCGGCGCGGCCACCGAGGTCGAGCTGAAGGAGCGCAAGCACCGCATCGAGGACGCCGTCCGCAACGCGAAGGCCGCCGTCGAGGAGGGCATCGTCCCGGGTGGTGGCGTCGCGCTGGTGCAGGCCGGCAAGACCGCCTTCGACAAGCTGGACCTGGCCGGTGACGAGGCGACCGGCGCGAACATCGTCAAGGTCGCGCTGGACGCCCCGCTGCGGCAGATCGCCGTCAACGCCGGCCTGGAGGGTGGCGTGGTCGTCGAGCGCGTCCGCAACCTGGACGCCGGTCACGGCCTCAACGCCGCCAGCGGTGAGTACGTCGACCTGCTGGCCGCCGGCATCATCGACCCGGCCAAGGTGACCCGGTCGGCGCTGCAGAACGCCGCGTCGATCGCGGCGCTCTTCCTCACCACCGAGGCCGTCGTCGCGGACAAGCCGGAGAAGACCCCGGCCGCCCCGGCTGGCCCGGGTGGCGGGGACATGGACTTCTGAGTCCAGCTCCAACGCCGAAAGGGGCGGGCCGCGCAAGCGGTCCGCCCCTTTCCGTGTCCCGTCAGCGGCGGGCTGCCCGCACCGCCGCGTACGCGTCGACCAGCCCGGCCCCGGTCGATGCCGCCACCGGGCCGCAGCTGAGGTCGGCTGGCCCGGCCGGTTGCGCGGTGTCCCGCAGGATGCTCCGGGTCCGGTCCAGGTCACCGACCAGCGCCGGATTCGCCGACCACATCAACGCCACCACGCCCGCCACCTGCGGGGTGGCCATCGAGGTGCCGTCCTCGGCGGCGTAGCCACCGCCGGGCATCGCGGAGAGGATCTCCGCCCCGGGGGCGACCAGGTCCGGCTTGGCGGCCCCGCCGGTGGCGGGACCCCGACTGGAGAATTCGGTGACGCGCCGGTCCCGGCCCACCGCGCCCACCGTCAGCACGTCCGGGTACGGCGCTGGCGGGTCGACGATCGACCCGCAGTCCGGGCCGGTGTTCCCGGCGGCGGCCACCACCAGAATGCCTGCGGCCGTCAGCGCGGCGGTCGCCGGGCGCAGCGCACCCGGGTCGCAGCCCTCGACCGGCGGACATCCCCACGAGTTCGTGAGCACGTCCGGGGCCCGCTCCGGCCGACCGTCGGTGAACGGGTCACCGCCGGCCGGGAACGGGGCCAACATGAACTGGAGGCAGTCCAGGTAGTGCGCCGGACTGCCCAGGTTGCGGTCGAGGTTGACGCAGCCCACCCACTGCGCGCCGGGGGCCACCCCGATGCCGTCGCGCCCCACCGCGCTGGCCGTGGTGTGGGTGCCGTGGCCGCCGGAGTCGGTCGGGGAGCGGGTGTGGTCCCACGGGTCGTACCAGGAGTCGTCGCCGCCCCGGAAGCCGGCGGCCAGCGTCGGATGGGTGCCGTCGACCCCGGAGTCCGAGCTGCCGATCACCACCCCGGACCCGGTGACGTCCAGCTCCGACCAGACCCGGTCGGCGCCCAGCATCCGGATGTTCCACTCCGGGCCGGTCGGTGCAGGCCGGTCACCCCCGCTGACCGGTGCCGGTGCGGGCAACGGTCGGAGCCGCTGGCTGACCAGCACCCGGGCCACCTCCGGCCGAGCGGAGAGCCAGGCCCGCACCGCCGGCCCGCCGTCGGTCTCGATCGCGTTGACCAGGTAGTACGGCGTCGGATCGAGACGTAGTCGGGTCAGGTCCCGGCGCAACGCGCCCTGGGTGCGCTCGGCGGTGGCCACCAGCCGGCGGTAGACCTCGGCGGTCCGGGCGTCCCGGCCGGCCCGACCGGGCGTACCGGCGGGGATGCCGGAGAGGTCGGCCTGCTCGCGGAGCACCACCAGCAGCCGCTCGCCGTACAGGCCGGGTTGGCCGGCGGCCACGTCCACCACGCCGACGGTGAGCAGCAGGACGGCCGCGCTGGACGCGGCGACCAGCCGGCTCGGGGTGCGCCCGCGTGGCCGGCCGAGCAGCACCCCGTACCCGATGGCCAGGACGACAGCGACGGCGAGCCCGACGCCGGACGCGACCGCGACCCAGTACGGGACGTCGCGGGTGGTGGCCAGCAGGATCGAGATCTCCTCCGGGTCGGTGAGGGCCAACGGGCCGAACACCGCCAGGCCGACCAGCCAGCGGACCGGCGCGGAGCCGGCCGGTGCGCCGGCCCGGCGGGCCGCCACCTGGCACGCGCCCAGCACGAAACCGACCGGCGGGACGAACAGCAACGCGGGGAGCTGGGCACCGGAGTAGCCGGCGCCCGCGACGACCAGCAGCAGGACCACCCCGGCGACCAGGCCGCCGACCAGCACGGTACGGGCGGCCCGGGGTGGCCCGTCGCCGGTGAAGGGAGACCAGAACCGGTCGCCCAACAGCGCCCCGGCCAGCAGGCCGACCGCCGTCGCGGCGAGCGCGGCGAGCACCGTTTCCAGCAGGCCGCCCAGCGCGCCGAACCGGACCCACGGCAGCAGCAGGGCCAGTCCGGCCGCGATCGCCAGCAGGGTGACCGCCCGGGGCCGACGGGCACCGTCCGCCGCTGCGGGCGGGGTTGTGGTGGTGGCGGGCGGGGATGTGGTGGCGGTGGCGGGCGGGCCGGACAGCCGGGTGGTCAGCAGCGCGAGCAGGGTCGCCGTGCCGGCCAGCGCGGCGAGGTACAGCTCGTGGTGCACCTGGGGAAGCGCCCGTAGGGAACCGAGGGCGATCAGGGCGAGCGCGGCACCGAGCCAACCCCGGCCGGTGGCCCGCACCCGGGGCGAGCGGGGAAGCAGGGCCAGCAACAGCGCGGGAAGACCGACCGTCACGGCAGTGGCCAGGCTGAGCGCCGGCCAGAGCCACGCCTGCCGGTCCCATCCCGCGGCCACCTGCAACTGCTCGACCGACCAGCCGACCGCCTGGAGCAGCACGGCCAGCACGACCGTCCAGCCGCCGGCCAGCGCGGCGGCCACCACCGGCCATGGGCTCGACGGGCGGCCGGCGCTCGGCGGGAAGCCGTAGCCCGGCGGAGGTGGTGTGTCGGCCAGCATCCGGAAACAGTACGACGCAGCCGGCCAGCTCGATGCAGGTGCCGGTCCGACGGCCCGCCGCGCCCTGTCGTCCTCGCCCCGTCGTGTCCTGCCCTGCCCTGTCTGCCCTGCCCCGCTCCCGGGAACGGTGACGTGCGCTTGCCTTCCTCCTCGCGCCAGCTGGCTCCCGCCACCGCCACCGCCACCGCTGCCCTGCTGCCCCTCATGAGCCCGCCGCGCCGTAGCGGAGAGTGATGGCGGCGGGGGTATGGGCTTACCCCTTCGGAGCCTTTGCTCTGCTGCCATGGGCGCGACGGTTACTGATCGTGCGTGGTGCGTGGAGAGCAGCAGAGCAAAGGCTCCGTGGGGGGGATATGGAGAGCGGGTGGGGATACGGAATTCGGGCTGGTGGAAGGGGTGGAGGGTGGGATGGGAGGTCGCAGGCCCGGTCGGGGACCTGATTACGGAGGGTCATTGTCCCGCTGCGGATGCCCGTTGCGGAGCGTTGCCGGATGGGCGGTGCGGATCTCGGCGGGCTCCGGGCTTGCTGCCGGTGGGACCGGGCGGGTTACGGTGGACGGGTGCGTGACCCCAATGTGACCCGATCCGCCGCCGGTCAACTCTCGCCGGAGCGCCGTGCTGCGGACCTGCGCCGGCTCCGGGCCGAGCGGTTCGACGTGCTGGTCATCGGCGGTGGGGCTACCGGTGCCGGTGCCGCGCTGGACGCCGCCTCCCGAGGCCTCAAGGTCGCCCTGGTCGAGGCCCGCGACTTCGCCGCCGGCACCTCCAGCCGATCCAGCAAGCTGATCCACGGCGGCCTGCGCTACCTGGAGCAGTTGGAGTTCCACCTGGTCCACGAGGCGCTGACCGAGCGGGGGTTGCTCGCCACCCGGCTCGCCCCGCACCTGGTGCGGCCGGTCCCGTTCCTGATTCCGCTCCCCGCCGGCCGGGGACTGCGCGACCTGCCGGCCCGGCTGTTCCGCCGCTCCTACTACGGGGCCGGGGTGGCCGCCTACGACGCCTTCGCCGGGCTCTTCGGCACCGGCCGGGGGATGCCGCTGCACCGGCACCTGACCCGTGAGGGCGCCCGCCGGATCTTCCCCAGCCTGCGGGCCGACGCGCTGGCCGGGGCGATCCGCTACTACGACGGCCAGGTCGACGACGCCCGACTGGTGGTGACCCTGGCCCGCACCGCCGCCAGCCTCGGTGCCACCGTGGTGAGCAGCGCCCGCGCCGTCGGGCTGGTGCGGCAGGCCCGGGAGGTCACCGGGGTCCGGGTCCGCGACCTGGAGGCGCCCCCCGGCTCCCCGGACGCCGAGTTCGAGGTACGCGCCCGCACCGTCATCGCCGCCACCGGCGTGTGGAGCGACGACATGTCCCGGATGCTCAACGACGTCGGGCTGCGCCCCGGCATCCGGGTCCGGGCGTCCAAGGGGGTGCACCTGGTGGTGCCCCGCTCGGCGATCACCGGCGAGACCGGGCTGATCGTGCGTACCGCGACCAGTGTGCTCTTCGTCATCCCTTGGGGCGGGCACTGGATCATCGGGACCACCGACACCGACTGGCGGCTGGACCGCTCCCACCCGGCCGCCTCCGCCCGCGACATCCAGTACCTGCTCGACCAGGTCAACCTGGTGCTGGACCGGCCGCTGTCCGGTGCGGACATCGAGGGCGTCTATGCCGGGCTGCGCCCGCTGCTGGCCGGCGAGGCCGACTCCACCTCCAAGCTCTCCCGGGAGCACGCGGTCTTCGAACCGATGCTCGGACTGCTGCTGGTGGCGGGCGGCAAGTACACGACCTACCGGGTGATGGCCACCGACGTGGTCGACCGGGCCGCCCACCGGCTCGGGGGCGTACGCCCCTCGCGCACTGCCGACCTGCCACTGCTCGGCGCCGACGGGTACGCCTCGATGTGGCGGGACCGGGCCGACCTGGCCCGCCGGCACGGGGTGCCGGTCGGCGTGGTCGAGCACCTGCTGGAGCGGTACGGCACGCTCACCCTGGAGTTGCTGGCGCTGATCGCCGCCGACCCGCTGCTCGCCTCACCACTGGCCGGCGCACCCGAGTACCTGGCGGCCGAGGTGACCTACGCCACCCGGGCCGAGGGGGCGCTGCACCTGGAGGACGTGCTGACCCGGCGTACCCGGATCTCCTTCGAGACGACCCACCGGGGCCTCGACTCGGCCGGGCACACGGCGGAGTTGATGGGCGCGGTGCTCGGCTGGGACGCGGCCACCCGGGACCGGGAGATCGCGCACTACCGGGCCCGGGTCGAGGCGGAGCGGGAGTCTCAGCTGATGCCGGACGACGCGACCGCCGACGCGGCCCGGTTGGGTGCGCCCGACGTCCGGGGTTTCGCCGCCGACCGGGGCGTCGACGGCGTCGAGGGTGGCCACGTCGAACTCCCGACGTCCACCCGCTGACCGATCCCGGGCGGCGACACCCGTCGATCGCGGGCCGGCGGTGGGCGGTCCCACCCGCTGGCGGCGGGCCGGTCGGCCGGTTCCGGGCGGCACCCGGGTGGGATAGGTTCCGGCGCGTGGTTCCCCCTCAGTGGTCACGTGCGCTCATCGTCCCCGCCGTTGCCGCCCTGACGGTTAGCCTGGCCGGCTGCGCGATGGTCGACCGGGACGGCGGGTCCACAGCGGACGGCAGGGGCGGGACGACATCCCCGGGGGTGACCGCCAACCGGGTCAGCCTGGTGCAGAAGCTCGGCGACGACGGTCCACTGCGGTCCCTCACCGTCGAGCCGGACGGCCGGTGGGAGTGCGACGACTGCGCCGGTGACGGGGTCACCTCGACCGGTTCCCTGGACGCCGAGCAGGTGCAGCGGTTGCAGAGGCTGCTCGCCGACCCCCGGCTGGCCCAGGAGACCGACCAGGTCCGCAAATACCGGGCGACCTGCATCGACGCGCTGACGTCCAGCCTGCTCACCACGACCGGCCTGATCACCTCGCAGGACTGCCCCGGTGAGGAGCGACCGGCGGTGGCCGGGGAGATCCTGCTCCTGCTCACCCAGGCCACCCCGGCCGAACCCACCCGCTGACCCGCCTCCGCCTCCGCCTCCGCCCCCGACCCCGCCGCGCCGCCCGGTCCGCCGCCGGCCGGCCCGGCGGGTCGGTTCAGAGCACCTTGCCCGGGTTGAGCAGCCCGGTCGGGTCGAGCGCCGTCTTGATCGCCTGGTGCACCCGGACGCCGACCGGGCCGATCTCCCAGGCCAGCCAGTCCCGCTTGAGCAGCCCGACCCCGTGCTCACCGGTGCAGGTGCCGCCCAGGTCCAGGCCGAGCCGGATGATCTCGTCGAAGGCCCGTCGGCCCCGCTCCAGGCTCGCCGGGTCGGCCCGGTCCACCACGATGTTCGGGTGCAGGTTGCCGTCACCGGCGTGGCCGACCACCCCGATCGGCACCTCGCACTCGGCGGCGATCCGGGCCACCCCGTCCAGCAGGGTGGCGAGCGCCCCCCGGGGCACCGCCACGTCGTCGATGATCAGGCCGCCGTTGCCGTCCGGGTAGGTGTCGGCGGCGAACTTCTCCATCGCCGGGTGGGCCAGCCGACGGGCCTGGAGCAGCGCCGCCGCCTCCACCGCGTCGGTGGCCGCGTAGACCTCCTCGGCGCCGGCCGCCGTGCAGACCTCGGCGATCCGGTCCAGGTCCGCCGCCGCCCGGGCGCCGGTGTCGGCGGCGGCGAGCAGCAGCGCCTGGGCGTCGGTGCGCAACCCCATCGGCCGGTACGCCTCGATCGCCCGCAGGTGTGTCCGGTCGAGCAACTCCAGCAGGCTCGGGGTGAGCCCCCGGGCGGCGATCCCGGCCACTGCCGTACCCGCCTCGGCGGTCGAGCCGAAGACCGCCACCATGGTCAGCGACTCCTCGGGCACCGGCCGCAGCGACACGGTGACCTCGGTGATCACACCGAGGGTGCCCTCCGCGCCGACGAAGAGCCGGGTCAGGTCGTACCCGGCCACCCCCTTGGCGGTACGCCGGCCGGTGCGCAGCACCTCGCCGGAGGCGAGCACCACCTCCAGCCCGAGGACGTACTCGGTGGTCACCCCGTACTTGACGCAGCACATGCCGCCGGCGTTGGTGGAGACGTTGCCGCCGATCGTGGAGGACTCCCAGGAACCCGGGTCCGGCGGGTAGTACAGACCCTGCGCCCGGACCGCCCCGGCCAACGTGGCGTTCACCACGCCCGGCTGCACCACGGCGATCCGGGCCACCGGGTCGATCTCCCGGATCGCGGTCATCGCCACGGTGCTCAGCACCACCGCGCCGTCCACCGCGTTCGCCGCGCCGGCCAGCCCGGTCCGCGCCCCCTGCGGCACCACCGGTACGCCGTGCCGGGCCGCCGCCCGGACCACCGCCACCACCTGCGCCGTGTCCCGGGGGCGGACGACCACCAGTGGCGTACCGGCGGCGCAGAGGTCCGCCTCGTCGCGCCGGTGCAACCGGAGCAGATCCGGATCGGTGAGGACGGCCTCGTCGCCGAGGGCCGCCCGCAGGTCGTCGAGGAGGGGGGAGCCAGCCATGCGGCCGAGGCTAACCCCCGGCTAGATTGGCCGCCATGCTCTACCTGGACCGGCCCGCCTGGCCGTGGCGCGGTCGGCTCTGGTCACACCTGATCAGCGACGTCTCCCCGGCCGAACTGCACGCCTTCGCGGAGACGCTCGGGGTGCCCCGGCGGGGTTTCGACCGGGACCACTACGACATCCCCGCCGACCGGTTCCCCGCAGCCGTGTGGCTCGGTGCCCGGGTGGTGTCCAGCCGGGAGATCGTCCGCCTGCTGCACGCCTCCGGCCTGCGCCGCCCCAAACACCTCGCCCGCCCCTGATCCGGGACGGGCGGCAGTCAGCGCAGGGACGCCAACTCCCGGGTGAGGTTGGCGCGGGCGGGCGACTCCCAGCGGGCGGCCAGCGGGGGCAGCCGGAACAGGGCGGGCAGGGCGAGCAGCCCGTCGAGGACCCTCGCCCGGCCGGTGCGGAAGTCCGGCTCGGGCACGTGCGCGTACTCGGCGCGGATCGCGGCGGCGTACCCGTCGTACACCTCGGGGGGTGTGGCCAGGATCGCCAGGTCGGCGTCGCAGAGCAGCGCGCCGTCGCGGTCGCCGGGGACGACCCGGTGCCCGGCGGTGAGCAGCACCAGCCGACGGACCTCGGCCACCGTGGCGGCCGGCACCCCGAGCCCGGTGAGCAGGGTGCCGGCCAGCGTGGCGCTGGCCCGTTCGTTGGCGTCCCCGGCGGCGCGCGGGTCATAGACGGCGTCGTGCGTCCAAGCGGCGAGCGCGACCCGCTCCGGCCGGTCGGCGAGGTCAGCGTGCCGTTCCACCAGGTCCAGCACCGTCCGCAGGTGGCGTTCCGTGTGGTAGCGCCGGTGCGGTTCCCGCCAGCGGGCCAGCAGGTCGCCTCCGGCGGCGGTCAGCGCCGGGCCGTCGGTGGCCCCGGCGACCCGCGCCGCCGTCCGCCAGCGGTCGATCAGCTCGGTCACCCGGACGATTCTGCCGCACCTGGGCAGGGGATGAACCGGCGCGGCGTGGGTAGTCCCCGCCATGGCCGTGGCCCGGGACCGACGACCGTCGCTGCTGCGTCGCGCCGGGCTACGCGACGGCGGGACCGACGTCGACTCCATCCGGATCGCCGAGGCGATGGACTACCTGCGCCACCGGGGCCGGGCGACCCTGCACGACCGGCTGCACCAGGTGCACCTGGCGTTGGGCCTGGCCGTGCAGGCGGGCCTCGCCGCCGCCCTGGCCTGGATCGTGTCGCACCACCTGCTGGACAACCCGCAACCGGTCTTCGCACCGATCTCGGCGGTCGGCACCCTGGCCGCCTCGGTCGGCCAGCGGCTGCGCCGGACCGTGGAGCTGATCGCCGGGGTGGCGGTCGGGGTGTTCCTCGGTGACGGGCTGATCTATTTCCTCGGCACCGGCGGTTGGCAGCTCGGGCTGGTGGTGACCTCGGCCATCCTGCTCACCACGTTCTTCGGGGCGAGCGTGGCGGTGGTGATCCAGGCCGCCGCGACCGCCGTGCTGATCGTCACCCTCAGCCCGTCCACCGAGGATCTGGAGCTGCCCCGGTTCGTCGACGCGTTCGTCGGCGGCGGCGTCGCGCTGCTGGTCACGGCGATCCTGTTGCCGCTCAACCCGCTCCGGGTGATCAACCGGGCGGCCCGGCCTGCGCTGGACCTGCTCTCCGGCCAGCTCGACGTCTGCGCCGAGGCACTGCGGGACCGGGACCGGGCCGCCGCCCAGCGGGCGCTGGACCGGCTCCGGGAGAACAAGCAGGAGTTGGCCACCTTCACCGAGGCGATCGAGGGGGCGAAGGAGACCAGCACGCTCTCCCCGGCCCGATGGCACCGGCGCAGCGAACTGACCCACTACGCCGAGGCGGCCGACCCGATCGACCGGGCGATGCGCAACAGCGGCACCCTGATCCGGCGTTCGGTCACCATGATCGAGGACGACGAGCCGGTGCCGGAGCCGATGCCGGACGCGGTGGCCCACCTGGCCGAGGCGGTGCGGCTGCTGCGGCACGAGTTCGCCGTCGGCGCGGAGCCGGAACAGGCGCGTGAGCGATCGCTGCGCGCGGTCAGCGAGGCCGGCCGGGCGTACGCCCAGGGGGTCGGCTTCTCCGGCAGCGTGGTGATCGCGCAGGTGCGCACCACAGCGAGTGATCTGATGGTCGCCTCCGGCATCGAGCAGGAGGAGGCCAACCGGCTGGTCCGGCAGGCCTTCGGCGAGCAGGACAGATCCGACGGGAGCCCGGCCGAGCAGGATGTCGCCCCGAAACCCCCGACCGCCCCACCGCTCGGCTGACCCGGCCGGGGAGCGCGGCGGCCCGTCGGGGGGACGCGGATCAGCCGGCCCGTCCGCCCCCGGAGAGAGCCCGGCCGAACAGGCCGGGGATGACTACGCTGATCCACATGGCCGACACCCCGCCCGGCGGGCCCCCGCCGCCGCCCGCGCCCGCCGTACCGTCGTCGGACGCCGCCGCGCCCCGGATGCCGCTGCGCCGCCTCGGCTGGCGGCGGGTGCTGGCGCTGGCCGGGGTGGTGCTGCTGATCGCGGCGTGCGCGGTCTACATGCTCTACACGCTCGGCTCCAACCTGGGTCTGGACGCGCTGTTGGTCGGGGTGACCGCGGCGATCCTGCCGGTGCCGGTGCTGGTGGCCTGCTTCCTCTGGCTCGACCGGTACGAGCCCGAACCGCTGAAATACCTGATCTTCTGCTTCGCCTGGGGCGCGTTCGTCTCGACCGCCGCGTCGCTGACCGTCAACAACACCTTCGCCGCCCTGTTCAAGGACTGGGGGGTGTCGTCGTCGCTGACCGGGGTGCTGGTGGCCCCGTTCATCGAGGAGTTGACCAAGGCGCTCGGCCCGATCCTGCTGTTGATCTTCCGCCGCCGGGAGTGGTCCGGGATCACCGACGGCCTGGTCTACTGCGGGCTCTCCGCGGTCGGGTTCGCCATGGTGGAGAACATCCTCTATCTGGGCGGCCTCGGCTACGCCTCGGGTGTCGACCAGTGGGGGCCGGCCACCGGCGTCCGCAACGTCATCGTCATCTTCATCTCGCGGATCCTCTTCTTCGGCTTCGCCCACCCGTTGTTCACCTCGATGACCGGGGTGGGGCTGGGCATCGCCGCCCGGACCGCCGACCGGCGGATCCGGGTGCTCGCCCCGGTCGCCGGCTTGCTGCTGGCGATGATGCTGCACGGCACCTGGAACCTGATCCCGACGCTGGTGCAGGCCACCGGCCAGGCGGTGATCTTCTTCTACGGCATGGTCGCGGTGATGGTGCCGATCTTCTTCGGCATGGTCGGCTTCGCGGTCTGGTTGCGGGCCTGGGAGGGGCGGCTCACCGAGCGGACCCTGCCGGACTACGTCCGGGCCGGCTGGCTGAGCCCACCCGAGGTGGCCGCCCTGGGCAGCCTGGGCCGCCGGCACGCCGCCCGGACCTGGGCCCGGCGGGTCGGCGGGGACGCCGGGCTGCGCGCGATGCGTGGCTACCAGTTCGCCGCGACCCGGCTGGCCCTGCTGCGCGACGGGATGCGGCGTGGGCTGGACCGCAAGCCGGCGGAGCGGGAGCGCACCCTGCGGGAGGAGCGGCAGTTGCTGGACACGATCGCGGCGTACCGGTCCTTCTTCGTCGGCCGGGACCCGCAGACGCCGGTGGGCGTCTGGGACGGTGAGCGCTACCACCTGCGGTTCCCGGACGGCACCCAGCGGGTGGTCGACGCCCCGGACTCGCCGGTGGTGCCGATCCCGGTGGTGCTGGCCCCACCGCCGCCCCCGGCCTACCCGGCCGGCTACGGCCCGCCCGGTTGGTACGGCCCCCGACCGGCCGCCCCGTGGCCGCCCGGCCGGCACTGATCGGCGAACTCCGGTCGCGTCCGACCGGCAGATCCCGCCAGCGCTGAGGTTCCGGATGGACGATTTCCCGGGCTGAGAGAGGCATCCGGTAGGCCGCCCTCGCGACCACGGTGACGGGGCGATGCGCCCTGACCGTGGAGAGACGGGCGTGCTCTGCGGTCGGCAGATGCACCGCCGCGCCGGTGCATCTGCCGACCCCGCCGCGACCGGGTGCGTGCGGGTGCGGCGGGGTCGCAGATGGTGAAGGAATCTGCATTTCGCTGAATGCCCTCGGCTGTTACGAAAACCCACCACACCGGATGAATCGGTCGAATACGCTACAACTCGCCCGTAGGTGACCTTGTGTCACTGATAGGTGGCTCTAGGTATTCGGGCGGCTCTCTGGAGGGGTTCATGAGTAACAACCGACGGCTGCGGCGAGGACTGAAGCGTGGCCGCGCCGCTTCAGGGCTGAGTTCTGCCCTGATGGTGGTCGGGATGACGGGCGGACCCGCAGTCGCGGCGCCACCCACGGAGACCACATCGTCCGCGCAGGGTGTACTCATCGGCACGGCCGGTCCGCTAGGGCAGCACGGCGGGTGGCCGTCGTCCCGGTCGGCGGTCCGCCTGGACGGTGGCGGACCCGATGATTCGTGGGACAGCTACCCGAGCGGGCCACCGGACTGCGGTCCGCAGGGCTGGCAGGGTCCGTGGGGTGGGCACGACGGCGGCAAGGGGCACTACCCACCTGGCCCCAAGAAGGGCCCCCAGGGGCCACAGGGTGCCCAAGGCCCCCAGGGCGATGCGGGTGCCCCAGGCACGCAGGGCGCGACCGGCGCGCAGGGTGCCCAGGGGGTGACCGGTGCCCAGGGCGCTACCGGGGCGCAGGGTTTCCAGGGTGCGCCGGGCGTGCAAGGCGCGCAGGGTGACACCGGTGCTCAGGGAGTTCAGGGTGAGACCGGTGCCCAAGGGGCACAGGGCACGCAGGGTCAGACGGGCGCTCAGGGACTCCAGGGTGCTCAGGGCGACGCAGGCGCGCAGGGTTCGACCGGTGCCCAGGGGCCTCAAGGCGCGCAGGGTGACGTAGGGGCGCAGGGTGTGCAAGGCGACACCGGGGCGCAGGGTGCGCAGGGTGCGACCGGCGCGCAGGGCGTGCAGGGTTTCCAGGGTGCTCAGGGCGACGCGGGTACGCAGGGTGCGCAGGGTGTTCCCGGCGAGACGGGTACTCAGGGGCCGCAGGGTGTCCCGGGTGCGACCGGTGCGCAGGGTTTCCAGGGTGCTCAGGGCGACGCGGGCGCGCAGGGCACGCAGGGTGCGCAGGGCGATGCCGGCGTGCAGGGTGCGCAGGGCGATGCGGGCGTGCAGGGGCCGCAGGGTGCGCAGGGCGATGCGGGCGTGCAGGGGCCGCAGGGTGTCGCGGGTGCGGCAGGCGTTCAGGGTGCGCAGGGTTTCCAGGGTGCTCAGGGTGACGCGGGCGCGCAGGGTGCCGCAGGCGTGCAGGGGCCGCAGGGCACGCAGGGCGATGCGGGCGTGCAGGGTGCGCAGGGCGATGCGGGCGTGCAGGGGCCGCAGGGTGTCGCGGGTGCGGCAGGCGTTCAGGGTGCGCAGGGTTTCCAGGGTGCGCAGGGCGATGCGGGCGCGCAGGGTGCCGCAGGCGTGCAGGGGCCGCAGGGCGCGCAGGGCGATGCTGGCGTGCAGGGGCCGCAGGGTGTCGCGGGTGCGGCAGGCGTTCAGGGTGCGCAGGGTTTCCAGGGTGCTCAGGGTGACGCGGGCGCGCAGGGTGCCGCAGGCGTGCAGGGGCCGCAGGGCACGCAGGGCGATGCGGGCGTGCAGGGTGCGCAGGGCGATGCGGGCGTGCAGGGGCCGCAGGGTGTCGCGGGTGCGGCAGGCGTTCAGGGTGCGCAGGGTTTCCAGGGTGCGCAGGGCGATGCGGGCGCGCAGGGCGCCGCAGGCGTGCAGGGGCCGCAGGGCACGCAGGGCGATGCTGGCGTGCAGGGTGCGCAGGGTGCGCAGGGCGATGCTGGCGTGCAGGGGCCGCAGGGTGTCGCGGGTGCGGCAGGCGTTCAGGGCGCGCAGGGTTTCCAGGGTGCGCAGGGCGACGCCGGCGCGCAGGGTGCCATCGGTCCACAGGGCATTCAGGGCGTACAAGGTGCCCAGGGTGACGTGGGACCTCAGGGACCTCAGGGACCTCAGGGCGCGGGCGTGCAGGGTGCTCAGGGCGCTCAGGGCGCGCAGGGAACGGCGGGCAACGGAATCCAGGCGGCCTACATTCAGGGCCCGCTGACCGTGATCGCGGACACCCCCGTTGATTTCGGGTGTGTGCCCGGAGACATCGCTGTCGGCACCGGATACCAGCTCTCGGGTGCGGGCGTGAATCCGGTGCTGATCCAGCCGCTCTCGATCAGCGGCTACCAGTTCACTTTCACCGGCGGTGGTGCCGACATCTGGGTGTCCTGCATCTCGCCCGCCACGCCGTTGGCGTTCGCCCCTGCGGCCGACAGGTCGGATCGGGCAACGGCGAAGAACAGTGGCCGTACCAGCCGGCCGAACCGCCCCAGTACCGTCAAGGAGGAGAAATGAGCACGCGTCAGATACTCGGTTCACTTGCCTGTGGTGCGGTCTTGCTTGTCGGAGTCCCGGCGTGCAGCGCTAAACCCGCCGACAAGCCGCAGGCCAGCAGTTCCGGCAGCAGCGACAGTACGAACGGCGGTTCCCACACCGGATCCACGCCGGCGGATCTCCTGAAGCTCGGTGTCGAGCAGGGCCAGGCCGGTGACTACGACACGGCGAAGGCCAGCTTCGAGAAGGTGCTGGCCGACGAGGCCGACAACAAGTTCGCCTGGTTCAACCTCGGCTTCATCGCACAGTCGCGCAACCAGGCCGACGAGGCGATCAGCAACTACGACAAGGCGTTGGCGGCCGACGGCGACTACAAGCCGGCCCTCTACAACAAGGCCATCGTTCTGGAGGGCAAGGCGCCGACGACGTCGATGGAGATCTACCGCAAGGTCGTGTCCATCGACGACAAGGCGTCGACCGCCTACCTCCGACTGGGCTTGCTGCTGTCCAAGTCCGGTGACGAAGCGGCGGCGCGGGACGCCTTCAAGGCGGCCATCCGGCTGGACAAGGGACTCACCTCTGCCGTCCCGGCGAAGTACCGGCCCGCCCCGACGGGCAGGTGACCGACCCGATGCACACACCGCGTGTAACGGTCTTCACCGGAAGCAACCGCACCCGCTTCATCGACGAGTGCTTCCGGTCACTGGTGGCGCAGACCTTCACCGACTGGGAATGGGTGGTCATTCTCAACCAGGGGTCCCGGTGGCGGCCCGAGGCGCACGACGATCGCATCCGGCTCGTCGTCCAGGACGACCTCAACGGTGTGGGTGCCGTGAAGGCATTCGCCTGCGCCGAGGCTGCCGGGGACATCCTGGTCGAACTCGACGACGACGATCTGCTCAGCAGCGACTGCCTGCAGGAAATCGTCGACGCCTTCGACTCCCACCCGGAGGTGGGGTTCGTCTACAGCGACACCGCCCAGATCCAGGAGGACGGTGGCCGCTGCGAGGACCGTTTCGCGAGTTCGTTCGGCTGGCGGCACTACGACGAGAAGGTGGACGGCCGCGAGGTGCTGGTCTGTCGGGCGTTGCCGCCGACGCCACACAACGTGAGCTACATCTGGTACGCACCGAACCACGTGCGGGCCTTCCGCCGGGACATCTACGAGAAGGTCGGCGGATACGACGAGTCGCTCGACGTCGCGGACGACGCCGACCTCATGGCGCGGATCTACCAGGTGAGCGAGTTCCACCACATTCAGAAATGCCTCTACCTGCAGCGCATGCACGCCAAGAACACGCAGCGTATTCCGGAGTTCAACGCCCGCATTCAGCAGCGGACGGTGGAGATCTACGACCGGAACATCCAACAGAACGCGTTGGCCTGGTCGCGGCGGCAGGGACTTATGGCGCTCGACCTGGGTGCCGCGCACAACAAG
The DNA here is from genome assembly GCF_050951065.1 of Micromonospora matsumotoense. Classification (NCBI taxonomy): domain Bacteria; kingdom Bacillati; phylum Actinomycetota; class Actinomycetes; order Micromonosporales; family Micromonosporaceae; genus Micromonospora; species Micromonospora matsumotoense. Next base: position 6,790,427 of record NZ_CP192025.1, on the reverse strand, counting down.
CCGGAGGGCTATCTCGGTCTGGACTACCACGACGGGCCGGGCGTCGACCTGGTCTGCGATGTGACGAAGGGAGTCGATCTGCCGGACGGCAGCGTCGGGGTCATCAGGGCCGTGGACTTCCTGGAGCACATTCCGGACAAGATCGCACTCTTCAACGAGTTGTACCGGCTGCTCGCTCCGAACGGGATGCTGTTGTCGCTGACCCCCAGCACCGACGGGCGAGGCGCCTACCAGGACCCGACGCACGTGGCGTTCTACAACGAGAACTCTTTCTGGTATTTCACGGACGCCAACTACTCTCGTTTCGTGCCGGAGATCCGGTGCCGATTCCAGGCGTCGCGGTTGGTCACGTACTTCCCCAGCGAATGGCACCAGACGCACCACATCCCGTACGTCTCGGCGAATCTCATCGCGATCAAGGACGATGTGCTGCGCAATGGCGGGCTGCTGAACATCTGACCAGTGCGAGGCGCAGCCGCGTCCCGCGTGGGCGTTCGGATCGTGCCCGGCCGGGACCGGTCAGGTCATCAGGGTGGTGAGGAAGTCACCGAGGCCCTGGGCCATCGCCATCAGGGCCGCCCCGATCCCCTTGAACAGTTGCGCCGCCCCGTCCGGGCGGAACGCCATGAAGTAGATCAGGAAGGCGACACTGCCCCAGAGCAGCACCTTCTTCACGAGAATCGGCATCGTCCCTCCCCAGGGCACCTGGACGTGCCTGGCTTCCCGCCAGGAAGCCGGACAAACCGGGAGGCTGGACAAACCGGGGGGCCGGGTAGGTTGGCGGGCCAGGGGCCGGGCAAACCCGCGGACGGGGATGCGTGCCGGACGCCGGGTGAACCAGCGGGACAGGCGGGTGATGCCCGACGGCGAGTACGCCTACAGGTAGAGGCCGGTGCTGCCGGTGGGCTCGCTCTCCACCCGCTCGGCGGCGACAGCGTGCACGTCGCGCTCGCGCAACAGCACGTACCCCCGACCGTGCAGTTCGACCTCGGAGCGGTCGTCGGGGTCGAAGAGCACCCGGTCGCCGGCCACCACGGCGCGGACGTGCGGGCCGACTCCCACGGCGGTGGCCCAGGCCAGTCTCTTGCCGACGGCGGCGGTGGCCGGGATGACGATGCCGGCGGTGGAACGGCGTTCGCCCTCGCTGCCGTCCACCTTCACCAGCACCCGGTCGTGCAGCAGGCGGATCGGCAGGCCGGTGTCGAGGTTCGGGTCGACGGTCACGCCAAGACGCTACCGTGTGCTCCGGTGGCGTCCACCCGGTGGTTGAGCCGATGCGGCACGGGCGGGTTGAGCTGGTGCCGCGCGGGGCATTGAGTGGCGGAACTGTCCTACGCTGGCGGGTTCCCGGACGTACCCTGTCCGGGCCGTCGCCCCGGGCAACCCGGTGTGTCGTTCTTCAGCAGGAGGTGCGCTTGAGCCGCTTCGAGCGGGTACGCGGCCGGCTCCGTCGCGCGTACGAGTCCGGGCGGGAGTCGGTCCGCGCGGGGCGTGCCGATCCGGCCGATGCGCCCGAGGGAACCGGAGTGGCCACCCCCGCGTCGCCCGGCCCGGTGGCGGCCCCGTCGGCGACGGTGGTCGGCGCCGAGCCTCCGGCGGCCCTGTACCACTCCACCTCCAGCCGCGATGACGCCGACGTGCCGCACGCCCTGCGGATCGCTGCCGCCTGGTCGTGGCGGTTGATCGTGATCGGTGCGGTCACCTGGACGCTGTTGAAGATCGTCGGGGCGATCAGCATCGTGATCATCCCGCTGCTGGTGGCGCTGCTGCTCTCCGCGCTGCTCGCCCCGGCGGTGGGCTGGCTGCTGCGCGTCCGGGCCCCCCGCTCGCTGGCCACCGCCGTGGTGATGGTCGGCGGCCTGGTCGCGGTGTTCGGCACGCTGACCCTGGTGGTCAACGAGTTCATCCAGGGGGTGCCGGAGCTGAGCGAGAAGTCGTCGCAGGGGGTACGGCAGATCCAGGACTGGCTCAAGACCGGCCCGTTGCACCTGTCCGACAGCCAGCTCAACCGGTACATCGAAGAGGCGCAGGGCTGGATCAACGGCAACACCGAGAAGTTCACCAGCGGTGCCCTCGCCACCGCCACCACCCTGGCCGAGCTGCTCACCGGCGCGGTCCTGGTGCTCTTCGCCACCTTCTTCTTCCTGCGTGACGGCAACCGGATCTGGCGGTTCCTGGTCCGCCTGCTGCCGGTCGCCGCCCGGTGGAAGGTCGACGACGCCGGTCGGGCCTCCTGGGCCACGCTCGGCGCCTATGTGCGGGCCACCGTGCTGGTGGCGTTCATCGATGCGGTGGGCATCGGCATCTTCCTGGTCGTCTTCGACGTCCCGTTCGCCTTCCCGCTGGCCGCCCTGGTGTTCCTCGGCGCGTTCATCCCGATCGTCGGCGCGTTCCTCTCCGGGGTGGTGGCGGTGCTGGTGGCGCTGGTCGACAGCGGCCCGGTGACCGCCCTGATCATCCTGGGCGTGGTGATCGGTGTGCAGCAGGTCGAGGGACACCTGCTCCAGCCGTTGATCATGGGTCGGGCGGTGGCCATCCACCCGCTCGCGGTGATCATCGGAATCGCCGCCGGTGTGGTGCTCGCCGGCATCACCGGCGCGCTGGTCGCGGTGCCGCTGATCGCCGTGCTCAACACCGCCGTACGCCGGCTGGCCGCCCGCAGCGTGCCGGACACCCCACCGGACGCCGTGGTGGTCGCCTCCGAGGCCCCCTGACCGGGGCCGGTCCGATCCGACCCCTGGTCAGGCCGGTCGTCCGACAGCCGAGAAGCCGCCCGTTCCCCCTCCGGGAGCGGGCGGCTTCCGCGTGGTCAGACCTTGGCGAGGCGTTCCAGGGCGCCCTGGGCCACCTCGGGCCGGGTGGTGTACCAGAACGGCGGCAGCGAGCGGCGCAGGAACGGGCCGTAGCCGCGCGCCGTCTCCAGCCGCGAGTCGAGGACCGCCACCACCCCCCGGTCGCCGGTGGCCCGGATCAGCCGACCCACGCCCTGGGCCAGCCGGACCGCGGCGATCGGCACGCTGACCGCCGAGAAGCCGGAACCACCGCCCGCGTCCACCGCCGCCGCCCGCGCCGCCGCCAGCGGCTCGTCGGGACGCGGGAAGGGCAGCCGGTCGATCACCACGAGTTGGCACGAGTCACCCGGCACGTCCACCCCCTGCCAGAGCGACATCACCCCGAACAGGCAGCTCGACCGCTCCTCCCGGAACCGGCGTACCAGCAGCGGCAGCGCCTCCTCGCCCTGGAGCAGCACCGGCAGGTCGGTGCGGGCCCGGACCAGCTCCGCGGCCTGCTGCGCGGCCCGTCGGGAGGAGAACAGCCCGAGGGTACGACCACCGAGTGCGCCGACCAGGGTCAGCAACTCCTCGCCGGCCGCCTCGGGCAGCCCGGAGACGCTGGGGCGGGGCAGGTGCGCGGCGACGTACAGGATGCCCTGCCGTGCGTAGTCGAACGGTGAGCCGACGTCGAGGGACGACCAGCCCGGCCCCGAGGTGGCCGGTACGACGCCGGTGGCCGCCCGGCTGCCCGGTGCGGTCGCCACCGGACCGGCACCCGGTGCCCCGCCCGGTACGACGCCGGTCGACCGGCCGGCGGCGGCGGTGGCCAACGCGGCGGCGGCCGGGGACGGCGGGGCGGGCGGCGGCGCGTCCAGACCGAGGGCCCGGGCCACCGTGTCGAACCGGCCGCCCAGCGCCAGGGTCGCCGAGGTGGCGACCACGGTGCGCTCGTCGTACAGGTGGGTGGACAGGGTGCCGGCGACCGACAGCGGCGCGACCACCAGCGCCCGGCGGCTGCCGTTGTCCGGCTTCTCCACCCAGGCCACGTCGTGGTCGGCCTCCTCCAGCAGCCGCTGCGCGGTGGTCGACAGCTCGTCCAGCGCCGCCTTGGCCTGCTGCTTGCGGACCGGGTCCGGGTCGTCGGCCTTGACGTCGCCGATCGCGTCGAGCGCGGCCCGGGTGGCCGCGTCGAGCAGGGTGCACGCCTCGCGCAACGGGCCGGGCAGACCGCCGGTGAGCCGACCGGCCGGGGCCTCGGCCAGCCCGACGGCGAGCGCGTCACCGGCCTCGGTGAGCCGGTCGGCGACGTCCGGCCGCAGCAGCGGCCGGGCCCGCCGGGCGGACCGGTCGATCAGCTCCGGGACCAGCTCGGCCTGCGCGGCCGAGGAGACCCGGTCGGCCAGCTCGTGCGCCTCGTCGACGATCAGCAGCTTGTGCGGCGGGACGATGTGCCGGCCGGCCAGCATGTCCACCGCGAGCAGACTGTGGTTGGTGACCACCACGTCGGCCTCCCGGGCGCGGGCCCGGGACGCCTCGGCGAAGCACTCCTGGCCGAACGGGCAGCGGGACGCCCCCACGCACTCGCGGGCGGGCATCGACACCAGCCGCCATGCCTGGTCGTCGACGCCCGGGTCCAGCTCGTCCCGGTCGCCGGTGTCGGTCTTCTCGGCCCAGTCGCGCAGCCGTTGGATCTGCTTGCCCATCCGGCCGGCCTCACCGAGCCACTTCGTCCCGCCGCCCGGCCGGGCGGCAGGGGCGTCGAAGAGGGTGTCCTCCGGCTCGTCCTCGGTGGAGTTGTCCAACCGGGCCAGGCAGAGGTAGTGGTGCCGACCCTTGAGCACGGCGAAGGTGGGGCGGCGGCCGAGCAGCGGCTCGACCGCGTCGGCGAGCCGGGGCAGGTCATGCTCGACCAGCTGGGACTGCAACGCCAGGGTGGCAGTGGAGACCACCACCGGCCCGTCCACGGTCAACGCCGGGGCCAGGTAGGCAAGCGACTTGCCGGTGCCGGTGCCCGCCTGCACCAGCAGGTGCTCGCGGGCGGCGACGCTGTGCTCGATCGCCTCGGTCATCTGCTGCTGGCCCGGCCGGGTCGCGCCGCCGGGGACCGCGCCGACCGCCGCCGCGAGCAGGTCGGTGCCGCTCGGCCGGCCACCGCGCCGTCGGCCGGAGCGGGCCGACGGGGTGCTGGGGCCGGCGGCGGTACGGGGCGGAGTCACCGTGCGACGGTACCCGCAGCCGCCGACAGTGGACGCGCCGCTGCCCCCCGCGTGGCGCGGTCACCGTCCGGATTGTCGCCACCCCGGACCGTTCAACTCCCTGCGGCGACGAGTGGGCGGAATCGGCTAGGGTGCGACTCATGCCGAGCGACGTGGTCCGTGTGATCTACCGCAAGTACGACGGCAGCGCCCATCGCGACTACCCGGCCCGTCGGTTGGCCGAGGACGACCTCGGGGTGTGGCTGGGGGTGACCGAGGGCACCGCGTCGGTCTACCACGGCCGGCCCTCGGTGGAGCAGATTCCCTTCGTCCTGCTGGTGCCGCACCGGGCCTGGTGGACGGGCATGTTCAACCCGCCGCCGCGGACCAGCGAGGTCTACTGCGACATCGCCACCCCGGCCCGCTGGGAGGGTGACGACACCGTGCACTTGATCGACCTCGACCTGGACGTGGTGCGCCGCCGGAGCACCGGCCTGGTGGAGTTGCGCGACGAGGACGAGTTCGCCGAGCACCGGGTCCGGTTCGGCTATCCGGACGAGGTGGTGGCGCAGGCGCAGGCGGCGGCGGCTCGGCTGCTCACCGCCCTCGGCGACGGCACCGAGCCGTTCGCCTCCGCCTACCGCAAGTGGTTGGCCCTGGTGGTCTGACCCGGCGGCCGGTGGTGACCCGGCTGGTCCGACCGACGGGAGCGGCCCGGCCCCGGTAGGCGTGGTGCGGCCTGGGCGGGTCGGCGTGGTCCGGCCGGTGGGTGCGGTCGCGGCGGGGCGGGACCGGTCACCAGCGGGGCGGCCAGGTGGCGTCGGGGGCGAGGTCGGGCAGCAGGTGGAGCTTGTCCGGGTTGAGCTGGTGGAACAGCCCGCTGATCCGGCCGTCGTGCACGGCGAACCCGGTGACCATCCGCAGCAGCCGGCCGTCGGGTGCGGCGGTCTCCAGGTGCAGGCCGAGCACCCCGTCCACCAGCACCGGTGCGGCCCGCAGGTGCTGGCCGTACCGGCCGGCCCGGGTGAAGAGGCCGAGCAGGAAGCGGGCCACCGGGTCGACGCCGACGATCGGTCGCCGGGCCGTCGGGAAGTGCCCGCCGCCGTCGCCGATCAGCACCACGTCCGGGGCGAGCACCCGGACCAGCGCGTCGAGGTCGCCGGACTCGGTCGCGGCGGCGAACGCGGCCAGCACCCTGCGCTGCTCGGCCGGGTCGGCGGTATGCCGGGGCACGTCGGTGGCGGTGACCACCCGGCGGGCCCGGGAGGCGTGCTGGCGGGCCGCCTCGGGGGTGCTCGCCAGCACCTCGGCGATCCGGGCGAACGGCACCGCGAACACGTCGTGCAGGACGAAGGCGACCCGTTGCTCGGGGCTGAGCCGTTCCAGGACGACCAGCAGGGCGGTGCCGAGCAGGTCGCGCCGGACCGCCCGGTCGGCCGGGTCGGGGGCGAAGCCGTCCGGTGCCGGCACGCCGCCGTCCCACGGCGTGACCACCGGCTCCGGCAGCCACTGCCCCGGGTACGTCTCGCGACGGACCCGGGCCGAGCGGAGCACGTCGAGGCAGATCCGGGCGCAGGTGGTGGTGAGCCAGCCGCCCAGGTGCCGGATTTCGGCCCGGCGCTGCGGATCGGCGAGCGCCCCGGCGTAGCGCAGCCAGGTCTCCTGGACGGCGTCCTCCGCCTCGCTGCGGCTGCCGAGCATCCGGTGGGCCACCGCGGTCAGCCGCCCGCGTTCCGCCTCGAACTCCGCCACCAGGTCCACCGTCACCACAAACCTCCCCGGGGTACGACCGGATTCTCCCCACCCACCGGACGTCCCGCCACCGGCAAAGGTGACAGCCCGGTGCCGGCTCGGCGGGCGGGCGGTGCGGCGGTGGGCGAGGATCGGGGGATGCGCACAGACGAGGAGACGGAGATCGTCGTACCCGAGGGTGCGACGGTGCGGGAGTTGTTGCGGGTGTCCCCGGGTGGTAAGCCGATCGACCTGGGGGCGGTCGATCCCCGGTCCACCCCGGGACTGCCGGCGGCGGCGGGCGGCGGGAAGGACCGCAAGCCGTGGGCCCGCCGGCAGGTCGAGCTGATCGGTGCGGGGTTGGCCCGGCAGCAGGAGATGCTCTTCGCCACCGCCAAGGCGGCCGGTGGGCCGGACGCGCCCACCTCGGCCCCGACCGGTGGCGGGTCGAAGCTGCGGCCGGGGCGGCCGGGGCGGCTGCTGCTGGTGCTCCAGGCGATGGACTGCGGGGGCAAGGACGGCACCGTGAAGCGGGTGGCCGGCGCGATGAACCCGCTCGGCCTGCACATCCGCTCGTTCGGCCCGCCGACCCGGCAGGAGTTGCGGCACGACTTCCTGTGGCGGATCCGCCGGGCGTTGCCCCCACCCGGGTACGTCGGGGTCTTCAACCGTTCGCACTACGAGGACGTGCTGGTGGCCCGGGTCGACGCGCTGGTGCCGGAGGAGACCTGGCGGGCCCGGTACGACCGGATCAACGCGTTCGAGCGGGAGCTGACCGACGGGGGCGTGACCCTGGTGAAGGTGATGCTGCACATCTCCCCGGACGAGCAGGCGCGGCGGTTGTCGGAGCGGTTGACCGACCCGACGAAGCACTGGAAGTACCAGCCGAGCGATCTCGACTCCCGGGCCCGCTGGGACGACTACCAGGCCGCGTACGCGGAGGCGCTGGGGCGGTGCGACACGGACGCCGCGCCCTGGTTCCTGGTGCCGGCGGACCGCAAGTGGTACCGGGACTGGGCGGTGGCGCACCTGCTGCGGGAGACGTTCGAGGGTCTTGATCTCGGGTATCCGGCTGCCGGTTTCGACGTGGAACGGGAGCGCCAGCGGTTGTCGAGTGGCGGCGGTGACGGCCGAGGTTAACAACAGATGAACGACCGGTGAATCGGGTCTGACCAGGGGTGGGCCGGCGGAGACCCACTCCGGTGCGGTACCTAGCATGCATCAGCGGACGCCCCCTGGGGCGGCGGCCACCCTTCCACCGACACGACGAGGTCCGTGCTGTGAAGTTTTCCTTCCGTCCCACCGAGGGCGCTTTCTACGAGCTCTTCACCAGGGCCGCGCAGAACCTGGTGAAGGGCACGGAGCTGCTCAACGAGCTGGCCCTGCCCGGCGTCGACGTCCAGTCGGTCAGCGAGCGGCTGACCGAGGTCGAGCACGACAGCGACCAGATCACCCACGATCTCTACAAGAAGATCAACTCCACCTTCATCACCCCGTTCGACCGGGAGGACATCTACCGGCTGGGCTCGCTGCTCGACGACGTGATGGACCACCTGGAGGCGGTCGGCAACCTGCTCTACCTCTACGGCCTCACCAAGCTCCCGTCGCTCCCGCGCGAGCTGCACGAGCTGGTCAACGTGCTCGACCTCCAGGCGAAGCTGACGGCGGAGGCGATGCCCCGGCTGAAGTCGATGAAGGATCTCGAGGACTACTGGATCGAGTGCAACCGGCTGGAGAACGACGGTGACCAGGCGTACCGGATGCTGCTGGTCCGGCTCTTCTCCGGCGAGTACGACGCGCTGACCGTGCTGAAGATGAAGGAGGTCGCCGACGAGCTGGAGGCCGCCTGCGACGCCTTCGAGCACGTGGCGAACACCGTCGAGACCATCGCGGTCAAGGAGTCCTGAGCCTGTGAGTCCCGAACTCATCGCCGTGCTGGCGGTGATCGCGGTGGCCCTGGCGTTCGACTACACCAACGGCTTCCACGACGCCGCCAACGCGATCGCGACAAGCGTCTCCACCCGGGCGCTGACCCCCCGGATCGCCCTGGGCCTCGCCGCGGTCGGCAACTTCGTCGGCGCGCACTTCGGCGCCGGCGTGGCCAAGACCGTCGGCGACGGCCTGGTCACCCTGCCCACCGGGGTGGGCAGCCTCGGAGTGGTCTTCGCCGGGGTGCTCGGCGCGATCGCCTGGAACCTGATCACCTGGTACTTCGGCCTGCCGTCGTCGTCCTCGCACGCCCTCTTCGGTGGGCTGGTCGGGGCGACCCTGCTCTCCGCCGGCGGCGTCGTGCAGTGGGTCACCATCGGCGAGAAGGTCATCCTGCCGATGATCCTGTCGCCGATCGTCGGCCTCACCCTCGGCTATCTGCTGATGCTGGCCATCCTGTGGGCGTTCCGTAAGGGGCAGCCGGGCAGGCTCAACCGGGGCTTCCGCTGGGCGCAGACCGCCTCGGCGGCGGCCATGTCGGTCGGCCACGGCATGCAGGACGCCGCGAAGACCATGGGCATCGTGGTGCTGGCCCTCTACACCGGCGGTTTCCAGGACGACAAGACGCACATCCCGGGCTGGGTCTTCTGGACCTCGGCGACCATGCTGGCGCTCGGCACGTACGCCGGTGGATGGCGGATCATCCGGACCCTCGGTCGAAAGATCATCGATCTGGGGCCGCCGGAGGGCTTCGCCGCCGAGACCGTGGCCAGCGCGGTGCTCTACTTCAACGCCCTGGTGCTCAAGGCCCCGATCTCCACCACCCACACGATCACCTCGGCGATCATGGGGGTGGGCGCCACCAAGCGGCTCTCCGCGGTCCGCTGGAACGTGGCCGGCAACATCGTGCTCGCCTGGGTCATCACCTTCCCGGCCGCCGCGCTGATCGCCTGCCTGACCTACCTGGTGGTCCGTCCGCTGTTCTGACCGTTGCGGGAAGGTGACCCGAGGGGTACCTGACCTGGTCGGGAGGGGCACCCCGTCACCGCACCGCGCGGTGCCGGGGTGCCCCTCCCGCTGTCTGTTCAGGCGTAGTCGACTCCGATCCGGGCCCGGATGTCGTCCAGCAGGGCCATCACCTCCAGGGTGACGGCGTGCGGCACGAGCGGGCTCTCGGTCAGCCCGGCCGCCAGACAGCGCTGCACCTCGGCGGCCTCGTACTGGTAACCGCCGCCGGCCGGGTCGTCGGTGAGCGTCTCCGGCTCGGCGTCGGTGCGGTGCAGCACCGCGGAGCCGGGGCGGAAGAACGGCTCGGGCAGCTCGATCCGGCCGGTGGTGCCGGTGATCGCGGCGGTCAGCGGGGTCGCCCCGACCATGCCGCAGCCCAGCGTGGCGACCGCGCCCGAGTCGTACCCGAGGACGATGCCGGTGTTCTCGTCCACCCCCTCCGGGCTCAGCTTGGCCCAGGCCTGCACGTGCTGCGGCACACCGAGCAGCAGGTGGGCCAGGCTCACCGGATAGACGCCCAGGTCCAGCAGCGCGCCGCCGCCCAGGGCCGGATTACGCATCCGGTGCTCCGGCGGGAACGGCCCGGCCACCCCGAAGTCCGCCCGGACGCTGGTCACCTCGCCGATCGCCCCGCCCCGGACCAGCTCCACCAGGCGCAGGATCAGCGGGTTGCACCGCATCCACATGGCCTCCATCAGGAAGACCCCCCGGGCCCGCGCCAGCTCGACCAGCTCGGTGCTGGTGGCCAGGTCGAGGGTGAACGGCTTCTCCAACAGCACCGCCCGGCCGGCCTCCAGGCAGACCCGGGCGGCCTCGTGGTGGGCGGCGTGCGGGGTGGCCACGTAGATCGCGTCCAGCCCGTCGTCGGCGGACAGCTCGGCCCAGGAGCCGTACGCCCGCTCGGCACCGTACCGGGTGGCGAACGCCTCGGCGCTCTCCGTCGTACGTGAGCCGACCGCGACCAGTTCGGCCCCCGGCACCAGCCGTAGGTCCTCGGCGAACCGGCCGGCGATGTGGCCGGTGGACAGAATCCCCCAACGTGTCATGCGCTCACGCTAACCCGCCGCCCCCTGTTCCCTGCCCACGTGCCCCGCCACCCCCGCTGCCCGCCCCCTGCCCACCGCCCGCTGCCTGTCCCCTGCCCACCGCCCGTTGCCCGTCACCTGCTCTGCCCACCGCCCGCTGCCCGTCCGCTTCCTGCCGGCCGCCTGCCGGCGGTTGTCGGCGGAGGGGGTGGGTCCGTCCGGCGGGACTAGGCTCGGCGCATGACGATCGACAGTTCCGGTTTCCCCGCCCCGCCGGCGCTGGTCGAGCACGCCCGCCGGTTCCACGCCGAGGGCGGCACCCCAGCCCCGCCCCGGGTCGCGGCCACCGTGCTGCTGCTCCGCCCGGCCGGCACCGACTTCGAGGTGTACGTCATCCGCCGGGTCGCCGCGATGGCCTTCGGCGGGGTGTACGCCTTCCCCGGCGGTGGTGTCGATCCGTCGGACTCGGAGGCGCACCTGGACTGGGCCGGTCCCGACCCGGCGGCCTGGGCGGGACGGCTGGGTGTCACGCCCGACGCCGCCCAGGCGGTGGTGTGCGCCGCCGCACGGGAGGTCTTCGAGGAGGCCGGCGTGCTGCTGGCCGGCCCCGGCGGCGGCACGGTGGGGGATGCTGTCGGCGGCGCGGTGGTGGGTGACGTCAGCGGCGACGACTGGGAAAGTGCACGGCAGGATCTGGAGGCACGTCGTCGGGGTTTCGCCGGGCTGCTCGCCGAGCGGCAGCTCACCCTCCGGTCCGACCTGCTGCTGCCGTGGAGCCGGTGGATCACCCCGGAGTTCGAGCCGCGCCGCTTCGACACGTACTTCTTCGTCGCCCTGCTGCCGGAGGGGCAGCGGACCCGGGACGTGTCCGGCGAGGCCGACCACACCATGTGGGTCCGCCCGGTGGACGCGCTGGCCCGCGCGCGGGCCGGTGAGCTGACCATGCTCCCGCCCACCCTGGTCACCCTGACCGAGGTGGCCGCCGCCGGTGACCTGGCCGGTGCCGGTGCGCTGGCTGCGGTGGCCCGCGCCTCGGCCACCCGGGACGCGGCCACCCCGGTGACCCCCCGCCTGCACGTTCCGGAGAACGGCACCCCCCACTTCACCCTCACCTGACCCGCGTTCACGCGGCCCGCCCCGGCCCGCGCAGGGGCGGGGCAGGGGTCAGCCGAAGCGGCCGGTGATGTAGTCCTCGGTCTTCTTCTGGCTGGGGTTGCTGAAGATCTTCTGGGTGTTGTCGTACTCGATGAGCCGGCCGGGGTCGCCGGTCTTCTCGATCGAGAAGAAGGCGGTGCGGTCGGAGACCCGGGCGGCCTGCTGCATGTTGTGGGTGACGATGATGATGGTGAACTTGTCCTTGAGCTGGAACATCAGGTCCTCGATGGCGAGCGTCGAGATCGGGTCCAGCGCCGAGCAGGGCTCGTCCATCAGCACCACCTGCGGCTCGACGGCGATGGTCCGGGCGATGCAGAGCCGCTGCTGCTGACCGCCGGACAGACCCGCGCCGGGCTTGCCGAGGCGGTCCTTGACCTCGTCCCACAGGTTCGCCGAGCGCAGCGCACGCTCGGCCGCCTCGTCCAGGATGGACTTCTTGCGGACCCCGTTGAGCCGCAGCCCGGCCACCACGTTCTCGAAGATGCTCATGGTGGGGAACGGGTTGGGGCGCTGGAAGACCATGCCGATCATGCGGCGGACGGCGGTCACGTCGACGTCCCGGTGGTAGACGTCCTGGCCGTCGATGGTCAGGCTGCCCTCGACCCGGGCGCCCGGCAGCACCTCGTGCATCCGGTTGATCGAGCGCAGGAAGGTCGACTTGCCGCAGCCGGACGGGCCGATCAGGGCGGTGACCGTCTTCGGCTCGACCGTCAGGTTGATGTTCTCGATCGCCTTGAAACCGCCGTAGTAGGCGGTCACGTCGGTGGCGTCGATGCGCTTGGCCATGGTGGTACCTCCGGGGTTCATCGGCCGAGCCGGTTGCGGCGGGCCAGCAGCTTCGCGGCGACGGTGAGGACGAGCACGAGGACGACCAGGGTCAACGCCGCCGTCCAGGCCCGTGCCGGCGAGTACTTCGAGGCCTCGCCGGCCTGCTGGTAGACGAAGAGGGCCAGCGAGGACTGGTTGTTCTCGAACGGGTTGAAGTTGATCGCCGCACCACCGCCGGCGACGAGCAGCACCGGGGCGGTCTCCCCGGCGGCTCGCGCGATGGAGAGCATGATGCCGGTGACGATGCCGGGCAGCGCGGTGGGCAGCACCACCCGCAGGATGGTCTTCCACTTCGGTACGCCCAGGGCGTACGCCCCCTCGCGCAGCGGCGGGGGGACCAGGCGCAGCATCTCCTCGGTGGAGCGGACCACCGTCGGCAGCATCAGCACGCTCAACGCGAGCGCGGCGGCGAAGCCGGAGAAGCTGGGCCGGCCGTCGTTGAACCACGGCGACACGATCAGCACCCAGAAGGCCAGCACGAACAGGCCGGTGACGATGGACGGGATGCCGGTCATCACGTCGACGAAGAACCGGATGGCGAAGGCGAACCGGCCGCGCCCGTACTCGACGATGTAGATCGCGCAGAGCACGCCGAGCGGGACGGTGATCGCGGTGGCGATGCCGACCTGCTGCAGGGTGCCGACGATGGCGTGGTACGCGCCGCCGTTGGCGTCGCGGGCCCCGATGTTGTTCATCGAGCTGCCGAAGAAGTCGCCGTCGAGCCGGGCGGTGCCCTTGCTGGCCAGCGTCCACACCACCGAGGCCAGCGGCAGCACGGCCAGCACCAGGGCGGAGTGGATCAGGGCGCTCCAGACCCGGTTACGGGCCGACCGGCGGCCCTCCACCGCGTTGGCGGCGGTGAACAGCCCGGCCAGATAGAGCAGTACGCCGAACACCACGACCAGGACCGGGCCGCCGAGGTCGACGCCGTAGACGATGCCGGCGGAGACCAGCAGGGCCAGCACCGCCAGGGCGGGGGCGGCGTACCCGGGTAGTCGCCTGGCCCGCAGGCTGTCCGGCTGGGCCGGCGGGCGGGAACGGCGGGGGGTGAGCGTCGTGGTCATGCGGCCGACTCCGTGAACTCGCGGCGGCGGTAGATGATCGCCCGCGCGGTGATGTTGACGATCAGCGTGATCGCAAAGAGCACCAGGCCGGAGGCGATGAGCGCGCCCCGACCGGTCTCGTTGGCCTCCGCGAACCGGTTGGCGATGTTCGCGGCGATGCTGTTGCCGCCGTTGGCGAGGATGTTGAACGAGATAGCGTACGTCGAGCCGAGGGTCAGCGCGAGCGCGATGGTCTCGCCGAGCGCCCGCCCGAGGCCGAGCATGACGGCGGCGATGATGCCCGGCCGGCCGTACGGCAGCACCGCCGTACGCAGCATCTCCCAGCGGGTGGCCCCCAGCGCGATGGCGGCCTCCTCGTTGGCGGTCGGGGTTTGGAGGAACACCTCGCGGGAGAGCGAGGTGATGATCGGCAGCACCATGATCGCCAGGACCAGCGAGCCGAGCAGGATCGAGTTGCCGTACGGGCCGTCGCCGAAGATCGGGATCCAGCCGAAGTACGTGTGCAGCCAGGCCGACAGGTCGGCGACCGGCCCGACGAAGTAGTCCCGCCCCCACAGGCCGAACACCACGCTCGGCACGGCGGCCAGCAGGTCGATCACGAAGCCCAGGGCGGTGCCGAGCCGACGCGGCGCGTAGTGGGACAGGTAGAGGGCGATGCCCAGCGCCACCGGCACCGCGATCAGCAGCGCCAACAGGGCGGTGAGCAGGGTGCCGAAGGCGAGCGCGCCGATGCCGAACGTGGCGGGATCGTCGTTGGGGAACCAGCCCTCGAAGGTCCAGAAGTTCGCACTGTTGGCCCGCAGCGCCGGGACGGCCTTGGCGATCAGGAAGACCGCGATGGCCGCGATGATGACCAGCACGGTGACGCCGGCGGCCAGGGTCAGGCCACGGAACGCCCGTTCCGCGCCGAACGCGCGGGCCCGGGGCAGCCCGCCGCCTCCGCCCAGGCCATGGTCGTCATCGGGGGTACGGAGGCTGACTGGTGCCTCGGCAACACGCGCCGAGGCACCGGCGGACCGCTCGTGACCCTGGGTCACGGGATGCCCGCCGGTGCCGGCGTGTGCCGAGCGGTGAGGGGTTTCACCCATCTGCTCGCTCGCTTCGACTTGAGGAGGTGTTGTCGCTCGGACGGTCAGCCGAGGTTCTTGACCGCAGCCTCGACCTTGGTACGGACCGAGTCGGGCAGCGGGGCGTAGCCCAGCTCCACCAGCTCGGCCTGGCCCTCGGTGCTGGCGGCGTGGCCCAGCAGGCCCTTGATCAGCGGCAGCTTGTCGGCGGCGGTGCCCTTGCTGCACACGATCTCGTAGGTCACCAGGACGATCGGGTACGCCCCGGCCTCCTTGGTGGCGTAGTCGATCGACATCTTGAGGTCGTCGCCCTGGCCCTCGATCTTGGCCCCGGCGATGGTCTTGCCGGCCGACTCGGCGGTCAGCTCGGTGTACTCGCCGGCGCCGTTCTGCACCTTGGCCTTCTTCAGACCGGAGTTCTCGGCGTACGACCACTCGACGTAGCTGATCGTGCCCTCGGTGCTCTTGACCTTGGCGGCGACGCCGTCGGACTTGGGGGCGCCGAGCCCGCCGGGGGCCTTCCACGCCTTGTTGTTGCCGAAGGTCCAGTCCGTCGCGGCGGTCTTGGACAGGTACTTGGTGAAGTTGTCGGTGGTGCCCGACTCGTCCGAGCGGTGCACCGTCTGGATCGCGGCGGCGGGCAGCTTGGCGTCCGGGTTGTCGGCCTTGATGGCCGGGTCGTCCCACTTGGTGACCTTGCCGGCGAAGATCTGCGCCAGGGTGGCCGGCTTGAGCTGGAGGTTGTCCAGGCCGCCGACGTTGTAGACGACCGAGACCGGGCCGATCACCATCGGCAGGTTGAGCGCCGCGCCACCGGTGCACTTGGCGTCGGCCTGCGGCTGCTCCTCCGGCTTGAGGGCGGAGTCGGAGCCGGCGAAGTCGGCGGTGCCGGCGATGAACGCCTGGACGCCCGCGCCCGAACCGGTGGACTCGTAGTTGATCGTGGTGCCGCCGCACTTCTGCTGGTAGGCCTTGATCCACTCAGCCATGGCGTTCTTCTGCGCGGAGGATCCCTGCGCGTTCAGGGTGCCCTTGCCACAGTCGGCCGCGCTGGCCGAACCGGAGGCGGAGGCGCTGGCCGGCTCGTTGTTGTCCGAGCCGCAGGCGCTGAGGCCGAGGACCGCGGTAAGAGCGAGGCAGGCAATGGCGCCGTGCCGCTGGAGCTTCACCTGAGGGGTTTCCCTTCACGTCTTTGGTCAGGTCGCCCGGATTGGGGCCCGAGTGCCGGCGCTGACCGGCTGACACGAAAGCTAGAAGTGCCAGGTAGACGGTTCGCCGGTCGGAAGTGAACGGGGCATGAACAGCCCCGGCCGGAAAGGTGACCGCTGCCTGAGGGAGGGTTGTCCGTTAGGTGAACTGCCGTCCCAGTATCCGCATTGATGCGATATATCCGGGCAGCCGTTATCCTGGCGTGGCCCCGCCGTTACCGCACGGAGACCGCCGGTCGCCCCGGCGGAGCCGGCCGGCCGGTAGGTCGGGGCGGAGCAGGGTCACGGCCCGTCGTGATCAGTCCGGCCGTTGCCGGGGGAGTCGATCAGCCCGGCCATGGCCGGGGGAGTCTCAGCCCAGGTGGTAGTTGACGTGCCCGCACCAGCGGGCGAAGCCGAGCCGTTCATAGAGCGAAACGGCGGCGGTGTTCGACTCGTCGACATAGAGCATCACCCGGTCCAGCCCGCGCTGGTCCCGCAGGTACGCCAGCCCGGCGGTGGTGAGGGCCCGCCCCAGACCGCCACCGTGCGCGTCCGGGTCCACCCCCACCACGTAGACCTCGCCGATCCGGGCCGCGCCCGGCCGTTCGTGCACCTTGGTCCAGTGGAAACCGCGCAGCCGTCCGCCCGGGGAGTCGACGGCGAGCAGGAAACCGGCCGGGTCGAACCACGGCTCGGCCAGTCGGGCCCGCAGGTCGTCGGCGGTCCACCGGCCCTGCTCCGGGTGCTCGGCGAAGGCGCGGGCGTTGACGGCGAGCCAGGCGTCGTCGTCCTCGCCGGGGCGGAAGGAGCGCAGCGTCACCCCGTCGGGCAGGCGGGGCGGCGAGACCGGGTCGGTCAGCGACCGACGCAACTGCCAGAGCACCCGGGCCCGCGTGAGGCCCAGGTCGACCGCGAGCGCCGCGGCGGACGGGTGATCACCGTGCGCCCAGGCCCGCACCGGGCCGGGAGCCGCCGCGAGTACGCCCCGGGCCAGCGCCCGTCCGGTGCCCCGCCGCCGGAAACCCGGGCGCACCACCAACTCCACCCCGACGCCGGACGTCGGGTCGGTGGTGTCCAGGTGGGCGTACCCGGTCAGGGTGCCGTCGGTGGCGCGGGCCGTCAGGTGCCGGGCCGACGCCTGCGGGTCGCGCAGCCGCAGCAGGGTGTGCTCGTCGAAGGGGTCGGCACCGTCGGTGTCGCCCGCGAACCGGGCCAGGGCCAGCACCTCGGTCACCTCGGCCGGGGTGAGCCGGTCGCTCTGGGCCAACCGGTCGGTCGTCGACTCGCCGCTGCTCATCCCGTCACCGTAGTCGGCTCCGCGCGCTCGTCCAGCCCGCCCGGTCCTGTCCGCCCCCGACCTGCCCGGTTCTGTCGGCCCTCCGACCTGCCCGGTCCTGTTCGTCCCCGGCCCGTCCGGTCTGCCGGCCGGCGACGGCGCTGCGGGCCCCGGTCGGCTCAGTTGGCCCCGTTGACCGGCAACGCCTCCAGCCGGAATCGGCTGACGAGTTCGGGCAGGAGCCGGCGCAGCGCGTCCACGGTGCCCTGCCGGTCGCCACCGGCGTCGTGCATGAGCACGATCGCGCCCGGCCCGGTGTCCCGGGTGACCGTCGTGGTGATCTTCGCGGCACCGGGGACCTGCCAGTCGTTGGGATCGACGGTCCAGTGCAGCGGGGTCATCCCCAGCCCCTCGGCGACCGACACCACCGGGTACGTCCAAGCCCCGCCGGGCTGCCGGAAGTAGCTGATCCGGGCGTCCGGCACGGCGGCGTGGATGGCGTCGTTGGTCCGGATCAGGTCGGCCCGGATCAGGGCGGGGGAGCGCTTGCCGAGCAGCACGTCGTGGTGCCACGAGTGGTTGCAGAGGGTGTGCCCGTCGGCCACGATCGCCTGGACCAGGTCCGGGTGGTCCTGGGCGTTCTCGCCGACCACGCAGAACGTCGCCTTGACCCCGTACGCGCGCAGCACCTCCAGCACCTGCGGGGTGTACGTCGGGTCGGGTCCGTCGTCGAAGGTCAGCGCGACCTCGGGAGTACCGGTGCTGGCGTGGCTGCCGAACGGGCCGTCACCGTCGCTGGCCGGCTGCGGGGCGTCCGGGTCGGCCCCGGTGGTGGGGGTGCCCCCGTCGGGGCGGGTGCCGTCCGGATCGGTGTGCGGGGCGGCCGGGTCGGCGGGTTGCTCGCCGTACTGGGCGCCGTCGATCTGCGCCGACGCGCCGATCGGTTGCCGGGGTGTGGCCGGGGTCATGCTGCGCCCGAGCGCGTACGCGGACCCGAGCAGGGCGGCCAGCACCAGGGTGACGACGCCGACGGTCCCGCTGGTCGACCGGGTGCGCATCAGCGTCCCCACCGGTCCGGATCGCGGGACGGCCCTCTCGTCGCCCCCGTGGTCAGTGCACGCACCGTCGCCCCTTTCACGCCTGCTGATTCCGGCAGTAAGACTAAAGCCGGCAACAGGTGCAAAAGGGGCGTATCGGAAATAGTCCTTCTAGGGTGCGGTGCTGTCGATCGGGATCAGACCGGCAGCGGCGCGGGCTCGGACTCCGGCAGCGACCGGGACGACGGCGGGACCACGAACTTGTAGCCCACCTGGCGGACCGTACCGATCATCGACTCGTACTCCGAGCCGAGCTTGGCCCGCAGCCGTCGGACGTGCACGTCCACCGTGCGGGTGCCGCCGAAGTAGTCGTAGCCCCAGACCTCGCGGAGCAACTGGTCCCGGGTGAACACCCGGCCCGGGTGCTGGGCCAGGAACTTCAGCAGCTCGAACTCCTTGTAGGTGAGGTCGAGCGGCCGGCCCTTGAGCTTGGCCGCGTAGGTGTCCGGGTCGATGTTCAGTTCGCCGGCCCGGATCGAACCGCCGGCCCCGGAGGTGGCGTTGCTCAGCCGGCCCACCGCGAGCCGCAGCCGGGCCTCCACCTCGGCGGGGCCCGCTCCGGCCAGGATCACGTCGTCCACGCCCCAGTCGGCGTTCAGGGCGATCAGGCCGGCCTCGGTGACCACCGCGACCAGCGGCACGCCCAGGCCGGTGGCGTGCAGCATCCGACAGGTGGCCCTGGCCTCACTCAACTCAGACCGGGCGTCGACCAGCACCGCGTCCGGGCTGGGCCCGGAAACCAGGGTGCGGACGTCACGCGGCGCGGTACGCACCGAATGCGGCAACAGGTCGAGTGCCGGCAGCACCGCCGAGGGCTCACCTGCACGCGCGGTCACCAGCAGCAGGAGCTCCACACGATCACCTCCGTCCCGGCGGCTCAATGGCCGCACGCGACCAGCTGCCCCGCCGGTGGGCGGGGCGCTGAGAACTTGCGTGGGTCCCGGCGTCGCTGACGGGCGGGTAACGGCTTGAGCGTAACCGATTGCTCCGTCGTCACCTCGGCGTCCTTTCCTGTTTGTCGGATCTGCCCGTGATCACCACCCAGGTTTTAACGTGACCGAAACCGTGATCCCCGCCGGGAGCCCACGTGATCCCCGCCGAAGCCCGTCGGTCTGGCACGATCGGGGCGTGTTTCCCTCCACCTCGCCCGAGACCGGCCGTGACCCGTGGGCCGACGGCGCCCCCGACGGGCCCGCCGGCCCGGCAGGCGGACCCGCACCCGAGCCCCGCCCCGCCCCGGCCGACGACGCCGGGAACCGACGCGAGCGCGGCCCGCGCCGGTTCCGCAAGGGCGGTCAGCCGCGCCGCAGCGAGGATGACGACGTCGAGCCGGACGAGGAGCCGATCGAGCCGGTCGAGGTGCGCCGGCCGCTCTCGCTGACCGTCGCCGGCTTCGCCGCGCTACTCGGCGTCGGCCTGGTGCTCGGTGCGCAGACCGCCGGCCCCGGACACCGGCTGCCGTTCGCGATCATCGTGTTCGGCGTCCAACTGCTCTTCGTGCTGGCCTGGACGATGGCCATGCGCCCGCCCGCGCTGCTGCTGGTCGCGCTGACCAGCGGCGTGGTCGCCGCGGCGGCGGACGTCGCCGCCGTGCAGACCGACGTCGCCGGGTTGGCCCCGCTCGGGTTCGTGGCGCTGGGCGGCTTCCTGCTCGGCGTGCTCGGTCAGCTCGTCCGCCGGGTGGACCGGGTCCGGGTGACCGACTCGCTCGGCACCACGTTGCTGATCGTGGTGGGCGTGGTGGCGTTCGCCACCCTGATTACGCTCAGCCGGATTCCCGCCGGCACCCAGGCGATCACCGTCTGCCTGGTCGCCACCGGCGTCGCGCTCACCGTGGCCCGGCTCACCGACGCCGTGCTGGCCTGGCCCCGGCTGGCGCCGCAGGTGCCCCGGGGCGCCGCCGGGGTGGTCGTCGGCGCGATGGTCGGCACCCTCACCAGCGCCCTGCTCGGCAGCTACCTGGTGGGCTTCACGCCGACCAGCGCCGCGCTGATCGGGCTGGTCACCGCGGCCACCGCCGTGCTGGCCGACCTCGCCGTCGGCTACGCCGAGGCAGGCCGGTTGATGGCCGGCGAACCGCCCACCATGTGGATCGCCCGGCACATGCAGGGTCCGCTGGGCGGCTTCGCGTTGGCCGCTCCGGCGGCGTACGCCATGTGTGTGCTCTTCCTCTGACGGCGGCGGGACGCGCGACGGCGATTGGGCGCGACGGCGCTCGGGTAGTAGCGGTGCGCCGCGACGGCGGCATCGATGACGGCACGTCGCGTGACCGCGACGGCGACGGATGGAGACGGGCGTGGCGCAGACGTACGAGGAGCGGCCCCGGCGGCGCGGGCGCAGGTGGCTCGTCGTACTGGTCGTCCTGGTGCTGATCCTGGGCGGGCTGCTGGTGGTGGCCGACCGGGTGGCGGCCGGCCTGGCCGAGCGGGCCATTGCCGACCAGGTGCAGCAGGAGGTCGCCAAGCAGAATGCCAGCTCCGCCCCACCCCAGGTGGACGTGGGTGGCTTCCCGTTCCTCACCCAGGTGGTCGACGGCCGGTACGAGCGGATCTCCATCGTGCTGACCGACGTGCAGGGTTCCGTGGAGGGCAACGCGGTCAGCCTGCCCCGGCTCGACGTGGACGCCCGCAACGTGCGCGCCTCGCTGGACACCATCCGCTCGGGGCAGGGTGAGGTGGTGGCCGAGACGGTGGCCGGCACCGGCACGGTCACCTACGACAGCCTGGCCAAGCTGCTGGACCGGCCGGGGCTCAAGCTCGGCGAGCAGAACGGCAAGCTGGCCGTCACCGCGCCGGTCGACATCCTCGGCCAGAAGCTCACCGTCACCGGCACCGCCGACGTGACGGTGGCCGACAACGGCAAGGTGGCCCTGAAGTTCAGCGACCTGAACGCCCAGGGGCTGCCGGCGGTGCCGCTGGCCCGGACCCTGCTGAACAACTACGCCCGGGGCATCTCGGTCGACGTGCCCCTGCCGGCGCTGCCGTTCCAGCTCAACGTGCGCAAGGTCGAGCCGCGCCCGGAGGGGCTGACGGTGACCGCCGACGCGAAGGACGTCCCGATCAACTCGGCGAGCTGACTCGCCGCTCAGTTCTGGGCGCGGCCCGGCCCCGGGGCTCCCCGGCAGGCCGGGCGGTGTCCCGTATGTTGGTCGGCCCCTGGCACTCTCCGGGACGGCTGGTAGGCTCCGACACCATGGGGACGCACCTCACCAAACGGCGCGCGGTCGACCTGTGCCGCGTGGCCACCTGCCTGTGTCGCTCCGTCATCTGACGGCGGGGCTGTCTCCGGCCGCCCAGCGGCCATTGCGCCCGGGGTTCCACTGACCTCCGGTGCCCACCCTCCGAAACGCCCGGCAGCGGCGCCGTCGCTCAAACCCGTGATCCGTTCCTCTATGGGTCCCGCGCGTGGTGCGACATCACCGGTCTCCACCAACGCGCTGGCTCACCACCCATCATCACCAGGGAGTGATCTGATGAGTCGCGACACCGCACTCGTCTCGGCCGAATGGGCCGAGAAGAACCTCGACGCTCCGGGCGTCGTCTTCGTCGAGGTCGACGAGGACACCTCGGCCTATGACACCGGCCACATCGCCGGCGCCATCAAGCTCGACTGGAAGACCGACCTCCAGGACCAGGTCCGCCGGGACTTCGTCAACAAGACCCAGTTCGAGGCGCTGCTCTCCGAGCGGGGCATCGGCAACGACGACGTCGTGGTCCTCTACGGCGGCAACAACAACTGGTTCGCCGCCTACGCGTACTGGTACTTCAAGCTCTACGGCCACCGCGACGTGAAGCTGCTCGACGGCGGTCGCAAGAAGTGGGAGCTGGACGCCCGCCCGCTGGTCAACGACGCGGTGACCCGCCCGGCCACCCAGTACGTCGCGAGCGAGCCGGACACCTCGATCCGGGCGTTCCGCGACGAGGTCGTCGCCGCCATCGGCACCAAGAACCTGGTCGACGTGCGCAGCCCCGACGAGTTCGCCGGCCGGTTGCTGGCCCCCGCCCACCTGCCGCAGGAGCAGGCGCAGCGGGCCGGGCACATCCCGACCGCGATCAGCGTGCCGTGGTCCAAGGCGGCCAACGAGGACGGCACCTTCAAGTCCGACGACGAGCTGCGCAAGATCTACGCCGACGCCGGGCTGGACGACGGCAAGGAGACCATCGCCTACTGCCGGATCGGCGAGCGCTCCTCGCACAGCTGGTTCGTCCTGCAGGAGCTGCTCGGCCACCCCAACGTCAAGAACTACGACGGTTCCTGGACCGAGTACGGCTCGCTGGTCGGCGTGCCGGTGGCGCTCGGCGACGAGCCCGGGGAGGCCTGAGCCATGACTGCTCCCACCGCCGCCGGTTGCGCCGCGCCGGACCAGTCCGCGCCCCTGCCGGCCAGCCTGGACCTGGAGAAGGAAACCGTCATCACCGGCCAGGTGCTGGCCGAGTCGGGCGAGCCCGTAGCAGGCGCGTACGTCCGGCTGCTCGACTCGACCGGTGAGTTCACCGCCGAGGTGGTCACCTCCCCGACCGGGCAGTTCCGGTTCTTCGCCGCGCCGGGCAACTGGACCCTGCGGGCGCTGTCCCGGCACGGCAACGGCGACACCGCCGTGACCGCCAACCGGGGCATCAACGAGGTCTCCGTCACGGTGGCCTGACCCACGCATCGATCGGCCCGGGGCCGGTCACCCCACCCAGGGTGACCGGCCCCGAGCCGTCGCACCCGCTCTCGTCCCCGTCGCACCCGCTCGGCCGGCAAGCCCGGCCGCCCGGCCGCTCGCCGCCTGCGGCCTGCGGCCCGCAGCGAGGAGTGTGCGCCTACAGCAGGCGGAGTAGCGACCCTCTGGTTGACCGGTGCTGACCGGGTCCGGCCAAAGTGCCATGATCAACTCATTGTCAGCGATGTAGCGGTATCTGCCCGCTCTGATGCCGCTACTTAGCCGAAAATGGCGAGCCCCAGCTGTTGGGCCCATCGAGTCCCCACCGGCCGAGCCCTGCGGAGCCCCAGCTGCCGATCCCGGCCGGGCCCTGTGGACACGACGGGGGTTGCCACCCGGCGGGACCCGGTGGGGACTGTTTCCTCGGCGACGGGTATGCCTGTCCGTCATGAATATGACGGGCAGGCATACAGCGTTCGGGACATAGTGTGTGCCCCCGAGGCAGCCGAGAGAGGAGCACGGCTCCCCGGACTCCTGCCGGCCGACCCGCCATGAGACAGCCGAAAGGGGGCAGCGCGCCCCGGGCGGGTGCCGGGTCAGGAATGACTCCGGGTCAGTCCGCTGACCTGCGGACACGGCCATGTGGGCGCGGCGGTCCGCGGACACGGTCGTGTATGGGCGCCGGTCGGTGGGCGCACGGCGGTGGGTGGGCGCGCGGCGGTGGGTGGGCGCGACGGTGGGTGGGCGCGACGGTGGGTGGGCGCGACGGTGGCCGCCGACCCGGGCGGGGTCGACGGCCACCGTCGGTGCTGCTATCCGGTCAGAGGCCGGATGCCCGTGCGCCCGCACAGGTCGACGTCGGGGCCAGGCGGAAGTCGAGCGTGCCGACGATGCCTGCTTCCACGACGGCCCGCTGGACCTGAGGAACCCAGCTGTCCTTCGCCACGATCACCTCGTACTTGCCCTTCGGCAGCCACCAGGCGTAGCGGCCCTGGCCGTCGGCGGTGAGCGTGGTGCCGGTGGTCGAGCCGACCAGGTTCAGCCGGATCGTGGCCGGGACGCCGACGGTCTGACCGCCGCAGGTCACCCCGGTCACCGTGCCCTGGATCTTGCCCCAGTTGTTCGGCGGCGAGACGTTCATCTCGACCCCGACCGACGACACCGGGTACGGGGTGTCGGAGGTGATCCCCAGCTCACCCGAGTATGCCCCGGGCTGGAGCACCCCGGCCGCCGCCGTGGCGGTCAGCGTGACGGTGACCGTCTGGGACGCGCCCGGCGCCAGCGTGAAGCTGGTCGGTGCGGTGGACAGCCACGGCAGGTCACTGGCGTCCGCGCAGCCTTCCAGCCCGCCGAGCCGCTCGCTGTCCGCCGAGCCGACGAACGAACTGGGCGAACCACCGATCTTGTACGCCCCACAGGCGGCGGCACCCCGGTACCGGTTGAACTGGGCGTTCGGCAGGTTCCGCCAGGCCCCGGCGACCGGGTCGAAGCCGACCGTCCGGTTGGTCACCGACGTCGAGCCGCCGGTCACGCCGCCGGCCAGCACCAGCATGCCGCCGGCCGACGCGTACTGGGAGCCCCACAGGTCGACCGGGAGGTTCGGCAGCGGGCTCCAGGTGTCCGAAGCCGGGTCGTACCGCCAGGCGTCGGTGTACTCGTCGTCGGCGACGCCGCCGGCGCAGTACACCTGTGCACCGATCCCGCCGCAGGACAGCCAGGAGACCGGGTGCGGGTAGGCCGCGCCGGTGCGGAACGTCCCGGTACGCGGGTCGAACACCACCAGCTTGTTGGACTCCGTGCAGGTGCCGTCGACGCAGCCGCCGACCAGGTACACCTTGCCGCCCGCCACAGCGGTGCCGGCTGCGGCGGCAGGGGCCGGGTTGACCGCCCCGGCCAGGGTGCTCCACGAACCGCTGGCCGGGTCGAAGACGTCCACCGAGGGCTCGGTGCCCTCGCTGGCGCCCCAGCCGCCGATCACGTACAGCTTGCCGCTGATGCCCACGGCGGACGGCTTGGACCGGGCGTGCGGCAGGTCGGGCAGCGCGGTCCAGACGCCGGTGGCCGGCTCGAACACCCAGGCCTTGCGCTCGTTGCCGGTGTCGCCACCGCCGCCGACCGAGTAGACCTTGCCGTCCAGGTTGGCCGCCGCGTTGTCATAGATCGCGGCGGGCAGGTTGGTGATCCGGGTCCAGGCGTCGTCGGCCTGCGGCGCGGCGTCGGAGTTCCCGCCGCCGTAACGGGCACCGGTACGGGCGGTGCTGATCCCCTTGACCACCTGCTCCCGCAGCGGAGCGCCGCCGGTGGCGAGCACCTCGAACCCGCCACCGCGTTCCAGCAGCTCCACGGTGGCCGGGGCGGTGCCGGTGTTGCGTACCGTCACCTTGGCGTTGCGGGTGCTGCCGTACGGCTGGTGGGCCTCGATCGTGGTGGTGCTGACGGTGAGCCGCCCCGCGGTCAGGGCGAAGTCGGCCCGGCGGGTGCTGTCCGCCACCACCGTCACCGGCTGGGTGACCGCCGAGTACGGCGGCCGGGAAGCGGTGAACGGGTGGGCGCCGGTCAGCCCCGAGAAGAGGTGGTAGAAGCCGTCCGGCAGGTTCGGGTCGTCCGGAGTGGCCGCCGAGACGGTCGTGTCGGTGGGCCGGTCGACGCTGGTGACCGTCACCCCGTTGACCGCCGCGCCGGTGTTGCGGTCGGTGGTGTTGCCGACCACCAGCCCACCCGGGACGGGCGTGCAGTCCCGGTTGACCAGCTGGACGTCGTCCACCTGCCACCACCAGGCGTAGGTCCCCTTGAACCGGAAGCGCACCAGCGCCCCGGTCGCGCCGGCCGCCGGGGTCAGCGGCACCTCCTCGACCCGGGGGCCCCGCCGGCTGGCGGTCTGGTGCCAGACGTTCGTCCAGCTCGCCCCGGCGTCGGTGGAGACGTCCACGTCGGCGGTGTCACTGATCCCGACCGCCCGCCAGTCACTGCGGAACCGCAGCAGCGGCGCGGCGGAGGCGGACAGGTCGACCGGCGGGGCGATCAGGTCGGTGTCCTGGGTGTTGCCGGTGCCGAGCTTGTCGCTGTCGACGATCGCGAACCCGCCGGTGCCGCCGGTCAGGTTGCCCCGCGCGCCCGGGTCGTTGAAGACCCAGCCGCCCTTCTCGGTGCGGTTGCGCACCGACCAGCCCTCCGGCGCGGTGGTGCCGTCGAAACTCTGCGTCAGCAGCGGCGCGCTGAGGCTGCCGGTGTAACCGGCGGCGACACAGGCCGCCTCGACCGGGACCGGAATGTCCGCGGTGGTGGCCGTCGACCCGACGGTCAGGTCCTTGGTCACCGTGCGGTAGCCCGGGTACTTCGCGGTGACGGTGAGCTTGTAGTCGGTGTTGCCGGCCACGGTGAAGGAGTACCGGCCGGTCACCGGGTCGGTGAAGACCGGAGCGCCGGGGCGGCCGGCGACCTCGATGCTGGCGTACAACGGCCAGCCGTGCCCGGAGCCGTCGGTGACCCGGCCGGAGACGGTGACCGTCGGCGTCGCCGTCAGGGCGAAGTCACGGGTGACCGCGCCGTCCTCCGGGACGGTTACGGTGCCGGTCGCGGTGCGGAAGCCGTACGCGGACACGGTCAGGGTGATCTCGCCCGCCGGCACGGTCAGCGTGTAACGGCCGTCCGTGCCGGTGGTGACGCTGCGCTCGCCGTCGGAGACGGTGGCACCGGCGACGGGGCCGCCACCCGCCGCGTCGGTGACCAGGCCGCTGACCCGGCCGACCGGCCCGCGTGGGGCCTGCCGCACCGCCTCGTACGCGTTGAGCCGCCCCTCGCCGAAGACGTTGTTGTCGGCGGCGGTGCCCCCGCAGGTGGTCGCGTTGACGTCCGTCGCGGTCCGGTCGAGCAGCGTCTCGGTGGCGGCGACGTTCCCGCGCAGGCTGGGCGCGGCCGACCAGACCAGGGCGACCGTGCCGGCCACGTGCGGGGCGGCCATCGAGGTGCCGCTGAACGACGCGTACCCGTTGCCCGGCACGCTGGAACGCACGTTGCTGCCGGGCGCGGCGATGTTCGGCTTCAGCCCGGAGGGGTCGGTGGCGTTGCCCCGACCGGAGAAGTCGGAGATGGTGTTGTTCACGTCGTACGAGCCGACCGCGTACGCGTTGGGGTTGTCGCCGGGGGAACCGGCGCTGCCACAGGCCGGGCCGTCGTTGCCGGAGGAGAAGACCGGGAACATCCCGGCGGCCCGCCAGGCCGCCACGGTCTGCTGGTACCAGGGGTCGCCGCCGTCGCCGCCCCAGGAGTTGTTGACGATGTCGGGGCGCAGGTCGGGGCGGGGATTCTGTCCGTTGAGGTCGGTCGGGGCGAGCACCCACTGACCGGCGGCCAACAGCGAGGCGTCCGAGCAGTTGTTGGACTCGCAGCCCTTGGCGGCGATCCACTTCGCACCGGGGGCGACACCCACCTGGTTGCTGGCCCCGTCGGTGCCGACCATCGTGCCCATGGTGTGGGTGCCGTGGTCGTTGTTGTCGCAGGGCACGTCCTGCGGGCAGATCCCGGCCGGGTCGTACCAGTCGTAGTTGTGGTCGAAGGTGCCGCCACCGAGGTTGCCCCGGTACGACCCGACCAGCGCGGGGTGGTCGAACTGCACACCGCTGTCGATGTTGGCGACCACCAGGCCCTCCCCCCGGTCGCCGAACTCGTCCCAGACCCGGGGGGCACCGATGTTGGTCAGCCCCCACTCGGCGGCGTTGGTGCCGGCGCGGGCGGCGGTGCTGCGGACCGGGCGGACCAGCGGGTAGCTGCGGGTCGGGGCGATCCGGGCGACCTCCGGGCGGGCGGCGACGACGTCCAGCAGCGCCCGGTCCCCGGTCACCCGCAGCGCGTTGGCGATCCAGTACGCGGTGTAGGTGGCCTTCCGCTCGTCGAGCACCGTGCGCAGCTCGCGCTGGGTCCGCTCGGCGGTGGTGGTGAGCAACCGGTGCACCTCGTCGGCGCGGGCGTCCGCGCTGCGCAGCCGGGCCGCCTCGGCGAGCGGGGCCTGCTCACGCAGGTAGACCAGGAAGGTCTCGGTGCCGTCGGCGAGCCCGTCGAGGACCTGCTGGTCCACGGTGGCCCGGGGCGCGGCCGGCGCGGCCGCGGCGGGCAGTGCGGGCTGGATGGTGAGCCCCAACAGTCCGGCCGCGAGCGCGGCCACCAATCGCCACCGGGACGGTCGTCCGGTCGGTCGTCTGCGCACAGTTCCTCCCCACGTCTTCGGGCCCGATCGGTTCGGACCCGGCCGCGTGTGCCGGGGTCGCGGCCACGCGGAGCGGCTGAGGAGGTGGCCGGTGGTGGGTGCTGGTGGGCCGGCCCCCCACGGCCGCTGTGCATCATGCTCAGCCGGGGAACCAAGCTGATCAATGGATCGGGTCGGTCAGTATTCGGTCAGTAACCAGGCGCCACGCTGACCATTAGGCTGACACCAGCCGCGCCGGCACCTGTCGTGGGCAGACGGGACCGCCGGGAGCGGGCGGCAGGTGCGGTCCTGGGGAGGACGTGTGACCGGTGTCGACATCCCGTTCGTGGTCTGTGTCAGCGCCGACGTCTCGGTCCGGGAGCGGGTGGTCCGGCAGCTCGACGACGTGGGGCCGGTGGTGATCTGCGCGGACCTGGCCGAGCTGCGCGCGATGCTCTTCCCGACCCCGGCGGCGCCCGCCGCGCCGCCCACCGGGGCGACCCCGGTGCGCTGCGGCGACCTGGTCGTCGACCCGGCCGGTCACCTGGTCACCTGGCAGGGGGAGCCGTTGGCGCTGACCCGGCTGGAGCGGGAGCTGCTGGCCCGGCTGGCCGGCGACCCGGGGGCGGTGTGGAGCTACGAACGGATCTTCGGCTCGGTCTGGGGCGGGGCCTGGCTGGGCGACGCGGCGATCCTGCACTCGGCGGTCAAGCGGCTGCGCCGCAAGCTGGGCGCGGTGCCGGGCTGCCCGCAGGTGCAGACCGTGCGCGGCGTCGGCTACCGGCTCGCCGTACCGCCCGGCCAGCCGGCGGTGGGGCCGTGACACGATGATCCGGTGAGTGGTGCCGTCCATCCGGGGTACGCCCCACCGTCCGGTCCGTCCGCGCCGCGCCGCCGGTGGCGTTGGCTGCTGGCGGTGACCGTGGCCTGGGCGGTGCTGTTGGGCGTGCTCACCTGGTGGTCGGCCCGGCACGACGCGCCGACCGTGCGGGAGCAGCGCACCGTCGCCGAGGCCGGTCCGGTCGTGGACCGGGCCCTCGGTCAACTCGTCGCGGCGGTCGGGGACGGCGCCTGGGCGCTGACCGGGCCGCAGGTCGAACGGGGTTGCCGGATCACCCCGATGTCCGCCGGGGCGACCCTGAGCCGGGGGTTGGACGTGCTGGTCGCCGAGGGCGGCGAGCGGGCGTTGCTGGACCGGGTCGCCGACCGGCTGCCGGCCGACTGGCGGGCCGGCGTGCGGTCCGGCTCGTCGGGGCCCCGGCTACGGGCCGACGCGGGGGAGTTCATCACCGTGCAGGGCCGGGTCACCAGCGGCGGACGGGTCCGGTTGACCGCCGACACCGGTTGCCGCCCGATCGGCGCCGGCTACCCGCAACCCCCGGCCGCCCCGGCCGATCCGACGCTGGACGCCGCGCTGAGGGCCCTGGGCCGTGCGGCGCAGTCCGCCCCGCAGCCGGTCACCGCCCCCTGCCCGGGTGGCGGCACCGCCCGTACCGTCGCCGTCTCGGCCGGGGCCGTGCCGGTCGCGCTGACCGGCCTGCGCCCGTTGGCCGCCGGCCCCCCGGTGGTCGACCTCCCCGAGGTGTACGCCTACCGCAGCGGCCCGACCACCGTGCTGGCCGACGGTACCGGCGCGCAGCTCCGCCTCTCCGCCTCCACCGGCTGCCCCGCCTGACCTGCCCTGCCCTGCTCTGCTGCCCCCTGCCCCGCCTGACCCGCCCTGCTCTGCTGCCCCCTGCTCTGTGCCTGCCCGGCTGCCCCGCCTGATCCAGCTGGCGTTGCGTCCGCCTGGCCCGCCGGCCCGCCCGGTTGCCGGGTCAGTGGTGGTGTTCGTGGTCGTGCGGGGTGCGGCTGCGGCCCAGGGCGTCGACCCGACCCCACCGGCCCGGGATGTCCAGCAGCTCGACCCGGCCCATCCCCTCCGGCACCAGCGGGTCGATGATCAGGTGTTCGCCCTGCGGTTCCAGGCCGAGCATCACCCGCAACAGCAGCAGGGGCGTGCCGGCCGACCAGGCCTGCGGGCTGCACGCCGTCGGGTACTGCACCGGATAGTCGGTGAGGTGGCGTTCGAAGCCGGCGAACGCCTCGGGCAGCCGCCCGTCGAAGTAACGGGAGGCGCTGATCATCGACTCGCAGATCCGTCCGGCCTCCTCGCGGAAGCCGTAGCGGCTCAGGCCCCAGGCGATGAAGGCGTTGTCGAACGGCCACACCGTGCCGACGTGGTATCCGATCGGGTTGTAGCGGCCCTCGTCGGTGGCCAGGGTGCGGACCCCCCAGCCGGAGAAGAGCCGGGGGCCGAGCAGGTGCTCGGCGACCAGGGCGGCGCGGGGCTCGTCGACGATGCCGCTCCACAGCAGGTGGCCGATGTTGGAGGCGAGCGAGTCGACGTGCCGGCCGTCCGGGTCCAGGGCGAGGGCGAAGTGGTTCTTCTCGGGAATCCAGAAATCCCGGTTGAAGCGCTCCTTGAGCGCCGCCGCCTCCCGCTCCAACCGGTCGGCGTACTCCGGGTCGTTCCAGAACAGCCGGGCCATCCGCGCGCCGCGCCGCTTGGCGTCGTAGGCGTACCCCTGGATCTCGCAGGTGGCGCGGGGGAAGCCGGGCAGCCGGCCGTCGGCGTAGGAGATGGCGTCCCACGAGTCCTTCCAGCACTGGTTCTCCAGACCGGTCTCCGGATTGCGGCTGCGGTACCAGACGTAGCCGGTGCCGAGCAGGTCGCCATAGGTGTCGATCCAGTGCAGCGCGGCCCGGACGGGCAACTCCAGCTGCTTGACCAGCGCGACGTCCCCGGTCCAGCGCTCGTACTCGTCGAGCAGGATGACGAAGAGCGGGGTCGAGTCGGCCGCCCCGTAGTAGGGGGAGTGCGGCTGCTCCTCGAAGCCGGCGGTCTCGCCGTACCGCAGCTCGTGCAGGATCTTGCCGGGTTCCTCGTCGCGGAAGTCGTCGAGCCGGTAACCCTGGAGCCCGGCCAGCATCAGGATCGTCGGCGGGACCAGTTCCGGCAGGAAGGGCAGCACCTGCAACGAGGTGAGCATGCTGTCCCGCCCGAACAGGGTCATGAACCACGGCAGCCCGGCGGCCAGCAGCCGGACGCCCAGCGTGATCGACTCGTACCGGAGCGCCGCCAGGTCGTGCAGACTCTGCCGGTACGCCCCGGCGAGCGGCTCGCAGTCGCAGCCGAGTTGCGGGGCCCGACCGACCAGGTCCTCCTGCTCGTCACGGATGACGGCCGGGCCGCGCGCGGCGCCCAACGCGGTGATCGCCCGGACGTCCTCGCCCCGGGCGCCGTGGATGATCGGCGTCGCGGTCACGCAGGTGCTCCACTCGGAGTGCGGCGCGACGGTGATCGACCAGGTCATCCCGTTCGGGTCGACGTGGGCGTCGGCGCTGCTGGTGATCATCGCTTCCCGGTGGAAGGCCTCCCGGCGGTAGGTCAGCCGCAGCTCGTTCTCGCCGGCCTGGGCGCTGGTCCGACCCTTCTTGGGCCGCTGGTGCTTGATCTCGAAGAGATCGGCGAAGTCGGAGCCCATCTCCAGCCGCAACTGGAACCGCATCTCCCGGCCGGAGTGGTTGAGCACGGTGAGGTCCTCGGTGAAGGTGCCGCCGATCGACCGGCTCCGGATGATCGACACCTTGGCGTCGAGGTAGTGCGTCGGCTCACCGGGGACGAGGAAGAACCGGGTCTGGTAGGAGTGCGCGTCGTCGACCGAGAGGGCGTGCAGGCGTTCGCCGTCGAGGGTGAGCAGCCAGGTGGAGAGGAACCGGGTGTCGAAGGAGAACATCCCGGTGGGGAAGTCGAACGAGGGTTCGACGTCCCCGCTGCGGTCGCAGACCAGGAAGGTGTTGCCGTCGAGGATGCTCACCCGCTGCTGCATCAGGCCCGCCCGGTCTGCTCACGGGCGGTCTCCCGGGGGTCGCGTACGCCGGGCGGGGTGGGGAAGAACTGCCGGAAGACCAGGAACAGCATCACGTTCCCGCTGAACGTGGATTCGTTGCGCAGCACCGCCGAGATGCTCTGGGCGGTGCCGGTGGCCAGCCGTTCGAAGAGGTCGGCGCTGCTGCTCCACACCGCGTCCGCCGGGCCCCGGGCCCGGTCCACCACGGCCCTGCCGGGGCTGAGCCGTACCAGCCAGTGGTCGGTGCGGTGGTCGGTGGTCAGATCGATCTGGAGCGTGCCGGTGACGGGGGCGCGCAGGATCGCCGGGGCGCGCGCCGGCAGGGATGCGAAGAACTCCTCCGTCGCCTGGCTCACCCTCGAATGGTAGGCAGCAAAACGACAATTAGGTTCAGGATCGGCAGCGCGCGCACCACGGGCGAACCGCGTCGGCCGAACGGTGGACAGCCGGGGCGGTCGGCAGACCGGGTGGGGGTCAGCAGGCCGGCGGATCGGTGATCCGGTGCGGTCGGCAGGCCGGTGGCCTCGCGGGGCCGGTCCGGGGTGTGGCGCGCGGCGCGGGTGGGCCGGTGGGGCCAGCAGGCGGGGTGGTCAGTAGACCAGCGCCTGGGCACCCTCGGCCATCGCCTCCTCGACGAAGACGGCCGCGCCGGCGATCCGGACGCCGGGCAGCACGTCGTCCGGGCCGATGTCCCGGCGGGCGACGCACTGCGTGCAGGCGGTGACCTGGCCGGTGGACAGGATGATGCCCAGCAGGTCGGCCAGCGGCGCGGAGTGCGGCAGCGCGAACTGCTCGGCCCGGCCGGGCACGGCGAACCAGGCGGACTCGCCGGTCAGCCAGAGCGACACCGGTACCCCGGCGGCGGCGGCCGTGGCAGCCACCGTGAACGCCTGCGCGCACCGCTCCGGGGCGTCCGCTCCGGCGGTGGCCTTGACGACGAGAGTGCGGCCCATGGGACCCAGCATAGGATGACCATGATGGTTACCGAGATCGGGTTCGTCAGCCTGCTGGTCGCCGGCCTGGGCGCGCTCGCCGGTGGCCTGGTCTACCTGGCCGTACGCCTGTCGAGAGGTAAATGGTGAGCGCGAGGAGTGAGCCGGTCTTGCGAGCCCCGCAGTCGCGAACGAAGGTGGCCCGGTGAGCGCGAGGAGTGAGCCGGTCTTGCGAGCCCCGCAGTCGCGAACGAAGGTGGCCCGGTGAGCGCGAGGAGTGAGCCGGGGTTGCGAGCCCCGCAGTCGCGAACGAAGGTGGCCCGGTGAGCGAGAATCCCCTTCAGCCGCCGTGGTTGAATGCGCCGCCGGTCGAGGAGTACCCGTACCAGGAGAGCCACGACCTGCGGGTCGGCCCGAAACTGCACCCGGCGCTGGACGGCCTGCTGCCGTACGTCGGGGTGTGGCGGGGGCGCGGTCGGGGCGGGTTCCCCACCATCGAGGACTTCGACTACGCCCAGGAGATCCGGATCAGCCACGACGGCCGGCCGTTCCTGTTCTACGAGTCCCGGGCCTGGCTGCTCGACGAGGAGAGCCGTCCGATCCGTCCGGCCGGGCGTGAGGTGGGCTGGTGGCGTCCGGTGCTGGACGGCGAGCGGGTCACCGACGAGCTGGAAGCCCTGATGACCACCCCGACCGGGATCATGGAGCTGCACATCGGCAAGCGCACGGGTACCCAGATCGAGTTCGCCACCGACGCGGTGGTGCGGACCGCCACCGCCAAGGAGGTGACGGCGGGCGCCCGGCTCTTCGGCATCGTCGAGGGGGCGCTGCTCTATGCCCAGGAGATGGCCGGCGTGGGCCACAGTCTCTCCCCGCACCTGTCGGCCCGCCTGATCCGGGTCGCCGGCTGACCCCCGCCGGGCTGAGCCGTCCGGGTGCCGGGCCGATCCGGCCCGCCGCCGGCTGAGCCGTCGGGCGGCTGGTTGATCGACTCCGTTGAGCCGATGTTGCGGTGTCCGCTCGTGGGGGATACCGCAACGTCGGCCCCATCGTGTCGATCATGCGTGGTCCTGTCGGTCCTGCGGGGCCGTGTCGGTCAGGCGAAGCCCAGCAGCTCCTGGAGGCGGGGGGTGTGCGGGGCGGGTGGGCGGGGGGTGGCGTCCAACGACCTGACCTCGACCAGACCGCGTACCGACGAGGTCAGCCAGACTCCGGTGGCGGCGTGCAATCCGGCCGGGGTGACCATCCGTTCGGCCCGCTCCAGGCCCAGCTCGGCGGCGTGGTCGAGCAGCCAGCCGCAGGTGGTGCCGGGCAGGATGCCGGTACGCGCGGCCGGGACGGTGCACAGGGTGTCGCCGTCGGACCAGACGACGTTCGCGCCGGGCGCCTCCAGCACGTAGCCGTCGGTGGAGACCCAGAGCACGTCGTCCACCCCGTTGCGCGCGGCCCAGCGGCGGGCGGCGCTGTTGGTCGCGTACGAGATCGATTTGATGCCGACCGGGAGCCAGGGCAGTTCGGGGCGACCCGTCGCCGGCACCCCGAGGGGCAGGGTGGCGACGGTGACCCCGTCGCGGCGGAGCCGCTTCGCGGCGGTCGGCACCTCGGCCAGGGTGGCGTACACGCTGGGCAGCCCGCCCCCCTCCGGCCCCCGCGTGCAGACCAGCCGCAACGCGCCCTCGACCTCGGTGGGCCACCCGGCGGCGATGCCGTCCAGCAGCTCCACCAGCGCCTCGTCCGGGGGGAGCGGGAGTTCCAGGGCGGCGGCCCCGACCCGCAGCCGGGCCAGGTGGGCGGCGGGCAGCCAGGGGCGTCCGCCGCGCAGGTGCATGGTCTCGAAGAGCCCGTCCCCGCGCAGCACACCCAGGTCGTTCCCGCGCAGCACCGGCTCGGCCGCAGGGACGACACCCCGGCCGAGCACGGCGACCCTCGATGCCACCATGACCGCCGAGCCTAGCGGCGCGTCCCGGAACCGACGGCGGCGCGACGCGGGCGGGCGGTGATCGGCGGCGGCCGAACTATGATCGGACGGTGTCCGAATCCTCCCTGGCGGAAATGCTCCGCTCGCGTGGGCTGCGACTGACGGCGCAGCGCCAACTGGTCCTGCAGGCCGTGCTCGACCTCGGGCACGCCACACCGGAACAGGTGCACACGGCCGTCCGGGAGGTCGCCGCCGGGGTCAACATCACCACCATCTACCGGACGTTGGAGCTGCTGGAACGGCTCGGTCTGGTGACCCACACCCACCTGTCGCACGGCTCGCCGACCTATCACGCGGCGGGGGAGCACCAGCACATCCACCTGGTCTGTCGGGAGTGCGGCGCGGTGGACGAGATCGACCCGGAGCTGATGCGCCCACTGGCCGACCGGCTCGCCACGGAGCGCAGCTTCCAGGTGGACATCGGGCACGTGGCGCTCTTCGGCGTCTGCGGCAACTGTGAGGACGGGGAACCGACATGATCGACATCGCGGGAGCGGTGGCCGTCGAGGCGATCGACGAGGCCAGCCGGGACCAGCCGGACGCCGAGCACCGGGCGGCCGGGGTCCGGGGTGTCGCCGCGCACTACGGCGACCCGATGCGCGAGCAGCGCACCCTGGCCACCGGGGTCGGCCTGGTGGACCGCTCGCACCGGGGCGTCATCGCCGTCACCGGCCCGGAGCGGATCGGCTGGCTGCACACCCTGACCAGCCAGCACCTTGCCGCGCTCGGCCCCGGCCAGGGCACCGAGCTGCTGGTGCTCAGCCCGCACGGGCACGTCGAGCAGCACGCGATGGTCGCCGAGGACGGCGTGACCACCTGGCTGGACACCGAGCCGGGGATGACCGCCGGCCTGCTGACGTACCTGGAGAAGATGCGGTTCTTCAGCCAGGTCGAACCGCGCGACGCCACCGCCGACCACGCGCTGCTGTCGCTGGTCGGGCCGCAGGCCACCGACGCCGTCGCGGCGCTCGGCGTCACCGGTCTGACCGCACCCGAGGTGCTCGCGGTGCCGGGTCCGAAGTTCCGCTCCGGCGAGCTGCCCCCCCGCCCCACCGTCGGGTACGACGTGCAGCCGCTGACCGGTGGCGGATGGGCCCGACGGGTGCCGCTCGGGGTGGACCTGCTGGTGCCCCGGTCGGCCCTGGACCAGGTCGTCGCCGCGCTGCGCGACCACGGGGTCCCCCCGGCCGGGCTGTGGGCGTACGAGGCGGTGCGGGTGGCCGCCCGGCAGGCCCGGGTCGGGGTGGACACCGACCACCGGACGATCCCCGCCGAGGCGGGTCTGATCGCCCCGGCGGTGCACCTGGACAAGGGTTGCTACCGGGGGCAGGAGACCGTCGCCCGGGTGCACAACCTGGGTAGGCCGCCGCGTCGGCTCGTCCTGCTGCACCTGGACGGGGTGACCACCGACCACCTGCCGGCGGCCGGCACCCCGGTCACCCTGGACGGCCGGACGGTCGGCTTCGTCGGCACCGCCGTGCACCATTTCGAGCTGGGTCAGGTCGCGCTGGCCGTGGTCAAGCGCAACCTCGCCGACGACGCCCGGCTGTCGGTGGGCGACAGCGCCGCCGCAATCGACCCGGAGTAGCCGGGCCGGAAGCAAGGATGGCTCATCATCGCCCGGTGGGCGGGAATTTCTTCGCGCTTTCCTCTTTCAGCGTGCGGTTCTTCCTGCCATGGCGGGGCCGCGCCATCGACCTCGGGCGGTCGGGGCGGCTACCATCGCCGGCATGACGACAGGGACGTTGATCACGGTGGCCCCGACCGGCGCGGAGTCGGCCAAGGCGCAGGTGCCGGCGTTGCCGGTCACCCTCGACGAGTTGCTGCTCACCGCCAAGGAGTGCGAGGCGCTCGGTGCCTCCGTGATCCACGTCCACATCCGCGACGACCAGGCCCGGCCCACCCTCGACCAGGGGCGGCTGCGGGAGACCGTGGCGGCGCTGCGCGACGGCACCGACCTGATCGTGCAGCTCTCCTCCGGCGGGGCGGTCACCGATCCGGAGGCCGATCGGCTGGCCGTGTTGGACGCGGCACCGGACATGGCCTCCTGCACCATGGGCACGGTCAACTTCGGCGACGACGTCTTCCTCAACCGGTGGGAGTTCATCGTCGATCTGCACACCCGGATGCAGGAGCGCGGCATCCTCCCCGAGTACGAGATCTTCGACCTCGGTCACCTCAGCGCCCTGCAACGCCTGCTCGACCGGCACGGCCTGCCGCACGGCGGGCACGTGCACGTCGACTTCGTGATGGGGGTCCCGGGCGGCATGCCGGGCACCACCGCCACCCTGGTCGCCGCCCAGCAGATGCTGCGTGACCTGCCGGCGGGCACCACCTTCTCGGCCACCGGTGTCGGCCGCAGCTCCATCGCGGTGATGCTGGCCGCGCTCTCCACCGGCGGGCACCTGCGGGTCGGCATGGAGGACACCGTGACGTACGCCAAGGGCCGCCCGGTGGAGTCCAACATGCAGCTGGTCGCCCGTGCGGTTGGTTTCGCGCAACTCGCCCAGCGCCCGCCGCTGACCACCACCGAGGCCCGACGGCTGCTCGGCCGCTAGCCCGGTGGGCAGCGCGGCCGGGGCGGGGACGGCGTCGGTTCGGCCAATGGTCCGGGTCCGTCTCGGCGGCCCGCTCCGGTCCCGGTCGGCGCGGCGCGGTAAGCCACGCCCGGCCCGGCACTCCTGTACGCCCGTGGCTGACGTTGCAGGTCACCCGGGTGTCGGGCGCTCCGACCCCCGTCGGTACCTTCGCCAGGTGTCCAAGACGTACGAGGGTGGCGAGCCGCTCGCCGAGGTGGTCCGGTCCGGGTTCGTGGAGGGTCTGCACCGTGGCTCGGTGGTGGTGCTCGACGCCGCCGGTGCGCCGGTGGCCGGTGCGGGGGACGGCGTGTCGCCGATCTTTCCCCGGTCGGCCAGCAAGCCGTTGCAGGCGCTCGGGATGCTCCGGGCCGGACTCGCGTTGACCGACCCCGCCGACGTCGCGCTGGTCTCGGCCAGCCACGCCGGCGAGGAGTTCCACCTGGCCCGGGTCGCGGCGCTGCTGGGCTCCGCCGGCCTCGACCCGGGAGCGCTGCACTGCCCGCCCGACCTGCCGTTCGGTGTGGCGGCCCGGGAGTCTGTGCTGCGGGCCGGTGGTGGCCCGAGCCGCCTGGCGATGAACTGCTCCGGCAAGCATGCCGGGATGCTGTTGACCTGCCTCGCGGCCGGCTGGCCGTGGGACGGGTACTGGCGGCCGGAGCACCCGTTGCAGCAGCGGCTGACCGCCACGATCGAGGAGTTCACCGGCGAGCGGGCGGCGGCGGTCGGCGTGGACGGTTGCGGGGCGCCGGTGCTGGCGGTCTCGCTGACCGGGCTGGCGCGGGCGTACCTGCGGCTGGTGGCCGCCGAGCCCGGTTCACTGCCGCGCACGGTGGCGGACGCGATGCGGGCGTACCCGGAGGTGGTCGGCGGCACCGTGGCGGACGACACCCGGCTGATGCGGGGCGTACCCGGGATGGTGGCCAAGATCGGCGCGGAGGGGGTGATCGCCGCAGCGCTGCCCGACGTCGGCGCGGTGGTCCTCAAGATCGACGACGGTGCCACCCGCGCCCGGATGCCGGTGCTGGTCTCGGCGCTGCGCCGGCTCGGCGTGCGGGCCCCCGTCCTCACCGAGTACGCCGAATTCCCCCTGCTGGGTGGGGCCCTTCCGGTCGGCGGCGTCCGTCCCGTCTGGTGAAGTCTGCGCGACCAGGACCGTCGGCCCGGTGCCCTCTCCGCCGGGTGGGGTGGCGGCGGGCCGGCCGGAGCGGGCGATGCCGGGATGGTCAGGGCAGGAAGGCGCGGAGGGCCTCGGCGACCGGGGCGGGGCGTTCCAGGGGGACCAGGTGTGCGGCGTCGGGGATGTCGGGCAGGCGGACGGCCCGGGGAGCCTCGGCGGCGATCCGGTCGGCCAGCCGGATGATGTCCGGGATGTCGACGGCGCCGGCGGTGACGAGAACCGGCACCTGCAACTCGTCGAGGCGGCCGATGGCGGGTGGGTCGAGATCGACGACGTCCACCGCGCTCAACGCCTGCTCGGCGGCGAGGGCCCGCCGGTCCAACTCCTCGGCGAAGGCGATGAACGCCGGGTCGAGATCCTCCGGGCGGCGGTGCGGACCGACCACCCAGAACCGGACCTCACCGGCCGCGCTCGCCGCCAGGTCCTCTTGGTCGACCTCGCCGACCAGCCGGTCCCACAGTTGCTCGGTGTCCTCCGACCACTCGTGCCCGGAGACGGCGGTGCCGAACAGCGCCAGGGCCGACACCCGCTGCGGGTACGCCAGTGCGGTGTCGATCGCCACCGCCCCGCCGAACGAGCAGCCGACCAGGGCGGCCTGGGCGATGTCGAGCGCGTCCAGCGCACCCACCACGTCGTCGTGATGGGCGAACGACTCGGGCGGAAGCGCGGAGTCGCCGTAGCTCCGTAGGTCCAGGGCGATCATCCGGTGCCGGTCGGTGAGGGCGTCGGACACCGCGCGCCACATTCGCCGATCGGCGATTCCTGCGTGCAGCAGGAGCGCCGGGGTGCCGCTGCCGGCCTCGTCGTAGGCGAGGGTGGTGCCGTTGACGGCGATCTTCTTGGTCACGCCGTGCAAGCTACGACCGGACATCCCTGGCCGCAACGCACTTTGTAACGTTGCTAACTCTGGCTAGCGTTTTGCTTGCTGGAGCTAGCAGCGCGGACTACCGTGGATTCATGGCCGCATCCAAGGATCTACCCGACGTCGGCGGATTCATCCGTGACCTGCGGCGGAACGCCAAGATCTCGCTCCGCCAGCTCGCCGAGCAGGCAGGGGTGAGCAACCCCTACCTCAGTCAGATCGAGCGGGGCCTGCGTAAGCCCAGTGCCGAGGTGCTCCAGCAGCTCGCCAGCGCGTTACGGGTCTCCACCCCGGCCATGTACCTGCGGGCCGGGCTGCTCGACGACAAGGAGGGTCAGGGGGTGCTCGCCGCCATCGCGGTCGACTCCGACCTGACGATGGCCCAGAAGCAGTCGCTCACCCAGATCTACGAGACCTTCCGCCGGGAGAACACCCGGCTGACCGAGGCCACCGCCGGTCGACCCGCCCCGCCGGAACCCGCCACCGACGAGGCGCTCGCGACCGACGAGCCCGCCGTCACGGAGCGTCCCGTTGCGGACCAGGTGGGCACCGATCGGTCCGCCGTCACGGATCAGCCGGTCGTCACCGATCAGCCGGTCGTCACGGATCGGACCGCCGCTTCGGCGGACCGGCCGAGCGCCGGCACCGGACCGACCGCGCCGGCTCCGAGCGTGCCGACGGAGGCGGCGGCGACGGTCACGTCGGCCGCCACCGGACCGGTCACCCCGGAGGGCACGCCGACCGAGGCCGTCCTCGAATCGGTCGCCGTCACCGAGGCGGGCACCGCTCCCGCCCCCGCGACCGGCGGGGCGGCCACCAGGACCGCGACCGGCGATGCGCGCACCGCACCCGCCACCGGCACCCGTGACCGCTTGGCGGATGCCGCGTCCACGACCAGCAACAGCAAGGCCGCCGGAGCGGCCGAGGAGGAGTTGTCATGACCCAGCCGAAGACCAACCGCATTCCGGCCCCGCTCTACGCCGCCGCTGGCGCCGGGGAACTGGCCTTCCAGCAGCTGCGCAAGCTCCCGACCGTGGTGAGCGAGCTGGGCAACCGGGTCGTCGCCGACGGCACCAAGGTCGCCGCCGAGTGGGGCGGCCGAGCCGTCGTCACCGGAGTCGAGCTGCGGCAGAAGGCCACCGAGACCTTCCGGACGGCCAACCTGACCGCGACCGGCCTGCGTGACAAGGCCACCCCGGCCGAGCTGAACCTGGACAAGCTGCGCGCCGAGCTGGATCTGGAGAAGCTGCGGACCGAGCTGGACCTGGACAAGCTGCGCGGTGCCGCCACCCGCAACGCCGCCGTGGTGCTCGCCGGGGCGCAGGCGGCCCAGGAACGGGCGCTGGCCGCGTACGGCGCGTTGATCGCCCGTGGTGAGCGGGTGGTCGGTGCCGGGGTGCTGGAGGCCGCCGAGACCGTCAACGCCGACATCGAGGCGACCGACGCCACCGTCCCGGCCGGGGCGCAGGCCGTGGCCACCCAGGACCGGACCCCGACCCCGGCGGACGTGGCGCAGGTCGCCCCGGACCACACGCCGACCCCGGCGGACGTGGCCGAGGTCGTCGAGGCCAAGCCGGCCGCCGCCAAGGTCACCCGGACCCGGGTCACCAAGGCCACGACCAAGCCGGCGGCGACCAAGCCGGCCGCTGCCAAGCCGGCGGCGGGCAAGGCCGCTGCCAAGCCCGCCGCCACCGAGCCGGCGGCGAAGCAGCCGAAGACCACGAAGCGGACCCGCCCGGCCGCCGAGTGACCGTTGCCGACACCGGCCCCGGGGGCGTCCTGACGGACGTTTCCGGGGCCGTCGGCATATGCTGGCCGGCATGGCCATCGCCGCGCCGATCTTCGTGTTCCACCTCGTCTACGTGATCGATCTGATCCTGCTCGTGTTCGCCCTGGCTGTGCAGGGCATCTCGCTGGTGCACGCGTTCACCCAGCGCTCGGACGCCTTTCCCGCCATCGGCACCCTCCCCAAGGGTGGCTGGATCGCCATCCTGGCCGTCTGCATGCTGCTCACCCTGCTCGGTTTCGGCGCGCTGAGCATCTTCGGCCTGATCGGCATCGCCGCCGGCCTGATCTACCTGCTGGACGTCCGGGTCGGGCTGCGCGACCTGCACGACGGCAAAGGGTTCTGGTGAGGGGTTTCCGCTGGCCGCCACCGCCGGACGGCGGGCCCCGCACCTGGGGTCCCGGGCCCGGCGCACCGCGTACCGGGCGACCCGCCCTGCCGGAACCGGAGACCGAACTGGTCGCCACCCCGCACGACGTACAGCTGGAACGGCTGGTCACCGGCGTCGGTGACCCGGTCACCGTGTTCGCCCACGGGTTCGGCAACGGCATCGCCACCACCCGTCCGTTCGGCAGCGCGGTCACCGGCCGGCGGGTCTTCTTCCAGTTCCGGGGGCACGGCCGCTCCGACGCGCCGCCCGGCCCGTGGAGCTACCTCGACCTGGCCCGTGACCTGCGGGCGGTGGCGGATCTCAGCGGCGCCGGCCGGGCGTTCGGGGCCAGCCTCGGCGCGGGCGCGCTCTGCCGGCTGCTCGTCGAGAGCCCGGACCGCTTCGAGAAGCTGGTCTTCCTGCTGCCCGCCGTCCTCGACCGGCCGCGTGGCCCGATCGCCCAGCAACGACTGAGCGACCTGCTCGACGCGGTGGCCGGCGGCGACGCCTCGGCCGTGGCGGACGTGGTCGCCCTGGAGCTGCCGCCGTCGGTACGCAACACCCCGGCCGGTTGGGCGTACCTGCGTCAACGACTCGACCAGTTGCTCCGCGACGGCCTCGCCCCCGGCCTGGCCGACCTGCCGGAACAGTCCCCGCTGCCGGACGCCACCGCCCTGGCCGGGGTGACCGCGCCGGCCCTGGTGATCGGCTGCGTCGGGGACGACCTGCACCCCACCCACATCGCCGCCGAGTTGGCCGCCGCGCTGCCCCACGCCACCCTGCACGTCTACGACCGCCCCGGGTTCGCCTGGACCGATCGCGCCGACCTGCGGGAACGGATCTCCAGCTTCCTCAACGACTGACGTCGTGCCCCGGCGTCGGCAGGTGCGCGGCGCGGACGTCGCGTAACCAACGCTCCACCGGTGCCTCGTCCGGCCGGTCGGGCAGCGGGGTGCGGAGCCGGGCGAAGTCCCGTTCCGCCTCGGCGACCAGCAGCTCCGCCTCGGCCAGCGCACCGCCCGCGACCCGTTCGCCGAACGCCCGGAACCACGCCGGGTCCGCCAGCCTGATCTCCAGCACGCCGGTGGCGTAGAGGGTCCGCCCCTGGTGCAGCAGCCGGGCCAGGTGCCGGGCATGTTTGGCCGAGCGCCGCCGACCGCCCACCGTCGAGTCGCGGGTGGTCAGCTTGCGGAACTGCTGACTCGCATACCCGAGGTAGGCGTCGCGGACGCGCGGTGCGCTGAGGAACGCCGACCGGATGGCGATCAGGCGGTCACCGAGGTCCGTGCGGGTCTCGTAGCAGTCGGCGGGCAGCCAGATCAGCTCGGTGGCGGTCGGGTTGCCGCTCAGCGCCAGCCGGGCGTACTTGCCGGCCTCGTGCAGGGTGACGTCCGGGTCGGTGCTGACCACCGACTCCCGGGGTGGCCGCAGGCCGTGGAAGGCCACCGTCGGGGCGGCGAAGACACCGATCCGGTCCACGTCGGAGCCGGGGCCGGCCAGCCCGTAGGCGACCGAGCCGACGATCCCGGAGAGCAACAGGTGCATGTCGGGAGCATGCCGGACGGAACCGTTGCGCGAAACCGGACTTCGGTTGTCAGGTATCGCTGACACCCTCGACGGTATGACGACGACACCGCTGGAAGGAAAGGTCGCGCTGGTGGCCGGCGCGACCCGGGGCGCGGGCCGGCAGATCGCGGTCCAGCTCGGCGCGGCCGGGGCGACGGTCTACGCCACCGGGCGCAGCAGCCGGGCCGGCCGCTCCGAGCTGGACCGCCCGGAGACCATCGAGGAGACCGCCGAGCTGGTCACCGCCGCCGGAGGCACCGGCATCGCGGTACGGGTCGACCACCTGGTGCCCGACCAGGTGCGTGACCTGGTGGCCCGGATCGACACCGAGCAGGGCCGGCTCGACGTGCTGGTCAACGACGTATGGGGCGCCGATCCGCTGATCACCTGGGAGAAGCCGGTCTGGGAGCAGCCCCTGGACGCCGGGCTCCGTACCCTGCGGCTGGCGGTGGACACCCACATCATCACCAGCCACTTCGCGCTGCCGCTGCTGATCCGCCGTCCCGGCGGCCTGGTCGTCGAGATCGGCGACGGCACCCGGGCGTACAACGACACGCACTACCGGCTGTCGGTCTTCTACGACCTGGCGAAGGTGTCGGTGACCCGGCTCGCGTACAGCTGGGGGCACGAGCTGGAACCGCACGGGTGCACCGCCGTGGCGCTCACCCCCGGCTGGATCCGCTCCGAGGCGATGCTGGAGCACTTCGGGGTGACCGAGCAGACCTGGCGCGACGGCGCGGCGAAGGACCCGCACTTCCTCATCTCGGAGACCCCGGCCTTCGTCGGGCGGGCGGTCGCCGCACTGGCCGCCGCCGAGGACCGGGCCCGCTGGAACCAGGCGTCCGTCTCGGCCGGTGAACTGGCCCAGGTGTACGGCTTCACCGACCTCGACGGCAGCCGGCCGGACGCCTTCCGCTATCTCACCGACGTGGTCGAGACGGACCGGCCCGCCGACGTCACCGGCTACCGCTGACGACTCGTCGGCCCGGTCGCCCGCCCGGGTGCCGTCAGCGGGGCGGGTGGTCCGGGCCGACGCCGTAGCGGGCGGCCGTGCGGGCCGCCGCGTCGGCGAGCAGGGCACGCAGTTGCGGTGGGTCGAGCACCTCCACCTCGGGGCCGAGGCCGAGCAGTTGCGGGTACGCCACCTCGACGGACTCGACGGGCAGCCGGGTCACCACCCAGCCCTGCCCGTCGGGTGTGCCGGCGGCGGCCACCGCCTCCTCGTACGCGAAGGGGGTGTCGGCGAGGAAGCGGAGCCGGCGCAGACCGGCGGGGCTGACCCGGACGGTGATCCGTGCGGCGAGCATCTCCCGCAGGAACGCCTCGGCCTGCTCCCGCCAGTAGCCGCCCAGGTCGAAGCCGTCGTCCCGGGTGAAGGTCGCCGGGTCGGCGAC
Organism: Micromonospora matsumotoense; assembly: GCF_050951065.1. Lineage (NCBI taxonomy): Bacteria > Bacillati > Actinomycetota > Actinomycetes > Micromonosporales > Micromonosporaceae > Micromonospora > Micromonospora matsumotoense. The sequence goes on along the minus strand of NZ_CP192025.1, from coordinate 6,745,724 downwards.
GACGTCGCGCACCCGGTCCACCCGGTAGGTGCGCATCGTGTCGCCGACCCGGCCCACGAGATACCAGGTGCCGCTCTTGAGCACCAGCCCGTACGCCTCGACCCGGCGGGTCACCTCCCGGTCGCCGCGCCGGTACCGCAGCGCGACCACCCCGTCCCGCCACACCGCCCGGGCCAGCTCGGTCAGCCAGCGGGGTGGGGTGGACTCGCGGAACCAGCCCGGCACGTCCAGGTGGAACCGCTGGCCGGTCCGTGCCGGGGCGTCGCGCAGGCTCGGTGGCAACGCGGCGAGCACCTTCAGCTCGGCGGACGCCACCGCGTCGGCCAACCCCAGGTCACCGGCGGGGCCGGGCAGGCCGGTGAGGAAGAGCGCCTCCGCCTCGTCCCGGGTCAGCCCGGTCAGCCGGGTCCGGTAGCCGCCGAGCAGCCGGTAACCCCCGGCCCGCCCCCGGTCGGCATAGACCGGCACCCCGGCGGCGGAGAGCGCCACCACGTCCCGGTAGACGGTCCGTTCGGAAACCTCCAGCTCACGGGAGAGTTCGGCGGCGGTCATCGTCTCGCGGGACTGCAACAGCAGCACCAGGGAGATCAACCGGGAGGCGCGCACCCCCGCATCCTGCCGGCCCGACCGGCCGACCGGCACCACCGGGTGCCCGGTGGGGGTGGTCTCCGGCCAGTAGGCTCTGCGGTCGTGAACGGACCCCGTACCATCGCCGCGCCGGTCACCGGCGTCGCCCGCCGCTTCTTCGGCGGTGTGGGCCTGCTCGTGCGTGGCCTCGGCCTCTATGTACGCAGCCCGGGGCTGATGCTGCTCGGCGTGGTGCCGGCGCTGCTGTCCGCCGTGCTCTTCGTCACCGCGTTCGCCACCCTGGTCTACTTCGTGGACGAGTTGGCGGCGTGGGTGACCCCGTTCGCCGACGACTGGTCGGGCACTGCGCGCAGCCTGGTCCGGGTGATCGCCGGGCTGGCCTTCCTCGGGCTGGGCGGGCTGCTCACCGTGGTCGGCTTCACCGCGGTCACCCTGGTCATCGGGGACCCGTTCTACGAGAAGATCTCCGAGCGGGTGGAGGACCGGCTCGGTGGCACCCCGGGCGCGGTGGAGGTGCCGTTCGGGGCGTCGTTGCGGCGCAGCATCGTCGACTCGCTGCGGCTGGTCGGGCTCTCGGTGCTGTTCGGCATCCCGCTCTTCGCGGCCGGTTTCATCCCGGTGGTCGGGCAGACCGTGGTGCCGGTGATCGGCGCGGCGGTGGGTGGCTGGCTGCTCGCCGTGGAGCTGGTCGGGGCGCCGTTCTCCCGGCGCGGGCTGCGGCTGCCGGACCGCCGGGCCAGGTTGAAGGCGGACCGGGCCACCTCGCTCGGCTTCGGCGTGGCGGTCTTCCTCTGCTTCCTGATCCCGCTGGGCGCGGTGCTGGTCATGCCGGCCGCCGTGGCCGGGGCCGCGCTGCTCGCCCGCCGGTCGCTGGGCCAGCACATCGACGAGGGCTGAGCCGGCGGTCGGCCGACGGCGTGACCATGGTGGGCGGCCCGCCGTCGCGGGCGGGCCTCTCAGCGCAGTTCGTGCAGGCAGGACCAGCCGGACGCCACCGGTCGGTAGCCGAGGCGGAGGTTGATCGCCAGCATCGGCGCGTTGGCCTCGTCGTTCGAGGTGTAGGCCGTCTGTACCCCGCGGCCGGCGGCCCGGTGCAGTGCGGCCTGTTTGGTCAGCCGGGCCAGCCCCCGGCCCCGGTATTCCGGCCGGGTCGCGGTGAAGTCGGACCACATCCGGTCGCCGTCCCGCTTGACCAGGCTGAGCGCGACCAACGCGCCGTCCATCTCGGCGACCGTGCTGGCGTCCCGGTCCAGACCCGGGTTGTCCCAGGACGCGAACCGCCAGTAGGAGTAGCTGGTCGCGTCCACCGGCACGTCCCCCGGCTCGTCCGTGGCGGCGGCCACGTCGAGAAGATAGATCTGGTACGGATCGAGTCCGGTGATCGGGAGCAGGCGAACCCCGGTGGGTGGCTCGGGCATCGGCGGAGCCGGGTGGAGGTCGAGCGCCGAGTAGCGCAGCTCCCGGCTCGGGATGAACCCGTGCCGACGGGCGTACGGCAGCGAGTCGGTCTGCGCCCAGGTCCGCACCCGGCGGGCGCGGAGGGACCTCAGGTGTGCCAGGGCGGTGGTGAGCAGCGCCGTTCCGGTGCCCCGGCCCCGATGCTCCGGGTGCACGTGCAGGGTGGAGATCTCCCCGAAGTCCGGCTCCGAGGTCTCGACGTTCCGGTATGCCGAGGCCCAGCCGACGACCTGCCCGTCCGTCTCGGCGACCCAGGCGGCCCAGTCCTCGCCGTCCGGTGGTTGGGCGATCATCTGTCGGGTCGACGCGACGCCCCGCACCAGGTACGGATGGACCAGCGACCGCAGCGCCACCACCCCCGGCGCGTCGTCCGGTCGAGCGGTACGGATCAGCACCCGCGCCACCCCGCCCCCGGTCGCCGCACTCCGGCGTCGGGCGGCATGCTGGTGGGACGACACGATGGGGCAAGGTCAGACATGCCCGCGAGCGTAGGCACCCGTCGAACCGGCTGCCACAGCTTTTCGCCCCTCGCCGCCGCAATCCAACTCTGAGTGACATCGGCCCGTGCTGCCCGCCAGGCGGGTGCACCCGTGCCTGGGGGCCGGCCCCGGCCCCGGGAGCAGGAGCGACGGGGTCAGGACCAGCAAGGTCAGGCGGACTGCCGGATCACCAGCTCCGTCGGCAACACCACCGCCCGCTCGACCTCCGCGCCATCGGCGAGGGCCAGCAGCAGCCGGGTCATCTTCCGGCCCAGCTCGACGATCGGCTGCCGCACGGTGGTCAGCGGCGGCTCGGTGTAGGCGGCCGTCTCGATGTCGTCGAAGCCGATCACCGCGACGTCCTCCGGCACCCGCCGTCCCGCCTCGTGCAGCGTTCGTAGGGCGGCGTGCGCCATCAGGTCGGAGGCGGCGAAGACCGCGTCCAGATCGGGGTACGCGGCGAGCAGCCGACGCATCGCCGTGGTCCCCGACTCGCGGGTGAAGTCGCCGTACTCGATCATCTGCGGCAGGCCGGCGGCGACCACGGTGTCCCGGTAGCCGGCGAGCCGTTCGATGCCGGCGACCATGTCCTGCGGGCCGGCGATGGTGGCGATCCGGCGGCGACCGTTGCTGATCAGGTAACGGGTCGCCGCGGCCACCCCGCCGATGTGGTCCACGTCGATGTAGGGCACGTCGGCCGCGTCCAGCGGTCGGCCGCTGCACACCACCGGTATCCCCAGCCGGGCGAGCCGACCGGGCAGCGGGTCCTCCCCGTGCAGCGAGGCGAAGAGCACCCCGTCGACGTGCCGGCCGGTGGTGTACCGGGTGACCCGGTCGTGCCCGGCGGGCGAGCCGGCCAGCATCAGCACCAACTGCTTGTCGGCCGCCTCCAACTCCTGGGCCGCGCCCCGGATGAGCCCGGGGAAGACCTGGTCGTCGGAGAAGACCCGGGTGGCGACCTCCGGCAGCACCAGGGCGATCGAGTCGGTCCGCTGGGTGACCAGGCTGCGGGCGGCCAGGTTCGGCACGTACCCCAGCTCGGCCACCGCCCGACGGACCGCCTCCTGGATCGGCTCGGCGACCGTGGTGGAGCCGTTCACCACCCGGGACACCGTCGCCCGGGACACGCCGGCCTGTCGGGCGACCGCCTCCAGGGTGGGCCGCTGTGCCGCCGTCATACCCGTTACCACCGCCTCGTCACAGCCCGTTCCGGGAGATCACCTCCTGGTACCACCGGGCGCTCGACTTCGGGGTGCGCCGCTGGTTCAGGTAGTCGACGTGGACGATCCCGAACCGCTTCCGATAGCCCTCGGCCCACTCGAAGTTGTCCAGCAACGACCATACGAGATAGCCGCGCAGGTCGACTCCGCGGGAGATGGCCTCGTGCGCGGCCCGCAGGTGCCCGTCCAGGTAGGCGATCCGGTCGTTGTCGGCGATCCGGCCCGACCCCTCGGGTGCCAGGCTGGCGGCGTCGTCCGGGAACGCGCCACCGTTCTCGGTGATCATCAGCGGCAGCCCGGGGTAGTCGGTGCCGATCCGCACCAGCAACCGGGTCAGCCCGGCCGGCTCGATCTGCCAGCCCATGTCGCTCACCGGGCCGGTGGCCGGCAGGAACTCCACCGCCCCCTCGGTGCCCGGGTAGGCGCTGCTGCCACCCCCGTCCGGGCGGCCCGCGACATAGGTCGGCGAGTAGTAGTTGATCCCGAGCAGGTCCAGCGGCGCGGCGATGATCTTCTCATCGCCGTCCCGGACGAACGTGGGCTCGACCGTCCGGGCGACGTGTTCGAGCACGTCGGCCGGGTAGCCGGCCCCGGTCAGCGGGTCCAGGAAGATCCGGTTCTGGAGGCCGTCGACGAGGCGTACCGCGGCGGCGTCGGCGGCGCTGCCCGGGTCGGCCGGCGCGACGTCCGCCGGGTTGAGGGTGATCCCGACGGTCTGCGCGCCCGCCGCCCGCAGCGCCCGCGCCGCCAGCCCGTGCCCCAGCAACAGATGGTGTACGGCCCGGAAGGCCGCCCCGGCGTCCTGCTCGCCGGGAGCGTGCACCCCGTTGCCGTAACCGAGGTACGCCGAGCACCACGGCTCGTTGAGCGTCGTCCAGGTGCGCACCCGGTCGCCGAGCCGGGAGTGCACCGCGAGGGCGTAGTCGGCGAAGTGCTCGGCGGTCTCCCGGCTGGCCCAGCCACCCCGGTCCTGCAACGCCTGGGGCAGGTCCCAGTGGTAGAGCGTGATGATCGGGTCGATGCCCCGGTCGAGCAGCGCATCGGTCAACCGGTCGTAGAAGTCCAGCCCGCGCGGGTTGACCGGGCCGGTGCCGTCCGGCCTGATCCGGGGCCAGGCCACCGAGAACCGGTACGCGGCCAGCCCCAGCTCCGCCATCAGCGCCACGTCGTCGGTGTACCGGTGGTAGTGGTCGCAGGCGACGTCACCGGTGTGCCCGGCGAACACCTTGCCCGGCGTCCGGCTGAAGGTGTCCCAGATGGATTCGCCGCGACCGTCGTCGCGGGCCGCGCCCTCGATCTGGTACGCGGCGGTCGCCGCGCCCCACACGAAGTTCTCGGGGAACCGAAGCTCGCTCACGCGGCATTCTCCTTCTTCGCGACTGCGGGGCTCGCAGGATCGGCGCTCACGCTTTGACCGCACCTTCCATGATGCCGCCGATGATCTGGCGGCCGCACACGACGAACACCAGCAGCAACGGCAGCGTGGCGATCGCCGTGCCGGTGAACACCTGCGACATGTCCTGGTAGTAACCGTCGGAGAGGGCCCGCAGCGACAACTGCACGGTCGGGTTCTCCGGATCGTTGAGCACAGCGTACGGCCAGAGGAAGTCGTTCCAGGTGGTCATGAACGTGAGCAGGCCGAGTACGGCGGCGGCGGGCCGCAGTGCGGGCAGCACCACGTTCCAGTAGATCCGCAGCGTGTGGCAGCCGTCGACCCGGGCCGCCTCGATCAGCTCGGTGCTGACCGCCTGGGCCGCGTACTGGCGCATCATGAACACGCCGAACCCGGTGACCAGGGCCGGGACGATCACCGCCGGCAGCCGGTCGTTCCAGTTCAGCTTGGTCATCAGCAGATAGAGCGGGATCACCCCGAGCTGGGTGGGCACCATCATGGTGGCGACGATGACCATCAGCAGCGCGTTGCGTCCCCGGAACCGCAGCTTGGCGAAGGCGAATCCGGCCAGGGTGGAGAAGAGCACCACCGAGAAGGTGACGCTGACCGCGACGATCGTGGAGTTGACCAGGCCGGTGAGGAAATGCGCGTCGGGGTTGGCGAAGAGTCGGGAGATGTTCGTGCCGAGGTTGCCGCCCGGGGTGAGCGGCGGCGGCACCTGGCCCATCGCGTCGCTGCTGCGGCTGGCCACCACGAACATCCAGTAGATCGGGAAGATCGACAGCAGGGCGGTGAGCGCCAGCGCCGGGTAGGTGAGCCGGCCGGCCGACCAGATCCGGGTCATCGGTCCCCCTTGCGCGCGCCGCCACCGAGCCGGCGCAGGATCAGTACGTTGATCGCGGCGACCACCGCGATCAGGGCGAAGAGCAGCCAGGCGACGGCCGAGCCGTAGCCGAAGTTGTAGTGCGGGGCGAAGGCGTTCTCGAACATGTACATGGTCACCGTCTGGGACTCCCGCAACGGGCCGCCCCGGATCGCGTTGGTGCCGGAGTTGAACAGCCGGGGTTCGGTGAACAGTTGCAGCCCACCGATGGTGGAGATGATCACCGCAAAGATGATCGTGGGCTTGAGCAGTGGCACGGTGATCGACCAGAACTGCCGGGCCCGGCCGGCCCCGTCGATGGAGGCGGACTCGTACAGGTCGCGCGGGATGGCCTGCATGGCGGCCAGGAAGATCAGCGCGTTGTAGCCGGTCCACCGCCAGTCGACCATGGCGGAGATCGCCGTCCAGGCGGCGAAGCGGTTGGCCTTCCAGTCGATCGCGTCGATGCCGACCAGGTCGAGCAGCCAGTTGATCATGCCGAACTCGCGGCCGAAGAGCACCGCGAAGACGATCGCCACCGCCGCCGTCGAGGTGACGTTCGGCACCAGCACCGCCATCCGCCAGGTGGTCCGCGCCCGCAGCCGCCGGTTGAGCAGGTTGGCCAGCCACAGGGCGGCGAGCAGTTGCGGCACCGTGGAGATGACGAAGATGCCGAGGGTGTTCACCACCGAGTGCCAGAAGTCGGCGTCGGCCAGCAGTTGGGTGTAGTTCTGCGTGCCGATGAAGGTCGGGTCCACCCCCAGCAGGTCCCAGTCGTGCAGCGACACCCAGAACGTGTAGACCAGCGGATAGGCCCCGAAGATCGCGAAGAGCAGAAAGAACGGCGTCACGTACAGATAGGGGGAGTACCTGACGTCGAGCCGGGCCAGCCGGTGCTCCCGTGCCGGCCCCCTGCCCCGGGCCTTGGCCGCCCCCGGCGGCCGACCCTCAACCTGAACAACCATCTCCCGCGTGCTCCCTCTCTCCCTGACCCGCCCGACCTCTGTCCGCCCGCCCTGTCCCGCGCGACCGGCCCGCCCGCGCCCGCCCTGTCCCGCGCGACCGGCCCGCCCGCGCCCGCCCTGTCCCGCGCGACCGGCCCGCCCGCGCCGCGAGCCGCTGTCCGCCCCGCCGCCCGCCCGGATCGCGCGGCGCGGTGGGAGCGGGTAGCGGCCCGCCGGGGGCGATGGTGCGGTGTCCCGGTGTGGTGACCCCGCCACATCGCCCCCACGCGGTCGGGGAGGGTTACTTGGCGGCGGCCTTGCGGGCGTTGTCGGTGGCGTCGGTCCAGCCCTGGGCGGGGTTGCGCTGGCCCAGTTCGACGGTGCGGACGGCGTTCTCCACTTCGGTCCGGACGGCCTGGTTCTTGGGGCCCATGTAGACCGGCTTGAGGCTCTTGGCGCCGGCGGCGAAGATCTTGCCGACCGGGGCGTCGGAGAAGTACGCGTTCGTCGAGTTGACGATCGCCGGGTCGGCCAGCGCCTGCGGGGACGACGGCAGCGGCCCCTTCTCCTGGAACGCGCCGATCTGGCCCTTGGTGCTGGTCAGGAACTTGGCCAACGCGATCGCCTCGGCCTGGTGCCGGCTCTGCTTCGGCACCGCCAGGTAGGAGCCACCCCAGTTGCCGCCGCTGCCGGGCACCTGGGCGATGTCCCACTTGCCCTTGGCGTCCGGGCCGGCGTTGCCCTCGATCACCCCGGTCATCCAGGCCGGGCAGGCGATGGTGGCGAACTTCGCCTGCTTGAAGGCCGACACCCACTCCTCGGACCACGCCCCGTACCGGCCGGAGAGTCCGGAGTCGATGATGTCGACGGTGGTGTCGTACGCCTGGCGTACCGCCGGGTTGCTGTCGACCACCAGCTTGTCGGTGGTGTCGTAGTAGCTGTAGCCGGTGGTGTTGCCGGCGGTCTGCAACAGGATGGTGTTGAAGGTGTTGGTGGCGGCGTCCAGGAAGGCCGCGCCGGTGTTCTTCGCCGTGAACTGCTCGCCGACCCGTACGTAGTCCTGCCAGGTGGGCCAGAGCTTGGACACGGCGTCCCGGTCGACGGGCAGGCCGGCGGCGGCGAAGAGGTCCTTGCGGTAGCAGATCGCCATCCCGCCGACGTCGGTGCCGAGCCCGATGAGCTGCTTGCCGTCGGCGGTCAGCCCGCCGTTCCACTTCCACTCCAGGAAGTTGCCCTTGAGGTCGGCGGCGCCGTGGTCGAGCAGGTTGACGAAGTTCTGCGGGTTGGCCTTGTACTCGACCAGCAGCCCCTCCTCGATGGCGACCACGTCACCGGCGCCCTTGCCGGCGGCGAGCCACTGGGTGAGCTTGGGGGAGTACTCGTCGAGGTTGCCGCCGGTGCCCCGCTCCACGATCTTGACGCCGGGGTGGTCGGCCTCGTACTGCCGGTAGAGCTTCTCGTAGCCGAACTGGCCGAACACGTCGACGGTCAGCGTGACCGGCCCGCCGTCGGCGGCTTCGTCGCCGCCGCCGCAGGCGGTGGTGGAGAGCAGCGCGCTGGTGGCCACCAGGGCGATCGCCGCGAGGCGGCGGCGGGAAAAGACACCCATGGGTCGGACCCCTCTCAGGTCGGGTGGTGGTGGGGTGTGGACCTGCGTATGAGCGGGCCGCGAGGGTCGCCGGCCCGGATTCGATCTCGATGAGAGAGCGCTCTCACGACAGGGTGGTAGGTCGATGGGCTCCTGTCAAGAGAGCGCTCTCTTGGATCTTCGCCGGAACTCCGGGAGCGGCCGTCCCACCGGCAACGCCGGGAGGGGTCGCGTCCCGCCCCGGGAACGCCGGGAGCGGCCGTCCCCGGTGGGACGGCCGCTCTCGATGTGCGGTAGCGGTGGTGCGCGGACCTCAGCCCACGCGCAGGCCCTCCAGGAGGGAACGGTCCCCCGCCACCCCGAGGGTGTCGAAGCTGACCCGGCCCCAGAGTGCCAGCAGCAGGTCGCTGGCCGAGCCGGTGACCTGCACCCGGGCGTGGTGGTCGTCGTGCCCGAAGACCGTCGCGGTGTCCAGCAGGGCCACCCCCTCGCCGCGCATCCGCAGGTACCAGTCCTGGGCGGCGTCGGTCGCGGTCAGGTGCACCACCCCCTGCCACTGCCCCCGGTTGCGCCGACGACCGGACGGCAGCCAGGTGTCCAGCACCTCGCTCACCCCGTCGGCGGCGAGCTTCGTCTCGATCGGGTCACCGGCGGCGATGGCGAGTTGGGCGTCCCACCGGTGCACCGCCGTCTCGTGCGCCATCCGGCGCGACCAGAAAACCGTCTTCTTCGGCTGCGGCGCCCAGTTCCACGCCGGTGCCTCCGGGTCGAGCGCGTCGAAGAGGGTCATCAGCCGGTCGTACTCGTGCTGCCAGAGCTGGAGCGGGGTCAGCCCGGCGGGCAGGTCGACGGTGTCGTCGCGGCTGGCCGGCTGCGCGGTGTCGCCGGTGCCGGCGACGGAGTGCACCCAGTGGTAGAGGCCGGCGAGGTGCAGGGTCAGGTCCGCCACCGTCCACCCCGGGCAGGACAGCACAGGTGTCTCCGGCGGGGCCTCGGCCACGGCTGCGGCGAATGCCGGGCCGTCGACCCGGAGCGCTCCGGTCCAGAAGTCCTTCGTGGCGTGCAGTCTGCTCATCGCAATCCTCCCCGGGGTGACCCGGCGACCAGTGGGTGCCGTGGCTACCCCTCAGCCTAGGGTGAAAGGCGTGTCAGACGTCTACGCCAAACCGACAACGAGCGCCGAACCCGCCGATCCGGCCGTCCTGGCGGGCTACACCACCCTGCGTCTCGGTGGGCCCGCCGCCCGGTTGGAGACCGCCACCAGCGCCGACGAGATCGTCCGCCGGGTCCGCGAGGCGCACCGCCGCGACGAACCGGTGCTGGTCCTGGCCGGTGGCAGCAACGTGGTCGTCGGGGACGCCGGCTTCCCCGGCACCGTCGTGCTGGTCCGGTCGCGGGGGTTCACCGTGGTCGCCGAGGACACCGACACCGTCACCGTACGGGTCGAAGCCGGCGAGCCCTGGGACGACCTGGTCGCCGCCACCGTCGGTAACGGCTGGTCCGGTCTGGAGTGCCTCTCCGGCATCCCCGGCTCGGCCGGTGCCACCCCGATCCAGAACGTCGGCGCGTACGGGCAGGAGGTCGCCGAGCGGATCACCGGCGTCCAGGTGTACGACCGCGCCGAGGACCGGCTGACCACCGTCGCCGCGGCGGACTGCGGGTTCGCCTACCGGGGGAGCATCTTCAAGTACAGCGACCGCTGGGTGGTGCTCTCCGTCGACTTCCGGCTGGACCGCTCACCGCTGTCCGGGCCGGTCCGCTACACCGAGCTGGCCCGCGCGCTCGGGGTCGAGGTCGGTGACCGGGTGCCGCTGGCCGCCGCCCGGGACGCCGTGCTGACGCTGCGCGCCGGCAAGGGCATGGTGCTCGACGCCACCGACCCGGACACCTGGTCGGTCGGCTCGTTCTTCACCAACCCGGTGCTCGACCGGGCGGCGTACGAGCTGCTGCGCGAGCGCGCCGCCGACTTCGGCGAACCACCCTCCTGGCCCTGCCCGGGCGACCTGGTGAAGGTGAGCGCCGCCTGGCTGATCGACAAGGCCGGCTTCGCCAAGGGGCATCCCGGACCCGGTGGCACCGCCATCTCCGGCAAGCACACGCTGGCCCTGACCAATCACAGCGGCACCGCCCGTACCGCCGACCTGATCGCCCTCGCCCGCGAGATCCGCGACGGCGTGCACACCCGCTTCGCCGTCCCCCTCCACCCCGAACCCGTCCTCATCACCTGCACCATCTGACCCACCCCCACCCCCCACCAGGCCCCCGCCTCGCCGTGCCCCGTCCCGCCCCGCCCCGCCCCGCCGTGCCCCGTCTCGCCCGCCCGGTGATCAAGAGGTTTACGTCATCCTCGGCCACTTCCATGACGTAAACCTCTTGATCACCGCGCTCACCCCGCCCAGACCCGGCGCACTGGCCGAGCTGGGGCGGGGTTGGTGGCGTGATCAAGAGGTTTACGTCAGTTTTCGGCGGGATGTTGACCTGAACCTCTTGATCACCGGGGCGGGGCAGGGCGGGGGCAGGGGCAGGGCGGGCAGGGGCGGGGTGAAGTGGGGTGGGGTTGGGTGGGGAGCTAAGGGTGGGGGTGGAGGGGCGGGTGGGTCAGGTGGGGGCGATGGTTTGCCAGGGGAGGGTCAGCTCGCCGTGACGCCAGCGGGGTGGGCCGTCGAGGATGGGCCAGCCGGTGGAGCTGAGGGCGGTGACGGCGGCCAGCCAGCGTTGGCGGGGGCCGAACGGGGCGTAGCCGGCGGCGGAGTGCCAGGCGTCGTCCAGGGCGCGCAGCAGGGCGTGGATGCGTTCCCCGGGGACGTTGCGGTGGATCAGCGCCTTCGGCAGGCGTTCGGCCAACTGGGCCGGGCGCTCCAGGGTGGCCAGTCGGGCGGCCAGGGTGAGGGTGTGGGGGCCGTCCGCGTCGATCAGCAGCCAGCCGCCCAGCCGGCCCAACTCGTCGCACGTCCCCTCGACCAGCACCCCGCCCGGGGCGAGCCGGTCGGTGACCGTCCGCCAGGCGTCGGCGACCTCGCTCTCGTCGTACTGGCGTAGCACGTTGAACGCCCGGACCAGGATGGGACGCAATCCGGCCAGCTCGAAGCCGCCCCGGGCGAAGGTCAGCCCCGGGGGATCGGCGGCGGGCGCGGCGGCGGCCACCCGTACCGGATCGATCTCCAGCCCGACCACCCGGACGTCGGCGCGGACCCGGGTGGCCAACCGGCCTCGCAGCTCGACGGCGGTGACCGGGGTGGCGCCGTAACCGAGGTCCACCACCAGCGGGTCGGCTGCTGCCCGCAACCGGTCGCCGCAGGTCTCGACGAGCCAGTTGTCGACCCGGCGGAGCCGGTTCGGGTTCGTCGTCCCCCGGGTCACCACCCCCAACGGCCGGTGCCGGTCGCGGTCAGCCACAGCCGGCCACCGCCCACTCCGGCCGGCGGCACCAGCCGTGCCGGATCATCGCCCGACCCGGTCGGGTAGGCCGGGTCGGGTCACTGGCTGACCCGGTGCACCTTGTGCTGGGCGGCCTGGGCCAGCGGGCGGACCACCAACCGGTCCACGTTGACGTGGTGCGGGAGGGTGGCGCACCAGGTGATGCACTCGGCGACGTCCTCGGCCACCAGCGGCTGCGCCACCCCGGTGTAGGTGGCGTCGGCCTTTGCGGCGTCCCCGCCGAACCGGTTCAGGCTGAACTCGTCCGTCCGTACCATCCCGGGATCGATCTCGACGACCCGGACCGGCCGGCCGCACAGCTCCAGCCGCAGGGTGCCCGCCACGGCGGTCTGCGCGTGCTTGGCCGCACTGTAGCCGCCGCCGCCCTCGTACACGGTGAAGCCGGCGGTGGACGAGACCACCACGATGGTCCCGGCGCCGGAGCGCTCCAGGGCCGGCAGCAGGGCCTGGGTGACCCGGAGCGTGCCGAGCACGTTCACGTCGTACATCCACTGCCAGTCGGCCACCGAGCCGCTCTCCACCGGGTCCAGGCCGCGCGCGCCACCGGCGTTGTTGACCAGCACGGTGACCGGTCCGGGGGCGTCGGCGGCGGCCCGGGCCAGCCCGGCCACCGACTCGTCCGAGGTGACGTCGCAGGCCACAGCGGTGGCGCTGCCACCGGCCGCGGTGATGTCGGCGACCAGACCGGCGAGCCGGTCGGCGCGGCGGGCGGCGACGAGCACGTGGAAACCGGCGGCGGCGAGCCGGCGGGCGGTGGCCGCGCCGATCCCGCTGGACGCCCCGGTGACGATCGCGACAGAGGTCATCCGGCCATTCTCACCCCGACCGCGCGGCCGGGGCCCGGGGCCCCGGTGATGAGGTCCGTCACCCCGGCGACCCGGGGCGACGCATTTCCGAAGCCCGATGGGGAAGATGACACCCGGCGTTCGGGTTGACCGAGGAGCGCCGGTCGTGCGGGACGGCAGCAACCGTGACAGAGGGAGCGGACGTGGCGGATCAGCACACCGGCGTCGGTCGGCAGCGAGGCGCCCTGCCGTGGCCCCGGCCCCGCCGGATCGCCACCCTGTCGGTGCACACCTCGCCGCTGCACCAACCGGGCACCGGCGACGCGGGCGGCATGAACGTCTACATCCTGGAGGTCGCCCGTCGGCTCGCCGAGGCCAACGTCGAGGTGGAGATCTTCACCCGGGCCACCTCGGGTGACCTGCCCCCGGTGGTGGAGATGGCACCCGGCGTACACGTCCGGCACGTCACCTCGGGCCCGCTGGAGGGGCTGACCAAGGAGGAATTGCCCGGCCAGCTCTGCGCCTTCACCGCCGGGGTGCTGCGCGCCGAGGCGGCCCGCCCGCCCGGTCACTACGACCTGATCCACTCGCACTACTGGCTCTCCGGGCAGGTCGGCTGGCTGGCCAAGGAGCGCTGGGGGGTGCCGCTGGTGCACACCGCGCACACCCTGGCCAAGGTGAAGAACGCCCAACTCGCCGCCGGTGACCGGCCGGAGCCGAAGGCCCGGGTGATCGGTGAGGAGCAGGTGGTCGCCGAGGCCGACCGGCTGGTGGCGAACACCCGGGTGGAGGCGACCGACCTGATCGACCGCTACGCCGCCGACCCAGCCCGGGTCGCGGTCGTCGAACCCGGGGTGGACCTGGACCGGTTCCGCCCCGCCGCCGGGGACCGGGCCGCGGCGACCCGCGCCGCCCGCCATCGGCTGGGCCTGCCCACCAACGGGTACGTCGTCGCGTTCGTCGGCCGGATCCAGCCGCTGAAGGCACCCGACGTGCTGGTCCGCGCGGTCGCCGCGTTGCGCGAGCGGGACCCGGAACTCGCCGAAGAGGTGACCGTGGTGATCTGCGGTGGCCCGAGCGGCAGCGGCCTGGACCGGCCCACCTCGTTGATCGAGCTGGCCGGCTCGCTGGGTGTCGCCGACCGGGTCCGCTTCCTGCCGCCGCGCACCGGGGACGACCTGCCCGCTCTCTACCGGGCCGCCGACCTGGTGGCGGTGCCCTCACACAACGAGTCCTTCGGCCTGGTGGCCCTGGAGGCGCAGGCCTGCGGCACCCCGGTGGTCGCCGCCGCCGTCGGTGGCCTGGTCACCGCCGTTCGGGACCAGGTCAGCGGCGTGCTCGTGCACGGCCACGACCCGACCGACTGGGCCCGTGCGCTGGCCCGGCTGCTCCCGGACCGGTCGGCCCGGGAGGCGTTGGGCCGGGGCGCCGCCCGGCACGCCCGGAGCTTCTCCTGGGAGCGCACGGTCTCCGGCCTGCTCGCCGTCTACGGCGAGGCGGTCACCGGGCACCGGGAGCGGTTGGCGGCCCGGCTGGCCGAGGGGCCGGCGCTCACCGGCTCCTGGTGACCGGGTTGCCGGCCCAGCGTCATCCGGTGGGCCCGTCACCCCGGCCGTAGAGTGGGTCCGATGAGCGCGAAGAGCGAGCTGGCGGCCCTGATCGAGTCGTTCTGCACCGAGCGGGAGCTGGAGTGGGAGGCCACCGGCGAGGGTTCGTACGCGGTCACCCTGCCCGGCACCCACAAGCTCAAGACGATCTGCAACCTGATCGTCGGCGAGCACGCGCTGCGGGTCGAGGCGTTCGTGATGCGCCAGCCCGACGAGCGGCGCGAGGAGCTGTGGGCGTGGCTGCTGCAGCGCAACGCCCGGATGTACGGCGTCGCGTTCTCGATCGACGCGGTCGGGGACGTCTATCTCACCGGCCGGGTCAACCCGGCCGGTGTCGACGCCGACGAGTTGGACCGCCTGTTCGGGGCGGTGCTCAGCTATGCCGACGAGTCCTTCGACACCATGTTGGAGATCGGTTTCGGCAGTTCCATCCGCCGGGAGTGGGAGTGGCGGGTCAAGCGGGGCGAGTCGACCGCGAACCTCGCCGCCTTCGCTCACCTGTTCACCCCGTCCGCCGGAGGTTCGGACCGGTCCTGACGGGTATGCCGCACCGCTGCGGTGCGGCAGTGTGGGACCCGCCGCAGGCCGAGGACGGACCGTCGAGGAGCGTGTCATGGCTCAGCGGAACAGCTCAGGTCGCGGCGCGACGGCGACCAGGACCACGCGTCAGGCCGGCAACCAGACCCCGAACACGCCGGGCATCTCCGAGTCGGAGATCTCCCGGATGAGGGTCGACGACATCCGGGGTCAGTTGCGCCGCCGGGGAGTCTCCGGGATCTCCGCGCTACGCAAGCCGGAACTGGTGAAGACGCTCGCGCGGACGTTGCGCTCGGAGGGCCGGGCCGGTGGCGCCGCCCGCCGCGGCACCGGCCCGTCCGGCCGGGCACCCGCCAGGAAGACCGGTGCCGGTCAGGGCACCTCGGCCCGGCGGGGTACGTCGGCACGGGCCAAGGCGGCTCCGGCCCCGGCACGCAAGGCCACCTCCACCTCCACCGCCGCCCGGCGGCCGGCGGCCTCGTCCTCCCGGACGAAGGCGGCTCCCTCCCGGGCGAAGGCAACGCCGACCGTACGGGCGAAGGCGACCGTCCCGTCCCGGACGAAGACGTCGGCGTCCTCCCGGGCGAAGGCGACGGCGGCGTCCCGGTCGGGACGGGCCGCCCTGTCGCGGCCGGGAGCGAAGGCGGCACCGGCAACAGCCGCCACCCGCGCATCGGGCGTCCGGACCGGGCGCTCCACCTCCCGGTCGGTACGGTCCTCGCAGCTCATCTCGTCCCCGGCGGACCGGCCGGAACGTCCCGGGCGCAGCCTGGTCACCACCAATCACGAGGTGATCCGGAACTGGGCTGCGGCCCGGGGGGCCAAGCCGGCCACCATCGTCGGCACCGAGCGGGACGGCCGGCCGGGTGTGCTCACCTTCGACCTGCCGGGTTACCGGGAGAGCCGGCAGATGCGGGTGGTCAGCTGGGACGACTGGTTCCGGACGTTCGACAGCCGCAAGCTGAACCTGATCTTCCAGGAGCAGTTGCGGGACGGCCGGCAGAGCAACTTCTTCCGGACCGAATCACCCGATCGGGAAGACGGCTGAGGGGTTTGTGGGAATGGCTGCCGGGTAGCCGCATGTTGGCAGTCACGAGGCCCGGAACGGCATCACCGCAGCTCGGACGGCCGGTGTTGTGACCGGCGGAACAGTGCTCGCGGGTTGAATCCGGAATCCGGGCGAACTAACTTTATTGCACCGCGTCACGCTCGGAAACGTTCGGGGGAGCGGCGGATCGATCAGATCCGTGCACCGGGCGAGGCGCACATCGGGTGGAGCACACCGTTGGGGGACGGTGCCACCCGGGAACCGGCGGCGCGAGCGGGCGACGCTTACGGGGGTGAGGGTCGCCCGCCGCCGCCGGGCAGGCGGTACGAGCGCCCACCGCGACTTTCGGTCGTGGTGGGCGCTCTGCCGTTGCCGGTCCTTCCGTGGGCGCGCTGCGCCGGGCCCGTGTGGGCAGGTGGCGCCGAGCCGTGCGCCGGGTGGACGGGCGTCGTACTCAGGCGGGGGTGCGGGCCGGGACCGGCTCGGCGGGTGCGGTCGCGGCGGCCTCGGCCGACTGGGGCGGCGGCGGCTGGACGGCGGTGACCGGCACGGTCGGCGCGGTGGGACGGGTCAGTTGGCTCGCCCGGCGTTCCCGGGCCGGCCCGGAGAGCAGGTGGGCGACCGCGGTCGCCGCGCCGATCGCGGCGCAGCCCAGCCAGAGCGTGCCGTTGCCGACATGCTCCCGGACCACCCCGCCGAGCACCGGGGCGACCGCGCCGGCCACCTGCCAGGAGAGCGAGAAGACGCCCTGGTAGCGGCCCCGTAGCTCGGCCGGGGAGAGTTCGGCGATCAGGGTGGCGTTGGACGGGGAGTTGAGCATCTCGCCGAGCGTCCAGATCAGCACGGTGAGACCGAAGAACCAGGCGGCGTCGGCGAACGCGGTCAGCCCGAAACCGACGCCCATCACCACCGAGGCGAGGGCCAGCACGTGCGACCGGCTCCGCCCCCGGATCAGCCGGGGGACGAAGAGTTGGCCCGCCACGATCAGCACCCCGTTGAGCGCGATCACCGAACCGTAGGTGGCCGGGGACAGCCCGGCGTCACCCATCGCGATCGGCAGCATCGAGATGTGCTGGAGGAAGACCAGCGCACCGAACAGGTTGAGCACCACGAATCCCAGGAACACCCGGTCGGCGGCGATGGTGCGCAGCGCGCCCGCCCGGGGCGGCCCACCCGTCGCACCCTTGACGGCGCCGGTCGTCGGAGCGCGTCGGGTCTCGCCGACCCGGACAAAGATGATCAGCGCGGTGGCCAGGGTGGTGACCGCGTCGACCACGAAGAGCAGCAGGTAGCCGGCCTCGGCGGCGAGCCCGGCGAGCACGGCGGCGCAGGCGAAGCCCAGGTTGATCGCCCAGTAGTTGAGCGAGAACGCCCGCAGCCGGTCCCGTTCCGGCACCACGTCGACCATCATGGCTCCGAAGGCCGGCCTCGCCGCCTCGGCGAACATGCCGAGCAGCAGCGCGCCCACCGCCACCGTCCAGAGCGGCCGGGCGAAGCCGAGGGCCAGCATCATGGTGGCCGCGCCCAGGTGGGCGGTGAGCAGGGTGGGCCGCCGTCCCCACCGGTCGGCCAGGGTGCCGCCGACGGTGGTGCCCACCGCCCCACCGACCCCCCACAGGCCGATCACCAGGCCGGCCTGGGCGGCGGAGAAGTCGCGCGCCTGGGTCAGGTAGATGGCGAGGAAGATCAGCACGAACGATCCGAGCCGGTTGATCAGGGTGCCGGTCCAGAGGTACCAGAAGGTCCTCGGTAGTCCACCGGTGGTGTCCCGGAACCATCCCCGTACCGTCCGCACGTCCGCGCCCCCGCTCAGGTAATGACCGCTGCCCTTGAAGCGCCTTACAACCTAGTTCCGGGGTCCGACACCGGTCACCCGTTTTTCCACGTGGTGGTCGTCACCACCACTGCCCGCGTGTCCCCGCGCCGGGTGCGGCAGGATGATCGGCATGACTGCGAGCGAGGGACCCACCGTCGGGACGCTGGTCCTGCTGCGGCACGGCGAGAGCGACTGGAACGCGAAGAACCTCTTCACCGGCTGGGTCGACGTCGACCTGACGGCCAAGGGTGAGGCGGAGGCGCGTCGCGGCGGCGAGTTGCTGCGGGAGCATGGCCTGCTGCCGGACGTGGTGCACACCAGCGTGATGCGCCGGGCGATCCGCACCGCCGAGCTGGCGCTGAACGCCGCCGACCGGCACTGGATCGCGGTGCGCCGGTCGTGGCGGCTCAACGAGCGGCACTACGGCGCCCTGCAGGGCAAGAACAAGAAGCAGACCCTGGACGAGTACGGCGAGGAGCAGTTCATGCTCTGGCGTCGCTCGTACGACACCCCGCCGCCGCCGATCGCCGCCGACGACGAGTTCTCCCAGGTCGGCGACCCGCGTTACGCGCTGCTGCCGACCGAGCTGATGCCGCGTACCGAGTGCCTGCAGGACGTGGTGCAGCGGATGCTCCCGTACTGGTACGACTCGATCGTGCCGGACATCCTCGCCGGCCGGACGGTGCTGGTGGCCGCGCACGGCAACTCGCTGCGCGCCCTGGTCAAGCACCTCGACCAGATCTCGGACACCGCGATCGCCAAGCTGAACATCCCCACCGGCATCCCGCTGCGCTACGACCTCGACCCGCAGCTGCGCCCGATCACCCTGGGCGGGGCCTACCTCGACCCGACCGCCGCCAAGGAGGCCGCCGCCGCGGTCGCCAACCAGGGCCGCTGAGCCGCACGGAAGGGCTCCCCGGCAGCGGATGAACCCGCTGCCGGGGAGCCCTTCCTCGGTATCGGCCCGGTCGGGCCCGCGGCCGGGCTGCATCGGCCCGGCGCGCTGTCGCCCGTCCCGGCCGGCGGGCGTGCGCTACCGGCGTCCTCCGTGCGCCCCCGGCCGTCCTCCGGTGCGCTACCGGACCACCCGGTCCGGCGGGCGCCACCGGCCGACCGCAGGTCCCGGGCGTGCTGCCGGCCGCCGGTTTCAGCCTGCGGCGGGGACGGTCTCGCCGGTGATCAGGTAGACCACCCGCTCGCCGGCGTTCACCGCGTGGTCGGCGAACCGTTCGTAGAACCGGCCGAGCAGGGTGGCGTCGATGGCGGTCTCCACCCCGTACGGCCACCCGTCGCCGAGCAGCACGCCGAACAGGCTCTTGTGCAGGTCGTCCATCACGTCGTCGTCGCGGTCCAACTCGGCGGCGATGTCGGCGTCGGGGCTGGCCAGCACCTTGCCGATCTTCTCGGCCATCCGGTCGGCGACCGACGCCATGTCGGTGAAGACCGGACGCAGCTCGGCCGGTACGGCCGGGGACGGGTGCCGCCGCAGCGCGGTCTTCGCCACATGGTCGGCCAGGTCGCCCATCCGCTCCAGGTCGGCCGCGACGTGCAGGGCGGTGATCATCGCGCGCAGGTCGGAGGCGACCGGCGCCTGTCGGGCGAGCAGGTCACAGACCCGCTCCTCGACGTGTTGGTAGAGGTCGTCGATCTCGGCGTCCCGCGCGATCACGGCCTCGGACGCCTCGCGGTCGGCGGTGAGCAGGCCGCGGGTGGCCTGGCGCATCGCGGCGCGCACCCCCTCCGCCATGTCCACCAGCAGTTGGCTGACAATCTGCAGGTCGGCCCGGAACTCGTCGCGCATCGTCACTTCCTGGGGTCGGTGCCGTCGGCAGCCCGAAGGATCGCCGACGTACGGGTTGAGCAGGTGCGCGACCCACCGTAGGCCGGGGCGACGGACCGCAGATGAACCCGGGTGAACGACGCGGGGCCCGGGAGTGAATTTCTCCCAAAGCGAGTGTGGTTCGTCCTGTTATGGGCGATAGCCAGGTGAACAATGACCCTACGATCGCCGGGTGGAATGGGCGGTGGCGATCGTGGTGGCCCTGGGGACCGGACTGGTCGCCGGGCTGCTGCTGTCGCGACCCGTCCACGACTGGCGGCGTCGTGCGGCGTCGTCCGGGAGCGAGGGCTCCCGTTGGAACCTGGGGAGGCGTGCGATTCCCGACGACCAGTCCGGCGGGCTGACCGGGCTCGGCCGCAAGACCATCGACTCGCTCCGCGCCGGTGTCGTGGTGCTCGGCCCGGACGACGTGCCGGTGCTGGTGAACCCGGCCGCCCGGGCGATGGGACTGCTCCGTACCGGCGCCACTCCCGGCTCCATCGCCGCCCATCCGTTGATCCGTACCCTCGCCGGGCAGGTCCGGCGGACCGGGGTGCGGCGCGAGATCGAGCTGGACCTGCCCCGGGGCCGCGACAACGCCGGGGAGAACCCGCTCGGCGTGCACCTGCGGGCGATGGGCATCGGCGGCGGGTACATCGCCGTCGAAGCCGCCGACGTCACCGAGTCGCACCGGCTGGCCCGGGTGCGGCGGGACTTCGTGGCCAACGTCAGCCACGAGCTGAAGACCCCGATCGGGGCGTTGCAGCTGCTCGCCGAGGCGCTCGTCGACGCCACCGAACCGGCCGACGGGGCACCCGACCTCTCCGAGGACATGCTGGCCGCCCGCCGGTTCGCCGAGCGCATCCAGCACGAGTCGACCCGGCTCGGCCGGCTGGTCCAGGAGCTGCTGGAGCTGACCCGGCTCCAGGGCGCCGAGCCGCAACCCGCGCCGGAGCCCGTCGCGGTCGACTGGGTGATCGCCGAGGTGCTCGACCGGACCCGCACCTCGGCCGCCGCGCGCCGCGTCCAGGTGGTCACCGACGGGCAGCGGGGGTTGACCGCGTACGGCAGCGACAGTCAGCTCGCCACCGCCGTGTCCAACCTGGTGGAGAACGCGATCACGTACTCCGGCGAGGACACCACCGTCCGGGTCACCACCCGGGCGGACGACGACCACGTCATGGTCTCCGTCACCGACCAGGGCATCGGCATCGCCCCCACCGACGTCGACCGGATCTTCGAGCGGTTCTACCGGGCCGACCAGGCCCGGTCCCGCGCCACCGGTGGCACCGGCCTCGGCCTGGCCATCGTCAAACACATCGCCAGCAACCATGGCGGCCGGGTGGAGGTGGCGAGCACTCTGGGAGGGGGTTCGACATTCACCCTCCGGCTACCCGCCGGCCCGCCGGACGCCCTGGAGACGATACTGCCGTCGGCTGGGATCGAGCCCGGCCCGGCCGAACTGCGCCGGGCCTGACCGTAGGAAAGGAAACACCCCGTTGAGCCGCGTACTGGTGGTCGAGGACGAGGAGTCGTTCTCCGACGCCTTGTCGTACATGCTCCGCAAGGAGGGTTTCGAGGTCTCCGTCGCCGCGACGGGCACCTCCGCCCTCACCGAGTTCGACCGGACCGGCGCGGACATCGTGCTGCTCGACCTGATGCTCCCGGAGATGTCCGGGACGGAGGTCTGCCGGCAGTTGCGACAGCGCTCGCACGTGCCGATCATCATGGTGACCGCCCGGGACAGCGAGATCGACAAGGTGGTCGGGCTGGAGATCGGCGCCGACGACTACGTCACCAAGCCGTACTCGCCCCGGGAGCTGGTGGCCCGGATCCGGGCGGTGCTGCGCCGGCAGAGCCCCGAGGTGACCGAGTCGGGTGCGCCGACGCTGGCCGCCGGCCCGGTCCGGATGGACATCGAACGGCACGTGGTGACCGTCGACGGGACGACCGTGCAGCTCCCGCTCAAGGAGTTCGAGCTGCTGGAGCTGCTGCTGCGCAACGCCGGCCGGGTGCTCACCCGGGGGCAGCTCATCGACCGGGTCTGGGGCGCCGACTACGTCGGTGACACCAAGACCCTGGACGTGCACGTCAAGCGGCTGCGTTCCAAGATCGAACCGGAGCCGTCGGCACCCCGGTTCATCGTCACCGTGCGCGGGCTGGGCTACAAGTTCGAGCCGTAGGCCGGCGGCGCACGGCGCTCACCCCTGCGGGCTGGCCGGGTGCGGGGCGATCTGGCCCTGACCCAGCCGGGCCGCGCACAGCTCGGCCAGCCTCGCGTACGCGGGCGCGCCGATCAGCGCGGTCAGCTCCGGGCCGTACGACAGGTACATCGCCTCGGTGCCGACGTGCGCGTCGGTGGAGGAGGTGCACCACCAGTCCAGGTCGTGCCCGCCGGAGCCCCAGCCCCGCCGGTCGAACTCGGCCAGCGTCGAGACCAGCACCTTGGTGTCGTCGGGCCGGGTGATCCACTCCTGGTCGCGACGGATCGGCAGTTGCCAGCAGACGTCCGGCTTGTATTCCAGCGGGTGCACCCCGTCGCGCAGCGCCTGGCCGTGCAGGGCGCACCCGCCCCCACCGGGGAAGTCGGCGTCGTTGAGGAACACGCACGGGGCGTCCTCGCCCCGGGTGGCGGTACGCCGGGCCGGGTTCTTGCCGTCGACGGTGTCGGTCTCGGTCCAGTTCTTCGTACCCCGGCGGAAGTGCTGCCAGGTCTGCGGGGTGAGCCGCTTGACGGCCGCCCGGACCCGCTTCTCGTCGTCGGCGTCGGTGAAGAACGCGCCGTGCGAGCAGCAACCGTCGGTGGCCCGGCCGGCGACGATGCCGTGGCAGCCCCGGCCGAAGACGCACGTCCAACGGGACAGCAGCCAGGTGAGGTCGGCGCGGACCAGGTGCCGCCCGTCGGCCGGGTCGACGAACTCGATCCACTCCCGGGGGAAGTCCAGCCCCACCTCCCGGCTGCGCGGGTCGCCGGGGTCGTCCACCAGCACGTGCAGCTCCACCTGGCTCGTCACCCGGACCAGCGTACGCGCGCGCGGTGCGGCCGGCCGGCGTGCCGCCGAAACACGGTGGCCCTAGGGTCTTTCTCATGCGGCTGGGTGTGCTCGACGTCGGTTCCAACACGGTTCATCTGCTGGTGGTCGACGCCCACCACGGCGCGCACCCGTGGGCGGCGCACTCCGAGAAGGTGGTGCTGCGGCTGGCCGAGCAGATCGGCCCGGACGGCGCGCTCACCCGGGCCGGCGCGGACGGGCTGGTCGGGGCGGTCGGCGCGGCGCGCGCGTCGGCCACCGCGCTGGCCGCCGACGACCTGCTGGCCTTCGCGACCAGCGCGGTGCGCGACGCCACCAACGCCGCCGAGGTGCTGACCCGGGTCCGCGAGGAGACCGGCGTACGGCTGGAGGTGCTCTCCGGTGCGGACGAGGCGCGGGCGACGTTCCTCGCGGTCCGGCGGTGGTTCGGCTGGTCGGCGGGGCGGCTGCTGGCGATGGACATCGGCGGCGGGTCGTTGGAGCTGGCGGCCGGCATCGACGAGGACCCGGAGGTGGCGGTGTCGCTGCCGCTGGGGGCCGGCCGGTTGAGCCGGGACCGGCTGCACGTCGACCCGTCGGGGTCGACGCCGCCGACCGCCGAGGCCGTGGAGGAGCTGCGGGAGTACGTCGACGCGCAGCTCGACCCGGTGGTGGAGAAGCTGGCCGGGGTGGGCTGGGACCGCCCGGTGGCCAGCTCCAAGACGTTCCGGACGCTGGCCCGGCTGGCCGGGGCGGCCCCCTCCTCGGCGGGCCTGTGGGCCCGGCGCGGCCTCACCCGGACCGGGGTGCGGCAGGTGCTGGGGTTCGTCCGGCACATCCCACCGGCCAAGCTCTCCGAGCTGGAGGGGGTGAGCGCCGGCCGGGCCCACCAACTGCTGGCCGGCGCGGTGGTGGCCGAGGCGGTGCTGCGCCGGTTCGACGTGCCGGCGGTGGACATCTGCCCGTGGGCGCTGCGTGAGGGCGTCATCCTCAGACGGTTGGATCAGCTGGAACCGATGTGACGTACGCCGGTCGTTGCGCGGCTTTTGCGGTTACTCGTCCGGAACTGTGGTGGCGGACCGGGCTACCCTCGGGGATGTGACTTCCCGCGTCCCGGTGCTTCTGTCCAGTTCCTCGGTCTTTCCTGAACGGACCGCGGCGGCGTTCCAACTCGCCGCGGCACTCGGCTACGACGGGGTCGAGGTGATGGTCTGGACCGACGCCGTCAGCCAGGACGCGGGCGCGCTGCGCGGTCTCGCCGCGCACTACGGCGTCCCGGTGCTGTCGGTGCACGCCCCCTGCCTGCTGGTCACCCAGCGGGTGTGGAGCCCCGACCCGTGGGAGCGGCTGCGCCGGGCCGCCGAGCTGGCCGACACGCTGGAGGCGCCGACGGTGGTGGTGCACCCGCCGTTCACCTGGCAGCGTGACTACGCCCGGACCTTCGCTGACGGGCTGGACACCGTCGCCGCCCGGTTCGACGGGGTGCATTTCGCGGTGGAGAACATGTACCCGGTACGAATGGCCGGGCGGCAGTTCGTCCCGTATGCGCCCGGCTGGGACCCGACGGAGGTCGGCTACCGCGCCTACACCCTCGACCTGTCGCACAGTGCCGCGTCGCACAGCGACCCGCTGGCGATGGCCGACCGGATGGGTGCCGGCCTGGCCCACGTCCACCTCGGTGACGGCACCGGCGAGGGGCGTGACGAGCACCTGGTGCCCGGCCGGGGCACCCAACCCTGCGCCGCACTGCTCCGCTCCCTGGCCGGGCGCGGCTTCACCGGCTCGGTGGCGGTGGAGGTGACCACCCGGGGCGCCAAGAGCCGCGCCGTCCGCGAGGCCGACCTGCGCGAGTCCCTCGCCTTCGCCCGCGCCCACCTCACCGCCCCCACCCCCC
The DNA here is from genome assembly GCF_050951065.1 of Micromonospora matsumotoense. Classification (NCBI taxonomy): domain Bacteria; kingdom Bacillati; phylum Actinomycetota; class Actinomycetes; order Micromonosporales; family Micromonosporaceae; genus Micromonospora; species Micromonospora matsumotoense. The sequence goes on along the minus strand of NZ_CP192025.1, from coordinate 6,721,237 downwards.
TCAACGCCTGACCCCCGGCCCGCGCTCGCCCCGGCTCAGCCCCCGCTCGCCCCGGTCCCGGCTCCCGTCTCGGCTCGCCCCGGTGATCAAGAGGTTTGCGTCATGTTCGGGCGCAGATTTGACGTAAACCTCTTGATCAACTCGTCCGGGGCGGGGCGGGGTGGGGCGGGGCGGGGCGGGGAGCGGGGGGTTAGGGGACTGGGGTGAGGGTGGGGGATTCGGTGGCGGCGCGTTTGCGGGCGCGGTGGGCGGCGACGTGGGAGCGGGTGGCGCAGCGCTCCGAGCAGAACCGGCGGCAGCAGTTGGACGAGGTGTCCAGGTAGACGTTGCCGCAGCGCTCGTCGGCGCAGACCCCGAACCGGGCGCTGCCGTACTCGCAGAGCCACACCGACAGGCCCCACGCCGCGCCGGCCAGGTATTCCGCGCTGACCGAGGCACCCCGGCTGGTCACGTGCATGTGCCAGTCGCTGGAGTCGTGACCCGAGATGCGCGGCTGCACCGGGAACGCCTCCAGCATGGCGTTCAGTTCGGCCACCGCCTGGGTGTCGCGCCCCGAGGTGCCGTACTCGAAGACGTCCCGCAGCCGCTTCTGGGCCCGCCGGAAGATCGCCAGGTCCCGATCGGCGACCTCGTCGCGCATCCACGCGTTGTCGTCCGGAAAGAGGGCCCGCAGGTCGTCGAGGTCGTCCAGGTGGGCGTTGACGAGGTCAACGCCGGTCCTGGCGTACGCGTCGAAGTTCACCCGACCAACGGTAGACGACTCACGGGGCACGCGGCGCGTCGATGTAGTGCGGCAGGAAGCGCGCGTAACCGTCAGTGATCAGACTTTCGCTCTCCCGGATGCCGACCCCGGCCGACTCGCCGTCGACGATCCAGCTGCCCAGCACCATCCGACCCCCGTCGAACTGCGGCAACGGCCGGAATTCCTGATAGCAGAAGCCCTCGTCGCCATAGATCCCCGGATTGCTGATCTCCGTGTCGCCGGTGACGATGCGTACCGAGCCGCCCTCCCGGCCGAGCAGTGGCTTCGCCACGTACTCCGCCATCCCGCGCGGCGAGTCCAGATAGGCCGGGAGCAGGTACTCGTGCCCCGGATACAGCTCCCAGAGCACGGCCAGCAGCGCCTTGTTCGACAGCAGCAGTTTCCAGGCCGGCTCGATCCAGGTGGTCGGGGTGCCCGGGTCGAGCGCCGGCCGGCCGTACGGCTCAGCCAGCATCCACTCCCACGGGTAGAGCTTGAAGCAGGTGGTGACCGGCTGGTCGGCGGCGTCGACGAAGCGCCGGCCGTCCCACCCGACGTGCTGGATCGGCAGCAGCGTCACGTCCAGTCCGGCCTGCCGGGCCGTCTCGGCCAGGTAGCCGGCGGTGATCTGGTCCTCGCCGGACTCCTCCTCGTTGGACCAGCACACGTGCACCCGCCGGTCGTGCAGCCCGGCGCCGATCTTGGCCCACGCCCCGACCAGCCGTTCGTGCAGGCTGTTCCACTGGTCGGCGTCGGGGCGGGTCTCCTCCAGCCAGTACCACTGGACGATGCTCGCCTCGACCAGGGCGGTCGGGGTGTCGGCGTTGTACTCCAGCAGTTTCGGCGGCCACGAGCCGTCGTAGGCGAGGTCGAACCGGCCGTACAGGGTGGGTGGGCGTTCGTGCAGCGACCGGGCCACCGCCTGCGCCGCCCAGGCCGGGATGCCGAACTCGGCGTACCGGCCACGGGCCACCACGTGTTCGGCGGCGGCCACCGACATCCGGTGCAGCTCCTCGGTCGCCTCCTCCAGCCGCAGCACCTCGTCGAGGTCGAAGGCGTACGCGGCGGACTCGTCCCAGTACGACATGATCTCGCCGTCGGGCAGCTCGGTGTCGACGTACACCAGGCCCTGGGTGCGGATCACCGAGTCGAAGTCCGGGCGGGGGGTGACCCGCTCCCGGCGCACCGTCAGCCGCCGCAGGAGGCGAGATGGGTGCCGAAGCCGCCGCGGTCCGGCAGCGCGCCGGCCACCGGGTCGGGTGCCGCGGCCCGGGGATCGATGCCGACGGTCGGCACCTGCATGGCGAGTGCCACGGTGTCCCCGCCGCCGACCGGCCCGAGGGCGCAGTCGTCATCGTCGTCGTCGGAGGTGAGGTTGCAGCCGGAGAGGGCCAGCGCCAACGCGGTGAGCGCGCCGAGCTGCACGGAGGCCGACCGCAGCCGGCGGCGGGGGTGTCGTTCCACGCTCATGGTTGTAACTGATCCACGCCACCGGCGCGCCCCCGGACCGGGGCCCGTGATGCGGTTGGAACCTCCCGGTGCGGTCCGGCCGCCGCCGGGCGCGGTCACACCCCCGGGCGATACGCTCGGCTCATGCTCCGTTCCGTCATTCTTGCCGCCTCCCGGTCATCCCAGGTCGAGCGGCTCGTCGCGACGGCCCCGCTCACCCGGGACGTCGTCCGCCGGTTCGTCGCCGGCACCGGCACCGACGACGCGTTGCGCGCGACCCGCGAACTCGTCGCCGACGGCCTCACGGTCACCCTCGACAACCTCGGCGAGGACACCGTCACCCCCGACCAGGCCACCGCCACCCGGGACGAGTACCTCGCCCTGCTGCGGGCGCTCGCCGCCGCCGGGCTCACCCCGGCCGCCGAGGTGAGCGTGAAACTCTCCGCCCTCGGCCAACGCTTCGACGCGCAGCTGGCGTACGACAACGTGCGGGCGATCTGCGTGGCGGCCGACCAGGCGGGCACCACGGTCACCCTGGACATGGAGGACCACACCACCACCGACTCGACCCTGGACACGCTGGTCAAGCTGCGCAAGGACCACCCGTCGACCGGGGCGGTGCTCCAGGCCTACCTGCGGCGGACCGAGTCGGACTGCCGGGAACTGGCCGGCGTCGGCTCCCGGGTACGGCTGTGCAAGGGCGCATACGCCGAGCCGGAGTCGGTGGCCTACCAGTCGGCCCGCGAGGTGGACAAGTCGTACGTGCGCTGCCTCAACGTGCTGATGTCCGGGGCCGGCTACCCGATGCTGGCCACCCACGACCCGCGCCTGATCGCCATCGGCGAGGACCGGGCCCGCTGGTTCGACCGGGGGCCGGACGAGTTCGAGTTCCAGATGCTGTACGGCATCCGTCCCGAGGAGCAGGCCCGGCTGGCCGGCGAGGGCTACACGGTGCGCACCTACCTGCCGTACGGGGAGGACTGGTACGGCTACCTGATGCGCCGTCTCGCCGAGCGTCCCGCGAACCTGGTCTTCTTCGGCCGGGCCCTGGCCTCCAAGAAGTGAGCCGCTCGGGGGCGACCCCGACGCAGTGAACCGACGGGTGCCGGTCGCGCCGGGCCGGGGCGGGTCGCCGCGCGGGTGACTCTGGAGGGATCGCCCCGATTCGTCGTACTCTTCGCCGGTGACCGAGGACGCCCCGCGCCGTCGCCCACGGTGGCCGCGGCGGACGGCGCTCGCGGTGGCCCTGTCCCTGCTCGTCTGCGGTCTGCCGGCGGTGCTGCTGGCCGACGCCGCCGAGCGCGGTGCCGACCGTCCGGCGGCGGCCCGTCCGGCGGCCGGCCGGGCCGACCCGGCGGACCCGGTCGACCAGGCTGGCCAGGCCGCCCCGGCCGGCCGGGCGGCCCACCTCGGCCGGGACCTCGCGGCCCAGCTCGACCGGCAGGCCGTGGCCCTGCGGCGCGGTGACCGCGCCGGCTTCCTGGCGATCGCCGACCGGCCCGCCCGCCCCGACCTGGCCCGCCGGTACGCGGCCCTGCGGGCGCTGCGGGTGACGGTGTGGCGGGCCGAGCCGGAGGGGCCGCCCACCGCCGTCGCCGGGCAGCCCGGCCGGTGGCGGCAACCGGTCACCTTCCGCTACTGCCTCGTCGTGCCGGACTGCCGGCCCGACCCGGTGCGGGTCCAGACCCGGTGGCGCGAGTCGGGGGACACCCCCGTCCTGGTCGCCGTCGAGGAGTCCCGGGCGGGGCGGACCGGACCGCGTCCCTGGGAGGTCAGCGAGCTGGTCACCGCCGTCGGCCCCCGGACCGTGGTGGCCACCACGCCGGCCTACCGGGGTCGGCTGCCGGGGCTGCTGGCCGGGGCCGAGGCGGCGGCGCAGGTCGCCGACCGGTTCGCGGTCGCGGGTCCGCCCCCGGACCGGTACCGGATCTTCTACGCCGGCCGGGCCGAGTGGCGTCGCTGGTACGGCGGCGGCCGACCCCGGTGGACCGCCGGGTACGCGGTGACCGTCGGCGACGGGCGGCACGAGGTGGTGCTCAACGCCGCCGCGCTCACCGCCAGCGGCCCCGACGAGCTGCTCCGGCACGAGCTGACCCATGCCGCCTCGCTGCCTGCGGCGGGCTGGCGGGGCGGGACGACCTGGTGGCTGGTGGAGGGGTTGGCCGAGTACGCCGCCACCGACCACGCCCCGGTCGACCGCTACGAGGGGCTGGACGAGGTGCACCGGTTCGTCACCGGCGGCTGGGACGGTCGGCTCGCCGCCCTCGCCCCGGCCGACGACGCCCCGGCCGACCGGGCGGGTGCCGCCTACGGCATCGGCTACCTGGCCGTCCGGCACCTCGTCGACCGGTACGGCGAGCAGCGCGTCCGGGACTTCTTCCGGGCGGCGCTGTCCGGGGGCCGTGCCGTCGAGGAGGCGTCCGCGCAGGTCTTCGGCGAGCCGTGGCAACCGTTGCACGACGAGTGCGTCGCCTACGTCCGGGCCCGGGCCTGACCGGCGTCCGGGGGGAGAACGTCAGGTCACGACCGGGTGAACGGGGCTCCGGGCACTATCAGTTGTGGGAAGGGATCGCGCAGGTCACAGCCGCCCCGCTACCGTACTGGTAACACGCGCGTTGCCGGCCCGTACGGGAGCTCCGTCGGGTGGCGCGCGCCGGGCATGGGATGGGTCGGGTGAGCCATGGCCGGGTCGCAGTCCTCCGACGGTCGGCTGTCGGACGTCAGGTTCCTCACGGTCGCCGAGGTCGCCGCAGTGATGCGGGTGTCCAAGATGACGGTCTATCGCCTGGTGCACAGCGGTGAACTCACCGCCGTGCGGGTGGGCCGCTCGTTCCGGGTGCCCGAGCACGCCGTGCACGACTATCTGCGTGGGGCGTTCCAGGAGACCGCCTGACCTCGCCGATCGCGACGTAACGGGCATCGACGGGGGCGCGTTGGTCCTGCTGACGCTCTCCGGCTACCCTGGAGCCGATCCTGACCGTGCGCCGGTGCGCCCCGCCGCCACCAGACTGGTCCAGGTCCGTTGTCCGCAGAGCGGCCACCGGCGTCACCATCTCGACGCCGGGAGTCCGCGCCGAACGTTGCATTGAAAGGCTGTCGTATGGGCTCGGTGGTCAAGAAGCGCCGCAAGCGCATGGCTAAGAAGAAGCACCGCAAGCTGCTGCGCAAGACCCGCGTCCAGCGTCGCCGTCTCGGCAAGTGACCGACGCCGGGTCACCACCCGGCGTCCGGCACCACTTGCCAACTGTCGACCCCCGGAGGCTCAGGTGATCAGGCCGCGGACATCCCGGCTCGATCCCACCTGCCGGTCAGGGCGTGCGCGATGACCCCCGGTGGCACCCCAGGTGCTCCGGGGGTCGTCGTCGTCACCGGGGTCGGTCGCTACCTGGGGGCGCACGTCGCCGCCCGGCTCGCCGCCGACCCGCGCATCGAACGGGTGATCGGCGTCGACCCGGCCGCCCCCGGCCCCGAGTTCACCGACCTGCTCGGTCGGGTGGAACGCATCCGGCTGGACCTCGACTCCCTCGGGGGGCTGCTGGCCGACCTCGACGTCGACGCCGTGGTCCACCTGGCCCTGGCCACCGCCCCCGACCCGCAGCAGGGCGGCCGGTCGGGGATGAAGGAACAGAACGTCATCGGCACCATGCAGTTGCTCGCCGCCTGCCAGCGGGCGCCCCGGCTGCGCAAGCTGGTGGTCCGCTCGTCGACCGCCGCCTACGGCGCGTCCTTCCGCGACCCGGCGGTCTTCACCGAGGAGACCGAGCCCCGCGAGGTGCCGCGCGGCGGTTTCGGCCGCGACATCCTCGACATCGAGGGGTACGTGCGGGGCTTCCGCCGCCGTCGGCCCGACGTGACCGCGACGGTGCTGCGCTTCGCCCCGTTCATCGGCTCGACCGCCGACACCACGCTCACCCGCTACCTCTCCCAGCCGGTGGTGCCCACCGTCTTCGGCCGCGATCCGCGGCTCCAGTTCGTGCACTTCGACGACGCCCTCGAAGTGCTGCACCGGTCCATCGCCGAGGACCATCCGGGCACGTACAACGTCGCCGGGCCGGGGGTGCTCTCGCTGTCCCAGGCGATCCGCCGGGCCGGCCGGGTGGCCGTGCCGGTGTGGGAGCCGGGGCTGTCCGGGGCTGCCGCGGTCGCCCGTAACCTCGGCTTCGGCCGCTACGGCCTCGACCAGGTCGACCTGATCGTGCACGGCCGGGTGGTCGACACCAGCCGACTGAGCCGGGAGTACGGCTTCACCCCGCGCTCCACCGCCGTCGCGTTCGACGACTTCATCCGCGCCCACCACGGTGGTGTCGTGGTCAGCCGGGACCAGCTCGCCGCGGCCGAGCAGTTGGTGCTGGAGAGCATCCGTCAGGTCCGTTCCGCCGTCCGGGAACGTACGTGACCGAGCAGAACGGCCACCGTCGGCTCACCACGCCACCCGTACCCGCCCCGTCGTCCCGCAACGGGGCGCGACCCGATCCGGCTGTCCCCGATCCCACTGTCCCCGATCCGGCTGTCGCTGACCGGGTGCGGCCCGCTCCGGCCGTCGCCGGCCCCTCGGTGGCGGACCGGTCCGGTGACCAGTGGGACCGTCGGGTCGCCTCCGGCCTGGCGTTCCTGCGCCGCCGCCTCTCCGGCCAGTACGAGGTGGACGAGTTCGGGTTCGACCAGGAGCTGACCGGGGCGATCTTCCACCCGCTGCTGCGGCTGCTCTACCGCGACTGGTTCCGCACCGAGGTGACCGGCCTGGAGCACGTGCCCACCGACGGGGCCGGCCTGGTGGTCGGCAACCACTCCGGCACGGTGGCCCTGGACGCGCTGATCCTCTCCGCCGCCCTGCACGACCAGCATCCCGCCCGCCGCTACCTGCGGTTGCTCGGCGCGGACCTGGTCTTCCGGATGCCGGTGGTCTCCGAGTTGGCCCGCAAGACCGGCGGCACGGTGGCCTGCAACCTGGACGCCGAGCGACTGCTCGGCAACGGCGAGCTGGTGGGGGTCTTCCCGGAGGGTTTCAAGGGCATCGGCAAGCTCTACTCCGACCGCTACAAGCTGCAACGCTTCGGCCGGGGCGGCTTCGTCTCGGCGGCGCTGCGCACCGGCACCCCGATCGTTCCGGTCGCCATCGTCGGCGGCGAGGAGATCTATCCGATGCTGGCCGACATCAAGCCGCTGGCCCGGCTGCTCAAGCTGCCCTACTTCCCGGTCACGCCGACGTTCCCCCTGCTGGGGCCGCTGGGCATGGTGCCGTTGCCGAGCAAGTGGCTGATCGAGTTCTGCCCGCCGATCCCGACCGCCCACCTGACCGACTCGGCGGACGACCCGCTGGTCGTGTTCAACCTCGCCGACCAGGTCCGCGAGACCATCCAGCAGACCCTGCACCAGCTGCTGGAACGCCGCCCCGACCCGTTCGGCCCCTGACCGGCCCCCGGTCGGCACCTGCCCGGGCAGCCGGTCGGCCCCTGACCGGCCCCCGGTTTCCCCGACCCTGCGGTGCGGTGACGCTGGCGCTGTGGTGACGTCGGCGGTGTGGCGATCCGGGCCGGGCTGCGGCCTGAGGCGGCCCGGGTCAGGCCGGGCGTCGGCGTCGGTGCAGCACCCGGCCGGCGGAGACCGCGCCGGCCAACAGCCCGAGCGCAGCCGTCGACGGTACGGCGATCCGGGCGGCCCGGCGGCCGGTGCGGAAGTCACGAACCTCCCAGCCCCGTTCCCGGGCGGTCCGCAGCAATGCGCCGTCCGGGTTGACCGCCACGGCCCGGCCCACCGCGTCGAGCATCGGCAGGTCGTTGCGGGAGTCGCTGTAGGCGGCGCAGCGGGCCAGGTCCAGTCCTTCGACCGTAGCGAGCTGGGTGACCGCGTCGGCCTTGGCCGGCCCGTGCATCAGCTCACCCACCAGCCGGCCGGTGTAGGTGCCGTCGACCACCTCGGCGACCGTGCCGATCGCGCCGGTCAGACCGAGCCGGGCGGCGATCACCCGGCCGATCTCCACCGGCGCGGCGCTGACCAACCAGACCCGCTGGCCGGCGTCGAGGTGGTGCTGGGCGAGCCGACGGGTGCCGGCCCAGATCCTCGGTGCCATCAACTCGTCGAAGATCTCCTCGGCCAGCCGTTCGACGTCACCGACCCGCCAGCCCTGGACGAACGCGAGGGCGGCCTGTCTGGCCTGCGACACGTCGCCGGCGTGCTCGGTGGCCAGCAACCGGAACCGGGCCTGCTGCCAGGCGAACCGGGCCAGGTCACCGGTGGTGAAGTAGCGGCGGGCGGCGAGCCCACGGGCGAACCAGTAGATCGATGCGCCCTGCATCATGGTGTTGTCGATGTCGAAGAACGCGGCGGCGCGGGAGTCCGCCGGTGCGGGCCCGGGCGCCGGCGTCGCGTCCGCCCAGCCGGCGGTGTGCCCGTGGACGTCGGTGCTGACAGTGACTTTTCGGGTCCTGGCCATCGCACCTCACTCCCGCGCCGACGAGTCGGCCTCCGTCGACGAGCCTAGTCGGGCCCGGGTACCGGCCGGCCGGTCCACGCAGGAACTGTGGCGTGCGGCTCCGCCGCCGCTCAGCGGCCGATCGGGCAGCCGGCCGGGATGGGGCCGAGGGCGTCGCTGCCGACCGGGGTGGGCAGTGTGCAGGCGATCGCGGCGCGCAGCGCGTCGGAGCGCTTGCGGATCGCGTCGAGCAGGGCGAGGGACTGCCGGGTGCGTTCCCGCTCGGCGGAGCCGGCCCCGTCGAGCAGGCCAGCTACCGCCCGGCGCTGCCCGCTGACGAAGGTGTTCACCGCGTCCAGCGCCGCCGGATCGGTGTGCTGCGCGGCCCCGGTGGTGAGCAGCCGTACGCCCTGCCGGGTGTCGGCGTCCATGTCGTCGAGCACCGCGCTGAATCCGGTCGCGTCGTCGCGGAGCGTGGCTGCCTCGTCGAGCCGGGTCCGGGCGAAGTCGAGGAAGAGTTGCCCCCGGCCGAGGTCCGAGTCGGCCAGGGCGAGCTGGGCCCGTTCGGTGGAGCGCTTCATGCCGTAGAGGGCGTCGCCCGGTACCGCGTTCTCGCTGGCGGCGGAGATGCCGGAAACGGCGACCGCCCCGGCCGCGATGCCGACCAGGATGGCGCCCCGGGCCCGGGCCCGGCGGGCGGTCGCCCCACCCAGCAGCGAACTCCGGCCGGTGGCCTGCGGCGCGGAGTCGACAGCCGGGCCGGCGGCGTGCTCCCGCTCGGCGGCGGCCACCAGCATGGCCCGCAGGCCGGCGCGGAACTCGACGTCCACCTGGACGTCGGGTCGTTCGGCGACGAGTCGCTGCCCGACCGCCACGAGCCTGGCGAGCTGGTCGTCGGCGCGGGACCTGACGTGATGGCGTCGACCGCCGTTGGCCTCGTCGAGAAGCTGGGCGAAGCGTACGGCCCGACGACGGGAGAAAAGGTCGCTGTCCACCGCAGGCACCCCCTATCGCTGGTCACGGCCGGTCGGCCGCGGTGGTTCCCAGCGACCGGCGGCGGCGTGCACCGTCGTACCAGGGTCGTGGTCGGCGGCGCTGCTCCGGATCGGGACGGATCCGGGGGCGCCGGGACAACCACCGGCCGCACCCGGAGAAACGCTCCGTGCCGGGCACCGGTTACGGGGCGGCCGGTAGCGAAATCACGAAGAGTGATCGTTACCGCAGGTCAGGGCTGGAAACCGTCCGGTAGCAGACGGGCCAACGCGCGGACCGCGCGGTACTGCAACGCCTTGATCGCTCCCTCGTTCTTGCCCATCGCCCGGGCCGTCTCCGCCACCGAGAGGCCCTGGAGGAAGCGGAGCACGATGCACTCCTGCTGTTCCGGGTTGAGCCGGGTGACGGCGGTGAGCAGGGCGACGTTGGTGATGTGTTCGACCACCGCCGCCTCGGGGCTGCCCTCCGGCCCGCGGTCCTCCCGGTCCGCGTCGAGCACGTCGCCGGTGGTCACCTCCAGCCGGTAGCGGCCGGACTTGAAGTGGTCGGCGACCAGGTTGCGGGCGATGGTGACCAGCCAGGCGCCCAGGTCACGGCCCTGCCAGGTGAAGCTGCCGATCCGCTTGAGGGCGCGCAGGAAGGTGTCCGAGGTGAGGTCCTCCGCCAGTTGGCGGTTACCGACCCGGAAGTAGACGAACCGGAAGACCGTGTCCAGGTACCGGTCGTAGATCAGCCCGAAGGCCTCGGACTCGCCGGCCTGCGCCCGCTCGACCAGCGTCCAGACCTCGGTGGCCGGGTCGGACGGGTCGGGCCGGCTCGGAAAGCCGGTCGGCGGGCTGCCGGCGGGCGTCGCCGCGATGCCGGGCGGGGCGGCGGCCGGGGCCGTCGGCAGCACGGTGGGGTCGGTCGTGACGGCCGGGATCAGGGCGGTGTCGTCGGCCGGGACCGCCGGGATGACGGCGGTGTCGTCGGCCGGGACCACCGGGATCACGGCGGTCTCCCCGGCGGCCGGATCGGCGACGGCGGGGGGGTCGCCGACCCGTCGGCTCTGCGTCGGCATGGTGGGTGGCCGGGCGGGTGAGGTCACCCGGCCGGCCGGGGTGGCGTTGCCGCCGGGTGCGGCGGGCCGGGGCGCGGCCTCGTTGTGGTGCGGACGCTGGTGTACCCGGCGGGACGCCGCCTCCGGGCGGGCCGGGTCCAACCGTTCGTTGACCGAGGCCCGGGGCACCGGCCCGGTCAGTCCGGTGGGACGATCCTGGTAGCCGAAGGCGGTCATCGGGCCTCCCGGGGGCGCGACACGGCCGGGCTCGGACGGCGGCGAGCAGCCGCCGCGCCGGGTCTGTCCCTGCCGGACAGGGCCGTGTGGTGGGGTGCCGACGCGCGGCAGATCCCCTTGAGGTGCTGGTCCAATGCGCGCACAGGCACGGGGGCCTCCTCGGGCTGAGGGGTGTCGACTCACGGCAAATGGGGTGAGCCGACCCGAGTGATGATAGGGCCAACGTCACCCGCGTGTGCCAAGTCCGTTACACAGAGCCAAAGTATTTGCCCGGCCCGCAGACCGGTGGCGGACCGGTTGTCCGTCGTGGTCGGTTGACTTTCACGTCACGACTTGTTTCGGGATGGAAATTCCAGGTCAGCGCGGGGGTGGCCGGTCGGTGGCGGAGTGGCCCAGATCTCCGGCGGCCAGCGTCACCCGGCCCGTCCGGCGGCGGTCTGGACGCGGACCGACCGCCCTGGTCGAGCGGTCCGGTTGACGCTGCGTGACCGTACGGTGTGTGCGCCTGGCCGGGCGGCCGACGGCGTGTCAGACTCAGCCACCGCGCGGCGACGGGCGGACGACCGGCTCCGCCGTCCAGGGTGTGCCGCCCCCGGGGGCGGGTGAGACTGGGCGGGCCTGCCCGGCGCGTGTCGTCGGGCGTCCGGCACCCGGTGCGCCGTGGTACGTCCACCGCGCGCATCCCCGTCGCGGCCGAGCCCGGCCGCCCGTACCCGGAGGTCCCGATGTCCACTGCCGCCCGGCTCGCTCTGATCACCCGGCCCGGTTGCCACCTGTGCGAGGACGCCAAGGCCGCGCTGGAGCGGGTGGTGGCGGTCACCGGCGACAGCTGGGTGGAGAAGGACGTCACCGGCGACGTCGAGTTGGAGCGCGAGTACGGCGACCGGCTGCCGGTGGTGCTGCTCGACGGCAAGGAACACGGCTACTGGCGGGTGGAGGAGGAGCGGTTGCTGCGTGACCTGACCACTCCTCAGCTCTAGGGTGGCGAGGATCACGGTGGGTCAGCAACCGCGCGCGATTGGTGAGGGAAGTCGCGATTGCGGCATAATCGCGCGGCGGCAGCACTGGCCTGCCGGATCGATCTTGCGGGATGGGGGGAGCTGGTGGAGGGGCGCCGCGATTCAGCAAGATCGCGATTTGTGCACGTCTTCACAAGCGCCTACTCTGTAGTTTCGACGCGCCCTGCTAGCACGGCCGGCTCACCCGGCCACCGGCGGGGGTCCCCCAACGGGCGGGCACCGGAGCCGGCCGAGGATCGCACCGCACGGAGTCTCATGAGTCAGCACCGTCACCCTGGCGCGCCCGACCGCGCCGGTGCCGTACCGGCGCTCCCGGACCTCCCGGAGGCGACCGTCGCGCGGCTCCCCGAGTATCTCCGCGCCCTGCACAACCTCGCCGACGCTGGGCACGAGACGGTCTCCAGCGAGGGCCTGGCCGGGGCGGCCGGGGTCAACTCGGCCAAGCTCCGCAAGGATCTCTCCCACCTCGGCTCGTACGGCACCCGGGGGGTCGGCTACGACCTCGCCCTGCTGATCGACCAGATCGAGTTCGTGCTCGGGCTCACCCAGCGGCGGGCCGTCGCCCTGGTCGGGGTGGGTAATCTCGGTCACGCCCTGGCCGGCTACGACGGCTTCGCCGGCCGGGGTTTCCGGATCGCTGCCCTGTTCGACGCCGACGCGTCCCGGGTCGGCGAGATGATCAACGGATTGGTCGTCCGGCACGTCGACGAGCTGCCCCGGGTCGCCGCCGAGGAGGCCATCTCGATCGGCGTGATCGCCACTCCCGCCCCGGCCGCCCAGGCGGTGGCCGAGCAACTGGTCGCCGTCGGCGTCACGAGCATCCTCAACTTCGCGCCGTGCGTACTCTCGGTGCCGGACGGGGTCGACGTGCGCAAGGTCGACCTCGCCATCGAGCTTCAGATCCTGTCCTTCCACGAGCACCGCAAGGCGTCGCTGACCGCGCTGCCCGCCGCCGGCGGCTCCGCCCTCACCGCCCTGCCCGGCGGGCTCGCGACCCCCGACACCCAGGAGGCGATCGGCACGTGAAGCTGCTCGTCGTCGGCGCGTCCTACCGCACCGCTCCCGTGGCCACCCTGGAGCAGTTGGCGGTAGCCCCCGCCGACCTCACCCGAACCCTGGACCGCCTGGTCGCCCAGCCGTACGTCGCCGAGGCGGTGCTCGTCTCCACCTGCAACCGGGTGGAGGTGTACGCCGCCGTGTCCGGTTTCCACGGCGGCCTCGGCGACATCTGCGCCGTCCTCGCCGAGCAGGCCGGCGCCCCGCCCGCCGTGTTCGCCAACCACCTCTACGTGCACTACGACTCGGCCGCCGTCGACCACGTCTTCCGGGTCGCCGCCGGGCTGGACTCCATGGTGGTCGGCGAGGCGCAGATCCTCGGCCAGCTCCGGGACGCCTACCACTGGGCCTCCGGCGCGGACACCGCCGGGCGGCTGCTGCACGAGCTGATGCAGCAGGCGCTGCGGGTCGGCAAGCGGGCCCACGCCGAGACCAACATCGACCGGGCCGGGCAGAGCGTCGTCACCGCCGCCCTGGACCTCACCGCCGAACTTCTCGACGGCGACCTCGCCGGCCGGCCGGCCCTGGTGGTCGGCGCGGGCGCGATGGGCGCGCTGAGCGTGGCGACGCTGTCCCGCCGGGACGCCGGCCCGCTCACCGTGACCAACCGGGGCATCGACCGGGCCGTCCGGCTGGCCGAGTCGTACGGCGCGAACGCCGTTCCGATCGCCGGACTCGTCCCCGCGCTCTCCACAGTGGACATCGTAGTGGCCGCCACCGCGGCCACCGAACCGGTCCTCACCGTCGACGTGGTGACCGGTGCGCTCGCCCGCCGGGACCCCGACCGGGGGCCACTGGTCCTGCTCGACCTCGCCGTACCCCGTGATGTGGCACCCGAGGTGGCCGGGCTGCCCGGCGTCGAGGTGATCGACATCGACCGGATGGCCGCACTGCTCGCCGACGGCCCGGCCGCCGCCGACGCCGCCGAGGTAGGCCGGATCGTGGCCGCCGAGGTCGAGGCGTTCCTGAGCTGGCTGCGCGGGGCCGACGTGGCGCCCACCGTCGCCGCCCTGCGCGGACGCGCCGACGACGTGGTCACCGCCGAGCTGCGTCGACTCACCCAGCGTCGCCCGGACTTCAGCGACGAGCAGCGCGCCGAGGTCGCCCGGACCGTGCACCGGGTGGTGCAGCGGCTGCTGCACCAGCCCACCGTCAAGGTCCGCCAGCTCGCCGCCGAGCCGGGCGGCGACCAGTACGCCGCGCTGCTGCGTGAACTGTTCGACCTGCAGGTGCCGCAGACCTCGCCGGTCGACTCGGTGCCCGACGTGGTCGAGACCGTCGACGGCCGCGGTTCGTTCGAGGTCGCCGACGTGCCGACGACCGATACCGACCAGCCGCCCACCGGAGGTGAGCGATGAGTACCCCCCTGCGCCTCGGCACCCGGGGCAGCGCCCTGGCGATGGCCCAGTCCGGCCACGTCGCCGAGGCGATCACCGCGGCGACCGGCCGCGCCGTCGAGCTGGTCGAGGTGGTCACCGTCGGTGACCGTTCGTCCGCGCCGGTGCAGCGGCTCGGCGTCGGCGTCTTCGTCTCGGCGCTGCGCGACGCGTTGACCGCCCGCACCATCGACCTCGCCGTGCACTCCTACAAGGATCTGCCCACCGCCGGGGCGAGCGGGCTGCACATCGCGGCGGTGCCGCCCCGGCAGGACCCGCGTGACGCGCTGGTCGCCACCGGCGGCCGTACCCTCGCGGAGTTGCCGCCCGGGGCCGTGGTCGGCACCGGCGCGCTGCGCCGCATCGCCCAGTTGCACGCCCTCGGCCTGCAATTGGAGGTCGCCCCGATCCGGGGCAACGTCGACACCCGGCTCGGCCGGGTACTCGGCCCGGACGCCGACCTCGACGCGGTCGTCCTGGCCCGGGCCGGGCTGGCCCGGCTGGGCCGGACCGACGTGATCACCGAAACGCTCGACCCGATGCTGATGCTGCCCGCGCCCGCCCAGGGCGCGCTGGCCGTGGAGTGCCGGGCCGACGACTCCGACCTGGTCGAGCTGCTCGCCGTGCTCGACCACGCGCCGTCCCGGGCCGCGGTCATCGCGGAACGGGCGCTGCTGGCCACCCTGGAGGCCGGGTGCTCCGCCCCGGTCGCCGCCTACGCCGAACTCGCCGAAGGCGACGCCGGTGACGAGATTTACCTGCGCGGGGCGGTGATCAGCCCGGACGGTTCCCGAGACATCCGGCTGTCCCGCACCGGAACGCCCGCCGACGCGGCGGAGATCGGCAAGGCACTCGCCGCCGAACTCCTCGAACTCGGCGCCGACTCGATCCTCGGCCACGAAGGAAGCACCGGCCCGGGGACCCAGCAATTTGGGAGCACAGAATGACCCGCACCCGTAAGCCCGTCGGCCGCATCGCGTTCGTCGGCGCCGGTCCCGGTGACCCGGGCCTGCTGACCCGCCGGGCCCACGATGCCCTGATCGACGCCGACCAGGTGGTGTACGACCGGGGAGTCCCCGACTCGTTGCTCGACGTCGTACGCGCCCAGGCCCGGTCAGACGCCCAGTTCAGCCCCGCCGAAGGCGTGCCGGGCGACGTGGCGAAGATGCTCATCAGCGCGGCCCGCTCCGGGCTCAACGCGGTGCACCTGGTCGCCGGGGACCCGTTCGGCCACGATTCGGTGGTCAAGGAGGTGCAGGCGGTCGCGCGTACCGCCGCGCACTTCGAGGTGGTGCCGGGCGTCGGCCAGGCCGAGGGCGTCGCCACCTACGCCGGGGTGCCACTGCCCGGGGTACGCACCGCCGCCGACGTCGAGGACGTCGGCACGCTGGACTTCGACGCGCTCGCCGCCGCCGTCGGCCGGGGGTCGCTGGCCCTGGCGGTCGACGCCGGTGACCTAGCCGCCGTGCGGGACGGCCTGCTGGCCGCCGGGGTGGACGGCACCACCGGGGTCGGGGTGACCGGTGACGGCACCGGCGAGACGCAGTACACCACCACGTCGAGCGTGGACTCGTTCGTCGCAGCGGCGCTCGGATTCACCGGCCGGGTGGTGCTCACCGTCGGCGAGGGCGTCGGCCAGCGGGACCGGCTGAGCTGGTGGGAGAACCGCCCGCTGTACGGCTGGAAGGTGCTGGTCCCCCGGACCAAGGAACAGGCCGGGGCGATGAGCGCCCGGCTGCGCGCGTACGGGGCGATCCCGTGCGAGGTGCCGACGATCGCGGTCGAGCCGCCGCGTACCCCGGCCCAGATGGAGCGGGCGGTCAAGGGGCTGGTCGACGGCCGGTACGCCTGGGTGATCTTCACTTCGGTGAACGCGGTCCGGGCCGTCTGGGAGAAGTTCGCCGAGCACGGACTGGACGCCCGGCACTTCGGCGGCGTCAAGATCGCCTGTATCGGTGAGGCCACCGCCGACGCGGTGCGCGCCTTCGGCATCCAGCCGGAGCTGGTGCCCGCCGGGGAGCAGTCCTCCGAAGGGCTGCTGGCCGAGTTCTCCCCGCACGACGAGATCCTCGACCCGGTCGGCCGGGTGCTGCTGCCGCGCGCCGACATCGCCACCGAGACGCTCGCCGCCGGGCTCACCGAGCGCGGCTGGGAGGTCGACGACGTGACCGCGTACCGCACGGTCCGGGCCGCTCCGCCGCCCGCCGAGATCCGGGACGCGATCAAGTCGGGCGGGTTCGACGCGGTGCTCTTCACGTCCTCCTCCACGGTGCGCAACCTCGTCGGTATCGCCGGGAAGCCGCACGCGCGTACCGTTGTTGCCGTCATCGGGCCCAAGACGGCGGAGACCGCGACGGAGTTCGGCCTGCGGGTCGACGTGCAGCCGCCGCACGCCTCGGTGCCCGACCTGGTCGAGGCGCTCGCCGCCTACGCCGTCGAACTGCGCGAGAAGCTCGCCGCCATGCCGGCGAAGCAGCGTCGGGGTTCGAAGGTGCAGGGGCCGACCGCGCTCAGGTTCCGCTAGTCGTACTGGGAGGCCCCTCATGCCGTACCCCGAGATCCGGCCCCGCCGGCTGCGCCGTAACGCGGCCGTGCGGCGGCTGGTCTCCGAGACCCGCGTCGACCCGGCCGAGCTGGTCGTGCCGATGTTCGTCAAGGAGGGGCTGACCGGGCCACGGGCCATCGCGTCGCTCCCGGGGGTGCTCCAGCACTCCCGGGACTCGCTGCGCAAGGCGGCCGTGGAGGCGGTCCAGGCCGGGGTCGGCGGGATCATGCTGTTCGGGGTGCCCGAGCGACGGGACCCGACCGGTTCCGGCGGCATCGACCCGAACGGCATCCTGAACGTCGCGATCCGTGACGTGGTGGCCGAGGTCGGCGACGCCACCGTGGTGATGAGTGACCTGTGTCTGGACGAGTTCACCTCGCACGGGCACTGCGGGCTGCTCACCCCCGACGGTGGGGTGGACAACGACGCGACCCTGACCGCGTACGCCGAGATGGCGGTGGCCCAGGCGGACGCCGGGGTCGGCATGGTCGGCCCGTCCGGGATGATGGACGGCCAGGTGGGCGTGGTCCGCCGGGCCCTCGACGCCGCCGGTCACGCCGACGTGGCGGTGCTGGCGTACGCGGCGAAGTACGCCTCCGCCTTCTACGGCCCGTTCCGCGACGCCGTCGAGTCGGCGCTCGACGGCGACCGGCGCACCTACCAGCAGGACCCGGCGAACCTGCGGGAGTCGCTGCGCGAGGTCGCGCTGGACGTGGCCGAGGGCGCCGACCTGGTGATGGTGAAGCCCGCCCTGCCCTACCTCGACGTGGTGGCGGCGGTCCGGGCCGCCGTGGACGTCCCGGTCGCCGCCTACCAGGTCTCCGGCGAGTACGCGATGGTCGAGGCGGCTGCCGCGAACGGCTGGATCGACCGCGAGCGGGTGATGCTGGAGACGCTCACCTCGATCCGGCGGGCCGGTGCGCAGGTCATCCTCACCTACTGGGCGGTCGAGGCTGCTGCTCTGCTGCGCCAGCGCTACTGACCCGGACGCGCGCTGCCCCGACCTTGGGCCCGCAGCCCGTCCTGAGCGCTGTCACCGGCCCTCGTTCGCGCCACCCGCCCGGGTCGCCACCGTCATACGTCACCATCGTCCGCCGCCGCCGCCGCCGCTGACGGCCGGCTGCCACCGGTCGGGCTGCCACCGGTCGGGCTGCCACCGGTCGGGCTGCCACCGGTCGGGCTGACCCTCGACCGTGTCGTCCGCCGTCCGGTTCCGGCACAGGGTGGGCTGGCCCTTGACCGCCTGTCCGGTTCCGGCACGGGGCGGCTGCCCCCTTACCGCCTCGCCCGCCTGCCGGTTCCGGCACGGGATGGTTGCCTCTACCGCCTCGTCTGCCTGCCCCGTTCCGGCAGGGGTGGCTGGCCCTCGTCGGCGTCGCCCGTCCGGCTTCGACACGGCTTCGGTCACTCTCCGCACTCTTTCGCCCGACCATCCCTACCCTCTCTCGCACGCTTTGCTCTGCTGCCCTCCGCGCGACGCTTGCTCTGGGTGTCCGTCGCTGATGGGGCAGCAGAGCAAAGCGCCGGCAAGGGAGTGGGGCCGGGCCGACGATGGAGTGTTGTTTTCGCAGGTGAGGCGGACTTTGCGGATCTTGATGGTGTCGGCGGGGCTGACTTCCGGATTACGCTCAGTAACCGAGGTGATCTGAGCGGAACAGTCACTCGCTGTAGTCGAGGTGGCTGGTCGTGGGGGAGGGTTTTCCACAGGGGGCGGCGTTGTCCACAGGTGACGAGGGCGGGGTTGCCGCGGTGCCCGGCCGAGCGCGACGGTGGCGACATGACCGACTCCGTCGCGCCGCACCGACCCGCCGCCCATCCCACCCCGGCCGCTCATGCGGCCCCTGCCGCCTATGCCAACCCGGCCGCTGATGCCGCCCCGGACGTCGGTTCTGTTTCGGCTTCCGGGGCCATTCCGGCGTCTGCCTGCGGCCCGGCCCCTGTGCGTGCGGCGTCCGGGGACGCGCCGGGTCGTGCGGGGGCAGAGGGGCGGTCGGCGGGGCGATGGGAGGACGAGCCGCCCACCTTCCTCAGCAAGCCGTACGACCTGCCCTGGCCGGCGGCCGGCATCGTGCGGGCGGTCCGTCGTCGCGCGGATGCCAGTCAACGGGAACTGGCCCGCTGGGCGGGGGTGCACCACGGCACGGTGGGTCGGATCGAGGCGGGTGCGCTCACGCCGAGCATCGCCCTGCTGCGCCGGATCATCGCGGCGGCCGGTTTCCGGCTGGCCGTGGTCGACGAGTTCGGCCGGGTGCTCACCCCGATGCGGGACCGCGACGACGCACGCGACGGTGCGGAGCGCCGCTACCCCTCGCACCTGGACACGATTCTCGACCCGGAACCCGGTGAGTGGTGGGCGGACGTCTACGGGCTGGCCCGGCCGCCGGAGACGTTCTACCGCAACCGGGCCGTCCGGGACGCGATGCGCCGCCGGAGCCAGTGGGAGGTGCGGGTGGCGAAGTACCGCAACGTGCCACCACCGCCCCGGGTGGTGGGCCCGCAATGGTGACGGCCCGCCGATCCGGCGGGAAGCCGGACCGACGGGCCGTCGGGGGTACGGGATCGTCAGTCGTCGTCGGTGATGGTGCCGGTCGCCAACAGGTCGGCGAACCGCAGGTTCAGCGGGCCGGCCACCGCGAACGCGATCTTCTCGTCCGCCTCCCGCTTGCGGTCACCGCGCACGGTCACCGGGAACGCCAGGGAGGTCTGCCCGGCGGGCAGGGTCCGGCAGCCGACGTACGGGTCGAAGTCCAGCACGACGGTCGCGGTCAGTCCCACCGTGGCGGCGCAGAGCGTCGTCGGCTGGGACAGCGGCCGGGACACGGTGACCTGGAACGTCATCGTGCTGGTGCCCCGGTCGCCCTCCACCACGGACGTGTCGGCAACCCGCAGCGACGGCTGGCTGCGGAACCGGGCCACCTGCGGGTCGTGGTCGCTGGCCCCACGGGTGCCGTCCCCGGTGAACTCGGCCGGCCAGTCCGCGTTGACGTGCGCCGCCCGGATCTGCACCAGGTCGTCGTGCAGCGCGTCGTTGACGAACAGGTTGTCCAGCGTCTGCGCCGACCCCTGGAAGCTGTACGAGTACGCCGCCGACGGCACGTCGGCCACCAGGTCGTCCCAGAGGTTGTGCAGGCCGGCCCGGTAGAGCGGCCCGAGCTGGTCCGACGGGGTCGGGTCGGCACCGGTCGCGATCGGGTCGTCCGGGCGGGGGAAGACGTTCAGGTCCCCGCCGTACACCACCCGGGCGTTCGGGTCGGCCGCCTCGATCGCGGTGACGATCGCGGCCCCGTACCCGGCCTGCTCGGTGCGCTGCCCGACCCGGGTGTCCGGCCCCGACGAGTAGTGGTTGCTCAGCGCGTACAGCAGGGAGGACTCCGACCCGCCGGGCGTCGCCCGCACCACGAACTTGCCGAGCTGCGGGGCCCGGGTGAAGACGTTGTTGCCGTCCTTGCCGGTCGAGGTGTCGGTGTCGGCCGGCAGCACCGCGTTGAGCGCCTTCGGGTTCTGCACATCCGCGTTGGACGCCAGCCCCGCCGACCGGTACTGCACGGTGGGAGCGGCACCCAGCAGCGGATCGGTGGCGGTCGCCCCGGCCAGCGACAACCGGTCCGTGCGGTAGAGGAACGCCGAGGTGATGCCCCGGGCGTCCGCGCCGGTGCGGTCGTACGCCGCCAGGTAGGCGGGACCACCGGCGGCCCGGATCGCCAGCGCCAGGTCCTGGAGGGTGTCCGGGGCACCATCGGCGTTGTCGGTGGTGCCGCAGACCAGGGTGCCCCCGGAGACCGCGCAGATGTCCTGGTCCTCGGCCTCCTGCACCAGGATCAGATCCGGGGCGTGCAGGTCGGTGCGGATCTGGGCGGCCAACTCGGTCAGGTGCTCCCGGTAGTCGGCCTCGCCCGCCGGCACGTAGTCGAACGGCGGGGACACCCCCGGGCAGCCCGAGTTGCCGGTGAAGTCGCAACCGTCGAACGGGTCGTCGCGGAAGTCGTACAGGTTCTCCACGTTGTAGGTCGCCACCGCGACCTCCCGGGAGCGGTCCGCGGGGCGGGGCGGGTTGTTCTTCGCCGGGTCGACCCCGGCGGTCAGGGCGAGCGACTCCGGCTGCACGCTGAACTTGCTGAAGCCGTACGACACCGCGCCGAACGCGTCGGCGGTCAGGGTGTCGAAGGTGCGGGCCGGCGGGAGCAGCGCCGTCGAGTCACCGGCGGTGGCCTTCACGCCGCCGCCGCCGAGCAGGATGCGCTGCCCGTTGCCGTTGTCGAAGAGTTGCCCCGGCACGTCGTCCAGCGGGTGGGTGTCCCGGAACACCCGGCGGGCGTACGGGTCGGCCCGCTTCAACAGCGGATCCGCGCGGTCCACCACCCACACCTCGGAGTCGGCGGTGGAGCCGAACACGTCCCGGGGACCGGTGACGCCGGAGCCGCTGCGGACCCGCAGGCGGGCCCCCTCGTGCCGCTCCCAGAACCGGTCCGCCGCCGCAGCGTCGGCCGGCGGCACCGCGTCGTCCACCGTCACGGCGGTGTTCACGTCCAGCCCGGTGTCGAGCCGGCGGACCAGCGAGGCACCGGAGAGCTGGGTCTGGTCGAAGTACTCCGACACCCGGCCGCGCAGCAGCACCTCGTCGCCGACGGTCGGCGCGTAGCCGCCGATCAGCGTGGTGAACGCGCCCATGAAGACGAAGACGCCGTCCGAGCTGAGCGGGTCACCGTCCTCGGTGCCGGTACGGCTCTGCAGGTAGAAGCCGTACTGGTCGGCGCCGGCCGAGGTGCGGGTCAGCGACTTCTGGGTGATCACGCCGCGCACGTCGTACAGCAGCGGGCTGGTGCCGGTGCCGGTGGGCGGGGCGAGCGGCGAGCGGTCGGTGCGCGGGTTCTCGTCGTCGCGGGTCGGGCCCTGCACCTGGCCCACCGACAGCACCCCGTTGGCCTGCACGGTGAGCAGGCAGGTGGCGGTGCCGCCGTCGGCGTCCGTCGCGGTCACGGTGACCGCGTACGTGCCGCCGGGCAGGCCGGTGGCGGTGACCGTCGCGGTCGCCGTGCCACCCGACGCGGTCGCGGGGGTGAACGCGGTACGGCTGATCGAGCCGCTCGCCGGGGCCGGGCTGACCGAGGTGACCGCCAGGTCGACGATCGTGTCGTCCGGGTCGGTGCCGGTCACCACCCGGCTGCCGGTCGCGCCGGCCTCGATGGTCAACGCGCCGCCGCAGGTCAGCACGGCCGGCTGATCCACCGGTCCGCCGCCGTCGCGCGTGTGCGCGCCCAGCCCGTCGAAGGTGTCGGTGGCGAACCCGGCCCACTGGGTGGCCGGGTCGAACGCGTCCGACGGGTCGGTGTCCCCGGCGGAGATCGACGGCAGCCGGCGCAGCGTGTTGTCGGCGGTGCTGGTCAGCCCGCTGCCCCACTCGGTTCCCGGGTCGACGCCCACCTGCCCGATCGCGTCGAGCACGGTCCCACCCCGGCGCAGCACGATCGCGTCGTCGCCGTTGAACAGGCTCGCGCCGGTGGTCTGGTCGGCCTGGGCGAGGATCGCCGGGCCGGCCGAGGCGGCGGCGAAGACGAAGACGTCCCCGGCGGCGACGGTGCCGGTGAGGGCGATGGTGGTGGCCGTGGTGGCCCCGTTGAAATAGAGCTGGAGCTGGTAGCCGCCGGCGGTCAGGTCGACCGGTGCGCCGGTCCCGTTGTACAGCTCGATCGCCTTGTTGTTCGACGATCCTTCGACGTACTCGGAGATGAACAGGTCGGTGGGCGCGGCGGTGGCCGCGGTGGGAGCGATGCCGAGCACCGGTACGGCGACGACGGCGACGGTGGCGAGCGCGGCGAATCTGCGGCGCAGGCGCATGGGGCCTCCACGATGGGTGGACGGGAACCAACGCACGTTAAGGTGCGCCGCTGTCCGCCGTCCATCCCTGCGACGGCGATGTGGTGAATTCGCGACAGTGCCCGCCCGGTGCCGCCCAGCACCGCCCGGTGCGGCCGCCCGCCGGCTGTCGTCCGCTGCTGCGGGGTGCCGTGCCGCCGGTCGCTGCTCAGCGCTGGGCGTCGAACCGGTGTACCAGCTCGGCGACGTCCACGCTGTATTCGCACCAGTCCCGGTCGGTCTGGTAGCCCAGCTCGGCGTTCACCTTGAGCATCGCCTCGTTGGCCTGGGCGTTCCAGGTCTGCACCTCGGCCAGCTCCGGCTCGGCGGAACGCAGCTCCAGCAGCATCCGCGCCTTGATCGCCCGGTCGATGCCGTATCCCTGGTGGTCGCGCACCACGATGGTGTCGTACTGGTCGGCGCGGGTGGGGTGCTGGACCGGCACCACCACCTCGGTCAGGCCGGCCACCGCGCCCGTCCGCTGCTGGAGGGCGAGCACGATGTACGGCTTCATGCCCCGGCGGTGCAGGGTGTCGAGGCTGTCCCGCAGCCGCTGCGGGTCGTACGAGCTGGGGCGCAGTTCGCCGTCGTCGACATCGCGCACCTCGGCCTTCGCCCGCGCGTACGCCTCGATCAGGTCGTCGGACGGCCCGCCCGGGTAGAACTCCAGGTGGTAGCCCGGGTCGACGCCGGCAGCCATCTCGGTGAGCGCCGTCCAGTCGACCGTGGCCAGTTCGAGCACGCTGCGGGTCTCGACGTACTCCAGGGCGAAGCCCAGCGACGAGTAGAAGCCGATCGCCGGGGTGTCCCCGACGACCTCCACCCCGATCGACTGGAAGCCCTCCTGGTAGACCCGACGGGCGGCGGTCAGCACCAGCTCCCGGCCCAGCCCGTTGCGGCGCACCGCCGGGTGCACCAGCACCTCCAGGACGCCGATGTCACCGAGCAGCAGCACGTGCACGTGCCCGAGGATCTGCCCGGGACCGCCCCCGGCCGGTGGATCGGCCTCCGCCACCCAGGAGATGCGTCGTTCGCCGGGCATCACCTCGGAGAGGTACTCCCGCAGGGAATCCTCCCGCCACGGCGGGTCCTGCGGGAGATCGGCGGCGAGGACCGCGTTCAGCGTGTCCAGCACGGAGCCGATCTCGGCGGACGACGCGGTTCGGGGATCCCACTCGCGCACCATCACGCGTCTAGCTTGCCGTCAACGGCTTCTCGGGGGAAGTGTCCGGTCCGGTAATGTATGCGAACGATCACCTCACGTACGGCTTGCGCGTCCGTATTCGTGGGCCTTGTCGAAGACGTCCTGCGCGTACCGGCGTACATCGTTGTAGGAGAGGATGCCCCCCCACCAGTCGCCGGGGATGGTCATGTTCCGGCCGCCCTGGCACAGGTAGTTGCCGGCGGCGAGCGCGGTGTCGTCCAGGTCGTGCGGGTCCTTGCGGCCGTCGTTGTCGGCGTCCGCGCCGACCTGCTCCCAGGTGGTGGGGATGAACTGCATCGGCCCGATCGCCCGGTCGTAGACGGTGTCCCGGTCGAACAGCCCGCCGTCGGTGTCCCGGATCAGGGACCGTCCGCCCTTGCCGTCGAGCGGGTCACCGATGATCTCCGGTACGGCCCGGCCGTCGGGCCCGAGCGTTGCGCCGTTGGCCTGCCCGTGCCGGGACTCGACGTAGCCGATGGCGGCGAGCGTCGTCCAGCTCAGCTGGCAGCTCCGGTTCGTCTGGGCGAGCACCAGTTCGGCGTAGCCGTACGCCTGCATGGCGATCGGGGAGATGCCCACCTTGGTGCCGGTGACCCGGGCCCAGTCGCCCAGCGCGTCGGCGGGGCGACCGGCGGCGGTGGGGGCGGTCGGTGCGACCCCGCCCGGTGGGAAGCTGCCCGGCGGCAGTCCGGGGACGATCCCGCCCGGGAGCAGCGGAACCCCGGTGGTCGCGGTGACCGACGGGAGCCCGGGGCCGGTGGTGGCGGTGTCGTCCACCGCGACCGGTCGGGGTGCCCGGACCGCGTTCGGCACCACCACCGCGCCGACGGCGGCGGTCGCCGCGACCAGTGCGAACAGGAACAGGGCGGGCAGGGTCAGCCGGCCGCTCGGACGACGGGACCAGGCCCGGGTGGCCCGGGTCGCGGCTCCCACCGCCTGCCGGGGTGGCGGCAGCCGGACGGCGTGCGCGAACGGAATCCTCCGCCGCCGACCCGCCACTGTGTCGGCCTTCGTGGTGGGCTCCGCACCGCCGTCAGCGTCGGCCTTCGCAGTCGGCCCGGCCTTCTCTCCCGCATCCGTCTTCGGCGCAGGCCCGGCCTCGTCGCCGGGGCCGGTCGTCGTGGTCGGCTCCGCCCCGGACGTCGCCGGGTCCGGTCGGACCTCGGAGGCCGGGGGACGACCTGCGGCGGAGTCCACCGCCGAGGCGACGGCGGCCGGAACGGCCGGGTCGGCCGGCGGGCTGGCGGGGTCACGGCGGGGTCGGCGGGGCCGGGGGATCCAGCCGCGACGCGGAGCGGGGGGCACATCCTCGGGCGGGGTCGCTGCGCGCAGGGCTCGTACCGTCGAATCTTCGCCGCTCACCACTGTTTGAGTATCACCCATGTCGGCCAGGGAGTCAGGTCCGGTCGTAGGGTGGGGGCATGCCCCGGTACGAGTTCCGCTGCCGCGCCTGCGGCGACACCTTCGAGGTCAGTCGACCGATGGCCGAGGCCGGTGCGCCGGCCGGCTGTCCTCAGGGCCACGCCGACACGGTCAAGCTCCTCTCCACCGTGGCGGTCACCGGCCGTGGTGGCGGCTCCGCGACCGGTGGCGCCCCGGCGGGTCCCGCCTCCGGTGGCGGTTGTTGCGGTGGTGGCTGCGGCTGCTGACCGGACGGGCTGTCGACCAGGCGGGTTGCTGACCCAGCCGGCTGTCGACCGGGCCGGACGCGGCCCGATGTAACGGTGCGGCGCGATGATGCGCCGAGATCATTGACCCCTTGGGTCCGATATCGCCCAACCGTTCTCACGATGCGTGACCGGTTGACCATAGGGCAGCATGAACCCGACGTCAGGGGCGGAGGTGCCACGCATGTCGCCACGGATCCACCTCCCGAGCGGTTGGGTGACCTTCGTGTTCACGGACATCGAAGGGTCGACCCGGCTGGCCCAACTGCTCGGGTCGGACTATCGCCCGGTGCTCTGGGAGCATCGTCGGCTGCTGCGCGACACCCTGGCCGAGACCGACGGCGCGGAGTTGCTGACCGAGGGGGACTCGTTCTTCCTGGCCTTCCCGGACGCGTCGGCGGCGCTGACCGCCTGCCTGACCGCGCAGCGGGCGCTGTCCACCCACGACTGGCCGAACCCGGAGGCCGCCCCGAAGGTACGGATGGGGCTGCACACCGGCTACGCGGAACCCAGCGACGGTGAGTACGCCAGCCCCGAGGTGCACCGGGCCGCCCGGGTGGCGGCCGCCGCACACGGTGGACAGGTGCTCTGTTCGGCGTCGACCGCACGGCTGGCCGAGCCGTTGCCCGACGGGGCCAGCCTGATCGACCTGGGCCTGCACCGGCTCCGGGGCTTCGACGACCGGGAACGGCTGTTCCAACTCGTCGCGCCGGGGCTGGGGCGGCAGTTCCCCCGCCCGCGTACCGCCGAGGCGTTGGCGCACAACCTGCCCACCCAGGTCACCTCGTTCGTCGGCCGGGAGACCGAGCGGGTCGAGCTGGATCTGCTGATCCGCCGGCACCGGCTGGTCACGGTGGTCGGCGCGGGCGGCGCCGGTAAGACCCGACTCGCCGTCGAGGTGGCATCCGGCCAGGTGGAGGCGTACCCGGACGGGGTGTGGTTCGTCGACATCGCCACGGTCACCGACCCGGGGCTGGTGGCGTTCGCGATCGCCGCCGTGCTCGGGCCGCGCCCGGAACCGGGCCGCCCGATCCTGGACACCCTGGTGGAGTACGCGGCCGTCCGGCGGATGCTGGTGGTGCTCGACACCTGTGACGCCCAGCCGGCGGCCTGCGCCGAGGTGATCTCCCGACTACTCGCCGGTGGCAGCGGGGTGCGGGTGCTGGCCACCAGTCGGGAGGCGTTCGGTCTCCCCGGTGAGGTGGTGTGGCGGATTCCGCCGCTGGCGGTCGACCCGCAGCCGGGGCGGACCGAGAGCGATGCGGTGGCGCTGCTGCTGGACCGCACGGCGGCCGCCCGGGGTGGTCGCCCGCCGGAGTGGACGGAGGCCGCCGACCTGCGCCGGGTGGTGCAGCGGCTGGACGGGCTGCCGTTGGCGATCGAGTTGGCCGCAGCCCGGTTGCGGGTGCTCTCCGCCGGCCAGTTGGCCGCCCGGTTGGACGACATGCTGGGCACCCTCGACGCCGGGAGGGACGTCACGGAACCACCCGCCGAGCGGGGCTGGGCGGGCAACCAGCAGGACACCGTCGACCTGGTCGCCGCCGCCTTCGGACAGACGCCGCCGAGCCCGGCGCACCGGGCGGTGCAGCGGTCCGCCACCGAGCGGCACCTCACCATGCAGGCCACGGTCACCTGGTCGTACCGGACGTTGGGGCCCCGCGCGGCCCGGTTGCTGCGCTGGTTGGCGGTGTTCGCCGGGCCGGTGGATCTGGCCACGGTGGAGTGGCTGCTCGCCGAGGACCCGCTCGACCCGCTGTCGGTGCTGGTGGACAAGTCGATGGTGCTGGCCGAGCCGCACGCCTCCGGCAGCACCTACCGGATGCTCGACCCGATCCGGGCGTACGCGGCGCGGCGGCTGGTCGAGACCGGCGAGGAGCAGGGCGCCCGGGACCGGCACGTGGCCTGGGCCCAGCACGCGCTGCACCGGGCGCACCTGGGGGAGGACGGCCGCCCGGTCACCCTGTCGCTCTACGCGGTGGACCCACTCGCCCGTGAGTTGCGGGCGGCGCTGCGCTGGTCGGCCACCGGGGGCAGCGCCCGGGCCGGGCTGCGGCTGGCCGGTGGGCTGGACCAGTGGTGGCGGGAGCGGGGGCTGTCCCGGGAGGCCCGGCTGTGGCTGTTCCGGCTGTACGGGCGGATCGCCGAGACCGGCGAGGCGATCCCCGAGGCGGAGTTGGCGGCGGCGTACCACCTGCATTCGCTGCACGCGGGGGCGGACGGCGAGTTCGCCGAGGAGCTGCGGTTCTCGCAGCGGGCTGAGGCGGCGGCCCGGCAGGCCGGCGACGCGGGGCTGCTGGCCCGGGTGCTCGCCGGGCGGGCCGCACCGCTGGTCGACATGGGGCAGTTCGCCGAGGCGGAGCGGGTCTGCCGGGAGGTCATCGACTGGGCGGGCGAGCTGGAGGTCAGCGGGGACGCGCTGCTGGCCGTCTACAACCTGGCCGAGCTGCTGTGGCGGCGGGGCGCGTTGGCGGAGGCGGCGGAGCTGCTCGGGGCGGCCCGGCCGGTGGAGGCGGCCCGCCCGGTGGAGCGGGGTTGCCGATCGGTGGACATGCTGCTGGGCATGGTGGCGCTGGCCCGGCGTGACCTGGTGGCCGCGCACGACCATCTGCTGGTGGCGCTGCGGGCCCGGATGGGCCACGGCTACCACGGGCGGGCCTGCGACACGGTGAACGCGGTGGCGGTGCGGTGCGCGCTGGGTGGGGAGCCGGTGACGGCGGCCCGGCTCTTCGGCGCGGCCCAGGCCACCCGGGCCCGGTTACGGGGCACTCCGGGCATCTTCGCCTCGTACTGGCACGAGCGGCAGGCGGAGCTGCGGCGCGCCCTCGGCGACGCGGCCTTCGACGCCGCCTACGGCGAGGGTGGTGAGCTGGGCCTGGAGGAGGCGGCGGCGTTGGCGTTCGCGGTGGAGCACCCGGATCTGGCAGCGGACTCGGTCCGGTTCCGGGCCACCGGCGCGGTGACGCCCCGACCGACCGGCACGGCCACGCCCCGACCGGCCAGTGCGGTCACCCCTCGACCGGTGGGCCGCCGCGATGCGGAACGTCGGGAGGAGTGGGCCTGACCCGCCGCACCGACCGGTGGTGCGGAAGCGACACCGCGGGCCGCCGGTGGATGTGGTGCGCGCGGCATGGCGGGCGCGGGCGCCCGGCGACGCGGTCCGCGCCGCCGGACGCCCGGATGCGGGTGGGTCGGGGCGCCGGTGGGTCAGGGCGCGGGTGGGTCAGCCGCGTACGGCGGCGGCCCGCTCGGCGTCGGCCTTCATCCGGGCGGCCCGGTCGAGGTCGGCCTGCGAGACGGCGGCGACCGAGCCGAAGATGCTGACCGCCTGGTAGTACGTCCAGGCCAGGCTGGTGCAGGCCGGGCGGACGACGGAGTTGTAGGTGGCGCAGACCCGCTTCAGGTCCTCGTAGAAGGCGCTGTCCAGGCGGGTCTTGTTGGCGGAGAAGATCCCCATCGCCTTGTGGTTGCGGTAGCCGAAGTCGTGCCGGTAGCAGGACAGGTTGAAGGTGAACCCGAGCGGGTTGTCCGGGCTGGACGAGCAGTAGTCGGTGGACCAGTCGAAGCCGTAGTCCGCCCAGGCGGCCTGGTTGAGGCGGCCGGAGTTCCACGCGTTGTAGCTGCTGGCGCTGGTCTGGGTCCAACTGCTCAGCACGCTGAGCTTCTGTGCGGTGCTCACCGCGGCGGACGCGGGTGAGCCGACGCCGAGCACGCTGAGCAGTGCGAGCGTGCCGGCGGCGAGGGCGGTGGCGAGACGACGGGACACGGTTTCCTCCGCGGGATGGGCGGTACGGTGCGTCACCGGCTGGTTACCGGAATCCGATCAGTCTCGATCAATATCCCGTCGGTGGGATGTGGTGGAGGCGACGTATTGATGGCATACGTCGAAACAGACGAATGCCCCGGGTGCCGTGGCACCCGGGGCGTCCGAGGTCGATCAGCGCACCACCCGGGCCGACGAGGCGGCGCTCTCGTTCCACAGCCGGTCCAGCGCGGTCACCTGGTAGGTGTACGTCCGGCCCGGCTCAGCGGTGCCGTCCACCCAGGACTGCGGCTGCCCCGGGGTGGCCCGGACCGTGCCGACCAGGTGTGCCGCGTCGGCCCGGTCGCACCCGTCGACCCGGCCGGGCCCGTCGAACCGGTAGACCGCGTACGACGTGGCGGTGCCGAGCGGGCCCTTCCCGTCGGCCGGCTGCCGCCAGCGCAGTCGTACCCCCTCGGTGGTCCGCTCGGCCCGGGTGAGTGCCGGGCGCAGCAGCGGCTTCGCCGGCAGGTGCGCCATGGTCGGCACCAGCGCCGGACGGGAGTAGTGCGCGGCGGCGTAGCTGCTCGTCGCGCCGAGCCGGTCGGCCCGCACCTGCACGGCGGAGAAGTGCACGTTGCCGAGCACCTCCGGGTAGGCCCGGTTGAGCGTCAGGTGGTCCGACAGTTCCTGCGGGTTCATCCAGTACGTGCCGTAGGCCGGGTCGCCGCTCTTGTAGTCCGCCTGGCCGATGTAGAGCTGCACCCGGGTGCCGCGTACCGTCTGCGCCCACCAGGGCACCAGCCGGGCGTAGTCGGCGGCCGGATACTGGCCGATGTACCAGTAGAGCTGCGGCACGATGTAGTCGATCCACTCCTGCTTGACCCACCTGCGGGTGTCGGCGGAGATGATGTCGTACGACTGGCTGCCGGTGGTGTCCGAGCCGTCCGGGTCGGCGCTGGCGTTGCGCCAGATGCCGAACGGGCTCACCCCGAACTTCACCCACGGCTTGGCCGCCTTGATCCTGGTGCCCATCTCCTGGATCAGCAGGTCGATGTTGTCCCGCCGCCAGGCGGCCCGGTCGGTGAACCCCCGGTGGTACGCGGCGAACGTCGCGTCGTCCGGCACCGGGTAGGTGCCACTCGGGTACGGGTAGAAGTAGTCGTCGAAGTGCACGCCGTCGATGTCGTACCGCCCGACGGCGTCCAGCATCGCGGTCTGGACGAACTCGCGGACCTGCGGGACGCCGGGGTCGTAGTAGAGCCGGCTGCCGGCGACCCCGGCCGGCGGGTAGGCGAAGGTCCACTCCGG
The DNA here is from genome assembly GCF_050951065.1 of Micromonospora matsumotoense. Taxonomy (NCBI): domain Bacteria; kingdom Bacillati; phylum Actinomycetota; class Actinomycetes; order Micromonosporales; family Micromonosporaceae; genus Micromonospora; species Micromonospora matsumotoense. Next base: position 6,690,595 of record NZ_CP192025.1, on the reverse strand, counting down.
GTGCTGCCGGGCCGGGTGGTCCGGGGCGAGTTGCCCGAGGTCCGCGCCCGCCCCGCCGGGTGCCGGCATGGAGATCCGGTACGGGTTGAACCAGGCGTGGAACTCCAGGTTCCGCCGGTGCGACTCGGCGACCAGGAAGGCCAACGGATCCCAGCCCGGGTCCTGCCCGCGTACCCCGGTCAGGTACTCCGACCACGGCTCGTGCGGCGACGGCCAGAACGCGTCGGCGGTCGGCCGGACCTGGACCACCACCGCGTTGTGGTGCAGCCGCTGCGCCAGGTCGAGCCAGCCCCGGTATTCCGCCTGCTGGGCGGCGACCCGGTCCGACCCGGTCCGGGAGCCCGCACTCGGCCAGTCGATGTTCACCACCGACGAGATCCACATCGCCCGGAACTGCCGCTTCGGCACCGCCGGATCGACCTCGCAGACACCACCAGTTCCGGTGCCAGCGAGCCCGGCCCCGCCGGTGAAGCTGGCCCCGGCCGCGGTGGCCGCCCCGGCCGACCCACTCCAGGAGAGCCCTCCAAGCAGTGCCACCACCAGCCCGACCACACCGATCCGAGTCACTCTCATGCCGATATCCCTTCAACAGGTCCCCGGTGGCCCCCACCGCTCCCCACGAGAAAGAGATACACGTCAACCCACCCCCAGTCACCCCCTCCACCCCCGGGCCCCCGGGTCACCCCCTCCCAACCCCCGTGATCAAGAGGTTTGCGTCAGCTTTCGCGCGGCGGATGACGCAAACCTCTTGATCACCGGGCCGGGGCGGGCCGGGCCGGGGCGGGGGTGGGGTGGGGTGGGGGTGGGGTGACCGAAAGTGGTTGTGGGGGGACTGGGGGTTGATGGTGGGTGGGTGGGGGAGGGGTGATTGGCGGGGGGTCGGGGTGGGTAGCAACGCGCGGCACCGGTCGTCAGCAGGGCGATCGCGGTGGTGGGAGGGGTGAGTACGGTGTCTGTGCTGCGAACCAAACCGATCAAGGATGTGGTTGCCCAGGGCGACGCCGACGGCAGCGACGGCAGCCCCGGCCTGAAACGTCGACTCGGTGCCCGCGACCTCACCGGCTTCGGCATCGGCATCGTGATCGGCACCGGCATCTTCACCCTCACCGGCATCGAGGCACGCGACAGCGCCGGGCCGGGCGTGGTGATCTCGTTCGCCATCGCCGGGGTGGTCGCCCTGCTCGCGGCCCTCTGCTACGCCGAGCTGGCGTCCAGCGTGCCGACCGCCGGCAGCGCCTACACCTACGCGTACGCCACGATGGGCGAGATCGTCGCGTGGATCATCGGGTGGGACCTGCTGCTGGAGTTCGCGCTCGGCGCGGCGGTGGTGGCCCGGGGCTGGTCGGGTTACCTGGCCGAGCTGTTCGGCCTGCCGAGCACCTGGTTCGCCGAAGAGGGCAGCGTGGTCAATCTCGGTGCCATCGGCATCGTGCTGCTGCTCGGCGTGGTCGCCATCATCGGCATCCGCGAGTCCGCCCGGATCACCAACATCCTGGTCCTGGTGAAGGTCGCCATCTGCGTCTTCGTCGTGGTCGCCGGGCTGTTCTTCGTCAAGGCCGCCAACCTCAGCCCGTTCATCCCGCCGGCCGAGCCGGCCGGCGCCGGTGACGACGGGATCAAGCAGCCGGTCGTCCAGGCGTTCTTCGGGCTGGAGCCGTCCGTCTTCGGTTTCGTCGGGGTGCTCAGCGCCGCCGCCGTGGTCTTCTTCGCGTACACCGGGTTCGAGGCGGTGGCGAACCTGGGTGAGGAGACCAGGCGGCCCAAGCGGGACCTGACCCTGGGGCTCTTCGGCACCCTGCTGATCTCCACCGCGCTCTACATCGGCGTCTCGTTGGTCGTGGTCGGCATGGTGCCGTACGGCGAGATCGACCGGGGCGCCCCGATCGCCGCAGCCTTCAACGCGGTCGGTGCGAGCTGGGCCGGGGTGCTGGTCTCCATCGCCGCCGTCGCCGGCCTGACCAGCGTGATCCTGGTCGACCTGGTGGCCATGGGTCGGATCGGGTTCGCCATCTCCCGGGACGGGCTGATCCCGCCCGCCGTCGCCAAGATCCACCCGCGCTGGGGGACCCCGTACCGGATCTCCGCCGTGATGACGGTGGCGGTGGCGCTGCTCGCCGGATTCCTGCCGCTGTCCGCGCTGGCCGACCTGGTCAGCATCGGCGCGCTCTGCGCGTTCATGATCGTCGCCATCGCGGTGCCGATCCTGCGCCGCAGGCGCCCCGACCTGGAGCGGCCGTTCCGGGTCCCGTTCTCTCCGGTGCTGCCGATCTTCACCGCGCTGGCCTGCTTCTATCTGACGCTCAACCTGTCGATCGAGACCTGGATCAGGTTCCTCATCTGGATGGCGCTCGGCGGGATCATCTACTTCGGCTACGGCTACCGCCGCAACCGCCTGGCCACCGGCGAAGCCGAGGGCCGCGCCAAGGAGCCCGCTTCGGCCTGACCGCCCGGTCGGCTGCCGGCCACACCGTTCCCGCCGCCCGTACCCGGCCGGCGCGCACCCGGCCACACCGCACCCGGCCGGCCCGCACCCGGCCGGCCCGCACCCGGCCCCGACGCACCCGGCGGGCGTTACCTTGGCCCGCTGCACCTGGCCGACCCGGCCCCGGACGCACCCGCGTCCCGACAGGGTGGGTGCGCCCGGGGCCGGGTCGGCTGATCAGGGCTGCGGCGCGAAGCGCAGCACGTTCCAGGAGACCGCCGGCAGGCGTACGGAGCAGCGATCGCCGTCGACGTCGGCGGTGGGCAGTTCCCGGGCCGTCACCCGGTCGGGCTCGGCCTCGGTGTTGACCGCGTCCGGGTCGTCCCCGGCGGCGAGGCTGAGGTGTTGCACCGGGTGCAGCCCGGACAGGCCCCGCAGGTCGAGGTCCAGCGGGAGGTCCGCGGTGCCCCGGTTGACCGCGAACACGGTCAGCTCGCCGGACTCCTCGTCGTGCAGCGCGACGGTGTCCAGCACCGGCACGTCGCCGTACCGCTTCGTCTCGTAGCGCGGGGAGACCGGCTCGGTACGCAGCACGGTGCCCCGGGCGTAGCGGGCCGTCAGCGCGAACGGGTGGAAGATGCTCTGCCGCCAGGCCGGCCCGCCGGTGCGGGTACGGATCGGGGCGATGACGTTGGCCAACTGCGCCTGGGCGGCGACGCCGACCCGGTCGGCGTGCCGGAGCAGGGTGATCAGCAGGCTCCCGACCACCACCGCGTCGACGGCGGTGTAGTCGTCCTCGAGCAGCGCGGGTGCCTCGACCCAGCCGCGCCCGTCCAGGTCGCCCTGGACGCGGGACTGGTACCAGACGTTCCACTCGTCGAAGGAGATCTTGAGCTTGCGGGTCTGGCGCAGTCGGGCGGCCACGTGGTCGGCGGTGGCGACCACCTCGGTGATGAACTGGTCCATGTCGACGGCCGAGGCCAGGATGCTGGCCCGGTCGCCGTCGGTCGGGTCGTAGTAGGAGTGCGCGGAGATGAAATCGACGTGCTCGTAGGTGTGTTCCAGCACGGTCGCCTCCCAGGAGGCGAAGGTGGGCATGCCCCGACCGGAGCTGCCGCAGGCGACCAGGCTGATCGAGGGGTCGATCAGCTTCATCGCCCGCGCGGTCTCGGCGGCGAGCCGGCCGTACTCCTCGGCGGTCTTGTGGCCGACCTGCCACGGTCCGTCCAGTTCGTTGCCGAGGCACCACAGCCGGACCCCGTACGGCTGCTCCGCGCCGTGTGCGCGGCGCAGGTCGGACAGCTGGGTGCCGCCCGGGTGGTTGGCGTACTCCAGCAGGTCGCACGCCTCCTGGACGCCCCGGGTGCCGAGGTTGACCGCCATCATCGGCTCGACCTCGGCGGCGGCGGCCCAGGTCATGAACTCGTCGAGGCCGAACGCGTTGGTCTCGACGGTCTTCCAGGCCAGGTCCAGCCGGCGGGGGCGGTCGCCGACCGGGCCGACGCCGTCCTCCCAGCGGTAGCCGGAGACGAAGTTGCCGCCGGGGTAGCGGACCGTCGAGACGCCCAGCTCCCGGGTCAGCGCCAGCACGTCGCGGCGCAGGCCGAGCGGGTCGGCCTCGGGGTGGCCGGGCTCGTAGATCCCGCCGTACACGCAGCGGCCCAGGTGTTCGACGAAGGAGCCGAAGAGCCGTCGATCCACGGGGCCGATCGTGAAGGCCGGATCGATCGTCAACCGAGCTGTACGCACCGGGGGTGCCACCTTTCCTCGACCTGCTCCGTGACTGCGGTCACGCCCTACCCCCGCATTACTACAACGTTGTAACCAACGTTGTAAAGGGCTTGTCACGCGATACAGTCCTGAGTCGAAGGCGGGGAGGTGGCCGATCGTGCGGCACAGACTGAAGGACGTGGCCGAACGGGCCGGGGTGTCGGTCAAGACCGTGTCGAACGTGGTCAACGGCTATCAGCACGTGCGACCGGACACCCGGGCCCGGGTCGAGGCGGCCATCGCCGAACTCCGCTACCGGCCCAACCTGTCCGCCCGCAACCTGCGCAAGGGCCGCACCGGCGTGATCGCCCTCGCCGTGCCGGAACTGGACATCCCGTACTTCGCCGAACTCGCCCGGCACGTGGTCGCCGCCGCCGTCGACCACGGCTGGACCGTGCTCATCCACCCGACCGGTGGCGGCCCCGAGCAGGAACGCGTCGCCGCCGCCGGCATCGGCGACCACATGATCGACGGCCTGATCTTCAGCCCGCTGTCCCTCGACGCCGAGGACCTCACCGGCCTGGACGGCATGCCGATGGTGCTGCTCGGCGAACGGGTGGACCACGGCCTCGCCGACCACGTGGTGATCGACAACGTGACCGCCGCCCGGGAGATGACCACCCACCTGATCGGCCTCGGCCGCCGCCGGATCGCCGCCATCGGCTCACCACGCACCCCCGAGGGGGCCGGTGCCCGCCTCCGGTTGGCCGGCTACACCGCCGCCCTGACCGAGGCCGGCCTCGGGTACGACGAGAGCCTGGTCGTCCCCACCCCGGCCTGGCACCGCGCCGACGGGGCCGCCGCCATGCGCCACCTGCTCGACTCCGGGGCCCGCCCCGACGCGGTCTTCTGCTTCAACGACACCCTCGCCCTCGGTGCGCTGCGCGCCCTGCACGAGGCCGGCCGCCGGGTCCCCGGCGACGTCGCCGTCGCCGGCTTCGACGACATCGAGGACGGGCGGTTCAGCGTCCCCACCCTGACCACGGTCGCCCCGGACAAGGAACGGCTCGCCCGGCTCGCCGTCGACCTGCTCGCCGGCCGGCTGGCCGGCGACCGGGACGCGCCGCCACGGGAACTCACCGCCCCGCACCGGCTGACCCCCCGCGAGAGCACCGCCTGACCCACCTGCCGGCCCGTCAGCCCGCCGCCGCGCGGCCGGTCAGTCGAAGAAGCGGGCCAGGTGGGCCGGGGCGACGGGTGGGGCGTCGACGGGCAGCGGGGTGAGGTCGGCGAAGATGGACGCCCCGTCGCAGCCGGCGTGCAGCGGATGCCAACGCGGGGTGCCCGGCGGGCGCTGACCGCAGACCCCCTTGATCGTCTGCACGTCCAACAGCCGCACGTGGGTCGGGTCGGCCACCGCGTTGACATGCCCCCACCAGGGGCTCATCACGTGCAGCACGCCGCCCGGCCGGAGCACCCGGTGACACTCGTCCAGCAGCGGCAGGAAGTCGATCAGGTGCTCCAGGATGTGCACGGTGAAGATGACGTCGACGGAGCCGTCGGCCAGCGGCAGCGACCCGGACAGGTCCGCCACCGCGTCCACCCCGGGTGCCGGGAAGATGTCCAGCCCCAGGTTCGTCGGGTACTGCTTCTGGCCGCCGCAGCCCAGGTCCACCACCACCGGGTCCCGGCCACCGACGCGCACCCGCCCCCACACGCCGTACACCCCGGCCAGCCGGCCGACCAGCTCACGGACCAGCCGCAACTGATCCGGTTCGGCCACCTCCCCGCTCAGGTGGGCGACCCCCCGGTCGAACCGCACCTCGACCGGGAGCCCGCGCAACCGCTCGTCGTGGCGGGCCTGCTCGACCCAGGCCGCATCGAGGAACCCGTCGAGCGCCCGCAGCCGTTCGGCCGAGGGCGGTGCCTGCGCCAACGCGACCATGGCCACCTCCCGCCGGCCGTTACCCGCTCTCCGGCCCGGCACACCACCCGATCCGGTCGGTTACCGGCAACTGCCGCCCGCTCTGCTGCCCATCGCGGGCCGGTGGGACCACCACGGCCGTCCAGCCCGGTGACGGCCTTGGGCGCGGAACGCGTACCCCTCCGGTCAGCCGCCGGCGCGGCGGGTGGGCCGGCCGACGGCCCGGATGCGCTGCCGGGGCGTGTCGGCCGACTTGGGTCGCTTGAGGTGGTAGCGGTGCAACTCGTTGTGGCCCGCCAGGGACGGGTCCTCGCTCATCCCGACGAGTTCCCAACCCTGGTCACCGGCCCGGTTCAGGTGGGCCAGCGCGGTGTCGCCGTAGGCGGTCACGTCGGCCATCGAGCCGTCCGGGCCGTACCAGGAGAAGACGACCTCCCAGCTGAGGTCGGAGGCGGTCGGCTGGCGACGGCGGACCAGCAGCGCGTACTCCCATCTGAGCATGACCCATTGTCACCCCGCCGCTACCGGACGGTGCGGATCAGTCCTCGGCGATCCGCCCGGCGTCGACCCGCAGCCGCCGGTCGACGCTGACCGCTTCGAGCATCCGCCGGTCGTGGGTGACCAGCAGCAACGTCCCCGGGTAGCCGGCCAGCGCCGACTCCAGTTGCTCGATGGCCGCCAGGTCGAGGTGGTTGGTCGGCTCGTCGAGCACCAGCAGGTTGACCCCCCGGCCCTGGAGCAGCGCCAGCGCCGCCCGGGTCCGCTCGCCCGGCGACAGCGTCGCCGCCGGCCGCAGCACGTGCGCGGCCCGCAGGCCGAACTTGGCCAGCAGCGTCCGCGCATCCGCCGGCGTCATCTCGGGTACGGCGGCACCGAACGCCTCCAGCAGCGGCTGGTCGCCGAGGAACAGCCCTCGGGCCTGGTCGACCTCGCCGACCACCACCCCCGGGCCGAGCGCGGCGTGACCGGCGTCGAGCGGCAGCCGACCCAGCAGCGCACCGAGCAGGGTGGTCTTGCCGGAGCCGTTCGCCCCGGTGATCGCCACCCGGTCGGCCCAGTCGACCTGGAGGGTGACCGGGCCGAGGGTGAAGTCGCCCCGGCGGACCACCGCGTCGCGCAGCGAGGCCACCACCGCACCGGCCCGGGGTGCGGCGGCGATCTCCATCCGCAGCTCCCACTCCTTGCGCGGCTCCTCGACCACGTCGAGGCGTTCGATCAGCCGCTCGGTCTGCTTGGCCTTGGCCGCCTGCTTCTCGGTCGCCTCGGTCCGGAACTTCCGGCCGATCTTGTCGTTGTCCGGGGCCTTGCGGCGGGCGTTCTTCACCCCCTTCTCCATCCAGGCGCGCTGGGTGCGGGCGCGGGCCTCCAGCGAGGCGCGGGTGTCGGCGTACTCCTCGAAATCGGCGCGGGCGTGCCGGCGGGCCACCTCCCGCTCCTCCAGATAGGCGCCGTAGCCGCCGCCGTAGTGCCGGGTCTGCTGCTGCACGAGGTCCAGCTCCAGCACCCGGGTCACCGTCCGGGTCAGGAACTCCCGGTCGTGGCTGACCAGCACCGTGCCGGCGCGCAGCCCGGTGACGAACCGTTCCAGCCGGTCCAGGCCGGCCAGGTCCAGGTCGTTGGTGGGCTCGTCGAGCAGGAAGACGTCATACCGGCTGAGCAGCAGGGAGGCCAGGCCGGCGCGGGCCGCCTGGCCGCCGGAGAGCGCGGTCATCGGGTGGTCCAGGTCGACCGTCAGCCCCAGCTCGGCGGCGACCTGGGCGGCGCGTTCCTCCAGGTCCGCCCCGCCGAGTTCGAGCCACCGCTCCAGTGCCCCGGCGTACGCGTCGTCGGCCCCGGCCGTGCCTTCGGTGAGCGCCTCGGTGGCCGCGTCCAGCGCCGCCTGCGCGCCGGTGACTCCGGTCCGGCGGGCCAGGAAGTCGCGGACCGTCTCGCCCGCCCGCCGCTCCGGCTCCTGCGGCAGGTATCCCACCGAGGCCCCCGGCGGACTCAACGAGACGTTGCCCTCTTCCACGCCCTGCAACCCGGCGAGCGTCCGCAGCAACGTCGACTTTCCCGCTCCGTTGACCCCCACCAGTCCGACCACGTCGCCGGGGGCGACCACCAGGTCGAGGTCACTGAAGAGCATCCGCTCCCCGTGCCCGGCGGCAAGTCCTTTGACGATCATCGTGGCGCTCATGAGGCCCCGAGCCTATCGCCCGCCCATCCGGGCGAGGACGCCGCGCGGCGCGGCCCACGCCTGCCCAGGCTCCTGGCTGCGCGTCGCGGACCTCGCAGCGGGCCGACAGCCTGGCCGGATCGCCGGCTGGCGGGACCGGCGCGGTCCTCGCACGGCGGCTATGGCGACAACAACTCTCGACAAACCCATGCGGCCCTCGCGGTCGGTCGGCCCCCGGCCGCCCGCTGTCGGTCGGGTCGCCCGCCCCCGGTTGGCGAAAGGTGGGGCAGCGGCGGGATGAGCGGGGCGGGTGGGGCAAGGTGAGGGTGTGGGATTGACGCTGGCGGTGGACTGCGGTGGCGGAGGCATCAAGGGATCGGTGCTGGACGGGGGTGGCAACCTGCGGGCACCGGTGCTCCGGGTGGACACCCCCTACCCGCTGCCGCCCGAGTTGTTCGTCAAGACGCTGGTGGAGCTGGCCGGGCGGCTGCCCCGGGCGGACCGGATCACGGTGGGGATGCCGGGCATGATCCGGCACGGGGTCGTGGTGGCTACCCCGCACTACGTGACCCGGTCCGGGCCGCGCAGCCGGGTCGACCCGGATCTGCTCACCGAGTGGTCCGGGTACGACGCCCGCCGGGCGGTCACCGAGGCGTTCGGGATGCCCGCGCTGGTGCTCAACGACGCCGAGGTGCACGGCGCCGGGGTGGTCGCGGGCACCGGCTGCGAACTGGTGCTGACCCTCGGCACCGGGCTGGGCAGCGCGCTCTTCGACGGCGGGCGGCTCGCCCCGCACCTGGAGCTGTCGCACGCCCCGGTCCGCTGGGGCACCACCTACGACACGTACGTCGGGGAGCCGGAGCGGCGGCGGCTCGGCGACGCCTTCTGGTCCCGACGGATCCGGCAGGTGGTGGACGGGCTGCGGCCGGTGTTCCGCTGGGACCGGCTCTATCTCGGCGGCGGCAACTCGCGGCTGATCCGCCCCGAGCAGGTGGCCCGGATGGGCGACGACGTGGTGATCGTGCCCAACACGGCCGGAATCGTCGGTGGGGTCCGGGCCTGGCAGTTGACCGGCGAACGGGACGACCCGACCTCCTGAGCCACAAGTCCACCCCCAGGAACACTCGCGGTACGCCCGGTGTTGTGCCAGCGTCGGAGCAATGGCGACGTGACGCGAGGGGGTGGGTCGGGATGGATCTTCTGGCGGAGTACCGACGGGCGACCATGTACTTCGAGATGGGTGACCCGAGCGGAGCGGTCCGGCTGCTGGAACCGATCGTGGCGGCCGAGCCCGGCAACTCCTCCGTACGTCAGCTGCTGGCCCGGGCGTACTTCCAGACCGCCCAGCTCGGCCGCGCCGAGGAGCAGCTGCGGGAGCTGGTCGACCGGGACCCCAGCGACCACTACGCCCACCACGTGCTGGGCCGGACGCTGGAGCGGCTCAACCGCTACCCGGACGCGCTGCGGCACCTGCGCATCGCGGCGGCCATGCACTCGACCAACGACGACTACGTGACCGCGCTGCGCCGGGTGGAGAGCCGGGTCGGCAACGGTCGCTGAGTCCCTGACCACGCCGGGCCGGGGAGGGGTTCTACCCTTCCCCCGGCCCGGTTTCGCGTCTGGTCCAGGCTACTCTCGCGCCGTGCCACGCCACCTCTACGGGGCAGGCGAGATCACGACGCGGCTCGGCGTCAGCCGGCAACGAGCGCGCCAGATCATCGACCGGCCCGACTTCCCCAAGCCGTACGACCGGCTCGGGATGGGTGCTGTGTGGCTCAAGGCAGAGGTCGAAGCGTGGATTCGGGAACACCGCCCCCACCTCGGCGAGGCAGACGACGAGGAACAGCCCGCCTGAGTACGGCCGCCTGTCACCTGCACGGTGACCATGACGAGGACCGCCGCTGTGACGACGTGCTACGCCTGTGCCCCGACGAAGCCTGAGCTTCGCCCCGACCCGTGCCGGCCTACGATGGGCCTGCCATGAGGGCTGCGCAGGTGGGGGAGGCGGGATGAAGCTCAAGCTGGACCTGCACGAGATCTTCAACAAGGGCCACGACATCGACCGTGCCCTGCGCGGGATCATGGACGAGGCGGTGGCGAAGAAGGCCACCCTGGTCGAGATCATCCCTGGTAAGGGCTCCGGCCAGCTCAAGAAGAAGGTGCTGCGCTTCCTCGACCAGAAGGACGTCAAGCAGCTCTACCACCGGGTCGAGAAGGACTCCAAGAACTTCGGCCGCCTCTTCGTCCACTTCCGCTGGAAGTAGCGGCTTCATGCCCTCTGACCTGGATCCAGAGGGGTCGGAAGCAAGATCATGCCGTTTCCGGGCCGTCTGCGGGCTCCAAAGGGTCGTCGTCCTCCTGGTCCTCAACCTAGCCATGTCGATGGCTCGCCGGGTGCGGTCCTCGCTCGTTGGCAACAGGTGCGTGTAGGTCCGGAGGGTGAATCCCTGGTCCGCGTGGCCGAGGTGCGCCGAGAGGGCCTTGATGCTCTCCCCGACGTCCAGGAGCACCGAGGCGTAGGTGTGGCCGGAGCACGTGCATCCCGTTGTGCCTGTCGTCCGGTGCGCCCGTCGCCCTGATCGCGGGCTTCCAGGCACCCGAGTTCAAAGCGGCCCGCTTCGCAGGCCGCTCGCGCCGCCGACAAGGGGCCGACCCAGAGGGGTCGCCGCTCGGGACCCCGCCGCCCAGGCGCATGCACCGGCGGCACCCCGGCGGTTCCAGCCCCGCCGGCGACGCGACATGCGAAGAAGCCCCGGGCCGCCATGGTCGATGGCAGTTCCGGGGCCTCATGGATTCGAGGCATGGGTAGTGCCTCCGGCGGGGCGCTCAGGCACTCTGGGATGGTGGCACCATCCCGACAACCTCCGTCCGGGCAGAGCCGAGCAAGTGGGGCCTGGTCGGTCAAGGTTGTCTAGACGTAGGGTGCTCCACCTTGACCGGCCAGGCCCCACCCACTCCACGGTGTGCGGACGAAGGCCGACGGATGGCCGGGAGGCGAAGGGGGCAGTCGCCGTGTGATGGCAGGCTTGACGCTTTAACCATGATGGACACATGCCTCGCCGTCTTCAGCAGAAGCGTGCACCACTCAGGAACGCTGGCTGCCCGGCTCAAGTGGATGCGGGTCCCCAGCGAAGCGAGTTTCTCGCGCAAGTGCTAGGGCCGGTTCTAGCAGGAATCCCAATCCTGATGGCCGGAGCGAAGGTGCTGCTGATGGCAAACGGGAACGATGCGACGTTGGGCGCCCTGCTGTCGACGTTGAATATCTCCGCTCTGCTGCTCTCGACATATCTAACTAGTTTCCCGCTGTTGCTTATAGCGCTTCCGGGAGCTTTTCTGGTCTACAAGTATGGCGTCCGGGGCGACTCGGCGGCGGTCGAAGGTAGGCGTCGGCATGGGTTAATGATGCTTCCCTTGGTCGGAGTCAGTTTTCTACTTACGCCTACTTCGGTCGACTACCTTCTCCAGCAGTTCGCCGTCGCAGCTGTCTTTCTCATGCTGGCATTCTCGCGCCTGTTCTTGGAGGTTGCTGAATGGCCGCTTCCGCAAATGGGCCCCTTGGACCTAAATGCTCTAAAGTCCTGGCTGGCAAAGCATATGGAGGTCGTCGCAGTTGCGTATGTGACGTTCGTGTTGGTGGCTGCTCCCCTGCTGGTCAATCCTCTTCGAGAAATGTGGTTACCGGCAGCAAAAATTGAGGTGGAGGGGTACGGTGCCGGTACCGGCTGGATCCTGGCTGAAGATGATCACACCACGCAAATTCTGTGGGCAGACAGCACGGTGGTGAGATTTCCGTCAGCTCAGCTTAAGAAGGTTGAGTTTTGCCGCCGAGGGCAGAGCGGGGGCAGGGTGGAAGGGCGGCCTCTAGTGCTCGTGCTGTTTTCGAGAAATCCGGGGAAGCAGCTCGATTGCCCATAGGCAATGGACCCGTCACTGAAGTGCTTCCATAGCTGCGTGCAACTTGGTTCATGCCTCGTGTTGGTCGGTATGCTCGGATGCGTGAATTCCGACGCCGGCTCGCCCCATCGTTGGGTAGTCGAACTCTGCTCCGGTGGGTGATGGGCTGGCGGCCGATATGTGCAGCGAAGAAGACGGGCGTCTTAACTTCGTAATTCTGTCCAAGGCCGCGCTGGCCGAGCAGCGGTACGTCAGAGTGTTGGGCATGCGCCGATCGATGCCGAGAGCGTGGTCGTGCTGATAGCGAGGATTCCGGTCGATGTCGTAGTCGGTGTACGCGGTGGTAAGCCGTGGCCGCCGGTGCGCCAGGGAAGTAAAGTAACCGACCGGACCAAGAGGGCCGCTCGTACGCTGGCTGAACGCGTCTGCCGGGCCGCCTTGCCGGCAGTCACACCGAAGAGGTCGCTGTACCGAAGGCTCGGGCAAGATCATGCCGTTCGCAGGCCGTCAGAATGGGGCTAATGCTGACCATGGTTGACCACTCATGCCAGGTATAGCGGCAGGCCAGAGCCGCAGTCATGCCATTTGATCGACTGTGGCTCCGACCTGGATCAATTCTGCTGGAAATGACGGGTCCTAGAAGGACCGGTATACCTCTCTGCGGTGGGCGATTCGCACGACTGCGATCAGAACCTGGTCGTCCAGGATCAGGTAGACGATCCGAAAATCACCTACCCGGATCCGCCACTTGGTATCGCCACCGGACAGTTTCACGCAGCCAGCGGGCCGAGGGTCAACTGCCAGCTGATCGATCGCGGCACCGATGCGGACCTGGGTGGAGCGGTCGAGCTTGGCCAGTTCGCGCGCCGCAGCATTGGTGAGCTCCACCTTTCACATCACAGGTCGAGCTCCCGCTTGACCGCGCTCCACGGCTGCGTCGACTCACCAGCACGCATCGACGCCAGTGCGTCGTCGCATGCCTGGGCGTCCTCCTCGTTGATCACCTGTTCCATGATCTCGTCAAGCTGCGCGAGCTGCTCGCGAGCCCAGGTCCGCAGCGCGGGCGTCCGGTTCGGGTTCCCGGCCACCGTTTCCAGGTACTGCCCGATCTTCTCAAGACCCTGCGGATCGAGCGACGTCGGTGGCCCCATCGCTGCCACCCGCTGCCCCTGGCGAGTCAGGTAGACGACGTTTCCTTCCTCGGCCGCCTCGACAGCTTCAGGCGGCGGACCGGCATGAGGCGGAACCTCATATTCGAACGCGTGTGCGGCGGCCATGAAGCTCATGGTAGCGCTGGACGGTCTCGGAGCCGGACAATCAGCTGAGGCGGTGTCGGCCCCAACTCGTCAAAGGTGAGCAGGTCGGGCGGGTGGCCCCGATCCCACATCAGCACTGTCAGAGGTCCAGGACGGCGACCGTCTCCCCGTCGCTCTGCTCGCCGGTCGGCCGGAAGCCCAGCTTGAGATAGAAGTCCTCCGGCCCACCCTCCCGGGGCACCCAGGTGACGTACGCCCGGTCGCCGCCCCGGGCACGGATCTCCGCGCACACCGCCTCGACGGCGAACCGCCCGTAACCCTTCCCCTGGGCATCGGCCGCGATGTTGAGCCGCCAGAGGCCGGACCGGATGTCATCGGGGTTGTCGCCCCACGCGTAGTCGAGGAAGGCCATCAGGAAGCCGACCAGCCGGTCGCCGTCGAAGATCAGCCTCGGCCAGGCGATGTCCGGGAAGACGTACGCCTCGGCCAGCGACTTGACCACCGGCCCGACCAGATCCTCCTGATCCGGGCGCACCGACAGCCCGAGCGCCGCCTCGTAGTTCTCCGGGGTGACCTTCTCCAGCCGCATGCTGCGGACCGTAGTCCGCCCCGCCGGCCCCGGCGACCGGTTATCCGGGCCATCCGGGGCACCCCACCCTGTTCAGGCTGCCGACAGTTTCCGTACGACGTACTGGTTGAGGCTCATTCCGTCCTCTGCGGCGTGGGTGGCCAGCTCGCGGTGCAGGCTTTCGCCGACGCGCACGTTGAACTTGCCCGAATAGCTCCGTTCGGCAAACGGCTCCGGTACTTCCTCGCCCTGCTCTTCCATGTCCGCGACCACCTCACGCAGCAGGTTCTGGAGCCCTTGCAGGGCGTCGATCTGGGAGGGAGCCAGCCAGGACAGCGAGGGAAACTCGGCACAGGTGGCGACGAACTCGTTGTCCTGGGCCGACCACGTGACGCGGCAGGTGTAGTGGCTCACCTCGGGACCAACGTTCTGCATCACATGGCCTCCTTCTTCTCGATCGCCTTGAGGACCTGCCGTACCTGGTAGGCCTTGGCCTTGCCCTTGTCGTTCTGAATGTTCACGCGTGGGTCTCCGGCCCAGGGCATCTTGAACACCGCGTGAGAGGTGCCGTCCTGCCGGGGCTCTCCGAAGTAGTGCTCGCACACCCGCTTGAGATCGTTGTAGGAGACGCCCTGCGGGTTGGTCCGCATCGCTTCCATGATCCGAGTCACTGAGGGCACACGTTCGATGGTACTACCAGTAGCGCTACAGGCCAATGCGTCAGAACGGATACGTGCGGGCCACCGCCAGCATCTCCGAGGTGTGCGACCCCACCACCCCCACCCCCGCCGGCCTGGGCCGGAAGCCCGGCAACGCGTCCAACCCGTCACTGGCGTCCATCGCCCGCAGCGATACCTGCCCCGCCCGGGGCCGCATGGTCAGGGTGATCTCGACCCCCTCGGCAGGCGGGGCGTGGAACACGATCCCGAAACCCCACCGGTCGAGCGACGCCTCCTCGACGGTCGGCTGCCGCCCGACCGGCACCTCCCGACCGGCCACCTCCGCCCGGGTCACCTCGGCGGTGGTCGCGTCCACGTGCAGGGTGGTCAGCCGGACCGTGCGCTGGGGGAGCAGCCGCAACCGCAGGGTGCGCAGCCCACCGGCGGTGGTGTCCGCCAGCACCTGCACCGTCGGCGCGGGCAGGTTCGCCGCCGGTGCCGGGCCGGTACGCAGGTCGGTCCCGCCCAGGCCGGGGAAGCCGGCGAGCGCGGCCGGCCCGTCGACGTACCCGTCGGTCCAGGGCTGCGGGTCCGCCTCCCGGCTGATCCACCGGGCGGTGCCGGTGCCGGCGTCGAGGGCGTACATCAGGTGGGTGGGGACGGGGTGGGCGGCGTCGAAACGGTCGACTGCCAGGCCGACCCCGGCGAACACCGTGGCGGCGAGCGCGGCGGCGACGGCCGGCAGCGCGCCGAGGCGGCGGGCACGGGCGGCGACCAGGCCGCGCTGGCCGCCGGCCGCCGGGTGCAGCAGGTCGAGCACCGGCAGCGCGGCCAGCCCCAGCAGCACCGCGAACAGCGCCGCCACCCCACCCATCGCCATCCCCAGCGCGGGGAAGAGCAGCACCACCGTGGGCAGCAGGATCACCACGGCGACCGCCCCGGCCAGGGTCACCGCGACCACCGGCCACGGGCCGTCGATCCGGGTGCGCAGCGCCACCAGGCCGGCGAGCGCGCCGGCCAGCGCCGGCAGGGTGGCCAGGTACGCCCCACCGGGCACCAGCGCGGCCAGCACCACCCCGAGCAGGGCCAGCCAGCCGAGCCCGCCGACGGCCAGCGCCGCCGGGCCGGCCCAGCGGCGGGCCAGCGCGTACCAGGCGAGCAGGATCGTGGCGGCGAGCGCGACCACCGCCAACCGGTACCAGACCGGCCGGTACGGGTCGAGCAGTTCGGCGTAGCCGGGGCGCAGCGCGGTGATCCCCGCCCAGAGCAGTTGGGCGGCGACCGGGGCGGCCACGATCGGCACCACCGCCAGCCCGAAACCGGCGACCAGGCGACCGGTCCCGGCCCGGCCGGTGCGCCGGACCAGCCAACCCAGGGCGAGCGCCCCGAGCACCGCCAGGGCGGCCAGCGGCCAGGTCAGCCAGCCGGGGTAGCGGACCAGCCCGCCCGGCACCGGGAAGTAGGTGGCGTCGTGCCCGGCGCGCAGCGCCGTCAGGTCGGCGCGGCCGAACTCCCGGGCCAGCCCGAGCGCGTTGTCGCCGTGCATCTGGAGGCTGCCCCGATCCATCGCCGCCGGGGTGTCCAGCGGGGTGTGGTAGATCGCGCCCCCGTCGATGTAGGCCGAGTTCAGCCCGACGAAGTCGTGGTCGAGGAAGGCCGTGAAGTCGGTGTCGTTGGGCAGCGCCCGATAGATCTCCACGGCGAACGAGGTGCCCACCGGGTGCGGGGCGCCCCGGCCGAAGGCGGCCACCAACTCGGCGTTGTTCCGGGACGTCTCGAACATGATCACCGGCCCGGTGGAACCCCGGGCCTCCAGGTTGAGCACCACCCCGCCGCCGGCGGCGAGCGGGTGGCTGGCCGCGAACGCCGCCGCGCCGCACAGGCACGCCTCCTCGGCGTCGGTCAGCACGAACAGGACGTCGTTGCGGGGGCGGGGGCCGGCGGTCAGCGCGCGGGCCACCTCCAGCACGGTGGAGGTGCCGGCCGCGTCGTCGTTGCCACCCGGGCCGGTCTGCACCGAGTCGTAGTGCGCCACCAGGAAGACCCGGCCGGTGGAGGCGGTGCCGGGCAGCCGGGCCACCACGTTGCGCACCCGGGCGACGGTGGCCCCGCCGGCCGCCCCGCTGAGCTGCCCGGCCTCCGGGGCGACGGTGTCCTGCACCTCGGTCTGCAGGCCCAGCCCGCGCAGCGCCCCGACCAGGTGCTCGCGGACCTGGTCGTTGGCGGCACTGCCGGCGGGGTGCGGCCGGGCCGCCACCGTCTGCACGGTCCGGTAGGCCCTCCCGGCGCTGAACTCGTCGGCCGGGGCGTCGGTCGGCCGGGGCGTCGGGGTGGCCAGCGTGACCAGCATGACCGCGCCCACCGCGACCAGCGCCGACAGGGCGGCCAGGGCGGCGAGCGGACGACGCCGGGGCCGGGTCAGCGCCCGGTCGGCGGCGGAGGCGGGGGGTACGCCCACGGGGACTCCTCGGAGGTGGTGCGGGGGTGGTGCACCATCCTGCCCCGGCGGGCAGCGCCCGGGGCGTACCGGGACCGAACCGTGACGCGGGCCGCTGACCGGACGCTCACCTGGTGACGGCCTTGCCCGGGTACGCCCGGACCGGGCGGACCGTGTTGTGTGCGACCGTTGTCTAATACAGGATCAGCAGGGCACTCGGAAGGAGCCCGACATCACCAGCGAACTCCCGCGTCTCGCGGCGGTGACCCGGTCGCACCGGGGGCCTGGCCTGGCCGGGCCCTCCGTCGCGCCGTACCCGCACGGCGGGCTCGGGTCCCACGCCAACCTGCCGCCGGGTGAACGGCTGCGGGTGCTGCTGGTCGAGGACGACGAGGGCGACGCCTTCCTGGTCGGTGAGCTGCTTGCCGAGACCAACTCGATGATCGACCTGCTGGTCGCCACCAGCCTCAGCGAGGCCCGCCAGCGCATCGCCGGGGTCGACTGCGTCCTGCTCGACCTCGGGCTGCCCGACGCGCAGGGCCTGGACGGGCTGCGCCGGGTGCTGGAGATGTCCAGCGGCGCGGCGGTCTGTGTGCTGACCGGTCGCTCCGACGAGCACCTGGGCATCGTCGCGGTCGCCGAGGGTGCCCAGGACTACCTGGTCAAGGGGCAGGTCGACGGGGTGCTGCTGACCCGCGCCCTGCGGTACGCGGTGGAGCGCAAGCGGGCCGACGTGAACGCCCGCCGGCTGCGCGAGGTCGAGCTGCGCCAGGCCGAGTCGGCCCGGCTGGAACGGGGCCTGCTGCCCCAGCCGCTGATGACCACCGACGAGGTGGCGGTGCACACCTTCTACCGGCCGGGCCGGCACGCGGCGCTGATCGGCGGGGACTTCTTCGACGTGGTGCAGACCCGCCCCGACCGGGTGGACCTGATCGTCGGCGACGTCTGCGGGCACGGGGTGGACGAGGCCGCCCTCGGTGTCGAGTTGCGGGTCGCCTGGCGGGCGCTGATCCTCGCCCGGGTGCCCGACGACGAGGTGCTGCCCGCCCTGGAGCAGGTGCTGATGAGCGAGCGCCGGCTCCAGGAGATCTTCGCGACCGTCGCCACCGTCCGGCTCGACCTCGCCGCCAACCGGGCCACCGTCCGGCTGGCCGGTCACCCGCCGCCGCTGCTGCTCGCCGGCGGTAGGGTCGCGCCCGTCCCGGCCCGCGGGGGTCTGCTGCTCGGCGTACGACCCCGCCGCCCCGTTGCGTTCGATCTGGAGTTCGACACCGATGACTGGTCCCTGTTGATGTACACCGACGGCCTGATCGAGGGACGGGTGGGTGACGGCGACGACCGGTTGGACGTCGACGGGCTGACCGGTCTGCTCCAGGAGCGCGCCAACCACGCCGTGCCGCTGTCCGAGCTGCCCGCCTGGCTGGTCGGCCGGGCCGAGCAGATCAACGGGGGGCCGCTCGCCGACGACGTCGCCATGCTGCTGGTCAGCCGGGGCGGTGGCCGGTGAACACGTACCGCCGGGGGTGGACCCTGCGTCGTCGGGTGCTGGCGCTGCTGGCCGTGGTCGGCGTGCTGCTGGTCGGGCTGGCCGTGGCCGAGGCGGTGGTGGCGGCGAAGAACCGCGCCTACACCGACGCCCTGCTCACCCGCACGGGCCCGCTGCGGGTGCAGGGGCAGGAGCTGCTCAACGCGCTGCTCGACCAGGAGACCGGCATCCGCGGGTACGCGGTGAGCGGCAACCGCGCCGACCTGGCCCCGTACGAGCAGGGGGTGCAGCAGGAGCGCGACGTGGCCGCCACCATCACCACCCTCAGCCGCGACTATCCGGCGGTCACCGACGCGCTGCGGACCGCCCAGCAGCAGGCGGACGCGTGGCGGCGGGCGGTGGCCGAGCCGGTGATCGCGACGACCGGGAGCAGCGGCACGGCCGCCGGTCAGGCGTTGATCACCGCCCAGGCGCGGCAGCAGTTCGACGAGATCCGGACGTCGGTGGGTGACCTCCAGACGGCGATCCTGGCCGAGCGGGAGAAGGGCGCCCGGGACATCGAGCGGACCGGCAACATGCTGGTGATGCTGCTGATCGTCGCGGCGGTCGTGGTCGTGTTCGCCGGCACCCTGATGCTGCTCTCCCTGGAGCGGATGGTGATCCGGCCGCTGACCGGCCTGGCCGAGCAGGTGCGGGAGGTCGCCGAGGGTGACTACCAGCACCACATCGCCGGGACGGGGCCGCCGGAGTTCCGCCGGCTCGCCGACGACGTGGACGTGATGCGGCAGAAGATCGCCAAGGACCTGGCGGAGGTGCGGGCCGCCCGGGAGAACATCGAGTGGGTCAACAGCCAGTTGCAGAAGCAGGCCGAGGAGCTGACCCGCTCCAACCGTGACCTGGAGCAGTTCGCCTACGTCGCCTCGCACGACCTCCAGGAGCCGCTGCGCAAGGTGGCCAGCTTCTGCCAGCTGCTCCAGCGCCGGTACGCGGGGCAGCTCGACGAGCGGGCCGACCAGTACATCGCGTTCGCGGTGGACGGCGCACAGCGGATGCAACGCCTGATCAACGACCTGTTGGCGTTCTCCCGGATCGGCCGGCTCACCACCGGGTTCGTCGACGTCGACCTCAACCGGGTGATGGGCGACGTGGCCAGCCAGACCGAGCCGGGCCGCCAGTACGCCGACGCCGAGCTGACCTGGGGTGAGCTGCCGGTGATCCGGGGCGAGGAGCCGCTGCTCACCAATCTGCTGGTCAACCTGGTCAGCAACTCGGTGAAGTTCCGCCGCCCGGACGTCACGCCCAAGGTGCGGGTCTCGGCCCGGCTGGTCGATGCCGAGTGGGAGATCACCTGCCAGGACAACGGCATCGGCATCGAGCCCGAGTTCGCCGACAAGATCTTTGTGATCTTCCAGCGGCTGCACGCCAAGGACGCCTACCCGGGCACCGGCATCGGCCTGGCCATCGTCAAGAAGATCGTCGAGTACCACGGCGGTCGGGTCTGGGTGGACACCGACCAGGCCGAGGGGACTGCGATCCGGTTCACCCTCCCGGCCCGGCCGGAGGACGTCGAGGCGGCGAAGGCGGCAGCCGAGGTGGGCCCGGCGGCCGATGAGGAGGCGACGGCGACGCCCGACGGGGACGCCACGGCGACGACGTCCGACGACGACGCCGCGTCCCTGCCGGCCGGGGAGACGCCCGTCCCGGCCGAGGACCCCGAGCCGGCGGACCGACCGACCCCGGTCGGCCGGCAGCCGGGCGGCACGCAGGACGAGGACCCACCCGGCGGGCCGCCGGGGCAAGGCACCACGGGTGGTACGAAGGAGAGGGTGGGATGACCGCGCCGGCGGACGGCAAGAGCCCGATCGAGGTCCTGCTGGTCGAGGACGATCCGGGTGACGTGCTGATGACCCAGGAGGCGTTCGAGGAGCACAAGCTCCGCAACCGGCTGACCGTCGTCTCCGACGGTGCCGAGGCGCTGGCCTACCTGCGGCGCGAGGGCCGGTACGCGGACGCGGTGAGCCCGGACCTGATCCTGCTCGACCTGAACCTGCCCCGCCGGGACGGCCGGGAGGTGCTGGAGGAGATCAAGAACGACGAGGAACTGCGCCGCATCCCGGTGGTGGTGCTCACCACCTCCCAGGCCGACGAGGACATCCTGCGCAGCTACCAGCTGCACGCCAACGCCTACGTGACCAAGCCGGTGGACTTCGAGCGCTTCATCGCGGTGGTCCGGCAGATCGACGAGTTCTTCGTCAGCGTGGTCAAGCTGCCGCCTCGTGGCTGACCAACTGCTCGACGACGTCGACACGCTGCTGCGGGAGACCGCGGCGGACGTGGTGTTGCCGCTGTTCCGCCGGCTGGACGCCGCCGACGTCACCGAGAAGGCACCCGGTGACCTGGTCACCGTCGCCGACCAGCGGGCCGAGGAGCGGATCTCGGCCGAGCTGCGCCGGTTGCTGCCGGGGTCGTTGGTCGTCGGCGAGGAGGCGGTGGCCGAGGACGGGTCGTTGCTGCGCCACCTGCGCGACGGCGGCGACGTGTGGGTGGTCGACCCGGTCGACGGCACGGGCAACTTCGCCGCCGGCCGCCGGCCGTTCGCCCTGATGGTGGCCCTACTCAGCGGGGGCGAGCCGGCCGCGTCCTGGGTGTTCGACCCGCTGGCCGGGGCGATGGCCGTGGCCCGTGCCGGCGACGGCACCCGGCTGGACGGCCGGCCGGTGCGGGCCGGTGCCGCCGTCGCGCCCGAGCGGCTGCGGGGCACCGCGATGGTCCAGTACCTGCCGCAGGCCACCCGGGACCGGGTGGCGGCGGGCGAGAGCCGGATCGGGGAGCTGCTTCCCGGTCAGCACTGCGCCGGCCGGGAGTACCTCGACCTGCTCACCGGTGACCAGCAGTTCGTCATGTTCTGGCGGACCCTGCCCTGGGACCATGCGCCCGGTGCGCTGCTGGTCCGCGAGGCGGGCGGGGTGGCCCGCCGGTTCGACGGCACCGAGTACCACCCGGCCGACGACGGCCGGGGGCTGCTGGTCGCCGCCGACGAGCAGACCTGGCACGAGGTCCGGGCCGCCCTGCTCGGCGACTGACCGCCGGCCGCCTGCGGCTTTGTGGGCGCCGGACGGTGGGCCGTCCTGCCGGCGTGGCGGGTCGGTGGGCGTCGGACGGGTGGGCCGTCCTGCCGGCCCAGCGGGTCGGTGAGGGCGGGCGGTGGACCGTCCTGCGGGCAGGGGAGGGATCGACGAGGTGGACCCTCGGCGACCGGCCCGACACGCCCCGTCGAGCGTTGCTGTCCGGTGTCGTCACGGGCCTGGTCACCGGGCGTGATTGCGGTAGTGTGACCGGCGGTCTCCGCCCCCAGGCCGCCAACCGGGGCCGGCGGGACCGCCGCCGTACCGGCTCTGTGGGCGGGCGTCGGCGGCAGAGGGAAGGACACCTCCGTGCCCAGGACCAGCCTGACCCGGCCACGCGTGCGTCGGCCGTTGACCGTGCTGCTCGCCGCGCTGGCGCTGCTGCTCGGTGTCGGCGCGGTGCCCGCCTCGGCGGAGCCCGGCGAGGGCGGCACCAAGCAGCTCAAGGATGCGCTGACGGCGGCCGCGAAGGGGCACATCGAGGCCAAGGCCAAGCTGGACAGCTCCAAGCGGCGGCAGACCGTGCTGACCGCCGAGCTGAAGGTGATCGAGGGCCGGCTGGGTGAGCTGACCGCCCAGGTGGGCGAGGTGGCCGCGCAGTCGTACCGGGTGGGCCGGTTGACGCCGACGTCGATGCTGCTCAACACGGCCAGCCCGGAGGCGTTCCTCAAGCGTGCCGCCGACCTCGACCTGATGGCCCAGCGGGACAGCAAGCAGATCCGTGCGCTCGCCGAGGCTCGGCACAACGCCACCCAGGCCACCCTCGCCATCAACGCCGAGGTCCGCGAGCAGCAGAAGCAGCTCGCCACGCTGGCGAAGAAGAAGCGGGAGGCGGAGCGCGCCCTGGCCACCGTCAGCTCGGGCAGCAGCGCCGGCTTCAGCGGCGGGTCGAGTTCGGCGAAGCCGGCCCCGCGCAACTCCGACGGGTCGTGGCCGGGCGAGTCGTGTTCGGTGAACGACCCGACCACCTCCGGCTGCATCACCCCGCGCACCCTGCACGCCATGCAGCAGGCCAAGGCGGCCGGTTACAAGCGGTTCGTGTCCTGCCACCGCAGCGGCGGGGGCGGCGAGCACCCCAAGGGCCGGGCCTGCGACTTCTCCGCCGCCACCAGCGGCTTCAAGGACGAGACGGCCACCGGCGGGGACAAGGCATACGGCGACAGCCTGGCCAACTACTTCAAGAACAACGCCGGCCGGCTCGGCGTGCTCTACGTGATCTGGTATCGGCAGATCTGGTTGCCGAACACCGGCTGGCAGGCGTACAGCGGCTCCGGCAGCCCGGCCGCCGACCACACAAACCATGTTCACCTTTCGATGTACTGACGGTCCGGCCCAGGAACGGGACGTAGCATCGCGACGGTGAGCAGCTCATCGTCCGACGTCGTGACCGCTCCGACGCCCTCCGCGCCGGCCCCGTCCCGCGCCCTGCCCAACGGGCTCGCCGCGTTCCTGGTGTTCTTCGCCAGCGGCGCGGTGCTGGTGCTGGAGACGGTCTCGTTGCGCCTGGTCGGCCCGTACGTCGGGGTGACCCTCCAGGTGACCAGCTCGGTGATCGGCATCGCGTTGGCCGCCATCGCGTACGGGGCGTGGACGGGGGGCTGGCTTGCCGACCGTCGGGACCCGCGCGGGCTGCTCGCCCCGGCGCTGATCCTGGCCGGCATCGCCGCCGCCGTCACCCTGCCCGTGGTGCGGTACGCCGGTGAGCTGCTGCGCGGCGGGGCGGTCAGCGGCATCCTGCTGCTCACCGCGCTGGCCGTGTTCGTGCCGGCGGCGCTGCTGTCGGCGGTCACCCCGCTGGTGGTGAAGCTGCAACTGGCCGACCTGCGGCGCACCGGGCAGGTCGTCGGGCGGCTCTCCGGCATCGGCACCCTCGGCGGCATCACCGCCACCCTGGTCACCGGGTTCGTGCTGGTGGCGGCGCTGCCCAGCACCGTCATCCTGATCGGGCTGGCGGCGGCGCTCGGCGTGGCCGGTCTGGCGCTCGGGGTCTACCTGCGTCGGCAGGAGGCCACGGGGCTGCCCGGTCCGGCCCGGATGAAGGCCACCCTGGCGGTGCTCGGGCTGGTCGCGGCGGGGCTGAGCGCGGTCGCGCCGAACCCGTGCGACGTGGAGACCGCGTACCACTGCGCCCGGGTGGAGCGTGATCCGTCCCGGGACGGTGGGCGCACGCTCTATCTCAACTCGGCCCAGCACTCGTACGTCGACCTGAACGACCCGACCCACCTGGAGTACGAGTACACCCAGTGGATCGGCGCGGTCGCCGACGTGTCCGCCCCGAAGGGGCAGCGGCTGGACGCGCTGCACCTGGGCGGGGGCGGGTTCACCATGCCCCGTTACCTGAGCGCCACCCGGCCGGGCACCGACAACGTGGTCTTCGAGATCGACGGCGAGCTGGTCGAGCTGGACCGGCGGGAGCTGGGCGTCCGTACCGGGCCGGGGCTGCGGGCCGAGGTGGGGGACGCCCGGATGCTGGTCGGCGGGGAGCCGGCGAACAGCCGTGACCTGGTGGTCGGGGACGCGTTCGGGCACCTGGTGGTGCCCTGGCACCTGGCCACCCGGGAGATGGCGGCGGAGGTCGACCGGGTGCTGCGCCCCGGCGGGATCTACGTGCAGAACGTCATCGACTATCCGCCGGGCCGGTTCATCCGTTCGGAGCTGGCGACGGTGGCCGCCGAGTTCGACCATGTGGCGCTGGTCGCGCCGCCGGAGGCGATCGCCGGGCAACAGGGCAGCAACTTCCTCATCGTCGCCTCGGACGCGCCGCTGCCGCTGGACGCGCTGCGGACCCGGCTGGGCGCCGTGGCGAAGATCCCGGACATGGTCGCCGGCAGCGAGGTGACCCGGTTCGTCGACGGGGCGCTGGTGTTGACCGACGACTACGCCCCGGTGGACCAACTGCTCGCGACCGCCTGATCGGGTGACTTTCCTGACCGATTACGACCATCGAGGTGTAGGTCGGGCCGTCCCGGGCAACTCGGTCGACCATGGGTGCAGGAGTCCGGAACGCCGCACAGCTCCTCGGTGACCGGTACCGGCTGATCGAGCAGCTCGGCGCGGGTGGCATGTCCGTGGTGTGGCGCGGCTACGACCAGGTGCTCGGCCGTCAGGTCGCGGTGAAGGTGCTGGCCTCCCGGCTGGCCACCGACCGGGCCTTCCGGCACCGGATCAGGATCGAGGCGCAGGCCGCCGCGCGACTCTGCCACCCCAACATCACCAACGTGTACGACTACGGCGAGTCCGAGCAGGTCGGGCTGACCGTGCCGTACGTGGTGATGGAGCTGGTGGACGGCGGTCCACTGACCGCGCGGCTCGGCCGCGACGGGCAACTGCCCTGGCGGGAGGCGGTGACCATCGGTGCCGAGGTGACCTCGGCGCTGGCCACCGCGCACGCCCGGGGGGTGGTGCACCGGGACGTCACCCCGGGCAACGTGATGTTGACCGCGACCGGGGTGAAGGTGGTCGACTTCGGCATCTCGGCGCTGGTCGGGGAGAGCGAGAAGGGGCCGGACGGCACCCTGCTCGGCACCCCCGCCTACCTCGCCCCGGAGCGCCTGGACAACGGCCAGGTCTCCCCGGCCACCGACGTGTACGCCGTCGGGCTGCTGCTCTACCGGATGCTCACCGGACGGCTGCCCTGGCAGGCCAGCACCACCACCCAGATGCTGCGGGCGCACATGTACCACGACCCGGAGCCGATGCCCCCGGTACGGGGGCTCCCCGACGAGGTGGTCGAGCTGGTCGGCCGCTGCCTGGCCAAGCGCCCCGAGGACCGGCCGGCGACCCCGGAGGTGGCCCGTACCCTCGCCGGGGCGGCCGGGATGGTCGCGGCCGTGCCGGTGTCCCCGGCCCCCGGCCGGGTCGACCCGGCCCTGCTCGCCAACGCCGGGACCACGATCCTGCCCTGGTCGGCCGACACCGACGCGTTGCCCTTCTCGGGCCGGACCCGCAGTCGCCGCGCCGCCACCCGTCGCCGTCGGATCGAGGCCGGGGTGGCCGCCGCGAGCCTCGTCGCGGTGACCGCGGCGATCTGGGGGGTGACCTCGCGCAGCCCGGCCAGCGGCGGCGTCGACCGGCCCACCGAGGCCCGGATGGGGTTGACCGAGCCCATTCCCTGCGAGGTCGAGTACGCGCTGCGCAGCGACTCCGGCAAGGATTTCGCCGCCCAGCTCACGCTGACCAACACCGGTCCCCGGGAGCTGCGGGACTGGACGATGAGTTTCGCCTTCCCCGGCCAGCAGACCGTCACCCGGGCCACCCCCGAGGTCCACCAGGAGGGGCGCACGGTCCGGGTCACCCCGGCGGCCGGCCGGGCCGCGCTGGCCCCGGGCGCGTCGGAGAAGGTCTCGTTGACCGGCCGGTACACCGGCGGCAACCCGCTGCCGCTGGAGTTCACCGTCGGCGATTCGAGCTGCGGGGTGCGGGTCTCCGGGGTGGCCGGCAGCGCCCCGGTGGTGAAGCCGCCGACGGTGAAGAAGCCGGCGGCCAAGAAGCCGGCGAAGTCGTCCGGCAGGACCTCGGGCAAGGGCGGTTCCGGCGCGGCCGGCCCGGCGAAGCCCAAGCCGAAGGCCGAGCAGCCCGGCAAGGGCCCGGGAGCGGGCAAGGGGCCGGGTGCCGCCGGGGGGAAAGCGGGGAAGTGATCAGCGTAGGGCGGCGAACTGCTGCACCTGGGCGATCCCGCCCTCGACGACCAGGATGCTGCCCGACCCGAGCACGGTGCCCGGCTCGGCGTACCGGAAGGGTTCCCCGGCCGGTTTCGCGCCGACCACCATCACCCCGTACCGCTCCTGGAGGGCCAGCTCACCGAGGCGGTGGCCGACCAACGGCGGGGGCACCGGCACCTTGGCGATGGCGAAGTCGTCGCCGAACTCCATGAAGTCGAGCATCCGGCTGACGATCAGGTGGGCCACCCGCTCCCCGGTCTCCGCCTCGGGAAAGACCACGTGGTGGGCGCCGACCGAGGCCAGGATCTTGGCGTGCTTCCGGGAGGTCGCCCGGGCCCAGATCTGCGGTACGCCCACCTCGGTCAACGCCAGCACGGTGAGCACACTGGCCTCCACCGAGGCGCCGATGGCGACCACCACCCGGCGGAAGTCGCCGATGCCGAGCTGCCGCAGCGCCTGTTCCTCGGTGGCGTCGGCCTGGACCACCCGGTCCAGCGACGCCGACCAGCGTTGCACCTGCGCGGCGTCGCGGTCCACGGCCAGCACCTCGTGGCCGAGTCGGGCCAACGCCCCGGCCAGGTGACAGCCGAACCGGCCCAGCCCGATCACGGCGATGTCGCCGCTGTCCTCGTCCCTAGCCGACAACGGGTTGCTCCTTCGGGTAGCGGTAGAGCCGACGTCGGGTGTTCAACGCGATCGCCGAGCCGAGGGTGAGCGGCCCGACCCGGCCGATGTACATCAGCACGGTCAGCAGCAGCTGCCCCGACCCGGGCAACTGCTCGGCCAGTCCGACGGTGAGCCCGGTGGTGCTGAACGCGGAGGTGACCTCGAACAGCGTGTCGTTGAACCGGACGCCGGTGGTGAGCACGGTCAGGCCGAGCGTGCCGACGGTCACCAGCGCGACGCTGAGCAGCGCCACGGTCAACGCCTGGCGCTGACTGGGCGCGGCGATCCGGCGGCGGCCCACGATGACGTCGGGTTCGCCGCGCAGCTCGGCCCAGATGACGAATCCGAGCAGAAAGAACGTGGAGACCTTGATGCCACCGGCGGTGCTGGCGCTGCCACCGCCGATGAACATCAGGGCGATGATCAGGGGATAGCTCTCCTCGCGCAACGCCGCCACGTTGATCACATCGAAGCCGCCGGTGCGGCTGAGCGCGATCTGGCTGAACGAGGCGAGCACCTTGCCGGGGGTGTCGTAGGTGCCGATGGTGAACGGGTTGGCCCACTCGGCGGCGAGCAGACCGACGAAGCCGGTGGCCAGCAGCACCCCGCTGCCCCAGATGGTCAACTTGGTGGCGACCGACCAGCGGACCGGTCGACGCCACTGCCGGAACGCCTCGAACAGGGCGGGGAAGCCCAGCCCGCCGACGATCGCGCCGAGGGCCAGCGGCAGCGACACCCACGGGTCGCGGGCGAAGGCGATCAGACCCTCGGAGTAGAGGCTGAAACCGCCGTTGTTGAACGCCTGGACCGAGTGGAACACCCCGGACCACAGCGCCCGGCCCGGGGGATAGTGGTAGGTCAGCCAGAGCCGCCCGGTGACCACCATGGTCATCACCAGTTCGCAGCCGAACACCGTGCCGGCGATGTGCATCAGCAGGCGGCGGATGTCGCCGGTGCCGTAGTCGGTGGACTCGGCCTGCACCAGCAGCCGGTTGCGCAGCCCGAGCTGGCGGGTGACGGCCAGGCTGACCAGGGCCGCGCCGGTGAGGATGCCGAGGCCGCCGGCCTGGGTGAGCACGGTGATCATCACCAGCCCGAACCCGTTCCAGTAGTTCGGGGTGTCGGTGACGTTCATGCCGGTCACCGAGACCGCCGAGGTGGCGGTGAAGAGCGCGGTGACCAGCGGGGTGTAGCGGTGCGCGCTGGTCGCCCAGGGCAGCATCAGCAGGCCGGTGCCGATCGCGATCGCCACCAGGAAACCGAACGGCACCAGCCGGACGGGGTGACGAAGGAACCGGCGCACCAGACAATCCTGTCGATTACGACGGGATCGGGTCGGTGAATCGCGTATCCCGCAGGGTTCACCTGGCGGCCAGTCGACGACCAACTGGCGGTCAGCCGCGACCGGTCTGCTGAGGGCGCCCCATCGGCACCTGCCGGGCGTCCCGCGCCTGGGCCGGGGTGCCCCTCGACGAAGGAGACCGCGTTGCGACGTACCCTTTCCGCCCTCGGTGTGGCCGGCGCGCTGCTCGCCGTGGCCGTCGCCGTTCCGGTGGCCGTGCCCGGCGCGGCCTCGGCCCGCGAGGACGACGCGGACCGCGCCGACCGCGCCGACCGGGCCACCCACCGGCCCGTGGTGATCGGCCACCGGGGCGCCAGCGGCTACCGCCCGGAGCACACCCTGGAGGCGTACCGGCTGGCGATCCGGCTGGGGGCCGACTACATCGAGCCGGACCTGGTCTCCACCCGGGACCGGGTGCTGGTCGCCCGGCACGAGAACGAGATCTCCGGTACGACCGACGTGGCGGCCCGCCCGGAGTTCGCCGGCCGCAAGGCCACGAAGACCATCGACGGGGTGCCGGTCACCGGCTGGTTCACCGAGGACTTCACCCTGGCCGAGCTGAAGACCCTGCGGGCCAAGGAGCGGCTGCCCCAGGTGCGGGTGGCGAACACCGCGTTCGACGGCCGGTTCGAGGTGCCCACCTTCCAGGAGGTGCTGGACCTGGCCCGCGCCGAGTCCAAGGCGCGGGGCCGCACCATCGGCGTCTACCCGGAGACCAAGCACCCCAGCTACTTCGCCTCGATCGGGCTGCCGCTGGAGGAGCCGCTGGTCGCGGTGCTGCGCCGCAACAAGCTGACCCACCGCAACGACCCGGTCTTCATCCAGTCCTTCGAGACCGGCAACCTGCGCAAGCTCGACCGGATGATCGACGTGCCGCTGGTCCAGCTCCTCGACGCCACCGGCCAGCCGTACGACCTCACCGCCGCCGGTGACCCGCGCACCTACCGTGACCTGGCCACCGCCGCCGGCCTGCGCGGGATCGCCCAGTACGCCGACGGGGTCGGCCTGAACAAGAACCTGATCGTCCCCCGGGACGCCACCGGCAAGCTGCTCGCCCCGACCACGGTGATCCGCGACGCGCACCGGCACAAGCTGGTGGTGCACGCCTGGACGTTCCGTGCCGAGAACCAGTTCCTCCCGGTCGACTTCCGGATCGGCACCGACCCGAACGCCCGGGGCGACATCACCGCCGAGTACGAACTCTTCCTCGGCCTCGGCCTGGACGGCGTCTTCGCCGACCAGCCCGACACCGCCGTCGCCGCCCGCGCCGGCCTGTCCACCCGCTGACCACCCGCTGACCGTCCGTCCCCGGTCGGGTCTGGTGGGGCGCTTGATCAACTCAATGTCGCCGATGTAGCGGTGTCCCGTCGCCCGGGACACCGCTACATCGGCCCACAGGAGTGGATCAAGACGCCGACTTCGCCCAGGCACGATCCCGGACCGGCCAGGAGTCGTTCGGCCGCGTACACATGGTCTCGCTGGCACGTGGTGACGGCCGGAACCTACAGTCGGGGCATGGGCATCGACGGGTCGCCCCCGGCAGGAACTCCCGGTCGGGTATGCGTGCGTGCCGTCTACCCCGGCAGCTTCAACCCCTTCACCCCGGGGCATCTGGACGTGGTGAACCGGGCACGCACCCTCTTCGACGAGGTGGTCGTGCTCGTCGCGGTCAACAGCAGCAAGAATCCGGGTGTCGACGAAGAGCAGCGGGCCGCCGCCGTCCGGGCGAGCCTGCCGGCGGCATGGACCTCCGTCGCCGTCGCCGCCTGGCGCGGGTTGACCGCCGAGTACTGCCTTCGCCACGGGGCGGGAGTGATCGTCCGGGGTGTGCGGAACACCACCGACCTGCAGGTCGAATGCCGGCTCGCCGCGATGAACCAGTCGCTGGGCGTCCCCACCGTCTTCCTGCCCGCCCAGCCCGAACTGGCGGCGATGTCGTCGACCGCCGTGCGCACGCTGGGGGAGCGACTACCTCGATCGGGGTAGCACGGACGTCGGGTGGTCCAGGTTGTCAGATTGTGGAGAGTTGTTGTCGCCTGGGCCTGGGCCGCAACAACTCTCCACAATCCACCGACTGAGCCGGTGGAGGCCCGCTCGGGCGGTCAACGGGTGCGGGGTGGCGCGGATGCGCGGTGGGTCAGGTCGTCGTGCAACGCCTGGAGCCGGTCCCGGCAGCGCAGGACCAGGCCGGCGATCTCGTCGAAGGTCGCCGCGTCGACACGGTTACCGTCGAACCACAGCGCGCGTACGGCCGTCCGGCTCTGCACGAGGTACGTCGCGGCAGCCTCGACCAGCCCGACGAACTCGGCACGGTGGTCCGGGGAGGCCAGTTGGGCGCGGCGTCGCGCCACCTGCAACGGCTCGCCGGGAGCGGTGAAGATGGCGGCGAGGTCACCGTCGTCGGCCTGACCTGCACCGATGCCGGCGAGCAGGTATTCCAGCTCGGTCGCGGCCAACGTCAGCCTGCCGACGGCCAGGACCGTCTCCTCGGAGAGTCGCCGCATCGGCCCACCCTAACGGACCGGCCCCCACGTCGATCCCGACCAGCCGGGGCAGCCCGAGAAGCCCCGACCGACCGGGCGGGGTTACTGCGTCGAGGGCTGGGCGACGTAGGTGCCACGACCGGGCTGCCCGGTGATCAGCTCGCGGTCGTGCAGCAGCGAGAGCGCCCGCGAGGCGGTGTTCATGTGTACCTGGTACGCCTCGGCAAGCTCGCGGGTGGAGGGCAGTTTGTCGCCCGGCTTGAGTTCACCGCTCTTGATCTTCGCGGTGAGGTCGTTGGCGATCTGACGGTATGGGGCTTCAGCTGTGGGCATGGTGAGACTCCGGTTGGTTCGGCATCTCCGATCATGCCCGGCCTACACCAGTTACTGCAACAAGCTGTCGTGTCGCCACAACAAAGGGTCGACCTACACAAACATTTTGGGTATGTTGTGGATGTCCGGTTCCGGTTGGTTCGGCAAACCTCGGGGGCGGACACCCAGGGTTGGCTCCGGGGCCGTACCGCCGAACAAGGCTGCGGTCCCGAGGCCGGTGACCCGGTCCGCGTCCCCTATCGGCGGGCCGGGTCACCTTCCACTGCACCGAATGGAACGCGACCCGGAAGGTGACCCATGCGCACCCTGTTGTCCCTGCTCCGCCGCCCGTGGCGCGGCCTTCCCCTCCACCGCCCGTGGCGCGGCCTTACCCGCCCCCGGTGTCATCGCCTGGAACCTCGTCCGCACCGTCGCCGGGCGGGACGACGCTGGTCGGAGCGCCCGCCGAACGGTGGTTGGTACCGCTCGCAGGCGTGTCGGCCGCTGACCGCCCGACAGGTCGAGGAACGACAGTTCGGCCTGGTCAAGCGGGGGCTAGACCCGGTGGAGGTGCACGCCTTCCTGCACCGGGTGGCCGCCGACCTGGCGGCGGCCCGGCGCGACCTGGCCCTGACCAGGGAGGAGAACCAACGGATCAAGCGCGCGTTGCGCTCCTGGCGGACCCACTTCACGTCGGACGTGCGGTGGTGACCCGGACAGGCTTCGCTGTCGAGCAGCACGGGCGTGCGGTGGTGAGCCGGACAGGCTGCACTGTCGGTCAGCCGGGCGTGCAGTGGTGACCCGGGAACGGTTCGTCGTCCACCTGCCGGTGGCCGCCGACGATCTGGTCGCCGCCCAGGGACTTGCCCGGGCGATCACCCGGGCACTCGGCTTCCTGTCCGACGTCGACCGGGGCGGCACCACCGTGTCCCGCGAAGACGCCCAGTCCGTACGCCACTGGGTCTACTGCGACCGACCACTGCCACCCGGCCGGCGCTGCACACGCCCAGCCGACCACCACGACGACTGCGCGCCCGAAACCCACCGCCCCTCCCACCCGGCACCCCGGGGTGACCGCCCGCCCGCCCCGGTGATCAAGAAGTTTGCGTCACCCTGAGCGCGGATCATGACGTAAACCTCTTGATCAACTGCGTGAGAGGTCGGGGTGTCCGGCCGGGGTGGTAGGAATGGCGGGTGGAGGTGCGGGAGCGGGTGGAGCAGGATCGGGTGGCGGTGCGGGAGCGGGCCGAGGGGGTGCTGCGGCGGCTGGCCGGCGCGCACGCCCGGCTGCGTGAGGACCAGTGGCGGGCCATCGAGGCGCTGGTGGTGGACCAGCGGCGGGTGCTCTGCGTGCAGCGCACCGGGTGGGGCAAGTCGGCGGTCTACTTCGTGGCCACCGCACTACTGCGCGAGCGCGGCGAGCACGGCCCGACGGTCATCGTCTCGCCGCTGCTGGCGCTGATGCGCAACCAGGTGGAGGCGGCGGCCCGCGCCGGCATCCGGGCCCGCACCATCAACTCGGCCAACCTCGACGAGTGGGACGAGATCACCGCCGAGATCCACGCGGGGGCGGTCGACGTGCTGCTGATCAGCCCCGAGCGGCTCAACAACCCCGACTTCCGGGACACCGTCCTGCCGAGGCTGGCCGCCACCACCGGTCTGCTGGTGGTGGACGAGGCGCACTGCGTCTCCGACTGGGGGCACGACTTCCGCCCCGACTACCGCCGGCTGCGTACCTTCCTGGGTAACCTGCCCGAGCGGACCCCGGTGCTCGCCACCACCGCCACCGCCAACGAGCGGGTGACCCGGGACGTCGCCGAGCAACTCGGCACCGAACCCACCCCACCCCCTGCCGACCGCGCCACATCCTCCGCCGACCGCGCCGCGTCGCCCGCCGGAACTCGCGCCGACCGCGTCGCCTCGCCCGCCGATCCTGCCGCGTCGCCCGCCGACGCCGGTGGGCGACGGGCCGACGTGCTGGTGCTGCGGGGCACCCTGGACCGGGAGTCGCTGCGGCTGGGCGTGCTCGACCTGCCCAGCCCGGCGCACCGGCTGGCCTGGCTCGCCGACCACCTGGACGCGCTGCCCGGCTCCGGGATCATCTACACGCTCACCGTCGCGGCAGCCACCGAGACCGCCGACTTCCTGCGCGGGCGCGGCTGGTCGGTGGCCTCCTACACCGGCCAGGCCGAGGACGCCGACCGTCGCGCTGCCGAACAGGACCTGCTCGACAACAAGATCAAGGCGCTGGTGGCGACCAGCGCGCTCGGGATGGGGTTCGACAAGCCCGATCTCGGTTTCGTGGTGCACCTCGGTGCGCCGCCCTCGCCGATCGCCTACTACCAGCAGGTCGGCCGCGCCGGTCGCGCCGTCGAACACGCCGAGGTGCTGCTGCTGCCCGGTGTCGAGGACGCCGCCATCTGGCGCTACTTCGCCTCGCTCGCCTTCCCGCCCGAGGACCAGGTGCGCACCGTGCTGGCCGCCCTGCACACCGACCGGCCGCTCTCCACCCAGGCCCTGGAACCCATCGTCGACCTGCGCCGGACCCGCCTCGAACTGATGCTCAAGGTGCTCGACGTCGACGGCGCGGTCCGCCGGGTCCGTGGCGGCTGGCTCGCCACCGGCGAGCCCTGGACCTATGACGAGGCCCGGCTGCGTCGCGTCGCCCAGGCCCGCACCGCCGAGCAGCAGGCAATGCGCGAGTACGCCAGCACGCCCGGCTGCCGGATGCGTTACCTGCGGGACTGCCTGGACGACAGCGGGGCGGACGACTGCGGCCGGTGTGACCGCTGTGCCGCGCCACTGTTCACCGCCGACGTCTCCGACCCCGCGTTGACCGCCGCGCAGACCTTCCTCGGCCGCCCCGGGGTGCAGATCGCCCCCAAGAAGCTCTGGCCGACCGGCCTCGACGCGGTCGGCGTACCGCTGAAGGGGCGGATTCCGCCGACGGAGCAGGCACTGCCCGGTCGGGCGGTGGGGCGGCTGTCCGACCTGGGTTGGGGTGGCCGGCTGCGCGCCCTGGTCGGCCCGGACACGGCCGACGGCCCGGTCCCCGACGACGTGGCGGCGGCCGTGGTGGAGGTGCTGAAGGCGTGGGCCCACGGCGACGACCCGTGGCCGCGCCGCCCGGCCGGCGTGGTCGCCGTCGGTTCCCGCAGCCATCCGACCCTGGTCGCCTCGCTCGCCGAGCGGATCGCCACGGTCGGTCGGCTCCCGCTGCTCGGCCTGGTCACCCCCACCGGCCCGGCCGGCGTCGGCGGGCCGCGCGGCAACAGCGCCCAGCGGGTACGCACCCTGCACGACGCCTTCACCGTCCCCGACGAGGTGGCCGGGGCGCTGGCCGGGCTGGACGGCCCGGTGTTGCTCGTCGACGACCTGGTCGACTCCGGCTGGACGATGACGATGGCAACCCGCCTGCTGCGCCGGGCCGGTGCCCCCGACGTCCTCCCCCTGGCCCTCGCCGTCGCCGGCTGATCCGGCCCGGGTCGATCGTGGCGGCGAGCGGCCACGGCAGGCGGTGGACAACCGGCCGACCCGGCTCGGGTCGATCGCGGCGGCAGGCGGTCCACCGCAGGTGACCGACATCCGGCTGACCCGGCCGACAGCGGTGGGCCGATCCGAGTCGTGGGCCGACCGGTGGGTGGCGGGCCGACGGGAATTAGTTCCCCGGCCGACCGTAGTGCGACCGTCGCCACGGTGTCCGGCCGTCGCCCCGGTGCCGACGGGGTCGACGGTACGGTGGGCGGATGGCCGACCAGCGATCCGTCACCCGGCCCGCCGGCCCGGCAGGTAGCGGCGGACCGGCCACCGACCAGGGCACCCCGGAGCCGGTGGACCGGGATGGACGGGGCCTCGGCGGGAGCACCCCGGAGCCGGTGAACCGGGAAGGACCGGGCGTCGACGGGAGCGCCGTGGAGCCCGGCGGATGGGTGCTGTCCGCAGGCGGGACCTCGGCCGGGGACGGGGCGTCGGCGGTCGGACCGGACCGGGCCACGCTGCGGTTGGCGCTGGTGGTGGGTGGCCTGGTGCTCGCCGTCCTGCTCGGCTTCGGGCTCGGCCGGGCCAACGGGAGGACCACCGACCGCACGGCGGCGACCGCCGGCACCGCCGCCGGTGACCACACCCATGCTCCGGGCACCGGGGCGCACCAGCACGACGGCACCGCCGGGCTTTCCGGCGGCGACGCGGCCACCGGCCTGTCGGTCACCTCCGGCGGCTACACGCTCACCCCGTCGGGCGGGGAGTTCGTCGCCGGGCGGGCGGGTGAACTGCGGTTCCAGATCCGGGACGCCCAGCGACGGCCGGTCACCCGGTTCGCGATCGTGCACGACAAGCCGATGCACCTGGTCGTGGTCCGCCGTGACCTCAGCGGCTTCCAGCACCTGCACCCGACGATGGCCGCCGACGGCACCTGGTCGATCCCGCTGACCCTGCCGCAGCCGGGCGTCTGGCGGGCGTACACGGACTTCACCGCGCTCGCCGACGACGGCCAGCAGACCCCGGCCACGCTGGGCGTGGACCTGGTCGCTCCGGGGGACTACACGCCCCGCCCGCTGCCGGCCCCGGCCACCCGCGCGACCGTGGCCGGGTTCACCGTCGACTACGAGGGCACGGCGCAGGTGGGTGCCGCCGTACCGCTGCGGTTCCGGGTCCGGGACGGGGCGGGACAGCCGGCGACCCTGGAGCGCTACCTCGGCGCGTACGGGCATCTGGTGGCCCTGCGCGAGGGCGACCTGGGCTACCTGCACGTGCACCCGGGACCCGGGCCGGCCACCGACACGGTGACGTTCTGGCTGACCGCGCCCGGCCCCGGCAGTTACCGGATGTACCTGGACTTCCAGGTGGCGGGCGTGGTGCGGACCGCCGAGTTCACGCTCACGGTCCGCTGACCCCGTCCACCGGCACGCCCGGCCCAGCGCGGCGCTGCCGATCCCGCGTGCTCACCCGGCCCGGCGAAGCGGCTCAGCCGGAGCGGCTCACCCGGCCCGACGAAGGGGGCCAGCCGAAGGGGGCCAGCTGAAAAAGCTCAGCCGGAGAGGGGCAGCCGCCGGGGCTCAGCCGCAGGGGCCCAACTGGAGGGGGTCAACCGGAGGGGGTCAGCCGCAGGGGGTCAGCTGGCCCGGCGGACCGGGCGGCGGGCCAGGTAGCGGAGCAGGTCGCGGATGTGGTGCTTCTCCTCGGCCGGCACCGTCGGATCGGCCAGCCGGTCGAGGATCACCCGGACGTCCGCCTCCACCGGGCCGTCGTCGGCGCGGCGGCGGGGGGTGGGCCCCGAGTCGGGCAGGCCGAGGGCCCGGAAGGCCGCCGCGACCGGCAGGTCGAGGGCGGCGCAGAAACCGCGCACCTTGGCCAGTTCGGGATAGTCCTGCCAGTCGCCGGCGAGCCAACGGAAGACGGTGGACCGACCGACCCCGGTGTGGGCAGCGAGGTCGCTCACCGTCCAACCCCGCTCGTCACGGGCGTCGTCGATGGCCCGTCGCACGAAACGCGCGAACGCCATCTGTGGTGAAACCTCTGTCGAACCCATGCCGGTGAGATCGTCCCCTTCCGGTGGGAGTCGGGTGTCCGGTGCGCCCTTCGAGGGTAGTACCACGGGACGTCGTGACAATTGCCCGACCGTCCGTCCGTTCCGACGACTAGGCCGTCGGAGAGTTGCGGAGCAGGTGGTGGCCCCGGTGGCCGGCGGGCGCGAGCGGCGGCAGTTGTCACCGACTCATGAAAATCTGCGGTTCACGATTCGTTCCGTACCACCGAGGAGGAGCCGCATGGCCGAGCCCGACCGTCCGGTGCCGCATCGTCCGGGTGCGGTCAGCCTCTTCTTCGTCGCCAAGGCGGGGGTCTTCGCCCTGGGCTTCTGGAGCTGGCTGCTGGTGCTGGTGTTGACCGGTGACGGGGCGACCGGGGCGCACGTCCTGGCCGCCGCCGGTGCCGTCACCACCACGCTGGTGGGGGTGGTGCTCGGCGTGCGGCTGGCCCTGCAACGCAGCGCCGCCGTCCGGCACGCCGAACTCAAGCGGCTCCTGGTCGACATCTCCTGGAACGCCTTCGCCGCCGCCGGCAACGCCGAGACGTCCGGCACGGTGGTGCCGTTCCCCACCTCGCCCGGCGAGGACGAGCGTGGGGCGCGCGAGCGGGTCTTGTCGGTCTTCGACCGGGGGACGGGGGAGCGACCCGGCAGGCGGCGGCGCTGAGCCCGGTTCACACCCCGTCGGGCGGCGTGGGCCGGTCGTCCAGCAGGGTCGACAGGCGCGGGGTGACCTGCCACTGGTCGACCAGTTGCTGGTATTCGGCCCGCTGCTGCTCGCCGCCGGTGCCGCCGTCACTGGCGGTGCGGTCGGCCCCGGCGGCGGCCCCCACGCCAGGGCTGTTGACCCCGGTAGCGGCCCCCGCGCCGGTGCTGTTGGCCCCGGTAGCGACCCCCGCGCCGGTACGGCGGGCGCGGATCAGCAGGTTACGGGGGGTGTGCCGGGAGTCGACGAACTCGACCACCTCGGCCCGGTAGCCGTGCGCCCGCAGCAGTCCGGCCCGCAGCGCGTCGGTGAGCACGTCGGCGAAGCGCTCCCGCAGGATGCCCTGCCGGGTCAGCAGCTCGTACGGGGCCGGCGTCGGCCGGGTACGCAGCTGTGCCGCCAGGTCGTGGTGGCAGCACGGCGCGGCGAGGATCCACCGGGCGTCCCAGCGCACCGCCCGGGCCAGCGCCTCGTCGGTGGCGGTGTCGCAGGCGTGCAGTGCGAGCACCAGGTCGGGGGCGGGCTCCACCACCGCGTCGGCGATGGTGCCGGCCACGAAGGAGACCCGGTCGGCCCAGCCGAGGCGGGTCGCCAGTTCGGTGTTGCGCTGCCGCTGATCCTCCCGGACGTCCACCCCGACCAGTTCCACGTCCAGCCCGCGACCGGTCAGGTACCGGTAGGCGGCGAAGGTCAGGTAGGCGTTGCCGCAGCCCAGGTCGACCACCCGCAGTCGTCCGGTGAGATCGTCGGGGAGGGTGGCGGCCAGCGCACGGAGGAAGGCGTCGACCTGCCGCCGCTTGGCGGCGTTGCCGCCGATCGCCGCGAAGATCGGGTCACCCGGATCGAGCAGGTACTCCTTCACCCGGTCGTGCCCCTCCGGCCCGGTCACCGGGCGGCTGGCGGCGGCCCGGTGCACCTGGGCCTCGCCGGACTTGGTCACCCGCAGCTGGAGGGTCGCCCCGGTGGTCTCCACGTGCCAGTTGCCGAACGGCTCGGCGAGCAGCGCGTCGACCGCCGCGTCGGCCTCCGCGCCCGGCGACACGTTCCGGGTGTACGGCCGGACGCCGTCGGACGTGGAGATCTGCAACCGGGGGCCGCTCTTGAGGGCCACCGGGCGTAGCTCGGCGCGGACCAGGGAGGGGCGCTGCCCACGGCGTCGGCCGGCGGCGACGGCACGGGTCAGGGCGGGGTCGAGCAGCAACGCCCGGACCTCGGTCAGGGCGGCGTCCAACGATTCCGGCATCGGTCCATCATCCTTTCCGCCCGGTCGGTGCCGCACTCGGGCCGACCCGGGATGTCCCGCCCCGCACCGGCGCCCCGCACCGGCGGCATCTCGCGGCAAACCCGGAGTCGCTCTGCTCCTCACCCGCGCAGACTCGGAGTGGTCTCAAGATCAGATTGCAGTTTTGTAGACGACACGCCGATGCGAGTACGCGAAATCGCAATCTGATCATGGTGCCCCCGCACCAACCGGAGTCCGGGGATGACCTGGGTCTGCTCGTCTCCGGGACCGAACGGAGGCTGACGGCCTGGCTACGGGCTGGGTTCGGCCCGGCCTCGGGGCCGGGATGGTGGTGACGCTGGTCTGCACGGCCGACCCGCTGACGCCCGCACGCTGGTCCGCACCGCTGACGCCCCGCACCGGGCGGAAACGCGACATCCCCCGGGCCGTCCGTACGGGCCGGGGGATGTCGGTGGTGCCAGTCAGTCGGCGCTGGCCTCGGCCGGCGTGTCCGTGCCGGTGCCGCCGCCACGGCGACGCCGACGGCGACGCGGCCGGGTCGACTCGCCGTCGCCGGCCGGTCCGGAGGCTGCGGCGGCCGGCTCGGTGTCCGCGCCCGCCGGGATGTCGGTGGACTCCCCGCCGGTCACCGCGGTCGCCTCGCCCACGACCACCTCGCCGGCCCGACGGCGACGCCGGTGGCGCGGGGTACGGGTGCCTTCCTCGGCGGACTCCACGGGCGTCTCGGTGGCGTCCGGCGCGTCGGTGTCGGGGCGGCCCCGCCGCCGCTCGCCGCGACCGCTCGTCGTGCCCCGGCCACCGCTGTCACCGCGACCGCCGCTGTCACCACGGCCCCGGCCCTCACCACGTCGGGGGCCCCGGCTGCCGGTCTCGCCCCGGCGGGAACGGCCGCCCAGGTCCTCTTCGACCTCGGCGGAGAGCCCGGCCCGGGTCCGCTCGGCGGTCGGCAGGGTCCCGGTCATCTCGGACGAGATGTCCAGGTCGGTGTAGAGGTGCGGGGAGGTGTGGTAGGTCTCCGGCGGCTCCGGCATGTCCAGGCCGAGCGTCTTGTCGATGATCCGCCACCGGGGCATGTCGTCCCAGTCGACGAAGGTGACCGCGACACCGGTAGCCCCGGCCCGACCGGTACGACCGATCCGGTGGGTGTAGGTGTCCTGGTCTTCGGGGCAGTCGTAGTTGATGACGTGGGTGACGCCGCTGACGTCGATGCCCCGGGCGGCCACGTCGGTGGCGACCAGAGTGTCGATCTTGCCGGCCCGGAACGCGCGCAGCGCCCGCTCCCGCGCGCCCTGGCCGAGGTCGCCGTGTACCGCGGCCACCGCGAAGCCGCGGAAGTCGAGATCCTCGGCGACCCGGTCGGCGGCCCGCTTGGTACGGGTGAAGATCATGGTGAGCCCGCGCCCCTCGGCCTGGAGGATCCGCGCCACGATCTCGATCTTGTTCATCGAGTGGGTGCGGTACGCCAGCTGCTGGGTCTGCGGCGACGGGCCGGTCTCGGCGGTGTGCCCGGCGTGGATCGTCACCGGCCGGCGCAGGAACCGCCGGGAGAGGGTGACGATCGGGTCCGGCATGGTGGCCGAGAAGAGCATGGTCTGCCGGTCCTCCGGCAGCATCGCCAGGATCTTCTCGACGTCGTCGAGGAAGCCCAGGTCGAGCATCCGGTCGGCCTCGTCGAGCACGAGCGCGCGGACCCGGTCCAGCCGCAGGTGCTTCTGCTTCTGCAGGTCCATCAGCCGGCCGGGGGTGCCGACCAGGATCTCCACGCCCTTGCGCAGTGCGTCGATCTGCGGCTCGTACGCCACGCCGCCGTAGATCGGCAGCACCCGCACGCCCCGGGTCCGCCCGGCGGCGGCGAGGTCCTTGGCGACCTGGATGCCCAGTTCACGGGTGGGTACGACGACCAGCGCCTGGGGCACGCCGTCGCTGCCCTCGCCCGGCGCCAGGACCCGATCCAGCAGCGGCACGCCGAAGCCGAGGGTCTTACCGGTGCCCGTCGGCGCCTGGCCGATCATGTCGGTGCCGCGCAGCGCGATCGGGATCGCGTACTCCTGGATCGCGAAGGCGCGGGTGATGCCCGCCGCGGCCAGGGCCTCGACGGTCTCGGGCCGCGCGCCGAGCGCGGCGAACGTGGGGGCCTCCGGGCGGACCGGGGCGGTGGGGACCAGTTCCTGGCCCTCCAGTTGGTCGAGAATCTGTTCGCTCATCTGGATCTGGGGGTGCCCTCTCGTGGTGCGCCCCGTTTTGTCCTCAGGGCGCGTTCGGTATGACGCGGGCCACGCGATCGGCGGCGGAGAATCGCCGCGCCGGACCGGGCCGCACGCGCGCCGTGGGCAGGACTTCGATCAGATCGGCGCCCACGGCAACTACCTCATCCTACCCGAGCAGGTAGGCACACACCCCTGACCTGGACGGCCAGCTTTTCGCCGGGGGTGGAAATTGTGACCTGAGTCACTGTTAAGTCACCGGTGGTGGCGCTGGCCGGCGCGCGGACCCGGGACGGTGACCGGCATCGACACGGTCGGTGATCCGCTACCCGCCGGGTCCGGCCTGCGGCGGGATCACCCGCCGCAGGGGCCGGACCGGTTCAGCGAACGGTGAACCCGACGGAGCGGGGGGACGCCTCGGCGATCTCGACGTAGGCGACCTTGCCGACCGGCACGATGACCCGTCGACCCTTCTCGTCGGTCAGGGACAGCGTCCCCTCGACCTTGGCGAAGGCGTCGGTCACGATCTGCTCGATCTCGGCCGGCGACTGCGCGCTCTCCAGAACCAGCTCGCGCGGCGCGTACTGCACGCCGATCTTGACCTCCACTGTGCCTCCTCAGGTGGGCGAGATAGCCGCCGATTCGAAGGCTATCCGATCTCGGGGCGGGATGTTCAGGCCGACTCACCCTGGAGCGGGAAGCTCGCGATGCCCCGCCAGGACAACGCCGCGACCAGCGCCTCGGCCTCGGCCTTCGGCACCTGCCGGCCACCGGCCAGCCAGAACTGGGCGGCGGTCTCGGCCGCGCCGACCAGGCCGGAGGCGAGCAGCTCGGCATGCGCCCGGCTGACGCCGGTGTCCGAGATGATGGTGTCGGTGATCGCCGCGATACAGCCCTGCTCCACCCGCTCCACCCGCTGCCGGACCGCCGGATCGTTGCGCAGGTCCGACTCGAAGACGAGCCGGAACGCCTCGCTCTCGTGGTCGACGAAGTCGAAGTAGGCGCGCACCGACGCGCCGACCCGCTCCTTGTTGTCGTTGGTGCCGCGCATCGCGTCGTGCACTTTGGCGACGATGGCGTCACAGTGCGTGTCGAGCAGCGCCAGGTAGAGATCCATCTTTCCCGGGAAGTGCTGGTACAGCACCGGCTTGGAAACCCCCGCCCGCTCGGCGATGTCGTCCATCGCGGCGGCGTGGTACCCCTGGGCCACGAACACCTCCTGAGCCGCCGCGAGTAGCTGCTTACGGCGTGCTGAGCGGGGCAGCCGGGTGGGCCGGCCGGCAGTCTGGGCACCGTTCCCCACAGCGGTCATGGGAACCTCCGAGTTTCGTCATCCAGCCGGCACTTTCACCCCGTACCGGTCAGGGCACTCACCCCGGCCCCGGAATTGGCCCGCCGCTGTAACTTATCGCCACTGTCACCACACGGTAGCCTCAGCGGGGGCGACCAAGGAGCGCGCGGTGAGTGAATCAGGGCAACCCGGTGCCGCCACCCCGGGAGAGCATGACGACGGTACGGGTCAGCAGGACGACCTGGCCCGTTCCGTCAGTGGGTGGGCACCTGCGACCGGGTGGTCCGGCGGAACCGACGCCCCGGGATACCGGGAGTCGGCATCACCGTGGCACCGGCCCGACCCCACCGCCGGCTGGGGTGGTCAGCCGTCCCGACACGGTGACCTGCCTGCGCCGTTCCCCACTCCACCGGCCGGCGAGGACGCCCACCGCAACGGTCGGGCCCACCGCAATGGTCACGACTCGGCACCGGATTTCCCGGCCCCCCTGCGTCGTCCGGTGAGCGCCCCGCCCGGCGGGCCCGGTCACCCCGCCGACGACCCTGGGTTCACCGGCGGTGACCGACTGGTCGTGCCGGCCCAGCGGCCGGCGTCCCCCTCCGAGCCGCCGCACGATCCGGAGGCCGCCCGGCACTCCTCGGACGATCCCGCCGCACCCCGGCGCGGCCCCTGGCCCGGCAGCGGCCTTCCCACCTCGGCCCCGCCGGCCGTGCAGGTCCCCCCGGTGGGCACCGCTGCCTCCGGGTTCGAGGTGCCCCCCGGTTTCCACGCCCCCGAGCGGGGCGAGGCCGGGTCGCCCCCGACCGACGGCCCCCGCGACTGGAGCAGCCGCTTCCCCACCGAGGGCGGGCCGCGCGGGGCCGACCGCTTCGCCCCCGCGGAGCCGGCCGTCGACCGCTTCGCCCCCCCGGAGCCGACCGCCGGCGCCGATCCTCGTGGTGCCGATGCCGAGTCCCGTGGCTCCGATCCCCGTGGCTCCGATCCCCGTGCCGCCGATCCCCGTGCCGCCGATCCCCGTGGCTCCGATCCCCGTGGCTCCGAGTCCCGTGGTGCCGAGTCCCGTGGTGCCGATCCTCGTGGTGCTGAGCAGCACGGTGCCGAACAGCACGGCGGGGAGCAGTCCTCCGCCGGGCGTCGATCGGGCGTCGGACCGGACGAGCCGGACTGGTCCGGCCCGAGCTGGAACCGGCCGAGCTGGGGCGGCACCTGGGCGCCCTCCTGGTCGCGGGACGAGGAGCCGGCCGTCGGCCGCCCGACCCGCACCGAACGGGCGGCGGAGTGGTCGGCCGAGCCCGCCCGCCCCTACGAGCCGGTGCGTGCCGAGCCCGCCCGCCCGTACCAGCCGGTGCGTGCCGAGCCCGCCCGCCCGTACGAGCCGGTGCGGTCGGAGGTGCCCCGCCCGTACGAGC
Source organism: Micromonospora matsumotoense (assembly GCF_050951065.1). Taxonomy (NCBI): domain Bacteria; kingdom Bacillati; phylum Actinomycetota; class Actinomycetes; order Micromonosporales; family Micromonosporaceae; genus Micromonospora; species Micromonospora matsumotoense. Next base: position 6,647,118 of record NZ_CP192025.1, on the reverse strand, counting down.
TGACCCGCTCCGAGCCGGTCACCCCACCGGCGCTGCCGGAGCCCACGCCGCCGGTGGTGGCCCGGCCCGGTCGGGATCAGCCGACCGTCGCACCGGTCGTCGACCGGTCCGCCCCGGGTCGCCCCGGCACCGACCACCCCGAGCCCGACTGGTCCGACCGCACCGGTCGCGACCGTGAACAGCCCGAGCGGGACTGGCCCGAGCGCGCCGACCTGCCCGAGCGGGACTCCTCGGACCGCCCCGACCGGTCCGGACGGGACTTCTCCGACCAGTCCGGACGGGACTTCTCCGACCGGTCCGCGCGGGACTATGCCGACCGTACGAACCGGTCCGGGCCGGACTGGGCGGACCATGGCGGTCGGGCAGAGCGGCCCGAGCGGGGCTGGTCCGATCCGGTGCAGCGGGAGTGGCCCGACCGCACCGAGCGGGAGTGGCCCGATCGCACCGAGCGGGACCAGTCGGACCGGGACCGGCCCGATCAGTCCGGCCGGGACTGGCCGGGTCGGGTGGAGCGGCCCGATCGTGACCGGTCGGCGGGTGAGCTGCCCCCGACCGGGCGGTCGCGTACGCCGGACCGGCCGGCCGAGCGGCCCCCCTGGGCCGTGGGCCCACCCGCCGATGCGCCCCCCGTCATGCCACCCGCGCCGCGCGACGCGCCGCCCGGTCCGCCACCTCCTGCCCACGACGCGTTCGCCGGCCTGCCACGGGACGAGCCGCCCGGTATGCCGCCCGTCCCTCGCGACGAGCCGCGCGGCGTGCCGCCCCTGTCGCGTACCGAACCTCTCGGGCCGCCGGCCGGCCCCGGCGGGGAACGGGGCACCGGTCTGCCGCCCGCCGCTCGCGCCGATCAGCCGTTCCGACTCCCTCGGGACGAACCGGCCACCCGGCCGGCCACCTCGCCCGGTCGCGCCGATCAGCCGTTCCGACTCCGGTCGGTGCCGACCGAGCCGGCCGCCCCCACTGATCTTCCCGGCCACCCGCCGGAGCCCCCCGTCTCCGCCGTCGGTGCCCCCGCCACGAGCGGGCCACGCCGCCTGGACCGGATTCCCCCCGCGCCCGTCCCGACGAGCGCACCCCCCTACGCGGCGCGCCGATCCGCCCCTGACCCGCTGACCACGACCGAGCCGGTGGTGGACGAGCGGAAGCCGGACCGGGGCATGGCGGTGCTGCCGCAGCGCGTCCCCGCCGAGCCGGACGTGCCCGTCGTGCCGGAGCCGCCAGCCGTGGAGCCCCCCGCAGAGACCCCGGAGCTCGCCCGAATCGCCACCCACCTGCGTCGGGACGACGAGCCCGCCCCGCTGCGGGAACGCCCCGAGGGCTTCGACGTCAACGCGATCCTGGACGCCGTACGGGAGGTGGCCGGGGTGCGGGACGCGGCGCTGCGTCGTACCCCGGCCGGGGCGCACAGCCTGCGACTCGACCTGTCCGACGGGGCGGACCCGGCGGAGGTGAGCCGGCTGGTGGCCCGCCTGCTCCAGGAGCGGATGGGCCTCGCCGCGGCACCGCAGAACCTGCCCGGAGAGCCGAGTGCCCCGGTGCCGCCGCCACTGCGCCGGCGTACCGGTGAGCCGCGCCCGGGTGCCGGTGAGCCGCGCCCGGGTGACCCCCGGGGCCGCGACGAGTTCAGCCAGGCCGACCGGGGGGACCCGAACCGGGGCGGTGCCCCGACCGGCCGGGCCCGCGCCGTCGAGCCGCCCGCCGCCGTGTCGCCGGTGGCCCCGCCGTCCGCCGTGGTGCCGCCCGTTGCTCCGCCGCCGCCGGTCGAGGAGCGCCCGACCGGTGATCCCGCCGGGTCGGTGGGGGAGCCGCCCGCCCGGCCCGGCCCGGAGCGACCGGCCACCGGGGTCCGTGCCGACGGGGCGGTCTGGGACGGCGAGGAGCAGCCCGCCGAGCAGTCACCGACCGTGTCCGGGGTGCCCCGGCGACGTCGGCAGCCCACCCACCGGGGTCGGGCCAGCGTGGAGGAGGCCACCCCGGGGGCGCTGCTGCCACCCACCGGCAGCCCGGCCACCCTCAACGCGTCGTACTCCGGCGGGCAGATGACCACGACGGAGACCGCGCCTTCGCGACCGTTGGACACCGGCGGCGTGCCGGGGCCCCGGGTGGTGATCGACCACGTCCAGGTGAGCACCTTCGGCCTGGACGCCAACGTCGAGGTACGCCTGCTCACCGCCGGTGAGCCGGCGGCCGGGCACGCCACCGGGCCGGCCGTGGACGGCTACGTGCTGCGGCTGTGCGCGGTGGCCGCCGCGGCGGCCGTGGACGAGTTGCTGCGCCACGCCGAGCGCACCGCCGAGCGGGGACGCTGCTTCGTCGAGCACGCCGCCGTGGTGCCGTTCGGCAACTGCGAGGTGGCGACCGTGGTGGTGCTGCTGGTCTGCGACGGCTGGGTGGAGCAGTTGGCGGGTTCGGCGCTGGTCGCCGGTGACCCGCGTCAGGCGGTGGTCCGGGCGACCCTGGCGGCGGTCAACCGTCGCCTCGAAGCACTGCTCGCCTGACCTGGCACGTTGTCGGCGAGGGGGTGGGGCGGTAACACTGCCGGTATGAAGCGCGCCGCCCTCTGGCCCGAGGAGCACCTGCCCCCGCACCGGCTGCCCCCACCCTGGCCCGGCCGGCCGGTACGCCTCGACGGCACGGTCACCTACGTCCGGGACACCCCGGCCACCGGGCCGGACGCGGAACCGGCGCTGTACGTGCACGGGCTGGGCGGTTCGTCGCAGAACTGGACGGACCTCGCCGGCCTGCTCGCCGACCGCCTCGACGGGCAGGCGATCGACCTGCCCGGCTTCGGGCGCAGCGAGCCGGGGCTGAGGTACACCATCCCGTCCTTCGCCGACCGGGTGGTGCGCTGGATCGAGCACTCCGGCCGGGGCCCGGTGCACCTGTTCGGCAACTCGCTGGGCGGGGCGGTCGCGGTGCACGTCGCCGGTCGCCGGCCGGACCTGGTGCGGACCCTGACGCTGATCTCGCCGGCCCTGCCGTTCCTCAATTTCGGTCGCTCGTTGCAGGGGCGGATGCTGCCGCTGCTGGCCATCCCGCGCGGGGAGCGGCTGGCCGCCTGGCGGCTCGCCCAACTCGCCCCGGAGGTGATGGCCCGGCAGGCGATGGAGGCGTGCGTGGCCGACCTGAGCCGGATCAGCGAGCAGCGTCGGCAGGAGGCGCTGGAGGAGATCCGGGTCCGCTACGAGGCGACCCACTACGCCGCCGCGTACGTCCGGACGTTCCGGGGGCTGGTCGCGAGCTTCCTGCGGTCGTACCTGCCGGGGCCGGGGTCGCTGTGGCGGATCGCCGCCGCGATCGAGGCGCCCACCCTGGTGGTGGGCGGCATGAAGGACCGGCTGGTGGACGTCCGGGTGGCGCCGCAGACCGCCCGGATCATCCCGGACAGCCGGCTGATGATGCTGGCCGGCGTCGGGCACGTGGCGCAGCTGGAGGTGCCGCGTACGGTGGCCCGCGCCGTGCTGCACCTGCTCGCCGAGGCGGCGGAGACCCCACCGCCCGCGCCACCGGCCACCGGTGTCGACGGACCGCCCACGACCGGTGTCGACGGACCGCCCACCGCAGGTAGCGTCGTGCCACCGGCCGGCGGGGGCGACGCGCCGGAGTGCGATGGTGACGCGGCGTGGCGGCCCGGGGTGGCATCCTGACCCGGATGTCTGCGCTCCTGCGCCACGGTCCGCGATGGTCCCGTGGCATCCGCCGCCCCCGGACGGCCCTGCGCCGCCCGTCCGTCGTCACCGGCCGGTCGCGTCCGGCGGTGCTGGCGACCGTGCTGCTGTTGGTGGTGGTCTCCGGCGGGCTGGCGGTCACCACGGGGGCCCGGCCGGGTGCCGGTCGGCCGGTCACCCACCCGGTGGCGACCTCCGTCGGGCCGCCCGGTGCCGCGTTCTCCACCGGCTACGCGTCGGGAGCCGCCGAGGCCACGGGCCCGGTCGTCGAACTCGGGCGGGCCGGGGTCGCCGACGTCTCCGGGCTGCTCGGTCCGTCGACTGCTGCCGGGCCCGTGCCGCCGTTCACGATGCCGTCGGCGGAGCAGCCCGGCGGGGTGGTCCCGACCACGACCGTGCCGCCGTTGGCGTTGTCCGGGCCGGTCCCGGCGGCCGGCCGGGGCACCTTCGGGTACGACGACCGGGCCGGGGCGACGCTCGGCCGGTCCGGTGTGCTGCGCCGGTACCGGGTGGCCGTGGAGAACGGCTCCGGCGAGGACGTCCGGGACTTCTCCGACCAGGTGCAGGCGGCGCTGACCGGGCCGGGCAGTTGGGTGGACGGTGGGCAGTTGCGGCTGCGGCGGGTGCCGGGAGACGCGCCGTACGACTTCACGGTCCAGTTGGCGACCCGGAGCACGGCGGGTCGGCTGTGCCGGGCCGGGGGCGTCGACATCCGGGTCGGTGGGGTGCCGTACACGTCGTGCCGCGCGCCGGGGCGGGTGATTATCAACCTGGACCGGTGGCGGATGTCGGTGCCGCACTTCGTCCGGGCCGGGGTGCCGCTGGCGCTCTACCGGACGTATGTGGTGAACCACGAGGTGGGGCACCAGTTGGGGCACCGCCACGAGGGGTGCCCGGGGGCGGGTCGACCGGCACCGGTGATGCAGCAGCAGTCGTTGTTCCTGCGCGGCTGCACGGCGAACCCGTGGCCCTACCTGGACGGGCGTCGGTACACCGGCCCGGCGCTCTGACCCGTCGGCGGTGGGGGCGTTCCGGGGGATGTGAAACATGCTCTCGTAATATGTGGCAATAACGCAGATATGACCGATTAGTCTGCCATGCTGAACGGGTGAGCACCCCGACCGACTCCGCCGCGCACCCGGAGCCGCCGGCCGCCGGCCGGCCCGACCCGCGCGCCACCGACCCGCACGCCATGCTGCGGCACACCGACCCGCACGCCGGGCACCGGTACGGCGGATCGCGCCACGCCGCAGCGGGGCACGGCGGGTCGGCACGCGAGCCGTACCGCAGCCGCCGGTTGCGCCGTCGCCGCCGGGCCGCGCTGCTCGGCCTGGCCCTGCTCGGCGCGGGCGGGTTCGTCGGGCTCTACCCGGACGACCCGGCGGGCACCCCGGCGCCGGTCGCCGGACGACTGGCCGACGGGGCCGGCGGCGGACGGCCCACCGACGGGCCGGGCGGCGGGCGACCGGACGGCGACCCGACCACCACCGGCTACCCGCGCAGCGGACCCGGCCGCTTCACCGCCGCCGACGGCCGCTCCGAGGTGTACGGCTCCGACGGCCCGCTGTACCGCTACCGGATCGAGGTGGAGCAGGGCACCGGCCAGGACGTGGACGCGTTCGCCGCCGCCGTGGACGACACCCTGGGCGACCCCCACAGTTGGATCGGCTCCGGCGAACTGCGGTTCCGGCGGGTCCCGGAGGTCGCCGCCGCCGACTTCACGATCTATCTGGCCACCCCGGCCACCTCCGAGCGGATGTGCGCCGAGGGTGGGCTGGACACCGAGGGCTACACCTCCTGCCGGCTACCCGGACGGGTGATCATCAACCTGGCCCGCTGGATGGACGCCGTGCCGGACTACGGTGCCCCGCTGTCGGTCTACCGGACGTACGTGGTGAACCACGAGGTGGGACACGAACTCGGCGAGGAGCACCAGGCCTGCCCCGGCCCCGGCGAGCCGGCCCCGGTGATGCAGCAGCAGACGTACGGGCTGGACGGCTGCGTGGCCAACGCCTGGCCGTACGTCGACGGCTCCCGCTACTCCGGCGAGCTGATCCCCGGCAGCTGAGTTATTCCCCTCCCGTATGTCGGACGGGGTGTCACTGCTCATGGCCGGGCGGTGGTCGTCCGAGCGACAATGGCTCGGTTCGCCACCAGCCGATCACCGGGGAGTCCACCGTGTCGTTGCCCCCGCTCGTCGAACCCGCCGCCGAGCTGACCGTTGACGAGATCCGCCGTTACTCCCGTCACCTGATCATTCCGGATGTCGGGGTGCAGGGGCAGCGGCGGCTGAAGAACGCCCGGGTGCTCTGCGTCGGTGCCGGCGGCCTCGGCTCGCCGGCCCTGATGTACCTGGCCGCCGCCGGGGTCGGGACGCTCGGCATCATCGACTTCGACACCGTCGACGAGTCCAACCTCCAGCGCCAGATCATCCACGGCGTCTCCGACATCGGCCGGTCCAAGGCCGAGTCTGCCGCCGCGTCGATCCGCGAGATCAACCCGCTGGTCCAGGTGGAGATCCACAACACCGCCCTGGACCGGGAGAACGTCCGGGAGATCTTCGCCCAGTACGACCTGATCGTCGACGGCACCGACAACTTCGCCACCCGCTACATGGTCAACGACGCGGCGGTGCTGCTCGGCAAGCCGTACGTCTGGGGGTCGATCTACCGGTTCGACGGTCAGGCGTCGGTCTTCTGGGCCGAGCACGGTCCCTGCTACCGCTGCCTCTACCCGGAGCCCCCGCCGCCCGGCATGGTGCCGTCCTGCGCCGAGGGCGGCGTGCTCGGTGTGCTCTGCGCGTCGATCGGCTCGATCCAGGTCAACGAGGCGATCAAGCTGCTCGCCGGGATCGGTGAGCCGCTGGTCGGCCGGCTGATGGTCTATGACGCGCTGGAGATGGAATACCGCCGGATCAAGATCCGCAAGGACCCGAACTGCGTGCTCTGCGGGGAGAACCCCACGGTCACCGACCTGCTGGAGGACTACGAGGACTTCTGCGGCGCGGTCTCCGAGGAGGCCCAGGAGGCGATCGTCGACTCGACCATCACCGCCACCGAGCTGAAGGAGTGGCAGGACGCCGGCAAGGACATCTTCCTGGTCGACGTCCGGGAGCCCGCCGAGTACGAGATCGTCCGGATTCCCGGCTCCACCCTGATCCCCAAGGGCGAGATCATCTCCGGCGAGGCGCTGGCGAAGCTCCCGCAGGACCGGCAGGTCGTGCTGCACTGCAAGTCCGGGATCCGCTCGGCCGAGGCGCTCGCCGCGCTGAAGGCGGCCGGGTTCCGTGACGCGGTGCACGTCCAGGGCGGGGTGCTCTCCTGGATCAAGCAGATCGATCCCTCGCTGCCCGCGTACTGACCGGTGGTCGGGGCCGGGGCGGCGACGAACCGCCCCCGGCCCCGACCGATTCCCCGAGGCGGGATCGCGTCCGCGCCGGTAGCGTCTGCGCCGTGGTGGACTTGGATGCGGCGATCGGTTTCGTCGTGGCGCATGGCGACGCGGTGGATCGTGCCCGGCTGTCCCGGCTGCGCACCGGTGCGCCCGTACCCCCCGACCTGCTCGACGCGGCCGAGGTCGGGCAGACCGTCGACGGCGGCTGGCCGGCGCTTCTCGGCGGCGACGTGCCGTCCATCGACGCCACCTGTTTCCGCCTGGCCGAGCTGGACGATCTCGGCGCGCTCGGTCGTCCGGCCGCCCGGCGCTCCCTGGACTGGCTGGCCGCCCGGCAACTGCCCGACGGCGGCTGGGACGAGGACCCGAGGCTGGCCGGCAGCGCCCCCGAGTGGGCCACCCCGGGCGACCCGGAGGCCCGGCTCTACCTCTCCGCCAACGCCGCGTTCTGGCTCAGCGTGGCCGGCCGGGACGCCCGCGCCGCAGGCCCGCTGGACCAGCGGGTCGGCGGGGCGTACGCCGGGGTGGTGCAGGCGGCGGCGCAGGCCCTGGCCGGGCAACTCGCCCCGGACGGCAGCTGGCCGTCCTTCCTCGCCGCCGGTTGGCTGAGCGCGGCGGTGCTGCACCGCCAGCAGCTCTACTACGAGTCGGCCCGGATCCAGGCGGTGCTGGCCGAACGGATGCCGCAGCTGTCCCCGGCCGACGTGGCCGCGCTGGCCGCCACGTTGCGTCGGGTGGAGGTGGGCGAGGAGCAGTGGGTGCTGGTGTCGGCCCGCAGGCGGCTCGCCGAGACCCAGCGCAGCGACGGCGGCTGGAGCAGCGACGACGGCCACCAGTTCGACGTGCACACCACGCTCACCGCGATCCGCGCCTGCCGCCCGGTCGGGCCGGTCGCCCCGTCCGGCTCACCGATCGCCCCGCCCGGCTCACCGGTCGTGCGCCGGGCCCGCGTGGTCCCGCCGACCGACGACGAGCCCGGCACCTGGTGACCCCGGGTCCGCAGCGCCCGGCTGCGGGCCACCGGCCCCGGGCGTGACCGTGCCCGGTCGCCCGTTCCCGGATGTCGCGGTTCCGCTCGGGCCGGGCGGGGCGGGGTGGTCCGCTCAGCGCAGGTGGCCGTCCCCGGTCACCACGTACTTGGTGGAGGTCAGCTCGGGCAGCCCCATCGGCCCCCGGGCGTGCAACTTCTGGGTGGAGATGCCGATCTCCGCGCCGAAGCCGAACTCGCCGCCGTCGGTGAACCGGGTCGAGGCGTTGACCATCACCGCCGCCGCGTCGACCCGGGCCACGAACTCCCGGGCGGCGGACTGCGAGTCGGTCACGATCGCCTCGGTGTGGCCGGTGCCGTAGCGGCGGATGTGCGCGACCGCCGCGTCGAGCGAGTCGACCACGGCGACGGAGATGTCGGCCGAGAGGTACTCGGTGGCGAAGTCCTCGTCGGTGGCCGCCACCACGGCGGCGGAGTGGGCGGCGACCTCGGGGGAGCCGTGCACGGTCACCCCGGCCTCGGCGAACGCGGCCAGCACGACCGGCAGGAACCCGTCGGCGACATCGGCGTGCACCAGCAGCGACTCGGCGGTGTTGCAGGTGGAGAGGCGCTGGGTCTTGGCGTTCAGGACGATCGCCACCGCCTTGGCCTGGTCGGCGGCGGCGTCCACGTAGACGTGGCAGTTGCCCACCCCGGTCTCGATCACCGGCACCGTCGACTCCTCGACCACGGTGCGGATCAGCGACGCGCCGCCGCGCGGGATCAGCACGTCGACCAGGCCCCGGGCCCGCATCAACTCCTTGACCGAGTCGCGGCTGGTGGCGTCGAGCAGCTGCACCGCGTCGGCCGGCAGGCCGGCCCCGTCCACCGCGTCGCGCAGCACCGCCACCAGCGCCGCGTTGGAGTGCGCGGCCGACGACGACCCGCGCAGCAGCGCCGCGTTGCCGGACTTCAGGCAGATGCCGGCGGCGTCCACCGTCACGTTCGGCCGGGCCTCGTAGATGATCCCGACCACCCCGAACGGCACCCGGACCTGCCGCAGCTCCAGCCCGTTGGGCAGGGTCGAACCCCGGACCACCTCGCCCACCGGGTCGGGCAGCGCGGCCATCTCACGCAACGCGTCGGCGATGCCGGCCACCCGGCCCGCGTCGAGGGCGAGCCGGTCCAGCACGGCCGCGCTCAGCCCCGCCTCCCGCCCGGCCGCCAGGTCCGCCGCGTTCGCGGTGAGGATCTCCGGCGTACGCGCCACCAGCGCGTCGGCCATCGCGTGCAGCGCGGCATCCTTGACCGTACGGGTGGCGACGGCGAGGGCCTCCGCCGCGTCCCGGGCCCGCCGGGCCTGCTCGACGACGCTCATTGCGCACTCCTTGGGTGTCCGGAGGTGCCCCCGCGCAGGGCCACCTGTGTCACAGCAGCACCAGGTCGTCGCGGTGCACGACCTCGCGTTCGTACGCCGGGCCGAGCGCCGCGGCGAGTTCCCCGGTGGACCGGCCGAGCAGGCCGGGCAGCTCCACCGCGTCGTAGTTGACCAGCCCCCGGGCGACCGACGTGCCGTCGACGTCGACCAGGTCCACCGGGTCCCCGGCGGTGAAGGTGCCGTCCACGGCGGTGATCCCGGCCGGCAGCAGCGACTTGCGCCGACCGACCACGGCCTGCACCGCGCCCGGGTCGAGGTGCAGCCGCCCCCGGGGCGCGGTGGCGTGCGCCAGCCAGAACAGCCGGGCCGCCGGGCGTCGTCGGGCCGGGTGGAAGAACGTGCCGACCGGGCCGCCGGTCAGGGCTTCGCCGGCCAGCGGGGCGGCGGTCAGCACCACCGGGATGCCGAAGCCGGTGGCGATCCGGGCGGCCTCCACCTTGGTGACCATGCCGCCGGTGCCGACCCCGGCCCGCCCGGCCCCGCCGATGTCGACGCCGGCCAGGTCGGCCTCGCCGCGTACCTCGGTGATCCGGGTGCTGCCAGGTCGGGTCGGGTTGCCGGTCCAGAGCGCGTCGACGTCGGAGAGTAGAAGCAGCAGGTCGGCGTCGACCAGGGCGGCGACCAGGGCGGCCAGCCGGTCGTTGTCGCCGAACCGGATCTCCTCGGTGGCGACCGTGTCGTTCTCGTTGACGATCGGCACCGCCCGCAGGTCGAGCAGCTTGCGCAGGGTCCGGTACGCGTTGCGGTAGTGCGCCCGCCGGGTCACGTCGTCGACGGTGAGCAGGACCTGCCCGACGGTGAGCCGGTGCCGGGCGAAGCCGGCCGCGTACCGGCCGATCAGCAGGCCCTGGCCGACGCTGGCGGCGGCCTGCTGGGTGGCCAGGTCACGCGGGCGGCGGGGGAGCCCGAGCGGGGCGAGCCCGGCGGCGATCGCCCCGGAGGAGACCAGCACCACCTCGCGGCCGGCGGCGGCGAGCGCGGCGAGGGCGTCCACCAGGGTGTCCACCCGGGTCTCGTCCAGGCCACCGGTGGCGGTGGTCAGCGAAGACGAACCGATCTTGACGACGATCCGTCGGGCCTGGGTGACTGCTTCACGCACCCGCCCATTCTGCGTGGTCGGTCCCGGCGGACCCCGCCGCGTTCCCATATCCTGGCCGGTCGTGACGCCTGAGGAGTACGTGGAGGCGGTGCTCGCGCTGGTCGAGCGGATTCCGCCGGGTCGGGTGATGTCCTACGGGGCGATCGCCGACGCGCTGGCCGAGCGGTCCGGGCGGGCCTCGGCCCGGCTGGTCGGCTCGATCATGGCCCGGCACGGCGGCGGAGTGCCCTGGCACCGGGTGGTGAACGCGGCGGGCCGGTTGCCACCCGGGCACGAGGTGCGGGCGCGGGCGCTGCTGCGCGCCGAGGGCTGCCCGCTGCGGGGTGCCGGGGTGGATCTGGATGCCGCCAAATGGTGGCCGGATGAGGGGCGGTGACCAGGCGGTAACGTGAGTAACATTCGGCCGCATGGACGCGCCACCGGCCGAGCCCGGCTCCCCACCGGCCGAGCCCGGCTCCCCACCGGCCGAGCCCGGCTCTCCGCCCGCCGGCCCGCCCGCGCCGCCCGCCGGGGTGTCCCGGACGGACGTCGGCGGGTCCGTGCCGGCCGCCCGGGTGCCCACCTCGGACGGCGGCCCGTCCCGGCCTGCCGGCCGTCCCGGCCCCGACCCGTTGCCGCGTCGGGTGCACGCGGGTTATGCGCTCGGCTCGTTGGCCACCGGGGCGTTCGGCACGGTGCCCGGCCTGCTGCTGCTGCCCTACCTGACCGACACGCTCGGGGTGGCCGCCGGGCTGGCCGCCCTGCTGGTGCTGCTGCCGAAGGCGTGGGACGTGCTGGTCAACCCGGTCGCCGGGCGGATCTCCGACCGGACCCGCTCCCGGTGGGGGCCGCGCCGGCCGTGGCTGCTCGGTGCCGGGCTCGCCCTGGCGGTGCTCTTCGCCGCCATCTTCGCCGCCCCCTTCGGCGTCGGGCCGGCCGCCGGGGCGTACGTGGCCGTCGCGTTCCTCGCCACCGCCACCGCGTTCGCCTTCTTCCAGGTCCCGTACGTGGCGATGCCGGCCGAGCTGACCGACGACGCGGCGGAGCGTACCCGGCTGATGGGCTGGCGGGTCGCGGTGCTGGCGCTGGCCATCCTGATCTCCGGCGCGGTGGCCCCGATGGTGGTGACCGCCGGCGGCGAGGGGGTGGCCGGGCACCGCTGGATGGGGGTGTTCGTCGCCGTGTTGATCGCGCTCGGCGCGCTCGGCGCGTTCCTCGGCACCCGGTCGGCGGCGACCGGCACGGTGACCGCCACCGAACCGACGCTGCGCGCCCAGCTCGCGGTGGTCGCCGCCGACCGGCCGTTCCGGGCGCTGCTGCTCTGCTTCGTCGTCCAGTCCGCCGGGGTGGCGACCGTGCTGGCCGGGGTCAGCTACTTCGCGGCCCAGATCCTGCGGGACCCGACCACCGGCCCCACCGTGCTGTTCGCCTGCTTCGTCGGGCCGGCGCTGCTGGTGATGCCGCTGTGGACCCGGCTCGGCGCGCGACTGGGCAAGAAGACCGCGCTGGTCGCCGCCTCGCTGCTGCTGGCCGCCGGGGCGGCGGCCCTGGTGGCCGCGCCGGTGCTGCCCGCCGCCGCCGTCTACGCGGTGGTCGCGCTCCTCGGCGTCGGGTACGCCGGGCAGCAGGTCTTCGCGCTGGCCCTGCTGCCCGACTGCGTGGCCGCCTCGACCGCGCGCACCGGCCGACGTCAGGCGGGGGTGTTCACCGGCCTGTGGACCGCCGGGGAGACCTTCGGACTGGCCCTCGGCCCGGGGATCTACGGCCTGGTCCTGGCCCTGTCCGGCTACGTCTCCTCGGCCACCGGCACCGCCGCCGCGCAGACCTCCACCGCCCGGCTGGGCGTGCTGCTCGGCTTCACCCTCATCCCGGCCCTGCTGATCGCCCCGGCCACGCTGCTGCTGCGCCCGCACCGCTACCTGCCGCCTGCCGGCCCCGCCGCGCCCGACGGCCGGGCGGGCGCCGAGGTTACCCACGCCACCGGAAAGGGCACCACGCTTCCATGATCGACGAGAACGGGGTGCCTGCGGAGCGGGTGCTGGACGAGATCAGGCAGCTCCGGGCGCAGGACCGCCCGGTGCACGGCGGCCGGCTGTTCGCCTACGTGTACGACCCCGGGGTCGCCGGGCTGGACGCGCTGGCCGGTGCGGCCCACGCCACGAGCGCCCACGTCAACGGGCTCGACCCGACCGCCTTCCCGTCCCTGCTGGCCATGGAGAACTGGCTGGTCGGGGCGACCGGCGGGCTGCTCGGCGGTGGGCCGGGCAGCGCCGCGCCGGACGTGGTGGGCAGCGTCACCAGCGGCGGCACCGAGTCGCTGATCCTGGCCGTCAAGGCGGCCCGGGACGCCCACCCGGAGCTGACCGCGCCCCGGATCGTGGTGCCGGCCAGCGGGCACGCCGCCTTCGCCAAGGCCGCCCACCTGCTCCGGGTCACCCTGGACACGGTCGGAGTCGACCCGGCCACCCTGCGCCCGTCGGTGGCCGACGTGGCCGCCGCGATCCGCCCGGAGACGGTGCTGGTGGCCTGCTCCGCCCCGTCGTACGCGCACGGGGTGATCGACCCGGTGGCCGGCATCGCCGAGGTCGCGGCGGCGGCCGGGGTGCGCTGCCACGTGGACGCCTGCTTCGGCGGCTGGACCCTGCCCTACCTGCGGCGCCTGGGCGTGCCGGTGCCGCCGTTCGACTTCACCGTCGACGGGGTCACCTCGATCTCCGTCGACCTGCACAAGTACGCGTACGCCCCGAAGGGGGTGTCGGTGCTGCTGCACCGGGATGCGACGCTGCGTGCCCCGCAGTACTTCGCGTACGCCGACTGGCCCGGCTACACCATGGTCAACCCGGTGCTCGCCTCCACCCGCTCGGGTGGGCCGATCGCCGCGGCGTACGCCACCCTGCGGCACCTCGGCGACGACGGCTACCTGCGGCTCGCCGCCGCCACCCGGGATGCGGTCGGCTGCCTGGCCACTGCCGTCCGTGGGGTCGACGGGCTGCGGCTGATGGCCGAGCCGGAGTCGACAGTGGTCTGCTTCACCAGCACCGACCCGGCGCTCGACCTGTTCGTCCTGGTCGACGAGCTGACCGCCCGGGGCTGGCACACCCAACCCCAGCTCCGGTACGCCGACCTGCCCGCCAGCGTGCACCTCACGGTGACCGCCTCGGTGGCGCCCCGGGTGGCCGAGTTCGGCCCGGACCTGGCCGCCGCGGTGGCCGCCGCCCGCCGGGCCGGGCCGGTCGAGTTGCCGGCCGAACTGCTCGCCCTGGCCGGGTCGTTGACCCCGGCGGCGCTCACCCCGGAACTGATCGGCGGGCTCGCCGCCGGGTTGGGGCTGGGTGCGGGGCCGCCGGACCGGATGGCGATGGTGAACACCCTGCTCGACGCCGCCCCCGCCGCGCTGCGGGAACGCCTGCTGGTGGAGTTCGTCGGCCTGCTGCAACGCCCTACCTGGTGACCGTCCCGGGGGCTGTCTCGGCAGCCCCCGGAACGCCCCGGGCCCTGCCCACCCCCGGGCCCTGCCCACCCCAGGGCCCTGCCCACCCCAGGGCCCTGCCCACCCCAGGGCCCTGCCCACGGGCGGGCCCTGCCCACGGGCGGGCCTGCCCGCCTGGGGCCCTGCCCCGGGGTGGCCGGCCCCGACCAGCCGGCCGGGCACGACGACCGTGCCCGGCCGGCTGGTCACCGGTAGGGCAGCGGGGTGACGTTGTCGTACTCGACCACCTCCGCGACGACCTGGTTCTCGGCGTCCAACGCCTTCGCGGTCAGCTCGGCCGTGCCCGCCCCGAGCGGGTCGTCGGGCACCACCCGCAGCCCCAGGGACAGCGGAACTCCGCCCCCGGTGCCAGGCCGCCCAGATCGCAGCGCACCGGCCCGCCGGCCGTCCCCGGGGCGGTCCGGCAGGCCTTCCAGCCGTCGCCGTCCGGGCGCAGCGCCGCCGGCAGGTCGAACCGGAGCGCCACGGAGCGGGCCGGGGCGGAGCCCACGTTGCGGACCCGCACCGTCGTGCCGCCGGCACGGGAGCCGTCCGGCGCGACGCCGAGCACCAGGTCGGTGGCGGTGACCACGAGATTCACCTCGTGCGGGTCGACCGGGAAGGTGGTCGGTCCGGAGACCTGGCGGAAGGACCCGCCGTCCCAGCGGTAACCGCGCCACTGCCGTTGCGACCACTCACCGGCCCAACCACCGCCCGGGTAGATGTCCCCGACCTGCACCCGGACCACCCCGTCGCCGCGTACCTGCACCCCGATCAGCCACTGGGGCCGCTCCCGGGCGCTGAGGACCACCCGCCCGACGGTGACGACCCGGCCGGTGGAGTCCCGGTCGAAGGCCACCACCTGCTGCCAGCCGTGGGTGCCGAAGACGCACTGGACCACCGCCACCGTCTCCTGCCCTCTGCCTGCGCACCGGGTTGCGTCCGCCGGCTGTGGTTGACTGTCCATTGGGAGACAGCGCAGCGGCCACGGCGACGTAACGGTCGCCGCCCGGCCGGACGAGGAGGCGGTCGTGCAGTTGCCGGCAGTGCTCGGCGAGCCGATCCGGTTCGTCCTCAACTGGGGGCGGCGTTACTCGCTCTGGGTGTTCAACTTCGGCCTGGCCTGCTGCGCGATCGAGTTCATCGCCACCAGCATGGGCCGGCACGACTTCATCCGGCTCGGCGTCATCCCGTTCGCCCACGGGCCCCGGCAGGCCGACCTGATGGTGGTCTCCGGCACGGTGACCGACAAGATGGCCCCGGCGATCAAGCGGCTGTACGACCAGATGCCCGAGCCGAAGTACGTCATCTCCTTCGGGGCCTGCTCCAACTGCGGTGGCCCGTACTGGGACTCGTACTCGGTGACCAAGGGCGTCGACCAGCTCATCCCGGTCGACGTCTACGTGCCCGGCTGCCCGCCCCGGCCGGAGGCGCTGCTGCACGGCATCCTCCGCCTCCAGGAGAAGATCGCCGCCGAGCAGTCCGGCATCGGCGGCGTCGACCGTACCGACCCCCTCGCCCCCCTGGCGGACGTCACCCCCTCCGACGGCAACCCCCCACGCCCGGTCGAGTCCCTGACCGCCCCCCCGATCCACCGCCCCCCCACCCCCTGACCCCCCGCCCCACCCACTCCCCGCGCCCCGCGCTGCCCCGTGCTCCCGCGCTGCTGCTCCCGTGCTCCCGCGCCCCGCGCTGCTCCCGTTGATCAAGAGCTTTACGTCACCTCCACACCAAAACCTGACCCAAACCTCTTGATCACCACCCTCAACCCCGCCGGAGCAGGCAGGCCGAGCGGTGCGGCTGCCGCTCGGCTCGGTGATCAAGAAGTTTGGGTCAGTTCTTCGCGGGATTTTGACGCAAAGCTCTTGATCAACGAGGGCCCGGCCGGCGGGGGCCGGCCGGCGGGGCCGGCCGGCGGGGGCCGGCCGGCGGGGGTGGCGGGGCAGTGGGCGGGGGAGGGTGGGTCGGCGGGGGGCAACTGGTGGGGTGGTGGGTGGGGGTTAGCGTGCGGGCATGAACGACTCTGCGGACAAGCGGTCCGCCTTCATCGTCGACGTGTTGACCGATGAGTTCGGCGCGTCGATGGCGCTCGATCCGGCGGCGTTCCGTCGCAAGTTCCGCAAGATGGCGGCGTCGCCGTTCTCCTTCTACCGGGGCAGCGCCGCGCTGTTCTACGCAGACCAGCGCGGCGACTTCGCCGACGACGCGTTCCTCGACGAGCGGACCAGCCGGGTGTGGATCCACGGCGACCTGCACGCCGAGAACTTCGGCACCTACATGAACGGCTCCGGGCACCTGGTGTTCAACGTCAACGACTTCGACGAGGCGTACGTCGGGCCGTTCTCCTGGGACCTCAAGCGGCTCGCGGCCAGCGTGGCGTTGCTCGGCTACGCCAAGGCCCTGTCCGACCAGGCGATCGGCGACCTGGTCACCGGGTTCGCCCGGTCGTACCTGACCGAGCTGCGGGCCATCGCCGCCGGTGGGGACGACGCGATCGGGTCGATCACCCTGGACAACGCCGACGGGGTGCTGCGCCGGGTGCTCCAGGAGGCCCGCCTCAACACCCGGGTCGACCTGTTGGCCGCGCAGACCACCGTCGACAACTACGAGCGGCGGTTCTCCCTCGGCGACGGGGTCTACGAGATCGACGGGGAGACCCGGGAGCGGGTCTGCGCCGCGTTCACCGCGTACCTGAAGACGTTGCCCGAGGCGACGGCCCGGCTGCGTCCGGTCGCCACCCAGATCAAGGACGTGGTGCTGCGCAAGGGCGTGGGCATCGGTTCGGCCGGGCTGCCGTCGTACAACCTGTTGCTGGAGGGGCACACCGAGGCCCTGGAGAACGACGTGGTCATCTACATGAAGCAGGCGCAGGTGCCGGCGGTGGCCCGGCACATCGACGACGAGCGGGTCCGGGGCTACTTCCGGCACCAGGGCCACCGGACGGCCGAGTCGCAACGGGCGTTGCAGGCGCACGCCGACCCGTGGTTGGGCTTCACCGAGCTGGACGGGGTCGGTCAGCTCGTCGCCGAGGTCTCCCCGTACGCCGCCGACCTGGACTGGTCGGACGTCAACGAGCCCGAGGAACTGGCCGGGGTGCTCGCCGACCTGGGCCGGGCGGTGGCCCGGATGCACTCGGTCGCCGACGACGAGTCCAGCCACGACCTGGTCGACTACTCCACCGAGGAGGCGATCGTCGCGGCGATCGGCGACGACACCGACGGCTTCGTCGGGCACCTGGTCGAGTTCGCCCACGCGTACGGGGTCCGGGCCCGCACCGATCACCAGCTCTTCGTCGACCTGTTCCGCAACGGCCGGCTCCCCGGCATCTGAGCAGCCCGGTCCGAGGTCGACCTGGCCGTCGTCGGTGGCGGGGCGCCGGGTGCGCCGGTCGGCCGCGGCGGGCGGGGTTCACTGGCCGAACTCCAGCACCACCTTGATGTCCTCGTCGGCGTGGGCGTACGCCTGGGCGTACGCCGACACCGGCACCCGGCGGGTGATCATCGCGTTCAGCCAGGACTGGTCGGCTTGGGCGAGCGCCTGGGCGGCCAGCTCCCAGTGCCGCCGGTTGGCGTTGACCGAGCCGAACACCACGTTGTTCTCCAGCACCAGCGCCCGGTTGAGCGCCCCGGCGTCGAAGTCGATGGTCCGGCCCCCGCTGGACACCCCGGTCAGGCAGACGATCCCGGCCGGGCCGACCTTGCACATGGCGTCCAGCACCACCGTCGGCGCACCGGTGCACTCGACCACCACGTCCGGCTCGAAGTCCAGCTCGTTCACCGGCACCGTGTGGTACGTCGCGCCGAGCGCCCGGACCAGGTCCGGCTTCGGCCCGGTGGTGCTGCGGTCCAGCACGTGCACCGACAACCCCCGTTGGACGGCCAGCAGGGCCGCCAGCAGCCCGATCGGCCCGGCGCCGGTGACCAGGACGGTCTGCGGCTTCCACTCGGCGCGGGTGCCGATCCGCGCGATGTGGTCCCACGCCTTCGCCACCACGCTGGCCGGTTCCAGCAGCATGCCGACCGGGGCGAGGACCGGGTCGAGCCCGACGGCGAACTTGGGTTGCACCCGCCACCGGTCCCGGGCGAAGCCGGGCAGCCCCTTGATCCCGTGCTCGGTGTACCGACCGTTGCGGCACATGTCCCACTCGTCGACCGCGCAGTTGGGGCAGGGCACCGGATCCGGGTGCCGGACGACGCCGGCCACCAGGTCACCGGCCTGCAGGGTGCCCGACGGGTCCTCCAGGACCCGCCCGAGCGACTCGTGACCGAGCACCAGCTCCCGCTGACCGGGCGGGGCCTCGCCGTAGTCCCCGGCGGTGATCTCCTGGTCGGTGCCGCAGATGCCGACGGCGAGCGCCTCGACCAGGATGGCGCCCTCCTCGGCCGCCGGCTCGGGCCAGTCCTGCACCAGTCGCAGCGAGTCGCGGACCCCGGGAGTCACCGTCACAGCGCGCACGGCCCCATCTTTCCCCGTCCCGTCCCGCCCCGCCCGGCAAAGCGACAGATGCCCGCCCCCGGTCCCGCACCCGGCAACGCGACAGATGCCCCACCCCGGCCCCGCCGGCTACGCGGCAGCCGCCCCACCCGGGAGCACCCCGCGATGCGGTGGACGACCCCTTCGGGGCGCGGCGGACGGCCGTCCGTTCACCTCATCCAGGTGTCCGCCGGGCGCGTACGACCGGGCGGGCGGACCCGGGGCCGGGGCGACGGCCATAGGATCAACCGCATGACTCCGGAAGAGGTCGGTCGGCGGGTGGTCGCGCTGCTCACGCCGGTCGAGGCGACCGCGTCGGTGTCCGGCGGGCAGGCCCACGCCCGGGCCACCGTCGACGTACCCCCGGCGGCCTGGGCGGACACCCTCCGCGCGGTACGCGACGACGCCGAGCTGGCCTGCGACTTCTTCGACTGGCTCTCCGCCGTGGACGAGCTGGCCGGCGGCTTCGACATCGTGGTCCACCTGTGGTCGACCCGGCACCGGCACGGGGTGCTGCTGCGGACCCGGGTGCCGAGGGCGACGCCGACGGTGACGTCGGTGGTCGACGTCTTCCCGGGGGCGGCCTGGCACGAGCGGGAGACCCACGAGATGTTCGGCATCGACTTCGCCGGCCACCGGGGGTTGACCCCGCTGCTGCTTCCGCCCGAGTTCGAGGGGCATCCGTTGCGCAAGGAGTTCGTGCTCGCCTCCCGGGTGGCGAAACCGTGGCCGGGGGCGAAGGAGCCGGGCGAGTCCGAGGCCGGCGGCGGTCGCCGCGTGGTCCGCCCACCCGGGGTGCCCGCCCCGGGGGAGTGGGGTGTGGTGCCGGCCCCGGCCGGCCCGGTGACCGTGGGCGACGGGCCGCGCGGCGCCTCCGCCCGCCCGCCCCGGGAGCGTCCGGCCCGGCCGGCGCGCGGTGACCAGGGCGGCGACGAGGGGGGTACGGCCTGATGCCGACCTGGTTGGAGCTGGTGATCCGGATCGGCGGGGTGCTGGTCGCGTTCCTGACCCTGCCGCTGATCGTCGGCCAGGCCGAGCACAAGGTGATGGCGCACATGCAGGGCCGGCTCGGTCCGATGTACGCCGGAGGCTTCCACGGCTGGGCGCAGCTCGTCGCCGACGGGATCAAGTTCGTCCAGAAGGAGGACATCACCCCACGCGAGGCGGACCGGGCGGTGTTCCGGCTGGCCCCGGTGGTGGCCCTGGTGCCCTACCTGCTGGTGCTGCTGGTGATCCCGCTCGGCCCGAACGACCTGGTCGGGCAGCCGCTGGACATCGGCCTGTTCTTCGTCCTGGCGGTGGTCGGGGTCGGCGTGGTGGCGGTGCTGATGTCGGCGTGGGCGTCGGCCAACAAGTACAGCCTGCTCGGTGGGCTGCGCGGGGCGGCCCAACTGCTCGGTTACGAGCTGCCGCTGGTGCTGGCCGCCGCCTCGGTGGCGATGGCGGCGGGGACGTTGAGTCTCGGCGGGATCGTCGAGGCGTGGCAGCCGTGGTGGCTGTTCTGGCAGGCGCCCGCGATGATCGTCTTCTTCGTGGCCGGGCTGGCCGAGATCCGGCGGCCCCCGTTCGACATGCCGGTCGCCGACTCCGAGCTGGTCTTCGGCTACATGACCGAGTACACCGGGCTGCGGTTCGCGTTCTTCCTGCTCGCCGAGTACGTCGGGATCGTGGTGATCGCCGCGCTGACCACCGTGCTCTTCCTCGGTGGGTGGCAGGGCCCGTTCGCCGACGCCCAGCTCGGGTGGCTGTGGACCCTGCTGAAGGTGTTCGCCGTCTCGTTCGTGATCATCTGGCTGCGGGTGTCGTTCCCCCGGCTGCGGGAGGACCAGCTCCAGCGGCTGTGCTGGCTGGTCCTGGTGCCGGCGGCGCTGGCCCAGTTGGTCCTCACCGCCGCCGTACGCCTCTCGCTGCACTGAGCGGGGCGTTCGGGTCGGCCCACGGGATACCCCCGGGTGGCCCGTCCACCCGGGGCCGCACCACACCGACGCGGCCCGGAGGGGCCCCGGAACACTCCCGGGGCCCCTCCGGCACGCTCACGGCGCGGCGTAGAGCAGGCGGTTCGGGGAGCCGACCCCCGGGTTGATCACCTTGCCGGTGCTGGCGGCGGCGATCAACGCGCTCTTGGCGGTGGCCAGGGTCGCCGCCGGGTTGGTCTGCCGGTAGCGGGCCAGCCACCCGGTGACGTGCGGGGCCGCCATCGAGGTGCCGGACCAGCCGCTGGCCACGGCGGTGTTCGAGGCGATGCCGGCGGAGGTGATGTCCACCCCCGGGGCGAAGATGTCGACGCAGGTCCCGTAGCTGGAGAACGAGGCCCGGTTGTCGCTGATGTCGGTCGCCGCGACGGTGATTCCCCGGGTGGAGCGGGGGCCGTTGGTGCAGGCGTCGGTGTTGAAGTTGTTGGCGATGAACACCGGGTACACCCCGTGGTCGATCAGGTTCTCGATCGAGGTGTTGGCGGAGGTGCCGTAGCCCTGGAGGCTGAAGTTCGCCACCGAGGTGGTCGCGTGGTGGGTGGCCAGCCAGTCGACGCCCTCGATCAGGTCGGTGCTCCACCCGGAGTTGTCGCACTGGAGCACCCGGACCGCCCGGAGGGTCACCGACTTGGCGACCCCGTAGGTGGTTCCGCCGATGGTGCCGGCGACGTGCGTGCCGTGGCCGTGGCAGTCGTTGGTGCCGTTGCCGTCGCCGACCGCGTCGTAGACCCCCGCGGCCCGGGTGCCGAAGTCGACGTGGGTGGCCCGGATGCCGGAGTCGACGATGTAGGCGGTCACCCCGGAGCCGGTCGAGGTGTAGCCGAAGCTGTTGCTCAGCGGCAGGTTGCGCTGGTCGATGCGGTCCAGCCCCCACGACGGCGGGTTGCTCTGCACGGCCTGGATGGAGATGCCGCCGGCCTGGCTGCGGTCGGCCCGGGCCGTCATCGGGCCGGTCCGGTCCGGGGTGGTGCTGGTCAGGCCACCCTGGATGCGGGTGTCCCGCTCCACGTACTGCACGGCCGGATCGTTGCGGACGGCGGCGAGCGCGGCCGGCGGCAGCACGGCGGCGTACCCGTCGAGAACCTGGGTGTAGCGGGTCAGCACCGTGCCGCCGGCCCGCTCGGCGGCGGCGGCCGACTGGCCGGTCCGGGCGAGGCGGGCGGTGCGGTCGGTGCCGGTCGGCTTGTCGGAGAGCACGACGATGTACCGGTCCGGCGCGGCCTCCGCGCTGCCGGCCAGCAGCGGCGCGGGCGCGGCCCGTCCCGGGCCGGGGGTGCCCGGTGCCGCGACGGCGGCGTTGGTGGTGGTGGCGAGCGCGCCGACGAGAACACCGGCGAGTACGCCCAGACGTGCGGTCCTGCTACCCAGCTTGCGCAAGGCTCGATCCTCCTCAAGAGGGGAGTCCGTAGTGGACAGGCGGCCCGCCGGCGGGAATCGCATCGACGGACGTCCCCTAGTCGAACAGGTCATATTGACCACCGTGTTAACTCTTGAGCACCGAAGGTGAATGTGCGACAGCTCTCAGTGGTCGGATTCGGTGGTCCGGCGACCGGCCGGAACGGCGGTGGCGCGGTGACCTGCCGGGCCGCCGTGGCTTCGCGTGCAGGTGGGTGACAGCAGCGCGCCCCCACCCGGCGGGCCGGGCGGGGGCGCGTGGTCGGGACGGTGGGTCAGCCGATCGGGGTGTGCTCCGGCGGCACCTGCTCGCCGGGCGGCGGGGGCGGCGGGGGAGTGCCGTCGCCGAACGGTCGACCGCCCAGCGCCTCCCGCCCGTGCGGGCTGAGCCAGTTGACCAGGTCCGGGCCGAGCGGCACCACCCCGGTCGGGTTGATGTCCCGGTGCACCTCGTAGTAGTGCCGCTTGATGTGGTCGAAGTCGATGGTGTCGCCGAACCCGGGGGTGGCGAACAGGTCCCGCGCGTACGCCCACAGCACCGGCATCTCGCTCAGCTTCTGCCGGTTGCACTTGAAGTGGCCGTGATAGACCGGGTCGAAGCGGACCAGCGTGGTGAACAGCCGCACGTCGGCCTCGGTGATGGTGTCCCCGACCAGGTAACGCTGGTTGGCCAGCCGGTCGCTGAGCCAGTCCAGCCGGTCGAACAACCGCCGGTACGCCTTCTCGTACGCCTCCTGCGAGCCGGCGAAGCCGCACCGGTAGACCCCGTTGTTGACGTCGGCGAAGACCACCGCGTTGACCTCGTCGATCTCGGCGCGCAGCGCTTCCGGGTAGAGCTGCGCAGCGCCCTCACGGTGGTACGCCGTCCACTCGGTGGACAGGTCCAGGGTCATCTGCGCGTAGTCGTTGGTGACCACCTGCCCGGTCGGCACATCGACGATCGCCGGCACGGTGATGCCCCGCTCGTAGCCGGGGAACCGGGCGAAGAACGCGTCGGCCAGCCGTTCGATGCCGAGCACCGGGTCCCGCCCGTCCGGGTCCAGGTCGAACGTCCAGCTCCGGGCGTCGTGGGTCGGCCCGGCCACCGCCATCGGCAGCGCCTCCTCCAGCCCGAGCAGCCGCCGTACGATGATCATGCGGTTGGCCCACGGGCAGGCCCGGCTGACCACCAGCCGGTAGCGGCCCGGCTCGACCGGGTAACCGTCCCGCCCGTCGGCGGTGATCCGGGTGGCGATGTAGCGCTGGTCCCGGGTGAATTCACCCCCCGGCTCGACGTACTTGCCGCCGGTCGTCGTGCCTGCCTCGTCGCCCACGTCGCCCCCTGAGTCTGCGTCGTTCGTGTCTGAGCCCCATCCTGACTGATCCCCGCGCCGTCGGCCTCCGGCGCGCTGGTCCCGACCCCTGGGCACTACCCGGAGTGCTGGTACCGGCACCCGCCCCGCCCCGCCTCCGGTGTCGGTGCCCGGATGCCGAGGCGCGCCGGGGTCGGCCGGTCTGTCGGGTGGAGTGGGCGGCGGGAGCGTCGTCGGCCCGACGGGTGGGCTGGTTACGCTGCCCGGATGATCGACGTTGCGGCGGTGGCCCGGCGGTTCGTGGCCGACGTGTGGAACGCCGGCCACGAGGAGTCGGTGTACGAGCTGGTGGCCGAGGAGTGCCCGGGGCTGGGCGGCACCGGCCCGGCCGCGCTGTTGGCCTGGCACCGGGAGCGTCGGGCCGCCTTCCCCGACCTGCGCTACAAGCTGGTGGACGTGGTGGCGACCGGGGACCGGGTGGCGCTGCGCTGGCGGGCCGCCGGCACCCAGGCGGGACAGTTCGGCCCGGTGCCGCCGACCGGGCAGGTGGTCAGCTATTCCGGGGCGACGTTCCTGCGCTTCGACACCGCCGGGCGGATCGTCGACGTGTGGAGCGTCAACGAGCTGTTCCAACTGCTGCAACAGTTGGGTGTGGAGATGCTGCCGCCGCTCACCGACGCCGGGGCGTGATCCGGGCGATCGACAGGTTCACCGGGAACGGCTCCCCGGTGTCGACGAACTTCGTCCACCGCCCGGTCTCGACGTAGACCTCGTTCACCGCGTCGATCTTGTAGGTGTGCACGACCAGGCCGTCGTCCTCCACCTCGATCCGCCAGTAGAACGGGATGCCGGCCTGCGCGTACAGGGTCGGTTTGAGCACCCGGTCGATGGAGCGGGTGCTGGGGGAGACGATCTCGACGGCCAGCACCACCTCGTGCGCCTCGTAGCGGGACGGTTCGCGGGCGGCGGCGGTGGACGTGGTCACCAGCACGTCGGGGATGAAGGAGCGGGTCCGGTTGATCCGCACCTCCACGGCCTGGGTCACGTCGTAGTCGTCGGGGCACTCCTCTTCGAGCGCGACGCCAAGTCGCATCGCGATGGTCTGGTGGATGCGAGTGGGGGAGGGGGACACGATCAGCACTCCATCGAGAAGTTCGCGGCGGTGGCCGTCCTCGGGCAGCGCGTCCAGATCGTCGGTCGTCCAGCCGCCCTCGGGCGGATAGTCGTTCTGCAACGCGGCAGTCATCGGTCGGTCCTTCCCGGTGCGTCGTTCTCCCCGCCTGTCAGGGTAACGCCGGCAAACGCCGGGTGGTGGTCGCGCACGCCGGGGCCACAGGGCAGGATGACCCCATGAGCGAGCGCAGCGAGGCGATGTCGTGAGCGAGCGCAGCGGCATTCCCGGCGAGGGGCTGGTGAAGGGGCTGGCGGTCACGTTGAAGACGATGACCCGCCGGTCGACCACCCAGCAGTACCCGGACGTCGCCCCCGAGCTGCCACCCCGCTCCCGGGGCGTGATCGCGCTGCTGACCGAGAACTGCACGGTCTGCATGCTCTGCGCCCGGGAGTGCCCCGACTGGTGCATCTACATCGACTCGCACAAGGAGGAAGTGGCGGTGGCCGGCGCGGCCCGCCCCCGCCAGCGCAACGTCCTCGACAAGTTCGACATCGACTTCTCGCTCTGCATGTACTGCGGCATCTGCATCGAGGTCTGCCCGTTCGACGCCCTCTACTGGTCGCCGGAGTTCGAGTACGCCGAGTACGACATCAAGGACCTGCTGCACGACAAGGACCACCTCGGCCAGTGGATGGCCACCGTGCCGCCGCCGCCCGCGCACGACCCGCACGGTGAGCCGGCGAAGGAGGAGACCACCGCCGCGCGCAAGGCCGCCGCCCCGACCAGCTCCGCCGCCCGCCCCACCGTGGTACGCCCCGAGCCCGCCCCCGCCGCCCCCCGCACCGCCCCCGAGCCCGGCCCCGCGCCCGCTCAGAGCCCGGAGCCCGGCCCCGCCCCCGAGCCCGGTTCTGCCGGCGACGGAGGTGCCCCCCGGTGACCGGTGCGGACGTGCTGCTGCTCGCCCTGGGCGCGGTGGCGGTCGGGTCGGGGGTGCTGGTGGTCGCCACGAAGCACCTGGTCCGGGCCGGCCTCTATCTGGTGCTCTGCCTGGGCGCGCTGGCCGGCGACTACCTGGTGCTCACCGCCGAGCTGGTCGCCTGGGTGCAGGTGTTGATCTACGTGGGCGCGGTGGTGGTGCTGTTGCTGTTCGCGGTGATGCTGACCCGGGCCCCGATCGGGGCCTCCGACGACCTGGACCGGCCGGGCTGGCCGGCTGCGCTGATCGGCGGCGGCGTCGGGCTGGGTCTGGCCGCGCTGCTGGTCGACGCGTTCCGCTGGTCGACGGCGGAGCTGCCGGCGGCGGGCACCGCCGAGGGCATCGGCGAGCAGGTGTTCCGCTCCTGGGTGCTGCCGTTCGAGGTGCTGTCGGTGCTGCTGCTGGCCGCCCTGGTCGGCGCGATCATCCTGTCCCGCCCGGACATCGGCCGCCGCCCCGACACCGCCGCGTCGTCGTCGCGAATGAAGGTGGTCCGGTGAGGCCGGTCATCCCGTACGTCACCGCCGCGCTGCTGTTCGGCCTCGGCGTCTACGGCGTGCTGCGGCGGCGCAACGCGGTGCTGGTGCTGATGGCGGTGGAGTTGATGCTCAACGCGGTCAACCTGATCCTGGTCACCGCCGACACCACCGTGCGGGCGGTGCTGCCGCACTCCGGGCAGGTCTTCGCGCTCTTCGTGATCGTGCTGGCCGCCGCCGAGATCGGGGTCGGGCTGGCCATCGTGCTCCAGCTCTACCGGCTGCGGGCCAGTGTCACCGTGGACGACGTGCCGCTGACCGAGCCGACCGACGACCGGCTGGGCGGCGGCCGGGCAGGGGTCGGGTCGGGCGGCGACGCGGGCACCGGGTCGGCCGGGGGCCGGGCGGAGGTCGGCCGGTGACCGGGGTGCTCGGGGCGGCGCTGCCGGCCGTACCCCTGGTTGCCGGGTTGCTCGGGTTGCTGCTGCCGCCGGCGTCGAAGGGCGCGACCGGCGGGCGGGACGTGGCCCGGCGGGCGGCGATCGGGCTGGGGGTGGCCGGCGCTGCCGGCGCGTTGCTGGTCGCGGTGCTGCTGCTGGTCCGGGTCGGCGACCCGGTCGAGACCAGCACCAGCTGGATCGACCTCGGTGGGCTGCGGGTCACCCTCGGGGTCCGGCTGGACGGCGTCGCCGCGCTGGTCGCGGTCGCGGTGTCGGCGGTGGCGCTGGCGGTGCAGGTCTACTCGGTGGCCTACCTGCGGCGCGGCCCGCACGACGACGTCGAGGTGGACCACCGCTATCCGCCCTACGCCGCGCAGATCAGCCTGTTCACCGCCGCGATGCTGCTGGTGGTGGTCAGCGGGGACCTGATCCTGCTGCTGGTCGGCTGGGAGGTGATGGGCCTCTGCTCCTATCTGCTGATCGCGCACGACCGCCGGCTGCCCGAGGCGCCGGCCGCCGCGATGAAGGCGTTCCTGGTCACCCGGGTGGGTGACGTCGGTTTCCTGCTCGGCATCGCGCTGCTCGGCGTCTCGGCCGGCAGCTTCCGGATCGCCGACGTGCTCGCCCACGACCATGCCACCGGCACGCTGACCGCCGCCTGCCTGCTGCTGCTCGCCGGGGTGGCCGGCAAGAGCGCCCAGTTCCCGCTGCACACCTGGCTGCCGGACGCGATGGCCGGCCCGACCCCGATCTCCGCGCTGATCCACGCCGCGACGATGGTCGCCGCCGGGGTGTACGCGGTGACCCGGCTCTACCCG
The DNA here is from genome assembly GCF_050951065.1 of Micromonospora matsumotoense. Taxonomy (NCBI): domain Bacteria; kingdom Bacillati; phylum Actinomycetota; class Actinomycetes; order Micromonosporales; family Micromonosporaceae; genus Micromonospora; species Micromonospora matsumotoense. Next base: position 6,620,148 of record NZ_CP192025.1, on the reverse strand, counting down.
CTGTTCACCCGGGCCCCGGTGGCGCTGGCGGTGCTCGGGGTGCTGGCCTCGATCACCCTGCTGCTCGGCGCGCTCGCCGCCACCGCCCAGGACGACCTGAAACGGGTGCTCGCCTGGTCGACGGTCTCCCAGCTCGGCTATATGACCGGCGCGCTCGCCGTCGGCGCCCCGGCCGCCGCGCTGTTCCACCTGCTCACCCACGCCGCGTTCAAGGCGCTGCTGTTCCTCGCCGCCGGTGCGGTGATCCACGCCGTCGGCACCACCCTGCTGTCCCGGATGGGTGGGTTGCGCCGCAGCATGCCGGTCACCTTCTGGTGCACCCTGGTCGGCCTCGGCGCGCTGGCCGGGGTGCCACCGCTGTCCGGCTTCTGGAGCAAGGACGGGGTGCTCGCCGCCGCCGAGTCGGCCGCGCTCGACGGCACCGGTCCCGCCCCGGCCTGGGTGGGCTGGCTGGTCTGGCTGACCGGGCTGCTCGGGGTGCTGCTGACCGCCGCGTACGCCACCCGCCTGCTGCTGCGCGCCTTCTTCGGCGCGCCCCGGCTGCCGCTGCTGCACCCGCACGACCCGCCGGCCCTGATGCGCTGGCCGGTGCTGCTGCTGGCCGTCCCGGCGGCACTGCTCGGGCTGGCGGCGTTCTGGCCGCCGTTCGCCGACCGGCTGCGGGGCACCGCCGCCGACGTCGAACTGTTCCACCTGGCCCCGGCGGTGCTGCTGCCGCTCGTGCTCCTGCTGGCCGGGGCGGGCCTGGCCTGGGCCGGCTGGCGACGGGACCCGGCCGCCGACCCGGCCCGCGCGCTGGGTCCGCTGCGCCCGGTGTTCGCCCGGGCCTTCCGCCTCGACGACCTCCAGCACACCCTCGTGGTACGCCCCACGACGGCGCTCGCCCGGGTGACGCGCACCGGCGACGAGGTGGGGGTGGACGGGCTGGTCGAGGGGATCGGCCGGGGCACCTCCACGCTCGGTGCCGGGCTGGCCGCGCTGCACCGGGCGGCACTGCCCCGGGCGACGGCGGCGGTGCTGGCCGGCGCCCTGCTGATCGGCCTGGCCGCCGCCCTGATCGGAGTCTCCTCATGAGCGCGAGGAGTGCAGCGCGGCGGAGCCCCGCAGTCGCGAGTGAAAGGCCGATCCGGTGAGCGCGAGGAGTGCAGCGCAGCGGAGCCCCGCAGTCGCGAGCGAAAGGCCAATCCGGTGAGCTTGGGGCAGGTGTTGCTGGTCGCGGTGCTGGCGCTGCCGGCGGTGGGGGCGGCGCTGGTCGCCGTGCTGCCCGGGGAGCGGGCGGCCCGGCTGCTGGGTACGGCGGTCGCCGGGCTGACCCTGGTCGGGGCGGTGCTGCTGGTGCTCGGCGACCACGGCTGGTTCGGCTACGGCCCGGCCCCCGCCGTGCAGCCGTGGCACCAGGTCGACCTGCCCTGGGTGCCCGGCCTCGACCTGCGCTTCCACCTCGGGGTGGACGGCATCTCCTGGCCGCTGGTGGTGCTCACCGCACTGCTCACCCTGCTCTGCTGCGGTTACACCGTGCGCCGGGTGCCCGAGGGCCGGGGCAGCGGCCGGGCCCTGGTGGCGCTGCTGCTGGTGGTCGAGGTGGGCATCCTCGGCACCTTCCTCGCGCTCGACCTGGTGCTCTTCTTCGTCTTCTTCGAGGTCGTCCTGCTGCCGATGTACGCGATCATCGCCGGCTGGGGCGGCACCGGCGTCGACCTGCCGGCGCGCGACGCGGCCCGGGCGGCGGCCCGCAAGTTCGCTCTCTACACGCTCTTCGGCTCGGTGCTGCTGCTGGTCGGCGTGTTCGTGGTGGTGGCCGCCGCCGGCACCGCCGACATCGTGGCGCTGACCGGTGGGGCGGGACTGTCCCGGGGCACCCAGTTGGCCGCGTTCACCCTGCTCGGGCTGGCGTTCGCGGTGAAGGCCCCGCTCTGGCCACTGCACTCCTGGCTGCCCGATGCGCACACCCAGGCCCCCACCGTCGGCAGCGTCATCCTTGCCGGGGTGCTGCTCAAGATGGGCACGTACGGCCTGATCCGGGTCGCGGTCGGGGTGGCCCCGGAGGGCGCCCGCTGGGCCGCGCCGGTCCTCGGGGTGCTGGCCGTCGCGGCGATCCTGGTCGGCTCGCTGGTCTGCCTGGCCCAGGAGGACCTGAAGCGGCTGATCGCCTACTCCAGCGTCGGGCACATGGGGTTCGTGCTGCTCGGGGTGGCGACGCTGACCGCCACCGGCATCCAGGCGGCGCTGATCGGCAACGTGGCGCACGGGGTGATCACCGGGCTGCTGTTCTTCCTCGCCGGGGCGGTCAAGGACCGGGCCCACACCGGGGCGCTGGCCGAGCTGTCCGGGCTGCGGGAGACCGCGCCCCGACTGGCCGGCCTGCTCGGCTTCGCGGCGGTCGCCTCGCTCGGCCTGCCCGGGTTGGCGGGTTTCTGGGGTGAGGCGTTCGCCGTGATCGCCGCCGTCGAGCGGGGCGGGCCGCTGTGGACCACGCTGGCGGTGCTGGCGGCGGTCGGCGGGGCGCTCACCGCCGCGTACTTCCTGCGGTTGCTGCGCCGGGTCACCCACGGCCGGCCGAGCCCGGTCGTCGGCCGGTTCACCCCCGGCCTGGCCGGGGTGGAGCTGACCGCCTGGGTCCCGCTGGTCCTGCTCGCCCTCGCCGTCGGCCTGGTGCCGACCCTGGTGCTCGGCTACGCCACCGGCCCGGTGGACGCCCTGGTGGCGGTGCTCCGGTGAGCGCGAGGAGTGCAGCGCAGCGGAGCCCCGCAGTCGCGAACGGAAGGTCGGTTCGGTGAGTCCCGCAGTCGCGAACGGAGGTGGGTACCGGTGAGTCTGGTGCAGAGCGTCGACAACGTGGCGTTGCTGCCGGCGTACCTGGCGGCCGGCACCGCCGTACTCGTGCTGCTGGCGGATCTGCTGGTCGGCCGGGCGGGCGCGACGGTGGCCGTGGCCTGCGCGGGCGTCGTCGCCACCGGGGTCGGCGCGGTGGTGGTCGGCGCGGCCGGCACCCGGCGGACGTTCTGTGTGGGTGCCGACTGCTCGTGGGTGTTCGACGGCCGGGCGGCTCTGATCGCCGGGGTCTTCGCCCTGCTCACCCTGGGCGTGCTCGGGCTCTCGGGTCCACTGCTGCGGGGCGGCCCGACGCCGGTCGGTGAGTACTGCTTCCTGCTGGCCTGCGCGATGACCGGTGGGGTGGTGCTGGGCGCGGCCGGCGACCTGATCACCCTGATCGTCGCCCTGGAGACCCTGACCCTGCCGTTGTACGTGCTGGTGGGCCTGCGCCGGGGCAGCCTGGCCAGCGCCGAGGCGGCGGTCACCTTCTTCGTGGTGAGCGTGGTGGCCACCACGGTCACCCTGCTCGGCGCGGCCCTGCTCTATGCGGCGACCGGCGGCCTGCACCTGGACCGGCTCGGCGGGCTGCTGGCCGATGCGCCCGACCTGCCGTTGATCCCGGCGGCGGTGGCGCTGGTGGTGCTCGGGCTGGCCTTCAAGGTCGCCGCGGTGCCGTTCCACGCCTGGGCCCCGGCCACCTATGACGGGGCGCCGCTGCCGGTGGCGGCCTATCTGTCCACCGCGTCGAAGCTGGGCGGGGTGGTGGCTCTGCTGGCGGTGGTGCAACGGGCGCTGCCGGCCGAGGTGACCGGCCCGGTGCTGGCCCTGCTGGCGGTGCTCACCATGACCGTGGGCAACCTGGTGGCGCTGCGCCAGCGGCGTACCGTCCGGTTGCTCGCCTGGTCGTCGGTGGCCCAGGCGGGCTACATCCTGGCTCCGCTGGGGGTGCTGGCGTTGACCGCCGGCCGGGCCGACGACGTCCGGGCCGGCGCGTACGCCGCCGCGGTGGCGTACGCGGTCTTCTTCGTGGTGGTGGAGTTGGCGGCGTTCGCGGCGCTGGTGGCGTTGCGTCCGGCGGGTGCGGACGGTGGCACGGTGGCGGACCTGCGCGGGGCGGCCCGGCGGCGGCCCTGGGCCGGGGCGGCGTTCGCGTTGGCCCTGGTCGGGCTGGCCGGCCTGCCACCCGGGCTGGCGGGGTTGTTCGCCAAGGTGACAGTGGTCCGGGCGGTGCTGGACGGCGGTGCCGGCTGGCTGGCCCTGGTGGTGGCGCTGAACGCGGTCATCGGCCTGGCCTACTACCTGCGCCTCGCCGCCACTCTTTATGCCGATCCGACCCCGTTGCCGACCGACCCGGCCCCCGCCGGTGAGCCGACCACGCCGACCCTCGGCGCGGTGCCCGGTCGGGCGGCCTGGCCGGTCACCGTGGCGCTGGCCGGGGCGACCGCGCTGGCCGTGGTGATCGGCTTCGCCCCCCAACTGGTGCTGGACCTCGCCTCCCGCTGAGTCGGCAGCGAAGCGGCAACCCGGCGCGTCGGGCGGCCCCTGACCTGGTGTCCCGGGTCGTCACCGGTGTCCGGTCCGTTCAGCGGGTTTCCAGCTTCTGTCAGTCAACTGCCAGTCATGAGCTGGATGGTTGACGGGTACCGGTGACGTTGTACCGGTCAGCGGGTCCCGCGCGACCCGCGCACCGAAGGAGCGATCGTGCATCACAACCGTCTGAAGACCGCAGCGCTGCTGGGCCTGCTGACCTCGCTGATCCTCGCGGTCGGCTACTGGTTCGGTGGGAGCGGCGGCCTCGTCATCGCCGTCGTCGTCTCGTTGCTGATGAACGGTGTGACCTACTTCTGGTCCGACAAGCTGGCATTGCGCTCGATGAAGGCGCAACCGGTCAGCGAGGCCCAGTTCCCCGAGCTGTACCGGATGGTCCGTGAGCTGGCCACCGAGGCCGGGCAGCCGATGCCCCGGCTGTACGTCAGCCCCACCGCGCAGCCCAACGCGTTCGCGACCGGTCGTAACCCGGCCAACGCGGCGGTCTGCGTCACCCACGGGATCACCGAGATCCTCGACTACCGCGAGCTGCGCGGGGTGATCGGTCACGAGCTGTCCCACGTCTACAACCGGGACATCCTGATCTCCAGCGTGGCGGCCGGGCTGGCCGGCATCATCACCATGCTGGCGAACCTGGCGTTCTTCATCCCGCTGGGCGGGAGCAACGACGAGGACGGCCCGAACCCGGCGGTGCTGCTGCTCACCATCATCCTCGGCCCGATCGCGGCCACCGTGATCCAGTTGGCGATCAGCCGGAGCCGGGAGTTCCAGGCGGACGCCTCGGGCGCGCAGCTCACCCGGGACCCGTTGGCCCTGGCCAGCGCCCTCCGCAAGATCCACGTGGGGACCCAGGCCCGGCCGCTGCCCGCGCAGGGCCAGCTGACCAGCACCGCCCACCTGATGATCGACAACCCGTTCAAGCGGGGTGGCGGCATCGCCGCGCTCTTCTCCACCCACCCCCGGATGGAGGAGCGGGTGGCCCGGCTGGAGCAGATGGCCCGCAACTCCGGCCCGGTGCAGTTCCAGCGCTGACCCCGAGCGAGACCCGACCCGCGCCCGCGCCCGCGTCCCCGTCCCGGACGCGGGCGTGGTCGTCTGCGTCAGTGGTCCGGCGCGGTGCCTCCGCCGCGAGCCGGGCCGCCGGAGCCGTCAGTGCGGGGAACCGGTCGGTTGCGGGCCGGCGTCGGCCGGCAACTGGTCGGGGCGGGTCAGCAGCACCACGACCAGCAGCAGCACCCCGGCCAGCAGGTAGGCGACGGCGGGTCCGAACAGCGCGGCGGCCGAGCCGAGCAGGAAGATCCCGCAGCCGGCGACGACGATGTTGGCGGCCACGATGGTCGCCTCCACCTGCCCCATCCGTTCCACCGGGGCCAGCCGGGCAAAGGTGGCCTGCGCGCCGATCAGCCAACCGCCGCCCGCGCCGATCAGCGCGTTGGCGCAGGCCAGCGCCCAGACCGGGGCGTGCGTGGCGACCAGCAGGGCGGCCAGCAGCAGCGCCCCGGCCAGGGCGGCGGCCACGGTGACCTGCCCGGTCAACCGGCCCAGCCAGGTGCCCCGGCCCAGCACCAGCACGAAGATCGCGCCGCCCAGCGCCGAGGAGGCCAGCACCACGGGCCGCCAGGCCCCGTCGGCGAGGTCCGGGGTGAGGGTCTCGGGCAGCGCGCCGGAGACCACCGTGGCGAGGGTGAGCAGGGCGACGCCGCGCAGCACCGGGTGCCCGGCGATGGTCCGGATGCCGGCGGTGGCCGGTGGGCGTGGCCCGCGCCGCCGCTGCTGCCCGGTCGGCAGCCCGGCCAGCACCAGCGCCGCGACCAGGAACGAGACCAGGTCGATCAGGAGCGCCACCCGGGGGCCGAGCGCCACGGTGATGCTCGCCCCGGCGACCAGGCCGATCACCTGGCCGGCCTGGTTGGCGAAGGCGGACAGGCCGAACAGCGGCAGCCGCAGCGGGGCGTCCACCGCCTCGGCGGCGACCGCCACGTTGACGCTGGAGTAGGCGGCCCGGACCGCGCCGAGCAGCCCCGCCGCGATGATCGCCGGCACCGGCCGGGGCACCGCGAGGGGGACCGCGATCAGCACCGCGCCGGCCACCGAGAGCCAGACCAGCAGGGTACGGCGGGCCGGCACGTCCAGCCAGCCGCTGAACACCGTGGCGACCAGCAGGGCGGGCAGGGCACGGGCGGCGTACACGGCGGCCGGCCCGAGGACCGACTGCGTCTGGTCGTACGCGAGCAGCAGCAGCGCGGCCAGCCCCACGAAGTCGCCCAGCTCGGAGATGCCCCGGGCGGTGACCAGTCGGGATGCCACCGGGTGGCGGAACAGGGCCCGGTAACCGGGTGTCGGCGAGAGCCGCTCGTCGGCGTCGGTCATCAGGTCGGCCGGACCTCCTACGGCGTCGGGGGGGCGATCCAGCGGTGTATGTATCTGGGTCGATCAGCAAGTTACCCCCTCACCGCCACCGGGTGAGTGACCCCGGGTGTGAGTGAATCGACCATTCCCGGAGCGACCTGCGGCGTTAGGGTCTACAGGGTTCTGAGTCGTTACGTGATCGTCTCCTGGGAGGTGCCACCGTGGCCGCACTGCGCCAGTACCTGGGCGTCTGGCGGATTCCCGGCGCACCGCTACTGCTGCTCCTCGGTGTCGTCGGTCGCCTCGGCATCGGGATGACCCCGCTGGCGCTGCTCCTGGTCGTGGAGCAGGTCACCGGCCGGTACTCCCTCGCCGCCGTGGCCGGCGGCATCTACGCCCTGTCCGGTGCCGCGCTCAGCCCGGTCGCCGGCCGGATCGCCGACCGGGTCGGCCCCACCCCGGTGCTGCTGGTCACCGCCGTGGCGCACCCGCTGGCCCTGTTGGGGCTGCTCGGGGCGAGCCGCGCCGATGATGCCGACGTACGCCTGATCTATCTGGCGGCAGGGCTGGCCGGGGCCACCTACCCGCCGCTGACCGCCGCGATCCGGGGCGCCTGGAACGACCTGACTGGCCCGGCGACCGGCCGTTACCCGCTGCGCAACACGGCACTGGCCGCCGAGACGTCGCTGTTCGAGGTCGTCTTCGTGCTCGGCCCGCTGCTGGTGGCCGCCTTCGTCCTGCTGGCCGATGCCGCCGCCGCACTGTTCGGCGCGGCGGTGGTGACCCTGGTCGGCACCGGCGGGGTGGCGCTGGGCCGGGTGATGCGCGCCTGGCGGCCCCACTCGCGTGAGCACCACGCCCGGGGCCTCGGCCCGCTGCGGGTGGGTGGCTTCCCGGCGCTGCTGGTCTGCGTGGCGAGCCTCGGCATCGCGTTCGGCGCGGCCGGGGTGATCGTGCCGGCGTTCGCCGGCAACCAGCCCACCGACGACCCACAGAGCCTGGCCGGCCTGCTGCTCGCCGTCTGGGGGGTGGGCAGCGCCGTGGGTGGTTTCTGGTTCGGGGTACGCCGCCCGGCGGCCAACATGACCCGCCAGTTCGCCTGGTTGCTCGCGGCGGTGGCCGGCACCCTGGCGATCTTCGCGGTGATGCCCGGCCCGGTGTCGCTCGGCATCGCCCTGGTGATCGGCGGGGCCACCATCGCCCCCGCGCTGACCCTGGAGAACACCCTGGTCGGGCGGATCACCCCGACCGGCATGCTGAACGAGGCGTACACCTGGGTGGTGACCATGTCGGTGGCGGCGAGCGCGGCCGGCGGCGCGGTCGCCGGCCTGATCGTCGACCACGCCGGCGGGGTGCCCTGGGCGTTCCTCTTCGCCGCCGGGGCGGTCGGCGTCGGAGCCGCCGTCGCGGCACTGCCCGGCGGCCCGATCGCCCGCGCCGAAGCCGCCGCCACCCGCGCCGAACACCCCGTCACCGTCTGACGGTGCCCCTTTGGGGGTACGCGCCTCGCGCCGTTCCCTGGTGGTACGCACCCCTGTGTCTTTCGGGCGCGCGTCGGGCGGCCGTCCCCGTCGGGGGACGACCGCCCGGGTGGGTGGTGCCTGCCTACCGGGTCAGCGGTAGTTGGTGAACTGGAGGGCCACCCCGAAGTCCTCGCCCTTGAGCAGCGTGATGACGGCCTGGAGGTCGTCCTTCTTCTTGCCGGTGACCCGGAGCTGGTCGCCCTGGATCTGCGCCTGGACGCCCTTCGGGCCCTCGTCGCGGATCTTCTTGCTGATCGCCTTGGCCTTCTCGGACTCGATGCCCTGGATCACCTTGGCGTCGATCTTGAAGATCTTGCCCGAGGACCGGGGGTCGCCCGCGTCCAGTGACTTCAACGAGATGTTCCGCTTGACCAGCTTCTCCTTGAACACGTCGAGCGCGGCGGCGACCCGCTCCTCGGTCTCCGCCTGGAGGCTGATCGCCTCCTCTCCCGACCAGGAGATCTCGGCGCCGGTGCCACGGAAGTCGAACCGCTGGGCAAGCTCCTTCTCCGTCTGGCGAAGGGCGTTGTCGACCTCCTGCCGGTCGACCTTGCTCACGATGTCGAACGACGGGTTCGCTGCCATGCTGATGCTCCTGCTGTCCGGCGGTCTGTCAGGGTCGTCGCGGCGCTGACCAGCCCCACGACCCTCTGACGGTACCCGGTTGCCATGACCCCGGGGGTGACCGCTATTCTTGCTCCGCTGCCGCGTTGCGACGCGGTGGTGTGCCCTGGCGGGTTGCCCGAGCGGCCAATGGGAGCGGACTGTAAATCCGTCGCGAAAGCTACAGAGGTTCGAATCCTCTACCCGCCACCAGGTGCACCAACGGCCCCTGACCAGCAGAAATGCTGATCGGGGGCCGTTGTCGTTGATCTAGCGGAGTCCGGCTGAGTCCAGCCGTTGACGACTGGTTGTGGGCAGATGGTGGGCGGGTCGATCTTGCCGCTGAGGGCTCCTCTGAGGACGTGACTGCTGGTGCCGCTGGTGCTTCAGGGCTGGCGCGGGCCGTGCGGGTAGCGACCGGCTGAGGGCTTCGCGTTGGGGCTGTAGTTGGCCGCGGGAGGTGGGCCGGGGGCAAGCCAGTCCCGGCGTTGGACTGGTGCGGCAGTCGGAAGCCCCGACCCTCGACCAGGTCGACTCGTTCGGCTTCCGTACCGCCTGGCCGTGATCGTGCTGCTCTTGGGGGCGGCGGTCCGGCGGTAGTCGGTGGCTCTCCGCCCCGGCGCCGAAGGCGGCCGGGGCGGCTTGCCGCCGGCCGGGTTACCGCCCCGCGTCGCGCGGAGCGCGGCGCCTTGATCCAGAACAGAAGAAATCGGCAGTGGAGCCGCTTGCCGCTTGCCTCAGACAGGTCACGAACGCTCAAGCATGCATCCCCTGAGAGCCATGCCGCTGCATCCGCTCCAGGTAGTCGTGTGCGGAGATCCGTAGCGTCATGCCGGCGAAGTCGACCCAGGTGGGCCCTCACCACGCTAGCCACTGCGGTTAGGGTAACGAGGTCAATCCTCCCCGGCAGCTTTGGAGCCGCCTTGTCTAGGTTCAGCACCGATAACCTGCGAGCGCTTGCCAGAGCGGTACGTGAGCTCGACCCGGACGGCCAGTATGTCAAGCTCGACGTCGATGTCCGCCAGGTTTACTACTCCTCCACGATCAAGCAGCATGAGGCGATCCGTGACTACGTTGGGGACGAAGAGCCCGCTCGTGCATACTTTGTTGCATGGCTCTGTACCCGAGGGAGCTATCCGCCCGAGGCAATTGAGTTAGAAAGGCGCTATAGCTTCGGACGGGACAGTCACTTCGAGCTTGACATCAGAGTCTCGCGTCCCGGCAAACCAGATGCAGCCTATGCGCTTATCGAGATGAAGGCGCCATCTGACTTCGGGGACGAGGCTGATAGTCGGATTAGCGGCCAACTCTTCGCGCCCGGCGGCCGTGAGCCAGAAGCGACAATCCTTTCCCTAGCAACTGTCGAGGTGGGGGGCGACGGGCAGCCTGCAATCAGGACGGTCACAATCGCTTACGATCCCCTACTTACCTACGAAAGATGGGAAGCGGCGGGCCGCCCGCATGTTGATGACTTTCCCATTAACTACGATGAGCCCACGCAAGAGCCGCTAAGTCCCGGCGGCCCACGCGCCTTGCGGGCTAGTATCGATCGTGCTGAGCTTGACCGACTTCGAAAGCAACTGCATGATCGCCTATGGGGTGGTTCTCGGGACGATAATCAGATCTACTCGTGGTTGGTGCGGCTCTTCCTGACAAAGATTCACGATGAGAAGGTCACGAACGTAGGAGAGCCTTACAAATTCCAAGTACTCCATCAGGGGAGCCGGAAAGAACAGGCAGAGCAGACTCTAGCGAGAATAAATGGGCGCTACGTCGAAGCGTATCAGAGGTATATTCGCCGCGATGGGCAGCGCGTTGAGCTTCTTGAAGAGTCCCTGTTCTCTCCGCAAGAGACCCAATGGGTTGTCGAACTTCTTCAAGGTATCTCACTGACCGAGGCAGGCCGGTCAAGTGGCGACTTGCTGGGTGCCTTCTTCGAAGGAATTACGAGAGAAGGCTTCAAGCAAAGCAAGGGCCTCTTCTTTACGCATTACAACATCGCCGTGTTTATGCTCGAAGTCCTGGAAGTGGGCCAACTGGCCGAGGCGAAACTCGCCAGTGCTGCCCATCCCAATGAGAGATTGCCGTACATCATCGATCCCTCTTGTGGTAGTGGGACCTTCCTTCTTGCGGCTATGCGTACGATTACCCGGCACATACTTCAACGATCAACCTTCCTTGACCGAAATACCGATGTAAGAGAGCAACTCTCCCTTAAATTTCCCTCGGAGGCGCCCAACACGTGGGCGAAAGACTTTATTTATGGCATCGAGAAGCGCGAGGACCTGGCGATCTCTACAAAGGTCAACATGGTCCTTCACCGAGACGGCCATACCCACGTGTTCAACGACGATGGCTTGGCACCTCTGAACTCCATCGCCTCTAGGCATGGTGAACAGAAATTCCGATCAAATCCCGACCCGGATGGCGTCTATGACAAGCCACTTGCCGAGAGCTTCGACGTTGTGGTCACCAATCCTCCCTTCAGCATCACTCTAGACGCGAACGTTAGAGCCGATCTCTCAAACGCTTTTAGGCTGGCGCAAGACCGGAATAGCGAAAATCTGTTCCTTGAAAGGTGGTATCAGCTACTCAGGCCGGGAGGGCGCCTAGGTGCGGTTCTCCCCGAGAGCTTCTTTTCGACAACGGAAAACCTTGCGGCCCGGCTCTTTTTGTTCGAGCGCTTCCATGTTCGCGCAGTTGTGACGTTGCCATCGCACTCCTTCCAGCCTTGGACGCCGACCCGTACGAGTCTCCTCTTCGCCCAAAAGAAGACTGCCAAGGAGGAAAGAGATTGGACTGAAGCCTTCACTCGCCACAGTGTCACCTTGAAAGCGGCTCAGACCTCCGCAACAGTATCGGCGAAGTCAATCGTCAAGCCTGGCAAGCGAGCGCAGGGCCAAATCGTAAGCCATCGGCTGGCAGTGGACGCGGCGCTCACAGAGTTGGAAGTTGGCCAGTTGCTTGAGGAGCATGGCACGGTCGCCTGGGCTGCCGAAGCGCTCGCCGCAACTTCCTCCATCAACACGGATGTACTGGCTTTCCGCCGTACAGTGGCAGAGATTGGAGCGCCAGACTACACGGGGATTATCGTTGGTGAGGTCGGTTATCGGCGAACCAAGCGCGCCGAGAATGATCGGCGTAACGACTTGTTCCGCGCCGTTATGGCGGACAGTGGCGGCAACCCAGTAGTGGACGAAGAGGGAAAGGCCGTCGCGCTAAGGAACCTCAACGACGCTGCAGACGGATGGGCTGTCGTAATCGGCGTCGGAGGCGACGATGCCTTGTCTGTTCTTAGGGCGGAGAAGCTATGGCGCTAATGAAACTCCCGGTGACAGCGGAGGGTATTGCGCTGTCCGGGGGTGCCCGTCTCGATCCGAGGTTCCATTACCTTCGGCGGGCGGTTGCACCGTTGATGGACGGGCTTGAGAAGAGCGTCCGCCTCGGCAGCATGGCGAGTTTTTCCAACGGCCTAAACCTCCCGCGATCGGCCTATTCTGACGATTTAGGCGATACTGACGCCCTATACGCGTCCGTCGCGGCTCTTTCGTCCTCGACGCTTCGGGTGTCGAACTGTGTTCCGTTAAGAACAGTCGGCGACCGTATCGCTGGAACCAGGATTGACTATAAGTCGGCGGGTGTCCAGCCAGATGAGATCCTTGTTACCCGCTCTGGCACGCCCGGCATTGCATGGTCCGGTACGCAGGCGGTTGGCGGAGCGGCGATAATCCCATCGGGATTCGTTATTCGTCTCAGGGTTGATCCAAAAGTGGATCCCAACTACCTGGCCGCCGTCCTAAGTCATCCAGGTTGGCGGCTGCTTACAGCGGCCCTGGCGGCGGGAAAGCGGCAGGATAACCTGAGTCAGGAGCAGTTAGTTGACGTTCGCATTCCTATTGTCGGAGGCGATGTGCAGGAGGGGATCGCGTGCCGATACGAGGAAGCGCTTCGGCAGGTCGAGGAGATTTATCGGAGTGAAGAGGATTTTGCGCAGGTCTGTGATGAGGTTCTCTCTAGGTGTGCAGGGCTGACGCTCTCGCCTTCTGTGCGAAACCCAGTTCAGCAGTCCCGAATTGCGTTGGCTGATGTCGCTGGCACTAGAGGGCTTCGCCTCGATAACCGATGGCATGGCCCTGAGAATTCGGCCGTACGGTCGTCCCTTTCTGCAGTTCCTGTATTTCGGCTGGGTTCGCTCCTACTAAGTGGGCCTAGTAAGGGCAGGCAACCCACCTGGACGGCTGAGGAGGAAGCTGACGAAGACACTCCTCGGGCGATCGCTACTGCGACAATCCAAGCCGGCACGATTAACTGGGAAAGCGCTAAGCTGACAACCGAGAGGTCGGTTAGCCTATTCCCAATCAATGACGGCGACTTGCTCGTGGCCATGGACGGGGATGGCTCCTTAGGGAAGGCGGCCGTTTACCGTGGTGATTTGCCTGCAACGGTCGACTCGCACATTTCCCGTTCCAGGGTCAGAGGTGGCGAGGAGATCGCCGATGCGGTCAGCTGTTATCTGAACAGTACTTGGGGGAAGGTTCAGACTACGAGTTTGATGACCGGTGCAACGGGTCAGACCCAGCTGAGCCCCACCGATCTTAGAGATGTTGCGATTCCGGTGGCGGTCATTGACCGGGCAGCGGTAGTTGCCGGCGCGTACCGGGAAGCTTTGCGGCAGTATGAGCCCATTGTCCGGCGCGCTCGGAGAATCCTCTGCGAAGCATCCGCAGATCTGACCCGGCGGCTCTTGGCCGAGGGTGTTCTGAGGTCAGGCGAGAAGGTGGCGAAATTTGAGGACCCCTCGTACCTGCTTAGCACCTTCGACCTGTTGTATACGCGGGCTTGGCGATAGAGGCGATGCTTAGGCATAACTGACGGAAGTGGCCTGTGCGCGTCTGGCGTTGCCCGCTGCGCGGGGGCCAGTGTGGCGCCTTGAAGGGGGCGCATGGCGCGCTGTAGCGAAGTCCTGGCAGCCTGTTCCCTATTGGCCGGTCCCGGGTACCCGATATGCTCTGATTACCTCCTCTACCTTGCCTCCGTCTCGTATGACGCTCTCTTGTACGACTAACAACTCCTAACTCAATGAGGTTGGGCGTTACTGGACGGACGTGAGGATCGTTCTGTCTGAACGTGGGGAGGGGTGCGCAGCCGCCGTGGATCGTCTCGGACGAGTTGTGGGCCGAGGTCGAAGCTCTGTTGCCACCGCGTCCGCCTCGCCGGTACCGCTGTCCCGGGCGGAAGCCCCTGGATGACCGCAAGGTGCTCTGCGGGATCCTGTTCGTGCTCTACACCGCGATTCCATGGGAGTACCTGCCTCAGGAACTCGGCTTCGGCTCGGGGATGACGTGTTGGCGCAGGTTACGGGACTGGAACGACGCCGGTGTCTGGCAGCGGTTGCACGAGGTTCTGCTCGGTAAGCTCCGCGCCAGCGGGCAGCTCGACCTGTCTCGGGCGGTGATCGACGGTTCCCACGTCCGGGCGCTCAAGGGCGGCCCAAAACCGGTCCGAGTCCGGTCGACCGCCGCAAGCCGGGCTCGAAACACCACGTCATCACCGACGCGGGCGGCATTCCCCTCGCAGCGAGCCTGACCGGTGGCAACCGCCACGACGTCACCCAGCTCATGCCTCTGGTCGACAGGGTCTCCCGCATCAGGGGCATCCGTGGACGGTCCCGGCAGCGACCACAGTGGCTGTACGCCGACCGTGGCTACGACTACGACTGCTACCGCCGCCAGCTTCGGGCGAGGGGCATCACCCCTGGGCTGGTCGGGCCTGAAAGTGGGTTATCCGATTTCGGTGGGACGTCTCCTGGTCAGGGTGACTCCGGCGAGGACCAGGGCGATACCGGCCACGATCGCGGTCGTGACGGCCTCGCGGAGGATCACCCAGCCGAGGATCACGGCGACGACGGGCAACAGGTAGGTGACCACCGACGCGGCGGTCGGCCCCTCGTCGTCGATGATGCGGTAGTTCAGGACGTAGGCGGCCCCGGTGCCGAGCACCCCGAGGACGAGCAGGCTCGCCACCGCGTCGAGCCGCCACACCGGCGACTCCAGGCCGGCGAACGGCAGCGCCGGGACCAGCAGAACGGTGGCCGCGCCGAGCTGAGCCGCCGACAGCATGAGCGGCGGGATTCCGCGCCCGGTCAGGAACCGACCCATGTAGACGTAGCCGAGTCCATAGCTGGCGGCTGCGGCGAGGCAGGAGAGGCCACCCCAGCTGGCGATCTCGCTCGCGGATTCCCACGGCGAGAAGATGACCACGACGCCGAGGAACCCGAGGGCGAACCCGGCGGCCTTCTGCACGGTGACGGCCCGGTCGACGCCGACGAGGAACGCCAGCAGCAACGTCCACAGCGGTGTGGTCGCGTTCAGCACCCCGGCCACGTTCGACCCGATCGTCTCCTCCGCGATGCTGAACAACAGGTACGGCACGGCGTTGGCGACCAGGGCCGCGACGAACAGGTGACCCCACAACCGCCCCTGCCTCGGAAAGCGAAGTCCCCGGGACAGCGCGATCGGGGTCAGGACCAGGAAGCCGAGCAGGAGCCGGGCGAACACGATCTGCACCGGGTTGAAGCCCCGCAACGCGAGTTTGATCCAGAGGAAGCCGGAACCCCACAGCAGCGCGAGACCGGCCACCCGGGCGATTCCTGCCCGGGAGACCCGCTGGCGGTCAGTCCTCAACGGGCTTCCCGTAGTTCAGGCCGTTCACGTCGGCGGGGATGACGGGCCGCGTAATGAGGGTGTCCGCGAACTTGTGGTGCCGTGCAGAAGCCTGAAGCGGCAACCGTGCGATCGAGGACCATTCGTACATCTGCCGGTCTCGGTGCATGTCGATGACGTCGACGTGGGTGATCCGGACGGCGGCGGGCCGGGGCTCGGTCGCCTTGACGGCCTGGATGTAGGGCGCGGCCGGACCATCGGTGGTCAGGTAGGCGACGCTGACGTGCGGGCGGTACCGGCGAGGATCTTCGGGGACGTTCTCGTCGCCGAGCACGTGACCGAGGGCAGCCCGGGTGGTGGCGCGAAGCTCCTGGACGGTATCGGCGGGCGTTGCCGGCATGACGATGGCCTCGTCCGCGACGATGGCCTCACCGAACTCGACAGCGACCGGACCCAGGCGGGCGAGCTGCTTCCCGGCCTCCTCGATGATCGCGGCCAGTGTGTCGTCGGCAACCTCGTCGGTGAAGCCGATGCCCTGCATGGTGAGGTGCAGCCACTGATCCGGAATGAGAGTCAGGGAAGGTACCGCAGTCAGTGCCGACCGGTAACAGTCAGCCAGCCGGTACAGCCCGGGTTGGTCCTCGAAGGTGAGGTGGAAGGCGTAGAAGCGCCGGCCGACGCGCCAGCCGGGTCGCCACCACCAGTGGTCACGGACCCGATCGGCGTGCTGCCCGGGCGGGAGGTCTGCGAGCGCCACGGCCAACTCCTCTCAGAGACGCTGGGACAACAGGTACGGCACGGCATTGGCGACCAGGGTCACCCCGCACAGGTGACACCTCAGCAGTACGAGACCGGCACCCGGGCGACACCAGCCCGGGAGAGGTGTTGACGCTCAGTCTTCGACAGGCATGTCGTAGTCCAGGCCGTTCACGTCGGCGCGCATGACGAACCGGGTCACCTCGAAGGCTCGTCCGTCACCGTCAAGGCTGGTGTGCAGCAACTCGATCACGGGCACACCCGGCGGCATCGAGAGCCCCTTCACCTCTTCGGGCGTCGGCATCCGGGCACTGACCTCCTCGCGGATACGCGCGATCGGGTAACCGAGGTCCTCGAACCGCTGGTAGATGCTGCCTCGGCCGAGCTTCTTCTCACTCGCCAGCGGTGATCCCTCGACCACCGCTGTCGGGATGTAGGTCACCCCGACCTGCATGGGCTCGTCGTCGGCGAAGTACCAGTTCTCTCGCCGGATGACCTCCTGGCCGGCGTCGAGCCCCAGCCGTTGGGCGACGTCGGCGGGCGGCTGCACGGTGGTCACCGACCGGCACTCCGTGTGCGGGGTGCGCCCCTGCCGCTCCACCTCGATGCGGAACGGCGAAAGCCCGGTCTCGTTCCGCGCCCGGCGGGAGTACCGGTCCCGACCCATCCTCATCAGCGGACGCCGCAGCCGCACGAACACGCCTCGGCCGTGCTGGGCCTGGGCGAGGCCCTCGGCCTGCAAGATGCCCAATGCCTCTCGGGCGGTGTTGCGGGCCGTGGCGTATCTGGCCGCCAGGTCACGTTCGGAAGGTAGTTGGTCGCCGTCGCCGAGGTCACCGCGCATGATCGCGGCCCGTAGCTCCTCGGCGATGCGGCGGCTCGGAGGCTGCCGCTCCTGTTGGTCACTCATCGGATCACCACTCCTCAAGGTGATACCCAGGCTAGCGCAACTGGCTCAAGCCAGCTATTGACAGCCTGCAGCCCTTCATCGAAGCTGGCTTAAGCCAGTTGGCACCGATGACGTTCCTGTCGTGAGCAGGTCGTCGGCCTGGAGTCACGCCGTTCGGAGGGCCAAGCCGTGGTGCTGGCAGCTAAGCAACCCGGGGTCGTCGCCCCGGTTACCTGTGGAGGTGTGATGCCCGGCACTCATCGTCGATGCGGTGGGTTCTCGTCCTGGCGGTCCCGACGGCGTCCACCATCGCGACCTGTCCGCAGCGACGCCCCGCCCAGCACGCCCGCTGGTTCCGCCCTCGCCGCGCCGTGGTGGTCGGTCGGGGTGACCCGCGAGTTGCCCACGCTGCGGTGTGCCCCGCTGCTGGCGGTGGGCCAGGCGTGTCGGGGCAACGGCGGGCGGTGGCAGCGATGACCCGTACCAACAAGCCGGTCACCACCCACCCGCCGTGGTGTACCCCCGAGCGCTGCGGCTACCTGGTCCCGCCGGTGATGCCGCACATGGCTCGCCGGCATCGTGGCCTGATGCTCCGGGTCGGTGAGAGTCGGGCGAGTGGCCTCGTCGTCACGTACCTGATCAGCGCGGAAGTCCCGGGTGCGCCGCTCGTCGGGGTGCACGCGAACTGCCGGGCCGGCAACGCCTGGGCCGAGTTGTCCCTGCCCCAGGCCGCCGAACTGGTCGCGCAGCTGAGCGGCCTGCTGACCCAGGTGGCCGACCAGGGCGACGCGGACCGGGACGAACCCGGCCAGCAGGGGGTCGGCGATGAGTGAGGGTGGTCGGCCGGTCGTCTGTCCGGTGTGGTGCCGGGGGTGCGGGCCGAACGATCCGATGCACCGGGGGTTCCTCGCCACCGTGGGGCGGGAGCGGACCGGCTGGGTGAGCCTGCAACTGCTCGTCGACCGGTTCGTCCGGCGCGAGGCGGCGATCAAGCTCGACGCGACCCGGTACGGCGCGACCCAGGCCGTGCTGTTGTCGCTCGGGCAGGTCGACCGGCTCATCGAGGAGCTGACCCAGGCGCGTCGGCTGATGCGGGCACCGGTCGGGCGGTCGGGGCCGGCGGGGGAGGGGCGGTGAGCGGCGGCCGCCCGCAGGGGCGCGTGCCGGGAGCGTCGGCGAGGATCGCGGCATGTCCGACGACCGCTACATGCGTATCCACAGCCCCGAGTTCCAGGCGATGGCCGCGAGGGTGCTGCGGGCCACCGAGTTGACCTCCCGGCTGAACGTCCTGCCCTTCGAGGACGAAGCTGGCCGGGCGGAGCTGTTGGCGCAGCTCCTCGGCCGGCCGCTGCCGGCGCGGGTCACCATCTATCCGCCGTTCTACACCGATCACGGCCTCAACCTGGAGATCGCGGAGCGGGTGTTCATCAACCAGAACTGCACGTTCCTCGACTATGCCGGCATCCGGCTCGGCGCGGGCGTCATGATCGGCCCGAAGGCCACCTTCATCACCCTCGGCCATCCGGTCGACCCCGCGCAGCGGCGGGAGTGGCTGACCGGAGCGCCCATCGACGTGGCGGAGAACGTCTGGATCGGGGCCGGCGCGACGATCCTCCCCGGCGTCCGCATCGGCCGCGACGCCGTGGTGGCGGCCGGCGCGGTGGTCGCCGACGACATCCCGCCCGCCACCCTGGTCACCGGCCCCAAAGCGACGGTACGCCGCCAGTGGTGACCCCCGCCCGCCTCGGGGCCCTCGCCCGTCTCACCGTTGGGCCGATGTAGCGGTATCGGGGCAGGGTGGATACCGCTACATCGGCCCAATTGAGTCGATCATGCGCCCCTGCCCCGTCGGCCGGGTCGCGCCGGCTCCGGTGTGGCCTCGTGGCCGGGCATCCCGGGGGTACGCCGGCGCTGCTTCATCTCCGCCTCGTAGAGGTGCCGCCGGCCGCCGGCCAGCTTCTCCCGGGCGTACCGCTCGATCTCCTGGAACGTGGCGTAGTAGCCGTCGTCGAACTCCTCCACGATCTGGAACGTCCACCGGCCGGGCAGCACGTTGCGCCCCAACAGCTCGTGTGCGACCCGGTCGGCCACCTCGTCGTGCCCGGCCGCGCGCAGCAACTCCACCACCCGGTCCAGGGTGAGATCCGCGCCGCCGACGAGCTGGTGCGCGGAATAGAGGTGCCCGCGTACCCGGTGGATCGTCTCCAACGCCTCACTCAACTTGCCCAACGCCTCGACCGTCGCGTCGTCGACTCCCGCCGGCCGCGCGTGCTCCTCGTCCACCGCACCGTCCTGACCTGCCATAACCCCCGACATACCCCCACACCGCCCCAGGTATCCCATCCCTGCGCGGTCGACCGTTCTTCTCAGTCCGCCAGTCGGAACGCCAGCTGCGTCTTCCACGTGCTCCGGTCCGGGTCGTCGTCCGGGCCGAGGTGGTAGATCTCCAGCCGGCAGCCCCAGCGCTCACCCGCCCCGGTGTCGCTGACGTCCCAGCGCAACCCGTTGCGCTCCGCCCACTCCAGGAACGCCCCGGTCACCGCGACCAGTTCGTCGGGGTCGCCGACGTGGGTGGTGGTGAGGTAGCGGCCGGCCGGCAGCACGCCGGTCTCCATGGGCGTCTCGACCGCGATCTGCGCGTCGGCCGGGACCGGCACGCCCGCCTCGACCTCCAGCTCCCGCGCCATGTCGATCACGTGGTAACGCAGGAAGTCCGGGCCGGCCGGGGTGATCTCCCGCGCCGTCAGCCAGTCGGCCAGGTCGGACAGGGCGCCGGCGGCGTCGCCGATGGTCTCCATGGTCACCGGGCGTCTGATCCCCACGTAGGGCTGGGCCGCGCGTTCCTCGATCACCGGCGTCACCGGCGGCTGCGATGTCATGGATTCACGACACCATCGCGGTACGACAATGTCGGTCCGACCGCCTCTGGCGGGTGTTTCGCCTGCTCGCGCCAGCTCGCCACCGTACGCGTGTTTTGTCGTTGATCTGATGCGGAGTCCGTCGACTCCCGACAGGCCGCTTCCGTACCCGACGAAATGAGCTATGGTGATCGATGTGGCGGTTCCGGGAGCAGTCGTCGCGACCCTCGAATGCGACGGTCGCCCTGCCGCCCGGACGACGGCCCCGCGCCGTTAAAGATCGGGTTTGCGTCGATAGTGACATTGGGCAATTCGTGGAGGCTGCTACCCGTCCTGGTGCCGCTGATCTGGCACGGGGAGGTGACGGCGGTGGGCCGAACGGCGGAACCTCTCCGCTGCTCGGACCAGCGCCGCTCTCCCCGCTTTTCTGGGTACCCGAGGTGTGGCACGATCGTGGAACCTCCACCATCCCCCGTGAACACTCTCTCGACAGGAGCAATCATGTCTGGTCGAAGGCTGGGCCGGCTGTTTGGCTCGCTCCTCGTGCTCGCCACCATCCTGGGTGGACTCGCCGTCACCGGCGTCCAGACCATCGACGGCGGCGCGCAAATGGCGGACGTCGTCTGGACGATGGGCGGCGCGCGCTAAGCCCCCGCGTCGTCCCCGCTCCCGGTGTCCTGGGGGTGACGTCTCTCAGGGAGAGGGTGGCGCATGGCCAGCCGAGATCAGCGGCGTAAGTCCACCGAACGCGCCTGGTTCATCACCGCCCCCCTGGCCCTGCTGGCCATCGTCTTCAGCACCGCGATCGGTGTCCTGCGCCCCGAGTTCGGGGAGTGGGGCCTGGCGTTCGTTCTCTTCGTGGCGATGACGGGGATCAGCATCCCGGTCCTCAACGTCATAGTCCGGCGACAGTCGGTCGGGGTGACGTTGACCGAGGTGCCCCTCGTCGTCGCGCTCTTCTTCCTGCCACCGCTGACGGTGGTGCTGATCTACACGCTCTCCGTGCTGATCTGGAGCGCGTCGCACCGGTTCGCCCCGGCCAAGCTGTGGTTCAACGTCGCGAAGGCGGCGGCGGCCACCTCGCTGGCCGGGCTGCTCCTGCTGGCCCTGCCCCCGATCAACGGGGTCGGGCCGGGCACCTGGGTCAGCCTGTTCCTGGCGGTCAACACCATCACCCTGGTCAGCCTGCTCTCGGTGGCCGGGGTGCACGTGCTGCTCCAGGGCTGGCAGGCCGGCCGGGAGGCGCTGCGTACCGCGCCGTCGGTCTTCCTCACCACCTCGATCAACGCCTCGGTCGGCCTGCTCGTCCTGATCGCGTTGAAGACCACCTGGTGGTCGGTGCTGCTGCTGGCCGCGTTGTTCGCGGCGTTGTTCCAGGTCTACCGCTCCTACTCGCAGTTCTTCCGACAGCACCGCACCCTCACCGGCATGTACGACCTGACCCGGTTGCTCACCAACAGCGCCGAGGGGGCGCTCGCCGACATCCTGCTCGACCGGGTGCGGGGCCTGATGCAGGCCGAGTACGCCACCCTCTGGCTGCCCGCCCAGCGCCGGCACCCGGAGGTGCTGCTGACCGCCCGGGTCGACACCCCGGGCCTGCTCGACTTCGCACCCACCCCGACGGTCTTCCGGGAGCAGGCCCGTGAGCTGGGCAAGACGCTGTCCATCGGCCGACTGCTCGGCGACGACACCGCGCTGCGCCGCGAGGTCGGCGCCCAGCAGGTCAAGGACGCGATCGTGGTGCCGCTGCGCTCCGGTCAGGCGGTGATCGGCACCCTGGAGGTCACCAACCGGCTCAGCGACATCGGCCACTTCACCACGAGTGACATCCCCGTCTTCGAGACCGTGGCCGCGCACGCCGCCGTCGCCCTGGAGAATTCCCGGCTGGTCGACCGGCTGCGGCACGACGCCTACCACGACGCGCTGACCGGGCTGCCGAACCGGCGACGGATCACCGCCGCGCTGGCCGAGGCGGTCAAGATCCGGGCCCCCGGCGAGGTGGTCGCCGTGCTGCTCTTCGACGTGGACGGGCTGCGGCAGGTCAACGAGTCACTGGGGCACGCGGCGGGCGACAAGGTCCTCGTCGAGGTGGCCCAGCGGCTGCGCGCGTGCGCCCCGTCGTCCGCCCTGGTGGGCCGGGCCGGTGGGGACGAGTTCCTGGTGACGCTCCGGCTGGAGAACGCCGAGGCGGCCCTGGAGTTGGCCGCCCAGCTCCGCGAGCAGATCCGCGACGAGATGGTCTTCGACGCGCTCACCCTCGACGTGGACACCGCCGTCGGGGTGACCGTGCATCCGGATCACGGCAGTGACGCCGCCGTACTCCTGCAACGGGTCGACCTGGCGGCCACCGCGGCCAAGGCGGTGCCGGGCAGCGTGCAGCTGTTCAACCCGGCGCTGGAGTCGCGGTCGCTGCGCCGGCTCGGGCTCGCCGGCGACCTGCGCCGCGCCCTCGACGAGGGGGAGCTGGAGGTCTACTTCCAGCCGAAGGTCACCCTGCGGGACCGCCGGCTGCTCGGGGTGGAGTGCCTGGCCCGCTGGGAGCACCCGGCGCACGGCACGGTCTCCCCGGAGGACTTCGTCGCGGTGGCCGAGCACACCGGGCAGCTGGGTCGGCTCACCGAGTTCGTCCTCCGCGAGGGGTTGCGCCGCAGCCGGGACTGGAGCCACACCGGGCAGCCGCTCGCGGTGGCGGTCAACATCGCCGCCCGCTCGCTGATCGACCGGCACTTCCCGGACCGGGTGGGGGAGCTGCTGGCCGAGTACGGCGTCCCGCCGCAGCTGCTGACCGTCGAGATCCCGGAGGCGGCGGTGCTGGACGGCACCGAGCGGCCGATCCCCACCCTGCGCCGGCTGCGGGACCTCGGCGTCCGGCTGGCGGTCGACGACTTCGGCACCGGCAACTCGTCGTTGGCCCAGCTGCGTCGGCTGCCGGTGCACGAGGTGAAGGTGGACCGGTCGTTCGTGCAGGGGATGGCGACCGACCCGGGGGACCTGGCGATCGTCAACGCGGTGGTGTCGCTGTCCCAGCAGTTCGGGCTGTCCGTGGTGGCCGAGGGGGTGGAGAGCGAGCTGACCCTCGAACTGCTCCAGGACATCGGCTGCGAGATCGGGCAGGGCTTCCTGTTCAGCCGGCCGCTGCCGTACGAGCGGCTGGAGGCCTGGTTCGGCGCCCAGGTGGACCAGGAGGCGACCGACCCGGGCGAGCTGCCGAGACTCCGCGTCGTGCCCTGAGCTGGGTCGACGCGGTATCGGGGGATCCCATTTCACCCCCGGCGCGGTGCCGTGTAATGTATCCCCTGCGCGACGCCCTCCGGGGTGATCGGGTAGGCCCCCTTAGCTCAGTCGGCAGAGCGTCTCCATGGTAAGGAGAAGGTCTACGGTTCGATTCCGTAAGGGGGCTCAGAGGGTCCGGTTGGACCCGCCTCGGCGGTGTAGCTCAGATGGCAGAGCAAGCGGCTCATAATCGCTGTGTCGCCGGTTCAATTCCGGCCACCGCTACTCTCGTCCTCCGGGCTTATCCCCGGTGGTGAGTGGGACGGGCGCCATAGGCGCCCACTTTGCATGTCCAGGCATCGTCCGCGTAGGCTGATGCGCTGTAGTTGATATCCGTAGCGAGGAAGGCACTCCGCCGTGGCGAAGGCGACCGATGTCCGGCCGAAGATCACTCTGGCGTGTGTGGAGTGCAAGGAGCGCAACTACATCACGCGCAAGAACCGTCGTAACGACCCGGACCGCATCGAGCTGAAGAAGTTCTGCCCCCGGGACGGCAAGCACACCGCCCACCGCGAAACCCGCTGACTCTCGGCCGGCCACCTGGCCGGCCCGGTCCGCAGCGACCACCCCGGACGCCGATCCGCACGGATGGCGCGGCCTGAGAGCCGCCTGCCCGTACGGGTCGGCGTTCGTGCGTCCCGTGTAGGTTCGGCGGCATGTCCCTGGACCCGTCCTTCGTCGGCCGGACGTATCCGCCGACCGCCCCCTACCAGGTGGGCCGAGAAAAGATCCGCGAGTTCGCCACCGCCATCGGGGCCACCGAACCGGCCTACCACGACTCGGCGGCGGCCCGTGCCCTCGGCCACCCGGACGTGGTCGCCCCGCCCACCTTCCCGGTCCTGATCACCATGGCCGCCAGCCAGCAGATCGTCGACGACCCGGCACTCGGGGTCGACTACAGCCGGGTGGTCCACGGCGACCAGCGCTTCGCGTACACCCGGCCGGTGGTGGCCGGGGACGAGCTGGTCTGCGTGAACACCATCGAGGAGATCAGCAACCGGGGTGGGCACGCCTTCCTGACCACCCGCACCGACGTGACCACCTCGGCCGGTGAGCCGGTGGTCGCCGTCTGGTCCAAGCTCGTCGTACGTGGGGAGTCCTGACGTGGAACTGTCGACCCGGACGTTCCGGGTGACCCGGGCGGACCTGGTCCGCTACGCGGGCGCCTCGGGCGACTTCAACCCGATCCACTGGAACGACCGGACCGCCACGACGGTGGGCCTGCCCGGGGTGATCGCGCACGGCATGTTCACCATGGCGCTGGTCGGCCGGGCGGTCACCGAGTGGGCGGGCACACCCGACGCGGTGGTCGAGTTCGGGGTGCGGTTCACCCGGCCGGTGGTCGTTCCGGACGACGACGAGGGCACCGAGATCACCGTGGACGCGGTGGTCAAGGAGGTCACCGAGGCGGGGCTGACCAGGCTCGATGTGACCGCCCGGTGCGGTGACGAGAAGATCCTCTCGCAGGCGCGGGCGATCGTCCGGACGACCGGCTGACGGCCTCCGGAAACGTACGGGGCGGGACCGGTTGGGAAAGTCGGGGCGCTACCCGTACACTGGTCCGCCGTGGGGCAAGTGACCTCTGCCCGGCCGTGCAGGTCGGGTGGAGCGAGCGTTGCCGCACAGGGGTGTAGCTCAATTGGCAGAGCAGCGGTCTCCAAAACCGCAGGCTGCAGGTTCAAGTCCTGTCACCCCTGCGCCTCAGGCCTGACCGTTCCCGTGGGTCGCGCCGCCGCAAGGCGGCGTCCGGCCCGTGGTGGTGGCATCGGCGGGGTGGTTCCGAGGCGACTCGGATCCTCTTCGTCCGGTCCGCCGGCCGCGGCCCGTCGCGGGACGGTTGGTCCGGCCGGCGTGACCAGCGCGCCGCGTACGCCTCCCGGCGTACGAACCGACATCCCGCGACGGAGGGCGAAGTGGCCGAGAGCAAGCGGCGCGGCGAGGACGCCGGCGACGACGGTCGGCGCGACGAGCGCGACGAGGTCGTCGACGAGGTGACCGCCGACAACGACGCCCCCGACGACGACGACGCCATCGACGACGACGCCACCGACGCGGACGAGCCGGTATCCCGGGGCGGCACCGTGACCCGGTCGCGGACCCGCGCGGGTGCTGCCGACAGCAAGCCGAAGACCCGGTCCGAGACCGACCGGGTGGGGCCGTTCGCGCGCATCGCGCGTTTCTTCCGCGAGGTCGTCGCCGAACTGCGTAAGGTCATCTGGCCGACCCGCAAGGAACTGCTGACCTACACGGCCGTGGTGGTCACCTTCGTCGCGGTCATGCTGACGATCGTGGGCCTTCTCGACTTCGCCTTCGCGAAGGGCGTGCTGTGGGTCTTTGGCAGCCCCAGCTGACCGGCAGACTGAGCCGATAGTGACGGAAGTGAGCAAGCGTGCCTGAGTACGACGAGACCGCCGAGACCACGGACGACCAGTCCACGGTCGCGACGGCGGCGAGTGACGAGTCGGTCGAGGCCGCCAGCGAGCCGGAATTCCCGACCACGGAGCCGGAGCCGGAGCCGGACTACGACCCGGTCGCCGAGCTGCGCCAGAAGCTGCGCTACGCGCCCGGCGACTGGTACGTGGTGCACTCGTACGCCGGCTACGAGAACAAGGTCAAGACCAACCTCGAGACCCGGATCACCTCCCTCGACATGGAGGAGTTCATCTACCAGGTCGAGGTGCCGACCCGGGAAGAGGTCGAGGTCAAGAACGGCAAGCGTTCCCAGATCCAGGCCAAGGTCTTCCCCGGCTACATCCTGGTCCGGATGGAGCTGACCGCCGAGTCCTACTCGTGCGTGCGCAACACGCCCGGGGTCACCGGCTTCGTCGGGGCCACCGACCGGGCCGACCGTCCGGCGCCGCTGAGCCTCGACGAGGTGCTCAAGTGGCTGGCTCCGGCGGTGGAGAACGAGCAGAAGAAGGCCAAGCCCGAGATCAGGGTCCTCGACTTCGAGGTGGGCGACTCGGTCACCGTCACCGACGGGGCGTTCGCCTCGCTGCCGGCGACGATCAGCGAGATCAACGCCGATCAGCAGAAGCTCAAGGTGCTGGTGTCGATCTTCGGCCGGGAGACCCCGGTCGAGCTGAACTTCAACCAGGTCGCCAAGATCTGACGACGTTCCTCGTCGCCGGCGGTGGGCAGCAGCCCGCCGCCGGCGACGTCGTTACCCCCGGCGCGGACCTCGGCGCAGAGGGCCACCGGGCGCTGCGCTACTCTTGAACGTCGTCGCTGTGGCACCGCGCTGACCGTGCGCGCCCGTGGCCGGCACCTTTCCCAGTTCCAAGCCCCAGGAAGTGACATGCCTCCGAAGAAGAAGCTCGTCAAGACGTTCACGCTTCAGCTGAAGGCGGGCCAGGCGACGCCGGCTCCGCCGGTGGGCCCCGCGCTCGGTCAGCACGGCGTGAACATCATGGAGTTCTGCAAGTCCTACAACGCGCAGACCGAGGCCCAGCGGGGCGATATCGTCCCCGCCGAGATCAGCGTGTACGAGGACCGGTCGTTCACCTTCGTCCTGAAGACCCCGCCCGCCGCCCGGCTGCTGCTCAAGGCCGCCGGCGTGGACAAGGGCTCCGGCGTGCCGCAGAGCCAGAAGGTCGGCGCGGTGAGCCAGGCCCAGGTGCGCGAGATCGCCGAGAAGAAGATGGTCGACCTCAACGCCAACGACATCGACCAGGCTGCGAAGATCATCGCCGGCACCGCCCGGTCGATGGGCATCGTCGTCAACGACTGACCCCGGTCGGTCCCCAAGATCAGTTCGTGGGAGGGCACGCGTCGACCGCGGCCCGCCAGAGACCACAGGAGTAACCCGAGATGCAGCGCAGCAAGACGTACCGCAAGGCCGCCGAGGCGGTCGACAAGTCGAAGCTCTACACCCCGGCCGAGGCGGTCAAGCTCGCCAAGGACACCACCAGCGCCAAGTTCGACGCCACGGTCGAGGTCGCCATGCGCCTCGGCGTCGACCCCCGCAAGGCGGACCAGATGGTCCGCGGCGTGGTCAACCTGCCGCACGGCACCGGTAAGACCGCCCGCGTGATCGTCTTCGCCGCCGGCGCGAAGGCCGAGGAGGCCGTCGCCGCCGGTGCCGACGAGGTGGGCACGGACGAGCTGGTCGCCCGGATCCAGGGCGGCTGGCTGGACTTCGACGCGGCGATCGCCACCCCGGACCAGATGGCCAAGATCGGCCGGATCGCGCGGATCCTGGGCCCGCGCGGCCTGATGCCGAACCCGAAGACCGGCACGGTGACCATGGACGTCACCAAGGCCGTCTCGGACATCAAGGGCGGCAAGATCACCTTCCGGGTGGACAAGCACTCCAACCTCCACCTGATCATCGGCAAGGCCTCGTTCTCCGAGACCCAGCTGATCGACAACTACGCCGCGGTGCTCGACGAGGTGCTCCGCGCCAAGCCGTCCGCGGCCAAGGGCAAGTACCTCAAGAAGGTCACCCTGGCCACCACCATGGGTCCGGGCGTTCCGATCGACCCGAACGTGGTGAAGAACTTCCAGGAGACCGGCGCCGAGGGCTGAGCCCGGCTTCTCCCGCGAAGGGCCCCGCCACGGATCGTGGCGGGGCCCTTCCGCATGTTCCGCTGTGGCAGGCTCCTCCCATGCGACTGGAGAACGTCCGGCTTCGATACGGCCGGGGTGGCCCGTGGGTGCTGCGTGGCGTCACGGCCCGGCTCGACCCGGGCGAGGTGGCGGTGGCGCTCGGCCGCAACGGGGCCGGCAAGTCGACCCTGCTGCAACTCTGCGCCGGGGTGCTGCGGCCGGTCCGGGGCCGGGTGGTCGACCGGCCCCGCCACGTCGGCTGGGTGCCCGAGCGGTTCCCCGCCGACCAGCCCTTCACGGTGACCCGCTATCTGACCGCCATGGGCCGGGTCGCCGGCCTGGGCCGGGCCGATGCCGATCGGGCCGTCGACCGGTGGACCGACCGGCTGGGCCTGCTCCCGTTCCGCGGGGTCCGCCTCCCCGACCTGTCCAAGGGCACCGCGCAAAAGGTCGGCCTGGCTCAGGCGATGCTGCGCACCCCGGGCCTGCTGGTCCTGGACGAGCCCTGGGAGGGCCTGGACTCCGCCGCCCGGGACCTGGTCCCCGAGTTGATCGACGAGGTGCTGGCCGACGGGGGAGCGGTCCTGGTCAGCGACCACCGGGGCGAGACGGTCCGGCTCCCCGGCGCCCGGCACTGGACGGTGGCCGACGGACTGGTCACCGAGGAGGCGACCACCGGCGATCCGGCCGTCGCCGTGGTCGAGGTCGCCGTGCCGGCCGCGCGGGTGGCCGGCACCGTCGCCCGGTTGCGCGCCGACGGCCACCACGTCCTGCGGGTACGCGAACCCACCGTCCCGCCCGCACCGGCGGCTGCGCCGCCCCCACCCGTTCCGCCCTCGGCTGGCGAGCCGGCGGGTGGTCCGGCGCGCAGTGGTCGTACGGGGGAGGTGGCCCGGTGAGCGCGCTGGTCCGGATGCGGCTGGCCGGCTTCCTGCGTACCGGGCGGGCACTGGCACCCGTGCTGGCCGGCCTGCTCACCCTCGGCGTCCTGTACGGCGGCGGCCCGGCCCGACCGGCCGAGGCGTACGGCGTCAGCGCCGTGGTGCTCTTTCCGGTGCTGGCCTGGCAGGCCAAGATCCTGCTGGACGTCGAACCGGACGTGCAGCGCCGGCTGGCGCGGGTGCTGGTCGGGCCGACCCGGGACCAGGCCGCCGGGCTGCTCGCGGCCATGGTCGCGGGGGTGGGCACGGTCCTGGTGGCGCTGGGCTTCCCCTGGCTGGTCGGCGGGGTGACCGTGCCGGGTCCGGGTGACCTGCCGCTGGCGGCGGTGCTGGCGCTCGGGCTCTGGGCCCACCTGCTCGCCCTGCTGCCGGCGGTGGCGTGGGGCGCCCTGGCCAGCCGGGCGCTGACCCGCACCGCCGGGTACGGCGTCGCGGTGCTCGCGGTGGGCGTGGTCGGCACCCTGGCGCTGGGCCTGCGCGGCTCGGTGGCGCCCTGGCTGGTGCCGCCGGTGCTGGCGACCGCCCGGGCGCTCGCCGGTTCCCTCCCGGCCGGCACCGCCCTGCTGCTCTCCGGCTGGGCGCTCGCCTGGGCCGGGGTGGCGCTGACCGGCTACGCCTGGTGGCGGCGGACCCGCCCCTGAAGGGCGGTGGGGTGGCGTGCGGCGGCCACACCGGACCCCGCCGCCCTGCGGTAAGGGGCGTCGGGGCCCGGTGCCCGGCGGCGATTTGGCGATGGGTGGACGCGTCGCGTAACCTGGGCCGGTAGTTCCACCCAGAGACCGCTGGTCACCGTGCCCCGGCACGGTCGAAGGCTCCGCGATGACGGGCGACCCGCGCAGGGCGGTAAGCGTAATACGGTTCCTCCCCGTGGTCTGCCGACCACGGTGATCGGCCCGGCCCTCGCCCCGCGCGCCCTGCGCCGGGGCTTTTTCGTTGTCGTGACGCCTCCGGTGCCGTCGCAGAGCCTCGTGCTCCTCGACGGCGACCAGCTCCGAGTAACGAGAGAGGAGGGACATGGCGGACAAGCCGATCCGGGCCGACAAGGCCACGGCCGTCGCTGAGCTGACCGAGAGCTTCCGTACCTCGGGCGCTGCGGTGCTCACCGAGTACCGTGGTCTGACGGTTTCCCAGCTCACCCAGCTGCGGCGCTCGCTCGGCAAGGAGACCACCTACACGGTCGCGAAGAACACGCTGGCGAAGCGTGCCGCGACCGAGGCGGGCATCTCCGGCCTCGACGAGCTGTTCACCGGTCCTACCGCGCTGACTTTCGTTTCGGGCGACGTCGTCGAGGCGGCGAAGGGTCTTCGCGACTTCGCGAAGGCCAACCCGAAGCTCGTCATCAAGGGCGGTGTCTTCGAGGGCAAGGCCATTTCCGCGGCCGAGGTCTCGAAGCTCGCCGACCTGGAGTCCCGTGAGGTGCTGCTGGCCAAGCTGGCCGGCGCGATGAAGGGCAACCTGAGCAAGGCCGCGGCCCTGTTCCAGGCACCGCTCTCCAAGGCCGCCCGTGCGGCGGCCGCCCTGGCGGACAAGAAGCGCGAGCAGGAGGGCGCCGAGGCGGCCTGAGGCCCTCCCGGCGCACCACGTTCTTAATTTTCATTGCGAGAAAGGACGCCAGACATGGCGAAGCTCAGCACCGACGAGCTGCTCGACGCGTTCAAGGAGATGACGCTGATCGAGCTCTCTGAGTTCGTGAAGCAGTTCGAGGAGACCTTCGAGGTCACCGCTGCCGCGCCGGTCGCGGTCGCCGCTGCCGGCGGCGCTGCCGCCCCGGCCGAGGCCGAGCCGGAGAAGGACGAGTTCGACGTCGTCCTCGAGGCCGACGGTGGCAAGAAGATCCAGGTCATCAAGGTCGTGCGTGAGCTGACCGGCCTGGGCCTCAAGGAGGCCAAGGACGCGGTCGAGGCCGCCCCGAAGGCGATCCTGGAGAAGGTCAACAAGGAGACCGCCGAGAAGGCCAAGGCCAAGCTCGAGGGCGAAGGCGCCAAGGTCACCCTCAAGTGACCTGAGGTCGACCTCGCGGGTCGACCTCCGCGGCTGTCCGGCTCGGTGAGCCGCAGCACACCGCAACCTGAACGGGCGGTGATCCGACAACGGATCACCGCCCGTCCTGCTTGGTGACTCCGGGTATCAGTGGCGTGAGCAGGGTGTTCGCACCGGCGGTGCGACGCGGCGGGGACGTCGGCGGGTAGCCCGTCCGTGGGAAACCCGGCGAGCAGCCGCGAGGAGGCTCTTGACGCGGCCCCGACCTGCCAGGCACGCTGACACCAGCAAGACCTTCCGCGCTTGCGACGGCCACCTCTTGGGCAATGGCTGCGGCAGCATCAGCAGCCGCTGCACCCGAGCGGCCCGACAGGAACGTCGCGTTCCGAGCGGCCCGGTGCGACCCCGGTTTTCCGGGGCCCCGAGGCACGTTCCGCGACGACCTGCGGGATGGGCTGGACAGCGGTTAGCCTCTCGGCTACACTGCTAGTTTGCGCTGCCTTCCGACTTGGCCCCTGCTCGGAAATGTCCGGTTACGGATATTTCTGGTGGGGTCATTGGAGTGCACGCGTACCAGCCGTTCTGCAGCACCGGTCCTCGGAAGGACGCATCTTGGCAGCTTCCCGCCCTGCGAAGACCAGTCGTACGTCGAGCGCTTTCGCTCCCCGCCGAGTTTCTTTCGGCAGGATCACCGAACACCTCGAGGTCCCCAACCTCCTCGCCATTCAGAACGAGTCCTTCGACTGGCTCGTCGGCAACGAGGCTTGGCAGGGCCGGTCGGCGGACGACCCGCACGCACGCTCGGGTCTCGCGGAAATCCTCGACGAGATCAGTCCCATTGAGGACTTCTCCGGCACCATGTCGCTGTCCTTCTCGGCACCGCGCTTCGACGAGGTCAAGGCCTCGATCGAGGAGTGCAAGGAGAAGGACCTGACCTACTGCGCCCCGCTGTTCGTGACGGCGGAGTTCACCAACAACACCACCGGCGAGATCAAGAGCCAGACGGTGTTCATGGGTGACTTCCCGATGATGACGCCCAAGGGCACCTTCATCATCAACGGCACCGAGCGCGTCGTGGTCAGCCAGCTCGTCCGGTCCCCGGGCGTGTACTTCTCCAAGGAGCCGGACAAGACCTCCGACCGCGACCTCTCCAGCGTCAAGGTCATCCCGAGTCGGGGTGCCTGGCTGGAGTTCGACATCGACAAGCGCGACACGGTCGGCGTCCGCATCGACCGCAAGCGCCGGCAGGCCGTCACGGTCCTGCTCAAGGCCATCGGTTGGTCCGCCGAGCAGATCCGCGAGAAGTTCGGCTGGTCCGAGCTGATGATGACCACGCTCGAGAAGGACCACATCGCCGGCCAGGACGAGGCCCTGCTCGACATCTACCGCAAGCTCCGCCCTGGCGAGCCGCCGACCCGCGAGAACGCCCAGACCCTGCTCGACAACCTCTTCTTCAACCCGAAGCGGTACGACGTCGCCAAGGTCGGGCGCTACAAGTTCAACAAGAAGCTCGAAGTGGCCGTGCCGATCACCACCGGCACGCTGACCGAGGACGACGTCGTCGCCACCGTGGAGTACCTCTGCCGGCTGCACGCCGGTGAGGACGGCTACGAGGCCGACGACATCGACCACTTCGGCAACCGTCGCCTGCGTACCGTGGGCGAGCTGATCCAGAACCAGGTCCGGGTCGGTCTTTCCCGGATGGAGCGGGTCGTCCGCGAGCGGATGACCACCCAGGACGTCGAGGCGATCACGCCGCAGACCCTGATCAACATCCGCCCGGTGGTGGCGGCGATCAAGGAGTTCTTCGGCACGTCGCAGCTGTCCCAGTTCATGGACCAGACCAACCCGCTGGCGGGCCTGACCCACCGGCGTCGGCTGAGCGCGCTCGGCCCGGGTGGTCTGTCCCGTGAGCGGGCCGGCTTCGAGGTCCGGGACGTGCACCCGTCCCACTACGGTCGGATGTGCCCGATCGAGACGCCGGAAGGCCCGAACATCGGCCTGATCGGCGCGCTGTCCACCTTCGCCCGGGTCAACCCGTTCGGCTTCATCGAGACGCCGTACCGGAAGGTCGTCGAGGGTCGGGTCACCGACCAGATCGACTACCTGACCGCGGACGAGGAGGACCGGTTCGTCAAGGCGCAGGCCAACGCGCCGCTGCAGGCGGACGGCACGTTCGCCGAGGACCGGGTGCTGTGTCGCCGTAAGGGTGGCGAGACCGAGGACGTGGTCCCCGGTGCCGTCGACTACATGGACGTGTCGCCGCGGCAGATGACCTCGGTCGCGACCGCGATGATCCCGTTCCTGGAGCACGACGACGCCAACCGCGCGCTGATGGGCGCCAACATGCAGCGTCAGGCGGTGCCGCTGGTCAAGGCGGAGTCGCCGCTGGTCGGGACCGGCATGGAATACCGTGCCGCGGTCGACGCCGGTGACGTGGTGGTGGCCGAGGTCGGTGGCATGATCGAGGATCTCTGCGCCGACTACATCACCATCCACCAGGACGACGGCCACCGCCGGACGTACCTGCTGCACAAGTTCCGCCGCTCCAACGCCGGCTCCTGCGTCAACCAGAAGCCGGTCGTCTTCGAGGGCGACCGCGTCGAGGCCGGCCAGGTCATCGCCGACGGTCCGTGCACCGACGAGGGCGAGATGGCGCTCGGACGCAACCTACTGGTGGCGTTCATGTGCTGGGAGGGTCACAACTACGAGGACGCGATCATCCTGTCGCAGCGCCTCGTGCAGCAGGACGTGCTCACCTCGATCCACATCGAGGAGCACGAGGTCGACGCCCGGGACACCAAGCTCGGCCCGGAGGAGATCACCCGGGACATCCCGAACGTCAGCGAGGAGATGCTCGCCGACCTCGACGAGCGCGGCATCATCCGGATCGGCGCCGAGGTCGTCCCCGGCGACATCCTGGTCGGCAAGGTCACGCCGAAGGGCGAGACCGAGCTGACCCCGGAGGAGCGGCTGCTGCGCGCGATCTTCGGCGAGAAGGCCCGGGAGGTCCGGGACACCTCGCTGAAGGTGCCGCACGGCGAGACCGGCACGGTCATCGGGGTGCGCACGTTCTCCCGCGAGGACGGCGACGAACTGCCGCCGGGCGTCAACGAGCTGGTCCGGGTGTACGTCGCCCAGAAGCGCAAGATCCAGGACGGTGACAAGCTCGCCGGCCGGCACGGCAACAAGGGCGTCATCTCGAAGATCCTGCCGATCGAGGACATGCCGTTCCTGGAGGACGGCACCCCGGTCGACATCGTGCTCAACCCGCTGGGTGTGCCGTCCCGGATGAACATCGGCCAGGTCCTGGAGACCCACCTCGGGTGGGTGGCCAAGACCGGCTGGAGCGTGGACGGCGACGACACCGACTGGAAGCGTCAGCTCCGGTCGATCGAGGCGCACGAGTCCGAGCCGGACACCAACGTGGCCACTCCGGTCTTCGACGGTGCCCGCGAGGAGGAGATCTCCGGTCTGCTCTCGTCGACCCTGCCCAACCGGGACGGCAAGCAGCTGATCGGTTCCTCCGGCAAGGCGCAGCTGTTCGACGGTCGTTCCGGCGAGCCGCTGCCCGACCCGATCGCGGTCGGTTACATCTACATCCTGAAGCTCAACCACCTGGTCGACGACAAGATCCACGCTCGTTCGACCGGTCCGTACTCGATGATCACGCAGCAGCCGCTGGGTGGTAAGGCGCAGTTCGGTGGCCAGCGTTTCGGTGAGATGGAGTGCTGG
The DNA here is from genome assembly GCF_050951065.1 of Micromonospora matsumotoense. Lineage (NCBI taxonomy): Bacteria > Bacillati > Actinomycetota > Actinomycetes > Micromonosporales > Micromonosporaceae > Micromonospora > Micromonospora matsumotoense. Next base: position 6,585,669 of record NZ_CP192025.1, on the reverse strand, counting down.
GCCATGCAGGCGTACGGCGCCGCCTACGCCCTGCAGGAACTGCTGACCATCAAGTCCGACGACGTCCTGGGCCGGGTCAAGGTCTACGAGGCGATCGTCAAGGGCGAGAACATCCCCGAGCCGGGCATCCCGGAGTCGTTCAAGGTGTTGCTCAAGGAGCTCCAGTCGCTGTGCCTGAACGTCGAGGTGCTCAGCAGCGACGGGGTGGCCCTGGAGATGCGCGAGACCGACGACGAGGTGTTCCGGGCCGCGGAGGAGCTGGGCATCGACCTGTCCCGGCGCGAGCCGAGCTCGGTCGAAGAGGTGTAGGTGGTGGCGGTGGGGGCCGGCCGACCCGCTCGGGCGGTCAGGCGTGAGCCCGACGCGAGTCGGTCGGCCCCCACCCCCGCCCGTGATCTAGCTGTACAGACGACGACATAGGGGACATAGTGCTCGACGTCAACTTCTTCGACGAGCTGCGCATCGGCCTCGCGACCGCGGATGACATCCGCCAGTGGTCGCACGGTGAGGTCAAGAAGCCTGAGACGATCAACTACCGCACCCTCAAGCCGGAGAAGGACGGACTCTTCTGCGAGAAGATCTTCGGCCCTCAGCGGGACTGGGAGTGCTACTGCGGTAAGTACAAGCGGGTCCGGTTCAAGGGCATCATCTGCGAGCGCTGCGGCGTCGAGGTGACCCGGTCCAAGGTCCGTCGTGAGCGGATGGGGCACATCGAGCTGGCTGCTCCGGTGACCCACATCTGGTACTTCAAGGGCGTGCCGAGCCGGCTGGGCTACCTGCTGGACCTCGCCCCCAAGGACCTCGAAAAGATCATCTACTTCGCCTCGTACGTCGTGACGAGCGTGGACGCCGAGGCGCGTCACCGTGACCTGTCGACGATCGAGAACGAGATCCTCGCCGAGAAGCGGCAGTCCGAGAACAGCCGTGACTCGGAGATCGAGAAGCGGGCCGCCAAGCTCGAGGCCGACCTGGCCGAGCTGGAGGCCGAGGGTGCCAAGGCGGACGTCCGGCGCAAGGTCAAGGAGGGCGGAGAGCGCGAGATGCGCCAGATCCGCGACCGGGCCCAGCGCGAGATCGACCGCCTCGACGAGGTCCTCGACACCTTCCGCAAGCTCGACTCGAAGCAGTTGGTCACCGACGAGCTGCTCTACCGCGAGCTGCGCGACCGGTTCGGCGAGTACTTCACCGGCGGCATGGGCGCCGAGGCCATCAAGGCGCTGGTCCAGAACATGGACCTCGGCGCCGAGGCCGAGAGCCTGCGCGAGACCATCCGCTCCGGCAAGGGCCAGCGGAAGATCCGCGCGCTCAAGCGGCTGAAGGTCGTCGCGGCGTTCCTGAACACCCGCAACTCGCCGCTCGGCATGGTGCTGGACTGCGTCCCGGTCATCCCGCCGGACCTGCGCCCGATGGTGCAGCTCGACGGTGGCCGCTTCGCGACCTCCGACCTGAACGACCTGTACCGCCGTGTGATCAACCGGAACAACCGGCTCAAGCGCCTGATCGACCTCGGTGCCCCCGAGATCATCGTCAACAACGAGAAGCGGATGCTCCAGGAGGCCGTCGACGCGCTGTTCGACAACGGCCGTCGTGGCCGGCCGGTCACCGGCCCGGGTAACCGCCCGCTCAAGTCGCTGTCCGACATGCTCAAGGGCAAGCAGGGCCGGTTCCGGCAGAACCTGCTCGGCAAGCGCGTCGACTACTCCGGCCGTTCGGTCATCGTGGTCGGCCCCAAGCTCAAGCTGCACCAGTGCGGCCTGCCCAAGCAGATGGCGCTGGAGCTGTTCAAGCCGTTCGTGATGAAGCGGCTGGTCGATCTCAACCACGCGCAGAACATCAAGTCCGCCAAGCGGATGGTCGAGCGTCAGCGCCCGGTCGTGTGGGACGTGCTGGAAGAGGTCATCGGCGAGCACCCGGTGCTGCTCAACCGTGCGCCGACCCTGCACCGCCTGGGCATCCAGGCCTTCGAGCCGCAGCTGGTCGAGGGCAAGGCGATCCAGATCCACCCGCTGGTCTGCACCGCGTTCAACGCCGACTTCGACGGTGACCAGATGGCGGTGCACGTGCCGCTGTCGGCCGAGGCCCAGGCCGAGGCGCGGATCCTGATGCTGTCGTCGAACAACATCCTCAAGCCGGCCGACGGCAAGCCGGTCACCATGCCCACCCAGGACATGGTCATCGGTCTCTACCACCTGACCCACCTGACCCCGGGTGGCACGGGCGAGGGCCGGGCGTTCAGCTCGGACGCCGAGGCGCGGATGGCGTTCGACGCGAGCGAGCTGCACCTGCAGACCCCGGTCAAGATCCGGCTGCGCGGCGTGGTCGGTGTCGACAACGGCGCCGGCGCCGAGCCCTGGGTCGCCCCCGAGGGCTGGGTCGAGGGTGAGGCCCTGACCGTGGAGACCACGCTGGGCCGGGTCCTGTTCAACGAGACGCTGCCGCAGGGCTACCGGTTCGTGAACTACGAGATCCGCAAGGGTCAGCTCTCCGCGATCGTCAACGATCTCGCCGAGCGCTTCCCGAAGGTGGCCCTGGCGGCCACCCTGGACGGCCTCAAGGAGGCCGGCTTCCACTGGGCCACCTGGTCCGGCGTCACCATCGGCATGGAGGACGTCATCGCTCCGCCGCGCAAGCGGGAGATCCTGGAGAAGTACGAGAAGGAAGCCGACCGGATCGACAAGCAGTACCAGCGTGGCCTGATGACCGCCGAGGAGCGTCGCGGCGAGCTGATCGAGATCTGGACCAAGGCGACCAACGAGGTCGCCAAGGAGATGGACACCGCGCTGCCGCAGGAGAACCCGCTGTGGAAGATGATCCACTCGGGTGCCCGCGGTAACCTGCTCCAGCTCCGGCAGATCGCGGCGATCCGTGGTCTGGTGGCCAACCCGAAGGGCGAGATCATCCCGCGGCCGATCAAGGCCAGCTACCGGGAGGGTCTGTCCGTGCTGGAGTACTTCATCTCCACCCACGGTGCCCGTAAGGGTCTGGCCGACACCGCGCTGCGGACGGCCGACTCGGGTTACCTGACCCGTCGTCTGGTGGACGTCTCGCAGGACGTGATCATCCGCGAGGAGGACTGCGGCACCGACCGGGCGATCCCGATGCAGATCGGCGAGCGGCTGGAGGGTGGCCGGCTGGTGGTGCACGAGCACGCCGAGACCAGCGTGCACGCCCGTACCCTGGCCGACGACATCAAGGGGCCGGACGGCACCGTGGTGGCCCACCGGGGTCAGGACATCAACTCCATCGGGGTCGACAAGATCGTCGCCGCCGGGGTGGAGACGGTCCGGGTGCGCAGCGTGCTCACCTGCGAGTCGAAGCTGGGCGTCTGCGGTGCGTGCTACGGCCGCTCGCTGCCGACCGGCAAGACCGTGGACGTCGGCGAGGCGGTCGGCATCATCGCCGCCCAGTCGATCGGTGAGCCGGGCACCCAGCTGACGATGCGTACCTTCCACACCGGTGGTGTCGCGGGTGAGGACATCACCCAGGGTCTGCCGCGTGTGCAGGAGATCTTCGAGGCCCGGGTCCCGAAGGGCAAGGCGCCCATCGCCGACACCCCCGGCCGGATCCGGATCGAGGACGGCGAGCGGTCCCGCAAGATCATCGTGGTGCCCGACGACGGCAGCGAGGAGATCGTCTACGACAAGATCTCCAAGCGGGTCCGGCTGCGGACCCACGACGGCGGTCACGTCGCGGTCGGCGAGAAGCTCACCGAGGGCACCATCGACCCGCACGAGCTGCTGCGGATCATGGGTCCGCGGGCGGTCCAGGTCCACCTGACCAGTGAGGTCCAGGAGGTCTACCGCTCGCAGGGTGTGCTCATCCACGACAAGCACATCGAGATCATCATCCGCCAGATGCTCAAGCGGGTGACGGTCATCGACTCCGGCTCCACGGAGTTCCTGCCGGGTGTGCTGGTCGACCGGGCGCTGTTCGAGTCGGAGAACCGCCGGCTCGTCGGCGAGGGTGGCGAGCCCGCCGCCGGTCGCCCGGTGCTGATGGGTATCACCAAGGCCTCGCTGGCCACCGACTCCTGGCTCTCCGCGGCCTCCTTCCAGGAGACCACCCGGGTGCTGACCGACGCGGCGATCAACTCGCGCAGCGACTCGCTGGTCGGCCTCAAGGAGAACGTGATCATCGGCAAGCTCATCCCGGCGGGTACCGGCATCAGCAAGTACCGCAACGTCCGGGTCGAGCCGACCGAGGAGGCGAAGGCCAAGGTCTACTCGATGACCGGCTACCCGGAGACCGACTACGGCTTCGGGCCGGCCAGCGGCCAGGCGGTTCCGCTGGACGACTTCGACTTCGGGTCGTACCGCTGAGCAACCTCTGACGAAGGCCCCCGGCACCACGCCGGGGGCCTTCGTCGTTTCCGGGGACCGGGGGGATCTCCGCCGGATCCGGGTCCGCCGGGGGAGTGCCCGGGGCGGCCGTCGGCCGGGCATGATGGTGGGCATGACGACCGCTGCGGGGCAGGTGCCGGTGGCGTACCAGCCGCCACGTCATCCGCTCGACCCCGACCCGGTGCGCGCCAGCAAGGCGCGGGCCGTCTTCGCGCTCGGGCTGATCGGGGCGCTGACCGGGCTCTTCGTCGGCGGGGTGGTGCCCGCCACGATCGCCCTCCAGTTGGCGCGGCAGGCCCGCCGGGAGGCGTACGCCTCGGGTGGGTTCCTCACCGGTGCGGCCTGGCTGCGGCGGGGGGAGCGGTTGGCCTGGGCGGGGTTGGTGCTGGTCGCGGTCGCGGTGGTGACACTGGTGGTGATCGGCGTGGTCCGGCTGGCCGGGTCCCCGTACGGGCAGGACTTCGCGCCGAACGTGGACTGACCCGTCGGGGTGATGATCCGGTGGGGGGCACCCGCGGTGCACGGCGGCGGTAGCCTGGCCGGTGTCCGTCGCGTGACGGTGGACCCCACATCGCGACAGGAGGACACCCCGTGACGGAACCGGCGCCGCCGTCGGGAGGCGACCCGGGCGGCCCGCCCGCCGGCTCCCCCGATCCCGGCAACGACGCCGTCGCGGCCCGCCCCGCCGGCACCGACCCGGTCGGCGTGGCCCGATCCCACCCGGGGTCCGTCGAACCGACCCGGTCCGACCACGGGTTCGGGGCATTCGGCCGGCCCGATCCGTGGGCCGCCGGCCCCTGGGGGACACCGTCCGTCCCCGGACCGGTCCATGGCGCCGGCATCCCGCCGGAGGCCGCTCCGATCGGGTACGCCCCGCCGCCGGCCTCCGCCGCCGGGCCGTTCCCCGCAGCGGGCTCCTCGTACCCCGCCGCGTCGCCGTACCCCGCTGCGGGTGGGGCGTATCCGGGGACCGGTGGGGCCTATCCCGGGGCGCACCCGGGGATGTCGTCCGGGTCGTACCCGGGACAGCTGGCGGGTGCGCCGGCCGGGACGGGCTGGCGGACGCCCTCGGGGCACGGACCCGGGGCGCTGCCCCCGCCGCCGCCGGACGCCCCCCGCGTCCCGAGGCGGGTCGACCCGGTCCCCGGCACGCCCTTCGCGGTGGTGCACCTGGACGTCCCGGCGGTCACCTCCGGCCTGGCGGTGGGGTCGCTGATCGCCGGGGTGGCGTCGATCCTGGTGTCGTTCCTGGTGATCTGCTTCGGCGTGGGGGGAGCGCGGCTCGGCGGGGCGTGGGCGGCCGGCGCGTTCACCGTGCCCGGCGCGCTGGCCGGCGCGGCGGCGATCGTCGCCGGTCTGCTGGCCCGCCGCCAGATCCGCCGGGCCGCGCCGCCTCCGGCGGTGCGGTTCACCGGTCGGGGCCTGGCGACGGCCGGGATCAGCTGTGGTGGGGTGGGGCTGGTGCTCAGCCTGCTGGGGCTGGGACTGGCGTTGCTGGTGCAGCTGGCGTGACCCCCGTCGCCCGGGGGCGACGGGCTGCGGCACGCGGCAGCCGGTACACTGGAGGTCCTAGGGGCCCGCCACGGGCGAGCAGACCAGGGCGCACGGCGCGACCGACGGGGATCTGAGACCCGTCGGACCAGCCCGTTTTGACCTGCGAGGCTGTGGTAGGTACTCTTTCCCCTTGCGCCCGGGCATGCCCGGGCGACTCGTGCGTGCGCGGGACCCGGATTGATCCGGAGATCCAGCGGCCGTACGACACAGCCCAGGACCCGGCGTGCGGACGATCACGCGCCGGTGACAGAAACCCGGTGCGCGCGTGAGCGACCGCGCCGGAACCGCGAATCAGGCGACACGCCCGACCGCGGGTGCCGGGACTTCCGTGAGGCGGTCCCGGTCGGAATGTAGGAGAGTCGGCCATCAGGTCGGCTAACGAGCAGACGGCGCGGTCGCGTGAGCGGCCGAAGGGAGCGGAGAAACCCGGTGCCCACCATTCAGCAGCTGGTCCGAAAGGGCCGCCAGGCCAAGACGACCAAGACCAAGACCCCGGCGCTGAAGGGATCCCCTCAGCGGCGCGGTGTGTGCACCCGCGTGTACACCACCACCCCCAAGAAGCCGAACTCGGCGCTCCGCAAGGTCGCTCGTGTCAAGCTCAGCAGCCAGATCGAGGTGACCGCCTACATCCCGGGCGTGGGTCACAACCTGCAGGAGCACTCGATCGTGCTCGTCCGCGGCGGCCGGGTGAAGGACCTCCCCGGCGTGCGTTACAAGATCGTCCGCGGTTCGCTGGACACCCAGGGTGTCCGCAACCGCAAGCAGGCGCGCAGCCGTTACGGCGCGAAGAAGGAGAAGAGCTGACATGCCGCGTAAGGGACCCGCTCCGCGGAAGCCGCTGGTCGCTGACCCGGTGTACAACTCGCCTCTGGTCACCCAGCTGGTCAACAAGATCCTGATGCGCGGTAAGCGTCAGCTCGCCGAGCGCATCGTGTACGCGGCCCTGGAGGGCTGCCGCGAGAAGAGCGGCACCGACCCGGTCGTCACCCTCAAGCGGGCGATGGACAACGTCAAGCCGACCCTCGAGGTGCGCAGCCGCCGTGTCGGTGGCGCCACCTACCAGGTGCCGGTCGAGGTCCGCCCGGCCCGGGCGACCACCCTCGGTCTGCGCTGGCTGGTGACGTACTCCAAGGCCCGTCGTGAGAAGACCATGATCGAGCGGCTGATGAACGAGCTGCTGGACGCGAGCAACGGTCTGGGCGCCGCCGTCAAGCGGCGCGAGGACACCCACAAGATGGCGGAGTCCAACAAGGCCTTCGCGCACTACCGCTGGTAACAGCCTGGTTCCGGCGCCGGACCGGCGCCGGAACCGCCATCGGTCGAGTCGAGACGACGATAAGTAGGGATTGAAGTGGCCGCCGCAGACGCGCTCGCCAACGTACGCAACATCGGCATCATGGCGCACATCGATGCCGGTAAGACCACGACCACCGAGCGGATCCTGTTCTACACCGGTATCACCTACAAGATCGGTGAGGTCCACGAGGGCGCTGCCGTCATGGACTGGATGGAGCAGGAGCAGGAGCGTGGCATCACGATCACCTCTGCTGCTACCAAGTGTGAGTGGAAGGGCCACACGATCCAGATCATCGACACGCCCGGTCACGTCGACTTCACGGTCGAGGTCGAGCGGTCGCTGCGGGTGCTGGACGGTGCGGTCGCGGTCTACGACGGCGTCGCCGGCGTGGAGCCGCAGACGGAGAACGTCTGGCGGCAGGCCGACAAGTACCACGTCCCGCGGATGTGCTTCGTCAACAAGCTCGACCGCACGGGCGCGGACTTCTTCCGCTGCGTGCAGATGATGATCGACCGGCTCAACGCCACCCCGCTGGTGCTCCAGATCCCGATCGGGCTCGAGGGCGACCACATCGGTGTCGTCGACCTGATCGGCATGCGCGCCCTCACCTGGCGCGGGGAGACCCAGAAGGGTGAGGACTACGCGATCGAGGAGATCCCGGCCGACCTGGCCGACTCCGCGGCCGAGTGGCGCGAGAAGCTGATGGAGACCCTGGCCGACGTCGACGACGCGGTGATGGAGAAGTACCTGGAGGGCGAGGAGATCTCCGTCGAGGAGATCAAGGCCGCCATCCGGCGGGCCACCATCGCCAGCAAGGCCAACCCGGTGCTGTGCGGCTCGGCGTTCAAGAACAAGGGCGTGCAGCCCATGCTCGACGCCGTGGTCGACTTCCTGCCGTCGCCGCTGGACGTTCCCGCCATCGAGGGTACGGCCACCGACGGGGAGACCCCGCTGCTGCGCAAGCCGTCGAAGAACGAGCCGTTCTCGGGCCTCGCCTTCAAGATCCAGACGGACAAGCACCTCGGCAAGCTCACCTACGTCCGGGTCTACTCCGGCCTGCTCGAATCCGGTTCCCAGGTGGTCAACTCCACCAAGGACCGCAAGGAGCGGATCGGCAAGATCTACCAGATGCACGCCAACAAGCGGGAAGAGCGTCCATCGGCGCAGGCCGGCGACATCATCGCGGTGCAGGGTCTCAAGCAGACCACCACCGGCGACACGCTCTCCGACCCGGCGAACCCGGTGATCCTGGAGTCGATGACCTTCCCGGAGCCGGTCATCTCGGTGGCGATCGAGCCGAAGACCAAGTCCGACCAGGAGAAGCTCGGCACCGCGATCCAGCGGCTGGCCGAGGAGGACCCGACCTTCCGGGTCCGGCTCGACGAGGAGACCGGTCAGACGGTCATCTCCGGCATGGGCGAGCTGCACCTGGACATCCTGGTCGACCGGATGCGCCGCGAGTTCAACGTCGAGGCCAACGTCGGCAAGCCGCAGGTGGCGTACCGCGAGACCATCCGCCGCAAGGTGGACAAGGTCGAGTACACGCACAAGAAGCAGACCGGTGGCTCCGGCCAGTACGCCCGCGTCATCGTGAGCATCGAGCCGCTGCCGCTGGACAACGAGTCGCCGACCTACGAGTTCGTCAACGCGGTCAGCGGCGGTCGTATCCCGCGGGAGTTCATCCCGTCGGTCGACGCCGGCGCGCAGGACGCCATGCAGTACGGCATCCTGGCGGGCTTCCCGCTGGTCGGCGTCAAGCTGAGCCTGCTGGACGGTCAGTACCACGAGGTCGACTCGTCGGAAATGGCATTCAAGATCGCCGGCTCCATGGTGATGAAGGACGCGGCCCGCAAGGCCGACCCGGCATTGCTCGAGCCGATGATGGCCGTTGAGGTCACCACTCCTGAGGAGAACATGGGTGACGTCATCGGCGACCTCAACTCCCGCCGCGGCATCATCCAGGCGATGGAGGAGCGCAGCGGCGCCCGCATCGTGAGGGCTCTGGTGCCGTTGTCGGAGATGTTCGGCTACGTCGGCGACCTGCGGTCGAAGACCCAGGGCCGGGCTAGCTACAGCATGCAGTTCGACTCCTACGCCGAGGTTCCGCAGAGCGTGGCGAAGGAGATCATCGCCAAGGCGACGGGTGAGTGACGCTCACCCGCTGCTGATCCGGTGAGCCGGGGCAGGTCGCGGGCGGGAATCCCACCCGCGACCACCTCGGTCGGGTTGTATGAATCCGGGCCTGTAGGCTTCATCGCCGCAGAACCCACCAAGCTCTCCGGCCGAAGGCCGGAAAGGCTGTCGACAGAGTCCTAAGCGCCGTCCGGCGCGCCGGGGCGCGAACCAAGAAGTCCACAGGAGGACACCAGTGGCGAAGGCTAAGTTCGAGCGGACTAAGCCGCACGTCAACATCGGCACCATTGGTCACATTGACCACGGTAAGACGACGCTGACGGCGGCCATCACCAAGGTCCTGCACGACCAGTACCCGGACCTCAACCCGTACACGCCGTTCGACCAGATCGACAAGGCGCCGGAGGAGAAGGCCCGCGGCATCACGATCTCGATCGCACACGTCGAGTACCAGACCGAGTCGCGGCACTACGCGCACGTCGACTGCCCCGGGCACGCCGACTACATCAAGAACATGATCACCGGTGCCGCCCAGATGGACGGCGCGATCCTGGTGGTCGCGGCGACCGACGGTCCGATGCCGCAGACCCGCGAGCACGTGCTGCTGGCCCGTCAGGTCGGTGTGCCGTACATCGTCGTGGCGCTCAACAAGAGCGACATGGTCGACGACGAGGAGCTCCTGGAGCTCGTCGAGCTCGAGGTCCGTGAGCTGCTGTCGGCGCAGGAGTACCCGGGTGACGACCTGCCGGTCGTCCGGGTCTCGGCGCTGAAGGCCCTCGAGGGTGACCCCGAGTGGACCGGTCGCCTGCTGGAGCTGATGAACGCGGTCGACACCGCGATCCCGCAGCCCGAGCGCGAGACCGAGAAGCCGTTCCTGATGCCGATCGAGGACGTCTTCACGATCACCGGTCGTGGCACGGTCGTCACGGGTCGCGCCGAGCGCGGCATCCTCAAGCCGAACGAGGAGGTGGAGATCGTCGGCATCCGCGAGAAGTCGCAGAAGACGGTCTGCACCGGCATCGAGATGTTCCGCAAGCTGCTCGACGAGGCCCGCGCGGGCGAGAACGTCGGGCTGCTGCTGCGTGGCATCAAGCGCGAGGACGTCGAGCGCGGCATGGTGGTCGTCAAGCCGGGCACCAGCACCCCGCACACGGAGTTCGAGGCGACGGTCTACATCCTCTCCAAGGAGGAGGGCGGCCGGCACACCCCGTTCTTCCAGAACTACCGCCCGCAGTTCTACTTCCGGACCACGGACGTCACCGGTGTCGTCACCCTCCCCGAGGGCACCGAGATGGTCATGCCGGGCGACAACACCACGATGGCCGTGAAGCTCATCCAGCCCATCGCGATGGAGGACAACCTCAAGTTCGCGATCCGCGAGGGTGGTCGTACGGTCGGCGCTGGTCGCGTCACCAAGATCATCAAGTGAACTAGGTAACCCCGATTAGCGTTGCCGCCGGTCGTGCGGCATACTAGTCAGGTTGCGTAACGACGGTTAGTCGCCCGTGTCCGGCGTAAGTTGGACCTCCGGGACACTGACAATCGCGCGTAGGGTGGTTGATCGCCCCTGGCGGTCAACCACCCTCGCACGGCGTCCAGATCGCTGTGATGCGATCGGCGCCTTGACCCACCGTGTGGTCAGAGAGCCGCTCCGGAGACTCGGGGTGGAGTCTGGTCCGAGGGCGCGACACGCCCGACCGCGGGGGTCGGCGAAGCGGGCCTGTGCCAGCCGGTACAGGCGCCCGCAACACAGCGGCATCGAGAGAAGGAACAGAAGCCACCATGGCGGGACAGAAGATCCGCATCCGGCTCAAGGCCTATGACCACGAGGTCGTCGACTCCTCGGCGCGGAAGATCGTCGAGACGGTGACGCGCACCGGGGCGCAGGTCGCGGGCCCGGTGCCGCTGCCCACGGAGATCAACCGTTTCTGCGTCATCCGCTCGCCGCACAAGTACAAGGACTCGCGCGAGCACTTCGAGATGCGTACGCACAAGCGGCTGATCGACATCATCGACCCGACCCCGAAGACGGTCGACTCGCTCATGCGCCTCGACCTGCCGGCTGGCGTCGACATCGAGATCAAGCTGTAGGGACCGGACAAATGGACAGGCAAGTCAAGGGGATCCTGGGCGCCAAGCTCGGTATGACCCAGGTCTGGGACAACAACAAGGTTGTGCCCGTGACCGTGGTTCAGGCCGGCCCGTGCGTCGTCAGCCAGGTGCGTAGCGCCGAGAAGGACGGTTACTCCGCGGTCCAGCTCGCCTACGGCACGATCGACCCGCGCAAGGCCAAGAAGCCGCTCAGCGGGCACTACGCCAAGGCGGACGTGGCGCCGCGCCGGCACATCGTCGAGCTGCGCACCTCGAACGCCGCGGACTACTCGCTGGGGCAGGAGGTCACGGTCGAGGAGTTCCCGGTCGGCGTGACCATCGACGTCACCGGCAAGACCAAGGGCAAGGGCTACGCCGGCCCGATGAAGCGGCACGGCTTCCACGGCCTGCGCGCCAGCCACGGTGTCGAGCGCAAGCACCGCTCGCCGGGCTCCATCGGCGCCTGCGCGACCCCGGGTCGCGTCTTCAAGGGCACCCGGATGGCGGGCCGGATGGGTGGCGTGCGCTACACCGTCCAGAACCTGACCGTCCAGGCGGTCGACACCGAGAACAACCTCCTGCTCGTCCGTGGTGCCATCCCCGGCCCCAAGGGCGCGCTGGTCCTGGTCCGCACCGCGGCCAAGACGAAGGCGAAGAAGGGCGGTGTGGCCAAGTGACCACCGTTGACGTCCGCAACGCCGAAGGCGCCACGAGCGGCTCCGTCGAGCTGCCGGCCGACATCTTCGACGTCCAGGCCAACATCGCGCTGATGCACCAGGTCGTGGTGGCTCAGCTCGCGGCGGCCCGGCAGGGCACCCACAAGGTCAAGACCCGCGGCGAGGTCGCCGGTGGCGGCAAGAAGCCGTACAAGCAGAAGGGCACCGGTCGGGCCCGGCAGGGCTCGATCCGCGCGCCGCAGTTCGCCGGCGGTGGCGTGGTCCACGGCCCGGTGCCGCGCGACTACAGCCAGCGGACCCCGAAGAAGATGAAGGCCGCCGCCCTGCGTGGCGCCCTCTCCGACCGGGCCCGCGCCGGCCAGGTGCACGTCGTCGAGGCGTTCGTCTCGGGCGAGAAGCCGTCGACCAAGACGGCGCTGGCCACGCTGGGCAAGCTGACCGAGGCCCGTCGGGTCCTGGTCGTGCTGAGCAGCACCGACGAGCTGAACTGGGTGTCGCTGCGCAACGAGCCGCGGGTGCACCTGATCGAGTCCGGCCAGCTCAACACGTACGACGTGCTGGTGGCCGACGACGTGGTCTTCACCAAGGACGCCCTGGACGAGTTCCTGGGCGTGCCCGCGGAGGCCGGCCCTGCGGCCGAGTCCGCCGCCGAGACCACCGAGGAGGGTGGCAAGTGAGCACGATCGCCGACCCGCGGGACATCATCGTCGCGCCGGTCGTCTCGGAGAAGAGCTACAGCGAGCTGAACCGGAACTGGTACACCTTCCTGGTGCACCCGGACGCGAACAAGACCGAGATCAAGATCGCTATCCAGCAGATCTTCAACGTCCGCGTCCTGACGGTCAACACGCTCAACCGCCAGGGCAAGCGCAAGCGCACCAAGACCGGCTTCGGTCAGCGCAAGGCGACCAAGCGGGCGATCGTGAAGCTGGCTGACGGTGACCGTATCGAGGCCTTCGGCGGCCCGGTCAGCTGAGGGGTGTAGACAATGGCTATCCGTAAGTACAAGCCGACGACGCCGGGCCGACGCGGCTCCAGCGTCGCCGACTTCGCCGAGATCACCCGGTCCACGCCGGAGAAGTCCCTGCTGGCTCCGCTGCCCAAGAAGGGTGGTCGCAACGCCCACGGCCGGATCACCACCCGGCACCACGGCGGCGGCCACAAGCGGCAGTACCGCCTGATCGACTTCAAGCGGGTCGACAAGGACGGCGTGCCGGCGAAGGTCGCGCACATCGAGTACGACCCGAACCGCACCGCGCGCATCGCGCTGCTGCACTACGCCGACGGCGAGAAGCGCTACATCCTCGCGCCGAAGGACATGAAGCAGGGCGACCGGGTCGAGTCCGGTCCGGGCGCCGACATCAAGCCGGGCAACAACCTGCCGCTGCGCAACATCCCGGTAGGTACCACCATCCACAACGTGGAGCTGCGTCCGGGCGGCGGCGCCAAGCTGGCCCGTTCGGCCGGCGTCGGCATCCAGCTGCTCGGCCGGGAGGGCGTCTACGCGACCCTCCGGATGCCGTCCGGTGAGATCCGGCGGGTCGACGTGCGCTGCCGCGCCAGCGTCGGCGAGATCGGCAACGCCGACCAGTCGAACATCAACTGGGGCAAGGCCGGCCGGATGCGGTGGAAGGGCAAGCGCCCGACCGTCCGTGGTGTCGCGATGAACCCGGTCGACCACCCGCACGGTGGTGGTGAGGGTAAGACCTCCGGTGGTCGTCACCCGGTGAACCCGCAGGGTAAGCCCGAGGGCCGCACCCGTCGTAAGGGCCAGCCGAGCGACCGGCTGATCGTCCGCCGCCGCTACGCCACGCGTAAGCGCGGCTGAGGGAGATAGAGCATGCCTCGCAGCCTGAAGAAGGGCCCGTTCATCGACGACCACCTTCTCAAGAAGGTGGAGACGCAGAACGACAAGGGCTCCAAGAACGTCATCAAGACCTGGTCGCGCCGCTCGACGATCATCCCCGAGATGCTCGGGCACACGATCGCCGTGCACGACGGACGCAAGCACGTCCCGGTGTTCGTGACCGAGGCCATGGTCGGGCACAAGCTCGGCGAGTTCGCGCTGACCCGCACGTTCAAGGGTCACGAGAAGGACGACCGGAAGAGCCGCCGGCGCTGAGCCGCGGGCATACGGATAGAGGAACAAGGGGTTACAGCGATGCCAGGAAAGGGCGACGCTCCGGTGCTTCCGGGCGCGCGGGCGGTTGCGCGACACGTGCGCATCTCGCCGATGAAGGCGCGCCGGGTGGTCAACCTCGTCCGCGGCCTGCCCGCGAAGGAGGCGCTCACGGTGCTGCAGTTCGCGCCGCAGGCGGCGAGCGAGCAGGTGTACAAGGTGCTCGCGAGCGCGATTGCCAACGCGGAGAACAACGAGCGGCTGGACCCCGGCGCGCTGCTCGTCAGCGAGGCGTTCGTCGACGAGGGCCCGACCATGAAGCGGTTCCGGCCGCGGGCGCAGGGCCGGGCGTACCGGATCCGCAAGCGCACCTGCCACATCACCGTGGCGGTCGAGGCGGTCGCGCCGGCTGCGGCGAAGAAGTCCGCAGCGAAGAAGGCGGCGCCGGCGCAGCAGGCCGAGCCCGCGGCGACCGAGAGTAAGACGGAGGGTGCCGAGTAATGGGTCAGAAGGTTCACCCCACTGGATTCCGGCTCGGCATCTCGACCGACTGGAAGTCCCGCTGGTTCGCGGACAAGCTCTACAAGGACTACATCGGCGAGGACGTCAAGATCCGCCGGATGATGTCCAAGGGGCTCGAGCGCGCCGGCATCTCCAAGGTCGACATCGAGCGCACCCGGGACCGCGTCCGGGTCGACATCCACACCGCCCGGCCGGGCATCGTCATCGGCCGTAAGGGTGCGGAGGCCGACCGGATCCGCGGCGAGCTGGAGAAGCTCACCGGCAAGCAGGTGCAGCTGAACATCATCGAGGTGAAGAACCCCGAGTCGGACGCGCAGCTGGTCGCCCAGGGCGTCGCCGAGCAGCTCTCCAGCCGGGTCAGCTTCCGTCGGGCCATGCGCAAGTCCATGCAGTCGGCGATGAAGAACCCCGTCTGCAAGGGCATCCGGGTGCAGGTCTCGGGCCGTCTCGGCGGCGCCGAGATGAGCCGGACGGAGTTCTACCGCGAGGGTCGGGTCCCGCTGCACACGCTGCGGGCCAACATCGAGTACGGCTTCTTCGAGGCCCGTACCACCTTCGGCCGGATCGGCGTGAAGGTCTGGATCTACAAGGGCGACGCCGTCCCGGGCCGGGAGGCTCCGGCCGAGGCCGGTCCGTCCCGCCCGCGTCGTGGTGAGCGTGGCGACCGCCCCGAGCGGCCGCGTCGTGGCCGGTCGGGTTCGTCCGGTACGACCGCCGGCGGTACCGAGGCCGGCCGGGCTGCCGCGACCACCATCGCGCAGCAGGCCGAGACGCCGAGTGGTGAGCCGGTCGACAGCTCCGCTGTCGCCGCGGCCGTCACCCAGCCGGCAGAAACGCAGCAGGAGGGCTGACAGATGCTGATGCCGCGCAAGCCCCCGAAGGGCTTCCGCAAGCCGCACCACCCGGACCGCCACGGCGCGTCCAAGGGTGGTAACCGGGTGGTGTTCGGCGAGTTCGGGATCCAGGCTCTCGAGCCGGCGTACGTGACCAACCGGCAGATCGAGTCGGCTCGTATCGCCATGACCCGGCACATCAAGCGTGGTGGCAAGGTCTGGATCACGATCTTCCCGGACCAGGCCCTCACCAAGAAGCCGGCCGAAACCCGGATGGGTTCCGGTAAGGGCTCGCCCGAGTGGTGGGTCGCGAACGTCAAGCCGGGGCGGGTTCTCTTCGAGATGTCCTTCCCCAACGAGCAGATCGCGCGAGAGGCGATGCGTCGCGCGATCCACAAGCTCCCGATGAAGTGCCGCATTGTTACGCGCGAAGTGGGTGAATCCTGATGGCAGCGGGCGTCAAGCCTTCCGAGCTGCGTGAGCTCTCCGAGGAGGAGCTGGTCACGAAGCTGCGCGAGGCCAAGGCGGAGCTGTTCAACCTCCGCGTGCAGGCCGCGACCGGTCAGCTGGACAACAACCGGCGGTTGCAGGTCATCCGTCGGGAGATCGCCCGGATCTACACGATCATGCGTGAGCGCGAGCTGGGTCTCTCGGCCGCGCCGACTGAGGTGACTGCATCATGAGCGAGACCGAGAACACCACCGCTGCCGTGCGGGCCCGCCGTAAGGTTCGTGAGGGCCTGGTGGTCAGCGACAAGATGGACAAGACCGTCGTGGTCGAGGTCGAGGACCGGGTCAAGCACGCGTTGTACGGCAAGATCATGCGCCGTACCCGCAAGCTGAAGGTGCACGACGAGCCGAACGCCGCCGGCATCGGCGACCGGGTCCTCATCATGGAGACCCGGCCGCTGTCCGCCACCAAGCGTTGGCGGATCGTGGAGATCCTCGAGAAGGCCAAGTAGCGAAGGCTCGAGCTCGGCCGGTTTCGGTCGGGCGCAGGTTCCGCCAGGCTCCGGCCGCCCGTGAGGGCGGCCGGAGAACCGGCAGACATAGGAGATAGACGTGATTCAGCAGGAGTCGCGACTGCGCGTCGCCGACAACACGGGTGCCCGGGAGATCCTGTGCATCCGGGTTCTCGGTGGCTCCGGTCGGCGCTACGCGAGCATCGGCGACGTCATCGTGGCCACCGTCAAGGACGCGATCCCGGGTGCCGGGGTGAAGAAGGGCGACGTCGTCAAGGCGGTCGTCGTCCGCACCGCCAAGGAGCGGCGGCGGCCGGACGGCTCGTACATCCGTTTCGACGAGAACGCCGCCGTCATCATCAAGGACGGCGGGGACCCGCGCGGTACCCGCATCTTCGGCCCGGTGGGCCGGGAGCTGCGGGACAAGCGGTTCATGAAGATCATTTCCCTCGCGCCGGAGGTGTTGTGACCGTGAAGGTCAAGAAGGGCGACACGGTCATCGTCATCGCCGGCAAGGACAAGGGTGCCAAGGGTAAGGTCATCGCGTCCTACCCGCGGCAGGACAAGGTCCTCGTCGAAGGCGTGAACCGGGTCAAGAAGCACACCCGTATCAGCACCACCCAGCGTGGCGCCAAGACCGGTGGCATCGTCACCCAGGAGGCCCCGATCCACGTCTCGAACGTGCAGGTCCTGGACTCCGACGGGAACCCGACCCGGGTCGGTTACCGGTTCGACGACAACGGCCAGAAGGTCCGCATCGCGCGTAGCACCGGTAAGGACCTGTGATGACCACGGCTACCGAAACCAAGACCCTGCCGCGCCTCAAGGAGCGGTACCGCAACGAGATCGTGGCCAAGCTGCAGGAGCAGCACAGCTTCGGCAACCCCATGCAGGTGCCGCGGCTGGTCAAGATCGTCGTCAACATGGGCGTCGGCGAGGCCGCTCGCGACGCCAAGCTGATCGACGGCGCCGTCCGCGATCTGGCCACGATCACCGGCCAGAAGCCGCAGGTGCGGCGGGCCACCAAGTCGATCGCGCAGTTCAAGCTGCGTGAGGGCATGCCGATCGGCGCGAAGGTGACCCTGCGCGGCGACCGGATGTGGGAGTTCCTGGACCGGCTGCTGTCGATCGCGCTGCCGCGTATCCGTGACTTCCGCGGCCTGGACGGGCGCAAGCTCGACGGGCACGGCAACTACACGTTCGGCCTGACCGAGCAGTCGGTGTTCCACGAGATCGACCAGGACCGGATCGATCGCCAGCGGGGCATGGACATCACGGTGGTCACGACCGCCACGACCGACGACGAGGGCCGGGCGCTGCTCAAGCTCCTGGGCTTCCCGTTCAAGGAGAACTGAGATGGCCAAGAAGGCGCTGATCATCAAGGCGGCTGCGAAGCCGAAGTTCTCGGTTCGCGCGTACACCCGCTGCCAGCGGTGCGGGCGTCCGAAGGCGGTCTACCGCAAGTTCGGTCTCTGCCGGGTGTGCATCCGGGAGATGGCCCACCGCGGTGAGCTGCCCGGCGTGTCCAAGGCTTCCTGGTAATAGCCCGGCGCGCTTCGGCGTGTCAGCTGAACTGTCTCTTCGCCGTAGGCCCCGGGCCGTGCCCGGGGAACCCCGGCGAGAAAGGTTGACGAATTCATGACGATGACCGACCCGATCGCAGACATGCTCACGCGTCTGCGTAACGCCAACCAGGCGTACCACGACCGGGTGACGATGCCCTACTCGAAGATCAAGGCGAACATCGCCGAGGTCCTCAAGGCCGAGGGTTACATCGCCACCTGGTCGGTCGAGGAGCCCGAAGAGGGTGCCGTCGGCAAGCGACTGGTCGTCGAGCTGAAGTACGGCCAGAGCCGCGAGCGTAGCCTGGCCGGCATCAAGCGAGTGTCCAAGCCCGGTCTCCGGGTGTACGCCAAGTCGGACGGGCTCCCGCGGGTGCTCGGCGGGCTGGGCGTGGCGATCATTTCGACGTCCCAGGGGCTGCTCACCGACCGGCAGGCCCGCAAGCGGAGCGTTGGCGGGGAAGTCCTCGCCTTCGTCTGGTAACGGGAGACAGGTAGAAATGTCGCGTATTGGACGTAAGTCGATCCCGGTGCCTTCCGGCGTCGACATCAAGATCGAGGGCCAGACCGTCAAGGTCAAGGGCCCGAAGGGCGAGCTGTCGCACACGCTCGCCGAGCCGATCAAGGCGGAGCGGGGCGAGGACGGCCAGTTGCACGTCAACCGGCCGAACGACGAGCGCAAGGCCAAGGAACTGCACGGCCTGAGCCGTACCCTGGTCGCCAACATGATCGTCGGGGTGACCGAGGGCTACCGCAAGAGCCTGGAGATCGCCGGCACCGGTTACCGGGTCACGGCCAAGGGCAAGGACCTGGAGTTCGCGCTCGGGTTCTCGCACCCGGTGCTGGTCCCCGCGCCGGACGGCATCACCTTCACGGTGGAGCGGCCGACCCTGTTCCACGTGGCCGGCATCGACAAGCAGCAGGTCGGTGAGGTCGCCGCCAACATCCGGAAGATCCGCCCGCCGGAGCCCTACAAGGGCAAGGGCGTCAAGTACCAGGGCGAGGTCATCCGCCGCAAGGCCGGAAAGGCAGGTAAGAAGTGAGCGCCACGCTGCTCAAGCGCCGCCGCGGCGTCGCCGCCAAGCGCGCCGTCGGCCGTGCGCGTCGACACTTCCGGGTCCGCAAGAACGTCAGCGGCACCGCCGAGCGTCCCCGCCTGGTGGTCACCCGCTCCCTGCGGCACATCGTCGCCCAGATCGTCGACGACACCAAGGGTCACACCCTGGCGTCGGCCTCGACCCTGGACGCGTCGCTGCGCGGTGCGGAGGGCGACAAGAGCGCCCTCGCCGGCAAGGTCGGCGGCCTGCTCGCCGAGCGGGCCAAGGCCGCCGGTGTGTCCAAGGTCGTCTTCGACCGCGGTGGCAACCGGTACGCGGGGCGGGTCGCCGCGCTTGCCGATGCCGCCCGCGAAGCCGGGCTCGAGTTCTAGAAACCCCGTCACGAGAGATAAGGAAGGCTGCTGATGCCAGGTCAACAGCGCCGTGGCGGCGGGTCCGGTGGCAACGAGGGTGGTCGCCGCGACAACCGCCGTGAGGGCGGCCGCGGAAACGCGCCCGTCGAGAAGACCCCGCACCTTGAGCGGGTCGTCGCGATCAACCGCGTCGCCAAGGTCGTGAAGGGCGGTCGTCGCTTCAGCTTCACCGCCCTGGTGATCGTGGGCGACGGCGACGGCACGGTCGGCGTGGGCTACGGAAAGGCCAAGGAGGTGCCCGCGGCGATCGCCAAGGGCGTCGAGGAGGCCAAGAAGCACTTCTTCAAGGTGCCGCGGATCGGTCAGTCGATCCCGCACCCGATCCAGGGTGAGGCCGCTGCCGGCGTCGTGCTGCTCAAGCCGGCGTCCGCCGGTACCGGCGTCATCGCCGGTGGCCCGGTGCGTGCCGTCCTGGAGTGCGCGGGCATTCACGACGTGCTCTCCAAGAGCCTCGGCTCGTCCAACCCCATCAACATCGTGCACGCCACGGTGGCGGCGCTGAAGGGGCTGGAGTCCCCGGAGGCTGTCGCGGCCCGTCGTGGCCTGCCGGTCGAGGACGTCGCGCCGGCCGCCATGCTGGCGTCGCGGGCGGGGGTGGCGTCCTGATGGCACGCCTGAAGGTCACCCAGCTCCGGTCCGCGATCGGGAAGAAGCAGAACCAGCGGCACTCGCTGCGTTCGCTCGGCCTGAAGCGGATCAATGACGTGGTGGTCAAGGAGGACCGTCCCGAGATTCGGGGCATGATCTTCACGGTCAGCCACCTCGTGAAGGTCGAGGAGGTCGAGTAATGACGATCAAGGTTCACCACCTGCGTCCGGCCCCGGGCGCCAAGACCGCGAAGACCCGGGTGGGTCGCGGTGAGGGCTCCAAGGGCAAGACCGCCGGTCGCGGCACCAAGGGCTCCAAGGCCCGCAAGAACATCTCGGCGGCGTTCGAGGGTGGGCAGATGCCCATCCACATGCGCCTGCCGAAGATGAAGGGCTTCAAGAACAAGTTCAAGGTCGTCTTCCAGGTGGTCAACCTGGACCGGCTCGCCGAACTGTTCCCCAACGGCGGCCAGGTCGGCCCGCTGGAGCTGGTCGAGGCCGGTGCGGTCCGTAAGGGCCACCCGGTCAAGGTCCTCGGCACCGGCGATCTCGGCGGGGTGACCCTCCAGGTGTCGGCGCAGGCGTTCAGCGCGTCGGCCAAGGAGAAGATCACCGCCGCCGGCGGCTCGGTCACCGAGCTGTAGGTCAGGCAAACCACGGCGCCCGCTCAGTTCTCCGTAACTGGGCGGGCGCCGTGGTCTCCCCGGAGCGTGTGCGCCGGGTAACATCGGATTTGGTTTATGTAGCCGGGCACACCTGCCCGGAGCGGGATCGGACTGTTAGAGTCCCTTCCCAGCCATGGATATCGGGCACTCGCCCGGCACCCACCCCGACCCGCCAGGGACCACCACCGGGCGGCCCGCGCGCAGGAGGAAGAAGTTGCTGTCCGCCTTTCTCAGTGCGTTCCGTACGCCTGACCTGCGCAAGAAGCTGCTGTTCACAGTAGGCATCATCGCGGTCTACCGGCTCGGCGCCACTCTGCCCAGCCCCGGCGTCTCGTACGGCAACGTGCAGAAGTGTCTCGACAGTCTGCAGGGCCAGAACACGGGCGTGCTCAACCTGCTCGACCTGTTCTCCGGCGGCGCGCTGTTGCAGCTCTCGGTCTTCGCGCTGGGCATCATGCCCTACATCACCGCGTCGATCATCCTGCAGCTGCTGACAGTGGTCATCCCCCGGCTGGAGCAGCTCCGCAAGGAGGGCCAGGCCGGCCAGGCGAAGATCACCCAGTACACCCGCTACCTGACCCTCGGCCTGGGCATCCTCCAGTCGTCGGCCTTCGTGGCGCTGGCCCGTTCCGGCCAGCTCTTCCAGAACCGCTGCGACCAGTTCCCGATCGTGCCCGAGGGCACCGGCATCCCGAACTGGCTGACGCTCGGCATCCTGGTCATGACGATGACCGCCGGCACCGGCATGGTGATGTGGCTCGGTGAGCTGATCACCGACCGCGGCGTCGGCAACGGCATGTCCGTGCTGATCTTCACCTCGATCGCGGCCCGGCTCCCCAGCGAGGGCTGGAAGATCAAGACCAACGAGGGCTGGGGCAAGTTCGCCCTGGTGCTCGCCCTGGTCCTGGTGGTCATCACCGCGGTCTGCTTCATCGAGCAGGCGCAGCGCCGCATCCCGGTGCAGTACGCCAAGCGGATGATCGGCCGGCGGATGTACGGCGGCACCTCCACCTACATCCCGCTGAAGGTGAACCAGGCCGGTGTCATCCCGGTCATCTTCGCCTCGTCGCTGCTCTACCTGCCGCAGCTGGCGCTCCAGTTCTTCGACCAGACCGACCCGGGCAAGACCCAGGCCTGGATCCAGAACAACATCGTGCAGGCCGACGCGCCGCTGCACATCGTGATCTACTTCCTGTTGATCATCTTCTTCACGTACTTCTACGTGTCGATCACGTTCAACCCGACCGAGGTCGCGGACAACATGAAGAAGTACGGCGGCTTCGTGCCGGGCATCCGCCCCGGCAAGCCGACCGCCGACTACCTCGACTTCATCCTCAGCCGGATCACCCTGCCGGGCGCGCTCTACCTGGGCATCGTGGCGGTCCTGCCGAACTTCTTCTTCATCTGGCTGAACAGCCAGCAGTTCCAGAACTTCCCGTTCGGCGGCACCGCTGTGCTCATCATGGTCGGCGTCGGTCTGGAGACCGTGAAGCAGATCGAGAGCCAACTCATGCAGCGGAACTACGAAGGGTTCCTGCGGTAGGATGCGACTCGTTCTGGTTGGCCCGCCGGGCGCGGGCAAGGGCACACAGGCGGAGTTCATCGCCGCACACCTCTCGGTGCCGAAGATCTCCACCGGTGACATCTTCCGGGCCAACGTCTCCCAGGGGACGCCCCTGGGGGTCGAGGCGAAGCGGTACATGGACGCGGGCAAGCTGGTTCCGGACGAGGTGACCATCAACATGGTCCGGGACCGGCTCGCCGAGCCGGACGCCTCCGAGGGCTTCCTGCTCGACGGCTTCCCGCGGACCACGCCGCAGGCCGCCGCGCTGGACAAGCTCCTCGCCGATCTGGGCACCGCCCTGGATCTGGTGCTGGAGCTGGTGGTCGACGACGACGAGGTGATCCGGCGGCTCTCCGGCCGGCGTACCTGCCGGGGCTGCGGCAAGATCTGGCACGTCGAGTTCGACGCCACCACCAAGGACGGCATCTGCGACCGGTGTGGCGCCGAACTGTTCCAGCGCGACGACGACAAGCCGGAGACCATCGCGGCCCGCCTCCGGGAGTACGCCGACAAGACCGCGCCGCTGGTCGACTACTACGGCGCCCAGAACAAGCTGGTCGGGATCGACGCCACCGGTCCGGTGGAGGACGTCACCGTCCGCGCCATCGACGCGCTGCGCTCGTACGGCGGCTGACCTCCCGCCGGAGCCCGGCGGATAGAGTGCGAAACAGCGGGGTGCGCGACGTGCCCCGCTGTTTCGCTGTGCATCGGCAACGAAAGGTGAATGCTCCATGCGCCGTGCCCAGCTGGACATCCAGCTGAAGACCCCTGACCAGATCCAGAAGATGCGCGCCGCCGGCCTGGTGGTCGCCGAGGCCCTGCGTCGGATGAGCGCGGCGGTCGCCCCCGGGGTCAGTACGGCCGACCTCGACGCGATCGCTGAGGCGACCATCCGGGAGGCCGGCGCGGTGCCGTCGTTCAAGGGCTACCACGGCTTCCCCGCCTCGATCTGCTCGTCGGTCAACGAGCAGGTGGTGCACGCGATCCCGGCGGCCGACCAGGTGCTCCGGGACGGCGACGTGATCTCGATCGACTGCGGCGCGGTGCTGGACGGCTGGCACGGCGACGCGGCGGTCACCGTCGGGGTGGGCGAGGTCGACCCGGCGCTGCTGAAGATGGCCTCGGTCGCCGAGGACGCCATGTGGGCCGGGATCGCCGCCGCCGCCCGGGGCGCCGCGAGTGGGCGGGGCCGGCTCACCGACATCTCCCACGCGGTCGAGACGGCAGTGCGCAGGGGTGGCCGGTACGGCATCGTCGACGGCTACGGTGGCCACGGCATCGGCACCGAGATGCACCAGGACCCGCACGTGCTCAACCACGGCCGTCCCGGCAAGGGCCCCCGGCTGGTGCCGGGTATGGCGCTGGCGATCGAGCCGATGATCACGATGGGTTCTCCGCGTACCGTCGAACTGTCCGACGGGTGGACCGTGGTCACCCGGGACCGGTCGATGGCGGTGCACGTCGAGCACTCGATGGCGTTGCTGGCGGACGGGGTCTGGGTGCTGACGGCCTTCGACGGTGGTCGGGCCCGGCTCGGCGATCTGGTGACCGCCCGGCAGCCGGCCGTCTCTCCGGCCGGCTGACCCCACCTCTCCGGCCGCCTGCCTCCCCGGCAGCCACCGCGCACAGCAGACGCCGCCGGCCCCCACCACACCTCTTCGCCGGCTGCTGCCCACAGGGACAGGGGACAGGGCGGACCACAGGGGCAGGGCGGACGACAGGGCGGGGGAGGCGGAGCCGGCCGGCACGGACGTGACCACGGAGCGACCGGGTGGCGGGCGGCGGTGGTGGGGGTCGGCGGGGGTGGACCGGCGGTGTCATGCTTGCCGGCATGGAGGGGCGGGACGGGATGAGGGCGGCGGACACCGACCGGGAGGCGACGGCGGAGCGGCTCCGGGTCGCCCTGGAGGAGGGCCGCCTGGACCTGCACGAGTACGACGAGCGCCTGCAGCAGACGTACGGGGCGAAGACCTACGCGGAGCTGGACACGGTGCTGGCGGATCTGCCGGGACCGGCGTCCGTGCAGCGGTCCGCCCTCGCGCCGGTCGGCACCGACACGGCCCCGTCGCCGCCGGCACCGGTCGGCCCGGACGCCGCGACGGTGCCCGGACGGGAGCCGATGCCGGGGCAGCCGGGGACCGGCGTGCCCGTGGGCGGGGAGCCGGTGGCCGGGGTGCCGACCGGTGCCGTCTCCGGTCGCTGGCTGGCCGAGGTGTGGGGACCCTGGCTGCGGGCGGCGGCGGTCCTCACCGCGATCTGGGCGATCTCCTCGGTCGGCAGCCGGGACCTGCTGTTCTACTGGCCGGTGTGGGCCCTCGGCCCGTGGGGGGCGCTGTTGCTCTTCCGCTCCGCGAGCGGGTTTGCGAGCGGCGCGCCCAGGCGGGACGTCGACCACGGGGACCGGCGGCGGGCGGCCCGCGCGGTCCGTCGCGGGGAACGCCGGGAGCAGCGCCGGCGCGATCGCTGACGCTGATCCGACCGGCTGCCGGCGAGGCGTGCCGAAGCCCGGACCACACGGGTCCGGTGGGCACGGCCGGTGGGTTCGGGCCTCGGTCGGCCCGGCGTCGCCGAGTGGGACTGGTGGGTTCGGTGCCCCTTTTTGTCCGGATGGGTGACACTCCGGGTGGCCGGTTTGGCGGCCGCCCGGGGGCGGGCGTACACTTTCAGATCGGCGCACAGCGTCCACTCCGGCATGCCCACCCCGCGCTTCGGTGGGAGCCGGAGCCGCGGCTGGCGCGGGTCCCCGATGACCATCGGAAGGCCCGTGTAAGGCGTTGTGGGCCGTCCGGAGCAACCGACGTCAGGACAGCGGAGTACATGCCGAAAAAAGACGGAGCCATCGAGATCGAGGGTCGGGTCATCGAGCCTCTGCCGAACGCAATGTTCCGGGTGGAGCTCGCGAACGGCCATAAGGTGCTGGCTCACATCAGCGGCAAGATGCGGCAGCACTACATCCGCATCCTGCCGGAGGACCGGGTCGTCGTCGAACTCTCGCCGTACGACCTGACCCGCGGGCGCATCGTCTACCGCTACAAGTAAGCCTGACGGCGGCCGGGAAGTCCCCGTGTCCGTCTTCGACGTCCGGAGTCGTGGTCATCGCGTCGCCGGGCCAGATGGGAAGTAAGGCAACCGTGAAGGTCAAGCCGAGCGTCAAGAGGATCTGCAACAAGTGCCGGGTTATCCGCCGGCACGGCCGGGTCATGGTGATCTGCACCGACCCGCGCCACAAGCAGCGCCAGGGCTGATCCGATCCCGCCTTCCGTGACGAACGGAGGGCGGCGGACCGGTCCGGGTCGCGCAGATCCGACGACAACACGTCACCAGCTCGTCCCAGCCGCGGAACGTACGCATGCGTACCTTCTCGTGGCCAACCCCCGGTCGGAGGCCGGGGCCCGCTCGGGCAGCGGCCGTTCGGTCGCCGACGCACACCGCGTCGGAGACGGACAGGTCGGTAGCGGGATGGGACGGGTCCACACCTCCGCCACACATCACGAGGAGTACGCCCGCACATGGCACGTCTAGTCGGCGTGGATCTCCCCCGCGAGAAGCGGATGGAGATCGCGCTCACCTACATCTTCGGGGTCGGTCGCACCCGTGCCCAGGAGACGCTCGCCGCTACCGGCATCTCGCCGGACAAGCGCGCTCGGGACCTCACGGACGAGGAGCTGGTCCAGCTCCGCGACCACATCGAGTCGAACTACAAGGTTGAAGGCGACCTGCGCCGCGAGGTCGCCGCTGACATCCGCCGCAAGGTCGAGATCGGCTGCTACGCCGGCATCCGGCACCGCCGGGGTCTGCCCGTGCGCGGCCAGCGGACGCGGACCAACGCCCGCACCCGCAAGGGCCCGAAGCGGACCGTCGCCGGCAAGAAGAAGCCCGGCAAGAAGTAATTCTTCCACCGGAATTCTGGCCGTCCCCCGTCGAGTAGGCCCGGCTCCCACCGGAACCGGTGTCCACGTGATCGACGGGCGAAGAGCCAACAGCCGATCGAGAACCCATACAGGAGCGCAGAAGACTTATGCCACCGAAGGCTCGTGCCGGAGCCGCTGTCAAGAAGGTCCGGCGCAAGGAACGCAAGAACGTCGCCCACGGGCAGGCGCACATCAAGAGCACGTTCAACAACACCATCGTGTCCATCACGGACCCGACCGGTGCGGTCATCTCCTGGGCCTCCGCGGGCCAGGTGGGCTTCAAGGGCTCCCGCAAGTCGACCCCGTTCGCCGCGCAGCTGGCCGCCGAGGCCGCCGCACGTCGGGCGATGGAGCACGGCATGCGCAAGGTCGACGTGTTCGTCAAGGGTCCCGGCTCCGGCCGGGAAACCGCCATCCGTTCGCTGCAGGCCGTCGGGCTGGAGGTCGGCCAGATCGCCGACGTCACCCCGCAGCCGCACAACGGGTGCCGTCCGCCGAAGCGTCGCCGGGTCTGAGAGGTTAGAGAGAGATGGCTCGTTACACCGGTGCTGACTGCCGCCGTTGCCGGCGGGAGAAGATGAAGCTGTTCCTCAAGGGCAGCAAGTGCGATGGCCCGAAGTGCCCGTTCGAGTCCCGGCCGTTCCCGCCCGGGCAGCACGGTCGTGGCCGCACGAAGGAGACGGAGTACCTGCTCCAGCTCCGCGAGAAGCAGAAGGCGCGTCGGGTCTACGGCGTGCTGGAGAAGCAGTTCCGCGGTTACTACGAGGAGGCCGTGGCCAAGCAGGCCAAGACCGGTGAGGTCCTCCTGCAGATCCTCGAGTCGCGGCTGGACAACGTCGTTTACCGGGCCGGCTATGCGCACTCGCGGGACATGGCCCGCCAGCTTGTCAAGCACGGTCACTTCACCGTGAACGGCAAGAAGGTCGACATCCCGTCGTACCGCGTCAAGGAGCACGACATCATCGAGGTCCGGGGCAAGAGCAAGGAACTCACCCCGTTCATCGTGGCGCAGGCCCAGGCCGGCTCGAAGACCGTTCCGGCGTGGCTGGAGGCGATCCCGAGCCAGATGAAGGTCCTGGTGCACTCGCTCCCGGCCCGTCAGGTGATCGACACCCAGGTCCAGGAGCAGCTGATCGTCGAGCTTTACTCCAAGTAGGGCCCGTTGCGGTGGCCCGTCCTGCGGGGCGGGCCACCGGAACAGTTTGTGTCGTGGACGTCATATAGCGGGCGTCCCGGAAGAGAAGAGAAGAAATGCTCATCAGCCAGCGACCGTCTCTCTCCGAAGAGTCGATCAACGAGACCCGCTCCCGGTTCACCATCGAGCCGCTGGAGCCCGGCTTCGGCTACACCCTGGGCAACTCGCTGCGGCGTACGCTGCTGTCGTCCATCCCGGGTGCCGCGGTCACCTCGATCAAGATCGACGGTGTGCTGCACGAGTTCACCACGATCCCCGGGGTCAAGGAGGACGTGGTCGAGCTCGTCATGAACATCAAGGAGCTCTGCGTCAGCTCCGAGCACGACGAGCCGGTCAGTATGTACCTGCGCAAGCAGGGTCCGGGCGACGTCACCGCGGGCGACATCCAGCCCCCGGCCGGCGTCTCGGTGCACAACCCCGACCTCAAGCTCGCCACCCTCAACGGCAAGGGCCGGCTCGACATGGAGCTGACCGTCGAGCGGGGTCGCGGCTACGTGACGGCGGCGCAGAACAAGCAGGCCGGCGCCGAGATCGGCCGGATCCCGGTCGACTCGATCTACTCGCCGGTGCTGAAGGTGACGTACCGCGTCGAGGCGACCCGCGTCGAGCAGCGGACCGACTTCGACCGGCTGATCATCGACGTCGAGACCAAGCCGTCGATGGGCCCGCGCACCGCGCTGGCCTCCGCCGGTTCGACGCTGGTGGAGCTCTTCGGGCTGGCCCGGGAGCTGGACGAGACCGCCGAGGGCATCGACATCGGGCCGTCCCCGCAGGACGCCCAGCTGGCGGCGGATCTGGCCCTGCCGATCGAGGAGCTGGACCTCACCGTCCGCTCCTACAACTGCCTCAAGCGCGAGGGCATCAACTCCGTTGGTGAGCTGATCGGGCGTACCGAGGCCGACCTCCTCGACATCCGGAACTTCGGTCAGAAGTCGATCGACGAGGTCAAGATGAAGCTCGCCGGGATGGGTCTGGGGCTGAAGGACTCGGCCCCGAACTTCGACCCGGCACACGTCGTGGACGCCTTCGGTGAGGCCGACTACGACACCGACGACTATCGCGAGACCGAGCAGCTCTAGTCCGCGCTGCCGCCACACCTGAGGAGCACCAAGCATGCCCACGCCCACCAAGGGCCCCCGCCTCGGCGGCAGCCCCGCGCACGAGCGGCTGATGCTGGCCAACCTGGCCACCGCGCTGTTCCAGCACGGCAAGATCAAGACCACCGAGACGAAGGCCCGGCGGCTGCGTCCGCTGGCCGAGCAGCTCATCACCAAGGCCAAGCGGGGCGACCTCTCCGCGCGGCGTCGGGTGCTGGGCGTCGTCAAGGACAAGGACGTGGTCTACGCCCTGTTCGACCAGATCGCGCCCCGGTACGCCAACCGCAACGGTGGCTACACCCGGATCGTGAAGACCGGTCCGCGTAAGGGTGACGCCGCTCCGATGGCGATCATCGAGCTGGTCGAGGAGCTTCAGGTCGCCGAGCCCAAGGCGAACAAGAAGACCGCTGCCCGCAAGAGCGCCCAGCAGGACAAGGTCGAGGCGCTCGCCCCGGCCGAGGAGACCCCGGCGGCCTCGGCCGACCAGGACTCCGAGGCGCCGGTCTCGGCGTCCGGGGACACCGCCGCCGCCCGTGAGGACAGCGACGAGGCCACCGAGACCGACGAGGCCACCGAGAAGAAGGCCTGAGCACCAGCAGCATCGTCGGGCCCGGCACCCCTTCCTGGGGTGCCGGGCCCGACGCCGTGAACGGGAGGTACGAGGTGGACGAGCGGATCCGGCTGCGGCTGGACGTCTCGTACGACGGCACGGATTTCTCCGGCTGGGCGGTCCAGCCGACCCGGCGCACCGTGGCCGGGGTGCTGGTCGAGACGCTGGACCTGGTGCTCGGGGCGGGTGCGGTGACCGGGTTGACCGTGGCCGGTCGGACCGATGCCGGGGTGCACGCCACCGGTCAGGTCTGTCACCTCGACCTGCCCACCCTCGCCTGGCGGGAGCACCAGGGGCGGCTGCTGCGCCGGGTGGCCCGGCTGCTCCCCGGGGACGTACGGGTCCGGGCGATGACCGAGGTGCCCGCCGACTTCGACGCCCGCTTCTCGGCGACCTTCCGCCGGTACGAGTACCGGGTGACCGACGCGCCGTGGGGTGCCGAGCCGTTGCGGCGGCGGGACATCCTCGCCTGGTCCCGACCGCTGGACCTGGCCGCCCTGAACGTCGCGGCGGCCGGCCTGGTGGGGGAGCACGACTTCGCCGCGTACTGCCGGCGCAAGGAGAACGCCACCACGGTGCGCGAGGTGACCCGGTTGGACTGGCGGCGGGACCCGGACGGCATCCTGGTCGCCACCGTGCAGGCCGACGCGTTCTGCCAGGCGATGGTGCGCAGCCTGGTGGGGGCGATGCTGACCGCCGGGGACGGTCGACGCCCGGCGGCCTGGCCGTCCGGGTTGCTCGCCCGGCGGGAACGGTCCAGCGAGGTGACCGTCGCCCCGGCGCACGGGTTGACCCTGGTGGCCGTCGGCTATCCGGACGACCCGGCCGAGTACGCCCACCGCGCCGACCGCACCCGCCGGCTGCGGCTCCCGGTGGAGTCCTAGTGTTCTGAGTCGTCGGTTCATCGTCAGGTTGCCGGGTATGGGTGATGCCGCCAGCAGATCCGTGCCGGCAGGTGATCAGCCCCACCCGGGTGGCCAGTGCGCTACCGGCGGGCGGCGGCGCTGCGCTGGCGTGCCGATTCGTAGAGCACGACGGTCCCGGCGGCCGCCGCGTTCAGGGAGCTGGCGGCCCCGGACATCGGGACCCGGACGAGTTGGTCGCAGGCCGCACGCCAGCCGACGCTGAGCCCGGTGGTCTCGTTGCCGATCAGGGTCAGCGTGGGTTGCGTGAAGTCGTACTCGGCGGCGTCGAGTGCGCCGTGCTCGTCGGCACCCACGATGCCGATGCCGACGCCGTCGGCGCGCACGTCGGCGACCCAGGACAGCACGGCCTGGTGTGCGGGTGCCCGGACCACGGGCAGCGCGAACAGCGAGCCGGTGCTCGCCCGCACCGCCTTCGGGTCGTACACAT
This sequence comes from Micromonospora matsumotoense, assembly GCF_050951065.1. Classification (NCBI taxonomy): domain Bacteria; kingdom Bacillati; phylum Actinomycetota; class Actinomycetes; order Micromonosporales; family Micromonosporaceae; genus Micromonospora; species Micromonospora matsumotoense. Next base: position 6,555,127 of record NZ_CP192025.1, on the reverse strand, counting down.
CGGCAGCATGGCCGGTGACGATGACGCCGGACGCGCCGAAGGCGTCTGCGGACCGGATGAGTGTCCCGATGTTGCCAGGGCTGGTGGGCCGGTCGAACACGACGGTGAGCATGGTCGGCCCGGCCGGAATGCGGCACAGGTCGTCCTCCGGTAGCGCGACCACGGCCAGCAGCTCCGGAACCGTGTCCGCCTTACCTCCCAGCTCGTGCATCAGCTCACGGGATACGGCGAACTTCTCGGCCCGGACCGTGTCCAGGGCCTCGCGTGCCCAACCGGACAGCGGACCGTCGGCGTCGTGGAGCAGCTCTCGGACCTGCCAGCCGTGTGCGATGGCCATGGCGATCGGGCGCACGCCCTGCACGAGGAATTCGCCGCGACGCTGCCGCTTGGTCCGATTGCGGAGCAGCGCCTCCCACTGTTGGAACCGCGCGTTGCGGCCACTCACCCGCACCTTCACCCTCGTCCCCGCGTCCCTCGCCCGTCGGGGCCGGGGGTGTCCTGCCCGAGGCCCCGGCGAATCGCGATCTCCACGGGCGAGTACGCACCGTCGGCCCGATCCAGTTCGTACGGCGCGGCCGGCATCAGTGGCGGCTGGGCCATGAAGCGCGGCCGCGTCCCGTGGTGTGGTTGCGCAGTGTGCACGAGGAACGGATGGCAGAGGAAGACATCACCCGGGGACCCGGTGGCGAGGGCGACCGGCCGGTGGTCGGACGCCGCCACCAACTCGGGCGCGAGGTCCAGCCCGCTCGCCCCGTCCTCCCCGTACTTCTCCAACACCTTCGGCACGTCGAGGTGTGAGCCGACCCGGATCCGGGTCGGGGCGTCCTCCGCACCGACCTCGCTGAACAGGAACAGCATCAGCAGCGCGCGCCCCTGGGAGCGAACATTCGTGAAGTACCAGCTCGCACCCTCCGGCAGGTAGCTGCCCTCGATGTGCCAGCCCGCGTCGTTCGGCTCATCCTCGTGCGGGAAGCGCAACGGGAACGTGCCCAGTGAGTAGCGCGGCTCCCAGCGTCCCGCGCCGACGAGCAGGTCGTACGCGTGATGGAGGAACGGCGAATTGGGTGCGGCGGCGAACGGCCCCTGCGCCATGCCGGGCACCCAGTGCACGGGCTGCGTCCAGGTGGCGGGGTCGTCCGGGTCACAGCCGGTCTCCCGCCACAGCAGCCGCGCGCAGTCCGCGGCCACGCGCGGTGCGACGGCGCCCGCCAACTTCACGAAGCCGTCGCGAAGGAACCGGGATACCAGTGTCGTGTCGTCCATGACCCCATCGTGTGGCGGCACCGATCCCGATCGCCCGACACTTTCCGCTCCGCATCCGTCGGGTGTGCCCGCCACAGCGCCGGTCACGCTACGGAGACCCTGTCGCACCACAGCACAGCTCAGACTCCGCCCAACCGTCGAAGGGAGCGAACGCATGCTGACCCGCATCGTCGACCGTCCCGCGTTCCGGCTCGTGGGGCACGCTGCCCGGGTTCCACTGATCCACCGAGGCGTCAACCCGTACATCGAGCAGCACGTCGCCGCGCTGCCGGCAGAGGAGCATCTGCGCTTGAAGACGCTCGGCGACGTTGAGCCGGGTGGCCTGCTCGCGGTCTGCGACGATCTCGACGCGGACTACGACGAGGGCAGCGAGCTGACCTACCTGCACGGGGTCGCCGTGTCCCCGAGCACGCCGGTCCCGGGCGACCTCGACGTCATCGAGGTCCCGGCGGGCCACTGGGTGGTCATCCGGGCCGTGGGGCCGTCTCCGCAGGCCCTGCGGAAGACCTGGGCCACGGCCGCAACCGAGTGGTTTCCCTTCAACCCGTGGCGGCTGCGGCCGGGCCCGGAGATCGTCGCGGTGCCCGAGCCGACGGTCGACCTCAGCACCGCGACCCGCGAGCTCTGGCTGCCCGTCGAGCCGGCGTAGCGACCGGGTGGAACATCCGGTGCCCGGCTCCGACGGCGGCAGGCCGCGTACCCGTGCGGATCGGAAGGCCTACGGCTCGCGCCGGGACCGGCCCTGACGGCGGGCCCACCGGCCCCGACGGAGGCCGGCCGGGACGACCGAGCCCCGGTCTGTGGTCGTCAGTCGCCGGGCAGTTCGCCGGTGTCCGGGTCGTCGCGGTTCGCAGTGGCGGACGGGGTGGGGGTCTTCCGGTCCCCGGCGCGCGGGGTGGCCGAGGGGCTGGTGGCCTTCACGGTGGGCTGGTCCACGCTGACGCCGGCCGCCCGGCGGTCCAGCACCCCCTTGTCGAGGTGCAGTTCGATCAGGTCGTAGATGATCTCGCGGACGGTCTTGTCGCCGGCCGGCACGGCACCGGCGTCGTCCCTGGTCACCAGGCAGTAGGCGACATAGTGGCCGCGTACCTGCCAGGCGACGCGGGCGGCGGCGGTGGCGACCGACTCGGTGTCGTCCCCCGCGGGCATGCCCCGGAACCGGCCGCGCCGGTCGTCGAGCAGCGGTCGGATCCGCTCCCGCACCCGTTGCGCGGTGGCCAGGTCGGTCAGGTTGAACAGGCCGACGGTGACCAGGTGGTCGTCGTCGGGGGAGCGCAGGGTGGCCCGGACCACCTGGCTGCACCCGAGGGTGACCAGCAGGTCGGCGATCTCGCCGGTGGCCGCGACGGCGCAACTGCTGCCGGACTGGGTCTTGAGCACCTGGTACTCGTGCCGGTCGACGCCGACGACCAGCTTCTTGCCGGGGAAGACCTCCTTGACGGTCAACGGCTGCCGGTCGACGTCCCGGGAGTCCAGTGGGCCGCCGGCGGCCTGCTCGTCCGGGGCGGTGGCACCCGGCGCCGTCGGTGCGGCCTGTCCGTTCGGCGACGAGTCGTCGGTCGGGGTGCGGTCGATGAGCAGGACGGCCCCGCCGAGCCCGCAGAGGCCGAGCAGCATCAGCACGGCGGCCCCACCGACGACGATCTGCCAGCCCCGGCCACCCCGGCTGCTCCGGCCGTCGCCGGAGCGGCGGGACCGGGACCGGTCCGGTGCGGACGTCGGGGCGGGCACCTGGACGGCGGAGCGGATCGGGACGGGGTCGGCCGCCGGTGGGACCGGCTGGCTGACCCGGGGCAGTGAAGGGGCCGGGAAGCGGGACGGGGAGGGCCCGGCCGCCGTGGTCGGCACGGGCTGGAACAGCGGCAGGTCCGTGCCGGGCTGCGGGTTCTCCTCAAACGCGTCCTCAGCGGACTCGTACCGATATACCATGTCGCCCAGAGTAGGGTCCATTGCCCCTTTAGGGGCTAATAACGGGAAATACTGCCTGCGGCGCGTCGGGCAACGACGCCGGCCGACGACGCACCCGGTGCGGGCCGATGGAAGAATGCCCCGGTGACCGGCGACCACTACTTCACCGCGGAGCCCAGCGCCCCGGCCCGTCCCCGCGAGGTGGAGTTCCACGTCGCCGGGCGCGACTACGCGCTCGCCTCCGCCAGCGGGGTCTTCTCCGCCACCCGACTCGACCCCGGCACCGCCGTCCTGCTGCGCAAGGCCGACCTGCCGACCGCCGCCACCGGTGGCCACCTGCTCGACATCGGCTCCGGGTTCGGCCCGATCAGCTGCGTGCTGGCCGACCTCGCGCCGACCGCCACCGTCTGGGCGGTCGACGTCAACGAGCGGGCCCGCGCGCTGACCGCCGCGAACGCCGCCCGGATCGACACCGGCGACCGGGTCCACGCGGTCGCCCCCGACGAGGTGCCGGCCGACGTCACCTTCACCCAGATCTGGTCCAACCCGCCGATCCACATCGGCAAGCCCGAACTGCACGGGCTGCTGCGCCGCTGGTTGCCCCGGCTCACCCCGGACGGCGTCGGCTGGCTGGTGGTGGCCCGGCACCTCGGCGGCGACTCGCTGCACCGCTGGCTGCTCGACGAGGGCTTCACGGTGACCCGGCACGCCAGCCAGAAGGGCTACCGGGTGCTGCGGGTCACCCGGTAATCCGGTGTCGCCCGGCCCCGCGCCTCGGGCAGGATGCCGGCGTGGGATACGTGGACGTGGCAGCGGTAGGGCACATCCTCCCGGACGGTCGGGAGCTCTTCGCCGACGTGTCGTTCCGGGTCGGTGAGGGGGCCAAGGTCGCCCTGGTCGGGCCGAACGGCGCCGGCAAGACGACGCTGCTGAGGATGGTCGCCGGTGACCTGCCGGTGCGCACCGGCGCGGTCGCGCGGGCCGGTGGGCTCGGCGTGATGCGGCAGTTCATCGGCATGATCGGCGACGAGTCGACGCTGGCCGACCTGGCCCTGTCACTGGCCCCACCGGCGTTGCGTGACGCCGGCCGCCGGCTCGTCGACACCGAACAGGCCATGCGCGCCGCCGAACTGCGCGGCAAGTACAGCACCGCCGCCGGCAAGGCCCAGCTGGCGTACGCGGACGCGCTGGCCGCCTGGGGCGAGGCCGGCGGGTACGACGCCGAGGTGCTCTTCGACACCGTCACCACCACCGTGCTCGACCTGCCCTGGGACGCGTCCCGGGACCGACCGGTGCGGACCCTGTCCGGGGGGCAGCAGAAGCGCTTCGCCCTGGAGCTGCTGTTGCGTGGCACCGACGAGGTGCTGCTGCTGGACGAGCCGGACAACTTCCTCGACGTGCCCGGCAAACGCTGGCTGGAGCAGCGGCTGCGCGAGTCCACCAAGTCGGTGCTGTACGTCTCGCACGACCGGGAGCTGCTGGCCCGTACCGCCGACCGGGTGGTCGCCGTCGAGGGCGGCAGCGCCTGGGTGCACCCGGGCGGCTTCGCCAGCTGGCACGAGGCGCGCACGGCCCGGCACGCCCGGCTCGACGAACTGCGCCGCCGCTGGGACGAGGAGCACCAGAAGCTGCGGGAGCTGATGCTGATGTACAAGCAGAAGGCCGCGTACAACGACGGGCTCGCCTCCCGCTACCAGGCGGCGCAGACCCGGCTGCGCAAGTTCGAGGAGGCCGGGCCGCCGCCCGTACCGCCGAAGGACCAGGACATCCGGATGCAGCTCGCCGGCGGGCGGACCGGCAAGCGCGCGGTGATCTGCGAGCAGGTGGAGCTGGACGGCCTGACCTACCCCTTCGACCTGGAGCTGTGGTACGGCGACCGGGTGGCGGTGCTCGGTGCCAACGGCACCGGCAAGTCGCACTTCCTGCGCCTGCTGGCCCGGGGCGGCACCGATCCCGACCCGGCCAACGGCCCGGTCGACGGGGCCGCCGCGCTGGCCCCGGTGGCGCACGGCGGGGTGGTCCGGTTGGGCGCCCGGGTCCGCCCGGGGCACTTCTCGCAGACCCACGACCGGCCGGAGCTGATGGCGAAGACCCTGGTCGAGGCGCTGTGGCGGGGTGACGAGCACCGGGCCGGGATGGACCGGCACGCGGCGATGGCGGCGCTGAGCCGCTACGAGCTGGCCGGCCAGGGTGACCAACGCTTCGGCACCCTGTCCGGCGGTCAGCAGGCCCGGTTCCTGGTGCTGCTGCTGGAGCTGTCGGGGGCCACCCTGCTGCTGCTCGACGAGCCGACCGACAACCTCGACCTGGCCTCGGCCGAGGCGTTGGAGGCGGGGCTGACCGCGTTCGCCGGGACGGTGGTCGCCGTCACCCACGACCGCTGGTTCACCCGCTCGTTCGACCGGTTCGTGCTGTTCCGGGGCGACGGGGACGTGGTGGAGACCCCGGAGCCGGTCTGGGACGTGGGCTGACCGCCGACCTGCGCGAGCCGTGAGGTGCCGACCCCGCTCGGTCATCGGGCGGGGTCGTCGCCGGTCGGGGCCGGTCCGGGCGGCATAGGGTGGATCTCGTGACTGAGATGACCTACCGCCGGCTGGGCGACTCCGGGCTCGTGGTGTCCGTGGTCGGTGTCGGCTGCAACAACTTCGGCCGCAAGCTCGACATCGACGGCACCCGGGCGGTGGTCGACGCCGCGCTCGACGCCGGGATCACCTTCTTCGACACCGCCGACATCTACGGCGAACCCCCGGGCGGCTCCGAGGAACTGCTCGGGCAGGCCCTCAAGGGCCGCCGGGACGACGTGGTGCTGGCCACCAAGTTCGGCATGTCGATGGGCGGGCGCAACGGCCGCGACTTCGGGGTGCGCGGGTCCCGGCGGTACGTGATGCGGGCCGTCGAGGCGTCGCTGCGTCGGCTCGGCACCGACCACATCGACCTGTACCAGTTGCACGAACCCGACCCGGACACCCCGATCGACGAGACGCTCGCCGCGCTGGACGACCTGGTCCGCGCCGGCAAGGTGCGCTACCTGGGCAATTCCAACTTCTCGGGCTGGCAGATCGCCGACGCCGACTGGGCGGCGAAGACCCGGGGGCTGGCCCGGTTCGTCAGCGCGCAGAACCACTACAACCTGCTCCACCGGGACGCCGAGGTCGAGATCATTCCGGCCTGCGAGCGCTTCGGCCTGGGTCTGCTGCCGTTCTTCCCGCTGGCCAACGGGCTGCTCACCGGCAAGTACCAGCGGGACACCGCCCCGCCCGCCGGCAGCCGCCTCTCCGGCGGCGGCCGGTACGCCGAGCGGCTGGCCGCCGCCCGCTGGGACACCATCGAGGCGCTGGAGGGGTACGCGGCGCAGCGGGGCCTGACCCTGCTCCAGGTCGCCATCGGTGGGCTGGCCGCCCGACCGGCGGTGGCCTCCGTCATCGCCGGTGCCACCACGCCCGAGCAGGTACGCGCGAACGCCGTCGCCGGCACCTGGCAGCCCACCGACGACGACCTGGACGCCCTGGACGCCCTGCTCTGACCGGTCGGTCCGGCCCGACCTCACCCCGTCCGGGGCGGCGCAGACCCCGCCCCACCCGGGCGGACCCCGCGGCTACGTGATCGGGCCCGGCCACCGCAGAGGTGTCCGGGCCCGATTCGGTGACCCCCGGGGCGGGTGCCCCGGCCTGACCCGTCAGCCGCCCAGGCCGGCCGGGGGGTCCCCGGGTCCGCGGTGGGCCCGGCGGCGACGCCACCACAGCAGCGCCACCCCTGCGGCGGCGACCACCGCCAGCCCGCCGGCCAGCCACGACCACCGTCCGACCCCGGCCGCCTCCGCCCCGGTCTCAGTGCGGACGGCGGCAGCCGGTGGCGGCGACTGGGCCACCCGGGCCTGCACCTGCGCCGTCGCCGTGCTCTGGTACGGGGCGGGGGCGCTGACCGTCACCCGCCAGTCGCCGGGGGAGAGCAGCGGGCCACTGCTGTAGAAGCCCTGTCCCTCCCCGGCCGGGGCGATCTGCACCGGCCCGGCCGTCCGGCCACCCTCGCCCTCGGCGGTCAGGGTGAGCCGTACCGGTTGGTCCAGCCGGTGTCCGTCGGCGTACACGGCCATCACGGTGACCCCGCCGGCACCGTCACCGGCCACCGTCAGCTTGACCTTCCCGCCGTGCGCTGCCGCCGGGCTCGCCGGCAGCGCCACCAGGCCCGCCACGACCAGCGCGGCGGCGAGAACTCTGCAGGTACGCATCGACCTCTCCCTCCCTATGTGGAGGGGCCGCTCCCACCGTCGGTGTCGACGGTGGGAGCGGCCCCGGTGGTGGTGTTACAGCGAACCGCCCTCGGCGATCCGGGTGGGATCGGCACCGAGCCGGCCGGCCCCGTCGACCGACTTGTTGTTGTTCGCCTTGACGCCGGCCTTGGTGGCCGCGCCACCGAGTCGGACGATCATGGCGTCGGCGTCGCGGACCAGCACGTCCCGGACGTCGGTGTCAGTCACCAGTGCGGCATCGTTGGCCAACGCCTTGAAGGCGGTCAACTGCTGCACCGCCCGCTTGTCGTTGCCCGCCGCCTCGGACTCCCGCACCGCGTCCAGCTTGTTGGACAGCTGACGGTGCGCCTTGGTGGAGAGTCGTCCGGTCGCCTTGAACCGGTCCAGCAGGTTCTGCATGTCCCGGAACGAGGTGGTGACGAAGAACCGGACCGTCGAGGTGGTGGAGTTGCCCGCCTTGTCGGTCGCGGTCACCGTCAGCTCGTGCAGGCCGAGCGGCAGCTCGTACAGCGCCTGGAGGGTGCCGCTGGCGTACGCCCGACCGTCCAGCACGCCGGAGGTCGTCTTGATGCCGGAGGTCGGGTCGACCGCCTGCCACGAGATCCGGACGTCCTGGCTGTCACCGTAGAGCTGGCCGTCGGCGATGCCGGAGACCAGCAGCGTCGGCTTGGTGCCGTCGATCTTCACGACCGCCGACTTCAGCGACTCGACGTTGCCGGCGGCGTCGGTGGCCCGGTACAGCAGCTCGTGCGTGCCGTCCCCGGTCACCTCGACCGGCGTGGTGTACGCCGTCCAGGCGCCACCGTCGAGCGACCACTCCAGCTTCTTCACCCCGGAACCGGCGTCGGTGGAGGTGATCACCACCGGGACGGTGCCGTTGTGCCAGCCGTCGTCGTTCGCCGGGGCGAACGCCGCCGAGCTGACCGGCGCGGTGGCGTCGATCTTCACGGCGACCTTCTTCGTCGCCTCCACGTTGCCGGCCGCGTCCGTCGACCGGAACCGCACCTCGTGCGTGCCATCCCCGGTGACCTGCACCGGCTCGGTGTACGCGGTCCACGTGGTGGCCCCGTCGAGCTGGTACTCGGTGCTCGCCACCCCGCTACCGCCGGCCTCGTCGGCAGCCGCCAGCGTCACGGTGACCGGGCCGGTGTGCCAACCCTCGGTCGGGGTGCCGGAGACGGTGGCCGTGGTCACCGGGGCGGTCGTGTCGGCCGCCTTGGTGGAGAGCCGGAAGTAGTCGAACGAGGCCGTCTTCGAGGTGGCCGCGTTCGCACCGAGGGTGAACAGACCGATCTTCGGGGTGGCCCCGACGGCGGCGTTGGTCACCGTCTCGAACGTCGTCCACTCCTGCCCGTCGGCCGAGTAGGACGCGGTGAAGGTGTCACCGGCCCGGGCCAGCCGCAGGTGCCACACCCCCGAGGTCAGGTTCGAGACCTGGGGCTGCGGGTTCTGCGTCACCCCGGCGAGTTCGCCACGGAACTCGATCCGCCGGGAGGGCGTCTGCCCGGCCTGGTTGTCCACGATGAAGTCCAACTTGACGTAGTTGTCGTCGTCGGCGTGGACGATCAGACCGGCCTGCTGGTACTGCTCGGCCAGGGCACTGCCGTCGACCTTCGTCTCCAGGGTCCAGTCGCCGCTCGGCGCGGTCTGGAGGATGAAGTTCGTCGGCCCGGTGTTGCCGGTGCCGTAGATGTCACCCTTCGGCACGTCGATCTTCAGCGCGCCGTCGGTCACCCGGTAGGCGGCCGGGTCCTCCCGCAGCACCGCGTTCCACCGGCACTTGTCGAGCGTGGTGCCGGTGAACTCGTCCGACGGGCTGACCGGGCCGGCCGGAGCGTCCGGCGAGACCAGGAACGAGTCGAACACCGCGTCCACCACCGGTGCGGTGGTGCCGCCGTTGAGGGCGAGCAGGCCGATCCGCGGGTTGGTGATGCCGGCCAGCGCGGCGGACCGGCCGACCGGGGTGAACGTCGCACCGTCGGTGGAGAACTGTGCGGTCAGGTTGGTGCCGTCGCTGATCAGCCGCAGCCAGATGGTGTCACCGGCGGGTGCGGCCACGGCGTCGGCCGCGTCGTTGCGGGGCGTCGCCGCGGTCTCCCGGATGAACTCCACCTTGCGGGAACCGCCGTAGAGCAGATCCACCTTGGCGTAGTTGTCGTCGTCGCCGTAGATCAGCAGGCCGGCCTGCTGGTAGTCGGCGGTGACGGGCACGGTGACCTTGGTGGTGGCCTGCCAGGCCCCGCTGGGTGCGGGCTGGAGCACCAGGTTGGTCGCGTCGTTACGGGTGCCGTACAGGTCACCCGAGGCGGTGGGCAGTCGCAGCGCCCCGCCGGAGACCGAGTAGAGCTGGTTCTCCCGGACCACCGACCAGCGGTCCTTGTCGAGACTGTTGCCGAGGAACTCGTCCGACCGCGCGCCGAGGCACGAGTTGGTCGGCGCGTCCACCTTGACCGGAACGGTCGCGTAGGACTTGGCGCCCCGCTTGTCCGTCACCGTCAGGGTGGCGGTGAAGGTGCCCGGGGTGGTGTAGGTGTGGGTGGCGTTCAGGGTGGTCGCCGTCCCGCCGTCACCGAAGTCCCAGGCGTACGTCAGCGGGGTGTCGCCCTCGGTGTCGGTGGCCGTGCCGGTGAAGGCGACGGTGACCGGCGCGGTGCCGGTCGCCGGGGTGGCGGTGGCCGTCACCTGCGGCGGAGCGTTGTCGGTGACGCCCCGACCGATGAAGTCCATCCAGTTGACGTTGAACAGCGAACCGGTGCCACCGGCCGGGTCCTTGGCGACGAAGTACAGCACGCCCTCGGCCGCGGCGGTCACCGGTGCGGTCACGTCGACGAACTGCTGCCAGCCGCCCGTGGTGGGCACGGTGGCCGTGGCGACCACTGGGCCGTCGACGGCACCGGCGTGCACGTCGATCCGTCCACCCTGCACCTCGGAGGCCACCCGGAAGCGGATCTGCTCGATCCCGGTCAGGTTGGCCGGGTCGAGCGACCACCAGTCGCCGTCCTCGATGAAGCCGATGCTCTGGCCGCCCCCGGCGGGGTCGGTGGTGGTCTCCTTCTGCACGCCCGGGTCACCGCCGCCGGTGCTGCCCGGGGCACGACCGGTGGCCGTGAAGTACTCGGCCTGCTTGCGCTTGGGCTGGAGGATCTCGATCGCCCGACCGGTCAGCGGGCCGGCACCGCCGGTGCCGCCGTCGTCGGTGTAGGTGGCCTCGAAGACCGCGAAGACGTTCGCCTCCGCGCCGTGGCCGGACGCCAGCGAGGTCTGCACGGTGCCGGTGCAGCCGGTGTGCTGCTCCAGCGGGTGGGCGTGCTCGTCGTGGCCGAGCAGCACCTGCAGCTGCACCCGGTCACAGTCGACGGTGCCGTCCTCCGGGTCGGTCACCTTGATCGTGTACTTGACCTGGTCGCCCCACTCGAAGAAGCCGCCGCTGGGCGGGAACTCGATGGTCACCGTCGGGGCGGTGTTGCCGACCGTCACCGGCACGTTCGCCACCGCGGAACGACCCTTGGGGTTGGTCACGGTGAGCTGCGCGGTGTAGTCGCCGGCCGCGGTGTAGGTGTGGGTGGGGTTCGCCTCGGTGGAGGTCTGCCCGTCGCCGAACTTCCACGCGTAGGTCAGCGTGCCACCGTCCGGGTCACGGGAGCCGGCGCTGGAGAAGTTCACGGTCAGCGGTGCGGCCCCGGAGGTGGGGTCGGCGCTGGCCTCGGCGATCGGCGCGCGGTCACCGGCGGTGTAGTCGATCCGGTAGACCCCGGAGTCGTCGTTGTTACCGCCGAAGCCGGTGCCCCACTCGATCAGGTAGAGCGCGCCGTCCGGACCGAACTCGAAGTCCATCGGGCGGACCATGGACATGCCGGTGAGCAGCTGGTTGATGTCGATCAGCGACTTGCCGTCCGCGCTGACCTGCATCGTGTACATCTTCGACTGGTTCCACTCGCCGAGGAGCGCCTTGCCGTCGTAGTACGCCGGCCACTTGCGGCTCGACGTGCTGTCGGCGTCGTAGCGGTAGACCGGGCCGCCCATCGGGGCGCCGCCGCCGCCGATCTCGGGGAAGCGCGGGTCGCCCGCGTAGCCGTAGTCCACGGTCGCCGCGATGGCCGGCGGCAGGGTGGTCAGGCCGGTGTTGTTGGGCGAGTCGTTCACCGGCGCGGCGCAGTCGAACTTCGCCCCGCTCGGCCCGGACGGGAAGGTGTAGTCGTTGTACGCCTTGTTGTTGCCGGTGCAGTACGGCCAGCCGTAGTTGCCGGCGGTGGCGACGATGTTCCACTCCACCAGGCCCTCGGGGCCGCGGTTCGGGTTGGCCGCCGAGGCGTCCGGCCCGTAGTCCGCGACGTAGAGGGTGTCGGTCTTCTGGTCGACGCCGATCCGGAACGGGTTACGGAAGCCCATGCCGAAGATCTCGGGACGGGTCTTCGCGGTGCCCGGGGCGAACAGGTTCCCCGCCGGGACCGTGTAGGTGCCGTCGTCCTCGGGGTGGATCCGGATCACCTTGCCGCGCAGGTCGTTGGTGTTGCCGGCGCTGCGCTGCGCGTCGTAGTCCTGCCGGCCGGCCCGCTCGTCGATCGGGGTGAACGCGCTCGACTCGAACGGGTTGGTGTTGTCGCCGGTGGCCAGGTAGAGGTTGCCCTGCGAGTCGAAGGTCATGCTGCCGCCGGCGTGGCAACAGGTGTTGCGCTGGGTGTCGACCTGGAGGACGACCTTCTCGGTGGCCTTGTCGATGGTGTCACCGTTGACGGTGAACCGGGACAGGTAGTTGCGGGGGCCACCACCGGCCGGCGCGTAGTACAGGTAGATCCACTTGTTGGTGGCGAAGTCCGGGTCGAGGCGGAGACCGAGCAGGCCGTCCTCGTTGCCGGTGAAGACGTCCAGCCGGACGGCGGTGGCCGTGTTGCCGGTGTCCGGCTTCACGATCTGCACCCGGCCGTCCCGCTCGGCGTAGAACACCCGGCCGTCCGGAGCGATGTCCAGCTCCATCGGGTTGTTGGTGTTGCTGTCGAGGGTGACCTTCTCGAAGTTCGCGGTCTTCGAGGCGCCGCAGTCGGCGTTCTCGACCCCGGCCGCGGTACGGATGCCGCCGAGCAGGTGGGAGAGGAACTCCGGCTCGGTGTACGACGCCTGGGTGTGGCCGCCGCCGGTGTACCAGGACCGGCCGCCGTCGTAGTCCTGGCACCAGGCGGTGGGGTGGTCGGCGCCCATCGCGCCGGCGCCCGGGCTGTAGGACTTCTCGTCCAGGCTGGCCAGCACGTGCACCTTGGCGCGCGGGTTGGTGCGGAAGTTGTACCACTCGTCGAACCGGGACCACTTGTCCGGCAGGTCGGCGGTCGACGGGTGCGCGTGGTCCTCGACCTTGACGGTGGCCTGCTGGTTGGCCGGGTGGCCGGAGAAGTACGCGCCGACCAGGTTGCCGTACCAGGCCCAGTCGTATTCGGTGTCCGAGGCGGCGTGCACGCCGGCGTAGCCGCCGCCGGCCTTGATGTAACGCTCGAACGCGGCCTGTTGGGTGCTGTCGAGCACGTCACCGGTGGTGGAGAGCCAGATCACCGCCTGGTACTTGGCCAGGTTGGTGTCGTTGAAGGCGGCCCCGTCCTCGGTGGTGTCGACGGTGAACCCGTTGTCGGTGCCGAGCTTCTGGATCGCGGTGATGCCGGCCGGGATGGCGTCGTGCCGGAACCCGGCGGTCTTGGAGAAGACCAGGACCGAGAACGGTTCGGCGGCGGCAGCCGCCGCCGGTGCGGGTGCCGGTGCGGCCTGTGGCAGGGCTGCCGCCGCGGGAGCGGCCTGGGCGGCGGTGCCGCCGATCAGGCCGCTGGCGAGTAGGGAGAGGGCCAGTAGACCGGCACCCAGTGGGCCGCGACGGGCGCGGCGATGGCGGGATGGAGACACTCCATGCTCCTTTTGTCCGAGCTGGACAGTGGTGGGGGCATGGGGACGACTCGCCGCAGACCGTCCCCGGTCGGATGGGTGCGGGCCCGCCGAGGTCCGCATCGGTGGCGATCAGGTGTCGACCTCGTCGAGGCCGCGCACCGGAATAATGTCGATCGGTTGAACAAATTAGCGCCGCTGGATTGGTTTCCGGCAAGGCATGAGCATGTAACGATTCGGTATCGTCGACTCGCTTTTCCGGCTTATGTGGAGAGAGGGGGCAAAGGGCAGGGATTGACATGCTTGGATCAAGGTAACACCCCTTGGCGGATCAGCGGATCTGTCGTACGGTCACAGGCACGTGACCCACGGGAGCCCGGTACACCGGGCTGAGAGGGGGGCTGAGAGCCCCCGACCGTCGAACCTGATCCGGATAATGCCGGCGCAGGGAGGAGAGTTGACGTGCCGTCCCTCGGCCGACTGCATCTGATCACCGACACCCGACCCGGGTGCGACCCGCTCGCCGTCCTGCGGGCCGCCCTCCCGGTGGCCCGCGCCGAGCTGGTCGTCCAGGTCCGGGTCACCGACGGGACCACCGACCGGCAGGCGTACGACCTGGCCCGGCGGGTGCGCGCGCTCTGTGCGCCGTACGGGGCGACCTGCCTGGTCAACGACCGGCTGCACGTCGCCCTCGCGGTGCACGCCGACGGCGGCCACGTCGGCGCGGACGACCTGCCCGTCGCGGCGGCCCGTCGGGTCCTCGGCGTCGACGCCGTGCTCGGCGCGACCGCCCGGGAACCCGGGGCCGCCGGCAGGGCGGTCGCCGCCGGGGCCAGCTACCTGGGCGTCGGCCCGTGCCACCGCACCACCACCAAGGCCGGCCTGCCCGACCCGATCGGCCCGGCCGGGATCCGCGCCGTCGCCGAGGCCGTCGCCGTGCCGGTGATCGCCATCGGCGGGGTCACCGTCGCGACGGTGCCGGCGCTGCGGGCCGCCGGGGCGTACGGGGTGGCGGTGGTCGGGGCGCTCTCCACCGCCGCCGACCTGGGCCGGGCCACCGCCGAGCTGATCGCGGCGCTGACGTGCTGACCCGGCCCGACGTCGCCATCGTGGGCGCGGGGCCGGTCGGGTTGGCGATCGCCTGGCGCTGCGCCACCCGGGGCCTGCGGGTGGCCGTGCACGATCCGGCCCCCGGCTCCGGCGCGTCCCGGGTCGCCGCCGGGATGCTCGCCCCGGTCGCCGAGGCGTACTTCGGGGAGCGGGAGCTGACCGGGCTGCTCACCGCATCCGCCGCCCGCTGGCCGGGTTTCGCCGCCGCGCTGGCCGCCGCCACCGGCAGGGAGTTCGGCTACCGCACCGACGGCACCCTCGTCGTCGGGCTGACCGGGGACGACCTGGCCGAGGCGCGTCGGCTCTGGTCGTACCAGCAGGGGTTGGGGCTGCCGATCAGCGCGTTGCGCCCGTCGCAGTTGCGGGACCGCGAACCGGCGCTGACCCCCCGGCTGCGCGGCGGCGCGGTCGCCCCCGGCGACCACCAGGTCGACCCGCGCCGGCTGGTCGACGCGCTGCGGACCGCCGCCGAACGGGCCGGCGCGACCCTGGTCCCCGGCCCGGTGACCCGGCTGGCCGAGCTGGCCACGCCGGTCGTCGTGGTCGCCGCCGGCTGCGGCGCCGCCGCGCTGACCGGGCTGCCGGTCCGCCCGGTCAAGGGCCAGGTGCTGCGGCTGCGCGCGCCCGACCACGGCCCGCCCGGCTTCCGCCACGTCATCCGGGGCTACGCCGACGGCGAGTCGGTCTATCTGGTCCCCCGCGACAGCGGCGAGGTGGTGGTCGGGGCGACCGTCGAGGAGCGCGCCGACACCGAGGTGACCGCCGGGGCGGTGCTGCGCCTGCTCCGCGCCGCCGTCGACCTGGTCCCCGAACTCGCCGAGTACGCGCTGGTGGAGGCGACCGCCGGGCTGCGCCCCGGCACCCCGGACAACGCGCCGATCCTCGGGCCGCTGCCCGGCCGCCCCGGCGTGCTCGCCGCCACCGGCCACCACCGGCACGGCATCGTGCTCACCCCGGTCACCGCCGACCTGATCACCGACCTGATCGTCACCGGCGAGCCGGACCCGCTGCTCACCCCCTTCACCGCCGACCGGTTCCACTGAGGAGGAAGACGTGCGACTGATCGTCAACGGCGTCGGACGCGAGCTGGCCGGCGGCACGACCGTCGCGGACCTCGTCGCCGCGGTCACCGAGCAGCGGCGCGGCCTCGCGGTCGCGGTCAACGGCGAGGTGGTCCCCCGGGGCGGCTGGCCGGCCACCGTGCTGTGCGACGGCGACCGGGTCGAGGTGCTCAGCGCCGCCCAGGGCGGGTGACGGGCATGTCCCTCACCATCGCCGACCGGACCTTCACCTCCCGGCTCGTCCTCGGCACCGGCGGCGCGGCCAACCTGCACGTGCTGGAGCAGGCGATCCGGGCCTCCGGCACCGAACTGGTCACCCTCGCCCTGCGCCGGGTCGACACCGCCCCCGGCACCGCCGGGGGACTGCTCGACCTGCTCGACCGGTGCGCGGTGCGGCTGCTGCCCAACACCGCCGGCTGCTACACCGCCGGGGAGGCGGTCAAGGTGGCCCGGCTGGCCCGGGAGGCGTTCGACACCGACTGGGTCAAGCTGGAGGTGATCGGTGACGAACGCACCCTGCTCCCCGACGGGGTGGAGCTGCTGCGGGCGGCCGAGGAACTCGTCGCCGACGGCTTCGTCGTGCTGCCGTACACCTCGGACGACCCGGTGCTGGCCCGCCGGCTGGCCGACGTCGGCTGCGCGGCGGTGATGCCGGCCGGCGCGCCGATCGGCTCCGGCCTGGGTGTGAGCAACCCGCACCACATCCGGTTGATCCGGCAGAGCGTCGACGTGCCGGTGATCCTCGACGCCGGGATCGGCACCGCCTCCGACGCGGCGCTCGCCATGGAGCTGGGCTGCGACGGGGTGCTGCTGGCCAGCGCCGTCACCCGGGCCGCCGATCCGACGGCGATGGCCACCGCCATGCGGTACGGCGTGCAGGCCGGGCGGCTCGCGTACACCGCCGGTCGGATTCCCCGCCGCTTCCACGCCCTCGCCTCCACCCCCGACGACGGAAGACCCGAGCTGTGACCCGCCCCGCCGCCCCACCCCTCCTCCGGCCGGACGGGGTGGTGCTGCTGACGGACCGACGGGCGACGCGGGGGGAACTCGTCGACGTCGTCGCCGGGGCGGCCCGCGGTGGCGTGCGGTGGGTGGTGCTGCGGGAGAAGGACCTGCCCCGCGCCGAGCGGGCCGCACTCGCCGTCGCGCTGCGGGCCGCCCTGGCCGACACCGGCGGCAGCCTGATCGTCGCCGGCCCCGACCCGCTCGACGGGGACGCCGTCCACCTGCCCGCCGCCGGGCCGTACCCGCCGCCGGCCGTCGGGCTGGTCGGCCGGTCCTGCCACGACGCGGCGGAGCTGGCCCGACTGACCACCGAGGACTACGTGACGCTCTCGCCGGTCTGGCCCACCCGCAGCAAACCCGGCTACGGCCCACCCCTGCGCCCGGACGGGCTGCGCGACCTGATCCGGCGCAGCCCGGTGCCCGTGCTCGCCCTGGGCGGCGTCGAGACCCCCGACCAGGTGACGGCGTGTGCCGAGGCGGGCGCGGTCGGGGTGGCGGTGCTCGGCGCGATCATGCGGGCCGCCGACCCGACCGCCGTCGCGGCGGCCCTCACCAGCGCCTTCCCCCCACGCCGACCGGCCGGCCCGCCACCGACCGTCCCTGCCCCGGCAACCCCACCCGCCGGTACGGACGTCGCCGGCACGGAGCCGTGGCCGACCGTGCCCACGCAGGGATCAGGCCTGACCGCCCCGAGTGGGCGCGGTCGGCCGCAGCCTTCGACCCCCCGCACGACGGACCGCATCCCGGTCGGCGGGGCGTGGCCCGAGGAGACGACATGACGCCCACGACGGTGCTCACCATCGCCGGTTCCGACTCCGGCGGCGGCGCCGGCATCCAGGCCGACCTGAAGGTCTTCGCCGCCCTCGGCGCGTACGGCACGAGTGTGCTCACCGCCGTCACCGCGCAGAACACCCGGGGCGTGGACGCCGTGCTGCCGCTGCCCCCGCGCACCGTCACCGAACAGCTCGACAGCGTGCTCACCGACTTCGCGGTCCGCGCGGTGAAGACCGGGATGCTCGGCACCCCGGCGGTCGCCGACGCGGTGGCCGAGGCGGCGAAGGCGGGTCGACTGCCGCACCTCGTCGTCGACCCGGTGCTCGTCGCCACCAGCGGACACCGGCTCGGGGTGGTGGCGGCGGTCGAGCGGCTGCTGCCGTACGCCCGGGTGGCGACGCCGAACTGCGCGGAGGCCGCCGCCCTCACCGGACGCCCGGTGACCACGGTCGAGGAGATGGTCGCCGCGGCGCAGGCGCTGGCGGCCGGCGGCCCGGAGTTCGTGGTGGTCACCGGCGGCGACGTCGACGCGGCCGGCGAGTCGGTCGACGTGCTGGCCGGCGGCACGACGACCACCCTGCTCCGCGCGCCCCGGGTGGACACCCGGCACAGCCACGGCACCGGCTGCTCGTTCTCGGCGGCGATCGCCGTGCGGCTGGCGGCCGGCGACCCGGTGCCCGTCGCGGTCGCCGCCGCCAAGGAGTACGTGACCCGCGCGCTGACCGGCGCGCGGGGTTGGGAACTGGGCGCGGGACGCGGCCCGCTGGACCACTTCGGCTGGTCCCGTTGACCATCAGGGAGGCTGTCATGCAGGCACGTCGCAAGGTCTACGTCGAGGGGTCCCGGCCGGACGTCCGGGTGCCGTTCGCCGAGGTGGAGTTGAGCGGGGACAATCCGCCGGTCCGCCTCTACGACACGTCCGGCCCCGGCTCGGACCCGGAGGTGGGACTGCCGCCGCTACGCGGACCGTGGATCGCCGAGCGGGGCGACGTCGCTCCGGTCCGGGGCGCCGGCACCCCCCTGGCCGGCGTCGACTCCCAACGCCCCACCCAGCTCTGGTACGCCCGCGCCGGGGTGGTCACCCCGGAGATGGAGTTCGTGGCGATCCGGGAGGGCCTGCCGCCGGAGGTCGTCCGCGACGAGATCGCCGCCGGGCGCGCGGTGCTGCCGCTCAACGTCAACCACCCCGAGTGTGAGCCGGCGATCATCGGCAAGGCGTTCCTGGTGAAGGTGAACGCCAACATCGGCACCTCGGCGGTGACCTCGTCCGTCGCCGAGGAGGTGGAGAAGCTGACCTGGGCCACCCGGTGGGGCGCGGACACCGTGATGGACCTGTCGACCGGCAAGCGCATCCACGAGACCCGGGAGGCGATCGTGCGCAACTCGCCGGTGCCGATCGGCACCGTGCCGATCTACCAGGCGCTGGAGAAGGTGGGCGGCGACCCGGTGAAGCTGAGCTGGGAGGTGTTCCGGGAGACCGTCATCGAGCAGGCCGAGCAGGGCGTCGACTACATGACGGTGCACGCGGGGGTGCTGCTGCCGTACGTGCCGCTGGCGGTGGACCGGGTCACCGGGATCGTCTCCCGGGGCGGCTCGATCATGGCGGCCTGGTGCCTGGCGCACCACGAGGAGAACTTCCTCTACACCAACTTCCGCGAGCTGTGCGCGATCCTCGCCCGCTACGACGTGACGTTCTCCCTCGGCGACGGGCTGCGCCCCGGCTCGATCGCCGACGCCAACGACGAGGCGCAGTTCGCCGAGCTACGCACCCTCGGTGAACTGACCCGGATCGCCTGGGAGTACGACGTACAGGTGATGATCGAGGGCCCCGGCCACGTGCCGATGCACAAGATCAAGGAGAACGTGGACCTCCAGCAGGAGTGGTGCCACGAGGCCCCGTTCTACACCCTCGGCCCGCTGACCACCGACATCGCGCCCGCGTACGACCACATCACCTCGGCGATCGGGGCCGCGATGATCGGCATGTTCGGCACCGCGATGCTGTGTTACGTCACCCCGAAGGAGCACCTCGGGCTGCCCGACCGGGACGACGTGAAGGCCGGCGTGATCGCGTACAAGATCGCGGCGCACGCGGCCGACCTGGCCAAGGGGCACCCCGGTGCGCAGGCGTGGGACGACGCGCTGTCGAAGGCGCGGTTCGAGTTCCGCTGGGAGGATCAGTTCCACCTGTCGCTGGACCCGGAGACCGCCCGCGCCTACCACGACGCGACGCTCCCGGCGGAGCCGGCGAAGACCGCCCACTTCTGCTCCATGTGCGGCCCGAAGTTCTGCTCCATGAAGATCACCCAGGAACTCAAGGAGTACGCCGCCCAGGGCATGCAGAACAAGTCAGCCGAATTCCGCTCCACCGGCAACCGCGTCTACCTCCCCCTAGCCTGACCCCGCCCCCGCCCCGCTCCACTCCCGCTCCGGCTCTGCTCCACTCCCGCTCCGCCCCGGTGATCAAGAGGTTTGCGTCACGGGACGGCCGGAATCTGACGTGGACCTCTTGATCACCGGGGCGGACGACGGGTGGGGGACGGGCGGGGGTGGGAGGGGAGGGGTGGGGGAGGGGTGGGGGTTAGTCGCGGTGGTGGCGGCCGCTGGTGCGTAGGGAACGTCGGCCGCTCTCCTGTTCCGGTTCGTTGTCGGCCAGGGGCTTGCCCAGGCCGGCGACCCAGTCGACGTACTCGTCGTCGGCCGTCGCCGGCTCTGCGGTGGGAGCGGCTGCCGACTCACCCTCCGGCGGTCGGTTACGCCGGAACAACCCCCGCCGGCCCTTGGCCTTCCCGGACGGCTGCTGACCGTCGGCACCGGTCGACGCGGGGTCAGCGGAAGCAGGATCGGTGGAAGCCGGTTCGGCGGAAGCGCCGTCCACCGGTGCGGTGGTGGGGGAGTCATCCGCCTCCCAGCGGAGGCTGACTGCTCCCAGGGGTTCCGTTCGCTCGGCGGTGTCCGGTTCGGGAAACGGCAGGGAGGCCCGGGCCGGTACGGGACGGGGAGTGTCGGCCGGGACACCCGTACCGCTCAGGTCCGGCAGTTGGTGGCGAGGGCGTGGTGTGCGCTCGACACCGTCCGGCGAGACGTGCCGCAACCCGGCCACCGGTGGCAGCGCCCCGGCGGCCGCCGCATCGGGACGGGCAGTTCCCGGCCCGGTGGTGCCCGGACGGGTGGACTCGGTGGTGCCCGGTCCGGTGGTGACGGTCGGGGCGGGTTCGGTGACGGCCGGTTCGTTCCCCTCCGTGCTACCCACCCCGGTCGCTGGATCGGGCTCGGGTCGCCCGGTGTCGGCGACCGGAACGCCGGTGGCGGGACGGGTCCGGGTGGTCCGCTTCGCTCGCGGCTTGGGTGCGGCTACGGGGTCATCCCCCGGGGGCGGTGTGGCCGCCTTCCGCTGCTTCGCACCGATCGGTGCGCTCTCGGCCCGCGCCGACCTGGCCGGACTCGGTCCGCTCCGGCCCGGCCCGGTCGGAGCCGGGTCGGCCGAAGCCGGTTCATCCTGGGCCGGCCCGGCCAGATTCGGCCCGGCCAGATTCGGCCCGGCCAGATTCGGCCCGGCCAGATTCGGCCCGGCCAGATTCGGCCCGGCCAGATTCGGCCCGGCCAGATTCGGCCCGGCCAGATTCGGCCCGGTCGGGATCGGCCCGGTCGGGGCGGGCCAGGCGGGAGTGGGGTCGGTCGAGGTCGACCCGGTCCGGGACGGTCCGCTCGGGGGCGGGGTGACGGGGCGGGTCGTCGGCCGGTCGGTGACCGTGGCGGCGGGATCCGGCCAGTCCCAGTGGGCCGGGGTGCGCCCGGCGCCCGGCGGGTCGGGGTCGACGGTCCGGGCGGCAACGCTCAGCTCCACGGTGGCCGGCTCGTCCGAGGCGGTTCCGGTGGAGGCGGTTCCGGCGGAGACGGCTTCGGCGGAGACGGCTTCGGTCGGGTCGGGTCGGGTCGAGGCGGGCACGGTGGGCAGCGGCGCGAGGATGTCGGTCGGCTCGATCGCCGTGTCGTCGTCGCCCGCACCGGCGGTGGTGGGGCGGGCGGGCAGCAGCGGCCACCGCAGCAGGGTGGCGGCGACCGAGCCGAGCGCGCCGGTGGCGACCGCGATCAGCGCGCCGTAGTAGGGGGCGAGCTGGTAACGGTCCACCGGGTCGCCCGGTCCGGCGGTGAGATAGGCGAAGGCGAGCAGCACCGGGCCGGCCGCCCCGGCGGCCCCGCCGATCAGTGGGACGTGCCCCCGCCGCCGGGCCAGCCCACCGGTCACCGCGCCGGCCACCAGCGCGACCACGGGCAGCAGCAGCATCGCCAGCTGCTGTGCCCGGTCCGCGCCGAGCCAGGCCGGCTCCAGCACGCCCAGGCGTACGGTGCGCAGCGGCCCGGTGGAGAGCACCCCCGGCGCGGCCGAGACGAGCGCGACCAGCCAGACCGCCCCGCCCAGCAGGGCGACGTTCCAGCCCAGCGGGGGGCGCAGCAGGACGGCCGACGCGGCAGCCGCGCCGACCACCGCCCCGGCGACCGCGCAGATGCCGACCGCCCAGACCGGGTCGACGGCGCTCAGCTCGACAGCCCGCGCGGGCTGCATGCACAGCGGGGCGACGACCAGCGCGCCGAGCGCGGCGGCCCCGGAGATCGCCAGTTGCACGGGGGTGTCCTGCGGCAACCCCTCGCGGCGGACGAGCCGGCCGGTGAGGACCGCGCCGACCACCGCGGCCGTCACCGCGAACCAACCGACCCAGGCGAGCTGGGCCGGCCACCGGTTGACGTCGGGGAAATCGCCGGTCAGTCGGACGATGCCGAAGCCGTACGCGATGCCCAGCTGGCCGGCCCCGGCCAACATGCTCACCCCGAGTGCGGTGAGCAGCAGTCTGCCCCACGTCCGAAAGGCCATGTCGCGCACGTTACGGCCCGGTGCGCCCGATCGCCACTGTGGCGCGGCGCGGCCGGGACCAGCTGTTACCCAAGCGCGACCAGCGACTACTTGAGTTCCACCAGGCGGGCCAGATAGTTCGTGTCCCCGACATTGGTGAGCATGTGGACGGCACCCGGGTCCCGGTAGACCACCCCGCCGGCGGGCTCGTCGGCGTCGATCCGGGTCCCGTCGATCGTCTGCACCACGTTCTTGGCACCCTCGATCGCCACCACCAGGTACGGGTGGTCGTGCCGGTGCAGCGGCTGCCGCTCGCCCGGGGCCAGTCGGATGTGCCAGACCCGGACCCGGTCGTTCTCGTAGACGATCTCCTGGCCGACCGGGCCGAGTTCGAGGTCGTGGGTCACGTCGGTCATCGGGTTCCGTCCAGTTGGGGGAGCACCTCGGCGGCGATGAGCTCCAGGTGGTCGAGGTCGTCGAGGTCGATCAGCCGCAGGTGGACCCGGGTGGCCCCGATCGCCGCGAATTCGCCGATCCGGTCGACCAGTTGGGCGGGGGAGCCGACCACCGGGTCCTCCGGCGGCAGGGCGCTCTTGACGTGCAACGGCGCGGCCCGGAGCTGCGCCTGCGCGTCGGTACGCCCGATCGCCACCACGATCCCGGCGGAGAGCACCAGTGGCGCCCGCCCCGCCTCGGCCCGGCCGGCCCGCTCGCACGCCTCCCGTACCCGGTCGTACGCCTCGGCGGTCTCCTCGACGGACTTGAACGGCATGTTGAACTCGTCGGCGTACCGGGCGGCGAGGTCGGGGGTGCGCTTCGGGCCCCGGCCGCCGACGATCACCGGCGGGCCGGGCTGCTGGACCGGCTTGGGCAGGGCCGGGGCGTCGACGAGCTGGTAGTGCTCCCCGGCCCAGCTGTAGGTCTCGCCCACCGGGGTACGCCACAGGCCGGTGACGATCTCCAACTGCTCGGCGAGCCGGTCGAAGCGCTCACCGACCGGCGGGAACGGGATGCCGTACGCGGTGTGCTCCCGCTCGTACCAGCCGGCGCCGATGCCCAGCTCGACCCGGCCGCCGCTCATCTGGTCGACCTGGGCGACCATCACGGCCAGCGGGCCGGGCAGCCGGAAGGTGGCCGAGGTGACCAGGGTTCCGAGCCGGATGCGGGAGGTCTCCCGGGCGAGCGCGGCCAGGGTCAGCCAGGCGTCGGTGGGGCCGGGCAGCCCGGGTTCGTCGCCCATCGCCCGGTAGTGGTCGGCCCGGAGGAACCCGTCGAAGCCGCCGGCCTCGCACAGTTGGGCGAACCGGAGCTGGTCGTCGTAGCTCGCGCCGCGGTGCGGCTCGGTGAAGATCGCCACCCGCATGGTCATCGTCCTTCCACCCCGGCCGCCGCCGGTGTCTCCCGCTCCATCAGCAGTTCGTGCAGGTCGGCGCTGACCCGGGCGACGTCCGCGAGGTGGGCGTTGCGGCCGAGGGTGCGGGGTCGGGGGATGTTCACCTCGACGATCTTGCGGATCCGCCCCGGGCGGGGGCTGAGCACGACCACCCGGTCGGCGAGCAGCACCGCCTCGTCGATGGAGTGGGTGACGAAGACGACGGTCGCCCCGGTCTCCATGTGCACCCGTTGCAGCTCGCCGGAGAGTTCCTCCCGGGTGAGCGCGTCCAGGGCGGAGAAGGGCTCGTCCATCAGCATCACCCGGGGCTCGCCGATCAGCGACCGGCACAGCGACACCCGCTGCTGCATGCCGCCGGAGAGTTCGTGGGGCAGGCGCTTCTCGAAGCCGCCCAGGCCGGAGAGTTCCAGCAGTTGGCGGGCCCGCTGGCGGTGCTTGGCGCGGCTCCAGCCGAAGATCTCGGCCGGCAGCAGTACGTTGTCGAGCACGGTGCGCCAGGGGAGCAGGGCGGGCTTCTGGAAGAGCATCGCGACGTCCCGGCGCGGCCGGGTGATCGGGCTGCCGGCTACGGTGATCTCGCCGCCGCTGACCGGCAGCAGCCCGGCGATCATCCGGAGCAGGGTCGACTTGCCACAGCCGGAGCGGCCGAGCACGGCGACGAACTCGCCTTCGGTCACGTCGAGGTTGATCCCGCGCAGCGCCTCGACCCGCCCGGAACGGCCGTCGAACGTGCGCGACACATCGGACAGTCGGATCATCGCCGTCGGTCTCCCCTGAGTCGGCGGTCAGGAATCCGACAAGGGTATCCCCAGCGTGTCGGCTGCTCACCGTCCGGGGTGGAGTGGAGTTGTTTCCGTTCCGCAACCCGATCCGCCTGGTGTGGTGACGGTCAGTGTCTCGTACTCTGTGCCAGCGAAGAGTCCCTTCACGACGGCGGCGTCGGTGCCCCCTCACGCCGGTGCCGCCGGACCGACAACCCCCTCCGGGTACACCGCCCGGTCGGAAAGGACATGGTGCACTGATGACAAGGCTGACCCGCACGGTCGCCGCGGCCACCCTGGCCACCGCCCTCGCCCTGGTCTCCGCCTGTAGTGGCGGTTCCGACTCGGCAGATGCAAAGACCGGCGACGGCAAGTCGCTGGAGAAGGTGACCTACCTCACCTCGTTCGGCAACTTCGGCCGCGACTCGTACGCCTGGGTGGCGAAGGACAAGGGCTTCTTCAAGGAGGCCGGCTTCGACGTGGAGATCAAGCCCGGCCAGGGTACCGGCGCGGTCATCCAGACCATCGTCGGCGGCCAGGCCGACTTCGGCCCGATCGACCTGACCGGTGGCCTGCTCCAGGTCGGCAACGGTCAGGCCAAGGACTTCGTGGCGGTTGCCGCGATCCAGCAGCGCACCATGGCCGCCATCGTCTCGGTCGAGGGCAAGAACATCGCCACGCCGAAGGACCTGGAAGGCAAGAAGCTCGCGGACACCCCCGGCTCCGTCGTGCGCAACCTCTTCCCGACGTACGCCCGGATGGCCGGGGTGGACTACAACAAGGTGACCTGGGTCAACGGTGAGGCGCAGACCCTGATGGGCACGCTGGCCTCCGGCCAGGTGGACGGCATCGGCCAGTTCGTCGTCGGTCAGCCGACCGTCGAGGCGGTCACCAAGAAGAAGCCCGTCGTGCTGCCGTACAGCAACGTGATGCAGGACCTCTACGGCAACGCGCTGATCACCTCCAGCAAGATCGCCAAGGAAAAGCCGGAGATGGTGAAGAAGTTCACCGCCGCGCTGCTCAAGGGGCTTGAGTACGCCCTGGCCAACCCGCAGGAGGCGGCCGAGATCCTGAAGAAGAACGTGGACACCACCAACCCGGCGGCTGCCGCCGCCGAGTTGCAGCTGATGGCCGGCTACGTGCGCTCCAGCAACTCCGGGACCGCCATCGGCACCCTGGACAGCGACCGGGTCGCCAAGAGCATCGCGATCCTCCAGGGCGCCGGCGCGCTCAAGTCGAACATCACCCCGGACCAGATCATCGACTTCAGTCTCGTGCCGAAGGCCTGACCGACGCCGTAGGTGCCACGGGGGTGCGACCCAGCGGGACGACCGGTGGGCGCACCCCCGTCGCGTGCCGGCCAGCGTGCCGGCAGGAGAGGAGGACCCTGTGACGGACTCGATCCGGACCCGTCCCGTACCCGGCTCGGCCGGCCCACCAGCGCCCACGGGTCAGACCGTGCCGACCGTCCCCCCGCCGCCCGGCCGGTCAGCCTGGTCCCGGGTACGCCCCGCAGCGGCCGGCCTGCCGCTGCTCGGCCTGCTGGTCGCGGTGGCGGTCTGGTGGTCGGTCACCTCCGGGCTGCACCTGGTGCACCCGGCGTCCCTGCCGCCGCCCCAGGCGGTCTGGACGTCGCTGACCGCGTCGGCGGACGTGCTCTTCCCGGCGCTGGGCGCCACCACCCTGATGACGTTGCTCGGCTTCCTGCTGTCGACGGTCGCCGGGGTGCTGATCGGGATGACGCTGGCCGCCTCCCGGCGGGCCGAGCGGATGTTCGCCCCGCTGCTGGTGGCGATCAACGCGGTGCCGAAGATCGCGCTGGGGCCGCTGCTGGTGGTCTCGGTCGGCTGGGGTGCGAAGCCGATCCTGACCATGGTGTTCCTGCTCTGCTTCTTTCCGATCGTGCTCTCCACCGCCACCGGCCTCACCACCACCCCGGCGGACCTGGCCGAGCTGGCCCGGTCGCTGAACGCCTCCTGGTGGCAGTCGTTCCGCAAGGTGCGGTTCCCGGCCGCGCTGCCGCAGATCTTCGTCGGGCTGAAGGTGGCGATGCCGCTGGCCGCGATCGGCGCGGTGATCGGGGAGTTCTATTCCGACAAGCCGGGTCTGGGTTACCAGATCCTCCAGTACAACGGGGTCGGCGACACCGCCACCGCGTGGGCGGCGATCGTGCTGATCGCGGCGATGAGCATCCTGCTCTACTCGGCGTTGTCGCTGGTCGAGCGGCTGGCCCTCCCCTGGGTCCGGGCCACCACCTCAGCCCGCTGACCCGTCCCGCTGCGCCCCTCGACGCCACCGACGGGCCGATCCCACCTGGGGATCGGCCCGTCGGTCCAGGGTCGCGTCAGCCCGCCAACCGCCACCGTCCGCCCCGGGCCACCAGCGTGGTCAGCGCCTGCGGCATCAGGCCGGAGTGGTTGTCCGGGGTCATCCGGATCGGCCCGGAGAGGCCGTCCAGCTGGGACGTCTCCAGCACGTCCCGCAGGCCGTCCCGGTTGACCCGGCCGGCCGGACCGCCGGCCCGTACCGCCGAGTCGGCGATCAGTTGCACGGCGTCGGCGGCGAACGACGAGAGGCCGTTGTAGCCGCCGAACCGGGCGGTGTAGTCCTGGAACCACTGCCGGCGGGCCGCCTTGGCCGGGGTGGTGGCGATGACGTCGTCGATCACCATGGTCTGGGTGAAGATCAGGGTGGCCCGCTCGGTGGCCCGGCCGGAGCTGCCCAGGAAGAGGTCGCCGGCTGCGGCGGCGTCGAGGAAGAGCGATCCGGTGTAACCGGACTGGTCGGCGGCGGTGGCGGCGAGAACGGCCTGCTCCGGCGGGGTCCAGATGACCAGGCCGGTGGGGTCGCGGTCGGTCAGCCGGCCGATCGGCGCGGCGAGTTCGGTGTCGGTGGTACGCACCGCCTCGGCGCGGACCCGCTTGATCTTGGCCTTGCCGAACTCGTTCTCCAGTGCGGTCAGACCCTCGCGGCCGTAGTCGTCGTCGCTGTGCAGGATGCTGACCTCGGTGATCCCGCGTCGACGCAGTTCGGCGGTGAGGGCGGCGGCACTGTCGGCGGCGTTCGGCGCGAGCTTGAACACGTACCGGCGTTCGGGGGCCGGGCTGGCGACCGCGCTGGACGGCGCGAGCGCGATCGTCGGGATCTTCCGTTCATTGATGGTGCGTACGGCACCGACGGCGCATTCGTTGCAGCCGCCCATGATGATGGCGTTGACCGTGGAGTCGTTGCTGAAGTCGCCGATGTTGCGCAGCGACTCGTTGGCGTCGGAGCGGTTGTCCTTGACCACCAGCTTGATCTTCCGGGCGCCCAGGGCGCCGGAGGCGTTCAACTGCTCGACCTTCAGATCCAGGGCGCGCTGGTACGCCTTGCCGACCGGCGCGGCGGCGCCGGAGAGTTCGAGATCGGCGCCGATGGTGATCGGGCTGCTGTCCTCCTCTGTCGCGCCGAACGAGCAGCCGGTGAGCGTGGTGGCCAGCACGGCCGATGCGAGCGCCACGATGGTCGCGGAGCGGATGGGGCTCAACTCAGTCCTCCAGGTGCGGCGCGGGACAGGCCCGGTCACCGCCGCTAGTCCGTCCTCAGTGGAGAAACGGGATTGTGTGCCGTACGGTGTGCGCGAAAGCCTGCAAAACCTTGCCAATGCCGGGGCGTGCGGTCAAGCGCGGATGCTGTCGGCGGTTTCGGGACGCGAATCTCACATTGTGGGGACATCAGATATTTACCCATGCTCACTCATCAGAGGCGTACGAACACTCTGGAGTGACATGCCCTGTTCAGGGGTGGCCTGCTAACCAGGGAAAACGGTGACCAGCGTGCTGGTCGACCGATTCCTGTCCGACTGCGGCTTCCCAAACAGGATCTTCTCTGATGAAATCGCGGCCGTGCCGCGCATGGCGCTGTCCGTCGCACCAGGCGCGGGTCGGCGGGTCAGGCGTGTGGAAGATACGACGGAGGCGATGTCGTGAGCACCGGACCGACGACCCTGCCCGAGCCAGGCGAAAGCGCCGGACACGAACGGGAGCGCCGCCTGCCCCGGCTGCGGGATGCGCGCATTCGTTCCAAACTCGCCCTCATTCTGGTCGTACCGGTTGCGGCGGTCATCGCGTTGGCAACAATCCGACTCGTCTCCACTACCGAGGGTGCGGTCGACGCCACCCAGATCCGGTCGCTGACCGCGCTCTCCATCGACGTTTCGGCGCTCGCGCAGGATCTGCACAAGGAGCGGATGGCGGCGGCCGGCTACCTGGCCAACCCGCAGCTGCGCCCGGACGACTACAACCTGCGGGTCCGGGCCACCGGCGAGCGGATCAACTCCTACCGGGCCGACCGGGCCGACCTCGGTGAGGTCCCGGCCGCCGTGCGGGACCGGCTCAAGGTGATCGACGACCACCTGCGGACGCTCGACGCGACCCGGCAGGAGGTGCTCGACCGCCGGCAGATGCCGGTCGCCGAGGCCACCCTGCGGTACGGGGTGATCCTCACCGACCTGGTCTCGTACGGCGACACCCTGGCCCAGCTGCCCGGCCAGGAGAGCCTGGCGGACGCCCGCCGCGCGGTGGCCGCGTTCGGCCGGGCCAAGTCCGCCGTCGCCGAGGAGGAGGCGGTCGCCTACACCGCGCTGGTCGGCGGACGCCTCGACGAGGAGCAGTTCTCCTCCTTCGTGGCGACTCTGACCAGCCAGCAGGAGGCGTTGCTCGGGTTCTCCCTCGCCGCCGATCCCACCCAGCGCGCGCTGGTCGACCGCGCGGTCTCCGGTGACGCCGTCGGGCTCGCCGACCGGGTGGCCGCCGACATCACCCGCTCGGTCGGTCAGCGCAGCCCGGTCAGCGCCAGCGACGCCAGCGCCGCGATCGGCGCGGTCAACGACCTGATGCGGTGGACCGAGATCCAGCTCCAGGACACCCTGCTCGCCCGCACCGAGCAGGCCCGCAGCGACGTCATCCAGCAGGCCGTCATCGAGACGGTGCTGGTGCTGCTGACCCTGATCATCGCGATCACCCTCGCCGTGGTGCTGGCCCGCTCGCTCAACCACTCGCTGCGCCGGCTGCGTGAGGGCGCCCTCTCGGTGGCCAACCACGACCTGCCGGACGCGGTCAAGCGGTTGCAGAACATGGGCAGCGTCGGCGACGGCGGGGTGGAGGAGATCGTCCGCCAGGTGCGCGACCCGATCAGGTTGACCAACCGGGACGAGGTCGGCCAGGTGGCCCTGGCCTTCAACGTGGTCCACCGGGAGGCCGTCCGGGTCGCCGCCGAGCAGGCGGCGCTGCGGACCAGCGTCTCGGCGATGTTCCTCAACCTGGCCCGGCGCAGTCAGACCCTGGTCGACCGGATGATCGGCGAGCTGGACGCGATCGAGCGCGGCGAGGAGGACCCGAAGCGGCTCGCCCAGCTCTTCGAGCTGGACCACCTCGCCACCCGGATGCGCCGCAACGACGAGAACCTGCTGGTCCTGGCCGGTGCCGACTCGGCCGTGCCGCGTCGCGACGACGCGCTGCTGGTCGACGTGCTGCGTGCCGCCCAGTCCGAGGTGGAGCTCTACAACCGGATCGAGTTCGGCACCGTCGACACCGACATCTCGGTCGCCGCCCACGCGGTCAACGACGTGGTACGCCTCGTCGCCGAGCTGCTGGACAACGCCACCCGCTTCTCGCCGCCGACCACCACCGTGGTCGCCGACGGCCGACGCATCCGCGACTACGTGCTGATCCAGATCGAGGACCGGGGACTCGGCCTCACCGACGAGCAGTTGGACTCGCTCAACCGCCGGCTCGCCGCGCCGCCGACCGTGGACGTGGCCGCCTTCCGGCTGATGGGTCTGGCCGTGGTCAGCCGGCTCGCCAGCCGGTACGGCGTCCGGGTGGAGCTGCGCCGCAACGTCGAGGGCGGCACCGTCGCCCAGGTGACGCTGCCCAACGCCACCGTGGTGCTGCCCGCCCACCGGGGCCGGGACCAGGCGATCAGCCGCCCGCGCCAGCCGCTCGCGGTCGAGCAGCCGCCGCCCGCGTCGGCCGGTATCGGCGGGGCCTTCAGCGGTGCCCGCAGCGCGGCGGCGACGCTGACCGACCAGTGGCGGACCACCCCGCCGGCGCCCGCGCCCTGGCACCCGCCGGTGGACGCCCGGGAGACCGCCCCCGCCGTGCAGTTCGGCGGCCCGGTCTCCGCCCCGCCGTTCGCGCCGCTCTCCGCCCCCTCGACCGACTCCGGATTCGCTGCCTTCTCGGCCGGCAGCCCGACGGTGGCGAACCCGACCATCGACCCGCTGCCGCGCCGGGCCATGCCGGGCGAGTCCGCCCCGGTGCTCCCGGCCGGTCCGGTCGCCGGTGCCGCCCCCGGCACGACGGAGTCGTACGGCGGTCCGGCCATGCCGTTCGCCGGTGCGCCCGCCGCGACCCCGTACGCCGGTGCCCAGGCGGCCACCCCGTACGCCGGTGCTCCGGCGGCGGCCCCGTACGCCGGTGCTCCGGCGGCCACCCCGTTCGCCCCGGCCGCGGCGGGGGCGTTCGCCCAGGCCGCTCCGCCAGCCGCGTACAGCGCCCCGGCAGCCCAGCCGTACGCCGCACCGGCCGCGTCGTACACCCCGCCGGCCCCGGCCGCGCCCGTGGTGGCCCGGCCGGACCGGCCGGCCGACTCGCCGATCTTCCGGGAGATGGAGGCGGTGTGGTTCCGGTCCCACGGGGACGACGCCACCGCGATCTTCACCCGGCCCCGCTTCGACGAGGAACCGCCCGCCGCACCACCCCGGTCGAACGGCACCACCAAGACGTCCCGCCCGCCGCTACCCACCCGGGTGCCGACCGCACCCACCGCCGCCGGTACGCCGACCGTCACGTCCGCCCCGACCGCGCCGGAGATGCCCGCCGCGACCGGCCCCGTCCCACCCGCCGCGACCGGCCCCGTCCCGCCGGCTGCGACGGGCCCCGTCCCGCCGGCAGCCACCGCGTCGCCGACCTACGACACACCCCCGCCGGTTGCCCCCGAGGCCCCGGCGGGCCCGCCGGCCGGCGACGCCGACGCCTGGCGGACGGCGGCCGACGAGGGCTGGTCCCGGGCCACCCAGGCGGCCGATCCGGCCAACGCCGGCACCACCCGTTCCGGTCTGCCGAAGCGGGTGCCGCAGGCCCAGCTCGTCCCCGGCGGGATCGAGCCGAAGGGAGGCCGGGACCGCAGCCGTCGCACCCCCGACGAAGTACGCGGCCTGCTCTCGGCCTACCACCGCGGCGTGCAGCGCGGTCGCACCGCAGGCGCGGACCTCAACAGCACCTCGACCAAGGAGACGAACCGATGAACAGGCCAGCTGCCATGCAGGACATGGGTTGGCTGCTCACCAACTTCGCCGACAGCGTGGCGGGCATCGCCCACGTGGTGGCGGTGTCCGCGGACGGGCTGCTGCTCGCCTCCTCGCGGGACCTGCCCACCGACCGGGCCGACCAGCTCGCCGCGATCACCTCCGGCGTGGTGAGTCTGACCGAGGGTGCCGCCAGGATGTTCAGCGCGGGCGGGGTGCTGCAGACAGTGATCGAGATGGACAGCGGATACCTGTTCCTCATGTCGATCAGTGACGGCTCGTCGATGGCGGTGCTCGCCGCCCGTAGTTGCGACGTGGGTCAGGTCGGCTACGAGATGGCGTTGCTGGTCGAGCGGGTGGGCGCGGCGTTGGTGCCGCTGCCCCGGGACGCGGTGCGCTCGTAGCGGGGACGGGGCCGGGCGCGACCGCGTCCGGCCAGAGGGACGACGCATCCGGGCCGGACCCGGGCGGGAGGAGGTGATCGCGGCATGGACCCCCGGCGGGACCCACGTGGGGCGCTGGTGCGTCCGTACGCGGTCACCCGAGGCCGTACCGAACCGAGCCGGGACATCGCGCTGGAGGCGGTGCTCACCTCCAGCGCGACCCAGGTGGCCGAGTCCCGCTTCGCCGGGCACGACAAGTATCGAATCGCCACCATCTGCGAGGGTCGGGCGCAGTCGCTGGCGGAGATCGCCGCGTACACCCGGATGCCTTTGGGCGTCGCCCGGGTGCTGGTCGCCGACCTGGTCGCCGACGGTCTGCTCACGCTACACACTGCCGCTCCCGCCGAGGGGTTCGAGGAGCGAATGGAAATCCTTGGAAGGGTGCTAAGTGGACTTCGCAGGCTATGACCCCGCCGGGTCGCGCCAGAGCCGGGGAATCGTCTCCGCGAAGATCGTGGTCGCGGGCGGCTTCGGCGTGGGCAAGACGACCCTGGTCGGAGCGATCTCCGAGATCACTCCGCTGACCACAGAGGCGCTGATGACCGCCGCCGGCGTCGGCATCGACGACCCGTCGAAGGTGCCGGGCAAGGAGACCACCACGGTCGCCATGGACTTCGGCCGGATCACCATGGCGCAGGACCTGATCCTGTACCTGTTCGGCACCCCCGGGCAGACCCGGTTCTGGTTCATGTGGGACGAGATCATCCGGGGTGCGGTGGGTGCCGCCGTCCTGGTGGACACCCGACGGATCACCGACGCCTTCGCCCCCCTGGACTACTTCGAGAACCGCAAACTGCCGTACGTGGTCGCGCTGAACCGGTTCGACGGCGCGGACCTGTACGAGCCGGACGAGATCCGCGAGGCGTTGGCCATCTCGGCGGACGTGCCGCTGGTGATGTGCGACGCCCGGGACCGGGAGTCGGTCAAGCAGGTGCTGGTGACGGTGGTCGAGCACGCCATGATCCGGCTGCAGGCCGAGCACGGCCGGGGCTTCCCGGCCCCGGTGGGCTGAGCGCGCACGGGTCACCGGTGGCGACGACGCAGCCCTCGGGCCGGGTCGTCGCCACCGGTGACCCGGCCCGCTGCCGGCTCACTCCACCCGGAGCCGGTAGCCGCGTTTGACGACGGTCTGTACCACCCGGGGTGCCCGCAGTCCCACCCGCAGCCGGGCCACCGCCATCTCCACCGCGTGCTCGTCGGCCCCCCGGGGCAGCGTGCGCAGCAGTTCGGTCCGGGACAGCACCCGACCGGGCCGGGCGGCGAGCGCCCGCAGCACCGCCATCGGCGCGGGCGCCAGGGGCCGCAGCTCCCCGTCGATGACGGCGGCGTGCCCGCGCAGGGTCAGCAGATGCCCGGCCGCCTTGACCGTGACGGTACGGCGGGGAAGTTCGTCCACGATGGTGCGGACCAGCGCGCCGAGCCGGGCCCGGGTCGGCGCGCTGACCGGCACCCCCCGCCGCACCAGCGGTTCGGCGGTGACCGCGCCGACGCAGCTGACCAGCACGTCCCCCCGCAACGCGGCCAGCACCGCCTCGGTACGGTCGCCGGCGGCGCGCAGCAGCGCCTCCGCCGCCGGGGCGGAGGTGAAGGTGACGGCGTCGACCAGTCGGCCGGCCACCAGGTCGATCAGCCGGTGCAGCGGGGCCGGGTCGGTCGGTGGGGCCCACCGGTAGACGGGCACCTCGATCACGGTGGCCCCGGCGGCCTCCAAAGCCTCGGTGCACTCCGGCTGCCGGTCGCCGTGCAGTTGCATGGCGATCACCTGCCCGGCCACCCCGCGCCGGCACAGGTGCTCGACCACCTCCTCGCAACTCTCCGAGGCGGGTGACCACTGGTCGTGCAGGCCGGCGGCCCGGATCGCGCCGCGCGCCTTGGGACCCCGGGCCACCACGTAGGCCCGGGACAGCATGCCCTTCAGCGGCTCGGCCAGCCCCCAGCCCTCGGCCGCCTCCAACCAGCCACGCATCCCGATGCCGGTGTTGGCCATCAGCACGTCCGGTGGCCGGTCCAGGCAGGCCCGGGTGGCGTCCCGCAGGTCGGTGTCGTCGGCCAGCGGCACGATCCGCAGGGCCGGGGCGAGCACCACCCGGGCGCCGCGCCGTTCCAGCAACGCGGCCAACTCGTCGCGTCGCCGGTCGGCGGTCACCCCGATGGTGAAGCCGGCCAGTTCGTCCCGCATCACTCCTCCTGTCGCAGCCGCACCTCGACCAGGCCGTCCCGGCAGCGGACGTCGTACCGGGGCAGGGTCACCCCGGGCAGGTCCAGGCAGAGCCCGGTTCGCAGGTCGTACACCTGCTTGTGCAGGGGTGAGGCGATGGTGGGCGCCCCGCCCCGGCTGCCGACGATGCCCCGCGACATCACGTACGCGCCGCTGAGCGGGTCGAGGTTGTCGACCGCGAACAGTTCGTCGTCGGTGCGGAAGATGGCCACCTGGACGCCGTCGACCAGGGCGGCGACGCCCCGCTCGGGCTCCAGCCGGTCCAGCGGGCAGACCGGGGTCCAGGTGAGGGTGACGGTGTCGCTCATCGCCGTACCTCCGGCAGTCCGAGGGCGACCGGCTGGCGGCGCCGGGTGGGGGCGTCGGCTCCGGTGGGTGGCGCGGCCCCGGTCGCGGTGAGGGGTTCCCGCGTCGGCACCGGCTGGCCGCGTTCCACCGCGAAGGTGATCGACGGGTCCGGCACGTCGGGGGCGTTGACGAACGAGGTGAACCGGCGCAGCCGTTCCGGGTCTTCGAGCACGTCGCGCCACTCGTCGGAGTAGGACGTGACGTGCCGGGCCATCGCCGCGTCGAGTTCGGCGCAGAGCCCGAGCGAGTCGTCGACGATCACCGACCGGAGGTGGTCCAGGCCGCCGTCCATCGCCTCGATCCAGGCGGCGGTGCGCTGCAACCGGTCGGCGGTGCGGACGTAGAACATCAGGAACCGGTCGATCAGCGTGATCAGCTCGTCGGTGGACAGGTCGGTGGCGAACAGGTCGGCGTGCCGGGGCCGGAAGCCGCCGTTGCCGCCGAGGTAGAGGTTCCATCCGGTGTCGGTGGCGATGATGCCGAAGTCCTTGCTGCGGGCCTCGGCGCACTCCCGGGCGCAACCGGAGACGGCGGACTTGAGCTTGTGCGGGGCGCGCAGCCCCCGATAGCGCAGCTCCAGGGCGACGGCCAGGCCGACCGAGTCCTGCACCCCGTACCGGCACCAGGTCTCGCCGACGCATGACTTCACCGTCCGCAGCGCCTTGCCGTACGCGTGGCCGGACTCGAAGCCGGCGTCGACCAGCCGACGCCAGATCTGCGGCAACTGCTCGACCCGTGCGCCGAACAGGTCGATCCGCTGCCCTCCGGTGATCTTGGTGTAGAGCTGGAAGTCGCGGGCCACCTCCCCGATCACGATCAGCTTGTCCGGGGTGATCTCGCCGCCCGGAATCCGGGGCACCACCGAGTAGCTGCCGTCGCGTTGCAGGTTGGCCAGGAAGTGGTCGTTGGTGTCCTGCAACGACGCCTGCTCGCCGTCGAGCACGTGCCCGGTGCCCAGCGAGGCGAGGATCGAGGCCACCACCGGCTTGCAGACGTCGCAGCCCCGGCCCCGGCCGTGCTCGGCGACGAGCTGCGAGAACGTCCGGATGCCGCGCACCCGGACGATGTCGAACAACTCCTGGCGGCTGACGTCGAAGTGCTCGCACAGGGCGGTGGACTGCTGCACCCCGGCCGCGTCCAGCAGTTGCTTGAGCATCGGCACGCAGGAGCCGCAGCTCGTCCCGGCCCGGGTGCACGCCTTCAGCGCCGGCACGTCGGTGGCCCCACCGGCGATCGCCGTGTCGATGTCGTCCCGGGTCACCGCGTTGCAGGAGCAGACCTGCGCCGCCCCGGGCAGCGTCGTCACCCCGGCTCCCGGCTCGCCCGCCGGGGCCAGCAGCGCCAGCGGGGGAGCGGGCAGCGGCCCGCCGACGCTGGCCCGCAGCGTCGGGTAGGCGGTCGCGTCCCCGACCAGCACCCCACCGAGCAGCGTCCGCGCGTCGTCGGAGAGGACCAGCTTCGCGTACGAGCGGGTGACCGGGTCGGTGAACGTGACGTCCAGGCAGCCCGGGGTGGTGCCGTGGGCGTCGCCGAACGAGGCCACGTCGACGCCGAGCAGCTTGAGCTTGGTGGCGCTGTCCGCGCCGGGGAAGGTGGCCGCGCCGCCGAGCAGCCGGTCGGCCACCACCTCGGCCATCGCGTACCCGGGGGCGACCAGGCCGTGGCAGGTGCCGTCGACGGCCGCGCACTCGCCGACCGCCCAGATCCGCGCGTCGTCGCTGCGGCAGCTCCCGTCGACCAGCACCCCGCCGCGCGGGCCGAGCCGCAGCCCGGCGGTGCGGGCCAGCTCGTCGCGGGGCCGGATGCCGGCGGCCACCACCACCAGGTCGGCGTCGACCGTGCCGCCGTCGGAGAGGTCCAACGCGGCGACCGCGCCGTCCGGGCCGGGCCGCAGCGCGGTGGTGCCCACCCCCAGGTGGGTGGTGACCCCCAACTCCTCCACGTAGCGCCGCAGCATCGCGCCGCCCGCCTCGTCGACCTGCACCGGCATCAGCCGGGGCGCGAACTCCACCACGTGGGTACGCAGCCCGAGCAGCCGCAGCGCGTTGGCGGCCTCCAGACCGAGCAGGCCGCCACCGATCACCGCCCCGGTCACCCGACCCCGGGCGTGTGCCCGGATCGCCTCCAGGTCGTCCAGGGTGCGGTAGACGAAGACGCCGGGCAGGTCCGTGCCGGCCACCGGCGGGACGAACGGGTACGACCCGGTGGCCAGCACCAGCGCGTCGTACGGGTGCTCGCCGGTCGCGGTGGTCACCACCCGCCGGTCCCGGTCGATCCCGGTGACCGGGTCGGCGAGGCGCAACTGCACCCCGTCGTCCGGGGTGTGCAGGTTCAGCTCCCCGGCGGACACGCCGTCGAAGAACGCGGACAGCCGCACCCGGTCGTACGCCGGGCGGGGTTCCTCGGCGAGCACCGTCACCTGCCAGCGCCGGTCGTGGTCGCGGGCGCGCAGCGCCTCGACGAACCGTTGACCGACCATGCCGTTGCCGACGACGACCAATCGTCCACCGGTCATCGGGTCACCTCCTCGTGGTGTCATCACGGTCATCGGGTCGTCCCCACCGAGTCCACCTCGGACAGCCAGTCGACGATGCCGCCGACGGCCTGCCGGCAGCCACCGCAGCCGGTCCCGGCCCGGGTGGCGGCGACCACCTCGTCGACCGTCCGGGCGCCCGAGCGCCAGCAGCGGACCAGGGTGCCCTTGTCGACGTCGTTGCACTGGCAGACGGTCGCCGTGTCCGGCATCAGCGCCGGGGACGCGGCGGGTGTCGCGGGGGCGTTGCCGAGCGACCGGCCGAGCAGCAGTGCCCGCCGGTCGGTGGGGACCGGGGCACCCCGGTCGAAGAGCTGCACGACCGTGCCGACCGCCGGGTTGTCACCGAGCAGGATCGCCCCGGTCAGCCGGTCGTCGTGGATCCGCAGTCGGGCGTACGTCCCCCGGGCCGGGTCGGCGAAGGTCAGCTCCTCGCCGGGGCCGCCGGTCGGGTCGCCCATCGCGGCCAGGTCGATCCCGGCGGCCTTGAGCCGGGTCACCACCGGCCGGGGCCGGTAGCGGGCCGTCGGCTCCTCGCCGGTGAGCAGCCGGGCCACCACCCGGGCCTGTGCCCAGGCGGGCGCGACCAGCCCGGTCGGGCCGCCGGTGCGGGCGCAGTCGCCGATCGCCGAGATCGCCTCGTCGTCGGTGCGCAGCCGGTCGTCGACCAGCACCCCCCGGTCGACGGCCAGTCCGGCGGCGGCGGCGAGGTCGGTGTCGGGGCGTACCCCGCAGGAGAGCACCAGCAGGTCGGCGGTCAACCGGGTGCCGTCGGCCAGCGCGAGGCGGACCCCGTCGGCGTCGGCGGCCAGCCCGGCCGCCGGCACCCCCAGCCGGGTGGCGACGCCGAGCCCGGCCAGCGTGCCGGCGAGCATCTCCCCGGCGGCCGGGTCGAGCTGCCGTTCCATCAGGTGCGGGTGGGGGTGGACGACGGTGACCGAGAGCCCCCGGGCGGCCAGGCCGCG
Source organism: Micromonospora matsumotoense (assembly GCF_050951065.1). Lineage (NCBI taxonomy): Bacteria > Bacillati > Actinomycetota > Actinomycetes > Micromonosporales > Micromonosporaceae > Micromonospora > Micromonospora matsumotoense. The sequence continues at coordinate 6,517,094 of NZ_CP192025.1, read as the reverse complement.
CGCCGCCTCCAGGCCGAGCAGCCCGCCGCCGAGCACCAGCGCGGTACGGGCGGTGCGGGCGGCGGCGAGGATGCGGCGGCAGTCGGCCAGGGTGCGGAAGACGGCCACCCGGGGCGGCAGGGCGGCCGGGTCGAGGCCGGGTAGCGGAGGCACCACGGCCCGGCTGCCGGTGGCGAGGACCAGGTGGTCGTAGTCGATCCGGTCGCCGTCGGTGGTGCGCACCGTCCGGGCCGCCCGGTCGATCGCGGCGGCCACCACGCCGGTACGCACGTCGGTGCCCTGCCCGGCGACCTCGGCCAGCTCCACGTCGGGCTCGTCGACCTTGCCGGCCAGCAGCGTGCTGAGCATGATCCGGTTGTACGCCCGGTGCGGTTCCGCCCCGAGCACGGTGACCTTCCGGTCGCCGTTGCGGCTGTGCAGTTCGGTGGCGAGCCGGGCGCCGGCCATCCCGTACCCGACGATCACGATCTGCCCGGTCATGCCCGCTCCACCCGGACCGCGCAGATCTTGAACTCGGGCATCCCGGAGACCGGGTCGAGGGCGTCGTTGGTGACCGAGTTGGCGCGGGCCGCCCCGGGCCAGTGGAACGGGGCGAAGACGGTGTCCGGCCGGATGGTCGGGCTGAGCCGGGCCGGTGCCCGCAGCTCACCCCGGCGGGAGGCGACCCGGACCTCGTCGCCCTCGGTGATCCCCAGCCGGGCGGCCAGGTCGGGGTGCAGCTCGACGAAGCCGTGCGGGGCGGCCCGGTGCAGCGCGGCGACCCGCCGGGTCTGCGCGCCGGACTGGTACTGGGCCAGCACCCGCCCGGTGGTGAAGTGCAGCGGGTAGTCGGCGCAGACCTCCTCGGCCGCCGGCCGGTGCTGCACGGCGTGGAACCGGGCCCGGCCGCTGGGGGTGGGGAAGGTGTCGGCGAAGAGCCGGGGGGAGTCCGGCCCGTCCGGGTCGGGGCACGGCCAGAAGACGCCGTCGGTCGACTCGATCCGGTCCCAGGTGACCCCGGCGTAGTCGGCGACGCCACCGGCGGAGGCCCGCCGTAGCTCGGCGAAGACGGTCCTCGGATCGGTCGGGAAGCGGTCCGGAGCGGTGCGTGGGGCCGGGAAGTGGTCCGGGGCGGTGCGCGGGGCCGGGACGACGGTCCGGGCGGTCGTCGGGGTCGTCGGGGCCGGACCGTCCGACGTGGCCGCCGGGACCGGTGCGCCGGGGGTGTCGGCGAGGCGGTCGGCGAGGCCGGCGAGGACGGCCAGGTCGGTGCGGACGCCGGGGGGTGGTTCGCGCAGTGCCCGGCGGCGCAGCACCCGACCCTCCAGGTTGGTCATCGTGCCGTCCTCCTCGGCCCACTGGGCGACCGGCAGCACCACGTCGGCCAGCTCGGCGGTCTCGGAACGCAGGAAGTCGGCCACCACCAGCAGGTCCAGGTCGCGCAGCCGGGACTCGACCCGGGCCGCCCGGGGCGCGGAGACGACCGGGTTGGAGCCGAAGACCAGCAGCGCGCGGGGGCCGTCGGGGGTGCCGAGCGAGTCGAGCAGCTGGTAGGCCGGTACCCCGGGGCCGGGCAGCTCGGCGGGGTCGATCCCCCACACCCCGGCGACGTGGGCGCGGGCCACCGGATCGTCGATCTTCCGGTAGCCGGGGAGCTGGTCGGCCTTCTGGCCGTGCTCGCGGCCACCCTGGCCGTTGCCCTGGCCGGTGAGGCAGCCGTACCCGGAGTGTGGGCGGCCGGGCAGGCCGAGGGCGAGGGCGAGGTTGACGTACGCGCTGACCGTGTCGACGCCCTTGGCGTGCTGTTCGGCGCCCCGGGCGGTGAGGATGACGGCCGAGTCGGCGGTGCCGAGCGCGCGGGCGGTCTCCTCCAGGTCGGCCACCGGCACCCCGGAGAGCCGCTCCACCTCGGCCGGCCAGTACCCGGCGACGGTACGGCGTACCGCGTCGAAGCCCTCGGTGCGGGTGGCGACGTACTCCCGGTCGATCAGCCCCTCGGTGAGCGCGATGTGCAGCAGCGCATTGGCGACCGCCAGATCGGTGCCGGGCAGCGGTTGCAGGTGCAGATCGGCCTGGCGGGCGGTGGCGGTGAGCCGGGGGTCGACCACGATCAGCCGGCCGCCCCGGGCCCGCTGGTCGGTCAGGTGCCGCATCAGCGGTGGCATGGTCTCGGCCGGGTTCGCGCCGACCAGCAGCAGGGTCCCGGTCCGGCCCAGGTCGGTCAGCGGGAAGGGCAGCCCCCGGTCGATGCCGAAGGCGCGCAGGCCGGCCGCTGCGGCCGAGGACATGCACCACCGGCCGTTGTAGTCGATGTGCCGGGTCCGCAGCGCCACCCGGGCGAACTTGCCGAGCGCGTACGCCTTCTCGTTGGTGAGGCCGCCACCGCCGAAGACCGCGACCGCGTCCCGACCGTGGGCGCGTTGCACGGTGCGCAGTCCGTCGGCGATCCGGTCCAGGGCGACGTCCCAGCTGGCCGGGCGCAGCTCGCCCGCCGGGTCGCGGACCAGCGGGGTGGTCAACCGGTCGGGGTGGTCGAGCAGTTCGGCGGCGGTCCAGCCCTTCTGGCACAGCCCGCCCCGGTTGGTGGGGAAGTCCCGCGGCCGGACCTCGATCCGGCCGCCGGTGTCCCGCAGCACCATGCCGCACTGGAGTGCGCAGTACGGGCAGTGCGTTTCCGCCTCCGGGGGTGGGGGCCCCGTTCGTGTTGCGGCGCGTGCACCGTCTGTCATGTCCGCAAAGCGTGCCGCCGGGCGGTTTCCGACCGGGGTCCCTTCTGTTTCGGTCCTGTCAAGAGCGGTTCACACCGCACGGGGGCAGAGAAGCGGTCGGTGGGGTCTATAATATGAGACAACTTTCTTAGTATGTGAGAGGAGTGGATCGTGGACGTGACGGCGGCCTTCGATGCGGTGGCAGGTTCCTACGACGGGGCCCGCCGCCGGCTCATCCCCTGCTTCGACGACTTCTACGGCACCGCCGTCGAGGTGGCCGCCCCGCCGCTGCGGGCCGCCCTCGCCGCCGGTCGCACCCCGGAGGTGCTCGATCTCGGCGCCGGCACCGGGCTGCTGTCGCTGCTGCTCGGTGCGGCACTGCCCGAGGTCAGGGTGACCCTGGTCGACGGTGCGGCCCGGATGCTCGCGGTGGCCGCCGACGGGCTGGCCGCGCGGGGGGTGGCGCACCGGACCGTCGTCGCCGACCTGGCCGACCCGCTCCCCGCCGGCCGGTACGACGCGGTGGTCTCCGCCCTGGCCGTGCACCACCTCGACGACGACGGCAAGCGCGCGCTCTACCGCCGGGCGGCCGAGGTGCTCGTCCCCGGTGGGGTGTTCGTCAACGCCGAGCAGGTGGCCGGTCCCACCCCGACCCTGGACCGCCGGTACGACGACGTCTGGCTGGCGCAGACCGCCGCGCGCGGCGCGGACGCCGACGAGATCGCCGCCGCCCGCGAGCGGATGCGGCACGACCGTCCGGCGTCGGTGGCCGACCAGTGCCGCTGGCTGGCCGACGCCGGCCTGGTCGACGTGGACTGTTTCTACAAGGCGTGGCGGTTCGCCGTCTTCGGCGGCCGGCGGGCCGGATGACCCGGGGTCATACCGGGAGTAGGATCGACGGCATGACTGCCAAGGTGACCCTCTCGTTCTCCGACGAGACGATCGAGGAGGCCCGCCGGTTCGCCAAGCGGGAAGGGCTCTCCCTCTCCGCCTGGATGGACCAGGCCGCCCGGGAGAAGGCGCTGCGCGAGGTCTTCACCGCCCACGCCGAGGCGGTCGGCCGGGCCGGGCTCGACCTGGAGTCTGCCGCCCTCGCCGACGCCCGCGAGGTGGGGATGGTCGCCGACGTGCTCTTCGGCGGTCGCCCACGTGCTGCGTAGGGGAGAGGTCTGGCGCATCGAGGGCGCCCGGGAACGGCTCGGCCTGGTGATCAGCTCCGACGTCTACAACTCCACCGACGTGCCGATCGTGATCGTCGCCGAGGTGGTCGAGACCGCCCTGCTGCGCGACTCCCCGCTCGCCGTGCCGATGGGTGGCAACGTGGTGATGCCCGACCGGCTGTCGGCGCCGATGAAGAAGTGGTTCACCGAGTGCGTGGACGTCGCCGACACCGAGACCATGCAGCGGGTGGCCCGCGCGCTGCGCATCCTCCAGGAGCTCTGACCCTCACCGCTGCTCCCCGGTCGACGTGCGATCTCCGTTTCCGGAACGACCCACGTGGGGCACCGCCGGGAAACCGGCCCTGCCTAGCCTCCTGCTCACATCGATGAGGAGGAGTCGCCGTGAGCACGCCCGCCAGCAGCACCGCCGCCGATCCGTCGGCCGCCGCCACCACCACCGATCCGTCGGCCACCACCGCCGTCGGTCCGCCGGGCGACACCGCCGTCCCGCCGACCGCCGACGCGCAGGTCGCCGCCCCCGGACCCACCCGCCCCGCCGGACGTCGGCACCGGATCGACGACTGGCGGCCCGAGGACCCCACCTTCTGGCGGACGACCGGAGCGCCGATCGCCCGCCGCAACCTCTGGGTGTCGATCTTCGCCGAGCACGTGGGCTTCTCGGTGTGGAGCCTCTGGTCGGTCACCGTGCTCTTCCTCGGCCCGGCCTACGGCATCGACCCGGCGGGGAAGTTCCTGCTCACCGCCGTACCGGCCGCGCTGGGGGCGGTGCTGCGGCTGCCGTACACCCTGGCCGTGGCCCGGTTCGGCGGGCGGAACTGGACCATCGTCAGCGCGCTGCTGCTGCTGGTGCCGGCGGTGCCGATGGCGCTGCTGCTGGAGCCGGGGGTGTCGTACACCACGCTGATGGTGCTGGCCTGCCTGACCGGGGTCGGTGGCGGCAACTTCGCCTCGTCGATGGCGAACATCAACCTGTTCTTCCCGGACCGGCTCAAGGGCCGGGCGCTCGGGCTCAACGCCGGCGGCGGCAACCTCGGCGTGCCGGCGGTGCAGTTGGTCGGGCTGGCGGTGCTGGCCACCGCCGGGGCCGCGTACCCCCGGTTGGTGCCGGCGGTCTACCTGCCGCTGATCGTGCTGGCCGCGCTCGCCGCCGCCCGCTGGCTGGACAACATCCCGGACGCCCACAACGAGCCCGGCGCGCTGCGGGAGGCCGCCCGCGACCGGCACACCTGGGTGATGTCCCTGCTCTACGTGGGCACCTTCGGCTCCTTCATCGGTTTCGGCTTCGCCTTCGGCCAGGTGCTCCAGCTCCAGTTCGCCGAGCGGTTCCCCACCCCGGTCGACGCGGCCTGGCTGACCTTCCTCGGGCCGCTGATCGGCTCGTTGATCCGGCCGGTCGGCGGCCAGCTCGCCGACCGGCTGGGCGGGGCCCGGGTGACGTTCTGGAACTTCGTCGCGATGGCCGCCGGCGCCGGCCTGGTGCTGTACGCGGCCCGGGAGCGGTCGTTCCCGCTCTACCTGGCCGGGTTCCTGGCGCTGTTCGTCTTCTCCGGCATCGGCAACGGGTCGACGTACAAGATGATCCCGGCGATCTTCCGGGTCCGGGCGGCGGCCGAGGCGGAGCTGACCGGGGACCCGGTGGCGGCGCAACGCCGGGCCCGGCGGCGCTCCGGGGCCCTGATCGGCATCGCCGGGGCGGTCGGTGCCTCGGGCGGAGTGCTGGTGAACGTGGCCTTCCGGCAGTCGTTCCTCGCCTCGGGCAACGCGGACGCCGCCTATCTGGCCTTCATCGGCTGGTACGCGCTCTGCGTCGTGGTGACCTGGGTGGTCTACCTGCGGCCCGGTCCGGGTAAGCTGATCGGCGTGTGACGCTGGTCATCCGCCGAAACCGCAGGCCACGCCGGTCGAACCCCCGTTTTGACCAGCCGACGGGGCGCCGGGTATCGTTGCCTGCTGTTGTACGACATCCAGAGGCGTGCCGCTCAGGTACGCTTGGTCGTTCGTGCGCGCTGGTCCGGCCGGGAAGCCTCTGGTCACCTCGGCGCGCGACCCCAGACCGACGACGAGACAAGGTAGACCTGTGCGTACGTACAGCCCGAAGCCGGGTGAGATCGAGCGTCAGTGGCACGTTATCGACGCCTCTGATGTCGTGCTGGGCCGCCTGGCCACCCACGCCGCCACGCTGCTGCGCGGCAAGCACAAGCCGACTTTCGCGCCGCACGTCGACACGGGCGACTTCGTCGTCATCGTGAACGCGGGCAAGGTGGCGCTGACCGGCAACAAGCGGCAGACCAAGGTCGCCTACCGGCACTCCGGTTACCCGGGTGGCCTCAAGCAGATCGGCTACGAGGAGCTGCTGACCAAGCGGCCCGAGCGGGCCATCGAGCTGGCGGTCAAGGGGATGCTCCCGCACAACAAGCTCGGCCGTCAGCTGATCAAGAAGCTGAAGGTCTATGCCGGTGCCGAGCACCCGCACCTGGCGCAGCAGCCGGTGCCGTTCGAGATCAAGCAGATCGCGCAGTGAGCGAGGGCGAAGGAAACAGCATGACCGACATCACCGAGACCGAGGTTGCCCCGGAAGCCCCTGAGGCCACCGAGGCGCCCGCGCCCGTCGCCCGCGCGCCTCGTGGTGACCGGCCGATCCAGACCGTGGGACGCCGCAAGGAAGCCATCGTCCGGGTCCGTATCGTCCCCGGCACCGGCAAGATCACCTGCAACGGCCAGGAGCTCGAGGCGTACTTCCCGAGCAAGGTGCACCAGCAGCTCATCAAGGACCCGCTGGTCACCGCCGAGAAGCTTGAGCAGTTCGACGTCATCGCCAACCTGCGTGGCGGCGGCACCACCGGCCAGGCCGGTGCGCTGCGGCTGGGCATCGCCCGTGCGCTGATCGTCAACGAGCCGGACGACCGCCCGGCCCTGAAGAAGGCCGGCTTCCTGACCCGGGACGCCCGGGTCAAGGAGAGCAAGAAGTACGGTCTCAAGAAGGCCCGTAAGGCTCCTCAGTACTCGAAGCGCTGATCACCCACAGCGCGTTGTACTTCTGACGGACGGCCGGGTCCGCCTCCCCCACGGGAGGCGGCCCGGCCGTTCCGCTTTCTCCACTCATCGCAGGTGCACCGGAGGTTCGCGGTATGGGGCGGTTGTTCGGCACGGACGGCGTACGCGGGCGGGCGAACGTGGATCTCACCCCGGAGTTGGCGCTCGCGGTGGCGGTGGCCGCCGCGCACACGCTGGCCGAGTCGGACCGCAGCCACCCGCCGCTGGCGGTCGTCGGGCGGGACACCCGGGCCAGCGGCGAGATGCTGGAGGCCGCCGTGGTCGCCGGGCTCACCAGCGCCGGGGCCAGCGTGGTCCGGGTCGGCGTGCTGCCCACCCCCGCGGTGGCGTTCCTGACCGCCGAGGCCAAGGCCGACCTGGGCGTGATGCTCTCCGCCTCGCACAACCCGATGCCGGACAACGGGATCAAGCTGTTCGCCGCCGGTGGGCACAAGCTGCCCGACGAGATCGAGCTGCGGATCGAGGCGGCCGTCGAGGCGAACGCCACCACCGCCTGGGACCGCCCGGTCGGCGCGGGGGTCGGCCGGGTGCACGACCTGCTCGACGGCGCCGACCACTACGTGCAGCACCTCGTCGGGACCGTGCCGCACCGCCTCGACGGCATCAAGGTCGTGGTCGACTGCGCCAACGGCGCCGCCGCCGAGGTCGCCCCGGTGGCCTACCGGGAGGCCGGCGCCGAGGTGATCGCGATCCACGCCGAGCCGGACGGCCTCAACATCAACGACGAGTGCGGCTCCAACCACCTCGACAGCCTGCGGGCCGCCGTGGTCGAGCACGGCGCGCACCTGGGCCTCGCCCACGACGGCGATGCCGACCGCTGCGTGGCGGTCGACGCCACCGGCGAGGAGGTCGACGGCGACGAACTGATGGCGATCCTCGCGCTGGCCCTGCGGGACGCCGGCGAGCTGACCCAGGACACCCTGGTCGCCACCGTGATGAGCAACCTCGGCCTGCGGTTGGCCATGTCCGCGCAGGGCATCCGGCTGGTCGAGACCAAGGTCGGCGACCGGTACGTGCTGGAGGAGCTACGCGCCTCCGGCCTGGCCCTCGGCGGCGAGCAGAGCGGCCACCTCGTCATGCCCGCGCACGCCACCACCGGGGACGGGGTCCTCACCGGCCTGCACCTGATGGCCCGGATGGCCGCCACCGGCCGGTCGTTGGCCGAGCTGGCCTCGGTGGTCACCAAGCTGCCCCAGGTGCTGATCAACGTGCCGGTCGGCGACCGTACCGTCGGTGCCGCCGCGCCCGCCGTGCGGGCCGAGGTCGAGCGGGCCGAGGCCGAGCTGGGGGAGACCGGTCGGGTGCTGCTGCGCCCGTCGGGCACCGAACCGTTGGTGCGGGTGATGGTCGAGGCCGGCACCGAGGAGACCGCCCGGTCGGTGGCCGAGCGGATCGCCGAACACGTCCGCACCGCCAGCCCCGTCACCTGACGCCCGGCCGTGCCCGCCGGGGCGCTTACCCGACGGGCCGGTGATTGCCGACCGCCGGGCCGGGCGAGGTGCCGGCGGGTGCGGTCAGTGGGCCCCGGCCAGCGCACGCAGCCGGGTGACCGCCTCGGTCAGCACCTCGGGACGCTTGCAGAAGGCGAACCGGACCAGCCGGCGGCCGGCCTCGACGTCGTCGTAGAAGACCTGGGTGGGCACCGCCACCACGCCACAGCGCTCCGGCAGGGACCGGCAGAACTCCAGCCCGTCCCGACCGCCGAGGCCGGTGATGTCGGCGGTGACGAAGTATGTCCCCTCCGGGGTGAACACCTCGAAGCCGGCGTCGGTCAGGCCGCCGATCAGCAGGTCCCGCTGCCGTTGGAGGCTGTCGCGGAAACCGGTGTAGTAGGCGTCGGGCAGGGCCAGCGCCACGGCCACCGCCGGTTGCAGCGGGGCGGCGTTGACGAAGGTGAGGAACTGTTTCACCCGTAGCACCGCCGAGACCAGCGGGGCGGGGCCACTGACCCAGCCCACCTTCCAACCGGTGCAGGAGAACGTCTTGCCGGCCGACGAGATCCGCAGCGTGCGCTCCCGCATCCCGGGCAGGCCGGCCAGCGGCAGGTGCGCGGCGGCGGCGTCGGTGAAGACGAGGTGCTCGTACACCTCGTCGGTGACCGCGTAGACGTCGTGCACCTGGCAGAGTTCGGCGACCAGGGCCAGCTCCGACGCGGTGAAGACCTTGCCGGTCGGGTTGTGCGGAGAGTTCAGCAACACCAGCCGGGTCTTCGGCCCGAACGCGGCCCGCAGCTCGGCCGGATCGAAGGCGTACCGGCCGTCGTCGCCGGGGCGCAGGGTCACCGGCCGCCGCACCGCCCCGGCCAACGCGATCGACGCCGCGTACGAGTCGTAGTACGGCTCGAAGCAGATCACCTCGTCGCCCGCCTCGCAGAGCGCCAGGATGCTCGCGGCGACCGCCTCGGTGGCCCCGGCGGTGACGACGATCTCGTCGGCCGGGTCGTAGTCCAGCGCCCAGAACCGCCGTTGGTGTGCGGCGACGGCAGCGCGCAGGGCCGGGATGCCCGGACCGGGCGGGTACTGGTTGTGCCCGGAGCGCAGCGCCTCGGCGGCGGCGGCCAGCATCTCCGGTGGCCCGTCCGTGTCCGGGAAGCCCTGGCCCAGGTTGACCGCGCCGGTCCGGACGGCGAGCGCGGACATCTCCGCGAACACGGTCGTCCCGAACGCACGCATCCGGGCCACCAGCGGGTCCACATCGGTCGGCGTCGTCACGCCTGTCAGCCTACGGCCCGGGACCGCCCCTGCCATCAGCTCGTGGCCGCGTGTGCCACCCCGGTCGTGGTCGACCGGCAGGGCACAGGCCGGCTGCCGGCCGGTGCGCCGCGCGCAGTGACCGGTCAGCGGATCGGTCTGGCGTGGCACTGCACCCGCCAGCCGTCCGGACCCACCGCGTCGGTCACCCGGGGTCGGCCGGTGACCGTGGTGGCGCACCGGAACCCGCCCTCGTTGTCATCGGCGCGGGCGGCGCTGACCAGCACCCGGTCCGGGTCGTCGGTGCGCAGCTCCATCCGCCACGGCAGCCGCACCTTCTCCCGCTGGATGAAGTAGCCGTCACCGTCGTAGAACTGGAGGTCCACCGGCCCGGTGCCGGTCACCTCGTACGTCACGGCGTACCGGCCCGGACCGTCCGCCGGCCTGGTGGCGGGCGCGGACGGCTGGAACGGCTGTGGCGGGCTCCAACTGGGCTCGGGGTCTTCGTAGTAGCCGCGGTCGTAGGGGTCCTCGGTCGCCGAGTCCGGTGCGATGTCACCCAGCAGGGTGCTGCCCCCGCAGACGCAGGCGCAGAAGCCGAGGACGAGCACCACGACCACGGCGATCACGATCCCCACCACCTGACCGGCGCCGGTGGAGCTGCTTGCGCCCGACGGCGGATACCCGGGGTGGGCGAACGGCGGCGGGTAGCCCGGCGGCGGCCAGCCGTGACCGGGCGGACCGCCGGGCATTCCCGGTGCCGTGCCGGGCCAACCGGCGGGCGGGCCGCCGGGCATCCCGGGAACCCCACCGGGCCAACCGCCGGGTCCAGAGGCGGCACCGGGCCAGCCGGTGGGCCCCGCGATCGGACCGGGCCAGCCGGTGGGTCCCGGCGTCGGGCCGGGCCAGCCGGTGGGCGCGGGCTGGCCGGCGGGGTCGGTCGGCGGGCCGGGGAAACCGGGCCGGCCGTGCCGGCGGGCGGGCCGCCGGTCGTCGGACTGCCGGGCCACGGGTCGGGGGCGGCCCAGGGCTGCGGGACCGCGAACGGGTCGGGCGGGGTCCAGGGGGACGGGCCGGGCTTCGGGTCGGCCGTCGGGTCCACGCCGGCACCGCCCGGTGGCGCGGGGGCCTGACCGCCGGCGGGGACCTGACCATCGGCGGAGGCCGGGACGTCCGGCCCGCTGGGCGGGGGCGACGGGTCGCTGGACGCCGGCGGGGTCGGGTCGCTGGGCGGAGATGGGGGATCGCTGGGAGGTGGCGTGTCGGACATGGTCGCTCCGGGGACGGAAGGGAGGAAGGGGGCGAGCGGGCCGTCCCAGGGACGTTCCAGGGTCGCCGAGAGACTGTCGTACTGCCGGGCCCCTCGCAACCCCGTGCGGTCGGATGGGCCGGCCGGTCGTCCGATTGCCGCCCGTCACCGACCGATCGCTCAAATTCGGTGATTGTTTACCCGACTTCCGCGCACGCGAGGTGAGCGAAGCTGGGTTAGGCTGCAAGCCATGTGTGGAATCGTGGGTTACGCCGGAGCGCGCCCGGCGCTCGGCATCGTGCTCGACGGATTGCGGCGGCTGGAATACCGGGGCTACGACTCGGCCGGGGTCGCGATCGTCTGCGATGACGAGCTGCTCACCGAGAAGAAGGCCGGCAAGCTGGCCAACCTGGAGAAGGTCCTCTCGGAGCGGGCCGCCAACAACCCGGACGACTGCGCCGCCAGCCCGGTCGGTATCGGCGACGGCACCACCGGCATCGGCCACACCCGGTGGGCCACCCACGGCGGTCCGACCGACCGTAACGCCCACCCGCACCTGGCCCCCGACGGCAGGGTCGCCGTGATCCACAACGGCATCATCGAGAACTTCGCCAAGCTCCGCGCCGAGCTGGAGGACGACGGCGTCCAGTTCACCAGCGACACCGACACCGAGTGTGCCGCCCACCTGCTCTCCCACGCGCTCGCCGAGCTGCGGGCAGCCGGCGGGACCGACAGCCCGCAACTGCTCGCCGCCGCGATGCGGGTGGTGTGCCGGCGGTTGGAGGGCGCGTTCACCCTGCTCGCGGTCGACGCGGCCGTCCCCGGTGCGGTGGTCGGCGCCCGGCGCAACTCGCCCCTGGTGGTCGGCCGGGGCGACGGGGAGAACTACCTGGCCAGTGACGTGGCGGCGTTCATCGAGCACACCCGCGAGGCGGTCGAGCTGGGTCAGGACCAACTCGTCCTGATCACCGCCGACAGCATCGAGATCACCGACTTCGACGGTCAGCCGGCCACCGGCAAGGATTTCCACATCGACTGGGACTCCTCGGCCGCCGAGAAGGGTGGCTACGACTGGTTCATGCTCAAGGAGATCGAGGAGCAGCCGCAGGCCATCGCGGACACCCTGCTCGGCCGGCTCACCGAGGCCGGGGAGATCGCCCTCGACGAGGTCCGCCTCAGCGACCAGGACCTGCGCGACGTCGACAAGATCTTCATCGTCGCCTGCGGCACCGCGTACCACTCGGGCATGGTCGCCAAGTACGCGATCGAGCACTGGACCCGGATCCCCTGCGAGGTGGAGCTGGCCAGCGAGTTCCGCTACCGCGACCCGGTGCTCGACCGGTCCACCCTGATCGTGGTGATCTCGCAGTCCGGCGAGACGATGGACACCCTGATGGCGCTGCGGCACGCCAAGGAGCAGAAGGCCCGGGTGCTGGCCATCTGCAACACCAACGGATCCACCATCCCGCGCGAGTCCGACGCGGTGCTCTACACCCACGGTGGCCCCGAGATCGCGGTCGCCTCGACCAAGGCGTTCCTCACCCAACTGGTCGCCTGCTATCTGATCGGCCTGCACCTGGCCCAGGTACGCGGGATCAAGTTCGCCGACGAGGTCGGTGCGGTGGTGAGTCAGCTCCAGGAGATGCCGGACAAGCTGCGGGAGTTGCTGGACCGGATCGAGCCGGTGCGCGAGCTGGCCCGGGAGCTGAAGTCCGAGCCGACCGTGCTCTTCATCGGCCGGCACGTCGGCTACCCGGTGGCCCTGGAGGGCGCGCTCAAGCTCAAGGAGCTGGCGTACATGCACGCCGAGGGGTTCGCCGCCGGTGAGCTGAAGCACGGGCCGATCGCGCTCATCGACAAGGGCACCCCGGTGATCTGCGTGGTGCCGTCGCCGGTCGGCCGGGGCATGCTGCACGACAAGATCGTCTCCAACATCCAGGAGGTCCGGGCCCGGGGCGCCCGGACCATCGTGATCGCCGAGGAGGGCGACGAGGCGGTGGTCCGCTACGCCGACCACCTGATCTATGTGCCGCGTACGCCGACCCTGCTCGCCCCGCTGGTCACCACCGTGCCGTTGCAGGTGTTCGCGGCCGAGATCGCCGCCGCCCGGGGGCACGACGTCGACCAGCCGCGCAACCTGGCGAAGTCGGTCACCGTCGAGTAGGTGACCCCGCGCCACCGACGGCGGTCCGGTCATCGGCCGAGCACGATCCGGGCCATCCCGTCCAGGGCGGGGTTGCCGGGCTCCCAGTAGCCGGTGTGGCCGTACCGGCCGCTGGGGAAGGTCCGGCCGCCGAACCCCGGATCGCTCGGGTCGTGCCCGAACCACAGTTGGTGGTCGTCCGGGCGGAGCAGCCAGGCGGCGCTGGCCAGCGGCGAGGCGGCCAGCACCGCCCGGCCGGCCAGGTCGCGGGGCGGCTCGACCAGCCCGATCACGTCGTCACCGGCGGTGCTCGACCAGACCCGCTCCGGTGGCAGGCCGAGCGCACCGGCCCGGTCCACCCCGACACCGGGTGAGCCGACGAAGGCCAGCGCGTCGGCGGCCAACCCGTGGTCGCGGGCGGCGCTGCCCACCACCAGCGAGCCGTAGCTGTGCCCCAGCACGGTCTGCCGGGCCGCCGGCCCGTCGTGGGTGGCGCGCAGCCCCTCCTGGAAGCGGTGCAGCGCCGGCCCGGCGTCCCGGGCCTGGGCCGGCGAGGACGCCTCGGGCAGGAAGTCGGGGGCGTCGTAATCCAGCCAGAGCACCGCCGCCGTCTCCGCACCCGGGGCGAGGGCGGTGCACCTGGCCTGCACCCGGGCGGCCCGGCTCAGCTCACCGGGGACGTCGGCGAGGTCGCTGGTCATCCCCGGCACATAGGTCAGCACCCGGCCGGCCCGGTCCGGGTTGCCCAGCGCGACGATCGCCCGGCCGTCACCGCGCGGGTCGAGCCCGAGCAGGTACGCCCGGGGCGGCGACGTGGCGGCCAGCCGCCCGGCGAGCCCGTCCAGGACGGCCAACGCGCGGTCGATCCGCCGCCGACCGCGCTCGCCCGCCGCCGAACGGCGTGCCGCCAGCAGGGCCTCCCGGTGGCCGGCCAACAGCAGTCGGTTCGCCTGGTCCCGGGCCGCCGCCGGCCCCCCGTCACGCGAGCCGATCCGGGCCGGCTCGTGGAGCACCAGCCAGCGCCGCTGTGCCGGGGTGAGGCCGGCCCACCAGGCACGGACCACCGCCGGGGTGGCGTCGCCCGCCGGTCGGCCCGGCGGTGGCCGCTCGACCCAGCCGGTGCGGGCCGCCCCGGACAGCTCGGCCAGTCGGGAGGCGGCCTCCCGGTCGGCCGCGTCGGCCAGCGCGAGCGCCTCCCGCAGCGCCGCCGCCACCTGACCCACCGCCGCCGGCGAGCCCACCCCGCCGCCCGCGCCACCGGCCCCGCCACCACCTGCGCCTGCGGCAGCCGCCCCGCTTCCGCCCCCGGCACCTGCACCGCTGCCGACAGCGCCCCCACCGGCGCGGGGGCCGGGGGCGGGACCACGGGCGTCGACCGCGTCGGTACCGACGGCACCGCCCGCCGGAGAAGGGTGGGCACCCACCCCGACCGGGAGCGCACCCGCCTCGGGGCCGCGCCAGAGCAGGGGGCCGCCCGGACCCCGCCGCGCCGGTCCACCGCCACGCCGGTGCGGTCGGCCAGCGCCACCGCCTCGGCGAGCCGGGCCTTCGCCACCCGGAGCCGACCGGCGAACTCGGCCAGCACCTGATCGATCTCGACCAGCGCGGGCAGGATGGTGGCCAACTCCGACCGGAGCCCGTCGAGCCGGCCGCCAGCCGCTGTCGCCGCCCTGCCGGACCAGCCCGCCCGCAACGCCGCCGCCCGGTCGGCCAGCCCGGCCCGCCGCCGCCCGACCGGGGCGTCCAACCCGCGCCAGGCCACCCCCGCCGCGTCCCAGTCACCCGGGGAGGCGGACCAGAGTTGGGCGTACCCGATCATCGGGGTCGGCCGACCAGTCGCCCGGCGGCCCGGTCGTCGGCTGCGGTGTACGCCTCGGCGGCGGTGCGCAGGGCCGCACCCGCCTGCGCCACCCGGACGCCCAGCGCCCCGTGCCACGCGTGCACCGCCGACTCCAGCCCGGCCAGGGCGGGGCCGGCCCGCCAACCCGGCGCGGCCGGCACCAGGCCGGGCCGACCCGCCAACCCCTGGGCCAGCGCGTACGCCTCGTCGGCCAACCCGCCGGCCGCCACCCGCAGCACCGACAGGTCGACCTCCACCGGCTCGTTCGTCATCGGCTGCCTCCCGTGCCCCCGTCGCCGGCCCCCGCTGCCGACGTGGCACCGACGCTAGGGGACCGGACGGTGGCCGGGTCGGCCCTGTGGACGACGGGCGACGGTCGTACCCCCGGGGTTGTCCACAGGTCTTGCCGGCCGTGACGCCGATGGCTAATCTGCCGCCCCCGCCGCCGGTAGGGTGACGTTCTGTTGGCAGGAAAGACGGGGGCGGCATGAAACCGGTGTGGCGGGTGTCGGACGTACGCGCGGCGGAGGCCGGCCTGATGGCCACCGTGGCGCCCGGGACGCTGATGCAGCGGGCGGCGGCCGGGCTGGCCCGGCGCTGTGCCCTGCTGCTCGCCGACCGGGGCGGGGTCTACGGCGCGCGGGTGCTGGTGCTGGTCGGCACCGGTGACAACGGCGGCGACGCGCTGTACGCCGGCGAGCGGCTGGCCCGGCGCGGCGCGCAGGTCGCCGTGCTGCCGACCAGCCCCGGGCGGGCGCACGCCGGGGGACTGGCGGCGCTGCGGGCCGCCGGTGGCCGGCTGGTCGACACCCCGCCCGGCACCGTCGACCTGGTGCTCGACGGGATCGTCGGGATCGGGGGCAGCGGCGGGCTGCGGGAGGCCGCCGACGAACTCGTCGCCGGGCTGCCCGCGCTGCGGGGCCGCGACGGTGGCCGGGCCGCGGTCGTCGCGGTGGACGTGCCCAGCGGGGTGGCGGTGGACACCGGGGACGTGCCGGCGGGCGGGTCCGGCCGGCCCGCCGCCGTCCGGGCCGACGTGACGGTGGCGTTCGGCGCGCTCAAGCCGGCCCTGGTGGTCGGCCCGGCCGCCCCGCTCGCCGGCCAGGTCGAGCTGGTCGACATCGGGCTCGGGCCGTGGCTGCGCGGCACCCCCGCGCTGTGGGTGACCGAATGGTCGGACGTGCGGGACTGGTGGCCCCGCACCGAGGCGTCCTCGGAGAAGTACCGCCGGGGCGTGGTCGGGGTGGCCACCGGGTCGCGGACCTACCCGGGGGCGGGGGTGCTCTCGGTGGGTGGCGCGCTGGCCGGCCCCACCGGCCTGGTCCGGTACGCCGGTGGCGCCCGGGCCGAGGTGGTCCGGCAGCACCCGTCGGTGATCGCCACCGACCGGGTCGCCGGGGCCGGCCGGGTGCAGACCTGGGTCTGCGGTTCCGGCCTGGGCACCGACGACCAGGCCGGCGCGGAGCTGCGCGCGGTGCTGGCCGCGCCGGTGCCGGTGGTGCTCGACGCCGACGCGCTGACCCTGCTGGTGGACGGCTCGCTCGCCGACCGGCTGCGGCACCGGGACGCCCCGATCGTGGTCACCCCGCACGACCGGGAGTTCCGCCGGCTGTGCGGGGAGGAACCGGGTGCCGACCGGGTCGCCGCCGCGCTGCGGCTGGCCGCCTGGATGAACGCGACGGTGCTGCTCAAGGGGGACCGCACGGTGGTCGGCACGCCGGACGGCCGGGCGTACGTCAACCCGACCGGGAGCCCCGCCCTGGCCACCGGGGGAACCGGGGACGTGCTGGCCGGGCTGCTCGGCGCGCTGCTCGCCGCCGGGTTGGCCCCGGAACGGGCGGCGGTCGTCGCGGCGTACCTGCACGGGCTGGCCGGGCGGGAGGCGGCCCGGGGCGGCCCGGTGACCGCGCCGGACGTGGTGGCCGCGTTGCGCCCGGTGGTGGCCCCGCTGCTCTGACCGGGGCGGGTCGGCGGCCCGGGTCGGCGTCCACCGGCCGGTGATCACCGACGCCAGTAGGCTGGGCGCATGTGGCAGGCCGAGGTGCGCGTCGATCTGGACGCGATCCGTGCAAACGTGACCCGACTCCGGTCGGGCACCAGCGCCGAGCTGATGGCGGTGGTGAAGGGCGACGGGTACGGCCACGGCATGGTCCCGTCCGCGCGGGCCGCGCTCGACGCGGGGGCGGACTGGCTGGGGGTGTGCACCCTCGACGAGGCGTTGACCCTGCGCCGGGCCGGAATCACCGCGCCGGTGCTGGCCTGGCTGCTCGACCCGGGGCTGCCCCTGCACGAGGGGGTGGCCGCCGGGGTGGACCTGGCCGCCGCGAGCCTGTCCCAGCTCGCCGAGATGGTCGAGGCGGGCCGGGCCGCCGACCGGCCGGCCCGGCTGCACCTGAAGATCGACACCGGCCTGGCCCGGGGCGGGGCCACCGTCGCCGACTGGCCGACCCTGCTGGAGGCCGCCGCGAAGGCCCAGGCCGACGGCCTGGTCGAGGTGGTCGGCGTGTGGAGCCACTTCGTGTACGCCGACTCGCCCGGCCACCCCACCACGGACCGGCAGTTGGCGGTCTTCCACGAAGGGCTGGCCATGGTCGAGCGGGCCGGCCTGCGCCCCCGCTACCGGCACCTGGCGAACTCGGCGGCCACCCTGACCCGGCCCGACACCCACTTCGACCTGGTCCGGCCCGGGATCGCCGTGTACGGGCTGTCGCCGGTCGCCGGTCAGCAGTTCGGGCTGCGTCGGGCGATGACCGCGCGGGCCCGGGTGATGCTCACCAAGCGGGTCCCCGCCGGCACCGGCGTGTCGTACGGCCACACCTACGCCACCGAGGAGGAGGCGAACCTCGCGGTGGTGCCGCTCGGTTACGCCGACGGGGTGCCCCGGCACGCCTCCAACGTCGGCCCGGTGCAGCTCGGCGGGAAGCGCCGCACCATCTCCGGTCGGGTCTGCATGGACCAGTTCGTGCTCGACTGCGGCGACGACGAGGTGGCCGCCGGTGACGTGGCCACCCTCTTCGGCAGCGGCGACGACGGCATGCCCACCGCCGACGACTGGGCCGAGGCGGTCGGCACGATCAACTACGAGATCGTCACCCGGTTCGGCGGGGTCCGGGTGCCCCGGGTCTACGACGGTGAGCGGCCGTGAGCGCGGTCAACCGGTTCCGGGTGCCCCGGCCGAGGACCGCCGCCGGGAAGGTGGCCGGTGTGGTCGGGGCTGCGATGGGCGTGGCCGCCGCCGGGCTGGCCGCCGGGGTGGCCACCGAACGGGCCCTGGTCCGCCGGCTCAAGGCCGACCCCGCCGACCCGTACGCCGGGGAGGACTTCGGCGCGCAGCGTTACGACGAGGCGTACCGGCTGGAGTTGCCGGACGGCACCGACATCCACGTCGAGGTGGTCGAGCCGACCCGGCCGGTGCCGGGGCGTCCGACGGTGGTGCTGGTGCACGGCTTCTGTCTGGACATGGGGACGTTCCACTTCCAGCGCCAACTGCTGGCCGAGCGGGGCGACTACCGGATCGTCGCGTACGACCAGCCGGGGCACGGCCGGTCGGGCCGACTGGAGACCGGCGAGTACGACCTCGCCGCGCTCGGGCGCACCCTGCGCCGGGTGATCGACCGGACCGCCCCGGAGGGGCCGTTGGTGCTGGTCGGGCACTCGATGGGCGGGATGACCATCATGGCGTTCGCCGAGGCGTACCCGGAGCTGTTCGGTGACCGGGTGGTCGGCACGGTGCTGATGGCCACGTCGGGCGGGTTGCTCGCCGAGACGAAGCTGGTCGCGCCGGCCCTGCTCGGCCGGGTCGGCTCGCCGGTGCTGTTCATGATGAGCACCACCACCCGGTACGGCGGGATCGTCATCGACCGGGCCCGGAAGTCCACCTCCAACGTGGCCTGGCTGCTGACCCGCCGGTACGGCTTCGGCACCTCGAAACCGAGCCCGGCCCTGGTGTCGTACGTGGAGCGGATGAACTCCCGGACGTCGGCCGACACGGTGACCCGCTACCTGCGGACCCTGGCCACCCACTCCCGGTTCCCGGCGCTGGCCGCGCTGAGCGGCACGCCGGTGCTGGTCGTGGTGGGCGACAAGGACATGATCACGCCGGTGGTGCACTCGGACGAGATCGTCCGTCGGCTGCCGCACGCCGAATACCTCAAGATCCATGACAGTGGGCACGTGGTGATGCTGGAACACGCCGACGAGGTCAACGCCGGGCTGGAACGCTTCCTGGAGGCGCTGTGAGCAGGCGCGTCGTGCCGGCGCGCGGCCCGGCGCAGGCCGCCGGCGGGCCGGACCGATCCGGGGCGGCACGGTGACCGTGCGCGTCACGCTGCCCACGGTCGAGGACACGCACGCCTTCGGTCGCCGGCTGGCCGGGGTGCTGCGCGCCGGCGACCTGCTGCTGCTCACCGGCCCGCTGGGGGCCGGCAAGACCGCGCTGACCCGGGGTCTCGGCGTCGGCCTGGGGGTACGCGGCGACGTCACCTCACCGACCTTCGTGATCGCCCGGGTGCACCGGCCCGACCCGGCGCGCGGCGGCACGGTGGCCCTGGTGCACGCCGACGCGTACCGGTTGGGTGACGCGACCGATCCCCGCGCCGAGATCGACGACCTGGACCTGGACGCCTCGGTGGACGCCTCGGTGACCGTGGTCGAGTGGGGTGAGGGGCTGGTCGAGCAGTTGGCCGACGCCCACCTGCGGGTCCGCATCGACCGGCGCGACGACGACAGCCGGGTGGTCGACCTGGAGCCGGTGGGCGGGGACTGGACGCAACGGTTGACCGCCCTGGGCTGAGGGTTGTCGCACCCGATGCCTAGAGTGCCGGGGACTTCGTTGTGAAAGGTTGCCGATGCCCGACGACACCCCCACCCTCGACCTGCTGGCGCTGCTGCCGCAGGCGTGGCGTGCCGTGCTCACCCCGCACCTGGACCCGGCCCGTACGGCCGCGCTGGCCGAATTCGTCGCCCACGAGTACGCCACCCAGACCGTCTTCCCACCGGTGGAGGATCTCTTCTCCGCCTACCGGTTGTGCGGCCCGGAGCAGTGCCGGGTGCTGATCCTCGGCCAGGACCCCTACCACAAGGCGGGGCAGGCGCACGGGCTGAGCTTCAGCGTGCGCGAGGGGGTGTCGGTGCCGCCGTCGCTGCGCAACGTCTTCAAGGAACTGGGTGAGGACCTGGGGGTGCCGAAGCCGCGCAGCGGCAACCTCGACGGTTGGGCGGCGCAGGGGGTGCTGCTGCTCAACGCGGTGCTCACCGTCCGGCAGGCCAGCCCCGGTTCGCACGCGAACAAGGGTTGGGAGGAGTTCACCGACGCCACCATCCGGGCCCTGGACGCCCGGGACGAACCGGTGGTCTTCCTGCTCTGGGGCGGCTACGCCCGCAAGAAGGCGGCCCTGGTCACCAACCCACGGCACGTGGTGCTGGAGGCCGGCCACCCGAGCCCGATGAACCCGCGGGGTTTCCTCGGCAGCCGCCCGTTCAGCGCCACCAACAAGGCCCTCGCCGACGCCGGTCTGCCCCCGATCGACTGGGAGCGCCCGGCCGGCTGACCCATCCGCCACGCCCGCGCGTCCGCACCGCGCACCGCCGGCTGACGTCGGCGGTGCGCGGTGGTGCTGCTTCGCGGTGGTGCTGCTTCGCGGTGGTGCTCTGTCCCGGCGCCGTGGGGGTGGCGCTCACTGCGGGGTTCGCGCGACGGGGCCGGCGGCTGAGGGGCTGTCCTCGGCTGAGCGTTGGCGGTGTCGGCGTAACAGGTCAGCGGCCTGCGGGTCGGTCAGCTCCACCGTGACCAGCGGGACCACCCGGTAGCTGCGGTTGCCGTGTCGCACCTCGATCGCCTCCGGAAGCTCGTCGCACATCTGGGCGCGGATCTTGCCGTACCGGGTCGACCAGTAGTGCTCGCCCGGCTCCTCCGGTGCCGGGTACAGGCCGCCGAACTCGCGCCACCTGGCGTTCCAGCGCTGCCCGTAGGCGGCCTCCAGCCAGGCGGTGAGCCGGGCGGAGTCGCCCCACCGGACGGCGATCTCGACGGCATCGGCCGGTACCGGGGCACCCTGGAGCAGTGCGGCGGTGCCGCCGGTCAACAGATGGGGCAGGTCGCCCAGCCGATTCAGCAGCTGGTCCAGCCCGAGTTCGTCGATCCGGTCGTCGAGCGACCGTGCGGCGAGGGCGTCCATCCGGGCATCGAGGTGGCTGTCGAGCTCCTCGGCGGTGACGGCGATTTGCAGACCGAGGGCGGCGAAGAGGCGCTCCACCAGCGGAATGCCCGGCACCCGATCCCCGCGCTCGATGCGGGCCACAGCGCTCTGACTCGTCCCAGCCCGATCGGCCAGTTGCTGCTGGGTGAGCTGTCGGGCGCCGCGCTCCCGGCGAAGGAGGGCGGCGATGTGCGTAGCGAGGCGACTACTCTGCGGCATCTCCCCATGATGGTGTGATGCGGGTGAGCCGTATGCCCAGCTGTCATATCCATGACCGGCAGGCATACCGCTATCCACCATGTACAACACCCTGCCGCCTGCCGCCTGCCGCCTGCCGCCTGCCGCCTGCTGCCTGCCGCCCCCGCCCGTCGCACTCCGCCGCCCGCTGCCGGGGGCAACGGGGAACCCGGCGGGTGCGGATCGGCAGGTGGGGTCGCTGGGAGTCGGCGGCCGTAGCCGGCAGCGGGGACCTGCGGCCGTGGGGCGACGGGTCGGGCCGAGAGAGACGGGCGGGCTGTGACCGGGCCGTACGGGTGGACGGCTAGGCTGGCTTACCGTGCTCGTACTGGTGGTGGACTCCTCGACCCCCGCGGTCACCGCGGCCCTGGTCGAGGTCACGGCGGACGGCGTCGCGGTGCGGGCGCACCGGTGTACGGTCGACGCCCGGGCCCACGGTGAACTGCTGGCCCCGCAGGTCGAGGCGGTGCTCGCCGAGGTCGGCGCACGGCCGGGCGACCTCGGCGCGATCGTCGCCGGGCTCGGCCCCGGCCCCTTCACCGGGCTCCGGGTCGGTCTGGTCACCGCCGCCGCCATGGGCCAGGTGCTCGGCATCCCCACGTACGGCGTCTGCTCCCTCGACGGCATCGGCCATCCCTCGGCCGCCGGCACGACCGGGAGCGCCCCGCTGCGGGAACAGAGCACCCCGCCGCGGGAGCAGGACACCCCGCCGCGGGATGAGCGGGTGCTGGTCGCTGCGGACGCCCGGCGCAAAGAGGTGTACTGGGCGGTCTACGACGACTCCGGCCAGCGGATCGCCGGCCCGGCGGTGGACGCCCCGGCGGCGGCGGCCGCCCGGGCCCGGGAGTTGGCCGTCACCGCCGCGGTCGGGGACGGCGCCCATCGGTACGCCGACGTGCTCGGTCTGCCACTACGCGGCGAACCCCGCTACCCGGCCGTGTTCGCGCTGGCCACCCTCGCCGCCGAGCGGATCCGGGCGGGTGCCCCCGGCGAGACGCTCACCCCGCTGTACCTGCGCCGGCCGGACGCGGTCGCGGCGACCAGCCGTAAGTCGGTGCTGCCGTGACGGTACGACTCGACCGGTTCCGCTGGTGGCACATCGACGAGGTGCTGCTGATCGAGGCGGACCTGTTCGGCCCCGAGCAGTGGTCGCCGGCGATGTTCTGGAACGAGCTGGCCAGCGGCCACCACTACCGGGTCGCCCTGGACACCGACGGGTCGTTGCTGGGCTACGCGGGCCTGACCGTCGATCCGGAGGGCGAGTCGTGGGTGCAGAACATCGCGGTCCGCCGGGACGCCCAGCGGCGCGGGATCGGCCGGACGCTGCTGGAGGACCTGCTCGCCGAGGCCGCCCGGCGCGGGATCGACAGTGTCCTGCTGGAGGTGGCCGTCGACAACGCCCCCGCCCAGCGGCTCTACGCGACGTACGGGTTCGAGCCGATCGGCGTACGGCGGGGCTACTACCAACCGAGCAACACCGACGCGCTGGTCATGCGGCGTGACGCGGAGCCGGCCGCAGACGGGACGGACCATGGCTGACGAACCGCTGATCCTCGGCATCGAGACCTCCTGCGACGAGACCGGGGTGGGCATCGTGCGCGGGCACACCCTGCTCGCCGACGCGCTCGCCTCCAGTGTGGACGAACACGCCCGGTTCGGTGGGGTGGTGCCCGAGGTGGCCAGCCGGGCACATCTGGAGGCCATCGTGCCGACCATGGACCGGGCGCTGCGCGAGGCGGGGGTGACCATCGCCGACATCGACGCGATCGCGGTCACCTCCGGCCCCGGCCTGGCCGGCGCCCTGCTGGTCGGGGTGGCCGCCGCGAAGGGCTACGCGCTGGCCGCCGAGAAGCCGGTGTACGGGGTGAACCACCTGGCCGCGCACGTCGCCGTGGACACCCTGGAGCACGGCCCGCTGCCCGCGCCGGCGATCGCGATGCTGGTCTCCGGCGGGCACTCCTCGTTGCTGCTCGTCGACGACCTGGCCCGGGGGGTGACCCCGCTGGGCGCGACCATCGACGATGCGGCCGGAGAGGCGTTCGACAAGGTGGCCCGGCTGCTCGGCCTGCCGTTCCCGGGCGGCCCGTACATCGACCGGGAGGCGCGGGCCGGTGACCCGGCGTCGATCGGCTTCCCGCGTGGCCTCACCGCTGCCAAGGATCTCGCCGCCCACCGGTACGACTTCTCCTTCTCCGGGCTGAAGACGGCGGTGGCCCGTTGGGTGGAGGGGCGGCGACGCTCCGGTGAGCCGGTGCCGGTGGCCGACGTGGCCGCGTCCTTCCAGGAGGCGGTCTGCGACGTGCTCACCGGCAAGGCGCTGGCCGCCTGCCGGGCGCACGGGGTGGATACCCTGGTGATCGGCGGGGGAGTGGCGGCGAATTCGCGGCTGCGGGCGATGGCCGAGCAGCGGGCCCAGCGGTACGGCATCCGGGTCCGGGTGCCCCGGCCGGGTCTGTGCACCGACAACGGGGCGATGGTCGCCGCGCTCGGCGCGCACCTGGTGGCCGCCGGGGTGGCACCGAGCCGGCTGGATCTGCCCGCCGACTCGGCGCTGCCACTGACCACGGTCAGCGTGTGACGGGAGGGAGGCCGACGTGATCGTACGGATGTGGGAGGCGCGGGCGGAGTCGTACGGCTTCGCCGACCTGATCACCTGGGTGTGTGAGACCGCGCTGCCCGAGTTCGCGCACGACCCACTGCACGTGTCCAGTGAGGTCTTCTCGTCCACCGACCACCGGGTGGTGGTCATCTCGAAGTGGCGCAGCAGCCCCCGCCCGCTGCCGGAGCCGCCGGCAACGCTGGTCGCCCGCCCTCCGCACTCCTGGGACTTCACCCAGGTCGACCGCTGACCACAGTGGGCCACGGCCGGCCGCCGAACGAGCCGGCCGCCGAGTAGCGGGCCGCCGAACATCGGGCCGCCGAACAGTCAGCCGCCGAACGAGCCGGCCGCCGAACAGCCGGACGGCCCGCAGGCGTACCGCCAACGGGCCGTCGGTCGAACGGGTGGGGTCAACTGCGTCGCGTGATCCGCCAGGTGGCGTAGCCGCCCGCGCCGAGCGCGAGCAGGAACACCGCCCAGACGACGGTGGTGCTGATCGCCACCGACGGGCCGGCGGCTCCGGCCTGGGCGGCGGCGACCAGCGAGTCGTTCTGCGCGGCCGGGATCGCGGCCGGCGGCATCTGCTGCCAGCGGACCAGGCCGGTGCTCTCCAGCATGGCCATGTGGTCGCCCACGAACTTGTTGGCCTCGTCGGCGAGCTTGCGGACGGTATTGTCCCGGGTGCTGGCCCGGACCGCGCCGATCACCGGGAAGATCTTGCCGTGGGCCACCCGGAGCCGGGTCACGAAGATCTGGTCGAACTGAGCACCGGAGGCGTTCTGCATCTCGGTCAGCCACCCCTTCTGCTCGGTGGTGGGGTCGCTCGGCAGCGTCGCGCCCAGCTTGTTGGCGGCCTGCACCGCCAACTCGTCGAGGACGCCGTGCTGGCGGGCGATCTCCGCGCCGACCTCCCGCACCCGCGCGGACTGGCCCTTCTCGGCGGCCATCGTGCCGGCCGGTATCTCCCACAGGCCGGCCAGTCGGACACCGTTGAGCAGCGCCGTGTCGGCGGCGTTCATCTGGACGCCGGGTGCGGCGACGGCCATGCCGGGTAGGACGACCAGGCCGGCCAGGAAGGTGACGAGCAGCACCGCCACCCGGTAGGTCCGGTGCCCTCGCCGACGACGTACGGAATCCAGCGGTGCCATGCTGCGGTGCCTCCTCGATCCGGGCCGATCTGTCCTGCCGGGCAGCGACCCGCAGGCTGCCCGTCCGTCCACTGGTACGGAACACCGGGCCGATCAGTTCATCGGTCCGGTCAACTCGCCGATCGGCGCAGGCCAGGGCGGGACGGCGCAGCGGGAGCAGGACGGCGTAAGCAGCGCAGCCTCGACCGGCCAGCCGCGACACGGCGGCGGGAAACGGTGCGGCAACGGCTCAGGTGACGTCGAGCGGGTCGGCGAGGAGCCGTTCGAAGGCCAACTCGGCCGCGCCGATCAGCGCCGCGTCGTCACCGAGCTTGGGGGTACGCAGCCGGACGTGTTCCAGGCAGGCAGGCAGCCCGGTCTCGTTGAGACGGCTGCGGACCTGGGCGGCGGCGGCCAGGTAGAGGTCCCGCATGGTGCCGCCGAAGATGACCATCTCGGGGTTGAAGATGTTGACCAGGTTCGCCACCCCGAAGCCGAGCCAGTCCCCGGCGTGCCGTACCGCGGTCTGGGCGCGGGCGTCACCCCGGTCGGCGGCGTCGAAGACGGCCAGCAGCGCCTCCCGGCCCCGGGCGTCGGACCGGCCGGCGGCCCGGAGCAGCCCGTACTCGCCGATCTGGGTTTCCCAACAGCCCCGGGAGCCGCACTCGCAGGGAGTGCCGTCGCGCACCACCACCATGTGCCCGACCTCGCCGCCGTACCCGCCGTGGCCGGTGAGCCGGCGGCCTCCGGCGATGATGCCGGCGCCCACGCCGACGTCGCCGTAGAGGTAGATGACGTTGTCGCAGCCGGCGGCGACACCCCGGGCGTGCTCGGCGAAGGCGGCGACGTCGGCCACGTTGCCGACCGTGATCGGCAGGTCCGCGCCGAGTTCGGCGGCGAGCGCCGCGCCGATCGGCTCGTCCACCCAACCGGTGGTGGGGCCGAGCCGGACCAGCCCGTCGGCCTTGCGGACCATGCCGCAGACGGCGACCCCCGCGCCGACGCAGATGGAGCCCGGCGGCACCCGTTCCCGCATCTGCTTGAGGGCACCGGCCAGCATCGGGGCGGTCTCGGCGGCGTCCAGGTCGCGCGGCCGGTCCAGCTCGCGGCGGTCCAGCACCTCGCCGCCGAGCCCGACCCGCGCGGCCCGCAGCCGGTCCACCTCGATCGAGTACGCGTACGCGTAGACCCGGGCCGACTCGGGCCGGACGACCAGTGACGGTCGTCCGGCCCGGCCGGTCTCCTTGGGCGTGCCCTCGCTGACCAGCCCGGCGCCGGCCAGGTCGGCGGTGAGCGCGCCGATGGTGCTGCGGTTGAGCCCGAGGGCGGTGGTGAGTTCCGCGCGGGAGGTGGCGCCGTGCACGTGGACGTGCCGGAGCAGCGCGCCGAGGTTCTGCCGCCGGATCTCGTCCTGGCTCGGTCCTACCCGCATCGTTGATGGCACCCCATGTCCCGCCGGTGGCGTACGCGGATCAGCGGGTGCCGGAGGCGGAGGCGCGGCGGCGCGACAGCGCGTCCACGCTGGCCGCGAGGAGCAGCACCACGCCGGTGACCACGTACTTCACCCCGGCGCTGTAGCCCATCAGGCCCATCCCGTTGTCGATGACGGCGACCACCGCGCCACCGAGCACAGCGTCGAGGACCCGGCCCTTGCCGCCGAAGAGGCTGGTGCCGCCGATCACCGCCGCGCCGACAGCGTAGAGCAGCACGTTGCTGCCGCCGGTGTTCGGGTCCACCGAGTTGGCCCGGCTCGCCGCGACGATGCCGCCGACCGCCGCCATGGACGAGCAGATCACGAAGACCGAGATGCGGATCTTGTCGACGTTGATGCCGGCCCGGCGGGCGGCTTCCTTGTTGCCGCCGACGGCGTAGACGTGCCGGCCGTAGCTGGTGCGCTGGAGCACGAAGGTCCAGACGATCAGCAGCACCGCGATGACCGGCACCACGATCGGCACGCCCTTGAGCGAGTTGATCAGGACGTTGCGGCTGCGCTCCTGGTTGAGGATGTAGACCGCGATGCCGAGGATCAGGGTCAGCCCGCCGATCCGGGCCAGCACCACCGCCATCGGGTCGGTGGTCAGGCCCCGGGCCAGCCGCTTGCGGTGGCGTAGCAGCTGCACGGCCGCGTACCCGCCGATCGCGATGGCGGCCAGCGCCCAGCCGAGGGTGGGCGGCAGGTTGCGGTTGGCGATCGCCACCAGCACCTCGTCGTTGACCGAGATGTTGGCGCCACCGCTGATCAGCATCAGCACGATGCCCTGGAAGGCGAGGAAACCGGCCAGGGTCACCACGAAGGACGGGATGCCGATCTTCGCGACCAGGAAGCCGAGCACGGTGCCGATGACCACGCCGGTGAGGATCGCGGCGAGCACGGCCACGTACCAGGGATAGCCGGCCTTGGTGGCGACGTTGGCCAGGATGGCCGCGCAGACCCCGCTGGCGAAGCCGGCGGAGAGGTCGATCTCGCCGAGCAGCAGGACGAAGACCAGCCCCATGGCGATCAGGGTGACCGCCGCGCCCTGGGTGAACAGGTTGGCGAAGTTGCCGGCGGTGAGGAACGACGGCCGCATGATCGAGAAGACGGTGCAGAGCACGATCAGCCCGAGTACGGCGGGCAGCGCGCCGATGTCGCCGCCGCGTACCCGGCCCCAGTAGCCGCGGAGGTGGCTGCCGACGGTCGGTCTCGGCGTGACCGCCGCCGGGCCTTCCTTGTGCACGGCGGTGGTGGTCATCGAACGCCTCCTGGAGTGGTGTCGGCGGGTCCTGCGCCGGTGCCGTTGCCGGCCGGGACCGGCTCGCCGGTGAGGCCGAGGTTGCCGGAGCGGCCGGCGGTGATCAGCTCGACGACCTGCGAGTGGGTGATGTCGGTGGTCTTCACCTGGGCGACCATCTGGCCGAGGTAGAGCGCGGCGACCCGGTCGGAGACGGCGAAGACGTCGTTCATGTTGTGTGAGATCAGCACCACGGCCAGGCCGTTGTCGGCCAGCCGGCGGACCAGTTCGAGCACCTGGGCGGTCTGGGCGACGCCGAGCGCGGCGGTCGGCTCGTCCAGGATGACCAGCCTGCTGTTCCAGAGCACCGCCTTGGCGATGGCGACGGTCTGCCGCTGGCCGCCGGAGAGGCTGGAGACGTGCTGGCGCAGCGACTTCACGGTCCGCACCGAGAGCCCGGCCAGGGTCTCCGCCGCCATCTGCTCCATGGTCGGCTCGTCGAGCACCAGCCCGCTGTGCTTCTCCCGGCCGAGGAACATGTTCTGCACGATGTCGAGGTTGTCGCAGAGCGCGAGGTCCTGGTAGACGACCTCGATGCCGAGCGTGGCGGCGTCCCGGGGGCTGTTGATGCTCACCGGCCGGCCGTCGAAGAGGAACTCGCCGGCGTCGGCCGGGTAGATGCCGCTGATGCACTTGACCAGGGTGGACTTGCCGGCGCCGTTGTCGCCGACCAGTGCGGTCACCTCGCCGGCGTGGGCGGCGAGGGCGACGTCGCGCAGGACCTGGACGGGACCGAAGCTCTTGTCGATCCCGCGCAGTTCCAGCAGGGGGGTCGCGGACACGGGGGTCTCCTTCAGACGGAGGGAAGATCTCGGAGCCCGTCCGGCGGCGAGCGCCGCCCGGCACGAGGTTCCGTGCCGGGCGGCGTCGCGTCGACGGGGTACGACGCTCGTCGTACGGGTCAGCTGATGCCGTTCGCGGCGCAGAGCGCGGCGTACGCACCGGTGCAGAGCTTGGCCTTGTCGACGTAGCCGTCGGCCACCACGTCCTTGACGGTCGACTTGTCGATCGCCTTCGGCTCCAGCAGCACGGACGGGACGTCCCGGCCGCTCTCCGGGTCCTTGACGGTCTGCCCGGTGTCCTTCCGCTCGCCCTTCGCCACGGCGATGGCCAGCTCGGCGGCCGCGTCGGCCTCCTTCTTGACGGCCTTGTAGACGGTCATGCACTGGTCACCGGCGAGGATGTTCTGCAGGCCGGTCACGTCGGCGTCCTGGCCGGTCACCGGGACCTTGCCGTTGAGCTTGTTCTTCTTCAGCACCGAGATCGCCGCGTTGCCGAGGCCGTCGTTGGCGGAGAGCACACCGTCGATCTTGCCGCCGGTCTGGGTGAGCATCTGCTCGAAGATGGTGGCGCCCTGCGCCGGGTCCCAGTCCGGGACGGCCTGGTCCGGGCCCTTGGTGTATTCCTTCGAGTCGAACTTCGGCTTGAGCACCGAGTCGTAGCCGTTCTTGAACAGGGTGGCGTTGTTGTCGGTCGGCGAGCCGTTGAGGTAGGCGACCGTCGGGTTCTTGACGCCCTTCTCGGTCAGGCACTTGGCCAGGCCCTCGCCCTGGAGCTTGCCGACGGCCTCGTTGTCGAAGCTGACGTAGTACTGGGCGGAGCCGCCCAGGGTGAGCCGGTCGTAGTCGATCGTCGCGACACCCTGCGACTTCGCCTTGTCCAGCACGGCCTTGCCGGTGCCGGAGTCCAGGTTGACGATCATCAGGGTGGTGACGCCCCCGGTGATCATCTGGTCGGCGATGGTCTGGAAGGCGTTCTTGTCGTTCTGCGCGTTCTGGATGTCGGACTCGACACCGGCTTTGTCGAACGCCTCCTTGAGGAACCGGCGGTCGGCGGTCTCCCAGCGGGCGGAGGACTTGCTGTCGGGCAGGATCACGCCGATCTTCGGCTTCTTGGCGGCGCTGCCGCCGGTGTCGTCGCTCGTGGAGTTGTCGCCACAGGCGGCCATGCTGCCGGTGGCCAGCAGGCCGACGGCGGCGAAGGTGAGGAAGCCCTTGCGCATGTCTGCACGGGTCCTTTCGAGGGTGGGGGAAGGAGTGGTCGGTGTTTGTTGTGTCCGGCAACGTATTCCCGCTCACCTTCGGGGCGCAAGACTGCCGAGGTCAGAAGTTTGTTGGCGGCGGTAACAATTCAGCAACGTGGCTGTCACCCCGGGGACACCCGTCCCGCGATCACGCTGCGTGTCTGGTTCGCAACCGCCCTGGTCCGGGCGGTCAGCGGGCGGCGATCCGCGCGGTGCCGGCCCCGCTCAGGGCGACCAGGTCGGCCGGGGCGAGCTGGAGCTGCCACCCCCGGCGGCCGGCCGAGACATAGACGGTCTCGTGGTCCAGCGCGGAGGCGTCCACCACCGTCGGCAGCCGTCGCCGCTGACCCAGCGGGCTGATCCCGCCCCGCACGTAACCGGTGCTCCGCTCGGCGGCGGCGCGGTCGGCCAGCACGGCCCGCTTGCCACCCAGCGCCGCCGCCAGCGCCTTGAGGTCCAGCTCACCGGTGACCGGGACGACCGCCACCGCCAGCGCCCCGTCCACCTCGGCGACCAGCGTCTTGAACACCCGCTCCGGTGGCACCCCGAGCGCCGCCGCGACCAGCGCGCCGTAGTGCGGCGCGTCCGGGGACACGTCGTACGGATGGGTGCGGTACGCGATCTTCCGCTTGGTCAGCAGCGCCGTCGCCGCGGTGGCCGGTCCCGCCATGCGGTCACGCTAGCCCGGCGTGCCCGTACCCGCGACCGGTCGACCGATCAGCACCGTCGGCGCCCCGGCCACCCGGGTCAGCACCAGGCTGGCCGGGTGCTCCCCGGCCAGCCTCAGGTCCCGGCGCAGTTGTTCGGGCACCAGCGCCGAGCCCCGCTTGAGGATCTCCACCCGGCCGACCCGACGCTCCCGCAGCAGCGCGCGCAGCCGCTTCAGCGAGAACGGCAGCACGTCGACGATCTCCAGGCACCTGCCGAACGGGGTCGGCTGCGGGGTGTCCGCGTACAGGTAGGCGATGCTCGGGTCGGCCAGCGTCGCGTCGAGCGTGTCGGCCAGCTCGGCGACCAGGTGCGCCCGGACCACCGCCGGGTCCGGGTCGTACAGGTAGCGCCGGACCGGTCCGACCTTCGCCTCCACGTCGCCCGTACCGGTCAACTGGTGGCCGCGCGTCGCCGGGCCGCCGGGGCCGTCCGGGCCGTCCGCCGGACGGCCCGGTTCGCCTGAGTCGTCTGTCGGGCGCTGGCGGGCGGTGGGTCCCGGTCGCAGCACGGTCGCCCGGCGGGGCACCTCGGCGAGCGGGCCGCCCCAGAGGGCCGCCTCGACCAGGTCGCCGTCGACGCTGACCCACTCCGCCTCGGCCCCGGCCGGGATCAGCGCGTGGTCGAGCCCGGGGGCCACCTTCACCACCGTGTGCGGCACCCGCCCGGCCAGCCCGGTGACGAAGTCCCACGGTGGCGAGTAGGCGTTCGGGTCGAAGATCCGTCGTCCGGTGCCGCCCTGCCGCCGGGCCGGATCGCAGAAGACCGCGTCGACCCGGCTCACGTCGAACGCCGTCGCGTCGCCGCACTCGACGGTGAATCTCCCGGCCAGCCCGGCGGCCTCGGCGTTCGCGGCGGCCAGCGCGGCGGTGACCGGGTCGGCCTCCACCCCGTACACCCGGATGCCGGCGCGGGCGGCGGCGAGCGCGTCGGCACCGAGGCCGCAGCCCAGGTCGGCGAGGGTGCGCACCCCGGCGGCGGCGAGTCGGGCGGCCCGCCGGTCGGCGACCACCCGCCGGGTGGCCTGCTCCAGGCCTGGGCGGGTGAGGAACATCCCGGCCGCCTCCGGGCCGAACTTGCCGACCGCCCGGCGGCGCAGCTCGGCCTGGGTCAGCGCGGCGGCGGCCAACCCGGGCGGCACCCCGCGTGACCGCAGCGCCGCCGCCGCGACCAGCGGATCGCCGCCGGCCACCTCGGTCGCCGCGGCGAGCACGGCCGACCCCTCGGGGGTACGCAGCGCGGCGAACTGGTCGAGATCCACGCCCCCATTGTCCGGCCCGGCCGGTCCGGGGTTTCCGCCGGTGCCGACCCGCGACCGCTCCCCGCACGATCCGGCACGATCCGCCTCCCCGCAAGATCGACTCAGTGGGGCCGATGTTGCGGTGTCCGGGCGGTGTTGTCACCGCAACATCGCCACCATTGAGTTGATCACCACCCGGGCGGGCCGGATGCGGCGGCGGACAGGGATGTGGCGGCGGGTCGGGGGGTGGTGGGTGATCATGCTTGGCGGTGGAACGGTGACGACACGGCGGGTGGCACGTTGGCACTCTCCTTGACGGAGTGCTAGCCGAGGAATAACCTGCGATTAGCACTCTCACCCTGAGGGTGCCAGCGTCCGGGCCACCTGGCCCGGGTGCTGAACGCCAGGCGGACCGGCACCCGCGACGACGGCCCCGCCCGGTGGCATGTGGCAGATTGACGCTGGTCGGACTCTCGGCCGGCAACGAAACCAAGTACCCCAGGAGGGTATGCCCGTGACTACCGCGACCAAGGTTGCGATCAAGCCGCTCGAGGACCGCATCGTGGTCCAGGCGAACGAGGCTGAGACCACCACGGCGTCGGGCATCGTGATCCCCGACACCGCCAAGGAGAAGCCGCAGGAGGGCACTGTCCTCGCCGTCGGCCCGGGCCGGATCGACGACAAGGGCAACCGCGTGCCGCTCGACGTCAAGGTCGGCGACACCGTTCTCTACTCGAAGTACGGCGGCACCGAGATCAAGTACGCCGGCGAGGAGTACCTGGTGCTCTCCGCCCGCGACGTTCTCGCGGTCATCGAGAAGTAACCAACCGATTCCAGTGTCGTCGCCCCGGTCCGGCTCGCCGGGCCGGGGCGACGACGCTTCGAAGGGACATTCATGGCGAAGATCCTGAGCTTCTCGGACGACGCCCGGCACCTGCTGGAGCACGGTGTCAACGCCCTCGCGGACACGGTCAAGGTCACCCTCGGCCCGCGCGGGCGCAACGTCGTCCTGGACAAGAAATTCGGTGCGCCGACGATCACCAACGATGGTGTGACCATCGCCAAGGAGATCGAGCTCACCAACCCGTACGAGAACCTCGGCGCGCAGCTGGTCAAGGAGGTGGCGACGAAGACCAACGACGTCGCCGGCGACGGGACCACCACCGCGACCGTGCTGGCCCAGGCGATGGTGCGCGAGGGCCTGCGCAACGTGACCGCCGGGGCCAACCCGGCCGGCCTCAAGCGGGGTGTCGACGCGGCGGCCGCCAAGGTCTCCGAGGCGCTGCTCGGCCGGGCCGCCGAGGTGGCCGACAAGGAGTCGATCGCGCACGTCGCGACGATCTCCGCGCAGGACGCCACCATCGGCGAGCTGATCGCCGAGGCGATGGAGCGGGTCGGCCGCGACGGTGTCATCACCGTCGAGGAGGGCTCCACCCTCACCACCGAGCTGGAGGTGACCGAGGGTCTCCAGTTCGACAAGGGCTTCATCTCGCCGAACTTCGTCACGGACTCCGAGTCGCAGGAGTCGGTGCTGGACGACCCGTACATCCTCATCACCACGCAGAAGATCTCGGCGATCGAGGAGCTGCTGCCGCTGCTGGAGAAGGTCCTCCAGAACAGCAAGCCGCTGCTGATCGTCGCCGAGGACGTCGACGGCCAGGCGCTGTCGACCCTGGTGGTCAACGCGATCCGCAAGACCATCAAGGTCTGCGCGGTCAAGGCCCCCGGCTTCGGCGACCGCCGCAAGGCGATGCTCCAGGACATGGCGATCCTGACCGGCGCCGAGCTGGTCGCCCCGGAGCTGGGCTACCGGCTCGACCAGGTCGGCCTGGAGGCGCTCGGCACCGCCCGGCGCGTCGTGGTCGACAAGGAGAACACCACCGTCATCGACGGCGGCGGCCAGTCCGCCGAGGTCGCCGACCGGGTCGCCCAGATCCGCAAGGAGATCGAGGCGTCCGACTCCGACTGGGACCGGGAGAAGCTGGCCGAGCGGCTGGCGAAGCTCTCCGGCGGCATCGCGGTCATCAAGGCGGGCGCG
This sequence comes from Micromonospora matsumotoense, assembly GCF_050951065.1. NCBI lineage: Bacteria > Bacillati > Actinomycetota > Actinomycetes > Micromonosporales > Micromonosporaceae > Micromonospora > Micromonospora matsumotoense. The sequence goes on along the minus strand of NZ_CP192025.1, from coordinate 6,483,310 downwards.
GCGACCGAGGTCGAGATGAAGGAGCGCAAGCACCGCATCGAGGACGCGATCGCCGCGACCAAGGCAGCGGTCGAGGAGGGCACGGTTCCCGGCGGCGGCGCCGCGCTGGCCCAGATCCGTTCGGTGCTCGACGACGACCTCGGCTTCACCGGTGACGAGAAGGTCGGTGTCTCGATCGTGCGCAAGTCGCTGGTCGAGCCGCTGCGCTGGATCGCCCAGAACGCCGGCCACGACGGTTACGTGGTGGTCGAGAAGGTCGCCGGCAAGGAGTGGGGCCACGGCCTCGACGCCGCCAAGGGCGAGTACGTCGACCTGGTGAAGTCCGGCATCATCGACCCGGTGAAGGTGACCCGTAACGCGGTCACCAACGCCGCGTCGATCGCCGGTCTGCTGCTGACCACCGAGAGCCTCGTGGTGGAGAAGCCGGAGCAGCCGGAGCCGGCTGCCGCCGGTGGGCACGGCCACGGTCACGGCCACCAGCACGGCCCGGGGTTCTGACCCGGTAGCACGCCTGTTCAGGGCGCATCGTCGTACGTCGGCGGTGCGCCCTGACGCGTCCGGGGGCAGCTGCTTACGGAACGGTGACGTGCTGGCAACCGGGGCGGGCGATCGACGACACTGGCCGGATGAGCACCACCCCCCGCGGCTTCGCCGCCCTGGCCGGGGTCACCGCCGCCGTGGTGGCCATCGGTGTCGCCGAGCCGGTCGCCGTCCTCACCGGTCCCCGTTCCGCCCCGCTGATCGCCGTCGGCGGGGTGGTGGTCGACGTGGTTCCCGAGCCGCTCAAGCAGTTCGCCATCGACGTCTTCGGCACGTACGACAAGATCGCCCTGCTGGTCGGGACGGCGGTGCTGCTGGCGGCGTTCGCCGCCGGGATCGGCGCGCTGGCCGCACGCCGGCTCTCCGTCGGACTGGTGGGCATCGCGGCGTTCGCCGGCCTCGGTGCCGCCGCCGCGCTCACCCGGGCCGGCGCGGATGCCGCCGATGCGCTTCCCGCCCTGGTCGGCGGGGGGCTGGGCGCGCTGGTGCTCTGGGCTTTCGTGGCCGGCCCGTGGCAGCTCGACCCCTGGCCCTGGCGGCCACCCACCCCCCTGCCCGCCGCCCCCTCGGCCCCGACCCCCGAGCCGTCCCCATCGCCGAAGTCCGGGTCGTCGTCGGTCGAGCCGTCACTGAAGGCCGGGACGACCGGGCCGCCCCCGACTCCGCCGCCCCCGACGCCCGGATCGCCGGTTGTGCCGCCGGCCGGGTGGGAGCCGTTGGAGCCGACCGACCCGGAGTCCCGGCGGCGGTTCCTGCGCGGTGCGGGCCTGCTGGCGGGCGCGGCGACCGTGGTGGGGCTGGGCGGGCACTGGCTCGCCGGTCGACGGGGGGTCTCGGCGGCCCGGGAGGCGGTCGCGTTGCCCACCCCGTCGGCGGTGGCGCCGGCGGTGCCGCCCGGTGCGGATCTGTCGCTGGCCCAGCTCGCCCCCTACACCACCCCGAACAGCGGCTTCTACCGGATCGACACGGCGCTGGTGGTGCCGCAGGTCGATCCGGCGACCTGGCGGTTGCGCATCCACGGCCGGGTACGCAATCCGATCGAGTTGACCTTCGCCGAGTTGCTCGCCCGCCCGATGGTGGAGCGCTACGTCACGCTGGCCTGCGTCTCCAACGAGGTGGGCGGGGACCTGATCGGCAACGCCCGCTGGCTGGGCGTACCGATCCGGGAACTGCTCGACGAGGCGGAGCCGGAGGAGGGGGCCGACCAGGTGGTCGGCCGCTCGGTCGACGGTTGGACCTGCGGCACCCCCACGGCGGCGCTGCGCGACGGCCGGGACGCCCTGCTGGCGGTGGGGATGAACGGCGAGCCGCTGCCGGTCGAGCACGGCTTCCCGGTGCGGATGGTGGTGCCCGGCCTCTACGGGTACGTGTCGGCCTGCAAGTGGGTCACCGAGCTGGAGCTGACCAGCTTCGCCGACTTCGACGCGTACTGGGTGCCGCGTGGCTGGTCGGCGCAGGGGCCGGTGAAGACCCAGTCGAGGATCGACACCCCGCGCCCGCGCAACCGGCTGACCGCCGGTGAGGTGGTGGTGGCCGGGGTGGCCTGGGCGCAGCACCGGGGGATCAGCCGGGTCGAGGTACGGGTGGACGGCGGTGGGTGGCAGGAGGCGACCCTCGCCCCGGCGGTGTCGGTGGACACCTGGGTGCAGTGGTCGTGGCGCTGGCCGGCGACCGCCGGTGAGCACACCCTCCAGGTGCGGGCGACCGACCGGGACGGCGAGACCCAGACTCCGCTGGCCGCCCCGGTGGCCCCGGACGGCGCCACCGGTTGGCACAGCGTCACAGTCACCGTCCGCTGATTTCACAGCACCCTGGGTCATCAGTCATGATCGATATGTTGATTACCGGAAATTCCCCGGTGGTGTCGAGGGTTGAGGCTGTGGGAGCGCTCCCGTAACATACCTGACGCGACTGTTAACGTTCACCTAACAACGACCACCACCAATGTGCAGGTCGCCATCCCGTCAGGAGGGTGTTTTATGTCCAGATCCAGATCGGCCAATGTCGGCCTGGTCTCGGCCGGTGTCGCGTTGCTGGCCTCGGCGGGGATCGTCACCGCGTTGCCGGCGGGTGCCGCCGCGGCGGGCTGTTCGGTGAACTACACCGTCTCCTCGGAGTGGGGCGGCGGCTTCGGTGCCAACGTCGCGATCACCAACCTGGGCGACGCGCTGAGCAGTTGGACGCTGACCTGGGCCTTCGGTTCCGGGCAGTCGGTGACGCAGGCGTGGAACGCCACCGTGACGCAGAGCGGTTCGGCGGTGACCGCCAAGAACATGAGCTACAACGGTGCGATCCCGACCAACGGCTCGGTGTCGTTCGGCTTCAACGGGGCCTGGACGTCCAGCAACCCGGTCCCGACGAGCTTCGCGCTCAACGGGGTGGCCTGCAACGGTGACCCGAACCCGACCACCCCGCCGCCGACCACCCCGCCCCCCACGACCCCGCCGCCGACCACCCCGCCGCCGACCACGCCCCCGCCGACCACGCCGCCGCCGACCACCCCGCCGCCGGGCAACTGCTCCCTGCCGACGTCCTACCGCTGGTCGTCGACCGGCCCGCTGGCGCAGCCGAAGGCCGGCTGGGCGTCACTCAAGGACTTCACCATCGCCCCCTACCAGGGCAAGCAGTTGGTGTACGCCACCACCCACAGCAGCAGCGCCACCGGCGGCTGGGGTTCGATGAACTTCAGCCTGGTCGACAACCTCAACCAGCTCGGCTCGGCCACCCAGAACACCATGAGCCAGGGCACCGTCGCGCCGTCGCTGTTCTACTTCGCGCCGAAGAACATCTGGGTTCTCGCCCACCAGTGGGGCGGGACGTCGTTCTCGTACCGCACGTCGACCAACCCGGCCAACGCCAACGGCTGGTCGGCCGCGCAGACCCTGTCGACCGCGAAGATCACCGACTCCGGCACCGGGGTGATCGACCAGACGATCATCGGCGACGACCAGAACATGTACCTGTTCTTCGCTGGCGACAACGGCAGGATCTACCGCCAGATCATGCCGATCGGGAACTTCCCGGGCAGCTTCGGTGCCAACTACACGACCATCATGAGCGACACCTCGGAAAACATCTTCGAGGCGCCGCAGGTCTACAAGGTGCAGGGCCGCAACCAGTACCTGATGATCATCGAGGCCAGGACCAGCTCCTGGGAGCGCTACTTCCGCTCGTTCACGGCGACCAGCCTGGGCGGCACCTGGACGCCGAACGCGACGACCTACAACAACCCGTTCGCGGGCAAGGCCAACAGCGGTGCCACCTGGACCAACGACATCAGCCACGGTGAGCTGCTGCGCACCAGCGCGGATCAGACGAACACGATCGACCCGTGCAACTTGCAGCTGCTCTACCAGGGTCGTTCCCCCAGCTCCGACGGCGTCGACTACGGCCTGCTGCCGTACCGGCCGGGTCTGCTGACCCTGCGGCGCTGACGGCGTGACGCAGGTGGGACCCCGCTGTTCCCGCCTCCCGCGACCGGCGGCGTACGCCGCACCGGGTGAGCCGTAGGACGGCTCGGGAGCAGGATCGGGTGGAATGAGGGGCGGGTCCGGCGATGCCGGGCCCGCCCCGCTCTTCGTGTGTGTCGGCCGGCCCGGTGTCGGGACCAGGGGCCGGGGAAACGACGAGGCCGCGCTCCGGAGATCGGAGTGCGGCCTCGTCGAGGTGTGCTGGGTCGGTCAGGCGATCTTGCGCTGGGCCGGCATGGCGGTCTTGTGCGGAGCGCCGAGGCGGGCCTCCATGCGGGCGATGTCCACCCGGGTCTGCCGGCGGTCGGCCAGGTCCTCCCAGCCGAGGGCGAGCAGCCGCAGCCGCTCCGACTCACTGAGGCCACCCCAGACGCCGTACGGCTCGCGGACCGCGAGGGCGTGCGCCGCGCACTCGGCGCGCACCGGGCAGGCCTGGCAGACGGACTTGGCGCCGGACTCCCGGCGCAGCCGGGACGAGCCGCGCTCGCCGTCCGGGTGGAAGAACTGGGCGCTGTCCCGGCCCCGGCAGGCACCGAGACGCTGCCAGTCCCACAGGTCGACGATGGGTCCGGGCAGTCTACGTACGTTCGACATCAGCACCCCTCCTCCCGCGCGGCACCGCGGAGATCCTCGTTGAACCGGCGTCCGGGCTGTGGTCCGCGCTGGCGTACCGCCTTCCGGCCTGGAGCCTCGGTACCCGAACCCGCGCCGACTCACACGTGTTGAGATCGAAAACCCGAGCAGCCTGCGGCTTATGACCTAAATGTCGGAAAAGTTCGGAGGATTGCCCGGAACCTCCTCCCCGGTGGACCCCGTCATGGTCTGCTCGTGTCCGGAGAGGAGACCACCTTGCGTACCGTTCTCGTATGCGTTCGGACACCGGCCGCCGCGCAGCAGTTGACCAATGCGGCGGCGCGACTCGGCCTGGCCGCGGTCATCCGGACGGCCGTCTCCGATCCCGAGGTGATGCTGCGGCTCGCCGAGCGCCCGGTCGACGTGGTGCTCGCCGACACGGCGCTCACCCGGCCGGACAGCGCCGGCTTCGTCCGCCGGGTGCTGGCCCGCGCGCCGCAGGCCGCGGTGCTGCTGCTCGGCACCGAGGAGTCGGAGGCGGCGGCGGCCACCATCAGCGCCGGGGCGCGGGGCCTGATCCAGGGCGCCGACCACGACCTGACCAGCGCGGTGGCGAAGGCGCTGCTGCTGCTCTCCGCACCCGGTCGGCCCGCCCGGCACCGGGTCGCCGACCCCGCCCGGGACACCGCCTCGGTCGGTGCGCCACCCCGACCCGCCACCGGTCGTACGCCGGGAGCGGGCTGGTCGCCGGCGGCGGCCGAGGGGCCGCCCGGAGCGCCGTCGGTGGTGCCCGTGCAGCGTGGTGACGACGAGGTCGACGGCGAGCCGGAGGCCGGACCGGCCGAGTCGCACCCGGCCGGCGCGTCGCCGCGACCGGCTCCCGGCGCGCGCAGCGGTCGGACCTCGGTCGGGTTGACCGAGCGCGAACTCCAGGTGCTGCTCGGTATGGCCGAGGGCAAGAGCAACGCGGAGATCGGCCGGGAGCTGTTCGTCTCGGAGGACACCGTCAAGACGCACGCCCGGCGGCTGTTCCGCAAGCTCGGTGCCCGGGACCGGGCGCATGCGGTGGCCGCCGGCTTCCGTGCCGGCCTGGTCGCCTGAGCGTCCCGGCGGTCAGTCCTCCGGGTCGGGGTCGTCCGCGGTGGATTCGGTCAGGGTGTCGTGCACCCCGTCGGCATAGCCGCGGGCGTAGTCCCAGGTGACGTAGTGGTCCGGGTCGGGGTCGTAGGCCGGCTCGTGCACCCGGGGACGGCCCGAGCTGAGCAGGTGACGCAGGTTGCCCCGGAGCAGGTCCCAGTCGAAGTAGTGCGGCTCGCGGCAGTCCTCGCACTCGATGACCAGCCCGCGTACCCCGATCGGGGCCAGCAGGGCCTGGTAGATCTCCAGATCGGCGAGGTCTTCCAGCACGTCCTGCCGCTCGACCTCGGTCAGCGGGTCGAGTGGGGCGTCGTCGCCCGGATCGTCCAGCCCCGCAGCCGGATCGGCCGGGTCGCCGTTGAACGGGTCGATGGGCTCGTCGTGCACCCCCTCACCGTAGACCCAACCCTCGCGGCACGCGCCCCCCGGCGGTCGCTGTGGCGTCGCCGACGCCGGCCGGTCGCCGGCGAGGGCCGCCCAGCTCAGTGGGTACGATGAGACGACTCGCCGTCACCCCGGCGTGCGCCGGTGCCGCGCGCGCCGCCTCGCTGAATCCCATCCGAGCAGCTCAGGGGAGCAATCGTGGAGAATTCGCCCAGCACCGATCTTCCGGCCGGCGTCGACAGCGGCGAGTGGGGCGGCCACCTGCCGGAGCTGCCCGCCGGGTCGGCGCGGGTGGTGCCGCTCGGGCTGACCTTCGACGACGTGCTGCTCCAGCCGGGCGAGTCGGACGTGGTGCCGAGCCGGGTGAACACCCGCACCCGGCTCACCCGCAACGTCGAGTTGACCATCCCGCTGCTGTCCAGCGCGATGGACACCGTCACCGAGGCCCGGATGGCGATCGCGATGGCCCGCCAGGGTGGCATCGGCGTGCTGCACCGCAATCTCTCCCTGGAGGACCAGGCGCTCCAGGTCGACCTGGTCAAGCGCTCCGAGTCCGGCATGATCACCAATCCGGTGACGGCCAGCCCCGAGGACACCCTGCGCGAGGTCGACGAGCTGTGCGGTCGCTACCGCATCTCCGGCGTCCCGGTGGTCGACGGCGAGGGCCAACTGGTCGGCATCGTCACCAACCGGGACATGCGCTTCGTCTCCGACCCGGCCACCCCGGTCCACTCGATCATGACGCGGACGCCGCTGGTCACCGCCCCGGTCGGGGTGAGCAAGGACGACGCCCTCGCGCTGCTGCGCCAGCACAAGGTCGAGAAGCTGCCGATCGTGGACGACGCCGGTCGGCTGCGTGGCCTGATCACCGTCAAGGACTTCACCAAGAGCGAGCAGTACCCGGAGGCCACCAAGGACGACGCCGGCCGGCTCCGGGTCGCCGCCGCCATCGGGGTGGGTGAGGACGCCTACAAGCGGGCCCGCACCCTGGTCGACGCCGGCGTCGACGTGCTGATCGTGGACACCGCGCACGGCCACCAGCGGGCTGTGCTGGACATGGTCCGCCGGCTCAAGGCCGACGTCACGGTTGACGTCGTGGGCGGCAACGTGGCCACCTACGCCGGGGCGAAGGCCCTGGTCGACGCCGGTGCCGACGGCGTCAAGGTCGGTGTCGGCCCGGGTGCCATCTGCACCACCCGGATCGTCGCCGGGGTCGGCGTGCCGCAGGTGACCGCGATCATGGAGGCGGCCCGCGCCGCCCGCCCGGCCGGTGTCCCGGTGATCGGCGACGGTGGCATCCAGTACTCGGGCGACATCGCCAAGGCCCTGGTGGCCGGTGCCGACACGGTGATGCTCGGCAGCCTGCTGGCCGGCTGCGAGGAGAGCCCCGGCGAGCTGATCTTCGTCAACGGCAAGCAGTTCAAGGCCTACCGGGGGATGGGGTCGCTGGGCGCGATGCAGTCCCGGGGCCAGGCCAAGTCGTACAGCAAGGACCGCTACTTCCAGCAGGACGTGCTCAGCGACGACAAGCTGGTCCCGGAGGGCGTGGAGGGTCAGGTGCCCTACCGGGGGCCGCTGTCCCGGGTGGCCCACCAGCTCGTCGGCGGGCTGCGGCTGGCGATGGGGTACGCCGGCGCGGAGAACATCCCCGACCTGCACCACCGGGGCCAGCTCATCCGGATCACCGCGGCCGGCCTCAAGGAGAGCCACCCGCACGACATCCAGATGACCGTCGAAGCGCCCAACTACCACACCCGCTGACCCACCACCCTCAACCATCTGGAGTCCCTCATGCGTGACGTGGTCGAGATCGGGCTGGGCAAGACCGCGCAGCGCGGTTACCACCTGGACGACATCGCCATCGTGCCCAGCCGCCGGACCAGGGACGTCGACGACGTCTCCACCGGCTGGCAGCTCGACGCCTACCAGTTCGACATCCCCTGCGTCGGCCACCCGTCGGACGCCACCATGAGCCCCGCCTCGGCGGTGCGGCTCGGCCAGCTCGGCGGCTTGGGCGTGCTCAACGTCGAGGGCCTGTGGACCCGGTACGAGAACCCGGCCAAGGTCCTGGAGGAGCTGGCCGGTCTGGACGAGGACGCCCGTGCCACCAAACGGCTCCAGGAGGTCTACGCCGAGCCGATCCGCCCCGACCTGATCGCCGAGCGGGTCCGCGAGCTGCGGGCGGGCGGCAGCACCGTGGCCGTCCGGGTGTCCCCGCAGCACACCCTGGCGCTGGCCCCGGTGATCCTGGACGCGGGCGTCGACATCCTGGTCATCCAGGGCACCATCGTCTCGGCCGAGCACGTCTCGACCACCGACGAACCGCTGAACCTCAAGGAGTTCATCGCCGACCTCGACCTCCCGGTGGTCGTCGGCGGCTGCACCGACTACAAGACGGCGCTGCACCTGATGCGTACCGGTGCGGCCGGGGTGATCGTCGGCATCGGTGGCGACGACTGGTCGACCAGCGAGTCGGTGCTCGGCATCCGGGTGCCGATGGCCACCGCGATCGCCGACGCCGCCGCCGCCCGGCGCGACTACCTCGACGAGACGGGCGGACGCTACGTCCACCTCATCGCCGACGGTGACATGCAGACCTCCGGCGACATCGCCAAGGCGCTCGGCTGCGGGGCGGACGCGGTGATGCTCGGCGAGCCGTTGTCGCTCTGCGCGGAGGCCCCGGCCGGCGGGGCCTGGTGGCACTCGGCGGCCAGCCACCCGTCGCTGCCGCGTGGCGCGTTCGAGGTGGCCGGTGAGCCGCTCGGCTCGATGGAGCGGTTGCTCTTCGGCCCGGCCGACGAGCCGGACGGCCAGCTCAACCTCTTCGGCGGGCTGCGCCGGGCGATGGCCAAGTGCGGCTACCGCGACCTGAAGGAGTTCCAGAAGGTCGGCCTGGTCCTCGACCGCTGACCCGCCCGGCACGACGGCCGGCCGGCCCCAGCAGCGTGGGCCCGGCCGGCCGTCCGTCGTTCGGCGCACACGGGGTCGGCCCTCTCGGTAGGCTGCGCGCACGGCGGGGCGGCGAACGGGGGATGAAGGTGGCCATGAGCCGGAACCGGCGCGGTCTCGCACTGCTGGTGACCGTGGCGCTGGCCCTGGCCGGCTGCACGGCCGACCCGAAGCCCCCGGAGTCCCGGTCCGTCCCGACCCCCGGTGCGACCCCGAGCGTGACCCCCGGCCCGGCCGGTGTCGGCGACTCCTACTTCCCGACCGCCGGCAACAGCGGCTACGACGTCGAGCGGTACACCCTCAAGGTCCGTTACGACCCGGCCCGCGACGAGCTGCGCGGCACCGCCACGGTGCGGGCCACCGCCACCGCCGAGCTGCCCCTGTTCCACCTCGACCTGGCCGGCCTGACGGTCCGTCGGGTCACCGTGGACGGCAGCCCGGCCCGGCACGCCCGGGAGGGCACCGAGCTGGTGGTCACCCCGGCCGCGCCGGTCCGGTCCGGGACGGCGTTCACCGTCGAGGTCGGCTACGACGGACAGCCGGTGCCGCTGCCCAACGAGGCGATCGGCGAGGGCGGTTGGCTGCACACCGCCGACGGGGCGATCGCGCTCGGCCAGCCCGAGTCGGCGAGCACCTGGTTCCCGGTCAACGACCACCCCTCCGACAAGGCCGCCTACGACTTCGAGATCACCGTGCCCAAGGGGCTGGTCGCGGTCGCCAACGGGGTGCCGCAGGGGCAGCGCCCCGCAGCGGGTGGCTGGACCACGTGGCGCTGGTCCGAGGCGACCCCGATGGCCAGTTACCTGAGCACGGTGGTGATCGGGAAATACCGCACCAGCACCGGCGAACACCGGGGCCGGCCGGTGTTCAGCGCGGTCGCCAGCAGCCTGCCCCGGGGGGCCGCCGACGAGTCGATCGCCGGCACCCTGGCGGTCGCCGACTACCTGGAGACCGTGTTCGGGCCGTACCCGTTCGGGGCGTACGGCGGGGTGGTGGTCGACGAGCCCCGGATCAGGTACGCGCTGGAGACGCAGAGCCGGCCGGTCTACTCGGCCAACTTCTTCCGGACCGGCGTGAACACCGGGGTGGTCGCCCACGAGATCGCCCACCAGTGGTTCGGCGACAGCGTCTCGGTGGCCCGCTGGGAGGACATCTGGCTCAACGAGGGGCTGGCCACGTACGCCGAGTGGCTCTGGGCCGAACACCAGGGCCGGGACACCGCACAGGCCACCTTCGACCAGCAGTACACCGCGTCCGACGACCAGGTCTGGCGGGTGCCGCCGGCCGCGCCCGGGGTGGCGAACCTGTTCAGCGAATCGGTCTACCAGCGGGGCGGGATGACCGTGCACGCGTTGCGGGTGGCGGTCGGCGACGACGCGTTCTTCCGGCTCCTGAAGGCATGGGCGACCGAGAAGCGCAACGGCAACGCCACCACCGCGGAGTTCGTGGCGACCGCCGAGCGGGTCAGCGGGCAGCAACTCGACGACCTCTTCGCCGCCTGGTTGTACGGCACCGAACGCCCGCCGCCCCCGACCCGCCGCTGACCCGCCCCGCCGGGTCGGATGCCGTCGGGCGGGGCTGCGCCGTTCAGTTCTTCACCCGCAGCTCGGGGTGGGCGTCCAGATAGGTCTCGGCCTTGCCGGCCTTGAGTGCGGGCAGAAAGCCCTTGCCGACCGGGGTGAGCTGCTCACCCCGGTAGCTGCTGCCTTTGCCCACCCCGTCGCCGGGCAGGCCGACCAGGGTGATCCGGTCGGCGCTCATGCCACCCAGGGCGTACGCCAGGTCGACGATGCGCGGCCCGCCCGCATAGACCAGGGTGTCGCCGAGCGCGGCCACCACCTGCTCCACCCGGTCCGGTTCACGGGCCAGGTTCTCGCCGAGGATCTTGGCGGCCAACGCCCGGAGGAGCTGCTGCTGGTGCCGCTGCCGGGCGTAGTCACCGCCGGTGATGTAGCGCTGCCGGGAGTAGTCCAGCGCCTGCCAGCCGTTGAGGTGCCGCTCGCCCTTCTCGTAGACCATCTGCGGGCCGGTGTAGCCGCCGCCACCGGGGGCCGGGTCGCGGTACTTGCCGTCCGGCCGACGGTGCAGCGAGGGGACCCGCTGGTCGACGTAGAGGTCCACCCCGCCGAGGGTGTCGACCAGCCGGTCGAAGCCGTTGAAGGTGATCACCGCACCGGCGTCGAAGCGCAGCCCGGTGTACCCGGCGACCGTGCTGCGCAGCAGCTCGTACCCCTGGGCGGCGCTGGGGTTCTTCGGCTTGCCCGGCACCCGGCTGCCGTAGCTCATCGCGTGGGTGAGCTTGGTCCGGCCGCCCTTGTACCCCGACTTCGGGAACGCCGGGATGTCGACCACCAGGTCGCGGGGGAGCGAGAAGAGGTACGCCCGGTCCAGCCCGGCCGGCACGTGCAGCACCAGCACCGAGTCGCCGTGCGGTTCCCAACCGGGCACGCTGACCCGGGTGTCCACCCCGACCAGGAGCAGGTTGAGCGGGCCGGTGATGGCCGCGCCGGGTGGCGGGGTCGGGCTGGGGGTGGGGCTCGGCGTCGGGCTGGCGGTCGTGGCGACCGGCCCGGCCGTACGCCGTGGCCCGTCGTCGCGGACCTGCCGGGTCACCACCAGGGCGACCACCGCCACCAGCACGACACCGACCAGGGTGGCCAGCACCCACACCCATCGTGGGCGTCCTGTTCCGGTTTCCTGAGTCATCGCTCGCCACCCCCGTCTGCACAACGCGTCGACCGGCCCCCTTGGTTGCGGCTGCCGATCGGCGACGGTGAGCATGATCGCGCGAAATCCCGCACTGGCGCGATGGCTACCCGCCGGTAATGATGCGTCCATGCGGTACGACGTGCTCGTCATCGGGTCCGGCTTCGGCGGTAGCGTCACCGCGCTGCGGCTGGCCGAGAAGGGCTACACCGTCGGGGTGCTGGAGGCGGGCCGGCGGTTCGCCGACGACGAGTTCCCGCAGACCTCCTGGCGGCTGCGCCGGTTCCTCTGGGCTCCCCGGCTCGGCTGTTACGGGCTGCAACGGATCACCCTGCTCCGCCCGGCCGACCGGAAGGCCGGCGGCGGTGTGCTGGTGCTCTCCGGCGCCGGGGTGGGCGGCGGCTCCCTGGTCTATGCGAACACCCTCTACGAGCCGCCGGCCGCCTTCTACGCCGACCCGCAGTGGCGCGACGTCACCGACTGGCGGGCCGAACTCGCCCCCCACTACGACCAGGCCAGCCGAATGCTCGGGGTCACCACGTACCCCCGGCACACCGGCGCGGACCGGGCGATGCGGGCGGTGGCCGAGCGGATGGGGGTGGGGCACACCTTCGGGCCCACCCCGGTGGGGGTGCATCTCGGTCGCCCCGGCCAACGGGTGGCGGACCCGTACTTCGGCGGGGCGGGGCCGGAGCGCACCGGCTGCACGCACTGCGGGTCGTGCATGACCGGCTGCCGGCACGGTGCCAAGAACACCCTGGTCAAGAACTACCTGTGGCTGGCCGAACGGCTCGGCGCGCGGGTCCACCCGCTGACCACGGTCACCGCCGTCCACCCGGCCGCCGACGGCGGCTACCGGGTGCACACCGCGCGGACCGGAGCCTGGCTGCGCCGCCGTCGCCAGGTGTTCCGGGCCGACCAGGTGGTCTTCGCGGCCGGCGCGCTCGGCACCCAGCGGCTGCTGCACGAGATGAAGCAGACCGGGGTGCTGCCCCACCTGTCGGACCGCCTCGGCGAGCTGACCCGCACCAACTCGGAGGCGATCCTCGGCGCGTCGGTCGGCCGTCGGCAGGCCCGGCAACGGGGGCTCGACTTCACCGACGGGGTGGCGATCACCAGCTCGTTCCACCCCGACCCGCAGACCCACGTCGAGCCGGTCCGCTACGGCCGGGGCGCCAACGCGATGGGGCTGCTCCAGTCGCTGCTGGTCGACGGCGGCCCGCACCGGCTCCGGCGCTGGCTGGGCGGCCTGGTCCGGCAGCCCCGGCAGGCCGTCCGGATGCTCTCGGTGCGGCACTGGTCCGAGCGGACCGTGATCGCGCTGGTGATGCAGTCGCTCGACAACTCGTTGACCACCCGCTGGCGGCGGGGGTGGCTGGGTCGGCGGCGGCTGGTCTCCGGCCCGGGGCACGGGACGCCGAACCCGACCTGGATCCCGGCCGGCAACCGGGCCGCCCGGCTGCTCGCCGAGGAGATCGACGGCACCCCGGGCGGGGCGCTGACCGAACCGTTCGACATTCCGATGACCGCGCACCTCCTCGGCGGGGCGGTGATCGGCATCAGCCCGGCCGACGGGGTGATCGACCCGTGGCACCGGGTGCACGGCCATCCGGGGCTGCACGTGGTCGACGGGGCGGCGGTCTCGGCGAACCTCGGGGTGAACCCGTCGCTGACGATCACCGCGCAGGCGGAACGGGCGATGTCGTACTGGCCGAACAAGGGCGATCCGGACCCCCGGCCGCCGCTCGGGTCGGCGTACACCCGGGTGGGTGCGGTGCCACCGCGGCACCCGGCGGTCCCGGCGGACGCCCCCGGCGCGCTGCGTCGTGGGCCGCACTGACCGGGTGCGGCACGCCCGGGGGCGGCCCGTGCCCGGGGCGGGTGTGACTGTCGGTAGGCTTTGCGCACATGAGCACGCCTCGCCCAGTCCTCGTGGTGGACTTCGGAGCCCAGTACGCCCAGCTCATCGCGCGCCGGGTGCGCGAGGCGAAGGTCTACTCGGAGATCGTCCCGCACTCCATGCCGGTCGCCGAGATGCTGGCCAAGGACCCGGCCGCGATCATCCTGTCCGGCGGCCCGTCCAGTGTCTACGCCCCGGACGCCCCGCAGATCGACGCCGGGCTGTTCGACGCGGGCGTGCCGGTCTTCGGCATCTGCTACGGCTTCCAGGCGATGGCCCAGGCGCTCGGCGGCACGGTCGCCCGGACCGGCAACCGGGAGTACGGCGGCACCCCGCTGCGTCCCCGGCTGCTCGACCCGGGTGTGCTGTTGCGTGACCTGCCGGCGGACCTGCCGGTCTGGATGAGCCACGGTGACGCGGTGACCGAGGCCCCCGCCGGGTTCACGGTGACCGCCGAGTCGGCGGGCGCGCCGGTCGCCGCCTTCGAGGACCTGGCCGGTCGCCGGGCCGGCGTGCAGTTCCACCCCGAGGTGGGGCACACCGCGCAGGGGCAGGAGATGCTCCGGCGCTTTCTCTACGACATCGCCGGCATCGCGCCCACCTGGACGCCGCAGAACATCATCGACGAGCAGGTGGCCCGGATCCGGGCCCAGGTCGGCGAGAAGGAGGTCATCTGCGGCCTGTCCGGCGGGGTGGACTCGGCGGTCGCCGCCGCGCTGGTCCACGAGGCGGTGGGGGACCAGCTCACCTGCGTCTTCGTCGACCACGGCCTGCTGCGTGCCGGTGAGGCCGAGCAGGTCGAGAAGGACTACGTGGCGGCCACCGGCATCAAGCTGAAGGTGGTCGACGCCCAGGAGCGGTTCCTCGGCGCGCTGGCCGGGGTGACCGACCCGGAGCAGAAGCGGAAGATCATCGGCCGCGAGTTCATCCGGGTCTTCGAGGCCGCCGCCCGGGAGATCGCCGCCCACGGTGACGTCGAGTTCCTGGTGCAGGGCACCCTCTACCCGGACGTGGTCGAGTCGGGCGGCGGCACCGGCACCGCCAACATCAAGAGCCACCACAACGTCGGCGGCCTGCCCGACGATCTGAAGTTCGCCCTGGTCGAGCCGCTGCGCACGCTGTTCAAGGACGAGGTCCGGGCGCTCGGGCTCCAGTTGGGCCTGCCCGAGGCGATGGTGTGGCGGCACCCGTTCCCGGGGCCTGGCCTGGCCATCCGGATCATCGGCGCGGTCGACCGGGAACGGTTGGCGCTGCTGCGCCAGGCCGACCTGATCGCCCGGGAGGAGCTGACGGCGGCCGGCCTGGACCGGGGCGTCTGGCAGTTCCCGGTGGTGCTCCTGGCCGACGTGCGCAGCGTCGGCGTGCAGGGTGACGGGCGCAGCTACGGGCATCCCGTGGTGCTGCGCCCGGTCTCCAGCGAGGACGCGATGACCGCCGACTGGTCCCGGCTGCCCTACGAGGTGGTGGCCCGGATCTCCACCCGGATCACCAACGAGGTCGCCGAGGTCAACCGGGTGGTCCTGGACGTGACCAGCAAGCCGCCGGGCACCATCGAGTGGGAGTGAGCGGGGCTCAGCCGGCCGTCGGCGGCGTCGTCGGCGGCTGAGGCTCCGGTCGGGGCTGCGCCACCGGCACGCCCGGCTGCGGCGGGGTCGCCGGCTCCGTCGGGTGCGGCCAGGCCGGTGGTTGCGGCCGGGCGGCCGGGTCCGTCGGGTGCGGCCAGGCCGGTGCGCCGGCCGGCTCCTCCGGCATCAGGAACCACATGATCGGGTACGCCAGCGCGGCCAGGCCGCCGGTGACCAGGGTCGCCACCGCGAACAACACCCGGACCAGGGTGGGGTCGACGGCGAAGTAGCGGCCGAGGCCGCTGGCGACGCCGGCCACCATCCGGTCGGTGGTCGGCCGGCGGAGTTGCTTGTACGGGGCGTGGGGGGTGCTCGTCGAGGTCATGTCTCCACGGTCCGCGCGGACCGCCCCGACTGCCTCGGTGACTGCCCCGATCCCTACCCTGATCGATCCCCGAGAGGCCAGCTCTGAGTCAGGAATCCGACTCTTTTCCGCGCTGGTAACGCGATCCGGGGAGAATTTAGCTCCGTGACCACCTTGCTGGAGCCGCTCCGCAGGATCGCGGCATATGCAGTCTGTGCAGATTCAGTCGGCCGAGTGTTACTGGTCCGCGCATCGGAGCGCTCCGGCACCCCCGGCGTATGGTCCCTGCCCGGTGGGGCGGTCGACCACGGCGAGGACCCGAACCACACCGTCGTCCGGGAGACCGCCGCCGAGACGGGGCTCTCGGTCGCCGTCGCCGGCCTGGCGGACGTCCTGGCCGACATGCGCGCCCTGCCCGAGCGACGCATCACCATCCACACCGACCGCCTGATCTACCAGGTGGCAGTGCGCGGCGGCACCCTCACCGACCGGGTCGACCGCTCCACCGACCTGGCCCGCTGGCACACCCTCGACGAGGCGCGGGAGCTGCCGCTGCGGGCCTTCACCGCCCGTGCCCTGGGGCTGCCGGCCTCCTCCGCCGACGTGGTCCCCGACGAGGCCCCCGAGTTCCCCTCCTTCTACGCCGTGCCCGGCCCCGACGGGCTGCACCGGGCACAGCGCTTCGCCGCGTACGCGGTGGCCACCGACCCGGCGGGCCGGGTGCTGCTCACCCGGGTCTCCGACGGCTACCCGGGCGCGGGCTGCTGGCACCTGCCGGGCGGCGGCACCGACTACGGCGAGCAGCCGGGCGCGGCGCTGATCCGGGAGCTGGTCGAGGAGACCGGGCAGACGGGTCGTCTCGTCGAGTTGCTCGGGGTGGCCAGTCACCGGGACGCCGCCTCACTCGGCCCCGAGGGTTACCCGATCGACTGGCACGGTGTCCGGGCCTTCTACCGGGTGATGGTCGACCAGCCCGCCCCGCCCACCGTCACCGACGTGGGCGGCTCCACCTGTGAGGCCCGCTGGTTCGCCCGCGAGGAGCTGGGCGCCCTGCCCACCGACCGGCTCACCGAGGTCACCGCCGAGGCGGTCCAGGCCGCCCGGCTCACCGCCTGACAGTCGCCCCTGGACTGCCGCCGGTTCCGTGACCGCCGCCGGCAGACGAGAGCCGGTGCGACGGCACCCGCCCCGCTCGGGCGGCCGCTAGCCTCATGATCGACGGGGCGGATCGCGGGGCGGGAGGGTGCGACGTGCAGGAGCGACGACGGATCGCGGCGTACGGCTGGTGTGCGGACGACGCCGGTCGGGTGCTGCTGGCACGCGGGGCGGCGTCCGGCCCGGTGCCGGGGCCCTGGCGACTGCCCGGTGGGAGCGTGCCGCACGCCGAGCATCCGGCCGACACCGTGGTCCGGGAGTTCGGTGACGAGACCGGGCTGGCCGTCGCGGTCGCCGGGTTGCGCGCCGCCGTCGCCGATCTGTCCGCCCTCCGCCTCGGGGCGACCGAGGTGTCGGTGCACACCGACCGATTGGTGTTCAACGTCACGATCCGGGACGCTCAGCCCGGGCCCGCCGGTGACCTCGCGCAGCGGACGCCCCGTCGGGAGGTCGCCGACGGCCCCGACGAGCTGGCCTGGTGCACCCCGCAGGAGGCGGCGGCGCTGCCGCTGATGCCGTTCACCGCCGCACTGCTCGGCCTGCCCACCCCATCGCCACCCACCGGCCTGCCCGCCGAGCCGGAGCCGGCCGGGTCGACGTCGTCGGTGGCGGAGCCGCCGGTCGGGTCGGAGGCCACCGGCGACCGGCGGCAGCGGTTCTCCGCGTACGGCCTGGTCACCGACCCCGACGAACGGGTGCTGCTCACGATGATCGCGCCCGGCTATCCGGGTGCCGGCCTGTGGCACCTGCCGGGCGGCGGCACCGATCACGGTGAGCAGCCGGTTGACGGTCTGTTACGGGAACTGGTGGAGGAGTCGGGTCAGCGGGGTCGGGTCGATCGCCTGATCTTGGCCGATAATCTGCATAATCCGGCCGCGCTCGGCCCCGAGGGACGGCCGCTGGACTGGCACGGAGTGCGGGTGATCTATCGGGTGCTGGTCGACGAGCCGACCGAGCCGGTGGTCACCGAGCAGGCCGGTGGATCGACGCAGAGCGCCGCCTGGTTCACGTATTCCCAGCTCGGCGGCCTTTTGATGACCGATGTCGCGGTGCTGGCAACCGGACGGTCGGTCGGATGACGGTCGCTCGACGAGCCGACCGTGGGGCGCTCCGGTAAAGTCGGCCCTGCGGTTGGCGAAGAAAACGGGCGATGAAGCCCGAGATGGGAATAAGAAAGCGGTTTGCGCGGTTAAGGGTAGTTACAAGTACCGCCGGCAGCTATCGCCAATCACCAGGCCCCTGTGCAATGGTGTACTCCGCTTGAACGGCTGCCGGGCCAAGAGCGGTCCGGCACGAGACAGCCGGACACCCGCCCGCACGGGCGGCCAGCCGATCCGGTGATGGAGGAAACGTGCCGAGAGCCCCATGGCGCCGGCGTCGTACGACTGACAGTCCGCGCCCCGCAGGGCGTCGCTGGGCGGGCCGGTTGCGCCGCAGCAGCACGTTCGCCCGCCAGGTGCTGCTGGTCCGGGTGGGTCGCCGCGACGGTGACCAGCTCAACGGCACCGACCTGGTCCTTCCCGAGCACCGCGTCGACCGGCAGCGCCGCCGTTACGGTTTCGACCGTCGGGGGGTCACCCTCGGCCGCGCCGAGATCGAGGCGGTCGTGCCGGTCAGCCCGGCGCTGGGCCCCACCGCCCCGGTCGACGAGTCGCCGGCGATGGCGATCCCGCTGCTCCCCGGTGCGCGTACCCCCGCCCGGCGGATGAAGTTCGCGCTGGTCAACGCCTGCACCCTGGCCAGCCTGGTGCTCGGCATCAACGCCATCTTCGTCGCCATGCACGGCCAGCCCCGGCTCGCGGCACTCCTCCTGATCGCCTGCGTCGTCTTCGACGGCCTGGACGGCGCGCTCGCCCGCAAGTTCGGTGTGGCCAGCCCGTTCGGCGCCCAGATGGACTCGCTGGCCGACATGTGCTCCTTCGGACTCGCCGCCCCGGTGGTGGTCTACGCCTCGCTCGCCGGGTCGGCCCCCACCGCCGCAGCCGCGGTCGCGGCGGCCCTCGTCGCGTCCTGCGCCGCGATCCGGCTCGCCCGGTTCAATGTCTCGCCCAAGGACGGCCGGTTCTTCTGCGGCGTACCCACGACCATGGCGGCGGCGGTGCTCGCGCTCACCGTGGCCATCGGGCTGCCGCTGCCGGCGACCGTGCAGATCGGCGGGGTGGCGCTGCTGGCCTTCGCGATGGTCTCCAGCTTCCCGTACGCCAAGCTGGCCCGGCTGGTCAAGCTGCCGCCGTGGCTCTGGCTGGCCCCGGTCGTCGGCGCGCTGGTCGACATCCGGCTCACCTTCGCCCTCGTGGTGGTGGCCTACCTGGTCAGCGGGCCGCTGCTCTGGCTGCACCAGCGCCGCACCGCCTGACCCGTCCCCGCTACGCAACAGGGGCGCCGCGACCGCGGCGCCCCTGTTCGCGTCGGCGTCGACTCAGCTCCAGCGGGCGATGACCGAGGAACCGCCGACCACCTTGTCACCGGGGCCGACCAGTGGCACGGCGGCGTCGGCCGGCAGGTAGACGTCGGTACGGGAGCCGAACCGGATCAGCCCGAACCGCTCGCCCCGGGCCAGCAGCGCCCCCACCGGCGCCCGCTGGACGATCCGTCGGGCGATCAGCCCGGTCCGCTGGGCCACCACCACCGTGCCGTGAGCGGTGTCCAGCACCGTGTAGGCCGCGACGTTGTGCTCCGCGTCCGGCTTCATCGCGTTGACGAAGCCGCCGTCGGCGACGAAGTAGTCCACCACCTTGCCGGCCACCGGCGCGCGGTTGACGTGCACGTCCAGCACCGACAGGAAGACCGCGATCCGCAGCCACTCACCGTCGCCGAACCGCTCGTCGTGCAGCCGCTGCACCGAGAGCACCTGACCGTCCGCGGCGGCGACCACCGCCGAGGGGTCCTCCGGCACGTCCCGCTGCGGGTCCCGGAAGAACGCGGCCACCGGGACGGCGGCGAGCGCCGGCACCAGCCACAACTTCGACTTCGGCCGGACGACCCGGGCGACGGCGGCCAGGCCGAGCGCGATGCCGGCTGCCGCGACCCCGTTCGAGTCGATGTGCATGCCCCGGGTCAGCGGCACGCTCGACGGCCGGTACGCCGGGGCGAGCTGGTCGGCCGACGCGGCGCTGGCCGGGGTGAACCGCAGGTGGTGCACCCGGACCGGCGGGGAGTTACGCAGCACCAGGTCGGTGCGGACGCCGTGCAGCACGCCGTGCCGGTCCAGCTCGGCGGCCGCCCCGTCGGTGCGGAACACCGGTGCGGCGACGCTCAGCACCGCGCCGTCGGTGAGGTACTTGGTGAGACCGTCGACGGCGTCGCGGGTCTCCTCGTCGGTGCCGGTGAACGGCTCGGCGGCGATGACCAGCTCGGCAGCGTCCGCCTCGGCGAGGGAGTCGACCACCCGGACCCGGTCGGCGACCCAGCGGCCCTGGGCCGTCACGTGTTCGCGCAGCGTGGCGGCGTCGGTCGTCGCGGCCGGCACGACGGTCAACGTGTCGCCCGGCAGCAGCGCGTCGATCGCCGCGGCGAGGACCGCGGCCTCGGGGGCGGCACCCACCAGCAGGGCGGCCTTCGGGTCGTTGCGCCGGGCGAGTTCGGCGACGAGGGTACGGGCGGCACGCTCGCCGATGCGGACCGGACCGGGCGGACCGGAGGGGCGCACGGCGGGGGACTGGGTCATGTCGGGCGGGCTCCTGACGGGGTAGAGACGGACGTCGCGGCGGGACCGCCTCGGACGCCCGGACGAGGCGCATCCGGGCCGGTGCCGGGGCACCTGTGCGCGGGCACCGGCGGAGCCCGACGACGTGGCGCGGCGGGCGGAGGCGGGATCTCCCCGGCCAGCATACGAGCCGTCGGACGCCGCCCGCACCGGTGCGGTCAGCTGGATGCCCCCGGAGGGGTGCCCGGTGGGCCGGTGACCGGGGGCACCACCAGCTCGTCCGTCGGCCGCAACTGCGTACCCTCGTCGTCCGGCCGGTCCGGCTCGCCTCGCTGGTCCCACCCGTGCTGCTGGCCGGGCTCGCGTGCCGGATCGCCGAGGTGCAGTTCGGCGGTGTCCCGCCAGTCGGCCCGCTCGTCGTCCCCACCCGGCGGTCCGCTCACCGGTCCGCTCACCGAGCCGGTCGGGGGTCCGCTCACGGGTCCGCCCACCGGGCCGGTTGGCGCGAGGGCCGCCTCACCGCCGGCGGCGGGTGCCGGTCGGTCCGGGGTACGGGCCGACCGCACCGCACCGACCAGGCCGAGCACTCCGATGAGCACCAGCGCGCCGGCCAGGAACCAGCCCACCGCGGGTAGGGCCAACCCGAGGATCTGGGCGAGCAGCCACCAGAGGGAGAGCCCGACGAAGAGCAGTCCACAGACGAACGACACCAGATCGGTGCGATGGCCCTTCACCGGATCACCTCCAGATTGCCCGCGTTGACGTGGACGGTGAGCCGCAGCGTGCCGCCGCCGGCCCCGTCCAGGCCCGGATCGGTGACCTGGCGTCCCTGCCCCTCCATCCCGGAGGTACGCCGCCCGAACACGGTGGCCTCCCCGGCCTTGACGTTGGTCACCGCCGTGACGTCCACGTTCGGCGGCACCACGATGGTGGCCTCCCCGAAGTTGACCACCACGGTGAGGTCGGTGTCCCGCTTGTCGAAGTCCACCGCGCGCAGGTCCAGGGTCGCGTCACCGAAGCTGTTCTCGTAGCGGTCGGCGAGGTCCTGGTAACTGGTCGGCGCCCAGGTGACCGCCCCGTCGACGCCCCGGACCCGGTCGTAGGACTCGGCGACCGTGGCGACACCGAGGGCGGCGGCGGCGACCAGACCGAGGGCGATCAGCCAGCGGGCCCGACCGAACCAGGTGCCCACCAGCAGCCCGAGCCCGATGGTGGCGAGCACCGCCGCGAAGTAGCCGGCGGCGCTGATCGGGAAGACGTCCAGCAGGTCCAGGATGGCGACCACGCCGAGAGCCAGGAAGATCAGCGAGAAGGTCGCGGCACCCAGCGCCGACCGCTCCTTCGGCTTCTTCGGCGGCTTGACCCGGGGCGCGGGCGGCACCGGCGGGGGATTTCCCCCGGCGTACGGGCCGTGCGGGGCGAACGGCGGCCGGTAGCCCGTACCAGGCGGTGGTGGGACGGTGACCGGTGCGGCGGTGGGCCCACCGGTCACCGGTGGGCGGGGCGGCCAGTTCGGTGCGTCCGCCCGGGTCGTCGTGAGTGTCATCGGCGCGGCCGGCGGCCAGGCCGGTAGCGGGGCGGTGCTGGTCTGCGCCGGCCAGCCCACCGGTTCGCCGGTGCGGGCCGGCGGCCACCCCGTGGGCAGTCCGCCACGACCCGGCGGGAACGGGAGCACCGGTGCGGCAGTTGCCGCCGGGGTGAACGGGGCCGGCGCCGGGTAGCCCACCGGGGGCACCAGCCCGGGTGGGGTGGCCGGACCGGGCGTCGGACCGGCGGCCGGGGCACCCGACCGGCCATCCCGGTTGAGCAGCAGCGCGCCGCCGATGAGGATCGCCGCGCCCAGCAGCACCGCCCGGAACGCATCGGTGACGATGTACCCGAAGCCGACCGCGACCGTGATGGTCAGCACGATCACGGTGATCGGGGACATGCTCGACCGGCCCCGCCCGAGCATCGACTCCAGCGGTGAGGCGCTGTCACCCTCGCCCGGGATGATCAGCCAGGCGGCCACGTAGACCAGGATGCCGACCCCGCCGAAGAACCCGAGCACGGCGAGCAGCACCCGCCACAGCACCGGGTCGGTGTTGGTGGCCCGGCCGATGGCCGCGCAGACTCCGGCCAGGTAACGGCCGTCGCGGGGCCGGACCAGGCCGTACCGTGAGGTGAAGCTGGCACCTCCGGACGGCGGTGGGTATCCCCCGGGTGGTCTCGGCGCGTCGTCGCCCCCCGTGGGCGACGTGGGCGCCGTCGGGGGCGGCCCGGCGGCGGAGCCGGGCGGCGGCATACCACCCGGTGCGGCCACCGGAGGGTACGGCGGCGGGGCGGGGTCCTCGGTCATGACTCGATCCTGCGGCGTCGCCGGGCCGAGTTACCTCCGGAACCGACCCTGACCCCACCCTGAGATCCCGGCGGGCGGATGTCCGGGGCGTCCCCGTGGTCGGCGCCGTCCCCCACGTGTGACGATCGGAGCGGCACCGTACGCCATGGTGCCCATCCGCCACCCATCGTGACCAGGGAGTCTCCGATCAGCGTCGTGACCCCGCCGCCGCGTCTCTACCGGGCGCCCGAGCACCGGCTGGCCGCCGGTGTGGCCGCCGGCATCGCCGACCACCTCGGCATCTCGGTGCTGCGGGTACGCGTCGCCTTCATGGTGCTGCTCGGGCTCAGCGGACTGGGACTGCTGCTCTATGCGGCGTTCTGGGCGGTGGTGCCGCTGCGGCCGGGTGACACCGCCACGCCGCCCCGGCGCGACCCCGGGCAGTTGCTGCCGTTCGTGGCGATCGGCCTCGGGGTGTTGCTGGTCCAGGTGCTGGTCTTCGACTCGGTCGGCGCGGCGGGCACCGCCGGCTGGCTGGTGGCGATCATCGCGGTCGGCGCCGGGGTGATCTGGCACCAGTCCGCGCCGGAGCGCCGCCGCCAGTGGAGCGGGTCGATGCCGGTGCCGTGGCTCGGCGCGGTGGTGGAGGAGAGCGACCGGCGGGCCTTCGTGCTCCGCTTCGCCGGTGGCGCGGTGCTGGTCGCCGTCGGCATCATCGGCGTGGCGGCGGTCTACTCCCCGGTGCAGAACCTCGACGCGGTGGTCAACGGGGTGATCTTCGCGCTGGTCGGGCTGGTCGGCGTCGGGGTGGTGGCCGCACCGGTGCTGTGGCGCACGTGGAACCAGCTCCGCTCGGAACGGGAGGGGCGCATCCGCGAGCAGGAACGCGCCGAGTTGGCCGCCATGGTGCACGACCAGGTGCTGCACACCCTCGCCCTGATCCAGCGCAACGCCAGCGACGTCAAGACGGTGCAGCGCCTGGCCCGGGGTCAGGAACGGTCGTTGCGCAACTGGCTCTACAAGCCGACCGCGTCACCGACCGAGCGGTTCGCGGCGGCCCTGGAACAGGCCGCCGCCGAGGTGGAAGACACCTTCGCGATCACCGTCGAGGCGGTGGTGGTGGGCGACCGGGAGACCGACGAACGGGTCGGCGCGCTGGTGGCGGCGGCCCGGGAGGCGTTGGTCAACGCCGCCCGCCACGCCGGGGTGCAGACGGTGTCGCTCTATGCCGAGGTCGAGCCGGAGCAGGTGAGCGTCTTCGTCCGGGACCGGGGAAAGGGCTTCGACCCGGATACCGTGGAGGATCACCGGCACGGCGTCCGAGGGTCGATCATCGGACGGATGAAGCGGCACGGTGGCCGGGCGGAGATCCGTTCCGAGCCCGGAGAGGGGACGGAGGTCCGGTTGATGCTGCCGATCACCGGCACCGGCTCCACGGCGGAAAGGGACAGCTGAGATGGCGGAGCAGTCGATGGAACCGGGTTCGGACGCCCCGGCACGGGTGGAGCGGTTGCGGGTCTTCCTCGTCGACGACCACGCCATGTTCCGGGCCGGGGTGCGGGCCGAGTTGGGCGCGCACGTCGAGGTGGTGGGGGAGGCGAGCACGGTCGCCGAGGCGGTCGCCCGGATCGCCGCGACCGGGCCGGACGTGGTGCTGCTGGACGTGCACATGCCCGATGGTGGTGGACGGGCGGTGCTGGACGCGATGCGCCGCAGCCACCCGCAGGTGAAGTTCCTGGCGCTGAGCGTGTCCGATGCCGCCGAGGACGTGATCGGGCTGATCCGGGCGGGTGCCCGGGGCTACGTGACCAAGACCATCTCGCCGGACGAGTTGACCGACGCGATCCGCCGGGTGGCCGACGGTGACGCCGTGTTCAGCCCTCGGCTGGCCGGCTTCGTGCTGGACGCCTTCGCGGCCCGGCCGGACGCCCCGGTCGCCGACCCCGAGCTGGACCAGCTCACCAACCGCGAGCGCGAGGTGCTGCGCCTGCTCGCCCGCGGGTACGCGTACAAGGAGATCGCCAAGGAGCTGTTCATCTCGATCAAGACGGTCGAGACGCACGTGTCGAACGTGCTGCGCAAGCTCCAGATGTCCAACCGGTACGAGCTGTCCCGCTGGGCGGCGGACCGACGACTCGTCTGACACCCCTCATTCCGGGAGCATCGCCCCAGGGGCTGACAAGAGATCAATTCGTGTCGCATAATGCCCCGTCGCCTTCGCGCGTGCGGGTGGTGTCACGACCCCGCGGGACGGCGACGCATGCAGGCCCGCCGGGAGCGGGCCCACCCCTGGGGAGAGGTGCACGGAACTGATGTTCGGAAAACGAGGACGACGCTGGGCGGGGCTCGCCGCGGCGCTCGTCACCGGTGGCGCGCTGGTGCTCGCCGCAGCCGGGCCGGCCGCCGCGGAACCGGCCACGAAGGGTGTGGCCCGCGCGGTGCCGGGCACCGCCGTCACGTTGAAGCTCAACGGCCGGGCGCAGAAGACCTCGGCGTTGGCCCTGGAGCTGAAGGACGGCACCGTGCCGGTCTTCTGCATCGACTTCCACACCCCGGTGGCCCGCGACGGCGAGTACGCCGAGGGCACCTGGAGCCAGTCGGAGGTGAAGAACCTCGGCCGGGTGCAGTGGGTGCTCACCCACGGCTACCCCAACGCCGACCGGACGAAGCTGCTCGCCGCTGCCGGGGCCACCCTGCCCGGCGGGCTGCCGGACTCCCGGCGTGACGCGCTGCTCTACTTCGGCACCCAGACCGCCGTCTGGCACTTCAGCGACGGCATCAGCCTGGGCGACTGGGAGCGCGGGCTGACCGCCGCCGCCGAGTACGACGTGATCCGGCGGGTCCACGACTACCTGGTGCGCAACGCCACCGACCAGCCGGAGCCGAAGGCGGAGCTGAGCCTCGACCCGGCGTCGGCCACCGCGACCACCGGTGGTCGGGCCGGGCCGTTCACCGTGCACGGGCCGGCCGGGGAGATCACGCTGAAGGTCGAGGGCGCGACCGCGGTCGACGCCGAGGGCCGTCCGGTCGGCACCACCACCAACGGCGGCCGGTTCTGGCTGACCGCCACCGCCGCCGGCCGGGTGACCGTGACCGTCGCCGCCCCGGACTCGGTCTCGTTCGGGCGGGTCTTCCTCTTCTCCGGCGGCAAGAACGCCAAGCAGAAGCTGATCCTGGGTGGGAGCACCGGCACCTCGGTGACCGCCGACGCGGCGGCGAGCTTCGCGGCCGTCCCCGCCTCACCGTCGCCGTCGTCGTCCACCCCGTCCGGGTCGCCGTCGCCTTCCCCGTCGCCCTCGGCCGCGTCGCCGTCGCCGTCCGCCCCGGCCGAGTCCTCGTCGCCGCCGGCCAGCCCGGCCCCGTCGACCTCGCCGGCCAGCAGCGGCGGCGGGCTGCCGTTGACCGGTTCGCCGATCGCGATGGCCGCCCTGGCCGGGATGGCGCTGCTCGCCTTCGGTGCGGTGGCCGTGCTGGTGGTCCGTCGCCGCAAGGTCCGCTTCACCGTCTGAGGTACGGATACCTCCGGCCCCGGCACCCGATGGTGCCGGGGCCGGCCCCTTTCCGGATCGCCCGCCCGGGCCGATCGACGCCCGGTGCCGCCCGGGTGGCCCGGTGTTCCGGCCGTTGAGGGGCCGTCGGCGGGCCGGAACACCGGTCGGTGTCCGCTCGGATTCGGACATGCGAACTGGCTGTCTTCGGCCGCCTGGCTGGGACTTTGCTCCGGCTGGCGGAAGCCGACCTCATCCGGTCGGGCAGAAACGGGTGACGCACGGTGGACGTGGACGCACGTCGAGCGGGCGGCGGGAAAGCTCACACTGCTGACGCGGCGGTCACCTCCCGGTGGAGCGGACTTGCTGTCTTTCCTGCTCAGAGCGGTATGACCAGGGCATCTCATGATCTTTTCTCAAGTATCGGCAACATGGCGGGCAACTAACGGCTTGATAACGGCACCTTCACGTAATGGGCCGGTGGGTGTCACAGTGGCAGCACCTCACCCCTGACGTGAGGCACCCGTGTGTCCCGGCCGACCACGTCACCGCTGCCTCCGGCACGGATCGTGGTCGTCGAGCCTGCCCGGGAGCCGAGTGCGGGAGTGTGGTGGCCCGGCGGATCGGTACCCCTGGGGTGTCCCGATTTCTCTGCGGTAACCGGTGATCTGCAACACATGATCGCCGTGCGGTGTCACCCCCCAACGTGCGTGAAACCCACGACGGAACCAGGTTAGAAAGAGGAGGCCCCTCGGAATGAGAGTCTCGAAGCGGGCGAGCGGCGCCATCGCGATGGGTGCGGCGTTCGCGCTCATCGCGTCCGGCTGCTCCAGCGGTAACGACGACGAAGGCGGCACCAGCGCCAATAGCTCGGACGGTGCCATCGTCGTCGACGGCACCGAGCCGGAGAACCCCCTGGTTCCGGCGAACACCACCGAGACCGGTGGCGGCAAGATCATCGACTGGCTCTGGACCGGCCTGGTCGAGTACCCGAACAACGGTGGTGCGCCGCAGAACGCGCTGGCCGAGTCGATCGAGACGAGCGACTCCAAGGTCTACAAGATCAAGATCAAGCAGAACACGAAGTTCCACGACGGCACCGTCGTCAAGGCCAAGAACTTCGTGGACGCCTGGAACTGGGGCGCGTACTCGCCGAACGGCGCGCAGAACGCGAGCTTCTTCGCCGACATCGCCGGCTTCGAGGACGTCAACACCTCCGACCCGGACGGTGACGGCCCGAAGAAGGCGCCCGAGCCCAAGGCCAAGGAGCTGTCCGGCCTCAAGGTCGTCGACGACTGGAACTTCGAGGTCACGCTCGCCGCGCCGACCGCCGTGTTCCCGACCAAGCTCGGCTACAGCACCTTCATGCCGCTGCCGGACGCCTTCTTCTCGCAGGGCGCCGAGGCCTTCGGCAAGAAGCCGATCGGCAACGGCCCGGTCAGCTTCGTCTCGTGGGAGAACAACGTCGCGATCAAGCTGACGCGGTTCGACGACTACAACCTGCGCGACAAGATGAAGATCAAGGACGTCAACGTCAAGATCTACCAGGACGACACGGCGGCCTACAACGACCTGGTCTCCAACAACCTGGACTTCCAGCAGCAGGTGCCGGTCTCCTCGCTGGCCGGTGACAACTGGAAGAACGACCTGGGCGACCGGGCGATCCCGTCCACCACGCCGTCCACCGGCATCATCGCGTTCCCGATCTACGACAAGCGCTTCCAGAACCCGAAGCTGCGCAGGGCGATCTCGCTGTCGGTCAACCGGCAGGAGATCACCGACAAGATCTTCTTCGGTAACCGCAAGCCGGCCGACAGCTGGGCCAACCCGCTGACCCCGGGCGCCAAGCCGGGCAACTGCACCGCCTGCCAGTTCAAGCCGGACGAGGCCAAGCAGCTCCTGGCCGAGGCCGGTGGCTTCACCGGTCAGCTGAAGATGTACTACAACGCCGACGCCAGCCACAAGGACTGGATGGAGGCCGTCGCGGGGCAGGTCAAGAACACCCTGGGCATCGACGCGGTCGCCGTCGGTGTGCCGACCTTCGCGGTCTTCCGGCAGAACATCAACGCCCACAAGATGGACGGCGCCTACCGGGCCGGTTGGCAGCAGGACTACCCGGACGTGGAGAACTGGATCAACCCGCTCTACGTGACCGGTGGCTCCTCGAACGACGGTCTCTACAGCAACCCCGAGGTGGACGCCCTGGCCAAGCAGGCCAGCTCCGCCCCGGGCCTGGACGCCTCGCACGAGCTGTTCGCCAAGGCGGTCGAGAAGATCGACCAGGACGTTCCGACGATGCCGATCTACTTCGGTGGCCAGCAGTCCGGCCACTCGGTGAAGATCAAGAAGATGGAGCTGACCAACGTCGGCGAGCTCGACATCACCTCCGTCGAGCTCTGATCCGTTCGATCTGACCCCGGGTCGGGCTCGCCTACCGGTGAGCCCGACCCGGGGCCGTTCCGCGAGCGGGTGCACCACACCCCTCGCCACGTTCTCGCCACCCGTGTCGGCGGCACCCCGCCCGGCACGCCCCTTGTCAGGAGGACCACCCCATGGGCCGTTATCTGGTGAGACGGCTGCTCCAACTCGTACCGGTCTTCATCGGGACGACGCTGATGATCTACCTGCTGGTGTGGAAGGTCCCCGGGGACCCGTTCGCCGGCAAGTGCGGTGACCGTGGCTGCCCCGAAAACTACCGGGCCATGATGACCGAGAAGTTCCAGCTGGATCAGCCCTGGTTCGTGCAGTACGCCACCTACATGAAGAACCTCCTGCAAGGGGACTTCGGTACCACCTGGTCGGGCCGTGAGGTCGGCGACATCATCGCCACCGCCTACCCGAACACCCTCAAGCTGGCCGCGATGGCCCTGGTCATCGAGGCGGTCATCGGTCTCACCGCCGGCGTCCTCACCGGCCTGCGCCGCAACGGTTTCCTGGACAACCTGGTCCTGGTCTCCACGCTCTTCCTGATCGCGCTGCCGGTCTTCGTGGTCGGTTTCGTGCTCCAGTGGTTCTTCGGCGTCAAGTGGGGCATCGTCACGCCGACCGTCTCCAACGAGATGCGGCTCACCGAGTTGATCCTCCCCGGCTTCGTGCTGGGCAGCGCGTCGATGGCGTACATCGCCCGGGTGTCGCGGACCAGCATCGCCGAGAACCGTCGCGCCGACTACGTGCGTACCGCGATCGCCAAGGGGTTGCCGATGCGCCGGGTGGTCGGCATCCACCTGCTGCGCAACTCGCTGATCCCGGTGGTCACCCTGCTCGGCACCGACCTCGGTGCCCTGATGGGCGGCGCGATCATCACCGAGGGCATCTTCGGCATCAACGGCGTCGGCCGCACCGTGCTGCGGGCGATCGTCACCAAGGAGAGCGCTACCGTTGTCTCCATCGTCGTCGTCCTGGTGCTCGTCTACCTGCTGATGAACCTGGTGGTGGACCTGCTCTACGCCGCGCTGGACCCGAGGATCCGCTATGAGTGAGCACAGCAGCGAACGAATCGTCATTGCAGTGCGCGCGGGCAACCAGGCCGGCGCCGAGCGCAGCGAGGTGCAGGCATGAGCGACCCGAGTGCCGCTTCGATCGTGAGCACGCCCCGTCCCGAGCAGTTGACCGAGGCAAGCTCTCCGGCCACCGCCGGACCCGCCGGCAAGAAGGAGAAGCCGCGCAGCCTGCTCGGCGACGCCTGGCTCGACCTGCGGCGCAAGCCGCTGTTCTGGATCTCCGCCACGTTCATTCTGCTCTTCGTGGTGATGGCCGCCTTCCCGTCGCTGTTCACCTCCGGCGACCCGACCGCCACCTCGCTCTCCCGCAGCCGGGTCGAGCCCTCCGGCGATGCGTGGTTCGGCTACGACGTGCTCGGGCGGGACGTCTACGCCCGGACCATCTACGGCGCCCGCGCCTCGATCGTCGTGTCGTTGCTCTCCGTGATCGGCACGATGCTGATCGGCGGGACGATGGGCATCATCGCCGGCTACAAGGGTGGTTGGGTCGACGGCCTGCTCTCCCGGATCGCCGACATCTTCTTCGGCCTGCCGTTCGTGCTCGGCGCGATCGTCATCCTGACCACGTTCAACGGCGCCACCTCGAACAACACGGCGTGGCAGATCATGGGTCTGGTCATCGCGTCGCTGGTGGTGCTGAGCTGGCCGGTCGTGATGCGGCTGATGCGGTCCTCGGTGCTGGCCACCAAGGAGGCCGACTACATCGTGGCCGCCCGGGCGATGGGTGCGAGCACCACTCGGATCATCTTCAAGCACCTGCTGCCGAACTGCCTGGCGCCGCTGCTGGTCTACGGGACGATCATGATCGGTTCCTTCATCGGCGCGGAGGCCACCCTGTCCTTCCTGGGGATCGGCCTGAAGAGTCCGGTGGTCTCCTGGGGCATCATGATCAACGAGGCGCAGAACTACCTACGGCCCTCGCCGTACCTGCTCTTCTTCCCCTCCGCGTTCCTCGTCACCGCCGTGCTGAGCTTCGTCATGCTCGGCGAGGCGGTCCGCGAGGCCCTCGACCCGAAGCTCCGATAGGGGAGACTGAGTTGTCCGACATTCTCGTGTCCGAGCAGTCCGCGCCCGGTGCCGACGGATCCGGCCGCCCCTCCGGTCGGCTGCTCGAGGTCGACGACCTGCGGGTGGAGTTCCGCACCCGGGACGGCGTCGCCAAGGTCATCAACGGAGTGACATACCACGTCGACGCGGGGGAGACCCTCGCCGTGCTCGGCGAGTCCGGCTCCGGCAAGAGCGTCACCGCGCAGACCATCATGGGCATCCTGGACATGCCCCCCGGCTTCGTCACCGGGGGCCGGGTCCGCTTCCACGGCAAGGACATGCTCACCATGTCCGCCGAGGAGCGCCGCCGCATCCGTGGCGAGGGCATCGCGATGATCTTCCAGGACTCGCTCTCCGCGCTGAACCCGGTCTTCACCGTCGGGTTCCAGATCGCCGAGCAGTTCCGGATCCGGCGTGGGATGAGCCGCTCGGACGCCAAGAAGCGCGCGATCGAGATGCTCGACCAGGTCAAGATCCCGAACGCCAAGGGCCGGTTCAGCAACTACCCGCACCAGTTCTCCGGCGGCATGCGGCAGCGCGCGATGATCGCGATGTCGCTGGCGTTGGACCCCGAGGTGCTGATCGCGGACGAGCCGACCACCGCGCTGGACGTGACCGTGCAGGCCCAGATCATGGACCTGCTCGGCGAACTCCAGCGGGAGCGCCGGATGGGCATGATCCTGATCACCCACGACCTCGGCGTGGTCGCCGACGTCGCGGACCGGATCGCGGTCATGTACGCCGGCCGGATCGTCGAGGAAGCCGACGTCTACGACCTGTACGCCAAGCCGGCGCACCCGTACACCCTCGGCCTGCTCAACTCGATTCCCCGGCTGGACGAGAGAGGGCAGCAGCTCCGCACGATCAAGGGTCTCCCGCCGAACCTGATGAACATCCCCCCGGGCTGCCCGTTCAACCCGCGTTGCCCGATGGCGCAGCCGGTGTGCCGGGAGACGATCCCCCCGCTGCTGCAGATCGGCACCGGTCGGGCCAGCGCCTGCCACTTCGCCGAGGAGCTGGTGAACCGTGACTGAGCACATCATCGAAGTCCGTGACCTGGTCAAGCACTACCCGGTCACCCGGGGCGTCGTGTTCAAGAAGACCATCGGTCAGGTCAAGGCCGTCGACGGCGTCTCGTTCGACCTGAGGGCCGGCGAGACGCTCGGTGTGGTCGGCGAGTCGGGCTGCGGCAAGTCGACGCTGAGCCGGGTCCTGATGAACCTGGAGAAGCCGACCGCCGGCACCGTGCACTACAAGGGCCAGGACATCTCCAAGCTCTCCGGCGGTGCGCTGCGTCGGCTGCGCCGGCAGATCCAGCTGGTGATGCAGGACCCGTACACCTCGCTCAACCCGAGGATGACGGTCGGTGACCTGATCGGTGAGCCGTTCGAGATCCACCCGGAGGTGGCGCCGAAGGGCAGCCGCCGGGACAAGGTCAAGGAACTGCTCGACCTGGTGGGCCTCAACCCGGAGCACATCAACCGGTACCCGCACCAGTTCTCCGGCGGCCAGCGGCAGCGCATCGGCATCGCCCGGGCGCTCGCCCTGCGTCCCGAGGTGATCGTCTGTGACGAGCCGGTCTCCGCCCTGGACGTCTCGATCCAGGCGCAGGTGATGAACCTGCTGGAGAAGCTCCAGAACGAGCTGGGCCTGTCGTACGTCTTCATCGCCCACGACCTGTCGGTGGTGCGGCACCTCTCCGACCGGGTCGCGGTGATGTACCTCGGCAAGATCGTGGAGATCGGCACCGAGGACGAGATCTACGAGCGGCCGACCCACCCGTACACCCAGGCGCTGCTGTCGGCGGTGCCGGTGCCGGACCCGACGCTGCGCGACAACAAGGCGATCATCCGGCTCACCGGTGACGTGCCGTCGCCGATCAGCCCGCCGTCGGGCTGCCGGTTCCGCACCCGGTGCTGGAAGGCACAGGACGTCTGCGCCGAGCAGCCGCCGCTGCTGGAGATCCGGTCGGGCTCGGACCACCCGAGCGCCTGCCACTTCGCCGAGAAGCGGGAGATCGTCGCGACGCACGAGGCGTGAGCCACACCCGGGCCGCCTGCCACCGTCACCCGACGGCGGCAGGCGGTTCGTCGTTGCCCGGCCCGTGGTCCGTCATCTCCACGCCCGCACCCGGCGGTTCGCCCTCCTGCGGCCCGTACCGGGCGGTTCGCCGTTACAGCGGCCCGCGCCCGGCCCGCAGCAGCAGCAGCGCCAGTTGGGTGCCGTCGGCCCCCAGTTCGCTGCGGAAGCGTTCCAGGATCTCCCGCTCCCGGGAGAGCACCAGCCGGGTGCCCCCGGAAGCCATCCGGGTCACCCCGACCTCCTGCGAGAGCGCGGCGCGTTCCTGCCAGAGCGCGATCAGCGTACGGTCGATCTCGTCGATCCGTTCCCTGATCGCCACGATCCGCTCGGCCGCCGCCGTGTCACCGGTGCCGGTACGGGCGGCAGCGGCACCGGTCGGGTCGGCCGCCGTGGGATCGGCCTCGGCCGGCTCGTCGTGCCGCGCGGGGCCACCGCTGGACTCCACCACGTCAGTCATCATCGTCGTACCCCTCGGGTCTCGGGCCCGGTGTTCGGATCCCGGGACGAAAAAGCCCCGGGCTCTCCGAGCCCGGGGCTTTCGTAGGTCCTGTCGATCAGGCGCGACCCACGGCTGCCGGACTCCCGGTGCCGTAGTAAAAGTAGGACCGCCGCTCGATCACGTCGTCGAGTATGCCGACCGGAAGCCGGTCCGCGCAAGCAGTCCCTGGCCATCGGGTCGGGCGGGGCCCCTTCCGGTCGGCACGTCCGCGCCGACCGGGGAGCCCCGCCCGCCGGTCAGCCGAGGCGGGTGATGCGGTCCGCCGCCGTGGGGGCGACGGGCTCCCCGGCGCCCAGGTACGCCACCAGGGCGTCCACGTCGAAGCCGGGGGCCGTGGTCCGGCCGGCGCCGCCCGCCAGCTCGGTGAACCCGTCCCCGCCGTTGGCGAGGAAGTCGTTCGTGGTGACCCGGTAGCTGGCCGCCGGATCGATCGGGGTGCCGTTCAGGGCCAGCGCGCTGACCCGCGAACCGGCCGCCGCGGTGCTGTCGTACGAGTAGGTCAGCCCGGCGGACGGCTGGAGGATGCGCTGGGTGGTCTGCCCGTTGAAGCCGACGAACTGCTGCTCCAGCACGTTCTTGAGCTGTGCGCCGGTGAACGTCTGGGTGACCACCAGGTTGTTGAACGGCTGCACCGTGAACGCCTCGCCGTAGGTCACCTCGCCCGGCGCCTCACCACCGGTCGACGCCGCGTACGACAGGGAGGCCCGGACGCCGCCCGGGTTCATCAGCGCGAGCTGCGCCCCGTCGCCCTTCGTGTACGCCAGCTGCGCGTCGGCGATCACGTCACCCATCGGGCTCTCCCCGTTGGGCCGGGCGTCCCGGACGATGTCCGCGCTGATCTTGCCGACCACCCGGTTGGCGATCGGGGCGACGGCGGTGCGGTACTTGTCGGCCAGCGCCTTCGCGCCCGCGTCGACCAGCGCCGGGTTCTTGGCGAACACCCCGCCGGTCTGCTGCCAGCTGCCGTCGGCGTTGCGGACGCCGTTCTCCACGATCACGTTCTTCGCGGTGATGCCGGTGAACCGGCCGGAGCGGCGGTCCAACGAGTAGTCGATGTCGGTGACCAGCTGGCCGTTGTTGCCGGCGCTGGTGACCACGCTCGGCTTGCCCGAGGAGTTCGGCAGCGAGCAGGAGTAGAAGCGGTGGGTGTGCCCGGAGACCACCACGCCGAACTCCGGCCGCAGGCCCTTGACGATGTCGACGATCGGGCCGGAGAAGTTGGCGCAGTCGGAGACGCCCGGGGTGGCCGGCGGCGCGGACTGCGCGCCACCCTCGTGCACCAGCAGGACCATCGCCTTGACGCCGAAGAGCTTGAGCACCCCGCCCCACTTGTTGGCGGTCTGCACCTCGTCGGCGAAGGTGACGTCCTTGATGCCGGCGGGGTTGACGATGCCCGGGGTGCCCTCCAGGGTGACCCCGACGAAGCCGACCGGTACGCCGCCGACGAACTTCACGTCGACCGGGGGCAGGATCGGCAGCTTGGTCTTCTTGTTGATGGTGTTGGCGGCGAGGTAGCTGAACTTCGCGCCGGCGAAGCCGTCGCCGTCCTGGCAGCCGTCGACCGGGTGGCAGCCGCCCTTGTTGATCCGGAGCAGCTCCTTGACGCCCTCGTCGAACTCGTGGTTGCCGACCGAGCTGACGTCCAGGCCGATCTGGTTCATCAGCTCGATGGTGGGCTCGTCGTGGAAGGCGGCACTGACCAGCGGGGTGGCCCCGATCAGGTCGCCGGCGCCGACCGTGGTGGTGACCCGACCCTCGGTCCTCGCCTCGGCACGCAGCTTCTTCAGCCAGGTGGCCAGGTATTCCACCCCGCCCGCCGGGGTGCCGTTGACGGTGGCGCCGCTGCCGCCGGGCGGGTCGATCGCGCCGTGGAAGTCGTTGTAGCTCAGGAACTGGCCCTTGACCTCGCCGCCCGTCTTGGTGGCGTACGAGACGGCGACCGGGGCGAGGCCGGCCCCGGGGGTGGCGTCGGCCGGCGGCGTGGTGGTGCGGCCGGTGATGGGCAGGCTGGCCACGACGGCCAGGGCGAGAGCCGGCGCGGCGAGGTGACGCAGCACGGCCCGACCGCGCGAGCGCGGTTGACTCATGGTTGTTCTCCCAGGTTGTCTACGGGGGAGCAGGCGGGGATTTCCCGGGTCATCGTCGCGCCTTGGGGACGAAGATGCCAGTGGGGCCACCGTGACAGGTTCGTCTGACTGCGTGTATTAGACGGGGTTCGGCAGGTCTGGATGAGGGTGCGGCGGCTTGTCGGTGTGCGGGTTGGCTGCGGGTAATGCGGCGGGCCATGCCGGCGATGGCGGCCCAGCGGATCAATGCTGCAGAGACCGCCGGCTGGCATTCGTAGTCGCGGGCCAGTCGGCGGCGCGCGGTGAGCCAGGCCAGGGTACGGTTCGATAGCCCAGCAGCGGGATGGACTGCGAAGTCGCTTTGGTCGGCGGGTTTGCGGACGATCTCCAGAATGGCCGGCCTCGGACCGGTTTTGGTCCGTCCCGCCCCTTGAGCGCTCGGACGTGGGAGCCGTCGATCACCGCCCGGGACGATGTCCGGCCGCCCGACGGCGCGGAGCTCTCCGAGCAGGACCTAGTGCAGTCGTTGCCACACGCCGGCGTCGTTCCAGTCTCGCAATCGCCGCCAGCATGTCATGCCCGACCCGAAGCAACTCTTAGGGCACAGGGAATCGTGGTGTAGAGCACGAACACCTTGCGATCGTCCAGGGGCCCTGGCAACCGATGAGGGCGCGGTGGCAGCAGTGGCGCGATCTCGGCCCACAGGTCGTCCGAGACGATCCACGGTGGCTGCTCACCCCGCCTCACGTTCAGACAGAACGACAAATCACGTCCTGAGGAAACGCCCAACATTATTTCGTTAGGAGTTCTTAGTCAAGCGATGACGAGCTTGGTGGGTGAGATTTAGGGACTGTGCCGCAGCGCATTGCGGGAAAGGCCCGTCGCGATCTCGGCGACGGGCGAGGCAGGCGAGGGCTCAGTGTGGCTTCTTGCTTTCGCGCTTGCGGTCATAGCGGGCACGGTTTGTTAGATCGGCTAGGGAGACGAACCTGGCAAGGAAGACGCGCGTTTGAGGTTCTCATCGTCACCGCTCGGTGAATTCCGCGCAGATGGTGGCGCCGAAGAATCGGATTACTGAGGCAAGGTCAGCGGAGGCGGCGAGATGGCAGGAGGTTAGGAGTGCGAGGTCGTCGTCGGCTTAGAGCAGGATGCGGCTGTGGCCCTGACGCCGAGGCCGGGCCTCGAGGCCAGAATCCCGGCAAGACGATGTCATCGAGCACCCCTCTCCCTCGCCGGCGACCTGGTCTCGCTGGTGTAGGTTGTGGCGGAGGCTGTCGGCGAGGTAGGGCCGGATCGCCCCGGCTCCTTGGCCCCAGACAGAATTGTTCTGTCTATTGAGGCAGCCATGATCTGCGGGACAAGTTGTTCGCCTATTCGGCCACATGCGCTGCGGCGAGTCAGGGCAGTTTGGGACGGCTGGCAGCGTGGATGCAGCGAACGGTTGGGTAAGGCCTAAGTCGAGGAATTACCAACATCCCTGCATATTCGTGACGCGGCACTTACGCATGCCGGAGCAGCAAGGCTCTGCTCGGGCGTGCGGTCGGGCGGATCAGTGCGCCGCCCTGGATTGTGTACGCCAGTAGCGGGGTGCGCTGCACTGGTGTAGCCAGATCGTCGGCGACCACGATGAACTACATGACGGCTTCATGCACATGGCACCTGGAGCGAGGCACCGATTGCCAGACCGGCGGCGATCTGAGCGCGACGTCTACCCTTGCAGGACAAAGGTATGAGCCGACCGCCGAGTGCGGCACCGAGACACCCGCCACTGGGACCGATGCTCGGTGTGGTGTGTTCGGATGTGCTTGTCATGTGCGGCACGAGAGCTCAGCGTTGTTCGTATCCGCGGCATTCGTCTGAACGGCGCCGCTTCTGCTGAGACGTCATGCCAACACGAGAACCCCTGCCTGTGTGGATATAGCTTGGAGTCTTGCCCTTCCCTTTGACAGAGGAAACAAACACGGCGTTAGAGTTCTCTGGAGTAACTCAAGACTCTCCTGTTAGCAGTAGCGTTGCCGCATTTCGATTACTTCTTTTTCGGCCCACTTGAATTGATCGGATGCAGTTCGACCATTTGCTATCGCGCGCCCCTCCAGG
Organism: Micromonospora matsumotoense; assembly: GCF_050951065.1. Taxonomy (NCBI): domain Bacteria; kingdom Bacillati; phylum Actinomycetota; class Actinomycetes; order Micromonosporales; family Micromonosporaceae; genus Micromonospora; species Micromonospora matsumotoense. The sequence goes on along the minus strand of NZ_CP192025.1, from coordinate 6,445,825 downwards.
AAAGCTCCTTGAATTGACGGGGGGGCGTTCGTGCGGTAGTCTGGTTGGCCATTTCCGGCTAGGTATGCCTCAAGCCATGCATCCAGTACTAGCAGCCTGCGATCGTCAGCTGGTGATAGGTTCCGCCATTGGCATAGCTCGTCAGTAAAACGAAAGGTCTCACGCTCAATTGCTGCCGCAAATGCGCCCGCGTAAGACCATATGCTGCCTCCAATTATCTCGAATGTGGGGGAGGGTTCGCTCTCTCTGCCGCTACGTTGGCTGGCTTGATTATCGGTGCCCTTGAGTCCTGTCGAATTAATTTCGTAAGGCTTCTCGAAAACGTCAGGAAGCGCATCAATTCGGGCACTTGTGTGCGCGAGATCAACAAGGTACTTCTCCTGTTCGGGCCATACGCAGATCCGGACGCGGCCGGATATGCATAGAGCACTCGCTTCTGGAGGTATTCGCAACTTGACAACATCGGCGCCGTAAGAAAACGAGGCAACCACAAGTATTGTTGCAACGCTTGTCGGCACCAAGCGCGGCAGGCGTTGGCACGCAGTATTCTTACTGGTCGTCCAGGCTAGGGAAGCCAGCAAGGCGCTAACTGCCATGGCGCGAATGGCGAGCGCGAACGAGTCGACAGCCATTTCTGGTCTTCCGCGCATCACGACATTAATGGGTCCCGCGTCACTTGCTGCGATCAATAGAACCCATCCACCGCCACTGACTATAATTGACGAGATTCTTGATAACACTGCTCCGCAGAGCCATCCAATTGATACTGAAAGAAGTATCACGACCTGGCCCAGCGCCAGATATCCCCAGAAAAGATGCAAGCCTGGGGGGGAAGACCGCGAGGTCAGCAAGAACCCGATTAATTGACCAAGAAGGTGTGGCAGAGAGAATATTGCGGCGGTCCAGATGATTCGACTGGCACCACTATTTGCCTGAGGGGAAGTATGCTTGCCTTCGGGATTGCTCTTTGAAACGCGCTTCTGGTTTGCAGATGTCAGCGCCGAGAGCGTCGCTGCAACGGCACCGAGGTAGTATGTAGAGGATTGACCTATAGCTCCTGTTTCATGCCAGGCCCCAATCCAAGATCGGTCACGCAGAAACACGATATAGAGTTCAATGGGGATTGTCGCTAGTAGTGAGAGCCAGGCGAGGGGAACGTTTAGACTTCTCCCCCAGGATATGATGCTCACAGCCTCACCGTTTCGCGTATCGCCCGAGTGTCTTGTGGGTGCGTTGCAATTTTGCACAAAGTCTTAGTGTATGGTCAAGGGGTCGGCTTCTATCGGGTAGGCAGATTTCTCGGCCGTGAATTGACTGGGATGGGCGACTCTAAAGTCGCCCATCCCAGTCATTCGAGTGGCGTGTTGTGAGTTAAGGTCCGTCAGGTGTAAGACTTGAATCGGACGCAGTGCGCAGTTATCGATCTTCATAGTAGTGATAACTGCGGACTTGTACCTAGTTTCGTGACTGCCAATCGCGAATGGCTCATCATTCTTTGATGGATGTTCCCGTGTTGAGGGAAGATCAAGTGTTTTCGTCCTGGCAGTAGCTCGGTCTTCTTTCAGGATTTCTCAATCGTTGAGGGGATAGATTAAGATTGGTAGTCGATGGTCCCATTGGATACGCTCAGAGTGCAGTCCGGCCCTGATACCGGCCCGACGCTTCCCTTGTTGCGCCACTGGGGGAGGTATTGTGTCACCAATCCGTTGCATAGAACGGTAGAGGTGTACGTTCCTGCTTTGGCTGCGCCGGAACTTGTGCACTTTTGTGCCCAAGCGGTACTCCACCACTGAGTGTAGCAATTGTTGGTGCTTGACGATTGGCCGGCTGCCACTGCTGGGTTGCTATTGAGGCCAACGAGCCCTGTGGCCATAAGCGCAAGCACAGCGACTTGCGCGGAACGCCTGATGCCAACTTGACGACTCAAGGGATTTTCCTCCACCCCGGGGATAAACGAGCTGGTTGGCTCGTTCGCTTGATCGGTTCCGATTGGAACCGATCGATGAAAAGAACCATAACACGTCGCCTCATGGCACTGGCTTCCCAATGTTTAGCCGAATGCCGGGGTTGATACGCGTTGTAATTAGCCCTCGATCGGTTGTGGAGGGTCCTGTTGCCTGACCTCACAACTCACCGATGTCGTTCAATCACTCAAAGTAATCATAACAAATAGATAAACTAAGATCATTTCGCTCAGGGCGCTTCAAGTCGCATGTCCGAATCTGGTGTTGGTGGTGCGGTGGACCGCGTGCGCTGTTCTGACGACGGCTGGAAGGTCTACCGGCACGCAGAGCAGGATTAACGCAGACGAGGGCCGCCGGGCGTGCGCGGGCGGGAAGTGTCCGGCCGTCGGCATAGACTCGCCGTGCGATGCATCCTCTCTTCGACATCCCCGCGTCCCCGCCCGCGCCCGAGCCCGCGTCGGTTTCCCCACGCCGGCCCGGCCCCGCCCACCGCCTGGACCCGCAGGCCCTGGTGGAGGGCCTGAACAGCCCTCAGCGGGACGCGGTCACCCACTCGGGCTCACCGCTGCTGATCGTGGCCGGGGCCGGTTCCGGCAAGACCCGGGTGCTCACCCACCGGATCGCCTACCTGCTCGCCGCGCGGGACGTCCACCCCGGCGAGATCATCGCGATCACCTTCACCAACAAGGCCGCCGGTGAGATGAAGGAGCGGGTGGCCCACCTGGTCGGGCCGCGTGCCCGGCTGATGTGGGTGTCGACGTTCCACTCCGCCTGCGTCCGCATCCTGCGGGCGGAGCACGAGCACACCGGCCTGAAGTCGACCTTCTCCATCTATGACGCCGACGACTCCCGCCGGCTGATGCAGTTGGTCGCCCGGGAGCTGGATCTCGACCCGAAGCGCTACCCGGCCCGGGGGCTGGCCGCCCAGGTGTCCAACCTGAAGAACGAGCTGACCGACCCGGAGACCTTCGCCGCCGGGGCGAAGGGGCCCAACGAGCGGGCCCTGGCCGAGGCGTACACGCTCTACCAGCGGCGGCTGCGGGAGGCGCACGCGCTGGACTTCGACGATCTGATCATGACGACGGTGCACCTGCTCCAGTCGCACCCGCACGTCGCGGAGAGCTACCGTCGGCGGTTCCGGCACGTCCTGGTCGACGAGTACCAGGACACCAACCACGCGCAGTACACCCTGATCAAGGAGCTGGTCGCCGGCACCGAGGGGATCGCGCCGGCCGAGCTGTGCGTGGTCGGCGACGCCGACCAGTCGATCTACGCGTTCCGGGGTGCGACGATCCGCAACATCCTGGAGTTCGAGCGGGACTTCACCGACGCCCGGACGATCCTGCTGGAGCAGAACTACCGCTCCACCCAGACCATCCTCAACGCGGCCAACGCGGTGATCGACCGGAACACCTCCCGCAAGCCGAAGCGGCTGTGGAGCGACGCCGGGGCGGGCGAGCAGATCGTCGGCTACGTCGCCGACACCGAACACGCCGAGGCCGACTGGGTGGGCCGGGAGGTCGACCGGCTGGTCGACGCGGGGGAGATCCGCCCCGCCGACGTCGCCGTCTTCTACCGCACCAACGCCCAGTCCCGGGTGTTCGAGGAGGTGTTCATCCGGGTCGGCCTGCCCTACAAGGTGGTCGGCGGGGTGCGCTTCTACGAGCGCAAGGAGGTCCGCGACGCGCTGGCCTACCTGCGCGCGGTGGTCAACGACGACGACACGGTCAGCCTCCGCCGGGTGCTGAACACCCCGCGCCGGGGCATCGGCGACCGCGCCGAGGCGTGCGTCGAGGCGCTCTCCAGCCGGGACCGGATCTCCTTCGGGGCGGCGTTGCGCCGGGCCAGGGACGCGCCGGGCATCTCCACCCGGGCCGCCAACTCCATCGGTGAGTTCGTCGCGCTGCTCGACGGCGCCCGCGAGCTGGCCGAGGAGGGCACCCCGGAGGAGGTGCTGGAGGCGCTACTGACCCGGTCGGGCTATCTGACCGAGTTGGAGGAGAGCCTCGACCCGCAGGACGCCGGCCGGGTCGACAACCTCCAGGAGTTGGTCAGCGTCGCCCGGGAGTACACCGAGCGGGTCGAGGCGCTGGGCGAGGACGGCGAGCGGGCCACCCTGGCCGGCTTCCTGGAGCAGGTGGCGCTGGTCGCCGACGCCGACCAGATCCCCTCCGACGACCCGGACCACCAGGGTGTGGTCACCCTGATGACCCTGCACACCGCCAAGGGCCTGGAGTTCCCGGTGGTCTTCCTGACCGGCCTGGAGGACGGCGTCTTCCCCCACCTGCGCTCACTCGGCGACACCCGTGAGCTGGAGGAGGAGCGCCGGCTGGCCTACGTGGGCATCACCCGGGCCCGGCAACGGCTCTACCTGTCCCGGGCGGTGACCCGTTCGGCCTGGGGGCAGCCGTCCTACAACCCGCCGTCGCGGTTCCTGGAGGAGTTGCCGCCGGAGCTGGTCCGCTGGGAGCGCACCGAGGGGACGTACACCTCGTGGGCCGGCGGCGGTGGTGGCGTCGGGGGTCGCGCGGACCGCGTGCCCGGCGGGCGCGGCGGTTTCACCGGGGGTACGCCGAAGGCGGCGGAGCTGGCGAAGCGGCTCGGGGTGGACCCCAGTCGGTTGGCCACCGCCAGCGAGCTGCCCCAGGGGCCGAAGGTGTCGGCCGGCGACCGGGTCAACCACCAGCGGTACGGGTTGGGTCGGGTGCTCGCGGTGGAGGGGCACGGGCCGAGCGCCCGCGCGCAGATCGACTTCGGCGACCAGACCATGTGGCTGGTGCTGCGGCACGCCCCGCTCGACAAGCTCTGACCGACGGCGAAGGGCCCGGTCCGGCGTGGTGCCGGGCCGGGCCCTTCGCCGGCGCGGCTCAGCAGGCCACGTCGATGCCCCGGGCCCGCAGGAACGGCGCCGGGTCGATCTGGTTCCACATCTGCCCCTGGTGCACCTCGAAGTGCAGGTGGGGGCCGGTGGAGTCACCGGTGGAACCCTCGTAGCCGATCACCTGGCCGACGCCGACCCGGTCGCCCTCGGAGACCTTCAGACTGCTCTGGTGGGCGTAGTGGGTCAGGTAGCCGTTGCCGTGGTCGATGAAGACCGAGGTGCCGTAGCCGTCACCGACATCGCCGGCCTTGACCACGGTGCCGGCCGCGGCGGCGTGGACCGGGGTGCCGGCCGGCAGGGCGAAGTCGATGCCGGCGTGCAGGGCACCCCCTCGCTGCCCGTAGCAGGAGGTGATCTCGGCCCCCGCCATGGGGATCACCCAGGACGGCTTCGGCTTCGGCTTGGGACTGGTCGTCTTCTTGGCGACGGCCTTCGGCTTCACGGTGACCTTCGGCGTGGCCGCGGCCTTCTTCGTCGGCGCGACCGTCGGGGTGGGGCTGGCGGTGGTGGCGGTGGGCACGGCGGTGGAGCTGGTCGGGGCGGTCGACTGTCGGGCGGACCGGTCGGCGCGGTCGGCTGCCTCGGCGCGGGCCCGGGCGTCGAGCGCGACGGCGGCCGGCTCGGGGGCGTTGTCCCGGTCGAGGGCGATCGTGGCGGCTCCGGCCAGGCCGAGGCCGACCAGCGCGACAGCGCCGACGGCGAGGGCGCGTGCACCGCGCGGGTGCCGCCGCCGGTGCCGGGTCACGGCGGCGGAGATCCGCGCGTTGCGGGTGGTACGGGTGGTGCTGTCGTTCCGGGGGGTGCTGTCGTCCCGGCGGTCGTTGTCTTCCTGCACGGCGGACCTTCACACACTCAGGGGATGCGGACCGGACCATCCTGGGTGTCGAAGCGCGCCGGGGCGGGTGCCGGTACCGGCGGGTAGCCCGGGGCCTCCGGGAGAGCTGCCCGGCTATGTCCCGCGCGGGTGTCGTCTGACCCGTTGGCGGAACCCGGCCGGCAGTGCCGTCGGTCACATTGCGGAGTGTGACGTAGCAGACTTGCCCACACGCGAAACCGCCCGGATCCGCAGATCCGGGCGGTCAACAGGCGTTACCCAGCGTCAGGAGGCGGCTTTCTCGGTGTAGTACGCCTCGACCTGTAGCTTGATGTCCACTCCGCGCTCCTGCAGCCACGGCACCGGGTCGAGGGGCTGGCCCTTGACATGGACCTCCAGGTGCAGGTGCGCGCCGTACGAGTGGCCGGTGTTGCCGACCAGGCCGAGCTGGTCGCCCGCCTTCACCTGCTGGCCCTCGTGCACGCTCACCGCGGAGGAGTGGCCGTAGATGGCCTCGCTGCCGTCGGCGTGCTGGACGATCACCGCGTAGCCGTAGCCGCCGAACCAGCCGGCCTTGGTGACCGTGCCGGAGTGGATGGCCACGTAGGGGGTGCCCTCCGGCGCGACCAGGTCGATGCCGGTGTGCAGCTTGCCCCAGCGCACGCCGTACGGGGAGTTGAAGTCGTAGCCCTGCATGGGCAGCAGCCACGGGTCCTGCTCGTCGACGCCCGCCGCGGTGTCCCGGGCGTTGTCCCGGGTGGCCCGGTCAGCGGCGTCGGCTCGCGCGGCGGCGTCCTGGCTGGTGATCGAGGCCTGCCGGAGCTCGTCGAGTACCGACGGGCTGACGCTCTTGGCGTCCGGCATCGCACCCGCGCCGAGCGCGACGATCCCGGCACCGACGAACGCGGTGGTGACGACCGCCGCGTAGCGGCTCCGCGGGGGGGTGGGTACACGGCGACGGCCGCGATATCTATCGGGCTCAGACGACAGGCGCTGGCGCACGCACACCCTCCGTTGTCGGGGATCCGATGCCACCTCCGACCGTTCGGTGCAGCTGATCGAACGGTCGGAGATCGCGTCATCACCCGTCCGTGGACCTGATGACAACCGTGGACACGTTAGCCCCCCACCGCTCCGGTCACAAGCGCAAGCGCCGAACCGGCGATTCGTTCTGTCCCTTTCCGTCCATCATTGTCATAGCTCGGGACGCCGGACGGCTGTCCCCCTTCCTGCCCGTTCGTCGCGCACCGTGACCGTTCGGCGGAGGCGTCCGGCTTCCGGGTGGCCGGTCGGCACGGTAGGGGTCCGGCCCGGGTTCTCCACCCCTGGTCGGCCGGGTTACCGTTCGTTCAGCTGGTAGCCGCGGAGCCGTGAAGGGTGTGCGCTGATGAACTCTCGTATCCGGGTAGTCGTCGCGAAGCCGGGCCTCGACGGCCACGACCGGGGCGCGAAGGTGGTGGCGCGTGCGCTGCGTGACGCGGGCATGGAGGTCATCTACACCGGCCTGCACCAGACCCCGGAGCAGATCGTCGAGACCGCCATCCAGGAGGACGCCGACGCGGTCGGCCTGTCCGTGCTCTCCGGCGCGCACATGACGCTCTTCCGTCGGGTGCTGGAGCTGCTCGCCGCGCGGGACGCGCGGGACATCGTGGTCTTCGGCGGCGGCATCATCCCCGACGCCGACCTCCCCGAGCTGGTGGAGCTCGGCGTCAAGAAGATCTTCACGCCGGGCGCGACCACCCAGTCGATCGTGGAGTGGGTCCGGGCCAACGTGGCCCAGCCGGTCGGCTGACGGCCCCGGGTGCGCCGCACCCGAACGTGTGCCGACGGCGGTGTGTCGATCCCGGGACGCCGCCGTTTCGTCGTGCCCCGACCCCGACCCCGACGGTGCGGTCATCCGAACTACCGACGGTGGGTCATCCGGGACCGGGCGGTGGTGTCATCCGTCACGAGGGCGGGCAGCTCGCTCATCGCCCGGGCCCGTACGTCCCCGGCGGCAGGTCAGCCGAATCCGGGCAGGGTGAAGGGCCGGACGCACCCCTCACACGCCCGGCCCTTCTATGCACGATGCCCCGCCGCCACCCCTCGACCGACAGGGCATCGGCCGCTCCCGTCTTCGCGCTGTTCAGCGCTCCGACATCAGACTCAACGAGGCCCGTACGGTGGGGTTACGCGTTGCGCGGGACAACCTGTGGACCAACTTGTGTCACCGGCGAGTCGCCGACGGCGCGCTGTGCATTACCGCACACCGCGCACCCGCTCGGTTGCCGCCGGTGCCCACCTCGCTAGGCTGCGGCCAATGGCCTGTTTCAACTGATGGCAGGCGTCAACGGAGTTTCCACAAGGCTGGCGGCGGCGCGACGGCGCGCCGCGGAGACGGGACGGGACGCGCAATCGTGGACCTGTACGAGTACCAGGGGCGGGACCTGTTCGAGCGGCACGGCTTGCCCGTGCTCGCCGGCGGCGTCGCGACGACCCCGCAGGAGGCACGCGCGATCGCCGAACGCCTCGGCGGTCGGGTGGTCGTCAAGGCGCAGGTGAAGGTCGGTGGCCGTGGCAAGGCCGGCGGCGTCAAGCTGGCCGAGGGCGCCGACGAGACGGTGGCCAGGGCCACCGACATCCTCGGCATGGACATCAAGGGCCACACCGTCCACAAGGTCATGATCACGGTGACCGCGGACGTGGCCGAGGAGTACTACTTCTCCTACCTGCTCGACCGGGCGAACCGCACCTTCCTCTGCATCGCCAGCGTGGCCGGCGGCATGGACATCGAGCAGGTCGCCGCCGACACCCCCGACAAGGTGGTCAAGGCCCCGATCGACGCGGTCGAGGGCGTGGACGAGGCGAAGGCCCGGGAAATCGTCGACCAGGCCGGTTTCCCGGCCGAGGTCGCCGACCAGGTCGTCGCGGTCGCGGTGGGGCTGTGGAAGGCGTTCGTCGCCGAGGACGCCACCCTGGTCGAGGTGAACCCGCTGGCCACCACGGGCGACGGCACGCTGCTGCTGCTCGACGCCAAGATCACGCTGGACGAGAACGCCGGCTTCCGGCACCCGGACCACGAGGCCCTGGTCGACCAGGCCGCGGTGGACCCGCTGGAGCAGGCCGCCAAGGAGAAGGACCTCAACTACGTCAAGCTCGACGGCGAGGTCGGCATCATCGGCAACGGCGCGGGCCTGGTCATGTCCACCCTCGACGTGGTGGCCTACGCGGGCGAGCGGCACGGCAACGTCAAGCCAGCCAACTTCCTCGACATCGGCGGTGGCGCGAGCGCCGCGGTGATGGCCAACGGCCTGGAGATCGTGCTCTCCGACCCGTCGGTGCGCAGCGTCTTCGTCAACGTCTTCGGCGGCATCACCGCCTGCGACGAGGTCGCCAACGGCATCATCCAGGCGCTGGCCCTGCTGGAGGAGCGCGGCGAGAAGGTCACCAAGCCGCTCGTCGTCCGGCTCGACGGCAACAACGCGGAGGCCGGTCGGGCGATCCTCGACGGCGCCGGGAACCCGCTCGTGCAGCGGGTCGACACCATGGACGGCGCGGCCGAGCGGGCCGCCGAGCTGGCAGCTGCGGGGGTCTGACGATGGCGATCTGGCTGACCAAGGAATCCAAGGTCATCGTGCAGGGGATGACCGGGTCCGAGGGTTCCAAGCACACCCGGCGGATGCTCGCCGCGGGCACCACCGTCGTCGGCGGGGTGAACCCGCGCAAGGCCGGCACCACCGTCGACTTCGACGGCACCGAGCTGCCGGTCTTCGCCTCGGTCGCGGACGCGATGCGGGACACCGGTGCGGACGTCACGGTGATCTTCGTACCGCCGCAGTTCACCAAGGGCGCGGTGATCGAGGCGATCGACGCGCAGATCCCGCTCGCCGTGGTGATCACCGAGGGCGTGCCGGTGCACGACACCGCGTCGTTCTGGGCGTACAACGTGGCCAGGGGCGAGCAGACCCGGATCATCGGGCCGAACTGCCCCGGCATCGCCTCGCCGGGCGCGTCCAACGCCGGCATCATCCCGGCCGACATCACCGGCTCCGGCCGGATCGGCCTGGTCAGCAAGAGCGGCACGCTGACCTACCAGATGATGTACGAGCTGCGCGACATCGGCTTCTCCACCTGCGTCGGCATCGGTGGCGACCCGATCATCGGGACCACCCACATCGACGCGCTCGCCGCGTTCGAGGCAGACCCGGAGACCGACGCGATCGTGATGATCGGCGAGATCGGCGGCGACGCCGAGGAGCGGGCCGCCGACTTCATCAAGGGCAACGTCACCAAGCCGGTGGTCGGCTACATCGCCGGCTTCACCGCGCCCCCCGGCAAGACCATGGGGCACGCCGGCGCGATCATCTCCGGCTCGGCGGGCACCGCCGAGGCCAAGCAGCAGGCGCTGGAGGCGGTCGGTGTCAAGGTCGGCAAGACCCCGACCGAGACCGCCGAGCTGATGCGGGAGCTGATGTCCGGCCGCTGAGCCGCCGGTGGCACCACCCGAGTCAACGACGCCACCACCGTGGGGGTCGGCCGGAGACGGCCGGCCCCCTCAGTTGTTGTTCCAGAGCGGGTACGTCCCGTTGGCCCGCCAGATCGCGGTACCGATGATGTTGATCACGCCGAACGCGATGGCCAGGTAACCGAGGACCGGCGACTGGCCGTACCGCTTGGCGTCCCGGATCGACAGATAGCCGAAGACGATGCCCAGGATGCCGCAGCAGATCAGACCGAGGACGATGCCGAGCACCCCCCAGAGCGTGGTGCGGTCCCGCCCGGCCGCGGACGGCGGCGGGGGCGGTGGGTATGGAGCGTTCACGGCTTCCTCCGGGCGATCGGTGCCGCGACTTCGGTCGCGTCCCTGCGCCGAGGCTAGACCGGATCGGCACCCGAGGACGGTGGATCACGGAACTCGCCGGAGACGGGCGGCCCCGACGGGCAGCCACCACCGGCGCGGCGTGCCAGAGTAGAGCCGATGTCCTCGATCACCCCTGATCAGCCCCGCCGTCCCAGCGGTGTCCGCGCCGGCGGCCGGCCGCCGGGCCGGGCCGGCGGTGTCCGGGTGCCCGCACCCCGTCGACCCGAGCGGTCCGGACGCTCCCGGGCACCACTGCCGGTCGCCGCCGGGGTGGCCGCCGCCGGGGCCGCCGTCACCTCGTACCTGCCGGTGGCGGTGGTGCTCGGGTTGGCCCAGTTCAGCGAGGATGCCGGCTCGATGGTCGGTGCGCTGCGCGCCGGGCTCGCCGGTTGGCTGCTCGGCCACGGGGTGCCGCTGCAGACCACCGCCGGCCCGCTCGGCCTCGTCCCGCTGGCGCTCTCCGCGTTCGCGTTCTGGCGGCTGAGTCGGGCCGGGGTGCACACCAGCCGGGCGGTCGGCGCGCGCGGCGGCCGGTCACTCCGGCAGGCGGCCACCGTCGCCGTTGCGGTCGGCATCGGGTACGCCCTGTTCGGCGTCCTGGCCGCGCTGCTGGTCGACAGCGCCGGTCTGCGGGTCTCCCCGGTCCGCTCCGGGCTGACCCTGTTGCTCTTCGGCACGTTGGCGGCTCTGGTCGGCGCGGCCCGCACCACCGGTGTGGCCGACCTGCTCGCCGAGCGCGCGCCGACGGTGCTGCGCGACGGCGTCCGCACCGGACTGGTCGCCGGTCTGCTGCTGCTCGGGGCGGGCGCCGGGGCGGCCGGCCTGGCGGTGGCGACCGGCGGGGGAGACGCCGCCGACCTGATCGGGGCCTACCGGACCGGGGTGGCCGGTCAGGCCGGCATCACCCTGGTCAGCCTGGCCTACGCGCCGAACGCCACCGTCTGGTCCACCGCCTACCTGCTCGGCCCCGGGTTCGCCGTCGGCACCGGGACGGCGGTGCGGCTCAGTGAGGTCTCCGTCGGGTCGCTGCCGGCCGTACCGCTGCTCGCCGGCCTGCCCAGCGGCCCGGTCGACGGGATCGGCGCGGCCCTGCTGGCGGTGCCGGTGCTGGCCGGCATGACGGCGGGCTGGCTGCTCGGCCGCCGGCTGCTCCGCCCGGACCCCGACGGCCGGGCCGTCGCGGACTGGCCGGCGCTGCTCGTCCCGGCGGCGCTCGCCGGGCCGGTGGTCGGCCTGGCCGTCGGGCTCGTCGCCGCGGCCTCCGGCGGTCCGCTCGGTGGCGGCCGGCTGGCCGAGATCGGCCCGGTGCCCTGGCAGGTGGCGGCGGTGGCGACCGGGGTGGTCGCGGTCGGCGCGCTGCTCGGGGCCGCCGCCGCCAAGGTGCTCGACCGCCCGTCGGCCGCCCCCGCCCGGCTACCCGGCCGCGGCCACCCGCCGGTCGGCCCCGGGCGGCCCGGGACCGGCCCGGTTCGGCCGAGGGCCGGCCGCATCCGACCCGGGACCGACCCCGGTCGTCCGAGGACCGCCCGCACCGCCCGGTGCCCGACTGAGCAGGTGCCGAGGGGCGCCCCGGACGGTGCCGGGACGCCCCTCGATGTCGCGCCCGGTCAGGGCGAGGTGGGCAGCGTGAAGCTGCCGATGAGGTTGAGAAGCACCAGCAGGATGCCGAGCCCGATCGCGATCGCACCGCAGATCAGGCCGGCCTTGGCCTGGCCGGCGTTGCTGGCCAGCCCCTGGGCCGCCTTCTGCATGCCCAGCCAACCGGTGATCACTGCGCCGATGCCGAGCGGGATGCCCAGAAAGAGGCAGCAGAGCAGGGGAAGCGACGCGATGCCGAGGATCAGCGACACCAGGCCGAGGGTGTTCTGCTGCCCCTGCGGCACCGGGTAGCCGGCCCCCGGGTACGAGGAAGCCGCCGCGCCGTACGGCTGCTGCCCGAAGGGGTCCTTGTGGACGGGCTGGCCGTACGGGTCGTGCGGCTGCTGCCCGTACTGTGGCTGCTGCCCGTACTGCGGCTGCTGCCCGTACTGTGGCTGCCCGTACTGCGGCTGCTCGCCGTACGGTGCCGCCGGCTGCTGGCCGTACGGTGCCTGCGGCGCGGCGTACGGGTCCTGCGGCTGGCCCGACACGGGCTGCTGCCCGTACGGGTCGTACGGGGGCTGCTGGCCGTACGGGTCCTGGCCGGGGTTTCCGGGCTGCATCTCGGGCGCTCCTCAGTCGTGGTCCGTCAGTAGCTGCTCGTGCTGGTGTTGCCGCCGATCGCACCCATCAGACCACCGAAGATGCAGCAGAGCAGCACGATGACGAGCCAGACGGCACCGATGATGAAGGCCAGCTTCGACCACTTCTTGGACTCCCGGGCGGCGGCCTCGGCGCCCGCGTAGTCGCCCTGCTGGAGCAGCGGGTTGACCTTCGAGGCGTTGATGATGGCGGGGATCGCCAGCGGCCAGAAGAAGAAGATGGCCACGATTGACGGGGTCATGTTGTTGTTGATCGGCTGCTGCGGGTTGGGGTAGCCGGGCTGCATCGTGGTGCTCCTTGTTCACGTCGGTACGGCGTCCGTACCTGATCATTGGCTAGGGGTGCGGTGGCGGGCACGGCCCGGCCACCGGGCGACCGGCAGCGTACCGTGTCCGGGCGACACGCGTGATCACCCGAAACGTCGCCGCCCGCAGGATGGGCGTGCCGACCTGCCCGCTAGGGTGGCCGGGTGACCGAGCCCGCGTCCGTCGCCCGCCTCGTCGTCCTCGTCTCCGGCTCCGGCAGCAACCTCCAGGCGCTGCTGGACGCCGCCGCCGACCCCGGTTACGGGGCCCGGGTGGTGGCCGTCGGCGCCGACCGGGACGGCATCGCCGGGTTGGACCGGGCCGCCGCCGTCGGGGTGCCGACCTTCGTCGACCGGGTGAAGGACCACCCGACCCGCGCGGACTGGGACAAGGCCCTCACCGCACACGTCGCCGAGCACCGACCCGACCTGGTCATCTCCGCCGGTTTCCTGAAGCTGGTCGGGCCGCAGTTCCTGGCCGCCTTCGGCGACCGCTACCTGAACACGCACAACACGCTGCTGCCGGCGTTCCCCGGCATCCACGGTCCCCGGGACGCGCTCGCCTACGGCGTCAAGATCACCGGGGCCACCCTCTTCTTCGTCGACGCCGGGATGGACACCGGCCCGATCGTCGCGCAGGTCGCCGTGCCGGTCCGCGACGACGACGACGAGGAGGCGCTCACCGAGCGCATCAAGGAAGCCGAGCGCCGCCAGCTCGTCGAGCAGGTCGGTCGCCTGGTTCGTGCAGGTTGGACGATCACCGGAAGAAAGGTCACCGTTCCGTGAGTGCCCCGCAGGACTCCCGCCGCCCGATCAGGCGGGCACTGGTCAGCGTCTACGACAAGAGTGGTCTGGTCGAGCTGGCCCGCGCGCTGCACGAGGCCGGGGTGGAGATCGTCTCGACCGGTTCCACCGCGTCGACGATCTCCGGCGCGGGCGTGCCGGTGACCCCGGTCGAGCAGGTGACCGGCTTCCCCGAGATCCTCGACGGCCGGGTCAAGACCCTGCACCCCAAGATCCACGGGGGTCTCCTGGCCGACCTGCGTAAGGAATCGCACGGCGCGCAGCTCGACGCGCACGGCATCGCCGGGATCGACGTTCTGGTCTCCAACCTCTACCCGTTCCAGGCCACCGTCGCCTCCGGCGCGTCCCCGGACGAGTGCGTGGAGCAGATCGACATCGGCGGGCCGGCGATGGTCCGGGCCGCCGCCAAGAACCACGCCTCGGTCGCCGTGGTGACCGACCCGGCCGCGTACCCGGCGCTGGTCGCCGCGCTGGCCGAGGGCGGTTTCACGCTGGCCCAGCGGCGGGCGCTCGCCGCCCGCGCCTTCGCCGACATCGCCGAGTACGACGTCGCGGTCGCCGACTGGTTCGCCGGCACCGCCGCCCCGGCCGAGGACGGCTGGCCGCACTTCGCCGGGCTGGCCCTGCACCGGCAGGCGACGCTGCGCTACGGCGAGAACCCGCACCAGGGCGCCGCCGTCTACGCCGACCCGGGCAGCCCGCCGGGGCTGGCCCAGGCCGAGCAGTTGCACGGCAAGGAGATGTCCTACAACAACTACGTCGACGCGGACGCCGCCTGGCGGGCCGCGAACGACTTCCCCGACCAGCCGGCGGTGGCGATCATCAAGCACGCCAACCCGTGCGGCATCGCCGTCGGCGCGGACGTCGCCGAGGCCCACCGCAAGGCCCACGCCTGCGACCCGGTCTCCGCCTTCGGCGGGGTGATCGCCGTCAACCGGCCGGTCTCGGTGGAGTTGGCCGGGCAGGTCGCGGAGATCTTCACCGAGGTGCTGGTGGCCCCGGGGTTCGCGCCCGGCGCGGTGGAGATCCTCCAGGGCAAGAAGAACATCCGGCTGCTGCGTGCCCCGGCCTTCGCCCCGCTGCCGGCCGAGTGGCGGCAGGTCACCGGCGGTGTCCTCGTGCAGCAGCGGGACCGGATCGACGCCGAGGGCGACGACCCGGCCAACTGGAAGCTGGCCACCGGCGAGGCCGCCGACGAGGCGACCCTGCGGGACCTGGTGCTGGCCTGGCGGGCGGTCCGCGCGGTGAAGAGCAACGCGATCCTGCTGGCCCGCGACGGTGCCTCGGTCGGGGTCGGGATGGGGCAGGTCAACCGGGTCGACTCGGCCCGGCTGGCGGTCAGCCGGGCCGGCGCGGAGCGCGCCCGGGGCTCCGTCGCCGCCTCCGACGCCTTCTTCCCGTTCGCCGACGGCCCCCAGATCCTGATCGACGCCGGGGTGAAGGCGATCGTCCAGCCCGGCGGCTCGATCCGCGACGAGGACACCATCGCTGCCTGCCAGCAGGCCGGCGTCACCATGTACCTGACCGGCACCCGGCACTTCTTCCACTGATCCACCGCGTGCTCCCGCGCCGCGGCGCGGGAGCACGCGTCAGCCCTGGCCGGCCGGATCGGACTGCGGGCGCAGCGCGGCGAAGTGGCAGGCGCTGGGGTGCGGGTCGGCGGGGCGCGGAACGGTCGGCGGGTCCTCCCGGGCGCAGATGTCCTCGGCCTTCCAGCAGCGGGTGCGGAAGTGGCAGCCGGACGGCGGGTCGGCCGGGCTGGGCACGTCACCGGTCAGCCGGATGATGCCGGCGTCGTCGCGGGCGTCCGGGTCGGGCACCGGCACCGCGGAGAGCAGCGCCTGGGTGTACGGGTGGGTGGCCCGCTCGTAGATCTCCTCCTCGGTGCCGATCTCGACGATCCGACCCAGGTACATCACCGCCACCCGGTCGGAGATGTGCCGGACCACCGACAGGTCGTGCGCGATGAAGACGTAGGACAGCCCGAACTCGTCCTGGAGCTGCTCCAGCAGGTTGATGACCTGCGCCTGGATCGAGACGTCCAGGGCGGAGACCGGCTCGTCGCAGACGATCACCTCGGGGCGCAGGGCGAGCGCGCGGGCGATGCCGATGCGCTGCCGCTGGCCGCCGGAGAACTGGTGCGGGTAGCGGTTGACGTGCTCGGGGTTGAGCCCGACCACGTCCAGCAGCTCCTGCACCCGGCCGCGTTTGCTGCCCTTGGGCGCGGCGTCGGGGTGGATGTCGAACGGTTCGCCGATGATGTCGCCCACCGTCATCCGGGGGTTCAGCGAGGTGTACGGGTCCTGCATCACCATCTGCATGTTGCGCCGCAACCGGCGCAGCTCGCCCCCGGAGGCGGAGAGCAGGTCGCGGCCCTCCAGGGTGGCCCGGCCGGAGGTCGGCGTCTCCAGTCGCATCAGCAGCCGGGCGAGGGTCGACTTGCCGCAGCCGGACTCGCCGACGATGCCGAGCGTCTCGCCCCGGTGCAGCGCGAAGCTGACCCCGTCGACGGCCCGCACCGCGCCGACCTGCCGTTGGAGGAGCACGCCCCGGGTGATCGGGAAGTGCTTGACCAGGTCGTCGACGGCGAGGATGGTCTCGCCCCGGACCTTGGCCGGGCTAGCGGGCGCGGTCATCGTGGACCTCCTGCGCGAAGTGGCACGCGCTGGTCCGGCCGTCGGCGAGGACCAGGTCGTCCGGCACCACGTCCACGCAGACCTGCCGGGCGTACGGGCAGCGGGGGTGGAACGGGCAGCCGGTGGGGATCCGCATCAGGTTCGGTGGCAGTCCCCGGATCGTGGACAGCTCCCGGCCGCGCACGTCCAGCCGGGGAATCGAGGCCAACAACCCCTTGGTGTACGGGTGGGCCGGGGCCCGGTACAGCGCGCGGACGTCGGCGTGCTCGACGATCCGGCCGGCGTACATGACGGCGATCCGGTCCGCGACGCCGGCCACCACCCCCAGGTCGTGGGTGATCAGGATCATCGCCATGTCGAGGTCGCGGCGCAGGTCGGCGAGCAGGTCCATGATCTGGGCCTGCACGGTGACGTCGAGGGCGGTGGTCGGTTCGTCGGCGATCAGCACCTTCGGGTTCAGGGCCAACGCCATCGCGATCATCACGCGTTGCCGCATCCCGCCGGAGAACTGGTGCGGGTGGTCGCCGAGCCGCCCGGCCGCCCCGGGAATCCGGACCAGGTCCATCAACTCGACGGTCCGCCGTCGGGCGTCGGCGCGGGACATCCCGTCCCGGTGCCGTAGCGTCTCGCCGATCTGCCAGCCGACCGGGAAGACCGGGTTCAACGCCGACAGGGCGTCCTGGAAGATGATCGCGATCTCCTTGCCGCGTACCTGCCGGCGCTGCTCCTCGGGCAGGGTCAGCAGGTCCCGGCCCCGGTAGCGGATCTGACCGGAACGGATCACCGCCGGTGGGGTGTCCAGGATGCCCATGATGGCCTGGGCGGTGACCGACTTGCCGGAGCCGGACTCGCCGAGCACGGCCAGCGTCTCGCCCGGGTCCAGGTGGTAGGAGACCCCGTTGATCACCTTGGCCACCCCCTCACCGGTGCGGAACTCGACGTGCAGGTCCCGTACCTCCAGCAGGTGCCCGCCGGGCGGGGTGGGTGAGGCCGGGGTGGGCCGGACCACGGACTCGGTCACCGGATCTCCCTCTCGCTGGCGACAGCGGGGCGGGCTGCGCTCGCTCCCTGCGCGCGCGGCGTCGATCTCCTGCGCGCACCGGTCGGTCCCGCTCCTCGCGCTCGGCGGGCGGGCGTCCGGCGCGTGGCGGTGGCGGACACGCCTGTCACCGCAGCTTCGGGTCGAAGGCGTCGCGGATGGCGTCGCCCAGCATGATGAAGGCCAGCACGGTCAGCGCGAGGAAGGCCGACGGGACGACCAGCGGGGTCGCCGACTCGCGCATGTGCACCCGGCCGGCGTCGATCTCGATGCCCCAGGAGATGGTGGGGGCCTTCAGGCCGATGCCGAGGAAGCTCAGGGTCGCCTCGGCGGCGATGAACGAACCGAGCGCGATGGTCAGCACCACGATCGCCGGGGCGAGCGCGTTGGGCAGGATGTGCCGCCACATGATCCGGCCGTTGCCCGCGCCGAGCATCCGGGCGGCAGCGACGTAGTCCTGCTCCTTGGCGGTGATCACCGAGGAGCGGACCACCCGGGCGGCGGTGGTCCAGCCGAGCACCGCCAACACGAAGATCACCGCGAACAGCCGGACCGTGTCGCTGCTGGTGCTGACCCGCTTGAGCAGCACGATCGCGGCGAGCAGCAGCGGGATGCCGAGCACGATGTCGATCACCCGGGAGAGCACCGCGTCGACCCAGCGGCCGAAGTACCCGGCCACCATCCCGACCACCAGCGCGACGGCCCCGGTGAGCAGGGCGGAGAGCGCGCCGACCAGCAGCGAGGCGCGGGCCCCGTAGACCGCCCGGGCGTACGTGTCGCAGCCCTGGAAGTCGTACCCGAAGACGGCCCCGCCGGACGCGGCGGCGTGCTGGCGGGAGAGCAGGCAGTCGCGCGGGTCGTTGGCGGTGAACAGCGACGGTACGGCGGCCATCGCGGCGACCAGCACGACGAGCACCAGGCTGATCCAGAAGACCGGTTTGTGGCGCAGGTCGCGCCAGGCGTCCCCGGCCAGGCTGCGGGGCCGCTGCGGGACGCCCACCCGGTCGGGCGTGCCCGGCTCGCCGGAGACCCCCCGCCGGGCGGCCTGGTCCTCCGTCGCCGCCACCGTCTCGAAGTCGCTCATGCCGGCACCTCGTCGCGCTCACTCATAGCGGATCCTCGGATCGAGTACGGCGTACAGGACGTCCACCACCAGGTTGGCGACGAGATAGACCACGACGAGCACGCTGACGATGCCCACCACCAGCGGGCCGTCCTCGGTGCGGATGCCCCGGAACAGGTTGAAGCCCACCCCGGGGATGTTGAACACGCCCTCGGTGATGATCGCGCCGCTCATCAGGTTGCCCAGCTCGACGCCGAGGAAGGTGATCACGGGGATGAGCGAGTTGCGCAGCACGTGCACGCCGATGATCCGTCGCCGGACCAGCCCCTTCGACCGGGCGGTGCGCACGTAGTCGGCGCGCAGGTTCTCGGCGACCGAGGTCCGGGTCAGCCGCAGCGCGGTGGCCAGCGACAGGGAGCCGAGCACGATGCCGGGCAGCAGCAGGGCGTACAGGTCGGGGTCGGCGCCGGCGGTCGGGGGGAAGAGCGGCCAGCGGACGCCGAGCAGGTACTGGGCGAGCGGGGCCAGCACGATGGTGGGGATGCCCAGCACCAGCAGGGTCAGCACCAGCGTGGCGTTGTCGAAGAGGCTGGCCCGGCGGATGCCGGCGAGCACCCCGGCGGTGACCCCGAACAGGATCGTCACGGCCATCGCGATCACGGCCAGCTTGACGGTGACCGGCCAGGCGGCGGCGAGGATGTCCCCGATCGACCGGCCGGTCAGCGACTGGCCGAGGTCACCCTGGAGCAGGTTCCTGAGGTAGTCGAAGTAGCGGTAGAAGAAGCCGCCGACGCCGGTGCGGTCGAGGTGGAACTTCTCCGTGAGGTACGCCCGCTGGGCCGGGGTGACCGGCCGTTCGCCGGCCAGCGCCTGGATCGGGTCGCCCTGGCCAGCGAACATCAGGGCGTACACGATCAGCGTGGTCCCGAAGAAGGCCAGGACCATCTGGAGCAGACGCCGCAGAACGAAGCGGAACATACTGTGCAGTCTTGCTGATAACGGGCGGGGACGGAGGCGGGTCGGGCCACCGTCCACCGATGACCCGACCCGTTGCTCCCGTCGGCGGCCCCGTTGCCGCCGACGCGCCTTCACCTGTCGGCGGCCCGCTCGCCGCCGACGCCGACCCGGACTAGCTGACCGCCTCGATCTTCAGCAGGTCGATGCGGTCGAAGAGGTCCATCTGGACGTTCTTCACCTTGGTCGAGTGGCCGAAGTTGTTCTGGCCGTAGCGCAGCGGGATCACCGGCAGGTCCTTGGCCAGCAGGTCCTCCGCGGCCTGGTACTTCGCGACCGCGGCCTCCTCGTTCGGGGCCTTGGCGCCCTCGGCGAGCAGCTTGTCGAACTCGGGGTTGCGGTAGCCGTAGTAGTTCGAGGAGCCGTTGGTGCTGTACAACGGGCCCAGGTAGTTCTCCATGGACGGGTAGTCCATCACCCAGCCCATCCGGAACAGGCCCACCGGCTGCTTCGCCTTGACCTTGGTGAGCAGGTCGGCGAACTTGGGCTCGGCGGTGCCGACGCAGTCCACGCCCAGGTTGGCCTTGAGCTGGTTGCAGGTCGCGTCGATCCAGTCCTTGTGCCCGCCGTCGCCGTTGTACGACAGCTCGATCTTCTTCGGGCCGCCCGCAGCCTGGTACTTCGCCTTCGCCGCGGCCGGGTCGAACTCACCGGCCGTGCCGATGGTGTTCTCCCGGTAGCCCGCGACCACCGGCGAGACGAACGAGCGGGCCGGCTGCTGCGAGTCCTTGAAGATCGACTTGGTGATCTCGTCCCGGTCGATCGCCATCGAGATGGCCTTGCGGACCTCGGGGTTGCTGAACTCCTTCTGGAAGGTCGGGAACGCCAGCACCTGCAACGCCGACGCGGGGCTCTGCTGGAACCGGTCGCCCAGGTCGGTGGCGGCGGTGGACAGGTTCTCGGTCGGGATCGTCTTGATCACGTCGAGGTTGTCCGACAGCACGTCCGCGTACGCGGCGGTGGGCTGCTGGTAGATCCGGAACTCGACCCCGCCGACCTTCGGCTGCTCGCCGGGGAAGGCGTCGTAGCGCTCCACCTCGACCTTGGCGTCGTGCTGCCAGGAGCCCTTCATCCGGAACGGGCCCTGCCCGATCGGGGCCTGCTCGTAGCCCTCCTTCAGCGTGCCGGGCCCGGAGAAGGCGGCCTTCGGCAGCGGATAGAAGGCGGTGTACCCGAGCATCGTCTTGAACTCGCTGTACGGCTCGGTCAGCGTCACGGTGAAGGTCAGGTCGTCGACCTTCTTCAGCCCCGACAACCGCTCGGCGGCCGGCTTGTCGCCCTGGAGGTCGGCGTACCCGGCGATCTTCTCGAAGAAGTAGCTGGAGTTCTGCCCGTGGGGGGCGTACGCGCCGTAGTTCCAGGCGTCGAGGTAGTTGTCGGCGGTGACCTTCTCGCCGTTGTGGAAGGTGTAGCCGTCCTTGAGCTTGACCGTCCAGACCTTGTTGTCCGACGAGGTGACGGATTCGGCGGCCACCTCGTGGGGCTTGTTGGCCTCGTCGTAGTCGACCAGCGGGCTGAACAGGGCGGCGAGCACCTGCGAACCGCTGGTTTCGTTGGTGTTGGTCGGCACCAGGTGCTGCGGCTCGGCGATCTCGATCCGCACGGCCGCATTGGGGTCGGACTGACCGGTTCCGCTGCCGCCGCCCGAGCCGCAGGCCGCCAGGCCCAGGGTCACCGCGAGCGGGAGAGCGGTCCAGGCAGCAAGCCTGCGCACACGCATGGGGGTCTCCTCATCTCATCACGTAGCGCAGCCGGACCCGGCGCTGGGTGACTCTGCGCAACGTCCGGCAACGGTAGGTCAGGATCGACCCGGCGACAACGGAAGCGTTGCGAACGGATAACGGCTCACCGTCGACGGCCTTGTCGTCGACCGGTCCGCCTGGTAGAGAGGGTGGCTATATCTGCTGTTCAGATCCCGTGTGGGGGTGAGCGGATCGGGGGCCGGTGGGGCCGGGTCGACCAGTCCGGGAGGTTGGTTGCCGCCCGTCCGGTCCGTGGTCGGCAGGGGCTGGTCGTCCCGCCCGGCGAGTGGCCTGGTCCATATTCGGTAACTCAAAGTGACTAACTGCACGTAACGGAAAGTGACGCTTCCCCCGTCGGCGGTCCGCCGTCCATCGGCCGTGAGACGATCTGGTCGTGACGGCGATCATCCTGGACGGCAAGGCGACCGCGGCCAAGATCAAGGACGAGCTGCGGGTACGGGTCAAGGCGCTGGCGGAGCGAGGTGTCACCCCCGGCCTGGGCACCGTCCTGGTCGGCGCGGACCCCGGCTCGGAGGCGTACGTCAACGGCAAGCACCGCGACTGCGCCGAGGTGGGCATCGCCTCGATCCGCCGGGAGCTGCCCGCCGACGCCACCCAGCAGCAGCTCGACGACGTGCTCACCGAGTTGAACGCCGACCCGGGCTGCCACGGCTACATCGTCCAGCTGCCGCTCCCGGGGCACCTGGACACCCAGCGGGCCCTGGAGATGATCGACCCGGACAAGGACGCCGACGGGCTGCACCCGGTGAACCTGGGCCGGCTGGTGCTCGGCTACGACGGTCCGCTGCCCTGCACCCCGCGCGGCATCGTCGAGCTGCTCCGCCGGTACGACGTGCCGCTGCGCGGCGCCAACGTCGCCCTCGTCGGCCGGGGCAACACCGTCGGGCGACCGCTCGGCCTGCTGCTCAACCGGCGCAGCGAGAACGCCACCGTCACCCTCTGCCACACCGGCACCCTCGACCTGGCCGCGCACACCCGCGCCGCCGACATCGTCATCGTCGCCGCCGGGGTGCCCGGCCTGCTCACCGCCGACATGGTCACCCCGGACACCACCGTGGTGGACGTCGGCATCACCCGGGTGATCGGCGACGACGGCAAGGGCCGGTACACCGGCGACGTGGACCCGGAGGTGGCCCAGGTCGCCGCCCGGCTGGCGCCGATGCCGGGCGGCGTCGGGCCGATGACCCGGGCCATGCTGCTCACCAACGTCGTCGAACGCGCCGAGCGAGGCTGATCACCCCTGCTCGGCGACGGTGTCCCGGGGTGGGGGCCGTCGGCACTCGCGCCACCGGCCGGGAACCGGGCGGTGGTGACGTTGGCCCCATCCCGGGGATGGCCGCCGCCCCTGGCCCGAACGGTGCCGCGATGACTGTTACGGTCGGGAAAACCGACTGGTAGCAGGGAGTGGGACGACCATGGGTAAGAAGGTCACTGTCGTCGGGGCCGGGTTCTACGGCTCCACCACCGCACAGCGCCTGGCCGAGTACGACGTCTTCGACACCGTCGTGATCACCGACATCGTGGAGGGCAAGCCGGCGGGTCTCGCGCTGGACCTCAACCAGTCCCGGGCGGTCGAGGGCTTCGAGACCAAGGTCGTCGGTGCCACCACCGGCCCCAACGGCGAGGGCTACGAGGCCATCGAGGGCTCGGACGTCGTGGTGATCACCGCTGGTCTGCCCCGTAAGCCGGGCATGAGCCGGATGGACCTGCTGGAGACCAACGCCAAGATCGTGCGTCAGGTCGCCGAGAACGTCGCCAAGTACGCCCCGAACGCCGTCGTCATCGTGGTGTCCAACCCGCTCGACGAGATGACCGCGCTGGCCCAGCTCGCCACCCAGTTCCCCAAGAACCGGGTGCTCGGCCAGGCCGGCATGCTGGACACCGCCCGGTTCACCAACTTCGTCGCCGAGGCCCTGGAGGTGCCGGTCAAGTCGGTCAAGACGCTGACCCTCGGCTCGCACGGCGACACCATGGTCCCGGTGCCGTCGCAGAGCACCGTCAACGGCAAGCCGCTGCGCGACGCGATGCCGGCCGCGCAGATCGAGGAACTGGTCGTCAAGACCCGCAACGGTGGTGCCGAGGTCGTCGCGCTGCTCAAGACCGGTTCGGCGTACTACGCCCCGTCCGCCGCCGCCGCGCGGATGGCCCGGGCCGTGGCCGAGGACTCCGGCGCGGTCATGCCGGTCTGTGCCTGGGTCGACGGCGAGTTCGGCATCTCCGGGGTCTACCTGGGCGTCGAGGCCGAGATCGGTGCCGAGGGCGTCAAGCGGGTCGTCGAGACCGAGTTGGACGCCGACGAGCTGGCCAGCCTCAAGGAGGCCGCCGAGGCCGTCCGCGCCAAGCAGGCCGACGTAGCCAGCATGTGACCACGTGAAACACCCACCCTGAGGGGCGGGCCGGCTCCCGCCGGCCCGCCCCTCAGCCGTCCCACCCCACCCGCCCGGCCCGCCCCGGTGATCAAGAGGTTTAGGTCACGCCGAGGCGGTTTCTTGACCTAAACCTCTTGATCACCGGGGCGGGCCGGGGCTGAAGGCGGGGGCGAGGCAGGGGGAGGGGCGGGGGCGGGTGGGTGGGGGTGGGGGGTGAAGGGGGTGGACAGGTGGGGGGTGGCGAGGAGGGTGGGGGGAGGGGTGGTGCCGGCGAGGTCGCGCAGCAGGGTGGTGCGGGAGTGGCGGGCGGTGGCCGGGTCCACCTCGTGGGCGTACGCCAGTTCCGGGTCGATCAGTTGCACCACGTGCACCAGCAGGTCGCCGGTGAACAGGACCCGCTCGTCGCCGGTGTCGACCAGCACGCACTGGTGGCCGGGGGTGTGCCCGGGAGTGGGCAGCAGTCGTACCCCCGGGGTGAGGGTGGTGTCGCCGTCGACCACCCGGAGTTGGCCGGCGGCGCGCAACGGCGCGATCAGGCCGGCCGGCAGTTCGGGGTTGATGCTCTCCACGGCGGCCAGTTCGGCCCGCTGGAGCAGGTAGGTCGCGTTGCGGAAGTAGGGGCGGCCCGGGGTGCCGGTCACCGCCCAGCCGATGTGGTCGCTGTGCAGGTGGGTGAGGACGACGGTGTGCACGTCGGCCGGGTCGATGCCGGCGGCGGCCAGCTCGGCCGGCAACCGACCCGGCACCGGCGCCCAGCTCGCGGCGGGGGAGCCGGCCGGCCCGATGCCGGCGTCGATCAGGGTCACCGGCCCGTCCCCGACGCGCAGGGCGAAGGCGCGGAACGGCAGCCACCAGTCGCCGTCGGCGGTCACCGAGTCGGGTTCCCGCCGGTCCGCCTCGCGCCAGTGTGCGGCGGTGGCTGCGGGGAACGCCTCCGCGCGAGGCTGGAAGAACGGTCCCTCACCGTCGGTGAGGGCGGTGACCGTGATAGACCCGAGGGTGCGGCTGAGCGGCATCCGGCGATCCTGTCAGGTGTCCGCTGTGGTCCGCCCGGTGTTTCTGCCGGCCGAGGGGGCCGGGTCGAGGCCGGCTCGGTGCCGTCGACCGGTTTCCAGTACGCTCGTACTGCTAGAGCACGTGTCCCCCGAGAGGAGCGCCGGCCGATGGCGAAGATCAAGGTAAACAACCCGGTCGTGGAGCTCGACGGCGACGAGATGACCCGGATCATCTGGAAGCAGATCCGGGAGCAGTTGATCCTGCCCTACCTCGACGTCGACCTGCACTACTACGACCTGTCGATCCAGCACCGGGATGCCACCGACGACCAGGTGACCATCGACGCCGCGAATGCCATCAAGGAGCACGGCGTCGGCGTCAAGTGCGCGACCATCACCCCGGACGAGGCCCGGGTGGAGGAGTTCGGCCTCAAGAAGATGTGGCGGTCGCCGAACGGCACCATCCGCAACATCCTCGGCGGCGTGGTCTTCCGCGAGCCGATCATCATGTCGAACGTGCCGCGGCTGGTCCCCGGCTGGACCAAGCCGATCATCATCGGCCGGCACGCCCACGGTGACCAGTACAAGGCCACCGACTTCGTGGTGCCCGGTCCGGGCACCGTGACGATCAGCTACACCCCGGCCGACGGCGGCGCCCCGATGGAGCTGGAGGTCGCCAACTTCCCCGGCGGCGGCATCGCCATGGGCATGTACAACTACGACGAGTCGATCCGGGACTTCGCCCGCGCCTCGTTCCGGTACGGCCTGGACCGGGGCTACCCGGTCTACCTGTCCACCAAGAACACCATCCTCAAGGCGTACGACGGCCGGTTCAAGGACCTCTTCGCCGAGGTGTTCGAGGCCGAGTTCAAGGACGAGTTCGCCGCCGCCGGCATCACCTACGAGCACCGGCTGATCGACGACATGGTCGCCGCCGCGCTCAAGTGGGAGGGCGGCTACGTCTGGGCCTGCAAGAACTACGACGGTGACGTGCAGTCCGACACCGTCGCGCAGGGCTTCGGCTCGCTCGGCCTGATGACCTCGGTGCTGCTCTCCCCGGACGGTCGTACCGTCGAGGCGGAGGCCGCACACGGCACGGTCACCCGGCACTACCGGCAGTACCAGAAGGGCGAGAAGACCTCGACCAACCCGATCGCCTCGATCTACGCCTGGACCCGGGGCCTGGCCCACCGGGGCAAGCTGGACGGCACCCCGGCGGTCACCGAGTTCGCCGACACCCTGGAGCAGGTCATCGTCGACACCGTCGAGGCCGGCCAGATGACCAAGGACCTCGCGCTGCTCATCTCGCGGGACGCCCCGTGGCAGAGCACCGACGAGTTCATGAACACCCTCGACGAGAACCTGGCCCGCAAGCTCGGCGCCTGATCTCTCAACGCGCACCCTCGGAACCCGTCGGCGGACCGCCGGCGGGTTCCGTCGTACCCGGCCGGCGGGCGCGTGCCGGCGTCACCCGGAGGCGCCACCCGTCCGGGTGACGGCGGCGTCACCGGCCGGGAAAAGGGTCGTTGAGCCGGGTGGACGTGGTGCCAGTCGCGTCCAGGGAGCACGTCGGTCGCGGCACGGCACCGGTGCCGACCGGCCAGCCTCCCCGGCTGTCGAGCACAGCCAGTCGTCCCTTCCCCGCGGGGGCCCGGTCCCGGGCCCCCGCGTCCTGCTGTCCGGGGTCCGGCGACGCGCAGCAGGGGTGCGGGTCAGCCGGCCCGCAGGGATGCGGGTCAGCCGGCGGGCCAGGAGTGCGGGTCGGGGGTGCGGGTCAGGAGTGCGGGTCAGGGGTGCGGGTCAGCCGGCGCGCAGGAGTTCGGCGGCGCGCTCGGGGGCGATGTCGTTGATGAAGACCCCCATGCCCGACTCGGAGCCGGCCAGGTACTTCAGCTTGTCCTTCGCCCGGCGGACGGTGAACAGCTGGAGATGCAGGTGGCCCAGCTCCCGGTCGATCCGCACCGGCGCCTGGTGCCAGGCCGCGATGTACGGCATGGGCAGGTCGAACAGCCCGTCGAAGCGGCGCAGCACGTCCAGGTAGAGCGGGCCGAACGCGTCCCGTTCGGCGTCGTCGAGCGCCGGGATGTCCGGCACCGGCCGGTGCGGCGCGACGTGTACCTCGAACGGCCAGCGGGCCGCCGCCGGCACGTACGCCGTCCAGTGGTCGTTGGCCGCGACCACCCGGTCGCCGGCGGCGCGTTCGGCGGCGAGCACGTCGGCGTAGAGGTTGCCCCCGCCGGTGCGCTCCGCGTGCCGGCGGGCCGCCGCCAGCAGCGACCGGGTACGTGGCGTGACGAACGGGTAGGCGTAGATCTGGCCGTGCGGGTGGTGCAGGGTCACCCCGATCTCCACCCCCCGGTTCTCGAAGCAGAACACCTGCTCCACCCCGGGCAGCGCGCCGACCGCCGTGGTCCGGTCGGCCAGCGCGTCCAGCACCAGCCGGACCCGACGGGGGGAGAGGCTGGCGAAGGACGCCTGGTGGTCGTCGGTGAAGCAGACCACCTCGCAGCGGCCCTGGCCGGGGCGGACCGGGGTGAACGGGGTGATCTCGGCCGGCTCGTCGGCGATCCGCTGGCTCAGCGAGGGGAACCGGTTCTCGAAGACCGCCACGTCGTAGTCGGGCGCGGGGATCTCGCTGTGCCGGTCGCCCCGGGACGGGCAGAGCGGGCACTGGTCGGCCGGCGGGAGGAAGGTCCGGGTCTGCCGGTGCACCGCCACCGCCACCCACTCGTCGGTGAGCGGGTCGTACCGCAGCTGGGAGGCCGCCGGCGGCGGGGGCAGTTCCCGCTGGTCCGGTTGGTCCCGGACCGCGTCGTCCCGCTCGTCGAAGTAGATCAGCTCGCGGCCGTCGGCCAACTCGATCGCCGTACGCTTCACCGTGTCGTCTCCTGCCCGGTCGCCCGGCCCGTGCCTGTCACGATCACCAGCTCGCCCACCTTCTCGTCGATCACCCGGCGCGCCTCGGGGGCCAACCGGTCGTCGCTGACCAGCACGTCGGCGGCGCCCAGGCCGACGATGGAGGAGATGCCCACGGTGCCCCACTTGGTGTGGTCGGCGAGGACGACCAGCCGGTCGGCAGCCTCCACCAGGGCCCGGTCGGTCTCCGCCTCCATCAGGTTGGGGGTGGTGAAACCGGCCCGCTCGGTGATCCCGTGTACGCCGAGGAAGAGCAGGTCCAGGTGGAGCGATTGGATGGCCTCCACGGCCAGCGGGCCGACCAGCGCGTCGGACGGGGTGCGCACCCCGCCGGTCAGCACCACGGTCTGGTCGGGGCGGCCGGCGGTGTGCAGGATCTCGGCCACCGGCAGCGAGTTGGTCACCACGGTCAGCCCGGCGACGTCGACCAGGCGGCGGGCCAGCTCGGCGGTGGTGGTGCCGGCGGAGAGCGCGATCGCCGCACCGGGCCGGACCAGTTCGGCGGCGTGGCCGGCGATGGCGGCCTTCTCGGCGGACTGCCGGACGGACTTGGCGTGGAAGCCCGGCTCGTCGGTCGAGCCGGGACCGGTGGCGGTCGCCCCACCGTGCACCTTGGCCAACAGCCCCTGGTCGTGCAGCGTGTCCAGGTCACGCCGGATGGTCATGTCGGATACGCCGAACTCGGCGGCCAGTTCGGTCACCCGTACGCCACCGGCGGTCCGGACCCGGTCGAGGATCGTCGCCTGTCGCTGCCGCGCCAGCATCCGCCCTGCCTCCCGGTCCACACACCTGCACGCGCTCGAACGTGTTCAAACAAGATTGAACACTAGCGCGCAGCGGGCAGCGGCGGAAGTGGAACCCCGAGGTCAGGCGGACGGCAGGCGCGGCTCCACCCAACCGGTCTCGGTGAGGTGGTTCATCACCACCTGCACGGCCTCCTCGATGCTCTGGTCGGTGGTGTCGACCACCAGGTCCGCATCGGTCGGCGTCTCGTACGGGTCGTCGATGCCGGTCATCCCGGTGAGCAGACCGGCGCGGGCACGGGCGTAGAGGCCCTTGCGGTCGCGCTGCTCACAGACCTCCAACGGGGTGGCCACGTGCACCAGCAGGAAGCCCGCCCCGGCGGAGCGGGCCATCTCGCGGACGGCGGCCCGCGCCTGGGCGTACGGGGCGATCGGGCAGCAGATGCCCACCCCCCGGTGCCGGGCGATCTCGGCCGCCACCCAACCGATCCGCCGGACGTTGGCGTCCCGGTCGGCCCGGCTGAAGGTCAACCCGGCCGACAACTCCCGGCGCACCACGTCGCCGTCGAGCAGGGTGATCGTGCGCTCGCCCTGCTCCCGCAGCAGATCGGCCAGCCCCCGGGCGATGGTCGACTTGCCGGAACCGGAGAGCCCGGTCAGGAAGACCACCAGCCCCCGGTGCCGGCGCGGCGGGCGGGCCCGACTGAGTTCCTTGGCCACCGCCGGCGGGGTGTGCCACTCGGGCAGCGGGAACCCCCGGTCGAGCAGGTCGTCGATCTCCGCCTCGCTCAGCGCCAGCTTGCGGTTGCGCGGCGGGATGTCGTCCCGCCAACGCCACTGGCCGTCCCGGCTGTCGTAGGCCAGCTCGCGGGGGACGAGCACCCGCAGCCCGGCGCCGGAGAGCATGCCGCCGGTGGAGAGCAGGTGGGTCACCCCGTACGCGGCGGAGATCCGGGCCCGCAGCAGGGCGTCGCTGATCTCGTCGGTGCGCCGCGGCAGCGGCACCGCGACCAGGGTCGCCGGGGGCATCCGGTCCCGGGCGGCGAAGACGCTGCGGACCAGGGCCTCGGTGGGCAGCCCGCCGGCGCCGTCCTCACCGACCGGGATCATCACCAGCAGATGGGCACCGAGGGTACGGGCGGCGTGCGCGATCTGCGCCAGCTGCGGCCGGTGCAGCGGCCGGTCGGCGATCACCCCGAGCACCCGGCCCGGGGGCAGCAGCGGTCGGATCTCCTCCGGGCCCCGACGCAACCGCTGGAACGGGCCGTGCCCGCCGTCGCCGAGTCGGCGGACCGGGCCGCCCAGCCCGGCCACCCCCTCGCGGACCGGCCAGACGTCGGTCACCTCCAGGGCGGCCACCGGGGCACCCTCGCCGTCGGTGAGCACCAGCGTCCGGCGGGCCGGATCGGCCGGGTCCAGGCCGTCGGCGACCGGGGCGGGCACCTGGAGGGTCACCGGGACCGGCCAGGAGGTGCCGTCGGCCAGTCGACCCCGACGCGACAACGAGGCCAGGTCGGCGCGGGTCATGAAGCCGGCCAGCGGGGTGTACGCCCCACTCAGCAGCAACTCCAGATCGGCCAGCTCACCGGGGCGCGGCGCGTACGCGGGGGCATCCCGCAACACGTCCTCGGGCAGCACCCAACTGTTGCTCATCGTTACCCCTCACTCGCCGACCGGCTCACAGTTTCTCAGCCGACCGGCGATCGGTCGAGAGCGCCACTCCACTGCCGACCCGGAAGTGGATCAATGGAGGGGTGCGTCGACCGGATGGTGAGCGAGGTCAACCCACCGGGACCAGGGGCGCGGCACCGAACGAGACGGCGAATCGTTGACACCAGATCGCGACACTGTTCAGTCCGGCGAGGTCGGTGCCGGACGGGATGGCGTACGCCTGGTCGCCCTTGTTGCCCTTGAGCCGGCCCAGCTCCACCCGGCGGCCGTCGTCGAAGACGCCCCAGCCGGCCCGGCCGGTGCGTACCGGCTGATCGGTGAGCCAGACCTTCAGATCGGGGCCGTTGGAGGTGTCCAATCCGACCAGCTCCAAGCGGTGCCCCCCACCGGCGGTACGGACGATCCGGGCGGTGCCCGCGGTGTCGTGCTCATGGCTGACGAACTCCCCCCGGCTGACCACCACCGGCCGGGTGCTCGTGGGGCTGCTGGCGGGGGTCCCTGTCCCTGCGGTCGGGGTGGTCGGCGTGGTGCCGGCGGGGGTGGCCCCGGTGGCCCCGGTGCCGGGGGTGTCGGCCGGGGTGGTGCCGGCCGGGGCGGCGTCCACCTCGGCGAGTTGTTCGTCGACCTGGTTGTCGGTCACCACCTTCCAGGGCTGGAACCAGTACAGGCCGAAGGCGACGCCGACGCCGAGGACGGCGACGGCGACCCAGGTCAGCGGGGTACGCAACAGGCGACGGGACATGCCGCCCAGTCTCGCCGGACAACGGTGGTCGGTCACCGCCCAACGCCGTTACGAAAGCCTTACCGGCCCGGCCGTGCAGACCTTCTGCCCGCCCGCCTGGCCGGCCGGCCGGCCCTGGATCGACCCGCTGGGTCGATGTAGCGGTATCAGGTGCGGCGGATACCGCTACATCGCTGATGACGAGTGGATCACCACTCTGCCCCGCCCCGCCCGCCTCCGCCCGGCTGTCTCCGCCCGGCCGCCTCCGGCCCACCCGGCGCAGCGCGGCCCGGCCGGCCGGCCGAGGACGGGGCTGGTCGAGGGTGGGAATCAGGGGCGACCCCGGGCGATTCCGGATACCCGCCAGGGTGCCACCTCCCTAGGCTGGCGGCGTGACACTGATCGCGACCGAGTCGCTGACCAAGACGTACGGAGGCCGGGTCACCGCCTTGGCCGACCTCACCGTCGCGGTCGAGCCGGGGATCATCGGGCTGGTCGGCGCCAACGGCGCCGGCAAGTCGACCCTGATAAAGATCCTGCTGGGCCTGCTCCCGCCGACCAGCGGACGGGTCTCCGTGCTCGACCTCGACCCCACCACCGACCCGGCGGCGGTCCGCGCCCGGGTCGGCTACATGCCGGAGCACGAGGCGCTCCCACCCGACCTCTCCGCCGCCGAGCTCGTCACCCACCTCGGGCGGATGAGCGGCCTGCCCCGGACGGTGGCCCGGGAGCGTGCCTCCGAGACGCTGCGGCACGTCGGCCTCTACGAGGAGCGCTACCGGCCGGTCGGCGGCTACTCCACCGGAATGAAGCAGCGGGTCAAGCTCGCCCAGGCCCTGGTGCACGACCCGGACCTGCTGCTGCTCGACGAGCCCACCAACGGCCTCGACCCGGCCGGCCGGGACGCCATGCTCGCCCTGGTCCACCGGATCGGCACCGAGTTCGGCATCTCCGTGCTGGTCTGCTCGCACCTGCTGGGCGAGGTGGAGCGGATCTGCGACACCCTGGTCGCCATCGACGGCGGCCGGCTCCTGCGTGCCGACCGGATCGACGCGATGACCTCGGCCACCGACGTGCTCGCCGTCGAGGTCAGCGAGGGCACCGACCAGCTGGCCGGCCGACTCGCCACGCTCGACCTGCCGGTGACCCGGGACGGCCGGATGCTGCTCGTCCCGCTCGTCGACGAGCGCACCTACGACCTGATCCTCGGCGCGGTCGCCGAGCTGGACCTGCCGCTGCACCGGCTGGACCAGCGCCGGCACCGGGTGGCCGAGCTCTTCGCCCCGAGGGAGCCCAGCAATGCCTGAGCCGACCGGCGTCATCCACGACATCGGCTACCAGCGGTACACCGGCCCGAGGCTGGGCCGCCGGCACGTCTTCGGCGCGCTCTACCTGCACGGCCTGCGGACCGTCTTCGGGCTGGGCCGCAGTGCCAAGGCGAAGATCTTCCCCTGGCTGGTGGTCGGCATCGTGACCGTGGTGGCCGCCGGCCTCGCCGCCGTCCGCAGCCAGCTCGGCGAGGTGGTGATGACGTACGCCCAGTTCGCCGACGCGATGAGCTGGCTGGTCATCTTCTTCGTCGCGGTGGCCGCCCCCGAGCTGGTCTCCCGGGACCTGCGCAGCGGCGTGCTCCCGCTGTACTTCTCCCGGCCGCTGCCGCGCGACGACTACGCGCTGGCCAAGCTGCTCTCCCTGGTCAGCGCGCTCTGGCTGCTGCTGGGCGGGCCGCAGCTGGTGATGTTCCTGGCGGCGGCGTTCACCACCTCCGACGGCCTGCGCGGGACCTGGAACGAGCTGCTCGACCTGCTCCCCGGGTTGCTCTACGCCGGGCTGTGGGCGGTGGTCTTCGCCGCGATCGGCCTGCTGGTCGCCTCGCTCACCGGCAAGCGGGCCTTCGCCGCTGGTGGGATCGTGGCGGTGTTCCTGATGACCACCCCGATCGTCGGCGTGCTGTCGATCCTGCCGTCCCACGCGGTCAACGAGCTGGCCTTCCTCGCCTCGCCGTCGACGCTGGTCGGTGGGGTGGGCACCTGGGCGCTCGGTGACCTGCTGGTGCCCGAGGGGCAGGGCGGCGGGATGCCGATCGGCAGCTTCGGCCCGGTCTACGCGATCGTCGCCGTGCTGCTGGTCACCGCCTGCACCGCCCTGCTGCTGCTGCGATACCGGAAGGTGGCCGCCCGATGACCACACTCGACACCGACGCCCGGCCGGCGGTCACCACCAGCACCCTGGATCTCGCCGGGGTCTCCCGCTGGTACGGCAACGTGGTGGCGGTCAACGACGTCACCATGCAGCTCAGCTCCGGGGTGACCGGCCTGCTCGGCCCCAACGGCGCCGGCAAGACCACCCTGCTGCACATGATGGCCGGCTTCCTCGCCCCGTCCCGGGGCACGCTCACCCTCGACGGCGAGTCGACCTGGCGCAATCCCGGTGTCTACCGCCGGCTCGGGCTGGTCAGCGAGCGGGAGGCGGTGCACTCCTTCCTCACCGCCAAGGAGTTCGTGCTGGCCAGCGCCAAGCTGCACCGGTTGCCCGACCCGGAGGCCGCCGCCCGCCGGGCGATCGAGCTGGTCGAGATGACCGACGCTCAGGACCGCCGGATCGGTACGTACTCCAAGGGGATGCGGCAACGTACCCGGGTGGCCGCCGCGCTGGTGCACGACCCGCAGGTGCTGCTGCTCGACGAGCCGTTCAACGGGATGGACCCGCGCCAGCGGCTGCACATGATGGGCCTGCTGCACTCCCTCGGCGACGCCGGGCGGACCATCCTGTTCAGCTCGCACATCCTGGAGGAGGTCGAGCAGGTCTCCGGCACCGTGCAGGTGATGGTCGCCGGCCGGTTGGCCGCCTCCGGTGACTTCCGCACCATCCGCCGGCTGATGACCAACCGGCCGCACGTCTTCGCGGTCCGCTCCACCGACGACCGGGCGCTGGCCGTGGCGTTGATGGCCGACCCGTCGGTCTCCGGCGTCGAGCTGGACAAGACCGGCCTGACCGTACGGGCCGGCGACTACGGCGCGTTCACCCGGGCGCTGCCGAAGATCGCGCTCGCCCGGCAGATCCGGGTCCGGCAGTTGACCCCCGAGGACGAGTCCCTGGAGAGCGTCTTCTCCTACCTGGTGGAGGCCTGATGTCAACCGTTTCCTGGATCACCGCGCGTGGGCTGTTCGGCCGTCGCCGGTTCCTCATGCTGCTGCCGCTGCCGGCGGTGCTGGTGCTGCTCGCCGTCCTCTGCCGGTCGCTCGGGGTGGACCCGGGTGAGTGGGCGCCGCCGGTGCTGGTCGGCCTCGGCCTGGCCGTGGTGCTGCCGGTGGTGGCGCTCATCATCGGCACCGGCGTGCTGGGCGCGGAGATCGACGACGGCACGGTGGTGCACATCCTGACCAAGCCGCTGCCGCGCTGGCAGATCGTGCTGCCGAAACTCATGGTGGCCGCCGGGGTCAGCGCGGCCACGGTCGCCGTGCCGCTCTACGTCGCGGGCGTGCTGGCCGATTCGGCACGCCTCGGCCTGGCCCTCGCCGCCGCCTCGGCGTTGGGCGCGCTGGCGTACTCGGCGCTGTTCCTGGCGCTCAGCCTGGTCACCCGGCGGCCGGTGCTGCTCGGCCTGGTCTACGTGCTGATCTGGGAGGGGCTGCTGGGCAACTTCGTCAGCGGCACCAAGGTGCTGTCGATCCAGCAGTGGGTGATCGCCCTGACCGACCGGATGGCCCCCACGGCGCTGCTGTCGACGACCGTCTCGGTGCCGGTCGCGGTGGTGCTGACCGCCCTGGTGAGCGTCGGCTTCACCGTCCTGGCGGTCGACCGGCTCCGCTCCTTCAGCGTCGCCGGCGAAACCAGCTGATCCCGGTACCCCGCCCGGCCCGGCAACCTTGTCCCGGGCCGGGCGGTGGTGCGGCGGGGCGGGGCGGGGCGGGCCGGATGGGGCGGCATGATCGACACAGGTGCGCCGATATAGCGGCATCCGCCCCACGCTGACACCGCTATATCGGCGATATGGCGAACCTCCGCGCGGGGTCGCCGACCCCGCGCGGGGCCCTGCCGGTCAGAAGGCGCTGGCGATCACCAGCTCGGGGGCGCGGTCGGGGAGCAGGTCGAGGGTGGTGATCCGGCCGGCGGCGCGGACGTCGTCGGCGATCAGGGTGAGCTGGTCGAGCAGGGCGGCCGGGCCCAACGCCTCGGCCAGCGGGATCTCCGCCCGCATCGACAGCTTGCGGTCGGACTTGGCCCGGCGGACCTGGGCCAGGGCGTCCCCGGCCAGCCGGAGCAGGGCCGGGTCACCGGTGCCGGTGATGGCCCGGTCCACCTCGTACGTGGTGGGCCAGGTGGCCCGGTGCACCGAGCCGTACCGCCACCACGACCAGACCTCCTCGGTCACGTACGGCAGCACCGGGGCGAAGAGCCGCAACTGCACCGACAGGGCGGTGGCGAGGGCCGCCCGGGCCGAGTCGGCACCCGGCCCGGTGCCGTAGGCGCGTTCCTTCACCAACTCGATGTAGTCGTCGCAGAACCGCCAGAAGAACGCCTCGGCGGCCTGTAGGGCGGTCGTGTGGTCGTACCCGTCGAAGGCGGTGGTCGCGGTGGTGACCACGGCGGAGAGTTCGGCGAGCATGGCGGTGTCCAGCGGGGTGGTCGCCGGGGCGCGCAGGGCGTCGCCGGCGCCCAGCCCGAGCGCGAACTTCGACGCGTTGAGCAGTTTGGTGGCCAGTCGCCGACCCACCTTGATCTGCGCCGGGTCGAAGGCCAGGTCCATCCCGGGCCGGCCGTTGGCGGCCCAGTAGCGGACCGCGTCCGAGCCGTGCTGTTGCAGCAACGCCATCGGGGTGACCACGTTCCCCTTGGACTTGGACATCTTCTTGCGGTCCGGGTCGAGGATCCAGCCGGAGAGCACCGCGTCCCGCCAGGGCAGCACCCCGTGCTCCAGGTGGGCGCGGACCACGGTGGCGAAGAGCCAGGTGCGGATGATCTCCTGCCCCTGCGGGCGCAGGTCCATCGGGAAGATCCGGTCGAACAGCTCCGGGTCGGTCTCCCAACCGCCGACGATCTGCGGGGTCAACGACGAGGTGGCCCAGGTGTCCAGCACGTCCGGGTCGCCGACGAAACCACCGGGCACACCGCGCTGCGACTCGTCGTAGCCGGGCGGCGGCTCGCTGGACGGGTCGACCGGCAGCGACGCTTCGTCCGGTGTGAGAGGGTTGGTGTGGTCCGGCTCGCCAATGGCGTCGAGCCGGTACCACACCGGCACCGACACACCGAAGAAGCGCTGCCGACTGACCAGCCAGTCACCGGTCAGCCCGCCCACCCAGTGCGCGTAGCGGTGCCCCATGTGCTCCGGCACCCAGCGCAGCTCGTCCCCCCGGGCCAGCAGCGCCGCCCGCAGCTCGGCCTCCCGGCCACCGTTGCGCAGATACCACTGCCGGGTCGAGACGATCTCCAGCGGCCGGTCGCCACGCTCGTAGAACTTCACCGGATGGGTGATCTCGCGGGGCTCGCCGACCAGGTCACCGGCCGCGCGCAGCAGCTCCACCAGGGTCCGTCGGGCGGCGTTGACCGACTGCCCGGCCAGCGCCGCGTAGGGTGCCGCGGGCACGCCCGCCGGTGGCTCGGCCAGCAGCCGACCGTCCCGGCCGATCACCACCCGGGTCGCCAGGTCGAGATCCCGCCACCAGGTCACGTCGGTCAGGTCACCGAATGTGCACACCATCGCGACGCCGGTGCCCTTGGCCGGATCCGCCAGCGGATGCGCGCGCACCGGCACCTCCACCCCGAACACGGGGGTACGCACCGTCGCGCCCACCAGGTCGGCGTACCGCTCGTCGTCCGGGTGGCAGACCAGCGCCACGCAGGCCGGCAGCAACTCCGGCCGGGTGGTGTCGATCAGCACCTCCCGCCCGCCCGGCCCGGTGAACCGCAGCCGGTGGTACGCCCCCGGGCGCTGCCGGTCCTCCAGTTCCGCCTGGGCCACGGCGGTGCCAAACCCGACGTCCCACAGCGTCGGCGCCTCCGCCTGGTACGCCTCACCCCGGGCCAGGTTGCGCAGGAACATCCGCTGCGAGGTGGCCCGCGCCGCCCGCCCGATCGTGGTGTACGTCAGTGACCAGTCCACCGACAGCCCGAGCCGCCGCCAGAGCGCCTCGAAGACCTGCTCGTCGTCGGCGGTCAACCGCGCGCACAACTCGACGAAGTTGCGTCGGGAGATCGGGGTCGGCTCCCGGCGTCGGGCCTCGGTGACCGGGGCGTCGGGCGGCTGCCACGTCGGGTCGTACGGCAGGGACGGGTCGCAGCGCACCCCGTAGACGTTCTGCACCCGGCGTTCGGTGGGCAGGCCGTTGTCGTCCCAGCCCATCGGGTAGAACACGTTGCGGCCGCGCATCCGCTGGAACCGGGCCACCGTGTCGGTGTGCGTGTACGAGAAGACGTGCCCCATGTGCAGTTCGCCGGATACGGTCGGCGGCGGGGTGTCGATGGAGTACACGTCGTCGCCGCGACCGTGCCGACGGGGCGTCTGTGCCGCCGGCCCGCGACCCGCTACGGTCGCCTTCTCCCGGTCGAACGCGTACGTGCCCTCCTCCTGCCAGCGGTGCGCCCAGCGCTCCTCGATGCCGTCCAGGGTGGGACGTTCGGGAACACCGGCGCGGGCCGTCCTCGCCGTATCAGTCATCGGTCGATCGTAGGCAGCCACCGACCTCCCGACCACCGGCTTTACCCGGCGTGCCGGCTGCCTCGCGCCGGGTGCCCGGCACGTCCTGGGTCGTGGCGGGCCGGGTGTGCGGTGCGACGTGGGGCGGGCCGGGCGCGGTGACCGGCCGGGCCCGCCGACCTACCGCTTCGAGGAGCCGACCGGACCGGGCGACCTACCGGTTCGGGAAGCCGGCCGGACCCGGTGGGCTACCGGTTCGAGGAGCCGACCGGCGGGGTGAGCAGCGGCCCCTGGGTGGCGATCTGGAAGCCGAGCCCGGTGCGGCCGTTGACCCGGTCGAGGATCACCGAGACCGGCGCGTAGGTGTTCTTCTCGTCCGGGTTGGTGCAGGGACCCTCACCGGGGTCGCCGTTGTTCAGGATGCCCAGCGCCCGCCCGTCGGACTCGGTGAACAGCGGACCGCCGCTGTCACCCGGCCGGGCGCACACCCGCACGTCGATGCCGCCACTGGCCTTGCCGATGACCTCACCGCAGCGGGTGCCCGGCAGGTAACCGGCCCCGGCGCCCGAGTCGACGTACTGCTCGCCGGCCTTCGGGGTGTACGCCGAACCGGTGGCGCAGACCACCCAGCCGGCCTGCACCGCGCCGTACGGCGTGACGCCGGTGATCGGCACGTCGCGGCTGCCCTTGCTGGCGCAGGCCGGATTGTCCGCCACGCACCAGTAGTTGACCAGGCTCGGGGCGTTGCCCACGGTCCGCCTCGGGTACGCCCAGCGGGTCGTCGCGCCCTTCGCGTACGGCAGGACCGCGTAGTCGTTGGGGAAGGCGTTCTCGGCCAGCACCGGATTGGTCGACTCCAGGCCCACCGGCACCTTCGGCC
The DNA here is from genome assembly GCF_050951065.1 of Micromonospora matsumotoense. Classification (NCBI taxonomy): domain Bacteria; kingdom Bacillati; phylum Actinomycetota; class Actinomycetes; order Micromonosporales; family Micromonosporaceae; genus Micromonospora; species Micromonospora matsumotoense. The sequence continues at coordinate 6,407,530 of NZ_CP192025.1, read as the reverse complement.
CGAGGAACTGGTGCCAGGTGTCGTCGACGCGCTGGTGCCGGCCGCCGACCACGCAGTGCCCGGCGGTCAGCACGTAGTACTGCCCGGACTTCGCCCGGACGTTGAAGCCGGTGGTGCAGCCGCCGACGGTGCCGTCGTCGCGGGGCACGTCGAGCCGGATGCCGCCGCGCATCGGCGCCTTGGCGCAGTAGCGCGGGTCGCACGCCTTGGGGATCGCGGAGTCGTCGAGCCGGGCCCGGGCCCGCACCGGCACCCCGGCCGCGTCGAGCGTGCCGGCCAGCCGGGCGTCGTCGGCGGGCACCGCGTCGCCGGTGAGCACCAGCACCTCGTTGGCCCGCTCGTCGACCAGCACGTCCCGACCGGCGGTGACGCCCAGCGTCCCGGCCAGCCGGGCCGCCGCCGCGTCGAGGTCGCGCCGCGAGTGGCGGACCGGCACGACGGTGACGTGCCGGGCGTCCGGCAGGCCGGCGACCGCCTCGGTGACCGGTGCCGGATCGGTGGCGGCGATGGTGAGCATTCCGCCACCGGCCTGGTCCAGCCACATCCCGGCGTACGAGTCGGGGAAACGGGCGGCCAGGGTGTCGGCCAGCGGCGCGGACAGCTCCTGGAGGGCCAGCCGGCGGGCGGCCTCGCCCGGGGCGACCCGGTAACGGTCGCTCAGGTAGCTCACCGAGGCGGGGGCGGCCTGCGCGACCTGGGTCGCGGGGCGGGTCACCACCGGCGCCGGGCGCCGGGCGGCAGGTGCGGCGACCCGGCCGCCGGTGCCGGCTCCGGCCGCCGCGCGGACGTCCTCGGCGGCCGGGACCGCCCCGGCCGACCAGGCGCCGCCGGATGACCCGGTGGCCGGACCGGCGTCCCGGTCCACGGCCAACGCCACGCCCGTCGTCCCCACCGTGCTCAGCGCCAATGCCGCCGCCAGGACCACTCGTCCACGAATCCGCACGCCGTGCCCTCCCCCGTATGCCGGCGATGCGATCGACCCCGCCGCGCCCGCCCGACCGGTCGGAGCGGTCGGCGGGCGGCGGGGCCCATCAATGCGCAGAGAGTCTAGCCGTCCCGTGCACCACCGGCCGCCCCGGACGGCCGAGGTCAGATCAGCGAATCGCGCCACTGCCGGTGCAGTGCGGCGTACCGGCCGCCGGTGGTGGCGAGCCGGGCCGGTGAGCCGTCCTCGACGATCCGTCCGGAGTCGACGACCAGCACCCGGTCGGCGGTCTCCACGGTGGAGAGCCGGTGCGCGATCACCAGCGCGGTGCGGTCCCGCAGCACGGTGGCCAGCGCCCGCTGCACCAACCGCTCGGTCGGCACGTCCAGCGACGACGTCGCCTCGTCCAGGATCAGCACCCGGGGGTCGGCCAGGAACGCGCGGGCGAACGCGACGAGTTGCCGCTGCCCGGCGGAGAGCCGGCCGCCGCGCCGGTGCACCTCGGTGGCGTACCCGTCGGGCAGGGCGGCGATGAAGTCGTGCGCGCCGATCGCCCGCGCCGCCGCCTGCACCGCCGCGTCGGTGGCGTCCGGCCTGCCGAACCGGATGTTCTCCGCCACCGAGCCGCCGAACAGGTGGTTCTCCTGGGTCACCAGCACCACCGCGCGCCGCAGCTCCGCGTCGGACAGCGCCCGCAGATCGACGCCGTCCAGCTCGACCGTGCCGTCGTCCGGGTCGTGGAAGCGGGCGAGCAGCTTCGCCACCGTCGACTTGCCGGCACCGGTCGGGCCGATCAGGGCCACCGTCTGCCCGGCCGGCACGGCCAGGCTCAGCCCGGTCAGGATCGGTGTCTGCGGCCGGTAGCCGAAGGACACCGCACGGAACGTCACCGCACCCCGGCCCGGCCCGGCCGGCAACGGCACCGGCGACGCCGGCTCGGGCACCCCGGGCTGCTCGTCCAGCACCCCGGCGAGCTTCTCCAGGGCGGCGGTCGCCGACTGGAGGGAGTTGTAGAACTGGCTCAGCTCCTGCATCGGCTCGAAGAACCGGCGCAGGTAGAGCAGGAACGCGGCGAGCACCCCCACGTCGGTGTGGCCGCCCAGCACCCGCCAACCGCCGTACCCGAGCACCAGCGCCACGGTGACGTTGCCGATCACCTTGATCGCCGGCGAGTACGTGGCGATCAGCCGGAAGCCGTGCTGGCTGGTCCGCCGGTACTCGTCGTTGACCGTCACGAAGATCTGCTGGTTGCGCGGTTCGCGGCGGAACGCCTGCACCGCGCGGATGCCGCGCAGCGACTCCACGAAGTGGACGATCACCAGGGCCACCGCCTCCCGGCTGTGCCGGTAGGCCTGTGCCGAGGCGCGGGCGAACCAGCGGGACAGCCAGAACAGGAAGGGGAACGCCAGCAGGGTCACCGCCGCCAGCGGCAGGTCCAGCCAGAGCAGGATGGCGGCGACCGACAGCACCGACAACGCGGCGGCGGCCAGGGTGTCGATCCCCCCGTCGACCAGTTCGGCGATGGAGTCCACGTCGCTGGTGAGCCGGGACACCACCCGACCAGAGGTGTAGCGCTCGTGGAAACCGACCGAGAGGGTCAGCAGGTGGCCGTACACCCGCTGGCGGAGTTGGAGCAGGACGGCCTGGCCGATCCGGGTGGAGCGGGTGAGGTAGCTGCGCCGGGCGGCGTACTCGGTGACGGCCGCGACGGCGAACGCGCCCGCGACGGCCGCCAGCGGACCCGGGTCGCCGGCCCGCAGCGGCGGCACCGCCCGGTCGATGCCGAGCATGACCAGGTACGGCCCGGCCATCGCGGCGGTGTTCTGGACGAGCAGCAGGGCCACCGCCGCGCCGAGTGGCCTGCGGTGCGGGCGGAGCAGGTCCCGCAGCAGCACCCGGCTCCGCCCGCGCAGCCGGGCCACCGCCTCGGGCGAGTCGTCCTCGGCGCGGCTGCGGTCGGCGTCCGGGTCGGTGGCCAGTCCCCGCCAGTGGGACAGCTCGGCGGCGGGCCGGCCGTCGCCCCCGGTCGGGGGGTGCTGTCGGGGCGGGCGGCTCACGAGCGCACCAGGCCCGGCGTCGGCGAGGGTTCGGCGGCGAGCACCGCCCGGTACGCCGGCACCGTGGCCAGCAGTTCGGAGTGCCGGCCGACGGCGGTGATCCGACCCCCGTCGAGCAGGGCCACCCGGTCGGCCAGCGCGACGGTCGACGGCCGGTGCACCACCAGCAGCGCGGTGGTGTCCCGCAGCACCCGGCGTAACGCCGCCTCGACCAGCGCCTCGGTCTGTACGTCCAGGGCGGAGAGCGGGTCGTCGAGGACCAGCAGCTTCGGCCGGCCGAGCACCGCCCGGGCCAGCGCCAACCGTTGCCGCTGCCCGCCGGAGAGCGACAGGCCCTGCTCACCCACCCGGGTCGCCAACCCCCACGGCAGGTCGTACGCGAAGTCGGCCTGGGCCAGCGCCAACGCGGCCCGGACCTGGTCGGCGTCGGCGTCCGGGCAGCCCAGGGTGAGGTTCTCCCAGATCGACATGGAGAACAGGGTCGGCTCCTCGAAGGCCACCCCGACCAACCGGCGCAGCGCGTCCAGGCGTACCTCGCGCAGGTCGTGTCCGTCCAGGGTGATCCGGCCGCCGGTCACGTCGTAGAGCCGGGGGACCAGGGAGAGCAGGGTGCTCTTGCCGCAGCCGGTCGCCCCGACCAGGGCCAGCGTCTCGCCCGGCTCGACGGTCAGCTCGATCTCCCGCAGCACCGGTTCGGCGCTTCCCGGGTAGCGGAACGACACCGCCTCGAAGCGGAGCCGGCCGCGGACCGCCGACCGGGCCAACGGCACGGCACCCGGGGCATCCACGATGGACGGCGGGGTGTCCAGCACCTCCTGGATGCGGTCGGCGGCGGTCGCCGCCTCCTGCCCGTTGGCGATGATCCAGCCGAGCGACTGCACTGGCCAGATCAGCATGAGCTGGAGGCTGACGAACGCGACCAACTCGCCGATGGTCAACGCGTCCCGGGCGACCAGAGTCGCGCCGCCGACCAGCGTCACCCCCAGTGTCAGGTTGGGCACCAGGTCGAACAGCGCCGAGGCGCCGGCCAGCAGGACGCCCTTGCCGACGCCTGTGTCGTGCAGCGCGCGGGCCCGCCCGGCGAACCGGTCGGCCAACTCCGGCCCCCGCCCGTACGCCTTCATGGTGCGCAGCCCCTGCGCGGTCTCCTCGACCAGGGTGGCCACGTCGCCCTGCTGGTCCTGCATCCGGCGGGACGCGGCGTGGTAGTTCCGGCCGAACCGGCGGCTGATCAGGAACAGCGGCACCGCGCTGGCCGCCACCAGCAGCCCCAGCGGCCCGTGCAACCGGAGCAGGAGGATCACCACGGCGACGTAGGTGACCATGTTGAGCACCAGGAAGAGCAGCCCGAAGGAGAGGAACCGGCGCAGCACCGACAGGTCGCTGATGGCCCGGGACAGCAGTTGCCCGGACTGCCAGCGGTCGTGGAAGCCGGCCGGCAGGCGTTGCAGGTGGGCGTAGAGGTCGGCGCGGATGGTCGCCTCCATGCCGACCGAGGAGGAGGACTGGCTCCACCGCCGGATGAAGATCAGCACCGCCTCGACGAGCCCGAGCAGCAGGGCCAGCCCGCCGAGTCGGAGCAGCCCCGCCTCGTCGTGCCGGGCGATCGGCCCGTCCACCACCCGCTGCACCACCAGCGGTACGGCGAGACCGGCCCCGGTGGCGGCCAGCGCGGCCAGCAACAGCAGCACGTACGCGGCGGCGTACGGGCGCAGGTAGCGGCGCAGCCGCCAGAGGTTGCGCAGCGACCGGACCCGGCCGTCCGCCCTCGGGGTGGCCGGGTCGCCGTCGCACTGCGCAGGCACTACCCGACGGTAGCGTCGAACGGCGTCGATGCCGCTGTCAGGTTGCCGTCAGCCCGCGCTCATGACCGAGCAACCACTGCTTCACCGCCAACCCGTACCGGTAGCCGCCGAGGGTCCCGTCGGTGCGCAGCACCCGGTGGCAGGGGACGAAGAGGGCGACCGCGTTGCGGGCACAGGCGGCGGCGGCCGCCCGGACCGCGGCGGGCCGACCGGCCAGCGCGGCGTACCCGGTGTAGGTGATCGGCTCGCCGGGCTTGACGTCCCGCAGCACGATCCAGGCGTGGGTCTGGAACGTCCCACCGCTGTGCTGGGTCACCGGCACCTCGTCGATCGCGGTCAGCTCACCGGCGAGATAGGCGTGGACGGCGGCGGTCACCGGACCGAGGTCGGCGTGCTGCCGCAGCGGGCCGCGCAGGCTCGGGTGCACCAGCGGCAGCAGGCTCTCCGGGTCGGCGGTGAACCCGGCGGCCCGGATCGCGCCGTCCGGGCCGGCCAGCACGCTGAGCGGGCCGGTCGGGGTGTCCATGGTGGTGGTGTCGATGGTCGTCATGCCGCTCTCCAGAGTCTGATCGCCGCGTACGACCGCCAGGGCCGCCAGCGGTCCGCGTACGCGTCGAGGGTGGTGGGGGTGTGGGGCAGGCCGAGGGCGGCGGCGCCCCGGCGTACCGCGAGGTCGGTGGGGAGTAGCACGTCCGGGTCGCCGAGGGCGCGCATGGCCAGGTAGCCGGCCGTCCACGGGCCGATCCCGGGCAGCGCGGTCAACCGCCGTACGGTCTCCGTCCGGTCCCCGCCGGGTTCCAGGTCGACCTCCCCGGCGGCGACCGCCCGGGCCAGCGTCCGGATCGTCTCCCGCCGCGCGACCGGCATCCCGAACGCCGCATCCGGCAACCCCAACACCTCCTCCGCCCCCGGAAACCCCCGCACCACCCCCCACGCACCCCCCACCCCACCCCCCTCTCCACGCACGCCGCGCGCTCCGTGTCCGCCGCGCGCTCCGTGTCCGCCGCGCGCTCCGGGTTCGCCGTGCGCTCCGTGTCCGCCGCGGTGATCAAGAGGTTTGGGACGCCGGGAAGCGCTCTCCGTGACGCAAACCTCTTGATCACCGGAGCCGGGGCGGCCGGTGGGGGGAGGGCAGGGGGAGGGGGTGTGGGGAGGGGAGGGGGTGTGGGGGTGGTGGAGGAGGCGGGTGAGGGTGGTGGTGGCGGCGCGGAGGGAGATCTGTTGGCCGATGATCGCGCGCAGGGCCAGCTCGAAACCGTCGACCGCACGGGGGAGGCGGACGCCGGGTTCGGCGGCGACGATCCCGGCGAGGGCCGGGTCGGCGGCCAGCGTCTGGTCGACCGCCTCCGGGTCGGCGTCCAGGTCGAACAGGCGACGGCAGCGGGCCACCGCCGGGGCCAGGTCGCGCAGGTCGGCCAGCCTCAGCGTCGCCGCGACGTACCCGGCGACCGGGGTGAGCGCGATCTCCGCCGGGCCGTGCGGCAGCCGCAACCCCCGGCGGTACGTCCCGTCGACCACGTCCTCCACGCCGGGCAGCACCCGGGCGGCCAGGTAGTCCAGCAGCGCGGCGGCGTGCAACGGCGGCCGGTACGCCAACCGGAGCGTGATCGTGCCCGCCCCGTCCGGTGCCGGCCGGCCGCCCTGCGCGGTGCGCAGCTGGGACGGCACGGTCCCGTACACCTCGCGGACCGTGTCGTTGAACTGCCGCACGCTGCCGAAACCTGCCGCGAACGCCACCTCCGCCAGGCCCAGCCCGGTGGTCTCGATCAGCGTCCGGGCGGTCTGTGCGCGTTGCGCCCGGGCCAGCGCCAACGGGCCGGCCCCCAGCTCCGCCCGGAGCATCCGGTGCAGGTGCCGTTCGGTGTAGCCCAGTCGGGCGGCCAGCCCCGGCACGCCGTCCCGGTCGACCACCCCGTCGGCGATCAGCCGCATGGCCCGGCCCACCACGTCGGCGCGGACGTCCCACTGCGGTGAGCCGGGCGCGGCGTCCGGCCGGCACCGGCGACAGGCCCGCAGCCCGGCCCCCTGTGCGGCGGCTGCCGACGCGAAGAACCGGACGTTGCGTCGTTTCGGCGTCATCGCCGGGCAGGACGGCCGGCAGTAGATCCCGGTCGACGTGACGCCGGTGTAGAACCAGCCGTCGAACCGCTGGTCACGGCTGTCCACGGCCCGGTAGCACCGTTCGAAGTCCAACTCCACGCCACCGATCATGCCCGCAGCTCAGCGGCGGTGGCTCGCGGAAATCGGACCTCAGTGTGCCGCTTTCCGGGGCGACCCCCGGGGACCGGCAACCCGCCCGGACGCTGGCGACCGCCCCGGGCCGACAGGTCAGTGGTTGGCCCGATGGCTGCCCGCCCCCGGGCCGACAGGTCAGTGGCCGGCGCAGCGACCGCCCCCGGGCCGACAGTGCATGGCCGGCCCGGGGGCGGTCGCTGGGCGTCAGCGCCCGGGCGCTCCTGCCGGCGCCGCCGGTGCCGGTGCGGCGATCCTGCCGGTTCGGGGCTGGTCGACGGGGGTGCGGTGACGGCGGGGGCCGGTGCGGCCGGATTGCCGGTCCGGGGCTGGTCGAGGGGCGGCGCGGTCTGGGCCGGAACGGGTGCCCCGGGTGCCGCCGGAAGGGGCAGGACCGGTGGCTCGGGCGCGGCGGTCCGGCCGGTCAGGGGGGCCGGGTCGGCGGGCGGTGCGGTCCGGGCCGGCGCGGGGGCCGGCGCGGCCGGTGGGCCACTCGGCGTCGAGGCCGGCACGGCGGGCGGGGCGTCCCGGCCACCGCTGGCGGCCATCGCGATCGGGGCGGCGATCAGCACGGCGGCGAGGGCGCCCACCGCGCTCATCGTCACCGTGGCGCGGCGTCGGGTCCGGGCCCGGTGTTCGGCCCGGGGCAATTGGTCGTGCACTGTCGGTGCCTCCTCGGCAAGGTCGGTGAGGGTGGCGCGGATGAGGTTCTCGAAGGGCGTGGTCACCGCCGTACCTCCAGCAGTTCGATGTCCGGCAGGAGTTGCCGCAGCCGGGCCACGGCCCGGTGGGTGCGGCTGCGTACGGTGCCGACCGAGCAGCCGAGCGCGGCGGCCACCTGGGTCTCGGTCAGGTCCTCGTAGTAGCGCAGGACCACGACCGTGCGCTGGGCCGCCGGCAGCGCCCGCAGCGCGGTCCGCATCGCCAGCCGTACGTCGGTGCCGCCGCTCGGATCGGTACCGGCCCGTTCGTCGGCGCCGGTGAGCAACGTCTCCCGGTACCGGCGCAGTCGCCGCCACCAGCTCACCTGCTCCCGGTACATGACCGCGCGCAGGTAACCCTCCGGGTCGGTGTGCCGCAGTTCGCGCCACCTCGGAATGGTCCTGGCCAGCGCCGACTGGAACAGGTCCTCGGCGGTGTGCCGGTCCCCGGTGAGCAGGTACGCGACCCGCATCAGGGCCGGCGTCCGGCTGGCCACGAAATCGGCCAGTCGGGCCCGGTCGTCCTCGTCCACCCGCCCTCCCCGATGTTGGCTGTCACAGATACAGACGCCCCAGCTCGTCGCAGCTATCCCGGTGGCCGGACGGAGTTTCCCGCCGGAAAGTGTCGGTAGTGGTCGGTAGCGTCCCGGCACCAACTCCAGAAGGGTGCGGCGATGGCGAGCGTGACCGGGCGTGGGGACCCTCGGTCAGGGCGGACGCGGCTGGACGATGCTGTGGCGCAGGGCCTCTACGACCGGATGCGGGTGGTCGCGCCGGCCGCCTTCGGCGCGATCGAGCGGGACCGGGCCGACGACCCGGCGCGGCCGTTCGCCGACACCGCCTGTGGTCGGCTGGCCGGGTCCCTCGACGCGGCCGGCCTGCGGGCGCTGGGCATGTGGGCGCACCACTGGTGCATGCGGTTCTACGACGACGACACCCGGGTCGGTCGGCGGCTGGTCCGGGAGATCGCCGGCCGGCGGGGGCTGGGCTGGACGGTCGACGAGGTCCGCTGGATGCTCGGCGAGTCCGAGCGGGCCGGCCCGACCGCGCGGGACCGGTTCACCCTGCCGCTCGCGGCGGCCGGTGAGCTGCCCGGGGTGACCGACGGCGGGGCGGGCTGGCGGCTGGCCGGGTGACCCCGCCCGGCGGCCGGGGCGGGCCGGCGGTCGGGGCGACAGTGACCGGGACGACAGTGACCGGGGCGCGGTCCCGGTCGGGCGGGACACAGCCGGGGTGTGACGGTGGTCGGGGTGTGACGGTGGCGCAGGATGGGGGCGGAGCCAGCCGACGAGAGGACCAGCATGCCCGCCAGCGAACCGACGATCGTCGCCACCAGCATGGGTTTCACCAGCCGTGGCCGGGGGCCCTGGGACGCCGACCCCGGGCCGGTCTTCGACCTGATGGCCGGGTTGGCGCAGGCCGACGAGCCGAGGATCTGCTACCTCAACCAGGCCGTCGGCGACCAGCCCACCTCGCTGACGGTCTTCCACGGCGCGTTCGCCGGCACCCGTTACCGCCCCTCGCACCTGGCGTTGTTCCCGATGCCCAACGTCGAGGACGTCCGGGCCCACCTGCTCGGTCAGGACATCATCTGGGTCGGTGGCGGCAGCGTGGCCAACCTCTGCGCGGTGTGGCGGGTGCACGGCCTGCCGGAGATCCTGCGCGAGTGCTGGGAGGCCGGGGTGGTGCTCGGCGGGGTCTCCGCCGGCTCGATCTGCTGGCACGTCGGCGGCACCACCGACAGCTTCGGCCGGAAGTTGCGCGCCTACACCGACGGTCTGGGCTGGCTGCCGTACGGCAACGGGGTGCACTACGACAGCGAGGCCGAGCGCCGGCCGCTGCTGCACCGGCTGGTCGCCGACGGCACCCTGCCGGCCAGCCACTGCACCGACGACGGGGTGGGGCTGGTCTACCGGGGCACCCGGCTGGCCGAGGCGGTCGCCGACCGGCCCGGGGTGGCCGCGTACGAGGTGGTGCCGGACGGTGCGGGTGGGGTCCGGGAGACCCGGATCGAGCCCCGGCTGCTCACCGCCTGAGCTTTTCCGGTGACGCCGACGGGGGCTGCCTGCCGGGTACCGGGGGTCGACGGCGTAAGCTGGCCCGTCGTGAGTCTCACCATCGGCATCGTCGGCCTGCCCAACGTCGGCAAGAGCACCCTGTTCAACGCGCTGACCAAGAACGACGTGCTCGCGGCGAACTACCCGTTCGCCACCATCGAGCCCAACGTCGGGGTGGTGGGGCTGCCGGACGAACGGCTCGGCAAGCTTGCGGAGATCTTCTCGTCGCAGAAGGTGCTGCCCGCGCCGGTGTCGTTCGTCGACATCGCCGGCCTCGTCCGGGGCGCGTCGAAGGGGCAGGGCCGGGGCAACGCGTTCCTGGCGAACATCCGGGACGCCTCGGCGATCTGCCAAGTGGTGCGGGCCTTCTCCGACCCGAACGTGGTGCACGTCGACGGCAAGGTCTCGCCGGCCGACGACATCGAGACGATCAACACCGAGTTGATCCTGGCCGACCTGCAGACCCTGGAGAAGGCGCTGCCCCGGCTGGAGAAGGAGGCCAAGCTCCGTAAGGACCGGGCCGCCGCCGTCACCGCCGCGAAGCAGGCCGTCGAGGTGCTCGACGGTGGCATTACCCTGTACGCCGGGGCCGCCGCCGCCAAGATCGAGCTGGAGCACCTGCGGGAGCTGCACCTGCTCACCACCAAGCCGTTCCTCTACGTCTTCAACGTCGACGAGGCCGAGCTGGCCAACGCCGGTTTCCTCGACGAGCTGCGCGCGCTGGTGGCCCCCGCCGAGGCGGTCTTCATGGACGCCAAGATCGAATCCGAGCTGGTGGACCTGCCCGAGGACGAGGCCCGCGAGCTGCTGGAGTCCATCGGGCAGCACGAGCCGGGCCTGAACCAGCTCGTCCGGGTCGGCTTCCGCACGCTCGGGCTCCAGACGTACCTCACGGCGGGTCCGAAGGAGGCGCGGGCCTGGACCGTGCCGGTCGGCGCGACCGCCCCGGAGGCCGCCGGGGTGATCCACAGCGACTTCCAGCGCGGCTTCATCAAGGCCGAGGTGGTCTCCTACGGCGACCTGGTCACGGCCGGATCGATGGCGGCGGCGAAGGCCGCCGGCAAGGTCCGGATCGAGGGCAAGGAGTACGTCATGCAGGACGGCGACGTGGTCGAGTTCCGCTTCAACGTGTAGCGACGGACGGCCTCTGGCGAACATCGGCCGGGTGCCCTGCCCGGTCTAGCTGTTGCGGCCGGGCACCAGCCCATCCAGATCGATCCTGATCGCGAACGGCGTCGTGGTGAGCAGCTGGTGTCGATGGATTCCGGTCGGCGCGTACGACCGGGTGGGCTCGTCGAGTTCGTAGGCGTGGACCACAGGTGATCCGTCCTCGTCCTCGATACGCCAGTAGCTCGGGATGCCGGCTTCCGCGTACTTGCGCAGCTTGACGTTGCGGTCCCGGTGCGCCGACTCCGGCGAGACCACCTCCACGACCAGAAGGGTCTCTTCCGGCGTGTAGAAGGTACGGGACGGATCGTAAGGTGCCGTCGTGGCCAGGAGATCGGGCTCGGGACGATTCCACCTGTCGAGTCGGATCGTGATTTCCCGGTCCACCTCGATGCCTGCCGGGGCCTGGCCGCTCAGGGAGTTCACCAGCGCGGTGATCATCCTGGCGTGCCAGACCCGCTGGGGAGACATCATGAAGACGAGTGCTCCATCGATCAGCTCGGTGTGACGCGGCGCTTCGGAAAGGTGGTCGAGGTCGTCGGCGTACCACCCCTCGGGGCGGGGCGGCCGCATCCACTCGGGCACCGCAGTCATGCCGTCACCGTAGCATTCGGTAATGACCGCCTGGCCTGCTGCGCGCGGGCGTTCGGCTGTCGCACACCGACGGGTCGGGCTTCACCATCTCGCCGGTTCCGGCTCCGGAGCGGGTCAGTGCGGTGCCAGTCGAGGGTCGTCGGCCCACGGTGAGCGCGGGTGTGCACGGCGGACGGCCTCGCCCAGCCACCGGCGTTGCTCGGGACTCAGCAGACCATGGGCGATGTCCAGGTCGTGTTCGTCCCGAGGGCGCGGGTCTCGCGACTTCCACAGTAGTTGGGTGACCGGCGCCCCGGTCGGCACGGAGTCGATGGGCGTGACCGCCGAACCCCACGGGAGCGTGATTCGTGGATCGCGGCGGTAGCGCCAGCCTGCCCCGTCGCCGTCCTCCAGATTGATCTGGAGGACGAAGCGGTCCCGATCCGGGTCGTGTACCCAGATGTTGTGCAGCCGGTGGTCGCCGAGCTGCCCTGCCAGGGGGAGCAGGTGCCCGCTGATGGCCGCGTACGGCCGCAGCTGTGCCGGCAGGTCGTCGAGGAGGCCGGACAACGCCGGCCGGAGGGTGCTGACGTCGATGTCGCCGTGCGCCCGGCTCGGCCTGCCGAGCCAGTGGTCGATGGCCCACCCGCCGGAGAGCCACCAGCGCGCCGGGCCGCCGGTGAACAGCGAGCGCACCTCGGCGACGGAGAGCGCCGCCCAGATGTGCCGGTGGGGGTCGTACCGCACGGACCCAGCCTGACAGCGGTCCTTCTCGGGCACCAGTCGTTGCCCTCGTCTCGGGTGCGCCGCCTCGGGGGAGGGGCGTCCAGCAGCGGGCGGGCCGGGTGACCTGCGCGCTTCCCGGCCACGGGTGGCGGGGCAGCGGGCCGGGACGGTGCTGGCCTACCGTGGCGGCGTGGCGACCTTGAGGCTCGAACCGATGACCGACGAGCAGTACCTCCGCTACCGGGAACGCGCCGAGGAGGACTACGCGCAGAACATCGCCGCCTCCGGGGCGATGCCGCTGCCGGAGGCGCAGGAGAAGGCCCGCCAGCAGTACCAGGAGTTGCTGCCCGACGGGTTGGCCACCGAGGGCCACCGGCTCTGGACGGCGTACGACGACGCCGACGAGGTCGGCATGCTCTGGCTGCACCTGGAGCAGAAGTCCGACGGCCTGCACGCCTTCGGCTACGACTTCGAGGTACGCGAGGAGTTGCGCCGCCAGGGCTACGGCCGGGCGATCATCGAGGCCGCCGAGCGGCTCTGCCGGGAGTGGGGCGTGGTCGCCATCGGGCTGAGCGTCTTCGGGTTCAACTCCGGCGCGCGGGCGCTCTACGAGCAGATGGGTTTCGAGGTCACCGCCATCCGGATGGCCAAGCGGTTGTGACGTGCGGATGCCGGGCCTGAACGAGCGCCCCGGGAACGGGCGACGGCGTGCCGGCCCGGCCGGGGTCGGGACGCTCGCCCCGACCCCGGCCGGGCCACCGGGTCAGCGACGGTAGACCGAGATGGGCGATCGGCTGCCGTCGTCGAATGGTCGCCGGTGCCAGTCGGCGTACCGCGCGACGAGCCGTAGCCCGGCCCGCCCGGCCAACTCGTCGATCTGTTCCGGCCAGCAGTAGCGCATCGCGAAGGGCGCCAGGTGCACCCCGTCGCGGTCGAAGGTGATCGTCTGCCGGACGAAGGTCTGCGCGGCCCGGTCGTACTGGTGCAGCCGGATGGTGGCCGAGTCCTCGGTCACCGATCGCATGTGTACCTGCTCGTCCCGGTCGAAGTCGGCCGGGTCGGGCACGAACGCCTCGATGACGAACTCGCCACCGGGGGCCAGCACCCGGGCCACGTTGCGGAAGCAGTCCTGCTGCCGCTCCGCGTGCACCCAGCCAAGCAGCGGGCCCGTCAGCGGGGCAACCCGGTTTCCGGCCGTTCGGGTGGGCGGGCCAGCTCCAGCGTCCAGTGTCGGGTGCGGATGACCTGGTCGTTGAACTCGACGTCCTCCTCGCCGCGCAGGGTGAACCCGAGCGCCCGGCAGATCCCGTTGGACGGGCCGTTGGTGACCGCCGGGAACGCGTGCACGGTGTCCCCCCGTCCCGCGGCGCGGGCCTGGTCGAGCAGTGTCCGGACGCCCTGCTTGGCCAGGCCCCGGCCCTGGAACTCGGGCAGCACCATCCACCCGATCTCGGCGGCCGTCCCGTCGTCCGGTGCGGGCCGCCAGAGGGTGACGGTCCCGGCGACGGCGTCGTCCACCACGATCATCTTGATCAGCGCGGTGCCGTCGGCGGCCAGTTGGGCGTCCCGACGGACCTGTCGCGCCACGTGGGCGGCCGGCAGCGGCCCGCCCAGCTCGGCCATCATCACCGGGTCGCAGCGCATCCGCAGGTACGCCTCGACGTCGGTGGCCAGCACGTCACGCAGGAACACGCCGCACCTGCCCCCGTCGACCATGGTGGAGAGTCGTCCGCATGGCACGACTATTCCAGGGGTCGCCCCGATCCGGGGGGCCAGGCGGAGCGGGATGGGGTGAGGAACTGGGCCAGCCGGGCCAGGCCGTCCTCGCCGTGGCCGGCGGCGACGGTCCGCTCGATGACGGATCGGGCGGCGCGCAGCATCCCGGAGTCGATCCCGTGCGCGTCGGTGGCCTCGATGACGTGGCTGATGCTCGAGCCGACCGAGGCGACGGTGGAGTGGTCGCCGGGGAACCGGTCCTCGGCGATTTCGTCGGCGAAGCGGGCCGCCAACGCCGCGAGCGTCGGGGCGATTCCGGCGGCGTACCGGGCGAACGACCGGGGGTCGATGCCCTCGGCCGAGGCCAGCGCGAAGGAGTGGAGCAGGCCGGTGACCGAGGTGCCGAACAGATCGAACAGCGCCATTTCGTACGCCGCCGTCGCACCCGGCTCCGAGCCGAGGTAGGCGGGCGTGCCGCCGAAGGCCCCCAGGGTGGGCAGGACGGCCTCGACGGCGGACTGACTGCCGCACCAGAGCGTCACGGCGGCCGGTGTGCCGATCGTCGGCGTCGGGGTCAGGATGGCGCCCTTGACCAGGTCGACGCCGTTGCCGTCGGCCCAGTCCGCGAGCTTCCGCGCCTCGTCCGGTCGACCGGTGGTGACGTCGACGACGGTGTGACCGGCCCAGTCGTCGTGCGCGGCCAGCACGGAGTCGACCGCCGTCGGGTTTCTCAGGCAGGTGACCACGACGGTGGCGGCCCGGACCGCCGCGGTGACGGTGGGCGCGGCCGTCACGCCCCGGGCGACGAGGGATCCGGCCCGTTCCGGCGTACGGTTCCAGACGGTGGTCGGAATCCCGGCGGAGATCAGGGCGGTGGCGAGGGCCTGCCCCATCGGCCCCAGGCCGAGTACCGCCACCGGGTCGTGGTGCGTGAGTTGTCGGTCGCTCATGCCGGCGACGGTAGACGTTCACGTTGACGTGAAGGTCAAGTCCGCGTTCTCCTGTACCGCATGCGGATCGGTGAACTGGCCCGGCGGGCCGGGGTGAGCACCCGGGCCCTGCGCTACTACGAGGAACAGGGCCTGTTGCGCCCCGAGCGGCGGCCGAGCGGCTACCGCGACTACGGCGAGCAGGCGCTGACCACGGTGCGGCGCATCCAGCTGCTCCTCTCGGCCGGGCTCGGGACGACCGTGATCGCCGAGATCCTGCCCTGTGTGCCGGACGACACCACGGTGCTCGCCCCCACCTGCCCCGAGTTGCTCGACGCCCTCGCCGAGGAGCGGGCGCGGATCACCGCGTCCATGCAACGGCTCGCCGCGGCCCGGGACATCCTCGACGCCCTCATCGCCACCGGTGCCCCCACCCGCCTGCGGTGAGGCCGGGCGGCGGCGGTCGCCGCTGCGGGCCTGCGCGGCGGCGGGCGGGGCGGGGCTCAGGAGATGTAGTGCAGGATCACGTTGTGCACGTGGTGGCTCTTCTGCGCGCCCCGGAACTCCACCTCGTAGGTGTGGGTGCCGACGTGCACCGCGATGGAGCCGGTGGAGAAGAACTCCCCGCCCCACGACTTGTTGCTCACCACGCTCACGCTGGTGATCTTCGAGTACGGGATGCTGGTGATCGCGTACTTCTTTCCCACGAATGACCGGTCCTGGATGATCACCCGCCGGTCGGTCAGGCCGATGAACCCGGTGCCGGTGCCGACGGCGTCGTAGACGGCGATGATCTGTTCCCCGTCGAGCAGTCCACTCTGGATCTGCTGGAACTGCTCCTTGCGGTCGTACGTCGCATTTGCCATGGAATCCACGGTAGGAGGTGCCCGCCAGCGTCGGTGGTTCCCCGTCCGTCGGTCCGGTCGACTAGTCTCCCCATGCCTGGCCAGACGCGGGCGACGGGGGAGGGAAGCGGCGTGACCAGCGAACATTCCGAGACGCAACCCACCGATGAGGCCCGGCGTGAGCCGTCGTCGGCACCGACCGGTGGCGAGGACGCGGCCCCGTCCCGCCGAGCGGCCGGCACCGCCGTACCCGACTGGGAGCCGTGGCCGCAGCGGCCGGCCGTCCGGGGTCGACTGAACCGGCTGGCCGTCGTCACTTTCGTGTTCGGCCTGCTCGGCGGGGTGCTCGCGCCGGTCACCGCCGTGTTCGCGCTGCGCCGGATCAGGCGCAACGGCGAGCGGGGCAAGGGTCTGGTGACCGCCGGGCTGGTGCTCCTCGGCGGGTGGGTGCTGGCCGGCCTGGCGGTGTGGGGGTTCACGATGACCGGCGCCGACCCGGACACCGGG
This sequence comes from Micromonospora matsumotoense, assembly GCF_050951065.1. Classification (NCBI taxonomy): domain Bacteria; kingdom Bacillati; phylum Actinomycetota; class Actinomycetes; order Micromonosporales; family Micromonosporaceae; genus Micromonospora; species Micromonospora matsumotoense. The sequence continues at coordinate 6,391,290 of NZ_CP192025.1, read as the reverse complement.
CTGCGCGGGTTGCGGGTGGGGGACTGCTTCCGGGTGCCCACCGACGCCACCGCCAGCCGTACCGCCCCCGAACAGGTCACCCGGGTGGCCTGTGACACGTCCCACAATGCCGAGTACGTCGACGACTTCCCCGCGTACGAACGCTCCGCCGACGAGCGTTACCCCGGCGCGGCGGTGCTCTCCCAGCGGGCGGAGACGCTCTGCCGGCAGCGGCAGCGCAGCTACGTGGTGGACCCGCTGGGGCTGCCCGCCGAGGTGCGGTTGAGCTGGTACCTGCCGACCCGGGTCGACTGGTCCACCGATCCCACCATCACCTGCTATCTGACCGCCCCGACCGCGCTGTCCCGACCGCTGCGGATGGACACCACGGTGCTCAGCCCGGCGCAGCTCGGCTACCTGCTGGCCAGCCGGGACTGGACCGAGGCGCGGGCCGCCCTGGTGGCCGGCGGGCCGACCAGCACCCCGGCGGGGCTGCGCGACGCGGTGCGGCGGGCCGAGGCCACCCACACCGACATGTGGTTCCGGTTGCGCCGGGAACCCTGGCCGGAGCCGGTCCGACCGGCGATGGAGCGGCTGCTCACCGAGATGGAGCAGGACGAACCGGCCTGGCGGGACGCCGACGGTGAGCCCGACCGGGGCAAGCTGCTCCAGGTCGTGGCGCAGGCCGGGCAGCACCCGGACCCGGCCACCGAGCTGGCCGTACGCCAGGCGCTGGGGTTGCCCACCGCGCAGGGCGAACCGATGCGCTGATCATCACCGACGGTGGTGTGCCGACCGCTCGGCGCGGACGGCTCGGACGTTCCGGGGATCAGGGCGGTTGCCGGCCGGCCCTAGGCTGGCGACGACGACGCGGTGGGGGACGAGGGGCCGACAAATGGCGGGGACGACCGCAGGCGTGCAGTCGCCGGGTGCGCGGTCCCTGCCGGGGCGCGTTCAGTCCGCCGTGACCGCGCGGTACGCGTCCTCGATCCGGGCGGCGAGCAGCACTTCACCCTCGGTGAGCGGTTCCCCGTCACCGTGCCCGACCCGGATGCGGGTCTCGGTGTCCCGGCGACTGATGTCCGGCCGCAACCGCAGCGCGTCCGCGACGACCTTGACCCGTTCGGTCAACGCCGCGTGCTGGGTGTCGTCCATCACCAGGGTGCGCCGGATCTGCTCACCGTCGCGGGTCCACCCGTGCAGGAGCGTGAGGGCGTCACTGAGATAGTCGTGCTTGGTTCGACTGGTGAACAGCGCGCGCATCACCGCACCTCCCAGGCGCCGTTGCCGGCTTGTGGCCAAATCGTCGCCATCCCGTGTCCTCGTGGTGTCACCAGTCTGTCGACCTGACGGCGGTGTGTCCACGCCCACACTTCCGTCTCTTATTGGCCTACCGGTCGAGCACGGTACCCAAACCGACGATTGATCTGGCACGCTGGATGCCCGTGCAGACCGAACGGTGTAGCGGTGACGGACAGGCCGACCGGCGTGAGCCGAGAGTGGTCGTGGGTGCGGCGATCATCTCCGCCGGGCGGGTGCTCGCCTGTGCGCGCACCGCGCCCCGCGAGGTCGCCGGCATGTTCGAGTTCCCCGGCGGCAAGGTCGAACCGGGGGAGAGCGAGACGGCCGCGCTGATCCGCGAGTGCGCCGAGGAGTTGGCCGTCCGGGTGGAGATCGGCGACCGGATCGGCCGGGACGTCCGGATGGCCCACGGCCGGTCGGTGCTGAAGGTGTACGCGGCCCGCCTGCTGCACAGCGACCAGCCGCGCGCGCTGGAGCACTCCGCGCTGCGCTGGCTCGCTGCCGGCGAGCTGCACACCGTCACCTGGCTCCCGGCCGATGTCCCCATCGTCGCCGCCCTCCGCCCGCTGTTGGCCGCCGACTGACGGAGCCGGCACCCGGCCCGGAACACGGACGGGGCCGACGGCTTGCGCCGCCGGCCCCGTCCGCCGTCGTGGTGCTCGCTCGGCGTGCATCGCGCCGGCTCGGTGCTGTCGTGCTGCGCGGGCCTGTCCGGTCCCGGCTCAATACCTGTCGTGCGGCAGTGCCTGTCGTGCGGCAGTGCGATCGGTCCCGGCCCGGTCGCCTGTCGTGCCGGCTCCGGGCCCGTCGCGCCGCGTCAGTGCTTGTCGCCCTCGCCTGCGGGCTTGTCGTCCTGGCTCGGGTGGGCGAAGTTGAGGTGCTCCGGCGGCAAGGGGAAGGTGACGTCGTCACCGAACGGCGACGGGGCCGCCGCCCGGTCGAAGGTCAGCTCCGTCAGCGGGAGCCGGCCCCGGTCGTCGACCGCCGGCATCGTCGGGTGCGGGACCTCGCGGTGCCAGTTCACGCCCTGCTGCGCCTGGGCCTCCGCAGCCGGATCGCCGGAGCCGCCGGCGTGCGAGTGGACCCCGGTCTGACGAGCGCCGCTGTGCACCACGGACCCCTTTCCCGCGCTGTTCGCGGTGCTCTGGGGCGTCTCGCCCCGACGGAAGATCTTGCTACCGAGCCATACCAGGGGATCGTACCTGCGGTCGACGACCCGTTCCTTCATGGGGATGATCCCGTTATCGGTGATCTTGATGTGCTCGGGGCAGACCTCGGTGCAGCACTTGGTGATGTTGCAGAAGCCGAGCCCCTGCTCCTCCTGCGCGTACTGCTTGCGGTCGGTCTTCGCGTCCAGCGGGTGCATGTCCAGCTCGGCGGCCCGGATGAAGAACCGGGGGCCGGAGAAGGCCGGCTTGTTCTCCTCGTGGTCGCGGATCACGTGACAGACGTTCTGGCACAGGAAGCACTCGATGCACTTGCGGAACTCCTGCGACCGCTCCACGTCGACCTGCTGCATCCGGTACTCGCCCGGCGCCAGGTCGGCCGGCGGGGCGAAGGCCGGCGTCTCCCGCGCCTTCTCGTAGTTGAACGAGACGTCCGTGACCAGGTCCCGGATCACCGGGAAGGTGCGCAGCGGGGTGACCGTGACGGTCTCCGCCTCCTCGAACGTCGACATCCGGGTCATGCAGCTCAGCCGGGGCTTGCCGTTGATCTCCATCGAGCAGGAGCCGCACTTGCCGGCCTTGCAGTTCCACCGGCAGGCCAGGTCCGGTGCCTCGGTGGCCTGGAGCCGGTGGATGACGTCGAGCACGACCTCACCCTCGTTCACCTCGACCGAGTAGTCCTGGAGGTCACCACCGGTCTCGTCGCCCCGCCAGATGCGGAACTCCCTCTTGCTTCCCATCAGTTCGCCTCCTCGGCGCGGGCGTCGAAGTCGGCCAGTTCCTCGTCGGTCAGGTACTTGGCCAGCTCGGTACGGTCGAAGAGGCCGATCAGCTCGGCCCGCATCTTCGGCAGCGGCTTGTGCTCCAGGCGTACGGCGTCGCCGTCCAACGCGCAGACCAGGTTGACCCGACGCCACCCGGGATCCATGGTCGGGAAGTCCTCCCGGGTGTGCCCGCCCCGCGACTCCTGCCGCTCCAGCGCCGCCTTCGCGGTGCACTCCGAGACGACCAGCATGTTGCGCAGGTCCAGGGCCAGGTGCCAGCCCGGGTTGTAGCGTCGGCCGCCGGCCGCGCTCACCTTCGCCACCCGCTCCCGCAGCTCGGCCAGCCGGGTCAGCGCGTCGACCAGCTCGCTCTCCCGCCGGATGATCCCGACCAGGTCCCCCATCACCGCCTGAAGGTCCTGCTGGAGGGTGTACGGGTTCTCCCCGGTGTCCCGCTGCAACGGCGCCAGCGCCGCTTCGAGAGCGGTCTCCACCGCGTCCACCGCCACCTTGGGCCGCGAGGCCAGCTGATCGGTGTACGACGCCGCGTGCCCGCCCGCCCGCTTGCCGAAGACCAGCAGGTCGGACAGGGAGTTGCCGCCCAACCGGTTGGAGCCGTGCATGCCACCGGAGACCTCACCGGCGGCGAACAGCCCCTGCACCGTGCCGAACGCCGCGCCGGAATCCGGGTCGACCTCGACGCCGCCCATCACGTAGTGACAGGTCGGCCCGACCTCCATCGGCTCGGCCGTGATGTCGACGTCGGCCAGCTCCTTGAACTGGTGGTACATCGACGGCAGCCGGCGACGGATCTCCTCGGCCGAACGCCGGGAGGCGATGTCCAGGTAGACGCCGCCGGCCGGCGTACCCCGGCCGGCCTTGACCTCGCTGTTGATCGCGCGGGCGACCTCGTCGCGGGGGAGCAGCTCCGGCGGCCGTCGGTTGTTGTCCGGGTCGGTGTACCAGCGGTCCGCCTCCTCCTCGGTCTCCGCGTACTGCTTGCGGAAGACGTCGGGGACGTAGTCGAACATGAACCGCTTGCCGTCGGAGTTCTTCAGCACCCCGCCGTCACCGCGCACCGACTCGGTGACCAGGATGCCCTTCACCGAGGGCGGCCAGACCATGCCGGTCGGGTGGAACTGGAGGAACTCCATGTTGATCAGCGTGGCCCCGGCCCGCAGGGCGAGCGCGTGCCCGTCCCCGGTGTATTCCCAGGAGTTCGAGGTGACCTTGTAGGAACGGCCGACGCCGCCGGTGGCCAGCACCACCGCCGGGGCCTCGAACAGGATGAACTCGCCGGACTCCCGGTAGTAGCCGAACGCGCCGGCCACCCGGTCCCCGTCGAGCAACAGCTCGGTGATGGTGGTCTCGGAGAACACCTTGATCCGGGCCTCGTAGTCGCCGAGGTCGCGCTTGTCCTCCTGCTGGAGGGAGACGATCTTCTGCTGGAGGGTGCGGATCAGCTCCAGGCCGGTCCGGTCACCGACGTGCGCCAGCCGCGGGTACTCGTGCCCGCCGAAGTTGCGCTGGGAGATCTTCCCGTCCTTGGTCCGGTCGAAGAGCGCCCCGTACGTCTCCAGCTCCCAGATCCGCTGCGGCGACTCCTTGGCGTGCAGCTCGGCCATCCGGAAGTTGTTGAGGAACTTGCCGCCGCGCATGGTGTCGCGGAAGTGCACCTGCCAGTTGTCCCGGCTGTTCACGTTCCCCATCGCGGCCGCCGCGCCGCCCTCGGCCATCACGGTGTGCGCCTTGCCGAAGAGCGACTTGGAGATGATCGCGGTCTTCTTGCCGGCGAGCCGGGCCTCGATCGCCGCGCGCAGGCCGGCGCCGCCGGCCCCGATCACGACGACGTCGTAGTGGTGTCGTTCGATGCGAGTGGTAGTGGTCATGTCGCCGCGCCCTCTAGTTGATGAACCGCAGGTCGTTGAACCAGCCGGCGGCGATGGCCATCACGTAGAAGTCGGTGAAGGCCAGCGTGCCGAGGGTGATCCAGGCGAGCTGCATGTGCCGGGTGTTCAGCTTGGACACGAACGTCCAGGCCCGGTACCGCACCGGGTGCGCGGAGAAGTGCTTGAGCCGGCCGCCGATGATGTGCCGGCAGGAGTGGCAGGAGATCGTGTACGCCCAGAGCATCACCACGTTGACCAGCAGGACGATGTTGCCCAGCCCGAAGCCGAAGCCCTGTGGGGAGTGGAAGGCCAGGACCGCGTCCCAGGTGTTGATCAGCGAGATGATCGCGGCGGCGTAGAAGAAGTAGCGGTGCAGGTTCTGCCCGAGCAGCGGGAACCGGGTCTCCCCGGAGTAGGATTTGTGCCCGTCCGGCACCGCGCAGGCCGGCGGCGACAACCAGAACGACCGGTAGTACGCCTTGCGGTAGTAGTAGCAGGTGAGCCGGAACAGCAGCAGGAACGGCAGGGTCAGCGCCGCGTCCGGGATGATCCACCAGCCGGGCAGGAAACTGCCGAAGTGCGAGGAGCCCTCGACACACCGGTCGGTCACACAGGGGGAGTAGAACGGGGTCAGGTAGTGGTACTGGTCCACCCAGTACCACTTGTGCATGAACACCCGGACGGTCGCGTACGCCACCCAGGCGCTGAGCCCGACGACGGTGATGAGGGGGGCGAACCACCAGCGGTCGGTCCGCAACGTCTTCGCCGCGATGGCGGCGCGCGCCCGCGCACCCCGCGGCTTCGTTGCCGTTGATGTCATTCGAGTCGTCTTCCTGACGGGACGGGCCCTCGCGGGCGGCGGTTCACGTTCCGTGCCGGTCAGTGGACCGGCCGGACCGTGTCCACTGCCGCGTCGTGCGCAAGCAGGCGGCCACGCCGGGACATCGGCGCAGCTAAGTGACACACGTTACGCCGATCATCACGGCCGGGCCGCGCAACGCAGTGTCCCGTGTGTCCCGCACCTTGGAAAGACCCGGGCCGTGATCAATCCTGACCGCTGCCGGGCTGCCGGGCTGCCGGGCCCCGCGCCCCGTGGCCCGTGGCCCGGCGGGAACCGGTCAACCCGAGGCGCCACCGGTGAAGTTCCACGAGGCCAGCCGCAACGACGGCCCCTCCCACCAGCCGCCGTCGGTCCGGTCCGGCTGGCGGACCGGCCGCCGGCCGAGGCCGAGCACCGCGCCCGGCCCCAACGCCCGGGGGTACGCCTCGGTGAAGCGCAGGTTACGCACCGCACGCACCGGCACGCCGTCCTCCACCAACCACACCCCGTTACGGGTCAACCCGGTGACCACCAGGCTCAACGGGTCGAGCACCCGGGTGTACCAGAAGTCGCTGACCAGCAGCCCCCGGGCCATCGGGGCGACCAGCGCGGCGGTGTCCGCATCCGCGACCGCCCCCGCGACCGCGCCGTCGGTCGGGGCCGGGCCGGTCGCCGGGTCGTCCGCGGCGGTGCTGCCGAGCAGGCGCACGTTGCGCGGGATCGGGCCGAAGGTGGACCCGTCGGGCGTCCCGTGACCGGTCGACGTGGTGCCCGCCCCGGCCGCGCTGCGCCGGTCGTGGGCCACCGCGCGGGTGGTGCCCGCCTCGACGAGGGTGAGCGCCCGGCACGGGGTGCCCTCCAGGTCGAACGGCATCGCGCCGCCGTACGTCGGGTCGTCGACCAGGGTCACCGCCGGGTCGAACTGGGCGGTGCCGGGGAGGGCGAACGACTGGCGTTCGGCGTGCCGCTTGCCGTTGAAGCCGTACCAGGCGAGGTTCTGCAAGAGGTCGGCCACGGCGGCCGGTTCGAGGACCACTTCGTACCGGCCCGGCGGCAGCTCGACCGGGTCGGCAGCGGCCCGTGCCTTGGCCGCGGCCCTGGTGCCCAGGGCCGCGCCGTCCAGTGCGTCGAGCCGGCCGGCGCAGAGCCGGGCCACCCCGTCCGCCCCACCGGCCCGGGCGATGCCGTCCATCGCCGCCTCGGTGGTCCGCCCCTGCGCCGACTGGCCGCGCGAGTTGACGAACGCCCCCGACCGGTACGAGGTGCGGCAGTAGCCGGCCGCCTCCAGCCCGCCCACCGCATCGACGAAGGCGCGAACCCGGTCGGCGCGGGCCGCCGGCTCGGCATAGGCGGTGGCCTCGTCGAGCAGGCCGTTGGAGTGCACCGACGACGGTGGGGTCAACCCCGGCCAGGCCGGGTCGGGCGGGCAGAGCCGCGCCGCGGCGAGGGTCCGGCCGACCAGGTCGCGCAACCCGTCCGGGCCGACCAGGCTGCCGCCACCGGCGGCCGTCCGACCGTCGACGTGCACCCGCAGCCGGACCGTCACCCCGGACTCGGCGACGTTCTGGTGGATGAACGAGTTGGCGAACCGGGTCAGCGCCAGGTCGTGCCGGACGACGGTGACCTCGGCCTCGGCGGCCGGACCGGCGATCTCCTGGACCAGCTCCACCACCCGGGCGGCGACGTCCAGCTCGGTCGCCCCGGCGTCCCGCAGGCCGGTCACGCGCGCACCCCTACCCGGACGCCCCGGAACCGGGCCGGCGCGGCCGGATGACCGGTGTGCCCGATCTGGCCGGGCTGGCCCTTGCCGCAGTTCGGGGTGCCCCACGGGACGATCTCGGAGGAGAGCATGTCCATCGACCGCCAGAACAGCGGCCCGATGCCGGTGTAGGTGGGGTTGCGCAGCATCCGGCCCCGCCGGCCGTTGCGCACCTCCCAGCCGATCTCACAGCCGAACTGGAAGTTGAGCCGTCGGTCGTCGATCGACCAGGACCGGTTGATGTCCATCAGCACCCCGTCGTCGGTGGCCGCGATGATCTCGTCGAGGGTGTGCGGGCCGGGCTCCAGACCCACGTTGGTCATCCGCACCATGGGCAGCCGGGCCCACCCGTCGGCCCGTACGCTGCCGCCGTGGTCCAGGCCGGCGACGGCGGCCGAGTCCCGGCCGGCGAGCACACCGACCCAGCGGCCCTCGCGTACCGCGTCGCGTCTGACCGCCGGGGAGCCCTCGTCGTCGAAGCCGAAGCTGCCCAGCGCGCCGGGGATGGTCGGGTCGATGGTGACGTTCATCAGCTCGGAGCCGTAGCGCAGCGACCCGAGCTGGGCCAGGTCGAGCCAGGAGGTGCCGGCGAAGGCCGCCTCCCAGCCGAGGATGCGGTCCAGCTCGATGGCGTGCCCGACCGACTCGTGGATCTGCAACGCGAGCTGCTCGTCACCGAGGATCAGGTCGGTCTCGCCGGCCGGGCACTCGGGCGCGGTCAGCAGCGCCCGGGACTCGTCCGCGATCCGGGCGGCGTGCCCGGCCAGGTCCAACGACTCGACCAGCTCCCACCCGGTGGTGCCGTACTGGCCCCGGTAGCTCGGCCAGGAGCGGCGCTGGGTCTCGTGCTCGCCGATCGAGGTGGCCGAGATCCCGCCACCGCACTCCCGGATGTGCTGGTCGATGCGGTGCCCCTCGCTGGAGACGAACCACTTGCGGGTGTCCCAGATCTGGTAGAGCCCCTGGGCCAGGTCGGCCCCGTGCCCCCGGGCCGTCTCGGTGGCCCGGACCAGCAGGTCGCCCTTGTCGGACAGCGCCACACCGAGCGGGTCGATCGCGCAGTCGGAGGCCCAGCTCGCCACCACCGGCTCGGCCGGGGTCAGCGTGATCGGTGGGCCGGGAACCCGGGCGCTCGCGGCGGCGACGGCCGCCGCCCGCCGGCCGGCTTCGCGCGCCGCCGCGTCGGACAGGTCGGGTACGGCGTGGAAGCCCCAGCCCGACCCGACCAGCGCGCGGACGCCCAGGCCGAGGCTCTCGTCCTGGGCCAGCTCCTCGATCTCGCCGTTGCGGGCGGACATCGACTCGGAGCGCAGGTGCATCACCCGGGCGTCGGCATACCGGGCGCCCGCGTCGAGGGCGGCCTGCACGGCGGCGGCCGCGGCGTCGAACTCGGTCATGGACCGACCCTAGGCCAGCCCACCGACATCCGTCAGGGCAGCAGCTCCTCGGGGCGAATGCGTACCCGGACCGGCGCGGTGAGGTCGAGCGTCTCCCCGACCTTGGCGACCGCCTGCTCCAGGTAGTGCCGACCGTGCCGCCGGTAGAGGTGCAGGTTGCCGTTCTGCTGCTCGATCAGTAGGTACCACTCGATCCCGGCGGCGGCGTAGTAGTGCATCTTGAGGACCTTGTCGGTCGCCGCGTTGCCGGGCGAGATGATCTCGCACACCAGGCGGACGTCGTGCGCCTCGATGTAGACCTCGTCGAAGTCGATCTCGCCGGTGACGACGAGATCGGGAATGGTGATCCGGCCCGGCTTGAGGCGGACGTTGACCGCCTCCAGGACCCGCAGGTGCGCACTGCGGGCCGGCTGCCGTAGCACGGCCCGGAGTTCGCCCGAGATGTTCTGGTGGCGGGGGGTGGGGGCTGGGGTCATGTGGAGGCTCCCGTCGAAGAGTTCGACGCGTTGGGACGTCTCATCGAGGGAGAGGTAATCCTCTTCGGTCCACGGTCCGTCGTGGCCGAACACCGCTGCGGTCATGGTCGGTCACCTCCACCTCGTGTCGCCGGGCATCCCCCACCGGGCACCATGGTCATGGTCGCACCCCGGGTGCGGCAGGCGGGTGACGACACCGCATGACGACGCGGAGCCGCGACGACGGCCGCGTCGGTTCGGGTCGGGCGGCGGGGGCGCGCGGCGGGGTCACCGGGTCGTTACGCTGTGGTCCGCTGTCAGCTCACGGTCCGTAGCTTATTTTCAGCCTCGACTCTTTGTTGTAGGTTCCCTACAACCCGAGGGAGGCGGTCGTGGACAGTCCGCAAGCAGCGCCGTCCGGCCCGCCGGACGCCGGCCCGGCCGTGCCGGGGCAGCGCGTCGACGACGAGCCGTACCTGCGGGTGGACGACCTGCGGGTGCGGTTCGACACCGCCGACGGCGTGGTGCGCGCGGTGGACGGGGTGTCGTTCACCGTGCGGCGCGGCCGGACGCTGGGCATCGTCGGTGAGTCGGGCTCCGGCAAGAGCGTCGCCTCGCTGGCCGTGCTCGGCCTGCACGACCCCCGGCGCAGCACCGTCAGCGGCACGATCACCCTCGGCGGCCGGCAACTCGTCGGCCTCCCCGAGAAGCAGGTACGCCGGCTGCGCGGCCGGGACGTGGCGATGATCTTCCAGGACCCGCTCTCCGCGCTGCACCCCTACTACCCGGTGGGGCGGCAGATCGCCGAGGCGTATCGGGTGCACCATCCCCGGGTGGGGCGGCGGGCGGCGCGGGCCCGGGCGGTGGAGCTGCTGGACCGGGTGGGCATCCCCCAGCCGGCCCGCCGTCACGACCAGTACCCGCACGAGTTCTCCGGCGGCATGCGGCAGCGGGCGATGATCGCGATGGCGCTGGTCAACGACCCGGCCCTGGTCATCGCGGACGAGCCGACCACCGCCCTGGACGTGACGGTGCAGGCGCAGATCCTCGACCTGCTCGCCGACCTCCAGGCCGAGTTCCGCACCGCGATCGTGCTGATCACCCACGACCTCGGGGTGGTCGCCCAGGTCGCCGACGACGTGCTGGTCATGTACGCCGGGCGGGTGGTCGAGCGGGGCAGCGTGGCGCAGGTGCTCCGCCGGCCGCAGCACCCGTACACCTGGGGGTTGCTCTCCAGCGTGCCGTCGCTGCACGGCGACCCGGACGCGGACCTGGTGCCGATCCCGGGCAACCCGCCCTCGCTGATCCACCTGCCGCCGGGCTGCGCGTTCCACCCCCGCTGCCGGTACGCCGACCACAACGGCGACCGCTCCCGCACCGAGATCCCGCAACTCGGCCCGGCCGGCGACGACGGCCACCTGGTCGCCTGCCACCTGGCTCGTGACGAGCGCACCCGCCTCTACCGCCAGCATGCCTCCCGGGCGGGGGTGACCCGGTGAGCGGGGAACGCGGCGCGGCGGAGTCCCACGGTTGGGAGCGGACGGCGGGCCCGGTGAGCGGCGAGCCGTTGTTGCGGGTGCGGGGGTTGACCAAGCACTTCCCGGTGCGGACGGGCTTCCGGTCCGCCGGGCTGGTCCGGGCGGTGGACGGGCTCGACTTCGAGGTGCGGCCCGGCGAGACGCTGGGGCTGGTCGGGGAGTCCGGCTGCGGCAAGACCACCACCGGCCGGATGCTGGTACGCCTGCTGGAGCCGACCGCCGGGACGATCGAGTTCGCCGGGCGGGACATCACCCACGCCCGCCGTCGTGCGCTGCGCCCGCTGCGGCAGGACCTTCAGATCATCTTCCAGGACCCGTACGCCTCGCTGAATCCCCGGCACACCGTCGGACGGATCGTGGCGATGCCGTTGCAGGTCAACGGGATCGACCCGCCCGGCGGGGTGAAACAGCGGGTACGGGAGCTGCTGGAGCTGGTCGGGCTCAACCCGGAGCACTACAACCGCTACCCGCACGAGTTCTCCGGCGGGCAGCGGCAGCGGATCGGGATCGCCCGCGCGCTGGCCCTGCGGCCGAAGCTGATCGTCGCCGACGAGCCGGTCTCCGCCCTCGACGTCTCGATCCAGGCGCAGGTGGTGAACCTGCTGCGGGACCTGCAACGCGACCTCGGCCTGGCGTTCGTGTTCATCGCCCACGACCTGGCCGTGGTGCGGCACTTCTGCCAGCGGGTGGCGGTGATGTACCTCGGTCGGATCGTGGAGATCGGCGACCGGGACGACATCTACCGGTCCCCCCGGCACCCGTACACCCGGGCGCTGCTGTCGGCGATCCCGGACGTCGGCACGCTCGGCCCGGCCGGGCGGATCAGGCTGACCGGGGAGGTGCCGACGCCGCTGGACCCGCCGTCGGGTTGCCGGTTCCGGACCCGGTGCCCGAAGGCACGGGAGGTCTGCGCCCGCGAGGAACCGGCGCTGGTGGTCCACGACGGCGGCCGGCAGGCCACCGCCTGCCACTTCCCGGAGACCGGACCGCTGACCCTGTCCCGCGCGGACGCGGTCGGACCGGGCGGTGCTGCGGTGGTGGGCGTGGCGGACGCGGCGCCTCCGGGCGACGGCGCGGATCGGGTGGACGGGAACGCCGGGGAGGTGGCGAGGTGAGTGTGTCCCCGGTCGATCCGGCGACGCTGGCCGAGGCGGAGGCCGAGGCCGAGACCCGGACGGGTGGTGACCGGCCCGGGACGGCGGGGCGGTTCGTCGGGCGCTCGCCCGGCCAGCTCGCCCGGGCCCGGCTGCGGCGCGACCGGACCGGCCTGGTCAGCGGCGGCATGTTGGTCTTCTTCGTGCTGGTGGCGCTCGCCGTCCCGCTGATCGAGTGGGCGTACGGGATCGGCCCCCGGGAGCAGTTCCAGTCCCGGCTGGACGGTTTCGGGATGCCGCTCGGGTATGCCGGCGGGGTGACCGGGGAGCACTGGTTCGGGCTGGAGCCGGGGCTGGGCCGGGACATCTTCATCCGGCTGGTGCACGGGCTGCGTACCTCGCTGTTCATCGCCGTGGCGGCGGCGGTGATCACGGCGGCGATCGGGGTCGTGCTGGGCACCGTCGCCGGCTACCTGGGCGGCTGGCTGGACGCGGTGGTCAACTGGGTCACCGACCTGACCCTGGCCATGCCGTTCCTGATCATCGCGCTGGCGTTGATCCCGACCCTCGCGCTGCGCTTCTACGGCCAGCGGGACGAGGTGCCGGCCGGGTTCCAGATCGGGGTGCTGATCGCGATCTTCGCGCTGTTCGGCTGGACGAGCACCGCCCGGCTGGTCCGGGGCCAGGTGATCGCGCTGCGCGAACGGGAGTTCGTGGACGCGGCGCGGGCCAGCGGCGCGGGGCTGGGACACATGCTGTTCCGGCAACTGCTGCCGAACCTCTGGGCGCCGATCCTGGTGTCCTTCTCGCTGGCCGTGCCGGCGTACATCACCAGTGAGGCGGCGTTGTCGTTCATCGGGGTCGGGCTGACCGACGCCACCCCCAGCTTCGGCCGGATGATCTACCGCAGCCTGGACTACCTCCAGACCGACCCGGCGTACGTCTTCTTCCCCGGCATCACGATCTTTGCGCTCGTGTTCGCCTTCAACCTCTTCGGTGACGCGTTGCGCGACGCGCTCGACCCGAAGTCGTCCCGGTAGGAGGGTGCGGCGGTGGCGCGGTTCCTGGTCAAGCGGCTCTTCTCGGCGACGTTGACGCTCTTCGCGGTCAGCGTGCTCAGCTTCCTGATGTTCTTCGCCCTGCCCCGGGACCCGGTCACCGGCATGTGCCCCAAGAACTGCGACCCGGAACGGTTGGAACGGGTCCGCCAGGAGTTGGGCCTGCGCGACCCGCTGATCAGCCAGTACGCCGGCTACATGAAAGGCATCGTCACCGGCCGGGATCTCGGCAGCGCCCAGGGCGGCCGGTGCGACGCGCCCTGCCTGGGCTGGTCGTACGTGTCCAACGAGGCGGTCTCGGACACCATCGCCCGGGTGCTGCCGGTGACGTTGAGCATCGTCGTCCCGGCGGCGGTGCTCTGGTTGCTGCTCGGGGTCGGCCTGGGCGTGGTCTCGGCGCTGCGCCGGGGCACCTGGCTGGACCGGGCGGCGATCGGCTTCTCGCTGGCCGGGGCGTCGTTGCAGCTCTACTTCGTGGGGGCGGTGCTGCTGCTGGTCTTCGTCTACACGCTGCGCTGGCTGCCGGTGCCGGGCTACACGCCGTTGCGGGACGACCCGGTGCGCTGGGCCAGTGGCCTGGTGCTGGCCTGGCTGGCGCTGGCGTTCCTGTTCTCGGCGATCTATGCCCGGCTGTCCCGGGCACAGATGCTGGAGACGCTGTCGGAGGACTTCGTCCGGACCGCACGGGCCAAGGGCCTCTCCCCACCCACGGTGTACGGCCGGCACGCGCTGCGCGCGGCGATCACCCCGGTGGTGACCATCGCCGGCCTGGACGTCGGCGGCGCGCTGGGCGGCACGGTGATCACCGAGACGACATTCGGCCTCAACGGCATGGGGCGGACGGCGGTCGACGCGGTCCGCTCCGGCGACCTGCCCACCATCATGGCGACCGTGTTGATCGCGGCGGTCTTCGTGGTGCTGGCGAACGTGCTGGTGGACCTGCTGTACGCGGCGATCGACCCCCGGGTACGGCTGCGCTGAGCCGCCGGTCTGCCGGTCGGTCCGGTGCCGCGGACGCCGGCCCGTCGGGCGACAAGAGTTGTCGATATCTGTTACACAGTCCGAAGTTTTTCTTCTTGACGATCCTCGCGACGTCGGCGTTCACCGCCCGACGGTGACGGGGTGGAGGAGGTAGGGATGCGACCACGCGCAGCAGCCGCCGTAGGCGGCGCGATCGCCCTGGTGGTGGCGTTGGGGGCCTGCTCGGAGAACACCGGCGAGGGCACCACCGTGGACACCGAACGGCAGCAGACCGGGGTGATTGCCACCGACCCGAAGGACTCGCAGGGCCCCGCCGCCGAGGTGGCCGGGGCGGTGAAGGGCGGCACCTTCACCGTCATCCGGGAGACGCCCATCTCGCACCTGGACCCGCAGCGGACGTACTCCTTCGCCGGTCTGATGGCCAACCCGCTCTTCGCCCGCTACCTGACCACCTGGAAGGACGACGGCAAGGGTGGTCTGGTCCTGGTCGGCGACCTGGCGCAGACCCCCGGCAACAACGTGAACAGCGACTGCCGGGTCTGGGAGTTCACCATCAAGGACGGGGTGAAGTTCGAGGACGGCAGCCCGATCACCGCGAAGGAGATCGCGTACGGCATCGCCCGCTCCTTCGACCCCGCCCTGACCGGCGGGCCGACCTATCTCCAGGAGTGGCTGGCCGACAGCCCGCAGTACGACACGAAGTGGGACTTCGCGAAGAACAAGACGTCGCTGCCGCCGGGGCTGACCGCACCGGACGCCAAGACGCTGCGGTTCGAGTTCGCCAAGCCCCGCTGTGACCTGCCGTTCGCGGTCTCGCTGCCGACGACCGCGCCGCTGCGGCCGGACCAGGACACCGGGGTCAACCTGGACCAGCGGCCGTTCTCCTCCGGGCCGTACAAGATCGCCAAGAACCAGGCCGGCGTGCAGCTCACCCTGGACCGCAACCCGCACTGGGACGCCGCCACCGACCCGGTCCGCCACCAGTACCCGGACCAGTTCGTCTGGACCTTCGGGCCGACCGCCGACGCGGCCGTCAACCGGGTGATCGCCGACAACGGCGCCGACCAGAGCGCGCTGGCCTGGAACTACGTGCCCGCCTCGCTGGTCGCCCGGGTCGCCCAGGACCAGGCGCTCAAGGCGCGGAGCATCCTGTCCCCGACGCCGAGCGCCAACCAGTTGGTGATCAACAACCAGCGGGTCACCGACCTCGCGATCCGGCGGGCGCTCAACTACGCCATCGACCGGGACGGCCTGGTCAAGGCGCTCGGCGGGCAGACCGTCGCCCAGCCGATGACCACCCTGATGCCGCCGTCCACCATCGGCTACCAGGCGTACGACGCCTATCCGGCCGGCGCCAACGGCGACATCGACAAGGCCAAGGAACTGCTCGGCGGGAAGACCCCGGAGCTGGTCCTCGGTGTCGCCGACAGCACCACCGAGCAGCAGATGGGCACCCAGCTCAAGGGCAACCTGGAGCGCGCCGGCTTCAAGATCACTCTGCGGAACATCCCGGACGACGCGAAGCTCGACGAGATCAAGAAGAAGAACAACCCGTGGGACCTCTACATCGGCAACTGGGCCGCCGACTGGCCCAGCGGCGCGTCGATCCTGCCGGTGCTCTACGACGGCCGCACCATCAAGGCCGAGGGCAACAGCAACCAGGCGTACTTCAACGACCCGGCGGTCAGCGCCGAGATCGACCGGATCCAGGCCATGCCCCCGGCCGACCAGGGGCCCGAGTGGGGCAAGCTCGACCAGCGGATCATGAAGGAGTACGCCCCGGTGGTGCCGCTCTTCGTGGACGTGGCCTACACGGTGCACGGGTCCAAGGCCGGCGGGGTCTTCATCTCCAGCGTCTTCGGCTACCCCTCCTTCGTCAACGCCCACGTCAGGCGGTGACCCCGTACTGAGCCGGACGAGGGCTCGCTCCCGGTCCTGGCGGGGAGCGAGCCCACCGGTTCTCACGTCGCCGCCAACGCCGCCCTGGCCTCCCAGGCCGCGCCCAGCCGAGGTCAGGGCGCTCGCCGGCCACCCCGGGCTGCTCCGCATCCGCGTCGGCAACCATCGGATCGTCTACACCGTCCGTGAGCAGGAGTTGATCGTCCCCGTGGTCCACCTCGGCCACCGCAGCGACGTCTGCGACACCCTCTGACGACGGAACGGCCCCCGTGGGGGCCGTTCCTGTGGCACGCGGCCGACCGTCGAGTGCACCCGGATGCGGCGATGCCGCATTCTGGCGCGGCTCAGGTGTCACGCAGTGAGGACACCTTGTTGGCCGCGGCGGCAATCACGTTGTTGTGGCCGACGTAGGGATCGGACTCCCACCTGGTCCCGGAGAATCCGATGCCGTCGAAGAGTTCCCAGGTGTGTCCGCTTCGATTCCAGATGCTCTCGATGTTGTTGTTCATCCCGGTCGGACCCGAGCTGTCCCCCAGGTTGCCGTCACCGGTCGAGAAATACGCAATGGCACCCGACCCATTCGTGCCGGTGAACACGCACATCTTGAAGTCCGGGCAGCGGTTGTACCCCGTCGCGGCGAATGCGGGTGATGCCGCGGTAACGACCATCGCCGCCCCGATCGCTGCGGAGACGAGCAGGCTCTTGATTCGCATAGGACTCCTCTTGAGCGTGGTGGGACTTGTGTACCCGTCAATCGGACACTATCAGGGTCGGGTTTGGCAGAACAGTCCGGCGACGGCGACCTGCGGCCAGTTCTGCGGCATTCGTTTGGTACTCGGAAGGCATGCAACTGCAATGACCTGGCGTTGATCGCCGATATTGACCGGCGGAATCCGCATCGAAGTTTGTGGTACCAGCGCAGCGCGTGAGCGCGACACATCACCAGTAATCGTCCGGCCGTTACGCTGGCGTGTCCGCTCGGTACACTCTCCGTAGTAGTAGGCTCTGACGGGCCGGTGATGGTGTGATGAGCGTCGATTCCCTGCCGATCGTTCGTTGGCAGACAAATCTGTGGAAACCGCAACAGCAGTCCTGCGCCGGCTGGCTGGCAGATTGGGCGGCCAGCGGGCGGGCGGGTCGAGCCGCTCTACGCGGGCGGCGTGTTGTACCGGTCGAGCGTCGCCTTGGATGTCGAGGCGTCCTGGAAGGTCAACTCCCACGGGCCGGTGTTGACGTCCATGTCCTTACCGAACCCGACCCACTTCCCGGCCATCCGGCGACCGGTCGGTTCCACCATCAACTGGATCGCGCCGTGGTAGCGGGCTCCCCGGTAGTGGCCGGCGGGGTCGGTCTGCTCCACCCAGGTCCGGTGACGACGGCACCGTCCACGCTGAGATCCAGCGACAGCGACGATGCCGCCGAGCCGGGCAGGCTGCGCACGGTCAACCGGTCGCCGTGCTGGAGCACGACCACGAAGTGCTGCCCGGCGAAGGACTCGCCCCGGCTGCTGGAGTGGTATTGATAGCGGCTCAGCCACACTCCCTCGTGGGAGCCGTGTACGGCCGCTGGTTTGGGCGTCGGGGTGGCCGGGTCGGACATGGGCGAGGCGAGGCCGTCGTCGCCGTGTTGCTCGTCGACGATGTGGCCATCGGGCATCTCGGCGATGTCGTCCCGCTTCATGCGCACCCGGTACGGACAGCCTGTAAGGCCGTGTTCGGGGCGGTCGTGCGCGCCACGCTGGCGCCGATGTCGCCGTGGTGTCGCCTCGGTCGCGACGGTTCGGTAGTTGTCTTGGCTCCGGCATCCGGCGACATTGCGACCTCATCGGGTAGACGGCGGCTGATGTTGCGACGGTGATGCTCAATGTACTGTGCGTAGTAAGGGGTCGAGATCCGGGTTGGTCCTGGCCGGAGGTTGGGGGCATCACCGTGCCGCAGGTCGATCCGCGTTTCGGTGCTCAACTGCGTGCGTTTCGGACCGAACGCGGCCTGTCCCTGCGTGCCCTCGGCCAGCTCGCCCACCGGGGCAAGAGCCACCTGCACGATCTGGAGACCGGCGCGAAGGCTCCCACCCCCGAAACGGCCCGGCACCTCGATGCCGTGCTGCAAGCCGGCGGGACACTCGCCCGGCTGGTGGAAGCGCCCGTCGACCACGACGCCGAGGCCGTCGAACTGTTGGCCCGGGTGCGTGCCAGCGACGTGAGCGCCGAAACGCTCGCGCGGATCGAGGCAGGCGTGGACGACCTGGCGAGCGCGTACGCGACGACCCGGCCGGTTGATCTGCTGCCGATGGTGCGGCGACAGTTGGCCCACGTGGGCCGGCTGCTCGACGGTCGGGGGACGTTGGCGCAGCGTCGGCGGCTCGTGGTCGCGGGTGGCTGGCTGGCGGTGTTGCGGGCCACGGTGCACATCGATCTGCGGCAACGGTCTGCGGCCGGCGCTCATCTGAGCACCGCCATGGCGCTTGCCGATCATGGCGGGCATCCGGAGATCCACGCCTGGTGCCTGGAAACGCAGGCATGGGAATGGTTGACCCGGGGCGACTACCGACGGGCTCTGGACCTCGCGCAACAGGCGCAGCGGGCGGCCCCTCGGGGAAGTTCGGCGCACATCCAGGCGACCGCCCAGGAAGCGCGGATATGGGCACGGCTGGCTGACGTGCGACGGACGCGGGCGGCCCTGGATCGTCTGGAGCGGTTGACGGCGAACCTGCCGGTGCCGGAGCGGGCCGAGCACCACTACCGGTACGACCCGACAAAGGCGTTGGCGTACACGGCGACGACGCTGTCATGGGCGGGCGACCCCGCCGCCGAGCAGCTCGCCCGGACCGCATTGGCCGAGTTGGATCCGCGTGGCGATGGCGGGGACCGGCCCCGGCGTTCCGCCTCCGCCCGGCTGGATCTCGCCATGGCACTACTGACCGCCGATCAACCGGAGGAAGCCAGTGTCGTCGCGACTGATGCGGTCCGATCGGGCCGGGTGGTGCCGTCGAACTGGTGGCGGGCGCGGGAGGTGCTTCGCCGGGTCGAGCTGACCGGGACAGCGGAAGCGGCAGCGTTCCGCGAGGCGTACGAGGCACATCGACCTGCTCGATAGCGGACAGCACACGCGACCAGCGGACACCAGTCAGCTTTCTGTCACCGTCTGTTCACCCGATGCTGTGAGCGAGGGGTAGGCGCAGCGCAATCAGCTCCACCGAGCGAGGCCGTCGCCTGCCCATGGCCCGGGTGTGGCGGTAGTGGTGCTTGGTCTGTACGGCCGTCGCACCCTGCCTGCGGAGGTGGGGATGAGCAGTCAGGACAACGCCGGTAAGCCCAGCAAGGGTGAGCAGGCCGACGCCGCCGAACGGGAGGCGGCGCGGCAGCGGATTCTGGCGCAGGCCGAGGCGGAGCGGATACCGGTGGAGGAGACGACCCGGGCGGTGCCGGATCGGCGGTGGCGTGGTGGGCGGTGACTCGCTGCCGATCGGCCGGCGGGTGGCGTACCTGCGGGTGCGACGGAAGCTGTCGCAGCAGTCGTTCGCCGACCGGTTGGGCAAGTCGAAGAGCTGGGTGGACAAGGTCGAGCGTGGAGTCCGCCCCCTGGAACGGATGTCGACCATCCGGGACGTCGCGGCGGCGCTGCGGGTGGACACCGCGACACTGCTCGGTCGGGACGTCCGACCCGCCGAAGTGGCCGAGCGCGACGCGGGCGTCGCCCGGATCAGCGCGGCGCTGTCGACGTACGAGATGGTTCTTGGTCGGGCGGCGGCGGGCCGGGAGGTGATGTCGGCGGATCGGTTGGCTCGGGACGTGGGGCATGCGTGGACGACGTACCAGCAGGCCCGGTATCCGCGCCTGGTGGAGCTGTTGCCGGGGTTGTTGACCGAGGTGCATCGTGCCCATGTGCGGGACCCGGAGGTGGGCCGGGCGGCGGTGGTGCAGGCGTACCGGGTGACGGCGGCGCTGCTGGTGAAGCTGGACGAGGGGAGTCTTGCCTGGCTGGCCGCTGATCGGGCGATGTCTGCCGCCGTCGGTGACCGGGTGTTCCTGGCGGGCGCGGCGGTGCAGCTCGGTCAGGTGTTGCGGGCGGCGGCGCGGGCACGGTCGGTGATGCTGGCCGTCGCGTACCAGATCGCCCCGACCGATCCCGACGGTGGTACGCCGCAGGAGTGGTCGCTGTGCGGGTCGTTGCTGGTGCAGGCCGCGCTGATCGCGGCGCGGGCGGGTGACGATCAGGTGGCCGGTGACCTGTTGGACGAGGCCACCGAGATGGCTGCCCGGGTGGGCGACGGTCACGACCACCACCGGACCGGGTTCGGGCCGGCAGCAGTCGAGGCGGGGCGGGTCACCGCCGCCGTGGAGTTGGGCGACGGCCCGCAGGCGGTCGCCCGGCACGAGGAGGTGATCGGGCGGGACGGCTGGCGGTGGCTGCCGATCGAACACCGCGCGGCGCACCTGGTCGACGCGGCGCGCGGGTACCTGCTGGCCGGCGATCCGGTGAGCGCGGCCCGGGTGCTGATCCGCGCCGACAGCATCGCGCCCGCCGAGGTCCGGCACCGCCCGGCGGTACGGGAGGTGGTCGCCCGGCTCGCCCGCGACCCGGACGCTCCCGCCACGATCACCCCGCTCGCCGTCAGCCTGGGGCTGCTTTGACGACGGCCGTCCCTGCCCGCCGGGTGGAACACCACTGACCGGGGGCGCCCGGCCGGCTTGATCCACTCCGTGGGGCCGATGTTGCGGTGTCCGAGCGACGGGACACCGCTAATTCGGCGACATTGAGTCGATCAAGCCGGGCGTGTCGATCGAGAACCCGTCCCGACCTCAGCAGGACGACCGGATGTCGAGGGTGACCGGGACGCTCTGCGTGACGGTGCCGTCCGTGGCCCGGAGTTGGGGGACGTAGTGGCCGAGCGGGGCACCGTGCAGCCGGAACGCGGCCAGGATCTGCACGACGTGGCCGTCCCCGGACCCGGGCGGGGTGCTCTGCGGGCTGTACACCTCGGTGCCGGCGGGCATCCCGGTGTAGCTGGCGGTGATCGTCGTCGACCACGTTCCGTCGAGGACGACGAAGTAGTACAGGGCGCGGGGGTCGTCGGGGGTGGCGCAGATCCGTTGCGGCAGGTCGACGAGGGTCCAGGCCGAGGTGGTGCCGGTGGCCGGCGCTGCCGATACCGGCGTGCCGCCGACGAGGGCGAGCAGCATCGTCGCCAGTACGGGGGCGGTGACCCGTCGGGCGGTACGGGAGAACTTCACCATCGACTCCTTACTCTCCGGCACTATTCAGTCACCGGCCACACTGGCAGGTCGATTTCAGAGGTCTCTGAGAAGACGGTCGGACAGTCGACCGCCGCAGCTCGCCGGTCCGCCCCGGAAGACCTGGCCGGTACACCTCGCACGGGGCCCACGTGGCGTGGACCAGGGGCGGGGCCAGGTCAGCACGAGGGGTCTGGGATCTGGATGAGCCACGCATCCGCCCCGACCGCAGCTACTTCGGCCGCTCGTTCGTCTGCGACGACGACAGCTTCCCGGCGCACGGGGCCGTCATGTGGCAATGGACGCTCGGGCGGATCGTCACCGCCGTGGTCGGTGCGGGCCTGGAGATCCGGCAGCTCGACGAGTACGCGGAGCCGTTCTGGCGGATGGGTGACATCGACGCGGCGGCCTTCCGTGGTCGCCTGCCGAACGCGTTCACCCTGGTGGCCCGCCGCCCCGCCGGGCGGTGAGCCGGCCACCCGCGCCGACCGGCCCGGCGCAAACGACCGGCAGTCCCGCGCCGACCGGCCCGAGGCGTCGACCGGCAGGCCCGCGGCTCCCGGCCCGACCGCGCCGGCCGGCAGGCCCGCAGCTCCCGGCAGGCCCGCGCCGGCCCGCAGGCCGCCACGGCTCAACCCAGGTGGGTACGGAGAAAGTCGAGTTCCAGGCGGAGCAGGCGTTCGGACAGCCCCCCGGCCGCCATGTGGGTGGCCCCGGGTAACGGCAGCACCGCGTGTGGCCGGCCGGTCGACAGCAGCGCCGCCGACAGCCGCAGGGTGTGCGCGGCCACCACGTTGTCGTCGACCATCCCGTGCACCAGCAGCAGCGGGCGGGTCGGCTCCCCGGGATAGAGCGGCTCCGCCGCCAGCTCCACCAGCGAGTGGTGGCCGTACACGTCGATGCCGTCGTCGGGCAGGCCCAGGTAACGCTCGGTGTAGGCGGTGTCGTACAACGCCCAGTCGGTGACCGGGGCGCCGGCGATGCCGCACCGGAACAGCTCCGGGTGGCGCAGCACCGCCAGGCCGGCCAGCCAGCCGCCGAACGACCAGCCCCGGATCGCCACCCGGTCCAGGTCCAGGTCGGGGTGTTTGCCGGCGAGCGCGGTCAGCGCGTCCACCTGGTCGGTCAGGATCACGTCGGCCACCCGCCGGTGGATCGCCTTCTCGAACGAGGGCGCGATGCCCGGCGTACCCCGGTTGTCGATGGTGACCACGGCGAACCCGCAGTCGGCCCACCACTGCCGTTCCAGCCAGGCCGACCGGGCGGCCACCACCTCCTGGTGGCCGGGGCCGCCGTAGATGTCCAGCAGCACCGGCAGCCGGGTGCCCTTGACGTGCTCGGTCGGGTACAGCACCGCCGACGGTAACCGGCGGTCGGTCACCCGGACCAGCATCGGCCGGGGCGCCGACGACGGCGTCGCCGCCAGCGACCGCAGCCGGGCCACCTCCCGGTCGCCGCGCCACACCGACCAGCTCGTCCCGGCCTCGTCCAGCGAGGCGGTGCCGACCACCAGGGTGTCCCCGCCGACCGCCGCCGTGTGCCAGCCCGGGGCGCTGCTCATCCGGCGGGCGTCCACCCCACCACCGATCACGGTACGGACCCGGTAGAGGTGCCGTTGGCTCGGTTCGCCCTCGCTCGCCTCCACCAGCAGGTCGGCCGGCCCGGGACCGGTGGGCAGCCGGCCCACCACCCGCCGCACGTACAGCGAGGGTGGGGTGAGCAGGGTGCCGTCGGCGAACAGGCAGCGGGCGTCGTACCCGTCGTGGGCCAGCTCGCCGCCGACCAGCACCCGGCCGTCCGGCAGGTGCGCCGGGGTGCCCGGGATCGGCTCCACCCAGCGCGGGTCGGCCAACTCGGCGTGCACCTGGGTCTCGCCGGTACGCGGGTCCACCGCCAGCACCAGGCCGTGCTGCTGCGACCGGCGCAGCACGGTGATCAGCGGGTTGCCGTCGGCCCAGTCGACCGACGCCAGGTACGGGTAGGTCTCCCGGTCCCAGTGCACGTCCACCCAGCCGTCGTCCAGGTCGAGCAGGTGCAGGCTGACCTCCGCGTTCGGCCCACCCGCCCGGGGGTACGCGACGGTGGTCGGCGGGGTCGCCGGGTCCGCCGGGTCGTGCAGGTGCCAGCGGGGCAGCCGGGAATCGTCGACCCGGGCGGCGAGCACCATCCGCCCGTCCGGGGCCCACCAGTAGCCCCGGAACCGGCCGAACTCCTCCGCCGCGACATGCTCGGCGAGACCCCAGGTCACCCCGCCGTCCTCGCCGGCCAGCACGGTGTCGGTGCCGTCCGGGGCGACCACCCGCAACTCGCCCCGGCGTACCCCGTCGGCGGTGTCGGTGACGTAGGCCACCCGCTGACCGGTCGGGTCGGGGCGCGGGTCGATCACCGGGCCGACGGTGGTCACCTCGATCACGTCGCCGTGCACCAGGTCGGCCCGGAACAGCCGACCCGCCAGCGCGAACACCGCCACCCGGCCCGCCCCGTCCAGGGCGTATGAGCCGATGCCGGCGGTGCTGAGCCGGCGTCGTTCGCGCAGCGCCCGCTCACCCGGGGCCAACACCACCGGATCGGCGTCGTCGCCGAGCAGCACGGCCGGGTCGGCGATCAGGCGTTCCTCGGCGGAGGCGGTCTCCAACGCCCAGAGCGCGTCGGCCGGGTCCTGCGGGCCACCCGAGCGGAGAAAGACCACCCGGGAACCGTCGTCGGTCACGGACACGGCACGCGGCGCCCCATGGCTGAACCGACGGGTACGGGCGGCCAGCTCGGGAAAGTCCACAACCCGGATCGTAGAGCGGTGCCGGGCGTGATGTGGCCGACCTGCGTGGACGCGTACGCCCCGGCGCGGACGGACCGCCGGTTAGAGTGACGGTCGTGACGACGCTGCCCGACCGACGCCTCCTACTGGTCCACGCGCACCCCGACGACGAGTCCATCGGCACCGGGTCGACGATGGCGCACTACGCCGCCGACGGCGCCCACGTCACGCTGGTGACCTGCACCCTCGGCGAGGAAGGCGAGATCCACCTGCCGGAGCTGGCGCAGCTCGCCGCCGCCGAGGCCGACCAGCTCGGCGGCTTCCGGATCGGCGAACTGGCCGCCGCCTGCGCCGCGCTCGGCGTCACCGACCACCGGTTCCTCGGCGGCGCGGGCCGCTACCGGGACTCGGGCATGATGGGGATGGCCACCAACGAGCACCCCCGGGCGTTCTGGGCGGCCGACCTCGACGAGGCGGCCGGTCAGCTGCTGGAGGTCATCCGGGAGGTCCGCCCACAGGTCGTCGTCACGTACGACCCGAACGGCTTCTACGGGCACCCGGACCACATCCAGGCACACCGGGTGACGATGCGGGCCCACGAACTGGCCGACGCGGAGGGCATCGCCCCGGACAAGGTCTACTGGACGGCGCTGCCGCGCAGCGTCCTGGACGCCGGCATGAGCCACTTCACCGAGTCGTCGGACAACCCGTTCGCGGGCATCGAGAGCGTCGACGACCTGCCCTTCGGCACCCCGGACGACCAGATCGCCGCCCGGATCGACGCCACCGAGCAGCACGCCGCCAAGGAGGCGGCGATGCGGGCGCACGGCACCCAGATCCCGGCCAACTCCTGGTTGTACGCGATCGCCGGCAACTTCGGCGCCGAGTTCATGGGGGTGGAGTACTTCACCCTGGCGGTGGGGGAGAAGGGCCCCGGCACCGGCCGGTACGGCTGGGAGGACGACCTCTTCGCCGGGATCGACACCGCCGCACCGACCCGGGTCGCCGCGGCGATGGCCGGACCCCGGTGACCCTGCCCGCCACGCCGATGCCGGTCGTCGAGGAGGAGGTCGCCGCCGTCCCACCGCCACCCAGTCGGACGGCACGCCTGTTCGACGTCGTGCTGCGGGTGGTCGGTGGGCTGGTCGCCGTGGCCGGTGGGGTGCTCACCGCCCTGATCGGCCTGCTGCTGTCCACCGTCCGGGCCGGCGGGCAGTTGATCGGCGTGTCGGTGGCGGTCACCATCCTGGGGGCGATCGCGGTGAGCTGGTTCGCGTACGCCACGGTCGGCCGGAAGTGGGCGGTGGCGCTGCCGGCGCTGCCGTGGTTCGTGCTGATGGCGGTGGCGGCGGTCCGTACCGCCGAAGGTGACCTGCTGGTCGCCGGGGACAACTGGGTCGGGCTGGCGATGATCACCGCTGGGGCGATGACCTTCGCGGTGATGGCGTTCCGGCAGATGCTCAGCCCGCAGCCACACCGCCACGACGGGTGATGACGACGCACCGCCGACGGTGGTAGATATTCCTGCCAGGAGACCCGTCGACGCGGCGGGCGGTACCGCAGGAGGCATGTGATGAGAGATCGGTGGCGGGCTGTCGGCGTACTCGCGGTGGCCCTGTTCGCGGTCAACGCGGTGGCCCGGGTGATCATCAAGCTCGGCTTCGACGGGAACGACACGGCCGCCGACCGGGTCTCGCTGGGCATGTTCATCGTGGTCGGGCTGGTCCTGGCCGGGGTGGTCTTCGCCTGGGGCCGGGTCGTGCCGGCCGCCCGGTGGGGGACCGACGTGGCTGCCGCGGTGACCGTGGCGCTGCTGCTGACCGTGCTCGTCGGCCCGTTGCTGGTCGGCAACAACCCGTTCGGCGGGGGCGTGGGGCTCTTCTTCGCCCAGATCTGGCTCTACCTCGCCGCCGCGGCAGCCGGCGTGGCGATCGGCTATCTGGTGCTCATCGCCCTCGGCCGCGACCACCGTTCCCGACAGCTCCAGCGGTACGCGGAGCGCAACGTGGGCAAGCCCCGCCGGGTCGTCCGCCGCTGACCCGACCCACCCACCCGCCTACCTGGCCTACCTGGCCCGCCCGTCCGGCCTGCCCGCCTGGCCTGGCCTGCCCGCCTGGCCTGGCCTGCCCGCCTGGCCTGCCCGCCTGGCCTGCCCGCCTGGCCTGGCCTGGCCTGGCCTGCCCGCCTGGCCTGCCCGCCTGGCCTGGCCTGCCCTGCCCGCCTGGCCTGGCCTGCCTGGCCCGCGCGCTCGCCCGCCACCGCCCCGTCCCGCCGCGTCGGGGCTTGATCAACTCATGGGGGCGCACATAGCGGTATCCGGACCGGTGGGATACCGCAACATCGGCCCACAAGAGTCGATCAAGGCGACCGGGCCGGGTCGGGCCGGGCCAGGTCGTGGGGTGGGTCAGGTGGGTCAGGTGGGAGGGGCGACACGGGTCAGGTAGGTGTGGTGGGTGGTGAAGCCGAGCTTGCGGTAGAGCGACACCGCCTCGGTGTTGCGCTGCTCCACCTGGAGGAAGGCGTGCGTCGCGCCCTCGGCCGCGCCCCAGTCGGCCAGCGCCCGGATAACCCGGGCGGCCAGGCCCTGCCGGCGTGCCGGCGGGGCCACCTCGATCAGGCTGAGCCCCAGCCAGCGGCCCTGCCCGGTGACCGTGCCCCGACCCGCCGCCACCAGCACGCCGTCGGCGTACACCTGGGCGAAGCGGACCTGGGACACGGCGGTCAGGATGTGTCGGGCGGAGTCCGGCAGGCCGCCCTTGCGGCCGGCGGCGACCGCGAGCCACTCCTCGGACGGTGCGACGGCGAGGACGACCGCCGGACCGCCGGCCGGGCCGTGTCGGCCCGCGTCGTGCGTCTGGGCAGCCGGACGGCCGGTCGGGCCGTGTCGGCCCGCATCATGGATCTCGGGCGGCGGGTCGCCGGCTGAACCGGCCCGGCCCGGCCGGGGGCTCGGTCCGCCGGCCCGGGGGGCGACGCCGCCGCTCGCAGGGTGGTCAGCGGAACGGTCTGGACCAGGGTGAGCGGCCGGGCGGTCCAGCCCCGGGCGTCCAGTTCGGCGCCGACCGGCACGGCCAGCGGCAGCGGCGTGTTGACCATGGCGGGTTGACCGCGTCCGGCGTACCAGCGTTCGATCGCGTCCACGGCTGCCGGCAGCGGGCGGTCCGGGTCGCCGACCGGCAGCGCCGAGTTGGCCCGTCCGGTCCAGCCGTCGGCGGAACGCAGCAGCCAGTCGCCGAGCCGACCGCGGACCGGCGCGGGCCACGCCTCGTCGGCGGCGAGTTCCAGTTCGACCACGGCGGAGGCGGTGGGCCGGCGGGTGGGGGGCACCCGCTTGGCCCGGTGCACCTCGGCCACCGGCACCCGGACCCGGCCCTGGGCGGTGGCGATGGTGAGATGGGTCTCGCTCAGCTCGACCAGCTCGCCGAGGGCGTCCGAAAAGAGGGGCCGGCCCTCGCGAATCCCCACAATGCGGCGAACCACGATCCGGTGTCCCACATCCTGCTGTCGGAGCACGATCGACCTCCTCCCCGGCGAGATACTAGGCTCTTAGCGTCGCGGGTGATCGCGACGAGTCTTTCGGAGGAGAAGACCGGTGACCTACATCATCGCCGAGCCGTGCGTGGATGTGCTCGACAAGGCATGCATCGAGGAATGCCCGGTCGACTGCATTTACGAGGGCAACCGGATGCTCTACATCCACCCCGACGAGTGCGTCGACTGTGGTGCCTGTGAGCCGGTCTGCCCGGTGGAGGCCATCTTCTACGAGGACGACGTCCCGGAGCAGTGGAAGGACTACACCGGGGCCAACTACGAGTTCTTCGAGGATCTGGGCTCGCCGGGTGGGGCGTCGAAGATCGGCAAGGTGGAGAAGGACGCGACGTTCGTCGCCGGCCAGCCGCCGCGCGGCGAGGGCCACTGAACCGGCCGGCAGCCGTGACACCGGGGTCGCCGGCCGGGCCGGACGTGGTGCCGGCCGGGTCGGCGACCGTGTCGGCCGGGCCGGCACCGGGGTCGCCGGCCGGGCTCGCACCGACGCCGGCCCGGCCGGTGCCGGTGTCGGCCCGGTTGCCCGAGTTCACCTGGGACACGCTGGACGCCGCGGCCACCCTGGCTGCGGCGCACCCGGACGGCCTGATCAACCTCTCCATGGGCACGCCGGTCGACCCGGTGCCCCCGGTGATCCGGCAGGCGCTGGCGGACGCCGCCGACGCGCCGGGCTACCCGCTGACTGCGGGCACCCCGGCGCTGCGCGACGCCATCGCCGGCTGGGTGGCCCGCGCCTGCGGTGCCGGTGTCGACGGACTCGGGGTGCTGCCGACGATCGGTTCCAAGGAACTGGTCGCCTGGCTGCCCACCCTGCTCGGGATCGGCCCCGGCGACGTGGTCGTGGTGCCCTCGGTCGCCTATCCGACATATGAGGACGGGGCCCGGCTGGCCGGTGCCACCACCGTCCGCGCCGACTCGCTGACCGCGGTCGGCCCCACCTCCCGGGTACGCCTGGTCTGGGTCAACTCGCCCGGCAACCCGACCGGTCGGGTGCTGCCCGCAGCCCACCTGCGCAAGGTGGTCGACTGGGCCCGGGAGCGCGGTGCCGTGGTGGCCAGCGACGAGTGCTACCTGCCGCTGGGCTGGACGGCCGACGCCGCGCCGGTGTCGGTGCTCGCACCGGAGGTCTGCGGCGGGTCGTACGACTCCGTGCTGGCGGTGCACTCGCTGTCCAAGCGGTCCAACCTGGCCGGCTACCGGGCCGGGTTCGTCGCCGGTGACCCGGCGCTCGTCGCCGAGTTGCTGAAGATCCGCAAGCACGCCGGCATGATCGTTCCGGCGCCGGTGCAGGCCGCGATGGTGGCCGCGCTCGGTGACCAGGCGCACGCCGACGCGCAGCGGGAACGCTACCGGGCCCGGCGGGAGACGCTGCTCGCCGCGTTCACCGGGGCGGGTTTCCGGGTGGACCACTCCGGGGCGGGCCTCTATCTCTGGCTCACCCGGGACGAGGACTGCTGGGACACCGTCGACTGGCTGGCCCGGCGGGGCATCCTGGTCGCCGCCGGGGCCTTCTACGGCCCGGTCGGGCAGCGGCACGTCCGGGTGGCGTTGACCGGGTCGGACGCGCACGTCGCGGCGGTCGCCCAGCGGCTCGCCCAGCCGTAGGGGGCGGGTGCGGTGGGTGACGAGGTGGGCCGGCCCCGGGTCGCCGTGGTCGGCACCGGCCTGATCGGCGGTTCGATCCTGCTGCGGCTGCACGAGGCCGGTGTGCCGGTGGCCGGTTGGGACCCGGACCCGGGCACCCGGGCCGAGGGCCGTCGCCGGGGCCTCACCTTTCCCGACGAGTTGGCCGACGCGGTCCAGGGCCGGGACGTGGTGTTCCTCGGTGGCCCGCTGCCGAGCCTGCCGCAGACCCTGCTCACCGTGGCCGGGCTGACCGACGACCGGTGTGTCGTCACCGACGTGGGCAGCACCAAGGCGGCCGTCGCCGAGTTCGCCGGGGCGCACGGGCTGACCGGCCGGTTCGTCCCCGGCCACCCGATGGCCGGTACCGAACGGGCCGGGTTGACGGCCGCGCTGGCCGGGCTGTTCGTCGACGCGGCCTGGGTGCTCTGCCCGAGCGCCGACGGGTTGGTGCCGTTCCGGTCGCTGGTCGGGCTGATCGTCGACGTCTTCGCCGCACACGTCGTACCGATGTCGCCGGGGGTGCACGACTCCGTGGTGGCGCTCTCCTCACACGTGCCGCATCTGCTGGCCGGCAGTCTGGCCGGGGCCGCCGCCGACTCGGCGGTGCGGGACGCGGTGGTCAGGCTCGCGGCGGGCAGCTTCCGCGACGGCACCCGGGTCGCGACGACCCCGGCCCGGCGCACCGCCGACATGCTGCTGGCCAACCGGGAGCAGGTGCTCCGGCAACTGGCCGAGGTGCGGGCCGCGCTCGACGGGCTGACCGAGGCGGTCCGCGCCGACGACCTGCCCGCGCTGGTGGCCCGGTACGAGCGGGCCCGGACGGTACGGCTGCCGTCGGACCACACCCGACCCGTCCGTCGGCGGTTCGACCTCGTCGGGGACCCCGCCGAGGAGTTGGCGTTCGTCCGGTCGGTCGGCGAGTCCGGTGGGCACCTCACCGGCTGCACGGTGACGGGGGAGACGGTGACGTACACCGGGCTGCGGCCCGCCGACGCCCCGGCCTGACCGCACGGAAACCGGCGGCGGGTCGGCTGCGCCGTTAGGGTGGGTGCGTGGCGGACGGACCGGTGGTGGCGGTACGCGGTGAGGCGTACCGGGAGGTGGCACCCGAGCTGGCCCGGTTCGAGGTGACCGCGACGGCCCGGGAACGGGACCGTCAGCTCGCCCTGACCCGGCTCGCCGAGCGGGCCGCCGCCGTCCGGGTGCTGCTCGACGAGCACGAACCGGCGGTGGACCGCCGGGAGGCCGGTGAGCTGCGGGTGCGACCCGAGACGAACCGGTCCGGTGAGCGGGTCGTCGGCTACCTGGGCAGCGTCTCCACCACGGTCACCGTCACCGACTTCGGCTCCCTCGCCGAGCTGATGCTGCGGCTGGCCGAGCTGGACCACGTCGAGGTGGCCGGCCCCTGGTGGTCGCTGCGCCCGGACAGCCCGGCCCACCGGGAGGCCCGGCACGAGGCGATCGCCGACGCGCTGCGCCGGGCCCGGGAGTATGCCGAGGCGCTCGGTGCCCGGGTGACCGCGCTGCTGGAGTTGGCCGACACCGACGAGGGGTTCGCCGGGGGTGGGGCGATGTACGCCCGCCAGGACCGAATGGCCGGCTCGCCGGAGCTGGAACTCGACCCCCGGCCGCAGTCGGTGCACGCGGTGGTGCGGGCCCGGTTCACCATCAGCGAGCCGGTCCTGACCTGATGCCCGAGGCGCGTCCGTTCTCCCTCGACGACCTGGTGGCCCGGGCCCGGTCGCTGGCCGACGCCGGCCCCCGGCAGTTGCTGGGCATCGCCGGTGCGCCCGGTGCGGGCAAGTCCACCCTGGCCGAGCGGATCGTCGCGGCGGTCGGCCCGACCGCCCGGCTGGTGCCGATGGACGGATTCCACCTCGCCCAGGCGGAGCTGGTCCGGCTGGGCCGGGCCGACCGCAAGGGCGCGGTCGACACCTTCGACGCCAACGGGTACGTGTCGTTGCTGCGCCGGTTGCGCCGGTTGGAGCCGACCGCCGTCTACGCGCCGCTGTTCCGCCGGGATCTGGAGGAGCCGGTGGCCGGGGCGGTGGAGGTGCCGCCCTCGGTCCGGTTGGTGGTGACCGAGGGCAACTACCTGCTGCTCGACGCTCCCCCCTGGGACGAGGTGCGGCAACTGCTGCACGAGGCGTGGTTCCTCGATCTGGACGCCGGGCTGCGGCTGCGCCGGTTGGTGGCGCGGCACCTGGCGTACGGGCGGTCGCCGGAGGCGGCGCAGGCCTGGGCGTACGGCAGCGACGAGGCGAACGCCGCGCTGGTGGCGGGCACCGCCGACCGGGCCGACCTGGTGATCCGGTCAACCGACCCGGGGTGACGGGACGCCACGCCGCAGCAGCCGGGCCACCACGGCCCGCTCCCGGTGGAACTCCAGCGCGTCCGGGTAGCCGCTGTGGTTGCGGATCGGCGGGTCGGCGACCTCACCCCCGCTGGGGTGCAGCGCCTCCGGATCGGTCACCGGCACGTCCCGTTCCCCGGCGCTGACCCGCCAGCCGAGGGGGTCGGTGTCGCGCCAGAAGTTGGTCCACGCGACGTGGCCGGAGGGCCAGGTCAGGTTGTCGGCGAGCACCCGGAGCCGGTCCGGTCCGAAGTAGGCGGGGAAGATCCGTCCGTAGAGCCGGGTGAGCTGGCAGCCGTACGACAGGAACCAGATCCGCCGCCGCCACCGGGCCGGGAGCTGGAGCAGCGTCGCCGCGCAGATCACCGTGCCCTGGCTGTGCCCGGAGAGGATCACCCCGTCCATCCGGCGTGGGTCCTGCTCGCTCAGCGCCAGGATTCCGGCGACCCGGGTCTGCAACTCGGGTACGGCCCGTTCCGCATAGCTGGGCGGGGCGAGCGGGTGCGCGGCGCGCGGCCAGAAGGTGCCGATGTCCCAGAGCACCCCGACGCTGCGCCGGACGGTGTCGTTGCGGTAGACGAGCAGGCCCAGGCCGGCGACCACCAGGGGGAGCCAGCCCAGCATGGTGTCGCCGAGGTCGGCGGCGGCGCGTACCAGACCCACCCAGCCCGACGCGCCGGCCGGTGCGGGGCGGGTACGGGTGAGCGCGGCCACGCAGGAGAAGGCCACCAGCACCGCCGCGACGGTGGCGTAGTAGCCGATCAGCCGTACCGCGTGTTCGCCGACCAGGCGGTGCAGCGCGCGGAAGGTGCTGACGTCCCGGCAGCGGCGCAGGTCGTGGGCGGAGAGGTCCCGCCGGCCGGCGGTGAGTCGGGTGTACTCGGCGCGACGCAGCCCGCCGAAGATCATTGCGGCGCGGATCAGCGTGCCGAGCAGGGCGGCGGTGGCGACGGTGAAGGCCAGGCCGGCCCAGATCACCGGCAACGGCGGCGCGATCGGGGAGAATCCGCTGGGTGAGGCGGGACCGTCGAGCCGGTCGGCGATCCAGTAGAGCAGGCCGGCGCAGTAGGCGATGGCCATCATCCAGCCGAAGCCGGCGATCACCGCCGCCCCCCGGCCGCCCCAGGCCACGTCGGTGTACGTGCCGAGCGGTTGCTGGTCGTCGTCGCTGCCGGTGCGCGGCAGCAGCAACCCGATGGCGGCGATCGCGATGGCCGGTGCGGCGAGCATCCAGATCAGCAGCCCGTCGGGGGCGGTGGGGAGGCCGGGCAGCCAGCCGTCGCGCCAGGCCATCCCGAGGGGCAGCAGCACGCCGACCGTGCCGGGGAGGAGCAGGGCGCGTCGTCCCGACCGGGCGACCGTGCCGATGGCGATCAGCAGCAGCACCTGGTAGGTGGCGAGCCAGGCGACGAGACCGTCGTAGCCGGGCAGGGAGTGGTCGGTGAGGCAGCCGGCGAGGCCCGGGTCACGGGCGCACCCGGCCGGCGGACGCCACTGCGCCAGCGGGGTGCCGGCGGGGCCGTCCGGCAGCAGCAGGAGGGTGAAGGTGCCGGCCAGGGCCAGGCCGGTGAGCACGCCGACGGCGAGGCTCCACCGGCCGAGCGGGGTGGACCCGCTGCGCCGGGTCAGCCAGGGCCGGCCCACCGCCACCACCGCGATCGCCACCACCACGACCAGGGCGGTGACGGTCGGGGCGGCGATCACGGCCCGTACGCCGCGGGCCGGGTCCATCACCAGCACCGCGCCGACGGGTACCGCGGCGGCGAGCGCCGCGCCGACGCACAGGTGCAGGACGGCGGCGCGGCGTAGTTGCCCCTCCCCGCTCCAGAAGGTGGGGTCCTGCAACGGGTTGGCCAGGCCGGGCCCGGCAGCGGCGGGTTGTCCCCCGTCGTCCGCCACCGGGGGGCGGGGGTCGGCGGGCATCTCGGCCTCGTACTGGTAGGTGCGCCAGGCGACGACGCCGAGCACCAGCAGCATGGACAACGGCACCAGCAGGCCGGCGGCGAGCGCGTGGGCGTCCGTACGCCACCAGCCCCGGCCGAGGAACTCCCACGAGCCGGGCAGTTGCCGCAGGCACTCCTGATCGATGCACTGCCAGGCGATCAGGTCGACCCCGATGCCGGCGGCGGCGAGCACCAGGGTGCCGGTGAGGCTCAGACAGAACAGCCGGATCAGCCAGGCGGTGATGCCGGAGCGGCTGCCCCAGCGTTCGGTGTCCGGGTCGGGCGGGATGCCGGGGCGGGCGTACAGGGCGACGTTGGCGAGGGTGAACGGCAGCAGCAGCGTCCACAGGGACCGCTCGACGTCGCGCGCGGTCCGCGCCCCCGACGTCAACTGCCCCCAGCTGTACGCCTCGACGACGACGGGGTCGTCCGCGGCGGAGTCGCTGGCGCGGTAGAAGCCGGTGACGTCGCCGCCGGAGACGAGCCGGGGTGGCGGACCGCCGCCGGTCGGGTCGGTGGGTAGGCCGAGGATCTGGTCGGGCGGGGTGTTGGACACGCCGTGCACCCGGAGTTCGAGTACCCGCTCGGCCATCGGTGCTCCCTGGTGACGTCGTCACTACCCAGAGTGCATCGGATTTCGTGATTCGCCCACCGATCTGGCTGACGTTTTCGCAGCTCAAGCTGTTATGGCAGGGTGCGGATCACTCGTGCGGGGTTACCCACGGCGACCACGTTGGGCGGCAGGTCGCGGGTCACCACCGCGCCGGCCCCGACCACCGTGTTCTCCCCGACGGTCACTCCGGCGAGGACGATCACCCCACCGCCGAGCCAGGCGTTGTCGCCGATGGTGATCGGCTGGGCGGCCTCCCACTTGGCCCGGCGTGGCTCCGCCTCGACGGGGTGGGTGGCGGTGAGCAGTTGCACGTTCGGTCCGATCTGGACGTCGGTGCCGATGGTGATCCTGGCGACGTCGAGCAGGACCGCGTTGAAGTTGACGAAGCTGCGGGCTCCGAGGTGTGTCTGCCAGCCGTAGTCGCAGTGCAGCGGTGGGCGTACCCAGGCGTCCTCGCCAACGGTGCCGAGCAGGTCGCGCAGGGCGGCGAGCCGGCCCTGCGGGTCGTCGGCGGGGCTGCGGTTGAAGCGCTCGGTGAGCTGCGCCGCGCGGTCCAGGTCGGCGTTGATCTCGGGATCGTTCGCGATGTACGGCTCGCCGGCGAGCATGCGTTCCCTCATGGACGTCACCAGCTGATGGTCGCCGATCGGGCGTCCCGACGCCGGGAACCGGGTCGGCCGTGTCTCAGCAATGTGTCCGGACGGTCACTATTCGGCCTTCTCTTTGCATACCGAGTATGTAATTCTGGGCGTCGATGTGACTCCAGTCATGAAGACGCTCCAGAAGGAGGATCCGTTGCACGGAAGCAGAAGAACCGCGGCCGGTGGGCTGGTGCTCGCCCTGGCCCTCGGCCTGCCGGCGACGAGCGCGGGTGCCGCGCCCGCCGCCCAGTCCACGCCCCGTCCCGCCGTGCCGGCCGTGGGTGCCACCACGGTCACCCTGATCACCGGGGACCAGGTCACCGTCACCCGCACCGGTGGCACCGCCGTGCGCCCCGGCGCCGGCCGTCAGCACCAGCAGTTCCTGGTACGCCGCGAACGCGGTCACCTCTCCGTGGTGCCCCGCGACGCGCTGCCGCTGCTCCGCTCGGGCCAGGTCGACCGGCGGCTGTTCGACGTCACCGGCCTGATCGCCGCCCGCTATGACGACGCCCACCGCGACAGTCTGCCGCTGCTGGTGTCGTACCGCTCGGGGCAGGCCCGGCGCGGCGCGGTCGCGTTGCCCGGCACCCGGGTGACCCGCGAGCTGCCGGCGATCCAGGGTGCGGCCCTGAGCGCCGGCAAGTCCTCGACCGGCGCGGTCTGGTCGACGCTCACCGACGGTGCCGGCAGTGCCCGACTCGACGCGGCAGGGGGCGTCGAGCGGATCTGGTTGGACGGTCGGCGCGCACTCTCCCTCGACCACAGCGTGCCCCAGATCGGCGCACCCGCCGCCTGGGCGGCCGGCTACACCGGTAAGGGGGTGACCGTCGCGGTGCTGGACACCGGCGTCGACGCCACCCACCCGGACCTGGCCGGCAAGGTGACCGAGGCGCGTAACTTCAGCGACGCGCCGGACCAGAAGGACGTCGTCGGGCACGGCACCCACGTCGCGTCCACCGTCGCCGGCAGCGGTGCCGCCTCCGGTGGCAAGTACCGGGGTGTCGCGCCGGACGCGAAGCTGCTCGACGGCAAGGTCTGCGAGGACTCCGGCTGCGCCGAGTCGGCGATCCTGGCCGGCATGCAGTGGGCCACGGTGGACAAGAAGGCCGCCGTGGTCAACCTGAGCCTCGGCGGCACGGACACCCCGGAGGTCGACCCGCTGGAGGAGGCCGTCCAGACGTTGACCGCCCAGACCGGCAGCCTCTTCGTCATCGCCGCCGGCAACGACGGCCGGGACGGCTCGGTCGGCTCACCGGGCACCGCCGACGCCGCGCTCACCGTGGGCGCGGTCGACCGGAACGACGAACTGGCCGAGTTCTCCAGCCGGGGTCCCCGGGTGGGTGACGACGCGCTCAAGCCCGACATCACCGCCCCCGGCGTCGACATCGTGGCCGCCCGCTCCGTCGACGGCCAGATCGGCGACCCGGTGGGGACGCGGTACGTCGCGCTCTCCGGCACCTCGATGGCCACCCCGCACGTCGCCGGCTCGGTGGCGTTGCTGGCCCAGCAGCATCCCGACTGGAAGGCCGGGCAGCTCAAGGCGACCCTGATGGCCGCGGCCAAGCCGCACCCCACGCAGACCGCGTACGAGCAGGGCGCCGGCCGGGTGGACCTGACCCGGGCGATCACCGAGCAGGTCACCACCGACCCGGTCAGCGTCTCGTTCGGCCGGGCCCTCTGGCCGCACGGCGACGACGCCCCGATCACCCGGACCGTCGCCTGGCACAACGGTGGGTCGGCCCCGGTCACCCTCGACCTGACCGTCGAGGTGAAGGGGTCGGGCGGGAAGGCCGCGCCGGCCGGCATGTTCACCCTCGGCGTCAACCGGATCACCGTCCCGGCCGGCGGCCGGGCCGAGACCACCGTCACCGCCGACACCCGGCTCGGCGTCGACGGCTACTGGACCGGTCGGGTGGTGGCCCGCTCGGGCAGCACGGTGGCGGTCACCCCGCTGGCGGTGCACCGGGAGGTGGAGAGCTACACCGTCACGCTCACCCACCTCGACCGCAGCGGCAAGCCCGGCGGCGACTACTCGACCGCCCTGGTCAACCTCACCGGGGGCGACCTGGTGGACGTCTCCGACTTCGACGGCGTCGCCGAGGTCCGGGTCCCCAAGGGCCGGTACGGGCTGAGCAGCGTCTTCTTCGAGCCGGGTCCGGACGAGGAGCCGGGCGGGCTGGCCCTGCTCGCCCAGCCGGAGCTGGTGGTCAACGGCGACACGGCGGTCACCATCGACCTGCGGAAGGCCAAGCCGGTGCGGATGACCGTCCCGCAGGCCGACGCGAAGGTCGTCCTGGTCGACGTCGCCGCCAACTTCCTCACCTCCGACGGCGGCAGCTTCGGCTTCGGCATCGTCTCCGACGCCTTCGAGGGGCTGTCCACCGGGCAGTTGGGCAAGGCGGTGTCGGACGAGCAGTTCGTCGCCACCGTCAACAGCCAGTGGGCCGACCGCGAAGCCGAGTACAGCCCGTACCTGTACGCGCTGGCCGAGACCGTACCGGGCAAGCTGCCCGGCGGATTCGTCCGCGACTACCGCCCGCGTGACCTGGCCACGGTGGTGCACAAGTTCCGTGACCCGTACCCGAAGATGGAAGCCGAGCGGCTGGTCTTCCCGAACAACGGCTACAACCTCGGCGGCTGGGCGGCCGGGCTCCGCACCGATGTGCCCGGCCAGCGGGTCGAGCACTACAGCACCAGGGGCGTGCGCTGGGAGTCCGAGCTGGACCTCGGCGTCCCCGACCCGGAGGGCTGGCTGGACGTGCAGGCGGTTCTCCAGAGCCTGCCCACCGCCTACCCGGCCGGCCGCCGGGTCACCGAGACCTGGGGGGCTGCGCCGCTCGGGCCGTCCCTGCCCGCTCCGCGCTGGCCGGAGGACGGTGTCACCCGGCTCGGGGACACCATCCTGGTGAGCGTGGCGCTGCACAGCGACGCGGCCGGGCACCCCGGCGGGTCGTTGACCGACAGCGCCCGTACCGCCCTGTGGCGCGACGGCAAGCTGGTGGAGGAGCTGGAAAACCCGGGGTACGGCGAGTTCACCGTGCCGAAGGGGGCCGCCGACTACCAGCTGACCGTCGGGGCCAAGCGGAACCTCACCGACCTCGGCACCGAGGTGGAGGCGAGCTGGACCTTCCGCTCGGGGCACGTGGCGGGTGACACGCCGAAGCAGCTGCCGCTGTCGGAGATCCGGTTCACCCCGCGGTTGAGCACCGACAACGCCGCGCCGGCCGGGCAGGTCTTCGCCGTGCCGGTGCAGGTGCGGCGGCAGGTGGGCGCCGGCACCGCCAAGCTGGCGAAGCTCAGCGTCGACGTGTCGTACGACGGCGGGAAGACCTGGCGGCGGGCGACCGTGGTGAAGGTGCCGGGCCAGGGCACGGTGGCGCTGGTCGACCACCCGGCCGGCGCCGGGTACGTGTCCCTGCGGGCCACCGCCCGGGACACCGACGGCAACACCGCGAGCACCCGGATCATCCAGGCGTACCGCCTGAAGTGACCCGACGTCCGGGCCCGCGACGGTGACGTCGCGGGCCCGGACCGGTGTTGTTCGGGATCGACCGACCGGGCCGGGCCGGGCGGTCGTGGGCGGGCCCGGTCGCCCTGCGGCGGGCCGGCGGCGGGCCGGTTCAGTCGTTGGCGTGCAGGGCGGCGTTCAGCACGATGCCCCGACCGGTGCGCGGCTTCGCCTCCAACGCTCCGGTCACCGAGTTGCGCCAGAACAGCAGCCCGTCGACACCGGACAGCTCACGGGCCTTGACCACCCGGCCGTCCGGCAGAGTGATCTTGGAGGCGGCGGTCAGGTAGCAGCCGGCCTCGACCACGCAGTCGTCGCCGAGCGAGATGCCGACGCCGGCGTTCGCGCCGACCAGGCTCCGCTCACCGATGCGGACCCGGTCGGTGCCGCCACCGGAGAGGGTGCCCATGATCGACGCGCCGCCGCCGATGTCGGAGCCGTCGCCGACCACCACACCCTGCACGATCCGCCCCTCGACCATCGAGGTGCCCAGCGTGCCGGCGTTGAAGTTGACGAAGCCCTCGTGCATCACGGTGGTGCCGGTGGCGAGGTGCGCGCCGAGCCGGACCCGGTCCGCGTCGGCGATCCGCACTCCCGACGGCACCACGTAGTCGGTCATCCGGGGGAACTTGTCCACCCCGTACACGGCCAGGTGGCGGCCGGCGGCCCGCTCGATCACCCGCAGCTCGTCGACCCGCTCCGGCGGGCACGGCCCGGCCGACGTCCAGGCCACGTTCGCCAGTTGGGCGAAGATGCCGTCGAGGTTCAGCTCGTTGGGCCGCACCAGGCGGTGGGAGAGCAGGTGCAGCCGCAGGTACGCGTCGGCGGCGTCCTTGATCGGTTCGTCCAGCGCGCCGATCACGGTGACCACCTGCACCGTACGCAGGCCGGGCAGGGCCCGCCCGCCGATCGCGCCGGGTGGCAGGTCGAGCACGTCGGCCTGGTCCTCGCCGGGGACCAGCGGCAGCTCGCCCAGGCCCAGCTTGCCGGTCGGGTACCAGGTGTCGAGCACCTGCTCGGCAGCGGTCACGGTGGCCAGGCCGATACCCCAGGCGGATTGGGACGTCACTGTTCTACCCTCTCGTTCGCGGCTGCGGGGGCGGTGGGCTCACCCCTCGCGCCCACCGTTCAGGACGGTACCGTGCGAACCATGGAGAACCCGCTCACCCCCGAGGTCCTGGCCGATCCGGTGGCGCTGACCCGTGCCCTGGTCGACATCGAGTCCGTCTCCCTCGACGAGAAGGCGATCGCCGACTGCGTCGAGGAGGTGCTGCGCCGGGTGCCGCACCTGAGCACCTTCCGGCACGGCAACACGGTGATGGCGCGGACCGACCTCGGCCGGGCCTCCCGGGTGGTGCTCGCCGGGCACCTGGACACGGTGCCGCTCAACGACAACTTCCCGTCGACCATGCGCGGCGACCTGATGTACGGCTGCGGCACCTCCGACATGAAGTCCGGGGTGGCCTTCGCGCTGCACCTGGCGGTGACCCTGCCCGACCCGCGCTACGACGTGACGTACTTCTTCTACGAGGCCGAGGAGATCGAGTCGCGGTACAACGGGCTCACCCTGGTCGCCGAGGCGCACCCCGAATGGCTCCAGGCCGACTTCGCGGTGCTGCTGGAGCCGACGTACGGCATCGTCGAGGTCGGCTGCCAGGGCACCATGCGGGCGGTCGTCACCCTGCCCGGCGAGCGGGCCCACGCGGCCCGGTCCTGGCTCGGGGTGAACGCCATCCACGGTGCGGGGGAGGTGCTGCGCCGGCTCTCGACGTACGAGGCGCGGCGGGTCACCATCGACGGCTGCGACTTCCGTGAGGGCCTGAACGCGGTACGGATCAGCGGCGGGGTGGCCGGCAACG
Source organism: Micromonospora matsumotoense (assembly GCF_050951065.1). Classification (NCBI taxonomy): domain Bacteria; kingdom Bacillati; phylum Actinomycetota; class Actinomycetes; order Micromonosporales; family Micromonosporaceae; genus Micromonospora; species Micromonospora matsumotoense. The sequence goes on along the minus strand of NZ_CP192025.1, from coordinate 6,351,112 downwards.
TCGTCCCCGACCGCTGCGAGATCGAGATCAACTACCGGTACGCCCCGGATCGCGACCCGGCGGCGGCCGAGGCGCACCTGCGGGAGGTGCTCGCCGGCTACGAGTTGACGGTCACCGACGCGGCGGCCGGCGCACTCCCCGGGCTGAAGGCACCGGTGGCCCAGGAGTTCCTGGCGGCGGTGGGCGCGGCCCCGAGGGGCAAGCTGGGGTGGACGGACGTGGCCCGGTTCGCGGCGATGGGCATCCCGGCGTTGAACTTCGGCCCGGGTGACCCCAACCTGGCCCACCACAAGGACGAGCACGTCGAGCTGACCAAGATCCGCGACGGCGCCGCCACCCTCCACCGCTGGCTAACCCCCGCCTAACCCACCCCCACCCCGCCTCCCCCCACCCCGCCTCCCCCCACCCCGCCTCCCCCCGCCCCGCCCCACCCCGCCTCCCCCCGCCCCGCCCCGCCTCGGCCCGGCCCGGCCCGGTGATCAAGAGGTTTGCGTCACGGGGAGCGCTCTCCCGGCCCGCAAACCTCTTGATCACCAGCCGCAAACCTCTTGATCACCAATGCGGGGGAGGGGTGCGGGTGGGGTGTGGGCGCGGGGAGGGGTGGGGGATGCATGGTGGGGCCCCGGGATCGGGGACCGCCGGGGCCTTGGTGGGGCTGGGTGGGTGAGGCTCGGGTGGGGCGTTGGGTGGTCGTCAGACGGTGGTGAGGCGGGGATTGTCGGGTTCGGTGGGCTCGACGGGCTGGGCGGCGGGCTCCACCGGCACCTCCAGTTGTCGGGTGCGGCGGCGCTCGGCCACCACCTCGTTGATCCGTCGCTGCATCTGCCGGCGGATACGCATCCGCTCGTTGTTGCTGATCACGCTTGCTCCTCCCCCGAAGGCGCGCGCCGGGCCATACCCGGTATGTGAATAGTAAGACGTACGGGCGACAGAATTAGTTGCCCATGATCGCGAACTTTTTCTGCGACCCGTCGGCCGGCACCGCCCTGACGTGCGGCTCCACTACGGTGGCTGTCATGAGTCAGACGAACGGGCGGCAGCCGGGCCGCGATCCGGAGCGGCACCGGGGAGCGGTCACACTGCGTCGTGGCGCGATCCCCACCAGCACCGCTGACCAGCGGTTGTTGGATTCCCGGGGGCGCAGCGACTGGAAGACCAAGGACGCCTGGCGCGCGCTGCGGATCCTCTCCGAGTTCGTCGAGGGCTTCGACACGCTGGCCGACCTGCCGCCCGCGGTGAGCGTCTTCGGCTCCGCCCGTAGTAAACCCGACAGTCCGGAATGCCGGCTGGCCGAGGAGTTGGGTGCGGGCCTCGCCCGGGCCGGCTACGCGGTGATCACCGGCGGTGGCCCCGGCGTGATGGAGGCGGCCAACCGGGGTGCCAGAGAGGCCGGCGGTCTCTCCGTCGGGCTGGGCATCGAACTCCCCTTCGAGCAGGGGCTCAACGACTGGGTCGACCTGGCCATCGACTTCCGTTACTTCTTCGCCCGAAAGACCATGTTCGTCAAGTACGCCCAGGCCTTCGTCGTGTTGCCGGGCGGCTTCGGCACCATGGATGAGTTGTTCGAGGCGCTCACTCTGGTGCAGACCGGCAAGGTGACCCGCTTCCCGGTGGTGCTCATGGGCACCGCGTACTGGCGGGGGTTGCTCGACTGGTTGCGGGACAGCATGGCCGCCGAGGGCAAGATCGGCCCGGTGGACCTGGAGCTGATCTGCCTCACCGACGACGTTGACGCGGCGGTGCGGCACATCGTCGAGGCCGAGGCGGCGCTCGCCGCCGACCAGGAGGCGGTACGCGAGGAGGCGGTCGCCCGGACCGCCGCCGACCAGCAGGCCGCCCGCCGGGCCGCCGCCGTCGCAGACGCCGCCGACACGAAGTCCGGCAGCCCTGCGTCCGGCAGCCCCGCGTCGAGCCGCGCCGATTCCGGCAGCCCGCCGTCCGGCAGCTCCGCGTCCGGCAGCCCGGTGTCCGGTGAGACCAGGTCCGGTGAGACCAGGTCCGGTGAGACCAGGTCCGGTGAGACCAGGTCCGGTGAGACCAGGTCCGGTCAGGCCAGGTCCGGTGAGCCGGGGTCCGGTGCGGGCCGGGGCGTCATCGACGGTGGGGAGGGCTGAGACGGTGGCGGCGATCTGTGTCTTCTGCGCGTCCTCCCGTACCCTCGACCAGCGTTGGTTGGATCTGGCGGCCGAGACCGGGGCGGAGCTGGCCCGGCGCGGGCACACGCTGGTCAGCGGCGGTGGCTGCGTCGGCATGATGGGGGCCCTCGCCGACGGGGCGCGGTCGGCCGGCGGACGCACCGTCGGGGTGATCCCGCAGGCGTTGATGGACCTGGAGGTCTCCGACCTGGCCTCGGACGAGCTGCTCGTCACCGACAGCATGGCCAGCCGCAAGACCATCATGATCGAGAAGTCGGACGCCTTCCTGACCCTGCCCGGGGGCCTGGGCACGCTGGACGAGTTGTTCGAGGTCTGGACCACCGCCACCCTGGCCATGCACACCAAGCCGATGGTGCTGGTGGACACCGACGGCTTCTACCGCCCGCTGCTCGACTGGCTGGCCGCCATCACCGACCAGGCCTTCCTCAGGCCCGCCGGCCTGGAACTGCTCATGGTCAGCCCCACCGTCCCCACCGCGCTGGACGCCCTGGAATCTCGGCTGCCCTGATCCCGCACGCCCGGCTCTGGTCGGCACGCCCGGCTTCGGTCAGCACGCCAGGCTTCGGCCCGGTCCCTGGGGCTGGTCCTCGCGGCGGGCGACGGGCCGGGGTGGTGCGGTGGGTGGTGTCGTACCGGCGTGATGGGATATGGGGGTGCAGGGGTACCGGCTGGTGCGCCGACCTGCCGGATCGGGCCCGGAGAGCGGGCGGTCCGCCACGAGCGTCCGGGGGGACGGTCGGCACGGCGGGGCGACCGAGGGGCCAGATCGGGCCGGGTCAGGCGTCGAGGGGAGGCCGCGGCCCGGGGGGTCAGCGGGCGATGCTCCGTATCCCGAGGGGGGGCCACGACCCTGGGGGGCGACGGGCGATGCCACGCACCCGGGGGTGCGCCGGCACGATCCGCTCCAGGCGGAGGTCGTGGCGCATACCGACGGGCCGATGCTGGTCCTCGGCGGGCCGGGCACCGGCAAGACCGGCACCCTGGTCGAGGCGGTCGCCGCCCGGGTCGCCGAGGGGGTCGACCCGGAGCGCCTCCTGGTGCTCACCTTCAGCCGTCGGCAGGCCACCGAGCTGCGGCACCGGATCGAGGCCCGGATCGCCGCCGACGGCCACCGGGTGCTGCGCGAGCCGTTGGTACGCACCTTCCCGGCGTACGCCTTCGGCCTGTTGCGCCGGGCCGCCGCCGAGCGCGGGGAGCCGTCCCCCCGGCTGCTCACCGGCCCCGAACAGGATCTGATCATCCGGGAGCTGCTGGACGTCGTCGGCACCGAACCCGACGACGACCCGGTCGGCTGGCCGGACGACCTGCTCCCCGCCCTGCGTACCCGGGCGTTCGCCGCCCAACTGCGTGACCTGCTGATGCGCGCCGCCGAGCGGGGGGTCGGCCCGGTCGAGCTGGCCCGGCTGGGCGAGAAGCTGGGCCGCACCGACTGGCCGGCCGCCGCCCGGTTCCTCCGGGAGTACGTCGCGGTCCTCGCGCTGCGCGACGTCAGCAACCGGGGCTCCGTGGCGTACGACCCGGCGGAGCTGGTCCGCGCCGCCACCGGCATGCTCCTCGACGATCCGGAGCTGTTGGAGGCCGAGCGTCGCCGGCTGGCCCACGTCTACGTCGACGAGTTGGCCGACACCGATCCGGCCCAGCAGGACCTGCTGGCCGTCCTGGCCGACGGCGGCCGGTCCCTGGTGGCCTTCGCCGACCCGGACTCCTCCACGTACGCCTTCCGGGGTGCCGACCCGGCCGTGGTGACCGCCTTCCCGCACCGGTTCCGGACAGCCTCCGGGGCACCGGCGGCGCAGGTCACCCTCACCACCTCCTACCGGGCGGGCCCGGTGCTGCTCGGGGCCACCGGTCGACTGGCCCGGCGGTTGCGCGGTCCGGCCGGGCACCGACGGCTGCGGCCGCTGCCCGACGCGCCGCCCGGCAGTGTCGAGGTGCGGACCTTCCGCTCGGCCACCAGCGAGGCCGCCTGGCTGGCCCACGCGCTGCGCTCCGCCCACCTCCTCGACGGGGTGCCCTGGTCGGCGATGGCGGTGCTGGTCCGCTCGACCCACCTGCACCTGCCCTCGCTGCGCCGGGCGTTGCACACCGCCGGGGTGCCCACCGTCGTGCACGGCGAGGACCTGCCGCTGCACCTGCAACCCGCGGTCGCCCCGCTGCTGCTCCTGCTGCGCTGCGCACTCGAACCGGCCCGGCTGGACGAGGAGTCCGCGATCGCCCTGCTGCACTCGCCGCTGGGTGGGGCCGACCCGCTCGCCGAGCGGCGGTTGCGGCAGGGGCTACGGGCGCTCGCGCTGGCCCGGGGCGACCGGCGGCCCTCCGGTGAGCTGATCGTCGAGGCCCTGGCCGACCCGGCGGAGCTGGCCGGCATCGAGCGGCGCTGGATCGAACCGGCCCGTACGGTGGCGGAGTTGCTGGCCACCGCGCGGACGGCGGCGGCGGTTCCCGGCGCCACCGCCGAGGACGTGCTGTGGGCGGTGTGGAGCGCCAGCGGGCTCGCCGAACGGTGGGCGGGTTCGATCAACCGGGGGCGGGCGGCCACCGGCGAGCACGAGACCGCCCAGCGCTGGCGGGCCGAGGCCGCCGACCGGGATCTCGACGCGGTGCTGGTGCTCTTCGACGCGGCGGCCCGGTTCGTCGACCGGCTGCCCGGCGCGCGGACCGAGGTCTTCCTCGACCACGTCCTCGGCCAGGACCTGCCGGCCGACACCCTGGCGGCCAGCGCCGACCGAGGGGCGGCGGTCCGCCTGCTCACCGCGCACGCCGCCAAGGGCCTGGAGTGGGACCTGGTCGCGGTGGCCGGCGTGCAGGAGGGCGTCTGGCCCGACCTGCGGCTGCGGGGCAGTCTGCTCGGCTCCGAACGGCTGGTCGACGTGCTGGTCGGCCGGGCGGACGGCACCGGTGCCCGGGCCAGCCTGGTCGGGCAGACTTCCGCCCTGCTCGACGAGGAACGCCGGCTCTTCCACGTGGCGGTGACCCGGGCCCGGCGTCGGCTGCTGGTCACCGCCGTCGCCTCGGCGGCCGTCGGCGGCGACGACCACGAGGAACAGCCCAGTCGTTTCCTGCACGAGCTGGGGGTCCCCGGCCCGGCCGGGGAGGGGCCGGCCCCGGGCCCGTCCGACGGCGGCCCCGGCCCGTCCGCGCCGCCCTCCACCCCGCCCGGCCCCTCCACCCCGCCCGGCCCCTCCACCCCGCCCGGCCCCTCCACCCCGCCCGGCCCCTCCACCCCGCCCGGCCCCTCCACCCCGCCCGGCCCCTCCGTTCCCGCCTTACCGGGCCGGGCGGTTCCCGCCCCACCAGATCCGGGCAGGTCTGATCCCACCGCCACCGCCACCGCCACCGCCACCGCCACCGCCACCGCCACCGCCGGTGCCGGTGCCGGCGTGGCGGGTCAGGAGTCTCGGCCGGAACCGGCCCCCCAGGGGGCACGCTCCCGCCAGCAGCCGTCGGCCGGGCGGGGTGACGTGGAGGAGGCGGACGATGGCCTGCCCGGCGAGCTGCCGGTGGGCCGCCCGCCCCGGGCACTCACCCTGTCGGCGTTGGTGGCGGAGCTGCGTACCGCGGTCACGGATCCGGGGGCGTCGGTGGCCCGGCGGCGCGCGGCGGCGGCCGAGCTGGCCCGGTTGGCCGCCGCCGGCATCCCGGGCGCGCACCCGGACGACTGGTGGGGGCTGCGGGGCCTGTCCGACGACCGGCCGCTGGTGGACGAGGGTGAACCCGTCCGGGTCACCCCGTCGGCGATGGAGAGCGCGTTGCGGTGCAGCCTGCGCTGGCTGCTCGAACGGCACGGTGGCAGCGGCCCGGCCAGCTCCACCCAGGGGGTCGGCAACCTGGTGCACGCCGCCGCGATGCTGGCCGAGGACGCCAGCGCCGACCGGACCGCCCTGCTGGAGTACGTGGCCGCCCGGTTCGACGCGATCGAGCTGGCCGCCCGCTGGATGGTCGGCCCGGAACGGGAGCGCGCCGAGGCCATGGTGGACAAGCTGCTGCGCTGGCTGGCCGGCAACCCGCGCCGGCTGCTCGCCATCGAACACGAGTTCGCGGTCCGCCTCGACGACCCGGCACGTCCGATCGAGCTGACCGGCCGGGTGGACCGGCTGGAGGTGGACGCCGACGGCCGGCTCGTCGTGATCGACCTCAAGACCGGCAAGTCGACGGCGGTCACCGAGCGGGAGGTGGCCGAGCATCCGCAGCTCGGGGCGTACCAGGCGGCGGTGGAGGCGGGCGGCTTCGCCGAGTTCGGCGACGAGACCGGGGGAGCGGCGCTGGTGCAGCTCGGCACCGGAGCGAGGGACGCCCGCGAGCAGACCCAGGCCGCCGCCGGGCAGGGCCCTGAGGCCGGCTGGGCCACCGCCCTGGTCCGACGCACCGCCGATACGATGGCCGCCGCGACCTTCGCCGCTGTCGCCAACTCGAAGTGTCGGGTCTGCCCGGTGCGGACCAGTTGCCCGGTCTCCGGGCAGGGCCGTCAGGTCGTCGAGCCACCGGCTGTCGCGGACGAGGGGGAGCGGTGACCCAGCCGACCCTGTTCAGTGCCGCCACCCCCGTACCGCGGACCGCCGACGCCGGGCCGCGCTACACGCCGGTGGAGCTGGCCCGGTTGCTCCGGCTGCCCGCCCCCACCACCGAACAGGCCGCGATCATCTCGGCCCCGGTCGCGCCGCTGCTGGTGGTGGCGGGCGCCGGCTCGGGCAAGACCGAGACGATGGCCGCCCGGGTGGTCTGGCTGGTCGCCAACTCGTACGTCCGCCCGGAGCAGATCCTCGGGCTGACCTTCACCCGCAAGGCGGCCGGCGAGCTGGCGCACCGGGTGCGTACCCGGCTCGACCAGCTGGTCCGGCGGCTCGGGCGGCGGGCCCGCAACCCGCTGGACGATCCGCTGGCCGGCGAGCCCACCGTCTCCACCTACCACTCGTACGCCGGCCGGATCGTCACCGAACACGGGCTGCGGGCCGGCTACGAACCCACCACCCGGCTGCTCACCGAGGCGTCCCGGTGGCAGCTCGTCGACCTGCTGGTGCGCAACTACGACGGCGACATGTCCGAGGTCGACCGGATGCCCAGCACCATCACCGACGCCGTGCTCGCGCTGGCCGGCGAACTTGACGAGCACCTGGTCGACCCGGACGCGCTGGCCGCCTGGACGGGCCGGTTCTTCGCCGACGTGCAGTCCCACCCGGGGCGGGTCTACGCCGACGTCCGCAAGGCGCTCCAGCTCCAGCGGACCCGGCTGAAGCTGCTGCCGCTGGTGCGGGCGTACGCCCGGCGCAAGGACGACTTCGAGGCGATGGACTTCGCCGACCAGCTCGCCCGGGCCGCCCGGGTGGCCCGGGACCACCCGGCGGTCGGCGCGGTCGAGCGGGACCGCTTCCGGGTGGTGCTGCTCGACGAGTACCAGGACACCAGCCACGCCCAGGTGGTGCTGCTCAACCACCTCTTCGGCGGCGGCCACCCGGTCACCGCGGTCGGCGACCCCTGCCAGTCGATCTACGGGTGGCGGGGGGCCAGCGCCGGCACGCTGGACCGGTTCCCCACCGACTTCGCCCGCGCCGACGGTGCCCCCGCCGAAGCGATGAGCCTCACCACCAGCTGGCGCAACCGGCCGGAGATCCTCGGCGTGGCCAACGCGCTGTCGGTGCCGCTGCGGGCCGCCGGTGCCCGGGTGCCGGAGCTGCACGCCGCGCTGAGCGTCCGCGATCCGATCCCGCACCGCAGCCCGCGCGGCCTGGCCGCCGGCACCGTGCACTGCGCGCTGCTGCCCACGTACGTCGCCGAGGCGGACTGGATCGCCGGCAGCGTGCTCGCCGCCTGGCGGGGGGCGGCCCGGATGCCCGGCGCGCTGCCCGAGCACATCCCGGTGCCGCAGCGCCCCTCCACCGCCGTGCTGGTCCGGGTGCGCAGTCAGATCCCGGCGATCGAGGCGGCCCTGCGGGCCCGGGGGCTGCCGGTCGAGGTGGTCGGCCTGGGCGGTCTGCTGGACACCCCCGAGGTACGCGACGTGGTCTGCACCCTGCGGGTGCTCGCCGACCCGACCGACGGCGCGGCGCTGCTGCGCCTGCTCACCGGGGCGCGCTGGCGGATCGGGCCGCGTGACCTGGTGGCCCTGCACCGGCGGGCGCGGGTCATCGCCCGGGCCCGCCGGGAGCTGACCGGCGACGACGGGCCGGAGATCACCGTGGACGTGCTGGACGAGGCGACCCTGGTGGAGGCGTTGGCCGATCTGGGGCCGGCGCAGACGTACTCGGCGGAGGGGTACGCGCGGCTGCGGTCGTACGGGATGGAGTTGGCTCTGTTGCGGTACCGGCTGGACCAGACGCTGCCGGAGCTGATCGCGGACGTGGAACGCACCATCGGCCTGGACGTCGAGGTGGCGGTCCGGGCCGGCCGGGACGGCACCGGCGACGCCGGGCTGGCCCGGGGGCACCTGGACGCCCTCGGCGACGTGGCGGCCCGGTTCAGCGGCGAGACCCCGGCGGCGACGCTGGCCGGTTTCCTGGCCTACCTGGCCGCCGCCGAGGACGAGGAGCGGGGGCTCTCCCCGGGCGAGGTGGAGGTGGTGGAGGGCGCGGTGCAGGTGCTCACCGCGCACGCCGCCAAGGGGCTGGAGTGGGACGTCGTCGCGGTCGCCGGGCTGGTCCGGGGCGGCTGGCCCGGCCAGGTCCGCAACTCCGACCACTGGCTGGGCGGGCTCGGAGTGCTGCCCTTCCCGCTGCGCGGCGACGCCGACGGGCTGCCCGTGCTCGACCTCGCCGAGGTGACCGACCAGCGCGGGGTGGCCCGGGCGGCGGCCGACTTCACCGACGCCTGGCGGGCCCACGACGAGCGCGAGGAACGCCGGCTGGCGTACGTGGCGGTGACCCGGCCCCGGCGGCTGCTGCTCTGCTCCGGGTACTGGTGGGGGGAGGGGACCAAACGGTTCCGGGGCCCGTCGGTGCTGCTGCGCGAGGTCTACGACGCCTGCCTGGCCGGCGGGGACGGCCTGCTGGTCGACGAGTGGGCGCCCGAGCCGGCCGGTGACGCGGTCAATCCGACCACCGAGCTGGTGTTGCGGGCCGACTGGCCGGCCGACCCGCTCGGCCCGCGACGGCCGGCGCTGACCGAGGCGGCGGCGCTGGTCCGCCGCTTCCTCGCCGACCCCGACGCGGCGCGCCGCGAGCTGCTGCCCGACCCGCAGGCCGCCGCGCAGGCGTCGCACCGGCAGGCTGCCGCGCCCCGGCCGCCGCGCAGGCTGCCGCGCCCCTGGCCGCCGCGCAGGCGTCCGACCCGGAGGCTGCCGAGCAGGTGCCCGCCCTGCAGGCCGCCGAGCAGGTGCCGGGCCCGCAGGTCGCTGAGCCCGAGGCGGCGGAGTCGGAGGTGGTGCGCTGGCGGCGGGAGGCGGACCTGCTCCTGGCCGAGCGGGCGGAGCTGCTGCGGCAGGCCGAGGCGGTCGAGGTGGTGCTGCCCGGACACCTGTCGGTCACCCAGCTGGTGGCGTTGCGTCGGGACCCTGCGCAGCTGGCCCGGACGCTGCGCCGACCGATGCCCGCCCCACCCAGCCCGTACGCCCGGCGGGGCACCGCTTTCCACGCCTGGCTGGAGCAGCGCTTCGGGGCCGACCGGCTGCTCGACGTGGACGAGCTGCCGGGTGCGGCCGACGCGGATGCCGCGCCCGACGGGGCGCTGGCCGAGCTTCAGGAGCGCTTCCTGGCCAGCGAGTGGGCCGACCGGGTGCCGGTGGAGGTGGAGGTGCCGTTCGCCACGGTGCTGGCCGGTGTGGTGGTGCGGGGCCGGATGGACGCCGTCTTCTCCCGCCCCGGCGGCCGGTACGACGTGGTCGACTGGAAGACGGGCCGGCAGCCGACCGACGGCGAGGCCCAGGTGGTCGCGGTGCAACTCGCGGTCTACCGGCTGGCCTGGGCGGAGCTGGCCGGGGTGCCGGTGGACCGGGTGGGGGCCGCCTTCCACTACGTGCGGGACGGGGTGACGGTGCGGCCGGCGGACCTGCTGGACGCCGCCGGGCTGACCGAGATCATCGCCGGGTTGCCGGAAAATCCGGTGGGGGGTGGCGCGCTGGAAGATCCGTGGTAGGTTGTTCTTGTTGCAGTTTTGGTTTCCAGAGACTCTGTGTGCGCCTGGCGGATTGTAGCCCCAGGCGCTCTTTGTTGTGTCCGGAGCTCTCCGGGCGGGGCGACCAAAAACAACAGGCGATTCGCGCATCCCGCGCGGAGCGCTCCTCTTCGGGCCCGCAACAGGTGCGGGTTCGACGTTCCGTCAAGGAGACGAAACAGATGGCAATTGGCACCGTCAAGTGGTTCAACGCTGACAAGGGCTTCGGCTTCATCACCCCGGACGGCGGCGGCGCTGACGTCTTCGCCCACTTCTCGGCGATCCAGTCCTCCGGCTACCGGAGCCTGGACGAGAACCAGCGGGTCGAGTTCGAGGTGACCCAGGGCCAGAAGGGCCCGCAGGCGGAGAACATCCGCCCGCTCTGATCTTCGGATCGTCCCGGTAACACCCACCAGGTCCTCCGGACCCGGTGACGGACCGGTCCGCCGCGCCGCCCCCCGCTCCGGCGGGACGCGGCGTGCTGCGGCGGACCGGCCCGTACCCCATCGGTTCGTGCTTGTGAGTCCCCGACGGAGTGCTCCGTCGGAGACCGCGCCGACTCTCGGCGCCCTCCCTCGACACGTGCCGCGTCGAGGAAGGCATTTCGCATGACCATGACCATTCCCACCTTCGCCGCGACCGGCCTCGCGCCGGCACTGCTCGCCGAGCTGACCGAGCAGGGCATCACCGAGCCGTTCCCGATCCAGACGGCCACCCTGCCGGACTCGCTGGCCGGCCGGGACGTGCTCGGCCGGGGACGCACCGGCTCGGGCAAGACCCTCGCCTTCGGGCTCCCCCTGCTGCACCGCACCGCGGGCCACCGGGCCCGCCCGGGTCGCCCGCTCGCCCTGGTGCTGGTCCCCACCCGTGAGCTGGCCGCCCAGGTCACCACGGCGCTCACCCCGTACGCCCGGGCGCTGGGGCTGCGCTGCGCCACCGTGGTCGGGGGGCTCTCCCTCCAGCGGCAGGCGGACGCGCTGCGCGCCGGCACCGAGGTGCTGGTAGCCACGCCCGGCCGGTTGCACGACCTGATCAACCGGGGCGACGCCCGCCTCGACCAGGTCGCCATCACCGTGCTGGACGAGGCCGACCAGATGGCGGACATGGGCTTCCTGCCGCAGGTGACCAAGCTGCTGGAGCAGGTCGCCCCGAACGGCCAGCGGATGCTCTTCTCGGCCACCCTGGACGGTGGGGTGGACCGCCTGGTCCGCCGCTTCCTCAGCAACCCGGTGTCGCACTCGGTGGACCCGGGCACCGCCACGGTGACCGCGATGACCCACCACGTGCTGCACGTCGACGCGGCCGACAAGCCCACCGCGCTCACCCAGATCGCCGCCCGCGAGGGCCGCACCATCCTGTTCATGGCGACCAAGCACCGGGCCGACCGGATGGCCCGTCAGCTCCTCGCCAAGGGCGTCCGCGCCGCGGCGCTGCACGGTGGGAAGTCGCAGCCGCAGCGCACCCGGATCCTGGAGCAGTTCCGCACCGGCCAGGTGACCGCGCTGGTCGCCACCGACGTGGCGGCCCGGGGCATCCACGTCGACGGGCTGGACATGGTGGTCAACGTGGACCCGCCGACCGAGGCGAAGGACTACCTGCACCGCGGTGGTCGTACCGCCCGCGCCGGTGAGGCCGGTCAGGTGGTCACCCTGGTCCTGCCGGAGCAGCGCCGGGACGTCTCCCGGCTGATGAGCGTGGCCGGCATCAAGCCGCAGTCGACCCAGGTACGCCTCGACGACGGGGCGCTGGCCCGGGTGACCGGGGCCCGTGAGCCGTCCGGGGTGCCGGTGACGATCGTCGCCCCGACGCCCACCCCGGCCGCCCGGCCGCGTGCCGCCGTCGGTGGTGGCAACGGTGGCGGTGGGGAGGGTGGCCGGTCGCACCGGGCGTCGGGCCGGTCCCGTCGTCCGCGTCGCCCGCGTACCGCCTGACCGGCGGCCTGTCCGCCTGACCGGGCTGCTGTCCCGTCCGGGGGGCGGGAGTCCGTGGGGCGGACAGCGTGCTTGCCGTCGTGTTCGATCGAGATCGACTCAGTGGGGTCGATGTTGCGGTGTCATCGTGCCGAAGATGCCGCAACATCGGCCCACCTGAGTCGATCTTGTTTTGGGCGTGCGGTGATCGGGTCGCCGTCCCACTTGGTGGACGGTGTGGGGTCGGGTGTGAACTCTCAGTGATCATGCCGACGGGTGGGTCGGTTTGCCGGCTCTATTGCGTCCGATCGGTGACTGTTCCATCGGGCCCGGCTGGTCGAAGCTTGCTTCCGGGGGAAAGAGCCGGCCGGCACGGTCGGGCACGGGAGGGGTGACCATGGGGGGCGACGCTGAGTCGGGGGCGGGGCGCGAGCTGCTGGTGGTGTTAGCTGTGGCCGGCGCCGGGCTCCTGCTCGCCATGGTCGCGGCGTTCGCGCCCTGGCACCCGAGGCCGGGGCGGGCCGCCCCGGCCGGGCTGGTCGAGTTGCACAGTCCCGATGAGGGGCGTCCGCCGACGGTCGAGCTGACCGCCGGCTGAGTCGGCCCTGCGGGAGCCGGTGGGGGCGGCGGGTCCGGTCGTCCGTCCGACCGTCGAATCCTGGGGGGTCGACGGTCGGACGGACGTTACGGATCACCGGTCGGGTGCCGTCAGCAGGACGGTGCCGTCACCGCTCGGGCGCCGACAGTGGTCCGGTGGCCGTCACCGGTCGGGTGCCCGTCAGCAGGCGGGGGTCTGCTCCTGGTGGACCAGCAGGTCGGTGAGCGTGGTCCGGTCGACCACCACGGCGATCGCGCCGTCCACCGCGAGCCAGACGTCGCGCAGGCCGGTGGCCACCCCGTGGTAGCCGGCATCTCCGGCGGGCAGCCCGCGTACGGTGGTCAGTGATCCACCGACGGCGCGCAGCACGTCCCCGACGCTGATCCGCGACGCGGGCCGGGTCAGCGCGTAGCCGCCCTCGGTGCCCCGGTGACTGTGCAGCAGGCCCGCGCGGCGCAGGTCGAGCAGGATGCCCTGGAGGAAGCTCAGCGGGATGCCCTGCGCCTCCGCCAGGCGCGCGGCCTTGACCAGTTCTCCACCGCCACCGCCACCGCCACCGCCACCGCCACCGCCACCGCCACCGCCACCGCCACCGCCACCGCCACCGCCACCGCCACCGCCACCGCCACCGCCCTCGGGTCGGCCGTCCCCGCCGTCGGGTCGGGTGGGCTCGCCGTCGCCGGTCGCGGCGACGGCGAGCATGGCCCGGAGCGCGTAGTCGCTGCGCGCGGAGATGTACACGTCACTGACCAGCCTGGTCCAGTACGCCCCAGCGACGCCGGATGGTCCGGTCGGCAGCCCCGAAGGCAGCGTCTACCACCAGCCCGACGACCAGAATGACGATCATCGTGGCGAGCAGCCAGGGCGCGTCGGACAACTCCCGGGAATAGGTGAGTTGGGCCCCCAGCGAGGTCTGCGAGATGCCGACCACCAGCAGCTCACCGGCCATCAGGCTGCGCCAGGAGAAGGCCCAGCCCTGCTTGAGCCCGGCGACGATGGCGGGCAGGGCGGCCGGGGCGATGACGTACCGGTAGAGGTTCAGCCCGCGGGCGCCGAGGTTGCGGCCGGCCCGGACCAGCAGCGGTGGCACGTAGTCGACCCCACTGATCACCCCGTTGGCGATGGACGGCGCGGCGCCGAGCACCACCACGAAGAAGATCGCCTTCTCGCTCAGCTCGAACAGCAGGATGGCCAGCGGGAACCAGGCGATCGACGGCATCGTCTGCAACGCGGTGATCATCGAGCCGATCGCCGCCCGGAGCACCTTGGACCGGGCCACCGCCAGGCCGACCAGCAGGCCGACCGCGACGGAGAAGATGTAGCCGAGCGCGGCGCGTTGCAGCGTGGTGGCGAGCCCGTCCCAGAGTTGCCGTCCACCGGCCTGCCGGGCCAGCTCCTCGGCGACGGCGACCGGGCCGGGCAGCGAGTACGGCGGCTTCCAGCCACTCCAGACCACCACCTGCCAGAGCCCGATGGCGATGGCGAGCGCGGCGAGCTTGGGCCAGGTGGACGCCCAGAGCCGGGCCCCCCGGGAGACCTCCTTCTCGCGGCCGGCGATCTCCAGCGCGTCCAGCCCGGAGATCTCCGCGTCGGCGCGGGCCGCATCGGTCAGGGTGTCACTTGCCATGGCGGCCCACCTCCGTGCGCAGTCGGTCGGTGACCTCGGAGGCGATCGCGGACACCTCGGGGGAGTCGATGCGTCGGGGGCGGGACACGTTCACCTCGGTGGACCAGATGATCCGGCCGGGTCGGCTGCTGAGCAGGATGATCCGGTCGGCGAGCCGGGCGGCCTCGCGGACGTTGTGCGTCACGAACAGCACGGTGAGCTGCCGTTCCGTCCAGATCCGTTCCAGCTCGTCGTGCAGGATGTCCCGGGTCATCGCGTCGAGCGCGCCGAACGGCTCGTCCATGAGCAGCACCGGGGTGTCCAGGGCGAGGGTGCGGGCCAGGGCGACCCGCTGCCGCATGCCGCCGGACAGCTCGTGCGGACGCTTGCGGCCGAAGTCGGACAGGTGGACGGTGCGCAGCAGTTCCGCGACCCGTTCCCGGCGGGCCGCCCGGGGCAGCCCGCGCAGCTTCAACGGCACCTCCACGTTGGCCTCGACGGTCAGCCACGGGAAGAGCGCCGGCTCCTGGAACATCAGGCCGGGGTGGGCGTCGTCGGCCACCGTGATGGTGCCGCCCTGCGCGCGGTCCAACCCGGCGACGAGGTTGAGCAGTGTGCTCTTTCCGCAGCCGGACGCGCCGACGAGGCAGACGAACTCCCCGGGCCGGACGTCCAGGCTCACCCCGTCCAGGGCGAGGACGGCGTTCGTCCCGCGCCCGTACACCTTGGTCACGCCGGAGAGCGCGACTGCGGCGGTCGCACTCTCCGGCGTCGTCGTGGTCGACGTCACGGCTGGGTGACCTCGGCTTGACCCTGCGTCTTGAGCACCTCGTTGAGGTACTTCAGGTCGTACAGGCCGTCGAGGCTGACCGGCTGGGTCAGCTCGACTGCGACGGCGTGGTCCAGCCCGGTCTTGAGCGAGGACGCGATGGGGTCGTTGGTGAACAGCAGGCTCGGCCAGGCCTGCTTGATCAGCTTGAGGTCCAGCGGCTTGCCGGTGATCTTGCCGATGTGGTCGGAGATGGCCTGCTGGGCCTCGTCCGGCTTGGTGTTGACGAAGTCGTTCGCCGCGACCTGCCCCTCGACCAGCTTCTTCACCGCGTCGGGGTGGGCCTTGAGGAACTTGGTGGAGACGATCAGGTTGGTGATGACGAACTTCTTGTCCGGCCAGAGGTCCCGCTCGTCGACGAGGACCTTGCCACCGGCGTTGACCAGGCGGGAGACGAACGGCTCGGGCACCCACGCGCCGTCGATCGCGCCGCTGGTGAAGGTCTCCACGGTCTGGGCGTTCTCCTGCGGGACGATCTTGACGTCGCCGCCGCCCTCCTTGGTGGTCTTGAGGCCCTTCTCCTTGAGCCAGTAGCGGATGGCGACGTCCTGGGTGTTGCCGAGCTGCGGGGTGGAGATCTTCTTGCCGCGCAGCTGCTCGACCGAGGTGATCTCCGGCTTGACCACCAGGGCGACCCCGCCGGACGCGGCGCCGGAGATCACCCGGACGGCCTCGCCCTTGGACTTGGAGAAGGCGTTCACCGTCGGGTTCGGCCCGATGTACGTCGCGTCGAGCGCGCCGGAGAAGATCGCCTCGATGGCGGCCGGCCCGGCGTTGAAGGTCTTGGTCTCCAGCTTGATGTCGTTGCCGAGCTTGTCCTCGAAGATCTTCTTCTCCACCCCCACCACGGCCGGGGCGTGCGTGATGTTGGGGAAGTAGCCCAGCCGCAGGGTGACCGGGCCGGAGTCGCCGCCACCGGCGGCACTGTCGTCGTCACCGCACGCCGCGGTGGTCCCCAGCGTGGCCGCGCCGATGACGGCGAGGGTGGCGAGGGAGACCAACCGACGGAAGGGGAGCCGTCTCATCGTCTATCCAATCCGCAGTATTCCTATTTAGTTGGTAGGAAGAGTGGGCCAGGGGTCCGCCGGCGTCAAGCGCCGTCCGCATCATGGGATGCTCGGTCTCAGATATTCCTGGTTTTCCTACCTTCTTGATAGGTTTAACTGCCCCCGGCGACGTACACCGGGCGGGACACGGCGAGAGGGCTGCCGACATGACCTTCCACTGGTTCCTCCCCACCTCCGGCGACGGCGACCAGGTCGGCGCGGCCACCGTCGCCGCCGGCGCGGCCCGGCACGCGCGGGCCGCCACGATCGGATATCTGACCGAGGTGGCCCGGGCCGCCGAGGCGGGCGGGTTCCGCGCGTTGCTCACCCCGGTCGGCTCCGGCTGCCCCGACCCGTGGATCGTCTGCGCGGCGGTCACCCAGCACACCGAACGGATCGGCCTGCTGGTCGCCGTCCGCGCCGGTTTCGCCCTGCCCACCCTGGTCGCCCAGCAGGCCGAGGCGTTCCAGGCGGTCTCCGGCGGCCGGCTCGCGCTGAACATCGTCACCGGCGGCGACCCCACCGAGCAGCGGGCGTACGGCGACTTCCTCGACCACGACGCGCGCTACGCCCGTACCGGCGAATTCATCGAGGTGCTCCGGCGCTCCTGGCGCGGTGGGCCGTTCGACTTCACCGGCGCGCACTACCGGGTCGACGGCGGCGGGCTGGCCGCCCCGCTGGCCGATCCGCCGCCGGTCTACCTCGGCGGCGCGTCCCCGGCCGCCGAGGCGGTCGCCGCCCGGCAGGCCGACGCGTACCTGATGTGGGGCGAGCCGCCGGCGGCCATCGCCACCCGGGTGGCCCGGGTCCGGGCCCGCGCCGCCGAGCAGGGCCGCACCCTGCGCACCGGGCTGCGGCTGCACGTCATCGCCCGCCACACCGCCGCCGAGGCGTGGGCCGAGGCCGACCGGCTGCGGGCCGGGATGAGCCCGGACCGGATCGCCGCCGCCCAGGCCCGGTTCGGCCGGATGGACTCCGTCGGCCAGGCCCGGATGACCGCGCTGCACGGCGGCGGCAGCGGACGACTCGCCGTCGCGACGAACCTGTGGGCCGGCATCGGCCTGGTCCGCGAGGGCGCGGGCACCGCGCTGGTCGGCAGCTATGCCGAGGTCGCCGCCCGGCTCGACGAGTACGCCCGCAGCGGCGTCGACGAGTTCATCCTCTCCGGCTGGCCGCACCGGGAGGAGGCGGAGCGGGTCGGCGCCGAGGTGCTGCCCCGGGTCACCGCGCTGCCCGTCGCGGTGTCGCACTGAGACGCGGGCCGAGGACGCCCGTGTCCCGGGTGGCGACACGCTAGGGTCGATCACGTGCCGACCCGGAGAGCGAGAATCCCAGCGACGAAGTACCCGGTCGAGCGGTTCACCCTCGACAACGGCCTACGGGTGGTCCTCACCCCGGACCGCAGCGCCCCGGTGATCGGCGTCGCGGTCGTCTACGACGTCGGCATCCGCTCCGAGCCGGAGGGGCGCACCGGCTTCGCCCACCTCTTCGAGCACCTGATGTTCCAGGGCTCGGAGAACCTGGAGAAGCTGGCCCACTTCCGGCACGTGCAGGGTGCCGGCGGCACCTTCAACGGCTCCACCCACCTGGACTACACCGACTACTACGAGACGCTGCCCGGCAACGCCCTGGAGCGGGCGCTGTTCCTGGAGGCCGACCGGATGCGCGGCCCCCGGCTGACCGAGGAGAACCTGCGCAACCAGGTCGACGTGGTCAAGGAGGAGATCCGGGTCAACGTGCTCAACCGGCCGTACGGCGGGTTCCCCTGGCTGACCCTGCCGCCGGTCATGTTCGACACCTTCGCCAACGCGCACGACGGTTACGGCTCCTTCGACGACCTGGAGTCCGCCACCGTCGCCGACGCCGCCGACTTCTTCCGCCGCTACTACGCCAGCGGCAACGCCGTTCTCGCGGTCAGTGGGGACATCGACGTCACGGAGGCGACCGCCCTGGTCGAACGGCACTTCGGTGACGTGCCGGCCCGGCCCGCCCCGGAGCGCCCCGACTTCACCGAGCCGGACCTGACCACCGAGCGGCGCACCTCGTACACCGATCAGTTGGCGCCGTTGCCGGCGGTGGCCTCGGCGTGGCGGGTGCCCGACCCGGTCGGCGACTTCGCCGGCTACCTGCCCTACGTCGTCCTCGCCGAGGTGCTCACCGACGGGGACGCGTCCCGGCTGGTGGAGCGGATGGTCCAGCGCGACCGTAGCGTCACCGGCCTCGGCGGCTACCTCGGCTTCATGGGCGACCCGTTCGACGTCCGCGACCCCACCGCGCTGCTGCTCCAGGCGCACCTGCCGCCCGGTGGCGACGTGGACAAGGCGCTGCGCACCGTCGACGAGGAGTTGGAGCGGCTGGCCACCGACGGGCTGACCGACGGCGAGTTGGCGCGTACCCAGGCGCGGATGGCCACCCACCTGCTGCGGGACACCGACGCGGTGCTCGGCCGGGCGCTGCGGATGGCGGTCCTGGAACAGCAGCGCGGCGAGCCGGGCCTGCTCAACGACCTGCCCCGGTTGGTCGGCGAGGTCACCGAGGACCAGGTCCGCGCCGCCGCCGCCACCCTGCGCCCGGAACGCCGCGCCTCCATCGAGGTCATCCCCGGCGGTGCCCGGTGAGTGCGAGGAGTGAGCCGGGTTTGCGAGCCCCGCAGTCGCGAACGGAGGGCGGTTGGGTGAGTGCGAGGAGTGAGCCGGGTTTGCGAGCCCCGCAGTCGCGAACGGAGATGACGCAGTGACCGCCAACACCCGGGTGCTGCCACCGCTTGGTCCGACCCGGCGACTGAAGCTGCCCAAGCAGGCCGAGCGGCGACTTCCCAACGGACTCACCGTGCTCGCCGTACGTCGGCCCGCCGTCCCCCTGGTCGAGCTGCGGCTGTGGATGCCGTTCGGCCGTACCCACCTGGCCCGGGGGGCGATGCTCGCCGAGACGGTGCTGGCCGGCACCGGCGCCCTCACCGCCACCCAGATCGCCGCCGAGTTGCAGAAGGTCGGTGGTGGGCTCTCCGCCGGGGCCGACCCGGACCGGCTGATGCTCTCCGGCGCGGGCCTGGTCACCGGGCTGGACCGGATGCTGGAGATCCTGGCCGACGTGCTGACCGACGCCAGCTACCCGGCCGACTGGGTGCAGACCGAGCGGGACCGGCTGGTGGACCGGATCCAGGTGGCGCAGAGCCAGCCCGCCCATCTGGCCCGTACCGCGCTGCTGCGGCGGATCTACGGCCGGCACCCGTACGCGGTGCAGACCCCGGAGCCGGAGCAGGTCCGCGCGGTCCGTCCGGCGGCGCTGCGCCGGTTGCACGCCGAGCGGGTGCACCCGGCCGAGGCGGTGCTGGTGCTGGTCGGCGACGTGCAGCCGGAGCGCGCGTTGGACGCCGCGGAGAAGGCCCTGGCCGGCTGGACCGGGGACAGCCGGGGCGTCGACCTGCCGCCCGCGCCACCGCTGGAACCCGGCCCGCTGCTGCTGGTGGACCGGCCCGGTGCGGTGCAGTCGTCGCTGCGGATCGCGCTGCCGGCGGTGCCCCGCACCCACCCGGACCACGCCGCACTGCAACTGGCCAACCTGATCTTCGGCGGTTACTTCTCGTCCCGGTGGACGGAGAACATCCGCGAGGACAAGGGTTACACCTACGGCCCGCACTCGTCGGTCGAGCACTCCGTCGCCGGATCGGTGCTGGTCGCCGGCGCCGAGGTGGCCACCGAGGTGACCGGCCCGGCCCTGCTGGAGACGACGTACGAGCTGGGTCGGCTGGCCTCGGTGCCGCCCGGTGCGGACGAGTTGGCGCAGGCCCGCCAGTACGCCCTGGGCACCCTCCAGCTCGGCATCTCGACCCAGGCCGGGTTGGCCGCGTTGACCAGCGCGTACGCCGGCAACGGGCTGCGGTTGGACTTCCTCGCCGAGCACGCCGCCCGGCTGGCGAAGACCACCGTCGACGACATCGCCGAGGTCGGCGCCCGGTATTTCGCCCCGGCGCGGGCGGTCGTCGTGGTGCTCGGTGACGCCGAGCGGGTCGCCGGTCCGCTGGCCGCCCTCACCCCGGTCCGTACGGAGTCGGCGTGAGTGGTGAGACCGCGCCGCCGCTGGCCCGTTCCACGCTGGACCGGGCGGCGCACCGGCGTACCGATCCGCAGTGGTTGGCGCAGGCGTGGCAGCGGGCCCGGGTGCTGGTGCTGGATTCGACCCGGGACGGGCGGGCGCTGGTCCGCACGGAGGTGAATCCGCCGGTGCTGGTGCTGCGGGACGCCGCCGAGGTCGGCCCGCTGGGGGAGGCGTTCCCGCTCTTCCTGGGAGTGGAGCCCGACGGGGTGCCGGTCTTCGCGGTGGACGCCCCGCTGCCCGAGCTGCCGGGCACCCGGGAGGCCAACCTGCGGGAGATCGGCCACCTGCTCGACGATCGGGACGCCGGGATCTTCACCACGGCGCTCGCCCTGGTCAACTGGCACCTGGGGCACGGCTGGTCGCCCCGCACCGGGCACCGGACCGAGGTCGACGAGGGCGGCTGGTCGCGGGTGGACGGGGACGGCCGGCGGGCCTGGCCGCGTACCGACCCGGCGATGATCGTCCTGGTGCACGACGGGGTGGACGGCCCGGACGGTCGTTGCCTGCTCGGCAACAACGCCACCTGGCCGCGTACCCCGGGGCAGCGGCGTTTCTCCTGTCTCGCCGGTTACGTCGAGCCGGGGGAGTCGGCGGAGGCGGCCGTGCTGCGCGAGGTCCGCGAGGAGGTCGGCGTCGGGGTCGAGCGGATCATGTACGCGGGCAGCCAGGCATGGCCGTTCCCCGGCTCGCTGATGCTGGGCTACCTGGCCGAGGCGGACCCGGGGGAGCCGGTCCGGGTCGATCCGACGGAGATCGCGTACGCCCGGTGGTTCACCCGGCGGGAGATCGGCGCGGTGCTGGCCGGCCGGGCGGTGGACGCCGGGGACGGTGACCGGATGATCCTGCCCCCGCCGTCGTCGATCGCCCTCTTCCTGATCCACCGCTGGCTCGACGGGCACTGCTGACCGGTCGGGGGCGGCTACGGCCCCGGCCCGGACCGCCGTTGCCGCGACGGTCCCGGGCCGGGAACACGGGCCGTCGTGGGCGGGCGGCGGACGCACTCGGCGGGGAGCCGTTGCGGCCACGACGGACGTCGGTCAGCCGGGCGGGTGTTGCCCCCGGCGGCGTCGGCCGGGTTCGGCGAGCGGGAGCACCTTGACCCGCTGCCGGCCGGCGCGGACCGCGCCCACCGTGGACAGGGCACGGGCCAGCAGCAGGGCGGCGTCCCGGTCCTCGGCGTGCACGGTCTGTCGGCGGCACTCCGGGGTGGTGGTCTCGTTGCGCAGGCAACCACCGCCGGCCCAGGCGGCGGCGAGGTCGATGTCGGCGGCGGTGCGGATGTCGGTACGAACGATCAGGAAACGCATGGCTGTCTCCGGACGGACCGCGGGTGACCGGGTACGTTGTGGAACTTCCACGTCACTGAATCGTCATGTTACGCCCGCCCGGGGTCCCGGCAAGTGAAACGCGGCGATCGATCTGGTCCTGTCCGATCATCCGATGCCTGGTCAGACAGGTCGCCGTGCGGAGGTGACGGGTCCGGGGGCCCGTACGACGTGGGGCCGCCGGCAACCTGCCGACGGCCCCAACCCGGTCCCCGGATCAGTCCAGTGCGAACTGTCCGTTCTTCGTGCCCGCGAGGAAGCCGAGCCAACCGGCCCGCGGGAACAGCAGCACCGGGCCGTTCGGGTCCTTGCTGTCCCGCAGCGCCACCTCGGTCGTCGCGGTACGCAACTGGGCGACCTCCACACAGTTGGAGGTCTGGCTGCGGCTGCTCTTGTGCCAACGCGCGTCGGCGGGCACGGTCTGGATCTCGTTCATGGTTCTGCTCCTGCTTCCTGGAACTGCTTCGACGGAACGAGCGGCGGTCGCCCGGCCCCGACGGGGGCGGTGTGCGTCACCGTTCCGTCAGGCGCCCAGGTTGCCGGCGGCGTTGGGCCGGCGCTGCGGTCGGACCCGGAACCACCACGGACGAGGCCGCCGTGTCGGTCAGCCGTCCCGTCGCCGCGAAGAGCCAGGTAAGGGTGTCCGATGCGGAGAGCGCCGCCGAGCATAGCCACTCAAATACCACTTTATAGCGATTCACCGTGGATGCCTCGGTCGACATGACGTCGATGAAGCCTCCTTCGATCGCCAGCGTCTCCGGGTCCTGCGAATCGGCGAACCGGTAGAGCGAGAAGGCCGTCGGTGGCAGGTAGAACTCACCGATCCGGGTGTCCCGCAGCAACAGGTGCAGGGTCACGTTCGGCAGCATGGCCAGCTCGCAGAGGTGGGCGAGCTGCTCCCGCAGCACCTCCGGCGGGCAGGCCCGGCGGCCCAGCGCCGCCTCCTCCAGCACCGCCGTGTACCGGGGGCCGTCCGCCCGGTCCAGCAGGGACTGCCGGCCCAGCCGCGCCTTGACCTCGGTCTCCGGGTCGTCCCCGGACGGGTCGGCCGACTCCGCGGCGGCGGCCTCGGCGGAGAGGATCCGCAGCCGGGCGTATCCCTCGGTCTGCAGCAGCCCCGGCACCAGGACCGGGTTGTACTCGCGGATCTGGGCGCAGCCCGCCTCCAGCTCCGCCCACCCCAACTGCTGCTGGGTCATCACCGGGTACGACTTGCGCCAGGCACGCATGTCGCCGGCCTCGTCGGTGATGGCGAGCAGCTCGTCGCGCGTTGCGGGGGCGGCCCCGTAGAGGTCGAGCAGGACGCCGACGTCCTCCGGGTCGGGTCGGCTGCGGCCGTTCTCCAGCCGGGAGAGTTTCGAGGCCGACGCCCAGCCGATCCGGTCGATCACCTGGTCACCGGTGAGTCCCGCCGCCTCGCGCAGGCGACGCAGGTCATTGCCGAGCCTGCGCCGGCGCAGGATCGGACTCGGTACGGCTGGAGGCACGGTGTCCTCGATTCCGTCGACCGTCGCGAGACGCGACGGTAACTGTATGAAATTCGCCCCCCACGGTCAGTATGGACGTCGCGACCGGCGTCGGAGGTCCCGGCGAGGGCGTGTCTTGCGTCAAAAAGAGGACTGTGGAACGTGCCGGCCGAGCCTCGGGACGACGTCGTCCCTGCTGGCGGCAGTTCCTCCGTACGCGTCCAACCCGGGCGCCACCCCCCGCCGGAGGGAACCCCCATGCGCACCGTCCTGCGCCGCCCCGACTTCCGTCTGCTCTTCGTCGCGCTGCTGGCCAGCATGGCGGCCGAGTCGATGCTGCTGCTCGCCCTGGCCATCTGGGTCAAGGATCTGACCGGTTCCGACGGCATGGCCGGTGCCACGATCTTCGCGATCATCGCGCCGATGATCCTGGCCCCGCTGGTCGGCTGGGTCGTCGATCGCTACCGTCGTCGACCGTTCTTCGTGGTCGCCAACCTGGCCACCGCGCTGCTGCTCAGCCCGCTCTTCGTGGTCCGCGACCGGGCCGACGTCTGGATCATCTACGTGGTGGCCGCCTGCTACGGGCTGTCCTACCTGACGTTGCACGCCACCCTGAGCGGCCTGCTCCGCCAGCTCGTGCCGAGCGAACTGCTGGCCGATGCGAACGGGGCGTTGCAGACCGTGCGGCAGGGCCTGCGCCTGGGCGGCCCGCTGGCCGGGGCGGCCCTGTACGCGGCGGTCGGCGGCTGGCTGCTGACCAGTCTGGCGATGACCGGCTTCGTGGTCGCCGCCGCCGTGGTGGGGCTGCTCCGGGTGACCGAGCACGCACCGGCCACCGCGACCCTGCGCTGGCCCGCCGAGCTGGGCGCCGGACTGCGCCACCTCACCCGCGAGGCGGCCCTGCGCCGGGCCCTGCTCGGGTACGGGCTGGGCTCACTCGTGATGGGCTTCACCGAATCGTTGATCTTCGCGTACGTCGACCAGGGGCTGCGCCGGGACGCCGCCTTCGTCGGGGTGCTGATCACCGTGCAGGGGATCGGTGGCCTGGTGGGCGGGCTGCTCTCGCCGACAGTCGTGCGTCGGGTCGGTGAACTGGGGGCGCTCGCCGCCGGGGTGACCCTCTTCGGCCCGGCCGCACTGGCCCTGGCCTGGCCCGACCTGCGCCTCGGGGTGCTGGCCCTGCTGCTCGCCGGGCTGTCCCTGCCGCTGACCATGGTGGGGCTGACCACGCTGGTCCAGCGGCGTACCCCGCCGGGACTGCTCGGTCGGGTCACCGCGGCCTCGGAGGCACTGGTCAGCGGGCCGCAGGCGGTGTCCATCGGGACCGGGGCACTGCTCGTCGGGGTGTTCGACTACCGGCTGCTGTTCGTCCTCGTCGGGGTGGTCACCACGGTCGCCGGTCTCTGGCTCTGGCAGGGGCGTCGGCTCACCCCGCCGGGCCCGCGCACACCTCCCGCTTCGCCGCCCGCGGCCCGCATCCCGGCCCCCCGCCGTCCGCTCTCCGACCCCGCCGCCGACCGGCTCACCGGTCGATGACCGACGACCCGCCGACGACCCGCAGCGGCCGGCCCCGGTGGGGTCGGCCGCTGCGTCGGCGGGATGACCGGATCAGCCCGGGAGCGCGGCCAGGTGCTGCTTGACCTGGGTGATGGAGGGGTTGGTCAGGGCGCTGCCATCGGCGAAGCGCAGCGTCGGGACGGTCTGGTTGCCACCGTTGACCTTCATCACGAAGTCGGCGGCCTGCGGGTCCTGCTCGATGTCGACCACCTCGTACCCGATGCCTTCCCGGTCCAGCTGCGACTTCAGCCGGTGGCAGTAGCCGCACCACGGGGTGGAATACATGGTCAACATCGTCGGATCCTCCACGGTTCGCCGCGCCCGGCCCGGTCAGGCCAGGCTGACCGGTACAACGCCGGCCGGAGCTGAGATGATTCCTCGCTGTGGTGGTTCACTCAGCGGCGGAGTCGGTCCTCGCCGGGCTGGATCCGGAGCAGCGGTCGGCGGTGACCGCCCCGGCCGGCCCGGTCTGCATCCTGGCCGGCGCCGGCACCGGCAAGACCCGCGCGGTGACCTCCCGGATCGCCCACCGGGTGCTGACCGGGGGGATCGTCGGTCGACACGTGCTGGCGGTCACCTTCACCGCGCGGGCGGCCGCCGAGATGCGGGCCCGACTCACCGTGCTCGGGGTGCCGGGTGTGCAGGCGCGGACGTTCCATGCGGCGGCGCTGCGCCAGGTGCGCTACTTCGCGCCCCGGCTGCTGTCCGGCCGGGCCATGCCGGAGCTGCTGGACAGCAAGGTCCGGGTGGTCACCCTGGCCGCCGCCAAGGTCGGCCTGCGGGCCGACCGGGCCGCCGCCCGCGACCTGTCCGGGGAGATCGAGTGGGCCAAGTCGTCGCTGGTCGAGCCGGGGGAGTACGTGGTCGCCGCCGCCCGGGCGCTGCGCGAGACGCCGTACGAGCCGGCGAAGGTGGCCGAGGTCTTCACCGCGTACGAACGGCTGAAGCGTTCCTCCGGGGTGATCGACTTCGAGGACATGCTGCGGGCGGCGGTGTGGGGCATCGAGGAGCACCCGGACGTCGCCGAGCAGGTACGCGGCCAGTACCGGCACTTCGTCGTCGACGAGTACCAGGACGTCAACCCGCTCCAGCAGCGGCTGCTCGACGCCTGGCTGGGCGGCCGGGACGACGTGACCGTGGTCGGTGACGCCAGCCAGACGATCTACTCGTTCACCGGGGCCACCTCGGCGTACCTGATCGACTTCCCGCGTCGGCACCGGGCCGCGACCGTGGTCCGGCTGGTCCGCGACTACCGGTCCACCCCGCAGGTGGTCGGGTTGGCCAACGCGGTGATCGGGCAGGCCCGGGGCACCGAGGCGCGGCTGCGGCTGGAGCTGCACGGTCAGCGCCCACCCGGCCCCGAGCCGGAGCTGCGGATCTTCACCGACGAGCCGGCCGAGGCGGGCGCGGTGGCGGCCCGCTGCCGGACGCTGGTCGACGGGGGCACCCCGGCGAAGGAGATCGCCGTGCTGTTCCGCACCAACGCCCAGTCCGAGGCGTACGAGAAGGCGTTGACCGAGGTCGGCGTGCCGTACGTCGTGCAGGGGGCGGAGCGGTTCTTCGAGCGGTCCGAGGTACGCCAGGCGATGGTGGCGCTGCGGGCCGCCACCCGGTCGATCCCGGGCGACACCCCGCTGCCGATCGCCGTCCGGGAGGCGCTGACCGCGGTCGGTTGGGCCCCCGACGCCGCCCCGCCCGGCGGCGCCGCCCGGGAGCGCTGGGAGGCGCTCGCCGCCCTGGTCCAGCTCGCCGAGGAGTACGCGGCCACCCCCGAGGTGCTGCCGATCGGCGAGGCGGCGACCGTGGAGCGCCAGGCCACCCTGACGGACTTCAACGACGAGTTGGCCCGGCGGGCCGCCCAGCAGCACGTGCCGACGGTGGACGGGGTGACCCTGGCCTCCCTGCACTCGGCCAAGGGGCTGGAGTGGGACGCGGTCTTCCTGGTCGGGCTCTCCGAGGGCACCCTGCCCACCTCGTACGCCCGCACCCCGGAGCAGGTCGAGGAGGAACGGCGGCTGCTCTACGTCGGGATCACCCGGGCCCGGCAGTGGCTCTGGCTGTCGTACGCCTCGGCCCGCTCACCGGGTGGGCGGGCCCGGCGGCCGTCGCGGTTCCTGCCCCAACTGGACCGCAGCGGTGGCGGCGAGCGGGCCGGTGCGGGCCGGGTGGCCGGGCCGGGCGGTGCGAAACGGGCGGTGGAACGTCGGCGGACCCAGGTGGTCTCCTGCCGGATCTGCGGCGCGACCCTGCTGGCCGGGGCGGACCGCAAACTGGGCCGCTGCCCGACCTGCCCCTCGGACATCGACGAGAACCTGTACGAGCGGCTCTGCGACTGGCGGGCCCGGGTGGCCGGGACGCAGCGGGTCCCGGCGTACGTGGTCTTCACCGACGCCACCCTCGTCGCGCTGGCCGAACGGCGGCCGGGCCGGGTCGAGGAGTTGATCGCCATCGCCGGCATCGGCCCCCGCAAACTCGGCCTCTACGGCGAGGCGGTGCTGGCATTGGTGGCGGGCGCGACGGTGGACGAGATCGGCCCGGAGAAAACTCTCGAAATCTCGTCGTAAATTCGTTTGCCCTCGCCCCGTGGCGAGGAATAGCCTCAGGACGCACCTCGGGAGCAGCGCCATTACGGCTGCTCACGGGGGGTGAGTCCGAATCGGCACGAGGAACGTGAGGGAGGTGGCAACCGTGGAGATCATCACCTATGAGCGTCTGGCGGCGATGCCAGCTGCCTTCGCTCCGCTGTCGGCTGTCCGGGTGGCCCTTGCCGCTCCGCGACCGTCGAACCCGCAGGTGCACCAGGTCTCGGTTCAGGCCGAGCTGAACCTGACTGTTGCACCCACTGCGGGAGCCGAGGGGACCAGTGGCTTCACGGGTCTGGGCATTGATGTCGCCAAGAAGCGCATGGATGTCCGCGGCGTTCCACCTCGAGGTAGACCGGTCTGACACTCAGACCACCGGCTCACCTCGAGGCCGCGGAACCCGCTCACCGGGATCCGCGGCCTCAGTTTTTTGCCCGTCGAAGTACGTCGGAATGCGATCCAAGGGATCGAAGTGAGAGAGAGGTGACCGGGAGATGAGTCTGGCGTTGGCCCCCCTCGACGTGAGCGTCGAGCTGGAGGCGAACCTGCCCTGCCGGAAGTTCGACCCCGACCTGTGGTTCTCCGACTCGCCCACCGACCTGGAACTGGCCAAGACGCTCTGCGGGGACTGCCCGCTGCGCGTCGAGTGCCTGGCCGGCGCGGTCGAGCGGGCCGAGCCCTGGGGCGTCTGGGGCGGCGAGATCTTCGAGCGTGGCGCGGTCGTCCCGCGTAAGCGGCCCCGTGGCCGTCCGCGTAAGGAGGACCTCGCCCGCGACGCGGCCCTTCAGGTCGAGGCCGAGGCGCGGTTGGCGGCCAGTGGTGTGGCCACCTCGCGCAGTGCGGTCCGGCTGGCAGCCTGACCTACCCGATCCGTTCCACCCACCCGCCGATGATCATCGGCCGAGAGAGAGTTGACCCCGATGCTGCACCTGCCGAACGGAACCGAGATGCAACTACTCCACGAAGCGTTGTCCCGGGCTCGAATGCGCCGGCCTCAGGCCGGTCGTACCACCACGAGCACTGAGGCGCACCGTTCTGCCCGTACCGTCGCGATGAACAGCCGGAGCCAGTCGGCTCGCGACCTGGGCGTTCTCTGAGACCACCAGCGACACGTGGGGGCGGTGACCGGGTTCCGGTCACCGCCCCCACGTCGTGCGTCGGTCAGGCCACCGGCGCGAAACCGGGCAGCCACCGTTCCAGGATGCCCCGGTAGGGCGCCTTCGCCTCCAACTGGCAGAGCACCCCGATCGAGCCCAGCGTCACCCGGTGGATGAGCAGGTACGACGGCGGCAGGTTGAGCTGCCGGCTGAGCTGGAAGGCGGGCGACTTCGGGCTGGCCAGCCGGGTCGCCTCGGCGCGGAGCCAGGCCCGGGTGAACCGGAACTCCTCCTCGGCCACCGGGTCCAGCATGGGCCGGATGTAGTCCAGCAGCGCCTGGGCGTCGATCGGCTCGGTCGGGTTGACGAAGCCCTCCTCGCGCAGCCCGGCGACGACCGCGTCGGCGTCGCCGCGCAGCGACAGCCCGAGCAGCCGGCCGATCGGCTCCGGGGTGCCCTCGGGCATCCGGGCCACCGCGCCGAAGTCGATCACCCCGAGTCGGCCGTCGGGCAGCAACCGGAAGTTGCCCGGGTGCGGGTCGGCATGCAGCAGCCCGGCCCGGGGCGGGGCGGACAGGTGCAGGGTCGCCATCAACCGACCGGCGGCGTTGCGCTGCTCGTCGGTGCCCTCCCGGATGATGTCCGCCAGCGGTGTTCCCTCGATCCACTCGGTGACCAGCACCCGGGGCGAGGCGGAGAGCACCGCCGGGATGAAGATCTCCGGGTCGTCGGCGTACGCGGCGGCGAAGGCGCGCTGCGACTCCGCCTCCAGCTCGTAGTCCAACTCCTCGGTGATCCGTTCCCGCAGCTCGGCCAGGAGCGGCTTGACGTCCAGGCCGGGTTGGATGACCCGGAACATCCCGCCCAGCCGGGAGAGCTGCTTCAGGTCGGCGAGCAGCGCGTCCCCGGCACCCGGATACTGGATCTTGACGGCGGCGGTCCGGGACACCCCGGTCTCCGGGTCCCGCCACACGGCCCGGTGCACCTGGCCGATGCTGGCCGCCGCGGCGGGGGTGTCGTCGAACTCCACGAACCGGTCCCGCCAGTCCGGCCCGAGCTGCTCGGTCAGCACCTTGTGCACGCTCGCCACCGGCAGGGGCGGAGCGGCCTCCTGGAGCTTCGTCAACGCCTGCCGGTAGGGCGCGGCGATCTCGTCCGGCAGCGCCGCCTC
This sequence comes from Micromonospora matsumotoense, assembly GCF_050951065.1. NCBI lineage: Bacteria > Bacillati > Actinomycetota > Actinomycetes > Micromonosporales > Micromonosporaceae > Micromonospora > Micromonospora matsumotoense. Next base: position 6,321,589 of record NZ_CP192025.1, on the reverse strand, counting down.
GAACACCGACAACGCCTGGCCGAACTTCATCGCCCCGCCCTTGAGCTGCCCGAGGACGCTGAACAGCTGCTCGGCGGTGCGTTGCTGGATCTCGGCGGAGATGACGTCGGAGGCGATGCCGGTGACGCGCTTACCCATCCCGAGGACGGTCCGACCGGCGAAGCCGAGCGGCAGAGCGGCGAGCTTGGCGGTCCGGGACACGGCGCGGCGCGGGATGTCGGTCACCTGGCCATTGTTACCGACTTCCCGGCTCCGGTGCTGCGCCAAGCCGGGCTGGGTGGCCGCATACCCCTTCCGCGTGCCCCGCCCGGACTCCCACCGCGCTCCCGCACGTCACCCACGGCGACCGGTGCCGGAGCAGGAGCAGCCGGGGTGCGGGGCCCAGGCCCGACGTCGGAACCGACCGGCGGGCCCGATCTCCACCGCGCAGCCCACCGTTTCCGGGGTGCCGCCGTCGACCTGGGCCAGCGCCTCGGCGACCGCGTAGCCGACGGCGCTGAGCAGGGTGGCGGTGCCGCAGGACCGGCTGGCCGGGCCGGTGGCGAGCTGCGCGGCCAGTCCGGGCCAGCCCGGGTCGCGATCGGTGCGGTGCAGGTCGAGGCAGTGCAGGCAGGGGCCCACCGGCGGCCGGACCAGGGGACCCACCACCGGTGTCCCCTCCCGGAGGGTGACCAGCAGGTGCGGCTGGCGACGCCGGGCGTACCCGGTGGCGAGCAGGTCCGCCGGGCGGTCCGTGCCGAGGTGCACCACCAGTGCGGCCCGGCGGCGGCCGGCCGGGTGGGTCCGGGTGCCCGGGGCGGCGCGGGCGATGGCGGCCCGGACCGCCCCGGCCAGCGGTTGCCCCACGTCGGCTGCGGCCAGCCCGGTGCCGACCAGGTCGACCGGGTCCACCGGGCCGGCCAGCTCGGTGGCCACGTGCCCCACGCCGGCCTGGGCCAGGGCCACGGCGACGGGCGCGCCGAGCCGGCCCGCCCCGGCCACCACCACCCGGGCGACACGTCGGCGGCGGAGCACCTGGGCGGGAGTGCCGGGCAGGGCGGTGGAGGCCAGAGCGAGCGCACCGGCCTCCGCGGCGAGCCGGGCCCGGTCCGGGCCGGTCAGGTCCCGGGGAAGCAGGGTGTGCGCGGGTACGACCAGCCCGGCGGCGTGCAGCGTGTCGAGCAGCCCGCGCGCCTGGCCGGGGTCGACCCGGGCGTTCGCCGCGTCCGCCAGGATGCCGCGCACGCTCCGGGTGCCGTCGAGCAGGTCGAGCAGTCGGGTGACCCGTGAGTCGGTCACCTCCAGCAGCACGGCCCGGCCCGGACTCATCCCCAGTTGCAGGGTGTGCCGGTCGCGCCAGAGCCGGGTCAGGCCCGGTAACAGGGCGGGGCGGAGCAGCGGGGTGCGGGAGGGTGCGGGAGGGGATGGGGTCATGATGACGAATCGTGACCGAAACCCTGCGGTGCGTCGATCGTTGTCCACAGGTGCGCAGCGCCAGATCCAGCGTTGTCCACAGGACTTGGCGAGTTATCCACAGCTCACCGGGAGTCATGTCGGGCAGTTGACAGGGCGGGGCTGTCCGGCCACCCGACAGCGGCGACCGCCCGATCACCTGTCAGCGGCGACCGCCCGGACGTGCGGGAGGGGCGGCCCCACCGGCCGCCCCTCCCGCGTCGTACCCGGACGGGTCAGACCTTGGCCTTGCCCAGGATGCGGTTCACTGTTGTGCCGCACACCGGACACTTGCCCTTGGCCATGTTCATCCCGGTCTTCGAGACCTCGACGTGCCCCTCGAAGTCCCGCTTCTCCTTGCACTTCACGCAGTAACCGTTGTAGGTCTGGGCCTGGTCGGCCACGGTAGCCTCCTCGTCTCGTCCGCCGGGCACGTCGGCCCGGCGGTTCTCCCGGCGGCAGGCCACGCGGGGCACGGCGCCGGGTCCTTCTCCGCGGCCACCCACGTGACCGCCGGTTGGCGGACCCTACCCAGCTCTGGGCGGTTCCATGTCAGCTGTGCATCGACACTGTGAGCAAGTCGACGTCGAGAGTGTGCATCCCGAAATAGGCGGGATAAGTGAGTTTGCCGGGGACACGCCGTGTGGAGGCCTGTGGGAGGTCCCCCGGACGGGGGTGCGGCGGCGTCGGCGGGGCCGATCACCTACCGTGGAGATCGCGCCCGGCGTGGGCTGTCGGGGTCGCCACGAAGGGTGACGAGGGTCCAGCCTCATGGTCACCACCAGTTTTTTTCGGACTCCTTACTATCAACCACCATTTTCCGGGCGCGTGTCGGGGTGTTGACCCTTGCGGACCCCTGGTCAGTACGCATTAGCTTTCCCTCGTGGCAGGAAACCACGGCTGCGCGGCCCACTGATGGCGGCGGCGCGGAAGCCAGTCGTCGAGGTACGGCGCAGTCAGCGCCGGCGACGGACGGTGTCCGCCTACCGGGACGGCGAACGGGTCGTGGTGCTCATCCCGGACCAGTTCTCCCGGGCCGAGGAGAGCGAGTGGGTCGACCGGATGCTCGCCCGGCTCGCCGCCCGGGAGGGCCGGCTGGCCCGCAACGACAACGAGCTGCTCGACCGGGCCCTCCGATTGATCAACCTGTACCTGTCCGACCAGGGCGGCGAGACCCTGCCGGCCAGCGTCCGGTGGGTCACCAACCAGAACGGCCGATGGGGTTCCTGCACCCCCGCCGACCGGACCATCCGGATCTCGCACCGGCTCCAGGACATGCCCGACTGGGTGCTCGACTACGTGCTGCTGCACGAGTTGGCGCACCTCATCGTGCCGAGCCACAACACCCGCTTCTGGGCCCTGGTCGGCCGGTACGCCAAGACCGAACGGGCGCGGGGCTATCTGGAGGGGGTCGCCGCCGCCTCCGCCGTCCCGGTCCCCGGCTGAACCCCTCCCGCCGCCTCCGCCGCCCGGCTCCCCAGCCTGCCGAAGCTTGATCAACTCTTCTGGGCGCAGGTAGCGGGGTCCAGCGGGCGTCGATGGCACCATTTCGGCCCACGGGAGTCGATCACGGACGCCGCGCCCACTAGGGTCGGGGGATGGTCCGACGGGTGGTGGTGGCGTTGCTCGGTCCGGTTACCTGGTCGCCGCCCGGCGTCGAGCTGACGCAGTGGCGTACCGCGCTGGCCGAGGACGTGGTGGACCTGCTCGCCACCCTCGCCGAGGTGGAGACCGCGCTCGCGGTGACCCCGGCCGACCGCTGGCTGGCCGACGCGGTGCGCTGGCCCGACACCCCCGTGCACGAGGTGCCCGAGCCGACCGTGACCGCCGCGCTGGCCGCCCTCGACGGGTACGACCAGGCCGCCGTGGTCGCCGCCGACGCCCCCGACCTGCCGGGGCTGACCCTCGGCAAGCTGCTCCGACCGTTGACCAGCCGACCCGTCGCCGTCGCGCCGGTCGAGGGTAGCGGCGCGGGACTGCTCGGCGTGGCGTGCCGGTTACCCGTACCCGGCTGGCTGCCGGCGCTGGACCTGGACGTCGCCGGGCCGGCGGACCTGCGTCGCGCGGCACCCGCCCCGACCGACGTGGCGGTCACGCCCGGCTGGCACCGGCTGCGCGGCCCGGCCGACCTGGCCGCCCTGGACCCCGCGGTAGAGGGCTGGGAGGCCACCCGCGCCCTGCTCTCCGGCCACCGCCCCTGACCGGCCACCGCCCCTGACCGGCCACCGCCCCTGACCGGCCACCGCCCCTGACCGGCCACCGCCCCTGACCGGCCACCGCCCCTGACCGGCCACCGCCCCTGACCGGCCACCGCCCCTGACCGGCCACCGCCCCTGACCGGCCACCGCCCCTGACCGGCCACCGCCCCTGACCGGCCACCGCCCCTGACTGGCCACCGCCCCTGACTGGCCACCGCCCACCGCCCCTGGCGGCCATCGGCCACCGCCCCTGACCGGCGACCGGCCGCCCCTGACCGGCCGACAGCCGGGTTGCCGCCGCCCGACGTCGGCCTGACCGGTCACCGCGATCTACCGGCGACCGGCCAACGGCGACCGGCCGGACCTGCCCGGGGATCGGGCGGGTCCGGCCGGTGTCGCGGCTGGTCCGAAGCGGGTCAGGACCGGTCGGCGTCGCCGTCGGTGTCGTCGGGGCGGGGCCGGCTGCCCGGTGCCTGCTCCTCGGGGCCGCCGGGAGCGGTGAAGTCGAAGTTGGCCAGCTCGTCGTCGAGATCCGTCGAGGTGGTCGCGAAGGCCACCGGGTCGGCGAAGTCCGCGTCCGAGGGGAGCAGGTCGGGGTGGCCCCAGACCGCGTCCCGGCCGGCGATGCCCCGGTGCTCGGTCAGCGCCGCCCACAGCGCCGCCGCCTCCCGCAGCCGACGCGGACGCAGCTCCAGCCCGACCAGGGCGGCGAAGGTCTGCTCGGCCGGCCCACCGGCTGCCCGGCGACGACGGAACGCCTCACCGAGGCGGACCACGTTGGGCAGCCGATCCGTCGCGGCGCTGTCCACCACGTGGCAGACCCAGCCCTCGACCAGCGCGAGCACCGTCTCCAGCCGGGCCAGGGACGCCTTCTGCGCCGGGGTGTCCTCCGGGGTGAAGATCCCCTCCAGGGCGATCGCCTGCATCGACTCCGGGTCGGTCGGGTCGACCCGGCCCATCGCCTCCTCGATCGCCTCCCGGTTGACCCGGATGCCGGACGCGTAGTTCTCCACCGCGGCCAGCACGTGCCCGCGCAGCCACGGGACGTGCTCGAAGAGCCGCTGGTGGGCCGCCTCGCGCAGGGCGACGTAGAGGCGCACCTCGTCCTCGGGCAGCTCCAGACCCTCGCCGTACACCCGGATGTTGGCCGGGATCAGCGCGGCGGTGCCGGCCGGGCCGAGCGGCAGGCCGATGTCACCGGCGGAGAGCACCTCGGCGGCGAGCTGGCCGAGCGCCTGGCCGAGCTGGCCGCCGAAGAGCGCCCCGCCCAGGGTGGCGACCATCGACTGCATCGGACCGAGCTGGGCGCGGGCCTCCGGCGGGACCAGGTCGCCCATCGCGCCGACCATCCGGCTGGCCACCGGGTCGCAGAGCTTGCGCCAGACGTCCAGCGTCTTGTAGATCCACTCGTTGCGGTTCCACGCCACGGAGGTGCGGATGCCGGTCGGCCAGGCCGACGCCGGCTCCAACCAGAGGTCGGCCAGGCGCAGCGCCTCCTCCACCGCGTGCCGCTCGTACGGTGAGGCCATCGGGTCACCCGTGGCGGCGAGCTGGCTGGCGGCCACCTGGCGGGCCAGGTCCCAGTTGACCGGCCCGCTGCCCGGCGCGGAGAGCAGGTGCTGCAACTGCGACATGAACTGCTGCATCTGCGCGGGATCGTTGGGGTCTGGTGGTTGCCCACCCGGGAGCGCGAAACCGAACGGAATATCAGGCACGACGTCTACGGTACGCGCGCCGCGCCCCTGGTAGCCGCTGCCGGCGTTGCGCTGAGGGCGAAGTCCGCCGCAGCCTGCCGGTGTCGCCACCCCCGGTCGGTACGCTCTGCCGCATGAGACGTCGTGGCGTGACCGTCCTCCTCGGTGCTCTGCTCACCACCCTGCTGAGCATCGGCGTGCTCGGCGCGTCCATCCCGTACGTGGTGCTCGGTCCCGGGCCGACGGTGAACACCCTCGGCACCTCCGACGGCAGGGAGGTCATCCAGATCAGCGGCCGGGAGACGTCCACCTCCGCCGGTCAGCTCCGGATGACCACGGTCGGCGTGCAACCGACGGTGAAACTGCGCGCCGCGATCGTCGGCTGGCTGTCGAAGGACGAGGCGGTGGTGCCCCGGGAGCTGGTCTACCCGCCGGGCGAGTCGCAGGAGGAGGTCGAGAAGCGCAACGCCGAGGACTTCCAGAACTCGCAGAGCAGCGCCGAGACCGCCGCACTGGTCAAGCTCGGCTACCCGGTCGAGGTGGTGGCGAAGGAGGTGGCCGCGGACGGGCCGGCGGCCGGCGCGCTGAAGGCCGGTGACGTGGTCGCCACCGTCGACGGCGCGAAGGTCACCTCCGCGACCCGGCTGGTCGAGCTGGTCCGGGGCAAGCCCGCCGGCACCGCGCTGAGCATCGGGTACGTCCGCGACGGCACCCCCGGCACCGCCACCGTGACCAGCCGGGACCAGGACGGCCGGCCCCGCATCGGGGTGGTCCCCGACCAGCGGCAGCCGCACCCGTTCACCCTGAAGATCGACCTTAACGACATCGGCGGTCCGAGCGCCGGGCTGATGTTCGCCCTCGGCATCATCGACAAGCTCAAGCCGGAGGATCTCACCGGCGGGAAGGTCATCGCCGGCACCGGCACCATCGACGACGAGGGCCGGGTCGGCCCGATCGGCGGCATCGCCCAGAAGCTGGTCGGGGCGAAGAAGGCCGGTGCCAAGGTGTTCCTGGTCCCCGCCGACAACTGCGCCGAGGCGGTCCGCAACCCGCAGTCGGGCCTGCCCATGCTCAAGGTCGGTTCGCTGGACGACGCATTGACCGCCCTGGACGCGTTGCGCGCCGGTGGGGAGCCGATCCGCTGCTGAGGCGGGTGCCACCGGACCGACCCGCGCGACCTGACCCGAGACGTTCAGGAACACCCCGTACTCTGGGTGCCTGTCCGGAGCCGATCACATCGAGCGTGCGGAGCCAAACAGTGGCCATGCGTAGCAGCCCCCTGCCGAGGATGAGTCGGCGCGGACGCGTCACCATCGGGGTCCTGGTCGGGGTGTTCCTCCTGTTCACCCTGCTCGGCTGGGGGGTGCAGGCGTGGACCGACTGGCTCTGGTTCGACGAGGTCCGCTACACCCAGGTCTTCACCGGCGTGCTGCTGACCCAGGTGCTGCTCTTCCTCGCCGTCGGGCTGGGCCTGGCCGCGTTCGTGGGCGGCAACCTGTGGCTGGCCTACCGGCTGCGGCCGAAGCTGCGCCCGCACTCGCTGGAGCAGGCCACCCTGGAGCGGTACCGGATGCTGCTCGCCCCCCGGATCGGCACCTGGATCAGCCTGACCGCCGTGGTGCTCGGCCTGTTCGCCGGGCTCTCCGCGCAGGGCCGCTGGTCCCAGTGGTTGCTGTTCCGTAACGGCGGCGACTTCGGCGTCAAGGACCCGGAGTTCGGCATCGACGTCGGCTTCTACGTCTTCCAGCTGCCGTTCTGGCGCTACCTGCTCGGGGTCGGCTTCACCGCCGTGGTGCTGGCCCTGATCGGCGCGCTGGCGGTGCACTACATCTTCGGCGGGGTGCGCCTGCAGGGCGTCGGCGACCGGATGACCGGCGCCGCCCGGGCCCACCTGAGCACGCTGGTCGCGTTCTTCGTCCTGCTCAAGGCCATCGCGTACGTGCTGGACCGGCGGGCCATGCTGCTGGAGTACAACGAGGGCGCCAAGCTGTACGGCGCGGGCTACGCCGACGTCAACGCGCTGCTGCCGGCGAAGGAGATCCTGGCGTACATCTCGGTGGTGGTGGCGATCGCCATCATCGTCTTCTCCAACGCGGTGATGCGGAACCTGGTCTGGCCGGGCATCTCGCTGGCCCTGCTCGGGGTCTCCGCCGTCGCGATCGGTGGCATCTACCCGTGGGCGGTGCAGACCTTCGAGGTCAAGCCGAGCGCCCGGGACAAGGAGGCCCCGTACATCCAGCGCAGCATCGACGCCACCCGCGCCGCGTTCGACATATCCGAGGTGCAGGCCAAGGGTTACGCGGCCAGCAACCTGGTGCCACCGGCCAGCCTGGCCACCGACACCTCGGTGGTGCCGAACGTCCGGCTGCTCGACCCGCAGCTGGTCTCCGAGACGTACACCCAGCTCCAGCAGGTCCGCGGGTTCTACGACTTCGGCCCCAAGCTGGACATCGACCGGTACTCGGTGGAGAACAAGACCTCCGACTACGTGGTCGGGGTCCGGGAGATCAACTACGGCGAGCTGACCGACCAGCAGAACAACTGGATCAACCGGCACACCGTCTACACCCACGGCTACGGCCTGGTCGCGGCCCCGGCCAACCAGGTGGTCTGCGGCGGGCAGCCGTACTTCGTCTCCGGCTTCCTCGGCGAGAAGGCCCAGGAGGCGTGCTCCTCGCAGGCCGAGCAGATCCCGGCCAGCCAGCCGCGGATCTACTACGGCGAGCGGATGCAGGCCGACGACTACGCGATCGTCGGGCAGGCCGGCGAGGGCAAGAACGCCGAGTTCGACCGGCCCACCCCGACCACCGGCGGCGAGCAGTACTACACCTACACCGGTGAGGGTGGCGTCGAGATCGGCTCGTTCACCCGGCGGCTGCTCTACTCGATCAAGGAGCAGGAGACGAACTTCCTGCTCTCCGAGGCGGTCAACGACAACTCCAAGCTGCTGTACGTGCGTAACCCCCGGGACCGGGTGGAGAAGGTCGCCCCGTTCCTCACCCTGGACGGCGACCCGTACCCGGCGGTGGTGGGTGGCAAGGTCCAGTGGATCATCGACGGCTACACCACCTCGGCGACCTACCCGTACGCCGAGCGGATCAACCTCCAGCAGGAGACCACCGACGAGCTGACCAACCGGGGCACCTTCCAGCTGGCCCGGGAGAACGTCAACTACATGCGCAACTCGGTGAAGGCCACCGTCGACGCGTACGACGGCACGGTCCGGCTCTACGAGTTCGACGACGGCGACCCGGTGCTCAAGGCGTGGAACAAGGCGTTCGGTGGGGACCTGGTGCTACCCAAGAGCGCCATCCCGGCCGACCTGGCCGCGCACTTCCGCTACCCGGCCGACATGTTCAAGGTGCAGCGCAACCTGCTCACCAAGTTCCACGTCACCAACCCCGGCGACTTCTACTCCGGCCAGGACTTCTGGCAGGTGCCCAACGTGCCGGACGCGCCGGACAGCGGGCAGAAGCAGCCGCCGTACTACCTGTTCACCCAGTTCCCCAACCAGGACGCCCCGCGGTTCCAGCTCACCTCGGCGGTCACCCCGAACGGCCGGCAGAACCTCGCCGCGCTGATCTCCGGGTCGTACGTCGACGGGCGGCCGAAGCTGGAGGTGCTGGAGCTGCCGGACCAGACCCGGATCTCCGGGCCGGTGCAGGTGCACCAGCAGATGACCAACAACGCGACCATCCGGACCGAGCTGAACCTGCTCTCCTCCAACCAGGCGCAGGTGCAGTACGGCAACCTGCTGTCGCTGCCGTTCGGCAACGGGATGCTCTACGTCGAGCCGGTCTACGTCAAGAGCAACCAGCAGGACGCGTACCCGCTGTTGCAGAAGGTGCTCCTGTCGTACGGCGACGGCGGCTCGTACGTGGTGCTGGCCAACAACGTCAGCGACGGCATCAAGCAGCTCGTCGAGCAGGGCAAACGGGCCGGGCAGGGGAGCACCCCACCACCGAGCGGGGGAACGCCGCCCCCGCCGACCTCCCCCTCGGCCTCGCCCTCCGCCTCGCCCTCGGCGGGGGCGAGCAGCCCGCCGCCCAGCGGTGACCTGGCCGCCGCCGCGCAGCGGGTCCAGACGGCGATCGCCGAGGTCAAGGCCGCGCAGGCGTCCGGCGACTTCGAGCGGTACGGCCGGGCGTTGAAGGCGCTGGACGAGGCGATCACCGCCTTCCAGCAGGCTCAGCAGGGCAACCCGGCGGCCCCGTCCGGCGGCAACCCACCCGCCACGCCGTCACCGTCCTCCGGCGGCTGACCCACCCGCTCCCGCGCCGACGGAGCCCACGATCCGAGCCGGGATCGTGGGCTCCGTCGCTTCTCTGACCGGTTGTCCCGCAACCAGGCGGCCCCGCCCGCCGTCTCCAGTGCAGGTGGCACGGGACGGGGGAGACGTGGTGCGGACATGAGAGACGAGCAGAGTTTCGACGAGTTCTACCGGAGCACCTCGGCGCGAACGCTGCGTTACGGCCACGGCGTGGTGGGCGACCACGGTGAGGCGCAGGACCTGGTCCAGGAGGCGTACGCCCGGGCCTGGCGGCAGCGGGGCCGGCTGGCCGGTCACCCGGCCCCCGAGGCGTGGCTGCGCCTGGTGGTCAGCCGGCTGGCCGCCGACCGGTTCCGCCGGTTGCGGAGCTGGCGGACGGCGATCAGCCGGGCCGGCCCACCGCCGGACGTCCGGCAGGGTGACCCGGCCGGCGGGGGCGAGGTACGACTGGTCCGGGCGATCCGGCTCGGGGACGTGGTGACGGTGCTCTGGGAGCAGGGCTGGGAGGGTACGTCCAGTGATCGACCGCAGTTGGATGCCGACAGTCGGCGGGCGGTGGACGCGCTCCGCGAGTGGCTGCGCTGAGTGTCCCCGGGCCCGTTTTGCGGGCCCGGGGGTCGGTGCGCTACGGTTAACCAGGCGACGCGGGGTGGAGCAGCTCGGTAGCTCGCTGGGCTCATAACCCAGAGGTCGCAGGTTCAAATCCTGTCCCCGCTACTGTTCGAAAGGTCCCGGAGTTCATCTCCGGGGCCTTTCGCCGTTTCCCGCCCGGCCGCGACCGCGAGCGGCTGCGCTGATCCGGCCCGGCGAGGGTGGTCCCGCTCCGGCTGGCACGGTGGTCCCGAGTGGTCGGCGTGGTGGTCCCGCCCGGCCCGAGGCGGTGGTTTCCATTCCGGCCCGCCCGGACGGCTGTCGGGACGCTCCGTCGGCGGGGACCCGCACAGGTGGGCTGAGCTGGGCGGATGGTCGATCGGGGACCCCGCTGATCACCGTGGGGAGGATGGGTTAAGCTTATCGAGCCGACGCGGGGTGGAGCAGCTCGGTAGCTCGCTGGGCTCATAACCCAGAGGTCGCAGGTTCAAATCCTGTCCCCGCTACTGTTCGAAAGGTCCCGGAGTTCATCTCCGGGGCCTTTCGCCGTTTCCGGCCTCGGGCCGTCCGCCCCGGGCGGTGCGCGGCGCGCGGTGCGTGCTTCGGGATGCCGGACTTGCCGACCTCGGTCAGGATGAGGGCATGTCTAATGGGATCAACACGTCAACGAGGATCACATGGTGGGGCCGCCTGAGCGCGGTCCTCGGCGCGGTGGTTCTCTCGGTCTTCGTGCCCGTGGCCGCCTGGGCGTCCACCGGCACCGGTGAACTGGTGGTGGAGGCGGCCCGTCGGCGGTCGCGCGGTGGCGGGGTCGGCGTCTTCGGGCTGCTCTGCTGCCTGGTGGTGGTCGGCGGCATCGTCCTGCTGGTCGTCCTGCTGATGCGCAACCGGCGTAACCGCCCGCCCCGCTGACCCGTCACCTGGCCAGGGCCGCCTGGGCCCTGGCCATGAACTGTGTCGTCGCCGCCCGCGCCCCGGAGCGTCCCGCGCGGATGCTCCGGGCCGCCTCGGTGAGCAGGTCACGCACCTCGCCGTGCCCCTTCGGGGGCGGCGCGGGTGCCGGGCCGACCTGCTGGTGCAGCGCCTCACCGAGGGTGGCGACCTGCTCGGCCAGCGGATCGTCGAGGGTCTGGACGACCGCCTGGCGCACCGTCAGGCTGGCCGGCAGGCCCCGTTCCAGGCCGAGCAGCCGACCCACCTCGACGTTGCCGGTCAGGAAGTTGATCACGTTTGCGACCACTCCGGGATGACGGGTGCCCCGGAACCCGGCCCAGTACATCGACGCCCGGTCCCACTGGGCGGCCCGGGGGCCGGGGAAGCCGACCAGCGCCAACTCGTCCTCGGTATAGCGCTGGAGCTCGGGGAACTGGTGTGACCAGGCGAACGAGGCGGCGGTGTGCCCGGTGACCACCAGTTGCCGGGCCGGCTCGCCGCTGTCGGCCCGATCGACCAGCGCGGCGGCCGGGGTGGCCCGCTGGCTGCGGGCCCGTTCCCAGAACTCGAACCAGTCCAGCAGCGCCGCCGAGCCGAAACCCAACTGGCGTCCCTGGTAGAACTTGGTGCCCAACCCGCGCAGCCAGAGCCACAGCGCCCGGTGGTCACCCGACGGGTCCATCGAGCCGGCGACCCGGCCGCCGCTGGCCCGGGTCACCCGGGCAGCCCAGCTCAGGTAGTCGGCCCAGGTCATCGAGGTGGTCGGCTCGGGCACCCCGAGCCGGCGGAGCAGGGCCCGGTTGAACACCACGGCGGCGTGGGTCTGCGCGGCCGGTACGCCGTAGACCCCGTCGTCGATCTTTCCGTAGTCCACCAGGCCGGGCGGCAGGGTGTTCAGGTTGATCCGGCCGTCGTCGGCGTAGCCGCCGAGGTCGAGGACGATGCCGCGCTGGGCGTACTCGCCGAGCATCGAGTCGTCGATCTGGAACAGGTCGGGCACGTTGCCGCCCCCGGCCTGGGTGGCGAGCCGGTCGTAGTAGCCGCCCTGCCCCTGCCAGGTGATCCGGAAGGTGACCAGCGGATTGCGGGCCGAGTAGAGCCGCAGGGCCCGTTCGGTGGCCTCCGCCCGCTTCGTGCCGCCGTACCAGAAGACCGACAGTTCCACCGGGCCGTCCTGCGCCGGCGACTCCTCCTCCACGCCGCACCCGCTGAGCCCGCCGGTGGCCAGCACGGGCAGACCCAGTAGCGCACCGAGCAGCCGTCGCCGGGCCGGGTCGACGCCGGACCGGGACAGCGGGGGATGCGCAGGGGACAACGGGTGCTCCTGGGGACAGGCGGGCCGGTAGCCGGATCATTCACGCAGGTGGCGCGGGCGGGTGTCAACGGCCGGTCGGCCCGCCGTACGACGGCTGCCCGGGTGGGCGCGCCGGCCGGCGGCGCACCCGTGGTGTACTAGGGCGCGTGGAACTTCTGCACTCGGGCAAGGTCCGGGACGTCTACGCCGACGGCGACGACCTGATCCTGGTCGCCTCCGACCGGATCTCCGTCTACGACGTGGTGCTGCCCACCCCGATCCCGGACAAGGGTCGGCTGCTGACCGCCCTGTCGCTCTGGTGGTTCGGGCAGCTGGCCGACCTGGTGCCGCACCACGTCGTCTCGGCCACCGAGGTGCCCGCCGAGTTCGCCGGCCGGGCGATCCGCTGCCGCCGGCTGGACATGGTGCCCGTCGAGTGCGTCGCCCGTGGCTACCTCACCGGCGGTGGCCTCAAGGAGTACGAGCGCACCGGCGCGGTCTCCGGCGTACCGCTGCCGCGGGGCCTGGTCGAGGCGTCGATCCTGCCGGAGCCGATCTTCACCCCGTCGACCAAGGCGCCGGCCGGGGAGCACGACGAGCCGATCACCTTCGCCGAGGTGGTGGACAAGGTGGGGGCGGAGACCGCCGAGCGGCTGCGCCAGATCACCATCGACGTCTACCGGCGGGGTGCGGAACTCGCCGCCGACCGGGGCATCCTGGTCGCCGACACCAAGATCGAACTGGGCTGGGCGTCGGACGGCACCCTGGTCCTCGCCGACGAGGTGCTCACCTCCGACTCGTCCCGCTACTGGCCCGCCGAGTCGTACCAGCCGGGTCGCACCCAGTTCTCCTACGACAAGCAGTACGTCCGGGACTGGGCGACCAGCAGCGGCTGGGACAAGCAGGCCCCCGCGCCCGAGGTCCCGGCCGACGTGGTCGAGGCGACCCGGGCCCGCTACGTCGACGTCTACGAGCGGTTGACCGGCGAACGCTGGTCCTGACCCGCCGCTCCCCGGCCGGCGCGGTAGCGGGCCGGCCGGGGGAACAGGGTCAGTTGCCGCCCAGGGCGGTCTTCGGTTCGGCCCGGTAGGAGCGGTCCTCGGCCTGCTTGCCGAGGACGCCGCCGCCCGGGGTCTCCACGCTGAACGCCTGCTCGTCGGTGACGATCTCCGGGCCGTCGCGGCGCTCGTCCCGGTCGTCGCGCTTCGCGGCGGTGGTCCGTCGGGGGGCCAGCTCCGGTGGCACCGGTTGCCCACCACGGGCCGGCCGGGGTGCCGGCTCGGCCGACGGCCGGCCCCGCAACGAGGTCGGCACCTCCTCCAGCCGCGACACCCGCCCGCCGGACAGCAGCGGGGCCGGCGCGTCCAGCACCGGCGCGGTCGCCTCCGACCGGCCGTCGTCCAGCCACTCGCCGCCCGGCATCGCCGGGCGTGCCACGTCGGTCCGGTCGCGTCGCTTCGGCCGGGGCGTGCCGGGCGCACCGACGCCCCGGGCCGGGCTGCCCAGCACGGACGGGGCGGTGCCCGGCCGGCCCGGCGTCGCCGCGTCGCCGGCCCGCTCACCGGTCGCGCGGCTGCCGCCACCGGTCGCGCGTCGTCCGTCCGGGCGACGGCTCTGCAACACCGGTGCGGTGGTCTCGCCGGCCGGCCGGCCGAACAGGTCGAGGTCGCCGGCACCCGGGCGGACGGACCCGCGTCGCGCCTGGTCGTCCTGATCCTCGACGCCCGGCCGGCGGGTGCCCGGGGAGTGCGGCGCTCCCGTCGTCGAGGTGCCACCGGCACCCCGGCCCCCGGCGGCGACGCCGTCGACGAGGCGCCGGGGCCGCGCAGCCCGTTCGGTGGTGCGGCCCGGCCGCCGGTCGGTGGCGGGGTGGCGTTCGCGCCGGGGAACGCAGCGACGCCTGGGGTGGCTCGGCGACCCCGGGTGCGCCGGCACCGCCGCGCAGCACCCCGCTGCGCAGCCCACCGCGCTCGCCGGTGACCCCCTCCAGGCCCGGCGGACGGGCCAGCCCGGCCCGACCCGCCCCCGGCGCGGTGGCGTTCGCGCCGCCCAGGCCGGGGCGCCGGTGCGCAGCCCGGGGGTGGTGCGACCAGCGGTGGCGGCACCACCGGCGGCGGCGCCACGGCAGGACCCGCCGGGTTCCCGGTGCCGGGCGGCGGGGCCGGGGTGCCGGTCTCCGCCCCTGGTGGCGGCCGCAGGGTGTCCAGCACCTGCCGGGCCAACTGGTCCGGGTCGGTCGGCGTGGGCCGGGGCACCGCCCGGACCGACGCCGGGGGTTGGTTCGCGCCGGACCTCGGCGGGCGTACGCCGGGCGGCCCCACCGGCGGCGGCGTGCCCACCGGCCCGCGCCACGGCGGGTGACCGACCGGGTTGAGCACCGCGTCCATCGGGAAGAACGGCGGCCCGTGCCCGCCGCTGACCTTGCTCAACGTGCCGAAGTACTCGTTGGCGGTGCGTTCGGCCAGCTGCTGGGCCCGACGGTTGTACTCCTGCTGCTTCTGCTGCACCGCCTCGGCCTCGGCCGCCTGGATGCCCTTCTCGCCGTCGTACAGGCCCAGGGTGAAGCCCTGCTTGAAGCCCTCGGAGAACTGCGTCCAGCCGTCGGAGTTCTTCGCGTCGTCGATGGCGTCGCGGTATTCCGTCCAGAGGCGGTCCATCTCCGCCCGGGAGTCCCGCGCGATGCCGACCATCGCCCGCAGCGCGGTGACGTTGTGCTGGGCCGCGTCCATCCACTCGTCGAGGTACGCCAGCGTCTTGCCCGGCCCGGCCTTGAGGAACGCGTCGCGGGCCTGCGGCGACTTCCAGTGCTCGTCGTGCAGGGTCTGGCTGGCGGCCAGCAGTTGCTGGTGGATGCTCTGCAACAGGTGGTAGGCGTTCTGCCACTGGTCGGCCAGCGCCGAGATGTCCTCCGGATGCTGCCCCAGCACCTGTTGGCGGACCGCCTCGATGGTGGCCCCGCCCTCGTCACTCGGCGCCGGGGTGAACTTCAGGTCCGGGTTCTCCGGCGGCATGACGTACCGGGTGCCCTCGCCGCGCGGGCCACCGGACGGGTACGTCGCACGGGCGTCCCAGTAGTCGGCCATGGTGTCCTCCCCCGCTCAGATGCCGTAGTCGTGCCGCTTGATCTCGTCCAGCGCCTGCTTGGTGGGGGAGTCGGTCAGCTCGCTCGGGTCCACACCCTCGGTGTCCTGACCGATGTGCAGCTCCTGGGTGACGGTGCCCTTGCCGTCGGTCGTGGTGACCGTGCGCGTCCCGTCGGCGTGGTGCTCGTCGACCTTCTTCGAGGTCGGCTGCTCCTTGGCGTCGAGCTGCTCGCTGGTCACCGTGCGACCACCGTCGGCGGCGTACGACGTGGTCTCCCGGCTGCCGCCGGTGCGCCGGCCCTCGGCGTCGGTGGTCGTGGTGGTGACCACCGTCGAGTTGCCGGTGACGATCGTGCTGGTCCGGGTGGTGCTGCTGTCGAGCACCTTGCCGGTGGCGTCGGCGGTGGTGGTGACCGTCACGGTGCCCGTGCCGCCGGGCAGCGGCCGCTGGACCATGGTCCGGACCACGCCGCCGGGGCCGAGCGCGGTGTAGGTGATGCTGCCGTCCGGGGCGACCTGCGGCTTGCCCTGGTCGACGAACTGTTCGGGGGTCGGGGCGGTGCTGGTCTGCCCGCTCGACACCGTCTCGAAGTACTGGTCCCACCAGGTCTTGCCGGAGACGAACGGGGGTAGCCCGGCCGGTCGTGGCGCGTCGGTGTCGCCGAAGGCGAACCGGACCGCGTCCAGCGAGGCCGCCGACCAGCCGTCGGTGTTGGCGTAGGCGTCCGCCACCGTCTGCGCGGCCATGCCGATGTTGGTCAGCGCGACGCCGAGATAGGTGAGGTACTGCTGGAACTCGCCGTAGTTGAGGGTCAGCTGACCCCGGATGTAGGTGCCCTCCGGCAGCGCGTTGCCGTCCCAGGCGCTCTGCGGCAACTGGCCGAGCTGACTCAACCGGCCACTGTGGCCCTGTAGGTTTTCCTGGATGGTGACCATGTTCTTGCCGTAGTCGACCAGCCCGTCGGGATCGACGTCGACCGGCTTCTGGTCGGCGAGCCAGTCGGTGCGGGTGTTCTGGTCGGTCTCCTGCTGGTACGGGTTGGTGCCGCCCGTGCTGCCGTCGTCCTCCGCCACCGAGCCTCCCCTGGTGCGGCGGGCCCCCGCCCGAGTGTCGCCGAGAATCGCCCCGAGCCTAACGGCTCACGACCACCGCCGGGACCCGGTGTCCGCCGGTGCCGGCACCCCGACCAGCCACATCGGACATAGTGAGGTGGCCCGATTCGATGCGGGGCGCTACCGTCAGGACCGGCCACCACGGCCGCCACCACATCAAGGGGACGCTTCCCTGACCGGGGGGCGCAAGCAGAGGAGCGGGTGAGTCCACCTTGACCGACACTCCTGGACTGGGTCAGGTTCACGCCACCCAGGAACAGCTGAACCAGATGGCACAACGCTGCAACGACACCGGTGCGGGCCTCGCGCAGGGCATGGCACAGCTCATCGAGCGGGTGCAGACCCTGGGCGGCGGCGGCATGCGAGGCTCGGCGAACAACGCGCTTCAGGACGTCTCCATGCAGCTCAACGACGGCCTCAAGAAGATCATCTCGGCGCTCGACGAGCTGTCCGGCAAGATGACCAGCGCCGCCACCCAGTACGGCATGAACGACGACGACGCCGCGACCGAGATCCGCCAGGCCGCCGCCGAGACCGGCAACACCAGCGTGATGAGCATCCTGCGCGGCTGACGCCGGCATCCGGCGCGGCCCGCGCCGCCGCACGGGCGGCAGGCGCCGGCCGCATCCTGGGCGGCGCATGCCGCTGTGACCAGCGAAAGGTGACATTCCAGTGAGCAGTCCCATCACCTACAACTTCGGCCAGATCTCCGACGTGGCCACCGCGATCGGCACCTACCAGGGCCAGATGGACGGCAGCCTCCAGGAGCTCTACACCCAGTTCACCCAGCTCTTCGCCGAGGACTGGCAGGGCTCGGCGGGGCAGGCGTGCGACGAGGCCCGGCAGAAGTGGAACCAGGGCGCCACCGAGATCAAGGAGGCGCTGACCCGGGTCGGTGTGAAGCTCGGCGCGTCGGCCGAGCGGATGCAGCAGGTCGACCAGCAGATCGCCGCCGGCATGTGACGAGCCGGCCCGACGCCCCGGTGTCGAGGGTGTCGGGCCGGCCGCGCCGCCGGTGGGGCAGCCGGGGTCGTGACACCCCGGTTACGCTGCCGTCGGTGACCTCGGGGGAGGGACGATGGAGCAACGGCCGAACTTCGGCGCGCTGACCGCGATGATCGGTGACCTCAAGAAGGCCTGGTCCGGCATGGACGAGGTGCAGCGCCGGATGCTCCGGGTGACCGGCACGGCCTGGTCGGACGACCGCACCGTCAAGGCGGTCGTCGGCCCCCGGGGGCACCTGCTGGAGCTGGACATCGACCCACGGGTGTTCCGCAACCCCAACTCCAAGGCTCTCGCCGCCACCATCGTGGCGACCGTCCGTCTCGCCGTGGAGGACGCCGCCGAGCAGTCCAAGGAGATCCTCGACGGCAGCATCGCCCCCGACCTGCGGCGGATGGCACCCGGCGGGGCGCAGTTGGAGGATCTGCTGCACCGCCACGACGCCGACGTGCGGCTGAAGGGGGACGACGATGAGTAGCTTCGTCGAGATCAGGACGAGCGTCGCCGACATCCTCGGCATCGCCAACCGGCTGCGGTTCGCCGGGCAGTCGATGTCCACCACGATGGACGGCAAGCTCCAGGCGATCACCGCCCTGGAAACCGCCCCCGGGACGCTGCCGCCCGACGAGTTCACCGTGGAGTTCCTCAAGACGTACCACAAGTCGGTCGAGGTCTCCGGCGGCGGCGGGCAGCAGATGAACGAGGCCGTCAAGACCACCGTGCCCAAGCTCGGCGAGGCGATGGACAAGCTCGGCGCGTACGTGGCCGATGCGATGTGGAGCTACACCGGCACCGACGACGACAACGCCACCGACATCGACCGGGCCGGTGGCCGGCGCTGACCCGAGGGGGCCGACCGGGGATCCCGACGGTGCCGGGGAGGACTCCGCGTGAGCGAGAGTGACCACGCCCTGGCCGAGATCCTGGAGTGGTTCTCCGATCTCGAAGCCGCCATCCCGGGCGTCCGGTCCACCGTCGGTGAGATCCTCATCGGCAAGATCCCCGAGTCGGACATCGACGCCGTCTATGAACTCTCCGACGCCTGGGGTGCCGCCACCGAGGAACTCGCCGCCTTCTACCAGGAGGCGGTGCACGCCGCCGACGGCATCCTGGAGAACTGGTCCGGCGACGGCGCCGCCGAGGCGTTCACCCGGGAGTGGCTGTCCTATCTCCAGTCCCTCGCCGGCACGGTGGACACGCTCGCCTCCATGGAGGAGGCGGTACAGAGCTTCGGCCTGCAGATCGAGCTGATGAAGTTCATGGCCCTGATCGGCCTGATCATGCTTGCCGTCTCGCTGTTCATGCTGGTCGCCGCCGCCATCCCGTCACTCGGCCTGTCCACCGCCGGCATCCCGGGGGCATTCGCCGCCTGCCGGGCCGCGATCGGCGCCGCCGCCACCAACGCGGTACGCGCGATCGGCAGCATCTCCGTCCGCGCCGCCCTCGCCGAGGTGACCGCGCTGCTGACCCGTACCCTGCCGACCCTGGTCCGGACCCAGCTGCCGGCCATGGTGCGTACCCAGGTGCCGCGGCTGGTCACCACCCAGTTGCCGCGCTTCGCGCGTACCCAGGTCCCCGCCTTTGTCCGGCAGACCCTGCCGACGCTGGCCCGGCAGGGTGCCGGCAACCTGGCCCGGGGTGTGCTGCCGCGCAACGTCATCGCCCGGTCGGTCGCCGACCGGATGGCCGGTCAGTGGCTGCGCGGCGTCACCAACCGGGAGTTGCTGCGCCAGCTCGGCCGGGAGGCCGGGCTGGAGTCCCGGCGGCTGGCCGGGCGGAGCCTGCTCGCCGCCCGCAACCAGCTCGCCCGGGAGATCGAGGAACAGCTGCTGCACAAGTTCGGTGCCCGGGTCGGCACCGACCTGGCCGCCCGTGGTGGCGTCCGGATGGCCGGCACCGAGGCGTTCGAGCAGCTCAGCCGGGCCACCCTGAGCCAGTACGCGACCCGCGAGATCGCCGCCACCACCTTCGGCCGGGAGCTGACGAAGTACCTGGGCCAGCGGGTGGCGTTCGGGACGGCGTTCATGGGCGGCGGCAACCTGCTAGGCCAGCTGTACCAGATCGCCGGTGGCGAGCGGACCAGCCTCGACCTCGGCCAGCTCGGCATGTCCACCGTCCAGGGCGGGATCTTCGGCGCCTCGATGTTCGGTGGGATACCGGGCCACATCGTGGGCGGTGGGCTCGCCGGTGGGCTGGTGACCGGCGTGACCGACGCCGCCCAGGGCAAGTTCGACCTGCAGAACATGCTGCACGGCGGGGCGGAGGGCGCCAAGGCCGGCGCCGTCTTCGGCGCGCAGAACAGGCTGGACGCGGTCCGGGTCGGCGGGATGGACCTGCGGATCGGCCGGGACGTCATGGTGCTCCCCGAGGGGATGGCCGCCGTCGACCGCGCCGCCGGCCTGCGGGTCACCTACAGCGAACGCGGGGCGGTCTGGGCCCACGTCGACGGCGACGGCCAGCGGCTCGACGGCGGCGCGATCGCCGCCGACGGCAGCGTGCTCGCCCGTGACGGGGTGCGGTCGCCCGACCCCACGGTCGTCGACGGCGACGGCCCCACCCCCGGCGGCCCGCGTGACCCCCACCCGCCGCGACCCGAGCTGCCCCCGGCCGACCTGCCGCAACGCACCGACCTGGCCGGCGGCACCGGGGAGGGTGGCGGCGGTCCGCGCCAGCCCGCCCACCCCGCACCGGTGCGGACCCCGGAGGCGGGGACCCGCCTCGCCGACCCGGCCCGCCCGCCTGCCGACCCGGCCCGCCCGCCTGCCGACCCGGCCCGCCCGCCTGCCGACCCGGCCCGCCCGCCTGCCGACCCGGCCCGCCCGCCTGCCGACCCGGCCCGCCCGCCTGCCGAACCGGCCCGCCCGCCTGCCGACCCCGTCCGCCCCGACGTCGAGCCGGGACGCCGGGACGCCGAGCCGGGACGGCGGGACCCTGACGACGCGCCGCCCCCGTCGCCGGCCGGCCGCTCCGAAACACCGGTGACCACCCGGGACGACGCGACGGCCACCGGTGCCGACCGGACCGGGCCGGCCACCGACCCGACCGGGGTGACCCGGGCCGACCCCCGCCCGGACCACCTCCGGCCCGAGGACCGCCCGGCCGCCGACCGGCCCCCGCAGGACCCGCCCCCCGAGGATCGCGGGGCGGAGAACCGGGGGCCCGAGGACCGGGACGCCCAGACCGGCGTCTCGATCCGGCCCCGCGACGAGGTACGCGCCTGGGACTGGGCGGAACGGGCGTACGACCGCTTCCGGGCCGACGACCACGACCTGCCGGACATCGCCCGGCACCTCGCCGGAACCCCGCGCTCCAGCGGGGCGGTCGGCTTCTCGCCCACCGAGATCCGGCAGGTCAAACGGCACCTGATGGTGGACGAACACCTGCTCGACGACTACGAGGGTGGGCACCGGCGGGCGCGCTTCGACGCCAACCCGGACATCGCCGAGGCGTGGATCCGGCTCCGCGAGGGGCGGCACCTGCCCGAGGATCTCGTCCTGCTCGAACACGAGCTGACCGAGGCGGGCCACCTACGGGCGCACCCGGACGCCACGTACCGGGAGGCGCACGACGCGGCGAACGCCCGGTACAACTGGGAGAGCATCCGGCCGGGGCGGGTCGGCGAGGACCTGCACGCGTCGTGGGGCGAGGGGGCAAGGGATGGCGATCCTGCTGGACTTCGAACTGGTCCGGGAAGACAGACAGGAGGTGGAATACACCTTCGGTTACCCGACGATGGACCGCCGGCTGGTCATCCGGAAGGACACCGGCCAGGGCAGGCCGATCGACGGCCGGGAGGACGGGAACTACGCGGCGGTGTTCGTGAAGATCCTGCGGTTCCACCGCAGCGAGGCACGCTGGCCCCGCAAGGGCAGCTACGCGGCGTAGCGCCCGCCGAGGGGCACGTCCCGGTCGAGCTGGTGCCGGCCGGGTCGCACCCGATCGGGCCGTCGGTGCCGCTGCCCGAGGCGGTGCGGTCGACGTTCGACGGGCACATCGGGGAGCTGCTGGCGGGCCGGGAGGTCGGGCCGGTGGACCAGCCGCACCGGGCGAGCTGGGACGAGTCGCCCCGCCTACTCACCGTCGAGTACCCGGACGGGCTGCGGGTCGGGGTGGTGCTTCAGGTCAACTCGGCGCTGCCCCCCGGACAGCCGGTGGTGCTGCTGCCGGGGATGGCGGTCGAGCACGGGCAGTGGGTGCAGCGTGCGCCGGCCGGTGTCGTGCTGCCGGACCACCTGCCGGTCGACCCGACCGCGCGTACCGCCTTTGTCGGCCGGCAACTGGGCGACGCCTGGCGCACCCTGCACCGGGAGATCCACCAGGTGCTCGACCGCCCGGTCGAGCCCGCCCACCCCGTCGAGCCCGGTCGGTCCGTCGAGGCGGGACATCCGGCCGAGCCCGGTCGCGTGGCGGAGCCGGAGCGTACCGCCGAAGCCGCCGCGCCGGTCGGGTCCGGCCGGGCCGGGGTGCCGGCGGACGGCGTACCGGAGGCGGGGCGGGACGCGGTGGCGACGCCGGCCGGGCCGACGCGGCCCGCACCGGCGCGGGCGGAGCCGGAGCCGTCGCTGGCGGCGCTGGAGCAACCCGGGCGGCCCGACCCGCCGGTGCTCGACGTCGACGCGGTCGGCTTCCGGGACGCCACCGCGCCGCCACCGGTACCGCCCCGGCTGCTCACCCCGGACACCGTGCGTGGGCTGCTCACCGGCGACCCGGCGGCCCCCGGGCCGCTACGGGACTGGGCCCGGGAACACCTGGCGGTACGGCAGGAGGACGGCTCGTACCTGCCGCGCAGCCAGGCGGAGATCGACGCCGTGGTGGCCCGGCTGCGGGAGGAGACGACGGCGCTGGTCACGCAGCGGATACCGGCCGACCCGAACGCCGTGCCACCCGCGGCGCCGAAGCCCGCCGAGCCACCCGCCGCCACACCGCGGCCCGCCGAGCCGGACGCCGCCACACCGCGGCCGGTCGACCCGGACGCCGTCCCGCCCAGGCATGTCGACCCGGAGGCCGTTGACCCGGTGGTGCCGGCCGGGTCCGCACGGGCCGGCGACGAGTTGCCGATCAGCCAGGAACTCGCCCCCAGCAGCAACTTCCCCGCGCACCGGGCCAGGACCGGCGCGGAGCTGCCCGAGCAGGTGCACGAGCTGGTGGGCAGGGCGAAGGAGCACCTGCTCGCCCGGTACCCGGAGACGGCGGTGGCCGCCCGGCTCGCCGACCTCGACGCGGTCGGGCGGCAGGCCGACCGGTTGCAGTTGGCCGCCGACCGGGCCCGCGACGGCGGCCCGCTCGGTGACGTCGTGCGGGAGGTACGCGCGCTGAGCCGGGCGGTCGAGGGGTACGCCGACCGGTACCGCGACTGGCGGGACTTCTCCCGGGGCGGGGAACACGCCGACCCGGGCTGGCGGGACCTGGACGGGGTGGACCCGCTGCACTCCGTCGAGATGGCCCACCGGGTGGTCAGCGTGGACCCGGTCACCCACCGGTTCCACGTCATCGACCAGGCGATCGCGGTGGCGAAGATCGGCGACGTGCTCGGGCCGGCGTTCGAGCGGCACGCGGCCGGCACCTTCGAACGGCTGATCCCCAAGGACCCGGAGAGCGTCAAGGCGCTGCTCCCACCGGAGCTGCGCGACCCGGAGCTGAACGCCTGGATCGGCGGGCCGGCGCGCGGTGGCTTCGACACCCGGACCGAGATCCTCTATGTCGACCCCCGCGACGGCGCCACCAACCGACCGATCAGCGCGGTCGCCGCGACCGTCGTGCACGAGAGCATGCACCGGCTCCAGCCCAGCCCCGACGTGGTGGGCGACGTGCTGGCCCAGGGAGTCGCCGAGGGGCGCTACGGCGACGACATCTCCGCGCAGGTGCTGGTGCCGTTCCGGTTCGAAGGCGAGTTCCAGGCGTTCGCCGTCCAGCAGCACTTCCTCCGGGGGCTGGCCGGCTTCCGCGTCGCCGAGCACGGAGGCGACCCGCGCCTACCCCGCAGTGACGCCTACCAGGAGATGGCCGACTGGACCCCGCAGCAGATGCGGGACTACGTCCTCGACCGGTACGTGCTCGATCCGGCCGAGCGGGCCGTCCTGCCCCGGGAGTTGCTCGACCGGGCGGTCGACCAACCTGTCGCGCAGATCGTGGAACGCGCCCGACTGGCGATCGCCGAGGCGAACCACCCGATCCCCGGTGAGCGTCGTGGTGGCACCTTCCACGGCCCGCTGAGCCGGGAGATCGCCGCCCGGCACGGCCTCGACCTCGACGCGATCGGGCAGGAGCAGTCGGGACGGTCGCTGCCCGCGCTCCTCGACCGGCCGGCGGCCCCGGACGTGTCGGCCCCACCCCGCTCCGAGCCCGGTGCGCCACCGCTCGCCGAGTGGGGGCCACCACGCGACGGCGGACCGGCGGACCGGCCGGAGGTCCGACAGTCGGCACAGCCGGGGCCGGAGCGTCGCCCAGGGGTGCTGGGTCGGGCCCTGCACCGGATCACCGGTCTCCTCGGCGGTGCCGACCCGACCCCGGGCGCACCGGAGCGGGGAGCGGCACCCCGGCCGGTCACCCCTGAAGCGGGGACGCCGCGACCGGGCGAGGGGGCCGCCGGCCGGTGGGCGGCGCCGGAGCGGGCCGTGGACCACCAGGCGAGGACGCCGGAACCGGGCTGGCCTGCTCCGGAGCCGGACCGTTCCACGGGCCGGCCGGGTGCGGGGCGCGGGGCGATCGACGCGGTGGCTCCGGACGGCCGGACCCTGCTCGGGCTGACCGAGCGCCGGTGCGTCGTCGACGAACTGCGGGCGGCGACCGACCCGATCGACCAGGCCCGGCTCCGGGAAGACCTCCACCGGCTCGACGCCGACCTGGCCCGACGCGGCTACCCCGTGCACGAGCTGGAGCAGGTGCCGCAGGCGGGCGGGGCGGCACCGCCCGACGGGCGGGAGCATGCCCGCAACGACGAGTTCTGGTCCGACCCGCCGTGGCGGCAGGAAGACCGGCGTCCCTCACTCGACGAGCTGATCCCCGGCAGCCGGGAGGAGGCCGACGCCTGGGGCGGGGCCGTCCGCCGGGAGTTCGCCGACCAGTTGGACGGGCGCGAGTTCGCCGGGCTGCGGATCCGGGTGGACCTGGACGATCCGTACAGCGTCAGTGTGCACCGCAACGAGGTCGTCGTCCGCGCCGCCGTGCACGATCCGGACGGCGTGCACGTCGGTCGGGTGGTGCGGGCCTTCCACCGCGACCACGACGGCAGCCTCTTCGTCGAACACGTCTCGCTGAGGCTCAGCGAGCGGGTCCAGGGGCAGAGCTTCGCCCGGGAGTGGAACGGCCACCTCACCGACTGGTACCGGTACTCCGGCGTCGAGCGGGTCGAGGTGCACGCCGCCTCCACCGTCGGCGGGTACGCGTGGGCACGCGACGGGTTCGACTGGGCGCCGAACACCGGGCACCGGGCCGACGGCGTGCTCGACCGGCTCCGGGGTGAGCTGCGCGCGGTCGACGTCGACATCGCGCTGGCCCGCCGCGCGGCCGACGGCGACGGTTCCGTCGACGGAGATCGGCTCCGGGCACGCTACGACACCACCGATCCGGAGCAGGTGCTCAGCGAGGCGTACCGGCAGCGGGAGGCGGGACGGGAGATCCTGGACCGGGCCCGCAGCCACCCCTTCGGCAGCGGCCGGTACCCGACGCCGTTCGAGATCAGCCAGGCCGGCTGGGGGGAGCACCACCGGGGGCGGGACGCCTCCTGGATCGGCAAGCGGGCCCTGCTCGGCGCGGACTGGAAGGGCGTCAAGTCGATCAGCGACACCGGTCCGCTGCACCCCCGGTCGGCGTACACCGCCGGGCTGCCCCGGGTGCCCGACCCGTCGGCGATCCACGGCCTGCTCAGCGGAGGGGGCCATCCGCCGGTCACCGCCGCCCGGGTCCCCGACGCGCAGTTCCACGGGTACGGCCGGGAGGTGGCTGCGCCGGAGCTGGTACGCCAACTCGGCGACGAGGCGTTGCGCCGGCTCCTGGACCGGTTGCCGGCGGACAGCCCACTGCACGGCGTACGGCTGGACCTGACCGCCGTGCCGGCGGACGCCCTGCCCGACGGCGCGGTGGCCCGGTCGGTGCCGGTCGACCCGCACGGCCGGGACCTGCCGCACGGCACCGTCGCACCGGACGGGGGCGGTTGGCGGATCGAGCTGTCCGACCGGGCCGCCGACGTCGCCGTGGCGCGGGCCGTCGCCCACGAGGCGGCCGAGTTGGCGGCGATCAGGCAGCGGGTCGCCGGTGGGCTGGACCCGTTCACGCCGGACGCGCTCACCCCGGGCGCGTTGCCCGACGGCGTCGGTCCCAGCCCGCACGACCTGGGCCGGCTGGCCGAGGTGGAGGTGCTGGCCGACCTGTTGCGCGACCCGGCGCAGGCGACGTACGCCCGCGCCGAACTGCGGGCCCTGCGCGACCATCTCGGCCTGCACCCGGACGATCCCGGTGCGGCGGCCCGGCTGCGGCTGCTCGACGGGCGGCTCAGCGACGCCGGCCGGGACGCGCTGCTGGGCCGGGAGGGCCCACCGGGCGGGCGGGCCCGTCCACCGACCGACGGCCCGCCGGGGCGCGCCCGTGCCGACGGACCATCCGGCCGTACCCCCGCCGGCCTCGACCTGGCCGGACGTGGCCGGGAGGACGGGACGTCCCTGGCCGGGCGCGACCGCGAAGAGCCCGGTCCGGCCGCGACCGACCCGGCACCGACGCGCGCCGAGCGGGAACAGACGCGCGCCGAGCTGGCATCGGCGACCTGGCCGGCCCCGGTCAGCCGGGTGCCGTTCGAGTTCGCCAGGTTCCTGCACGACCCCCGCTGGTCGGCCGACGCGACCCTGTTCGAGCAGCGGCTCGGCGCGTACTACTTCCGCGACCCGCAGGTGCTGGACACGGTGCGCACGGCGCTGACCCGGATGCGGGACATCCTGGTCGAGTTGACCGGGCCGGCGCACCCGGGAGAGACCCGTGCCGAGGTGGTGGCCCGGGTGGAGGGCGCCTTCTTCCGCGACGACGAACCGGCCAGCGCCGGCCAGGTCGGCACCTCGGTCGGCTTCGACCGGCTGCTGGCCGAGGGAAACCTGCGCGAGACGATGACCGCCTTCTACAACGCGGCCTACTGCAACTGGAAGAACCCGCACACCCTGTCCCGCACCCTGCTGACGGTGCTCGACGAGGGCCGGTGGGAGCAGGCCCGGGAGGCGGGCCTCGACGTGGCGGCCGTCCGCCGGATGGGAGACCTGCTCGACGGCACGGTGAACCGGTTGATGCCGGACACCCTGCGGGACAGGCTGAAGTTCGGCCGGGACTTCTTCGCCACCGGCAACGTCGCGAGGAATTCGCCGCACGGCCTGCGGGACCTGACCGAGATGACGGCGAGCCAGTACGTCCGCCGCTCCCGCTCCGCCGAGGAACAGGCGGCACTGGCCAACACCCCCGACCACTACGCCCGGTGGGGTGCGCCGCTCGGTCGGCTCGAACGGGCCTACGTCGACCAGGTGACCAGGGAACGGGGCGATCCACTCGGCGACCACAGCCCGCTGCCGTGGCGGGAGGGGATCACCGCACACGACACCGACCACGGGCCGTGGGCCCGCTGGGTGGGTCGGGACGGCTTCCCGGTCGTCGACGGCGTCTCCGGCACCACGGCCCGGATGCTCACCGCTGCCCGGTTCGTCGGGCTCGACCGGTCCCAGGGTGAGCTGTTCCTCAGCGGACTGATGGGCTGGATGTTGCCCGCCCGGGACCACTCCCTCTTCGAGATCCTGCGCGGGGCGGAGATCGCCGGGATCCCCCGGGTGACGCTGCGCCCACCCGACGGCCACGTCACCGCGGTGGACCTCTACCGCAGCCTGCCCGACGTCGACCTGCCCACGCTGCGGGCCGAGGTGACGGTCGGCGGGCTGTTCCCGCACGAGGCCCGGTATCTGGAGCATGCCGTCGACCCGCACGGCTTCTCGGAGACCCAGCACAAGGTGCCGGCGATCGCGGACCGGCTCTGGCCCCAGTTGGCGAGCGGCCAGGTGCGCGACGTCGACCTCGCCAACTGGCTGCGGCGCAACGGCCTCGACCCGGCCGACGCCCCGGCGGTGCGGGAGCTGGGTCAGCGGCTGTCGAAGCCGCACGTGATGGCGCTGGCCGTCTACACCCGACACAGCCACTACCTGATCAACAAC
This sequence comes from Micromonospora matsumotoense, assembly GCF_050951065.1. Classification (NCBI taxonomy): domain Bacteria; kingdom Bacillati; phylum Actinomycetota; class Actinomycetes; order Micromonosporales; family Micromonosporaceae; genus Micromonospora; species Micromonospora matsumotoense. Next base: position 6,293,805 of record NZ_CP192025.1, on the reverse strand, counting down.
GTGATCCGTACCCACCTGTTCACCGGTGGGGTGGCGGAGCGGCCGACCCGGGAGGTCTTCGACCGTAAGGTCGCCGAACTGGTCCGGAACTACCTGGGCAACATCGCCGCCGGCACCAAGGCGTTGCCGTTGCCGCTGATGCTGCGTGCCGTGGTGCACGAGGGGCCGGGACACCTCACCGTCAAGGCGCCGCTCAGTGACCCGGCCGGGCGATGGGTGCAGGCGCAACGCCGCCTGGCGGCGGCCGAGGAGCAGGCGCGGCACAGCGACGGGGATCCCGTACGGCAGCGCCGCCCCGGCGGCGAGGTGCGAAGCGCCGATCGGGCGCGTGACGCCGCCTGGAGCGAGCTGACCAGCCTGCTCCGCGCGGTGTCACCCCGGCTCTTCGACGAGACCCGGTGGCATGCGGACATGGTCCACGACGCGATGATGCAACTGCCCGCCGTCGGCAGTCCGGACCGGCCGGTGCTCGCCTACCGGGGCGACTGGATCACCCCGGTGTACTCCCCGATCTATGGCAACTCGTGGTGGCCGACCGGCCGGGCGCGGGAGTTCCTCAGCGTGAGCCGCCGCCTCGACGTGGCGGTACGGTTCATGGCGGAGAACCCCGCCGCGGGCGGTAAAATCCTGGTGGTCTACCGGCTCACCGGGCAGCAGGCCCGCGACATCTCGGTGTTCTCGTCCTTCGCCGTGGACGAGGAGGCGGTCTTTCCGCCGCACTCGCGGATGCGACGCACCGCCGACCCCGGCCTCGCCGAACAGGTGCGGGCCCAGCTGCCCGCCGAGTTCCAGGACAACTGCGAGATCATCATCATGGAAGAGATGCGTCAGTGAACGAAGACCCGGTATGGGACGAGGCGGACGACCTGTTCGCCGCCGTGCACCGGATGCTGTTGCGGTTGGCGGGGCGGCTCCCGGACGAGGTGGTGGCCCAGCTACGGGAGTTCCTCGGCAACGGGGACCTGCGGCACCTTCCGGATGCGGTGTCGGTGGCGACCGTGCAGTACGCCGTGGCGGTGCCCGCCGCCGACAAGGAGTTGCTGGCGCGGATCCTGCTCACCCTGGGGGTGCCGGGCGGTGAGCCCGAGCGGTACGACGAGATACCGGTCGCCGACGAGGTGCCCCCGCTCGGTGCCTTCCGTTTCCTGCCGGTGCCGGCGGCGGTGGCCGAACGGGCCGGGGACCGGCTGCCGGTCCCGTTGGATCTGACCGGTGGCGGGGACCCGGAGGACCTCACCGTGCTGCCCGCCCGGCTCGGCCTTCTCGCCGATCTGGCGTACGAGTTGACCGACCGGATCGACGACCGGTGGATGGACAATGTCTCCCGCCATCCGGGTGTCCGGAGGATCTGGCGGGCTTGGCGGCTGGACGCCGGCAGTCCACCAGGGCAACGGCGGGTCTGTCTTGCGGAGTTGAGCCCCGGGGTGCGGGCCTGGGACATCACCCACGACGCGCAGCGTGCCCTTGCCGACAAGGGTGAGCAGGCGCCGCAGGTGGAGACGTTCTGGGCCGGTGAGCCGCTGCCGCCGTACCACCGGGCGGCGCTGGCGGGGGCGGCCCTGCTGTGGACACCCCCGGCGGCCGTACCCGAGCGGGGCTGACCGGTCAGGTGCCCGGTTGACGTGGTCGTCGTCCGGGGACGACAGTTGGCCGGTGGTCAGTGCCCGTCTGAAGAGCCTGGAGCGGTTACCCGATCCGGTGCGGTCCGACTACCTCCGGATCGTGGAGCGGACCATCGAAGAGGTGTCCACCCGCTGGTCGTCGGTGTTGTCGGTGCCGGTGCTCTGGTTGACCCTCGGTGCCGACGGCACCGACATCCGGGTGGAGCGGGTCGACCTCGACGGGTTGTACCGCGAGAACGGCTACGCCGAGCACTTCGACCACTGGGTGGAGTCGGCGGTGCGGCAGCGGATGGGTACGGGGCGCTGCGCCGCGCTGGCCTCGCACGACCGGATGGGCGGCCCCTGGCCCTATCCGACGGGTGCCCTGCTGCCGGGCCTGCCGGACGGGCACGTGCACCTGCACGCCGTGCACCGCGACGATCCTGGGGGATTCGCCGACACCTTCGCCGTCCGCAGTCGACCGTTGCGGCGCAAGCGGTTCGCACCCGAGGTGTACGAGCAGTTGGCGCAGGCCCGGGCGTACCCCGGCGCGGCCGGCTGATGCGGCGGCGGGGCGTCCCACTGTGGCAGGATGACGTGCGCTGACGGCCGTGACGGGGAGGTTGCTGGTGGACACGGAGCGGACGACCGAGGCGCTCCAGCGGTGTGTGCTGGACCCGGGCGAATCCACCGAGCGGGTGTGGATCGGTCCGGAGTCGGTGACCGTGCGGACCACCCGCCTGCGCTATCTGGCCCGCCCGGCGCAGTGGGCGGTGGCCGACGCGGAGTGGGTGGCCGACGCGGTCCGGGTGGTGGCGGCGCGGCAGCCGATGTTCGTCATCCACGGCCTGCTCCTCACCGCGTCGGGCGGGACGCTGCACCTCAACCGGCCCGAGGTGATGGCCGATCTGGGCCGTCGGGTGGGCGCCGGGCTGGACCCGCTGGCCTACGCGGAGCTGCTCGGTGAGCTGTACTCGGCGTGGGAGATCGACGGCCCGGTGGTACACCCCTTCTCGGTGACCGAGGGCGTCCGCGCCGGCTGGTTGGTCCACGATCCCGACCACTTCGCCCGGGTGCTGGCGGTGCCGGACGCTCCGGCGGTGACGCCCCCGACGTTCGTGCCGGGCCCGGACGGGGGTTGGACCCTGCGGTTCTTCTCGCACAACCACTACCTGTTGGAGATCCGCTCCGCGGTCGACGTGTACCGGTGGACGGTGACGGGCGGGCCGGACCGGGCGGCGACCTGGGTCCGGGAGACCGTCGCCGAGCGGGTGGAGCGTCCGCTGCCGTGACGGGTCGTGGTGTCGCACGCGCGGCGTACCGGCCAGGAGAGACCAGCCACGGTCGCCGGTCCGGGCGAGCGGTTCGCCCGTCGGCGGCCGGTGTCCGGAGGTGACCAGATGGCGATGAACGTCGATCCGGAGCGGCAACGCCGGCTGCGGGAGTTGGCCGAACTGCACGCCCGGTGGCAGGCCACGCACCAGGTGGACGACGTCGACTTCACCCCCGAGGGTGCCGACTCGACCCACCGCCGGTCGCCGTCGGCGCAGGCGCAGCGCGAATACATGCGCCGGGCCCGGGAGATCATGGGCCTCGACCCGGACACCGGCCACTACCGGGACGTCGAATGAGCCTGCTGCCCGCCGTCCGGACCCGGGACGAAGCCGATCTCTACCTGGAGCTGCACCCGTGCGGCCGGTGCGGGTCGATGGAGGCCACCTGGACCGGGACGGCGACGGCGCAGGGGAGCCGACCGGCCTACCGGTACTCCGGTCGGTGCGTCGAGTGCCAGGAGCAACGCGAGTTCGTCTTCGCGCTGCCCGACGGGCGGACGACGCCCGCCGATGCCGGCCCGCACCCCACCACCCGGTTCGGCGGTCCGCAGCCCTCCGCCCTGCTCGACCCCGGTGAGTGGTCGCTGGTCGCCGACTGGTGCGGGGAGGCGGCGGAGGTGGCCGAGCGGCAGGGTGACGACGCCGAGGCGGCGGGCCTGCGCTGGACCGCCGTGGCCGCGTGGGAGGAGATCGGCAAGTTCCTGCCCGATGGCGGCGACGCGGTGCCGGCGGCGGCGTTCTGGTCGACCCGGGGACGGGCGGTCTACGACCGTGAGCCGGGACGGTTCCGCCGCCGCCGCATCGAGGTCGTCCGGGACTTCCATCTGGACCACATGCCGTGGAGCCCGTCGTGACACCGCTGGTCGCCCGGTCCGCCCACGAGGCCCACCTCTACATGGACCTGCAACCGTGTGGCTGCGGGCAGGGGCGGTTCCCGCGCGGCGCGACGGTGCTCACCCTGCCCGACGGCGAGCTGGCCCGCCGCTACGCCGGCCCGTGCGAGGGGTGCGGCACGACCCGGGAGTTCCTGTTCCGGCTGCCCGCCGGGCCCGTCGAGGTCGAGCAGGGTTTCCGGTACGGCGGCACGGAGCCGTCCCGGCTGATCGACGCCGGCGAGTGGCTGTGGGTCGCCGAGAACCACGCCCGGGGGGTGCCGGCCGGGGTGGCGGGCCTGCCGGAGGCCGACCGCCGGCGCTGTCGGCTACGGCTGACGGCAGCGGTCGCCGCGCTGGACGAGGTGGTGAAGTTCGTGCCTGCGGGTGGTGCCCGGGTGCCGTTCACCGCCGTCTGGACGGCGCTGGGCCGTTCGGTCTACCAGCGTGAACCGGGCCGGTTCCGGGCCGGCCGCCTGGCGGCGGTGCGGTCCGCGTACGCCGGGGTGCTGCGTCGCCTGGACTGAGTGCCGATCGGCCGGCTCGCGCAGGACGAGGCACCTCAGCGGGACGGACGGGATCAGCCTGCGGTGCCGGTGGACGTCCGTGCGGGGGTGGGACTCTTCCCGACCGGTGGGGTGGCCGACAGGTTCGCGGTGCACGACGGTGAGGCGTTGGTCTGCTCCGCGACGATCCGGTCGTTGATCAGGACGGTGCAGTGCACCATCGGTGCGCCGTTGACGTACGCCAGCGATTCGGTCCCCGGCCGGGCCTCCGGTGCCGCCGACACCCACACCTGCGCGACGTCGGGGTAGCTGAGGGTCAGCGAGTGGGCCCAGGCCCAGGTCGGGCTCTTGGCCTGCTGATTCGCCAGCGCACTGTGCCCCCAGGAGACCGAGAGCCCGAAGAACCCTCCCCCGCCGCCGACCACCTCGACGGAGAACGTGACGACCTGCGCCACCGGCGTCGGCGTCGGCTCCGGCGCGGACGTGTCGGAGGAACAACCGGCCAGGGCCGCCACCAGGACGGCGATCGCGAGGACACGTCGCATGGAGCCTCCTCAGGGGACGTCGGCGGACGGCAACCGGCCCGTAGCGTAGCGTGCGGCGCTGCGGGGTCCCGCCCGTCGGCGGGGCATCGCTAGGCTCAGGTCGGCACCGGGCAGGGAGGAGACCCGTCGTGGACGAGTCGTGGCAGCCGGCCAACGACACCGAACGGGCACTGCTGCGTGCCGCGCGCGCCGACGACCGCCCGGAGTTCTTCCGGATCCTCACCCGGGCGGAGCTGTTCCTGCCGCAACTGCGCGACGACGACACCGATGACGGCAGTCAACGCTTCGTCACGATGGACCTCTTCGGACAGCCGTTCCTGCCGGTCTTCACCTCGCTGGAGGCGATGGTGCCGCAGGTCGCCGGGGTGGCCGACGCCTACACCGTGACCGGGTACGACGAGCTGTGTGCGCGGTGGCCGGTGGCCGGCTGGCGGCTGGCGGTCAACCCGGGCACCCCACTGGACGCGTACCTGCCGGTGGAGGCGGTGCGGTTGGCGGCGGACGGCACACTGGCCGTACCCGCCGGGGCGGAGTTGCTCACCGAGTTGGCCGAGGCGGCGGCTGACGACGAGATCGCCGCCGCGGCGGCCACCGGGCCTGCCGACCCGGCCGCAGGGCCCGCCGACCCGACCGACGGGTTCGCCGCTGCGCTGGCCCGAGCCGCTGCGCTGGCCCGGACCGCCGCCCCGGCCGGCGAGCCGGACACCGCCGCGCTGTTGCGGGACGCGGCCGAGCGGGGGGACTCCACCGGATACCTGGACGGGCTGCTCGACGCGCTGGTGGTGCTCCCCACCACCGGCCCGGTGGACGACCCGGCCCGGCTGGTCGACCCGGACTTCCCGTGGCGTGCGGTGGGGACGGGGGAGACCCCGGTGATCGAGGTGTTCACCTCCCCGGAACGCCTCGACCGGGCCTACCCGGACGGCACGCCGCGCCTGCGGGCGACGATGATCTCGCTGCTCATGGTCTGGCCGCCGGGGCACGCCCTGGCCGTCGACCCGGACTCGCCGGCCGGCATCACGCTCCCCGCCGACCAGGTACCGTTCCTCCTGCTCTGGCCCGCCCCCGGCGAGACCGCCCCCGGCGAGACCACCCCCGGAGAAAGCACCCCCGGAGAGACCACCTCCGGCGGGACCGCCCCCGGCGGGACCACGACCGGGAGGGTGGGTTCCGACCGGGAGGCGGACAGCGACCGGTCGGCCGGTGACCGGTGGGGCCGGTGAGCGGGGCAGCGCTGATCCCCGGTGCCCGGCACGCCTTCGGGGTGGTCCACCCGGTCGCGCCGATGCTGCGGGTCCGCTACCGGCAGGGTGTGCCGGTCGACCCGTACGGCTTTCCCGACTGGACGCCGTACGCGCGGGCGGTGGTCGCGCTGCCGCCGCTGCCGCCGGGGATCGGGGTGGATGAAGCCCGGGTGCTGGACGTGCTCACCGCCAACCTGGCCGTGCCCGACCCGACGGACCCGGACGCGTCGGGGCGTACCCCGGCGGGGTGGGTCTGGGCGCATCTGGCGCGGTGCCGGCGGGTCGCGCTGGTGCCGGCGGAGCTGCACGCGGCCCTGCGGCACCTCGGCGGGGTGAGCACCGGCGACGCCGACCCCCGGCGGCGCGGGCTGCCGGTGGACACCACCGCACCGCCGCCGCTGCGGTTCACCGAACGGCTCGCCCCGGCGGTGGTGTCCCGCATCGAGCAGCGGCTCGGCGCCGCGCTGCCGGCCGGCTACCGGGACTTTCTGGCCCGCACCAACGGCGGGTGGCCGGCCTGGCCGGCCGTCCACCCCCGGTTCGGCTTCGTGGTCGACCAGCCGCTGTTCGGGATGGCCCGCGCCGACTGGATGCAGGACCTGTGCCACGCCAACGCCTGGCTCACCGACCGGTTCACCACCGACTGGCTGGCCATCGGGCACGTGCAGGGCGGGCTGCTCGCCGTGCGGGTGGGCGGCGGCGACGAGGGGTCGGTCTGGTACTGGGACGACGACGACCCCCGGGCCCGCGACGACGACACCGCCGCCGACGTCGGTGACCGGCTCCTGCACCGCTGCGCCGACAGCTTCGGCGTCTTCTGGCACGACCTGCGGGCGGTGCCCGGGTCGCTGCGCGACCTGGCGGCGGGCGCGGTGGCCGGTGGCCGGGTCACCCGGGTCGAGGACGAGCGGACCGGGTCGGCGCTGCCGCCCGCCCGCCGGCAGCCGGCACCGTGAGGCCGGGACGGAGGAACACATGACGGGGTACGCGCCGGCGTGGCGACAGCGGGACGACCAGGTCGACCGGTTCGGTGTGGGTGGTCGCCCGGACCGTGCCGGGCCTGCCGCAGCGGCACCGACGATCGACGCGACCGGGCCGGACCGCCGCCGGATGACGGCGGGCGGCCGGACCAGGCCGGGTCGGCGTGCTGCGGCGGGCGGGCTCGTCGTCGGGCTCGTCGCCACCGCCCTGGTCTGCCCGGCGGTGCCCGCATCGGCGGCACCCGACTGCGCGCCGGCAGGTGGGCAGGTCAGCACGCCGTCCTGGGCCCAGCAGGTGCTCGCCCCGGAGCAGGTGTGGCCGTTCAGCCAGGGCGCCGGGGTCACCGTCGCGGTGCTCGGCTCCGGCGTGGACGGTCGCCATCCGCAGTTGCGGGGCCGGGTCGAGACCGGCTTCGACGCGGTCCGGGGCAGCGGCCCGGCCGACACCGACTGCACCGGTCAGGGCACCCGGGTGGCCGGGCTGATCGTCGCCCGGCAGACCGGCCCGTCCCCGTTCGCGGGGCTCGCGCCGAGCGCCCGGGTGCTGCCCGTGCGGGTGGTCGACGACCGGACGTTCGGTGACCGTCCGGTCGACCCCGGGGTGCTCGCCCGGGGCATCGACTGGGCGGTCGACCGGGGTGCCCGGGTGGTCGCGGTCACCGTCGCCGCCGACCGGGACACCGCGCCGTTGCGGACCGCGATCCGTCGGGCTGTCGACCGGGGCGTGCTGCTGGTGGCCGCCAGCGGTGACCGGGGTGGTGACGGCAACCCGGTCTCCTACCCGGCCGGCTACCCGGAGGTGCTCGCCGTCGGGGCGATCGGCCCGGACGGGCGGCGCTGGCCGAAGTCGCAGTACGGGCCGTACCTGGACCTGGTCGCGCCGGGCGTCGCCGTCACCACCACCCAGCGTGGCACCGGGCTGGTCGAGGCCGCCGACGGAACCGCCCTGGCGTGCGGCTTCGTCGCCGGTGCGGGCGCGCTCACCCTCGCCAAACGGGCCGGTGCGCCGCGCAGCGAGCTGGTCCGACTGTTGACGGTGACGGCGGTCCCCGGCGCCGACCGCGTCGAGTACGGCCACGGCACGGTCAACCCGTACGGGGCGATCAACGACCAGTTGCTGCCGCAGGCCCGACCGGCTCCGCTGCCCCGGTTCCGGCCGGCCGTCGACCGACCCGACCCGGCGCTGCGGGAGAGCCGGCGGATCGCACTGGCCGGTGCCGTGCTCGCCCTCGGCACCGTCCTGGTGATCTGTGCGGTCGCGCTGACCCTGCCCAGGTTGCGGCGTCGCCGCTGGCGGACCGCCGTGGCACCGGCACCCGCCCGGTCGGTGCAGCCGACCGAACCGGGCCCCCCGGTGCAGCTCTTCGACGATCCGGAGCCCGGCCCCGGGCGGTGAACCACCACCCTGACCGGTCGGCCCCCGCAGGCAGTCAAGGGACGGCCGGCCCGGTCGGGCTGCCCGGGACCGGCGGTCGGCTCGCCCGGGACCGGCGGTCTGCCTGGTCGGGTCCGGGGTCCGGTGCTGGCCGGTCAGTTGCCGGTGGTGATCGTGGCGGGTCGGACCGCGGCCCGGGGGTCCAGGGTCGGACCGGTCGGGATCAACATGGTCAGGCTCGGCGGGACCGCCAACGCCCCGTCCGCCGGGTAGCCGAGCAGACTCAGCGCCTCGGCGGACGGCACCGGGTAGCGGATGCCCAGGTCGGTGACGATGCTGAACGCGCCGGGACTGCCGAGCAGCCTCAGCACGGTGACCCGGCCGGCGGGGGCGGCGATCCGGTCGGCGAGCGGGATGCCGTCCGGGGAGACGGAACCGGTCGGCACGGCCCGGTCCGCGCCGGGCAGGGTGCCGCCCACGGTCAGCTCCGGCGGGGTGCCGGCATCGGTGGTGGCGGCGCAGATCTGCTGGCCCGGCTCCGGGCCGACCAGCTTCGGCGGGGTGGCGGGCGGCTGGCCCCGGTCCGGTGGGCGGGGGAGCCGCTGGCTCTTCGGCAGTGACGTGACGTCGGAGATGGCGACCGGCACCGGTTGCCGCCCCGACTGGCCGGCCTGGATAGCCTGCTGCACGGGGGTGATCGGGGCGATCCCGTCGGCGAGCACCAGGTAGTGCTGCGGACCGGAGGCGGTCTGGGTGACCAGCACGTCGCCGTTGCGCCGGCCGGACACCTCCCGGGACTGGCCGTTCCGGTCGGCGACGGGCAGGGCGGCGAGGTCCACCCCGGCCGGCAGCGCGTTCAGCCAGGCGGTGCCGACGGGAGTCGGGGTGACCGCCCCGAACAGGGCGGGGACGACCACCCGGGAACCCTGCACCAGGTGCCGGCGGCCGTGCCAGACCAGGTAGTTCATGCCCAGCGTGGCGTCCTTGACGAGCAGCCCGTCGTCGCCGACGCCCCGCCCGTCGACCGGCCGGGCGGCCAGCGCCAGGGTCACCGAGTCGACGGTGCGCCCGGTGTCGTCGAGGGCCGGGGTGGAACAGACCGTCCACGGCAGACCGACGCGCCGGTTCGCCGCCGGCAGCGAGGCGGGGGCGTTCGGGATGCCCATCGTCACGCCCCGGGGCACCGTGCCGAGGGTGCTGCCGGAGACTCGTACCACCGGGGTGCCGGGGCGGCCGGCGGCCAGCAGGGCGGAGGTGTAGTTGAGCGTGGGGTGCAGCCGACCGTCGAGATAGACGTAGGTGGCGCCGCTCTCCTTCTCGACCACCACCGAGCCGGGCTTGCGCCAACTGTCCCCGCCGACCTTGGTGAGCAGCCCGTAGATGCCCACCCCGGCGGCGACCAGGACGGCCACCATCAGGCCGCCGAACAGCGCGCCGATGCCCCGGCGCAGCGGTGACTGCTGCGGGTCGGTCTCGCGCATCACGAACGCGGACATCACCCGCTGGGTCATGAACTGGTAGGACTGGAGCTGGTCCCGCCGGGTCGTCATCCTCGCCTCACCCGCCGATCGAGGCGAACATTCCCCGGATCGCCCCGAACAGGCCGATGACCGCGCAGGCCAAGGGAATCAGCGCCATGATGGCGATCACGTCGGCGATGTCGGCGGCCCGGCCCAGATAGGGCGACGGCCGGCGACGGCTGTAGAGCAGGCCGGCGACCAGGGTCAGCGCCGCCGCGGCGACCACGCCGAGCCCGACCAGCATCCGGCCACCGCCCGGCGCGACGGCCAGCAGCGCGGCGACGGCCAGCGCCGACAGCCCCAGCAGGCCGCTGACCAGCAGTGGCACCCGTTGCGCGGCGGTGGGGAACAGCCGCCCGCGCAGCAGCAGCGCGCCGGCACCGCAGAGCGCCAGCAGCACCCCGGCCGGGGTGCGGTCCTCGGTCAGCAGGAACGCGATGGCGAGCGCGCCGCAGACCGCCGCGGACAGCAGCATGCCGGTGAGCAACTCGGTGGCCCGGGCCACGGTCACGAAGACCTTCGCCCGCTCGGGCACCGGCCGGTCCTTCAGGATCTCCTCCGGCCGGTCGGGCAGCTCCGGCACCGGCAGCTTGCCCAGCCAACCGGCGATCAGCGGGTAGCCGGGGAGCAGGCCGATCACGGTGGTCAACGTCGCCGCCGCCGACCCGGCCGGGGAGACCCCGCCGTAGCAGAGCAGCGCGGCGAGCACGCCGGTGAGGCCGGCGGACGACCCGGCCATGAACAGCCGCTGCACCCCGCCCACCGCCGCGTAGCCGACGATGCCGAAGACCAGCAGCGCAGCGGAGCCGAGCAGCAGGCTCGGCGCCCCCAGGTCGACGACCCGCGCGCCGTCCGGGGCGGCCAGCAGCGCGCCGCCGAGCAGGGCGTAGGGCAGGCCGGCGGCGGCCACCACGGCACCGGCGGTGGCGTCGGGCAGGGCCCGCGACAGCACCGGCCCGGCGACCGCCAGCAGCGCCGCGATCCCCAGCGCCAGCAGACCCGGGGTACGCCACGGCGAGCCGACCGCGAGCAACGCGACCAGCCCGAACCCGAGCAGCGCGGCGGTCACCGTCAACCCGGCCCGCCGGGTGGTGTCGTTGCTCCACGATCGACCGGTCCGGCGCGCGCCGCTGGCGATCACCTCGACCACGTCGTCGTACGCCAGCTCGGGCCACTCGTCGCGGCCCGGCGTGAGGTGCAGCAGTTCGCCGTCGCGGACGCCCTGCACGGCGAGGTTGCGGGTGGCTTCGAGCAGGGTGCCGGTGGCCCGTCGGAGCACCCAGCCGCCCTGCTGCTCGCCGACGTCGCCGAGGTCCTCCCCGGCGTGCCGGAGCAGGTGCGGCAGCAACTCCCCGACGAGCATGCCGTTGGGCAACGCCACGTCCATCCGCCGCTGGGGAGCGGCGATCGTCACCCTGGCCAGACTGAGACCGCCCGGGGCCGTCACGCTGGTCACCTCCCCGTGTGCCATGCGTCCGCGCGGTCGCCTCCTGGGCCCTCCGCGGCGGTCAAGGTAGCACGGTCGCGCCGCCTGTCGGGTGGCCGTCCGGCGGCGCAAGGCGGTCCCTGCCAGGGGTGACCGGTCGATAGAGTGGGCCGCCGGAGACCTATGTGGTGGGAGGTACGGGGGAGATGTCGTCGTTGGTGGTCGTCAAGCGTCCACCCCGCCGGCCGGCGCCCTCGCTGCCGACCGGGGAGGTGATCCTCGATCCGCCGCCGGAGGTGCCGGCGGCGGGCGGCCGGGGCTGGACCCGGATGCTGATGATCCTGCCGATGGCGGCCGGTGCCGCCGCGATGGGCCTGATGATGGGCATGCAGCGCGGCGGGGTGATGACCTATGTGGTCGGTGGCATGTACGGGGTCTCCATCCTCGGCATGATCGCGGTGATGGTGGTCAACCAGTCCGGGCCGGGCAAGCGCGAGATGATCGAGTCGCGCCGGCAGTACCTGCGCCGCCTCGCCCAGTTACGGGCCCAGGTCCGCAACACGGTCCGCCAGCAGCGGGAGGCCATCCACTACCGACACCCCGACCCGGACTCGCTGTGGTCCACGGTGACCAGTGGCCGGCTCTGGGAGCGCCGCCGGGGCGACGCCGACTTCAGCGTGGTGCGGATCGGGCTCGGCCCGCAGGAGGTCGCCACCCCGCTGATCCCGCCGCAGACCCGACCGGTGGACGAGCTGGAGCCGCTCTGCGCGCTGGCGCTGCGCCGGTTCGTCGCCACCTACTCGGTGGTGCCCGACCTGCCGGTGGCGATCGCGCTGCGCGACTTCTCCCACGTCCACCTGCGCGGCGCCGACGACGCCGTACGGGGGCTGGTCCGCGCGGTGGTGGCCCAGTTGACCACCTTCCACGCCCCCGACGACCTGCTGGTCGCGCTCTGCGTCGACCCCGACCGCCGGGCCGGGTGGGAGTGGGTGAAGTGGCTGCCGCACGCCCAGCACCCGACCAAACTGGACGCGGTCGGGCCGATCCGGCTCTTCGCCCCGACCGTGGTGGCCCTGGAGGCGATGCTCGTCGACGTGCTCGCCAACCGGCCGCGCTTCGACCCTACGGCGACGGCGACGGTCGCGCCGTACGTGCTGGTGGTGATCGACGGCGGGCAGGTCGCCGGCTCCGACCACCTGATGACCGAGGGCGGGGTCGCCGGGGTGACCCTGCTGGATCTCACCGGTCGCCCCCCGCGCCTGCTCGACGAGAGTTCGGTGGTGCTCGACGTCGCCGAGGACGGCACCATCTCGGGCACCACGATGGACGGCACCACCCGGGTCGGCCGGGCCGACACGCTCGACCCGGCACGGGCCGAGGTGCTGGCCCGGGAGCTGTCGCCGCTGCGGCTGTCCGCCGCGTCGTACGCCGACCAGCCGGCCGTCGCCACCGATCTGGGGCTGGCCGACCTGCTCGGCCTCGGTGACCCGTACGAGCTGGACCTGACCGACGCCTGGGGCAGCCGGCCCAACCGCAGCCGGCTGCGGGTGCCGATCGGGGTCAACGAGAACGGCCGGCCGATCGAGCTGGACCTCAAGGAGTCCGCCCAGGAGGGGATGGGCCCGCACGGGCTGCTCGTCGGTGCCACCGGCTCCGGCAAGAGCGAGCTGCTGCGCACGCTGGTGCTGGCGCTGACCGTCACGCACAGCCCGGAGATCCTCAACCTGGTGCTGGTCGACTTCAAGGGCGGCGCCACCTTCGCCGCGCTGGACCGGTTGCCGCACACCAGCGCCGTGATCACCAACCTGGCCGACGAGCTGTTCCTGGTGGACCGGATGCTCGGCGCGATCCAGGGCGAGATCACCCGCCGGCAGGAGCTGCTGCGCCGCGCCGGCAACTACGCCTCACAGCGCGACTACGAGCGGGCCCGCGCGGCCGGGGTGCCGCTGGCCCCGCTGCCCAGCCTGCTGATCGTGGTGGACGAGTTCAGCGAGCTGCTCAGCGCCCGGCCGGACTTCATCGACATGTTCGTGCAGATCGGCCGGGTGGGCCGGTCACTGGGCATGCACCTGCTGCTGGCCTCGCAGCGGCTGGAGGAGGGGCGGCTGCGTGGCCTGGAGACACACCTGTCCTACCGGCTGGGGCTGCGGACGTTCTCCTCGATGGAGTCGCGCGCGGTCCTCGGGGTGGCCGACGCCTACGAGTTGCCCCGCTCGCCGGGGCACGGCTACCTCAAGGCAGGCACCGAGGGCCTGATCCGGTTCAAGGCCGCGTACGTCTCGGGGGCGGTCCGGCAGCACGGCGGGGTGCCCACCGTCGGCGGCCGGCTGATCGACCCGGTACGCGACTACACCACCGACTACGTCCCGCTGGCCACCGACGACGCACCGGACGAGTCGACACCGGCTCCGGTGGACGAGCACGTCGGGGAGAGCCTGCTCGACGTGCTGGTGGCCCGGATGGAGGGGCGTGGGCCGGCGGCCCACCAGGTCTGGCTGCCGCCGCTGGAGGAGCCGCCGACGCTCGACGCGTTGCTGCCGCCGGTGCTGGTGTCCCCGCAGCGCGGCCTGACGATCGCCGCCGAGGACCGGCACGGCGCGCTGCACGGGGTGGCCGGCATCGTGGACAAGCCGTTGGAGCAGCGCCGCGACCCGCTCTGGCTGGACCTGGCCGGGGCGGCCGGCAACGTGATGGTGGTGGGCGCACCGCAGACCGGCAAGAGCAACCTGCTGCGCACCCTGGTCACCAGCCTGGCGCTGGGCAACACCCCGCGCGAGGCGCAGTTCTACTGCCTGGACTTCGGTGGCGGCACCCTGGCCGCGCTCGGTGGCCTGCCGCACGTCGGCGGGGTGGCCAGCCGGCGGGAGGTGGACAAGGTCCGGCGTACCGTCGCCGAGCTGCACGGGTTGATGCAGGCCCGGGACGCGTTGTTCAGCACGCACGCGGTGGAGGGTGTGGCGGCCTACCGGCGGGCCCGCCGGGACGGGCGGTTCCGGGAGGACCCGTTCGGTGACGTGTTCCTGGTGGTGGACGGTTGGGCGGCGCTGCGGGCCGAGTTCGAGGACCTGGAGCCCCTGGTCACCGAGCTGGCCAACCGGGGCCTGGGGTACGGCATCCACATCCTGGCCACGACCAACCGGTGGATGGACGTCCGGCCGGCGGTGCGGGACATGTTCGGCGCGAAGGTGGAGCTGCGCCTCGGCGAGCCGGCCGACTCGGTGATCAACCGGCGGGCCGCGGTGAACGTGCCCGAGCAGCACGGCCACGGGTTGACCCCGGACGGCCTGCACTTCCTCGCCGGCCTGCCCCGGCTGGACGGCCGGCCGGTGGTGGACGACCTGCCGGACGCGTTGGCCGACCTGGTCACGCGGGTGCAGCAGCACTGGACGTCGGCGGGTGCCCCGGCGGTCCGGCTGCTCCCCGCCGAGCTGCCCTACGAGGCGCTGCCCGCCGCGCAGGGTGGGCTGATCCCGATCGGCATCGCCGAGACCGACCTCCAGCCGGTACGCCTCGACTTCACCGCCGAGCCGCACCTGCTGCTCTTCGGGGACATCGAGTGCGGCAAGAGCACCTTCCTGCGTGGGCTGGCCCGCAGCATCGTCGAGGGCAACGACCCGGCGCAGGCCCGGATCATCCTGGTCGACTTCCGGCGCAGCCTGCTCGGCGCGGTGGAGTCCGAGCACCTGATCGGCTACGGCACCTCCCCGCAGGTCACCGCCGAACTGGTCACCCAGGTGGCGACGGTGATGAAGGAGCGGCTGCCCGGCCGGGACGTGACGGCCGAGCAGTTGCGCGACCGCAGTTGGTGGAAGGGCCCGGAGCTGTACCTGCTGGTGGACGACTACGACCTGGTGGCCGGGGCGGCGGTCAACCCGTTGGCGTCGCTGCTGGAGTTCCTGCCGCAGGCCCGCGACATCGGCCTGCACCTGGTGCTGACCCGGCGCATCGGTGGTGCCGGGCGGGCCATGTTCGACCCGGTGATCGGGCGGATCAGGGAGCTGGCCTCCCCGGGCATCATGATGTCCGGCCCGCGCGAGGAGGGCGCGCTGTTCGGCACCATCAAGCCGCAGCGGCTGCCCGCCGGCCGGGGCTGGCTCTTCACCCGCCGCCACGGCGCCCAACTCGTCCAACTCCCCCAGGTGCCACCCCACTGATTGCTACCACGGCAGTTGGCCTGCCTGGGGCGCGTCGAGGTTCATGATCGACTCAGTGGGGCCGATATGGCGGTGTCCGCGCCGCTCCGTTACCGCTACCTCGCCGCAATGGTTAGCCGTTCCACCGCCAACGGCCCCCGAGTCGGGCAGATGTCGACCCGGACCGGCCTGCCACCGCCCGGCAGGCGGCTGGCGACCACGTTTCCCCTGTCGTCCACCTGGTAGCCCCGCAGCCAGAGCCAGCCGTCACAGGTGTGCAGCTCGGTCAGCACCTTGATCACTTTGACGGCCACCGGCCGGATGAACTGCACGGATGCCGTCGTGCCGTCGACGGTCAATCGGGATGAACCGGCCGCCTGTCGAAGGCGTATCGCCGCGAGCGCCGGTCGGGGCGTTCTAGGCTGCGAGATGTGACGGCGGCGTGCCCAGGTCGACCCGGCACACCACTCGGCAGTCCCCTCACCTCATGATTCACCTCCGCGCGGCGTGAACTCAGGCAGAGAGGAAGCACCCATGGCGGTCAGGACCAGGACGCGACCCGGCACCACGGAGATCCGGCCGTTCTCGGTGGACATCCCCGAGGCGGACCTCGACGACCTGCGCCGACGTATCGGGGCGACCCGGTGGCCGGAGAAGGAGACCGTCGACGACCAGTCGCAGGGCGTTCCGCTGGCCACGATCCAGGCCGTCGCCCGCTACTGGGAGCGGGATTACGACTGGCGCAGGGTCGAGGCGCGGCTGAACACCCTGCCGCAGTTCGTGACGACCATTGACGGGGTGGACATCCACTTCATCCACGTCCGGTCGACGCACGAGGACGCGCTGCCGCTCATCGTCACGCACGGCTGGCCCGGATCGGTGATCGAACAGCTGAAGATCATCGAGCCGTTGACCGATCCCACGGCGCACGGCGCGAGCGCGTCGGACGCGTTCCACCTGGTGATCCCGTCGCTGCCGGGGCACGGCTTCTCGGGCAAGCCGACCGGGTCGGGCTGGAACCCGGAGAAGATCGCCACCGCCTGGACCGAGCTGATGACGCGCCTCGGCTACCAGCGGTTCGTGGCGCAGGGCGGCGACTGGGGTGCGGTCGTCGTGGACCAGATGGGTGTGCAGGCACCGCCTGAGCTGCTCGGCATCCACACCAACATGCCGGGCGCGGTGCCCCCCGAGATCGACAAGCTGTTCCAGGGCGACACGACCGGGGCGAACGACGCCCTGGGCTCGCTGCCGTCGGGCCTGTCCGACGACGAGATGCGCGCGGCCACCGAGCTGGACTACGTCTGGAAGCACGTCGCGTACGCCCTGATGATGGCGACCCGACCGCAGACGCTGACCGGCCTGGCGGATTCCCCGGTCGGCCTGGCGTCCTTCCTGCTCGACCACGACGCGCGCAGCCTGGAGCTGATCTCGCGGGTGTTCCAGGGTGCCACCGAGGGCCTCACCCGCGACGACGTGCTGGACAACATCTCGCTCTACTGGCTGACGAACACGGCGATCTCCGCCGCCCGGCTGTACGCGGAGAACAAGCTGTCCTTCTTCGCCGCCAAGGGGGTGTCCGTGCCCGTCGCGGTGAGCGTCTTTCCCGACGAGCTCTACGAGGCCCCGCAGAGCTGGGCCGAGCAGGCGTACCCCCACCTGATCTACTTCCATAAGCTCGACCAGGGTGGGCACTTCGCGGCCTGGGAACAGCCGATGGTGTTCGCCGATGAGTTGCGCGCCGCCTTCCGGTCGCTGCGCTAGTGCGGCGGCGACCGGGGCCGCCCGGGGCGGCCGGGCGACCCGCCGTGGGCGTCATCCGGGTTACGCTGCGATGGTGAACCGGCGTGACCAGTACCGGGTCGAGTTGCGGGGGTCCGATCCCGCGCGTTGGCCGGCCTTCCTGCGGGAGCACTCGGGGCTGCCGGGGCCACGGGCCAACCTTGAGCTGGCCCAGGCCGTCGCCGACGAGGGCGAGCCCGCCTCGTTCGATCGGCTGATCGCCACCGACGACGAGTATCTGGTGTTCTGCGGGGTGCTCGGTCTCGGCCGACTGCTGGCCGCAGGCGCGCGGACCCGGGCAGGCATCGAGGCACGCCTGCACGACCACGCAACCGACGCCCGCTGGCGGGTACGCGAGGCGGTGGCCCTGGCGTTGCAGCGTCTCGGCGACGCCGACCTGCCGCGTCTGCTCGACCTCGGCACGGCCTGGGTCGGGGACCCGCACCCGCTGGTCCGGCGGGCAGCCGTCGCGGCGGTGTGCGAACCGCGCCTGCTGGCCGTCCCGGAGGCCGCCGCCCGCGCCGTCGCACTGTGCGAACGGGCGACGGCGGGGCTGGCCGCCCTGCCGGCCGGCCGGCGTCGCGACGACGACGTCCGGGCGTTGCGTCAGGCGCTGGGCTACTGCTGGAGTGTCGCGGTGGCGGCCGATCCGACTGCCGGCCTGCCGCCGTTCCGGGCGCTGGCCGCCGCCGACGACAGCGACGTGGCCTGGATCGTCCGCGAGAACAGCCGGAAGAAGCGCCTGGCCGGCCTGCTCGTCAGCGGCGGGGTGCGCCCAGCAGGTGCTGCTCGACCGACGTCTGGCTGATCCACAGGTGCCGGTCCGTGCCGCCACCGACCAGGGTGAGCATGTCGTCGGCCATCACCTGCAGGAACCGGGCGCTGTCCGGAGGCAGCCGCAGCGCCTGCGCCGCCGCCACCGACTCGTCGGCGGAGAGCCGTTGCAGCACGCAGAGGTCGCTGTCGCGCAGGGCGGGCGCGGTGCCGGGGTCGAGCCGCCGCAGCACGGTCAGCTCGGTCTGCCACGCCCCGAGGGCCGCCGCCCCGACCGTGGCCGGGTCGTGAAGCGTCGATCCGGGCGTGGTCGATCCGGGTACGGCCGGGCGGGTCGCGCCGGGTGGTAGGTCGCGCACGATCAGGGTGGGCTGCTGCGCGGTCCCGGTGGCGGGCACCGGGCGGCCGTCGGCGCGTACCTCGACCTGGTCGGCAGCCCGGCCGAGCGCCGCCGGACCGAACCCGGCCCAGGTGGCGGGATCGGCGGTGAGCACGACGATCCGGGCCCCCAGGGCCAGCGCCCGGAAGGCGACGAGCTGACCCGCCCACACCCCGCCGACCAGGGTGACCCGGGTCGGCTCGGGGCGGAACAGCCGGATCGTGACCGCCGCCCGGCGGCGGTCCGCACCGAGCACCAGACCGGCCGGGAGCGGGGTGGGACTGAGCCGGGCGAGGGCCGCCGGGGAGACCGCGTGGGTGCCGATCCGCAGCCGGGGCAGCCGACCGGACGGCCCGCCACGACCGGGCGCGGCCTCGCCCCCGGGGCTGCGGGCCGGCGGTGGCGCGGGGGAGCGGGCGGGTGGCTCTCCGGGGCGGCCAGCGGACTGGCGAGGGCCCGGGTCAGCGGATCGGCGGTGGCCAGCGCGGTGGCGGTGGCGGTGCCGACCGCGTCGGCGTCGGCGTCGGTCCGGACGCCGGGCGCACCCCGCACCGGCGCGTCCGCACCGACCGGCGGCGCACCGACCGGCGGCGCACCGACCGACGGCGCGGTGACCGACGGCGCGGTGACCGGCGGCGCGGTGACCGGCGGCGCGGTGACCGGCGGTGGTACGGCGGCCGAGGCGACCGGTAGCGGCACCGCCGTGCGCCGCTCGTCACCCGGTCCGGTCATCCCGCGCCACCCCCCGTCGGCGTCGACGCGTACACCGCCGGGCCGTGTTCGCCGTCGAGCGGGAAGAGTTCCCCGCCCGCCTGTCGTACCCCGTCGACGGCCGGCCCGCACAGCTGCGGCAGCAGCTCCGCCGGCCCGGTGATCCGGACCAGGCCGCGCAGGTCGAGATCCTCCCCCGGCCCGTTCGAGGCCACCGTCAACGACACCGTCACCAACGAGGCCGGCAGGGTCTCCAGCCAACCGAGCATCGTCGCCGCCCGGTCGACCGGCGGCCAGCGGCGGATCCAGAACGAGCGGTGTGCGAGCGGGCCGCAGTGCCAGGCCGACCACTCCTCGCGCACGGGTGTCGCGTCGGCCGGGACGCCCGGGGTGAAGCCACAGGACCGACCGACGGCGGCGAGCAACTCGTGGGCGTCCAACAGCCGGTGCGCGACCCCGCACCGGCGCAGCGACTTGCCGACCTGGCGGGCCAGCGCGGCCACCACCGAGGGGGCGACCCCCAGGTCGACCGCGTAGTCGCCGATCGCCTCCGCCAGCGCGCGGGCGTCCAGCCGGACCGCCACCCAGGTCGCCCGCCCGGCCGGGACCGGGGTGCCGTCGAGGCCGGCCAGCAACTGCCGGTAGGACTCCCGGGCCGGGGCGGTCGGATCGTCGCCCGGCCCGCCGGCCGGGACGGTGCTGGTCACCACCTGGAGGACGGTGCCCGGCTGGCCGGAGTCGGCCAGCGCGGTGGCCAGCACGTCCAGCGGCAGGCCGGCCGGCGCGTCACCGGTCGGCCCGGACCCGCCGACGGCGGCCACCGCGAACCAGCCGGCGTCGTCGCGGGCCACCCCGATCCGGGTCCCGTCGGCCATCGCCACGGTGCCCACCGACAGGCCGGGGGCGAGTCGTTGCAGGGCGTCCAACCCCGCGTCGGCGGCGACCGGCACCGCCGCGGCGGCCCGCTGCCGCTGGTGCCGGGCCAGCGCCCGCTTCTCCAGCCACCAGCGGCCCCGCGAGCGCAGGAACACCACGGTCAGCAGGAGTACGCCGCAGAGCGCGGCGACGATCAGCACCGGCATCCCGAACAGTCCACTGGCGAGGACGCCGAGCAGCACCGCCTCCAACAGCAGCAGTTGCAGGATGTGCAGCTCACCGATCCGGCCGGGGCGTCGACGGGGGGCCAGGTGCAGGCGGGCGTCGGGATCGTCCGACCGGGATGCGACGCGTGCCGGTCGTGGTGCTCCGGTCATCTCCGGCTGCCCCCCAGACGCCTCGACCTGTGTGGCCCGTCCACGACGGACCGTCCTCATCATAGGAACCCGCCGCCGCCACCCGGGGCCCGTGGGGTCGGCGTGCCGGACGTCGCCAGGCCGCCGCCCACCCATCAACCGGCCCACCCGCCAACCGGCCCACCCGGCCCACCGCCAACCGGTTCGCCCATCAACCAGTTCACCCGCCAACCGGTTCGCCCGCAGGCCGGGTCGTGGAGCGCCCCGGGCCGGCGCGGTCGCCAGCCGGGACGGCTGTCAGTTCACCCGGAAGCCGAGCCGGCGGTCGGCGGCCGCCCCGGCCCGGTACGCGGCGACCGCCGGCCGGTCCGAGTCGATCACCCAGTCGCCGGAGCCCTTCTGGTTGAAGTAGACGAATCCGAGCAGGTCGGGCCGCTTGCGCATGGCGGTGAAGAGTTCCTCGACCGCGCGGCGGCGCATCGCGCCCGGCTCGGCCCCGGTCTCCACGATCAGCAGCGGCCGGGCGGTGAACTTCCGGATCTGGGTGATGGTGGGCGCGAACAGGGCGTCGAAGGTCTGCTCACCGCGCCGGGTGAAGTAGCCGTCGATGCCGACCCAGTCCACGTACGCGTCACCGGGGTAGAGCGGGGCGAGCTTCACCGACGGGACCGGGTTGATCACGTTCGGGGTCCAGGTCCAGATCACGTTCGTCGCGTCGGCGCGGGCGAAGACGGCGTGGATGTGCCGCCAGGCGGCGACGAAGTCCTTGGCGGTGTTGTCGTGCGCGCCCCAGGAGTACCAGTGGCCGTTCATCTCGTGCGCGATGGTGAGCGCGACCGGCAGGTTGAGCCGGCGCACCGCGACGGCGAACTCCACCAGGTAAGGGTCGTGCCGCCCGGCGGCGATGTCCTTCAGCTTCGCCTTGAACGGCTCCCAGCGCACGATCGGCAGCGCCCCGTACCGGTGGACCCGGCGGACCTCGGCGGCGGCGAACTCGTCGTCGAAGCTCTCGTAGATGGTGATGATGTTGGGCTTGCTGCCGACCAGGTCGGCGAACCGGTCGACCCGGCTCATGTCCTGCGGCGCACCGCTCAGCGCCACCCCGAGGTAGCGGCCCTGCGGTTGCGCCAACGGGCGGACGTCGTACGCCGGGGGCGGGCCGGTGGGCGAGGGGGAGGCGCTGGCCCCGGTGGCGAACCGGGCCGGGCGGCTGGCCGGGCTGGGCGCGAGCGCGGCGTAGCCGAACACCCCGAGCACGAACATCGTCACGATGGTGAACAGTTGGCGGGAGGTCACCGGGAACGCCCCGGCCGGATGTCCCGCGCCGGCTTCACCAGCAGCGCCTGCAACGCGACGGCCAGGTAGAACGCGCCCCCGAGGAAGGCGGGCGCGAAGGTCCACAGGTCGTCGCCGATCATCCGGTGCGCCGCCAGGCCGGTCCACAGTGCGCCACTGCCCGCGGTGCAGACGGCCATTCCCCACCACAGTCGACCCGTCCTGTTCTTCCGTCCCGTGCCGCCGGTGGGCTGCCAGCCCATGCTCTGCCCGCGCAGCAGGTCCCAGATCGCGAAGGCGTGCGACCAGCCGTAGACCATCTTGACTGTCCACGCCTCCACCCGGTAGGCGCACCGGTGCCAGAGCGGGAAGACCACCAGGTTGTAGATCAGGCTCGGCACGATCCACAGGTAGTTCGCCGGGGCCACCGACTGCGGGAACCAGGCCAGCAGCACGATCGGCACCAGCGGCCCGACGAAGGTGAACAGCGCCGTGTGCAGGTAGTAGCAGAACCCCGAGAGGTACGACAGCCGGGTGCGCAGCCGCATCCGGGTGTTCCAGAACTTCGTCGACCCGAGCAGGCTCATCGAGCCGGCGCACCAGCGGTACTGCTGGGTGAAGAACGAGCTGACGTCGGCCGGGCACAGGCCGGTGGCCAGCGGCACCGGCAGGTACCGCAGCCGCCAGCCGCGCCGCCGCATGTCGAACCCGGTGTGTACGTCCTCGGAGTGCTCGATCAGCGTGGAACCGCCGATCGCGTCGAGTGCCTCGCGCCGGTAGAGCGCGCAGCTGCCGACGCAGATCGCCGCCTCGTGGTGCTGCCGGGACACCTGCACCATCCGGTAGAACAGCTCCTGCACCGCCCCGGCGCCGCGCTCCAGCCAGCCCTGCCCGGCGTGCACCCGGAAGTACTGCGGGGACTGCACGATGCCGAGGTCGGGCTCGGCGGCCAGGTAGGGCACCATCTCGTCGAGCATGTCGTGCCGGGGGGTGAAGTCGGCGTCGAGCACCAGGATGTGCTCGCCCAACGTGCGCTGGTACGCGTACCGCATGTTGCCGGCCTTCTTGTACCAGCCCCGGTTGGGGCGGCGCTGGTAGACGAAGCCGAAGGCGAGCGCCATCGCCTCCCGCTCGTCGGTCGCCGAGTCGTCGAGCACGTAGACGTGCACCCGGCCCGGGTAGTGGTCGACCATCCGGCTGACGTGTTCCCAGGTGTTGCGGAGCACCTCGGTCGCCTCGCCGCACACCGGCAGGAAGACGTCGACCGACGGGTGGACGGGCGGCTGGAAGTCGCGGACCAGCCGCCGGTGCCGGTCCAGGTCGAACCCGGGCGTGCCGATGTTCACCGTCGCCGAGATCAGGTAGTAGAGGACGGTGAAGCCGAACAGCGGCAGCAGCACCAGCAGCCAGGGCGCCATCCGGACGAAGAGCAGCTGGCTGGTGAGCAGCCCGGTGAAGCTGACGAACGAGGCGATCATCAGCACCGGCAGCCGGCGGCGGCGGTAGGCGGCCTTCTCGTCGTCGTTCGGCGGCAACGGCAGCGACGGGTCGACGGTCGCCGGGCGGCCCAGCGTGGCCGGCGTCACCACCTGCCGCGCCGACGGTGCACGCGCAGTGGGCACCGCCGCCGGCTCGCGGGCCGCCGGCACCGCCACCGGTCGACGCGGAGTCGGCACCGCTGCCGGTGGGCCCGGTTCGCTCACCCGCCCCGGCCACGGCGGGGGTGCCGGGCCGCGCTGCGCCCGGGTGCTCACTTCGCCACCTCGGGCCTGCGCACCAGCAGCCCGATGCTGAAGCCCCGGACCCGCCAGGTGCGCTCGACCGCGTACGGCTTGAGCGCGGCCTCCTTCGCCGCGCCGATCCGCTGCACCGGGTTGTCGAACGCTCCCTTGCGGACGATCCACACCCGCGCCGGGCGACCCAGGCACACCGGGACGTCCCGGTCGGCGCACTCCCGCGCGCCCAGGGTGCCCTGCCGGCGGGCCGGAACGGTCATCAGCACGTCCCGGGGCCGCCAGCTCTCGTCGACGTACCGGTTCACCGCGTCCCGGCTGGTGCGCTGGTCACCGGCGTCGAACGGGCCGTACACGAGGATGTCGCCCGGGTTCGCGTGTGCCCGCAGCACCGCGGCGATCTCCTTGGTGCCCTGGCTGTGGCCGGTGACGCCGCGGATCTCCGTCTGCATCGGGATGCCGAGCAGCCCGATCGCCAGCATCGCGGCCGTGCCCCGCAGCAGCGAGCTGCGGCGCAGCGCCAGCGCGGCGACCAGCGCCCAGGCCGGCACCGTGAACAGCAGGTAGCGCGGCAGCCAGAGCGGGGTGAGCTGGGCGGCGGCCAGCAGGCCGAGGGCGGGCAGCACCAGCCAGGTGGTGGCCACCGCGGACCGCTCCCGCATCGACATGCCGAGGAAGGCCAGCGCGAGCACCGCGCCGGCGAGCAGCGGCCCACCGAAGAGCGCCTCCGGGGCATCGACCAGCCGGTCCAGGGTGACCGGCGGAATCCAGTTGATCTGCGTACCGGTCTGCTGACGACCGAACCAGAGCACCGGCAGGACGGGCAGCACGCCGGCCACCGCCGCGCCGAGCCAGCCGAGGAAGGTGCGCCGTCGGGCCGCCATCCGCCAGGCCACCACCGCGTGCGCGGCGAGCAGCAGCAACCCGACCAGGTGCAGCAGCCCGAGCAACGCCACCACGGCGGCGTAGCCCAGGTAGCGGACGAACCGGGGGCGTTCCAGCAGCCGGATCAGCAGCAGGGTGGCCAGCGCGGCGGCGCACACCGCGAACGCGTACGGCCGGGCCTCCTGGGCGTACCGGGAGGTGGTCGGCAGCACCGCGAACAGCACCCCGGCGACCAGCCCGACCCGCAGCCCGCCGATCCGCAGGCCGATCGCGGCGACCAGGCCGGCCGCCGCCGTCATGGCCAGCAGCGACGGCACCCGCAGCGCGACGTCGGAGCTGCCGGCCAGCGCCACCCAACCGCGCAGCAGCAGGTAGTACGGGCCGATGGAGGCGTCGACGTTGCGCAGCACCGCGACGAAGTCGTCGAACCCGACGGTGACCATGCCCCAGGTGGCCAGCTCGTCCTCCCACAGGCCGGGGCGGTTCAGCCCGATCGCGCCGAGGACGGCGACGACGGCCATCGGCAGCAGCCGGGCCAGCTGGCGCAGCCAGGGCGCGTCCAGCGGCTCCGGTGGGGCCGGCTGGTCGGCCTCGGTGGGCCGCCAGGGGGCGGTCGGGTCGGGCGGCACGTCCGGGACGCGGACGATCAGGGCGGTCGGCGCGTCGCTCCTGGCGCCGGTGCCGCCGGTGCCCCCGGTGGGCGACATCCCGGTCACCGGGTGGCGACGAGCAGGTCGTCCAGGACGAGGGTACGCAGGTCGTCCCGGCTCGGCATCCGGCCCAGCGCGCGCAGCCGCCCGGACTGCGCCTTGCGCATCCCCTCCAGCAGCTTGCGGGCCTCCCGGGCGTTGCCGAAGTTCTGGTCCCGTTCGATCTGGCCGAACCACTCGAGCAGACCGTCGGCTAGGCCGTCGGCGAGCAGGTACTCGTCGTTGCGGGCGATCCGCCCGACGATGTCGACCAACTGGACCGGGCTGTAGTTCTCGAACTCCAACGTCTTGGCGAACCGGGAGGCCAGCCCGGAGTTGGCGTCCAGGAAGGCGGCCATCTCGGTGGTGTACCCGGCGACGATCACCGCGACCTGGTCGCGGTGGTCCTCCATCAGCTTGACCAGGGTGTCGATCGCCTCCTGACCGAAGTCGCCGCCGGCGCCCCCGGCCCGGGACAGGGTGTACGCCTCGTCGATGAAGAGCACCCCGCCCAGCGCCTCGGTGAACACCGACGAGGTCTTCTCGGCGGTGTGTCCGATGTACTGGCCGACCAGGTCCCGCCGGGACACCTCGCGGAACTGGCCGTTGGGCAGCACCCCGAGGGCCTTGAGCAGCTGCCCGTAGACCCGGGCCACTGTCGTCTTGCCGGTGCCCGGCGCACCCGTGAAGATCAGGTGGTGGCTCACCGCGCCCACCGGCAGGCCGGCGTGGCGTCGCCACTCGTTGACCTGGATCTCGTCGATCAACGAGCGCACCTCGGCCTTCACCCCGGCCAGGCCGATCATCGAGTCCAGCTCGGCGAGGAGTTCCTCGACCTTCTGCGCGTCCTGCCCGACCGTGCCGCCGCCCCCGCTCACCCCGGCCAACGGCCGCCCGCCCGCCTCGGCCGCCCGGAACACGGTGGTCGACCCCTCGGCGAGCCGGACGCCCGGAGCGGCGGTCTGCTCGGTGTGGCTGCCCTCGATCGTCCCGCCGCAGCCCCGGCCGACGTCGATGCCGACGCCCCGGGTGTCGTGCACCCAGCAGTCCACGATGGTGGGGCTGCTCTGCAACGCCACCACGATCCCGGCGTCGCCGGTGCCGGAGACGTCACAGCGTTCGATGGTGGGCCGGGCCGCCTGGTAGACGTACACGCCCCGGAAGCCGGCGTTGCTGACGGTGCAGTTGCGGATGGTCGGATCGGCACCGAGCCGCACGATGATCCCGTCGTCGGTGACGTCACGGATTTCACACTGCTCGATCGTTCCGCCCGCGTCGGAGACGACCAGCCCGTGCTGTCCACCGGTGACGGTCACCTCGACGGCCTCGACCCGGGCACCGTCGCGTACCGACACGGCCGCCGCGTAGCCGGCGCTGACCTGGCACCTCTCCATCCGGAGCCGGCCGCCGGCCGCGTCCACGGCCGGGTGGTCGGCGGACTGGAGGACCAACCCCTGCAACAGCACCTCGCCGCCGGCGCAGGCCACCGTCGGCCGGCCGGTGGCCCGACCGTCCACGGTGACCGAACCGGCCTCGCCGGCGGCCACCAACCGGACCCGCCGACCGTCCAGCCGGAGCGCCTCGGCATAGACGCCGGGCTCGATCGAGACGACCGCGTCGTCCGGCGCGATCTCCAGTGCGTCCGTGATGGTCGGACAGGCACCGGCTCGGTCAGGGGAGACAGTCAGCATGCGCACCATGGTCCCGCTCGGTCGTGGAAGGACGGACCGGTTCGTCGTCGACGTCCGGTCGAAGGGTACCGGTCGACGGGGGGGCGACTCGCCCCCGCGTCAGATGGTGAAGGTGGCCGCGCGCACCGAGGCGGCCACCTTGCGTACCTCGTCCGCCCGGTCCAGGGGCGCGGTCATCCGGAGCACCAACTGCCGGTCGATCGCGTCCTCCGGCACGCTGCGCCAGTAGGAGAGGTAGACCAGCCCGTAGCGGGGCGCACCGTCCACCCGGGCGGTCTCGGCCCAGGTGGTGAACTCGCCGCTGCGTACCCACTGCAACCCCCATGCCTCCTCCTGCCGACGCAGCGCGGTGCGGCGCTCGTCGGTGCAGAGCCGGGGGCACTGCCGGACGACCAGGTCGCCACCGATGATCGACCCGTCGGCGGCCGGGATGCCGCACCGGTAGTGCGCCGAACCGCTGGTGCGGCCGGCCTCGGTGCAGCTCCAGCCGATGGGCACCCGGAAGCTGAAGTCGACCCCGGCCAGGCCGGTGATCTCCCGGGTCGGATCGGTGCCGGCGAAGGTGGGCGCGGCGGCCGGCCAGCCGCCGCCGATCGGTGGTTCCACCCCCGGCTGGCGCGGCGGGGTGCCCGGCAGCCCCAGGTCGGCGCTCGGGGTCGGCGTGGCCGTGCCGGCGACGACACCGGTCCGGCCGCCGTCGGACCGACCCGCGAGGCCGAACCCGCCGACCGCGCCGACCGCCGCCGCGACCAGGGCGACCACCGCGACCAGCGCCAACCACCATCCGGTATGACTCCGGCCGCGCGCCGTGACCGGCGGGTACGCCGGGTACCCGGCCGGCGCGGGTCGGGGCGTGACCGGTGGATGCGGGTACGGCACCACCTGGTGCGGGGCTGCCTGCGGCAGGGCCGGCAGCGCCTGCTGCGGCGTCGACGCCGCCCGGGGCGGGGCCGGCGGTTGCGGGGCGGGGAGGTCGGCCCCGACGGGCGGGGCGCACCGGTCGGTGGGGCGCTGCCGTCGGTGGCCGGCCCGGCGGAGAGGGCCGCAGCCATGGGCCCGCGCGATCCGTCCGCCGGGGCAGGTGACGCGCCACCGCCGGGCCGCCCGGTCGGGTGGTCGGTCGCCGGCCCCACGCCGGCCGCCCG
This sequence comes from Micromonospora matsumotoense, assembly GCF_050951065.1. NCBI lineage: Bacteria > Bacillati > Actinomycetota > Actinomycetes > Micromonosporales > Micromonosporaceae > Micromonospora > Micromonospora matsumotoense. The sequence continues at coordinate 6,265,976 of NZ_CP192025.1, read as the reverse complement.
GGTCGCCGGGGCGGGACCGGCGGGCGGGCCGACCCCCTGCGGTCCGGCCCCGGTCGGGGGCTCCCCGACCGGGGTGAGCCGCTGGCCGAGGGCGAGGAAGACGTGCGCGGCACCTGCGCCCTGCTCGGCGGCGCAGGCCACCCAGGGGACCGGGCCGGTGTGGTTGGCCCCGGTGATGGGCAGGCCGTCCGAGCGGGCCAGTGTGTTGGCCGCCGCGGCGAACGCCTCCCGCCAGCCACCCTCGGCGGCGGCGGGCGCGAGCACGGCCACGGTGAACGGCCGCTCCGCGCTGTCCCGCGCGGCCCACACCTCTCCCAGCTCGCACGTACTGATCCTGCGGTGCAGCGCGTACGGACCGACTGTCTGCATGTGGCATCCCCCCGGCCGATCGTATCGGTCGGGCGTCGGGAACCGATCGACCGGCGGGTCGCCGCCGGAGTCAGTCGACCCAGTCGAGCGTGCGGGTGACCGCCTTGCGCCACCGGCCCAGTTCCCGCTGCCGGTCCGCCGGGTCCATCCGGGACTCCCACTGCGCGTCGGAGCGCCACTGGGCCCGCAGGGTCGCCAGGTCCGGCCAGAAACCGACCGCCAGCCCGGCCGCGTACGCCGCGCCGAGGCAGGTGGTCTCGGTGATCCGGGAGCGGACCACCGGCACCTCCAGCACGTCGGCGAGGAACTGCATCAGCAGCCCGTTGGCGGTCATCCCACCGTCCACCCGCAACCGGCGCAGCGCCACGTCGGAGTCGGCGTTCATCGCGTCGACCACCTCCCGGGTCTGCCAGGCGGACGCCTCCAGCGCCGCCCGCGCCAGGTGCCCCTTGGTGATGTAACCGGTCAGCCCGGCGATCACCCCCCGGGCGTCCGGACGCCAGTGCGGCGCGAACAGCCCGGAGAAGGCGGGCACCACATAGCAGCCCCCGTTGTCGTCCACGCTGGCGGCCAACTCCTCGATCTCGGCGGCCGAGGAGATCAACCCGAGGTTGTCCCGCAACCACTGCACCAGCGAACCGGTCACCGCGATCGCCCCCTCCAGGGCGTACGCGGCCGGCTGGCCGTCGATCCGGTAGGCCACCGTGGTCAGCAGCCCGTGGGTGGACGGCACCGGACTGGCCCCGGTGTTGAGCAGCAGGAAGCTGCCGGTGCCGTAGGTGCACTTCGCCTCGCCGGGTTGGAAGCAGGTCTGCCCGAACAGGGCGGCCTGCTGGTCGCCGAGCGCGCTGGCCACCGGCACCCCGGCGAGCACCCCGTGGGCGGTCCCGTAGACCTCCGCCGAGCTGCGGATCTGCGGCAGCATCCCGGCCGGGACGCCCAGCGCGTCGAGCAGCTCCGGGTCCCAGTCGAGGGTCTCCAGGTCCATCAGCATGGTCCGGCTGGCGTTGGTCACGTCGGTGACGTGCCGACCGGTCAGCTTCCAGATCAGCCAGCTGTCCATGGTGCCGAAGAGGACCTCGCCCCGCTCGGCACGCCCGCGCAGCCCGTCGACGTGGTCCAGCAGCCAGCGCAGCTTCGGGCCGGCGAAGTAGGTGGCCAGGGTGAGGCCGGTCCGGGCCCGCAGCTTCTCCTCGCCGTACGACCCGGCCAGCTCGCGCAGCAGCGGACCGGTCCGGGTGTCCTGCCAGACGATCGCGGGGGCGACCGGCCGGCCGGTCGCCCGGTCCCAGACCACGGTGGTCTCCCGCTGGTTGGTGATGCCGACGGCGGCCAACCCGTCCGGGCCGGTGCCGGCGGCGGCCAGCGCGTCGCGGACCACCCGTTCGACGTTGGCCCAGATCTCCTCGGCGTCGTGCTCCACCCAGCCGGGCCGGGGGAAGATCTGCCGGTGCTCGCGTTGGGCGACGGCGACGATCCCACCGGCCCGGTCGAAGACGATGCAGCGCGACGAGGTGGTGCCCTGGTCGATGGCGGCGACGTGCTCTCCGGTCATTTCGGCACCGTACCGGCCGGCCGCGCTCCGGAGAACCGCGGTGGCTCCGTACGATCTCCAGACGTGCGCGACATCGCCGTGTTCAGTGGAACCGCCCATCCCGACCTCGCCGCCGAGATCTGTGCCCACCTGGGGGTGCCGCTGCACCCGGTGCGGGTGTCCCGGTTCGCCAACGACTGCCTGGAGGTGCAGTTGCAGGCGAACTGCCGGGAGCGGGACGTCTTCCTGATCCAGCCCCTGGTGCCGCCCGTCCAGGAGAACCTGGTCGAGCTGCTGCTCATGATCGACGCCGCCCGGGGCGCGTCGGCCGGGCGGATCACCGTGGTCCTGCCGCACTACGCGTACGCCCGGTCGGACAAGAAGGACGCCCCGCGCATCTCCATCGGGGCCCGGCTGGTGGCCGACCTGCTCACCTCGGCCGGCGCCCAGCGGGTGCTGGCGATGACGCTGCACTCGCCGCAGGTGCACGGCTTCTTCAGCGTCCCGGTCGACCACCTGCACGCCCTGCGGGAGTTGGCCGCCCACTTCCGGGGGTACGACCTGGGCAACACGGTGGTGGTCTCGCCGGACCTGGGCAACGCCAAGGAGGCGGCGGCGTTCGCCCGGATGCTCGGCACCCCCGTCGCGGCGGGGGCCAAGCAGCGGTTCAGCGACGACCGGGTCACCATCAGCACGGTGATCGGCGAGGTGGCCGACCGGGACGTGATCGTGCTGGACGACGAGATCGCCAAGGGCAGCACGGTGATCGAGCTGATGGCCCACCTGCGGGAGCGCAACGTCCGGTCGATCCGGCTGGCCTGCACCCACGGCCTGTTCTCCAGCGGCGCGTTGGCGCGGCTCAGCGCCACCGAGGGGGTACGCGAGATCGTCTGCACCAACACGGTGCCGATCCCACAGGAGAAGCGGGTGCCGGAGCTGACGGTGCTGTCGGTGGCCCCGGCGCTGGCCGAGGCGATGCGCCGGATCCACAACGGCGAGTCGGTCAGCGCCCTGTTCGGCTGACTCGGCCGCCGGCCGGCCCCGGTGCGGCGCCCCGGCTTCACCCGGTGCGGGCTGGCCGGGCCGGGCGGTCGGGCGGGGGACCGTCCGGTGGTCAGTCGGCGGCGGCGCTGATCCGGACGGTGGTGCCCGCCGGGCCGCTCTCGACCTGCATCGCGTCGCTGAGCTCCCGGGCCAACCAGAGCCCCCAGCCGCCGGCCGTGTCCGGGGCCGGCCGGCTGCGGTCGTCGAGCTGCTGCTCGCTCATGCCGTTGCCGTGGTCGGAGACCTCGCAGACCAGCTGGCCGGGGCGTCGCCAGAGCCGCAGCCAGCCCTGACCGCCGCCGTGCCGGACGGCGTTGGTGATCAGCTCGTTGACGGCCAGCACGAAGTCGTCGAGCCGCTGACCGGTCAGCCCGGCCGAGTGCGCGCAGGAGCTGACCGAGTGTCTCAGCTCGGTCACCTGTGCCTGGTCGAACGCCTCGGCGATGAGAAGGGAAGGTTCGATGGGCACCACCGTACGCGGTGTGGGAAGTTCTGCGTTCGTCATGGGGCCCTGTCCCGGCAGCGATCTCGGAGTCTTTCGCGCTGTTTCTACCGTACGTCAGGGTTGTCCGTGCCGCACCGGCCGGCCCGGCGGGTGACCGGGGCGGCTGTGGCATGGTGACGCCCATGCCGTCGTCCCCGCCGGGTGGTTTCGAGGTCCCGCTCTGGCGCTCCGTCGCGGTCTTCCGCTTCGCCTCCCTGGCGTACGTCGGGCTGCTGGTCCTGCGCGACGCCGACCGGTACGCCCACCCGCTCGCCGCCGGGGGCGTACTGCTGGTGATGCTGGCCTGGTCCGGGGTGACCGCGGCCGGCTACGCCCGGCCGGCCAACCGGGGCTGGCCGCTGCTCCTGGCCGACCTCGGCGTGGTCCTGCTGATCCTGGCCGTCACGCCGTGGGTGGTGGGCCGTCCGGCGCTGGCAGCCGGGGTGCCGGCCCTGGCCGTGGCCTGGCTGGCCGGGCCGGTGCTGGCCTGGGCGGTCTCCGGCGGGCGGCGGCGCGGCACGGTGGCCGCGTTGCTGGTCGGCGGCACGGACCTGGCCACCCGGGGCCGGATCGGCCCGTCCTCGCTGACCGGGGTGATCCTGCTGCTGCTCGCCGGGGTGGTGGTGGGGCACGTGGCCCGGTTGGCGGTGACCGCCGAGGAGCGGTTGCAGCGGGCGGTGGAGCTGGAGGCGGCGACCCGGGAACGGGAGCGGCTGGCCCGGGACATCCACGACTCGGTGCTCCAGGTGCTGGCGCTGGTCCAGCGGCGCGGGGCACACCTGGACGGGGAGGCCGGTGAGCTGGCCCGACTCGCCGGCCAGCAGGAGGTGGCGCTCCGCGCGTTGATCTCCGGGGCCCCGCCGGCGTCCCCCGCCGACCCGGTGGGGGAGGTGGACCTGCGTTCCCTGCTGGCCGGGTACGCCTCGGCGGCGGTGCAGGTCTCCGCCCCGGCCACGCCGGTGCCGCTGCCCACCCTGGTGGCCCGGGAGGTGGCCGCCGCGACGGCGGCGGCGCTGGACAACGTGCGGCGGCACGCCGACGGGCGGGCCTGGGTGCTGGTCGAGGACGAGGGGGAGACGGTGACCGTGTCGGTCCGCGACGCTGGTCCGGGTATTGCGGAGGGCCGGCTGGTCGAGGCGGCCCGGCAGGGGCGGCTGGGGGTGGCCCAGGCCATCCGCGGTCGGATAGCCGACCTCGGCGGCGAGACGCGGATCGTCTCGACACCGGGGGAGGGCACCGAACTCGAACTGATGGTGCCGAGGAGGAAGCGATGACCGGGATGCGGGTGATGGTGGTCGACGACCACCCGATGTGGCGGGAGGGGGTGGCCCGGGATCTCACCGAGGCCGGCCACCTGGTGGTGGCGACCAGCGGCGAGGGCCGCCAGGCGGTCCGGGTGGCCGCCGCCGCCCGACCCGACCTGGTGGTGCTCGACCTCCAGTTGCCGGACATCTCCGGGGTGGAGGTGATCCACGGGCTGCGCGCCGCGCTGCCCCGGGTCCGGGTGCTGATGCTGTCGGCCAGCGGCGAGCAACAGGGCGTCCTGGACGCGGTGAAGGCCGGCGCCACCGGCTACCTGTTGAAGTCGGCGGGCCCGGCGGAGTTCCTGGACGCGGTGCGCCGGACCGCGGCCGGTGAGCCGGTCTTCACCCCCGGCCTGGCCGGTCTGGTGCTGGGCGAGTACCGGCGGCTCGCCGCGGACCCCCCGGCCGGCGGGACGGCCGACGGCGGACACGACGCGGCACCCCGGCTCACCGAACGGGAGACCGAGGTGCTGCGGCTGGTGGCGAAGGGGCTGTCCTACAAGCAGATCGCCGGGCGGCTCGGGCTGTCGCACCGCACCGTGCAGAACCACGTGCAGAACACGCTGGGCAAGCTCCAACTGCACAACCGGGTGGAGCTGACCCGCTATGCGATCGAGCGGGGCCTGGACGACTGACGGGCCCGGGCGACCGGGGTCAGTGCGCCTCGGGCGGCCTGGTCTCGTGGATGGCCAGCTCCTCGGCGCTCGCGCCGCCGCCGGCCGCGCCCGCGTCGTACGCGACGTTGTCGGTCTCCTGGTCGGTGCGGGCGCCCTCGTCCGGTTCGACCAGGCGGCCCACCTGGGCGTCGGCGACCGTGCCGAGCTGACCGTGGTCATAGAGCGAGACCGGCGAGTTCGGGTCCGAGGTCGGGCCCGGGTCCAGCACGTCGGCGTCGAGCTGGGCCTGCGCGGCGGCCTCCTCGTTCTCCGCCTCGGCGGCGATGTCCGGGTCGACCGGGCCGGCCAGCGGGTCGTCGGCCCGCCGCTCGTACTGCTCGCGGGCGAGCTTGTAGTCCAGCGACTCGCCGTCGAGTTGCTCGTCGGCGGTGGTGCCGAAGCGGTCGACCGCCACCGGGGTCCGGTCGCCGGGCAGCTGGGCCGGGTCCGGGCCGTCGGCCTCCCGGCCGGTCAGCACGTCGTCGTTGGCGGTCGAGTCGTCGTCGGCGGTGTCGGGCAGGCCGAGCGCCTCGGGGTCGGACACGGGGGTCGGGAACTCGTCGTCGCGCATGGCTGAGCACTACCCACTGGCAGGGGTCGGGTAACCGGGTCCCGCTCCCCGGATCGGGATGAAAGAGCAGGAATCAGTCGTGGTGCCAGTGCGACTCCTCCTCGGTGTGCAACACGCACCAGATCACCTTGCCGTCCGGCAGCAGGGTGCTGCCCCAGCGGCGGGCCACCGTGTCGATCAGCAACAGACCCCGACCGCCGGCCGAGGTGAGCGGGGCCAGCCCCGCGTACCTCGGCTGCTGCCGGGAGTGGTCCCGGACGGCCAGGTGCAGGGTGTCGCCCCCCGGGGCCAACCGCAGCGTCATCGGGGTCGCCGCGTGCGCCACCACGTTGTTGACCAGCTCGGTGACCGCGATGCAGGCCGGTTCCGTCAGCTCCGGCATGCCCCACCGGTCGCAACCGTCGGTCACCAGCTCCCGGGCCCGCCGGGCCGCCCCGACCACCGGCGTCAGCTCCTCGGTCAGCACCGCCGCCATCGGCGTACGGGCCAGCGCGGCCGTCGCGTCGTCCGGGTGGGGATGGACCGCCAACTCCCCGGTGACCGCCCCGGCCGGGTCGACCACCAGCAGGTCTGCCGCCGGCCAGTCGCGCACCACCCGCCGCACCTCGGCCAGCAGCCGGCCGACGGTGGGCCTGTCGGACCGCAGCCCGCCCAGGTCGACCACGATCGGGCCGGGCCGTTCACCGAGCCGGGCGAGCAGGGCGTCCCGGACCCGGTCGTGCTCGGCCGGCTCCAGCACCCCACTGAGCCACACCAGCGCCGAGGATTCGTCGGCCGCCACCCGGCAACCCGCCTGCGAGGGGCGGACCGTCCCGGGGGAACCCGCCCCGGGACGCGTCGGGGGCAGTTCGGCGCGGCTCATCGTCGTGCCGCCCGTCCGGATCGGGAGGCGGGGTACGCCATGCCGGCGTCGATCCCGCCGGAGGCGTCGGTGACCACCATGGTGGCCTCGGCGAGGATGCAGGTCATCGGCATCCCTGGTCGGTACCCCCGGGCCGGCCGGGTCATGCCGAGCCGCGGCGACTGATCGTGGGGATCCGGCCGGCGGCGGTCCGGCTGGTGGCGGTTGCCGCCCCACGACCGCTCCGACCAGCCGCTGACCGCTTCCGATCTGCGAGGTTTCGGCTCGTGGAGCCCCGGTTAATGGGACGCTCTGACCGGATACCATCCCTCGCAGATCGCATGGAGGTGCACCATGCGCGTCGGCCTCGTCTGCGCGCACGCCGGGCCGTCCCGGTCCGCGGAAGGACCACCCGTCGGTACCCACGAACACGTCGCCCGGGTCGCCGGTGAGCTGGCCGGGCGAGGCCACGACGTCCGGGTCTACGAGCGCCGCGACGACCCGGCCCTGGCGGCCAACGTCGAGATCGACGGCTACCGGGTGGAACGGGTGCCCGTCGGCCCGGCCCAGCCCACCGCCACCGCCGAACTGGTCCCGTACGTCCCGGAGCTGGGCCGCTGGTTGGCCGAGCGCTGGGCCGGGGAGTGGACGCCCGAGGTGGTGCACGGGCACTACTGGATCGGGGGCCTGGCCGCCGCGCACGCGGTCCGCGAAACGAACATTCCGGTGGTGCAGACCTTCCACTCGCTCGGCGTCGAACAACGCCGCCACCTCGGCCGCCAGTACGCTGGACCGGGCGAGCGGATTCCGCTGGAGCGGGCGCTTCTGCGGGCGGTGGACGTCGCCGTGGCCCAGTGCAACGACGAGGTCGACGAGCTGACCCGGATGGGGCTGCGACGGACCTCGGTGGCGATGGTGCCGACCGGCGTGGACGTCGAGCGGTTCCACCCCGACGGTGAGGCCGCCCCCCGGGACCGACGGGCCCGCATCCTCTCCGTCGGCGGGCTCTCCCCGGGGCACGGGCAGGACGACCTGATCCGGGCGATGCGGCTGGTCGGCGACGCGGAGCTGGTGATCGCCGGTGGGCCGCCGGCCGACCAGTTGGCCACCCACGCGGAGGCCCGGCGGCTGCGGGAGTTGGCCGAGCGCACCGGGGTCGCCGACCAGGTCACGCTGGTCGGCGCGGTGCCGCACGACCAACTGGCGACCTGGTACCGCTCCGCCGACGTGGTGGCCTGTACCCCGCACTACTCCTGTGCGGGGCGGGTGTCGCTGGAGGCGATGGCGTGCGGCGTGCCGGTGGTCGGCTACGCCATGGGCGGGATCGCCGACGCGGTGGTCGACGAGGTCACCGGCCGGCTGGTGCCCCCCGGCGACGTCCGCACGCTGGGCATGACGCTGCGCCGGCTGCTCGCCGACAACGCGGGCCGGTTCGCGTACGGGCACGCCGCGGTGGACCGGGTCCGGTGCAGTTACACCTGGGAGCGGACGGCCGGCGCGCTGGAGCGGCTCTACGAGCGGGTGGTGGGTCGGCGTACGCCGGTCGAGGTGCCCGACGTGGTGCCGGTCGACGTCGATGCCGACCAGTTGGTCGAGGACGACGCCGCCACGGTGGCCGAGGCCGACACCGACGCCCCGGTCAAGGGCACGACCGCCGGCCCGGTCGGAGTCTGACCGCCCGGGTCGACGCCCGGCGCGCTCAGGCGCGCGGGACCGCGCCCACCATGGCGCGTTCCCGGGGCCGGGTCACCGCGTGGTGGTGCTGGGGTGCGGCGTACCTGGTGAGCCCGATCACCGAGGCGAGGGTGATCAGGAAACCGACGGCGGCCAGCCACTCCCGGCCCGGCCAGATCTTGTCGTTGAGCAGCAGCAGCCCGACGATCGCGGCGGGCACCGCACCGGCGGCGTCCATCGCGGCGACGGCGGCCGTCGTGGAGCCCCGCTGCATCGCCAGCCCGAGCAGCAGCTGACCCACCAGCGAGTGGGCGATCAGCAGATAGAGCAGCGGGTCGCGGACGAACGCCTCGGCCGACGGGGCGGAGGCCAGCGGTCGGGCGGCCACCGCGGCGGCGGAGAAGGCCATCCCGGCCAGGGAGCCGAGCACCACCGAACCGGGCGCCCCGTGCAGGCGTACCGCGAAGAAGCCGAGCAGCCCGATCCCGCCGAGCGCCACCGCCAGGCCGACCAGACCGGCGGTGCCGAGCCCCTTCGAGGGGGCCGGCTGGGCGGAGAGCACCAGCGCGGTGATCCCGGCGAAGAGCAGCACCAGCAGCGCCACCTCGGCGACGGGCAGTCGCCACTTGAGCACCACCACCCCCAGCAGGGCGGTCACCCCCAGCCCCGCCGCCACGCTGGCCTGGACCAGGAACAACGGCAGGTCGCGGCGGGCCAGGAAGGCCAGCACGAAGCCGGTCACCTGGCAGAGCAGCCCGATCAGGTACGTCCGGTGCCCGGCCAGCCGGAGCAGCAGACCCGGGTCGAAGGTGTGGTGCACGGTCGTCCGGGCGGCGGCGACCGACTGGAGCATGTTGGCGAAGCCGTACGCGACGATCATCGCCGCGAGGAAGCACCAGCCGGAGGAGACCACCAGGCGAGAATAGAGTGCCGATGGCCTCAGCGCGCGGTCGGCCGACCCAGCCGGGAGAGGACGTCGGCGTGCAGCGGCCCGTTGGTGGCGATCGCGCTGATCTCCCCGGACACCGTCCCACCAGGGGCGGGAGTGCCCTCCAGGGTGGTGATGGTGCCCCCGGCGGCGGTCACGATCGGCACCAGCGCGGCAATGTCCCAGAGCGACAATTCCGGCTCCACCATCACGTCCAGTGCCCCCTCGGCCAGCAACATGTAGCCGTAGAAGTCGCCGTACGCGCGACTGCGCCAGGTGTCCCGCATCAACTGGAGCACCGGGTCCAGCCGGCCGGCCGCCTCCCAGCCGGACAGCGACGAGTAGCAGAAGCTGGCGTCGGCGAGGTCGCGTACCCCGGAGACCTGGATCGGCTCGCCGGAGGCGGCGTCCGGGCCGGCGTACGCGCCCAGGCCGGGCGCGCCCCACCAGCGGCGGCCCAGCGCCGGGGCGGAGACCAGGCCGGCCACCGGGCGGTCGCCCTCCAGCAGTGCGATCAGGGTGGCCCAGACCGGGACGCCGCGGACGAAGTTCTTGGTGCCGTCGATGGGGTCGATCACCCACCGTCGGTCGTGCGGGCCGGTCGGCGGCTGCTCGCCGTACTCCTCGCCGAGCAGTCCGTCGCCCGGCCGGTGCGCGGTCAGCAACGCCCGGATCTCCCGCTCCACCGAGGTGTCCGCGTCGGAGACGGGAGTCAGGTCCGGCTTGGCCGTGACCCGCAGATCCATCGCCCGGAACCGGCTCATCGAAATGGCATCGGCGGCATCCGCGAGCCGATGAGCAAACTCCAGATCCCCCACAAACCCCGTCACCCCAAAACCCTAACCCCACCCACCCCCACCACCCCCAGACCCTACCCCCAACCGCCCCGCCCCTGCCCGCCCCCGCCCCGCCCCGCCCGCCCCCGCCCGCCCCCGCCCCGGTGATCAAGAGGTTTGGGTCATGGTGGGCGTTCACAGTGACGCAAACCTCTTGATCACCGGGGCCAGCCAGCCAGGGTGAGGGAGGGAGGGGGTGGGAAGGGTGGGGTTAGGAGGAGCCGGCGAGGGGGTCGCCGGGGTTGCGTTCGGGGTCGCGGGGGTCGACGTCGCCGGCCCGGGAGGCCAGCAGTCGGCGGTACGAGGCCAGTCGGCGCGGGTCGGCCTTGCCGGCGGTGACCCAGGCGTCCAGTGCGCACTCCGCCTCGTCCGGGGTGTGTGGGCAGTTCGGCGGGCAGTCCACCGTCCCCTCCACCAGGTCGGGGAAGCCGTGCAGCAGGCTCTCCGCCGAGACGTGGGCCAGCCCGAAGCTGCGGATTCCCGGGGTGTCCACGATCCAGCCCGGGTCGCCGTCGGCGTCCGGGGTGCGCGGCAGCCGCAACGCCACCGCGCTGGTCGAGGTGTGCCGGCCCCGGCCGATCGCGCTGACCACGCCGACCGCCCGCAACGCCTCCGGCACCAGCCGGTTGACCAGCGTCGACTTGCCCACCCCGGAGTGCCCCACCAGGACCGACACCCGGCCGGCGAGCAGGGCGCGCAGCGCGTTCAGGTCGGAGTCGGGCCGGACCAGCACGTACGGCAGTTCCAGTTCGGTGTAGTAGCCGACCACCTGTTCCGGACCGGCCAGGTCGGCCTTGGTCAGGCAGAGCAGCGGCTCGATGCCGGCGTCGTACGCGGCGACCAGGCAACGGTCGATGAACCCGGTGCGGGGTGGCGGATCGGCCAGCGCGCTGACGATCACCAGTTGGTCGGCGTTGGCGACCACCACCCGTTCCAGTCGCCCCTCGGCGGTGTTCTCGTCGTCGTCGGCGGTGCGCCGCAGCACCGAGCGCCGTTCGGCGATCCGGACGATCCGGGCCAGCACCCCGTCCGCGCCGGAGACGTCGCCGACCAGGTTCACCCGGTCACCGACCACCACCGACTTGCGGCCCAGCTCACGGGCCCGCATGGCGGTGATCGCCGCACCGTCCGGGGCGTCGGGGAGCACGCAGGTGTACCGGCCCCGGTCGACGGCGATCACGAAGCCGTCCACCGCGTCGTCGTGTCGGGGGCGGGTTCGGGTACGCGGACGCGAGGACCGGCCGGGCCGGACCCGTACGTCGTCCTCGTCGTACTCCCGTCGCTTGGTCGTCAGGACCTGCCCCCTCTGCCGTCAGCTCTTGCCGGTCACCATCGCCGACCATAGTGCCGGGAACTCCGGCATGGTCTTGGAGGTGCACGCCACGTCGTCCAGTTCGATGCCGGGGACGGCCAGCCCGACCACGGCGGCGGCGTGCGCCATCCGGTGGTCGGCGTACGTGCGGAAGGTGCCCCCGTGCAGTGGCCGGGGTCGGATCTCCAGCCCGTCGGCGGTCTCGGTCAGGTCGGCGCCGAGCCCGGTGAACTCCCGGGCCAGGGCGGCGATCCGGTCGGTCTCGTGCCCCCGGATGTGTCCGACCCCGGTGAAGGTCGACGGCGAGTCGGCCAGCATGGCCAGCGCCGTCAGCGCCGGGGTCAGCTCGCTGACGTCGGACAGGTCGGCGGACAGGCCGCGCACCGTGCCGGTGCCCCGGACGGTCAGCCCGGCGGTGGTCAGGGTCACCGCAGCGCCCATCCGCTGTAGCAGCGAGCGGAGCTGCTCGACCGGCTGGAGGCTGTTGTGCGGCCAGCCCTGCAACGTCACCTCGCCGCCGGTGACCAGGGCGGCGGCGAAGAAGGGGACCGCGCCGGAGAGGTCGGGTTCGATCTCCCAGCTCCGGCCGGCGAGCGGCCCGGGCGCGACCACCCAGATGTCGGGGACGCTGTCGTCGACGGCCGCCCCGGCGGCCCGCAGCATCTGCACCGTCATCCGCAGGTGTGGCGCGGACGGCACCGGCGGGCCCTCGTGCCGGACCACCACGCCCCGGTCGAAGCGCGCTCCGGCGAGCAGCAGGCCGGAGACGAGCTGACTGGAGGCGGAGGCGTCGATCACCACCTCGCCGCCGGCGACCGCACCGGTGCCCTGCACCACCAGGGGCAGGGAGCCGGTCTCCGGCGCGTCGATCCGGACGCCGAGCGAGCGCAGCGCGCCGATCAACGGGCCGAGCGGCCGGACCCGGGCGTGCGGGTCGCCGTCGAAGGTGACCCGCCCGTCGGTGAGGCCGGCGACCGGCGGGACGAACCGCATCACCGTGCCGGCGAGGCCCACGTCGACGTGGGCCGGGCCGACCAGCGGGTGCGGCCGGACCAGCCAGCGTTCGTCGTCGGAGACCGAGACGTGCGCGCCCATCGCGCGCAGCCCGCCCGCCATCAGTTCGGTGTCCCGGGCGCGCAGTGGCCCGTGCAGCGTGGACGGGCCGCCGGCCAGCGCGCTGAGCACCAGGGCACGGGCGGTCATCGACTTGGAGCCGGGCAGACGCAGCGTCGCCGTGACCGGGTCGCTGGCGGTCGGCGCGGCCCAGGGCTGTTGCGGACGGGTGGCGGTCAGGTTTCCCACGGTCACATTCTGCCAACCCGGCGACGACTTCGAGTCGACCGTCGGGCCGACTCCCGGTTGGCGGGACAGCCGTCAACGGTGCGGGGCGTTAGCGTGTGTGCCATGTGCGGCAGGTACGCGACGACCCGGAGCGCCGGGGACCTGAGCGCCGTCTTCGAGTCGTACGACGACACCGACGGCCGGCTCGGGCCCGACCACAACGTCGCGCCGACCGATCCGGTGCCGGTGGTCCGGGTCGACCCCGAGCAGGGCCGGGTGCTCTCGGTCGGCCGCTGGGGGCTGGTGCCGCACTGGGCGAAGTCGGCCACCGGGGCGGCCCGCATGATCAACGCGCGGGCCGAGACGGTCGCCACCAGCCGGGCGTACGCCGTGCCGTTCGCCCGTCGGCGCTGCCTGGTCCCGGCCGACGGCTGGTACGAGTGGGTGCGTCGGGCCGGTGGCGGCAAGCAGCCCTACTTCATGACCCCGCGCGACGGCTCGGTGCTGGCGTTGGCCGGCATCTGGTCCCGCTGGGAGACGTCGCTCACGTTCAGCGTGCTGACCACGGCGGCGGTGGGTGAGCTGGCCGAGGTGCACGACCGGATGCCGCTGCTGCTGCCCGCCGACCGGTGGGCGGACTGGCTGGCACCGGCCGACGATCCGGCGGCGCTGCTGGTCGCGCCGACACCGCAGTGGCTCGCCGGGCTGGAGATCCGTCCGGTCGGGCCGGCGGTGGGCAATGTCCGCAACAACGGCCCGGATCTGGTCGCGCGGGTGCCGGTGGACCGGGAACGCTCCCACGGGGAGAGCGCCCTGTTCTGAACGCGATAGGCGACATTGTCGCGTACGAATTGCCAGAGTTCCGGGCGAAACGTCGCTCGGACCTTTAGCCATCTTTCCGGCACACCCCTTGTCCCCGTAGCCAACAGTGCGATAGAACACAGCGCTGGCACTGGGAGCGTCTTCGCGCAGTGTGAACGACGCCCGTCGATCTTGCCGGTCCCACGGGGGAGGTGGGTGTGATGACCCGGGCGCGTATGCCCCGACCGCACGAGGTGGCCGCCGCACGACGCGATCCGCGACTGCTACGGGCGTTGCGGGACCGCCGTTCCGACGATGCCTGGCGGACCAGAGGAACCTGTCAGAGCGTGGATCCGGAGACGTTCTTTCCGGCACCCAACGAACCGGCCGACGCGGCGGTGGCGCTCTGCCGCAGCTGTGACGTCCAGGGCTCCTGCCTTGCCTGGGCCCTGGAGGTGGGCGACACCCACGGGGTGTGGGGTGGCACCACGCCGCGCGAGCGCCGGGCCATGCTGGTCGCCTGGCGCGGCGAGGTCGAGTCCGATCCCGATGCGGCCGACGACGCCGGCCCACCGGTGCGGGACCGGCTGCTCACCCTGGTGCCGCTGAGCTGACCCGCCGGGCGGCGCAGAATGACCGGGTGCCGCACCTCACGCCACTCGACACCCCCCGGGGTCCGGCCCGGGTCGACACCGACCTGCCGGCCGGTCCGCCGACGTCGCTGCTCGTCCTCGGACACGGCGCCGGTGGTGCGGTGGACGCGCCGGACCTGCTCGCCCTGCGCGACGCCGCCCGCGGTGCGGGGATGGTGGTCGCCCGGGTGACCCAGCCCTACCGGGTGGCGGGTCGCCGGGCTCCGGCTCCGGCCGGTCACCTGGACGAGGCGTGGACGACGGTGCTGGCCGTGCTGCGCCGTCGGCATCCCGAGGTGCCGCTGCTGGTCGGCGGGCGGTCCAGTGGCGCCCGGGTGGCCTGCCGGACGGCCCGCGCGGTGGGTGCGGCCGGGGTGGTCGCGTTGGCGTTTCCGCTGCACCCGCCCGGCCGGCCGGAGCGCTCCCGGGCCGCCGAACTGGCCACCGGGCTGCCGACGCTGGTCGTCAACGGTGACCGGGACCCGTTCGGGACGCCCGCCGCCGGTGGCCCGGTCGAGGTGGTGGTGCGCCGTGGCGAACGTCACGACCTGCGCCAGGACCCGGCCGGCACGGCCGAGGCGGTGCTCACCTGGCTGCGTGCCCACGGGTGGGCCCGCTGACCCGCCCGGCGGCGGTCCACCGGTCGCCCGCCGGCCGGCGGGCCGGCTCCGGACCAACGCGCTGACCACCCGTTTCCGCCCCGGCGGAGCCGTCGTTGCAACCGATGGTGTCGACCTCCGGTTCGGGTGGTCGGGACCGTCCCTCCCAGGCCCTTCCTGGTCCCAGTCCGCCGGTAGCCGACCGGTTGGCCGGGACCAGGAGCGGGAGGCCGGTGGAATGCCCGGCCCGCGACCGGGCGTTACGACTCCCGGACGAGGAATCTGGCGAGGGGGGTGACCGGTGCCGACCGAGACACGGAACCGGGAGCGGGACGAGCGGGACGCACGGCAGCTCAGACAGCTGCTGGACGGCCCGGACTGGCCGGCGGTGGGGGCTGGCCCCGGGGCGGTGAGCACCAGCACACCCGGCGGAACCCGAGCTGCGGACGGGTTCGTCCGCGTATCCTCGGCGGGACAGCATCCGACGCGAGGGGATGTGCGGTTGACCACCGAGAAGACGGACGAGCGCAGGGCCCGCTTCGAGCGGGACGCGATGCCCTTCGTCGATCAGCTCTACGCCGCCGGGCTGCGGATGACGCGCAACCCGGCCGACGCCGAGGATCTGGTCCAGGAGACGTACCTGAAGGCGTACGCCGCCTTCCACCAGTTCGAGCAGGGCACGAACCTGAAGGCCTGGCTCTACCGGATCCTGACCAACACCTACATCAACTCCTACCGCAAGCGGCAGCGCCAGCCCATCCAGGCGCCCACCGAGGAGATCACCGACTGGCAGCTCGCCGAGGCCGAGTCGCACACCTCCAGCGGGTTGCGGTCGGCCGAGACCGAGGCGTTGGACCGGCTGCCGGACAGCGACGTCAAGGAGGCCCTCCAGCAGTTGCCGGAGGAGTTCCGGCTGGCGGTCTACCTGACCGATGTCGAAGGCTTCTCGTACAAGGAGGTCGCCGACATCATGGGCACGCCGATCGGCACCGTGATGTCCCGGCTGCACCGCGGGCGTCGCAATCTGCGCAAGCTGCTGGAGCGGTACGCCGCGGAGCGTGGCTTCAGCACCGCGCAGCCCGCGAAGGGCTCGACCACCGCCGCTGCCAGTCGGGAGGTGTGACGTGAGCTGTGGGAAGCCGCACGAGACGGACTGCCGGGAAGTGCTCGCGGAGGTCTACCTCTACCTGGACCTGGAGTGCGCCGAGGAGCGCCGCTCGCTGATCCGTTACCACCTGGACGAGTGTGGGCCCTGCCTGCGGGAGTACGGCATCGAGCAGGAGGTGCGGGCGCTGGTGGCCCGCTGCTGCGGCAACGAGACCGCCCCCGACGAGCTGCGGAAGCGGCTGCGGGTACGCCTCACCGAGTTGGTGGTCTTCGAGGCCAGCGAGTCCCGCGAACTCGCCGAGTGACACCACCGGCGGCAGGCTGACGCCCCGGACCCGCCCGGCGGGCCGGCGTCGGCACCCACCTCGGCCGGACACCCGGCCCGTTACGGCCGGATGACGCACGCAGACCGGTGGCCCGGGTCGACTCGACCCGGGCCACCGGTCTGTCCGGCTCCGGGCCGGACCTGGCGTCGCGGCGGGATGCCCGCCGGGACGACTCAGGAGTTGGGACGCTTGCCGTGGTTCGCGCTGCTCTTCTTGCGGGCCTTCTTCTTGCGGGCCTTCTTCGCCATGCTGACCTCCTCGTGATGGGTCCGACCCCTGCTGCGGCGACCGTCGACGCCGGTGCACGCCACCGGTCCTCCCGGCGTCGGGGTCCGACCTGATG
The DNA here is from genome assembly GCF_050951065.1 of Micromonospora matsumotoense. Classification (NCBI taxonomy): domain Bacteria; kingdom Bacillati; phylum Actinomycetota; class Actinomycetes; order Micromonosporales; family Micromonosporaceae; genus Micromonospora; species Micromonospora matsumotoense. Next base: position 6,249,334 of record NZ_CP192025.1, on the reverse strand, counting down.
ATGCTAGTGCGGCCGGCACCCGCCGTCGTGCGCCGGGGCGGCAGCGGTACGTCGGCGGGGTGTGGCCTGGTCGGTGTCGGCGCTCGCCGCCCGCCCGAGGTCGGTCCGTGATTGGATACCGACGCAGACACACCCGGTGGAGAGGGAGGGCCGTGATGGCCGAGGAGATCCGCGCCGAGATGGTGGCCAACGTGTGGAAGGTCGTGGCGTCGACCGGGGACACCGTCTCCGAGGGGGACACGCTGGTGATCCTGGAGTCGATGAAGATGGAGATCCCGGTCGTCGCCGAGTCCGACGGCGTGGTCGAGCAACTCGTGGTCAACGAGGGCGACGTGGTGCAGGACGGTGACCTGATCGCGGTGATCGGGTGAGTCCCGGCGACCGGTCGACCGGGCTGCTGGTCCGGCGGGCCGCGCCGGCCGAGTTTCCGGCGGTGGCCCGGCTGACCGTCGCCGCCTACGAGGCCGACGGTCAGCTCAAGGGCGAGAACGGCTACGGCGGGGTGCTGGCCGACGTGGCCGGTCGGGCGGAGCACGGTGAGATCCTGGTCGCCGTCGACGAGGCGACCGGTGCGGTGCTGGGCTCGGTCACCTTCGTGCTGCCCGGCAGCCCGTACGCGGAGGTGTCCGGGCCGGGTGAGGCGGAGTTCCGGATGTTGGCGGTGGACCCGGCCGCCCAGGGGCGGGGGGTGGGCGTGACGCTGGTCCGGGCCTGCCTGTCCCGGGCCGTGGCCCAGGGCTGCGCGGCGATGGTCATCTGCGTCCGTAGCGGGCTCGCCGACGCCGCCCACCGGTTGTACGCGGGGCTGGGCTTCGTGCGTACCCCGGAGCGGGACTGGTCGCCGCTGCCGGGCGTCGACCTGCTCGCCCTGCGGATGGCCCTGCCCGCCGCAGCGGCCTGACCGGGTCGCACCGGTCTGCCCGCCGCTGCGGCCTGAACTGCCCGCCGCCCGGCCCGCAGACGGCATCGCACCCTCGTGACGCCGGGCAGGGCCGCCGGGGTCGCCGCGTCACTGCGGCCCCGGACAGCAGGCGGCCCCCGGCCGCCGTCCGGCCGGGGGCCCCACCGCCCTGTTTAGCGGGATGCCTTCGCGAAGCTCACGAACCCACGCCACGCGCTGGGAGCGAACGTCAGCGTTGCGCCGTCGCGGTCCTTGGTGTCCCGCACGAGGACGACGCCGGGCAGATTGTCGGCAACCTCGACACACGCCCCGCCGTTGTCCCCGCTCCTCGTGCTCTTGCGCCACTGCGCACCGGTCATGTCCATGTCGCTGCCACTTTCCTCACGAGGTCGAGAGACTGTGCCCGGGGTAGGGCCTCGCCGACAATGCGAGCCCACCTACGTTCGAGGCTAGCAATTTCTGTCGCGTCGTCGGTGATGTGTGCCCTGGCCGGGCTGTCCTGGTGCGCCACCCGCGTGCCGTCCGGCAACTCGGCCAGGATGAACGGCCCGCCCATACCCAGGTAGATCGGCGTGTCGAGGGGTACGACGTGCACCTGCACGCACGGCAGTTCGGCGCAGGCCGCGATGTGCTCGCACTGCTCGCGCATCAGCTTGCCGTCGCGTCCTGCGCGCCGCCGGAGGGCCGCTTCGTCGATCACCGCGACGACGAGCGGCGGCTGTGGCCAGTGGAGAATCGCCTGCCGCTGCATGCGCGCCGTCACCAACTCGTCAACCTCATCGGTGGTGGGCGTCGCCAGAGCCAGCGTCGCCCGCGCGTACGCCTCGGTCTGCAGGAGACCCGGCACCCACGCCAGCTCGAACCATCGCAGCTCGACCGCCTCGCGCTCGATGTCCGCCCACCGCCGGAACCACGCCGGTTCGCGGCGCTTCAGCGCGTCCGGCCAGAGGTCGAGCACGTCCCGCCCGAGGATCGCAGCGACCCGCACCCGGTGCCGGGCGCGCGGGATGCGTCCGTGACTCACCCACCGCGCCGCTGTCTTCGGGTCGACGTCCACCTGAGCTGCCAGGCTTTCGGCGGTCTCGCCTGCTTCGAGCATCGCGACCTTCACCGCGTGGTTCATCCGCGTTACCCCTCTGTAGCGCACCCGAGACGTCCCGATGGTCCCGTTGCCATGATCTAACGCTGTGTACCCGTCCCGCAACTGCCTGCGAGAGTCGTACGCAGAGCGACGCCGCCGGCCGGAGAGGACACCGCCGGTCGCGTCTGCTGCGGGGGCCGTCTCCTTCGAGGGGTGGGAGGCGGCCCCCTTTCCACGCCACGACGTCAGAGGAGCACCGTGCCCGACAAGCCGAAGCCCACCGATCCGCCACCAGCGCCGGACCCGAAGCCGGCCGCCGACCCGCCGCCCGCGCGCCCGTACCTGCCGGGTCCGATCGGCCCGGTCATCCCGCCGTGGCGGGGTCCCGGACGCTTGGCGAACGTCACTCCCGAGCACCGTTGGCGGGAGCGGAGGCCCGCGCGGTGACCCCGCCGCTGGTTCGCTCCGGCGACGTGCTGCGGCTGTCCCGCGCCGCCAGCGTGCAGTTCGTCCGGCCGATCACGGTACGGGTCATCCGGGTGCTGACCGACTGGCACACGTACGACGGGTGGGTGTGGATCGACGCGTACGTGCTCGACGCCGCCGGCGACGCGGTCTCCCGGCGGACCCTGTTCCTCCAGCCCTCCGGCGCTCGGCGCCTGAAGGCCCCGGTCCGCAGGCCGGTGGCCCGCAGGCCGGTCGCGCGAAAGGTGTCGACCTCGTGACCGGTGTGATCCCGGGCTGGCACACGCCCCTACCCCCGACCTGGCTGTGCCGGGTGGACGCGCACCCGTGGCCCTGCGGGGAGGCGAAACTCGCACTGCTCGCGAAGTACGCCGACAACCGGCCCCGGCTGCTGACGCTGCTCGCGGGCTGGAAAGCGGAAGCGGAAGACCACCTCGCGTCTCTCGACAGCGGTCGCCCGGTCGACGTGACCGACCGCTTCCTCACCTGGGCCCGCCCGCCCACCGACTGACCCTTCTCCTCCCCGGGCCCGCCCCGGCGTCGCCGGCCGTCCGTGCGCCCCGGGTCTCGTCCGACCGGTCAGCTCTCGTCGATGCCGGTCAGCAACTCGTCGGCCACCTCAAGGGCGATCTTCTTGCGTTCGTCGTCGCTGATGTCCGGTGTCCGCACGGCGAACCAACTGCTGTGCACGGCGAACAGGACGAGCGTCGCCCGTAGCTGGGCCCGGGGTGAGTCGTCACCCTGGCAGATCGCGTCGGCCAGGCGGAACATCCGCTCGCGCATCTGCTGGCCGGCGACGAGGCTCTTGAGCACGGTCTGGTTCTGTTCGAAGAAGCGCATCACGACGGACTGCCCGGGGGCGAACATCGTGTCGGCGTACTGGCTGACCAGGGCCTGCCGGGTGGCCCGGGTGGCGGGTTGGTCGCGGGCCCAGTCGATCAGCTCGTCCATCCGGTGCAACCGGTCCTCGACGTAGCTGTTGACGATCTCGTCCTTGCTCTTGAAGTGGTAGTAGAGGGCGGCCTTGGTCACCCCGAGCCGCTCGGCGATCTCGCGGAGCGAGGTCTTCTCGTAGCCCTGCTCGGTGAAGAGCTCCAGCGCGACGGCCTGGATGCGCTCCCGCGTGCCGCCTGTGCTCTGACTCACCCTTACCACCCAATTCGCTTGACGGGTCCCGCTGTCCAACTTACCGTGCGGCTAGTAAGGTGACTAGCCGGGCGGCAAGTAAGTGCGACAGATCTCCGGGGGAGCTTACCCATGACTCAGGAAACCCAGGCGACGGTGAAACCCAACATCCGGGTGGTGCTGTTCGGTCTGATGATCGCGATGATGCTCGCGATGCTCGACAACATGATCGTCAGCACGGCGCTGCCGAGGATCGTCAGCGAGTTCGGCGGCGTCAACCACTTCACCTGGGTGGTGACCGCGTACGTGCTGGGCACCACCGTCTCCACCCCGATCTGGGGCAAGCTCGGCGACCTGTACGGCCGCAAGGCGATCTTCCTGACCTCGGTGGTCATCTTCCTGATCGGGTCGGCGCTCTGCGGGATGTCCGGTTCGGAGGTGCTGGGGGGCAGCGGCAACGGGATGGTCGAGCTGATCGCGTTCCGGGCCGTGCAGGGTCTCGGTGCCGGCGGTCTGATGGTCGGCGTGATGGCGATCATCGGTGACCTGGTGCCGCCCCGTGAGCGGGGCCGCTACCAGGGCATGATCGCCGGCATCATGGCGATCGCCATGGTCGCCGGCCCGCTGGTCGGCGGCTTCATCACCGACAACCTTTCCTGGCGCTGGGCGTTCTACGTCAACCTGCCGCTCGGTGGGCTGGCGCTGCTGATCCTGGCCACCCGCATGCACCTGCCGAAGTACCGCACCGAGCACCGGATCGACTGGCTGGGCGCGGCGCTGCTCTCCGTCGGCATCACCGCGATCGTCCTGGTCACCACCTGGGGCGGCAACGAGTACGACTGGGCATCCCCGCAGATCTTCGGCCTCGCCGTGCTGGCGCTGGTGAGCCTGGTGGCCTTCGGCCTCGTCGAGCGTCGGGTCGCCGAGCCGATCCTGCCGCTCGGCCTCTTCGCCAACCGCAACTTCGCGCTGATCTCGATGATCGGCTTCCTGCTCGGCTTCGCGATGTTCGGCGCGATGAACTTCCTGCCGCTCTACCAGCAGACCGTGCAGGGCGCCTCGGCCACCAACAGTGGGCTGCTCCTGCTCCCGCTGATGTTCGGCATGCTGGTGGTGTCGCTGGTGGTCGGCCGGACCATCACCAAGACCGGGCGCTACCGGATGTTCCCGATCGTCGGCGGCGTGGTGATGGCCGTCGGCATGGCGTTGCTGTCCCGGCTGGAGGTCGACACCGGCAAGCTCGCGTCGTCGCTCTACATGCTGGTCCTCGGTGCCGGCATGGGCTTCCTGATGCAGACCTCGATGCTGATCGCGCAGAACAGCGTGGAGCAGAAGGACCTCGGCGCGGCCAGCGGCGCGGCCACCTTCTTCCGCTCCATCGGCGGCTCGTTCGGCATCTCGCTCTTCGGTGCGATCTTCGCCAACCGGCTCGCCGGCTCGGCGGCCGGCAGCGCCTTCGAGGGTGGCACCGGCGAGGGCCAGGGGATGGACCTGACGAAGCTCAAGGAGTTGCCGACGCAGGCCCGTGAGGTGGTGCTCGGCGGCCTCTCCGACGCCATCTCGCACGTCTTCTTCTGGGCGATGATCATCACGATCGCGGTGCCGGTGCTCGCCTGGTTCATCAGGGAGATCCCGCTCCGCACGGCGAACGACGTCCCGCCGCCGGACGCCACGCCCGAGGAGCAGGCCGAGGTCGCCCTCGGCAAGGCCCCGATCTCCTGACCCCACCCGCGCGTCGCGGCCGGTCCGTCCCCATCCGGGGGTACGGGTCGGCCGCGCGCCGTTCCGCCTCTCCGCGCGCCATTTCCGCCTCTCCGCGCGCATGATCGACTCTCCTGGGCCGAAGTAGCGGTATCCGTCCGCACGGATCCGCTACTTCGCCACAAGGGAGTGGATCTTGCCGTCAGGGGCGGCGGTGGAGCCGGGCGGTGAGGCGACGCCAGGCGCGGGCCAGGCGACCGGTCCGGTGGGTCCGGACCGGGGTGGCGAGCAGCCGGTGGGCCAGCGCGGTGGTGTCCTGGTCCACGCTCGGGGTGGCCAGCGCCAGGTGCGCCAGGGAGATGGCGATCGGCACCGGTCGACCCTGCGCGACGGTCGCCACGTCGGCGAGGCGCTCGGCCACCAGCCCGGCCACGTCGGGGCGCACCTGCGGGTCCACCCAGGCGGCGGTGACCAGGGCGAACAGCGCCGCCTCGGTGATCCAGTCCTCGACGCCCCAGATGAGTTCCACCAGCACCCGACGGCGGGTCGAGGTGGCCCACGGTTCGTCGGTGCGGTGGTGCAGCAGGCCGAGGCAGGCCCAGACCTGGACGCAGCGCACCCACAGTGACGGGTCCTGGCCGGTGAGCACCCGGCCCAGTGCGGTCGGCGGTGCCTCGGGCGGGTGTACCAGCAGGCCGAGCAGGTCGGCCAGTTCCAGGGTGGCCAGCCCGACCGCCGCGTCGTAGGCGGCCGGCGGGTGGGGCCAGGCCGGGTGGGCGAGCTGGCGTACCCGGTCGGCGGCGACGGTGGACGGGGCCGGCAGGGTGGGCGCGGCCGTGCTGCCCTCGTAGTGCCAGAGCTGGTACTCGGTGGCCCGGCGCGGCTCGCGTGGGTCCGGGTCGGCGACCCCGGTGACCTCGACGTAGAGGCCGGGCACGGCGGCGGTGACGGTACGCATCGCGCTCGGCGGTTCGACCGTGTCGAGGCGTACCGCCGCGTCGGGGAGGCCGTCGGCGGCGAGCGCGCGGCGCAGCGCGTCGACCATCGCGCCGACGGCGGGGGTGACCTGCCCCAGCCAGGGGCGTCCCCGGCAGGACTCGGCGAGGTCGGTGTGCTCGTGGGTGTCGTCGGGGTGGTCCCGGGTGAAGTCGGCGAGGGCGACCAGGTGCCCGACGTCGCCGTCGCGCAGGAACCGCAGCCGGTGCGCGGTGTGCACCGCGCAGTCGAAGGTCGGGTCGCGGGCCAGCGCCCGGTCGGTCCAGCCGAGGGCCTCGTCGAGCTGACCGTGGTCGGCCAGGGTGCCGGCGATGTCCGCATAGACGGCGAGGTCGTCGGGGTCGTGCGCGACGGCCCGTTCCAGGGCGGCCAGGGCCTCCCGGGTGCGGCCGGCGCTGCGGTAGGCGTACCCGAGCCAGACCTCGCCGAGTTTGGACGGCGTCACGCGTACCCCCCGGCTGGCCCAGGTGACCGCGAGGGTGGCCTCGCCGAGCCGCCGGGCCAGCGCGGACGCCGCGCCGAGCAGCAGGGCGTGCCGGGGGTGCGCGGTGACCGCGTGTTGGGCCAGGGTGAGGTACGGCCGCAGGGGCGCCCGGCCGATCCGGGGCACCGGGTCGGGCACCGCGGCGCAGACCTGCATCAGGATCCGGGCGCAGCGGTCCGGGTCGAGCCGTTCGGCCAGCTCGGGGTCGGTCACCCAGGGCACCCCGGCCCAGTCGACGCCGGGGGCGTGGCCGGTGGCGGCGACGAGCAGGTCCAGTCCTTCGGCCGGGCGGCCGGCGGCGGCGAGCAGGTGGGCGCGGGCGACGACGGCCCCGACGTGTGCGCGGTGGCCGAGCGGGAAGAGGTCGAGATCGCCGCCGGCCGCGGTGGCGATCCGGGTGAGCGTCTCGTGGGTGTCGGGCAGGGTCGGTGCCAGCACCAGCGCGGCGGCGAGGTGGTCGGCGGCGTGGGCCAGGTCGCCCTCGGCGAGTGCGAGCCGGGCGAGGGCGAGTTCCTCCGCCGCGGTCAGCGCGGGTGGCTCCTCCGACACGTCGGCCTCTCGCTCGCAGGGGGGTTGCCAGGGCTGGGCAAGCGTAGGGGATGCCGGCAACAAGTGTGGATCTCCTGCGCGTTAGTGCTCGCAGCGTTGGTGAGAACGGCTCGATCGTGCAAGACTGAACATGAAACGCGCGCCAAACGCGCAGGGAGGGGGGTCTCCGTGACCCAGCCAGGGGCCGGAATGGCCGCCGACATCGCCGAGCAGCCCGCCGGTTACGCCCGGTTGCTCTCCGCCGAGCACACCGGGGCGATCGCCCGGGTCGCGGCGGCCGTCGCGCAACGCCGCCCCCGGCACGTCGTCTTCACCGCCCGGGGCACCTCCGACCACGCCGCCCTCTACGGGGCGTACCTCACCGAGATCCGGCTCGGGCTGCCCGCCGGGCTCGCCTCGCCGAGCGCGGTCACCGTCTACGGGGCCCGCCCCGACCTCTCCGACGCGCTGGTCGTCGGGGTCAGCCAGAGCGGCGGCTCACCCGACCTGACCGAGGTGCTGCGCACCGCCCGTGCCTCCGGCGCGCTCACCCTGGCGGTCACCAACAACCCCGACTCGCCGCTGGCGCAGACCGCCGAGCTGGGCCTCGACATCGCCGCCGGGCACGAGCGGGCGGTCGCCGCGACGAAGACGTACACCGCCGAACTGCTCGCCCTGCTGCTGCTGGTGGAGGGCGTCCGGGCCGGCGACGGCGGGCTGCCGGCCGACCAGCGGGCCGCCCTGGAACGCCTCCCCGAGCTGGCCGAGCGCACCCTCGCCGACCCCACCCCGGCCCAGCTCGCCCCGCGCTACCGGTTCGCCGGCCAACTCGTCACCACCGGCCGGGGGTACGCGTACCCGACCGCCCGCGAGGCGGCGCTGAAGCTGATGGAGACGTCGTACCTGCCGGCGCTGGCCTTCTCCGGCGCGGACCTGCTGCACGGCCCGCTCGCGATGACCGACCCGGACGTGCCGGTGCTGGCCGTGGTCGGCTCCGGCCCCGGCGGCCGGTCCATGGGCGAGGTGCTGCCCCGGCTCGGCGAGCGCCGCGCCGACGTGGTGGTGGTCGGCTCGGCCGAGGTCGAGGGGGCCACCCGGATGGCCGTGCCCGAGGTCGACGAGCGGTACGCCCCGCTGCTGGACATCCTGCCGTTGCAGCGCCTCGCGCTCGCCCTGGCGCTGGCCCGGGGTGAGGACCCGGACGCCCCGCGCGGCCTGAAGAAGGTCACCGCGACGATGTGAGCCGGGCCGGCCAGCGGGACGGGGCCGGGGTGGGCGTGGCACGCTGTGTCTCGTGTCCACGCTGCGCGACCTCGCCGAGGAGCACACCCAGCTCCGCCCGGCCGACATCGACCACCTGCACCGGATCGCCGGGGACTGGCAGTTGCTGTCCGACCTGTCCTTCGCCGACCTGCTGCTGTGGGTGCCGGTGGACGACGACGGCACGTTCCTCTGCGTCGCCCAGGTCCGCCCGACGACCGCCCCGACCGCCTACCTGGACGATCAGGTGGGGCGGATCGTGGGCGGGCCGGAGGTGGCCCACCTGGAGGTGGCCTACCGGCAGGGCCGGATCTGGCGGGAGGGCGACCCGGTCTGGTACGGCGACGTGCCCGCCCGGCACGAGGCGATCCCGGTCCGGTTGCGCACCGCCGACGGCGAGGCCGGCGAGGTGATCGCGGTGGTGGGTCGGGACACCAACCTCTCCACCGCCCGCACCCCCAGCCAGTTGGAGCTGAACTACCTCACCACCGCCGACGACCTGGCCCAGATGATCGCCGACGGCACCTTCCCGCCGCCCCGGCACCCGGGCGAGACCACCTCGGCGCCCCGGGTGGGCGACGGGCTGGTCCGTCTCGACGCGGGCGGCAAGGTCACCTACGCCAGCCCGAACGCGCAGTCGGCGTACCGCCGGTTGGGTTACGCCTCCCATCTGGTGGGCGAGGATCTGGCCAAGCTGCACCGTCGGCTGGCCACTGACCCGCTGGACGGCACCGAGGCGTCGAACGGCATCCTCGCCGCGCTGCGCGGCGAGGGCCCGCCCCGCCGGGAGATCGACGCCCGGGGGGCGACGATGCTCACCCGGGCCCTGCCGCTGATGCCCGCCGGGGTGCCGATCGGCGCGCTGGTCCTGGTCCGCGACATCACCGAGGTACGCCGCCGCGACCGGGCCCTGATCACCAAGGACGCCACCATCCGGGAGATCCACCACCGGGTGAAGAACAATCTGCAGACCGTCGCCGCGCTGCTGCGCCTGCAGGCCCGCCGGGTGTCGATGCCGGAGGCCCGGGTCGCCCTGGAGGAGTCGGTACGCCGGGTCGCCTCCATCGCCCTGGTACACGAGACGCTCTCCATGTCCAGCGACGAGGCGGTCGAGTTCGACGGCATCGTCGACCGGGTGGCCAGCGCGGCGACCGAGGTGGCCGCGACCGAGGTGAGCGTCGGGATGCGGCGCACCGGCAGCTTCGGGGTGTTGCCCGCCGAGATCGCCACCTCGCTGGTGATGGTGCTCAACGAGTTACTGCTCAACGCCGTCGAACACGGCTTTCCCCCGGCCGAGGAGGGGGTCGACGCACCGGAGCCGGAGGACCGGCCGGAGGTGGTCGTCACGGCGCACCGGCACCGCAAGCAGTTGCACGTCTCGGTGGCGGACAACGGGCGCGGACTGCCGGCCGACTTCGACGCCGCCCGGGGCGGGCGGCTCGGGTTGCAGATCGTCCGGGCGCTGGTCACCGGGGAGTTGCGCGGCAGCATCGAGCTGCGTCCCGGTCCGACCGGCGGCACCGAGGCGGTGCTGGTGCTTCCGCTGGCCAAGGTCTGAGGGTGGTCCACGCGGAACGGTTGCCTACCGGTGACGGCGGGATGAATGTGAGTAGAGCGACGTACGATCTGCGATCTGATGAGGCTTTCGGCTGATTCGGGGGCATTGACACCTTGCGGCCGACTGAATAGTTTTCTAGCTTCACCACCAAGCAGACACGGCCAGTTCACCGTGCCCGGCTTCCTGGACGCGTCCGGCGACATCCTGCTCGCCCTGTCGGGGAGTGCGTGCGGCCGGCGAACGGGGGAGACGAAGCGATGACCTCACCGCCTGCGGTCGATCCGGCTGCGGTGCTGTCGCCGACCGCGGAGTTCCGGGTGCCGCGTCAGGTGTCGAAGTGGACCCCCCGCAAGCCCCCCGACGTGGCGCACCGGCCCGCGTACGCCCCGGTGCCGTTGCCGCCGACGGACGCCGAGCTGGTCTCCTACCGCAAGCGGCGGCTGGCCGCGCTGATGGTGCCGTCGCTGGTCAGCTTCGGCTGCCTGATCACCAGTCAGCTGCTCTTCGTCCGGCTCACCCCGTGGCTCTGGCTGCTCGCCCCGCTGCTGTTCTTCACGGTCGTCTACTACCTCATCTCGCTGGCGGTGAACCTCTTCACTCCGGGCTTCGACATGGCCCGCCACCAGGAGCTGGTCCGCACCTGGCGGCCGGCCCGCTATCCGAGCGTCGACGTCTTCCTGCCGGTCTGCGGTGAGCCCCCGCACGTGCTGCGCAACACCTGGGAGCACGTCCGGACGATGGGCGGCCACTACCGGGGCGAGGTCACCGTCTATGTGCTCGACGACTCGCCCAACGAGGTGATGGAGCGGATGGCGCTCGCCTTCGGCTTCGTCTACCAGCGCCGACCCAACCGGGGCTGGTTCAAGAAGGCCGGCAACATGCGGTACGCCTTCGAGCGCACCATGAGCGACTTCATCCTGGTGCTCGACGCCGACTTCGTCCCGCGCCGGGACATGCTCGACCAGATGCTGCCCTGGTTCGACGCCGAGCCCAGGGCGGGCATCGTGCAGTCGCCGCAGTACTTCCGGGTGCACCTGGGGCAGACCTGGGTGGAGCGGGGCGCCGGGGCGGTGCAGGAGCTGTTCTACCGCTCGGTGCAGGTCTCCCGGCAGGCCCACGACTCGGCGATCTGCGTGGGCAGCTGCGCGATCTACCGCCGTGACGCGCTCTTCTCCATCGGCGGGTCCACCCTCATCGAGCACTCCGAGGACGTGCACACCGGCTTCGACCTGCGGATGCAGGGGTGGAACCTGCGCTACATCCCGGTCGTGCTGGCCGCCGGGCTCTGCCCGTCGGACGTGGACTCGTTCTTCACCCAGCAATATCGTTGGTGCGCCGGCTCGATGAGCCTGCTCGGGTCGAGGAAGTTCTGGTCGACGAAGCTGCGGCTGCGGTCCCGGCTCAGCTACATCTCCGGCTTCTGCTACTACCTGCACACCGGGCTGTTCACCTTTGTCGCGCCGATCATCCCGGTGCTGATGCTGAGCGCGTTCGCGCACCAGATCGCGCTCGCCAACTACCTGCTGATCCTGCCCAGCGTGGTCTACAACATGATCATCTTTCCGTTCTGGCACCGCAACCGCTACAGCCTGGAGAGCTGGACGGTCAAGATGATCTACGGCTGGGCGCACGCCTTCGCCATCATCGACATCATCCGGGGCCGGCGGATGGGCTGGCAGCCCACCGGCGGCACCGCCAAGAAGAGCAAGACCAGACGGCTGTGGACCGGGATGAAGGTCTGGACCGCCGGCACCGGCCTGGTCTGGGCCGGCGTCGCCGGCTGGCGCATGCTCGTCGAGCCGGCCCCGTGGATCTTCGTGCCGGCCCTGCTCAGCGCCGTGTTCTATCTGGCCGTCGTCGGGCAGGCGCTGCTGGTCGACCCGGAGAAGGACGTCGAGGTCGTCCGGTGAGGACGAAATACCTGATCACCTTCCTGGTGGTGCTCGCGCTGGCCTTCACCGAGGTCGCCGTGCTGCGCAGGGTCGACATCAAGGTCACCGGGTCCGGCGGCGGACCGGGCGGGGTCGCCGCCGCCCAGGAACAGATCCCGGCGTACGACGTCACCGCGCTGAAGTCGCCGAAGGGCAAGTACCTCGGCGTCACCGTGACCGGCGGCGCGGAGATGGGCCGGGTCCGGACGTTCGCCGAGGAGACCGGCAAGACCCCGAACCTGGTGGCGATCTTCGAGAGCTTCGACGACAGGTTCGCCGCCAGCAAGGTCCGTGAGCTGCACCAGTACGGTGCGCTGGCGGTGATCCGCTGGGAGCCGTACGACGTGCCGCTGCGGGACATCGCCGCCGGCAGGCACGACGCGTACATCAAGGAGTTCGCGACCGCCGTGCGCACCCTCAACCTGCCGATCGCCCTCACCTTCGCCCACGAGATGAACGGGCACTGGTACTCCTGGGGCACCCGGCAGACCAAGACTGCCGAGTACGTCGCCGCCTGGCGGCACCTGCACGACATCTTCACCCAGCAGGGCGCCACCAACGTGATCTGGACCTGGACCCCGAACGTCGTCAACTACCTGCGCAAGGTCAGCATCAGGGCGCTCTATCCCGGTGACGCCTACGTCGACTGGGTCGGTATGGACGGCTACTACACCAACCGGGGGCCGAAGACCTTCCAGGACCTCTTCGTCCCCACGATCACCCAGATCCGGACCTTCACCAGACGGCCGTTGCTGATCGTGGAGACCGGTGCCGAACCGAGCAGCCGACGGCCGGCCCAGATCACCGACCTGCTCACCAACGTGGCCCGACGCAAGGACTTCCTGGGGGTGGCGTACTTCAACATCAACGGCTCCGGGAAGTGGAACATCGACCGGGACGACGCCGCGCTGCGTGCGTTCCGCCGGTCCGCCGCGAAGGACACCTTCGGCTTCGACATCAGGACCGTCAGGTGACCGCGCCGGCGATCCAGTGGACCGGGCAGGCCGACCCGGCGGAGGTCGCCGGCCCGGCCGTACCGGTGCGGGCCGGGGGCCGGGGCGGCTGGTGGGCGCTGCTGCCGACCGTCGTCGCGCTCGGCCTCGGCTGGTGGCGGCTGGACGCCCGGGACCTGTGGAACGACGAGCTGGTCACCTGGCACGTCACGTCGCTCTCCGCCGAGCAGTTCCGGATGCTGGTCGGCAACATCGACCTGGTGCACGCCGGCTACTACGTGATCATGTCGGTGCTGACCACGGTGACCGGGGACTCGACGACCGCCCTGCGGCTGCCCTCGGTGATCGCGATCGGGCTCACCGCCGGGCTGGTCACCCTGATCGGGCGGCGACTCTTCGACACCCCGGTCGGGGTGCTGGCCGGCCTGGTCTTCGCCCTGCTGCCCACCGTCTCCCGGTACGCCCAGGAGGCCCGCTCGTACGCCCTGGTCACCCTGGCGGCGGTGGCGGCCACCTGGCTCTTCCTGCGCGCGGTGGACCGACCGACCCGGGGCCGCTGGTGGGCGTACGGCGTGCTGCTGGTGCTGGTCGGCTGGCTGCACTTCGTCGCGTTGCTGGTGGTGGTCGCGCACCTGTTCCACCTGTGGCGGTCGGTCCCCGGCGAGGAGCCGAGGTGGCGGTGGGCGGCGTCCACCGGCATCGCCGGGCTGTTCATCCTCCCGGTGCTGATCCTGGGCAGCCGACAGTCCGGGCAGATCTCCTGGGTGGAGAACGACGCCGACGCGGTGCTCCGCTTCCTGGCCAACCTGACCGGCACGACGGCCGCGTTGGCGCTGGTCGCGGCGCTCGCCGTCCTCGCGCTGGCGGTGGCCGGCCCACGCCGGCGGGCCACGGTGCTGATGCTGCTGATCTGGGCCGTGCTGCCCCCGGTCGCCGGTTACCTGACGTTCAGCGTGGTGCACCTCTTCCTGGCCCGGTACTTCCTGTTCACCGTCCCGGCGTGGGCGCTGCTCGCCGCGTTCGCGGTCTGCCGCACCGCCCGGCTGCTGACCCGGGACCGGTTGCCGGCGGCCTGGCTGGCCGGCGCGCTGGTGCTGCTGCCGATGCTGGCCTGGCAGACCCTGCCGGCCCAGGAGCGGGTGCGCTCCAACGAGGCCGACGGGCAGCCCCGCTACCTCGACGCGGTCCGCTACCTGGGGAAGCAGGTCAAGCCGGGCGACGGGGTCGCGTACAACGACGGGTTCGGGGGCTCCAGCGACGTGGCCCGCAAGGCCACCGACTACGGCCTGCGCGACCGGCTGCACCCCCGGGACGTCTTCGTGGCCGTCCCGGCCCGGCAGACCGGCTGGCTGACCGCCCGCGAGTGCCGGGAGCCGCTGCCCTGCCTCGGGGACACCCGGCGGATCTGGCTGGTGGAGACCGGCCACCTCGACGATCCGCTGGCCGGGCTGCCGCCGGCCCGGGAGGCCCTGCTGCGGCAGCGCTTCCTGATCCGGCACGTCGAGCGCTTCGACCGGGTCCGGGTGGTCCTGCTGGAGCGCAAACCGGCCTGACCGGTCTGGTGGCGCCGCTCATCCCCTGCGTACGAGCAACGCCACGGTGACCCCCGGCCGGGGCCGGACCTGGTCGACGGCGAACCCGGCCCGCAGCGCGTCGCCCTTGGCCCCGGGCACCGCGGCGAGCGGATCGTCGTGCCGCCCGGCGACCACCAGCCAGACCCGGTCCACGCCGGCCAGGCACTCGGCGGGCCGGGGGCACTCGTCGACCCACAGGTCGGCCCGGTCCCGCCGGCCCCTGGTGACCAGCACGTCCCGGGGTCGCATCCCGGCGGCGGACCCGCCGGCTGCCCGGTCCCCGGGCGTCCGGTCCTCGGTTGCCCGCTCCTCGGTTGTCCGGCCCTCGGCTGCCCGGGACAGGTGGTAGTCGATCCCGAGGTCGAGGAAGAGCCAACCGTCGCGGGGCGCGTAGACCACCGCGTCGCCGGGCCGTTGTCCGGCGGCGATCACCGCCGCCGCCCCCCGGTAGTCGACGGTCGCGCTGCGCGGCCAGCCGTGACTGTGCCGTACCGCCGCCTGGTCCGGCAGCCCGAGCAGCGCGGCCAGCACCATCACCACCGCTCCCGCCCGGGCCGTGGGCGGCGGCGCGGCGAGGGCGGCACCGGCGAGCAGGCAGGCGAAGGGCACCGTGAAGAACAGGTACCGCGGCACCCAGAGGGGCACGGCCAGCGCGGCGACGAAGACCAGGAGCACCGGCAGCAGTACGCAGAGACCCGGCAGCAGGCCCCGCCACCCCGAGCGGGTCGCCCCGAGCGCGGCGAGCCCGACGAGCACGCCACCCACCACGCCGCTCTGCGCCAGCGCACCCGGCAGGGCCGCCAGATCCGCCAGCCGGGCAGCGGCGACCCAGTCGAGCTGGTGGGACCGCTGCCGCTGCGCCGTGACCAGCAACGGCGCCAGCACCACCACGGCGGCCGACACGGCCAGCACCCACCCCTGCAGCCGTCGTCCCCACCACCTTCCGTCGCCCGGTCCGTCGGCACCCGGCCGGAGGCCGGCGGCTGCCTCGCGGGTGGAGCCGCTGGTGGGCGGGCCCCAGGCCGCGAAGGTCAGCACCGCCACGGCGTGCGCGGCGAGCAGGCTCAGGGCGAGCAGGTGGGCCAGGCCGAGCCCGGCGACGGCCGCCGCGTAGCCGGCCCAGCGCAGCCGGCCGGGACGGTCCAGGGCGCGGACCAGCAGCACGGTGGCCAGCATGGCGAGCAGGGTCACCAGCGCGTACGGCCGGGCCTCCTGCGCGTACCGGGAGGTGCCGGGCAGGACCGCGAAGAGCAGGCCGGCGAGCAGCCCGGCGGGTGCCCCGAACAACCGCCGCCCGAGTACGCCCGTGAGGCCGGCCGCCCCCGCCATCGCCAGCACCGAGGGCAGTCGCAACGCCGCCACGGAGTCGCCGAACACCCCGGTCCACCCGTGCACCACCAGGTAGTACGGCCCCGTCGCCGCGTCGACGGTGCGGGTGAGCCGGAGTAGGTCCCCGACCGGTCGGGTGGCCGCGCTCCAGGTGGCCAGCTCGTCCCGCCAGGGTTGGGCCCGGCTGATCCCCCAGCAACCGGCGATCAGGGTGACCAGCAGCGGAACCGCCCAGACCACCGACCCCGCCGTCGGCCCCGGCATCCGTCCCACGCGCGACCCTGCCGCTGCCGCCGGCCCAGCGTTCGGGCCCGTCGGTGCTGGCTCATGGAAACGCGGGTGCGCATCTGAATGCCCACCCGAATGCCCTTTTCCGGACATCGCACCCACGAGTCGAGGGTCCCACACCGGCTCCGGCGATACGGCCGGAGTCGGAGGTCACCAGGCGGCCCGCGGGCCGCTGGGCGGGCCGGTCGCCCTTGATCAACTCATGTGGGCCGATGTTGCGGTCATCGCCCGGTCGGATGCCGCAACATCGGCTCACTGGTCGCCGCACGACCCCGGTGACGGTGGGGATGCGGCCCGTGATGTGGGATGCCGCACGTGGTCATTGGCCGACCTCCGCAGGGTGTGCGAGCATGGCTGCATGACCGCCGCTGTCGTCCGCCGCTTCGTGGCCCGTCGCCACGTCGACTACGGCCGCGTGCGCAGCGCGATCTGTCCGGCCCACTGACGACGCCCGACCCATCCGTCTCGGGCGCGTGTTCCGCGCCGGCCGTTCCGACACCGTTGTCCTCGGCCCTTCCAGGGCCGGCCGCCGCCGCGTCCGCGCTCTCACCGAGGCACCGCAGAGACAACGGAGGACGCCGCGATGGCGGTCAGCAGCACCCCGGCCCGTCCCGGGACCCCGACGGCCACCGCCGTTCCCGCCACCCGCGCTCCCCGTCGTCCCCGTGGAGAGGGACAGTGGGCCCTCGGTCACCGTGAGCCGCTCAACCCCAACGAGCGGATCAAGAAGGACGACGACCCGCTGAACGTCCGGGCCCGGATCGAGAACATCTACGCCCACGGCGGTTTCGCCTCCATCGACCCGCAGGACCTGCGCGGCCGGTTCCGCTGGTGGGGCCTCTACACCCAGCGCAAGGCCGGCATCGACGGCGGACGCACCGCCGTGCTGGAGCCGCACGAGCTGGAGGACGAGTTCTTCATGCTCCGGGTCCGGGTCGACGGCGGTCAGCTCTCCCTGGCCCAGTTGCGCGTCATCGCCGACATCTCCCGGGAGTTCGCCCGGGACACCGCCGACATCACCGACCGGCAGAACATCCAGTACCACTGGATCCGGGTCGAGGACATGCCCGAGATCTGGCGTCGGCTGGAGTCGGTCGGCCTGCAGACCACCGAGGCGTGCGGTGACTGCCCCCGCATCGTGCTGGGCAGCCCGGTCGCCGGGGTGGCCGAGGACGAGGTGCTCGACCCGACCCCGGCACTCGACGAGATCGTCCGCCGGTACGTCGGCGACAAGGCCTACTCGAACCTGCCCCGGAAGTTCAAGACCACGATCTCCTGGCTGGTCGACACCCCGTACGAGGCGAACGACATCGCCTTCCTCGGGGTCGATCACCCGGAGCACGGCCCCGGCTTCGACGTCTGGGTCGGTGGCGGCCTCTCCACCAACCCGATGCTGGCCAAGCGGCTCGGTGTCTGGGTGCCGCTGGCCGAGGTGCCGGACGTCTGGGCGGGAGTGGTCGGCATCTTCCGCGACTACGGCTACCGCCGGCTGCGCAACCGGGCCCGGCTGAAGTTCCTGGTCGCCGACTGGGGCGTGGAGAAGTTCCGCGAGGTGCTGGAGAAGGACTACCTGGGGCGTACCCTGCTCGACGGTCCGGCCCCGCAACTGCCCGACAAGCCGGTCGACCACATCGGCGTGCACCGGCAGCGCGACGGGCGCAACTACGTCGGGGCCGCCCCGGTGGTCGGGCGGGTCTCCGGCGGGCAGTTGACCAAGCTCGCCGACGTGGTCGAGGCGCACGGCAGCGACCGGGTGCGGCTCACCCCGTACCAGAAGCTGCTGGTGCTCGACGTGCCGCCGGCGCGGACCGAGTCCCTGGTCGACGAGCTGCGCGGGATCGGCCTGGAGGCTAGGCCGTCGGCCTGGCGGCGGGGCACCATGGCCTGCACCGGGATCGAGTTCTGCAAGCTGGCCATCGTCGAGACCAAGGCGCGCGGCGAGGAGCTGGTGGCCCGGCTGGAGGAGCGGCTGCGCGACTTCGACGCGGACATCTCCATCCACATCAACGGCTGCCCGAACGCCTGCGCACGCACCCAGGTCGCCGACATCGGCCTCAAGGGTCAGCTGGTGGTCGGCCCCGACGGCCAGCAGGTGGAGGGCTTCCAGGTGCACCTCGGCGGCGGGTTGGGGATGGCCCAGGGCCAGACCGCCGGGTTCGGCCGCAAGCTGCGCGGCCTGAAGACCACCGCCGACGAGCTTCCCGAGTACGTGGAACGACTGGCCCGCCGCTACCTGGCCGGCCGGACCGAGGGCGAGACGTTCGCCAACTGGGTGATCAGGGTCGACGAGGAGGAACTCCGATGAGCGAAACCCGATCCGCGCCGCTGCACTGCCCGTACTGCGGCGAAGAGGACCTGCGGCCGAACGAGGCCGGACACGGCGCCTGGGAGTGCCACGCCTGCGCCCGGGTCTTCACCGTGAAGTTCAACGGCCTGCTCAGCCGGGCGGTGACCCGGTGACCGGCCTGCTGTCCGCCACGGGCCTGGGGCTGGTCGGCCCCGGCGGCCCGAAGCTGGCCGACCCGGCCCGCCGCGATCCCACCCGCCGCGACCCCGCCGAGCTGCGGGCGCTGGCCGAGCGGGCCGGCCGTGAGCTGGAGGGCGCCCCGGCGCTGGAGATCGCCCGCTGGGCGGCCGACACCTTCGGGGACCGGGTCTGCGTGACCAGCTCGATGGCCGACGCCGTGCTCGCCCACCTGGTGTCCCGGGTCGCCCCCGGGGTGGACGTGGTCTTCCTCGACACCGGCCTGCACTTCCCGGAGACGCTGCGGGTCCGCGACGAGGTGGCCCGCCGGTTGCCGGTGAACGTCCGGTCGATCCGCCCCCGGCAGACCGTCGGCCAGCAGGACGGCGAGTACGGGCCCCGGCTGTTCAACCGCTCGCCGGACGACTGCTGCCAGCTGCGCAAGGTCGAGCCGTTGGAACGGGCCCTGTCCGGCTACGACGCCTGGGCCGCCGGGCTGCGCCGGGACGAGTCGCCGACCCGGGCGAACACGCCGGTGGTGACGTTCGACCCCCGACGCGGCAAGGTCAAGGTGAACCCGATCGCCGCCTGGTCCCAGGCCGACGTGGACTCCTACATCTCCCGTTACGACATCCCGGTCAACGAGCTGCTCGGCCGGGGCTACGGCTCGATCGGCTGCTGGCCCTGCACCCGCCGGACCAAGGCGGGGGAGGACCCCCGGTCCGGCCGGTGGGCCATGTTCGAGAAGACCGAGTGCGGTCTGCACCTCTGACCGGGCCGGAGCGCGTTCCGGTGGCCGGCGTGGGAGTCACCACGCCGGCCATTGGTCTGTCAGGTGCCGCCGAGGTGGCGCGGCCCGGCTCCGGTGTGCCGGTGGTGCTGGTGGCGCACGGCAGCCGGGACCTGCGGGCGGCGGCGGCGACCCGGGCGCTGGCCGGTGCCGTCGAGGCCGCCCGGCCCGGCACCCGGGTGCTGCCCAGTTGGCTGGACCACACCGCACCGGGGCCGACGGAGGTGCTGCGCGGGCTGGCCGCCGCCGGTCACCGCGCGGCGGTGGTGGTGCCGCTGCTGCTCACCGCCGCCTACCACCGCCGGGTGGATGTTCCCGCTGCGGTCACGGCGGCCCGACAGGACGCGCCGGAGCTGACGGTACGGGTGACCGACGTGCTCGGGCCGGCCGACGGGACGGTGGACGCGGGGCTGCTGGCCGGGCTGGCCGGGCGGTTGGCCGAGACGCAACCGGGGCCGGTGGACGCGCTGGTGCTGGCGGCGGCGGGCACCCGGGACGCGCGGGCCCGGGGTTCGGTGGGGCGGGTCGCCGCCGCCCTGGCCGACGGCTTCGGGGTGCCCTGCACCGTGTCGTACGCCTCGGCGGCCCCGCCGACCACCGACGTGGCGGTGACCCGGCTGCGGGCGGCTGGCGCCGGCCGGGTGGCGGTGGTGGCGTACTTCCTGGCGCCGGGGCTGTTTCACGACTCGGTGGTGGTGGCGGCCGACCGGGCGGGCGCGGTGGCCGTCAGCGGACCGCTGAACGACTCGCCGGACCTGGTCGACCTGGTGCTGCGCCGGGTCGATGCGACGGGCGACAGGTGACGTGCGTCACCGCATCGTCATTACTCTCCGTTATTGCGCCGACACCGAGATTTTGGCCGCTTCGGTTACGGAGAGTGTGTAATGCAGAACGCCCCGGCGGGATTGAATCCGGCCGGGGCGAACAGCGTGTGATGGGATTCAGGCGGAGTGAGCGCGCAGCACCCGGAGGCCGCCACGGCGCTTGACCGCGCGGCGCTCCTCCTCGCTCATCCCGCCCCAGACGCCGGCGTCCTGACCGGACTCCAGTGCCCACTGGAGGCACTGGTCGGTCACGGAGCAGCGTCGGCAGACGGCCTTGGCCTGCTCGACCTGAAGAACCGCCGGGCCGGACGTCCCGATGGGGAAGAACAGCTCCGGGTCCTCGTCGCGGCAGACGGCATTGTGACGCCAGTCCATGGCGGCAACACTCCTCATTCTGGATGGATGGCAGATAACGCTGGTGCTTTTCTTATTTGCGTCCGCAGTGCCGGTCGTCACGGTTCGCGTACGACTATTCGGCATTGCGTGAGCAGACTCGTTCAGCGCCTGGGCCTGCTGGAAATGCTCTACCAGTCGAGTATCTCCAGGCAATGTCCCGGTAACTCAAGTTCGCTTGTGAATACTTTCACGAACGAACGCGATGTCAAGGGGTGACGCTCGGAAAAACTCCGCTCGGTGAGCAAGCTCACGACCCTTTTGTCGGGTTTTCAGGCTTCCCTGTTACCCGGCGTACCACAGTCGAGGATCAATATAGTACAGTCCGCGTGACATTGCTGACATTTCCGGCACTCCTCCTCGGTGTGGCGGCCTCCGGTCGTGCGGCGTCCCGACCGCTCGACCTATGGCGTTACCCGAGACCTAGCAGATTACTCTCAGTGCGCCGGAAACGGAGGTGAATCTGACTTTGTGTCGCTCGCCGAGGTAGTCCCCGTCCAGCTGGAAGGCCTGTGGACGGGCCGAGACCAGGGTGAACTCATCCAGATCGTGCAGCCGGAGCACCTGCTTGCCGCGCGGATCGGGGTGTCGGGACAGGAGCTGGGTCACCGTCCGTGTGGTGCTGGCGACGCGGAGCTGACGAAGCGCCATCACGTCCAGCCCGAGATCGAACGACGCCTCCGGGTTCGGGTTGACCTCCCGGTCGCCCAGGTACGTCCACGGCGCGGTGTTCTGGATGATCACCGTGCCCAGCTCGCCCTCGGCCGGCTCGCCGGGCCGCTCCAGGCTGATCGCCGGATGCCGGCGGTGCGAACCGAGGAAGTAGTGACTCAGGGTGGAACGGAAGTAGAGCGACGGTGAGGACACCCGTCCCCGTCGTCGGGCCTGCTCCACCCGGTTGATCACCGCCGCGTCCAGGCCGAAGCCGGCGCAGAAGGTGAAGTAGCGGTCGTCGGCCCGGCCCAGCCCGATCGTGCGGGACCGGCCCAGCCGTAGCCCCTCCAGGATCATGCTGGTGCCGTCCGCCCACTCCCGGGGCAACCCGAGCGCGCGGGCGAAGACGTTGGTCGAGCCACCCGGCACGGTGGCCAGCGCCGGCAACCGCTCCGCCGGGGAGCCGCCGGTGCGGATCGTCGGCGGATCGGCGGTCATCAGGCCGTTGACCACCTCGTTGACCGTGCCGTCACCACCGAGCGTGACCACCAGGTCGACGCCCTCCTGGGCGGCCTCCCGGGCCAGGTCGGTGGCATGGCCCCGGCGGCGGGTGTACCGCACCGACAGGTCTACTTGGCTGCGCAGCGCGCGGACCAGCACGTCCCGGCTGCGCTCGCTGGTGGTGGTGGCCTTCGGATTGACCACCAGGACGGCCCGCATGGGCGGCACTTTACGTGATCGGGCGGGGGTATCGTGGCCCGCGTGACGATCGACTCCGCGCCGGTTCCCGACACCCTGCGCTGGGCGGTACGCCTGCTGCGGGCCGAGGCCGTCGCGCTCGCGGTGCTCGCCGGCTGGTTGGTCTGGGCCGACCTCACCGCCACCCGGACCGACCTGGTCTCGGCACTCTTCGTGACCGGGTTCGCCATCGCCGGCGCGGTGGCGCTCTGGGCGTTGGGCGGCGCGCTGTCGCGCCGTCGGGCCGGTGCCCGCGCCCCGGCGATGGTGCTGGAGTTGATGCTGCTGCCGGTCGGCTGGTTCATGATCTCCGGCGGGCTGGGCTGGCTCGGCGTACCGCTGATGGTGCTCGGTCTCGGCGTCTGCGCGTTGCTGGTCAGCCCACCCACCACGAAGGCCCTGGGCTTCGGCTGATCCACCGGGGGGCGCCGACCGCCACCGCCCCGGGCGAGGTCACCGCGCGGGGCCGGGGGACACCCTCGTGCCCGGCGGCGGGTTCAGTAGCCGGAGCGGCGGGTCAACAGCGAGATGGTGGCCCGGCCGTCGGCCGACTCGGCCGCCGCCGCCGTGGTCAGCGCGGTGAGCACCTTCCAGGCGAACGAGGACTCGCCCGGAAGGGTGGCACCCCGCACGATCGGCACCGTCACCTCGACGGTCAGCGCGTCCTCGGTGACCGCGAAGCGGCACTCCAACTCGGCGTCGCGGGTGGCGATGGCGAGCAGCATCGCGCACGCCTCGTCCACCGCGATGCGTAGGTCTTCGATCTCGTCGAGGGCGAACTGGAGGCGGGCCGCGAGCCCCGCCGTGGCGGTGCGCAGCACGCCGAGATAGCCGCCGTCGGCGGGCACGGTGAGGTGCACCACGTCGTCGTCGGTCGCTGGCTGGCCGGTCAGTTGAGTCACGCCTCATCCCCCCGGTCCGGGACTCTACCCGGCCGGGCGTCCGGATGCGTGGTCGACGTCACCCCGGTGGCCGCGAGAGCCTCCAGGGCCGCCCCGCTGAGCCGGTACGGGACCCACTCGGTCATCGGCTCGGCCCCGATCGAGGCGTAGAAGTGGGCGGCCGGATTCCAGTCGATCATCCACCAGTCGAGCCGCCGGTAACCGCGCCGCACACAGAGTGCGGCGAGGGTGGCGAGCAGCGCCCGGCCGGCCCCGGTGCCCCGGTGGGCCGGGCGGACGTACAGGTCCTCCAGGTAGATGCCGTGCACGCCGGCCCAGGTGGAGAAGTTGAGGAACCACAGCGCGAAGCCGACGGGTAGGTCGTCGTCGTCCACCGCGACGTGCCCGAACAGGGCCGGGGCGGGGCCGAACAGGGCGGTGTCCAGCTGCGCCCCGGTGAGCCGGCACTGGTCGGCGGCCCGTTCGTAGTCGGCCAACTCGTGCACCATCGCGACGACGGCCGGCACGTCCCCAGGACGTGCCGGCCGGATCGTCGGTGCCGTGGCGGGCAGGGTCACGCCTGCTTGGTCTCCCAGAAGATCTTGGAGATCTCGTCGATCTTCTGGAGCAGCTCGTCGGCCTTGGCCGGGTCGGTCGCACCCTTGGCGCCGGCCGCGCCGGCCGCCTTGGTGGCCTCGTTGAAGAGCTGGTGCAGGTGCGGGTACTTCTCGAAGTGCGGCGGCTTGAAGTAGTCGGTCCAGAGCACCCACAGGTGGTGCTTGACCAGGTCCGCGCGCTGCTCCTTGATCAGGATCGCCCGGGTGCGGAACTCGGGGTCGGTGTTCGCCTGGTACTTCTCGCAGATCATTTTGACCGATTCGGCCTCGATCCGGGCCTGCGCCGGGTCGTACACGCCGCACGGCAGGTCGCAGTGCGCGCTGGCGGTCACACGGGGTGAAAGGATGCGGGGAAGTCGCATCAGGGTCCTCCATGGGATGTTTGCGATGATCCGAGCCGACACTACTCCTGAGGACGTCCCCGGCAGGGGCGGAGGGGAAACCTCGTGACGGTCGGCGGGTCCGGTTGCCCACCACGGTTGCCCGCCCCGCTCACCGCCGTGGGGGTGACCGGGCCGTCCATGTCACCGACCCTGCGCCACGGCGACGCCGTCCTGGTCCGCCGGGGCGGTCGGCCGGTCCGCCCCGGCGACGTGGTGGTGGCCGTCTTCCGGAGCCGCCCGGAACTGCTGGTGGTCAAGCGCGCCGTCCGCCCGCAGGACGACGGCTGGTGGTTGCGTGGCGACAACGCGCTGGTCACCGACGACTCCCGGGCGTACGGGGTGGCCGATGTGCTGGGCCGGGTGGTGTTCCGCTACTGGCCGCGCCCCGGCCGGTTGACGCCCGCGCCGATATGACCCTCCTCACAACCGGGTGCCGGCGGTCTGACTATGCTCGGGAGGTGCCCGGGTGACCCCCGAACCGCGTACCGCGTGTCGCCGCTCCGCCTCACCTCGCGCCCTCGCGCCGGCCGCTCCATCTGCTCGACAGATCCTGGAGTCACCATGTCTGCGTCCACCGTGGATCCCGCTGATCCCGTTTTCCGACTGCATCGTGGCGGCAAGCTCGCCGTCGCCTCGACGGTCCCGCTGACCAGCCGCGAGGACCTCTCTCTCGCGTACACCCCGGGGGTGGCCCGGGTGTGCGAGGCGATCGCCGCCGACCCGGCCCTGGCCGACGACTACACCTGGGTGTCGCACGCCGTCGCGGTGGTCACCGACGGCTCCGCCGTGCTCGGGCTCGGCAACATCGGCGCGCGCGCCGCGTTGCCGGTGATGGAGGGCAAGGCGGTGCTGTTCAAGCAGTTCGCCGATGTCGACGCGGTGCCGATCTGCCTGGACACCCAGGACGTCGACGAGATCGTGGCGACGGTGCGCGCCCTCGCCCCCTCGTTCGGCGGAATCAACCTGGAGGACATCAGCGCCCCGCGCTGCTTCGAGGTGGAACGGCGGCTCGACGAGATGCTGCCCATCCCGGTCTTCCACGACGACCAGCACGGCACCGCGATCGTGGTGCTGGCCGCGTTGCGCAACGCGGCGACCCTGCTGCACCGCAAGCTCGGCGACCTGCGGGTGACCGTCAGCGGGGCCGGTGCCGCCGGGGTCGCGGTCACCCACATGCTGGTCGCCGGGGGAGTGGACCCCGACCGGGTGGTGGTCTGCGACTCCCGGGGCGTCATCGGCCGGCACCGCACCGACCTGACCGAGACCAAGGCGCACCTTGCCGAGACCACCAACGCCGAGGGTCGTCGCGGTGACGTCGCCGAGGCACTGCGCGGCGCGGACGTGTTGATCGGCGTCTCCGGCGGGCGTATCCCCGAGGCTGCGGTCGCCGGGATGGCCCCCGGCGGCATCGTCTTCGCGCTGGCCAACCCGACCCCCGAGGTGGACCCCGAGGTGGCCGCCCGGTACGCCGCGGTGGTCGCCACCGGGCGCAGCGACTACCCCAACCAGATCAACAACGTGCTCGCCTTCCCCGGGGTGTTCCGGGGCGCGCTGGACGCCCGGGCCACCCGGATCACCGACGGGATGAAGGTGGCCGCCGCCGACGCGATCGCCGGGGTGGTCGACGGGTCGCTCAGCGCGGACGCCATCGTGCCGTCCCCGCTCGACCCCCGGGTCGCCCCGGCCGTGGCGGCGGCGGTCGCCGAGGCGGCCCGCCACGACGGCGTCGCCCGCGCCTGAGCCGACGGGCGGGTGGGAAGGGTCCGGGCCGACGGCCCGGACCCTTCTTGAACGATCGTTCCGCTGTTACGGTGCGGATCATGCGTGCCGCCTATGCCTCCCGGTTCGACGCCGACAACCCGCTCGCCGCGCTCACCGTCGGCGACCGTCCCGAGCCCGCCCACCCGGACGACGACTGGGTGACCGTGCAGGTCCGGGCCAGCTCGCTCAACCACCACGACCTGTGGTCGCTCAAGGGGGTGGGGCTCGCCGACGGTCAACTCCCGATGATCCTCGGCTGCGACGCGGCCGGCACCGACCCGGACGGCAACGAGGTGGTCATCTACCCGGTGCTGCCCACCCCCGGCGACCCGCGCGGCGTCTCCATCCTCTCCGAGCACTACCAGGGCACCCTCGCCGAGCGGGTGGCCGTGCCCCGGATGAACCTGCTGCCGCTGCCGACCGGCCTGTCGATGACCGACGCGGCCTGCCTGCCGACCGCCTGGCTCACCGCCTGGCGGATGCTCACCACCCGGGGCCGGGCTGCCGACGGCGAGTCGGTGCTGGTGCAGGGGGCCGGCGGCGGTGTCGCCACCGCGGCGGTCGCGCTCGGCCTGGCCCTCGGCAAGCGGGTGTACGCCACCAGCCGCGACGCCGCCAAGCGGGAGCGGATCGCCGCGCTGGGGGCGACCGCGGTGGAGCCCGGTGCCCGGCTGCCGGAGCGGGTCGACGTGGTGGTCGAGACGGTCGGCGCGGCGACCTTCGACCACTCGTTGAAGTCGGCCGCCCCGATGGCCCGGATCGTGGTCGCCGGCGCGACCTCGGGCCACCTGCCGGCGGTGAACCTGCGCCGGGTCTTCGCCATGCAGCTGGAGATCCTCGGCACCTCGATGGGCACCCCGGAGGAGCTGACCGAGCTGCTCGCCTTCTGCGCCGAGCGCGAGGTACACCCGGTGGTGGACAGCGTGGTCCCGTTCAGCCGGGTGACCGACGCCTTCGCCCGGCTGCACTCCGGCGAGGTCTTCGGCAAGATCGTCGTCGACCACACCGCCTGATCCGACGACGGCCGGCCACGCTGTCGGCCCGGCGGCCCCGACCGTGGCTGCCGGACCGGTGGCGGGTCGGCCGGCCCGACGGCCAATGCTGTCAGAGACGGTCGTCGAGGGTGGCAAGGCCGCTCCGGGCGGCCTCGGCCGGGAGCCGGTCCTTGGCGGCCTCGTCGCCGTAGAGGGCCCAACGGAGGAACTCGACGGTGGTGTCCGAGACCACCCGCAGGGCCGCGCCGTCGCCGAGCAGGGCCCGGCCGTGGTCGCCCTTGGGGAGGCTGAGCATGGCCTTCGGCCAGGGCACTGCGTCGTAGACGGCCTTGCCGGCGGCGTAGTCGACCACCTTGTCGGCTTGACCGTGCACGATGAGCTGTGGGGCGGCGGCCCCGGCGAAGGCGGTGCCCACCCCCACCCCGGTCCCGGCGAAGACCACCCCGGCGGCCAACCGCTTGTCGCGCCAGGTGGTGAACAGGCCGATGGTGGTCGCCCCGCCCGCCGAGTGCCCGGCTGCGGCCACCCGGTCGGTGGCCAACCGCCCGCGCAGCGGGTCACCGGCCTTCGCGTCCAGCGCCAGCACCTTGTCGAGCACGTACGACACGTCGGCGGGCTGGTTGAGCACGTCCAGGACGTTGCCGTCGGTGCCCTTGCCGGTGTGCGGGAAGGCTGGCGCGGCGACCACGAAGCCGGCCGCCGCCCAGCGGGTCAGCAGCGCCTGGTAGTCGGCCGGCCGACCGCTCAGGCCGTGGCTGAACGCCACCACCGGGAACCGCCCGGTCGCCGCCGTCGCGTTGCGCTGGGTCGCCTCGCCGGCGGTGCCCCGGGCCGGGTACCAGAGGGTCACCGGCAGCGGGCGGTCGCCGCCCCGGTTGAGCTTCAGCTGTCGTACGCCGACCGCGAACGCCTCGGCCGGCGCGGTGCCGGCGGGGACGCGCGGTGCCGGCGTGGCGACCTTCGGTGGCTCCGGCGGCGTGGTGGTGCCTGGGCTGGGGCCCTGCGTCGAACAGCCGGCAAGGCCGGTGGCGAGCAGCGCGGCGGTCAGCAGGACCGGGGTGCGGCGACGGAACATGAACTCGATTGTGCCCCGCCCCGGCAGGCCGCCCGCCCCGGGTTGGACGCGGAGTGGCCGGCAGCGGACAGCCGGTCGACCTGGCGGCATCCCCGGCGGGACCCACCGGCCGGTCGGCTCGCTCGGCCGGCGAAGGCGGTCAGCCGGTCAGGTGGTCGTCGAGGCTGGTGACGCCGGGGCGGGTGGCGTCGGTGCGCAGGCGGCGGCCGGCGTCCCGGTCGTCATAGAGGGTCCAGCGAAGAAAGTCGGTGGTGGTGGCGACGACCTCGTCGAAGCCGGGCCGGCCCGGGGTGAGGTATTCGCCGTGGCCCTGCCCGAGCACGCTGAGGAACGCCTTCGGGCCGGTCGCCCGCTGGTAACCGGCCTGGCCGACGGTCAACGGCACCACCGGGTCGGCGGTGCCGTGCACGAAGAGCAGCGGGGCGGTCGGCCCGGCGAAGGCGCCGGCCAGTCCGCCCCCGGCGATGATCACACCGGAGCGCAGCCGGGCCGAGTGGCCGGAGGTGAACATGCCGGCGGTGGTGAAACCGCCCGCCGAGTGGCCGGTCGCGGCGAACCGGCCGACGTCCAGGTGCCCGGCCAGCGGGTCACCGGCGCGGGCGTCCAGCCGGACCAGGTGGCGGATCACCCGCCACGCGTCGGCGGGCTGGTTGCGCACGTCGGCGCGGCTGAACCGGGCCGCCCGCCGGCTGGTGTACGGGTAGGTCGGCGCCACCACCACGAAACCGGCGGCGGCCCACCGGGTGGCCAGCGCGGCGTGCAGCTCGGGCAGGCTGCGCAGGCCGTGGCTGTGCACCACCACCGGGAACCGGCCGGGGGCGACCCGGCCGTGCGCGGTCGGGTACCAGAGCGTCACCGGCAGCGGGCGTGGCCCGGACGGGTCGACGATGAGGGTGCGGACCGCGACCGGTCGGACCTCGGTCGGGGCGTGCCGGGCCGGCGGCGCCTCGGTGGCGGCGGTGGCCGGGCCACAACCGGCGAGCAGCGCGGCCAGCACCACGGCGCACAGCCGTCTCGCCCCCATCCCTGCACGGTAGGTGTTCCGCTGCCCGGTCCGGCCCGGCTGTCCGGACCGATGCTGCTCACCACCCCGGTCGGTACGCCTCCACCGGTCAGTCCCCGTCGGCCAGCACCGCGCGGGTCTCCCGGGCGATCTCCCGCTCCTCGTCGGTGCCGACCACACAGACGCTGACCTGCGCGCCGGCCGGTGAGATCACCCGGTCCCCGGCACCGGCGTTGCGCTCCGGGTCGACGGCGATACCGAGCCGCTCCAGCCCGGCCAGGGCGGCGGCCCGCACCTCGGGGGAGTGCTCGCCGACCCCGGCGGTGAAGGTGACCGCGTCCGCCCCGCCCAGCAGCGCGTGGTACGCCCCGACGTACCCGGTGATCCGCCGGCAGTAGACGTCGAAGGCGAGGGTGGCGGCGGCGTCCCCGTCGGCCCGACGGGACAGCACCTCCCGCATGTCGTTGGCCCCGGTCAGCCCGAGCAGGCCGCTGCGGTGGTTGAGCAGGTCGTCGATCTCGTCGACGGTCAGCCCGCCCTCGCGGCGCAGGTGGAAGATGACCGTCGGGTCGAGATCGCCGCTGCGGGTGCCCATCACCAGCCCCTCCAACGGCGACATCCCCATCGAGGTGGCCACGCTGCGTCCGCCGTCCACGGCGCAGGCGCTCGCCCCGTTGCCCAGGTGCAGGCTGATCGTGCGCAGCCGGTCGTACGGCCGGTCGAGCAGTTCGGCGGTGCGCTGCGACACGTACGCGTGGGAGGTGCCGTGGAAGCCGTACCGCCGGATGTCGTGGCGGCGGGCGGTGTCCAGGTCGATGGCGTACGTGGCGGCGGCCTCGGGCAGGGTGTGGTGGAACGCGGTGTCGAAGACCGCCACCTGCCCGACGTCCGGCAGCAGCTCCCGGGTGACCTCGATGCCGGCCAGGTTGGCCGGGTTGTGCAGCGGGGCCAGCGGCACCAGCTCCCCGATCGCGGCGAAGACCGCGTCGTCGATCCGCACCGGCGCGCTGAACCGCCGCCCACCGTGCACCACCCGGTGCCCCACCGCGCTCAGCCCGGTCAGGTCGAGCCGGCCGAGGATGTCCCGCACGGCGGCGGCGTGGTCGGCCGGTCCGCCGCCCGGCTCGCCGACCCGCTCGACGGTGCCGGAGTCGACCACCGACTCTCCGTCGTAGAGCCGGTACTTCACCGACGACGACCCGCAGTTGAGCACCAGCACCCGGTCGGTCACGAACCCTCCTCCGGCGATCCGGCCGCCTGGATGGCGGTGATCGCCACCGTGTTGACGATGTCGGCGACCTTCGCGCCCCGGGACAGGTCGTTGACCGGTCGACGCAGGCCCTGCATCACCGGCCCGACGGCCACCGCCCCCGCCGACCGCTGCACCGCCTTGTAGGTGTTGTTGCCGGTGTTGAGGTCCGGGAAGATGAACACGGTGGCCCGCCCGGCGACCGTGCTCTGCGGCAGCTTGGTCGCCGCGACCTGCGGGTCGATCGCCGCGTCGTACTGGATCGGCCCCTCGACCAGCAGGTCGGGCCGGCGCTCGCGGACCAGCCTGGTGGCGGCGGCGACCTTCTCCACGTCGGCCCCCGCGCCGGAGTCCCCGGTCGAGTACGACAGCATCGCCACCCTCGGCTCGATGCCGAACCGGGCCGCGGTGTCGGCCGAGGAGATGGCGATGTCGGCGAGTTGGGCGGCGTCCGGGTCGGGGTTGACCGCGCAGTCGCCGTAGACCAGCACCCGGTCGGCGAGCAGCATGAAGAAGACGCTCGACGCCACCGAGACGCCCGGCACGGTCCGGATGATCTCGAAGGCGGGGCGGATGGTGGCGGCCGTGGTGTGGGTGGCCCCGGAGACCATTCCGTCGGCGTGCCCGGTGGCCACCATCATGGTGCCGAAGTAGTTGGGCTGCGCCACGATGTCGTGCGCCACCTCGACGGTGACGCCCCGGTGGGCGCGCAGTTGCGCGTACCGGGTGGCGAACTCGTCCCGCCAGGCGCTGCCGGCCGGGTCGACCACCTCCGCGCCGGTGAGGTCGATGCCCAGCTCGCGGGTGCGGCGGGCCACGTCGTCCGGGCGGCCGAGCAGGGTCAGCTCGGCGACCCCCCGGCGGAGCAGGATCTCGGTCGCCCGCAGGATGCGCTCGTCGGTGCCCTCCGGCAGCACCAGCCGGCGACGGTCGGCGCGGGCCCGGTCGATCAGGTCGTACTCGAACATCAGCGGGGTGACCCGGTCGGAGCGGCTGACCCGCAGCCGGCGGGCCAGGTCGACGGTGTCGACGTGCCCCTCGAACGCGCCGAGCGCGGCCTCCACCTTGCGCGGGTTGGCCGGGCCGGGCCGGCCCTCGATCCGGCTGGACGCCTCGACCGTGTCGTAGCTGTCGCTGGTCACCGAGAGCACGGCGAAGCCGGTGCTGAGCCGTTCGACCAGGCGCATGACCCGGGGGTCGGGCTGCTCGCCGAGGGTGAGCACCACGCCGGCCAGCGAGACCTGCCCGGCGACGTGCGCGGCGCTCGCCGCGACCAGCAGGTCGGCCCGGTCACCAGGGGTGATCACCAGGGCCCCCTCGGTCAGGTGGTCGAGCAGGATCGGCACGTGCGCCGCGCCGACCACGTAGTCGAGCACGTCCCGGCCGAGGGCGGCGTCGTCGCCGGCCAGCAGGGTGGCGTCGAGCGCCGCCGCCACCTCGGCCACCGTCGGCGCCGACACGCTCGGCACCTCCGGGATGGCGTACGCGGGCACCGGCAGCTCCGGCAGGGTCATCGTCCCGGTCACCCGGTTGGCGATCACCGCCAGCACCGTCGCGCCCAGGTCCGCCAGATCGTGGTACGCCCCGCGCGCCGCCGCCGTGATCGCCTCGGGTTGCTGCCCGAAGCCGTCCACCACCGGCACCACCACGCTGCCGAACTCGGTGGCCAGCCGGGCGTTGAAGGCCAGCTCACGGGGGCCGGCCCCGTCCCCGCCGTCGGCGAAGTCGCTGCCCACCACGATCACCGCCGGGCAGCGTCGTTCCACCGCCCGGTAGCGCTCGACGATCCGGGAGATCAGCTCCTCCCGCCGCCCGTCGGCGACCAGGGCCGCCGCCTCGGCGTACGTCGTGCCGGTCAGGTCGGCCTCGGGCAGGTCGATCCGGTAGCGGTCGTGCAGCAGGGCGAGGATCGGGTCGGTGCCGGCGTCGGAGACCAGCGGCCGGAACACGCCGATCCGTTCGACCTGCCGGGAGAGGAGTTCCGCGAGGCCGAGGGCGATGGTCGACTTACCCCCGCCGGACCCCACGCTGGTCAGGTAGACGCTGCGGGCCACGCCCCCACCCTAGGAGATCATGTCGTCCCCCGCCCGGGACCTTCGCCCTGAACCGGTGCCGCCCCACGGTGCCGGCCGGTGTCCGCCAGCGGCCGCCCGACGTCCACCGGTGCGACCCGAGTCTCATTCGTGGGACGCGCTGGGAGCTGAGTGATCCTCGTGCCTAGACTCGCATCCCATGACTGCCGACCGTCTGAGCAGGAAGAATGCGCCATCCGAGAGGTCGAAGCCTGCAGGCGCAATCGGCGGTCGGTCGGCTGCTGGTCCACATCGTACCGAGAGTGTGACGGGGCTCGATGGGCCGACCGTGGTGATCAGCCGCGCCGACGGGCCCACCGCGTCGATCGCCGCCGTGCCCCCACTGACCCCCGTCTTCGTCGACCCCAGCGGCCGACGACACTCCCGGCTGCGCTGGCTGGCGTACACCCTCGGGTTGGTGGGTCTGATCTACGCCGGGTTGGTGGGCGTCAGCTTCGCGGGCGGCATCGCGCCGCACGCGGTGCTGCCCTTCGTCGACGAGGTCGCCCAGCCCGAGCGGTCGCCGTCGCCGTCCTCGTCGCCGTCGCCGTCGCCCGAGGTGACCACCGGCGCTCCCGTCGCCACCGGTGCCGTGCCGCCGACCGTCGCCTCCCGCATGCCGGGGGCGACCGGACCCGTCGTCGTCCCGGGCACCCCGTCCGCGACGCCCTCCACCGCCACCCCCTCGCCGTCTCCGAGCGCCACCCGTTCGCCGAGCCGCAGCCCGGCCACCGCGTCGACGTCACCCCGGCCGACCCGCCCCGTCCCGGAGACCACGACGCCCCACCCGCCGGAGCCGACCGACGAGCCGCCGGCCCTGCCCGACCCGGTGCCCGGCGCGGTCGATGGCTGAGCCGACCCTCCGGGCGGGACGTCGTCGCGTCGTCGGGTCGGCCCGGCGTCGCCGGGCGGTGCCGCCGCCGAGCTGGATCCTGCTGAGCACGGTGCTTGCCCTGCTGGCCGGCGTGCTGCTCGTCGGGGCGTACGCCAACGCGTCCTTCGCCCCGGACCGACGACAGAACACCGACGGGCAGCGTGAGGTGCCCACCTCGGTGGTGACCGGTGGGCCGATCATCAGCGCGAGCAGCGAGACGGTCCGCTCCTACCGGCTGCCACCGCGCACCATCGCGTTGACCTTCGACGACGGCCCCGACCCGGTCTGGACCCGGGAGGTGCTGCGGGTGCTGGGCACCCACCAGGTCAAGGGCACGTTCTTCGTGCTGGGATCGCAGGTCGCCCGGCACCCCGGGGTGGCCCGGGAACTGACCGACGGCGGTCACCAGCTCGGTGTGCACACCTTCACCCACCCCGATCTCGCCGAGCTGCCGACCTGGCGGCAACGCCTGGAGTACGCCCAGACCCAGCTCGCCGTGGCCGGCGCCACCGGCCTGCGGACCTCGCTGGTCCGGTTCCCGTACTCCTCCCACCCGGGCGCGATCGACAACCGGGACTGGCCGGTGGTCACCACCGCCGGTGACCTGGGCTACCTGACGTTCCTCAACGACACCGACAGTCAGGACTGGTCGCTGCCCGGGGCCGACAGGATCATCGAGAACGCCGCCCCGGACGGCGACGCCGGTGCCGTCACCCTCTGGCACGACGCCGGCGGTGACCGGTCGCAGACCGTCGCCGCCCTCGACCGGTTCATCCCGATGATGAAGGAGCGGGGGTACCGGTTCGTCACCGCGACCGAGGGATTGAACCTCGCCTTCGCCGCCGCCGGGGTGGACCACCGGGTGGACGCCGCCGTACCCGCCACCGCCGCCGACCGGTGGCGCGGTCGGATGCTGATCTGGGCGGTGCAGGGGGCCGACACCGTGCTGACCGTGTTCGGTGGGCTCTTCGTGGTCGTCGGCCTGCTCACGGTGGGTCGTACCCTGGTGCTGTTCGTGCTGGCCGGGCGGCACGCCCGCCGCCGACGGGCCAAGGGGTGGAGCTGGGGGCCACCGGTCACCGCGCCGGTGTCGGTGATCGTCCCGGCGTACAACGAGAAGGAGGGGATCGCCGCGGCGGTCCGGTCCCTGGCCGGTGGCGACCACCCCGGCGGGATCGAGGTGGTGGTCGTCGACGACGGCTCCACCGACGGCACCGCGGACATCGTCGACGCGCTCGGCCTGCCCAACGTCCGGGTCGTCCGCAAGCCCAACGGCGGTAAGCCCAGCGCCCTGAACACCGGCCTGGCGCTGGCCCGGCACGACCTGATCGTGATGGTCGACGGGGACACCGTGTTCGAGCCCGACGCGGTCCGCCGGCTGGTGCAACCCTTCGCCGATCCCCAGGTGGGCGCGGTGGCCGGCAACGTCAAGGTCGGCAACCGGCGCAGCCTGATCGCCAAGTGGCAGCACATCGAGTACGTCATCGGGTTCAACCTGGACCGGCGGCTCTACGAGACCCTGCGCTGCATGTCCACGGTGCCGGGCGCGATCGGCGGGTTCCGGCGGGAAGCGCTGCGTTATGCCGGGGGGATGACCGACGACACCCTGGCCGAGGACACCGACATCACCATCGCCCTGGGCCGGGCCGGCTGGAAGGTGGTCTACGAGGAGACCGCCCGCGCCTGGACGGAGGCACCGGCGACCATCGGCCAACTCTGGAAGCAGCGCTACCGGTGGAGCTACGGCACCATGCAGGCGATGTGGAAGCACCGTCGCTCGGTGTGGGACCGGGGGGCGTCGGGTCGGTTCACCCGCCGGTGCCTGTTCTTCCTCAGCCTCTTCGGGGTGCTGCTGCCGCTGCTCGCGCCGGTGATCGACCTGTTGGCCCTGTACGGCCTGTTCTTCCTCGACCGCAAGGCCACGGCGGTGGCCTGGCTGGTGATGCTCGGGGTGCAGACCGCCACCGCCGTGGTGGCGTTCCGGCTGGACCGGGAGAAGCTGGGGGTGCTGTGGGTGCTGCCCCTCCAACAGTTCGTCTACCGGCAGCTGATGTACCTGGTGATGGTCCAGGCGGTGGTCACCGCGGTGACCGGCGGCCGGCTGGGTTGGCAGAAGCTGCGCCGCACCGGCCTGGAGCCCGCCGTCCGCAACGGCGGCTGACCACCACCGGGGTCAGTCCTCGTCGAGGTCGTCGAGGCGGGCCAGCCAGGTGGCGAAGCGTTCGATCGGCGTCTCGAACTCGGGATTGAGGTCGACGAAGTCGCGCAGCCGCTCCCCGAGCCACTCCAGGGTCACCTGCTCGTCGCCCCGCCGCTGCACCAGCTCCTCGATGCCACGATCGGTGAAGTACACCGGGCTCCTCGTTCCTTGCTGACGGGCCCGGCCCGCCCCCTGACAGGGGCGGGCCGGATGGGTCGGGATGGTCGGGTCAGGGGCGGGGGAGAGCGGCGTCGATCAGTCCGGTCTGCTCCACCTCGTGCATCTTGGCCGAGCCGACCGCCGGTGCGGCGGCGGCGGGGCGGGAGATGCGGCGCAGCCGGACGTCGGCCAGGTGCTCCAGCAGGTTGAGCGCGACGAAGCTCCACGCCCCCTGGTTGGCCGGCTCCTCCTGCACCCAGGCGAAGTCCTCCGCGTTCGGGTACGCCGCGAGCGCGTCGCGGATCTCCTGGACCGGCAGCGGGTAGAGCTGCTCGATCCGGATGATCGCGGTGTCGGTGACGCCCCGCTCGGCGCGGGCGGAGAACAGGTCGTAGTAGACCTTGCCCGAGCAGAGCAGCACCCGCTTGACCTGCTCCGGCGCGGGCGCGGCGGTGTCGGCCAGCACCGGGGCGAAGGTGCCGGTGGTGAAGTCCTCCACCGGGCTGACGCAGAGCTTGTGCCGCAGCAGCGACTTGGGCGTGAACACCACCAGCGGCTTGCGCTTGGGCGACAGCGCCTGCCGACGCAGCAGGTGGAAGTAGTTCGCCGGGGTGGTCGGGATGGCCACCCGCATGTTGTCCTCGGCGCACATCTGGAGGAACCGCTCCGGACGCCCGGAGGTGTGGTCCGGGCCCTGCCCCTCGTGGCCGTGCGGCAGCAGCAGGGTGACCGCGGAGCGCTGGCCCCACTTCACCTCGCCGGAGGAGATGAACTCGTCGATCACCGACTGGGCGCCGTTGACGAAGTCACCGAACTGCGCCTCCCAGGCGACCAGCGCGTTGACGTTCTCCACCGAGTAGCCGTACTCGAAGCCCATCGCGGCGTACTCGCTCAGCAGGGAGTCGTGCACGAAGAACCGGGACCGCTCGCCGTCGGCGGTGAGCGTCTTGAGCGGCAGGTAGTCGTCGCCGGTCTTCGCGTCGACGATCGAGGCGTGCCGCTGGACGAAGGTGCCCCGACGGGAGTCCTGCCCGGCGAGCCGGACGGTGACCCCGTCGTGCAGCAGCGAGCCGAACGCGATGATCTCGCCGTACCCCCAGTCGATGTTGCCCTCGGCGGACATCCGGGCCCGCCGGTCGAGCAACTGCTGGATGCGCTTGTGCGGGGTGAAGCCCTCCGGCAGGTTGACGTGCGCCTCGCCGATGGCCTTGACCACGGCGGCATCGGTGGCGGTCGCCACCTGCGGCTCCTGCTCGTCCTCCCGGCGCGGCCGACCGGCCTGGCGGGGGGTGGTGGCGGCGTCGCGGGTGGCCTTGAAGACCCGCTCCAGCTGCGACTGGTAGTCGCGCAGCAGCTCCTCGGCGTCCTCGACGGTGATGTCGCCCCGGCCGATCAGCTCCTCGGTGTAGAGCTTGCGGACCGAGCGCTTCGAGTCGATGATCTTGTACATCTGCGGGTTGGACATCGACGGGTCGTCGCCCTCGTTGTGTCCACGCCGGCGGTAGCAGACCATGTCGATCACGACGTCCTTGTTGAACGCCTGCCGGTACTCGAAGGCCAGCCGGGCGACCCGGACCACCGTCTCCGGGTCGTCGCCGTTGACGTGGAAGATCGGCGCCTGGATCATCCGGGCCACGTCGGTGCTGTAGAGGCTGGACCGGCTGTACTCCGGGGCGGTGGTGAAACCGACCTGGTTGTTGACCACCACGTGCACGGTGCCGCCGGTGCGGTAACCGCGCAGCTGGGACAGGTTGAGCGTCTCGGCGACCACGCCCTGCCCGGCGAAGGCGGCGTCACCGTGCACCGCCAGCGGCAGCACGGTGTAGCCCTCCAGCTTGAGGTCGATCCGGTCCTGCTTGGCCCGGACGATGCCCTCCAGCACCGGGTCCACCGCCTCCAGGTGCGACGGGTTCGCCACCAGGGAGACCTTGACCGAGTGGTCGCCGCCCGGGGTGGTGAACTTGCCGTTCTGCCCCAGGTGGTACTTCACGTCGCCGGAGCCCTGGGTGGAGCGCGGGTCCAGGTGACCCTCGAACTCCGAGAAGATCTTCTCGTACGGCTTGCCGACGATGTTGGCGAGCACGTTGAGCCGGCCCCGGTGGGCCATGCCGATCACGACCTCGTCCAGCCCGTCCTCGGCGGACGCCTCCAGCACCTCGCCGAGCAGGGGGATCAGCGACTCGCCGCCCTCCAGCGAGAACCGCTTCTGGCCGACGTACTTGGTCTGCAGGAAGGTCTCGAACGCCTCGGCGGCGTTGAGCCGGTTGAGCACGTGCTTCTGCTCGTCGGCGGCCGGCTTCTCGTAGCGCCGCTCGATCCGCTCCTGGATCCAGCGCCGCTCCTCCGGGTCCTGGATGTGCATGTACTCGATGCCGAGCCGACGGCAGTACGAGTCGCGCAGCACCCCGAGGATCTCGCGCAGCTTCATCCGCTGCTTGCCGGCGAAGCCGTTGACCGGGAAGGTCCGGTCCAGGTCCCACAGGGTCAGCCCGTGCTGGAGGACGTCCAGGTCGGGGTGCTTGCGGATGGTGAATTCCAGCGGGTCGGTGTCGGCCATCAGGTGGCCCCGCACCCGGTAGGCGTGGATCAGCTCGTGCACCCGCGCGGTCTTGTTGATCTGGCCTTCGGAGTCGACGGCCACGTCCCGCATCCAGCGCACCGGCTCGTACGGGATGCGCAGCGAGGTGAAGACCTCGTCGTAGAAGCCGTGCTCGCCGAGCAGCAGCTCGTGCATCACCTTGAGGAACTCGCCGGACTGCGCGCCCTGGATGATCCGGTGGTCGTACGTGCTGGTCAGCGTGATGATCTTACTGACCGCCAGCTCGGCCAGGGTCGCCTCGCTCATCCCCTGGTACGGCGCCGGGTACTCCATCGCGCCGACCCCGATGATCGCGCT
Source organism: Micromonospora matsumotoense (assembly GCF_050951065.1). NCBI lineage: Bacteria > Bacillati > Actinomycetota > Actinomycetes > Micromonosporales > Micromonosporaceae > Micromonospora > Micromonospora matsumotoense. Next base: position 6,211,132 of record NZ_CP192025.1, on the reverse strand, counting down.
CTGCCCCTGCATCAGCCGGGGGATCGAGTGGACCGTGCCGATGCCGCCCGGGTTGGTCAGCGAAATGGTCGTACCGCCGTGGTCCTCCATGGTCAGCTCGTTGCGGCGGGCCCGCCGGACCACGTCCTCGTACGCCTGCCAGAACTGCCGGAAGTCCATCTGCTCGCAGCCCTTGATGGACGGCACCACCAGGTTGCGGGAGCCGTCGGGCTTGGTCAGGTCGATGGCGATGCCCAGGTTGACGTGCTCCGGGCGGACCATCGCCGGCTTGCCGTCGACCTCGGCGAAGGAGTTGTTCAGCTCCGGGTGCTCGACCACGGCGCGGACCAGCGCGTACCCGATCAGGTGGGTGAAGCTGACCTTGCCACCACGCCCCCGGGCGAGGTGGTTGTTGATCACGATGCGGTTGTCCACCAGCAGCTTGGCCGGCACCGCGCGCACGCTGGTGGCGGTCGGCACGGACAGCGAGGCGTCCATGTTCTGCACGATCCGGGCGGCCACCCCGCGCAGCGGCGTGGTGCCCGCGCCGCTGGCCGTCGGCGCCTTCGCCGCCGGCTTGGCCGGGGCGGCCTTGTCGGTCGCCGCCGGCTTGGCGGTCGACTTGGTGGCGGGCTTCGCAGCGGTGGCCGGCTTCGCGGTGGCGGTCGGCTTGGCGTCGGCCGTCGGGGCCTTCGCGGGCGTCGGCGTCTTCGCGGCCGGGGCGGCCTTCGCGGCGGTGGCCGGCTCCCGGGGCGCGGCCGGTTCCGGTGTCGCGGCCTTGCCGTCGGCCGGGCGCGGGGTCGCGGCACCCGGGGCGGGTCGATAGTCGGTGAAGAAGTCGTGCCAGGCCGAGTCGACGCTTGATGGGTCGGCGAGGTAGCGCTGGTACATCTCCTCGACGATCCACTCGTTCGGGCCGAAACCCGCCAGTGGGTTCTCCTGCGAAGTCTGCTGGGTCGACACGGCCGGTAATCGCCTCTTTCACGCGGGTTTGTGTGTCACGCGGTGTCCGCCGTCGTTCGGAAGTGTGGAGGGACGGGAGACGGCTTCCAGGCTACGCCGTGAGAATACGATAGGCATTTCCACCTCGGATGGGTGGCCTGTTTCACAAACCATGCAGTTAGTCAATCAGCTCTTCGTGTTCCGTCGGCTCCGGAGCGGAGCGGTCGGGGCGACGGCACCCCTCCGAGAGCCGGAACGGCCCGGCGCGACAGTCGTCACGCCGGGCCGGGCCCGCCGGAGAGCGGTCGGTCAGGAGATGTCCCGCCGCCGCATGGTGAGCGTGCCGATCGCGCCGGCGACCACCGCGTACCCGATCAGGACCACCGCGCCCGCCCAGCGGGGCGGGTTGCCCGGGATCTCGGCCCCGCTGACCATCAGCGACGACGCCAGCGACGGCACCAGCACCTGCAGGTCGTTGATCCAGTCGCCCCACCGGGCGGCCAGGATGCTGATCGCGATGGCCGCGCCGACCGCGCCGCCCAGGTAGAGCAGGATGCCGGTGACCGTGGCGCCGATCTGGCTGCGGATCAGCACCCCGATCCCGACCCCGAGCACCGACCAGAGCAGGTACGCCAGGCCGTTGAGCGCGGTGGCCCGCCAGACCGCGCCGCTGCCGAGCTGGGAGCCCAGGTCGACGCTGCTCATCACCAGTGCCCCGAGGATCAGGTTGAACACGGTGGTGACCAGCCAGAACAGCACGGCCAGAATGGCCGCGGCGGCCAGCTTGGCCAGCATCACCGCCGTCCGGTGCGGCACGGTGAGGAAGGTGGTGGTGACCGTCTGGTGGAAGAACTCGCTGGTCACCACGATGATGCCGAGCAGCATCACGATCATCAGCCCGAAGAACTGCCCGTTGGTGTAGACGTTGGCGGCCAGGCTGTCCACCGACTGCACGGCCTGGATCTGGTCGGCCTGGTCGGCCGGCACGTCGCCGAAGTTGTTGTTGGCCAGCGCGTCGGTCTGCAACCAGTTGATCAGGGCGGTGAGCGCCCACAACGGCAGGGTGATCAGCCCGAAGATCCACCAGGTGCTGGTGGTACGGATCTTCAACAGCTCGGATCGGACCAGGTTCATCGGATGCCCGCCTTCCCGGCCGTCAGCTCCAGGAAGACCCGTTCCAGGTCGGGTCGTTCCGGGGTCAGTTCGTGCAGCTCGACCTTTGCCGCCAGCGCGACCCGGCCGATCGCCGGCGCGTCCACCCCGCTGACCAGCAGCACGCCGTGCTCGTCGGTCTCCACCGTCGCGGACTGCTCGCGCAGCGCCACGGTCAACTCCTCGGCCTGCGGGGTGCGCACCCGCACCCGGCCGCCCTGCGACATCGAGCCGAGCACCTGCTCGACCGGACCCTGCCGGATCAACTTGCCGGCTGCGATGATCACCACGTCGTCGGCGAGCAGCTGCATCTCGGACAGCAGGTGGCTGGAGACCAGCACGGTGCGCCCCTCGTGGGCCAGGCCCTTGAGGAAGCCACGCATCCAGCGGATGCCCTCCGGGTCGAGACCGTTAGCCGGCTCGTCGAGGATCAGCACCCGGGGGTCACCCAGCATCGCGGCGGCGATACCGAGCCGCTGCTTCATGCCCAGCGAGTAACCCTTGAACTTGCGCTTCGCCGCCGGGGTGAGCCCGACCAGGGCCAACGCCTCGTCGGCGCGGCTCTTCGGCAGGCCGGCCGCCGCACAGATCACCCGCAGGTGGTTGATGCCGGTGCGGCCCTTGTGCGCGCTGGAAGCCTCCAGCACCGCGCCCACGTGCCGCAGCGGGTCGGTCAGGTCGGCGTACCGCTGGCCGCCGATGGTCGCCGTGCCACCGGTCGGGGTGACCAGGTTCAGCAGCATCCGCAGGGTGGTCGTCTTACCCGCGCCGTTCGGGCCGAGGAAGCCGGTCACCCGACCCGCCTCGACCGTGAAGGACAGGTTGTCGACCGCCCGTACGTTCTTGTACTGCTTGGTCAGTCCGGACACGACGATCTGGCCGGTGCTGGGGCTCCACTGCCCGTCGGACATCGTTCTCCTCCCGTGCGGCGGCGCGTCGCGCGCCGCATTCTGCGGCGCCGTTGCGGAATGCGCCGCTGACCAGCCTGGCAAGCCTGGTCAAGATATGCCATCAGCCCGGGTCGGTAAGTCGTACTCCGTCTCAGGCAGGAGGCGGTCGTCCTCAGGGACGAGACTCGGGCGGCAACGCCACCCAGGTGGCGCGGGCCCGGCCGAGCAGTCCACCGGCGCTGCCGTAGAAACTGGTGTGCACCACCGCCAGACGCCCCTCCGCGGTGATCACCCTACCGGTGACCACGCACTCCTCACCCGGCTCGGGCAGCGCGTCGAGCGCCACGGCGATCCGGCCCAGCACGTACGGCCGGCCGGGAGCGATCACCGCCCAACCCCCGGGGCAGTCCAGCGCCGCCCAGGCGGTCGGCGCGGTCACCCGCTGCGGTGCCCGCCACGACGCGGCGGTCCGGCCGTCGGGCAGCCGGCCGGGAAAGATCCGCAGCCCGTCCGGGTGGTCCGGGCCGCAGACGTAACAGCCGGGAAAGGGGTGGTCCACCAGACCCGGGTAGCCGGCCGAGGCGGCACGCGCGGTCGCCGGGTCGACCGGGGGGACCGGGGCGGGCAGGTCGCCGGCCGGGCGTACCTCGGCGACCAGGTGCCCGTCGGGGTCGTACACGTCGCCGGCGGTGAGGGTGAGCGGGGTGTCCAGCGGCGGCGGGCGGCGCAGCGTCACCTCGACCGGCCGGTCCACGCCGTACGCCCCGGCGAAGACCCCGGCGCTCCAGCCGCCGTTGCCCGAGCCGGGCGGGCCGTTGTACCGGGATTCGATGATCATCGCCGCTCCGCCGCTTCGTCCGTCCGGCCCGGGTGGCCGGGTGCCCGCAGGCAGCCTCGCACGCCCCGCCCGCCCCACGAAACGCGGTGGCGGCCCACCCGTACCCCGCGGCCCGGTGGCCCCTGCCGGCCCGGCGGTCGCGTCCGTCCCGCAGGTCACGGTGGGGGACCGCCCGCCGACCGGCGTTCACCGGATCGACACCCGTCTCCGGGGGGCCGGCAACCCGGGCCCCCTACACAGGTCCCATGGCTGTTCTGCATGCCGCTGGCGCATCCCTGACGACCAGTGGATACACCCTGCTGATCGCCGACGACCCGACCCAGGTCGCGGCAGCGCAACGCCTGCGCCACGAGGTGTTCGCCACCGAACTCGGCGCGACCCTGCGTCCCGGCGTCGCCGGACTGGACGCCGACGACCTCGACGTCCACTGCGACCACCTGATCGTCCGCGAGGAGCGGACCGGCGAGGTGGTCGGCACCTACCGGCTGCTGCCACCGGGCCGCACCGACCGCCGGTACGCCGCCGGCGAGTTCGACCTGACCGCGCTGGACCCCCTGCGTGACCTGCTGGTCGAGACCGGCCGCTCCTGCGTCCACCCGGACCACCGCTCCGGCGCGGTGATCAATCTGATGTGGGCGGGGCTGACCCGCTACCTGCACCTGCGCGGCTCCAACTGGCTGGGCGGCTGCGCCTCCGTACCGGTCGACGACGGCGGTCGGGCCGCCGCCGAGGCGTGGGCGCTGAGCCGGGCCGGTCACCTGGCGCCCCCGCGGCTGCGGGTCCGCCCGTTGCGGCCCTGGTTCGCCGAGCCGGGTGCGGTGACGCCGGAGGTCGCCACCGGTGGCCCGGCCGGGCGGGCGGTGGTCCCGCCACTGCTGCGCGGCTACCTGCGGCTCGGCGCGTGGATCGCCGGTGAGCCGGCCTACGATCCGGAGTTCCGCTGCGCCGACTTCTACGTCCTCTTCTCGCTGGACCGGATGAACCCGCGCTACCTGCGGCACTTCCTGGGCGGGGTGGCACAGTGAGCGCCGAGTTGTGGCGGCCGACCGCCGGCTGTGGCCCGGACTGCCTGCCGGGAGCGCGGCGGGCGGAGGTGTCCCTCGGCCGGCGGGCGGCCCGGCTGCTGGGCCTGCTCGGCATGATGCTGGTCGGGGCCGGTCTGGTCGTACTGCTGCCGGTGTTGCCGGCGGCGGAGCGGGCGGCGGTGGTCCGGGGCTGGGCCCGGGGGACCGCCGGGGCGCTCGGGGTGCGGCTGGCGGTCCGCGGGCGGCCGCCCCGACGGCGGGCGTTGCTGGTCGCCAACCACGTCTCCTGGCTGGACGTCCTCGCGGTGCTGGCGGTCGCGCCGGCCCGACTGCTGGCCAAGCGGGAGGTGCGGAACTGGCCGGTGCTCGGGCTGCTGGCCCGCGCCGGGGGTGCGCTGTTCGTGGACCGGTCGCGACCCCGGGACCTGCCCCGCACGGTGGGCCGGCTCGCGACCACCCTGCGGGCCGGTCACCCGGTCGCGGTCTTCCCCGAGGGTACGACCTGGTGCGGCGTCGCCCCCTCGGCCGGTTGCCGGCCGCGCCGGGGATTCCGGCCGGCGGCCTTCCAGGCGGCGATCGACGCCGGGGCGCCGGTGGTGCCGCTCCGGATCAGCTACCGCTCTGCTGCCACCGGGGCGACGACCACCACCGCTGCCTTCCTCGGCGACGAGACCCTGTGGCGCTCGGTGTGCCGGGTGCTGGCCGCCCGGGACCTGGTGGTGGACGTCGTGGTGACCGCCGCCCTGCACCCGGCGCCCGGCGCGGACCGCCGGCTGCTGGCCCGGGCCGCCGAGTCGGCCGTGCACCTGCTCCCGCCCCGCCCGGTCGCCGGCCGTCCCACCCTGGCCGCCGTGCCCGTGGTGGCCCCGCCCGGGTCCGCGTCCGCGCCGGCCGTCGGGACGGGCCTCGGCCTGGCCGCCTGACCCGTCTCACCCGAGGGCCGCTTCGACGGCAGGATCGACTCGGGTGGGCCGTTGTTGCGGTGTCCTGGCGGCCGGGTTACCGCAACATCGACCCAGGTGAGTGGATCACGTCATCGAGGCGGCGATCTGGTGGTGGTGGTGTGCCCGTGGGCGGGACGGCAGGTCCGCCCGTTGTCGGGCGTGGGCAGGGCGGCCCGTTCTGGGGTGGGTGGTATGACGCTGCGGCATGAATATGACGGACAGGAATACTCGTCCGCCGGAGTGGGGGACGCCTCGGCTGACTGTGGGTCAGGTCGCCCGGCAGATACACCAGAGGACCGCTCGGCATCGCGCCGAGGGGTCCGCTGAGCGTTGGTCGGTCAGGACCGCCTGGCGAACTCCACCCGGACCACCCGCCGACCGGGATGACCGAACCCCCGGCCGGCGTGGTCGCCAGCCTGATCCACTCAGTGGGGCCGATGTTGCGCTATCCCGGGTGACCGGCTACCGCAAGATCGGCCCAAGTGAGTGGATCAAGGTGGGGCGTGGCGTCGGGCGAGTGGATCACGACGCCGGCGCGCGGGACGGTTCCGCGACACGCGACAGTCTTGTTCTATCGCGATGTATCGCGTTACGCTTCCTCCGTGAAGTGGCACGGCTGCCGGCCGTGACCCACCGGAGGGAGACGTCATGACCACCTGGACGGTCGACAGGCCACAGCAACTCACCATCGAGGAGCCGGTCACCCGGCTCGACGTCCGGCTGATCACCGGACGGCTCAACGTGGTCGGCACCGACGGACCGGTCCGGGTCGACGTCACCCGGATCAGCAGCCGGCCGGTCATCGTCGAACACCACGACGGCGTGCTCCGGGTCGGGCACGAGCGCCAACCGCGCTGGCCCGGGGTCCTGTGGTGGCTCGGGCAGCTCGGTCGCCGGTTCCGCGCCGAGGTGTCCATTGCCGTCCCGGCCGACGTCCTGGCCAACCTGCACCTGGTCAGCGGGTCGCTGGTCGCCTCCGGGCTGGTCAACGACACCACCGTGAACGTCACCTCCGGGCAGGTCACCCTGATGGGCCTGGCCGGGCGCACCAACGCGCGGATCGTCTCCGGTCCGGTCGAGGCGCTCGGGGTCGCCGGTGAACTCACCCTGGACACGGTCTCCGGCGAGGTGACCCTCGCCGACAGCGCGGCCGGCCGGGTGCACGCCAACACCGTCTCCGGGGCGATCACCTGCGACCTGGACAACCCCCGGCGCAGCGAGATCCGACTCACCACCATCTCCGGGCCGATCACCGTCCGGGTCCGCGAGGACAGCGACCTCTCCGTCCACCTGCACACCACCTCCGGCCGGATCACCAGCGGATTCCCCCAGGTCGGCAGCGGCGGCGTCGGATTCGGGCCGGTGAAGGACAGTCACGGGGTGCTCGGCGCGGGCGAGGGTAAGCTCTGGGCGTCCGCGACCTCCGGCAGCATCGCGCTGCTCGCCCGGCCGGTGGACGCCGACCAGGAGGAGCAGCCGTGACCGCCGTGTTCAGTCACGGGCGGCTGCGGCTCTATCTGCTCCGGCTGCTCGACGACGGGCCCAAGCACGGCTACGAGCTGATCCGACTGCTGGAGGAGCGTTTCCTCGGCCTGTACGCGCCCAGCGCCGGCACCATCTATCCCCGGCTGCAACGGCTGGAGGCCGACGGCCTGGTCACCCACACCGCCGCCGGTGGCCGCAAGGTCTACGAGATCACCGAGGCCGGCCGGGCCGAGCTGCGCCAGCGCGCCGACGAGGTGACCACCCTGGAATCCGACATCACCGCCTCGGTGGAGGATCTGTCCGCGCTGGCCGGCGAGATCCAGACCGAGGTACGCGGCTCGGTGCGCGACCTCAAGCGCGAACTGCGCGAGGCCACCCGGCAGACCCGGCAGACCCGCTGGGACCGGCCGGCACCCGCCCCGACGCCCCGCCCGGCGGCCCCCGCTCCGGGCGGGTCCCCCCTGCTGGCCGAGTTCGACCAGCGGCTGGCCGAGTTCACCGTCGAGGTCGGCGCGTTGGTCCGGGCCGGGCGGCTCAGCGACGTTCAGCTGCGTACCGCGATCCGGGTCCTCGACGGTGCGCTGGACGGGCTGCGCCGGCTGCTGCGCTGACAGCCGGACCCGGCTTCACAGGGATTTTGCAGGAACCATCCAGCGCTGGCGCAGCGACATCACGGATGATGGCCAGCATGGCCGCTACCCAGACTGAGGCGCGACTGCTCGTCGTCGAGGACGATCCCAACATCCTCGAACTGCTCTCCGCCAGCCTCCGCTTCGCGGGGTTCGACGTGGCGACCGCCACCAGCGGCAGCGCGGCCCTGCACGCGGCCAAGGACCACCGCCCCGATCTGGTCGTGCTCGACGTGATGCTGCCCGATCTGGACGGCTTCGAGGTCATCCGGATGCTCCGCGAGGGCGGCACGCGTACCCCGGTGGTGTTCCTGACCGCCCGGGACGCCACCGACGACAAGATCCGTGGGCTCACCCTGGGCGGCGACGACTACGTCACCAAGCCGTTCAGCCTGGAGGAGTTGACCGCCCGCATCCGGGCGGTGCTGCGACGCACCGCGACCGGCGAGCAGGCCCCGTCCCGGCTCACCTTCGCCGACCTGGAGCTGGACGAGGAGACCCATGAGGTGCACCGCGCCGGCCAGCGGGTGCAGCTCTCGCCGACCGAGTTCAAGCTGCTGCGTTACCTGATGCTCAACGCCAACCGGGTGCTGTCCAAGGCGCAGATCCTCGACCACGTCTGGAACTACGACTTCCGGGGCGACGACAACATCGTCGAGTCCTACATCTCCTACCTGCGCCGCAAGGTGGACAACACCCAGCCCCGTCTGATCCACACCCTGCGCGGCGTGGGCTACGTCCTGCGCAAGCCGGCGGCGTGAGCCCGCTCGACGAGGCGAAAGGGCGGATCCGAAGCATCCCGCTGCGGGTCAAGCTGGTTGCGGCGGTCCTCACCCTGGTCGCCGTCGCCCTCGTGGTGATCAGTTCGCTGACCACCTATTTCCTGCGTGAGTATCTGATCGGGCAGGTCGACGGCGAGTTGCAGTCGGCCAGCGTCCAGGTCGGCCGGGTGCTGCCGGACCTGGAGAGCGGACGGGCCAAGGCCGCCCTGCCCACCGACTACGTCGTCGCGCTCGCCGGGGAGGACTCCACCCGTTTCATCGGATACGACCGGGCGCTCGAACCGGACGACCTTCCCCCGGTCCCGGCGGACCTGCCCGGTTTCCGGGCCGAGGAGGGCGAGCCGTTCACGGTCCGCTCCCAGGACGGCCGGGAACGGTGGCGGATGCTCTATCGGGAACTGTCCGACGGTCGGGTGCTCGCCGTCGGGCAGCACCTCACCGACGTCGACCTGGCCGTCAAGCGGTTGATCTGGATAGACATGCTGGTCGGCGGGGCGGTGCTGATCCTGCTCGCCTCGGTCGGCGCGGCCATCGTGCGGACCAGCCTGAAACCACTGATGGAGATCGAACGCACCGCCGCCGCGATCGCTGGCGGCGACCTGACCCGCCGGGTGCCCGACCCGGAGGACGGGCAGGAGTGCGCCACCTCCGAGCTGGGCCGGCTCTCCCGGGCGTTGAACGCGATGCTGGCCCAGATCGAGACCGCCTTCACCGCTCGCGCGGCGTCGGAGATGGCCGCCCGTACGGCGGAGGCCGGCGCCCGGGACGCGGCGCACGCCGCCTTGGAGTCCGAGGCCCGCGCCCGACGGTCGGAGGAGCGGATGCGGCAGTTCGTCGCGGACGCCTCCCACGAGCTACGCACCCCGTTGACCACCATCCGGGGCTTCGCCGAGCTGTACCGGCAGGGTGCCGCCCGTGCCCCGGAGCAGACCGCCGACCTGCTGCGTCGCATCGAGGACGAGGCGGCCCGGATGGGCCTGCTGGTGGAGGACCTGCTGCTGCTCGCCCGGCTGGACCGGGAGCGCCCGCTGTCGCTGGCCCCCGTGGAGCTGCCGGTGCTCGCCTCCGAGGCGGTCGAGGCGGCCCGGGTGGTCGCTCCGGAACGGCGCATCGAACTGGAGATCGCGCCGGGCTCCGGCCCGCTGGTGGTGCACGCCGACGATGCCCGGCTGCGGCAGGTGATCGGCAACCTGATGACCAACGCGTTGACCCACACCCCGGCAGAGGCGTCGGTGACCCTGCGGCTGCGCTCCGAGGCCGGGAACCTGGCCGTGGTGGAGGTCGCCGACAGCGGGCCGGGACTCGCGCCGGAGCAGGCCGAGCGGGTCTTCGAGCGCTTCTACCGGGCCGATGCGGCCCGGACCCGCCGGGCCAGCGGGATCACCAGCACCGGGCTGGGACTGGCCATCGTCGCCGCGCTGGTCACCGCGCACCAGGGCACGGTGGAGGTGGACGAGACGCCCGGCGGTGGGGCGACCTTCCGGGTCCGGCTGCCGCTGCTGCCCGAGTCCGACGGTGACGGCGACGGCGAGTGATCCACCACCGGCCCCGGAGTGACTTTCAGAAAACTTCCAGGGGGGTTCCAGGCTGGTGACAGTGGCACGGGGAAAACTAGGGGCATGACCGAGTTCGAGACCGACCCGCAGCGTCGGCCGGCTGCCACCGACGCCGAGCCGTCGCACCCCTCCGCCGAGCCGTCCCGCGTCGAGCGCGGCGAGTCCGACACCACCGCCTCTCCGGGCGACCCCGCCGGCACCGCGGGGGCGCCGGCCGGCGCGTCCCACCCCGGATCGTCGTACGCGTCGCCGTCGTCGTCGTACGCACCGCCGTCCTCGTCGTACGCCCCGCCCTCTGCCAGCCCGTACCCGCAGTCGCCGTACCAGCCCGGCGCGGCCTCCGGAGACCAGGGCTACCGGCCCGGGTATCCGGCGTCCACCGGCTATCCGGGTCACCCGCAGGCGGGCCAGTACCCGTCGGCCGGTTACCAGCAGCCCGGCCAGCAGCAGTCCGGTTGGGCCGGCGGTCACCCCGGCCAGCACCGCCCCGGCACCCCGGGCCAGCCCGGCGCGGGTGCCCAGCCTGCGGGCTACCCCGGTCAGCCCGGCTCCGCCGTCGGTGGTCAGCCCGGTGGCGCCGGTTACCCCGGCCAGCACGGCACGGCCCTCGCGGGACAGCCGTCCGGCGGTTATCCGGGGCAGTCGTCCGCCAGCTACCCGGGGTCGGCCGGCCCCGGTGGTCCGGGCGGGCCGCAGCAGCCCGGCCAGCCGGTCCCGCCGTGGGCGTCCGGCCCGGCGCCGCAGGCCGGCAAGGTGGCCAAGTTCGTCGGCGCGGGGGTGGCGGTCTTCGCCCTGATGCTCGGCTCCGGCGTGGCCGGCGGGGCGCTCGCCCTGGCGGTCGACGGCGACCGGGGCGGCATCACCCGCAACTACTCGTCCGCGCCGGTGATCAACAGCGCCGACCTACCGAAGATCGCGGCGTCGGTGCAGGACAGCGTGGTCTCGATCATGACCGACAACGGCGAGGGGTCGGGCGTGATCCTCAGCGCCGACGGCTTCGTGCTGACCAACAACCACGTGGTCGCGTCCGCCTCCGGCGACACCGTCCGGGTGGTCTTCGCCAACGGCAAGTCCGCCCCCGCCAAGATCATCGGAACCGACCCGAAGACCGATCTCGCGGTGGTCCAGACCAGCGGTCTCGACAACCTCAAGGCGGCGAAGTTCGGCGACAGCGACGCCATGCAGGTGGGCGACCAGGTGCTCGCCCTGGGCAGCCCGCTCGGTCTGCAGGGTTCGGTGACGGCCGGCATCCTCAGCGCCCGGGACCGCACCATCCAGGCCGGCAGTGGCAACAGCCCGCAGCAGGCCCCGCAGGGTGGCGCCAGTTCGATCTCCGGCCTGCTCCAGACCGACGCCCCGATCAACCCGGGCAACTCCGGTGGCGCGCTGGTCAACACCCGCGGTGAGGTGATCGGCATCAACACCGCCATCGCCACCGCCGGGCAGGGCAGCACCGGCAACATCGGGGTCGGCTTCGCCATCCCGAGCAACAAGGCCAAGAACGTCGCCGAGAAGCTCCAGCGGCGCGAGAAGATCAGCCACCCGTCCCTCGGTGTCAGCGTCAACGCGGCCGAGGACGGCGGGGCCCTGGTGGCCGCCGTCACCGGAGGCAGCGCCGCCGAGAAGGCCGGCATCCAGCGGGGCGACGTGATCACCAAGTTCGGGGACAAGGTGATCAACGACTCCAACGATCTGGTCGGCGCGGTGCAGGCCGGCAAGGTCGGTGACCGGGTCCAGGTGACCTACAAGCGAAATGGTGTCGAGGCGACGGCAACCGTGACGCTCGCCGAGACGTCATAGTTCCCAGACCTACCTCCTCCGGGCGGCGGGCGGTGGGGCCAAGGGGGTTGGCTCCGCCGCCCGCCGCCGTACGCACCCCGGACGGGCCCACCCGACCGGGGTGCGTTTGACCGTCCGGCCAGCGGGAAACCGCCACCGATCCCGGGTCGGGACGAGGTTCCGTATCGGGACAACGGGGGAGGATTCGTGGCAGTGACCCACCGCTCGTCGGAACGCCCACCGTCCGGGCCGCCACTGCGGATCGCGATGCTCGTTCCGCCCTGGCTGTCGGTGCCGCCGCCCGGCTACGGCGGGCTGGAGCAGGTGGTGCACGGGCTGGTGGACACGCTGGCCGGGCACGGCCACGAGGTGACGCTCTTCGGCGCGGGCCGGCAGCACGGCACCGCCGCCGACTTCGTCTCCACCATCGACGAGGTGCAGTACGACCGGCTCGGTGAGTCGCTGCCGGAGCTGGCCCATCTGGCGCGGGCCAACCAGTTGATCTCCGCTGCCGACTTCGACGTGATCCACGACCACACCACGATCGGGCCGCTGGTCGCCGGCCGGCGTGCGGTGCCCACCGTGGCCACCGTGCACGGCAACCCGGTCGGCGAGTACGGCGCGGTGCTCAGCGACACCGACCACGGGGTGGGCCTGGTGGCGATCTCCCACGCCCAACGGCGGGCCAACCCCGGACTGCCCTGGGTGGGTACGGTGCACAACGCCCTCAACAGCCGGGACGTGCCGGCCAAGCGGGGACCCGGGCGGGGCCCGGTGCTCTGGCTGGCCCGGTTCAGCCCGGACAAGGGCCCCGACACGGCGATCCGGGCCTGCCGGGCGGCCGGCCTGCCGCTCACCCTGGCCGGCAAGTGCAACGAGCCCGCCGAGCACCACTACTTCGCCGAGGTGGTCCAGCCGATGCTGGGCGACGACGTCAACGTGATCATGAATGCCGACCGGGAGGCGACCCTGCGGTTGCTGGTCGACGCCCGCTGTCTGATCATGCCGATCCAGTGGGAGGAGCCGTTCGGCATGGTGATGGTGGAGGCCATGGCGACCGGCACACCGGTGGTGGCGCTGCGCCGGGGCGCGGTGCCGGAGGTGGTGGTCGACGGGGTGACCGGGCTGGTCCGCGACCGTGCCGAGGAGCTGCCCGCGGCGCTGCGCGAGGTGGTCCGGCTCGACCCGGCGGCCTGCATCACCCACGTGGCCGACAACTTCTCCACCGAGCGGATGGCGCGCGGCTACGAGGCGATCTATCGCGCCGTCGCGCTCGGGGTGGCCCCGCCCGTGCGTCGGCCGGTTCCACTGCACACCCGCTGAACCGTGCGTCGGCCGGTTCCACTGCACACCCGCCGGACCGGGCGGCGGCCCGTTCCGCTGCGTGGCCGCTGGAGCGGGCGGCGGGTCTGCGCGGCGGGCGGCGGTCCGTGCCGGCTCAGGCCGTCAGGTGGTGGCCGCGGCCAGTTCCCGGGCGGCGGTGTCGAGCTGTCGGCCGTACGCCGTGGTGATCCCGCCCTCGTCGATCCGGCGGGTGACTTTGTCGCGGAGCGCGGCGGCCTGCGCGGGCACGTCGGACCGGCCCTCGGCGGCGGCCCGGGTCAGGTTGGCGAGCACGTTGCGCAGGTCCAGGCCGACGTCCTCGCGGACCTCGCCGGTGCGGACCCCGTCGTCGATCAGCTGGCGCATCCGGTCGGCCGCCTCGGTCAGCCCGCCACCGCCCTGCCCACCGCCCGGGGAGGTGGGGGTGGGCTGTGGGCGGGGCGGTGTGGGCGTCGTGGTGGCCCTCCTGGGGGCCGGTGCCGAGGTGGGGTCCGCCGGCGGCTGGGTGCGCGGCGGCGACGGCTCGGTCGCCGGGGCCTCGGTCTGCCGGGCGCTCGGCGGGGTGTGGGTCCCCGGCTCCAGAAGTGGCGCGAGCAGGAGGACCGCCGCGACGGTGAACACCACCAGGGCGCCCACCGCCACCAGCGGCCGGCGCGACGGCGGCAGCTGCGGCTCGTCGGGTCCGCCGCCTGCGCCGTCACTTCCGGCGCCGCCGTTCGCTGCGGGCCGGTCCGTTGCCGGTCTGCCGCCTGCCGTGCCGTCGCCCGTCTTCGCGCCTCCCGCGGTGCCGACGGCACCGACCCGGCCGGCGCCGGTGCCGTCGCCGGCCGCGCCGCCGGGGACCGCTGCGGTGCCGGACGCCGTGCCGACGCCGGTCGCCGGGCCGGTCCCGGCGTCCGCCGTGACCCGGCCGGTGGCGGTGGTCCGGGCACCCGTGCCGGTGGCGTCGGCTCCCGCTGTGGCGAGCGCGGGCAGGGTGACCGTCGGGGCGAGCATGGTGGCCGCCTGCGGATCACCCGGCAGCAACTGGTCCCGCAGCGCGGTGGCGACCTGGTGCGCGGTCGGCCGCTCGTGCGGGTCCCGGGCCAGGCAGCGCAGGCAGACGTCCACCACCACCGGGGGCAGCCCCGGTACGCCGTCCAGCGACGGCGGTGTCTCGTCGACGATCGCGTCGGCGAGCTGTTCCCAGGTCTCCGCCGGGTACGGCGGCTGGCCGGTCAACGTCTCGAAGAGCAGCACGCCCAGGGAGTAGACGTCGGTCGACGGCTGGGCCGGCGCCCCGTCCAGCCGTTCCGGGGCCACGTACGCCGGGGTGCCGAAGGTGCCCCCGTCCTCGTCGTCGTCGGGGGTGCCGATCTGGGTGGCGATGCCGAAGTCGAGCACCTTCGCGCCGGTCCGGGTCATCATCACGTTCGCCGGGGTGATGTCGCGGTGCACGATGCCGAGCCGGTGCGCCGCCGCCAGCGCCTCGGCCACCTGGGCGCCCACCTCGACCGCCTCCGGCCAGGGCAGCGGTCCCTCGGACAGCCGGTGTTCCAGCTCCTCGCCGGTGAGCAGCTCCATCACCACGAATGAGGTGATCTCGCCGTCCGGGGCGAGCGCCTCGCCGTAGTCGTGCACCGCGGTCACGTGCGGGTGGACCAGCTGGGCGGCGGAACGGGCCTCCTCGCGGACCATGTCCCGGAAGCGGGCGTCGGCCGCCAGTGACGGCGCGAGCACCTTGATTGCGACGACCCGGTCCAGCACCTCGTCGCGGGCCCGCCAGATCACCGACATCCCGCCGGCCCCGATCCTGTCGAGTAGCCGGTACCTGCGGGCCAGCAACCTACCGGCGTTCAGGGCTGCCATCAGTGTTCGCACCTGCCTGGGGTTCGGGGTGGTGTCAGGTTGCGGGAATGTGTCCCCCCTGTCAACGGTTGTCCAGTTGCCCACTCACCCTCCGCAGTGGTGGTTTCGCCCGCCGCCACCGGTGCGGGTCGCCGCCGGTGACCAGCGGCTGCGCCGCAGGCACGGGCGGCGGCGTGCCAGGATGAACGACATGAGTGGCGGTCCGGTGGCGTTCGTGCTCGGCGGCGGGGGAGTGCTCGGCGCGGTCGAGGTGGGCATGCTGCGTGCCCTGTTCCGGGCCCGGATCCGCCCCGACGTCGTGCTCGGCACCTCGATCGGCGCGGTCAACGGCGCACTGGTCGCCGCCGACCCGTCCGAGGCGGTCACCGACCGGCTGGTACGCCTGTGGGCCTCACCGGAGGCGAGCGAGGTGTACGGCGACTCGGTCGCCCGGCAACTGCGCCGGTTCGCCGCCCGCACCCACCTGCACTCGCCCCGGCCGCTGCGCAAGCTGCTGGAGGGGGAGTTGGGGGCGCAGACCACCTTCGCCGACCTGAAGGTCCCGTTCCGCTGCTGCGCGGCCAACATCGAGCGGGCCGCCGAACACTGGTTCCACACCGGACCGCTGGTGCCGGCGGTGCTCGCCTCCGCCTCCGTGCCGGGGCTGCTGCCACCGGCGCAGATCGACGGTCAGCACTACATCGACGGCGGGATCGTCAACTCGATCCCGATCGGCGAGGCGGTCGCGGTCGGCGCGACGCAGATCTTCGTCCTCCAGGTGGGGCGGATCGAGCGGGAGTTGACGCCGCCCCGACGGCCCTGGGAGATCGCCCAGGTCGCGTTCGAGATCGCCCGCCGGCACCGGTTCGCCCGGGAGATGGCCGCCCTGCCCGAGGGGGTACGGGTGCACGTGTTGCCGACGGGTGGGTCGGAGCCGCGCGACGACAGCCCCTGGGCCTACCGGGACATGGCGGCGGTGGGGCGGCGGATCAGCCGCGCCTACACCGCCTCCCGGCACTACCTGGCGACCCTGGACCGCTGATGCCGTTACCCCCACGGTGGGTGCGCCGGCTGCTGTTCGCGCCCGGGGTGATCCTGCTCGCGGTCACGGTGCTGACCACCGTGCCGGCCTGGGCGCTGCTCGCGCTGGCCGTGTCGCCGTTCGTGCCGGGCCGGCTGCGCCCGTTGCGGCTGCTCTGGATCGGCTGCGTCTATCTGCTGTGGGACGCCGCCGCGCTGATCGCCCTCTTCGTGCTCTGGCTGGCCTCGGGGTTCGGCCGGTGGAAGCGGTCGCCGGCCTTCCAACGGGCGCACTACGTGCTCGCCGGCTGGTTCCTCCGGGCACTGTTCTGGCAGGCCCGGTGGACGCTGCGGCTGAGCATCGACGTGGTCGGCACCGACCCGGACACCGCGCTGCCCGGCCGGCCGGAGCTGGTGCTCTGTCGGCACGCCGGCCCGGGTGACTCGTTCATCCTGATCCACTCCCTGGTCAACTGGTTCCAGCGGGAGCCCCGGATCGTGCTCAAGGAGGCGCTCCAGTGGGACCCGGCGATCGACGTCCTGCTCAACCGCCTGCCCAACCGCTTCGTCGCCGCCGGTGACGGCCGGGACTCGGCGGTCCGGCAGATCGGCCACCTCGCCACCGGCCTGGACGACGACGACGCCTTCGTGATCTTCCCGGAGGGTGGCAACTTCACCCCCGGCCGACGCCTGCGGGCCATCGACCGGCTTCGCTCGCTCGGGCTGGAGCGGATGGCGCTGCGCGCCGAGCGGATGCAGCACGTGCTCGCCCCGCAGCCCGGCGGGGTGCTCGCCGCCCTGGAGGCCGCCCCCGAGGCCGGAGTGATCTTCGTGGCGCACACCGGCCTGGACCGGATGCTCACCGTCGCCGACGTCTGGCGGGAACTGCCGATGGACAAACGGATCGTGATGCGGTTCTGGTCGGTGCCCCCGGAGGACGTCCCGACCGGCCGCCAGGAGCGCATCGACTGGCTCTTCGACTGGTGGGACCGGATCGACCGGTGGATCGCCGCCAACCGCGACGGCGTAGCCGCTGAGTGAACGTAGCGTGACGGTCGACCGCTGCGACGCCATTCCCACGTAGGGTGCGCAGGTGGACCAGATCTGCGTGGTGACGACGGTGGTGGACTCGCGGTCCGTCGCGGACCTGATGGCGGCCGCCGCGGTGGCCGGACGGCTGGCGGCCTGCGCCCAGGTCGGCGGCCAGGTCGACAGCACCTACTGGTGGCGGGCCGGGGTGGAGACCAGCACCGAGTGGTCGGTGCAGTTCAAGACCGCGCCGGACCGGGCGACGGCGCTGGTCGGCCAGATCCGGGCCAACCATCCCTACGAGATACCGGAGATCCTGGTCACCCTGGTGGACAGCGGCGACCCGGCGTACGCGATCTGGGTGCACGAGACCACCCGTACCTAGGTACGGGCACTCTGGCCAGGGGTTGCCGCCCACCGGCAGGATGGCCGGGTGGAGAACACCGGTTACCCCTGCCCCCGCTGCGGTGCGCCCGCCGAGCTGACCCGCGGGTGCGTCGGTTGCGGGCTCGGGCCGTACCCGCCCGCCGCGCAGGTGGTCCGGCTGGACCGGGAGATCGTCTCGCTCGGCCGGGAGGTGGAGCGGGCCCGGGAGGCGTACCAGGGGCTCGGCACCCGACTGCTCGCGGCGCAGCGCCAGCGGGCGGAACTGGCGGCCCGGATCCGCCGCGAGATCCCCGCGCCGACCCCGGTCGGTGCGGTGGCCCGCCCGGTCCCACCCGCGGTCCGCCCGGTCGCGCCGGGTGCTCATCCGGTCGCGCCGGCCGCCCGCCCGGTGGTCCCGTCCGCGCGCCCGGCGACGCCGGTGCGCCCCGGCGGCGTCGTCCCGTCCGGCGGGTCCGTGCCGCCGGCCGGGTTCGGCACCCCATCGGCAGCGGAGGGTACGCCGGGCCGCCCGGAGACCTCGACCCGGACGATCCAGTGGCTGCTGTTCGTCCTCGGTGGCCTTCTGCTCGGTACGGCGGCGGTGGTCTTCACGGCGGTCGCCTGGTCGGCGGTGGGGGTGGCCGGCCGGGCGCTGATCCTGGCCGCGTTCACCGCGCTCGCCCTGGCGGTGCCGCTGGTGGCGAAGTGGCGCGGACTGCGCGGCACCGCCGAGACGTTCGCCGCGGTGGGCCTGCTGCTGGTGGTCCTCGACGGGTACGCCGCCTGGTCGGTGAACCTGCTCGGCACCGCCGACTGGCCGGGCACCCGGTACGCCGCCCTGGTCGCCGGGGTCAGCGCGGCGGTCGCGACCGGTTACGCCCTGCTCAGCCGGCTCACCGTGCCGTGGTTCGCGGCGCTGCTCGTCGTCCAACCGGTGCTGCCGCTGGCGGCGGCGGAGTCCCGGCCCGGTGCCACCGGTGGGACGCTGGTCTTCCTCGGGGTGGCCCTGATCGACCTCGCGGTGGTGGCGGTGCTGCGCCACCGGTCGCCCGCCCCGGTCGCTCCGGCGGCCACCGGCCCGACCGGCCCGGTGCCGGCCGGGCCGGAACAGACCCGCCCGGTGCCGGCCGGGCCGAATCCCGCTGCTCCGGTGCGGGCCGGAGCGGTGCCACCCGGGTGGGCTCCGGCCGTTGCGGGTCCGGGGGAGGGTGGTGGTGCCCGCCGGGGGTCGGGCGCCACCACCGTCCCGGCGGACGGGGGACCGGCGGTCGGCGGGGGCCGGTCGCCGGTCCGGCCGGCGTCACCGCCGTGCTCGCCGGCCGGGTGCTCGGCTGGCTCGGCTTCGGTGCCGCGTCGACGGTCGCCGCGAGCTGCGCGCTGGTGCCGCTGGCCCTGGGCCGGGCCGGTGGTCAGCCCCTGCTCGCCGGCCTGCCGCTGCTGCTCGTCGGCCTGGTCCTGGCCGGTGCGGCCCGGGTCTCGGGTGTCCGGGTGTTCCGCCAGCTCACCGCGGGGCTGCTGGTGCCGCTGCTGGCCACTGCCGCGCTGCGGCCGGTGGCCGAGCTGCGGGCCGGTTTCCTGCTGCTCGCCGCCGGTCTGGTCACGGCCGGCCTGGCCGGTGCCGTCCGGCTGCTGCCGCAGCGGCACCGCACCGGCCCCCGGGTCGGCGCGTTGCTGGTCGCGGCCGGGTCGGCCCAGGTGGCCGTGCTCGCCACCGGAGCCCTCGCGGTGCTCGCGGTGGGCCGGTCACTGCCCGCCTGGCAGGGGGCCGATGCCGGTCCTGATCTCGCCTGGGGCTGGCAACTCCCGTTCGTCGCCCTGCTCACCACCGGGGCCGGCCTGCTGTTGCTGCCGAGGGCGGCCCGTCCGGTGACCGTGCTGCTGGGGGTGGTGGTCACCGCCGCCGCGCTGCCGGCGGTGACGGTCACCCCGTGGCCGGCCACCCTCGCGGTCGACCTGGTCGTCGGGGCCGCGCTGCTGCCGCTCGCGGTGCTGCGGTGCCGTCGCACCTCGACCGTGCTGGTCGGTGCGTCGGGTGCCGCCGTGCTGCTCGGGCACGGGCTGCTGGTGGCGGCGGCGGACCCGGTGGGGATGCTGGCGGCGCTCGGGGTGGTGCTGCTCGTCGGGCTGGCGGTGGCGCTGCCCGCCCGCCCGGCGAACGCCGTCGCGGGCCGGGTCGCCGGGGTCGCGCTGTCGGTCGCCCTGCTCACCGCGCCGGCCGGCACGGCGGTCGCGCTGCGGGCCGCCGGGTCGCCGGCCTGGTGGCAGTTGCGGGCCGGGTTCGCCGCCGCCGCGCTGCTGCTGGTCCCGCTCCTCGTGCTGCGTCGCCGCCGCCCCGACCTCGACGGGTACGCCGGCACCGCGCTCGCCGTGGCGCTCGCCGCCGTGGTCACGCCGACTGTCGTACCCGGTGGGGAGTCGTTGGCGCTCTATGCCGCATTGGCGGTCGGGGTGCTGGTGCTGGCCGACCGGCGTACCGCGGCGGTGACGCCCAGCCGGGTGGCCGGCGTCGGGCTGGCCGGCCTGGCCCTGGTCGCCGCCGCTGCGGTGACCCTCGCCGCGCTGGTCGCCCCCTACGGTGGGCCGGTCCGGCCGTGGTCCGGGGTGCCGACGGGGGACGGTCCGGCCGGTGCCCTGGTGGTCGGGGTGGCGCTGCTGGTCCTGGCCCTCACCGCCGCGCTGCTCGGCCACCGGCACATTGGCCGGCGGTCCGGGGCGGCCGTGGGCGCGCTGCCGTTCGGGGCGGCGGCGCTGCCCGTGCTGCTGCTCGCCGGCCCCGCGCCCTGGCCGGTGGTGCCGGCGGTGGTCCTGCTCATCGGCAGTGCGGCGCTGCTCACCGCCGCCCTCGCCGGCTCCGGCGGGACCGGGCCGGCCGTGATCGATCCACGCGTGACCGCCCCGCCCGTCGCCGGGCACACCGCCCCGGGCGGGCACACCGTGCCGGCGGCCCCCGCCGCGCCTTCCGGTCCGGCTGCTCCCGGGGCTGGGGCCG
This sequence comes from Micromonospora matsumotoense, assembly GCF_050951065.1. NCBI lineage: Bacteria > Bacillati > Actinomycetota > Actinomycetes > Micromonosporales > Micromonosporaceae > Micromonospora > Micromonospora matsumotoense. Next base: position 6,190,577 of record NZ_CP192025.1, on the reverse strand, counting down.
CACCGGTCGCCGGTGGGGCGATGCCGGGTCGGACGGGTGGCGGGGCGCTGCTGGTGCCGGTCACCACCCCGATCGGTCTGCTGTGGACCGTCTTCGGTCTGGTCGGGCTGCTCGCCACCCGGGCCGGCACGTTGGCCGGGCTGGCGCTGCTGGTGATCGTGACGGCGGTGATCGGCACGGTCGGCCGGCGGCCCGGGGTACGGCTGCTCGGCTGCCTGACCACGGTCGCGGCGGCCACCTGCTTCGCGCTCACCGCACCCCTGGCCGCCGGCCTGCCGACCCGGACGGCCGGTTTCCCGGTGCTCGTGGTGGCGGTGGCGGTGTTGCTCGGCGCACCCCTGCTGGCCCGGCGCGGCTCACTCACCGTACGGGCGTTGGAGGCTGCCGCGCAGGCGGTGGCGGTGCTCGCCCTGCTGCTCACCGTCGGTGCGATCCGACACGCGGCGGTGATCTGCGTGCTCTGGGGGGCCGCCGCCGCGCTGCGGGTGCTGTACCCGGGTCAGTCGGCCGGCCGGCGGTGGGCCTTCGGGGCGGTGGCCGGTGGCAGTGAACTGCTCGGGGCGTGGCTGCTGCTGATCAGCGGCGAGGTCGTGCTGCTGGAGGCGTACACCCTGCCGGCGGCCGGGCTGACGCTGGTGGCCGGCCTGCTGGCGCTGCGCACCCGGCCCGGGTTGACCAGTTGGCTGGCGCTCGGTCCCGGGCTCGCCGCCGGGCTGCTGCCCAGCCTGGTGTCGGTGCTGGTGGCCCCGGACCCGCAGCCCTGGCGGCGACTGCTGCTGGGCGGTGCCGCGCTGGGCGTGGTGCTGGTCGGGGCGGTCCGCCGCTGGCAGGCGCCGGTGGTGCTCGGTGGTGGCAGCCTCGTCCTGCTCGCGCTGCACGAACTCGTCCGGGGCTGGGACCTGCTGCCCCGCTGGATCTACCTGGCCGTCGGCGGGCTGACGTTGATCACGCTCGCGGCCACCTACGAGCGGCGTCGACGTGACGTGACCCGGCTGCGGGCGGCGGTGGGCCGGATGGGCTGAGCCGTCCACCGGTAGGGTCGTGCCAAGGCAGCGCCTGCCCACCGCCGACCGGCGCGCAGGTGCTGGTCGGGCCGGCGGTGGCGGCCCGGCAGAGCGACGAGATCCTCCGGAGCGCGCGATGAGATTCGAGATCAGCAAGGTGCTGGACGCCATCGAGGGGCGGGTCTGCACCGACCCGTCCCTGGCCCGAGCGGTGCTGGACCTGGCCGAGGTGATCCGCTACCAGGATCTCGACGGTGGCCGTCCGGCCAGTCTGCTGCGGCTCGGCATGGTGATCGACGCCCTCTCCCGCGAGCTGGCCGAGGACAGCGTCCCGGTCTATGCGATCGTGCACCGGGCGCTGCTCTCCGACGCCGACCTCACCTCCAACGAACGGATGGTGGTCCGCCGGTGGGCCGACGACGGACTGGTCGAGGTGCTCGACCACCCGGGTGACCGGATGCTGGAGGTGGCCGACCTGCTCGGCCTGCCGGTGGTCAGCCGGGTCCGGTTCGACGGCTTGCGTGGTCGGTTCCCGTGGCTGGTGGAGCAGCCGGGGCGGGTGGTCGCCCCGGTGCCCGGTGCCGGCGGCCCGGCCTTCGTCGCGCACGTCGGTGGCGGGCACACCCCGGTCGAGGGGGACCGCTCCCCGGTCGGTGGGCAGCTGCTCGCCCGGCAGTGGCGGTGCCCGGAGCCGGGTTGCGCGCTCTTCGGCGGTGGTGGGGGCGGCGGGGCGTTCGCCGACCTGGCCCGGGTGGACCGCGCCCCGGCCGGCCAGCCGCCACCGGCCCTGCGGCAGGGGGTGCCGACCTGCCCCCGGCACGGTGCCCGGCTCTCCGACGCCGGGCCGCGCCCGCGTAGCGAGGTGCTGGCGGTCCGGATCGGTGGCCTGATCCGCCGCCGCTTCGTGCTCACCGAGGACCAGCCGGTGGTGGTCGGCCGGGCGCCCGAGGAGCCCGGCGGCGTGATGCTCGGCCAGTGGCTCAACGACGAGACGCGGCGCTGGATCAGCCGGGCTCACGTCCGGTTCGAGCTGCGGGTCGGCGAGGTGATCGTCACCGACGTGAGCACCAACGGCTCCGGTATCCGGCCGAACGGCTCGATGGCCGAGGCGGAGCGCGTCCCGCTGGCCCCGGACCAGTCCCGGGTGCTCGGCGGCGCGGACATGGTGGAGCTCTACCCCGGGGTGCAGGTCGGCCGGGCCCGGGAACTGCCCACCGGCGCGGCGTTCACCCCGACCTCGGTGATGGCCGAGGCCCCCACCATGGCGATGCGACTGCCCCGCAACTGATCCGGCCACCGCTGCGGGCGTGGCCAGCACGGCGGGCGTCAGGACGACGGTCCCGACGTCCGCCGTCGTGCCTGCGCCCGGCGGTGTTCCGTCGATCCCGGTCCCGTAGGGGTATCACCACCCCGGAATCGGGGTCTGGCAGGATCGCCCCGTGACACCAATGCCGCCAGGATGGTGACGGAGGGGTCGCACACCGCGTGTGGCCCACGACGCCGGAGGCGACATCACATGAGCTCATCGACGTTGGCAGCGTCGACCACCGGGCGGGGCAGCGACTACGCGCGCCTGTCCCGCCGGGTCGCTGAAGCGGGACTGTTGGATCGACGACCCAGCCGGTACGCGGTCCGAATCGTCGGCACCCTGGGTGCCTTCCTGGCCGGTTGGGTGCTGGTGGCGGTGGTCGGTGACTCCTGGTGGCAGCTGCCGCTGGCGGTCGCGATGGCGGTGGCCACCACCCAGGTGGCGTTCCTCGGGCACGACGCCGGGCACCGGCAGATGTTCCGCCGACGCGGGCCCAGCGAGGCGGCCGGCCTGATCGCCGGCAATCTCGCCGTGGGGCTCAGCTACGGCTGGTGGGTGGACAAGCACAACCGGCACCACGCCAACCCCAACCACGCCGACGAGGATCCCGACGTCGGCGCGGGCGCGCTGGTCTGGACGCACGAGCAGGTGATGGCGACCCGGGGCCTGGGCCGGTGGATGGCCCGCTGGCAGGCGTGGCTGTTCTTCCCGCTGCTCCTGCTGGAAGGGCTGGCGCTGCACGTGGCGAGCATCCAGGCGATCACCGGCCGGGAGTCCGACGGCAGGTGGCGGGTGCCGATGCGACACCGGGCGATAGAGGCATCGCTGCTCGTGGTGCACGCCGTCAGCTATGTCGGTCTGCTGTTGGCGGTGATGTCGCCGGTGAAGGCGCTGCTCTTCGCCGCCGTACACCAGGGGCTCTGGGGTTTCTACATGGGGTGCGCGTTCGCCCCCAACCACAAGGGCATGCTGATGCCCACCGGCGAGGACGACCTCGACTACCTGCGTAAGCAGGTGCTCACGTCGCGCAACGTGTCCGGCAGCTGGTTGGTCGACCTGGCGCTGGGCGGTCTGAACTACCAGATCGAGCACCACCTGTTCCCGAACATGCCCCGGGGCAACCTGCGCCGGGCCCAGCCGCTGGTCAAGGCGTACTGTGCCGAGCAGGGCATCTCGTACACGGAGACCGGGCTGATCGAGTCGTACCGGCAGGGGTTGGCGCATCTGCACGAGGTGGGCCGACCGCTGCGCGCGGGCTGAGAGCGACGCACCGGCGCAAGGGTGCCGGGACCATCGTGGTCCCGGCACCCTGCTCGTGGTACGGGGTCAGCCGGCCAGCACGGCGGCGAGCTGAGCCACCGCGTGGTCGATCTCGTCGGGGGTGATCACCAGTGGCGGGGCCAGCCGGATGGTCGAGCCGTGGGTGTCCTTGGCCAGCACCCCACGGGCCATCAGCCGCTCGCACGCCTGGCGTCCGGTCATCAGCGCCGGGTCGATGTCCACCCCGGCCCACAGCCCGCGCACCCGCACCGCCACCAGACCCTTGCCGAGCAGCCCCTCCAGCCCGGCCCGCAGCCGTTCGCCCAGCTCGGCGGAGCGGCGCTGGAAGTCGCCGGTGGCCAGCAGCCGGACCACCTCGGTGGCGACCGCGCACGCGAGCGGGTTGCCGCCGAAGGTCGAGCCGTGCTGGCCCGGCCGGAGCACGCCGAGCACGTCCGCGTCCGCGGCCACGGCGGAGACCGGCACGATGCCGCCGCCGAGCGCCTTGCCCAGCAGGTACAGGTCCGGCACGACGTCCTCGTGCTCGCAGGCGAAGGTACGCCCGGTCCGGCCCAGCCCGGACTGGATCTCGTCGGCGATGAACAGCACGTCGTTCTCGGTGCAGACCCGGCGTACGCCCGGCAGGTAACCCGCCGGCGGCAGCACCACGCCCTGCTCGCCCTGGATCGGCTCCAACAGCACGGCGACGGTGTTCCCGTCGATCGCCGCCTCCAGCGCCGCCAGGTCGCCGTAGGGCACCACGGTGAACCCCGGCGTGTACGGCCCGAAGTCGGCGCGGGCGTCGGAGTCGGTGGAGAAGCTGACGATGGTGGTGGTGCGGCCGTGGAAGTTACCGTCGGCCACGATGATGTTGGCCTGCCCCGGGGCGACCCCCTTGACCTGGTAGCCCCACTTGCGGGCCACCTTGATGCCGGTCTCCACCGCCTCGGCGCCGGTGTTCATCGGCAGCACCAGATCCTTGCCGCAGAGCGCCGCCAGCTCCCGGCAGAAGTCGGCGAACTGGTCGTGGATGAACGCCCGGCTGGTGAGGGTGAGCCGGTCGAGCTGCTCGTGGGCGGCCCGGACCAGGGTGGGGTGCCGGTGGCCGAAGTTCAGCGCCGAGTAGCCGGCCAGGCAGTCGAGGTAGCGACGGCCGTCCACGTCGGTGAGCCAGGCGCCCTCGGCGGAGGAGATCACCACCGGTAGCGGGTGGTAGTTGTGCGCGGTGTACCGCTCCGCGTCCCGGACGGCGGACGGGGTCCGCAACATGTCCTCGATCATTGGCTCGCCTCTCCCTGACGGAGTCGCAACGTGCAGCACTTCGGTCCGCCGCCGGCCTTGCGCAGCTCGGACAGGTCGACACCGATGGTCTGGTAACCCCGGTCGCGCAGTTTGGCGGCCAGCCCGGTGGCCTGCGCGGGCAGCACCACGTGCCGGCCGTCGCTGACCGCGTTGAGGCCGAGCACCTCGGCGTCGGCCATGGTGGCGTGGACCGCGTCCGGGTAGAGCCGGCGCAGCACCGCCCGGCTGCCGGGGGAGAACGCCTCCGGCAGGTACGCCACGGTCCGCTCGTCGAGGACGGTCAGCGCGGTGTCCAGGTGGTAGAAGCGCGGGTCGACCAGCTGCATGGTGAGCACCGGGTGACCGAACACCTCCTGCAACTGGGCGTGCGAGGCGTGCGCGGTGCGGAACCCGGTGCCGGCGAGCAGGTGGTCACCGACCAGCAGGACGTCGCCCTCGCCCTCGTTGACGTGCTTCGGGTCGTACACCTCGAAGCCGGCGGTCTCGAACCAGGCCCGGTAGGCGGGGGCCTCGTCGGCGCGCTGCGGGTCGCGGAACTGCACCGCCATCGCGCGGTCCCCGATGACCGTGCCGCCGTTGGCGGCGAAGACCATGTCCGGCAGGCCGGCGACCGGGTCGATCAGCTCGACGGTGTGGCCGAGGTCGAGGTAGGTGCGGCGCAGCTGCTCCCACTGCCGGATCGCCAGCGCGGTGTCGACCGGTGCGGTCGGGTCCATCCACGGGTTGATGGCGTAGTCGACGGCGAAGTACGTCGGCCGGCACATCAGGAAGCGCTGGCTGGTGGCGTCCATCGTCATTGTCCTGCTCCTGGGGTCGGGCGCGCCCGGCCTCCGTGGCCCACGGGCTGGCGCCGTGGGTCAACGGTATGCGGCCCGGGTGTGCGACAACCACCACCGAGACTTGCGTACGACAGTGGTTCGTTGCGTGTGGTCCGAGCGCGGCGGCGATCCGTTGCGTGGCTGCGCACAGCGAAGGGGCCGTCACCTCGGCGGAGGTGACGGCCCCTGTGCGCATCGGTGGCGGCGAACCGCTGCCACCGAACGATGGGGTGCCCGGCTGGTGAACCACCAGACTGGTCGGGCGGTGCCGGCGAACCGGCTGGTCCAACGTCGCCGGCGAACCGCCGGCGGGATCAAATGTGCCCTCAGAACCGGTCCACAAACTGTGAGTCAAGCCACTCCCGGAGCCGGCCCACCCAGTCGCCGTCGGTGGTCGGCCAGTCGAACTGCCCGGTGAAGGCGAGCACGCCCAGCACCACCGCGGCCAGGCCGACCAGCACGCCGATCAGCGCGTCCGTCGTGCCGGCCACGTGCCGACGCCGGGTCGCCATCAGGCCCAGCACCGAGAAGACCGCGCCGAGCGCGCCGAGCGCGATGCCGTACCCGGCCAGGGAGCCGGTGAGCACGAACGCCGCGCCCACCACCGAGACGATCAGGCCGAGGGTGGCGAGCAGGCTGGCCCTCGGCTTCGGACCGGCCACCACCGGCGGTTCCGGGCGGGCCTCGTCGGCGGCCACCCGGTCCCGGTCGGCGGGGCGGGTGGCGACGCCGGCGGTGGGCGTCGTCGGGTCGACGGGCGTCCTCTGGTCCCGGTCGGTCGGGCGGTCGGCGTCCACCGGGCGCGGTGCGGTGCGGACCGGGCCGGCGTCGGCGACCCGGATCGGGTCGGTCGGCGTGCGCGGCTCGTCGTCGACGGTCGAGGGCCGGGCGGCAGCGGCGCTCCGCGTGCCGTCGACGGCGCTGCGGGCGGTCGCCGCCCGCGCCAGCGCGCCGCGCTCCGCCGCCCGCCGCTCGGCGTCGGCGTCAGGCCCGGCGTCCACGGTGCGTTCGCCGGTCGGTCGGCCGCCGACCCCGCCCGCGTCGGCGTCGCGCTCGGCGGTGCGTCGCACCGCGTCGGCGTCGCGCTCGTCGTCGGTGGCCAGCGACCCGCTGCGGTACGTCGCCCGGTCGGCGTCCCGGTCGGTCACCACCGGCTGCCCGTCGCGCGCGTCGACCACCCCGTCACCGTTGCTGTCCTGCGCCGTACGGCGTCGCAGGAGCGAAGGAACGTTCACCACTACACCTCCTTGTCGATGCGTGGAGCCCTCGGAAGGGTCGGTGGCCGCCACGCGGGAACGACCGGTATGTACCCCGCGCGTCGATCGACCACACTCCGATCGGCAGGCCGTGGCACCGGCGTCGGTGGGGCCCGGCCGCCTGACTACCCTTGGCACCCGTGCCAGAGGGACACACCATCCACCGGCTGGCGGCCCGGCACGCCGAGCTGTTCGCCGGCGACAAGGTCACCGCCAGCAGCCCGCAGGGCCGCTTCACCGAGGGCGCCGCCCTGATCTCCGGCACCGTCCTCGACCGCACCGAGGCGTACGGCAAGCATCTGCTGCACCACCACGCCGACGAGCGGACCCTGCACGTCCACCTGGGCCTGTACGGCAGGTTCACCGACGGGGACGGTGAGCCGCCGGTGCCGGTGGGGCAGATCCGGTTACGGCTGGCCAGTGACCGGCACTGGCTCGAACTGCGCGGACCCACCGCCTGTGAACTGCTCACCCCGCCCGAGGTGGCGGCGCTGCGCGGCCGGCTCGGCCCGGACCCACTGCGCGCCGACGCCGACCCCGACCGTGCGTACGCCCGGATCCGGCGCAGTGCCACCCCGCTCGCCGCGCTGCTGCTGGACCAGTCGGTGGTCGCGGGCACCGGCCTGATCTTCGTGACCGAGGCCCTGTTCCGGGCCGGCCTGCGGCCGACGGTGCCCGGCCGGCAGCTCACCCCGGCCGGCTGGGCGGCGCTCTGGGCCGACCTGGTGGCGCTGATGACCCTGGCGGTGGCGCGCGGCCGGATCGACACCGTCCGCGACGCCCACCTGCCCGAGGCGATGGGCCGCCCGGCGCGGGTCGACCGGCACGGCGGCGAGGTGTACGTCTACCGCCGCGACGGTGCCCCGTGCCACGTCTGCGGCAGCCCGGTCAGCCGGGGTGGGCTGGCCGGCCGCAACCTCTACTGGTGCCCCACCTGCCAACCCTGACTCAGTGGCCGTCGACCAGCCAGCGGGCCACCTCGACCTGGGGGGTGAAGACCGTGTCGCCGTCCAGGCTCCAGGCGAGGCAGTGCGCGACCGTCCAGCCGGCCACCCGCTCCCGGTCCAGCCCGAGCGCGCCGCTGATCCGGTCGAGCCGCCGCCGTACCGCCTCGGGGGAGTGCCCCAGCTCGACGCCGCGCACGATCGGCACCACCGCGAACTCCCGCTCGCCCAGCAGTGGCTTCGGGTCGATCACCAGCCACGGTTCGCGGGTCGCCCGCAGCACGTTGCCGGCGTGCAGGTCCTGGTTGACCAGCACCTGCTCGCCCTGACTGTCGATCAACCAGGCGAGCCGGTCGAGGGCCGCGTCGACCAGCCGTCGCTCGTAGGGCCGGCCGGCCCGTTCCCACTTCTCGGGCAGCCGGTGCCGCCAGCCGGTGGCCTCCTCGGCGAGCGGGATGAACGGCCCGGGCGCCCGCCGCCAGAGCCGGGGCAGCAGGTCGGCCACCACGTCCACCGCCTCGTCGCAGGCGAGCTCGTGCAGGGGTGAACCGGGTCGGCACCGCTCCACCAGCAGCGCCCGCCGCTGCGGGTCGTGGGCGAGCAGCCGGACCGCCGCCTCGCCGTCCCAGTGCGCCAACGCGTCGGCCTCGTGCCGGCTGTCCGGGTCCGGGTACTGCAACTTCAGCACCGCCGGGGTGCCGTCGGGCAGGTCGGCCGGCATGGCCAGTGAGGCGAACGCATCCGGGAAGGGTGGACCGAGCCGCAGCGACCACTGCTGTGCGCACTCGTCCCGCCATCGGGGCAACGCCGCCAGCCACTCCCGCCCGTCCGGCCGCTGCCGCACCCACGACAACCCCGCCGGAAGCTCCACCCGCCCATTGTGGCGATCGTGGAGAGTTCTTGCCGCCCCGGCGACAAGAACTCTCCACAGAGGAGGTGGTGGGTCAGCGACCGAGGGCGTCGACGGCCTTGCGGGCGGCGATCAGCACCGGGTCCCAGACCGGCGCGAACGGCGGCGCGTAGCCCAGGTCGAGGGCGGTCATCTCGTCCACCGTCATCTCGTTCCACAACGCCACGGCCAGCGCGTCGATCCGCTTTGCCGCCTCGGAGCGGCCGACGATCTGTGCGCCGAGCAGCCGCCCGGTGGGTCGCTCGGCGATCAGCTTCACCGTCATCGGCTCGGCCCCCGGGTAGTAGCCGGCCCGGTTCGTCGACTCGGCGATCACCGAGACGAACTCGAATCCGGCCGCCGTGGCGTCCCGCTCCCGCAGCCCGGTACGCCCCACCTCCAGGTCGCAGACCTTCGTCACGGCGGTGCCGATCACCCCGGGGAAGGTGGCGTACCCGCCGCCGATGTTGATCCCGGCGACCCGGCCCTGCTTGTTGGCGTGGGTGCCGAGGGGGATGTGCACCGACATGCCGGTGACCCGGTGCAGGGTCTCCACGCAGTCGCCGGCCGCCCAGACGCCGGGCACCCCGGCCACCCGCATCCGCCGGTCCACCCGTACCCCGCCGGTGGGGCCGAGCGGGAAGCCGGCGGCGGCGGCGAGCGCGGTGTTGGGGCGTACGCCCAGGCCGAGGACCACGACGTCGGCCGGCACCGGGCCGGCCGGGGTGAGCACCGCGGACACCCGGCCGTCGCGCTGCGCGACCCCGCTCACCGTGGTGCCGGTACGGATCTCGACGCCCAGCCCGCGAATAGCCTCGGCGGCCAGGCCGGCCATGTCCTCGTCGACCGTGGCCATCGGCTGCTCGCCCCGCTCGACCAGGGTGACCGCGAGCCCGCGCTGGATCAGCGCCTCGGCCATCTCCACCCCGATATAGCCGCCGCCGACCACCACGGCGCGGCAGGGGGCGGGGGTGGCGTCCAGCCAGCCGCGCAGTCCCGCCGCGTCGTCCAGCGTCTGGATGCCGAAGATGCCGTCGACGTCACCGGTCGCCCAGTCCGGCAGGTTGGGGACGGAGCCGGTGGCGTACATCAGGGTGTCGAACCGTTCGCGCACCTCGCCGCCGTCGTCGAGCCGGCGGGCGGTGACCTCCCGGCGGTCGAGGTCGATGCCGGTGACCTCGGTACGCAGCCGCACGTCGATGGCGAAGTCGTCGCGGAAGGTGGCCGGGTCGCGGGCGATCAGCGCGTCCCGCTCCTCGACCAGCCCGCTGATCCAGTACGGGATGCCGCACGCCGAGTACGACGTGAAGTGCCCCCGCTCGAACGCCACGATCTCCAGGTCGTCGACGCCCCGGCGGCGACGGGCCTGGGAGGCCGCCGCCATCCCGGCGGCGTCCCCGCCGACCACGATCAGCCGCTCGGTCACGACGCCCAGTCTTCCACGCACCGGCCGTCCACGGGCCGTCCCCCGACACGCCGGCAACCCCCGGACCGGCCACCGACGGGCCGCCGGGCGGCACGCCGTTCACGCACGGTCCGGTCGTCCACGCGCCGGCCGTCGCCTCGGCGGTCAGCCACGGGTCTGCCGGGCCACCTCGGCGACCACGTCCTCCAGCCGGCCCGACCGGGCGAACACGGCCCGCTGCCGGGCCGCCCCGGTGCCGTGCCGACGCAACCCGGCCAGCAGGTCGGTGACCTCGGCCAGGTCGTCGTGCGCCTCCAGCGCCGGGCGGACCCGCTCGACCAGTTGGTCGACCAACTCCCAGGCCGGCCGCAGCTCGCCGGTGGCCAGGTCGACACCGTCGCCCTCCAACCCGTCGTGGGCGGCCCGCCAGTGGGCGGCGACCAGCAGGTGGTGGTCGGTGTTCACCGGCGGGCGGCCGGCGGCCACGTCGGCCATGGCGGTGGCGACCAGCGCCCGGACCAGCCCCGCCACCAGCACCGCGTCGTCCACGGACGGGCAGACGTCACCGATGCGGACCTCCACCGTCGGGTACTTCGCCGACAGCCGGGCGTACCAGTAGAGCATCCCCTCGTCGAGCATCACCCCGCTGGCGATCAACTGCCGGATCAGCCGCTCGTAGTGCGCGTACGACTCCAGGTAGGGGGTGGGGGCCACCGACGGCCAGCGCTCCCACTCGACCGACCGCCAGCTCGCGTAGCCGGTGTCGACGCCCGCGGAGAACGGGGAGTTGGTGGTCATCGCGTGCAGCACCGGCAGCCACGGCCGGATGTGGTTGAGCACCCGTACCCCGGTGTCCGGGTCCGGGACACCCACGTGCACGTGCATGCCGTTGTTGCCGGGGCCGGGCACCAGCAGCCGGAACCGTGCGATCATCCGGTCGAAGCGGGGCTTGTCCACCACCGGCGGCACCGGTCCCGCCACCGGGCCGGTGCCGATGGCCAGCACCCGTACGCCGGCCCGCTCGGCGGCGTCGGCCAACGCGCCGCGCAGCACGCCCAGCGAGTGCCGGATCGAGCTCAGCTCCAACCCGGGCGGGCTGCCGATCTCGATCTGGCTGGTCTGGAACTCCCGCTCCACCTGACCGCGCAGCTCGGCCGGCACCTGGGCCATGACCAGGTCGATGGCGGGCACCGCGGCACCGGTGTGCGGGTCGACCAGGAGGAACTCCTCCTCCACGCCCACCGTGAGCCGGTCGGGCCCGGTCCGCTCCGGAGCCATCGCCCCGGCCGCCACCCCACTGGTCATCGCCATCACCGTCCGTCCCGTCCCGTCCCGTCGCGGCGGTTCCGCCGCGGTGTTGTCCGGCGCATTACCCAGAGTGTCCGGCGGAGAAAACGCGACACGGCGTGCCATCGCGCCGGATGCTTACCATGACCCGGTCCTGCCGACCGGTGCGCTGCCGCACCCCCGCCCCGACCTGGGGTGGGTCGGGGCAGGGAGGTGAGGGAGGTCAGGTGACCCCGACGACGGTGCCCCGGGTGGCGCCCCCGACCCCGGCGCGGCGGCCCGGCGACGCCCGGCGGGTCGGCGCGGACTGGCGGCGGCAGGTGCCCCGGATGTTCGCGGCGCTGCTGTGGTTCATCGCCGCGATCTGCGCGCTGGCAGCGGTGAGCGGCGCGGCCAACGCCGAGTTCCAGCCGGTCCGGACCATCATCGACACGCTGCTGGTGCCCGCCCCCGCCAACCTGGCGTACGCGGTGTTCCTCGGCACCCTCGCCGCGGCGGTGTTGCGCCGCAAGCGGCTTGCGTACTGGGTGCTCGTCGTCTACTTCACCCTGAGCCTGGTCGTCGGCGCGCTGGCCGGCCTGCTGCTGGTGACCGTCGGCGTGGACCGGCTCACCGACGACGCCGGCCGGCGACTGTTCACCCTGATCGACACCGTCGGTGTCTGGGTGGGCATCGGCTTCGCCGCCGCCGCCCTGGCCCTGCTGCTGACCGCCCGGCGGGAGTTCTACGCTCGGGTCCGCAGCGGCAGCACCCGCCGCGCCCTCGGGGTGTTCTTCGGCCTCGCCGCGGCGGCCGTCGGGCTCGGCTACCTGCTGCTCACCGCCGTGCCCGGCAGCCTGCGCAGCTGGCTGGACCGGTTCGGGTACGGCATCGAGAAGGTCTTCGGCGGGGCGATCACCCTGGACGTCACCCGGCACGGCCAGGCCCCCGGCTGGGTCAACCTGCTGCTCGGCGGGATGGGTGCGGTCGCCTTCCTGGCCGGCCTGTTCACCCTGCTGCGCTCGCAGCGCGCCGCCGCCGTGCTGCACCCCGACGAGGAGCAGCGGATCCGGGAGTTGCTGGCCCGCTACGGCGACCGGGACTCGCTCGGCTATTTCGCCACCCGGCGGGACAAGGCGGCGATCTTCTCGGCCAGCGGCAAGGCGGCGCTGACCTACCGGGTGGTCAACGGGGTGAGTCTGGCCAGCGGCGACCCGGTTGGCGATCCGGAGGCGTGGGGGCCGGCCATCACCGCCTGGCTGGAGCAGGCCCGGGAGTACGCCTGGACCCCGGCGGTGATGGGGGCCAGCGAGGTCGGCGCGCGGGCCTACCACCGGCACGGGCTGAAGGTGCTGCAACTGGGCGACGAGGCGATCCTGCTGGCCCGGGAGTTCGACCTGGGCGGGCGGGACATGCGTCCGGTCCGGCAGGCGGTGCACCGGGTCGAGCGGGCCGGGCACACCGCGCTGGTCCGTCGGCACCACGAGATCCCGCCGGACGAGCTGGCCGACCTCGCCGCGCTGGCCACCCGCTGGCGGGACACCGAGCACGAGCGGGGTTTCTCGATGGCGCTGGGCCGGCTCGGCGACCCGGCCGACGGCGACTGTGTGCTGGTCGAGGCCCGGGACGGCACCGGCCGGGTGCGGGCGCTGCTGTCGCTGAGCCCGTGGGGCACCGACGGGTTGTCGCTGGACCTGATGCGTCGGGACCGCACCGCCGACAACGGGGTCACCGAGTTCATGGTGGCCGCGCTGCTCGGTGCGGCGCCCCGGCTGGGCGTCGAGCGGGTGTCGCTGAACTTCGCCGTGTTCCGGTCGGTCTTCGAGCAGGGCGCGCGGATCGGCGCCGGCCCGGTGATCCGGCTGTGGCGGCGTACCCTGCTGTTCTTCTCCCGCTGGTGGCAGTTGGAGTCGCTGTACCTGTCCAACGCCAAGTACCAGCCGCACTGGACGCCCCGCTACCTGTGCTTCGGGGAGCGGCGGGAGTTGGCCCGGGTGGGGTTGGCCGCCGCCGTCGCGGAGGGCTTCCTGGCGTTGCCCGGTGGCCGACCGTCCCCGCTGCACGGGGTGCCGCCGGCCGGTGGCGGGGTGGGGTTCGTGCCGCCGGAGGCGGGAGCGGTGCACGCGGTCAGCCCCGAACCGGTCCGCGAGCAGCTTCCCGAGCAGGTCCGGGTCCGCCGGGCGAAACTGGACCGGCTGCGGGCGCAGGGCGTCGAGGCGTACCCGGTGGGGTGGCCGCGTACCGACGGCTGCGCGGCGGTGCGACAGCGGCACGCCGGGCTGGCCCCGGACACCGGCACCGGGGAGACGGTGTCGGTGGCGGGCCGGGTGCTGCTGGTCCGCGACCACGGCCGGGTCTGCTTCGTCACCGTCCGCGACGGCAGTGGCGACCTGCAACTGATGGTGGAGAAGGAGTTGGACCGGTGGCGGGCCACCGTCGACATCGGCGACCACGTCGGCGCGACCGGCGAGGTGTACGCCACCCGGCGCGGCGAGGTGTCGGTCCGGGTGGCCGACTGGCGGCTCACCGCCAAGTGTCTGCGCCCGCTGCCGGACAAGCACCATGGCCTGGCCGATCCGGAGGCGCGGGTCCGCCGCCGCTACCTGGACCTGGCGACCAGCACCGAGGCGCGGGACCTGCTGCGGGCCCGCAGCGCCACTCTGACCAGCCTGCGCCACACCCTGGTGACCCGGGATTTCCTGGAGGTGGAGACGCCGATCCTGCAACGGGTGCACGGCGGTGCCAACGCCCGCCCGTTCGTCACCCACAGCAACGCCTACGACCTGCGGCTGACCCTGCGGATCGCCCCCGAGCTGTATCTGAAGCGGCTCGCCGTGGGCGGCGTCGAGCGGGTGTACGAGCTGGGCCGGGTGTTCCGCAACGAGGGTGTCGACTTCAGCCACAACCCGGAGTTCACCGTGCTGGAGGCGTACCAGGCGTACGCCGACTACCACGACATGCGGGAGCTGGCCCGGGAGTTGATCGTGGCGGCGGCGGTGGCGGTGCACGGTGCGCCGCTGGCCCGTCGACCGGGCACCGGTGAGCTGGTGGACATCGGTGGGCCGTGGCCGGCGCGTACGGTGCACGAGGCGGTCTCCGACGCGCTGGGCGAGGAGGTCACCGTCGACACCGACACCGTCGCGCTGCGCCGCCTCGCCGACGCGGCCAAGGTGCCGTACTCCCCGGGTTGGGAGCGCGCCGAGCTGCTGCTGGAGCTGTACGAGCGACTGGTCGAGGCGCGTACCGACGTGCCCACGTTCTATCTGGACTTCCCGACCGACGTCTCGCCGCTGACCCGTCAGCACCGGGCCGACCCCCGGCTGGCGGAGCGGTGGGACCTGGTGGCGTTCGGGATGGAGCTGGGCACCGCGTACTCGGAGCTGGTCGATCCGACCGAGCAGCGGCGGCGGTTGACCGCCCAGTCGCTGAAGGCGGCCGGTGGCGACCCGGAGGCGATGGAGCTGGACGAGGACTTCCTCACCGCGCTGGAGTACGCGATGCCGCCGACGGGTGGGTTGGGGCTGGGCGTGGACCGGCTGGTGATGCTGCTGACCGGCCGGTCCATCCGGGAGACGTTGCCGTTCCCGATGGTCCGCGAGTCCTCGTGAACCGCCCCGGCCCGGCCCGCCGGCCGCACCGGCCGGCCCGGCACCCGTCGGCCGGGACGCCAGGTGCGGCGGCGTCCGGCCCGGCCGCCCGGGGGGACGACCGCCACGGCGACGGGCGTCGGGCCGGTGCGGGCTCTCCGGCCGCCCGGACCGGGGCGGCGGTGGCGCTGGTGCTGGCCGCGGTCTGCTACGCCTCCTGGCTGCTCGGCCCGGTGCTCAACCCGGGGCTGCGGCCGGTCGAGAGCTACCTGAGCGAGCTGGCCGCCCGGGACCAGCCGTACCACCTGGTGTTCCAGTTCGGCGACCTGACGACCGGGCTCTGCGCGGCGGTCGCCGGGCTGCTGCTGGCCCGGTGGGCCCGGGACGTGCCCCGGCCGGCCTGGTGGGGGCTGCTGGTCTTCGGCGTGGCCACCGCCGTGGACGGCGGCTGGACCTCGATGGACTGCGCCCCCTCGGTGGACGCCCGCTGCGCGCGGCTGGAGGAGCTGGGCGACCTGTCCTGGCGGCACCAGGCGCACACCGTCACCTCGTCGGTGGCGGTGGCCGGCGCGCTGCTCTCCCTGGTGGTGATCCTCGCCGTGCTGCGTGGCCCGGCCCGCCGTCGGGCCGGGCTGGTGGTGGCGGTGGTGGTGGCGGTCGGCACGGTGGGGACGTTGGTCGCCGCGGTGCGCCCCGAGCTGGGCCTGGGCCTGTGGCAGCGGACCCAGCTGACCGGGCTGTCCGGTTGGCTGCTGCTCGCCGCCGTCGTCGCCCGCCGGGGCCCCCGCCCGGAGCAGCCCCGGTGACCGGCCGACCCGCCCACCGGCCCGCTGCCACCGACCGGCCCGCTGCCACCGACCAAGCAGCGCATAGTGATCAAGCGGCGTGCACCGGCCAAGCGACGCGCAGCGACCAGGCGGCGTGCAGCGACGTGGTCGGTCGGTCGGGCGGGGCCGGCGGGCCGGGGGTGCTGCTCTGCCCGGGGATGGGGGAGGGGGCGGAGACCTGGGACCGGCTGGTCCCCCTGCTGCGGGCCGCCGGGCATCGGGTGGGCCGGTTGGACCGGCCGGGGTCGGCGGACGGTCGCGCGCCCACCCTGACCGACGAGGTGGCCCGGATCGACGCCGGGGTGGCCGGGCTGGGGCGGCCGGTGCTGGTGGCGCACTCGGCGGCGGCGCTGCCCGCCGAGGCGTACGCCCGGCGGCACCCGGGGCGGCTCGCCGGGCTGGTGCTGGTGGACCCGAGCCTGGTGGACCCGGGCGGGACCCGGGCGGTCGGTTGGGCGCGCTGGTCGGCGTGGTCGGCGGGTGCGGTGACCACCGTCGCCCCGGTGCTGGTGGGAGTGCTCGACCGCTCCGGCCTGGCCCGTCGGTGCGGCCCGTGGGCCTGGCGTCGGGCGGTACGCCGGATGAGCGTCCGGCCACCCGACCCGGCGTCGGCGGTGCCGTACGGCTCGGGGACGGTGCTGGTAGGCGCGTTGGTGCAGTGGCTGGCGCATCCTGCGGTGGCGGCGGAGCTGGTGGCGTGGCGTGCCGTGACGCCCGCGCCGACGCTCCCGGTGCGGGTGCTGACCGTGCTCGGCGATGTGCCCACCGCGGCAGGCCGGGCGGCGTGGCGGGTCGGGCACGCCCGGCTGGCGGCGAGCTTCCCCGCCGGGCGGCAGGAGGTGTTCCGGGACGCCCGGCACCTGCTGCACGTGGACCGGCCGGCGGTGGTGGCCGACGCCGTCGCGGCGGTCGGACGTGACAGCGGGTCCTAGGCTGACGCGCATGTCGGGTCTGCGGTTGGTGACGGGTCTGTGGGCGTACGCGCTCATCGGGCTGACGTTGCTCGCGGACCGGCCGGGTGACCTGCTGGCCGGTGCGGCGGTGGCGGCGTTGCTGCTCGTCGTCGCGCTGGCGGCCCGGCCCCGACCGACGACCGGCCCGGGATGCGGGCGGCGGCGGGCGGTCGGGTTGCGGGACCGGGCCCGGCGTCGGCGCGTGCCCCGTCAGGTCGATCCGGACGCGGCGGGTCGACCCCGTCCCCGGGCACCCGGGGGTTCCCCTCCGGTCGGGTGGTCCCCGGTCGCGGGCTGAGTCCGCGCGCCGCCGGCCCCGACCGGTTCCGTCGTCATCCGTCCCATGGTGGACCACCGGCAGCCCCTGACGGGGGCCGCCGGCACCCGTCCCGTGCGGACTTCCGGAATCGGACCGAGGGGTTCCCCATGCTCGCCTTCTCACCTGTGCACGACGCGGCTGCCGCCGCGGGTTCCGTCGTCGGCTGGCTCGCCGAGTTGCTGACGCCGCTCGGCGGCGGGGTCGCCACCGCCGCCGCGATCGTGCTGTTCACCATCGCCGTCCGACTGTTGATCTCGCCGCTCACCGTCGCCCAGGTCCGCGCGGAGCGGCGTCGCGCGGCCCTCGCCCCGCAACTGCGTCAGCTCCAGCAGCGGTACGCGGGCGACCCGGCGACGTTGCAGTCGGAGATGTTCGCGCTCTACCGCCGGGCCGGGGCGTCGCCGGTGGCGGGGTGTCTGCCGGCGCTGCTCCAGGCGCCCTTCTTCCTGGTCATGTACCGCCTGTTCGGCACCGGTGACGGTGCCGGCGGGCTGCTCGACGCGCGGTTGGCCGGGGTGCCGCTGGGTTGGCACCTGGGCGACGGGTTGTCGCCGTCGGTGCTGGTGGTCTTCGGGGTGCTGCTGGCGGCCCTGCTCGGCCTGGCCCGGTTCCTGTCCCGGCGCGCGCAGCGGACGGCGGCGTCGGCGGGCGCCCCGACGGACCAGCCGGGGGCGGCGCTGCTGGCCCGGGTGATCCCGCTGCTGCCGTACGGCACGGTGCTGCTGGCGTTGGTGGTGCCGTTGGCGGCGGTGCTCTATCTGGTCACCACCACCGGGTGGACGGCCGCGGAGCACGCGTTGCTGCGTCGGCCGCAACCGGTGCCGGCCGGAGCCATCGACGAGCGTTGACAACTGGTGGGGCGGGGGCGTAGGAAAACCGCTCAGAGAGCGCTCTCTTGCTCCCGTCCCCCCAGAGAGGCATCCCGATGAACGCTGTCCCGGCGGCTCCGGTCGCCCCCACCGCCCCGCGCCGGCCCCGCCGCCGCCGTCCGGCACCGTGGACGCCTACGGCACGATCCAGGCCGAGGCGTTCTCCGGGCAGAACGGGGTGGCCGTCGAGACGTGCGCCGAGGGCGGTCAGAACATCGCCGCGCTGCGCAACGGCGACTGGGCCCGCTACGACAACGTGGACTTCGGCACCGGTGGGCCACGCGACTTCCTGACCCGGGTGGCCTCCGGGGCGGCGGGCGGGGTGAGCGGCCTGGTCGAGGTCCGGCTGGACAGCCCGACCGGGACCCCGATCGGCAGCTTCGCCCTCGCCGACACCGGCGGCTGGCAGAGCTGGCGGTCGGTGCCGGGCAACGTGTCGGCGGTGACCGGCCGGCACCGCGTCTATCTCGCCTTCAGCAGTGGCCAGCCGGCCGACTTCGTCAACGTCAACTGGTTCACCTTCCGCCGCTGAGGCGGTCCGGCGTACCCGGTCAGCGGCCGGCGGTCACCGACTGCCGGTCGCCCCGGTCCCGCCGGGTGCGGACCTTCTTCACCACCCAGCCCCCGACCATGACGGCGAAGACCGCGAAGATCGCATAGTTGAACCAGTCGCTGTACTTCTCCACGTCCTGCCAGCGCGAGCCCAGCGTGTAGCCGAGACCGACGATCAGTGCGTTCCACACCCCGCTGCCCAGCGTGGTGAGCAGGACGAATTCGCCCATCGGCATCCGGTTCGCGCCGGCCGGGACGGAGACCAGGCTGCGGACCACCGGCACCAGCCGGCCGATCAGCACCGCCCAGCGGCCGTGCCGTTCGAACCACCGGTCGGCCTTCTCCAGGTCCTCCCGGTCGACTAGCGGGATGTGGTCCAGCCAGCGCTTGAGCCGCTCCTCGCCGAGCGCGGCGCCGAGCCAGTAGAGCACCAGCGCGCCGACCAGCGAGCCGACCGTGGCGGCCAGCACGATCACCGCCAGGTGGAACCGGCCCTCGGCGGCGAGGTAGCCCGCCATCGCCAGCACGATCTCACTGGGGATCGGCGGGACGATGCTCTCCAGCGCCACCAGGCAGGCGACGCCGACCGCGCCGAGGGAGTCGATGACGCCGGCCACCCAGCCGGTCAGCCCGGTGAACCGGTTCGGGTCGACGTTCTGGGCGAGAGCCATGGGCGTCCTTCCACGAGCCGGGCGGGATCGGACAGTGGTACCCGCCCGGCCGCCACTTACACCTGTCGGTGAGCCGGGCCACCGCCTGCGGCCTGATCCGGGGCTCAGTCCGTCGGGTGCAGTTCCCGGTCCGCCGGCCCCTGCCGCCAGCCGGTGAACCGGACGGTCAGCCCGCCCCGCGAGGGTGAGCAGCAGAACGGCCCGGCCAGCGCGACCGCGTCCGGGGCGAGCGGGGCCAGCCGGACCAACCGCCACGCCTCGCCGTCGGCCCGGGCCCGGACCGTCAACGCGTCGCCGTCCCGGCTGACCCGCACGGTCACCTCGCGCCCGCGCCACTGTGGCACCGGCGCCACCGACCAGTCGGAGAACTCCCGGGTGACCACCGCGCCCACCTGCGGCAGCCCGTCACTGATCTCCACCCCGGCCTTCACCCAGTTCCGCTCGTCCACCCGGACCAGCACCCCGGCCTGGTCGAACTGTGCCGGATAGTCCAGCACGAAGCTCACCTCGACCGCGCCGGTGGCGGGCAGCGCGGCGAGCAGCGCCGGGGCGTCGTCGTGGACGAAGCCGTAGCTGGTGTGCCGCCACAGGTCGCTCTCCGCCCCGGGCTCCACCAGCAGGTCACCGTCGTCGGTCCGGTCCACCCGCACCGGGGGGTGCAGCCACCGGCCCTCGTTCCAGTCGACCGCGCGGGAGCCGTCCGTCGGATGATCAGCCATGTCGGCACCGTACCCCGGACCCGTCGGAGGAGGGCTCGCGTTTGCGGCGGCGGTGGATCGGAGACATTAGGCCGGCATGGGTGACAGGTGGTACTCCGAGGCGGTCGTCTACTGCCTCGACGTCGACACGTACGCGGACTCCGACGGCGACGGGGTCGGTGACTTCCGTGGCCTCATCGGCCGGCTCGACTACCTGGCGCGACTGGGGGTGACCTGCCTCTGGCTCAACCCGATCCACCCCTCGCCCAACCAGGACGACGGCTACGACGCGACTGACTTCTACAACGTCGACCCCCGGCTGGGGACCCTCGGCGACTTCGCCGAACTGCTGCACCAGGCGCAGAACCGGGGCATCCGGGTGATCATCGACCTGGTGGTCAACCACACCTCCGACCAGCACCCGTGGTTCCAGTCGGCCCGGTCCTCGCCCGACTCGCCGTACCGTGACTGGTATGTCTGGGCCGACCACGAGCCGGCGGACCGGCACCAGGGCATGGTGTTCCCGGGCGAGCAGCACGAGACATGGAGCTACGACCGGACCGCCAAGGCGTGGTTCTACCACCGCTTCTACACGTTCCAGCCGGACCTCAACATCGAGAACCCGAAGGTCCGCGCCGAGATCAAGAAGATCACCTCGTTCTGGCTCCAGCTCGGCGTCTCCGGGTTCCGGATGGACGCCGTGCCGTTCATCATCGAACAGACCGAACCGGGCAACCCGAACGCGTCCAAGGACTTCGACTTCCTCACCGACCTGCGCCAGCACGTGCAGTGGCGACGCGGCGACGCGGTGCTGCTGGCCGAGGCGAACGTCGAACCGGACCAGCTGCCGGTCTTCTTCGGCGACGGCAGCGGCTCGGGCAACCGGATCCACATGCTCTTCGACTTCATGCTCAACGGCCGGCTCATGCTCGCCCTCGCCCGGGAGGACCCGGAGGCGATCATCGACGCGCTGCGCGACACCCCGAAGCTGCCCACCGGCGGCCAGTGGGCGACCTTCCTGCGCAACCA
The DNA here is from genome assembly GCF_050951065.1 of Micromonospora matsumotoense. Taxonomy (NCBI): domain Bacteria; kingdom Bacillati; phylum Actinomycetota; class Actinomycetes; order Micromonosporales; family Micromonosporaceae; genus Micromonospora; species Micromonospora matsumotoense. Next base: position 6,169,619 of record NZ_CP192025.1, on the reverse strand, counting down.
CGACGAGATCGACCTGTCCCGGCTCACCGCCGACCAGCGCAACGACGTGCTGGCGAAGTTCGGCCCGGACGAGAACATGCAGCTCTACGGTCGGGGCATCCGACGCCGGCTCGCCCCGATGCTCGGCAACGACCGCCGGCACATCGAGCTGGCGTACGCGCTCCAGTTCTCGCTGCGCGGCACGCCGGTGCTGCGCTACGGCGAGGAGATCGGGATGGGGGAGAACCTCGCGCTGGACGGGCGGGACGCGATCCGTACCCCGATGCAGTGGTCGTACAAGGAGAACGCCGGCTTCTCCACGGCGGACCCGGAGAAGCTGATCCGCCCGGTGATCGACCAGGGTGACTTCGGCTACCAGCAGGTCAACGTCACCGCCCAACGGGGCGACACGACGTCGCTGCTGGCCTGGTTCGAGCGGATGATCCGGACGCTGCGGGAGGCCCCGGAGATCGGCTCCGGCTCGACCTCGCACATCGATGTGCCGATGCCGGCCGGGGTGCTCGCGCACCGTGCCGACGGACCCACCGGCACCATGGTCTTCCTGCACAATCTCGGCACCGAGGACGTCGAGGTGGATCTGAGCACCCTGGCCGCCGAGGCGGACCTGCCGACAGACGTCCTGACCGACCGGGGTTACGGCGATGTCGGCAAGCTGGACAGCCTGAAGCTGAGCGGCCACGGCTACCGCTGGATCCGGCTCTGCCGCTCCACCGCCTACTGACCGTCGTACCCGCCGCCGGCCGGCCGTGGTGCCGGCCGGCGACCGGGTCGTCCGGCCTGCCGCTGGGTTAAGCTCCTCCGATCGAGCCACAAGTTACCGGGAGGTAATCGTGTCGGAGGAGCCCCGCGTCGCCATCGTGACCGGAGCCGCGCGCGGCATCGGCGCGGCCACCGCCCGTCGGCTGGCCGCCGACGGGATGGCCGTCGCCGTGGTCGACATCGACGAGGCGGCGACCGGACAGACCGTGGACGCGATCACCGCCGCCGGCGGCCGGGCCCTCGCCATCGGCGCGGACGTCGCCGACCGGGCCCAGGTGGAGGCCGCCGTCGCGCGGGTCGCCACCGAGCTGGGCGGGCCGACCGTGCTGGTCAACAACGCCGGGGTGCTGCGGGACAACCTGCTGTTCAAGATGACCGACGCTGACTGGGACACCGTGCTGGGGGTGCACCTGCGCGGCGCGTTCCTGTTCAGCCAGGCCGCTCAGCAGCACATGGTCGAGCGGAAGTACGGCCGGATCGTCAACCTCTCCAGCACCTCGGCGCTGGGCAACCGGGGCCAGGCCAACTACGCGGCGGCGAAGGCCGGTCTCCAGGGCTTCACCAAGACCCTCGCCATCGAGCTGGGGCCGTTCGGGGTGACGGTCAACGCGGTCGCCCCCGGCTTCATCGTCACCGACATGACCGCCGCCACCGCCGCCCGGATGAAGGTCGACTTCGACGACCTCCAGAAGCACGCCGCCGCCGAGATCCCGGTCCGCCGTCCCGGCCGGCCGGAGGATGTCGCGCACACCATCTCGTTCCTGGTCAGCGAGGGCGCGTCGTTCGTCTCCGGCCAGGTCATCTACGTCGCGGGCGGCCCGAAGGACTGACCGGTACGACCCGACACCGCCGTCCGGTCCGCACCGGGCGGTGGTGCCGGTCAGGCGGCCGGTCGGACGGCGGTGCCGGTCGGGCGGCCGGCCAGATGGTGGTGCCGGTCAGGCGGCCGTGCGGTGTCGGCGGCGGTCAGGCGGCGATGGGGGCGTCGGTGCCGGAACCGGTGCGGGTGCGGGTGCGCCAGAGCCAGAGCAGCCCCAGCACCGGCAGCACCAGCGGGATGTAGCCGTACCCGCTGCCGAAGCCGGACCAGACCGTCTCGTCGGGGAAGAGTTCGGCGTCGACCAGGCTGAGCACGCCGACACCGACCACCCCGGCCAACTCCACCGAGCAGCAGGCCAGCGCGACCCGGCGGCCGGTGTGCCCGGCCCGGGCCAGCCCGACCGCCGCCACGATGTAGATCAGCGCGGCCACCGCCGAGAGCAGGTAGGCCACCGGCGCCTCGTCGAACTTCGTGGCGATCTGGAGCCCGGCCCGCGAGGTGGCGGCGATGGCGAACAGGATGTAGACGGCGATCAGCAGCCGCCCCGGCCCGGCGTTGGTGGCGCGTGCCGGCCCGGCGTCGGTGGCGTGCGTCGGCTTGGCGTCGGGGGCGCGCCTCGACGGTTGGGGATCAACCACCGACGACCTCCCAGGTCTGCTGGAGCCGGACCACGACCACCGGGACGACCAGGCAGACCGCGCAGACGATCGCCGACCCCCAGCGGGTCGGCTCCATCCGGGCCAGCACCCAGGCCAGCGGGGGCAGGCAGACCAACGTCACCAGGTACCCGAAGAACGCGCCGGGCTCGCCGGCCCGTTCACCGCCAGCGACGGCGACCAGTGCCAGCACGGTCAGCGCGAGCAGCGCCACCTCCAGCAGGCCCAGGCCGATGAACTGCGCCAGGTTCGGCGGCCGGTGCCGGACCGCCGCCACCAGGCTCCACAGCGCGAGTACGAGCGACAGCCCGATCGTCACCGTGGCGAGTAGTCCGTCCACCGGCGAGCCGGCCGACGTCGCGCCGGTCATCGCGGGCATCCGATGGGTGTCTCGGTCACCGGCACAGCCTACTAACCGGCGTAGTAATCGCTGCCGTCCCGGTCCCCGGTCTGCCGTCGTTTCGGTTCCCGGCCTGCGGCCTGCCGTCGTTCCGGTTCCCGGCCTGCGGCCTGCCGTCCCTGGTCTCCGGGGGCTGCGGTCTGTGGCCCGTCGGCGTTCGCGGTGCTGGGGGGCGACGTCCGGCGGTGCGGGCTGCGGCGGTGCGGATGGGCGACTAGCGTGGATTACGGCCACGATCGGGCGTGGCCCGACGAGACCGGGGGTACCCCGTGCTGCGGTTCGGCCTGTTCGGCACCGGCCACTGGGCGGCGCAGACGCACGGCGCCGGGCTGGACGCGCATCCGCGCGCCGAACTGGTCGGTGTCTGGGGACGTCACCCTGACCGGGCCGCCGCGTTGGCCGCCCGGCACGGCGTACCGGCGTTCGACGACGTCGACGCGCTGCTCGACGCCTGTGACGCGGTGGCCGTGGCGCTGCCCCCGGACGTGCAGGCCGAGATCGCCGTACGGGCCGCCACCGCCGGCCGGCACCTGCTGCTGGACAAGCCCCTCGCGCTGAGCGTCGCCGAGGCCGATCGGGTGGTCGCCGCCGTGCAGGCCGCCGGGGTCGCCTCGGTGGTGTTCTTCACCCAACGGTTCCACCCCAACGTCAACGGCTTTCTCGCCGCCACCGCTGCGGCCGGCGGGTGGCAGCACGCCCGGGCCACCCAGTTCGCCTCGATCTACCAGCCCGGCAGCCCGTACGGCGACTCCCGCTGGCGACGGGAGCAGGGGGCGCTGTGGGACATCGGCCCGCACGCGCTGTCGATCGTCATGCCGGTGCTCGGCCGGGTCACCCGGGTCGCCGCGCTGGACGGCCCCGGGGGGATGGTGCACCTGCTGCTCACCCACGACGGGGGTGCGACCAGTGCGCTGTCGCTGACCCTGGACTCGCCGCCGACCGCAGTGACCCGGGACTTCGTCTTCTACGGCGAGAACGGCGTCGAGTCCGTCCCGCCCGGCGACGGCAACGCGCTGACCGCCTTCGGCACGGCCGTCGACCAACTGCTGGCGGAGATCGACTCGGGTGGCCGGGACCACCGGTGTGACGTCCGTTTCGGCCGTGAGGTGGTGGCCGTCCTGGCGGCGGCGGAGACCGCCCGCACCGAGGCCCGCACCGTCGACCTCCACTGCTGACCCCCCGACCCTTCCGGCATGTCGTGGGTCGGCCTTGCTGTGGCGTTGGGCCATCGTGTGCCGGAGCCCAGCGTTGGTAGGGCATGTCATTGGGCCCATCGTGCGTCGGCCCATCGTGCGTCGGCCCATCGTGCGTCGGCCCATCGTGCGTCGGGCCTATCGTGCGTCGGGCCTATCGTGCGTCGGGCATGCCGCCGGTCGGTCGGTGTCGTGTCGGGCGACCTTGTTGGTCGGGCATGCCGCTGGTTCGGCGTGGTCGCTGATCGGGCACGCGCTGTTGGCGTGGTCGCTGATCGGGCACGCGCTGTTGGCGCGGTCGCTGGTCGGGCATGCCGCTGGTCGGGCATGCGGCTGGTCGGGCGTGTGGTGTGTCGGGCACGCATTGGTCGGGCACAGTCGTTGGTCGCGCGCGCCGTTCAGTTGGGCTTGTCGTGTGTCGTGTCGTGTGCCGAGCGCGGTCGTCGGTCGGGTGTGTCGGCGGTGGGTCACTTGTGCGACGACGAACGTCATGCCTGGGTGGCATAAATATGCCCCCGCGTCATATTGATATGTGGGCAATGGGTGTCCTGTCGGGGTCACGCTGGGTAGTTGGCAGCCCCATGGTGCGCACTTGCCTGACGGCGGCGCTGGCCGGCACCGTCCTGCCCAGCACCGTCAGCGCGGCCGATCGTGCCGGGCCGGCGGGTAGTGGCACGGGTGCTTACCCGGTCAGGTGACGCGGGCCGGCGGGAACGTGGGCCGGGAGGTTGTAGGCCGGTGGGTTGTGGGCCGGCGGGAACGTGGGCCGGTGGGTTGTGGGCCGGCGGGATCGTGGGCTGGTGGGTTGTGGGCCGGCGGGATCGTGGGCCGGGAGGTTGTGGGCCGGTGGGGTTGTGGGCCGGTGGGGTCGTGGGGAACCGGTGTGGAAATGCCTTGCGGAACGTGGGGAGTGCGTTAGCGTGGCGGCCATGTGCATGCACGCCCTGATCACCGTGGCCGTCACGTCGGCCGCGCGGGGCCCCCTCCTGGTGGCCCGCCCGCGAGTCCGGCGTCCGGCCCTGGCCGGCCGGGACGCCCACCGCGCCTGACCTGATGACCGCCTCGGTCTGATGACCGCCTCGGTCTGATGACCGCCTCGGTCTGATGACCGCCTCGGTCTGATCACGCCCGCCCCTGCTCACGGCTTGACTGAGCAGGTCTACCGCCTGATCACCGCCTCGGTCTCATCGCCGCCTGCACCGTCACCGCGTCGCGTCCCCCGCCGATCTCCAGGGTCGTCCGAGTCCCGATCCACTCGGACAGGCCCGGCGTCGTGCTGCGCCTGTCCGTACCGTCGCCGAGCGGCGACAGACAGGACGAACCCGTGGCGCCCCGCCGAGACCGCACCACCGCACGCGACCGGTCCCGTCGCGTACTGTCCCAGAATTTCCTCGCCGACCCGGCCACCGTGACGCGGATGGTCCGGGCGGCCCGCACCGGCCCGGACGACCTGCTGCTGGAGGTCGGCGCCGGACGAGGTCAGCTGACCCGGCCGCTGGCCGGACGGTGTGGCCGGCTGATCGCCTACGAGGTCGACCCGACCGTCGCCCCCGAGCTGGCGGCGGTGTGCGCGGCGCTGCCGCACGTCGAGCGCCGGCAGGCCGACTTCCTGACCGCCGCGCCGCCCGACGAGCCGTTCGCCGTGGTCGGCAACATCCCGTGGTCGTTGACCGCGGCGGTGGTCCGCTGGTGCCTGGCCGCGCCCCGGCTGCGCGCGGCCACCCTGCTCACCCAGTGGGAGTACGCCCGCAAGCGCACCGGTGACCTCGGCCGGTGGAGCCGGCTGACCGTGTTGACCTGGCCGGAGTACGAATGGCGGCTCGCCGGCCGGGTGTCCCGCACCGCCTTCCGTCCGGTGCCCGCCGTCGACGGGGGCATCCTGCGGATCGACCGTCGGCCGGAGCCGCTGCTGGCCGTGGCCGGGCTCCCCGCGTACCGGCGGATGGTGGAGCTGGGGTTCGGCGGGGCGGGCGGGTCGCTCGCGGCCTCGCTGCGGGCGACCCATCCCGGTCGGCGGGTCGACGGTGCGCTGCGGGCGGCGCGGATCGACCCGGCCACTCCGGTCGGGCTGGTCTGGCCGGAACAGTGGCTGGTGCTGTTCCGGCTGCTGCACGCCCCCACGGCACCGGGCCGGTCCGGCGGTCGCCGCCGATGAGCGGTCCCGGGGCGGTGGGGGCAGGTCACCGGCCGCCGGTGAGCGTTCCCCGGGTGGTGGGCTCAGGTCCCCAGGCGGCGGGATCAGCCCATCGGGCGTGGGGGTCAGCTCACCAGGCAGCGGGCTCAGGTTCCCGGGCGGCGGGGTCAGGCGAGGGTGGTGAGGGCCTCGTTCAGGTCGGCCGGGTCGTTGAACTGCTCGGCGGGCAGAGCCCGCAGCAGTTGGAGCAACTCGGTGCTCGCCCCGTTCTCCTGACCCCACCGGACCAGATCCTCGCGGGAGACCGGGTAGTCGAGCCCGGCCAGGTACTCCTGCAACTGCAGCCCGGTGACGCTCATGCCGCCGGCTACCCGTTCCGTCCGCCGCCACACCGGCCGGCCGCCCCCGCCGCCGCCCGGCCCTGCCACCCCCATCGGCGGTTTGTCCGCCGACTCTGCCGGGTAGCCCTGCCCATGCTGGTACAGCGGCTCGGTACGCCGAGCGACTTCGACCCGCTGCTGGAGCGCGTCCGGGACGCCCGCGTGGTCATGATCGGTGAGGCGACGCACGGCAGTTACGACTACTACCGGTTGCGTGAGCAGCTCACCCGGCGGCTCATCGCCGAGCAGGGGTTCGACTTCGTGGCGGTGGAGGGGGACTGGCCGGACTGCGACCGGGTGCACCGGTCGGTGGTCGGCGCCCCCGGTGGCGCCCAGGACCCGCGGACCGCGCTGGGGCGGTTCACCCGCTGGCCGACCTGGATGTGGGCGAACGCCGAGGTGGACCGGTTCTGTCGCTGGCTGCGGGCGTGGAACCTGGAGCGTCCGGAGCGGGAACGGGCCGGCTTCCACGGGCTGGACGTCTACAGCCTGTGGGAGTCCATGCAGGCGATCTTCGACTATCTCGGCGAGGAGGACCCGAAGTCGATGGATGCCGCGCAGGACGCGTACCGGTGTTTCGAGCCGTACGGCGGGCGGGTGGAGGAGTACGGCGCGGCCAGCCGGTTCGTCTCGGCGCGCTGCGAGGAGGAGGTGATCCGGCTGTTGGCGCGTACCCGGGCGCATGTCGTCTCGGACGGCCCGGACGCCTTCGCGGCCTGGCAGAACGCGGAGGTGGTGGCCGGTGCGGAGCGGTACTACCGGGCGATGGTGCACGGCGGCCCGGATTCCTGGAACGTGCGCGACATCCACATGGCCGACACCCTGGACCGGTTGCTGACCCGCTACGGTCCGGGATCGCGCGGGATCGTCTGGGCGCACAACACCCACATCGGGGACGCCCGTGCCACCGACATGGCCGGCGACGGGATGGTCAACATCGGCCAGTTGGCCCGGGATCGGTGGGGCCGGGACGCGGTGGCGCTGATCGGTCTCGGCGGCTACCAGGGGACGGTGGTGGCCGCCCCGCACTGGGGCTCACCGGCCGAGGTGATGACGGTGCCGCCGGCCCGGGAGGGTTCGGTGGAGTGGCGGCTGCACGAGCTGCTGCCGGAGCGGGCGGTGCTCGTCTTCGGTGGCCCCGACCAGCCCGACTGGGTCACCGGGGTGGCCGACCACCGGGCCATCGGGGTGGTCTACGACCCGACCTTCGAGCGCTGGGGCAACTACGTCCCGAGCCGGCTGGCCGACCGCTACGACGCCTTCATCTGGTGCGACGACTCCACCGCCCTGCACCCGCTGCCCGCCCTGACCACCTTCGGTGAGTTGGCGACCTACCCCGCCGGCGTCTGACCGGTGTGCGGCCGGCCCTGGCCGTCATCGTCGCTGGTGGCCTGCGGTGGGGCGATGGATCACGGAGTGGTGGTGCCGGGCCGGGCGGCTGTCGCCATCCCTGCCCGGCACCACAATCCCACGATCGGCGGGGTCAGACCTTGACCGGCTGCTTGTCGAGGTGGGCGCGCAGGCCCTCGCCCTCGATGTCGACGTTGGGCAGCGCCCGGTCGAGCCAGCGGGGGAGCCACCAGGCCCTGGCGTTCAGCAGCGACATCACGGCGGGCACGATGGTCATCCGGACCACGAAGGCGTCGATGGCGACACCGACCGCGAGCGCGAAGCCCATCGACTTGATGACCGGGTCGTCGAGGAAGACGAAGCCCCCGAAGACCGACATCATGATCAGCGCGGCGGCGGTCACCACCCGGGCCCCGTGGCCCATCCCGTTGATGGTGGCCTGCCGGGCGGTGTCACCGTGCACGAAGTCCTCCCGCATCCGGGAGACCAGGAAGACCTCGTAGTCCATGGCCAGGCCGAACAGGATGCCGATCAGCAGGATCGGCAGGAAGCTGATCAGCGGGGCGGGGCTGTCCAGACCGACCAGGCTGGCGAGGTGACCCTGCTGGAACACCGCGACGGTGATGCCGAAGGTGGCGGCCACCGTGAGCAGGAAGCCCAACGCGGCCTTCACCGGCACCAGGATCGACCGGAAGACCAGCATCAGCAGCAGGATCGACAACCCCACCACCAGCAGCAGATAGACCGGCATCGCGGCGGAGAGCTTCTCGGACACGTCGATGCCGATCGCGGTCACCCCGGTCAGCAGCACCTCGGCGTTGCCGACCGAGCCGACCCGGTCCCGGATGTCGTGGACCAGCGTCTCGGTGGCGGCGTCGGTCGGCCCGCTCTTCGGGATCACCCCGAGCAGCGCCGTCCGACCGGACGGGTCGAGCTGCGGCGGGGCCACCGCCAACACCCCGTCGGTACGCTGGATCAGCGCCGCGACCTGCGGCACGGCGGTCGCGGTGTCCTGCGGGGAGTCCGAGGTGACCACCACGGCGAGTCGGCCGGTGAAGCCCGGACCGAAGCCCTCCCGGATCAGGTCGGCGCTGGTGCGGGCCGGGCTGCCCACGGCCGCGGTGCTGGCGTCCGGCAGGGCGATCCGCATGTCCTGGGCCGGCAGGGCGAGCAGCCCGAGGCCGAGCAGGCCGACCAGGATGACCGGGATGCGCAGCCGGGTCACCCACTGCGCCCAGCGGAACCCGAAACCGGAGCGGTCCTCGGCGGCCTCGGTGGCCGGGGTGCCCTCGGGGGCCGCCTCGGTGGCCGGTGCGGCCTCGACCTTGCGCAGCTTGCGGGGGAGGACCCGGCGGCCGGCGAAACCGAGCAGCGCCGGGGCGAGGGTGATCGCCACCAGCACCGCCACGCTGACCGTGCCGGCGGCGGCCAGACCCATCACGGTCAGGAACGGGATGCCGACGACGGCGAGGCCGGCGAGCGCGATGACCACTGTCGCGCCGGCGAACAGCACGGCGGAACCGGCGGTGCCGACGGCCCGGCCGACCGCCTCCTCCGGGGTGAGCCCTTCGAGCAGATGCTGCCGGTGCCGGGAGGTGATGAACAGCGAGTAGTCGATGCCGACCGCCAGGCCCAGCATCAGGGCCAGAATGGGTGCGGTGCTGGTCAGCTCGACCGTGCCGCTGAGGGCGAACAGGCCGGCCATTCCGACCCCGACGCCGATCAGCGCGTTCAGCATGGTCATCCCGGCCGCGACCAGCGAGCCGAAGGTGACGATCAGGACGATCGCGGCGACCAGTACGCCCAGCGCCTCGGTCGAGCCGACCTCCGGCTCGGAGTTGAGCACCTCACCACCGGGGGCGATCTGCCAACCCTGCGCCTCGGCCTGCGCGCCGACCTTCTCGTACGCCTCGCGCTGCTCGGGGGTGACGTCGTCCCCGCCGGTGGCGAACTGCACCTGGATCAGGGCGTACCGGCCGTTGGGGGTGATCGCCTGGGACTGGTACGGGTCGACCGCGCCGACCACGCCGGGCAGGGTCGCCGCCTCCTGGACGACCCCCTTGACCACGGACTGCCCCTCGGGGGTGGTCAACTGGCCGTCGCCGGGCGCCTTCACCGCGATGGTGCCGGTGGCGCCGCTGGCCGCCGGGAACCGCTCGGCGAGCAGGTCCAACGCCTGCTGCGATTCGGTGCCGGGCATGGTGAAGTTGCTGGCCGTCGGGCCCTTCAGGGTGGCTGCGGCGATGCCGAGGCCGACGAGTACGACGAGCCAGACGACGACGACGAGTCGCCGGCGGCGCAACGATGCCCGGCCTAGCCGGTACAGCAGGGTCGCCATCAGATCCTTGTCCTCAATCCTGGTGTTGGTGGTCGAGAGTTGGCCGTGGTGGCGGCGGTGCGGCAGTCACGAGCACCCGCTGGGCGACGGCCAGCAGGGCGGGACGCAGTTCCTCGTCGGGGATGTCGGCGAACGCGCCGCACCCCTCGGCGATGCCGGCGAGCAGCACCAGCGCGGCGACCCGCGCGTCCTGCCCGCCGTCGGGGCCGGTCATCGCCTCGATCAGCCGTTCCGAGATGCGCTGGATGTGGGCGAAGGCCGGTTGGGCGAGCAGTTCCGGGAACTCCCCGCGTAGCAGCGCGATCTCGCCCCGGAACCGCACCGCGAGGTCGACGAAGCCCTCCGCCGCCACCCGCTGCGCCGCTGCCCCGGTCAGCGCGGAGATCCGCTCGTCCAGCTCGCAGAGCACCGAGATCGGCCCGGCCATCAGCTCGGCGAGCAGGGCCTCCTTGCCGGCGAAGTGGTAGAGCACCGCCGCCTTGGAACAGCCCACCTCGCGGGCGATGTCCTGCAACGAGGTGCCCTTGTAACCGGTCACCGCGAACCGTCGGGCCGCCGCGGCGAGGATCTCGCCATGGGTGCGAGGGGTGCGACGGATCATGCGTTCCAGCATGCCTGACCGATCGGTCAGATCCTGACCGATCGGTCAGAGAAAGGCGGTGGCGTTCACCACAGGCCCGCCCGGCCCCGGGTCGGGCACCGACCTCGCCCACCCGGTCCAGCGCCTCGCGCAGCGTGCAGCCGCTGTCCCGCCTCCCGCCGGCACACCCGTCGCCGTCCCACCCCTCGCCGACCGGTTCCGTACCGGCCGCCCGTGTCGGGGTTGCGCCGGGCCGGCGAGGCCGGGAGGGTGGGTGGATGGCGGGGGCGCAGGAGACGCGGGACGGGGTCGGCCTGACCAACCTGGAGCAGTTGCTGCTCGCCGGTGACGAGGTGACCAAGCGGGACCTGGTCGACTACCTGGACACCGTGCACGACCGCATCCTGCCCGGCCTGCGCGACCGGCCGCTGTCGGTGGTCCGGCTGCTGCGCGGGCAGGAGCCGTTCATGCAGAAGAACCTGCCGAAATACACCCCGGAATGGGTACGCCGCACCGCGATCTGGGCCGAGACCTCCCACCGTCAGGTGTCGTACGCGCTCTGCGACGACCGACGTACCCTGCTCTGGTTCGCCAACCAGCGGGCGATCGAATACCACCCGGCGCTGGTCACCGCGACCCGTCCGGAGCAGCCCACCCATCTCGTGCTCGACCTCGACCCACCCGAGGGGGACGCCTTCGCGGCGGTGACCCGGGTCGCCGGGGCGGTCCGTCGGGCGCTGGCCGCCGTGGGGCTGGCCGGCGCGGTGAAGACCAGTGGCGCCAAAGGGCTGCACATCTTCGTCCCGGTGCACCCGGACACCACCGCCGAGGAGGTGGCCGCCGCCACCCGGGCGCTCGCGGTGCACACCGCACGCCTCGATCCGGAGACCGCCACCACCGCCTTCATCCGCGAGGACCGGGGCGGTCGGGTCTTCGTCGACCCGACCCGGGCCGGTGGGGCGACCGTGGTGGCCGCGTACAGCCCCCGGCTGCGTCCCGGGCTGCCGGTGTCGTTCCCGGTGGCCTGGGACGACCTCGACGGGATCACCCCCGGCGACTTCACCGTGCGGACGGTCCCCGCGCTGCTCGGTGACCGGGACCCGTGGGCCGAAGCGATGCCCGCACCGCAGCGGCTCCCGGCCGACCTGGTGGCCGAGGGGCGCACCATCCCGGTGCCCCGGGTACAGGCGATGCACGAGGGAAAACGCCGCGCCATGGCCCGCCGCGAAACCCCCTGACCCCCTGACCCCCTGACCCCAGCCTCCTGCCCCTCCGCCCTCCTGGCCCCCCTGTCCCGCCTCGCCCTGCCCTGCCCCGCCCCGCCCTGCCCCACCCCGCCTCGTCCTGCCCCACCCCGCCTCGTCCTGCCCCACCTCGCCCTGCCCCGTCCTTCCCTGCCCCGCCCCGTCCTGCCTCGCCCTGCCCCGTCCTGCCCTGCGCCGCCCGGCCCGCCGGCACTGCCCCACGATGATCCACTCCCGTGGGTCGAAATCGCGGTATCCCAGGGCCGCGACAGCGCCATTGGGGCGATATTGAGTTGATCATCGCCTCGCGTCAGCGCGCATTCGGCACGGCCGCCGCCAGGGCCGCTGGCGGCGTGACGCTGGTGGCGCGACCATTGGTGGCCTGGCCTGGATGCTGGTGGCGCGACCATTGGCGGCCTGACGACTGGGCGGCCTGGACGCTGGTGGCGGAACCGGGGTGCTGGAACGACGAAGGCCGCCGATCGGGTTTCCCCTGGTCAGCGGCCTTCGTGTGCGGGTCTTGGCTTCCTAGCAAGTGTGCCCCCGGCAGGATTCGAACCTGCGCCACCGCCTCCGGAGGGCGGTGCTCTATCCCCTGAGCTACGGGGGCTCAGCGACCCGAGAAGAGTAGCAAACCCCTCCGGGATCACCGAATCGCCACCCGGCCCCCACCGGCGCATCCCGCTGACCTGCGTGATCATGGTGACGGGGCGGGCCGGGGTCGACCGCGACGCCCGTCGGCGGCGGAACGTCACCGGCGGCCGGACCGGGCGGATCGGTCACCGGCCGGGCCGGGCGGGACGCCACCGCCACCGCCACCGCCACCGCCACCGGTCGGGCCGGTCGGATCGCTACCGGTGGCCGGATGGGCGGTCAGGCGGCGGCCAGGGTGCGGCCGCAGCTCGGCAGCGGGTGCAGGGCGATGCGCCGGGGGAGCCGGCGGGGCCATTCGTTGCGGGGCCAGGAGCCGTCCACGATCAGGTGCACCGGGTGCTGGTCGGCGCCGCTGAGCCGGAACACGAAGTCGCGGGGCAGTGGTGGGTCCACGCTGGGCGTGGTCACCATGAACCGGACCCGGCCCCGGGACGACACCGCCGAGATGACCTCGGCGGCCGGCATGGTGCCCCGCAGGCGTATCCGGCCGATCCAGTAGACCTCCGCGTCGTGCTCCTGGGCGGCCCGGGTGATGGCCGGGTACTCGCCGCGTACCCAGTGCTCGACCGCGCCGACGCAGAGCCCGCAGGCCCGCTCGCGCGGCTCCCGCGGACCCAACCCCCAGGCCCGCAGGTACGCCCCGACGGTGCCGGCGTCGATCGCCAGGTTGAAGTGGCGCTGGATCAGCGCGGCGAGGCTCTGCCGCGTCCACAACTCCTCGTCCAGCCCGAACTCGTCGGGGTGGACGCCCCGTAGTACGTCGATCAGTTCGAGTTCCTGTTCCCGGCTGAGCGCTCCCGACTCGCCCTGCCGGTGTCCGCGACGGGCGGCTGCCACCGCTCCGTCACCGCCGATGGTGTGGCGTCGGCACCAACTGGTGACCGAGCGCCGCGCGTCTCTGAGTGCAACCCCCACGTCCTGCGCAACGAGCACGAATCGCAACTGGTCACGATATGTGGGTAGAAAACTCTCGTAGACCCTCAAAGGTGCGGACCGCGCTAAAAATACAAATCGCCCATAACCTCCGTTACGGGTCTTCGCGCTCCATGTCGCCGCGTGCCGCCGGGTCCGCACCCGCGCCGGCGAGGGAGGCGGTGACGCGCGGAGGCCCGCGTCCGCCGGGGCGGGACGCGGGCCTCTCGACGCGCGGGGGCGGGGTCAGCCGCCCAGGCGCTTCAGGGCGTTCTGCAGGTTGGTCAGGTCCGTCTGCTGGGTGTTCTTCATGGTCTGGGCGACCTTGAGGACGTCGTCGTCGCCACCGGCGTCGAGGATGCCCTGGATCATGTGGATGCCGCCGAGGTGGTGCTTGATCATCATCTGGAGGAAGAGGACGTCCAGCTCGCGCCCCTGGGCGACGCGCAGCTTCGCCATCTCCTCCGGGGTCGCCATGCCCGGCATCAGACCGTTTTCGATCTTGCCGGTGCCGTCCGGCATCCAGGCCATCCGGGGCTGGTCACCGGTCGGGTCGAGCCCCCACGACCGCAGCCAGGTCTGCATGGTGCCGATCTCGCCCTGCTGGCCGGTGGCGATGTCGCCGCCGATCTGACGTACCTCCGGGTCGGTGCCCCGGTCGAAGGCGATCAGCCCCATCTCCACCGCCTGGGCGTGGTGGGTGGTCATGTCCCGGGCGAAGCCCGCCTCCGCCGAACTGTCGCCCGGTCGGGTCAACGTCGGGGTCAGCAGACCACCGGCGTACCCGAGGAGGAGACCGACCACGACGGCGGCGGCCAGGGCGAGCACGCCGTAGCGGCCGGCGGGCCGCCGGTCACCGGAGGTGGTGACCGAGGGCTCGACGGGCGGCGTGTCGGTCGTCGCGGGGGCGGTCATCGCCACGTCCTCACTGGGTCGGCTGCTGCTGTTGCTGCGGGACGTTGTCGCGCGGGGCGGTGCCGGTGGCCGTGATGCCCTGGTTGCACAGCGCCGTCGGACCCTCGACCGAGGCGTTCACCCGCAGCGTCTTGATGAACTCGTCGATCCGGCTGTCGTCGGCGTTGTCGACCTTGAGCTGGTAACCCCACGCCTGGAGCGAGATCGGCTTGTCCAGCCCCTCGAACGGGCTGAGCATGACCTTCTCCACGCCCTGCGTCTTGCTGCGGAGCTTGCTGACCTGGTCGGCCGGCAGGTCGGGGCGGTAGGTGATCCAGACCGTGCCGTGCTCCAGGCTGTGCACCGCGTGCTCGTTGGCGATCGGGGCGTCGTAGACGTCACCCATGCAGTTCTGCCAGGCCGGGTTGTGCGGGCCGGCCACCGGCGGGAGGACGTCGTACTTGATCGCCCCCTGCTGGTGCTGGCCACCCTGGACGAGTTTCTTGTCCTTGTCCCGGAAGTCGACGATGCCGTCGATGTCGGCGGCCCGCTGCTCCCACGACTTGGAACCCTGGAAGGCCGCGTACGCGCCGTAGCCGATGATCGAGACGGCGAGCACGCCGACGGCGACGAACAGGGCGATCGGGCCCCAGGACCGGCCCTGGCTCACCTTCACCGGCGTGATCGGCTTGCGGGGGCCCTTACCGCCCGACGTCTGCCGGGGCGCGGCCGCGGACTTGCCGGCCCCGGGCTTGGCGCCGGACGCGGGCCGGCCTGCCGCCGGCTTCTTGCCGGTGCTGACCACGGTCGGACGGCGCTCAGGGCCGCCCGGGGTGCTGATGCTCATCGTGCCTCGTCAGGTCGGTCGGTCAGGGGATGGGCGGGCCGGGTGACGCTCAGGGTCGCCGCCGAGTGCCCGAGTCTACCCCCGATAACATGGTTCGGTGACTCCCGCAGAACTCGCCGAGGTCGTCCTCTCCGCAGCCCACGCCGTTTTCACCGCGCGTGGGCTCGACCCCGCCGCGCTTCCGGCGCGTACGGCGGTGGAGCGACCGCGCAATCCCGACCACGGCGACTACGCCTCGACGCTGGCCCTCCAGCTCAGCAAGAAGGTGGGTGTCCCGCCCCGGGAGCTGGCCGCTGCGCTGGCCGAACAGCTCGGGCGGGCGGCCGGGGTCAAGTCGGTGGAGATCGCCGGCCCCGGGTTCCTCAACATCCGGCTCGACGCCGCCGCCGCCGGCCAGCTCGCCCGGGTGATCGTCGAGGCCGGCCCGGAGTACGGCCGCAGCGACCGGCTCGCCGGCCAACGGATCAACCTGGAGTTCGTCTCGGCCAACCCGACCGGCCCGGTGCACATCGGCGGGGTCCGCTGGGCCGCCGTCGGTGACGCGCTCAGCCGGTTGCTGCGGGCCACCGGCGCCGAGGTGGGCACCGAGTACTACTTCAACGACGCCGGGTCGCAGATCGACCGGTTCGCCCGGTCGCTGCGGTGCGCCGCGAAGGGCGAGCCGGCCCCCGAGGACGGCTACGGCGGGGCGTACATCGCCGAGATCGCCGCGCAGGTCCGGGCGATCCGGCCGGACGTGCTGGACCTGGCCGACGCCGAGGCCCAGGAGGTGTTCCGGGTCGAGGGCGTGACGTTGATGTTCGCCGAGATCAAGTCCTCGCTGCGCGGCTTCGGGGTGGAGTTCGACACCTACTTCAACGAGAAGGACCTGCACGACCGGGGCGAGCTGGAGCTGGCCCTGGACCGGCTGGGCGCACAGGGCCACCTGTATGAGGCCGACGGGGCGACCTGGCTGCGCACCACCGACTTCGGTGACGACAAGGACCGGGTGCTGCGCAAGTCCAACGGCGAGTGGACGTACTTCGCCGCCGACTGCGCCTACTACCTGGACAAGCGGGAGCGCGGCTTCGAACGGGTCGTGATCATGCTGGGCGCCGACCACCACGGCTACCTCGGGCGGATGAAGGCGATGTCCGCCTGCTTCGGCGACGACCCGGCGGTCAACCTGGAGATCCTCATCGGCCAGCTGGTCAACCTGGTCCGCGACGGCGTACCGGTGCGGATGAGCAAGCGGGCCGGCACCGTGGTCACCCTGGAGGACCTGGTCGACGCGATCGGGGTGGACGCCTCCCGGTACGCGCTGGCCCGCTACTCCAGCGACTCGCCGATCGACATCGACGTGGAGCTGTGGACCCGGGCCACCCGCGACAACCCGGTCTACTACGTGCAGTACGTCGCCGCGCGGACGGCCAGCGTCGGCCGCAACGCGGCCGAGGTCGGCCTGAGTCGGGGCGACGGGGCCGCGTTCCACCCCGAACTGCTCGACCACGACAAGGAGAACGAGCTGCTCAAGGCGCTCGCCGAGTTCCCCGCCGTGGTCGCCGCCGCCGCCGAGCTGCGCGAGCCGCACCGGGTGGCCCGCTACCTGGAGGACCTGGCCGGGGCGTACCACCGGTTCTACGACAACTGCCGGATCCTGCCGCGCGGCGACGAGGAGGTCACCGACCTGCACCGGGCCCGGCTCTGGCTCAACGACGCCACCCGCACGGTGATCGCCAACGGGCTGCGCCTGCTCGGCGTCTCCGCCCCGGAGAGGATGTAGCCGTGATGCGTACCCGAGGAACGGGCCTGCGTCCGCAGGTCGGCGGAGCGGGCCGGCGGTCGCCGCGGCCCCGGGGCGGAGGTCGCTGATGCGTGCCCACGAAGCCGGTGCGATGCACGGCGACATCGGTGACCGGGGGCCGGGCTGGCTGCGTCCGCCGGCCGACATCAACGCCCTGGTCCCGCAGCTCTGGCCCCGCCGGGTCGCGCGCGGCGCGGGCGGCGCGCTGACCGTCGCGGGCCTCGACGTCCGCGAGCTGGCCGCCGAGTACGGCACCCCGGCGTACGTCCTCGACGAGGACGACCTGCGCTCGCGCGCCCGGGACTTCCGGGCCGCCTTCCCCGACGCGGACGTCTACTACGCCGGCAAGGCGTTCCTCTGCCGGGCGGTGGTCCGCATGATCGCCGAGGAGGGCCTGCACCTGGACGTCTGCTCCGGGGGCGAGTTGGCCACCGCGCTGTCGGCCGGGATGCCGGCGGAGCGGATCGGCTTCCACGGCAACAACAAGTCGGTTTCCGAGCTGACCCGGGCGCTGGACGCCGGGGTGGGCCGGGTCATCCTCGACTCGTTCACCGAGATCGACCGGCTCACCGCGCTGGCCCGGGAGCGCGGGGTCCGCCCCGCCGTGCTGATCCGGGTCACCGTCGGGGTGGAGGCGCACACCCACGAGTTCATCGCCACCGCCCACGAGGACCAGAAGTTCGGTTTCTCGCTGGCCGGTGGGGCCGCCGCCGCAGCCGCCTTCAAGGTCATCGACGAGGGTGTGCTGGACCTGCGCGGGCTGCACTCGCACATCGGCTCGCAGATCTTCGACACCAGCGGCTTCGAGGTCTCCGCCCGCCGGGTGCTCGCCCTCCAGGCGCAGATCCGCGACGCGCGCGGGGTGGAGCTGCCCGAGCTGGACCTGGGCGGCGGCTTCGGCATCGCGTACACCACCCAGGACGACCCGGCCACGCCGGACGAGCTGGCCAAGCGGCTCCGCAAGATCGTCGACTTGGAGTGCGCCGCGGAGAACCTGGCCGTGCCGCGGCTGTCGATCGAGCCGGGCCGGGCCATCGTCGGGCCCGCCGTCTTCACCCTCTACGAGGTCGGCACCGTCAAGGACGTGGACGGGCTGCGGACGTACGTGAGCGTGGACGGCGGGATGAGCGACAACATCCGGACCGCGCTCTACGACGCCTCGTACTCGGCCACGCTGGCCGGGCGGGCCTCGACCGCCGAGCCGTTGTTGGCCCGCGTGGTGGGAAAGCATTGTGAGTCCGGGGACATCGTGGTGAAGGATGAATTCCTGCCCGCCGACGTGCAGCCCGGAGATCTTGTCGCCGTACCCGGCACGGGGGCGTACTGCCGGAGCATGGCCAGCAACTACAACCATGTGCCCCGACCCCCGGTGGTCGCGGTGCGTGACGGCCGAGCCCGGCTGATCGTGCGGCGGGAGACCGAAGAAGACCTGCTCGCTTTGGATGTGGGATGACGTCACCTGTGCGCTTGGCCCTGCTCGGCTGCGGAACGGTCGGTAGCGAGGTGGTCCGGCTGCTGCACACGCAGGCCGCCGACCTGGCCGCCCGGATCGGTGCTCCGCTGGAGATCGCCGGCATCGCCGTACGGCGGGTCGGCCGGGATCGGGGCGACCTCCCCGTCGACCCGGCGCTGTTCACCACCGACCCGCTCGGCCTGATCAAACGCGACGACGTGGACGTGGTCGTCGAGGTGGTCGGCGGCATCGAACCGGCGCGGAGCTGGCTGGTGGAGGCGCTGCGCGCCGGCAAGAGCGTGGTCACCGCCAACAAGGCGCTGCTCGCCGAGGACGGCGCGGCCCTGCACGACGCGGCGGCCGAGGGCGGAGCCGACCTCTACTACGAGGCGTCCGTCGCCGGGGCGATCCCGCTGCTGCGTCCGCTGCGCGAGTCGCTGCACGGCGACCGGATCAACCGGGTCACCGGCATCGTCAACGGCACCACCAACTTCATCCTCTCCGCGATGGACGCCACCGGCGCCGGCTTCGCCGAGGCGCTGGACGAGGCGACCGAACTGGGATATGCCGAGGCCGACCCGACCGCCGACGTGGAGGGCTTCGACGCCGCCGCGAAGGCGGCCATCCTGGCCTCGCTCGCCTTCCACACCCGGGTCACCGCCGCCGACGTGCACCGCGAGGGCATCACCGAGGTCACCGTTGCCGACATGGCCAGCGCCAAGGCGATGGGCTGCACCATCAAGCTGCTCTGCATCGCCGCCCGGGGCACCGACGAGGCCGGCCGGGAGACGGTCAGCGTCCGGGTGCACCCCGCGATGATCCCGCTGACCCACCCGCTGGCCAGCGTCGGCGACGCGTTCAACGCGGTCTTCGTCGAGGCCGAGGCGGCCGGGCAGTTGATGTTCTACGGCCGGGGGGCGGGCGGGGCGCCGACCGCCAGCGCGGTCCTCGGTGACGTCGTGGCGGTGGCCCGCAACCGGCTCGCCGGGGCGTACGCGGCCAGCGAGTCCGCGTACGCCGACCTGGCGGTCCGGCCGATGGGCGAGGCGCTGACCCGCTACCACATCAGCCTCGACGTGGTCGACCGGCCGGGTGTGCTCCAGGGGGTGGCCGGGGTGTTCGCCCGGCACGACGTCTCCATCGCCACCGTCCGGCAGGGGCCGGCCGGCGGCGGCCCGGCGGGTCGTGGCGAGGACGCCGACCTGGTCATCGTCACCCACGTCGCCCCGGACGCCGCGCTCGCCGCGACGGTACGGGAGCTGCGCGGGCTGGACATCGTCCGCTCGGTGGCGAGCGTGCTGCGGGTCGAGGGCGGCGCGTGACCCGGCGTCTCGCCTGATGGTTATCAGTGGGTGTGCCGGGGACCGGTCGGCGAGGCTGGTCCAGGCTGGCAGGGGCTCCGGCACGACCGGGGCGGCAGAGGCGAGGAGAGCGACATGTGGCGGGGTCTGATCGAGACGTACCGGGACCGGCTGCCGGTCACCGACGCCACGCCCGTGGTCACCCTGCACGAGGGGAACACCCCGCTGCTGCCCGCGCCGGCGCTCTCCGCCCGGCTCGGTGCCGACGTCTATCTGAAGGTCGAGGGGGCCAACCCCACCGGCTCGTTCAAGGACCGGGGCATGACGGTCGCCGTCTCCAAGGCGGTCGAGGCCGGCGACAAGGCGATCATCTGCGCCTCCACCGGCAACACCAGCGCCTCCGCCGCCGCGTACGCGGCCCGGGCCGGGATCACCTGCGCGGTGCTGGTGCCGCAGGGCAAGATCGCGCTGGGCAAGCTGGCCCAGGCGCTGGTGCACGGGGCCAAGCTGCTCCAGGTGCAGGGCAACTTCGACGACTGTCTCGCGCTGGCCTCGAAGCTCGCCCAGGACTTCCCGGTGGCCCTGGTCAACTCGGTCAACCCGGACCGCCTGCACGGCCAGAAGACGGCCGCGTTCGAGATCGTCGAGGCGCTCGGTGACGCCCCCGACATCCACTGCCTGCCGGTCGGCAACGCCGGCAACATCTCCGCCTACTGGATGGGTTACTCGGAGGACCTGCGGGCCGGCAACGCCACCCGCGCTCCGAAGATGTACGGCTTCCAGGCCGCCGGCGCGGCCCCGATCGTCAGCGGTCAGGTGGTGCCGGAGCCGTCGACCATCGCCACCGCCATCCGGATCGGCAACCCGGCGAGCTGGACCAAGGCGCTCGACGCCCGGGACGCCTCGCAGGGGCTGATCGCCGCCGTGACCGACCGGGAGATCCTCGCGGCCTACCGGCTGCTCGCCCGGGAGGTGGGGGTCTTCGTCGAGCTGGGCAGCGCGGCCAGCGTGGCGGGGCTGCTCCAGCAGGGCGCGGCGGGTCAGGTCCCGGCCGGCGCCACCGTGGTCTGCACGGTCACCGGCCACGGCCTCAAGGACCCGGAGTGGGCGATCTCCACCGCGCCCGCGCCGATCACCATCGCCAACGACGCCCTGACCGCCGCCCGCTCCCTCGACCTGGCCTGATCCCACCCCTGTCCGCCGCCCCGGCGACCGGTGCGGTGGCCACCCACCGCCTGACCGGCGCGGCCCCCGCCGCCCGGTCGATCCGACCGGCGGCGGTTTCCTGCGGTCGTCGGCCCCGACCGGGAGGCGGTGACCCCGTGCGGGGCAGGGGAGACCGGGTCGGGCAGACTTCGTAGACGCCTGTCCCCTCTCCCAGGAGTGAGCCACGCCGATGTCGCTGCTCGCCAGATCCAGCCTCGCCAACCGGGGGCTCGTCGCCCTGATCGCGGTGGTGACCGCGGCGTTCGGGGCGTTCGCCGTCCCCTCGCTCAAGCAGCAGCTGCTGCCGTCGCTGGAGTTCCCCGGCGCGTTCGTCGTCGCGGTCTACCCGGGCGCTTCGCCGGAGATCGTCGAGGCGCAGGTCACCGAGCCGATCGAGAACAGCCTCCAGAGCATCCCCGGGCTGGAGAAGGTCACCTCCACCTCGCGGGAGGGGTCGGCGACGATCGCTGTGGAGTTCGTCTTCGGCACCGACATCGACGACGTGGCCAACAAGATGCAGACCGCGCTGAGCCGGGTCGACGCGCAGCTGCCCGACGACGTGGACCCGCAGGTCATCACCGGCAGCACCGACGACCTGCCGGCCGTGGTGCTGGCCGCCACCGGCGGCGGTGACGAGCAGGCGCTCGCCGCGAAGCTGCGCGACACCGTGGTGCCCGAGCTGGAGGGGATCGAGGGCGTCCGGACGGTCGCCGTGACCGGCACCCGCGACCAGGTCGTGACGATCGTGCCCGACCCGGCGAAGTTCGCCGCCGCGAAGCTGAATCCGACCGCCATCGCCACCGCGCTGAAGACCAACGGCATCGCCGTGCCGGCCGGTGCGGTCGTCGACGGCACCAGCGCGCTGCCGGTGCAGGTGGGCGCCCCGGTCACCACCCTCGACGAGTTACGCGGCATCGCGCTCACCCCGACCGCGCCGAAGGCCGTCCCGGTCCGTCTCGGTGACGTGGCGACCGTCGAGCAGCAGCTCGCCCCGGCCACCGCGATCACCCGGACCAACGGCAAGGAGAGCATCGGCGTCCAGGTCACGGCGGCCCAGGACGGCAACGCCGTCCGCATCTCGCACGACATCCGGGACCGGCTGGACGACCTCAGGTCGGCCTCCGGCACCGAGCTGACCATCGTGTTCGACCAGGCCCCGTTCGTGGAGAAGTCGATCGAGAGTCTGACCACCGAGGGGCTGCTCGGCCTGCTGATGGCGGTCGTGGTGATCCTGGTCTTCCTGCTCTCGATCCGGTCCACCCTGGTCACCGCGGTCTCCATCCCGCTGTCGGTGGTGGTGGCGCTGCTCGCCCTCTGGGTCGGCGACTACTCGCTCAACCTGCTCACCCTGGGCGCGCTCACCATCGCGGTCGGCCGGGTGGTCGACGACTCGATCGTGGTGCTGGAGAACATCAAACGCCATCTGGAGTACGGCGAACCGAAACGGGACGCGATCGTCGCCGCCGTCCGCGAGGTGGCCGGGGCGGTCACCGCGTCGACGCTCACCACGGTCGCGGTGTTCGCGCCGATCGCCCTGGTGGGTGGCTTCGTCGGGCAGCTCTTCGCGCCGTTCGCGATCACCGTCACAGTGGCCCTGCTCGCCTCGCTGCTGGTGTCGCTGACGGTGGTCCCGGTGCTGGCGTACTGGTTCCTCAAGCCGCCGCGCGACGGCGCGGACGAGGCGGTCCGCCGGGCTGCCGAGGCCAAGGAGCTGCGCAGCCCGTTGCAGCGGGCGTACCTGCCGGTGATCGGGTTCGCCACCCGGACCCGCCGGACCCGGTGGATCACCGTGGCGGTGGGCGTCCTGCTGCTGTTCGGCACCTTCGGGCTGGCCCAGAAGCTGGAGACCAACTTCCTCGACGACTCCGGCCAGGACACCCTGAGCATCAGCCAGAAGCTGCCGGCCGGGTCGGGGCTGGCCGCCACCGACCAGGCGGCCCGCCTGGTGGAGGGGGTGCTGGGGCGTACCGACGGGGTCGAGACCTACCAGGTGAGCGTGGGCGGCAACGACCAGCCGTGGCTGGCGGGGGGTGGCAACAACACCGCCCGCTGGTCGGTGGCGCTCGGCGGTGACACCGACGCCAAGGAGATGAAGCAGGTCCTGCGCCGGGAGTTCGACAGGCTCGGCGCCGGGGCCGGTGAGCTGAGCTTCGACAACGGGCAGGGGGGCACCTCGGGCAACCAGTTGGAGGTGGTCGTCCAGGCCGCCGACACCGACACCCTGAACCGGGCCGCCGACCAGGTCCGGGGCGCGATGGCCGGCCTCTCCGGTGTCGAGGACGTCGCCACCAGCCTGGCCGACCGGGTGCCCCGGGTCGACGTCACCGTCGACCGGCTGGCCGCGGCCCGGGTGGGGCTGAGCGAGGCGGCGGTCGGGCAGTTGGTGTCGCAGGCGTACCGGGGCAGTCCGCTGGGCCGGGTGACGCTCGACGGTGGCCAGCAGGACGTGGTGCTGCGGACCACGGCCACCCCGCCGGCGACCGAGGAGCAGTTGCGGGCGTTGCCGGTGGGCCCGGTGAAGCTGGACGACATCGCCGACGTCACCCGGGGCGAGGGACCGCAGCAGGTCACCCGGATCGACGGTGAGCGCAGCGTGTCGGTGACCGGCACGGCCACCGGCTCCAACCTGGGCGCGACCACGACCGCGCTCAAGCAGCGGCTGGACGACCTGGACGTGCCGGGGGCGACGATCACCGTGGGCGGGGCGAGCGCCCAGCAGGAGGACGCCTTCGGCGACCTGGGCCTGGCCGTGCTGGCCGCGATCGCGATCGTCTTCCTGATCATGGTGGCGACGTTCCGGAGCATCATCCAGGCGCTGATCCTGCTGATCTCCATCCCGTTCGCGGCGACCGGCGCGATCGCCCTGCTGCTGGTCACCGGGACCCCGCTGGGCGTGCCGGCGTTGATCGGCGTGCTCATGCTGGTCGGCATCGTGGTGACCAACGCGATCGTGCTGCTGGACCTGGTCAACCAGTACCGGGCGCAGGGGATGAGCGTCAGCGAGGCGGTGGTCGAGGGTGGTCGACGCCGGCTGCGGCCGATCCTGATGACCGCGGTGGCCACCATCTTCGCGTTGCTGCCGATGGCCTTCGGGCTCACCGGGGAGGGTGGCTTCATCTCCCAGCCGCTCGCCGTGGTGGTGATCGGTGGCCTGCTCAGCTCCACCCTGCTCACCCTGGTCCTGGTGCCGACCCTCTACACGATGGTGGAGCACACCAAGGAGTCGCTGCGTGGGTGGCGGGCCGGCCGGCGGGGGAGGACCTCCGACGTCGACGCTCCGACCGGGACGCCCGCCGACCGGGACGCCGAGGTCCCGGCCCCGGTGGGTGCCCCGGCCGCCGAGGCGGCGACCGAACCGCCGGCCCGGCCGACCCCGTCGGCGGCCCTGGTGGACGGCACGGACCAGTTCGAGGTGCTGCGGCTGCCGAAGAGCCGCCGGTCACCGCTGCCACCGGCCGAGTAACTCCGCCCACGGGCGACTGCGCCCACCGAGTAGCTCCGTCGAGGGGTTAGCTCCGTCGATCGGTTCGGGCCGGCGACCGAGTGGCTCCGTCGACCGAACTGGCCGTCGACCGAATTGGGCCGTCGACCGAACTGGGCCGTCGACCGCGCCGCGACCGTCAGTCGGGTCGCGGCGCGGTCGACGCGCCAGGGCGTACCACGACCGCGACCGCGCCGGGCCAGGCCCGGCGCGGTCGTCGCCGTCCGACGCCCCCCCGGCCGGGACCACCTGCCGGGGGCGCGTCGTGCCGGGCCCGGGACATCGCGTCGACCGGGGGGTACGGTCACCCTGTGGTCATCTACCGTCGGTCATCGTCCATCCACCCTGGGTGATGGCGCGGGGTGAGGCAGAGACGACCGACCCGGACGGCGGGCGGTGGGGCCGACGGCGGGTGCTGGGCGGCGGGGCGCTGCTGGCCGGGGGCATCACGCTGGGCGCCGTCGGCATGTCGCAGGGGGCGGGGCTCGCCGACCGGCACCTGCCGCTCTCCGGCGGCCCGGCCAGCGCCACCGTCGGCAATCGGCGACAGGACGTCGGTGCGGGTGGACTCCAGGTGGTGTGGCACGTCCCGACCACCGAACGGCTGTTCGCGCTGACCTTCGACGACGGCCCGCTGCCGCAGTGGACGCCGACCGTGCTGGACATCCTGGACCGGCACGCGGTGCCGGCGACCTTCTTCCTGGTCGGCGCGCGGGTCCGCCGGCACGCCGGGCTGATCCGGGGGCGGCTGACCCGACACGAGGTGGGCAACCACAGTTGGCGGCACCGGGACCTGGCGAGGCTGGCCGCCACCGAGGTGCACGACGACCTGCGCCGGTCGCACGAGGCCATCACCGAGGTCACCGGGGTGCCGCCCCGGCTGGTCCGGCCGCCGTACGGGCACCTGGGCGGCGGGGTGCTGCACGCTGCCGTACGCCTCGACTACCGCGTCGTGCTCTGGTCGTTGCAGATGGTGGAGGGCGAGTTCCCGGACGACCCGGCCGGACACGCCCGACGGATCGTGGCCGACGTCGTGCCGGGCACCATCCTGCTCGCCCACGACGCGGGTTCGGAGAACCGGCAGGTGGCGGTGCGGGGCCTGGACGCGATGATCACCGGCCTGCGGGCCCGCGGCTACACCTTCGTCACGGTCTCCCAGTTGCTGAGCCGGACGAGCGGACCGCGCGTCGGCGGGTAGGGTCCGGGCACGTGTCCTCTCCGCTCTCCGTTCTCGTCCGCAACCGGGACTTCCGCAACCTCTTCCTGGCCGAGTTGGTGGTCTTCGGCGCCGACTGGTTCGTCATGGTGCCGCTGCTGGTGCTGCTGCCGCAGTTGACCGGCAGCGGCGTGTGGGGCGCACTGGTGCTGGCCCTGGACACCGGCGTGTTGGCGCTGCTGCTGCCGTACACCGGGACCATCGCCGACCGGTTCGACCGCCGGAAGGTCATGATGGCCGCGAACGGCGTGACCCTGCTCGGCGTGCTGCTGCTGCTCGGTGTGCGCGACGCCGGTACGGCCTGGCTGGCCATGGTGGCGATCGCGGCGGTGGCGGTCGGCAAGGCGTTCTACTCGCCGGCCGCGCAGGCCGCCCTGCCCAACGTGGTCGACCCGGCCGACCTGGCCGCCGGCAACGCCATCGCCGGGTCCGCCTGGGGGACGATGACGGTGGTCGGCGCGTCCCTCGGCGGCGTGTTGAGCGCGGTGGTGGGGCCGTACGCCTGCTTCTGGGTGGGGGCGGTCGGCCTGGTGCTGGCGGCGGGCCTGGCGGCGCTGATCCGCCGGCCGTTGCAGGCGGCCCGGGAGGTCGGCCGGCCGACGCCGCGCACCTGGCCGGCGATCCGTGAGGCGCTGGGGCACATCCGGCACCGGCCCCGGGTGCTGGCGCTGGTCACCGTCAAGTCGGCGGTGGGCCTGGGCAACGGCGTGCTGACCGTGTTCCCCCTGCTGGCCGCCGTGTACGGGGTCGGGCCGGTGGGCACCGGTCTGCTCTTCGCGGCGCGGGGGGCGGGGGCGCTGGTCGGGCCGATCCTGATGAGCCGGGTGCTGACCAACCGGGCCTGGCTGCTGCCCGGCCTGGCCCTGTCGATGTCGCTGTACGGGCTGGCCTACCTGGGCGCGGCGGTGGCGAGCTGGTTCCCGCTGGTGCTGCTGCTGGTCTTCGTGGCCCACTTCGGCGGCGGCAGCAACTGGGTGCTGTCGAACTTCGCGCTGCAGGGCGAGGTGCCCGACCGGCTGCGGGGCCGGGTCTTCGCCACCGACATGATGCTGGCGACCCTGGCGATCTCGGTCAGTCAGCTGGTGGTGGCCGGCGTGGTCGACCTGGTGGACGAGCGGGTGGTGCTGGCCGGCTGCGGCCTGGTCACCGTCGTCTACGCGGTGGGCTGGCGGATCGCCACCCGCCGGCTCTCGCTCACCGACCCGGCCACCGGCACGGACCCGCTGCCCGCCCGCTGACCGTCGCACCTGGCCCGGTCGGCGTGGTCCCACCGCGGCGGGGCGGCTCAGTTGGTGGGGTCGGCCTGCGGCGGGGCGGCCGGCGGCCGGTCGCTCCCGCCCCACGGCCCGGCGGCCTGGTGCGGCGTCACCGGGCCGACGCCCGGGTGGCCGGCGGCGAATCCCGGTGGGAGGCCACCGGTGGCGAGCCCGGTGGACGCGGCGCCGGTCGGAGGCGTCCAGGCGCCCCACGGCTGGCCCGGCGCGGGGGTCGCGGCACGGCCGGTGAACACGGCGGCGACGATGAGGCCCAGCCCGATCGGGTAGCCGATCCAGCCGACCGCGCTGGCGGCGAGGTTCATCAGCTCGAACTGCCGCATCCCGCCGGAGAGGGCACGGGACCGGATCAGCTCGGGCAGGGCCGCCAGCCAGGCGGTGCTGAACAGCTCCACCAGCAGCAGGACAGCGGCCCCGGCGAGCAGCAACGACCGGGCCCGGCCGGGCAGCCGGCGGCGGGCGGTGGCGGCGAGCACCAGGACGGTGAGCAGCGTGAGCAGTACGGGCAGGTGTCCCACCAACTGCGTGACCCGGTAACCGAACATTCCCACGTCGCCTCCTGAGCGGCTGATAGATGGGCGTCAGGCTAACCGAGGTGATCCAGTCCCACCGGCCGGGCGAGCGGGTGCCAGGTCAGCCCCGGGCCCTAGCATGAGCCGGTGCCGACGACTTTCGCCTCCGGGCCGGTGCGGGTGCGGGTGCCCGCGACCAGTGCCAACCTGGGCCCCGGGTTCGACGCCCTCGGGCTCGCCCTCGCCCTGCACGACGACGTGGCCGCCGAGGTGACCTCGGCCGACGTCCGGGTGGTGGTGACCGGTGAGGGGGCCGGTGAGCTGCCGCAGGACGACCGGCACCTGGTGGTGGTCGCCATGCGGGCCGCCTTCGACCTGCTCGGTGGGCAGCCGCCGGGGCTGGCGCTGGAGTGCGTCAACCGGATCCCGCAGGCGCGCGGCCTGGGGTCCTCCTCGGCGGCGATCGTGGCCGGGGTGCTGCTGGCCCGGGGCCTGGTCACCGGCGGCGCGCAGCGGCTCGACGACGACGCGGTGCTGCGGCTGGCCGCCGAGATCGAGGGTCATCCGGACAATGTCGCACCCTGCCTGCGCGGCGGGTTCACCATCGCCTGGACCGAGCCGGGCGGCGGCCGGGCGGTCTCGTTGCCGGTGGCGGCCGGGGTGCGCCCCACGGTCTTCGTGCCGGGGGAGCGGGGACTGACGGCCACCGCGCGGGCGGCCCTGCCGTCGACCGTGCCGCACGGGGACGCGGCGCTGAACGCGGGCCGGTCGGCGTTGCTGGTGCACGCGTTGACCGCCGAGCCGGCGTTGCTGCTGCCGGCCACCGTCGACCGGTTGCACCAGGATTACCGCGCGCCGGGAATGCCGCAGACGGCTGCCCTGGTCAGCGCGTTGCGTGCGGCGGGTGTGGCGGCCGTGGTCAGTGGGGCGGGCCCGACCGTGCTGGCGTTCACCGAGCTACCCGAGGGGTTCACCCCGGGAACAGAATGGGAAGTCTGGCGGTTGCCGGTAGAGGTGCGCGGAGCGACGGTCGCACGGGGTAGACTGGGACACGCCGAGCGGGACCCTGTTGCCGCAGGTCGGAAGAGTTGATTACGCTCTAGACTCAGCACAGCCGCGAAAGCACGCGATCTCTCTGCGGGTCGGCGCACCCCGAAGCTCTCGGCGGTCAGCCCGTCACCCCTGCCAAAGGCTCACGCCGCACCGCAGTTTCCGCAGGTCGCCGCAGACGGCGAGACCTGCTCACCGACGTTGGTGAGTTGGGAAACCGCCCGGCTGCTGTGCCACAGACTCCCGCGACGCGTCATGCGAGGCGGGTGCACCGAGGCCGCCCGGCCACCTTGCTTGTCGATCCCGGGCAGTCCCGGCCTATCGAGGGAAGGAATCCATTGAGCGACACCACCGACGTGACGTCGGATGTTTCCAACGTCGCTGGCGATGCCACCACCGCCGCCCCCGCCCGCCGTCGGCGCAGCGGTACCGGTCTGTCGGCGATGCTGCTGCCGGAGCTGCAGAGCCTGGCCGCGTCGCTCGGCATCTCCGGGACCGCCCGCATGCGTAAGGGCGAGCTGATCAGCGCGATCTCCGAGCGGCAGCAGGGCGGCGTCGCCACCGGCACCCCTCGACCGCGGGCCGAGGTGGCTGCTGCGGCTGCCCCCGTCCGGGAGGAGGTGCACGCCGAGGTGACCCCGGAGCGGACCACCGAGCCGGCGTCGGCGACCCCTGCCGCCACCGGTGAGACCGAGGGCCGGACCCGGACCCGGCGCACTCGGGCCAGCACCGCCGAAGCGCGGCCGGCCACCGAGCGGCCGGCCACCGAGCCGCCGATCGTCGAGACCCGTACCGAGGAGGCGTCGGTCGAGGCCGGCGACCGTCCCGAGCGGGCCGAGGGACGCGGCGGTCGGGACCGGGCCGAGCGGGCCGGCACCGACCGTGCCGAGCGGGGCGGCAACGACCGTGCCGAGCGGGCCGGTAACGACCGGGCCGGCGCTGACCGGGCCGGCAACGACCGGGCCGAGCGCGCTGACCGGGCCGGCAACGACCGGACCGACAACGACCGGGCCGGCCGTGCCGGCAACGACCGTGGCGAGCGGGCCGGCAACGACCGGGCCGAGCGGACGGGCGGTGACCGGGCCGAGCGCAGCGGCAACGACCGGGCGGAGCGGGGTGACCGCAATGACCGGGGCGAGCGGGCCGACCGTAGCGACCGGGGTGACCGCTCCGGCGAGCGTGGTCAGCGCGACAACCGCGACAACCGCGATGACTCGGACGACGACGAGGCTGGCGGCCGGCGGGGCCGGCGCAGCCGGTTCCGGGACCGTCGGCGTGGCCGGGGTGACCGGGTCGAGGGCAGCAACGACAGCGGTGGCAGTGGCAACGGCGGTCGCGAACCGCAGGTCGGCGAGGACGACGTGCTGGTCCCGGTGGCCGGCATCATCGACGTGCTCGACAATTACGCCTTCGTGCGGACCACCGGCTACCTGGCCGGCCCGAACGACGTGTACGTCTCGATGTCGCAGATCAAGAAGCACGGTCTGCGCCGGGGTGACGCGATCACCGGCGCCGTCCGGGCCGCCCGGGACAGCAGCGGCACCGGCGACCAGCGGCGGGACAAGTACAACCCGCTGGTCCGGTTGGACACCATCAACGGCATGGAGCCGGACGAGGCCCGACGTCGTCCCGAGTTCTACAAGCTGACCCCGCTCTACCCGCAGGAGCGACTGCGGCTGGAGACCGAACCGCACATCCTGACCACCCGGGTCATCGACCTGGTCATGCCGATCGGCAAGGGCCAGCGGGCACTCATCCAGTCGCCGCCCAAGGCGGGTAAGACCATGGTGCTGCAGGCGATCGCCAACGCGATCACCCACAACAACCCGGAGTGCCACCTGATGGTGGTGCTGGTCGACGAGCGGCCCGAAGAGGTCACCGACATGCAGCGGTCGATCAAGGGCGAGGTCATCGCGGCCACGTTCGACCGTCCGCCGCAGGACCACACCACGGTGGCGGAGTTGGCGATCGAGCGGGCCAAGCGCCTGGTCGAGCTGGGGCACGACGTGGTCGTGCTGCTCGACTCGGTGACCCGGCTCGGCCGGTCGTACAACCTGGCGGCGCCGGCCTCCGGCCGGATCATGTCGGGCGGTATCGACTCCACCGCGCTCTACCCGCCGAAGCGTTTCCTGGGTGCGGCGCGCAACATCGAGAACGGTGGCTCGCTGACCATCATCGCCACGGCGCTGGTGGAGACCGGGTCGATGGCGGACACGGTCATCTTCGAGGAGTTCAAGGGCACCGGTAACGCGGAGCTGAAGCTGGACCGGAAGATCGCCGACAAGCGCACCTTCCCGGCCATCGACATCAACCCGTCCGGTACGCGTAAGGAAGAGGTCCTGCTCGCGCCGGAGGAGCTGGCCATCATCCACAAGCTCCGCAAGGTGCTGCACTCGCTGGATTCGCAGGCGGCGATGGACCTGCTCCTCGACCGGCTCAAGCAGTCCCGCACCAACATCGAGTTCCTGATGCAGATCGCGAAGTCGACACCGGGGGAGTGACCCCTCCCGGGTGAGACCGCCACGTTGGGCACGGCCGCTCCGGCCGTGCCCAACGTCGTATCCGCCGTGCCGTGGTGGTCGGCGGCGGCTACATCCGGGAGTTTGTAGCTGGGAATCGCCGTTGATGGAATTTTCTTTCGGTGGGCTCGACAGCTCTTGAAAATTGTGTGCGCCGCCGGGTTGACTGGGAGCGCGGGTCACCGGTCGATCCGGCCGTGACCCGGCCACCGGAGGGCGGCGGAAGAAACCTGGGGAGGCGTCCGCCGCCCGGCGGCCCGGCCGGGCGGGCTCCTGAACCTGGGGGAGGAGCCCGCCCGGCCGGTCGGCGCGTCGGGAGGAATGGTGGGCGGGAGCGGCGGGAATGCGGTGCGGTGGGCCGGCGTTACCACTGCCGGACCGATCGTGCGGCCCGCCCGTCGGGTCGGCTCACGCCCATGGCACACTGGTCAATCGGCCACCGGTTCCGGTTCACGCCCGAGTCCGTCGCGCACCAGGCGGCGGGGGATCAGCGGCGACCCGGCGACCACCTGACGAAAGGACCGAGGCGACATGAAGCCCAACATTCACCCGCAGTACGCGACCACCGAGGTCAAGTGCTCCTGCGGCAGCTCCTTCACGACCCGCAGCACCGCCAAGGGCGGTTCGATCTCGGTCGAGACCTGCAGCGCCTGCCACCCGTTCTACACCGGCAAGCAGCGCGTCCTCGACACCGCCGGCCGGGTCGCCAAGTTCCAGCAGAAGTACGCCAAGGTTCAGGCGAAGAAGGCCAAGTAGCTTCACCGACGACGCCCGTGTCCGGCCCTGTGCCGGACACGGGCGTCGTCCGTTACGCCTACTTTCCCCCTCTGCGTACCGTCTCTGCACCGGACCCGTCGAAGGAGCATCCCCCATGAGCAGCGAGCGCCTGGCCGCCCTCCTCGACGAGTACGCCGAGCTGGAGAAGCGGCTGGCCGACCCGGCCATCCACGCCGACCAGAACACCGCCCGCCGGGTCGGTCGCCGCTACGCCGAGCTGGTGCCGCTGCACAAGGCCGCCGACGAGCTGGAGCAGGCCCGCGCCGACCTGGTCGCGGCCCGGGAGTTGGCGGCCGAGGACCCGGCGTTCGCCGAGGAGGCGGACTCGATCGCGGCGACCCTGCCGGCGCTGGAGGAGCGGCTGGCGGAGCTGCTGATCCCGCGGGACCCGCACGACGCCAAGGACGTGATCATCGAGATCAAGGCCGGCGAGGGTGGCGAGGAGTCCGCGCTCTTCGCCGGGGACCTGCTGCGGATGTACACCCGGTACGCCGAGCGGCACGGTTGGCTGACCGAGGTGATCGACGCGCAGGACTCCGACCTCGGCGGGGTCAAGGACGTCTCGTTGGCGATCAAGACCAAGGGGGTCCCGGACGGCGGCAACGGCGTCTGGTCCCGGCTGAAGTGGGAGGGTGGCGTGCACCGGGTCCAGCGGGTCCCGGTCACCGAGTCGCAGGGCCGCATCCACACCAGCGCGGCCGGGGTGCTGGTGCTGCCCGAGGCCGAGGACGTCGACGTCACCGTCGACCCGAACGAGCTGCGGATCGACGTGTTCCGCTCGTCCGGGCCGGGCGGCCAGTCGGTGAACACCACCGACTCGGCGGTACGGATCACCCACCTGCCGACCGGTGTGGTGGTCTCCTGCCAGAACGAGAAGTCCCAGTTGCAGAACCGGGAGCAGGCGATGCGCATCCTGCGGGCCCGGTTGCTGGCGGTGGCCCAGGAGCAGGCCGACGCCGCCGCCTCGGACGCCCGCCGGGCGCAGGTGCGTACCGTGGACCGTTCGGAGCGGATCCGCACCTACAACTACCCGCAGAACCGGATCACCGACCACCGGATCGGCTACACGGCGTACAACCTCGATCTGGCGCTCGCCGGGGAGTTGGACGGCGTCCTCGACGCCCTCGCCGGGGCCGACCGGACCGCCCGGCTGGCCGGCGACACCGAGCTGACCCGCCGCTGACCGTGCGGCGTCAGCACCGGTGACACCGGGACCGCCCCGGCCCCCGTCGATCCCGGGTCGCCGACCCGGGTGCGGTCAGGAGGCGCGGGTGCGGTTCTTGGCCCGCAGCATCTCCCGGTCGGCAAGCTCGAACGCGGTGCCGAGGGCGTCGCGCAGCGCCGTGCCGGTGCCGCTGACCTCGGCGAAACCGATGCTCACCCCGACCGGCGTGCCGGGCACCAGCGACTCCCAGTCCTCGGTGCGCACGGCCGCGTCGATCCGGCGGGCCACCTCGGCGGCTTCGGCCATGCCGGCCCCGGAGAGCACCACCACGAACTCGTCGCCGCCGTAGCGGGCCACGAAGTCGCCCCGTCGCATCACCCGGTTGATCACCCCGGCGATGCGTTGCAGCACCAGGTCGCCGGAGTGGTGGCCGTGGTGGGTGTTGACCGCCTTGAAGCCGTCCAGGTCGCAGACGCCGATCACCACCCGCTCGCCCTGGGACACCACCGAGGCGATGTGCCGCTCCAACTGACGCCGGTTGGGCAGCCCGGTCAGCGGGTCGGTCAGCGCCTCGCCCTCGTAGCGGGCCGCCTCCCGGCGCATCTCCTCGTGGTCGATGCGGGCCGCGATGCCGTCGATGTAGACGTCCCGCAGCCGGTCGTTGCGCTGCCCGGCCAGCCGGAACGCCATCCGGTCGGCGCGGTGGGCGGCGGCGTGGTCGCCGGCCCGGGAGAAGGCGATGCTGCGCAGCCGGGACGGCTCCGCCGCGCCGAGCGTCTCGGCCGACACCCGGGCCGAGTCCAGTCGGGTGATCGCCTCGATCGGGCGTCCGTCGGCGACCGCCAGGCAGACGTGGCCGAGTTGCCGCATGTCCCGGGCCCGGGCGCTGTCCCCGCTGTGGTCGAGCAGCCGGGCCGGCTCCGGGCCGTCCGGCGGATCGCCGAGCGCCGTCCGGCGGGCCGCCGCGTAGCCGTAGGCGGCGAGGCTGCTCGGCCGTAGCCGCTCGGCCCGGCCGTCGGCGACGAAACGGGCCAGGTCGGCGGCGATGTCGCGGAGCACCCGCAGGCAGCCGTCGCTGTCGCCGTTGTGGTCCAGGGCGACGGCGTTGCGCAGCCGGATGCCCGGGGCGGCGAAGGTCTCCTCGGGGATGCCGGCGGCGGCGCCGTGCTGGCGGGCTCGCTCGATCGCGCCCAGCGCATGCCCGTGGAAGCTGAGGTAGGAGTAGGCCATCGCCAGGTCGTGCCAGCCCCAGGCGGTGTCCCGGTCCCGGTCCTCCGCCGCCTTGAGCGCCCGCGAGGCCCGGACCAGGTGCATGACGCAGCGGTCCAGCGCGCCCTGGTGGTGCGCGGCGAGCGCGGCCAGCGCGTTGAGGTGCCCGTGCAGGTAGGGCTCGGGGAGGTCCCGGACGGCCCCGGAGGCCTCCTCGATGGCCCGGGTGAACTCGGCCGTCCGACCGAGGTTGATCAGCGCGCAGAGCCGCTGCACCAGCGCGTCGGCCTTCGTGTACGGGTCGGCGGTGGTGCGCAGCACCCGGTCGAGGACCCCGACCGCCTCGGCCGAGCGGCTGGCCTCCTGGAGGTCGCGGGCATGCGTCAGGGCGTCAACCTGGTCATCGACCCGGTCGAGCCACCCCACCTGGCGAACCTCCCGTCGGTGTGCGCCCGGACGCACCCACTCGTGGCGCGGCCGGCGACGCCTCATGATTATGGCGTGACCTCACTCCCGTGCCACCCGTCCGAAGGGACAGAACGCGAGCGGCCTTCTCCCGTGGTGGCCCGCGCCGCCCGTACCCTCGCCGCCGCCGGGGTGGCGTCGGCCCGGTCCGAGGCGGAGCAGCTCGCCGCGTATGTGCTGGAGGTGCCCCGGGGCCGGCTCGCCCTGGCCGACGGCTTCACCCGCGCCCAGCGGACCCGGTTCGACGCGCTGGTGGCCCGCCGGGCCGACCGCGAGCCGTTGCAGCATCTGACCGGCCGGGCCGGCTTCCGGCACCTGGAGTTGGTGGTCGGGCCGGGGGTCTTCGTGCCCCGCCCGGAGACGGAGCTGCTGGCCGGCTGGGGGATCGCGCGGGCGTTGACCCGGGACGCCCCGGTGGTGGTCGACCTGTGCAGCGGCTCGGGGGCGATCGCGCTGGCGGTGGCGCAGGAGGTGCCGGCGGCCCGGGTGGTGGCGGTGGAGCGGTCCCCGGCCGCGTTGACCTGGCTGCGGCGCAACGCCGCCGAGCGGGCCGCCGCCGGGGACCGGCCGGTCGAGGTGGTGGTCGCCGACGTCACCGACCCGGGGTTGCTCGCCGACCTGGTCGGCGCGGTGGACGTGCTGCTGTGCAACCCGCCGTACGTGCCGCGTGCGGTGGCGGTCCCGCCGGAGGTCGCCGGGTACGACCCGGACGAGGCGGTCTTCGCCGGGACGGACGGTCTGGCGGTGCTGCGGCCAGTCCTGCGCCGGGCGGCCGCGCTGCTGCGACCCGACGGTGAGCTGGGCGTCGAGCACGACGACACGCACGGCGCGGCGGTGCCGGCGTTGCTCGCCGCCGACGGTCGGTACGCGGCGGTGCGGGCCCACCGGGACCTGGCCGGCCGGCCCCGATTCGCCACCGCGTCCCGCCGGTCGGACGGCCCGCACGCCGTCCGGGCGTCGGCGTGGCAGACTGGCTCCTCGTGATGCTCTACGACTGTCGGTCGCCCGCCGACCGGGACCGCGGTGTCGCTGCGGCGATCGAGGCGGTCAAGAACGGCGAGCTGGTCGTTCTGCCCACCGACACGGTCTACGGGATCGGCGCGGACGCGTTCACCCCGTACGCGGTGAAGGCCCTCTCCGATGCCCGAGGTGGCAGCCAGCAGGCGCCGCCGGTGTTGATCGGTTCCCGGCACACCCTCGACGGCCTGGTCTTCTCGCTGCCCAAGGCGGCCCGTGACCTGGTGGAGGCGTTCTGGCCGGGGGCGTTGACCATCGTGGTGGAGCACTCGCCCAGCCTCGCCTGGGACCTGGGCGACGCCAGCGGGACGGTCGCGGTGCGGATGCCGCTGCACCCGGTGGCGCTGGAGGTGCTGCGGGAGACCGGCCCGATGGCGGTGGCCTCGGCCAACAAGGTGGGCCAGCCGGCGGCGCTGACCGCCGAGCAGGCCCGCGACCAGCTCAGCTACTCGGTGCGGGTCTATCTGGAGGCCGGGGCGTGCCCCGATCCGGTGCCGAGCACCATCGTCGACCTGACCGCTGAGGTGCCCCGGTTGCTCCGGGTCGGCGCGATCGACCTGGACCAGCTGCGTGAGGTGGCGCCGGACATCCTCGACGAGCGGGGAGCCTGAGTGCCGCCGTTCACCGTCCTGCACGTCTGCATGGGCAACATCTGCCGGTCCCCGATGGCCGAGCGGCTGTTGGTGCTCGCCGTCCGCGAGCGGCTGGGGCGGCTCGGCGTCGACCCGGCCGGCTCGGACGCGCTGCTGCACACCCACAGCGCCGGCACCGGCGGCTGGCACGCGGGGGAGGAGATGAACCCGCCCGCGGCCCGGCAGGTGCTGGGCCGCGGCGGCGACGTGGACGGGTTCGCCGCGCGCAAGCTCCGTTCCGACCTGATCGACGCCGCCGACCTCGTCCTCACCGCCACCGCCGACCAGCAGGAGTACGTGGTGGCGTTGCGCCCGGACGCGGCCGGGCGCACCTTCGTGCTGGGTGAGTTCGGTCGGCTGCTCGTTGCGGTGGACGCCGCCGCCCTGCCGCCGGCCCAGGCCACCCCGGACGCCGTGTACGACCGGGGGGTGGCCCTGGTGGCGGCGGTCGACGCGGCCCGGCAGGGGGCGACCCCGCTGCACTCCGACGACCTGGACGATCCGTGGGGCCGGGGTGACCAGTGCTTCAGCCGGGTGGCCGACGAGATCGAGGAGACGGTGCACCCGCTCACCTCGGCGCTGCTGCCCTGATCCTCAGGGTGCCCCGGGGTCTGCCGGCTGCCCGGTCTCCTGCGGGTGACCGGCACGGCGTGTCCCGCGCTGCGCGCCGTGTCCGCCCCACGAGCTTTCGCCGGTTTTGGGGAAAGATGAGAGTTCGGGCGGTTTTGCGGGTCATGCTGAGCGGGTCCTGACGACTCCTGCGGGGAGTACTGATGATCCGGACCCACCTCGACAAGGCGTTCACCGTGTTGATCGCCGGCGTGCTCGCCGGTCTGGTGCTGGCGGCGGCGGCCCTGCCGCTCGCCCTGGTGTTCGGCATCGGCTTCGGCGGGCTCGCGTCCTCCTATGCCGAGCTGCCCAACACGCTGCGCACCCCACCCACCGCCCAACGCTCCACCCTGTACGCGGCCGACGGCGTCACCCTGATCACCTCGTTCTACACCGAGGACCGGGTGGACGTGCCGCTGGCCAAGGTGGCCCCGGTGATGCGGCAGGCCATCGTGGCCGCCGAGGACGCCCGGTTCTACCAGCACCGGGGCGTCGACCTGCGGGGGGTGGTCCGGGCGTTCACCGTCAACCAGCGCGACGGCCGGGCCCGGCAGGGCGCCTCCACGCTGACCATGCAGTACGTCCGCAACGTGCTCAGCAACGACCCCCGGCTGACCAAGGAGCAGCGGAAGAGGGCCACCGAGATCAGCACCGCCCGCAAGCTCCAGGAGATGCGGTACGCCCTGGCGTTGGAGCGCGAGCTGACCAAGGACGAGATCCTCACCCGCTACCTCAACATCGCGTACTTCGGCGCCGGGGCGTACGGCATCGCCGCCGCGACCAAGCGGTACTTCTCCACCACCCCGGCCCGGCTGACCCTGGCCCAGGCGTCGCTGCTGGCCGGCCTGGTCCGCTCCCCGGACACCGACGATCCGATCAACGGCGACGCCGACGCGGCACTGACCCGCCGGTCGTACGTGCTGGACCGGATGGTGGCGCTGGCCCAGATCCCGGCGGCCGACGCGGCGGTGGCCCGGGACGCCCCGCTGACGTTGCGCCCCAGCCGGACGCCGAACGACTGCACCGCCGTGCCCGAGCAGCGCAACGACTGGGGGTTCTTCTGCGACTGGTTCACCCAGTGGTGGAGCGACCAGCCCGCCTTCGGCGCCACCGCCGCCGAGCGGCAGGACAACCTGCGCCGGGGTGGCTTCCGGATCGTCTCCTCGCTCGACCCGGCCGTGCAGCGGGCCGCCGTACGCCAGTCGACCGACATCTACGCCGTCGACGATCCCCGGGCGGCGCCGGTGGCGGTGGTCCAGCCGGGCACCGGGCGGGTGCTCGCCCTGGCGGTGAACCGGCACTACAGCGTCACCCCCAACCCGGCCGGGCAGCGGAACTATCCGAACACGGTCAACCAGCTGATCGCCGGTGGCAACGGCATCGAGGGATACCAGGCCGGCTCGACGTTCAAGCTGTTCACCCTGCTGGCCGCCCTGGAGTCCGGGCGGCCACTGGAGACGGGCTTCGTCGCGCCCAGCCGGATCGTGACCCGGTTCCCGACCGACGACGCCCGGGCCAGCTGCGGCGGCCGGTGGTGCCCGGTCAACGCCACCCCCGAGTGGATGGACGGTTACCGCACCATGTGGACCGCCTTCGGCCGCTCGGTGAACACCTATTTCGCCTGGCTGACCGAGCAGATCGGCGCGGACCGGGTGGTGGAGATGGCCGAACGGCTGGGCATCCGGTTCCGCGCCCCCGACGACGCCGAACTGGCCCGGTCCGGGGCCCGCGACTGGGGGGCGTTCACCCTGGGGGTGTCCTCCACCACCCCGCTCGACCTGGCCAACGCGTACGCCACGGTGGCCGCCGAGGGGACCTGGTGCGCGCCGCTGCCGGTCGTGTCGATCAGGGACAACGCCGGGAAGGAGGTGGCCGCCGGCCGGCCGGACTGCCGGCAGGTGGTCGACACCGAGGTGGCCCGGGCCGCCGCCGACGCGGCCCGCTGCCCGGTCGGCGACCAGTCGATGTACCGCCGCTGCGACGGCGGCACGGCGGAGAAGCTCCGCCCGGGGCTGGGTCGCCCGGTGGCCGGCAAGACCGGCAGCTCGGAGCGGAACGAGACCGAGTCGGTGGTGGCCTTCACCCCGCAGCTCGCGGTCGCCCAGATCGCCGCCAACCCGGACGATCCCCGCGACGCCGTCGGCGCGGCGGTCCAGTCCCGGATGGTCGACGCGGTGGGCCGCATCCTGGCCGAGGCCCTGGCCGACGCCCCGGTCCGGGACTTCGTCCCGCCCAACGAGTCGATCACCTACCGTCCCGTCCCCACCCCCCGCGACGGCAACTGACCCCGCCCCGGGGGCGGGGGATCAGCGGGTCGGGGCGTGGCCGGCGATGTTGCGGGCCATGCCGCCGAAGATGACGGCGTGGAAGGGCGCCACCGAGTGCCAGTAGAGGTGGCCGGGGAGGCCGCGGGGGAGGAAGACGGCGCGTTGGACGTACCGGCTGCGGCCCTCGCCGGCCGGCTCGGCGCGTAGCTCCAGCCAGGCGCGACCGGGCAGCCGCATCTCGGCGCGCAGCCGCAGCAGTTCGCCGGGGACGATCTCCTCCACCCGCCAGAAGTCCAGCGCCTCGCCGACCTGGAGGTGGTGCGGGTCGCGCCGGCCCCGACGTAGCCCCACCCCGCCGACCAGCCGGTCCAGCCAGCCGCGTACCGACCAGGCGAGCGGGAACGAGTACCAGCCGTGCTCGCCGCCGACGCCCTCGATGACCCGCCAGAGCGCACCCGGCGGAGCGTCGACCTCACGTTCCCGCACGTCGGTGTAGACAGTGCCGCCGGACCAGTCCGGATCCGACGGCAGCGGCTCGGCCGGCGCGTCCGGGCCGCTCGCGTTCGACCAGCGGGTCTCCACCTGGGCGTCGCGCACCTTGGTCAGGGCCAGCGCGACGGCGTCGTCGAAGCCGGTCAGCCCACCCGGCGGGTCGGGCAGCCAGCGGGCGACGTCGTGCTCGTGCGCCACCGCCTCGTGGATCAGGCTCTCCACCAGCGGGCGGGCGATCGCGTTCGGCACCGGGGTGATCAACCCCACCCAGTGCGAGGAGAGCGCCGGGGTCAGCGGGCGGACCGGCACGATGATCCGGCGGCGCAGCCCGGCGACCTGCGCGTAGCGCTGCATCATCTCCCGGAAGGTCAGCACGTCCGGGCCGCCGATGTCGAAGGCCCGGTCCACCTCGGGCGGCAGGGTGGCGCAGCCGACCAGATAGCGCAGCACGTCCCGGACGGCGATCGGCTGGATCCGGTTGCGGACCCACCGGGGGGTGACCATGGCCGGCAGCCGTTCGGTGAGGTAACGCAGCATCTCGAACGAGGCCGACCCGGACCCGATGATCACGGCGGCCCGCAGCACCACCGTGGGCACCTCGCCGGCCAGCAGGATCCGGGCCACCTCGGCCCGGGACCGCAGGTGCGGCGACGGCACCCCGCCGCCGGCCGCCGGCTCCGGCCCACCCAGGTAGACGATCCGGCGTACGCCGGCGGCCGCCGCGGCCGCGGCGAAGTGGGTGGCGGCCTCCCGGTCGGCGGCCTCGAAGTCGCCCTGCCCGAGCGAGTGCACCAGGTAGTACGCGACGTCGACGTCGGCGAACGCGGCCGGCAGCGTCTCGGGTTTGCGCAGGTCCCCCTCGGCCACCTCGGCGCGGGCCGCCCAGGGCACGTCGCGCAGCCGACCCGCCTTGCGGGCCAGACAGCGCACCTGGTGCCCCTCGGCCAGCAGCCGGGGCGCGAGTCGTCCACCGATGTAGCCGGTGGCGCCGGTGACGAGGCATCTCACGGTCACCAGTGTGCGGCTCCGTAGACTCTTTCGCTGTGGAGAACGTGAAGCAGACCTTGTGGGGGCCGGCCCTCGACCGGCTCGACGCCACTGGTCCGGGGCTGGTCCGGCTGGTCGTCGGCGGTCCGGTGGACCCGCGTGGCTGAGCCGGGGGTGCGCGCGCCGGTGGTGGCCGACGACCGGGGCTGGCGGTTGCGCCACCTGCCGGTGCTGCTGGCCGCCTCGGCGGCGTTGGGGGCGGTCGCGGCGGTGGTCGGCGGGCTGACCGGCGGCGGGGCCGCGGCGGCGGGCGCGGCGGCCGGGGTGGCGGTGACCGTGCTCAGCTACACCCTGACGACGGTGGTGCTGGCCTGGGCCGACGCGATCAACCCGCAGCTGGTGCTGCCGCTCGGGCTGGGCCTGTACGTCGCCAAGTTCACCCTGCTGGGGGTGGTCATGGTGGCGGTGGCGTCGACCGGGTGGGACGGGCTGGTTCCGCTCTGTGCCGGCATCGCCGCCGGCGTGGCGGTCTGGACCGGAGTGCACATCTGGTGGCTGACCAGCGGGTCTTCTCGCCGACCATGAGTCCGGCGTCCCACCTGGTGGACGGGTATGCGACTGTCGGCGTGCGGTCATTCTCTCACTGGCCTAAGGGGAGTAGCGTGCCCCCAGACGATGGAGCCCGCCCGACGCCCACACAACGACGGTTGTGCGGGGGGTGAGGCACAGCCTCGTCTCCCCGGCTGATATCGTTCGCCCCGTCATGGCTGGTGACCAAACCCCCCAACCCACCGGCGGTCCGGACGACGTTCCGACCGGCGCCGGTCA
Organism: Micromonospora matsumotoense; assembly: GCF_050951065.1. Classification (NCBI taxonomy): domain Bacteria; kingdom Bacillati; phylum Actinomycetota; class Actinomycetes; order Micromonosporales; family Micromonosporaceae; genus Micromonospora; species Micromonospora matsumotoense. The sequence goes on along the minus strand of NZ_CP192025.1, from coordinate 6,128,215 downwards.
GGGCTGGACCGCGCTCTCGTACCTCATCGGGGGCATGCTCGTCTGGGGTTTCATCGGCTGGCTGGTCGACCAGTGGCTCGACTCCGGCGGCATCGCCACCGGGATCGGTGTCGTGCTCGGCATGGCCGGGGGGATCATCCTGGTCGTCCGCCGGCTCGGCACGCCTACATAGGAAGGGACGCGGTGTTCGGACAGGCGAACGTCCTGGCAGCGGGCCAGGCGGCATTCCCACCCAGCGTGGAGGACTTCTACCTGCCCAGCATCCTGCCCTGGGGTGCGCACGACTCGTACTGGTTCACCAAGATCACGGCGATGGTCTGGGTCGCCGTCGGCATCCTGATCATCTTCTTCCTGGCGACCTACCGGAAGCCGCAGCTGGTCCCGACCAAGAAGCAGTGGCTCGCCGAGTCGATCTACGGCTTCGTGCGCAACAACATCGCGGTCGACATGCTCGGGCACCGGGGGGTGCGGTTCGCGCCGTACTTCACCACGCTGTTCTGCTTCGTGCTGCTGACCAACCTCTTCGCGATCGTGCCGCTGTTCCAGATCTCGCCGAACTCGCACATCGCCTTCCCGGCGATCCTCGCGGTGATCAGCTACGTGCTGTTCAACTACATCGGCATCCGGCAACACGGCTTCGTGAAATACTTCAAGAACTCTCTGGTTCCGCCGGCGCCCTGGTTCATCCTGCCGCTGCTGATCCCGATCGAGATCTTCTCGACCTTCATCGTCCGGCCGTTCTCGCTGGCCGTTCGTCTGTTCGCCAACATGTTCGCCGGGCACATGCTGCTGCTGGTCTTCACGCTCGGTGGCTTCGCGATGCTCAGCGCCAACGCCTGGCTCGCACCGGTCTCGGTGCTGTCCTGGGTGATGACCATCGCGCTCACCTTCCTCGAGTTCCTGGTCATCTGCCTGCAGGCCTACGTCTTCACCGTCCTCACCGCAAGCTACGTGCAGGGCGCGCTCGCCGACGAGCACTGATCCACCGGGCGGGGGCTCGCCAGCGAGCACTGACCAGTCGCGTACCAACAGTTGTCGTACCGCGTGAGAGTCACGCGTGATAACCAGGAGGAACCCACTAATGGACATCTACGCCGCGGTAGAGGGCAGCACCGCCGCCATCGGCTACGGCCTCGCCGCCATCGGCCCGGGCATCGGCGTCGGCCTGGTCTTCGCCGCCTACATCCAGTCGACCGCCCGCCAGCCCGAGTCGTCCCGGATGACCCTGCCGTACGTCTGGATCGGCTTCGCCGTCATCGAGGCGCTCGCGCTGCTGGGCATCGCCTTCGGCTTCATCTGGGCCGGCGACATCTGATCCAGCCCCTCTGACCGGAGGTCTCTCATGTTTCTCCTCGCCGCTGAGGGTGGTGAGTCGACGCACAACCCGATCCTCCCGATCTGGCAGGAGATCGTGGTGGGAAGCGTCGCCTTCGCCGTACTCTGCTTCGTGCTGATGAAGTTCGTCTTCCCCCGTATGGAACAGACGTTCCAGGCTCGGGTCGACGCGATCGAGGGCGGTATCAAGCGCGCCGAGGCCGCCCAGGCCGAGGCCAACCAGCTCCTCGAGCAATACCGCGCGCAGCTCGCCGAGGCGCGCACCGACGCCGCGAAGATCCGGGACGACGCCCGGGCCGACGCGGAGGGCATCCGGCAGGACATCCTCGGCAAGGCACGTGAGGAGTCCGACCGGATCATCGCGGCCGGCAAGGAGCAACTCGCCGCCGAGCGGGCCACCATCGTGCGTGAGCTGCGCACCGAGGTCGGCACCATCGCGGTCGACCTGGCCAGCAAGATCGTCGGGGAGTCGCTGGCCGACGAGGCGCGCCGCAAGGGCACCGTGGACCGGTTCCTGAGCAACCTTGAGAGCACGGGGGCCCGCTGATGCAGGCCGCCAGCCGGGAGTCGTACGGGATCGCGGCCGAGCGCCTCGACGCGTACGTCCGCGGTGCGGAGCCGTCGGCGGTGGCCACCACCGCCGACGACATCCTCTCCGTCGCCGCCCTGTTGCGGGGCGAGCCGCGGCTGCGCCGGGCGCTGTCCGACCCGGCCCGCACCGGCGACGACCGCGCCGGGCTGCTCAACGGCATCCTGGCCGGCAAGATCGGCGCGGACGCGCTCGACCTGCTGACCGGCCTGGTCGCCGGCCGTTGGTCGACGCCGTCGGAGCTGCTCGACGGCACCGAGCGGCTCGGGGTGGAGGCGCTGCTGGCCAGCGCCGACTCCGCCGGCGACCTCGGTGAGGTCGAGGACGAGCTGTTCCGCTTCGGCCAGGTGGTCACCGGTCAGTCCGCGCTCTCCGCGGCGCTGGCCGACCCGATCGCCCCGGCCGGGCAGCGGGCCGCGTTGGCCCGGGAGCTGCTCGAGGGCAAGGCCCGACCGGTCACCGTCCGCCTCGTCGAGGTGGCCCTCGGCGGGTTCGGGGGACGCTCCTTCACCGGGGCGCTCACCCGGCTGGTCGAGCTGGCCGCCGATCGGCGGGACCGTCAGGTCGCGTACGTGACCGTGGCCGCCCCGTTGAGCGAGTCCGACGAGCGACGGCTCGGTGCCCGCCTCTCCGCGATGTACGGTCGAGAGGTTTCCGTCAAGCAGACGGTCGACCCGGAGGTGCTCGGTGGGGTGAGCGTGCGGGTCGGTTCCGACCTGTACGACGGCACCGTCCTGCGCCGCCTCAACGAGACCCGCAACGCGCTCGTGAAGCGCTGACCAGCGGCCTCGCCGCCCTTTGATCGACGCCATTCGGACCGGTCGGTACTAGGTATCCCGGGCCCCTGAATTTTAAGGAAGCAGAGGATGGCCGAGCTGACCATCTCGACGGAGGAGATCCGCGGCGCCCTGGAGCGCTACGTCTCCTCCTACTCGACCGACGTCTCCCGCGAGGAGGTCGGCACCGTCGCCGACACCGGTGACGGCATCGCCCACGTCGAGGGCCTGCCCTCGACCATGACCAACGAGCTCCTGGAGTTCGAGGACGGCACGCTCGGCGTGGCGTTGAACCTCGACGTCCGGGAGATCGGCGTCGTCGTTCTCGGTGACTCCGCCAAGCTGGAGGAGGGGCAGCGCGTCAAGCGCACCGGCCGGGTGCTCTCCGTCCCGGTCGGCGACGCCTTCCTCGGCCGCGTGGTCAACGCGCTCGGCCAGCCGATCGACGGCCTCGGCGACATCGCCGACGAGGGCTTCCGCGAGCTGGAGCTCCAGGCCCCGAACGTGATGTCCCGGCAGTCGGTCGACGAGCCGCTGCAGACCGGCATCAAGGCGATCGACGCGATGACCCCGATCGGTCGGGGCCAGCGGCAGCTGATCATCGGCGACCGGAAGACCGGCAAGACCACCGTCGCGCTGGACACCATCCTCAACCAGCGGGACAACTGGCGTTCCGGCGACCCCAAGAAGCAGGTTCGCTGCATCTACGTCGCCATCGGCCAGAAGGCCTCCACGATCGCCTCGATCAAGGGCATCCTGGAGGACGCGGGCGCGCTGGAGTACACCACCATCGTGGCCTCCCCGGCGTCCGACCCGGCCGGCTTCAAGTACCTCGCCCCCTACACCGGCTCGTCCATCGGGCAGCACTGGATGTACGGCGGCAAGCACGTCCTGATCGTCTTCGACGACCTGAGCAAGCAGGCCGAGGCGTACCGGGCCGTGTCGCTGCTGCTGCGTCGCCCGCCGGGCCGTGAGGCGTACCCGGGTGACGTCTTCTACCTGCACTCCCGCCTGCTGGAGCGCTGCGCGAAGCTCTCCGACGCGCTGGGTGGCGGCTCGATGACCGGACTGCCGATCATCGAGACGAAGGCCAACGACATCTCGGCCTTCATCCCGACCAACGTCATCTCGATCACCGACGGCCAGATCTTCCTGGAGTCCGACCTGTTCAACCAGGGCGTCCGGCCGGCCATCAACGTCGGCACCTCGGTCTCCCGGGTCGGCGGCGCCGCCCAGATGAAGCCGATGAAGAAGGTCTCCGGCTCGCTGCGGCTCAACCTGGCCCAGTTCCGTGAGCTGGAGGCGTTCGCCGCCTTCGCCTCCGACCTGGACAAGGCCTCGCAGGCCCAGCTGAACCGGGGTTCCCGGCTGGTCGAGCTGCTCAAGCAGCCGAACTACTCGCCGTACCCGGTGCAGGAGCAGGTCGTCTCGGTCTGGTCCGGCGTCGAGGGCAAGCTGGACGACATCCCGGTCGGCGAGGTCCGTCGCTTCGAGTCGGAGTTCCTCCAGTACCTGCGGCACAAGCACGAGGGCGTGCTGGCCTCGATCGCGGGCGGCAAGTGGGGCGACGACATCGCGGCCTCGCTCGACTCGGCCATCGCCGAGTTCAAGCAGGTCTTCCTCGGCAAGGCCGACGAGCGTCGGGTCAACGACGCGCCCGCCAAGCCGCTGGAGGGCGAGGCGGACCGGGAGACGGTCACCCGTTACGCCGGCGGCGACGCCGAGAAGCAGTAGGGCTGACTCATGGCGGCCCAGGTACGCGTTCTTCGTCAACGGATCCGTTCGGCGAAGGGGATGAAGAAGATCACCAAGGCGATGGAGCTCGTGGCGACGAGCCGCATCGCCAAGGCCCAGGCCCGGGTGACGGCGTCCCTGCCGTACGCCCAGGCGATCACCGGCGTGCTCACGGCGCTGGCCTCGAACGCCCGGATCGACCACCCGCTGCTCACCCCGCGCGAGCAGGTGCGGCGGGCGGGCGTCCTGCTGGTCACCTCCGACCGGGGCCTGGCCGGTGGGTACAGCTCCAACGCGATCAGGACCGCCGAGTCGCTGATCGCCCGGCTCACCGCCGACGGCAAGGAGCCGGTGCTCTACGTCATCGGGCGTAAGGGTCTGACGTTCTACCGGTTCCGCAACCGGGAGATCGCGGCGAACTGGACCGGCTTCTCGGAGCAGCCCACCTTCGCCGACGCCCGGGAGGTCGGTGAGACGCTGATCTCGGCGTTCACCGCCGGTGCGGACGACACCGACGGTGACGCCGGACCGGACGGCGTGCTCGGCATCGACGAGTTGCACATCGTCTACACCGAGTTCCACAGCCTGATGACGCAGAACCCGGTTACCAAGATCATTGGGCCGATGCAGGTCGAGGACCGGCCGCGCTCCGAGGGGCTGCTGCCGGCGTACGAGTTCGAGCCGGAGGCGGAGTCGCTGCTCGACGCGCTGTTGCCGAGGTACATCAACACGCGGATCTACGCGGCGTTGCTGGAGTCGGCGGCGAGCGAGTCGGCGGCCCGTCGGCGGGCGATGAAGAGCGCCACCGACAACGCCGAAGACATGATCGAGAAGTACACGCGTGAGATGAACTCGGCCCGCCAGGCCGGGATCACCCAGGAGATCAGTGAGATCGTCGGCGGCGCGAACGCGCTGGCCGCGTCGGGAAGTGAAGTGTGATGACTGTATCCGCAGTTGCCGGGGGACCGGCAGAGACCAGGACGGCCACCGGTCGCGTGGTTCGGGTCATCGGCCCGGTCGTCGACGCCGAGTTCCCGCGCGACGCCATGCCGGCCCTGTTCAACGCCCTGCACGTCGAGGTGAAGCTCTCCGGTGGTGAGAAGACGCTGACCCTGGAGGTCGCCCAGCACCTGGGTGACAACCTGATCCGCGCCATCTCCATGCAGCCGACCGACGGTCTGGTCCGGGGCGCCGAGGTGACCGACACCGGTTCGCCGATCACCGTACCGGTGGGCGACGCGGTCAAGGGCCACGTCTTCAACGCCATCGGCGAGTGCCTCAACCTCACCGAGGGCGAGACGCTCGACGCGGACGACCGGTGGGGCATCCACCGCAAGGCCCCGGCCTTCGCGGACCTGGAGCCGAAGACCGAGATGCTGGAGACCGGCATCAAGGTCATCGACCTGCTCGCCCCGTACGTCAAGGGCGGCAAGATCGGCCTGTTCGGCGGCGCGGGCGTGGGCAAGACGGTGCTCATCCAGGAGATGATCACCCGGGTGGCCCGGAACTTCGGTGGCACCTCGGTCTTCGCCGGCGTGGGTGAGCGCACCCGCGAGGGCAACGACCTCATCGCCGAGATGACCGAGTCCGGCGTCATCGACAAGACCGCGTTGGTCTACGGCCAGATGGACGAGCCGCCGGGCACCCGGCTGCGGGTGGCGCTGTCCGCGCTGACCATGGCGGAGTACTTCCGCGACGTGAAGAAGCAGGAGGTGCTGCTCTTCATCGACAACATCTTCCGCTTCACCCAGGCCGGTTCCGAGGTCTCCACCCTGCTCGGCCGGATGCCGAGCGCGGTGGGTTACCAGCCGACCCTGGCCGACGAGATGGGCGAGCTCCAGGAGCGGATCACCTCCGTCCGGGGCCAGGCCATCACCTCGCTCCAGGCGATCTACGTGCCCGCCGACGACTACACCGACCCGGCGCCGGCGACCACCTTCGCCCACCTGGACGCGACCACCAACCTGGAGCGGTCGATCTCCGACAAGGGCATCTACCCGGCCGTGGACCCGCTGGCGTCCTCGTCCCGGATCCTCGCCCCGGAGTTCGTCGGCGAGGAGCACTTCATGGTGGCGACCGAGGTCAAGCGCATCCTCCAGCGCTACAAGGACCTCCAGGACATCATCGCGATCCTCGGCATCGAGGAGCTGTCCGAAGAGGACAAGCTCACCGTCGGCCGGGCCCGCCGGATCGAGCGTTTCCTCTCGCAGAACACCTACGCCGCCGAGCAGTTCACCGGCGTGCCGGGCTCGACGGTCGCGATCGCCGAGACCATCGAGGCGTTCAAGAAGATCAGCGAGGGCGAGTACGACCACTTCCCCGAGCAGGCATTCTTCATGTGCGGTGGTCTGGAGGACCTGGAGCGCAAGGCGAAGGAGCTGATGTCGGAGGGCTGAGCCCCTCGACAGTCGTCCCACGAAGGCCACCCCGGTGCACCGGGGTGGCCTTCGGCCGTTGTCGTGGCTGGTCGCAGCCGGTGTCCGGTTGCCGGGTAAGCGGTTCCCAGGCGGGCGAGGTACCGTTTCGAGCGCGACGCCGGGAACGAGCGTCGATTCGGTGCAACTTTTCGACGGTGTCCGACCGTCTTCTGTTCGTGGACGTGACGAGTTTTCGTGACGCATCCTCGTGGCGCGACGAATGGAGCTGCTCGTGGGTAAGTCCGGCAAGGGCGGCGGCAAGTCGTCCATCTGGTCGGGGGTGCCGCGCTGGGCCCGGGTGTGCACCGCCTTCGGGGCGGTGCTGATGCTGCTCAGCGGCGCGGTCCTGGTGGGCTACGAGACCCTGCTGTCGCGTTACGAGGGCTCGGTGGGCAAGGCCGACCTCTTCGGTGACAAGGCGGCCGGGGCGCAGGAGCGCAAGAGCAACGTCAAGGGGCCGCTGAACATCCTGCTCGTGGGGATCGACCCACGGGACGCGAAGACCCCGCCACTGGCCGACTCGATCATGGTGCTGCACGTGCCCGAGTCGCTGGAGCAGGCGTACATCTTCTCCATTCCACGCGATCTCTACGTGGACATCCCCAAGTTCGACAAGGCCGGCTACCGGGGCGGCTCCGGCAAGATCAACGGAGCGATGTCGCACGGCAGCATCGTCGAGGGCAAGAACCCCAGCGCCCCGCAGGGCTTCGAACTGCTCGCCAAGACCGTGCAGAAGGCGACCGGGATCGAACGGTTCGACGCCGGCGCGATCATCAACTTCACCGGCTTCCAGAAGATCGTCGACGCGATGGGCGGCGTCGACATGTACATCGAGCGGGAGGTCAAGTCCGAGCACCGGGAGCCGAACGGCAAGCACCGCAAGGGCAACCCGTACGGCGAGGGCTACATCGGGCCGCAGGCGGTCTACAAGAAGGGCAACCAGCACCTCAGCGGCTGGCAGGCGCTGGACTACGTGCGGCAGCGCTACCCGAAGAACGGCGTCCCGGACGCCGACTACGGTCGGCAGCGGCACCAGCAGCAGTTCATCAAGGCGATGGTCACCCAGGCGTTCAGCGCCGACGTGGTGACCAACCCGATCAAGCTGGACCGGGTGATCCGGGCCGCCGGTCAGTCGTTGACCTTCAACGGCCGGGGCAGCAGCGTGGTCGACTTCGCCATCGCGCTCAAGGGCATCCGCTCGGAGAACGTCGAGCTGATCAAGCTGCCGGGGGAGGGGATCGGCACCGGCAACGGCTACCGGGGCGAGCGGCTGCTGCCCGCCGCCGACGACTTCTTCACCGCCCTCGGCAACGAGCAGTTGGACGCCTTCCTGCTGGAGCACCCGGAGTTCCGCAACAAGACCAGGTGATCCGCCCGGTGCCGACACCACCTCCCGGCCAGCCGACACGCCGGGTGGTGGTGCACGTCTCGGCACCCGCGTTGGGGTGTCCACCGCGCTCAGACTAGACTTTCGGCAATCCGTCGCCGCAGCAAGGAGACAGCGTGGCACAGCAGCTTCACGTCGACCTCGTAGCCGTCGAGGAGAAGGTCTGGTCCGGCGAGGCCGAGATGGTCGTCGCCCGCACGACCGAGGGTGAGCTGGGTGTGCTGCCGGGGCACGCGCCGTTGCTCGGCCAGCTCGCCGAGCCCAGCCAGGTCCGGATCAAGCAGGCCGGCGGCCAGCAGGTCGCCTACGACATCACCGGCGGGTTCCTGTCGGTCGGCGCGGAGAGCGTGACAGTGCTCGCCGAGAGCGCCACCCCGGCAACTCCGGCCCGCTGAGTCCACCCGCCGATGCAGATCGTCGAAGGGATCGGAATCGGCATCGCGGTGATTCTGGTCGCGGTCCTGATCCTCTTCGTCCGGCGCGCGTTGGTGACCCGTAGCGGTGGCATCATCCGGCTGAGCGTCCGGGTCACCACCGTCCTGGACGGCCGGGGCTGGTCCCCGGGCTTCGCACGGTTCGTCGGCGACCAGCTCCGCTGGTACCGGATGTTCAGCTTCGCTCTGCGGCCCAAGCGGGTGCTTTCCCGCAAGGAGCTGGTGGTGGAGCGACGGCGGCTTCCCGAGGGGCAGGAACGGCTCTCCATGCCGTCCGACTGGGTGATCCTCCGCTGTACCAGTCAACACGCACCGGTCGAGATCGCCATGGCCCGCTCCACGGTGACCGGTTTCTCCTCCTGGCTCGAGGCCGCCCCGCCCGGGGCGGCCTCGCCACGTATGGCGTCCCAGGACTGGCCGGCCGCCTGACCTGTGGCCTGCGGTGCCGGCCGGCACCGCGTCGGACGTGGGAGCCCCCGCCCGACCGGTGTTCCTACGGATCCGCAGCGGCGACCAGTTCGACCTCGTAACCCTGCCCGTCGGTGAGGTAGCCGGCGTAGCTGTCCGGGCCGCCGGCGTGCGGGTGACGGTCGGCGAACAGCAGTGTCCAGCCGTGGGCCGGCGCGGCGGCCACCAGCCGGTCCACCGCGTACGGCGGACCGGCGTGGAAGGCCAGGTGGTTGAGGCCCGGGGCGAGCCGGTCGTGGACCCGCCCGGCCAGCGCCGGGGACTCCTCCAGCACCAGGTACGTCGTGCCGTGCCGCCAGGACCGGCCGGCCGGCCAGTCCTGGTACGGCGTCCAGCCGAGTGCACCGAGCAGCCAGCCCCAGCTCCGCTTCGCGGCGGCCAGGTCGGGTACCCAGACCTCGACGTGGTGCAGCCCGCCCGTGCTCAGCGCTTGCCGCCCGGCACCCATAGCACATCGCCGCCCGGATTGGCCGTTCTTGACAGGATGAACAGCAGGTCGGAGAGGCGGTTGAGATACTTGGCCGGAAGGGAGCCGGTGCGATCCGGATCGTGGGTGACCAACGCCCAGGCCGCCCGTTCGGCGCGCCGGGCGGTAGTCCGGGCCACGTGCAGCAGCGCCGCGCCCGGGGTGCCGCCGGGGAGGATGAAGGAGTCGAGCTTGCTCAGACGTCCGTTGTACTCGTCGCACCAGCCTTCGAGGCGTTCGACGTACTCCTCGGTGACCCGCAGCGGCGGGTACGCCGGCTCCGGCTCGACGGGGGTGGCCAGGTCGGCGCCGACGTCGAACATGTCGTTCTGGATCGCCTCCAGCACGGCCCGCAGCTCGTCGTCGAGCTGGCCCAGGGCGAGCGCGACGCCGATCGCGGCGTTGCACTCGTCGACATCCGCGTACGCGGCGATCCGTGGATCGGTCTTCGGCACCTGCTCGTTGTTGCTCAGCCTGGTCATGCCGGCGTCGCCGGCCTTGGTGTAGATGCGCGTGAGGTGGACGGCCATGACGCACAGCCTACGGATACCGGACCTGACGATCCCGGCACGGCCGGACCCGACCGGCTGGCCGGTGGGGGTGGGGCCGGGTGACGCCGGTGCCCCGGCGGTCGACGACATCGATGTCATCCGGGTCGGCGGGGACGCCCGGCTGGCCGGCACCGTGCACGTCGTCGGGGCGAAGAACTCGGCCCTGAAGCTGATGGCGGCGGCCCTGCTGGCACCGGGGCGGACGGTGATCACGAACGTGCCCCGGATCACCGACATCGCCATCATGGGCGAGGTGCTGCGCCGGCTGGGCTGCGTGGTGCGCTTCGAGGCGGACGACCCGGTGGACCCGATGGTCGGCTACGGCGGGCAGGCCCGGTCCCGGTCGGTCGTCATCGACGTACCCGAGCAGCCCGGTGCGGACGCCGACTACGACCTGGTCCGCCGGCTGCGGGCCTCGATCTGCGTGCTGGGCCCGCTGCTGGCCCGCCGGGGGTACGTGCGGGTGGCGCATCCGGGTGGGGACGCCATCGGCTCCCGGGGTCTGGACATGCACATCGCCGGGCTGACCCGGATGGGCGCGGACGTCTCCGGCGAGCACGGCTTCGTCATCGCCGCCGCCCCGGACGGGTTGCGGGGCGCCGAGATCGTGCTGGACTTCCCCAGCGTGGGTGCCACCGAGAACCTGGTGATGGCGGCGGTGCTGGCCCGGGGCGTCACCGTGATCGACAACGCGGCCCGGGAGCCGGAGATCGTCGACCTCTGCACCATGCTCCACCGGATGGGCGCCCGGATCTCCGGCAGTGGCAGCTCCACCCTGCGCATCGTCGGGGTGCCCGCGCTGCGCCCGGTGCGGCACGCCACGGTGGGGGACCGGATCGTGGCCGGCACCTGGGCGTTCGGCGCGGCGATGACCCGGGGGGACGTGACGGTCACCGGGATCGATCCGGCCTACCTGGAGGTCGCGCTGGACAAGCTGGTGTCGGCCGGCGCGCTGGTGGAGACCCGGGGCGACGCCTTCCGGGTACGCGCCGACGAGCGGCCCGCCGCCGTCGACGTGGTCACCCTGCCGTACCCGGGTTTCGCCACCGATCTGCTGCCGATGGCGATCGGGTTGGCGGCGGTCAGCGACGGGGCGTCGCTGATCACCGAGAACATCTTCGACGGCCGGTTCATGTTCGCCAACGAGATGACACGGCTCGGCGCGGACATCAAGACCGACGGCCACCACGCGGTGGTACGGGGTCGGGACCGGCTCTCCGGTGCCCCGGTACGCGCCACCGACATCCGGGCCGGCGCCGGGCTGATCATCGCGGGACTCTGCGCGGACGGCTTCACCGAGGTCTCGCACGTGCACCACGTGGACCGGGGCTACCCGGACTTCGTCGCCGATCTGCGGGCGCTCGGCGTGGAGGTGGAACGCGGCACCGCCCCGGAGGCCCCCGAGCTGACCATCTGACCCGCGCCAGCCGACCCTGCCCCCACCGGTCCCGGGCCAGCCGACCCGCGCTGACTTCACCGCCCGACCTCGCCCGGCCGGGCGTCCGGGGCTTAGCGGTCGTTCAGGCTCGCCGACTAGGGTGCTGGCAGACACTCAATCGCAGCGAGGGAGAAGCAGATGGCGGGTCGACTCGCGGTCGTCGGGGCCGGGCTGATGGGTTCCGGCATCGCCCAGGTGGCAGCACAGGCGGGCTGGCAGGTGTCCCTGCGGGACGTCGACGACGCGGCCACCACCCGGGGGTTGGACGGCATCCGGAAGTCGCTGGCGAAGTTCGCCGAGAAGGGGAAGATCGACCCGTCCGAGGTCGAGGCGACCCTGGCCCGGATCACCCCGACCACCGAGCTGGAGGCGGCGGCCGACGCGGACGTGGTGGTGGAGGCGGTCTTCGAGAAGATCGAGATCAAGCACGAGGTGTTCCGCGCGCTGGACAAGATCTGCCGGGCCGACGCGGTGCTCGCGACCAACACCTCGGCCATCCCGGTGACCCAGATCGCCACGGTGACCGAGCGGCCGGAGTCGGTCGTGGGCACCCACTTCTTCTCCCCGGTGCCGATGATGAAGCTCTGCGAGCTGGTCCGCGGCTACAAGACCAGCGACGCGACCATCGCCACCGCGAAGGCGTTCGCCGAGGAGATCGGCAAGACGGTGGTGGTGGTCAACCGGGACATCGCCGGCTTCGTCACCACCCGGCTGATCTGCGCGCTGGCCATGGAGGCGGTCAAGCTGGTCGAGTCCGGGGTGATGTCGGCCGAGGACCTGGACACCGCCTGCAAGCTGGGCTTCGGTCACGCGATGGGCCCGCTGGCCACGGTCGACCTGACCGGCGTGGACGTCCTGCTGAACGCCACGAAGAACATCTACACCGACACCGCCGACGAGAAGTTCTTCCCGCCGGAGCTGCTCCAGCGGATGGCCACCGCCGGTGACCTGGGCCGCAAGACCGGCCAGGGCTTCTACTCGTACTGAGCCCGCCTGGCCTGCCCCGGTGGGTCGGTTCGCCATGTCGCCGATACTGCGGTATCCGCTGGTGGGGATACCGCAGTATCGGCACAACTGAGTCGATCATGGCTGGCCCGGGCGTGACCCGGGCCGGGCCGGCGTGACCCGGGCCGGGCCGGCGTGACCCGGGCCGGGCCGGCCGGCGGGACGCCGGGGCGGGGGTCAGCCGTCGCGCTTGGTGGTCCAGCGGAAGGTGGTCAGGCAGAGGGCCAGGCCGATCACGCACCACAGGGCGAGGACCAGGGCGACCCGGCCCAGCTCGAAGGAGCCGCCGGGCTCCTGGGCGCCGAAACTCTCCGGCAGGAAGACCGCGCGCAGGCCCTGGCACATCCACTTGAGCGGGAAGAGCGCAGCCAGCTGCTGCATCCAGGTGGGCAGGTCGGTGAAGACGAAGAACACCCCGGAGATGAACTGGAGCACCAGGGAGACCGGGGTGACCACGGCGGAGCCGCTGCGCGCGGTGCGGGCCAGCGACGAGATGGCGATCCCGCACAGGGTGCAGGCGGTCACCCCGAGCGTGGCGACCCAGCCGAAGGTGAACCACTTCGCGGCGGTGGCCGGCAGGTCGAGGTCGAACAGCGCCACGGCGACGGCCAGCAGCAGCGCGGTCTCGGCGATGCCGATCGCCACCACCATGATCACTTTGCCGGCGAACCAGACCCACTTCGGCATCGGGGTGCCCCGGTAGCGCTTGAGTACGCCCCGGTCCCGCTCGATCGGAATCCAGATGCCGAGGTTCTGGAAGCTCACCGTCATCAGGCCGGTGGCGATCATGCCGGTGATGAAGTACTGGGTGAACTTCACCCCGCCCCCGATCGTCCCGTCGAAGATCGACGCGAAGATCAGGATCATGATGATCGGGAAACCCATCGTGAAGACGACGGACTCCCGGCTGCGCAGGAACTGGGTGATCTCCAGCCGGCCCTGGCGCAGGGCGAGCGCGCCCGGCCCGATCCGTCGGCTGCCGGCGGCGGCAGGGGTCCCCGGCCTCGTGGTGGTCGTCATCAGTGTCCGATCATGCTCAGGTAGATGTCTTCCAGGGTCGGCCGGGTCACCGTCAGGCCGGGCACCTCGCCGCCGAAGCGCGCGGCCAACTCCGCCACCAGCGCCGTCGGCGTCGCGCTCTGCGCCGTCTCCGGTGTCCCGTCCGGGGTACGCCAGGAGACCGTCGCCAGGGCGTCCTGGCGGTTGCCGAGCAGGTTCGGTGGGGCCACCTCGATCACCCGGCCGGCGGCGATCACCCCGACCCGGTCGGCGAGCGACTCGGCCTCGTCCAGGTAGTGGGTGGTGAGCACGATGGTGGTGCCGGCGGCGGCGAGGTCCCGGATCAGCTCCCAGAATTCGCGCCGCGCCTCGGGATCGAAGCCGGTGGTGGGCTCGTCGAGGAAGAGCAGCTCGGGGCGGCCGATGATGCCCAGCGCCACGTCGAGCCGGCGTTTCTGCCCGCCGGAGAGGGTGTGCGTCCGGGCGTTGGCTTTCGCCCCCAGCCCGACCCGCTCGACGACCTTGTCCGGGTCGTCCGCGCCGGGATAGAACCCGGAGAAGTGCCGCACCACCTCGGCGACGGTCAGTTCGTCGAATTCGCCGGTGCCCTGGAGCACGATGCCGACCCGGGAACGCCAGTCGGCCGTCTGGCGTCGGGAGGTGGGTGCGGAGCCCGCCCGGGAGCCGCGCAGGCGCGACCCGAAGACCAGCCCGGGGTCGCTGCCGAGCACGTTCACCTGGCCGGCGTCGCGCTGCCGGTAGCCCTCCAGGATCTCCACCGTGGTGGTCTTGCCCGCGCCGTTCGGGCCGAGCAGGGCGAACACCTCACCCCGGTGGACGTCGAGGTCCACCCCCGCCACCGCGACATTGTCGCCGTACGCCTTGCGCAGTCCCCGTACGGAGATCGCGAGCTCGTCTTCCATGACGTCAAGTGTGCGACCAGCCCGACCAGGGCGGCGGCCGGGGGTGTGCCGGTGTCGTGCCGTGCGGGAGGACGACGACCTGGTCGACCCGTCGGTGCTCTCCGGGTCGCGCCTGGCGGCCGTGCCGGTGGTGCTGGCCGGGCCGCGCCGCCGGCCGGGGGTGCCCTGCCGGTGGTGGTCGGCGGCATCATCCCCCGGGCGACGCCGACGCTCTGTGGGCCGTCGGGGTGGCCCGGGTCTTCGCACCGAGGGACCTCGCCCCCACCGGCATCGTCGACGACCTGCCGAGCGGCCGGCGGCGGCGAGGGTCAGCGTCTCTGGTAGGTCATGCAGTCGGCCAGGTCGCTGTCGGGGCCGACCGTGATCGCCGGGGCCCGGCACTCCAGTTCCGCGTTGTGCCGGCAGTCCGCCCGGCTGCACGCGCCGACCTGGGCGATGAGCCGGTCGAGACCGCCGCGTACCGGCAGCTCGACGAAGGTGTGGCAGTGGGCGTGGTCGGCGCTGCCGATCGTGATGGCGAACGCGTGACAGTCGTTCGTGTGGTTGTAGGCGCAGGACGAGGCCGCGCACTCCTGAACCCGGGGCATTTCCATCGCTGTGGTCATGACAACCTCACTTTCGGTAGATATGCCACAAACGATAGGCATCTGGGGAGCGGGCGCGGGCCGTTCTGCCGCCGATCACCCTGTCGGGAAGCCCGGCCCCGCGTCCCCGGCCCCGCGTCTCGGGCGGGGTGGGCGGGCAGTGCAGGTCGTTCCCCCTGTCACCGGTTTCCCGGGTGTCCGCAGGTGTCCGGATCCGGCGGAACGGGCCCGTCACGGGTGTCCCGGTGGGGGTGGTCTCCGGTGGTGTGTCCGGTGACCGGCGGCACACCGACGGCGGAATCCCGGCCGGCCCGCAGTCGTTACACCCTCTGTACGACCGCAGCAGCACCCCGCCCGGCCAACCCGGAGGCGGGCAACGCCCCGGAATGATGCGGGGCCCCCGGTCGTTACCTCTGGTTCCGGCGTGAGCGGCAGGGCCCGCCGGACGGATCCCCCTCATGAGCGCCTCGTCGTGGTGCTTACGCCCCCGCCGCCGGCTACGGCCGGTGGTCCGGTCCCCCGACCGGCCGGGTGGCGTCGACCCCCTCGAAGGAGCATCCCCCATGAACACCACCATTCTGCGTAAGAGCGTTCTCGGTATCGCCGGTCTGGCCGTCGCCGGTGGTCTGGCCGCCGGCCCGCTGAACCACGGCGCCCCCGACACCACCACCCTCGACGCCCGTCCCGTCGCCGCCACCGTCCAGGCCGACAAGCCGGCCGTGGACAAGGGCAAGCTGATCCCGCACGGCGTGCAGGGCGACCAGTCCCGCATCGACCTGAACGACGAGCAGACCGGCAACGTCAAGGCGATCATCGCCGCGACCAAGAAGTCGGGCCTGGACGAGCGCGCCGCCGTCATCTCCATCGCCACCGCGTTGCAGGAGTCCAAGCTGGAGAACCTCGGCCACCTGGGCGACCGTAACGACCACGACTCGCAGGGCCTGTTCCAGCAGCGCCCGTCGTCCGGTTGGGGCACCGTGGAGCAGATCACCGACCCCGAGTACGCCACCACCGCGTTCCTCAAGGGCCTCAAGCAGGTCGACGGCTGGCAGGACATGCCCCTGACCAAGGCCGCCCAGACCGTCCAGGTCTCGGCGTACCCCGACCACTACGCCCAGTGGGAGCAGCAGGCCGCCGACCTCGTCGCCAAGCACTGGAACAGCTGACCCGTACGACAGCGATGGCCGGCACCCCCGGGTGGGGTGCCGGCCATCGGCGTCCGTGGCGGTGGGTCAGACCCGGTAGCCGGCGGCGCGGGCCGCCTCGCGTTCCTGGCGGCGGCCCCGGCGTCGACGCAGGAACCAGACCACGAATGCCGCCATGCCCAGCAGGAATGCCAGCACCAGCACCGGCAGGATGATCGCCACCAGGGACATCAACACGCTGGTCGCGTCCTCGGCGGTGCTGGCGACGGGTGCGCCGAAGCCTGCCGTGGTCGCGTTGACCACCGGCCGGGCTGCCGCCTTGAACAGGTGCACCCCGAGCGCGATGGCGACACCGGCGGCCACCGGCACCCACTGGTGGGAGGTGAAGAACCCGCCCGGGTCGCTGACCGTCACCGTCTCCGAGCCCGAACCCGCGCCGAAGGCGAGGCCACCGGCGGTGGGGCGGACCACCGTCTGCACGACGTCGTTGACGTGGTCGACCACGGGCACCTTGTCGGCGACGACCTCGACCGCGAGCAGCGCCGCGAGGATCGCCAGCACCCACCCGTTGCCGAGCCACTGCCAGCCGCTCGGCAGGTCGATCAGGCTGGTGTAGCGGGCGAGCAGACCCATGGTGAGCAGGGGAATGTAGGCGTTGAGGCCCGCCGAGGCGGCGAGACCGGTGCCGGTGAGGACTTCGAACACCATCTCAGCATCGCACCGGCACGCCAGTGCCGCTCGACGGTGACCGACCGGTCCTCGGCTACCCTCGTCGGGTGCGTCTGGTGATTGCGAAGTGCTCGGTGGACTACGTCGGACGGCTCTCGGCGCACCTGCCGCTGGCCACCCGCCTGCTCATGGTGAAGGCGGACGGGTCGGTGTCGATCCACGCCGACGACCGGGCGTACAAGCCGTTGAACTGGATGAGTCCGCCCTGTCGGCTGGAGGAGGCCCCCGGCGTGTGGCGGGTGGTCAACAAGGCCGGCGAGGAGTTGCGGATCAACCTGACGGAGATCTTCCAGGACACCTCGTACGAGCTGGGGGTCGATCCGGGGCTGCGCAAGGACGGCGTCGAGGCGCACCTGCAGGAGTTGCTGGCCGCCAACCCGGAAACCCTGGGGGAGGGCTTCACCCTGGTCCGGCGGGAGTACATGACCGCGATCGGTCCGGTCGACCTGCTCTGCCGGGACGCCAACTCCGGCGCGGTCGCCGTCGAGGTCAAGCGGCGGGGCGACATCGACGGCGTCGAGCAGCTCACCCGCTACCTCGAACTGATGAACCGGGACCCGCTGCTCGCCCCGGTGGCCGGTGTGTTCGCCGCTCAGGAGATCAAGCCGCAGGCCCGGGTCCTCGCCACCGACCGGGGCATCCGCTGCGTGGTCGTCGACTACGACCGGCTGCGGGGCATCGTGCGCGACGAGCTGACCCTGTTCTGACCCGCCCACCGGCGCGCTGCGGGCACCCCGCCCCGCCGGGCACCCCGCCCCGCCGGGCACCCCGGCATCGCGGCCCGCCCGGCATCGCGGCCCGCCGGGCACCGCGGCCCGGTGGTCGGCACCGCGCACCTGTGCGGCCCGGCACCGTCCCGCCGGCCGGTGCGGCCGACGTTCCGCGGTGCGGCCGGGGTCAGCGGCGGCCGTACAGCGCCTTGGTGACCTTGATGATGCGGGCCACGTCGGTCGGGGTCCGCTCGAAGGTCATCGAGGGCAGCAGCGACCGGGCCCGTCGCCTGGTGACCGACTTGGCCCGGCCGAACTCGCGCAGCCCGTCCTCGCCGTGGATCCGGCCGAAGCCGGAGTCGCCCACCCCGCCGAACGGCAGCGTGGACATCCCGGCAAAGGTGAGCGCCGAGTTGATCGACGCCATCCCCGACCGCAGCCGCCGGGCGATCGACACCGCGTCGCGCCGACCGAACACCGAACCCCCCAGGCCGTACGGCAGGGCGTTGGCCCGGCGTACGGCCTCGTCGGCGTCGGCGACCCGGCTGATGGTCACGGTCGGGCCGAACGTCTCCTCGCGGATGGCCGAGGCGGACTCGGGGACGTCCACCAGCACCGTCGGGTGCACGTACGGCGGCTGTACGGCGGCGGGGCCGCCCAGCACCGCCCGGCCCCCGGCGGCGATGGCCTCGTCGATGTGCCGACGGATCACGTCGAGCTGGCTCGGCATGGTGATCGGGCCGAGGTCGGCCCCGTCGGGGCCGACGGTCAGGCGTTCGGCGCGGGCGACCACCTTGCCGACGAACTCGTCGTAGACCGGTGCCACCGCGTAGACCCGTTCGATGCCGATGCAGGTCTGGCCGGCGTTGGTGAGCGCGCCCCAGACGCAGGCCTCGGCGGCGGCGTCCAGGTCGGCATCCGCGTCCACGATCATCGCGTCCTTGCCGCCAGCCTCCACCAGCACCGGCGTCAGCGACTCGGCGCAGGCCGCCATGACCTTGCGGGCGGTCGCCGTGGAACCGGTGAACGCCAGCTTGTCCACGCCCGAGCGGCACAGTGCCGCGCCGACGTCGCCCAGGCCGTGCACCGCCGTGAACACCGGCTGCTCCGGCACCACCTCGGCGAACGCGTCGACCAGCCACTGACCGACCACCGGGGTGTACTCGCTGGGCTTGAGGACGACCGCGTTACCGGCGGCCAGCGCGTACGCGGCGGAGCCGATCGGCGTGAAGACCGGGTAGTTCCACGGGCCGATCACCCCGACCACGCCGTGCGGCTGGTATTCCAGGTGGCCGGAGAACTCGGCCAGGATCAACCGGGACCGGACCCGGCGGGGCCCGAGCACCCGGCGGGCGTTGCGGGCCGCCCAGTCGATGTGCTCGATGGCGGTGAGGATCTCGACGACCGCGTCGCCGACCGGTTTGCCGCCCTCGACGTGGATCAGCTCGGCCAGTTCCTCGATCCGCTGGGCGAGCACGGCCCGCCAGCGCAGCAGCCGCGCCCGGCGGCCGTCGAAGCCGAGCCCGGCCCACCAGTGCCCGGCCGTCCGGGCGCGGGCGACCGCGCGCTCCACCTCCTCGACGGTGGCGACCGGCAGCCGGCCGGCTTCGGCGCCGGTGGCCGGGCTGGTCGAAACCAGCCGACCGTCGGCGATGACCGGGGTACCCGGGACCTGCACAGCCGTCATGGCGGAAGTCTAGACCCGGAAGCTACCCGCTGGTAGTTGTGAATACTGCTCGTCCATGGCTTCCGCCCGCCGCCTGTTCGGTGGACGCTGGGTGTCCGCCAGGGGTCGCGGAGGTGACCGGGTGGGTGGTGAGCTGGTCACGCAGAGCTGGCAGGCTGGGCGCGGGCCACGGTGGGTGGGGAGCTGACTGTCCATGCAGGATCATCCGGAACTGATGCCGCTGTTGACGGTGGCCGGCGGGCCGATGCGGGGGGCGAGTTTCCGCGTCCGGCCCCAACCGCAGGTGATCGGCCGGGCGCCGACCGCCGACATCCCGGTGGCGGATGCGCACCTGAGCCGGCGGCACGCCGAGGTGCGGCTGACCGAGGACGGGGTGGTCCTGGTCGACCTGGGGTCGACCAACGGGACCTGGCTCAACGACCGGCGGATCAGCGACGCCGAGCCGCTCACCGACGGCGACGTGATCCGGCTGGGCCGCACCGAGCTGCGCTACTTCGACCCCGGGCTGGCCACCACCGACCCGGTCGGCCTGCGGTTCACCGGGGGCACCGGCGGTCGCCGGGACTACCGGCCGACGCTGCCGCTGCCGCCGCGTGCCCCCGGCCCGACCGATGCCCCTGCCGGCCGCCCCACCGCCCCGGTGAGTGGCGTCGACGCCTGACAGTGGGGGACGGGCGGGGTCGCCCGGTCTGCTTCCAACCGGCGCAAGCTGCGGCCTGGCCGAGGTGATCGACACGAGCTGCGGGCCCGCCGAGGTGATCGGCACGCCCTGAACGGGCCGGCGGGGCAGTCCGGACCGGCGGCGCGGCCCCGGCGGGGTGCGGGAAATCTCCCAGGGCGTCGCGTCGTCGCGTCGGCGCGTGGCAGACTCCGACGGACAACCTTAGCGTTCGTTCATGTCCGCCACGGCGGAGTCAACCACGGGGAGGCCGGTCGTGGCGCGGGAGTTCACCAGGGTGGGCGTGGTGGGTCTGGGCACCATGGGTGCCGGCATCGTCGAGGTGTTCGCCCGCAACGGTGTCGACGTCGTCGCGGTGGAGATCTCCGAGGCCGCACTGGCGCGGGGGCGGGCCACCCTGACGCGGTCGACCGACCGGGCGGTGGCGAAGGGCAAACTGGCCGAGGACGACCGGGACGCCCTGCACTCCCGGGTCGACTTCCAGGTCGGGCTGGACGCGCTGCACGCGGTGGACCTGGTGATCGAGGCGGTCCCCGAGCGCCTCGACCTGAAGCGCCGGATCTTCGCCGAGTTGGACCGGGTCTGCCGGCCCGACACCATCCTGGCCACCAACACCTCGTCGCTGAGCGTCACCGACATCTCGGTCGCCACCCAACGGCCGCAGCAGGTCGTCGGCCTGCACTTCTTCAACCCGGCGCCGGTGATGAAGCTGGTCGAGGTGGTCCGCACCGTGGTCACCGCCGCCGACGTGGTCGACGACGTCGAGGCGCTCTGCGCCCGGCTCGGCAAGGTCGACGTCACGATCGACGACCGGGCCGGCTTCATCGCCAACGCCCTGCTGTTCGGCTATCTCAACCACGCGGTGAGCATGTTCGAGACCCGGTACGCCACCCGGGAGGACATCGACGTGGCGATGAAGCTCGGTGGCGGGCTGCCGATGGGCCCGCTCGCCCTGCTGGACCTGATCGGCCTGGACACCTCGTACGAGATCCTGAACACCATGTACCGGCACGGCGGGCGGGACCGTCGACACGCCCCGACCCCGCTGATCCGGCAGATGGTCACCGCCGGGCTGCTCGGTCGCAAATCCGGACGCGGCTTCTACACCTACGAGAAGCCGGGCTCACCGAAGGTCGTACCCGATGAGCAGACGCCGGCCGCGACGCAGCCGGCACCCGAGAGCACCGGCGGGAGCGCGGGAAGTGAGCTGGCGGGCCCGGCGGCCGTGACCACGGTCGGCCTGGTCGGGGTCGGTGCGATCGCGACCGGTCTCGTCGAGGTCTTCGCCAGGGCCGGCTACGAGGTGCTCTCGGTGGACGGCGGCACCGAGCCGTCCGCCGGGATCTCCGAGGCGGTCCGGGCCTCGCTCGACGAGGGCGTGGCCCGGGGCGATCTCAGCGCGGCCGACCGGGACGCCACCCTGGCCCGGATCACCTGGTCGGCCACCCTGAAGCAGTTGGCCGACGTCGACCTGGTGGTCGAGGCGGTGGCCGAGGAGGTGGGCGGCAAGCAGGCGTTGTTCGCCCGCCTCGACGAGATCTGTAAGCCGGGCGTGCTGCTCGCCACCACCACCTCCTCGCTGCCGGTGATCGAGGTGGCGATGACCACCCAGCGCCCCGCCGACGTGCTCGGCCTGCACTTCCCCGACCCGACGGCGAGGCGACCGCTGGTCGAGGTGGTACGCACCGTCCATACCTCGGCGGAGGCCACCGCCACCGCCCAGGCGGTCTGCGCCGCGCTCGGCCGGACCACGGTGGTCTGCGGCGACCGGGCCGGCTTCGTGGTCAACGCGCTGCTCTTCCCGTACCTGAACGACGCGGTGCGGATGCTGGAGGCCGGTTACGCCTCCGTCGACGACATCGACCACGCGATGAAGCTCGGCTGCGGTTACCCGGTGGGCCCGTTCGCGTTGCTCGACGCGGTCGGTCTGGACGTGTCGCTGGCCATCCAGCGGAGCGTGTACCGGGAGCAGCGTGAGCCGGGCCTGGCCCCCGCGCCGCTGCTCGAACACCTGGTCACCGCCGGTCACCTGGGCCGCCGGACCGGCCGGGGCTTCCGGGACCACACCGGGCGCTGACCGGGGCGACGGACGGCACCCCCGCCGGTCCGGGTGACCGGCCGCACCGGCGTCGGTCGGGGCGACGGACCTCACCCGGCCGGCGACCTGGCACTGACCGTAACCTTGGCAAGGTGAGCCCTCGTCGCAACCGTCCCCGCCGCGAGGACACCACCCAGTTGGACGCCGACCGGGCCCGCCACGGCGTGGAATCGGTGCAGCAGTGGCGCGACGGCGAGTGGCAGGTACGCGGGATCAGCGGCGGCGCGTCGGTCAAGACGTACCGCTGTCCCGGGTGTGACCAGGAGATCCGACCCGGGGTGGCGCACCTGGTGGCCTGGCCGGCCGACGGCGCGGGCGACCTGACCGACCGGCGGCACTGGCACAGCGGCTGCTGGCGGGCCCGGGACCGCCGGGGGCCCAACCTGATGCGCGGCCGGGGCGCGCCCCGCTACGGCTGACCGGTCCGGCGTGCGCTCCCGGCGGACCGGCTGCTGATCGAGCGATCTGGGCCGCCCGGTTGCGCCCCGGGCGCGCGAGCGCGACGACCTCGCGTCAGACTTGGGCGGTGAGCACACCGATCCGCGCGTCGTCGATCCTGCCCGGCCACCGGGAGGACATCGCGCTGCACACCGCCGACGGCCTGCGGCTCGTCGGCGAGCTGGCCCGGCCGGCCGACCGGGACCCGGTGGGCACCCTGGTCTGCCTGCACCCGCTGCCCACCCACGGCGGGATGATGGACAGCCACGTCTTCCGCAAGGCGGCCTGGCGGTTGCCCGCCCTGGCCGACCTGGCGGTGCTCCGGTTCAACACCCGGGGCACCAGCAGCATCCGGGGCACCAGCGAGGGGGCCTTCGACAACGCGGTGGGCGAGCGCTTCGACGTCGCCGCCGCGATCGAGTACGCCGAGTTCCACGAGCTGCCGAACATCTGGCTGGTCGGCTGGTCGTTCGGCACCGACCTGACCCTCAAGTTCGGCTGTGACCCGGCGGTGGCCGGGGCGATCCTGCTCTCCCCGCCGTTGCGGTTCTCGAAACCTGAGGACCTGGCCGTCTGGGCGGAGTCGGGTCGGCCGCTGACCGCGCTGGTGCCCGAGTTCGACGACTACCTGCGCCCCGACGAGGCCCGGGAACGCTTCGCGGCGGTGCCGCAGGCCGAGGTGGTCGGGGTGCCGGGGGCCAAGCACCTCTGGGTGGGCGACGCCGAACGGGTGCTCGACGAGATCGTCCGGCGGGTGAACCCGGCGGTGCCGCTGCCGCTGCCGACCAGCTGGGACGGCCCGATGGAGACCGGCGACGTCAGCGCTTACGCCGACCGTACGGTGGCTGCTTTCGCCGACAACCCGGTGCCGGGTCCCGCCGCCGGCTGAACCCCGCCGCCGTCCCCGCCGGCCCTCAGCGGCGTTCCTGGCGGGGGAGCACCACCTCGCGCAGGATCAACTGGAAGGCGGCGACCACCGGGATGGCGATCAGCGCGCCGACCACGCCCATCAGCGCCACCCCGAGCAGGGCGGCGAGCAGTGCGGCCACCTCGTTGACCTCCACCGACCTCCGCATGATCTTGGGGTAGATGAGGTAGTTCTCCACCTGCTGGTAGAGCACGAAGAAGACCACGCAGGCGATGCCGACCGGCAGCCCGGTGGCGAATCCGACCAGGCTGACGATCACCGCGCCGAGGGTGGCCCCGATCTGCGGGATCAGGTCGGTCACCGCCACCACCACGGCCAGCGCGAACGGGTAGGGCAGCTCGACGACCAGGGCGAAGACGAAGGTGGTCGCGCCGGCCAGCACGGCGATGCTCAGCGCCCCCACCATGTACGCGCCGACCTTGGTCAGGATCTCGTCGCCGATCAGGCTGACCCGTTGCCGGCGGGACCTCGGCACCAGCGCGTAGCCGAGGTCGCGCAGCTTGTCGAAGTAGGCCAGGAAGTAGATCGTCAGCACCAGCACGGTGAGCACCCGGAAGATGGTGCC
Source organism: Micromonospora matsumotoense (assembly GCF_050951065.1). Taxonomy (NCBI): domain Bacteria; kingdom Bacillati; phylum Actinomycetota; class Actinomycetes; order Micromonosporales; family Micromonosporaceae; genus Micromonospora; species Micromonospora matsumotoense. The sequence goes on along the minus strand of NZ_CP192025.1, from coordinate 6,104,130 downwards.
GAAGATCAACTGGGCGCCGCCGAGCACCCCGCCGAGCGCCCGACCGACGGTGTCCGCGTTCGCGAACTCCTGCACCCGCTGCATCACGTCGTACCGCACCACCAGGTCGTTGACGGTGCGGTTGCGGCGCAGCTCCTCGACATAGCTGGGCAGTTGGTCGATGAACTGCCCGGTCTGGGTCACCACCGGCGGCACCAGTGCCACCAGCCCGGCGATGATCAGCAGCAGCAGGGTCAGCACCACCACCGTCACGGCCAGGCCGTGCGGCAGCCCCCAACGGCGCAGCCGGACCACCGCCGGGTTGAGCCCCACCGCCAGGAAGAGCGCGATCACCACCAGGACCAGGATGCCGCCGGCATTGCGAATCCCCAGGAACACGGTGTACGCCAGCAGCACGCCGAGCGCACCGGTGAAGCCGACCAGGAAGCTGCTGCGGCGCAGGGGCCGACCGGGCCGGCCGAACCGCCCCGAGCCGGTGGTGGCGGTGCTGTTGTCGGTGCCCTTGCCGGGGCCGGGGCCGGTGGGGGTGTCCGGTCCGGTGGGCGGACTCGCCGCAGCGGCCGCCCCGCCCGTGAGCCGGTCCGTCGCAACGGTGCGGTCCGCGGCCGCTCCCTGCCCGGAGCGGGTCACCGGTACGCCGGCAGGGGCCTCGTCCCCGGTCGCGTCGTCGCGTGCCGGGCCGTGCTGTGCCACCGAGCCTCCCCAGTCCGGCTCCGGCGTTACTCACACCGGAGTGGATCACACCATGCCCGTCCGGTGAACACCTACCGTACGGACCTCCGCCCGCAGGGTAGTGGGGCCCGACGTCGCCGGCCACCCCGGGCCACCCGGCACCGCACCCTCGGGTGCGGGGTCACTCGGACTCGACGGTCACCGTGCTGGGTGTGGCGCTGCGCTCGTCGGTGGTCGGCTTGGTGGGTCGCTTGCCGTTCTCACCGGTACTGGTGATCTTTGTCGGGGTGGCCCCCCGGCCGGCGGCACCGGGGACCGCGGCGACGGTCGGTTCCCCGTCCACCCCGGCGCTGGCCGTTCCGCCGTCCACCGTGGTCACCGGTTCCGCCTTGGGCTTCGCGCCGGTGCCGTCCGGGCGCTCCGTCGGTCGGGTGCCGTTGGCGGCCGGCCGGCCCGCCGGCTTGGTGACGGCCACGACCGAGTCCGACCTGGCCCCGGTGGCGGCGGACTTCGCCGTGGCCCCGGCAACGGCCGGGTCCTTCCGGCCGGCGTCAGCCGGGTTCACCGTGGGGCGGGTGTCAGCCGGATTCACCGTGGGGCCGGTGTCTGTCGGGTTCACCGCGGGGCCGGTGCCCGCCGGGCCCGGTCCGGCACCGGCCAGGGTCGGTGTCGGCCTACCGCCGGTGCCCACCGACTCCGCCGCCGGGCCGTCGGTGCCGCGGGTCGGCTTCGGCTTCGTGCCGTTGCCCCGCGGGCCCGCCCCGGGGCGGTCGCCGTCCGGTGTCGGTGCCACCGCGTCGAGGCCCACCGGTGCCGTGGCGCGCATCCGGAGTTCGGTGACCTCCCGCTGGACCTCGTCGTGCTCCTGCCGCGCCTGCCAGGTCTCCTGACGCAGGTCGGCGAGCTGCTGCTGGGCCTGGGCGATCTCCAGCATCACCCGGGCGAGCTGCTGCCGACCGGCCGCCGCCTCCTGCTGGGTGGCGGCGAGGTGCTGCTGGGTGGTCGCCAGGTGCTGCTGGGTGGTGGCCGCGTACTCGTCGAACTGCCGGCGCGAGGCGGCGACGTGCTCGTCGGCCTGGCGACGCTTGTCGGCGGTCTCCCGTTCGGCCCGGTCCAGCAGTTCGGCGGTCTCCTGTTCGACCCGCCGACGCAACTCGCCGGTCTCCTGCTCGGCCTGCCGGCGCAGCGTCGACGCGTCCGCCTCGGCGGAGCGGCGGATCTCCGCCGCGCCCTGCTCGATCTCGTCCCGCCGGGCGGCCCACTCCCGTTCCAGCTCGTCCTGCCGGGTCCGGTGCTGCTGCTCCAGCTCGTTGTGCCGGGTCTGGTGCTTGCGGTCCAACTCGTCGCGGTGCTTGGCGAACTCCTGCTCGGCGGCGGCGCGACGCTGGGCCAGCTCCCGGTCGGCGGCCTCCCGTCGGCCGTTGACCTCCTGCTCCACCCCCGCGCGCCAGGCCCCCAGCTCCTGCTGCGTCTGGGCGCGGGACTGCTGCACGTACGCCTCGGTCTCGGTGCGCATCCGCTGCGCGTACGCCTCGGCCTCGGCCCGGCTGCGTTGGGCCGCCTCGGTCGCCTCGGTGGTCAGCCGGTGCGCCTCCTGTTGGGAGCGGGTCCGGGTCGCCTTCGCCGCCCCCTCGGCGTCGTCGGTGACCTGCTTGGCCTCTTGGAGCGCCTTGGCGCGGGTGGCCCGGCTGGCCTCGGTCGCCGACTCGGTGAGCCGCCGCGCCTCCTGCTGCGCCTTGGTGTGCACCTCCTTGGCGGCCTCGCGCAGGTCGGTGGCCTCCTTCTGGGCCGTGGCCAGCGCCGCCTTGGCCGCCTCCCGGAGCTTCGCGGCCTCCTGCTGGGCCCGGGTGTGGATCTCCCGGGCGGTGTCGCGCAGCTGGGTGGCCTCCTGCTGGGCCCGGCTCAGGGCCTCCTGGGCGGTGGCCCGCAGCCGGTTCGACTCGTCCTCGGCGGTGGCCCGCAGCAGGGTCGACTCGTCCTTGGCGGTGGCGCGCAGCCGGGCGGCCTCCTCCTTCGCCGTACGCACGGCGGCGTCCGCCTCGGCCTTGCGGGCCGTGGTGTGCCGTTCCTCCTCGGCACGCCGGGCGGCGAGCGCGATCTCGAAGTCCTTGAGCGCCCTGGCGGCCTGCTCGCGGGCCTCGTCGATGATGTGCTCGGCGGCGGCCCGGCGGGCCTCGATCTCCTCGTTGGCGGCGGCCAGGATGGCGTCCGCCTGCTCCTCGGCGAGGGCGAGAATCTGCTCGACCCGGGGGCCGAGGTGCTTGAAGGAGGCCCGGTCCACCACGCCGATCTGCTTGCGCACCTGGGCGAGATCCCGCTGGAGGTGCTCGACCTGGCCGGCCAGCTTGTGGATCTGGGTGTACGCCTGTTCCCGCTCACCCGTCAGGGTGGTGATCTCGTGCTCCGCACGAGTGACGTACCGGTCGACCTGTCGTTTGTCGTATCCCCGCAGGGCGGACTCGAAGCTGGGCTCCGTCGTCACATCCCCGCCGAGAGCGAACAGTTCCTCGCCGTGCGACATGCCCCCATCCTCACACGCATCCTGCCCTCCGGGGGCGATACGGACGCCGCTGTGGGGAGCTGTTTCACTGTGGTCGCGCGACAGGGTGTCACAGGGCGGGAACGCGTACGGCGCGGGGGTCCACCGGCTACCCGGTGTCACCCCGCGCCGCGACACATGCCCCGTCTGCGCAGTCGGTCAGCTGGCGGTCTCCGCGGTGGCCCGCGACTCGGCGTCGGCCTTGGCCGGCTCCGCCTTGGCCGGCGCGGCGGCCGGCTGCTGGGCCGGTACGCCCGGCACGATCCCGGCCAGGCCGGACAGCATCTGCCCGAGCTGGGAGGTGACCGCGTCCTTCTGGCGGGTGAGGTCCTCCACCTCGCGGCGGGCCGCCTGGGTGGTCAGGTCCGCCTCGGTGCGCGCCTCGGTGAGCAGCCGCTTCGCCTCGGCCTTGGCCTCGTTGAGGGTCTTCTCGGACAGCGCCTTGGCCTTGTCGACGGTCTCGTTGGCGGTGCGCTCGGACTCGACCCGGCGGGCCTCGGCGCGCTGCTCGATCTCCTTGGCCCGCTCCTGGGCGGCCCGGGCCCGCTGCTCGGCCTCGCCGACCAGCTTCTGGGTCTGCGTCACCTGGGCGGCGTGCCGCTCCGACTCCTCGCGCTCGGCCTTCTCCCGGCGCTCGGCGAGCTGGAGTTCCAGGGCCTGGAGGTCCTTGTCCCGCTTGTCGCGGGCGTCGGTGAGCAGCTTGGTCGCCTCGGCGCGCTTCTCCTCGGCCTCCCGGGCCGCCTTCGCCCGCTGCTGGGTGATCTCCCGCTCGGCGGTGGCGCGCAGGGTGGCGACCTCCCGCTCGACGGTCGACTTCAGCTCGGCCACCTCGTGCGCGGTGACCGTACGCAGCTGCTTGGTCTCCCGGTCGGCGTCGGCGCGCAGCGTGTCGGCCTCCCGGCGGGCCTGCACCCGGGCCTCGGCGGCCTCCCGCTCGGCGGCGGTACGGACGGTGCCGGCCTCCCGCTCGGCGGTGGCCTTCATCGCGGCGGCCTCGGCGCGCGCCTTGTCGGTGATCTCCCGCGCCTCCAGCCGGGCAGCGGAGAGAATCCCTTCCGACTCGCGCTTGGCCTCGTTGCGGTGGTCGTTGGCCTGCTCCTCGGCCAGCCGGAGGATCTGCTCGACCCGGGTGCCGAGACCGGAAAGGGTCGGCCGGCTGTTCTCCTCGAGCTGCTTGTTGGTGTCGGTGAGCTTCTGCTCAAGCGCAGCCTGCCGCTGCTCGGCCTGGCGGAGCCGACGCTGGGCGTCGTTCATCCGCTGCTCGGCCTCGGCGCGCGCCTGCTCCGACTGGGTCAGCGCGGCCGTCATCCGGCCGAGGAAGTCGTCGACCTGGTGGGTGTTGTACCCGCGTAGGCCGACCGTGAAGTCCGGCTGCGAGTTCGCGTTATCGAAGAACGCGAGAGGGGAGGACTGCTGCTGGGGCATTGGGACATACTTGCAGACCCCCCGGGGTCGTTCGCAAGAGCGGTGCCGAGCTTTCGTGTCCTCTTTACGGGGTCCACCGGGTCGTCCCGCCGGTCCCGACCAAACGGCGATCTTGGCAGGTCCGGGCGGCCCCGCCGTCACCCGAAGTAACGAAAACCAGGCCCCCGCCACCCCTCCGTGTGTCTTTCCCCGACCACCCCCGAATGGCTGCCCCGCAATCCCCCACCACCCCTCAAAAACCCAATCCCCTCCCCTCCCACCCTCCACCCCGCCCACCCTCCCGCGCCCCTCCTCCGTCCGCCCCTCCTCCGCCCGCCCCGCCCGCCCCGCCCCGGTGATCAAGAGGTTTACGTCAGATCTGAAGATCAAAATGACGCAAACCTCTTGATCAACCTTGGAGAGCGGAGGGGAGGGGAGGGCCGGCGGGGAGGGGGAGGGTGGGAAGGGGTGGGGGTCAGTGGGGGGTGGGGGCGGGTTCCACGAGTTCGATGAGGACGCCGCCGGCGGCCTTGGGGTGGACGAAGTTGACCCGGGAGTTGGCGGTGCCACGCTTCGGGGTGTCGTAGAGCAGTCGTACGCCGCGTTCGCGCAGGGTCGCGCAGGCCGCGTCGATGTCGGCGACCGTGTACGCCACCTGCTGCACCCCGGGCCCGTTGCGGTCGAGGAACTTGGCGATGGTCGACTCCGGCGACAACGGGGCGAGCAGTTGCACGCAGCCCCCCTCGGCGGTCGGGCCGACGGCCAGCATCGCCTCGCGTACGCCCTGCTCGGTGTTGGTCTCCTGGTGTATGCAGCGCATACCGAAGGTGCGCTGGTAGAAGTCGATCGCGGCGTCCAGGTCGGCGACCGCGACCCCGACGTGATCGATACGGCGCAGCCCGATGTCTGTGATGTAGTCGGCAGCGGGCTCGACGGAGGAGTTTTCAGCCATGCCGTTAGTCTTGCCGAACAGGCGTTAAGGCGTACAGGCTGGTACCCCCCCGGAGGCAGGCAGTGGCATCGGTGATCGTCAGCGGCGCGCGGACCCCGATGGGCCGGCTGCTGGGCAACCTCAAGGACCTCCCGGCGACGAAGCTCGGCGGCATCGCGATCGAGGCGGCCCTGGAGCGCGCCGGGGTGGCCCCCGGCCAGGTGCAGTACGTGATCATGGGCCAGGTGCTCCAGGCCGGCACCGGGCAGATCCCGGCCCGTCAGGCGGCCGTGGCGGCGGGCATCCCGATGTCGGTGCCGGCGCTGACCATCAACAAGGTGTGCCTCTCCGGCCTCGACGCGATCGCCCTGGCCGACCAGCTCATCCGGGCCGGTGAGTTCGACATCGTGGTGGCCGGTGGCATGGAGTCGATGACCAACGCCCCGCACCTGCTGCTCGGCCAGCGCGCCGGTTACAAGTACGGCGACGTGACCGTGAAGGACCACATGGCCCATGACGGGCTCAGCGACGCCTGGGACTGCTGCTCGATGGGAGAGTCCACCGAGCGGCTCGGCGCCCGGCACGGCATCACCCGGGCGGAGCAGGACGCGTTCGCGGCGGCCAGCCACCAGCGGGCCGCCGCTGCGCAGAAGAACGGTCACTTCGCCGACGAGATCACCCCGGTGGTCATCCCGCAGCGCAAGGGCGACCCGCTGGTGATCAGCGAGGACGAGGGCATCCGGCCGGACACCACCGCCGAGTCGCTGGCCAAGCTGCGCCCGGCGTTCGCCAAGGACGGCACGATCACCGCCGGCACCTCGTCGCCGATCTCGGACGGCGCGGCGGCCGTGGTCGTGATGAGCAAGGCCAAGGCCAACGAACTGGGCCTGACCTGGCTGGCCGAGATCGGCGCGCACGGCAACGTGGCCGGCCCGGACAACTCCCTGCACTCGCAGCCGTCGAACGCCATCCAGCACGCCCTGAAGAAGGGTGGCCTGAGCGTCGAGGACCTCGACCTGATCGAGATCAACGAGGCGTTCGCCCAGGTCGGCATCCAGTCCGCGCGGGACCTCGGGATCAGCACCGACAAGATCAACGTCAACGGTGGGGCCATCGCGCTCGGCCACCCGATCGGCATGTCCGGCGCCCGGCTGGTGCTCACCCTCGCGCTGGAACTCCAGCGGCGCGGCGGCGGCACCGGCGCGGCGGCGCTCTGCGGTGGCGGCGGCCAGGGCGACGCCCTGATCATCCACGTACCGGCCGACGCCCAGAACTGACCGGCCACGTCGGCCCCGCTCCCCGCGCCTGGTGGGCGCGGGGAGCGGGGCCGGGTTCACACCCCGCAGTCGTGGTGCGGGGGTGGCGGATGTGAGCGCGAGGAGTGAGCCGGTTTTGCGAGCCCCGCAGTCGTGGTGCGGGGGTGGCGGATGTGAGCGCGAGGAGTGAGCCGGTTTTGCGAGCCCCGCAGTCGTGAGCGAAGGTGGCCCTGTGAGTGTCGAGAACGCCCCGGCTCCCGCCGCTGTCCCGGTTCGCCGCAGTCGGGACGTACCGATGCTGGTGGAAAGGGCGCGCGAGGGTGACCCACGGGCGGTGGCCCGGCTGATCACGCTGGTCGAGTCCGGTGACGAAATGCTGCCGCAGGTGGCGGCGGCGCTCGCACCGTACGCCGGGCAGGCCCAGGTGGTCGGGTTGACCGGCTCCCCGGGGGTGGGCAAGTCGACCACCACCAACGAGCTGGTCCGGGCGCTGCGGGCGGGCGGGCACCGGGTCGGGGTGCTGGCCATCGACCCGTCCAGCCCGTTCACCGGCGGGGCGATCCTCGGCGACCGGGTCCGGATGCAGGACCATGCGACCGACCCGGGTGTCTACATCCGGTCGATGTCCAGCCGGGGGCACCTCGGTGGGCTCTCCGCGGCGACCCCGCAGGCGGTCCGGGTGCTGGAGGGCGCCGGCTGCGACGTGGTCCTGGTGGAGACCGTCGGCGTCGGCCAGGCCGAGGTGGAGGTGGCCTCCCTCGCCGACACCACGCTGGTGCTGCTCGCCCCGGGCATGGGCGACGCGATCCAGGCGGTCAAGGCAGGCATCCTGGAGATCGCCGACGTCTTCGTGGTCAACAAGGCCGACCGGGACGGCGCGGACAACACCGTCCGCGACATCCAGGGCATGATCGCGTTGGGCGAGCGGGGGCCGGGGGAGTGGCGGCCGCAGGTGGTCCGGTCGATCGCCGCGCGCGGCGAGGGGATCGACGACATCGCCGCCGCGATCGACAAGCACCGTGCCTGGCTGGAGCAGCACGACCAGCTGCGCCGCCGCCGCGAGAAGCGGGCCGCCGCCGAGATCGAGGCGATCGCGCTGGGCACCCTGCGCGCCCGGATCGGTTCCCTGCGCGACGGTACGGAGTTGCCGGCGCTCGCCGCGAAGGTGGCCGAGGGTGCCCTCGACCCGTACGCGGCAGCAGACGAACTGCTCGCCCAGATCGGCACCTGATCCGTCCACAACGGAGCACTATCGGCTAGTACGCTCGCACCGCGCCACGGACCCGTGGGGCGGTGCGACGGCTTTCCGGGGGGCGACCATGGACCACGAGGCGACGCAGGAGTTGTCGGTGACGCCGGATGCGGTGGCGGGCGGGACGACACAGGTCTCCGACGAGGTGGTGGAGAAGATCGCGGTTGCCGCCGCGAAGTCCGTGCCCGGGGTGGCCGAGCTGGGTGGCGACGTGGCCCGGTTCTTCAACGCCGTCCTCGACAAGGTCGGGCTGGACCGGGTGGGCGATGCCCGGCGGGGCTGCTCGGCGCACGTCACCAACGGCGCGGCCGTGGTCAACCTGGTCCTGGTGATCTCCGCCGGCCACCCGGTTCCCCAGGTCACCGACGCGGTCCGGGCCGCCGTCACGGCAGCCGTCGAGTCCTACGGCCTCCGCGCTGACGAGATCAACATCCGCGTCGACGACGTAGCAGAACTCCCCACCCCCTGATCCCCCACCCCCACCCACACCCCGGCGCCCCCGATGGTCGCCGCGCCCGGTGATCAAGAGGTTTGCGTCAATTTCCGGGTTCGGGCTGACGTAAACCTCTTGATCACCGCCGTGGTTGGCGGCGCGGTGGCGCGGTGGCGCGGCGGGTTGTTGCCGTGGGTGGGTTACCGGTGGGTACGGGTTTCCTTAGCGATCGTTCAGGCTTCGTTCTACACTCGGGGTTCGGTCGAGGACTCGAGGAGGAGCCCCGCGGATGAACGCCGACGAGATCGCCGCCGGACGGGCACGCTGGCAGGCCCGGTACGACGCCGCGCGCAAGCGGGACGCGGACTTCACCACCCTGTCCGGCGCCACGGTGCAGCCGGTGTACGGGCCACCCGAGGGGACCGGCTACCCCGGGTTCGAACGGATCGGCTGGCCGGGCGAGTTCCCGTACACCCGGGGGTTGCATCCGACCGGTTACCGGGGGCGGGCCTGGACGATCCGGCAGTTCGCCGGGTTCGGCAACGCCCAGCAGACCAACGAGCGCTACAAGATGATCCTCGGCGCGGGCGGCGGCGGGCTCTCCGTGGCGTTCGACATGCCGACCCTGATGGGGCGCGACTCCGACGACCCGCAGGCGCTCGGCGAGGTCGGGCACTGCGGGGTGGCGGTGGACACGGCCGCCGACATGGAGGTGCTCTTCGACGGCATCGACCTGGCCGGCGTCACCACCTCGATGACCATCTCCGGCCCGGCGGTGCCGGTCTTCTGCATGTACCTGGTCGCCGCCGAGCGGCAGGGCGTCGAGCTGTCCAGGCTGGACGGCACGTTGCAGACCGACATCTTCAAGGAGTACATCGCGCAGAAGGAGTGGCTCTTCGACCCCGAGCCGCACCTGCGCCTGATCGGCGACCTGATGGAATACTGCGCCGCCGAGATCCCGCGCTACAAGCCGCTGTCGGTCTCCGGCTACCACATCCGCGAGGCCGGCTCGACCGCCGCGCAGGAGTTGGCGTACACCCTGGCCGACGGGTTCGGCTACGTGGAGCTGGGGCTCTCGCGCGGGTTGGACGTCAACGTCTTCGCCCCCGGGCTGAGCTTCTTCTTCGACGCGCACCTGGACTTCTTCGAGGAGATCGCCAAGTTCCGCGCCGCCCGCCGGATCTGGGCCCGCTGGCTGCGCGACGTCTACGGCGCCACCAGCGAGAAGGCCCTCTGGCTGCGGTTCCACACCCAGACCGCCGGGGTGTCACTGACCGCCCAACAGCCGGTCAACAACGTGGTACGCACCGCCGTGGAGGCCCTCGCCGCGGTGCTCGGCGGCACCAACTCGCTGCACACCAACGCCCTCGACGAGACCCTCGCCCTGCCCACCGACGAGTCGGCCGAGATCGCCCTGCGTACCCAGCAGGTGCTGATGGAGGAGATCGGGGTGACCAACGTGGCCGACCCGCTCGGTGGTTCCTGGTACGTCGAGGCGCTCACCGACGCCATCGAGGCCGAGGCGGAGGAGATCTTCGCCCGGATCCGGCAGCTCGGCGGCGAGGGCCCGCACGAGATCGGCCCGATGACCTCCGGCATCCTGCGGGGCATCGAGGACGGCTGGTTCACCGGCCACATCGCCGAGTCGGCCTTCGTCTACCAGCAGGCGCTGGAGAAGGGCGACAAGAAGATCGTCGGGGTCAACTGCCACACCAGCACGACCGCCAAGGAGTTGGAGATCCTGCGCATCTCGCACGAGGTGGAGCTGGAGCAGCGCCGGGTGCTCGCCGAACGCAAGGTCGCCCGCGACGACGCGGCGGTGACGGCGGCGGTGCAGCGCATGATCGAGGTCAGCCGCACCGGCGGGAACATGATCCCGCCGATGCTCGACGCCGTCCGCGCCGAGGCCACGCTCGGTGAGATCTGTGACGCCCTGCGCGCCGAATGGGGCACCTACCGCGAACCCGCCCGCTTCTGAACAGCACTGGCCAACCGGGCAATGAGCGGGAGGTGAGAGTGGCAACTGTGGGCGTTGCGGCGGAGCCGACAACGGTGGGGATCGTGCGAGACTAGGTAACCATGAGCGACCCACGGATCACCTCGTCGATCTTCACCCGCGGCGCGGTCGACCTCAGCGCGCTGCGCGGCACCGCCCCGGCCAGTTCCCGTCCCGCCACACCGAGCCAGACCGGCGCACCCACCGGTCTACCGGGCGGTCCCGCCACAGGTGGCGCCGCTGCCGCGCTCGACGTGACCGAGGCGAACATCCAGTCCGAGGTGCTCGAACGCTCGATGACCACACCCGTGGTGGTCTTCTTCGGCGCGGCCGGCTACCCGGACAGCGACCAGTTCGCCCCGGTGCTGGAGCGGTTGGCGGCCGAGGGCGCCGGCCAGTGGGTCCTCGCCCGGGTCGACGTCCAGGAAAACCCGCGGATCGCGCAGATGTTCCAGATCCAGGCGATCCCCACCGTTTACGCGGTCGTCGGCGGGCGACCGATCGACGCCTTCCCCGGCGTGATCCCCGAGCCGCAGCTGCGCCAGTGGCTCGCCGCCGTCCTCAAGGCCGGTGGCGTCAGCGTGGCCGAGCCGGAGGACCCGCGCCTCGACGAGGCCGACGACGCCCTGATGAGCGGCGACCTGGACGCCGCCGAGCAGGCGTACCGCAAGATCCTCGCCGAGTCTCCGGCGGACGCCGCGGCCGAGGCCGGGCTGGCCCAGGTCGGGGTGGCCCGGCGGGTCGCCGGCGCGGACCCGCAGGCCGCGCTCGCCACCGCGCAGGCCAACCCCGACGATGTCGACGCCCAACTGCTCGCCGCCGACATCGAGGTGCTCAGCGGGATGGCCGAGCAGGCGTACGCGCGGCTGGTCGGGCTGGTCCGGCGGACCGCCGGTGACGACCGGGACAAGGCCCGCCAACACCTGATCGCCCTGTTCAGCATCGCCGGCCCGGACGACCCTGCCGTGGCCTCCGCCCGACGCGCCCTGGCCAGCGCCCTGTTCTGAACCCCTGACACGCCCGCGCGGGCCGGCCCCCCGGCCGGCCCGCCACCCATCGAGGACGGGAGCCTGTGATGCGCCGAATCGCCGTCCTCGACGCGCCGACCAACCTGGGTCTGCGCCCACCCACCTCCACCTCGGTCCCCGGCTGCGGCAAGGCCCCCGGTGCGCTGCGCGACCACGGGCTGCTGGCCCGGCTGGGTGCCCGGGACGCCGGCTGCCTGACCGCCCCCCGGTACGACCCGGGCGACTGGCGGCCCGGCGACGGGGTCTGCCACGCGCGGGAGATCTCCGGCTATTCGACGGGCCTCGCCGATCGGATCGGCGCGATCATCGACCGGGGCGAGTTTCCCCTGGTCCTCGGCGGGGACTGCTCGGTGCTGCTCGGCTCGGCGCTGGCCATGCACCGGCTCGGCGAGGCGGTCGGTGGGCGGATCGGGCTGGTCTTCGTCGACGGCCACTCCGACTTCCGGCACCCCGGCAACGCCTCGTACGTCGGTGCGGCAGCCGGGGAGGACCTCGCCCTGGTGACCGGGCGCGGCCAGGCCGACCTGGCTGCCATCGAGGGGCGTCGACCGTACTTCCGGGACATCGACGTGGTGGTGCTCGGCATCCGGGCGCAGGACGAGTACCGGCTCGACCTCCAGGCCGCCGGGATCACCACCCGACCGGTGCCGGCCCTGCGCGCCGAGGGCGCCGCCCGCAGTGCCCAGTGGGCGCACGAGCAGTTGGCCGACTGCGCCGGTTACTGGGTGCACATCGACGTGGACGTGCTCGATCCGGCGGTGATGCCGGCCGTGGACGCCCCCGACCCCGGCGGGATCGCCTTCGCCGAGCTGGAGATCCTGCTCGCCGGGCTGGTGGACACCCCGCACTGCCTCGGCGTCGAGCTGACCGTCTTCGACCCCGACTACGACCCGGACGGTGCGTACGCCGCCGAGATCGTCAACACGATCGTCGCCGGACTGGCCCCGGTCGTCGCCCCGGACGCCCTCCCGCCCCGACTGCTGCCACCCAAGCCGCTCCCCGCTGACCCCGGATCGTCCACCTTCGGAGGAAACGTCCCCGGGACCTCCGTCTCCGGGGCCGCTGTCCCCAGACTGTCCGGCTTCGATACCTCCGCTTCTGGGGCGTCCGTCTCCGGGTCGTCCGTCCCCGGGACCTCCGTTCCTGGGTCGTCCGGTTTCGGGACCTCCGATTCCGGGTCGGCTGACGCACCTGGCCGCGCCGAGGAGCCGGTCGCCTGAGCATGATCCCCTCAATGGGGCCGATGTTGCGGTGTTCCGTCGCATGATCAACTCATCTGGGCCGATGTTGCACTATCCGTTGGACGGGATGCCGCAACATCGGCCCAAATGAGCGCGCCGGTCAGGGCGGGGCCGGCCAGGGCGGGCGGCGTGGCGGGCTGGGTGGTGGGCGACGGGTCAGGAGCGGGCGCGGAGGAAGCGCTCGACGATCGGGACGGCACTGGCCGTGCTCGATCCGCCCTGCTCGACGAAGACGGCGAACGCGACGTCCCCCCGCCAACCGACGAACCAGGCATGGGTGTGCGTCGGGTCGTTGTCGTACTCGGCGGTGCCGGTCTTGCCGTACACCGGGCCACCCGGCACGTCGGCCAGTGCCTTGCCGGTGCCGGCGGTGACCACCTCGCGCATCATCGTCCTGAGCCCCGCCACCGACTCGGCCTTCAGCGGCGGGCCGGCCTCGGCGGGCGCGGCCGGGGCCGGGTCGAGCACCAGCTTCGGCTGCTCCCAGCGGCCCCGGGCGACGGCGGCGGTGGCCCCGGCCATGGCCAGCGGGCTGACCACGGTGGTGCCCTGGCCGATCGCCGCGGCGGCCTGCTCGGTGGGGGCGCCACCGGTGGAGACCTTGCCGGTGAAGACGTCCGCGCCGAGATCCCAGTTGCCCTCCAGGCCCAGGGTACGGCCGGCGCCGGCGAGCCCGTCCGGGCCGAGTTGCGGGGCCAGCGCGACGAACGCGGTGTTGCAGGACTTGGCGAAGTCGGTCCGGAACGGCACCTTGCCCAGGACGAAGTCGTCGGAGTTCTTGAACGACCGACCGTCCACCGCGCGGGTCTTGGGACAGTCGACGATGGTCTGCGGGGTCACCGCGCCCTTGTCCAGCAGGCCGAGGGCGCTGACCATCTTGAAGGTGGAGCCCGGCGGCACCTGGGCGGTGAAGGCCAGGTTCTCCCCGGCCGCACCGGGACCGTTGGCGGCGGCGAGCACCGCGCCGTCGCTGATCCGCACCGCGACCAGGGCCGACCGCCGCTTCTCCGCCCGCAACGCGCCGTCGGCGGCGTTCTGGGTGGCCACGTCGAGGCTGGTGCGGACCGGCTGGCCGGCGGCCGGCTCCTGCCGGAACGCCTCGGTGACGACGGTGGTGCCGCCCTCGGGGGTGGGCCGGCGGATCTCCACGGTCGTGCCGGGAGCGCCGCGCAGCCGCTCGTCGTAGCGGCCCTGGAGGCCACCGTGGCCGACCAGGTCGCCCTTGGCGTACCGGTCGGGGTGGGCGGCCAGGTCGTCGGCCTGCGCCTGGTCGACCGTGCCGAGCAGGGCGCGGGCGAACTCTCGGGTGGGGGCCAGGTCGAGCTTCTCGGCCCGGAACTTCGTCCCCGGCAGGGTGTAGATCCGGGACCGGATCTGCCGGTACGCCTCGTCGCGCAACGTCACCACCTCGACGAAGGCGCCCGGATCGGCGTCGTTGAGCCGTCGCGGCAGGTCGCTGAGGTCGACCGGCGGGCTGATCGGCGGCGTGACCGCCTTGAACGCCGCGTCGAGCCGCGCCACCAGGGCCTTGGCGTCGGTGACCTCGCCCGGTTGCACCCCGATCCGGACCACCGGGCGGGGCGTCACGATCGGTTGCCCCGCGCCGTCCAGCACCCCGGCCCGGGGCGCGGCGGTCCGCCGCAGCGTCAGCCGGTCACCCTTCTCCAGTTGCTCGTGCAGCACCTGGGGCTCCCAGATCACCTGCCACTGGTCGTCGCCGCCGTTCTGCCGCAGCCGGACCGGCCGCTGGTAGGCCCAGGTCGCCCCGCCCGGCAACGCCCACGTGATGTCGACCTTCGTGGTGGCCAGGTTCTTGGTGACCTCGGCGTCCCCGGCGCGACGCAGGGTGGGCATGGTGGCGGCGAGGTCGCCGGAGAGGGCCTTGATCTCCTCGGTGACGTCTGCGGCGGGCACTCTCGCCCCGGTCGGGTCGACAAAGCCCACCTTGTCCAGGTTGCCGGTGCGCCAGCCGGCGAGGAACGCGTCCACGCTGCCCGCCAGTTCGTCGTCGCCGGAGCAACCGACGAGGGCCCCGGCCGCCAGCACCGAGGCGGCCAGGGCCGCGAGAGCCCGCCGTAGGGGAGTGCCGGGACGGTGGTACGGGTACGACAGGGGCATGGAGCTGGCACCTTCCGGGTGGCGGGCTGCCCTGCACGCTAGTACGGGGCGGCTGCCCGTACCGCCCCGCGTGGCCGGGCCGGGCCGCCGGGCTGGTGCGGTCGACGGCCGTACCGCCCTCGTGGGCAGCGCGAAGAGGTGGGCCCGCAGGTGTGATGAACATCCCGAGGCGGGGTACTCGGCAGCCGGCCGACGTGGATCTGCAACAGGTGAGAGGCCAGAGTCCCGAACCGGACGTCCGGCCGGTGGTCCGCCGACCGATGACCGAAACGGCAGGGCCTAAGGTGGGGCGGCAGAGTGACCCACAACGCGGTGGGTCGTCGAGGGGAGTGGCACCCATGGACCGGCGTCCGGCGATCAAACCGGGACCCGACCTCCGGCAGACTGAGACCGGCCGGGACGACAGCTTCGATTCGGCGACCGACGGGGACAGCCCGCCGATCGACGGGGACGGCTACGGTCGACTCGACACAGGAGTGACCGGGTTGACCGGTTCGAGCATCGACACCCTCTACGACCTGGGGCTTCCGATGGAAGCGCTCGGCGACGACGTGGAGGACGCCGAACTCGACGAGCCGGTGCCCAACGCGGAGCGCCTGGTGGCCCAGGCGGTGGCGTTGGCCGGTGACGACCACGACGCGGCGACCCTGGTGGGTCGGTTCTGGCGGTTCGCGCCGGACGAGGAACTGATCGGCTTCACCGCCGAGGAGATGCTCGATGCCGCCCGGGCGCACCGCGACCTGGCCCAGCAGCGGGTGCCGGGCGAGCTGAAGCTGCGCATCCACTCACCCGACGCCGACCAGCACCACACCGTCGTCGAGATCGTCACCGACGACATGCCCTTCCTGGTCGACTCGGTGACCGCCCTGCTCAACGCCCACCACCTCGACGTACACCTGCTGGTGCACCCGTTGGTGGTGGTCCGGCGGGAGCCGCTGGGCCGGCTGACCGAGGTCTCCGCCGACGTGGAGCCGGACGACGCGATCGCCGGTGACCTGGTCGAGAGCTGGATGCGGATCGAGATCGACCCGGTCCGCGACGCCGACCAGCGGGACAGGCTGCGCCGCGAGTTGCAGCGGGTGCTCACCGATGTGCGGGAGGCCGTCGAGGACTGGCCCAAGATGCGTCAGCGGGCCCTGGCGCTCGCCGACGAGTTGTCCGCCGCCCGGACGGCGGACGACCGCCCACCGGTGCCGGAGAAGGACATCACCGACTCGGTGGAGTTGCTGCGTTGGCTGGCCCACGACCACTTCACCTTCCTCGGCTACCGGGAGTACCGGCTGGTCGACTCCGACGGGCAGGACGGCCCGGCGCTGGAGGCGGTGCTCGGCACCGGCCTGGGCATCCTGCGGTCGGACTCGCCCGAGGCGCGCGCGCTGTCGTCGATGACGCCGGAGGCGCACGAGAAGGTGATGGAGAAGCGGCTGCTGATCATCACCAAGGCGAACTCCCGGGCCACCGTGCACCGCTCGGCCTACCTGGACTACATCGGCTTCAAGATCTTTGACGAGGCCGGCCGGGTGGTCGGCGAGCGGCGGTTCCTGGGCCTGTTCTCCACCGCCGCCTACCGGACCAGCGTGCGGGAGTTGCCGGTGGTCCGCCGCAAGGTGGCCGAGGTGCTGGACCGCTCCGGGCTGAGCCAGCGCAGCCACTCCGGCAAGGACCTGCTCCAGATCCTGGAGACCTACCCGCGCGACGAGCTGTTCCAGATCAAGACCGACGATCTTTACCACGCGGTGGTCGGCGTGCTGCGGATGGCCGGCCGCCGGCAGCTGCGGGTGTTCCTGCGCCGCGACGCGTACGGGCGGTTCATCTCCTGCCTGATCTACCTGCCCCGGGACCGGTTCACCACCCAGAACCGGCTGCGCATGCAGGACATCCTGCTGCGTGAGCTGAACGGGATCGGGGTGGACTACACCACCCGGGTCACCGAGTCGATGCTGGCCCGGGTGCACTTCATCGTCCGGACCGACCCCCACCGGCCGCCCGGGGAGATCGACGCCGACCTGCTCGCCGAGGAGTTGGCCGACGCCACCCGGCTCTGGGACGACGACTACCGGTTGGTGCTGGAACGCAAGCTCGGCGACGAGCAGTCCAAGCACCTGTTCATCCGGTATGCCGACGCGTTCCCGGAGGGCTACAAGGACGGGCACACGCCGTACGAGGCGATGAAGGACCTGGCCAAGCTGGAACTCCTGGAGGAGCCCGGCCAGCTGGAGATGCACCTGTTCCGCAAGCAGTGGGCGCCCCGGCCGGGGCAGCGCGACGTCGGCGCCGACGAGGCGATGGACGTCCGGTTCAAGGTCTACCGGTACGGCGAGCCGATGATGCTCTCCGCCGTGCTGCCGGTGCTGCACTCGCTCGGCGTCCGGGTGGTCGACGAGCACCCGTACGAGGTGGACCGGATCGACGGCCGGGTCTTCCTCTACGACTTCGGGCTGCGGCTGCCCGAGGGGCACCAGGAGCTGGCCGAGGTGCGCCCGCACGTGGAGAACGCCTTCGCCGCCGCCTGGCGGGGCGAGGCCGAGGTGGACGGCTTCAACGAGCTGGTCCTGCGCGGCGGGCTGACCTGGCGGCAGGTGGTGGTGCTGCGGGCGTACGCGAAGTACCTGCGGCAGACCGGTGCGGTCTTCTCCCAGGAGTACATGGAGCAGACCTTCATCGCCTACCCCAAGATCGCCGCGCTGCTGGTGGAACTCTTCGAGGTGCGGTTCGCCCCGGACGGGCGGAGCACCGCGCAGCGGCAGGAGCGCAGCGGCGAGCTGGTCGACGCGATCGGTGTCGCGCTGGACGACGTGGCCAGCCTCGACCAGGACCGCATCCTGCGCGCCTACCTGACGTTGATGCAGGCCACCCTGCGGACCAGCTTCTACCAGAAGCGCGCCGACGGGCGACCCAAGCCGTACGTGGCGTTCAAGCTGGACCCGCAGGCCATTCCGGACCTGCCGGCGCCCCGGCCCAAGTTCGAGATCTTCGTCTACTCGCCCCGGTTCGAGGGCGTGCACCTGCGGTACGGGCCGGTGGCCCGGGGCGGGCTGCGCTGGTCCGACCGGCGGGAGGACTTCCGTACCGAGGTGCTCGGCCTGGTCAAGGCGCAGATGGTGAAGAACGCGGTGATCGTGCCGGTCGGTGCCAAGGGCGGCTTCGTGCTGAAGCAGAAGCCGGGGGACCGGGACGAGGCGGTCGCCTGCTACCAGGAGTTCATCGGCGCGATGCTCGACGTCACCGACAACATCGTCTCGGGGGAGATCGTGCCGCCGGTGGACGTGGTGCGGCACGACCCCGACGACCCCTACCTGGTGGTCGCGGCGGACAAGGGCACCGCGACGTTCTCCGACATCGCCAACCAGATCTCGGCGGCGCACGGCTTCTGGCTGGGCGACGCGTTCGCCTCCGGCGGCTCCGCCGGCTATGACCACAAGAAGATGGGCATCACCGCCCGGGGCGCCTGGGAGTCGGTCAAGCGGCACTTCCGCGAGCTGGGCCACGACACCCAGACGGCCGACTTCACCGTGGTCGGCGTCGGCGACATGTCCGGCGACGTGTTCGGCAACGGGATGCTGCTCTCCGAGCACATCCGGTTGGTGGCCGCGTTCGACCACCGGCACATCTTCCTCGACCCGGACCCGGACGCCGCCGCCTCCTTCCGGGAACGCCAGCGGCTGTTCGACCTGCCCCGCTCGTCCTGGGAGGACTACGACCCGAAGCTGATCTCCGAGGGCGGCGGGATCTTCCCGCGGGGTGCGAAGTCCATCCCGATCACCCCGCAGGTGCGGGCGGCCATCGGCCTGGCCGACGACGTCACCCAGCTCAGCCCGCCGGAGCTGATGAAGGCGATCCTCACCGCGCCGGTGGACCTGTTCTGGAACGGCGGCATCGGCACCTACGTGAAGGCGTCCAGCCAGACCAACGCCGAGGTGGGCGACAAGTCCAACGACGCGATCCGGGTGGACGGCAGGAGCCTGCGCTGCCGGGTCGTCGGCGAGGGCGGCAACCTGGGCTGCACCCAGCACGGCCGGATCGAGTACGCGCAGACCGGTGGCCGGATCTACACCGACTTCATCGACAACGCGGCCGGGGTGGACTGCTCCGACCACGAGGTGAACATCAAGATCCTGCTCAACACGGCGGTCGCCGACGGGGCGCTGGACGTCCCCGCCCGCGACGAGCTGCTCGCCCAGATGACCGACGAGGTCGCCGAGCTGGTGCTGCGGGACAACTACGACCAGGCGCGGGCGATCAACAACTCGCAGGCCCAGGCCGCCTCGCTGCTGCCGGTGCACCGCCGGATGATCAGCGGGCTGGAGCGGGCCGGCCAGCTCGACCGGGCGCTGGAGGCGCTGCCCCCGGACGAGGAGCTGGCGGTACGCACCGAGTCCGGGCTGACCGCGCCGGAGTTCGCGGTGCTGCTCGCGTACGTGAAGATCTCGCTGGAGCGGGAGATCCTCGCCGAGGGCCTCGCGGACGAGGAGTGGACGACCGACGTCCTGGTCAAGTACTTCCCGACGCCGATGCGCGAGCGGTTCGCCGACCGGATGGCCCAGCACCGGCTGCGCCGGGACATCGTCACCACGGTGCTGGTCAACGAGGCGATCAACCGGGGTGGCATCTCGTTCGTCTTCCGGGTCGTCGAGGAGACGGCCGCGTCGGCGGCCGACGTGATCCGGGCGTACGTGGTGGTCCGGGAGGTCTTCGGGCTGCGGGAGCTGTGGGCCGCGGTCGAGGCGCTGGACAACCAGGTCTCGCCGGAGTTGCAGACCAGCGTCTACCTGGACACCCGGCGGCTGCTCGACCGGGCGGTGCGCTGGCTGGTGACCAACCGGCGCTCGCCGATCGACGTGCCGGCCGAGATCGAGCGGCTCCGCGACGGGGTGGCCCGGCTGCTGCCCGACCTGCAGGACCGGTTCCACGGCAGCGAGCGGGAGTCGCTGCGGGCGCACATCGACGCGATGACCGCCCGAGGGCTGCCGGCCGGCCTGGCCGAGCAGGCGACCCGGCTGATGTACAGCTTCGGGCTGCTGGACGTGGTGGAGACGGCGCGCACCAGCGGGCGGGACGTCGGCGAGGTGGCCTCGGTCTACTTCGTGCTCTCCGACCGGTTCCGGGTGGACTCGCTGCTGTCGAAGATCTCCCTGCTGCCGCGGGAGGACCGCTGGCAGACGCTGGCCCGGATGGCGTTGCGCTACGACCTGTACGCCGCGCTGGCCGCGCTCACCGGGGAGGTGCTCGAATCCACCTCGGGCGACCTGCCGCCACAGGAGCGGGTGCTCCAGTGGGAACAGTCGAACGCCACCTCGATCCACCGGGCGCACCGGGCGATGGGGGAGTTCGACGAGTCACGGGCGGACCTCGCCTCGCTGTCGGTGCTGCTGCGGCAGATCCGCACCCTGGTCCGGACGTCCGGCGCCGCCTGACCGTACGCCGACCGCGCCTGCGGCGGGACCGTCGTCCCGCCGCAGGCGCGGCACCGGTGCGGCCGGCAGCGGGGCACCGCCGGGCGCGGTCGGGTCAGGGTGTCAGCGAGGCGAAGACGATCACGTTGTCCTGGTAGCTGCCGACGCCCTGGTCGAACTGGCCGCCGCAGGTCACCACCCGCAGGCCGGGCCGGTCGTTCGGTCCGTACACCTGCTCGGTGGGGAACTGCGCCTTCGGGTACGCCTTCACCTCGTCGACGGTGAAGATGGCGACGACGCCGTCGGCCCGGGACACCGTGATGGTGTCGCCCGGCAGGAGCGCGCCGAGTTGGAAGAAGACCGCCGGCCCGAGCTTCGCCGAGTCGACGTGCCCGACGACCACCGCGTTGCCGGTCTCACCGGGGCTGACGCCCGGCTCGTACCAGCCGGCGCGCTGGGCCTGGTCCAGTGGGGGCACCTGCACCGTGCCGTCCGGGTTGGTGCCCAGCGGCATGATCTCCGCGTTGACCGCGATCCGGGGGATCGCGATGGTGGTGGGGGCGGACCGGGGCAGCGGATCGGGGCCCGGCGGCACGCTCGCGTCGGCGGGGACCTGGGCGTCCGGGTCGTCGACCGGCCCGGTGTCCTCGGCGGGGGTGGTCGCCGGGGCGGTCTGCGGCGCGGCCTGGGCCGCCGGTTGTGGGGGACGCGGCGGGGGCGTGGTGCGCAGGGACGCGCCGACCATGCCGGAGCCGGCCATGGCGAGCAGGACGACGACGGCCGCGCCGGCGGCACGCCACGGTCTCCCGTGACGGCCGCCGGCCCGTGTCGCCGTCGGGTCAGCCGAGCTCATCGGCCCGACGCCGACGCATCAGCACGATGCCGCCGAGGGCTGCCGCGCCGATCATGCCCGCCCCACCGGCGACCATGCTCCGGTCGGCACCGGTGGTGGTCATCCCACCGTCGCCGCCGTCGACGTGCCCCTTCGGCAGGACGACCAGTTCGCCCTCGCCGCACGAGCCCTCCAACTCGTACTTGCCCGGACGGGCGTCCTCGGAGACCTTGGCCTCGCCGTAGTAGACGAAGTCCTTCTTGTGCTCCCAGCCACCCTCGTCCTTGCCGTAGCCGGACTCCTCGTCCTGGCCGTACTCGTCGTGGCCCAGCCAGTCGCCCTCGTCGGACTCCTCGCCGTAGCCCGGCTTGCCGTGCTCTTCTTCCGCGCCGGGCTTGCCGTGTTCGCCGGACTCTTCGCCCGCGCCGGGCTTGCCGTGCTCTTCTTCCGCGCCGGGCTTGCCGTGTTCGCCGGACTCTTCGCCCGCGCCGGGCTTGCCGTGTTCACCGGGCTTGCCGTGCTCCTCGCCCTTGCCCTCCTCGCCCTTGCCGCCGTGGTCCGGGCCCTGGTCGGCGGCCATGAAGCCACCGCCCTGACCGTCGGCCGGCGGCTGTCCACCCTCGGCCGGCGGCTGCGGCTTGGGGCCGTCATCGTCGGGGCCCTTGCCGTCGGGGCCCTTGCCGTGGTCTTCGCCCTTGCCGTGCTCCTCGCCCTTGCCTTCTTCGCCCTTGCCTTCTTCGCCCTTGCCTTCTTCGCCCTTGCCGTGCTCCTCGCCCTTACCCTCGGCGGGCTTGAGCTTGACCTTGCCGGTGACCTTGGACCAGACGAAGGCGTGTTCCTGCGGTTCCGGGCAGATGGCGATGAGTTTGACCTCTTCGCCGGGCTTGACGACGTGCGGCTTGGCGATGACCTTGCCGTCCCGGCTCTCGCCGTCGTGGTGACCATCCGCGAACGCGATCCCCGGCGTGAACACCAGAAGGGACGCGCCACCGAGAGCGGCACCCGCGACAACCTTCCCGAGCATCTTGTTAGCCATGACCTGCGTCACTCCATCCCCTGTTGTCCTGAGCCCGACGACAGTCGAGCTATGACCGACGTTAGACGGTTTCATGACTTATTCGGGGAAAGATTCGTGTTTTCGGCTTTACCGATCATCCGGGGCTTAAGAGAGCTAGAGCGCTTGTGTCGGCATTGCCGCCTCGACGCGCGGTTGGAGTGCTGCCGGCCGAGCTGGGCGGGGATAGGCTCGTCAGGGCCTGAGTGTCGGTCCGGGCGTTGCGGCCAGGTTGCCGCGAGGTATCGAGCCATTGCCATGGAAGCGCTCCCATGCAAGAATCGCTGCACGCGGTTCGGGGAGCCACACCGCGCACGGCAGATGTCGAGGGCAACCGGTGCACCGGGCGACGTCGCCGCCGATCGGTCCCACGGGGCCGGTGCAGCTCACCACCACCACGCCCGTCCTCCGGGTCGGGCACCCCCCGAGATGTCCCGTTGGCGCCGGGGTCGTCCGTACCCCAGGACGCTCACGCGCCACTTGCCGGTCCCCACGCGGTGCCGGTCTCGCCCAAGGAGTGCAAAAGGCATGAATCTGTGGAGAAGTCTGTCCGCCCGACGCCGGGCGTTCGCCATCACCGGGGCGAGCGTGCTGGTCGCGGGCGGGCTCGTGACCATCCCGGTCACCGCGGCGCAGGCCGCCACCCAGTGCAGCATCGACTACACCACCAACGACTGGTCCAGCGGCTTCACCGGGAGCATCACCATCCGGAACGTCGGTGACCCGATCAGCTCCTGGAACCTCGGCTTCACCTTCCCCAACAGCAGCCAGCGAGTGGTGCAGGGCTGGTCGGCCAAGTGGTCGCAGAGCGGTCAGAACGTGACCGTCACCAACGAGTCGTACAACGGCTCGCTCGCTAGTGGGGGCAGCGCCACCATCGGCTTCAACGGCTCGTGGAGCGGCAGCAACCCGAAGCCCACCTCGTTCACGCTGAACGGGGTGGTCTGCAACGGTGGCGTCACGCCCACCACGCCGCCGCCGACCACGCCTCCGCCGACGACCCCGCCGCCGACCACGCCTCCGCCCACCACCCCGCCGCCCACCACGCCTCCGCCCACCACGCCTCCTCCGGGGCAGAAGGTGGACAACCCGTACGTCGGGGTCAAGGGCTACGTGAACCCGGAGTGGAAGGCCAAGGCGGACGCCGAGGCTGGTGGCAGCCGGGTCTCCAACAACCCGACCGCCGTGTGGCTGGACCGGATCGCCGCGATCAACGGCACCACCGACAGCAGCTCCAACGGTGCGATGGGCGTCAAGGACCACCTGGACGCCGCCCTCGCCCAGGGTGCCGGCTACATCCAGTTCGTGATCTACAACCTGCCCGGCCGGGACTGCTCGGCGCTCGCCTCCAACGGTGAGCTGGCGGCCGACGAACTGCCGCGCTACAAGGCGGAGTACATCGACCCGATCGCCGCGATCCAGAGCAACCCGAAGTACGCCAGCCTGCGGATCATCAACATCATCGAGATCGACTCGCTGCCGAACCTGGTCACCAACACCTCCGGCAACGCCGGTGGCACCGTGCAGTGTGACGTGGTGAAGGCCAACGGCGCGTACGTCAACGGCGTCGGCTACGCCCTGTCCAAGCTGGGCCCGATCGGCAGCGTCTACAACTACATCGACGCCGGCCACCACGGCTGGCTGGGCTGGGACACCAACTTCGGCCCGACCGCCGACGTCCTGAAGACCGCCGCCGTCGCCTCCGGCAGCAACGTGAACTACGTGCACGGCTTCATCACCAACACGGCGAACTACTCCGCCCTGAAGGAGCCGTACATCAAGATCACCGACACGGTGAACGGCCAGACCGTCCGCCAGTCCAAGTGGATCGACTGGAACTTCTACGTCGACGAGCTGACCTTCGCCCAGGCGTTCCGCACCAAGCTGGTCTCGGTCGGCTTCAACAGCAACATCGGCATGCTGATCGACACCTCCCGTAACGGCTGGGGCGGCACCGCCCGGCCCACCGGTCCGGGTGCGTCGACCAGTGTCGACACCTACGTCAACGGTGGTCGTGTCGACCGTCGCTTCCACGCCGGCAACTGGTGCAACCAGGTCGGTGCGGGTCTCGGCGAGCGGCCGAAGGCCAGCCCCGAGCCGGGCATCGACGCCTACGTCTGGGTGAAGCCCCCGGGTGAGTCCGACGGCTCCAGCTCCCTCATCCCGAACAACGAGGGCAAGGGCTTCGACCGGATGTGCGACCCGACCTACACCGGTAACGCCCGCAACGGCAACAGCATGAGCGGTGCCCTGCCGAACGCGCCGATCTCCGGCGCCTGGTTCTCCGCCCAGTTCCAGGAGCTCATGAAGAACGCCTACCCGGCGCTCTGACGAACCAGCCCGCCGCGGCTGGAGTGAGGCACTGACGCGGCGGGCGCACCCGGGCCCCCGGTCCGACCGAAAGGTCGGGCCGGGGGCCCACCCGTGTCCCGGGCCCGTGCTCACGGCCGCTCGGGCAGGAGCGCAGGGCGCAAATGCGCAACCCGCAGGGCCAGGGCTCAGAGCAGCAGAGCAGCAGAGCGGCAGGGCTCAGAGCGCAGCAGGGCTCAGGGAACGGTGCGCTCCACCGCGGCCCGGCCCAGCTCGGCCAGGTCCCGGCGGGCCCGCTCCAGGTTCGCCGGGGTCAGGTCCTGCCCGCGCGCCATGACCAGGTCCTCCGGCTCCCAGGGCTGCTCGGCCCCGGTCCGGATGTTGTCCCCACCGGCTCCGGTGCCGGTCCCGGTGGCTCCGGTGCCGGCCCCGTACGGGTCACCGATCAGCTCCTCGGTCTGGCCACCGGTGGCTGACCGCCCGGCCGGCTCGACGAACGACGGGTTGGCCGGGTCGGTGCCACCCGCCCGGGCCAACTGCGGCACGGTGGTGTCGTCGGCCACCGCGTCGGCCACCTCCGGGCGCTCCTCCAACGGTCGGTTCCGGTCACGATCGGTCATGGTGCCGCCCTCCTGTCCCCAGACGCGTTCCCACGCCCCGGGTACCCCGTCCGGGCGACGCCATGCCGGGGGCCGATCAGACCTCCCGGGCCTCCTCGGTGGTGGGCGGCACCACCGGACGCAGCCACTGCCAGGCCAGCATGAACAGCCCGAACAGCAGCATCGCCAGCCCGGCCCACAGGTTGATCCGGACGCCCTGCGCCTTGTCGATCTCGGCAGCCGAGTCGAAGAGACCGACCAGGCCGACGATCACCCCGTACGCGACGAAGAGGCCACCGATCACCCGTCGGATGTCGAACAGCCGGGCGGCGGCGGACCGCTTCCGCTCGTTCTCGGTCTCCTTGATCTGCGGATCGTGCGCCCGCTCGCTGTGCTGGTCCATGTCCTGGGCCTCCCTCTCGTGACGGACCGGGCTCAGAAGACCGGGATGTAGAAGAGCACGGCCAGCACCAGCGCGAGGGCGCCGAGCAGCACCGGGGACCGCCACCAGACCTGGTCCCCGGCGAGCACGTCGCCCCTGAGGTCGATCCCGCCCATGCCGTAGACCAGGCCCTCCAACTCCTCGGCCCGCTTGGGCCGGGTCAGCGGGGTGACCACCGCCGCCACCACGGCGACCGTGACGAACGCGATGCCCGCCCCCCAGAAGCTCTCCTCCAGGTCGGAGTTGAAGTGCACCACGCCGGCCTTGTAGAGCAGGTAGGTCGCCAGCGCGGCCAGGGTGCCCGCCAGCAGCGACCAGAACCCGGCCAGCGCGCTCATCCGTTTCCAGAACATGCCGATGATGAAGGTGGCGAAGAGCGGGGCGTTGAACAGGGAGAAGAGCGCCTGGATGTAGTTCATGATGTTGCTGAAGCCGGCGGCGATGAACGCCGTGCCGATGCCCACCAGCACCCCGGCCACGGTCGCGATCCGACCGACCCGGAGGTAGTACTCGTCGGGCCGCTCCTTGCGGACGTACGCCTGCCAGATGTCGTAGGTGAAGACGGTGTTGAAGCCGCTGACGTTGGCCGCCATCCCGGCCATGAACGAGGCGACCAGGCCGGTGACCGCGATCCCGAGCACCCCGTTGGGCAGCAGGTCCCGCATCAGCAGCGGAATGGCGTTGTTGTAGACCAGGTCACCGGACTCGGCGCCCAGCCCCTTGACGGTGACCAGCGCGATCAGGCCGGGGACCACGGTGACCACCGGGATGACCAGCTTCGGGTACGCCGCGATGATCGGCGTACGCCGGGCGGCGCTCATGTTCTTGGCCGACAGCGCCCGCTGCACCTCGGCGAAGTTGGTGGTCCAGTAGCCGAAGGAGAGCACGAAACCGAGCCCGAACACGATGCCCAGCCAGTGCGCGCCGAGCGGGTTGGCGGTGCTGCCGGTGCCCTCCCAGGCGTGCAGCCCGGCCTCGCCCAGCTTGGAGTCGCGGACCGAGTCCATCAGGCCGGACCAGCCGCCGACCTTCACCAGGCCGATGACGGTGATCGGCACCAGACCGGCCACGATGACGAAGAACTGGAGCACCTCGTTGTAGATCGCGCCGGTGAGCCCGCCGACGGTGATGTACGCCAGCACGATCGCCGCGCCGATGACGATCGCCAGCCAGAGCGGCCAACCGAGCAGCGCCTGCATGATCAGCGCCAGCGCGTACAGGTTGACCCCGGCGATCAGCACCTGGGCCACCGCGAAGCTGATCGCGTTCAGCAGGTGGGTCGGGCGGTTGAACCGCAGCCGCAGGTACTCGGGGACGCTGCGGACCCGGGAGCCGTAGTAGAACGGCATCATCACGATGCCCAGGAAGATCATCGCCGGCACGGCGCCGATCCAGTAGTAGTGGACGGTCATGATGCCGTACTGCGCGCCGTTGGCGGCCATCCCGATGATCTCCAGGGCGCCCAGGTTGGCCGAGACGAAGGCCAGGCCGGTCACCCAGGCGGGCAGCGAGCGCCCGGAGAGGAAGAAGTCGACGCTGGTGCGGATCGCCCGGCGGGCGGCGAAGCCGACCCCCAGCACGGTGACGAAGTAGAGCGCCAGGATCCCGTAGTCCAGCACGTTCATGTTCAGTCTGAGCCCGGCACCGTCCATCGCCCGCCACCCTTCCGATGCGCTGTCGGCACTCGCCTGCGCTGTCGGCACTCGCCGGGTGCGCTATTACCCCTCGTGCGACCTTTCACGCCGCCCGTCCGGGTCCCATCGGCGGTGATCCGACGACGCCCCGGCGGGAGGGGCTCCGGCCGGGGCGTCGAGTGGTGCAGCGGTGGTCGTCGGATCTGGTGCGGGTTGTCGGGTGGCCGGTCAGCGGCGGCACCCCGGACCGGGACCGGGGTGCCGGTCCGGTGCCGCGCGGCGGTGGCCGGCCGTCCGGTGCCGGCTCAGCGACCCAGCACCCGGTCCAGGAAGTCGCGGTACTGGCGGACCGCCACCCGGAGCTGCTCGGTGTCGGCCTCACCGGCACCCTGCCAGCCGCCCAGCTTCTCCTTCTGCGCGGCGAGCGCCTCGGACAGGGCCCGGATCGCCTCCTCGACGAGTGACTGCGCCTCACCGACGGCGGCCCGGGGGTCGTCGACGAACCGCAGCTGGACGTCACGCCACCGGTCCCGGAAGCCCTGCGCGGCGTCCGCCTCGAACAGGCTGGCGGCGTCGCTGGGCACGTTTCCGGCGGCCGGTCGACCGGCGTCCGCCGCAGCCACCGCGCCGGCCGCTCCGCCGGCTGCCGCCGTCGCGATGCCGCCGCCGGCCGTGGTGTCCGGGTCGACGGTGGTGTCCGGGCCGGTCGCGATGCCGTCGTCGGCGGTGGTGTGCGGGCCGGTCGTGACGTCCGGATCGGTGGTGCTCTCCGGCAGGTCGGTGTCCTGCGTGGTGGGGTGCGGGTCGGTGGCCCCGGACGACCAGCGGTCCCGGTCGTGCAGCCGGTCGGCCGCGGTCGGGTCGGCCCGCTCGTCGTCGAACGGCCCGGTCTGCCCTGGCGCCCCGTCGCCGGGCGCGACGGTGTCCTCGTCCCGGGCGTCCCGCTCGTCCTGCGGTCGCCCGCCGGCCAGGGCCGACGCGGCCACCGCGTCGCCCACGCTGGTCGCCCCGAAGGCGGTCGGCAGGGGAGCCGGCTCGTGGAACTCCGGCCGACGGTCACCGTCGTGGTCGGCCACGCCGTCCCGGTCGGCTGCGAGGTCCCGGTCGGCCACGCCGTCCCGGTCGGCGTCGTCCAGGGGGTACGGACGGGTGCTGTGCGGGTCGTCGGCGGCCGTCGGCTCGTCGAAGGTGCCCCGGTCGTCGAGCGCGTCCTCCGGCGTCCCGGCGTGCCGGTCCCTGCCGTGCCGGCCGGCGGTGTCGGTGTCGGTGTCCAGAGCGTCCGGGGGCGGCACCGCCACCGGAGTGGACCGGACGACCTCCGGGTGGTCGTTGTTGAGCTGCTGCTCGTCCTGGCGCATGGTGGGGTTCTCCTCAGCGGGTGGTGGCGTCCTGCGGGCTGTCCGGGTGCTGCTGCTCCGCCGGGCGGTGCCCGACCGGTTCCTCGCCGAGCAGGTCGGCGAAGAGGGCCCGGTAGTGGACGACGGCCTGGCGGAGGTCCTCGGTGCCGGCCTCACCGCGCTCGTTGCGCAGCCGGATCTCGTGCGCCTCCCGGTAGTGGGTCAGGGTGCGGGCGTGCTCGACGGAGAGGTGGGCGACCTGCTCGGTGAACTCCCCGGTCGGGTAGCCCCGGTCGGCGATCAGCCGGCTGACCAGTTCGTCGGCGTCGCCGACGGTCTCGGCCGGCGAGTCGACGAAGCGGACCTGGAGCTCCTCCCAGGCGGCGGCGTAACGGGCCCGGTCCTGCGGGCTGAGCGGGGTGAGCGCCAGCTCCGCGTGCCGGCGCTCCCGTTCGCGCAGTTCCCGCTCGGCGGCGCCGCGGCTGTCCTGCTCCGCGACCACCCGGTCGTACTCCGGGCCGAACCGGGACCTGAGGGCACGCCGGCGGTTGGCCACCACGGCCACGGCGACCAGCGCCGCCACCACCAGTACGACGAGAACCAGTAGGACTATCTGCGTGGGCGACATGGCTCCTCCTTCGCCCTGCGGTATTCCCTCCCCGCACTGATCACCAATCCCGATCCGGCGAATTTCCTCCGCCGGAGCCGGACGCGATAGTGACGAAACGGTCACGTCGTCCGCGCGGGATCGATCGGGGCGGTAGCGCCGCGCACGTTTTTTCCGCTGGTTCCCGGTGCCGGCCGATGGGTCGCCGGGTGCTGCGCCGGGTGTCGTCGATGCCTGATCAACCCGGTTGCGGGCCGATCCGCCGGAGCGCATCGGCCAATTCGGGGGCGACGACGCAGTGGTGACGCCGGGAGACGCACGGTAGTGCTGAGCGTCAGGATTACGTATCCTGCCCAAGGTGCCGTGCCGGTGCCCGGCGCCGATGCCGGAACCGCCCGGCCGGTGCCGGCGTCACCGCCGACACTCCCGCCCGGGCGAGGACTCATGGACACCCGCGACTGGCCGATCCGCGCCAAGCTGACCGCCCTGGTCGTCACCCCCGTGGCCGCCCTGCTGGCGCTCTGGATCTTCGCCACGACGCTGACCTTCGGGCCGGCTCTCGACCTGCTCGCCGCCCGGACCCTGCTGTCGGACTTCGGTCGGCCCGGCGAACGGGTGGTGGCCGAGCTGCAACGGGAGCGTCGGGCCTCGGTGATCCATCTGGCCGGCACCGAGACCCTGCCCGCCCTGGCCGTACAGCGGCGACGCACCGACGAGGCGATCGTCGAACTGCGGCGGTTGATGGCCGGGCAGCAACTGCGGGATGCCGCCGGCGACCTGCTCGACGCCCGGCTGGACGCGCTCGGCGCCGCCCTGGAGGCGCTGCCGGCCGGTCGGGGGTTCATCGACCGGCGGCAGGTCGACCGGGCCGGCGCGATCGGGCTCTACAGCGGCATGATCTCCTCGGCGTTCCAGGCGTTCGCCGCGACGGCGGCGCTGCCCGACGCGGAGCTGAACCGGCAGGCACTCGCCCTGACCGCGCTCGGTCGTTCCCGCGAGCTGCTCGGCCAGACCGACGCGGTGCTGGCCGGTGCGTTCGTCACCGGCCGGTTCACCGAGGACGAGCACTTACGCCTGGTGCAGACCATCGCCAACGAGCGGTTCGTCGCCGAGTCGTCCGTGGCGGACCTGCCGGCCGCCGACCGGGCCGCCTACCAGCGGCTGATGGAGGGGGAGGCGTTCGTCCGGCTGCGCACCATGCAGGAGCAGCTGCTGACCGCCGGGCCGGCCGCCGTCCCGCCGGTCGACGCCCGGACCTGGCAGGCCAGTCAGGAAGCGGTCCAGCAGGAGCTACGCGACTTCGAACTGCGCCAGGCCGACGGGCTGGCCGAACGTTCCGTGCCGGTCGCCGTCAAGATCCTGGTCCGGCTCGGTGTGGCCGGGGTGCTGGGGCTCGTGGCGATCGTGGCGTCGCTGCTGGTCGCCGTCCGGGTCGGCCGGACGCTGGCCCGCCGGTTGTCCGCCGTACGCAGCGCCGCGCTGGAGCTGGCCGAGCACCGGCTGCCCGACGTGGTCGCCCGGTTGCGCCGGGGCGAGCCGGTCGACGTGGCCCGGGAGGCTCCACCGCTGTCCTACGGCGCAGACGAGATCGGCGACGTCGGCCGGGCGTTCACCGAGGTCAGCAGGGTGGCGGTCCGGTCGGCGATCGACGAGGTGACGCTGCGGCGGGGGTTGAACGAGGTCTTCCTCAACCTCGCCCGGCGCAGCCAGGGGTTGGTGCACCGGCAACTCGCCGTGCTCGACCGGATGGAGCGCCGCGCCGAGGACCCGGACGAGCTGGCCGAGCTGTTCCGCGTCGACCACCTGGCGACCCGGCTGCGCCGGCACGCCGAGGACCTGGTCATTCTGGCCGGGGCGGCACCGGGGCGGGGCTGGCGACAGCCGGTCGCCCTGCTGGACGTGCTGCGCGGCGCGATCTCCGAGGTCGAGGCGTACGACCGGGTGGACATCGGCCGGGTCGGGTCGGCCGGCCTGCTCGGTCGGGCCGTCGCCGACGTCATCCACCTGCTCGCCGAGCTGATCGAGAACGCCACCGCGTTCTCCCCGCCCGAGCGACGGGTCGAGGTGACCGGGACGCCGGTCGTCGACGGCTACCTCGTCGAGATCACCGACCACGGGCTCGGGATGTCCCCCCAGGCGATCGAGGACGCCAACCGCAGGCTGGCGACCCCGCCGGAATTCGATCCGGCCGACAGTGCCCGACTCGGCCTGTTCGTGGTGTCCCGGCTGGCCGCCCGGCACGACGTCCGGGTCGTCCTGCGGGCCGGAACCCCGGTCGGGCTCACCGCGCTGGTGCGCGTCCCCGCCGACCTGATCACCGAGGAACCGCCGATCGCGCCGCCGGCCCGGGACCGTCCGGCGGCGTCGGTGTCCCGGCTGACCACCCTGCCCCGACCGCGGACCGTCCGGACCACCCGGGAACGGCCGGAACAGACGGTGCCGCCGTTCGCTCCGGCCCGTACCTCGTCGGTGGAGGCTGCCTCCGACGGCGACGGCCTGCCCCGCCGGGTCCGCCGCCGGGGGCCGGTCGCCCACCCGCACCCCCCGGCCGGCCAGGACGCGCCCGCCGCACGCTCGCCCGAGGAGGTACGCCGGCAGATGTCGGCTCTCCAGGCCGGTACCGCCCGGGGACGCCTGGACAGCAGCGGTGTCCACCCGGTGTCGCCGGCCCGCCCCGCCCCGACCGTCGGCGACGAGCCGGGACGGCCCGACGGTGTCGGTGCGCCACCGTCGTCGGCCGGCCCGGCGGCGACGCCCGATTCGACCGCGACTGAGAGGGACGCCTAGTGGTGCACACGACAAGGCAGAACGCCGATCTCGGCTGGTTGCTCGACGAGCTGGTGGAGCGGGTGCCGGCGGCCCGGCAGGCGGTGATCCTCTCCGCCGACGGCCTGTTGCTCGGCGCCTCCGCCGAGCTGGACCGCTCCGACGCCGAGCACCTCTGCGCGCTGGCATCGGGCTTCTCCAGCCTGGCGAAGGGTGCCAGCCGGCAACTGGCCGCCGGTGGCGTCCGGCAGACCGTGGTGGAGATGGAGGACGCCTACCTCTTCGTGACCGCCGCCGGGCAGGGCGCCTGTCTGGCGGTGGCCTGCGCAGCGGACGCGGACATCGGGCTGGTGGCGTACGAGATGGCGATGCTGGTCGTCCGGGTCGGCGAGAACCTGACCGCGCCGGCCCGGGCGGCGGCGGGGATCGCCGATGCGGGCTGAGCAGCCGGGTCACCAGCACGAGTGGTTGGACGGCGCGGCCGGGCCGGTCGTGCGTCCGTACACCCTCACCGGCGGTCGGGTGCGGCCCGCCGTCGGTGGCTTCGACCTGGTGGCCTTCGTGTTGGCTGCGGCGGGCGTCGACCCGTACGGCCAGCCGGGGCTCCAACCCGAGCACCGTCGGTTGGTGGAGTACGCCCGGCAACCGGTGGCGATCGTGGATCTCGCCGCCGACCTGGATCTCGCCCTCGGGGTGGTCCAGGTCCTCCTCGGTGACCTGCTCGCCCGTGGGCTGGTCACCGTGCACGAACCGCCGGCCGCCGCCGGCCTTCCCGACAACGACATTCTCAAGGCGGTGGTCAGTGGACTACGTGCGCTCTGAGCGCGACCCCTCACCGGCCCGGTTGCCCCTGGCCCTCAAGATCCTCATTGCCGGCGGTTTCGGTGCCGGCAAGACGACGCTGGTGAGCGCGCTCAGTGAGGTCCGGCCGTTGCAGACCGAGGAGGTGTTGACCGACGCCGGCGTCGGCACCGACGACCTCTCCGGGGTGGAGGGCAAGTCGACCACCACGGTGGCGATGGACTTCGGTCGGATCACCATCACCGACGATCTCCAGGTCTATCTGTTCGGCACCCCCGGGCAGGACCGGTTCTGGTTCCTCTGGGACGAGCTGGCCTTCGGCGCGCTCGGCGCGGTGGTGCTGGCCGACACCCGCCGACTGCCCGACTGCTTCCCGTCGATCGACTACTTCGAGCAGCGCGGCATCCCGTTCGTGGTGGGGGTCAACTGCTTCGAGGACACCCGTCGGTTCGGTGCCGACGCGGTGCGGCAGGCGCTGGACATCGAGCCGGAGGTGCCCGTGGTGCTCTGTGACGCGCGGGACCGGCAGTCCGGCAAGCTGGTGCTGATCTCGCTGGTCGAGCACGTGGCCCGGCAGCGGGGGGAACCGGTGCCGGTGGGCTGACCGGCCCGGTCGGCCCGGCGACCACATGGTGGTCGACCTGGCACCCGGGTCACCCGCGTCGGGGTGAGGAAAACCGGGAAATCAGGGGTGACAGCCGGTGATTCCGGGAAGCCTGGAGATCGACGGCAGGATTCGGCGGAGGGTGGTTCGGTGACGGGCACGATCGTCCACATCGGCGGTTACACGGCACAGACGGGTGGGCGCGGGGAGGGCATCGTCGCCGCCCGGCGTGACCCGGAGTCGGGGCAGTTGACCCTGCTCGGCACGGTCGCGGCGACCCCGGCGCCGTCCTTCCTCGTCCGCCACCCCTCCCGACCGGTGCTCTATGCGGTCAACGAGTTGCCCGAGGGGCAGATCAGCGCCTTCGATGTCGCCCCGGACGGCGGGCTGGCCCCGCTGGGGGTGTGGTCGACCGGGGGTGCCGAGCCGGCACACCTGGCAATCGCCCCCGACGGCGGGCACCTCTTCGTCGCCAACTACGGCGGGGGCAGCGTCGCCGTCCTGCCGCTGGACGAGCGGGGGGTGCCCGGGGAGCGTACCGACCTGGTGGTCCACCAGGGGCACGGCCCGGACCCGGAGCGTCAGGAGCAGGCGCACTGTCACATGGTGTCACCCGATCCGGGCGCCGGCCCGCTGCTCGCCGTCGACCTGGGCACCGACTCGATCTACCGGTACGACCTGGACGCCGCGTCGGGCCGGCTGACGCCGCGCGCCCCCCGGGTGCGGACGGTCCCCGGCACCGGTCCCCGGCATCTGGCCCGGCACCCCGACGGGCGGCGCTGCTGGCTCGCCGGCGAGCTGGACGCGACGGTGACCGCCTACGAGGTGACCGCCGAGGGGGTCCTGCACCAGCGGGGTCGGGTGGACGCCAGCGCGCGGGCCGGCCACGTCCAACCGTCGGAGATCACCGTCGGGCCGGACGGCCGGTTCCTCTACGTGGGCAATCGCGGGGTGGGCACGGTGGCGGTCTTCGCCCTCGACGGGGACCTGCCCCGGCTGGTCGAGGAGGTGGACACCGGTGGGGAGTGGCCCCGGCACTTCGCGTTGAGTGGGCGGCACCTCTATGTGGCCGACGAGCGGGCCGACATGATTCGGGTGTTTTGGGTCGACCCCGACTCGGGCGTGCCGTCGCCGGTGGGCGAGCCGGTGCCCACCCCCAGCCCGACCTGCGTGCTGCCCTGACGAAACCCCGGTTATCCAGGGTGGACCAGCGCCACGTCACGAGACGACCCGATTACGCAGAGTGCGAAAATAGTGATCAACTGTTTCTCCTGCGTAACTTTCGTCCGAACGGTTGTGGCAGTAAGCGCACGAGATACGCAAGATGGTCAGCGTGTCAGGCCGCCATCGCATGCGTTCAAGTATCCGTGGAGCGGGCGCCGCCGCAGCGGCGACCGCGCTCGTCGTCGTGGTCGGCGGCTCCTGGGTCGGTTACCAGCAGCTGGCCGGCTCGTCCTGCTCAGGGGAGATCCAACTCGGCGTGGCCGCCGCGCCCGAGGTCGCGCCGGCCGTCGAGGCGGCGGCGACCCAGTGGGTGGCCGACGGCGCGGCGGTCGGTGGCACCTGCATCAAGGTGAACGTCACCGCCTCCGAGCCGGTGGAGGTGGCCGCCGCGGTGGCCAGCAAGCACGGGGCCAGCCTCGCCGGGGTGGGGCAGGCGAGCGGCACCGCGGTCACCCCCGACGTCTGGATCCCGGACTCGTCGACCTGGCTGTTGCGCCTCAAGAGCGGGGGCGCCACCGCGTTCGCGCCCGGCAACGGCGCCTCGATCGCCCGCAGCCCGGTCGTGGTGGCCATGCCGCAGCCGGTGGCCGCCACCAAGTTCGGCTGGCCGGACAAGAAGCTCACCTGGAACGACATGCTGCGCGCCGTGCGCAGCGACAAGCCCTTGCGGGCCGGCATCGTGGAGCCGACCCAGGACGCCGCCGGGCTCTCCGGCCTGCTCTCCCTGACCGCGGCGGCCAGCGGTGGGGGCGGCGACGCCCAGCAGGCGACCACGGCCGCCCTGCGGGCACTGGCCACCGGTCGCTCGGCGCTGCGGCAGGACCTGCTGGCCCGGTTCCCGCGCTCCAACGACCCGACGTCCATCGCCAGCGCGCTCGGGGCTGCCGCGCTCTCCGAGGAAGACGTCATCGCGTACAACAACACCAAGCCGCCGATTCCGCTGGCCGCGCTCTACCTGGAGCCGTCGCCGATGCCGCTGGACTACCCGTACGCGGTGCTCCCCGGGATCGACCAGACCAAGGCGTCGGCCGCGAAGGTGCTCTTCGAACTGCTCACCACGCAGGGCTTCAAGAACCGGCTGGCCGTCCAGTCGCTGCGTGCCCCGGACGGCAACTGGGGTGACGGCTTCAAGGCGCCGCAGGGCGCGCCGAGCCCGGCCGGTGGTGGCACGGCGGTGCCGCCGGCCGGTGGGACCGCCGCGGGTGGCCTGGACCCGGTGGCCATAGACCGTGCGGTCTCCGGCTGGTCGATCGCCACCCAGTCGGGACGGATGCTCTGCGTCATCGACGTCTCCGGCTCGATGAAGGCCCCCGTCCCGTCGGCCAACAACGCCAGCCGGGAACAGGTGACCGTGGCGGCGGCCAGCCGGGGCCTGAACCTCTTCGACGACTCCTGGTCGATCGGGCTGTGGACGTTCTCCACCGAGCTGGTCGGTTCCCGGGACTGGCGGGAGATCGAGCCGATCAACCCGCTCTCCGGCAACCGGGGCAAGCTGGAGCAGGGGCTCGCCGGCATCCGCCCGTCCAGCGGCGACACCGGCCTGTACGACACCATGCTGGCGGCGTACAAGACGGTCCAGGACGGTTGGGAACCCGGCCGGGTCAACTCGGTGGTGCTCTTCACCGACGGTAAGAACGAGGACAAGAACGGCATTTCCCAGAGCGCGCTGATCAACCGGCTCAAGCAGCTCAACGACCCGGAGCGTCCGGTGCAGGTGGTCGTCATCGGCATCGGCAGCGAGGTCTCCAAGACCGAACTCCAGTCGATCACCAACGTCACGGGGGGTGGCGCGTTCGTCACCGAGGACCCCTCCAAGATCGGTGACATCTTCCTGAAGGCCATCGCGTTGCGCCCGAATGCCCCGCGTTGAGCCCTCGCACAGTGCACATAAGCCACTGCATCCGGTGAGAATCGGTGCGGTGGTGGGATTTCTCCGCCCCGGCGGCGAAGGAAAGCTGACAGTAATGCGTCCGAAGCAATAGGTGAGCATCATTGTGGGGCAGGATGTCGGGAGCGCTCCGACCGGCTCGCCTCTCCAGAGGTGAGCATCGGGCTCGGAGCCGACCAGTGTGATGTGGGGGAGGTTGGGTGACCTCGGCGACGCTGTCCACGCCCGTCCGTACCCCGTCGTCGGCGCCCGATGGCCGGTCGGCGGGTACTCGATCCAAGACCAACCAGCGGGGCTACGTCCGCACCCTCGTGGTGCTGGACACCGCCGTGCTGTCGCTGGCGGTCCTCGCCGGCTACGCCACCCGCTTCGGCGACGCGGTGCCGCGCGGCTCCGAGATCCCGTACGTGGTGGTGGCGCCGGCCCTGGTGCTGGTCTGGCTGGTCTCGCTCAAGGCGCTGCGCTGCTACGACGACCGGGTGCTCGGCTACGGGGCGGACGAGTACCGGCGGGTCAGCGGGGCCAGCCTGCGCCTGGCCGGCGGGGTCGCGATCGCCGGTTACATCTTCGACGTCGGGGTCTCCCGGGGTTTTCTCGGCATCTCCTTCGCCGTCGGCACGGTGGGGCTGGTGGTCACCCGGTTCGCCGCCCGCAAGGCGCTGCACCGGGCCCGCTGCCGGGGCGACGGCTGGTCCCGTCGGGTCCTCGTCGTCGGGGACACCGCGCACGTGCTGGAGTTGGTGCACACCCTGCGCCGGGAGCCGTACGCCGGCTATCACGTGGTCGGCGCGTGCATCCCCGACGCGCTGCTCGCCCCGGTGCCGCAGCGGCTCAGCGACGTGCCCGTGGTGGGCTCCCTGCGGGGCATCCCGGAGGCGGCCGGGGCGATCGGCGCGGACACCGTGGCGGTCACCGCGTCGGGGGAGTTGACCGCGACCCGGCTGCGCCGGCTGGGCTGGCAGT
The DNA here is from genome assembly GCF_050951065.1 of Micromonospora matsumotoense. Taxonomy (NCBI): domain Bacteria; kingdom Bacillati; phylum Actinomycetota; class Actinomycetes; order Micromonosporales; family Micromonosporaceae; genus Micromonospora; species Micromonospora matsumotoense. The sequence goes on along the minus strand of NZ_CP192025.1, from coordinate 6,066,806 downwards.
TGGAGGGCACCGGAATCGACCTGGTCGTCGCCCCGGCGCTCACCGACGTGGCCGGCCCGCGCATCCACACCCGGCCGGTGGCCGGGCTGCCGCTGATCCACGTCGAGGCACCCGAGTTCCGGGGGGCCCGCAAGCTGGTCAAGGAGCTCGTCGACCGGTCGGCCGCGGCGGTGGCACTGCTGCTGCTCCTGCCGCTGGTGGCGCTGATCGCGCTGGCCGTCAAGCTGGACAGCCGGGGCCCGGTGCTGTTCCGGCAGACCCGGGTCGGGCAGGGCGGCCAGGAGTTCGGGGTGCTGAAGTTCCGCACCATGGTGGTCAACGCCGACGCCCTCCTCGCCGAGCTGGCCGCCCGCAACGAGACCAACGGGCTGATGTTCAAGATGCGGGACGACCCGAGGGTCACCCGGATCGGCCGGCTGCTGCGCAAGTGGTCGCTCGACGAACTGCCCCAACTGGTCAACGTGCTGTTCGGCCAGATGAGCCTGGTCGGTCCCCGCCCACCGCTGCCCTCCGAGGTGGCCCGCTACGACGGCGACGTGGCCCGTCGCCTGCTGGTCAAGCCGGGTATGACCGGCCTCTGGCAGGTCAGTGGCCGGTCCGACCTGAGCTGGGAGGACGGCATCCGGCTGGACCTCTACTACGTGGAGAACTGGTCGCTGGCCGCCGATCTGACCATCCTGTGGAAGACCTTCGGCGCGGTGCTGCGCGGGCGCGGGGCCTACTGACCCCGGGCCCTCGCCCCGCACCTGCACCCCGGACCGTCCCCGCCGGGGCCCCGGACCGGCTCCGGGCCCCCGGTTCAGGGCTGCGGGCCGGTCCAGTCCAGGCAGACGACCACCGCGTCGTCGATCAGGTCACCGGCGACGAAGGCGCGCAGGTCGCCGATGAGCGAACGGACCGCGTCCAGGGGCGTCATCGGCCCGGTACGCCGCAGGAAGCGGTCCAGCGCCGTCTCCCCGTACCGGACGTGCTGGTCGGTCGCGTCGAGCACGCCGTCGCTGAGGACGAAGAGCCGGTCGTCGCGGCGTAACTCGAAGCGCTGGTGCTGGTAGTCGGTGCCCTCGAACATGCCCAACGGGAACTGCTTGTCCAGTACCTGCTCGGTGACCTCGCCGTCGCGCAGCCGCATCAACCGGGGTGACCCGGCGTCCACCACGGTCAGCACGCCGGAGGCCAGGTCCAGCTCCATCACCAGGGCGGAGAGGTGCTGCTCGCCCCGGTGCAGGGCATAGATCGCCTGGTCGGCGAGGGCGGCCTGGTCGGCGAGGTCCAGCCCGCCCCGGCGGGCGTTGCGCAGCGCGTGGGTGGCCAGCGCGGTGAGCATCGAGGCGGCCACCCCCTCACCCGTCCCGTTGATGGTCGACAGCCACAGCCGGTCGCCGTCGTCGGACCAGTCGAAACTGTCCCCACGCACCGCGTACGCCGGTTCGAGCTGGCCGGCGAGGCGGAACGAGGGCCGGTCCCGGCTGCGCCCCGGCAGCAGCTCCCACTGCATCTCGGCGGCCAGGGTGAGCCGGCGGGCCCGGCGGGAGGCCCGGTAGACGTCGGTGCCGGCGGTGACGGCGGCCAACTCGTGCCCCAGGGCGGTGCCGATGCGGGTCAGCTCCTCGACGGTGGCCCGGTCGTCGGGCACCGGAGCCAACCGCAGCACCCCGCGCCGCTCGCCCCGCATCCCGACGGGGAACCAGCCGACGCCTTCGGCGAGCACCGGCTGCTGATGGTCGAAGCAGCGCCAGGCCGGGTGCCCGGGGCCCGTCAACGGCTCCCCGGCACCCAGCGGCAGCAGCACCGACAACCGGTAGTCGACCTGGAACAGCTCCACGTCGGTGATCCGGTAGGCCCGCACCAGCTCCCCGGCGAGCCGGTCCAGCAGCAGGTCCGCCGGCGCTTCGGTCAGCACCTGCCGGGCCCGGGCCTCGGGTCCGCTCGTCATCACGCCTCCTGAGAGCGCAGATTCCCTGGTACGGGGGGTATTCTCGGGCCCACCATGGCCGAGGAAAGCGGTCCTCGCGGACCAGATGTGAGTATGGCCGCCGAGCTGGACGGTGCGACGGCGGCCCTGCTGTCTCTGTGGGAGGCAGCCCGGGAGAACACCACCAGCCGGCTGTCCAGCGCGCAGTTACGCGCCGTCATGGTGGTCGAACGGTACGACGGAATCAATCTGCGCCGGCTCGCCGCCCTGCTGAACATGCTGCTCTCCTCGGCGAGTCGGCTCTGCGACCGGTTGGTCGCCGCCGGCATGCTGGAGCGGGAGCCGGGCCGGTCGGACCGGCGGGAGATCGCCCTGCACCTGACCCCGGAGTCAGCCCGCCTCCTCGCTGAGCTGCGCCGGGACCGCCGGCAGCGGCTCGCCGACGTGCTGGCCGGGATGAGCGGCGAGGGTCGGCAGGCGTTGCTGCGCGGTCTCGTGGAGTTCGACCGGGTGGCCCGGGCCCGGGAGGGGGAGACCCGGCCGGCGGTCGAGTTCCGGTCGGCGCCGCCCCCACCCGTCCGGCCCCGGACGGCCCCGGACGGTCCGCCGGCGGTCCGCTCGGCCTGACCGGGACCCGCCAGCCGGTCGGCGCGGACCGTCCGGTTCCTCGCCGACCGCCCGGTCCGGTTCCTCCCGGGCGGGATCGTCCGGGGCCGGTCGGGTCACCCGGGGCCCGCCGCGCAGACGGCCAGCATCGCGAGGTCGTCGTGGCTCTCGCCGTCCAGCCACTCGTCGACGAGTTGGAGCAGCCGGTCGATCACGGCGGCCGGTGGCAGCCCGGCCACCGAGGCGAGCGCCTGCCGCAGTCGGTGCTCGCCGAACATCTCGACGGCCGCCGAGGCACCGCGCGCCTCGGTCACCCCGTCGGTGTACGCCAGCAGCAGCTCGCCCGGCGCGAGCCGGACCTCCACCTCGACGAAGGTCGCCGAGGCGAACGCCCCGATCGGCATCCCGCCCACCCGCACCGCGACGATGCTCCCGTCGGCGCGTACCACCAGGGGGGACGGGTGCCCGCCGCCGGCGATCCGGACCCGTACCCCGCCGTCGGTCCCCGGCCCGGTGGTGCCCAGCAGCAGGGTGGTGAACTGGCTGCGCCCGGCGGCGTCGGGGGAGTCGAACAGCGCCCGGTTGAGCAGTTCGACGAGTTCCCGGGGGCGCTGCTCGACCAGCCGCAGGGTCTGCAACGACTGGCGTACCCGGCCGGTGAGCACGGCCGCGCCGACCCCCTTGCCGCAGACGTCGCCGAGGGCGAACAGGGACCCGGTGGCGGTGGGGAAGACCTCGTAGAAGTCGCCGCCGATGCGCAGGCTGTCCCCTGCGGCGCGGTAACCGCCGGCGAGGGTGACACCGGGTACCGGGGGCAACGCCGGGGGAAGCAGGCTGTGCTGGAGGACCCGGGCCAGGTGGGCCTGCTCGCCGTACAGGTCGGCGGCGGCGATCGCGGACCCGGCACGGGCGGCGAACTCCCGGGCCAGTTCGATGTCGCGCGGGTCGAAGCCGGCCCGCCCGTGCCGCCGGACCAGGATCAACGCGCCGGCCGGCCCGCCCGCGCTGAGCATCGGGCTGATCAGCACGATGCCGGGGCGGCCGAAGGTCTCCGGCAGCATGCCGGCCAGGCCGGCCAGCTCGGCGTCGAGCCACGGGCTGGGGTCGGTGGACTCGCCGTGCAGCGCCTCGGTGAGCCCGGGGACCGAGCCGGCGAGCTGCCAGCTGCCGACCCCGCCGACCGGGCCGGATTCGCCGTCGGCGTACCGGAGCCAGTGTGGGAGGTGCTCGCCGGGCTGCGGTGGCCGGTGCACGACCAGCGCGACGTCGGCCAGGTAGGGCACCGGCAGGGTGACGGTGGCCCGCAGGGTCTGCTCGCGGTGCAGGGACAGGCCGAGCCGGCTGCCCGCCCGGGCCAGGAACGCGGTGCGGGAGCGCTCGGCGAGCAGGGCGTCGGTGCGGGTCTGTTCGTCGGTGACGTCCCGGACATACCAGGCGCAGCCGCCGGCGGCGAGGGGACGGCAGACGCCCCGCAGCCGGCGGCCGTGATGCTCGGCGTCGAACGTCCCGGTGCCCTCGGCGACCGCGCGGGCCAGCGCCGGCACGGTGTGTGCGGTCAGGTCGGTGCCGGGGGTCAGCTCCGGCAGGAGTTGCCCGGCCATCGCGTTGGCCAGGGTGACCCGGCCGGTGCGATCGGTGGTGACCACCGCCTCGGCGAGACCGTCGAGCAACTCCCGGGCCAACTGCGGGTCGGCCGGCAACGACTCGCCCGACGACGGGTGGGCGGGCGCGCGGGACGCCTCTCCACCCCCGCTCACCGGGCCGACGTGCCCGTCCCGGTGGGTCGTCGTCACCGCCGGTCGCCGGGCGCGTCGGCCTGTCGACCTCTGCGCATGCTGGGAGTGCTCTCCTCGGTAGAAAATCCTTGCCTCAGGGAAAGCGTACCGAGGCGGGTCGGCGATCGGCCAGCCAGCAACCGTGGGTCACTGCGGGCGGGACAGCCAGCCGGACGGACGGGCGATGATCCGGCGGACCACCGAACCGGCCCCGCCGACGGCGGCGGATTCGGCCCCGAGCGCCGCCGGACGGACCGTCACCGGGGACCAGCCGCTGGTGAGCACCCGGTCGTCGAGTTCGGCCAGCACCGGCGGGCACAGCCACTGCGCGAGGATCGCGTATCCGCCGCCGAGCACGACGGTGTCCAGGTCGAGCAGGTTCACCACCCCGGCGACGGCGACCCCGAGGGCGGTGCCGGCGGCCCGCAGCGCGGCGAGTGCGGCCGGATCGCCGGACCCGGCCAGGTCGGCCAGTCGGCGGGCGGCGGTGTCGGCCGGCAGGTCCGCCCCGGCCAGCCCGGCCGCCGCCAGCACGGCCTCCTGCCCGGCGTACGTCTCCAGGCAGCCCCGGGCGCCGCAGCGGCAGGTGGGACCACCCGGATCGACCGGTACGTGACCGAGTTCGCCGCTCCAACCCCGGGAGCCCCGGAACAGCGCCCCGTCGAGCACGATCCCGGCACCGATGCCGATCTCGCCGGAGACGTGCAGGAAGCTCTCCGGGCCGCCGGGGCGGGCGTGCAGTTCGCCCAGCGCGGCGAGGTTCGCCTCGTTCTCCACCACCAGGGGCGGCACCCCGTCGACCGGGTCGGTCAGGGCGGGGTGGCCGGCGAGCAGGCCCGGCACGTCCACGTCCCGCCAGCCGAGGTTGGGGGCGAGCCGGACCAGCCCACGGGCGTCGACCAGGCCGGGCACGGCCAGGGCCGCCCCGGCGAGGGTGAGCCCGGCGTCGTCGGCGGCGGCACGGGCCCGGCCGGCCAGGTCGACCAGGCCGGTGAGCGCGTCGGCGGGGGAGAGGGGGCGCAGGTCGATCCGGCGTACCTCGTGGTGCCGGACGGCGCCGGTGAGGTCGACCACGCAGGCTGCGAGATAGTCGACGTTGACCTCCAGGCCGAGCCCGGCCGGGCCGGTGTCGCCGAGCAGCAGCCCCCGGGCGGGCCGGCCGGCGCCGGTGCGGGGCGCGGGATCGGCCTCGGTGACCAGCCGGCCGGCGATCAGGTCGTCGACGACCGCCGACACGGTGGCCCGGGTCAGGCCGGTGTCGGCGGCGATCTCGGCCCGGGAGGGCGGCCGGGTGGTGCTGGCGATCCGCCGCAGCACCACGGCGAGGTTGAGTTCGCGCAGGCTTCCCTGGCGGACCGCGCCGACGGTCCGGGTCTCGGTCACCTCTTGACAGTGCCACAGCACGGCCATTTAATTCAACCACTGAACAAATTGCGGGTAACACACCCACCGCCACCACCATCATCGCTTCCGGAGGTCTGCCATGGCACCCCGTCCCACCCCTGCCGACAAGTTCTCCTTCGGGCTCTGGACGGTGGGCTGGCAGGCCCGTGACCCGTTCGGCGACGCCACCCGCCCTGAGCTGGACGCCGTCGAGGCCGTACACCGGCTCGCCGAGTTGGGCGCGTACGGCATCACCTTCCACGACGACGACCTGATCCCGTTCGGCGCGGACAACGCCGCCCGGGAGGCCCAGCTCGCCCGGTTCCGCAAGGCGCTGGACGAGACCGGGCTGGTCGTGCCGATGGTCACCACCAACCTCTTCACCCACCCGGTGTTCAAGGACGGCGGTTTCACCAGCAACGACCGCGACGTCCGGCGCTACGCGCTGCGCAAGGTGCTGCGCAACGTCGACCTCGCCGCCGACCTGGGTGCCAAGACCTTCGTGATGTGGGGCGGCCGGGAGGGCTCCGAGTACGACGTGGCCAAGGACATCCGGGCCGCGCTGGACCGCTACCGCGAGGCCGTCGACGTGCTCTGCCAGTACGTCGTCGACCAGGGCTACGACCTGCGGTTCGCCATCGAGCCCAAGCCGAACGAGCCGCGCGGCGACATCCTGCTCCCCACCGTCGGGCACGCGCTGGCGTTCATCTCCGAGCTGGCCCGGCCCGAGATGGTCGGCCTCAACCCGGAGGTCGGGCACGAGCAGATGGCCGGCCTCAACTACGCCCACGGCATCGCCCAGGCGCTCTGGCAGGGCAAGCTGTTCCACCTCGACCTCAACGGTCAGCGGGGCATCAAGTACGACCAGGACCTGGTCTTCGGCCACGGCGACCTGATGAACGCGTTCGCCCTGGTCGACCTGCTGGAGAACGGCGGCCCCAACGGTGGCCCGGCGTACGACGGCCCGCGCCACTTCGACTACAAGCCCTCCCGCACCGAGGACATCGCCGGGGTGTGGGCGTCGGCCGAGGCCAACATGGCGACCTACCTGCTGCTCAAGGAGCGGGCGGCGGCGTTCCGGGCCGACCCGGAGGTGGTGGAGGCGCTCGCCGCCAGCAAGGTCGACGAGCTGGCCAGCCCGACGCTGAGCGCGGGCGAGGGCTACGCCGACCTGCTCGCCGACCGGTCCGCGTTCGAGGAGTTCGACGTGGACGCGACGGCCGCGAAGGGCTTCGGCTTCGTACGGCTCAACCAGCTCGCCGTCGAGCACCTGCTCGGCGCGCGCTGAGGCGGCCCGACATGCCGCTCGTCGCCGGGGTGGACTCGTCCACCCAGTCCTGCAAGGTGGTGATCCGGGACGCGGAGACCGGCGCGCTGGTCCGTCAGGGCCGCGCGCCGCACCCGGACGGCACCGAGGTCGACCCACGGGCCTGGTGGGATGCCCTGCTGGCCGCCGTCGAGGCGGCCGGCGGGCTGGCCGACGTGGCGGCCGTGTCGGTCGCCGGCCAGCAGCACGGGATGGTCTGCCTGGACGGGTCGGGTGAGGTGGTCCGGCCGGCGCTGCTGTGGAACGACACCCGGTCGGCCGACGCCGCCCGGGACCTGATCACCGAGGCCGGCGGCGGGGAGACCGGCCGCCGGTTCTGGGCCGACGCGGTCGGTCTGGTCCCGGTGGCCAGCTTCACCGCCACCAAGCTGCGCTGGCTGGCCCGGCACGAGCCGGCGCAGGCCGCCAGGGTCGCCGCCGTCTGCCTGCCGCACGACTGGCTGACCTGGCGGTTGGCGGGTGCCCCCGGCCTGGCGGCGCTACGCACCGACCGGGGCGACGCCAGTGGCACCGGCTACTGGTCGCCGTCGACCGGGCAGTACCGCCCTGACCTGCTGGAACGGGCGTTCGGCCGGGTCGTCGAGGTGCCCACGGTACTCGGCCCGGCCGCGCAGGCGGGGGTGCTGGACCCGACGGTGCTGGGCGACGGTCGGTCGGTGCCGGCCGACCCGACGGCGCTGCGGGCCCGCCGGTGCCGGGCGGGGACATCCTGCTCGGCCCCGGCACCGGGGACAACGCCGCCGCCGCGCTGGGGGTCGGGGCCGGCCCGGGCGACGTGGTCGTCTCGATCGGCACCTCCGGCACGGTCTTCGCGGTGGCGGACAGCCCGGCCGCCGACGCCGGTGGCGCGGTGGCCGGCTTCGCCGACGCCACCGGCCGGTTCCTGCCGCTGGTCTGCACGCTCAACGCGGCCCGGGTGCTCGACTCGGCGGCGGCGCTGCTCGGCGTCGACCTCGACGAGCTGTCCGAGTTGGCGTTGAGCGCCCCGCCCGGGGCGGACGGCCTGGTCATGGTGCCGTACCTGGAGGGGGAGCGGACTCCGGACCGCCCCACCGCCACCGGCTCGGTGCACGGTCTCACCCTGCGCACCGCCACCCCGGCCCACCTGGCCCGGGCGGCGGTGGAGGGGATGCTCTGCGCGCTGGCCGACGGCCTCGACGCGCTGGTGGCCCAGGGCGCGACGGTCGGGCGGGTGATCCTGGTCGGCGGCGGGGCCCGCTCGGCGGCGGTGCGCCGGATCGCGCCGCAGGTCTTCGGTCGTCCGGTGGTGGTGCCCCCACCCGGGGAGTACGTCGCCGACGGCGCGGCCCGCCAGGCCGCCTGGGTCGCCCTGGGTGGGGCGGCACCGCCCACCTGGGCGCTGAAGGACACCGAGGAGTACGCGGCGGAGCCCGTCCCCGCCATCCGGCAGCGGTACGCCGAGGCCCGCGACCACACGCTCGACCGGGTGGCCGCGACCGGGGAGTGACACACCCGACCGACATCGTCGGCCGGTGACCGACGCACGGGGGTCGGTCACCGGCCGACGACCGGTTCCGCCCCGGTGGGCCGGGCCGCCGGTGGTGCCGGGCCGGCGGGGGTGCCCGTCGGGCCGGGAGCCGCACCTGGTTGGCTGCCGGACATGACCGGCAGCAGAATCTCCCGGCGCGGAAACGCGGCGCACCGCCTCTACAGCGTCGTGGTGTTCGTGGTGCTCGCCTCGCTGGACAACGTGGCGATCGGCCTGGTGCCCCCGTTGTACGGGCCGATCTCCGGGTCGCTGGGGGTGCCGCAGCGGATGCTCGGCCTGGTCACGGCCGTGAGCTTCCTGGTCAGCGCGGTCGCGGCGGTGGCCTGGGCGTACGTCGGTGACCGGACCAACCGCAAGCCGCTGCTGATGGTGGGCACGCTGGTCTGGGCGGCCGGCACCGGCGGCAGCGCGCTCGCCACCGGCTTCCCGACGTTCCTCGCCGCGCAGCTGGTCGCCGCGGTCGGGTTGGGCGCGGTCGGCTCGGTCGGGTTCTCCGTGGTCACCGACCTGATCTCGCCGCGCCGCCGGGGCCTGGTGATGAGCTTCTGGGGGTTGTCCCAGGGGGTCGGCACCCTGGCCGGCACGCTCACCGGCGGGCTGCTCGGGGCCACCGACTGGCGACGCCCGTTCCTGCTGCTCACCGTGGTCGGCCTGGCCGCCACGGTGGCCTACCTGCTGACGTACGACATCCGGCGCGGGCAGAGCGAGCCGGAGCTGGCCGAGGCGATCGACGCCGGCGTCGAGTACGACTACCGGATCACCCGGGCCGACCTGCCGCGCATCCTGGACCGACGGACCAACCGGTGGTTGATCCTCCAGGGCCTCACCGCGCAGGCGGCGTTCGGCTCGCTGGTGTGGCTGCCGGTGCTGTTCGCCGAGCGGGCCCAGGCCCAGGGCTACTCGGCGGCCACGGCGGTCGTGGTGGGCAGCGTCTTCGCCACCCTGTTCCAGCTCGGTGGGGTGTTCTCCATCGTGGGTGGGCTGGTCGGGGACGCGCGGCAACGGCGTAACCCCCGGGGGCGGGCCCAGGTCGCGGCGGTCGGCATCCTCGCGGCACTGCCGTTCTACCTGGTGTTGTTCTTCGTGCCGATCCGGATCGACGTGCCCGACGGGGGCGGCACCGGCGCGGTGGTGGGTGCCGTGCTGGCCAGCGTGGTGACCGAACCGACGGTCGGGCTGAGCCTGCTCACCGCCCTGGTGGCGTTGGCGCTGACCTCGGCGAACTCGCCGAACTGGTTCGCCCTGATCGCCGACGTCAACCCGCCGGAACACCGGGGCACCGTCTACAGCCTGGGCAACCTGGTCAACGGGGTCGGGCGGGCGGCCGGCAACGGGCTGGTCGGAGCGGTCTTCCACGCCCTGCGGGCGGCCTTCCCGCCGCCGTTGAACTACGCCGTCGGGCTCGCCGCCTTCCAGCTCTTCTTCATCCCCACCGGGCTGATGTACTGGCTGGCCTCGCGCACCTCGCCCCGTGACATCGAGGCGGTACGCGAACTGCTGCACCAGCGCGCCGACCGCCGCTGACCGGCCGTCCGCCGCGGGCACCGCGGCCCGGCACCGGCACCGAAGCCGGTGCCGGGCCGGGCCGGTGGGTCAGTGGCGGACCCAGACCGTCACGTCGGTGGGGACCCGGCCGTCGGCGTCCAGGGGCGCGCTGCTGTGCAGCAGTTCCCCGGCCGGCGGCGGCACGGCGGCGGCCCCGAAGTTGGTCAGCACGGTCAGCCCGGCGTTGCGGAAGCTCAGCACCTCGTCGCCGGAGGAGAGCCACCCCAGGGTGCCCCGGCCCAGGCCGTGCTCGCGGCGCAGCCGCAACGCGGTCCGGTACGTCTCGTACGTCGAGCCGGCCACCCCCTGCTGGCGGTCCAGGGCGTACTCGGCCCAGAGCGGCGGCTGCGGCAGCCAGCTGGCGTCGGTCGGGCCGAAGCCGTACGACGGGGCGTCGGCCTCCCACGGGATCGGCACCCGGCAGCCGTCCCGGCCGCGTTGGGTGTGGCCGCTGCGCTCCCAGGTCGGGTCCTGCCGGGACTCGTCGGGCAGCGTGGTGTGCTCCGGCAGCCCCAACTCCTCGCCCTGGTAGAGGTAGGCCGAGCCGGGCAGGGCCAGCATCAGCAGGGTGGCCGCCCGGGCCCGGCGCAGGCCCAGCGCGGCGTCCGGCTGGGGGTCGCCGATGCCGATGCCGTTGGGCCGGCCGCCCTTGGCCGACAGGCCCATCCGGGAGGCGTGCCGGATGACGTCGTGGTTGGAGAGCACCCAGGTGGTGGGGGCGCCGACGGCGTCGGTGGCCTCCAGGGAGCGGGTGATCACCGCGTACTGGGCGGGGGCCGTCCAGGCGGCGAGCAGGTACTCGAAGTTGAACGCCTGGTGCATCTCGTCGGGGCGGACGTAGCGGGCGATCCGTTCGGCCGGCTCCACCCACGCCTCGGCGACCAGGATCCGTGCGCCGTCGTAGGAGTCCAGCACCCGTCGCCAGTCCCGGTAGATCTCGTGTACGCCGTCCTGGTCCCACATCGGCGGGCGCGGCTTGTCCACCTCGTTGCCGGAGAGGATCTCCTGCGGCTCCTCCCAGTTGGCCAGGTCGGCCTGCTTGATCAGGCCGTGCGCCACGTCCACCCGGAAGCCGTCGACGCCCCGGTCCAGCCAGAACCGGAGCACGTCCAGGAACTCGGCGCGGATCTCCGGGTTGTCCCAGTTGAGATCCGGCTGGGCGGGGTCGAACAGGTGCAGGTACCACTGGCCGGGCCGGCCGTCGGGCTCGACCAGCCGGGTCCAGGCGGGGCCGCCGAAGACGCTCTGCCAGTCGTTCGGCGGCTCCGCGCCGTCGGGGCCGAGGCCGTCGCGGAAGACGTACCGGGCCCGCTCGGGGCTGCCGGGTGCGGCGGTGACGGCGGCCCGGAACCACCGGTGCGCCGACGAGGTGTGGTTGGGCACCAGGTCGACGATGACCTTCAGGCCCTTCGCGCGGGCCTCGGCGATCAGCGCGTCGGCGTCCGCGAGGCTGCCGAAGAGCGGGTCGACGTCCCGGTAGTCGGCGACGTCGTACCCGGCGTCGGCCTGCGGCGACGGGTAGAACGGCGACAACCAGACGGCGTCGACACCCAGCTCGGCCAGGTGCCCCAGCCGGGCGGTGATGCCGGGCAGGTCACCGATGCCGTCGCCGTCGGAGTCGGCGAAGGAGCGCGGGTAGATCTGGTAGATGACGGCTTCGGTCCACCATCCGTGGGCCACGCCCAGGGACTGTTCCTGCTGCCTCGCGTCGGTGTTCAGAGCCTTCTCCCTGTGTCGAGCCTGCCGTGCCGTGCGGTCGAATCCGTTCAGTGTGCCCGGGGAGGCGCGGTCGACTCCCGTACCACCAGGCGAGTGGGCAGGATCACCGGTGGGCTGGGCGCGGTGCCGTCGACGCCGACCCCGCGCGGGGCCGGCACCCGGCCGGCGTACGGCTCGACGGTGCCGGTGCCCAGCGGATCGAGCAGCAGCCGGGCGGCGAGCCGGCCCTGCTCGGCGGCGGGCTGGGCGATGGTGCTCAGCCCCAGCACGCCGGACAGATCGTGGTCGTCCACGCCGATCACGCTGACGTCCTGCGGGACCCGCAACCCGGCGTCGCGCAGCGCGGTCATCGCGCCCATCGCGATCTCGTCGCAGGCGGCGAAGATCGCCGTCGGTGGTTCGCCCCGGGCCAGCAGCTCGACGGTGGCCTGGTTGCCGCCGTCGATGGTGAACTGCGACTCCATGTCCAGACCGGGGTCGGGGCGCAGGCCCGCGTGGCGCAGCGCCTCCCGGTAGCCCCGGCGACGGTCGGTGTGGGTGGTGAAGGCCAACTCGTCGTTCGGGTCGCCGGAGATGTGAGCGATCCGCCGGTGGCCCAGGTCGAGCAGGTGTCGGGTGGCGGTCCGGGCCGCCGCGACGTCGTCGATCCGGACGCAGGGCCAACCCGGCACCGTGCTGCCGGAGCTGATCGTGATGCCGGGCAGGTCCAGCTCGGCCAGGGCGGTCAGGTCGGCCGGCCGCAGCGGGGTGGCGACCAGCATGATCGCGTCGACCCGCTTGTGCAGGTTGGCGTTGCGCAGCACCCGTTGCCGGACCTGCTCGCGCCCGCCGAGGTTATAGAGCAGCAGGTCGTAGCCGGACTGGTGGAGGAACTCCTCGACGGCCTCCACGACGGTGCCGAAGAACCAGCGGGTGATCCGGGGGACCACCACGGCGACCGTGCCGGTCCGGCCGCCGGCGAGCCGGGAGGCGCTCGGCGAGACCGCGTACTGGAGCTGTTCGGCGGCGGCGAGCACCCGGCGGCGCGTCGCGGCCGACACCGTCGGCAGGCCGCGCAACGCCCGGGAGACGGTGGCGGTGGAGACCCCGGCGAGCCGGGCCACGTCGTCGATCCTGGTCACGCTGTGGTTCCCCCGCTCCGCGCCGCCGCCCGCCGCCGCCCGGTGCTGCCGGGCGGCGGCGGGCGGACCTCAACCCTTGACGCTGCCGGCGAGCAGACCGCGCACGAAGAACCGCTGCAACGACAGGAACACGACCAGCGGTACGACGATCGAGACGAACGCGCCGGCCGTGAGCCGCTGCCACTCGTTGCCCCGGGTGCCGGCCATCTCGGCCAGCCGGACGGTGAGCGGGGCGGTCTCGTTGCCGCCCCCGGCGAAGATCAGCGCGACCAGCAGGTCGTTCCAGACCCAGAGGAACTGGAAGATCGCGAAGGCCGCCAGCGCCGGGGTGATCAGCGGCAGCACGATGGTGCGGAAGATCTTGGGGTGGGTGGCCCCGTCGACCCGGGCCGCCTCCATCAGGTCCCGGGGGAGCTGCGAGACGAAGTTGTGCAGCAGGAACACCGCGAACGGCAGGGCGAAGCAGGTGTGCGCGAACCACACCTGGGCGAACTTCTGTTCGTCCACCAGGTCCCAGGCGGGCATCACCTGCACGCCGGCCACGGTGACCCCGGTGGAGAAGAACTTCAGCAGCGGCACCAGGGCCATCTGCAACGGCACGATCTGCATCGCGAAGATCGCGATGTAGAGCCAGTCGCGCCCCCGGAAGTTGATCCAGGCCAGCGCGTACGCGGCCAGCGAGGCGAAGGCCAGCGGGAAGAGCACCGACGGGATGGTGATGGCCAGCGAGTTGATGAAGTAGCTGGCCAGCTGCCCCGACGACGAGGAGGACCCGAAGAGCACGTCCTGGTAGTTCTCCAGGGTGAACTGCGGGTCGGTGAAGAAGGTCCACCAACCGGTGGACTTGATGTCGGCCTCGGGGCGGAACGAGGAGACGAACAGGCCGAACGTCGGGATCGTCCAGAGCAGCGCGATGACGAGCGAGACCAGGGTGGCGGTCCGGCTGTTGAGCCGGTTACGGACCCGGCCGGCCGTGGTGGTCGGCTTCCCGGCGGCCTGGGCGCCGGCTCCGACGGTGGGCGTGGCGGTGGTCATCTCAGCCCTCCCGCTGTTGACGCAGGTTGCGGATCTGGTAGATCACGATCGGGATGACCAGGATGAAGAGGAAGACCGCCAGGGCGGAGCCCTGCCCGGCCTCGCCGTACCGGAACGCCTGGTTGTACATCTCGTTGGCGATCACGCTGGTGTCGTAGTTGCCGTTGGTGGCCGTCCGGACGATGTCGAAGACCTTGAGCGTGGCGATCGACAGGGTCACCACCACCACGATCAGCGCCGGTCGGATGCTCGGCATGGTGATCTGCCAGAACATCTGCCACGGCGTGACCCCGTCGAGGCGGGCCGCCTCCACGATGTCGCCGGGGATCGCCTTGATCGCGGCGGCCAGCACCACCATGGCGAAACCGGCTTGGATCCAGACCATGATGACGATGAGCAGGAAGGTGTTCAGCGGTGAGTCGAGCAGCCACTGCCGGGGTTCGCCGCCGAGGGTGACCACGATCTGGTTGAGCAGGCCGATCTGGTCCTGGTCCTCGCTGCGGTAGGCGTAGACGAACTTCCAGATGATGCTGGCCCCGACGAACGAGATGGCCATCGGCAGGAAGATCAGTGACTTGGCGATGGACTCGAACCGGGCCTTGTCCACCATGACGGCGTAGAGCAGGCCGAAGGTGGTGGCCACCAGCGGCACCAGCAGCACCCAGATCAGGGTGTTGAGCAGGACCCGGACGATCGAGTCCTCGGAGAACATCCAGCTGTAGTTGCGCAGCCCCACCCACTCGTCGCTGCCGGCGTCCATGAAGGAGAGCAGCACGGTCCGCAGCGCCGGCACCACCAGCCCGATGGTGAGCAGCAGCAGCGTCGGCAGCAGGAAGAAGAGCGCGAACAGCCCTTCCCGCGGCTTGCGTCGGCGGGGCAGCGGGGCACCGCCGGTCGAGGCGGCGATCAACTGCGCCTCCCGACGGCGGGCGAACCAGGCCGGCACCACGTCGAGGAGCAGGAGCAGACCGCCCACCACCGCGACGAAAGCGATCAGCCCGTACATCAGCATGAGGAACTTCGGCTGTTCCTCAGCGAAGTCGAACTCCATCGACCCTCCCTCTCAAGGGCTCGGTATCAGACGGTGGCCCGGCCCGTGGGTACGGACCGGGCCACCGTCTCAGCTCACTTCCAGGTGCTCTCGATGCCGTTCAGCACCGAGGCGGTGTCCTTGCCGTTGATCCACTGGACCATGCCCTTCCAGAAGGTGCCGTTGCCGACGGCGGCCGGCATCAGGTCGGAACCGTCGAAGCGGAACACGGTCTTCGGGTCCTGGAGGATGCCCACGGAGAGCTTGTCCACCGGGTTCGGGACGTTGGCCAGGTCGAGCTTCTTGTTCGCCGACACCCAGTCGCCGATCTTGGCGCGGCTGTTGGCGTACTCGCCGGAGGCGAGGTAGGTCTGCACCGCCTGGACCTCGGGGCGGTCGGTGAAGGCCGCGACGAACTCGCCGCCACCCAGCACCGGCTTGCCCTTGGCCGGGTCGATGGACGGGAAGTAGAACGCGAAGACGTCGCCGTCCTCGGCCACCTTGGTGCCCTCGGGCCACTGGTTGGCATAGAAGGACGCCTGCCGGTGCAGGGCGCACTTACCGGTGGTGATCGGGACGCCGGCCTCCTGGAAGGAGGTGGTGGCGATGCTCTTCACGCCGCCGAAGCCGCCGTTGACGTACTTCTCGTTCTTGAGGATCGTGCCGGCCCGGTTGAGCGCGTCGACGACCTGCGGGTCGTTGAACGGGATGCCGTGGGTGGTCCACTTGTCGTAGGCCTCGGGTCCGGCCGTACGCAGCAGCACGTCCTCGATCCAGTCGGTGGCCGGCCAGCCGGTGGCGTCACCGGACTCGATGCCGGCGCACCACGGCTTGGTGCCGCTGGCCGCGATGGTGTCGGAGAGCTTGATCAGCTCGTCCCAGGTGGTCGGGGGCGCCCAGCCCTTCTCCTTGAAGGTCTTCGGCGAGTACCAGACGAAGGACTTGACGTTCGAGCCCAGCGGGGCGCCGTAGAACTGGCCGTTGATGGTGGTGTACTTCAGCCAGTCGGGGGAGTAGTTCGCCTCGGCCTCGGTCTTGGTGGCGGCGGCGACCGGCTTGAGGTTGTTGCCGTCGACGAACCGCTTGATCAGGCCCGGCTGCGGGATGAAGGCGAGGTCGGGCGCGTTGCCACCCTGCACCCGGACCGGGAGCTGGGCCTCGAACTCGCCGGAGCCCTCGTGGTCGATCTCGATGCCGGTGCAGTCCTCGAACTGCTTCCAGGACTGGGCCAGCCGGTCGGCCTCGATGTCCCGGATCGACGAGTAGGCGGTGACCTTCTTGCCGTCGTGGTCGCCGTACTTCTCATATGCGGCGCACTCGGCCGAGCCCGCGTTGCTGCTCTTCTTGTCGTTGCCGGTGCCGCAGGCGGCGGCGCCGAGGGCCAGCCCCAGCACGCCGGCGATCGCGAGAGCCTGGCGTGATCTGGCAAACGCCATGCCGTTCTCCTTCCTTGCCGGCGCGCCCACAGGTGGGGGAACCCGACGCCGGTCCGATGAGTCGTCCCCACATGTAAGCGCTTGCATCCCGATCGGTCCACCCCCCTGGTGGACACGGCCCGGTAACAATCACGAAACCCTCCCACCGCAGGTGGGCGCGCTCCCACCCGTGCTCACCGGGCTAGGGGTGGACAGGGGGTGCGGTGGCTTCCCATTGATGTCGATATCTGCCACGATCGAGGCAAGGTATTGAAGATTCTCGACATCGGAGGTGCTGGATGCGTAGACGGTGGTGGAGCCTGGTGGCGGCCTCCCTGCTGGTCACCGGGGTCCTGGTCCCGGCGGCCCCGGCATGGGCCGCGCCCACCTTCAAGGTGCCGTTCCCGTGCAACCAGTCCTGGTCCGGCCAGACCCGCTCGGACCACAGCCCGGCCTACGCGGTCGACTTCAACCGCACCGACGACCTCGGCGACCCGGTGGTCGCCAGCGCCCCCGGCACCGTCGACCGGGTCACCGACCTCGGCGGCACCAGCTACGGCAAGTACGTCCGCATCGACCACGGCGGCGGTTACACGACCTACTACGCCCACCTCAACGGCTTCAACGTCTCGGTCGGGCAGAGCGTCGGCTACGGCAAGGTGATCGGCTGGGTCGGTAGCACCGGTGGCTCCACCGGCCCGCACCTGCACTACGAGCAGCGCCTCAACGGCGACGACATCAAGGTCCGGTTCAACGGCACGCTCGCGCTGTACTGGGGCACCAAGACGTACACCAGCGGCAACAACTGCACCAGCGGCACCGGGTCGGGCACGGTCGACACCGCCGGCACCCCGCTGACCGTCCGGTCCGGGCCGGGCACCGGCTACTCGTCGGTCGGCACGGTCGCCGACGGGGCCAAGGTCACCATCGGTTGCCAGACCAGCGGCACCACGGTCACCGGCACCTACGGCACCAGCGCGATCTGGGACCGGATCGGCTCCGGCCGGTTCATCGCCGACGCCTACGTCTACACCGGCCACGACGGCTACATCCCGAACGTGCCCCGCTGCTGAGACCGGATTCGTCGGGCCGGGGGCGGACCCGCCCCCGGCCCGACGACGACCCCGGGTCGACCCGGGGCGGCGACCGTCAGCTGTTGAGCTGCCAGATCGAGAAGTTCAGCGCGGCGGCGAAGGTGACCCAGGCCCAGTAGGGCAGCAGCAGGGCCGCCGCCGGGCGGGAGATCCGCCGGAAGGCGACCACCGTCATGGCGATCGCCAGCCACATCAGCACGATCTCGGCGAAGGCCAGCCCGTACCGGCCGGCGCCGAAGAAGAGCGGGGTCCAGATCGCGTTCAGCACCAGCTGCACCGACCAGGCCCAGAGCGCGGGGCCGAAGCCGACCCGCCGCCACACCAGCCAACCGGCGACCGCGATCATCGCGTAGAGCAGGGTCCAGACCGGGCCGAACAGCCACGAGGGCGGGGCCCAGGCCGGCTGCCGCAGGGCGGCGTACTCGTCGCTGGTGCCGGACACCCCCAGCCCGCCGATCGCGGCGGCGACCGTGACGGCCGCGCCGAAGCCGAGCAACATCCACCAGGTCCGCGCGGTGCCGGTCCGTCGACCGCTCCGGGTTGTCTCCATAATCAAGATATTTCCCCGGTACGTCCCGGCAAACCCGCCCTCCGCACCGGGCCCGACCGCGTCCCCCTCCCCGGGCCGTTCCCGGACAGCAGGACGCCGGGGTCGTCGGTGCCGGAGGCCCCTGTCTGGGAGGACGGGGCTTCCGGGGGCGACGACCCCGGCGGGTCAGGTGCGGGTTCCGGCGTCAATTGAAGATGCTGACACCACCCGGGCCGACCAGGAGGCCGACCACGATGAGGACGATGCCCCACAGGATCTGCCGGCGGAACAGCGCGAGGATGCCGGCGACCACGAGTACGACTGCGAGAATCCAGAGAATCAGCTCCATGGCTGCTGAATACCCGGCGGCCCGATTCCGAAAACCTGCTTCTCAGTCGATTTGATCTCCCAGGTGGAAGACGCTGTACGCCTGCTTGATCACCGGGTGGGCGACGTTGCGTACCCGGACCCCGCCGGGGGTGACACCGCGTTCGGTGCCGGCGTGCGCGTGCCCGTGCAGGGCGAGCGCCGTCGGCGCCGAGTCGATCGCCTGACCGAGCTGGTACGACCCGAGGAACGGGTAGATCTCCAGCGGCTCACCGGCCAGGGTGTCCGGCACCGGGGCGTAGTGGGTCAGCGCGACGAGCAGGTCGCAGTCCAGCCCGCGCAGCGCCTCGCCCAACGCCGCCGCGCTCTCGTTGCCGGTGCGGACGAAGGACTTCATCTCCGGCTCGCCGAAGTCGCTGGCGCACCGGCCGGCGAACCCGCCGCCGAAGCCCTTGACCCCGGCCACCCCGAGCCGGCCACCGGGGCACTCCAGCACCGTGCCGGTCCCCTCCAGCACGGTGATCCCGACATCCTCCAGCACCTTGACCACCTGCGGCACCTGGTCGCACTGGTGGTCGTGGTTGCCCAGCACGGTGATCACCGGCACCCCGAGCCCGCCGAACTCCTGGGCGACGCAGCGGGCCTCGGCCTCGGTCCCGTGCCGGGTCAGGTCGCCGGCGAGCAGCAGCACGTCGGCGCAGTCGGGCAGCTCCTCCAGGGCCGGGCGGAACCGGCCCAGCACATCGGCGTCCAGGTGGACGTCGCCGACGGCGGCGATCCGGATCATCGGGTCCTCCTCACGGCAGCTCCTCGACCTGGACCGGCGCCTGGGCGCGGATCACCCCGATGTCGCTGGTGATCGCCTCGTCCGGGAACCGCTCGGCCACCCGACGCAGGATCTCCGCCCGTCGGTGCGGGCTCTCGACCTCGCCGGTGAGGACCAGGCCGCGCTCCCGGCGGACCACGGTGATGCCCTGCTCGGCGACGTCGGGGTCCTCGGTCAGCAGCCGTTGGATCTCCGCCTCGACGTACTCGTCCGGCGGGCCGGCGCTGTGCTCGGTCACGGGGTCTCCCTCTCCTCGGGGATACGGGCGTACGGCACCGGCGTGCCCCCGTACGGGACGACGTCGAGCCGGTCCAGCAACATCAGGAACGCTTCGGCGTACGGCGAGTGCCGGGTCTCCTTGCGGACCCGCTCCCAGTCGATCTGTTCGCGCAGGGACCGGGCCAGCGGCAGGCCCCGGGCGAAGTCGCAGTAGTGCTGGGAGAAGCTGAGCAGCTTGTGCACCATCAGCCGGGTCGCCGACAGCACCGGCATGCGGATGGCGTCCACCGGGCGGACCACGGTGTCGGCGAGGGTCTCGTGGGTCACCGGGGTCTCCACCGGCCGGTGGATCAGGTCCACCATCCGCCCGTCGTCGTAGACCTTCACCAGCCAGTCCTCCGGCGGGCGCTCGGCGGTGAAGCCCTCGTCGGTCAGCGCCTCAAGCGCCCGCTCGACATGCTCCTCGGGGAGCAGGAAGTCCACGTCGTGCTCGCTGGAGTGACCGCCGTGCGCATAGACGGCGAAGCTGCCGCCGAGCGCGAAGGGGATCTCGTTCTGCTTGAGCACGGCGGCGACCCGCTTGAGGGTGTGCAGGAGGCTGACGTCCCCGCGCTCGGCCATCTGGTCTCTCCGATCGGTGGATGGTCGGTGGGAAATGACGTTGCGTACCCGGCTGTCGGCCCGCCCACACCTGGGTCGGCGCACCGATCCGGTCATCACCCTCGCCAGGGGATCAATCGGGCAGGGGGCAAGCGTGGGTCGGATAGTCTGTGGAAGGTGGTCAGATCACGGCGCGGGACCGACGGCGGGGCCCGACTGCGTCGCGTCGCGTTGATCGGCATCGACGGTTCGGGCAAGACCACCCAGGCCTACCGGCTCGCCGCCGCGCTCACCTCGGCCGGCCGGCCGGCGACCTACCACCGCAACGCGAGCGGTCGGCGCTGGCTCGGCCGGGTCGCCCACCGGTTCGGCCGCACCGACCCGCAGTTGCTGGTGGGCCGCACCGGGATGCTCGCCGTGGAGTCCGTGCTGCGCTGGCTGGCCATCGCCGCCGCGCTGCTCAGCTGCCTGGTGACCGGTCGCACCGCGGTGATGGACCGCTACTCCGCCTGCCAGTACGCCAGCATCCGGGCGCACGGTGGGCAGCGGTGGGAGCGGCTGACCCGGGCCGGCTACCGGGTCTTCCCCGCCCCACAGGTCACCTTCCTGTTGGCCGTCGACCCGGCCGAGGCGTACCGGCGGATCGAGCTGCGGGGCGAGGACCACGAGACGATGGGCTGGTTGACCGCCGCCGACGCGGCCTACCGGTCGTTGCCCGAGTACCCGGGCTTCGTGGTGGTCGACGCGGGTGGCGGGCCGGACGAGGTGTCCCGGCGGATCCGGGCGCACCTGGCGCGTTGGCTGCCGCCGGAGGAGGGGGTCGGGCCGGTGGTCGACGATCCGCCGGACGACACCGGGCCGTCCGCCCCGGCGACCGACGGCGTCGCCCGGGAGCCGGTCGCCGCGCAGGCCCGACCGTAGACCGAGGCGATTCCACCGGACCGGCGGAGGCGCGTCAGGCTGCGCAAATGGGAGTCTGTGCCGGAACGCCTCCCCGGTCGGGGGGATACTTCCTGTCGAATACGCGCGGTCGTGGTTGACGCTCGCGGCTCATGAAAGTAAGTTTCATCCGTGGCGAAGAGTCCGAAGATTTCTGCGAGTCACGAGCCGGGTGGGCTGATCGTCCACATCAGTGGCCTGCTCCCGTCGCTGTCCCCCGCCGAGCAGCGGGTCGCCCGACTGGTCGTCGCCAACCCGGCCGATGCCGCCCGACGGACCATCACCGACCTCGCCACCGCCGCCGAGACCTCCGAGGCCACCGTCATCCGGTTCTGTCGGTCGGTCGGCATGGACGGCTACCCGCAGCTGCGGATCCGGCTGGCCGCCGAGGCCGCCCGCCGGATCGAGCCGCCGGACGCCCGGGTGGTCGGCGGGGACATCCCGCCCGGCGCCGACCTGGCCCAGATCATCGCCACCATCGCCTTCAACGACGCACGGGCCGTCGAGGAGACCGCCGAGCAGCTCGACCCGGCCGTCTGCGAGCAGGTCGTGGAGGCGATCGTCGGCGCGGGCCGGATCGAGGTCTACGGTGCCGGCGCGAGCGGATTCGTCGCCTCCGACTTCCAGCAGAAGCTGCACCGGATCGGCCGGATCGCGTTCTACTTCCCGGACGTGCACACCGCGCTGACCTCCGCCGCGCTGCTCGGCAAGGGCGACGTGGCGGTCGGCATCTCGCACACCGGCACCACCTCGGACGTGATCGAGGTGCTCGAACAGGCCCGCGCCCGGGGCGCGGTCACCGTCGCGCTGACCAACTTCCCCCGCTCGCCGATCACCGAGATCGCCGACTACGTCCTCACCACCGCCGCCCGCGAGACGACGTACCGCTCGGGCGCGATGGCGAGCCGGCTGGCCCAGCTCACCGTGGTGGACTGCCTCTTCGTCGGGGTGGCCGCCCGGAACCGGGCGCGGGCCCGCCGGGCGCTGGAGGTCACCGCCGAGGCGGTGCGAACACGCCGGGTGGGCGGCAGTCGGAGGCGCTCGTGACCACCGGCCGGACCGGGCCGGACGACAGGGTGGCGCAGCAGGGCAACGAGGGCGTGGTCGACCTGCGGCCGGTGGTCCGGGTCGGTGCACCTACCGAACGGCGCAACCCGTACAGCACCGACCTCGACCTGATGTCGACGCGGGACGTGCTCACCGTCATCAACGACGCCGACCGGCGGGTGCCGGCCGCGGTGGCCGCCGTGCTGGACGAGATCGCGATGACCGTCGATCTCGCGGTGACCGCGCTGCGCGGCGGGCACCGGGTGCACTACTTCGGCGCCGGCACCTCCGGCCGGCTTGGGGTGATCGACGCCGCCGAGCTGGCCCCCACCTTCAACTCGCCGCGCAGTTGGTTCTGCGCGCACCTGGCCGGCGGTCCGGACGCGATGTGGCAGGCCGTGGAGGACGCCGAGGACGACCTGCGTGGTGGCGCCGCGGAGGCCGCCAACTGCGTGGCCGCCGGGGACCTGGTGGTCGGGCTGGCGGCCAGTGGACGCACACCGTACGTCCTCGGTGCGCTCGGTGCGGCCCGGGAGCGGAGTGCCTCGACCGTGCTGCTCTGCGCCAATCCGGAGATCCGGGCGGCAGCCGAGGTCGACGTGGTCATCGGGGTCGACACCGGTCCGGAGGTGGTGACCGGGTCGACCCGGATGAAGGCGGGCACCGCGCAGAAGTTGGTGCTGAACACCTTCTCCACGGCGGTGATGGTGCGCCTGGGTCGGGTCTACTCCAATCTGATGATCGACATGGTGGCCAGCAACGCCAAGCTGCGGGGTCGCATGATCTCCATCCTGGTCGAGGCGACCGGGTGCACCGAGGAGGTCTCCCGGCGTGCCCTGCACGAGGCCGACGGTGATCTGAAGACCGCTCTCGTCTCGCTGCTGTCCGGCGCCGAGGTCGACGTGGCACGGGCTGCGCTGGCGAGCGCCGCGCACCAGGTCCGCGGCGCGATCGCCCTGCTCGCCTCCTGACCCGTGCCGTCCCCGCCCCTGACGACCCGCCCGGTGCCGCTCCTGACCCCTTCCGTGGTGTCCCACCGGCGCGGACGCCGGACCGGGGTGATGGAGAACACCGTGCCGCCGGGACGTCCGCCACAGCGCGGATTGTTGTTCCGGGCGTGGGGTAATCCAGGAGTGCCGGATGAACCGACCGGTCCACCGGCCCGTATCTGGCAGTGACCGGGATCGCAGCCGGATGGTGACGAGGGTCGCTCCGTGGCGGAGTGTCGCAATGGTGCGACACTCCGGAGACGGACGATGACACCGCGTCCCGCCAGTGGTGATCCGGGTCCGTCAGCTGCCCTCGGGGGGCCGCTGACAGCAAACGTGGACCGGGCTTTCAGCTGGGACTCAGGCATTCGTGACACTTTCGACTCACGACATGGAATCCCCGACCCGTCTGAACTGTTGTGCAGGTGTCAGCACCGGTGAGCAGCGCGGGCGTTGCGGGGATGGCTGATGGACGTGGATGGCAAGGAACCGGGCAACCGGCGCGAGCGAGGGGACCGTGGACACCGTGGACAAGAACATCGGCATGCGAACCGACGAGGTCGCCGAGGAGCGTGACCTGGTCGGCGTCTACCTTCACGAGATCTCCCGGACGCCACTGCTGGACGCCGCCAAGGAGGTCGATCTCTCCAAGGCGATCGAGGCCGGGCTCTACGCCGAGCACCTGCTCGGCGAGGACCGGGTTCCCGACGGGATCGACCGGGACGACCTGGAGCGGCTGGTCGTCGAGGGGGAACGGGCCAAGGATCTCTTCATCCGGGCCAACCTGCGGCTGGTCGTGTCGATCGCCCGCCGGTACGTGCGGTCCGGGATGCCCATGCTGGATCTGATCCAGGAGGGCAACACCGGTCTGGTGCGCGCGGTCGAGAAGTTCGACTACGAGCGCGGCTACAAGTTCTCCACCTACGCCACCTGGTGGATCCGTCAGGCGATCAGCCGGGCGATCGCCCAGCAGGAGCGGACGGTGCGACTGCCCGTGCACCTGGTCGAGGACGTCAACCGGATGCGTAACGTGGCCCGTCAGCTCACCCGTGAGCTGGGCAGCGACCCGGAGCCGGAGCAGATCGCGGCGTCGCTGGGCGTCACCGTCGAACGGGTCAACGAGCTGCGCCGCTGGTCGCAGGACACCGTCTCGCTGGACACCCCGGTCGGCGACGACGGCGACACCAACCTCGGTGACCTGGTCGCGGACAGCGACGCCCCGTCACCGGAGGACATCGTCCTCACCGGGTTGGAGCGGCAACGCATCGAGGGTCTGCTCAACCACCTCGACGACCGGTCCGCCGGCATCATGCGGGCCCGGTACGGCCTGGAGGACGGGCGGGAGCACTCGCTGACCGAGGTCGCGTCGCGCTTCTCGCTCTCCCGGGAGCGGATCCGCCAGTTGGAGATCCAGGCGCTCGGCCGGCTGCGCGAGCTGGCCCGCGCCGAGGGCCTCCAGGCGGCCTGACCGGCCCTCGTCGGGTGCGGCACCGATCCGTCGGTCCGGTGGCGTCGAAGCGGCTCGTCAGCTTCCTGAGCTGGTAGTAATGACGGCGAACGGCCGGCGTCCGATAGGGGGACGCCGGCCGTTCGCCGTTGCCGTGCCGATCAGCCGACCCGGCCGTAGCCGGCGATGCTCATCATGTTCATCTTCCGTTTGAGCACGTTGCGCCCTGCGCTCGGCGCGTCGATCACCTGACCGCCGCCCACATAGAGCGCGACGTGCCCCAACCCCGAGTAGAAGACCAGGTCACCGGGGCGCAGCTCGCCACGGCTGACCCGGGAGGTGGCGTTCCACTGCATCGCCGCGTTGTGCGGCAGCCGCTTGCCGGCGGACCGCCAGGCGGCGAGGGTCAGGCCCGAGCAGTCGTACCCGTGGGGACCCTCGGCGCCCCAGACGTACGGCTTGCCGATCGCCCCGTAGGCGTACCGCACCGCCGCGCCGGCGCTGCCGGAGACGGCCGGTGCGTCGGGTGCGTCGGGGGCAGCGGAACTCTTCGGCTTCTTCGCCGGGGCCTCGGTCGCCCGGCCGTACGCGGCCTGGCGCATCTCGTAGAGCTTCGCCAGGTCCTGTTCGATGCGCTTCTTGGTCTTGACGATCGCCCGGGACTGGGCGGCCTGCCGGGCCAGGGTGCTGTCGAGCCGGGCCTTCTGGTCGAGCAACGCCCGCTGATCGGCGGTGTACCCGTCGATCTGCTGCTGGCGGTGCCGGGTGAGCTGGTCGAGGGTGCCGAGCCGGTCGACCAGGGAGCCGCCGGCCGGGTCGAGGACCGCCTCGGCCGTGCGCAGCCCACCGGTCTTGTAGGCGGTGGCGGCGATCTGCCCCACCGCGGCCCGGCTCTGGGCGGCCTGGGCCTCCAGCGGGCCGATCCGCGCGTGCAGACCGGCCGCGGTGGCCTGGTTCGTCTTGATCTCCTCGTTGAGCTTGTTGTACGACTCGACGATCCGTTCCAGATCCGCCGAGGACCTTTCGATCCTGGCGGTGAGGTCGGCGACCGATGGTTCGGCCCGGACCGGCGCCGACGGGGCGATCAACGCGGCCGACAGGCCGGCGACCGCCAGGGTTCGCAGCAGCATCCGTAAGGACGACAAGAGCGGAAGACTCCTCTCCCACCGGTCACCGGAGGATGCTGACGCCCCCGGTGACACCGGCCGGGCCCGTCCGGATGGACGGCCGTTTACCGTGCCGGCCCGATCAACCTAACCTGTGGCGGGAGTGACGCGCAGACAAAGCCGCGGCGAATGTTGGCGGAGCGGTGCGGCGGGTCGTTGTGGCAGGTGACGCCGGTGGTGCCCGGCGGACCGTCGGAGCCGGGTTCTGGGCGGTTGGCGAGGAACGTCTTATTCGTCGTTCCAGGCGGATACCGGTGCGGATCGGGCGGGTAAAGCCGGATAAAACCGAATTGGTGGTCAGATGCCGGCGACGGTGCAGGTGGCACCCGCCGGAACTGTCGGAAATCGGGGAGCGGGTCGGGCGTGCCGGCAACAGAATGGAGCCCCGGCCGGGAATCCCGCCGTGCGCAGGTGGCGTCGCGGTGGGACCCACCGGCCCCGTCGGCCCCTGGGAGGACGCCGTGCAGGCAGACCGCGCCAGCACCCGACCGCCACGCTGGTCCCGACCGACCACCCTGCTGTACGCCCGGCCCGGGATCGTGGTGACCACGGAACGGTTCACCGCGGGCCGGAGCAGCTACGCCGTGGCCGACCTCACCCACCTGCGTACCGGCCGGGGGCCGCACGACCGGCTCGCCGCCCGGGTCGTCACGCTCGCCGCCGTCGGCGCGGGCACGGCCGGCGTGCTGCTCGGTTTCACCGGTGGGTTGGAACGGCTCACCGCCGGGGCGTACCTGGGGCTGGGTGCGGTGTGCCTGCTGCCCGTGCTGCTGGTGCTGCTCGGGGACCGCTGGCGGCCACCGGCCCACGAACTGCACGGCCACTGCCTCGGCACCGAGCTGCTGCTGTTCAGCAGCGACGACCGGGAACAGTTCGACCAGGTGGTCGAGGCCCTGCACCAGGCCCGGGAACAGCACCGTTACCCCGACGCCGACGACCCGGCACCCACCGCCACCTACTGGCGACCCACCCGCTGACGCCGTCCCACGCGGAGGACGCCCCGCCGGTGCGCGGTCAGAGGACGGCGGGCTCCGGGGTGCGGGGTCGCGCGGCGGTCAACTCGCGGGTCACCTTCCGCTCCGCCACGAACGACACGAACGGCACCGTGCCGGCGAGCATCACCAGCAGCATCCGCTTCAACGGCCAGTCCACCCGACGCCCCAGATCGAAGGTGGCGGCCAGATAGAGCAGATAGAGCCAGCCGTGCGCGGTGCCGACGACCGCCACCACGATCGGCTCGTCGAACACGTACTTCAGTGGCATGCCGATCAGCACCAGCACGGCCAGCGCCACGCCCACGATCCAGGCGATCACGCGGTACCGGGTAAGGGCTCCGCCCACCGTCGTCCGTCCTTCCGACCGGCCTCAGCCGGGATAGTCGCCGGGCCTCGCGCCCGGATTGGCGTTCAACCAGGTCAGATAGCGGTTGTACGCGGCCAGGTCGGCGTCGTCCGCACCGTCGACCGGGGCGGCCGGCACCCGGGCGACCCGCACCGGACGGCGTACCGCCGGGGTGGTCGGTCCGGGGGTGGTCGCACCGGTCGGGGTCGGCCCGGCCGGTGCGGCGGCCGGCGGCGACCCGGCGCGCGGACCGCGCAGCGTGTGCCGGACCTCACGCCACCAGACGAAGACCACGAAGCCGGCGAAGATCGGCCACTCCACCGCGTACGCCCAGCTCAGGGTGTTGCCGGAAGCGGCCCGGCTGATCTGCCACCAGCCCAGCGCCAGGAAGCCCGTCACCAGGACGACCAGGGCCACGTGGCGGAGGATCCACGCCGGTGTCCAGAGCCGCTTCATGCCGTCGAGGGTACCGGGACGGCACGGTGTCTCCGACGCGGCGTCGTAGCCAGCGCGCCGGTGGGTTTGGTGACACCCCCGCTGGGCAACCGTCTAGACACCAGCCCGGTCGAACCCGAGGGGGACGACATGACCGAATCAGCACACCGGTCCGGCGACAGCAGCCCGGAACAGCGCATGCCCGAGTGGGACGGCGACCACGTCCACCGCACCGCCACCGTGATCTCCGAGGCCGACGGCGAACTGCTCGGGGTGGACCCGGCGGAGCTCGGCGACGACGACCTGATCCGCGAGTTGCAGAGCCTGCACCGCACCCGGCTCGACACGCTCCGGCACGCCGCCGACTCGGCGCTCGCCAACCACCTGCGGCGCACCGCCGAGTTGGAGACCGAGTACCTGGCCCGGCACCCCGGCCGCGAGGTGGACCCGCACCGGCTGCGGGGCGCGTGATGACCGCTACCGCCGAGCGCGGCATGTCCGCGCCGCCCGAGGTGGTGTTCAGCACCGCCACCGACCCCGACCGGATCGATGCCTGGTTGCCCGAGCCGCTGCGGGTCGACGGCGCGGCCCCGACCCGCCGGTACGACCACGAGTTGCGGGCCCGCTGGGACGGCCCGGACGGGGCGGCCGAACTGGAGGTCACGCCGGGCGACGCCGGCGGTGCCCGGGTCCGGCTGGAACTGCCCGCCGGGTCGGCCGCCGGACTGGCCGACGAGTCCCTGGCCAACCTCGAACGCGAGGTCGCCGAGAACCTGACAGCGGGTTGACCCGGCTCGTGCCCGATCGCACGACGAACCGCCCACTGACGCGAGCGACGAACGAGGAGCCCCGGTGACCGATGGTGGTCTGAAGCAGAAGGTGGCGCAGCTGCGCCAGGCGTACGCGCCGCACGAGCACCGGCCGCTGGGTGGTTACCTGGCGGCGATGGGCACCTACGCCGGGGTGACCGCGTCGATCGCGGCGCTGGTCAAGGCGACCGGCCGGCCGGTGCCCGAACGCCCCGCCCCGGGTGACGTGGTGCTGCTCGCCGTCGCCACCCACAAGCTGAGCCGGCTGCTCTCCAAGGACGCGGTGACCAGCCCGCTGCGGGCCCCGTTCACCCGCTACGACCGCCCGATCGGCAGCGGCGAGGTGATGGAGCAGGTTCGTGACCAGGGCAGCTCCACCCGGCACGCGATCGGCGAGCTGCTCAGCTGCCCGTTCTGCCTGGCCGTCTGGGTGGCCACCGGGCTCACCGGCGGCCTGGTGCTGGCCCCCCGGTTGACCCGGCTGGTGGCGACCGCGCTGACCGCCGTCGCCGCGTCCGACTTCCTCCAGATGGGGTACGCGGTGGCGCAGCAGGCCGCCGAGGGCAGACGACCCGACGAGAAGTGACCCGTACACCCGGAAGGGGCCGGCGGATCGTGTCCGCCGGCCCCTTTCCGTCATCCACCCGCTCAGGTGGGGGTGGTGCCGTGGTCCTCACCCGCCCAGCCGCGCGACGTCTCCGGTTCCCGCTCGTCGGCGTCCGCGCCGGTGATCACGTCACGGTCGACGGCGGTCCGGTCGTGCTCGTTGGCGAAATCCGGCTCCGGCAGGGTGTCCTGTCCCTCGGGGGGTTGGCCGAGGGCGGGCATCCGGTCGTGGTGTTCCTCGTGGTCGGACATCTCGATCTCCTCTCGCCGGCGACGGCGGTCAGCCCGCCGACCCACCCAGCAGGTCGGCCACCTCGTCCACCGCGTACTCCCCCTCGGGGAGGGCGGCGACCCGGGTGAGCAGCTCCGCCGGCAGGTCCGCGCTGACCGCCGAGTGGTAGATGTCGGCCTGGCTGAGCCGAACCTGGCCGTGGTAGATCTCGTCCAGCAACTCGTCGAGCTGCCGGATGTCCGGCTGGTCGGTCCCGGGCAGGTCGTCGGTCACGGGTGCGTCGTCGGTCACCCCGCCCTGCTACCCGGGGTCGAAACGGTCAAACCCGTCAGGCCGGGGTGGGCAGGGTGGCCCGCCGGGCCCGGACGGCCGCCCCGAGGCGCTCCAGCACCTCCGCGGTGGTGTCCCAGCCGATGCAGGCGTCGGTGACCGACTGGCCGTAGGTCAGCTCCCGGGTCGGGTCCAGCTCCTGCCGGCCCGCCAGCAGGAAACTCTCCAGCATGATGCCGACGATGCCGCGCTGCCCGGCGGCGAGCTGGGCGGCCACGTCGGCGGCCACCTTCGGCTGGTTGCGGTGGTCCTTGCCGCTGTTGGCGTGGCTGGCGTCGACCACCAGCCGCTCCGGCAGCCCGGCCGCCCGGAGCAGGTCCAGGGCCCCGGCCACCGACTCGGCGTCGTAGTTCGGGCGGCCCCCGCCGCCGCGCAGCACCAGGTGCCCGTCGGCGTTGCCCCGGGTGTGCATGATCGCCGGGGTGCCGGAGACGTCGATGCCGGGGAAGACGTGCGGCACCTCGGCGGCCCGGATCGCGTCCACGGCGGTGGCGATGCTGCCGTCCGGGCGGTTCTTCATGCCGATCGGCATGGACAGGCCGGAGGCGAGCTGCCGGTGCACCTGGCTCTCCACCGTCCGGGCCCCGATCGCACCCCAGGCCACCGTGTCGGCGATGTATTGCGGGGTGATCGGGTCGAGGAACTCGCACCCCACCGGCAGCCCCAGCCGGACCACGTCACGCAGCAGCGCCCGCGCGGTGCGCAGGCCGGTGTTCACGTCGCCGGAGCCGTCCAGCGCCGGATCGTTGATCAGGCCCTTCCAGCCGACCGTGGAACGCGGCTTCTCGAAGTAGACCCGCATCACCACCAGCAGGTCGTCGGCGTGCCGGTCGGCGGCCTCGCGCAGCAGGTGCGCGTACTCCAGCGCCGCCGCCGGGTCGTGCACCGAGCACGGACCGACGACCACCAGCAGCCGGTCGTCGGCGCGGTCCAGCACCCGGCCGACCGCACGTCGGCCGGCCAGCACGGCCGAGGCGAGCGGCGGGTCCAGGGGCAGCTCGTGCAGGAGCAGGGCGGGGGTGGTCAGCGGCACGACGCGGTCGATCCGCTGGTCGATGACCGCGCCGTTGTCCGGGGTCGGCCCGTTGTCCGGGGTCGTCACGGTGGGAGTCCTTCCGCCGACCGTGCCCGGGGCCGGTGCCCGGGTCGAGCCGGCTGCTCGTAAACAGAAGGGCAGGAAGCTCAAGGCTCCTGCCCGGCCGGCTCGAAACGCGGTGACGTCAGCTCATGGTGAGGTCACCGGCTCCGCAGCCGGCTGCCTAAACCATCGATACGCACGCGTCACGCCGGCAAGCGTACCCGAGGCGGCGGGAAGGGCTCATCCGGTCGTCGGCCGGCCCTCGTCTGACGTTCACCTCCGGCACGGCAACCGTCGGTAACTTCGGCGGCACCGCTCGCATCCCCCGGAGGTTCCGATGGACCGTCGTACCGTCCTGCGCGCCACCGTCGCCGGTGGGGCCGCCGCCTTCGCCGGCAGCCTCTGGTCCGGTGCCGCGCTGGCCGCACCCGCCCAGCCCGGCACCGGCCCCTACGGGCCGCTCGGCACCGCCGACGGCAACGGCATCCAACTGCCCGCCGGTTTCACCAGCCGGGTGATCGCCCGCTCCCGGCAGGCGGTGCCCGGCACCTCGTACACCTGGCACAACGCTCCCGACGGCGGGGCCTGCTTCGCCGCCGGCACCGGGTGGATCTACGTCTCCAACTCGGAGATCACCCCCAGCGGTGGCGCGTCGGCGGTGCGGTTTGCCGCCGACGGCACGATCGTCTCGGCGTACCGCATCCTGTCCGGCACCCGCCAGAACTGCGCCGGTGGCGCGACCCCGTGGGGGACCTGGCTCTCCTGCGAGGAGACCAGCCGGGGCTTCGTCTACGAGACCTACCCGCAGGGCGGCACCGCCGCGGTGCAGCGGCCGGCGCTGGGCCGGTTCACGCACGAGGCGGCGGCGGCCGACCCGGACCGCCAGGTGATCTACCTGACCGAGGACGAGACCGACGGCTGCTTCTACCGGTTCCGCCCCACCGTCTGGGGCGACCTCTCCGCGGGCACCCTGGAGGTGCTGGTCGCCGGCACCGCCACCAGCGGCCCGGTGAGCTGGGCCCGGGTCCCCGACCCGGACGGCGCGCCGACGGCGACCCGCAACCAGGTCGCCGGGGCGAAGCGGTTCACCGGCGGCGAGGGCTGCTGGTACGCCGACGGCACCTGCTGGTTCACCACCAAGGGCGACAACCGGGTCTGGGCGTACGACGTGGTCGGCCAGCGCATCGACCTGGCGTACGACGACTCGCTGGTGACCGGCGGCACCGCCCCGCTGACCGGGGTGGACAACATCACCGGTAGCCGCTCCGGTGACCTCTACGTCGCCGAGGACGGCGGCAACCTGGAGATCAACCTGATCACCCCGACCGGGGTGGTGACGCCGTTCCTGCGGGTCACCGGGCAGTCCTCGTCGGAGATCACCGGTCCGGCGTTCTCCCCGGACGGCAGCCGGCTCTACTTCTCGTCCCAGCGCGGCACGGCCGGCGTCTCGGCCGGTGGCATCACCTACGAGGTGCGCGGCCCGTTCCGGTCCTGACCACGCCCACTCCCGTCTCGCCCCATGATCGTGCTCCCGCCGTCCCGTCCCGCTCCGTGATCATCGTGCTCGACCTGCGTCGATGATCGTGCTCGATCCAAGATGTAGTGGCCTCGGGTTGGTGAGCGGCCACTACATCCCGGATCGAGGGTGGCCTTGGACGGTGGGTCCCGGTCCGGGGCGGGGGATCTTGTGGCGTGGCGGGGGCGTCGACGGGGTATCGACAACCGCATGACCCACGAGCAGAGCGACCAGGAACGGGTGGAGTCCCGGGCCCACCTGCTGCCCGAGGAGGCAGCGGTGGGCAGCGACGACCCGCAGGCCCAGGCCGAGGCGATCCTCGCCGAATCGGATCGCCGTACGGCCGACCAGGGGGCCGCCCCCGACACGGTGCTGGAGCACCGGACCTCCGAGCAGACCGTCACCCCGATCGAACCCCCCGACTGAGAGCCCCCGACTGACCCACCCCCCGACTGACCCGCCCCGCGCGACTGACCCGCCCCGCGACTGGGCCCGCCCCCTTGATCGACTCAATGTGGCCGAAATGGCGGTGTCGATGCCCGGTTGATACCGCACTATCGGCACCATTGAGTCGATCAAGAGGCGGGCCCTCTCAACCCGGGGCGACGTGTGGGCGGTCCGGGCGACGTGTGGGCGGTCCGGGGGGCGGTCCCGGTGGGCCGGTCCCGGAGGGCTGGTTGCTGCCTGGCGTGGCCGGGTGATGACACGTCGCCACCGCGACCTGGAGATCGGATAGCGTCGGGTCATGCCCGACAGCGGTTACCCCTGGCCCATCGAGACGACCCGACTGGACAACGGCCTGCGCGTGGTGGTGAGCGAGGACCGCACCGCCCCGGCGGTCGCGGTCAACCTCTGGTACGACGTGGGCTCCCGCCACGAGCCGGCGGGCCAGACCGGCTTCGCCCACCTCTTCGAGCACCTGATGTTCGAGGGCTCGGTCAACGTCGCCAAGACCGAACACATGAAACTGATCCAGGGCTCCGGTGGCTCGCTCAACGCCACCACCAACCCGGACCGGACGAACTACTTCGAGACCGTCCCGGCCGAACACCTGGAACTGGCCCTCTGGCTGGAGGCCGACCGGATGGGCGGGCTGGTCCCCGCGCTGACCCAGCACACCCTGGACAACCAGCGGGACGTGGTCAAGAACGAGCGTCGACAGCGCTACGAGAACGTCCCGTACGGCGACGCCTGGCTGCGGCTGCTTCCGCTGCTCTATCCGCCGGGGCACCCCTACCACCACGCGACGATCGGGTCGATGGCCGACCTGAACGCCGCCGACCTGGCCACCTTCCAGGCGTTCCACCAGACCTACTACGCGCCGGACAACGCCGTACTCACCGTGGTCGGCGACGCCACCGCCGCCGAGGTGTTCGCGCTGGCGCAGCGGTACTTCGGGGCGATCCCGGCCCGTGGGGACATCCCCGCCGCGCCGGACGGCCACACCGTCGCCCGCACCGACCGGCCCGCCGTCGAGACGGTCACCGCCGACGTGCCCGCCGCCCGGGTCTACGTCGCGCACCGCACCCACCCGTTCGGCAGCCCCGGCTACGACGTGGCCACGGTGGCCGTCACCGTGCTCGGCAGCGGCCGGGGCAGCCGGCTCTACCAGCGGCTCGCCGACGGCGAACGGCTCGCCCAACCGGACCTGGTCGGCGCGTACGGGGTGGATCTGGCGCACGCCCCGGCGCCGATGATCGCCACCGCCACCGCCCGCCCCGGGGTGAGCGCCGAACGGCTCGCCGAAGGGGTCGCCGAGGTGGTCGACGAACTCGCCACCGTGCCGGTCACCGCCGCCGAGCTGGACCGGGCCAAGGCGCTGCTCAGCACCGCCTGGTGGCGGCAGATGGCCACGGTGGACGGTCGGGCCGACGCGCTCGGCCGGTACGCCACCCAGTTCGGCGACCCGGCGAAGACCGCCGACCGGCTGCCCGGCTGGCTGTCGGTGACCGCCACGCAGATCGCCGAGTTGGCCGCCGACGTGCTCACCCCCGCCGACCGGGTGACCCTGACCTACCTGCCGGAGGAGACCTCATGACGCTGATCACCACCCGTCCGGGTCCGGGCACCGCCCGCCCGTACCGGTTCCCGACGGTGGTCCGCCGGGACGTCGCCGGTGGCCGGGTGGTCGCCGCGCACCTGCCCGGGCAGAACCTCGCCGTCGCGCTGCTGCTGCTCGACGCGGGTGCCGGGCGGGAACCGGTGGGCAAGGAGGGGCTCGGCGCGGTGCTGGCCAAGGCGCTGGAGGAGGGCACCGCGCAGCGCGACGCCACCACCTTCGCGCTGGCCGTCGAGGGCCTCGGCACCGAACTGGCCACCGGGCTGGACTGGGACACCTTCCAGGTCAGCGTCCAGGTGCCGGTGGACCGGCTCGGCGCGGCCGTGGAGTTGCTCGCCGAGGCGGTGCGGACGCCCCGGCTCGACCCGGACGACGTGCGCCGGGTCCGCGACGACGAGGCGACCGCGCTGCGGATGGACTGGGCCAACCCCGGCCCGCGCGCCGACGCGGCGCTGCGTGCCGACCTGTTCGGTGCGCAGAACCGGTGGGGCCGCCCGCTGTACGGCGATCCCGACTCGGTCGCCGGGCTGGACGTGGAGGACGTCACCGTCTTCCACTCCGAGTGGTTCCTGCGCCCCGGCACCCTGGTCGTCGCCGGTGACCTGGACCGGATCGACCTGGACGCGCTGGGCGCGGCGGCCTTCGCCGGCACCGGCGGCGGTCCCGTCGAGCGGGGCGGCCCGATCGAGGTGCCGCTGCCCGCCGGCCGGCGGATCATCCTGGTGGACCGGCCCGGCTCGGTGCAGTCCACGCTGCGGCTGGGTCACCCGTCACCGCACCGCGCCCACCCCGACCACGTGCCGATGGCGCTCGCCGGCACGGTGCTGGGCGGGGCGTTCACCTCCCGGCTCAACCACCTGATCCGTGAGGTACGCGGCTACACGTACGGCATCCGGGGCGACTTCGCCTCGTCCCGCCGGTTCGGCCGGTTCGCGGTCAGCGCCGGGGTGCAGACGGCGGTGACCGCGCCGGCCCTGGTCGAGGCGGTCGGCGAGATCACCCGTACCCGGACCGGCGGGGTGACCGAGGACGAGTTGGCGGTCGCCCGGTCCTGGCGGGCCGGCCAGCTCTCGGTCGAGTTGCAGAGCCCCCGGGCGATCGCCTCGGCGTTGACCACCCTGGTCGTGCACGACCTGCCCGACGACTACCACGCCCGGTTGCGGGAGGCGCTGCTCGCCGCCGACGTGGCGCAGGTCTCCGCGGCTGCCGCCACCCACCTGCACCCGGAGGCGCTGACCCTGGTCATCGAGGGCGACGCGGCGCTGATCCGCGACGAGTTGGTCGCCTCCGGGCTCGGCGAGGTGACCGACCACGCCGGCTGACCGGCGTTCGGCGAGGTGACCGACCACGCCGGCTGACCGGCGTTCGGCGAGGTGACCGACCACGCCGGCTGACCGGTGCTCGGCGAGGTGACCGACAACGCCGGCTGACCGGCTGGTCGGGCCCGGGGCGGTGTGATTCCGGTCGCGCCGCCCCGGGACCGCCGGGCCGGGGGCGGTGCGGATGCTGCGGCCGGACGGCCTGGTCACGGCCGATCCTGCGGGGATTCGGGGCGTACCGTCGGGTGGTTTGCGGTCCGGGGGCCGACCGGGGCGGTGGCCCGGCGGGCGGGCGGCGACCCGGGCGGTGGGAAACGTTTCCCCCCGTGGGCCTGCGGCTGGGTAGCCTCGCGGGCATGAGGATCGGCATTGTGGGAGCCACCGGCCAGGTCGGTGGCGTCATGCGGCAGGTGCTGGCGGAACGCGAGTTCCCGGCGGAGCAGGTGCGGTTGTTCGCCTCGGCCCGGTCGGCCGGGCGCACCCTGCCCTGGCGGGACGGCGAGGTCACCGTGGAGGACGCGGCGACCGCCGACTACTCCGGGCTGGACATCGTGCTCTTCTCCGCCGGTAAGGGCACGGCGATGGAGCTGGCCCCCCGGGTCGCCGCGACCGGCGCAGTGGTGATCGACAACTCGTCGGGGTTCCGCACCGACCCGCAGGTGCCGCTGGTCGTCGCCGAGGTCAACCCGCACGCGATCGCCGACCGGCCGAAGGGCATCATCGCCAACCCGAACTGCACCACCATGGCCGCGATGCCGGTGCTGCGCCCGCTGCACGCCGAGGCCGGGCTGATCAGCCTGGTCGTCGCGACCTACCAGGCGGTCTCCGGGGCCGGGCTGGCCGGCGTGGCCGAGCTGGACGAGCAGGTCCGCAAGGTCGTCGAGGGGGCCACCGCGCTGACCCACGACGGGTCGGCCGTCGAGTTCCCCGCGCCGCGCTCGTTCGCCCGGCCGATCGCCTTCAACGTGCTCCCGCTGGCCGGCTCGATCGTCGACGACGGCTCCTTCGAGACCGACGAGGAGCAGAAGCTGCGCCACGAGAGCCGCAAGATCCTGGAGATCCCCGGCCTGCTGGTCTCCGGCACCTGCGTCCGGGTGCCCGTGTTCACCGGCCACTCGTTGCAGATCAACGCCCGGTTCGCCCGGCCGATCACCCCGCAGCGGGCCCGGGAGCTGCTCGACGGTGCGCCCGGGGTGGCCCTGTCGGACGTGCCGACGCCGTTGCAGGCAGCCGGTCAGGACCCGACCTACGTCGGCCGGCTGCGGGCAGACGAGACCGTGGAGCACGGCCTGGCGCTGTTCTGCGCCAACGACAACCTGCGCAAGGGCGCCGCGCTGAACGCGGTGCAGCTCGCCGAGCTGGTCGCGGCCGAACTGCGCTGACCGGAGCGTTACCTGCTCGGGGGCGGTGGGTAGACCGCCGTGCCGACACCGAGAGGGGAGCACCATGACAACGGTCGGAGAGTTCATGACGACCCGGTTGGTGACGATGGACGGCAACGACACCCTCGCCGCCGCGGCGCAGGAGATGCGGGACAGCGCCATCGGCGACGTGGTGGTGACCAACGGCGACGACGTGGTGGGGATCGTGACGGACCGGGACATCACGGTCCGGGGGGTGGCCGCGGATCTCGATCCGAACCGCGCCCGCCTCCACGAGATCTCCAGCCGGGACGTGATCACGGTCAGCCAGCACGACGACGCGGTCGCCGCCGCGGACCTGATGCGCACCTACGCCGTACGCCGGCTGCCGGTGATCGACGACGGTCGGCTGGTGGGCCTGGTGTCGATGGGTGACCTCGCGGTGGAGCGGGAACCCCAGTCGGTGCTCGCGGACATCAGCGCCGACGATCCCAACAACTGACCTCCGCCACGGACGACGACGCCGGCCCCCGGGAAGCCCCCGGGGGCCGGCGTCGTCCTGTCTGCGGGATGCCGGTGTCCGCTGCCTGCGGGGGCCCGGGTCGGCCGCCGGGCGGGGACCTCACCCGATCCGGGCGAGGTTGGCGGCGGGCCGGGCGGGCACCCGGTGCGGGTATCGGCAGGCGGATGGGACGACGGGGGAGAGGGCCCGATGGCGGACGCGACCACGAGGTTCTTCGAGAGCCTGGACCGGCGGGGTTACGAACCGCTGCTGAACAAGGCGGCCGGGACGCTGCGCTTCGATCTGCACGAGGGGCCGCAGACCACCCACTGGCTGCTCCGGGTGGACCGGGGAAACGTGGAGGTCAGCCAGGAGGACCGGGAGGCGGACACCGTCATCGGGACGACGCCGGCGTTGTTCGAGGAGCTGGCCGCAGGCCGGGAGAACGGCCTGGCGGCGCTGCTGCGCGGCGACATGACGGTGACCGGTGACGCCCGGCTGGTGGTCCAGATCGAGCGGATCTTCCCCGGCTCCCCGGACGCCCAGGGGCCGCGCCGGCTCCACCAGCGGGAGGTGCGGTGATGGGACAGAGCAACACGATCCGGATCCTGGACGGCAACACGTTCGTCGTCTCGGAGGAGACCGGTGACATCGAGGCGACGCCGAGCGAGCCGACCGGCCTGTTCTCCCTCGACATGCGCTTCCTGTCCCGGTGGGTGCTGACCATCAACGGGGAGCGGCTCAACGCGCTGTCCTACGACGACCTCCAGTACTACGAGGCGCGGTTCTTCCTGGTGCCCGGGATGGCCACCCACTACGTCGACGCCAAGCTGTCGATCATCCGGGAACGCGCCGTCGGCGGCAGCTTCCGCGAACAGTTGACCATCCTGAACCACGACGAGAAGGCGGTCGACCTGGAGGTCCGGATGGACGCCGGGGCCGACTTCGCCGACCTCTTCCAGGTCAAGGACGAGATCCTCAACAAGAAGGGCGAGTTGTACGCCGAGGCCGAATCCGACCGGCTGCGGCTGGGCTACCGGCGGGGCAACTTCCGGCGGGAGACGGTCATCTCGTCGTCCCGGCCGGCCCGCTACGACCGCAACGGCTTCGCGTACTCGGTGCACCTGGAGCCCAACGAGCAGTGGGACGCGGAGATCGACGTGCAGACCTTCGCGGTCGGCCCCGGGGGCCGGGACCTGCGGCTGGGGGTGACGGTGCACGGCCACGAGCGGCTCGC
Source organism: Micromonospora matsumotoense (assembly GCF_050951065.1). Classification (NCBI taxonomy): domain Bacteria; kingdom Bacillati; phylum Actinomycetota; class Actinomycetes; order Micromonosporales; family Micromonosporaceae; genus Micromonospora; species Micromonospora matsumotoense. Next base: position 6,028,420 of record NZ_CP192025.1, on the reverse strand, counting down.
CCTCCAGCACGACCTGGAGGAGTGGATGGCCAAGGCACCCAAGGTCAACAGCGAGCACGACAAGTTGGCCGCCATCTACCGGCGCAGCCTGATCGACCTGGCGGCGCTGCGGTTCGCCCCGTTGTCGCTGGGCGGCCAGACCCTGCCCGCCGCCGGCCTGCCCTGGTTCATGACCATGTTCGGTCGGGACAGCATCCTGACCTGTCTGCAGGTGCTGCCGTTCGCCCCGGAGCTGTCCAAGACCACGCTGCGCATCCTGGCGTCCCTACAGGGCAGCCGGTTCGACGACTTCCGCGACGAGGACCCGGGCCGCATCCTGCACGAGATGCGCTACGGCGAGACGGCCGCGTTCGAGGAGCAGCCGCACTCGCCCTACTACGGCTCGGTGGACGCCACCCCGCTGTTCGTGGTGCTGCTCGACGAGTACGAGCGGTGGAGCGGGGACGTCGCGCTGGTCAAGGAGTTGGAACGGGAGTGCCGGGCCGCGCTGAAGTGGATCGACGACTACGCCGACCTGGCCGGCAACGGCTACATCTGGTACGAGCGGCGCAACACCGAGACCGGCCTGGAGAACCAGTGCTGGAAGGACTCCTGGGACTCCATCTCGTACGCCGACGGCAGCCTGCCGCCGTTCCCCCGGGCCACCTGTGAGGTGCAGGGCTACGCGTACGACGCGAAGGTGCGGGCGGCCCGGATGGCCCGGGAGTTCTGGGACGACCCGGCGTTCGCCGACCGGCTGGAGCGGGAGGCCGCGGCACTGAAGGAACGCTTCAACCGGGACTGGTGGGTGGCCGACGGGGAGTACTACGCGCTGGCCCTCGACCCGGACGGCCGGCAGTGCGACGTGCTCAGCTCCAACATCGGGCACCTGCTGTGGAGCGGGATCGTCGACCACGACCGGGCCGAGAAGATCGCCCGGCACATGGTCGGACCCCGTCTGTTCACCGGCTGGGGCGTGCGGACCCTCGCCGAGGGGGAGGTGCGGTACAACCCGATCGGCTACCACAACGGCACGATCTGGCCGTTCGACAACTCCTTCATCGCCTGGGGACTGCGCCGGTACGGCTTCGCCGACGAGGCCGCCACCATCGCCAGCGGCATCCTGGACGCGGCCACCTACTTCGACGGGCGGCTGCCCGAGGCGTTCGGCGGCTATCCCCGGGAGCAGACCAAGTTCCCGGTCGAGTACCCGACGGCGTGCAGCCCGCAGGCCTGGTCGACGGGGGCCCCGCTGCTGCTGTTGCGCACCATGCTCGGGTTGGAGCCGCACGAGGGGCACCTGGCGGTGGAGCCGGTGCTGCCGGTCGGGATGGGCCGGATCGAGGTGTTGGACATCCCGGGTCGCTGGGGGCGGGTGGACGCCTTCGCCCGGGGCCGCCTCGATCTGGACAAGCTGGCCGACTGACCGGCGGTTCCCGCTGATCGCGGGCGTCGGCCGCGCGCCTCGGCGGGTCGGCTCCGTCCTGCGGTCGTCCCACCCACGCGGGGTAAGGTCACCGGATGCCGGAACTCGTGTACCCGCCCGTGATCACCGCTGCCAAGACGTTGTTCCGGGTCCTCGACCTGCGCCTGACCGTCGACGGGAACCACCACGTCCCCCGGACCGGTGGGGTGGTGCTGGCCAGCAACCACGTCAGCTACCTCGACTTCATCTTCTGCGGGTACGGGGCGCACGAGTCCCGGCGACTGGTGCGGTTCATGGCCAAGCACGAGGTCTTCGCGCACAAGGTCTCCGGCCCGCTGATGCGTGGCATGAAGCACATCCCGGTGAACCGGTCGGCGGGGGTCGGTTCGTACAACACGGCGGTGGACGCGCTGCGCCGTGGCGAGGCGGTCGGTCTGTTCCCGGAGGGGACGATCAGCCGCTCGTTCACCGTGAAGGAGCTGAAGAGCGGGGCGGCCCGGATGGCGCAGGCGGCGGAGGTGCCGCTGGTGCCGGTGGCGCTGTGGGGCACCCAGCGGCTCTGGACCAAGGGCCGGCCGAAGACCCTGACCCGGCGGCACACCCCGATCACGATCCTGCTCGGTGAGCCGATGGACCCGGGCGCGTACCCGGACGCCAACACGATGACGGCCGAGCTGAAGATCCGGCTGACCGCGCTGGTCGACCGGGCCCAGCAGGAGTACCCGGACAAGCCGGCCGGCCCGGACGACACCTGGTGGCAGCCGGTCCACCTGGGCGGTACCGCGCCCAACCTCCAGGAGGCCGCCGAGCTGGACCGCCGTCCCCGCCGCTCGGCCACCTCCTGATCGGCTGCTCCCCGCGCGGAGCCGGTCGCGGCGCGGCCGAGGTGCCGGCTCAGCTGCCGACGGCGTCCTTGCCAGCCCGCTCCGGAACGCGGTAGTAGTCCTCGCGGGACAGGAACTCCACCGGCAGTGAACCCGGCAGCGTCACCCGCCCCTCACCGGTCATCGGCGCGGCGGTGGCCCGTCGGATCAGCACGTCCCGCTCCGGCGGGGCCAACTCCACCAGCTCGGGTCGGGTCACCCGGAAACAGGCCACCGTCCGGCGGATCAGCCGGGCCAGTTCGGTCACCGTGCCCACCGCGCCGCCCAGCGCCAGGGCCGGCTGTTGGATCGTCCGCAGCGCGTCGCAGACCACCAGCAGCTCCGCCTCCGTAGCGGTGCCCTGCGCGGTGGACGGGCCGGTCGGCCGAAGCTCCAGTCGGGACGGCCACTGCCAGCGGATCTGCCCGCTGACCAGCCGTGGCAGCCGAACGTTGCGCCGGTGCCGGACACCCGTCGAGTCGATCTTTCCGGCGACCAGGGCCAGGTCACCGGCGAGGCAGACGTACGCGAGCCGTCGGTCGGTGACGGTGACCGTGGCGGGTGCCGGCAGCACCCAGTGCCGACGGGCTCCGGTCGGGCTGATCAGGCAGCCGGCCACCGACGTCGGATACCGGCCGAGCATCCGCTCACCGGGTTCCGGGACCAGTTCGTAGCGGCGATCGAGCACCGGGGCGAGATCGTCCTCCGGCGCGTCGAACCGATGTGGTGCGATGAAGAACGGGGACTTGTCCTCGCGCATCGTCACGACCTCCCCCGCGCATTGGTCTCCTGGCGTTCAGCCTCGCGGACCCCCGGTGCGCTGTCATGACACCCGTTAGGGGGTCGGCCGGTCGTACGACGCCTGTGACCGGTAGATGCCGATCTCCTCCGGCCGGATGAGGCCGTCCTCGATCGCCCGGGCCAGTAACGCGGCCTTCGTGGCGGCCGGTCGACCCGCCCGGGTGTACTTGATTCGGGCCCGGTCCACATATTGTTTGACGGTGTGCTCGCTGATCTGCATCCGGCGGGCCACCGACGCCTTCGACATCGACTGGAACCACAGCAGCAGCGCTTCCCGCTCCTTGTCCGACAGGGCCGGCCGGTCCGGGCGCGGATCACCCACCATCGCCCCGGCCAGCGCCGGCGGCACGTACGGGCGGTCGCTGGCAGCGGCCAGCACCGTCGCCACGCAGTGTTCCCGCCCCTCGTGCTTGGCCAGGAACGCGGTCGCCCCGGCGTCGAGCGCGGCCAGCATGGTCGCCGGGTCGGTGTGCTCGGAGTAGACCACCACCCGCCGGCCGGCGGCGCTCAGCTCGGCCAGCTTGTCGAGCATCATCCGCCCGTGCAGCCGCAGATCCAGCAGGATCACGTCGGCCTCCGGTGCGGTCCGCAGCACCAGGTCCGGGTCGTCGCCGGTGGCGAGCACCCGCAGCCGGGGCTCGGTGGCCAGCCAGGCCCGTACCCCGTCGATCACCACCGGATGGTCGTCGACGATCGACACCCCGACCGGGCGATCCCCGCTCACGGCCGACGCCATCGGGTCTGCGTCCACCTGATCTCCCCGTCCCGTTCGAGTACGTGTTCCACCTGGTCGTCGTTGCCCACCGGGGTGGCCGGCGGATCGGTGGCCCCCGGACCGTCCACGTCGGGTGCCACCAGGCTGATCACCACCTCGTCCGGGCCGGCCACCACCGTCAGTCGGGCCCAGCCGGTGGCGTCCGCCAGCGCGGCAGCCAGTGGGTCGGCCAGCCGTCGGCGGACCTCCACCGGCAGGGGTGGTGGCGTGCCGATGGCGATCAGCTCGATCGGCAGCCCGTTGCGTTCGGCCAGGTCGGCGGCGGCCCGCAACTCGTGCAGCAGTGGGTCCGGCACGTCGTCGGACTCGGCGATCAACCGACGTAACCGGGTCGCCGCCAGCACGCACCGGCGCTGCACGAACGGGTCGGTCGGGTCGGCGCGACCATCGGCCAGCTCCGCCAGCACCTGCTCGGCGGCGCTGCCGACCAGCGCCAGTCGGGCCCGCCGGTCCGCCCAGGCCCGTTCGGCGGCGTCCCGTTCGGCGCGGACGGCGAGGGTGGCTGCGGCGGTGTCGGCCCGCTGCCGGGCGAGGGTGGCGATCACCGCGGCCCCGGTGAAGACCGCCACCGGCAGCGACGAGGTGCCATAGACGTACATCGCGTAGCGGGTCAGGTCGGCGGGGGCGGTCGCGCCGTCGCCGATCAGCGCGGCGAGCGCGATCACCGAGTGGCCGGCCAGCAGGATGATCATCCAGCGGATCGGGCGGCCCCAGAGCACCACCACGAAGAACCAGGCCAGCCCGGTCCACGCCCAGTTCCCGGCGGCGAAGAGCTGCCGTTCGCCGGCCGCCGCGAAGACCGCCGCGTCCACGGCCAGCAGGATCGCCGCCAGTGGCACCACCGGCGGCAGCCCGCCGTGCAGCAGCCGGTGTCCGGCCCACCCGCCGACGGCGAGGGCGGCCAGCCAGCCCGCCGCGACCACCGTCGGGGCGGCCAGTTCGGGCCACCCGCCGAGCAACGCCGGCAGCCCGATCGCGAGGTGCCAGACCAGCGCGATGGCCACCGCCGCGATCCGGGCGCCCCGGTCCGAGACCCGGGCCACGTCCACCATCGCGCCGTCGGTGCCCGCCGGGTCCTCCGCGCGCACCACCGGCCGGGGTACGCGGACCGACGTGGTCGCGCCGAGGTCAGTCGACATGCGGCCACTCCAGCCTGATCCGGGTGCCGTCGCCAGGGGCGGAGGTCACCTCCGCCCGTCCACCGATCTCGGTCAGCCGGCCCTGGATCGACTCGCGCAGCCCGTACCGGTGGACCGGGACGGTGGTGGGGTCGAAACCGGGGCCGTCGTCGATCACCTCGATCACGACGCTGCCGCCGCCCCGCCCCAGCCGCACGACCACGTCGGCGTCGGGCGCGTGCCGGGCCACGTTGTCCAGCGCGGCGGCGGTGGCGTCGACGAGCGCGGCGGTCACCCCCGTCGGTGCCGCGCAGGGCGGCAGGGTGGCGGTCACGGTCAGCTCGGGGCGGCTGGTGAGCAGCACGCGCAGGCCGGCGTCGAGGTCCACCGGGCCGGTGTCGGCGTCGGCCTGCCCGGCCACCGGCGTCGATCGGGCGTGCGCGAGCCCGACCAGGGTCCGCAGGTCCGCCCCGGCCCGGTCGCGCAACGCCGCCGAGCCGGCCGGCAGGGCACCCAGCCCGACCATGGTGAGCGTGGCCAGGACCGTGTCGTGCAGGTCCCGGTTCTGCCGCCGTTCCACTTCCTGGGCCGTCCGGGCCAGCACCATGTCCCGGCGCAGCCGCTGGAAGTCGGCGAAGGCGGCGTCGGCCCGCCCGATCCAGCGGCGCATCACCGCCGTCATCATCGCCGCGCAGGCCGTCTGCACCAGCAGGGTCGCCGCGTGTGCGGACGCCTCGACGGTGTTGCCGGCGGCCGAGGTGCCGGCCGCGTAGCCGGCGGTGACCAGCAGTCCCGCCGGCACCGACCAGCGGGCCGGGGCGGTGGCCTGCGCGTTGATCACGGTGGTGCTGGCCAGCACGGCGAGCCAGCTACCCTCGCCGGGCAGCACCTCGGGGGCGACCAGCAGCGGGGCCAGCAGGCTCGCCGCGACGGTGAACGCGACGTCCCCGGCGACCAGCCCGGGGCCGATGCCGACCCGCAGGGCCCGCACGGCGTACCACACCGACCAGCCGGTCAGCGCGGCCACGGCGGCCAGCAGCAGCGACACCCGCACCGGTGGGGTACGCACCGCCAGCGCGGTCACCGCACCGAACAGCCCGCAGGTCAACCGCAGCAGCGCCGGCAGGGTGGTCAAGATGAGTTGGAACGCGCCACCGGCCGGCCGATCCAGCAACGACGGTGACGAGGTCGGAGCGGAGAGGGCCGACATCAGGGGGCGGGCGTCCTTCGGGCGGTGACCTGTCCGGGTCTGCTCGGCGGTGCATCGACGCCGGAGAATAACATGAGCTGTTAACTGTTCACCTTTGGTGCGCGCCGTGTCGCGTTGCGTTTCGCGTGCCGGTCCGGTACCCGGAGCGCGTGCCGCCCCGGGCCCGCCCGCCCCGTGCCCGCCCCATGCCCGCCTTGTGCCCGCCCGCCCCGTGCCCGCTCCGTGCCCGCCCGGTGCGGGTCAGCGGGAGAGCCACTCCAGGGCGGCCGGTGCGCCGCCGAGCACCGAGAGGTGCCCGTCGTCGGCGGTGATCCGCAGCTCGGCCGCCGGGCAGACGTCGGCCAGCCAGCGGCTGTGGTCGGCGGGCACCACCCGGTCCCGCTCCCCGTGCAGCAGCAGCACCGGGACCGGCACCCGGGCCGGGGCGAAGCCCCACGGGGTGACGTACGCGAGGTCGTCGTCGATCAACCCACCCGGGCCGCCGCGCACCGCCGGGCCGACCACCTCGTGGAGCCAGGCCCACGGCCCGGCCAGGGCGGCGAGGTCGGCCGGGGTGAACTCCGGGTCGTAGTCGGCGTCGGACGCCTCGTGCCGTTCCTTGGCCGCCCGGCCCTGCGCGGCGGCCCGCAGCGACGCCTCCCCGGACGCCGTCATCCCGGCGAACCAGTCCAGCCCGGCCGCGTCGTAGGGGGCCAGGCCGGCGACGGCCACCACGGCGACGACCCGGTCGGGCAGCAACGCGCCGCTGGCCAGCGCGTGCGGTGCGCCACCGGAGTGGCCCATCGTGGCGAACCGGCCCAGGCCCAGCGCGTCGGCGACCCGGGCGACGTCGCCGGCCGCCGAGGCGACGTCCCGCCCGGGGCGGGGGGTGGAGCCGCCGTAACCGGGCCGGTCGTACGACACCCAGCGCAGGCCGAGCCGGTCGGCTGCGGCGAACAGCGGGGCCGGTGGGGCGCCGATGTTGGGGGTGCCGTGGTGCCAGACGACCGGCAGCCGGCCGGTGCCGTCGTCGCCGGTGTCGTAGACGTGCAGGGTGCCGCCGTCCGGCAGCGCCACGTCGCGCTCGCTCAGCACGGCAGTGCCCCGGTCGGCCGCGTGCAGCGCAGAAGGAGCGGCAGGGAGCGGACCCCCGGTCGCTGGCCCGTCGGCGGCCCGCTGCCCGGACGCGGGGCCGGCGGGCGGCTCACTGGTGGGCCCAGCCGGTCGGGTTCGTGCACGACTCCCGGGAGATGCCGGAGCCGGTCCGGGGCGACTCACCGAAGCGCTGCCGGTGCAGGCGGGCGAAGAAGTAGCCCATGCCCTGGAGGTAGCCGTCGGGCAACGCCCAGGTCGGGTCGGCCCGGACCGCCTCGTAGAACTCCCGCCCCAGCGCCACCACGTGGCCCCGGCCATAGAGGAAGCCGTCGTCGGAACCGTCGATCACCGCGTGCACGTCGGCCCGGTCGACGTCGTAGAGCTTGCGCTCGGCCACCCGGTCCAGGTCGGTCAGCTCGGGGCCGGACAGGTCGGCGCAGAGCTGGCCCAACTGGTCGAGGAAGGCGTCCAGCCAGCCGTCGATCGCATACCCGCTGTCGTCGTCGGCGGCCCGGTCACGGGTGAGCAGCGCCCGGCGCAGCGCGGCCGGCTCGGGGCCGAGCCGCTCCCAGGCGGCCTCCAGCAGGCCCCAGAACCGGGCCTCCTCCTCGGCCGTGGGCAGCCGGTTCGCGGTCTCCGTCTCACTCATACGCCGCACGGTAGCGGCCCGCCCCGACGTTTTCCGGGTATCCGCTTCCGGTGTGGGACCGTCGCACCACAGCACGCCGTGGTCGCGCAGCGCGCCCAGGGCGTGCGACTCCTGGTCGGGAGCGCGCCCAGGGCGTTCGCCGGGTGACCGGGAGGGCGGCGCTGCGGCGTCGGGGCCGCCCTCCCGGTGGTGGGCGGCCCCGATGACGGTCAGCGCAGCCCGCTCCCGCTGCGTACCGCGTGGACGAAGGTGGCCCAGGTGGTCGGGTGGAAACGCAGCGCCGGACCGGACTGGTCCTTGCTGTCGCGTACGCCGATCAGGCCGGGCAGGTTGTCGGCCACCTCGACGCAGTTGCCGCCGCTCCCGCCGCTGCGGGTGCTCTTGCGCCAGACGGCCCCGGCCAGGTCAGTCATGCTCGCTCCTCGATGATCATCCCCGGCAACGGCAGGGGTACGCGCTCGCATAGCTGGGGCCTACTTGCCCCCTGCCACGTAGACGCCACGCCCGGGTTGCCCCACGACCAGGTCACGGTCGTGCAGGAGTGAGACGGCGCGGTACGCGGTGGCCACGCTGACGTCGAACTGTTCGGCAAGCTCGCTGGTGCTGGGCAGCTTCGTCCCCGGTGTGAGCTCGCCGCTCTTGATCTTCGTGGTCAGGGTATCGGCAATGCGTCGGTATTCGGCAGGTGCAGAGGGCATGGTTTCGGTCCCTTGGTTCGGCCCTGCCATCTGACCACGAGCCGACCAACGTCAGCAAGTGATGCAAGACAGTCACGCCTTGTGTCTTTACCTACGTCAACTAGTGACGTAGATTCTTCGTGGCTGCCCTTGGTTCGGCAAACGAAGGCCAGTCCCCGTCAGGGCGGCGCGGATCCCGTCGCCCTGACGGTCCACTCTGTCCTGAGAGCCGGGGAGCATCGATGGGTCGGATCCACCGTGACGACTACCTGTTGACCGCCGCACTGACGTTGGCCAGCCGGCACCGACCGGTCTGGAGTTGGCGTCGCTGGCGCAGGGTGTGCCAATGCGGCGCGGAACTGTCCTGCCGAGCGTGGCACCACACTCCGATCAGCCGGGCGAGCCGGCCTACTGTCGGTGAGTTGCCGTTGCTGATCCGGGCGGCGTGGGAGTGCCTGGACCAGCACCGGCGCGGGCGCTGCGGGAAGTGCGCCGAGACCGGGTTCTGCCCGCTGGTGGAGGCCGCCCGGGGCCGGATCAGGCAGTGGCGCAGGTTCCGGCACGTCTGGGGGTGGCGGTGAGGACGCCGCTGCCGAAGGCGGGTGACCTGGTGGTGGTCGGCCGGGCGGCCAGCGTGCAGTTCGTCAGGCCGATCACGTGCCGGGTCATCCGGGTGCTCGACTGGATCACCTACGACGGGTGGTGCTGGCTCGACGTCTACCAACTGGACGCCAAGGGGGACGCGGTGGCCCGGCGGTCGATCTTCGTACAGCCGGCGGGGTTGGCGGTGTCGTCGCCTGCGCCGGTGCCGCGCGCGCCGAGCCGCCAGGTACGCCGGGGGCCTTCTCCGGTCGGGGTGCCGCCGGTGCCGCGCCGGGCGGACCCTGGGCGTCGGGCGGCCGGCGGGCGCGGTACGGCCGGTGGTGGGTGACGGAACGTCAGGGGGTCGTCGTGGCGGCGAAGTAGGGCTCGGCCGCCTCCAGCCGGGGCACCCGCACACCCAGCCGGCGTGCCTCCGCCAGGGTGTCGCGGCAGACCGCGCGCAACTCCTCGGGGTTGGCGTGCGCCTGCGTCACCGTGCGCATCGGCGGGAAATGCCCCATCAGCCAGGACATGGCCGGTGCCGCCAGCCAGAGAGGCGCGGTGAAGGGCAGCAACTCGCCGCGGTGCCGCCGCAGATCGACGCCCCGGGCCTCGACGAGCGGCAGCAGCTCGCGGGTGGCGAGGATCGCCTCGCGGATGTCCCCCGTGGTCAGACCGGACAGTGAGCCCCGCCGCAGGCTCTGCGTGTGCAGGCCGGCGTTCTGGACGAAGTGGACCGACAGCCAGCCGCGGAAGTCGGAATTCTCCCGGACCCTGAACCCGGCCGCGCGGAACACCCGGCGCACGGCCTGCTCGCGCGCGGTCGGCGGCCGGTCGAGAGTGCCGAGGAAGACCACGGGCAGCAGCGCCGCACGCAGCACACCGTCGTCGCCGAAACCGCCACCGGCCCCGGGGAAGCCCCAGGCCACCTGGTCGGCGGGAAGGTGCGCGGTCGCGGCCAGCGGCTCCGCCCACAGGTTGTTGAAGACGAGCACCGTGGCCCCGCCCACCCGGGGCCCGAGGAAGGCCGCCGCCTCGGCGAAGCCGTAGTGCTGCACGCTCAGCACGATCAGGTCGAAGTCGTGGTCCGGCTCCAGCGACTCCCGGTAGCGTGCCGGCCACCGCTCGGCGACCCGCTTGCCCCACGGCCGCCGCCGCGCGTCGCGCAGATCGAGGTCGATCGCCTCCCCGTACGCCGCCGCCCGTCCCGGCCGGACGTAGAACTCGACGTGGTGCCCGGCCCGTTCCAGGGCCCATCCGTAGGTCGCGCTGATGACGCCCCGGCCGAACATCAGGATCTTCACGCGCACCTCGGGGATATAATTGGAGACCATCTCCACTTTCAAAATATGGAGACAGTCTCCACTTGTCAACACGAGGTCCCGCATGACCGACGCCAAACCGCTGCGCGCGGACGCTAAGCCGCTGCGTGCCGATGCCCGCCGCAACCGCGACGCCCTGATCGCCAGGGCCCGCGCCCTCTTCGCCGAGGGCTGCTTCGACCTGCGCTTCGACGACTTCGCCAAGCTGGCCGGGGTCGGCACCGGCACGCTCTACCGGCACTTCCCCACCCGGGAAGCCCTGGCCGAAGCGGTCTACCGGGAGGAACTCGGCGCGCTGTGCGACCGGGCCCGGGAGTTGCAGGCCACCCTCCCCGCCGACGAGGCGTTGGCGTCCTTCCTGCGGGGTTTCGTGGCGCACCTGCACGCCCACGAGGGCCTCGCCCGTACCCTCTCCACGCTGATGGCCACCCACTCGGGAGTGCTGGCCGAGGGTGCCGAGGCCCTGGGCCAGGCCGTCGCCGACCTGCTGGCCGCCGCCGTCCGGGCCGGAACCGTCCGCGATGACGTGGGGGTCGGCGCGATCATGATGGCCCTCCAGGGCATCTGCGCGGCGTACGGCCACCCCGCCTACCGACCCGACGCGGACGGCGTGGTCACCCTCGTCCTCGCCGGCCTCCGCCCACCGGCGCGATGAAGTGCGGCCCGCGCCCGTACCGCTGGTGGCGGGGGAACGCGGGCCGCACAGGAGGCCGGGCGTGGTGCGGGCGGGTGTCGCCCGCACCACGCCGGTGCCTCAGGTGTCGTAGCGGCAGGTGCCGCTGGTGTTCGCGGTGCAGTCGTTGAGCTGGAGGCTGTCCAGGTTGATGGCCTGGTTGCCGGTGGTGGACTGCGCCGGCACGTTGACCGTGAGCCGCACGCTGGCGGCGTTCGCCGGGGCGGTGGCGGTCGTCCGGTACTCCAGCCAGTTGCTGGCGAGCGTGTCGGTGGCGCCGGTGCTGGTCGACAGCAGGGTGCCGCCCGAGTTGTACCAGGCGAGCTGGAGTTGCGTGTTGACCGCCGTGCCGCTGCGCAACCGGGTGAACAACTTGTAGGTCCGGCCGGCGGTGACCGTTGCCCGGTTCGTCAGCGAGATCGACGACGTGTTGGACGGCCCGGTGTAGGTGTTGAACTGGACCGACCGGCGGCCGTCGAAGTAGGTGCAGGAGTTCCCCGAGATGCCGCAGGCGGGCGTCACCTGGTGCCACCCGCCGGACGAGGTGAACGTCGACGTGCTGCTGCCCGGGGTGGTGGCCTCGACGGTGCGCTGCTCGGCGGTGAGCAGGTCGTTGTTCGCGCCGACGTCGCAGCAGACCGGTGCGGTCAGCATCGGGTGGTTCGCCACGTTCACCTTCGCGGTGGACGGGCTCGGGTCGATGTAGAAGCTGGCCGACAGCTCACTCGGGTCGTAGTAGGTGCGGAACCCCGGATCGGTGTTCCAGTTGTCCCACCAGCCGTACATGATGTCGGGGACGTAGGAGGCGCCCGTCTCGGCCATCCAGGCGTGCCCCGCGCCGAGGACGTGCAACAGTTCGTGCCCGGCGACGCCGGTGGTCCACGATTCGGTGACCGCCGAGCAGTGCACGCCGCTGGAGTTGCCGCCGGTCGGGCACTGGTAGGCGTCGGAGTTCGACGCGAAGTCGGTGAAGACCAGGTAGATCCGGTTGCTGTCCTGGTATCCGGCGGAGACCAGGTCGCTGCGGACGGTGCTGGCGGGGGTGCTCGGATTCGCCCCGGCGTCGATCTTCTCGGGGACGATCAGGGAGCGGGCGTAACCGGCGTACGTGCTGGTGTCGTACCCGGTGCGGCAGCTGAAGTTGTAGTGCTGGTCGTAGTTGGTCGACTCGTCGAGCGCCCAGTCGATCCGGTCCACCACCTTGGCGATGTACTCGACGTTGGCCTCGTAGTTGTTGCCGACGCCGTCGTGCCACGCGTAGATCACCTGGACGGCGGGGGTCGCCCCGGTCGGCGCGGCCGGGTTGGCGACTGTGGACTGGCAGCCGCGCTTGGGCACGGTGGGCATGGACGGCTGCGCGTACGGCTGGGCCGGCTCGGTGCCCGGCCCCCAGGCCAGGGCGGGGGTCGGGGCGGAGACCACCGCGAGAGCGGTGGCCAGGGCAGCGGCGACGACGGCGGTGAGGGTGCGGGGCCGTCGGGTCCGGAACGGGGACCGGGGCAAGGGCGCTCCTCGAATGGTGGTGGACACTGCCGGTGGGCAGCGCACTCCATACAACCGATTCGAGTGACATGCATCAATCTTCATCGATGGTGAGTAAGGTCATTCCCAATTCCCGGGCGAATGCTTGTCCTATCGCCAATAACGTGCAGTGACCGTATCGTCACCATGCGCATGCGCGGCTCGGGCGGCTCGCCCCGGTCCGCCGCCGCTCCCTGACCCTCCACCACGTCAGGCGGTCTCGACGCCCACCTGGGTCCGGTGGTGCACCGGGGCGTCGATCTCGTCGATCAGTGCGACGGCGAGATCCGGGTACGAGATGCGGCTGGCCAGGTCGGCGGTCGTCGCGCGGTACCGCCCGGTGCGCCCGCCGCCGTGGTCGAAATCGCCGGCCGGGCTGACGACCAGCCAGTCCACCCCGGCGGGCGCGGCCCGCAGCACCTGCACGCCGGCGGCGTGGGCGAGGGCAAACCCCCGGTACTCCTGCGGATAGCCGGGCGAGTCCATCAGCGCCACCCCCTGCGCGGTCGTCAACGCCGCCGCCAGGCCGACCACCAGCAACCGGCCCACCTCAGCGGCGGCCAGCCCGTCGAGCAGGGCACGGGCGACGCCGGGATAGAACGCGTCGGGCCGCGCCGAGGCGTCGTAGACGGCGCTGATGGCGGCATCGTGTCCAGCGGCGACCTTGGCGACACTGTCCAGGTCGGTCGCATCACCGACCACCAGGCGTACGCCATCCGTCGGCAGGCTGCCGTGCGCGCCTGGATCGCGGACCACCGCAGTGACCTGATGACCCCGTCGGCGCGCTTCGGCGACCGCCGCCCGACCGGCCCGGCCGCCCGCACCGAACACCACCACCCTGCTCATAGCGACACCTCGCTTCCCCCATGTCGGCCCGGTTGCCGACACCGCCGCCGACCGTAACGGGGAAGCTGGTTACCACCGGGAAACCGACCAGCGTGAGACCGTGGCCCGCTCCCTCGGCGTGCCCGGCCCGGTCCGCTCCCGCCGCCCCGCCGCCCCGCCGCCGCCCGGAGCGGTGCCGGGGTGGTCGGGTCGGCCGTCCCCGCCGGGTGGAACGGGATCGTCCTACCCCTGTGCTCGAATCCCGTCATGCATGTCGTCGTCGTGGGCGCCCTCGTGGACAACGGTGCGGTCCTGCTGGTGCACCGCAGCCCGACCCGCCGGGCATACCCGGACCGCTGGGATCTGCCCGGCGGACACGTCGAAGCGGGGGAGTCGGCACCGCAGGCCCTCGCGCGTGAGCTGCACGAGGAACTCGGCGTCCACATCGTGGCGGAGTCCGTCACCCGGCTGGGCGACCTGCGTGCCGGCAGTGGTGAGGATGCCGTTCACCTGGTGGTCTGGCACGTCGGCGACTGGATCGGCGCGCCGACCAACTGCGCACCCGACGAGCACGACGACATCGCCTGGGTCGGGATCGACGAATTGGACGGCCTTCCCCTCGTGCACGGCGGTCTGCCGGCACTGCTGCGTTCGCTGCCTGAGACCTGAACGGCTGCCTCGTCGCGACGAAGCCCGGACAGTCGTGTCGTCGAGATGATCGACGGCGTCGGGCCTGTCGGGCTTGCCGACCTGCGGTAGGAGTGTGCGCCCGGCAGGATTCGAACCTGCGGCCTTGGGATTAGAAGTCCCCTGCTCTATCCGCTGAGCTACGGGCGCGCGGCGTACGTGTCGCGCCAAGAGGGTACCGCCGACCCCCTGCCGTACGGGGGAACGGGTCGCGTCCGGACACGCGTGATCAGCGTCGCACGACACCCCCGATCCGGGCACCTGGCTTCCGTCGGCGCGTCGGCCCGTACCCTCGGGTCCGTGCTGTTGGAACCGGACGCCGAGAACGAGGTCGCCTCCGAGCTGTGCCAGCTCCTGGGCCGGGCCATCCTGCCGGTCCACGCGGCGGGCGGCCCCGGTACCGCCTTCTTCCTCAGCCACCCGGGCGGCGAGTTCCTGCTGACCGCCGAGGGGGTCGCCGCACAGGCGCAACGGCTCGGCCTGCGGCCCAGCATCACCGAGCCGGCCGGCGTGGCCGGTGAGTCGCTGGCGCTGGCGGATCTGCCGGCGCAGTGGATACGCGATGCGCGGCTCGGGGTGGCCGCCCTGCCGACCGGCGAACTCCACGGGTTCGCCGCCGGGCAGGGTTGGCGGTGGCGGGTGCAGCCGGTGCCGGCCACGATCGCCGTCCGGGCGGACGACCTCGCCGGGTTCGGCGTCGGGCCGGTCACCGCGATCGTGCTGGCCCTCGGCGTCGACGTCGACGGCGGTCGCCCGTTGGAGGTCGCCGTCGAGCGTGCCGTCCGCGACGGCGACTCGCTGCGGATCGACGCCGCGCTCCCCGCCGGCTACGTCGGCGCTCCCGTCTTCGGGGTACGCCCCGACGACGTCGGGGAGATCAGCCTGC
The DNA here is from genome assembly GCF_050951065.1 of Micromonospora matsumotoense. Lineage (NCBI taxonomy): Bacteria > Bacillati > Actinomycetota > Actinomycetes > Micromonosporales > Micromonosporaceae > Micromonospora > Micromonospora matsumotoense. Next base: position 6,013,352 of record NZ_CP192025.1, on the reverse strand, counting down.
GCTGCCTCGGCGTGGTCCTGCCCGGCGGGCACGACGACGATCTCGGACCCGGCCACCCGGTGGCCACCCTCGACCGCGCGCTCGCTGTCCTACCCGCCCCCTGATCCGCAGCCTGCTGGTCCCCCGGCCCTCTGCCCGCCCTCCGCCTTTGAGTGAGGCGTCTTGATCGACTCGCTTGGGCCGATGTGGCGGTATCCCGCTCTGCTCGTTACCGCCACATCGGCCCCAGTGAGTCGATCATGCTGGCGTTACCGCCACATCGGCCCAGAAGGGTCGATCACGTGGGCGTGGGCGGGTGATCATTGCCGCGAAGGCTCGGGGCGGCGGGCCTCGACGTGGTGACCCCGGCGCTCGGCCCCCCGGCGCTCGGCCCTCGGCGGCCGGTGTGACTGGTCAGGTGGTCGGGAGAGCGGTGGGGGTCGGGGATTCCGAGTCGGTCGGGGTGCCTGTGACAGGCGCCTGGACTTCGGTCGGTTCGGCGGCGGCGGGGCGGGTCGGGCCGGCGCCGAGGAAGGCTTCGGCCCACCGGCCGACCTCGGTGAAGACCTGCTCGCGTACGGCCGGGCCGGAGAGGACCAGGTCGTGCTTGCCGCCGTCGAAGCGGGCCACGGTGACGTGCCGGCCGAGCCGGGGCGCCCAGCGGACCATGTGCTCCACGTCCAGCACCGCGTCGGCCAGGGCTGCCGAGTCGTGCCACCGGGTGCCCCGGAAACTCCGGGTCGAGCAGGCCAGCAGCACCGGCACGGGGATGTCCAGCCCGGCGCGGAGCTGCCGTTGGGCGGTGCGGATCGCGGCCAGCCAGCCGGCCCGCACGGGGAACCCGGCGAGCGGCTTCCACGCCAGGTCGTACGTCCACTCGCCGCGATGGTCGGCGTGCAGGCTTTCGCCGTACACGGTGCCCAGGCCGAAGGGGAGGATGCGGTGCGGCGCGCGGCGGCCCAGTCGGGAGACGGCCGCCGCGAGGGGTCGACGGATCAGCCAGGGGGCGTTGATGTCGAAGAAGGGGCTGTTCAGGACGAGCCCGTCGACTCCACCGGCGTCGCGGCGGGCGTGTGCCCAGAGCGAGATGATCAGGCCGCCGGTGGAGTGGCCCATGGCGAGCAGGGTGTCGTGCCCGTCCTCGTCGCGGATGATCTTGGTGGCGGCGTCCAGCTCGGGGAAGTAGTCGCTCAGGTCGCGGCAGAAGTTCGGAGTCTGGTGGGGCAGCAGGCTGCGGCCGTACTTGCGCAGGTCGAGGGCGTAGAAGTCCCAGCCACGCTCGGCATAGAAGTCGGCCAGGTGGGTCTGGAAGAAGTAGTCGACGAAGCCGTGCACATAGAGCACCGCCCGGCCGGTCGGGTGCTCGGCACGCCGCCGGACCAGCGTTGCCACCACCGGCCCCTCGTCGTCGGTCCCGAGGTCGATGGTCTGCCGCTCGTACGGGGGCCCCAGCACGTCCTGTTCCACAGCCGCGACGCTACGCCCGCCGGCTACCCGACGGTAGCCCCTCAGCCGGGATGACCGACACCCCCGTCACCCGGATGGGAGACGGGTCGCCCCGCCCGGCGTGGCGCGCGGACGGGGCGAAACCGATGGTCGGCCGGTCAGGCGGTCTCGGCGTCCACCCGGTCGGCGTCGTTGTCGGAGTCGAGGTCCGGCAGCGGCGCGGGGACGGGCTGGGCCATCTCCCGGATGTGCTTGTTGTGCCGGGGCTCCTGCCGGGTCTTGGCGTCGTTGAGCTTGCGGCGCAGGTCGTCCCGGGCGTCGTTGAGAGCGGCCCGCAGGTCCTCCTCGCTCGACGTGGTGACGATCTTCTGGCGGCCGGCGATCCAGCACTCCAGGGTGACCTTCTGCCCACGCGCCTCCCGGTCCTTGACCGACACCTCCAGCTCGGTGGCGTCGGCGTGGAAGGCGGCCAGCCGGGCGTCCAGGGTGCCGAACTGCTCGACGATCCAGTTCCGGTCGCCCTGGGAGAAGCCCGCGCCCATCCGCAGGCACTCGGCCACGGTCGCCGGGTTCGCCACCGCGCTCATCGCCGCACCTCCCGCTCGGTGCGGACGGAACCGGTGGTACGCAGCGGGGTCCGAATCATCAGCACTGCCTTTCTCGTCTGACGTCGTGCCTGGTGGTGCCTGGTTGATCAACTCATTACCCAGTCGGGGGCGACCTCACTCCGGGTAACGCCGTCTTCTCGGTGTCGCTGTCGTTCGATGCCGGCTCCCCCTCCCGGTTCCGGTCGTCCCTTCGACCCGGCGGCGGCCCCGATCCGGGTCTGGTTTCATCCTGGCCCGGCCGGTGGGGCCTCCTCCAGGGCCGGTCGGCCTAGCACACCGGGACCTTGATCAGGTTGTTGTCCACAGGCGCTCCGGTTGTCCACAGGACGAGGTCATGCAGTCGCGCCGGCCGTCCGGGCCGGCCAGGCTCGGTCCCGAGTCGACTCGCTGTCACATCCGCAGGACCCCTGGGAGGGGACCATGTTCGACACCTACGTCACGATCGTGGGCAACGTGCTCACCGCGCCGGAGTGGCGCCGTACCGCGCAGAGCAACACCCTGGTCGCCAACTTCAAGGTGGCCTCCACCGCCCGCCGCCTCAACCGGGACAGCGGCCGGTGGGTGGACGGCAACAGCCTCCGTGTCCGGGTCAACTGCTGGCGCAAGCTGGCCGAGGGGGTGGCCGCCTCGGTCATGGTCGGCGATCCGGTGGTGGTCGCCGGGCGGCTCTACACCCGCGACTGGACCGACGACGCCGGCAACCACCGGGTCCTCTACGAGTTGGAGGCGGTCGCGGTCGGCCACGACCTGTCCCGGGGCCGGTCCCGCTTCCTGCGCAACCGGCCGAGCATGGCCACCAGCGCGGTGGAGGACGACGAGGCCGCCCAGCGGGTGCAGGGCGAGCCGACCGAGCCGGTGCCGGTCGGGCAGGCCCCCGCCGGGCCGGACGACCGCCCGCTCGACGACGACTTCGAGTTGTCCGGCTTCGGTTTCCCCCGCGCCGGCCACGACCTCTCCGGCGGTGGGTACGCCCCGCCGGCCGACCCGTTCGACGACGACCCCGACGACGACCTGACCCCGCTGCCCGACGACGGGCCCGACACCGGTGACGAGCCGACGGCCCGGTCCGGCGACGGGACCGAGCCCGGCGACCAGGACCGGCCTGGCGACCAGGATGAGCCCGGTGGCGCAGGTGAGCCGGGCGGCGCAGGTGAGCCCGGCGATGAGGGCCAGTCCGGTGGTGCCGGTCGGTCGAGTGGTGCCGGTCGGTCGGGTGGTGCGGTCGCCGCGACGCCGGGCGAGGTGGCTCTCGGCCCGGCGGGCCGGGCCCGACGTGGCCGGGGCCGGGTGCCGGTCCCGGCCTGAGACCCCGGCCCGCGCCGGGGAAGGGGCGCGGGCCGCGGTGCGTACGGACGGGGGCGGGGTGGCGACGGCGACGTGGTCACCCCGCGTACGACTAGGCTGGCCGGCCGGAGGTGGTGCGGGTGGGGCGGCGCACAGCGGCGGCGGACGCGGTCGGCATGGTGGCCGGGTATGCGCTGGACAGCCTGCTCGGCGATCCCCGGCGCTGGCATCCGGTGGCCGGCTTCGGTCGGGCCGCCGGTGCCCTGGAACGCCGGGTCTACCGCGCCGATCGTCGGGCCGGAGCGGTCTTCACCGCCGTGGCCGTGGGTGCGCCGGTGCTGCTCGGGGTGACCGTCAGCCGGGTCACCCGGCGACACCCGGCGGCGCGGGTCCTGGTCGTGGCCGCCGGCACCTGGACCGTGCTCGGCGGCCGGACCCTGCGCCACGAGGCGAAGGTGATGGGCAGCGCCCTGCGCGCCGGTGACCTGCCGGCGGCCCGGCACCGGCTCGGGCATCTCTGCGGTCGGGACCCGTCCGGGCTCGACGAGGGTGAACTGGCCCGCGCCACCGTCGAGTCGGTCGCCGAGAACACCTCCGACGCCGTGGTCGCCCCGCTGGTCTGGGGTGCCCTCGCCGGCCTGCCCGGCCTGCTCGGCTACCGGGCGGCGAACACCCTCGACGCGATGGTCGGGCACCGCTCACCCCGCTACGCCCGGTTCGGCACCCCGGCCGCCCGGCTCGACGATCTACTCAACCTGGTGCCGGCCCGACTGACCGGGCTGCTCACCGTCGCCGCCGCACCCACCGTGCACGGCGACCGGGAGCGGGCCCGGCAGGTCTGGCGACGGGACCGCCACGACCATCCCAGCCCCAACGCCGGGCAGTGCGAGGCGGCCATGGCCGGCGCGCTGGGCGTCCGGCTCGGCGGCCGGAACGTCTACTTCGGGCGCTGCGAGGTGCGGCCCTTCCTGGGCGACGGCCCCCGCCCCGAGGCCCGGCACCTGAAGCGGGCCGCCCGGCTCTCCGGGACGGTCGGCCTGGCCGCCCTCACCCTCGCCGCCGTCTGGCCGCTGACCGGCGGCCGGCTGGTCGCCGCCACTGGTCGCGCGTTGCTGCGGCACCCGTCCCGACAGTTCGCCGCCCGCCTCGGCTCCCTCGGCCGGGGGAGCGGTCGGTGAGCGGAGGGCTGCTCGTCGCGGGCACCACCTCCGACGCGGGCAAGAGCGTGCTGACCGCCGGCATCTGCCGGTGGTTGCACCGGCGCGGGGTCGCCGTCGCGCCGTTCAAGGCCCAGAACATGTCCAACAACTCCGCCGTGGTGGTCGGCCCGGACGGGCGCGGCGGCGAGATCGGCCGGGCCCAGGCGATGCAGGCCGCCGCCTGCGGGATCGCCCCCGACCTGCGGTTCAACCCGGTGCTGCTCAAGCCGGGCAGCGACCTGGCCAGTCAGGTGGTGCTGCTCGGCGAAGCCGTCGACACCGTCACCGCCGGCAACTTCCGCACCCTGCGGCCCACACTGGCCGAGACCGCGTACGCGGCCCTGGCCGAGTTGCGGGCGGCGTACGACGTGGTGATCTGTGAGGGGGCCGGCAGCCCTGCCGAGATCAACCTGCGGGCCGGGGACTACGTCAACATGGGGCTCGCCCGGCACGCCGGTCTGCCCACCATCGTGGTCGGCGACATCGACCGGGGTGGCGTGTTCGCCTCCATGTTCGGCACGGTCGCCCTGCTCGACCCCGCCGACCAGGCGCTGATCGCCGGCTTCGTGATCAACAAGTTCCGGGGCGATCTCGGTCTGCTCCGCCCGGGGCTGGACATGCTGCACCGGGTGACCGGGCGTCCCACCTACGGGGTGCTGCCCTGGCAGCTCGACCTCTGGCTCGACGCCGAGGACTCGCTCGCCTACGGGCGGGTGCTCGGCCGGCCCGCCGCCCCGTACGGCACCGAATGGCTCGACGTCGCGGTGGTCCGGCTGCCCCGGATCAGCAACGCCACCGACGTGGAGGCCCTCGCCACCGAACCGGGGGTCCGGGTCCGGCTCACCGTCGAACCCGCCGAGCTTGCCGCCGCCGACCTGGTCGTCCTGCCCGGCTCCAAGTCCACCGTCGCCGACCTGGCGTGGCTGCGGGAAACCGGGCTCGCCGAGGCGGTCACCGCCCACGCCGCCGCCGGCCGGCCGTTGCTCGGCATCTGCGGCGGCTTCCAGATGCTGGCCACGGCCATCCACGACCCGGTGGAGAGCCGGCGGGGCAGCGTCCCCGGCCTGGGCCTGCTGCCCATCGAGATCACCTTCGAGCCGGGCAAGACCGTCCGCCCCGCCGTCGGCACCGCCGCCGACGTCCCGGTGCGCGGCTACGAGATCCACCACGGGTACGTCTCCGCCGCCGATCCGGAGCTGCCACCGTTGCTGCACCACGCCGACGGTCGCCCCGAAGGCGCTCGGCTCGGCGCGGTGCACGGCACCCACTGGCACGGTGCGTTCGAGTCCGACGGGTTCCGCCGCCGGTTCCTCACCGAGGTGGCCCGGTCGGCCGGCCGGCACGGCTTCACCGTCGCACCGGACACCCGCTTCGCCGCCGCCCGCGAACGCTCCCTCGACCTGCTCGGCGACCTGGTCGAGGAGCACCTGGACACGGCCGCGCTGTGGCGGCTCGTCGAGACCGGCGCCCCCGCCGGCCTCCCGTTCATCCCGCCCGGCGCCCCGCCCACCGGCTGACCGTCAGCGCCGGTGCGTCCGTCCGGGGCCCGTCGACCAACCTCGGTGACCCGGTCAGCGGCACCACCGCCACCGGCTCACCGCCAGCGCTGCCCGGGGCCGCAACCACCGGCTGGTCGTCAGGGTCGGACGTCGGCGGGCCGGTCGGACAGGGGTAGCCCGGCCTCCCGCCACGCCTGCACGCCGCCGATCAGGTCGGTGGCGTTGCGCAGGCCCAACGCCTGCAGGCTGGCCGCCGCCAGGCTGGAGCTGTAGCCGTGCCGGCACACCACCACGATCTCCCGGTCGTAGCGGGTCGACTCGGGGATGCGCCAGTCGCTGGCCGGGTCCAACCGCCACTCCAGCACCGTCCGGTCGATGACGATCGCGCCGGGCAGCTCCCCCTGCTCGCGGCGTTGACCCTCGGTCCGCGTGTCGACCAGCAGCGCACCCGCCCGTACCGCCTCGACCGTCTGCTGAGGACTCAACCGCCGCAGCCCGGCTCGGGCCTGTTCCAGCAGGGCGTCCACGCCCGGACTCATCACGTCATTGAGCACGTCCAGATCATGCCCCGCGCCCCGGACCCCCGCCCGACGAACAGCACTCCCCCCGGCGGAACCAGGCTGACGGGGGACACCCACTAGCGTCACCGGGGTGACGGTGGCCCTGGTCGAGGCGTACGCGACGCTGGCCCGGCGGGTGCTCGGCCGGCCGGCCCGGTTGGGGCGTACCCGACTGGTGGCCGTCGACGGGCCGAGCGGCGCGGGCAAGAGCGTCTTCACCGCGCGTCTCGCGGACGCCCTGGCCGGCCTGCCCGACGGCGGGCGACCACCGGTGGTGCACACCGACGATCTGCTCGACGGCTGGGACGACCAGCTCACCTTCTGGGACCGGCTGGAGGAGCAGGTGCTCGCCCCGCTGCGGGCCGGCCGGGCAGGGTCCCACCAGCGGTACAGCTGGGTGCGGCGGGCGTTCCTGCCCCGCGAGGTGCCGGTGCCGGTCGCGCCGGTGCTGCTGCTGGAGGGGATGAGCGCGGCGCGGGCGGCGATCCGGCCGGAGCTGACCCTGTCGGTGCAGGTCACCGCGCCGGCCGGGCTGCGGCTGCGTCGCGCGTTGGAGCGGGACGGGCCGCAGATGCTGCCGGAGCTGCGGCGCTGGCACGCCGGGGAGGAGGCCCACTTCGCGGCCGACCGGACCGCCGCCGCCGTCGACCTGGTGGTCGACGGCGCGCCGACGCTGCCGCACGACCGGGAGCACTACTACGTGCGCCGCCCGGGTCCGGGTGCCCCCGGTAAGGCCGGCATACGATGCCGGTCATGACCTCACCGATCATGTCCGAGTCCGAGGTACGGGCCGCCGTCGCGCGGGAACTGCCCGGTGTCCGTGCCGACCTGGAACGCCTCGTCCGCATCCCCGGCATCGCGTTCGAGGGCTTCGACCACTCGCACGTCGAGCGTTCCGCCGAGGCGGTCGCCGAGTTGCTGCGGGGCTGCGGTCTGGACGTCCGCATCGTGCGGTCGGGCGGTCAGCCCGCCGTGATCGGGACGAGGGCCGCCCCGCCCGGCGCACCCACCGTGCTGCTGTACGCCCACCACGACGTCCAGCCCGTCGGTGACCTGTCGCTGTGGGAGTCCGCGCCGTTCGAGCCGGTCGAGCGGGACGGTCGCCTCTACGGGCGCGGCGCCGCCGACGACAAGGCCGGGATCATGGCGCACGTCGCCGCCCTGCGCGCCTTCGGCGACCAGCTCCCGGTCGGCGTGGTGCTGTTCATCGAGGGCGAGGAGGAGTACGGCTCCGACTCGCTGGAGCGGCTCCTCGCCGAGCACCGGGAGGAGATCGCCTCCGACGTCATCGTGATCGCCGACTCCACCAACTGGGACGTGGGCGTACCGGCCCTGACCACCTCGCTGCGCGGTGTCGTCAACCTGTTCGTCGAGCTGCGCACCCTGGACCACGCGGTGCACAGCGGCATGTTCGGCGGTGCCGTGCCGGATGCGCTGACCGCGCTGGTCCGCCTGCTGGCGACCCTGCACGACGACGCCGGCGACGTGGCCGTCGCGGGGCTGACCGGCCGGACCGGTGCCGCCGTCGACTACCCGGAGGACCGGTTCCGGGCCGAGGCCGGGCTGGTCGAGGGGGTGTCGCTGATCGGTAGCGGCCGGATCACCGACCGGCTCTGGACCAGGCCGGCGGTGGCGGTGCTCGGCATCGACGCCCCGGCCACCGGCGAGGCGCCGAACGCGCTGGTCCCGGCCGCGAAGGCCAAGCTGAGCGTACGGCTGGCGCCGGGTGACGACCCGAAGCGGGCGTACGACGCGGTCCGTACCCATCTGGAGAAGCACGCGCCGTGGGGCGCCCGGGTGGCGGTGACCCTGGAGCACGACGGCGACCCGTGTGTGATCGACGCGTCGGGGCCGATGTTCGACGCCGCCCGCGCCGCGTTCCGGGCCGCCTGGGACGGCACCGAGCCGGTGGACATCGGCGTCGGCGGGTCGATCCCGTTCATCGCCACCTTCCAGGAGATGTTCCCGCAGGCGGCGATCCTGGTCACCGGGGTGGAGGACCCGCACGCCCGGGCGCACGGCCCGAACGAGAGCCTGCATCTCGGCGAGTTCGCCCGGGTCTGCCTGGCCGAGGCGTTGCTGCTGGCCGGGGTGGCCGAGCAGGGGCGGCAGGCCGGTTAGGTCGCGGAACCATAACTTCGGGGTCGATGTCGGAGTTTGCGGCGTGTCGGACGATGCCCTGGTATAGCCTTTCGAACATGCGTACGAACGACGTGATGACGCGGCTGGAAGCCGCCGTGAGCGCTCTGGGAGACGTCGACGTCTCCGCGTGGCCCGAGGACACGCTCAAGGAACAGCTCGGCGAGCTCTCGGCCGTGCTGGTCGCCCTGGACGGCGTGCTGTCCCGGGTCGCCGACGGGGTCCGCGCCCGTGGCCTGCGAGTCGAGGAGCCCGTCCCGGCCTGACCCGGGACGCGGGGCGTCGCGCCTCCGGCGCGGCCGGAGGGCGGCCCGACCGGGTCGACCGGGTCGGCCGGGCCCGGACAGGGGACGGTCGGGTGCTTCGCCTCCCGGACGGCTGACGGGTGCGGGCCGACCGCGCCCGCACAGAGATAGGCGGCCCGGGTACGGCAATACCCGGGTGGTGTCGGGGGTGGCTGGCAGGATGAGGTGCGTGCGGTTCCTCGACCTGGCAGCCACCTCCGCGGCCGTCTCGGCCACCTCCGGCCGACGCGCCAAGGTGGAGTTGCTGGCCGGCGCGCTCCGGGCGTTCGACCCGGCCGAGGTGGCGGTCGGCTCCGGCTACCTCGCCGGTGAGCTGCGCCAGCGGCAGACCGGGGTGGGCTGGGCCAGCCTGCGTGAGCTGCCGCCCCCGGCCACCGAGCCGACCCTCACCGTGACCGCCGTCGACGCGGCGATCGACGAGATCGCCGCCGTGCACGGCCCGGGTTCCCAGGCCCGACGTCGGCAACTGCTCGCCGCCCTCTTCGGCGTCGCCACCGCCGACGAGCAACGGTTGCTGGTCGACCTGTTCCGAGGCGAGCTGCGCCAGGGTGCCCAGGCCGGCCTGCTCGCCGACGCCATCGCCCGAGCCGCCGAGGTGCCGGTGACGGCGGTGCGCCGGGCCCTGCTGCTCGCCGGTGATCTGCGGGCCGTCGCAGTGGCCGCCCGCACCGGCGGGGCCGCCGCGCTGGCCGGGTTCGGGTTGCAGGTGGGCCGTCCGCTCGCGCCGATGCTGGCCCAGAGCGCGCCCTCGGTCGACGCCGCGCTCCAGGCCACCGGGGTTCCGGCGGTGGTCGACGTCAAACTCGACGGCATCCGCATCCAGGTGCACCGCTCCGGCGACGACATCGCGGTCTTCACCCGCAGCCTCGACGAGATCACCGCCCGGGTGCCCGAGGTGGTGGCCGCCGTGCGCGCGTTGCCGGCTCGGGAGTTGGTGCTCGACGGTGAGGCGATCGGGTTGGACACCGCCGGCCGACCGTTGCCGTTTCCCCAGACCTCCAGCCGGGCCGCCCGACGAGCCACCACCGCCACCGGCGTGACGGCGGCGACCGCCGGGACCGGAACGGACGCGGCGACCGGTGCGACTGCGGCGGCGGATGCCGCTGCGGCGGCCGATGCGACGGCGCTCACGCCGTACTTCTTCGATCTGCTGCATCTCGACGGCGACGACCTGATCGATCTGCCCGGCCGGCAGCGGTGGGCCCGGCTCGCCGACGTGGTCGACGGGTCGATGCTGGTCGGTCGGGTGGAGGTCGACGACCCCGAGCAGGCCGGCGCGGCGTTCGCCGCCGCGCTCGACGCCGGCCAGGAAGGGGTGGTGGTCAAGTCGCCGGACGCCCCCTACGACGCCGGTCGACGGGGCACGGCCTGGGTCAAGGTCAAGCCCCGGCATACCCTCGACCTGGTCGTGCTGGCGGTGGAGTGGGGCAGCGGCCGGCGGGAGGGCTGGCTGTCCAACCTCCATCTCGGTGCCCGGGACCCGCGCACCGGCGAGTTCGTCATGCTCGGCAAGACCTTCAAGGGGCTCACCGACGAGCTGCTGCGCTGGCAGACCGAACGCTTCCTCGGGCTGGCCGTGGAGCGCGGCGACTGGGTGGTGCGGGTCCGTCCCGAGCAGGTGGTCGAGATCGCCTTCGACGGGGTGCTCACCAGCACCCGCTACCCGGGCGGGGTCGCCCTCCGGTTCGCCCGGGTGCTGCGCTACCGCGACGACAAGTCGGCCGCCGAGGCCGACACCATCGACACGGTCCGGGCACTGCACGCCGGGCGGCCCGCCGGCTGAACCGTCCCGGGAAGGGTCGTCGTCGAGATGAGGGCCGCCGGCGGAGCGGGCCGGGCCGTCGCCGGGTGGAAGGCCGTCGACCTGTCTCGGGCCGGGATGTCGTCGGCTGGAGGGTCGTCGGGTGAGCTGCCTCGGGCCGCGACGTCGTCGGGGTGGAGGGCCCGTCGGGCGTGGCGGGCCACCGTTGGTGAGGGACGCGGAGGCGTGTCGATCCGGGTCAGACCGTCGACAGCGACCGGGCGTAGTTGACCTGGTTGTTGATCTGCTGCACCTGCCCCTGGTCGACGACCGGGATGCGGGCCACGTACTGGTGGCCGCCGCTGGTCACCGTCACCTGCACGGTGCCGTAGTGCCGCGTCTCCTTGATCAGCAGGAAGAGCAGGCTGAAGATGGTCAGGCAGAAGAAGCCGAGAATGGCGCAGACGATCGCCCAGCTGGCGATCTTCTCCTCGCGCTGCCAGTAGTCGGTCACGTACCAGTTGGCGCCGGCCAGGGGCATCACCCCGGCCGGGGTGCGGATCACCGGCGGGCTGACCAGGATCTCGCCGATCTGCACCGCCGTCGGCTGCTGACCGATGCCCGGCACCGGCGGAGCGAACAACGGCGGGTACGGGCCCGGCTGACCCGCTGGTGACGCCAGGTAGGGGTCGGCCCCGGGCGGCGCGCCGTAGGCCCCGGATGCTCCGGTGACCGGCCCGAACGATCCGGTGACCGGCGCGGCAGGTGCGGGGAACTGTGCAGGCGGTCCGGAGAACTGGGCGGGTGGCGCGGAGAACTGGGCGGGTGGTCCGGAGAACTGGGCGGGCGGCCCCGAGTAGTGGGCGGGTGGTGCGGAGTGCGGCCCGGCCACTGGCGGGGCGGGGTGCTCGACCGGGACCGCCGGGGCGGGTGCTGCCGGGGACTGGGCGGTGGCGTGCGGGGGCGGGGATGCCGGGAACGCCGTCGGGTCCGGCGGTACGTCCGGTGACGGCGCCCACGGGTCATAGGCGGGAGTCGCCTGCGTGGGCGGACCGGACGGGTACGACGGGGCGGGATCGGAGGTCACTGCGACACCTCACGCGCGTTGAACACGTTGCGGACCATACCGCGTCCCGCGTCGTGCCGCGTTCCGCGGTGGTGCCGGGTCACGGGGCCGCTGAGGGCTGAGCTGATGGCGTCAACGAATCACCACCGGGGCCCCGCGCGCCGCTCAGGCGGTGGGTGTGGCGGGCTCGGCCGCCCGGTCGACGGGCGGCTTCGGCGCGTCCAGGCCGGCGGCACGGCGGGCCTCCCGTCGGGCCACCCAGCCGTAGCCGAAGAGCGTCATCGCGGCGAACAACCACCACTGGACCACGTAGCCGAAGTTCTGCCAGTTGTTCGTGTGCCCGATCGGCACCGACCGGAACGCCGGGTCGTTCGCCGGGGTCTGCTCGTCGAGCAGCAGGTACGCCCCGTGCAGCGGGTACGGCAGTTCCCGGGCCAGCTTGTCCACGGTCACCCGCCGGGTCTCCAACCGGCCGTCGCGCCGGCCGACGCCGTTGCCGCCGGTCTCGGTGGGGTGCACCCGGCCGATGACGGTCACCTGGCCGGTCGGCAGCGCGGGCACCTGCGGCATGGCCAGCGCGCCGCCGGCCGCCGGGGGCACCCAGCCCCGGTCGACCAGCACCGCCGTGCCGTCGTCGAGCACCAGCGGGACGAGCACCTCGAAGCCGACCTTGCTCTCCACCGTCCGGCCCCGGACCAGGACGATGTTCGCGGCGTCGTACCGGCCGCTGGCGGTGACCCGGCTCCACTCGGCCTGCTCGGCGGGGGGTGGGCCGACCGTGCCCGCGCCTCCGGTCGGGGCGGGCAGCGTCGCCCGCAGCGGGGCGGGGGTGCCCGCGGTGCCGGCGTCGATGCGCTCGTTGACGGCGGTGCGTTCCCGGTAGCGGTCCAGCTGCCAGTTGCCGAGCAGCACCATGACGGCGGCGGCGACCAGGGTCAACGCGAGGATGCCCAGCCAGCGTGGGGTCAGCAGGAACCGGTACACAGCACGAGGCTACCCGTATGACGGGGGCCACCCTCCGCGACGGTCCGTGACCGGCCGTGCAGTGCCGGATCGGCCGTCTCCACCCCTTGGTGCGGGCGGGTATGGTCACGCGAGCGGATCGCCGCCGGTGTTCTTCGCGGCCGTTCCTGTCACCACCCGTCACCACCGAGGAGTCGATGATGACCGCCGTGCCGCGCCTCGTGTTCAGCGCGCCGTCCTCCGGTCACGGCACCAACGCGCTCTCCGTCGGCCTGCTCGCGGCACTGGTCGACCGGGGGCTCGACGTCGCCGGTTTCAAGGTTGGCCCGGACCACGTGGACGCCGCGTACCTCGGCCTGGCCGCCGGTCGTCCCGGCCGCAACCTCGACCCCCGGTTGATCGGTGCCGACCGCCTCGGGCCGCTCTTCGCGCACGGCGCGCAGGGTGCCGCGCTGGCCCTGGTCCAGGGCACCATGGGGCTGTACGACTCGGTCGCCGGCCGTCCCGAGGCGGAGTCCACCGCCGCCGTCGCGACCGCGCTGCGCAGCCCCGTCGTGCTGGTGATCGACGTGGCGGCGATGGGGCAGTCGGTGGCCGCCCTGGTGCACGGCTTCCGCTCGTACGACGAGCAGCTCTGGTTGGGTGGGGTGATCCTCACCCAGGTCGCCTCCGGCCGGCACGAGTCCATGCTCCGGGAGGCGCTCGACGACGTCGGGATGCCGGTCTACGGCGCGCTGCGCCGCCACGAGCTGCCCCCGGTGCTGCCCGCGCGCCGGCACGGCGTGGTGCCGGTCCTCGCCCGGGACGCCGAAGCGTCCCGGGCGGTGCGCCGGCTCGGTGAGGCGGTCGCCGGCACGGTCGACCTGGAGCGCCTGCTCGCGCTGGCCCGCTCGGCTCCGGCGCTCTCCGTCCCGGCCTGGTCGCCGGCCACCGGGACCCCGGTGGGGGAGACGCCGGTGGTGGCGCTCGCCGGGGGCCCCGGCGGCAGCTACGGCCACCCGGAGACCGCCGAGCTGCTACGGGCCGCCGGGGCGCAGGTGGTCACCGTCGACCCGCTGCGCGACGAGGCGCTGCCCGCCGGCACCCGCGCGCTGGTCGTCGGGGGCGCGCTGCCCGAGTCGTACGCGCGGGACCTGTCCGCCAACCGGCGGCTCTGCATCGCGGTGGCGGAATTGGCCCGCACCGGACGTCCGGTCCTCGCCGAGGGCACCGGCCTGCTGTGGCTGGCCCGCGAGCTGGACGGGTTGCCGATGTGCGGGGTGCTGGACGCGATCGGTGTGAGCCGGGACGGCCTGGTGGTGGGCTACCGGGAGGCGATCGCCCAGTCCGACAGCGTGGTCGCCGGCACGGGTGCGACGGTGGTGGGCTACAAGCAGCACGGCGCGGTGCTCACCCCCCGGTCGGGGCAGCGGGCCGCCTGGAGTTGGGAGGGCGGCACGCCGGAGGGTTTCGTCTGGCGGGGGGTGCACGCCTCCCAGCTCGGCCTGCACTGGGCGGCGTACCCCGAGATCGCGACCCGGTTGGTGACGGCGGCGGCGCTCCCGTCGCCGGTCGAGGGTGTCGCCGCCCCGGCCTGACCGCCGCCCCCGGCCTGACCGCCGCCTCGGGCCTGACCAGCGCCGCGCGGCCCGGCCTGACCGCCGTCCGGCCGATACCGGGGCTCGCCGGACTCGCGCGGCCCGCCCGCCGTGGCCCCGGGGTCAGCCGACGATGGCGTCCGATGGTGGGGTGAACTGGCGGGTCGGGGTGCCCTTGAGGCCGTCCCGCAGGGTCTGGGCGACCGCGTTGACCGGGACCTGGGACTGCCCGTCGCCGACGGCGTTGAACGGATTGTCCGGGTCGGCGATGAAGCTAGCCGCCGCCAACTCCGGGGTGTAGCCGACGAACCAGGCGGACCGGGTGCTGTCCGTGGTGCCGGTCTTGCCGGCGACCGGGCGTCCCACCGTGCGACGGACGCTGTCCGCCGTCGACCAGCCACCGCAGGTGCCCTTGGCCGGGGTGTCGCCGGTGGGGCAGCGCGCCGCGTCGGTGGCGGCCCGCGCCGCGTCGGCGTTCACCACCTGCCGGCAGCGGGGCTTGGCGACCTCCCGTTCGATGCCCCCGGCGGTCTTGTAGGTGGCCGGGGTGCCGTCCCGGTTGGTGATCGAGTTGACCGGCATCGGCTCGCAGTACCGGCCGTCGGCGGCGATCGCGGCGTACGCGTTGGCCATCTCCAGCGGGGTCGCGTCGGAGACGCCCAGGGTGAACGCGCCCCACTTCTTCGCCTTGCTGGGCGACGCCTGTTCCTTGTCGACGTCGGTACGCCAGCGCAGGCCCAACTGCTCGGCGAGGTGCACCCCCCGATCCGCGCCGATCTTCTCCTCCAGCTGCACGAAGTAGGTGTTGACCGACTTGCCGAACCCGGACCACATGGTCTGCCGGCCGGTCATCGCCCCGCTGGCGTTGGACGGGGACCACCCGTCGTAGACGGCCGACCGGTAGGTGTGCGGCGAGTTGAACGCGGTGGACAGCGGCATCCCGGCGTCCAGGGCGGCCAGCATCGGGAACATCTTGAACGTCGAGCCGGCCTGGTAACCGGGGAGGGTGCCGCCACCGAGCAGCGGGGCGACCGTGTTCGGATAGTTGGCCTTCGTCTTCGGATCGGCCTCGGGGTTCGAGCTGGATCCGTTCTCGCCGACGTCCAGGGAGTAGATCCGGTTCACCGCCATCGCCTTGATCCGTCCGGTGCCCGGTTCGGCGACTACGATCCCGTTGGCGAAGGGGCTGCCGACGCGGTCCTTCGCGCCGACGTTCTTCTCGGCGGCGGCCTGGACCCTGGGGTCGAGGCTCAACACGATCCGGTAGCCGCCCCGGCGCAACTTGTCCATCCGTTCCAGCCGGTTCTCCCCGAACGCGGGCTGCGCGCTCCACCAGTTCTTCACGTAGTCACAGGCGAAGCCCCAGGCGTTGTACGTGCTGGTGATGGAGGCGCAGTCGTTGGCCGGGGTGGTGGGCCGGGTCCGGATCGGTTCGCTCTTCGCCACCGCGGCGGCGTCCGGGGACAGGTAGCCGAGCTGGGTCATCTTGTCGAGGACGTAGTTGCGCCGGCCGGTGGCCTCCTTCTGGTCCGAGCTGAGCGGGTCGTACTCGGAGGGGGACTTCACCAGCCCGGCGAGGGTGGCCGCCTCGGCGGGGGTCAGGGTGGCCGGGGTCTTGGAGAAGAAGATCTGCGCCGCCGCGTAGATGCCGTACGCCCGGTGGCCGAAGTACGCCGAGTTGAGGTAGCGCTCCAGGATCTGGTCCTTGGTCAGCTCCTTCTCGATGTCCAGCGCCATCCGCATCTCCTTGACCTTGCGCAGGCTGGTCTGCTGGATGGCCTCCTGGACCTCCTGTGGCGTCTGCGCGCTGTCCCGCAACGCCATCCGGACGTACTGCATGGTCAGCGTGGAGGCGCCCTGGGAGACGCCGCTGGACCGGGCGTTGGCCACGAAGGCGCGGGCGACGCCCTTGGGGTCGACGCCCTGGTGCTGGTAGAAGCGGTTGTCCTCGGCGGCGACGATGGCCTGCTGGATGTTCGGCGACATGTCCGACAACTTGGTGTACTGCCGGTACTCCTCGTAGAACATCGTCAGGATCGTCTTGCCGTCCGGGGCATAGAGGTAGGACGTCTCGGCGGGCAGGGCGGTGCGCAGGATGTTCGTCTTGTGCTCCACGGCGTGCGCGGTGGCCTTGGCGCCCAGGCCGGTCACGGCGGCCACCGGGTACACCACGGCGGCCAGCACGACACCGGCGATCAGCCCGGCGCGCAGGAGAGGAACGGAACGAACTGCGGTAGCAAGGGGTCGATTGCTCACCTGGTCAAGTTATGACATTTCCGATTCATCCATGAGAAGAATTCATGAACGCCCCCGGAGTTCGGACCCCGGCCGTGATGTGGCCCACGCCGGGATCGGCTGTCCCCCGCGCCGGCTTCCCGGCAGGATCGCGGTCATGCGTGGGCAACTGACCGGCACCGAGCCGCCGACCGGCCCGGAAGCCGCCGTTGCCGGGCCGCCGGCGACTTCCGGGCCGCCGGCGACTTCCGGGCCGTCGACGACTTCCGGGCCGTCGACGACTTCCGGGCCGTCGACGGCATCCGAGCCGTCGGCCGCTCCCGGGCCTACCGTCGGCATCGCGCCGGATCTCGCCCACCACGGGGACGCCGAGGCCACCCCCGGCCTGGTCGACCTGGCCGTGAACGTCCGCCGGGACCCGATGCCGGACTGGCTGGCCGACCCGCTCACCGCCGCCCTCGCCGACCTGGCCGGCTACCCCGACCCCCGGCCGGCCCGGGCCGCCGTCGCCGCCCGGCACGGTCGCCCGCCGGCGGAGGTGCTGCTCACCGCCGGTGCCGCCGAGGGCTTCGTGCTGCTCGCCCGCGCCCTGGGCGGGGTACGCCGGCCGGTGGTGGTGCACCCGCAGTTCACCGAGCCGGAGGCCGCGCTGCGGGCCGCCGGTCACCGGGTCGAGCGGGTGCTCCTCGACCCGGACGACGACTTCCGGCTCGACCCGGCCCGGGTGCCGGCCGACGCCGACCTGGTCATGATCGGCAACCCGACCAACCCGACCTCCGTGCTGCACCCGGCCGCCGATCTTGCCGCGCTGGCCCGACCCGGCCGGGTGCTCGTCATCGACGAGGCGTTCGCCGACACCACCGGCGTACCCGGCGTCGAGGGTGAACCGGAGTCGCTCGCCGGTCGCCGCGACCTGCCCGGCCTGGTGGTGGTGCGCAGCCTCACCAAGACCTGGGGCCTGGCCGGCCTGCGGATCGGCTACCTGCTGGGCGAGGCCGCGCTGCTGGACCGGCTCGCCGCCGTCCAGCCGCTCTGGGCCGTCTCCACCCCGGCGCTGGCCGCCGCCACCGCCGTCGCGTCGCCGACCGCCGTCGCCGCCGAGCGCGCCATCGCCGCCCGGCTCGCCGCCGACCGCGACCACCTGGTGAGCCGCCTGTCGGCCCTGCCCGGGGTACGCGTCGCGGGCCGCCCGGCCAGCGCCTTCGTCCTGATCCACCGCCCCGGCGCCGACCGGGTACGCCAGGCGCTGCGCGAGCGCGGCTGGGCCGTCCGACGCGGCGACACCTTCCCCGGGCTGGGACCGGACTGGCTGCGGATCGCCGTCCGCGACCCGGCGACCACCGACGCGTTCATCGAGGTACTGACGGAGATCCTGGAGGCATGATGCTGGAGACGACGATCGCGGCGATCGGTCCGCTCGACGAGTCGGCGATGACCGCCGCCCGGGACCTCCAGGCCCGGCTCACCAAGCCAGCCGGCTCGCTCGGTGCCCTGGAGGACCTGTCCGTACGCCTGGCCGGCCTGGCCGGAGCCTGTCCGCCCCCGCTGCCCGAGCCGGCGGCGGTGGCGATCTTCGCCGGCGACCACGGTGTGCACGCCCAGCGGGTCACCCCGTGGCCGCAGGAGGTCACCGCCCAGATGATCGGGAACTTCCTGGCCGGTGGGGCGGTCGTCAACGCGTTCGCCCGACAGGCCGGCGCCTCGGTCACCGTGGTCGACGTCGGCGTCGCCACCCCGCTGTCATTCCCACCCGAGGAGTCCGCCGGCACTGCCCCGGCCGCCGGCGCTGAGGTGAGCGGCGGGGCTGAGGCGGCCGGCGGTCGGGCGGTCCCGACCGGTGGGGCTGCCGGCGCGACGGGTGGTCCGGCCGGTGCCGCGCCGGCGTCGCCGCGCCTGGTCGACGCGAACGTGCGGCGGGGCACCCGGGACATGACCGTCGCCGCCGCGCTCACCCCGGACGAGGTGCGGGCGGCGATCGGGGTCGGCATCCGGATCGCCGGCGAGCTGATCGACGCCGGGGCGGGCGTGCTGCTCACCGGGGACATGGGGATCGCCAACACCACGCCGTCCGCCGCGCTGATCGCCGCGTTCACCGGGGTCGACCCGGCCGAGGCGACCGGCCGGGGGACCGGGATCGACGACGAGACGTACCGGCGCAAGATCGGTGCGGTGCGGACGGCGCTGGACCGGCACCGGCCCGACCCGGCCGACCCGCTGGGGGTGCTGGCGGCCGTCGGCGGCCTGGAGCACGCGGCGCTGGCCGGCCTGATCCTCGGCGCGGCCGCCCGCCGGGTGCCGGTGCTGCTCGACGGGGTGATCGCGGTCAGCGCCGCGCTCGCCGCCGCCGCCTTCGCCCCCGACGCGGTCGGTGCGATGATCGCCGGGCACCGCTCCGCCGAGCCGGGCGCCACCGTGGCGCTGCGTCACCTCGGGCTCGACCCGCTGGTCGACCTCGGCCTGCGCCTCGGCGAGGGCACCGGCGCGTTGCTGGCGTTGCCGGTGGTCACCGGTGCCGTCCGGGTGCTGCACGAGGTGGCGACGTTCGACGCGGCGGGGGTTTCCGAGAAGTGAGCACCAACCCGTACCCCCTCGGCCTGCGGCTCGCCGGTCGGCGGGTGGTCGTGGTGGGCGGCGGCGCCGTGGCCAGCCGCCGGGTCCCCGCCCTGTTGGACGCCGGCGCCGACGTCCTGCTGGTCGCCCCCGAGGTGACCCCGGCCCTGCGCGCGCACGTCGACGCCGGAAGGCTGCACTGGCGGCCCCGCCGGTTCGCCCCCGACGACCTCGACGGGGCGTGGCTGGTGCAGGTCGCGGTGGACGATCCGCTCGCCGCCGCCTCGGTCAGCGACGTCGCCGACGAACGGCGGATCTTCTGCGTCCGGGCCGACGATCGGACGGCGGCCACCGCGTGGACGCCGGCGGTCACCCGGCACGGGCCGGTCACCGTCGCGGTGCTCGGCGGGGGCGACCCGCACCGGGCGATGGGCGTCCGCGACGCCGTCCGGGAACTGCTCAACGCCCGGACCGGGCTGCTCGTCGACCCGGGGGAGCCGGTGGCGGCCGGGGCCGACGCGGGCCCGCCGGGTCCGGCACCGGCCGGGCTCGGCAGCGGGGCGGCCCTCCCCGCTGCTCCGGTCGGGCGGGTGTCGCTGGTCGGCGCGGGACCGGGCGACCCGGAACTGATCACCGTGAAGGGGTGGCGGCTGCTCACCGAGGCGGACGTGGTGGTCGCCGACCGGTTGGTGCCCGGACTGCTCCTGGACGAGCTGCGCCCCGACGTCGAACTGGTCGACGCCGCCAAGATCCCCTACGGACCGTCCCGCACCCAGGAGGAGATCAACCGGATCCTGGTCGACCGGGCGCTCGCCGGCAAGGTCGTGGTCCGGCTCAAGGGCGGCGACCCGTACGTCTTCGGGCGTGGCGGGGAGGAGTTGCTGGCCTGCGCGGCGGCCGGCGTACCGGTGACCGTGGTGCCGGGGGTGACCAGCGCGATCGCCGTGCCGGCGGCGGCGGGTGTCCCGGTGACCCACCGGGCGGTGGCGCACGAGTTCACGGTGGTGTCCGGGCACGTCGCCCCGGACTCGCCGGTCTCCCTGGTGCGCTGGGAAGCCCTCGCCGGGCTGCGCGGCACCCTGGTGGTGCTGATGGGGCTGAAGAACCTGGCCGCCATCACCGCCACCCTGACCCGGCACGGCCGGGACGCGGCCACCCCGGTCGCGGTGATCCAGGAGGGCACCACGGGTGACCAGCGCAGCCTGCGGTCGACGCTCGGCGCGGTGGCGGCGGACGTGGTCGAGGCGGGCCTGCGTCCACCGGCCATCGTGGTGATCGGCGACGTGGTCGACGCCCTCACCACCTGACCCCGCCGGCCCGATCGCGACCGCCTGCCTCGGCCGGCCGTCCCGCCCGGCCGAGCGCCGGTTGATCGACTCTTGTTCGCCGATGTAGCGGTATCCCGAGGTGGGGATACCGCTACATCGGCGCAGGTGAGTCGATCTACTGCTTGAGCATGTTGTCCAGCAGCAGGGCACAGCGGATCAGCCCGAGGTGGCTGTACGCCTGCGGGTGGTTGCCCAGCCCGCGCTCGGCCAGCGGGTCGTACTGCTCGGGGAGCAGCCCGGTCGGGCCGGCGGTGTCGACCATCTGGGCGAACAGCTCCTCCGCGTCGGTGCGCCGACCGGTGCGCAGGTACGCCTCGATCAGCCACGCCGTGCAGATGTGGAAGCCACCCTCCCGGCCGGGCAGGCCGTCGTCCCAGTGGTACCGGTAGACGACCGGTCCGCTGCGCAGATCCGCCTCGATCTTGAGCACGGTGGAGAGGAAGCGCGGGTCGTCACCCGGGAGCAGGCCGGACAGCCCGATCCAGAGCGAGGAGGCGTCCATGTCCTCGTCGCCGTACGCGACGCTGTACGCCTCGACCTCCTCGTGCCAGCCGTTCTCCAGCACGTTGGCGCCGATCCGGTCCCGCAGCTCGACCCACTCCGGCCGGTCCTCGCCGTCGTGCTGACGCACCACGTGCAGGGCCCGGTCGACGGTCATCCAGCACATCACCTTGGAGAAGATGTGGTGCCGGGGTGGGAGGCGGGCCTCCCAGATGCCGTGGTCGGGCTCGTGCCAGCGGCGGCGGACCGCCTCGACCATGTTGTCCAGCACCCGCCACTCGTCGTCGCGGACCGAGCCCCGGGCGTCGGCGACGGCCGCGATCAGGTCGGCGATCGGGCCGAAGACGTCCAGTTGGAGCTGGTGGTTGGCCAGGTTGCCGACCCGGACCGGCCGGGAGCCGGCATATCCGGGCAGGGTGTCGATGACCGCCTCGGCGCCCAGCTCGTAACCGTCCACCGTGTAGAGCGGGTGCAGCCGCTCGGGGTGCCCGCCGGTGCGCTCGATGCAGCCGTCCACCCAGCGCAGCAGCGCCTCGGCCTCCTCGATCGAGCCGAGGTCGACCAGGGCCCGCGCGGTCATCGCCGCGTCGCGTAGCCAGCAGTACCGGTAGTCCCAGTTGCGGACGCCGCCCAGCTCCTCCGGCAGCGAGGTGGTCGCCGCCGCCAGGATCGAGCCGGTCGCCTCGTGGCAGAGCCCACGCAGGGTGAGCGCGCTGCGGGCGACCAGGTCCCGGGCGGTGGCGGGCAGCCGTAGCGAGGCCACCCAGTCCTTCCAGGGCTGCTCGGCCTTGGCCTGCCGGTCGTGGATGGCGACCGCGTGGTTCTCCAGGCTGTGCGTGCCGAAGCGCAGCTCCAGCACCACCTGGCCGCCGGTGGCGGAGAGGTCGACCACGGCGTGCGCGGTCTGGTACCCGCCGTCGTTGCGGACCTGCCAGGTCACCCCGGGGGAGTAGAGCGCGACGGGTTCGTTGGAGCCGAGCACCAGCAGGCCGTCGTCCATCGGCTGGAGCTGGGTGGCGACCTGGCCGAACTCGGGGCGCGGGGCGAACTCGATGCGGGCCCGGCCGGAGCCGGTGAGCACCCGGACCAGGGTGGAGTCACCGGTGATGACGGCCGGGCCGTCCGGGGTGGTCTCCCGGGCCGGCAGGTCCAGCCAGTCGGTGACGGTGAGCCCCGACCAGCGGGTCTCCACGGTCATCGTGCCGTTGCGGTAGCGCTGGCCCAGCGGGATGCCGCCGCGCTCCGGCCCGACGGTGAAGTGCCCGGCCGGGCTGCCGCCGACCAGGTCGGCGAAGATCGCCGCCGAGTCGGGCTTGGGGTGGCAGAGCCAGCTGACCTTGGCCTCGGGGGTGAGCAGCGCGACGGTACGGCCGTTGGCGAGCATCGAGTGCCGTTCGATCGGCACCGCCCGCTCGCCGAAGAGCCAGTGCCGGCGGGTCTCCAGCAGCAGGCCGAGTGCCCGGGCCGCCTCGATCGGCTCGGCCACCCGGTAGTGCGCCTGGGTGTCGCCGGGGCCGATCTTGATGCCCAGGTCGGGGCCGTGCAGGTTGCCGAAGGCGTTCTCGTCGGTGACGTCGTCGCCGATGAAGAGCACCGCGCTGGCCGAGAGCTGGGTGCGCAGCTGGTCGACCGCGGTGCCCTTGTGGGTGGCGACCACCGACAGCTCGATGACCTCCTTGCCCTGGGTGACGGTGACGTCGTCCCACTTCGCGGGCCCGTTGCGGACGGCTTCGACGGCGGCGGCGGCGACCTGGGGGTCGACCCCGCGGGTGTGCACCGCGACGCTGGCCGGCTTGCGTTCCAGCCGTACCCCCGGGTGGGCGAGGGCGATCTCGCGCAGCGCGTCGCGCAGCCGGGTGCGGACCGCGACCAGTTCGGGGGAGAGCCGCTCGACGAAGCCGATGTCGAACTCGGAGCCGTGGCTGCCGACGAGGTGGATCTCGTTGGGCAGCCGGGACAACGCGGCCAGGTCGCGCAGCGCGCGCCCGGAGACCACCGCGACGGTGGTCTGCGGCAGCGCGGCCAGCGCCCGGACGGCGGCGACCGACTCGGGCAGCGGCACCGCCTTGCTCGGGTCCTCGACGATCGGCGCGAGGGTGCCGTCGTAGTCGCAGGCGACCAGGAGCTGTGGTACGCGGGCGATCCGTCCGATCGCCGCGAGCAGCTCCGGGTCCATGGTCCCGGCGGCGGGGGTGATGATCTCGGCGGTGGGGGCGTTCACTCGGCCTCCGTCCCCGGTGCGCCCAACTCGGTCAAAAAGGAATTCGCCCAGTGCCCCACATCGTGGGTGCGCAGATGACGTTGCATGATCCGCATGCGTCTGCGGGCCTCCGGCTTCTCTACGTGTACAGCCCGCAGGAGGGCGTCCTTGACGGCGTCGGGGTCGTGCGGATTGCACAGGAACGCCTGACGCAGCTCGGTGGCCGCGCCGGCGAATTCGCTGAGCACGAGCGCACCGCCCTGGTCGGCGCGCGATGCGACGTACTCCTTGGCCACCAGGTTCATTCCGTCTCGCAGCGGGGTCACCATCATCACGTCGGCCGCGACGTACATCGCGGCCAGTTCGGAGCGACTGTACGACTGATGCAGATAATGCACCGCCGGCACGCCGACCCTGCCGAATTCGCCATTAATCCGACCAACCTCGCGTTCTACCTTGACACGAAGTGCCTGGTAGTGCTCCACGCGCTCGCGACTGGGCGTGGCGACCTGCACCATAACCGCGTCCGGAACTGTCAACTTTCCGTCAGAGAGGAGTTCCCGGAAAGCCTTGAGGCGGAGTTCGATCCCCTTGGTGTAGTCGAGCCGGTCGACGCCCAGGATGATCGTCTTCGGGTTGCCCAGCTCCTCGCGGATCTGCTTGGCCCGGGCCTGGATCGCCGGGTCCTCGGCGAGCCGCTCCATCTCCCTGGTCTCGATGGAGATCGGGAACGCGCCGGCCTTCACCTGCCGCCCGTCGACCTGGATCATCTGACCCTCGTAGCGCAGCCCGAGCAGGTGCCGGGCCAGCCGGACGAAGTTCTGCGCGGCCAACCGCTGCTGGAAACCGACCAGATCGCTGCCGAGCAGACCGCGTAGGATCTCGGTGCGGAACGGCATCTGCATGAACAGCTCGATCGGCGGGAACGGGATGTGCAGGAAGAAGCCGATCTTGAGATCCGGCCGCAGCTCGCGCAGCATCGCCGGGACCAGCTGGAGCTGGTAGTCCTGCACCCAGACCGTCGCGCCCTCGGCCGCGACGTCCGCCGCCGCCTCCGCGAACCGGGCGTTCACCAGCCGGTACGCCTCCCGCCAGCGGCGCTTGTAGGCGGGTGTCTCGACGGCGTCGTGATAGAGCGGCCAGATGGTCGCGTTGGACTGGCCCTCGTAGTAGCGTTCCAACTCCTCGGCACTCAACGGCACCGGGTGCAGGCGGATGCCCTCCAGGTCGAACGGCTCCGGGGCGGCGCCGGTGCCACCGGCCCAGCCGACCCAGGTGCCCCGGTGCTCGGCCAGGACGGGGTGCAGCGCGGTGACCAGCCCACCGGGGCTGCGCCGCCACTGCCGTCCCTCGGGTGTGCTCACCTCGTCGACCGGCAGTCGGTTGGCCACAACGACAAAGGAGCTACGGACGGTCACGATCGGCCACCTCCGGGTGCTGACGGGTCCACCGCGATGAGCGTACTGAGCGTAGCTGCGGCGTCTGGGACCCCGTGCCGGAGTTACCTACCCGTCCCACGGCCGCTGAACCCGCACCGTGATCTTGTCAACATCGCCAGCTCAGCGGTAGCGGTAGTGACGCGGACGATGCCGGGCGGGGTGATGTGGGCGCGGTGGGCCGTACCTGTCAGGATTGACGGCGGCGTGCGCGTGGCCGGCTCCCGGCCGGCGGCGGCGGGCGAAGGTCGCAGCCCGCGCCGCGCCGCCGCCCAAGGCGACAGCAATCGACGGAGGTAGCCCGCACCGTGGCCCAGTACATCTACGTCCTGGAAAAGGCGCGCAAGGCGCACGGCGACAAGGTCGTGCTCGACAACGTGACGCTGAGCTTCCTGCCGGGGGCCAAGATCGGTGTGGTCGGTCCGAACGGCGCCGGTAAGTCCAGCCTCCTCAAGATCATGGCAGGGCTGGACAAGCCGAGCAACGGCGAGGCCCGGCTGATGCCCGGCTACACCGTCGGCATGCTCGCCCAGGAGCCCCCGCTCAACGACAGCAAGACCGTGCTCGGCAACGTCGAGGAGGCGGTCGCCGAGACCAAGGCCAAGCTGGAGCGGTTCAACGCCATCGCCGAGCAGATGGCCACCGACTACTCCGACGAGCTGATGGAGGAGATGGGCCGGCTCCAGGAGGAGCTGGACCACGCCGACGCGTGGGACATCGACTCCAAGCTCGAACTCGCCATGGACGCGCTGCGCTGCCCACCGCCGGACGCCGACGTGACCCAGCTCTCCGGTGGTGAGCGCCGCCGGGTCGCGCTGTGCAAGCTGCTGCTGGAGGCCCCCGACCTGCTGCTGCTCGACGAGCCCACCAACCACCTGGACGCGGAGAGCGTCTCCTGGCTGGAGCAGCACCTGGCCAAGTACGCCGGCACCGTCATGGCGATCACCCACGACCGGTACTTCCTCGACAAGGTGGCCGGCTGGATCCTGGAACTGGACCGGGGCCGGGCCATCGGCTACGAGGGCAACTACTCCACCTACCTGGAGAAGAAGGCCGCCCGGCTGGCCGTCGAGGGTCGCCGCGACGCCAAGATGAAGAAGCGGCTCACCGAGGAACTGGAGTGGGTCCGCTCCAACGCCAAGGCCCGCCAGACCAAGTCCAAGGCCCGTCTGGACCGCTACGACGAGATGGCCACCGAGGCGGAGAAGACCCGCAAGCTGGACTTCGAGGAGATCCAGATCCCGCCGGGCCCGCGCCTGGGCAGCACGGTGATCGAGGCCAACCAGCTCAGCAAGGGCTTCGGCGACCGGCTGCTGATCGACGACCTGTCCTTCTCGCTGCCGCGCAACGGCATCGTCGGCATCATCGGCCCGAACGGCGTCGGCAAGACCACCCTGTTCAAGACCATCGTCGGGCTGGAGCAGCCGACCAGCGGCGAGGTCCGGGTGGGCCCCACCGTCTCGCTGTCGTACGTCGACCAGAACCGGCAGGGCCTCGACGGCGACAAGACGGTCTGGGAGGTCGTCTCCGACGGGCTCGACTACCTGATGGTGGGCAAGGTCGAGATGCCGTCCCGGGCGTACATCGCCGCCTTCGGGTTCAAGGGGCCTGACCAGCAGAAGCCGACCAAGGTGCTCTCCGGTGGCGAGCGCAACCGGCTCAACCTGGCGTTGACCCTCAAGATCGGCGGCAACGTCATCCTGCTCGACGAGCCGACCAACGACCTGGACGTCGAGACGCTGTCCAGCCTGGAGAACGCGCTGCTGGAGTTCCCCGGGTGCGCCGTGGTCATCTCCCACGACCGGATGTTCCTCGACCGGGTCGCCACCCACATCCTGGCCTGGGAGGGCGACGACGAGAACCCGTCGAAGTGGTTCTGGTTCGAGGGCAACTTCGACGCGTACGAGAAGAACAAGATCGACCGGCTCGGCGCCGAGGCGGCCCGCCCGCACCGGGTGACCTACCGCAAGCTGACCCGCGACTGAGCATGGCGGACCGTTTCGTCTACCACTGCACCCTGCGCTGGTCCGACCTGGACGCGTACGGCCACATCAACAACTCGCGCTTCCTCACCCTGTACGAGGAGGCGCGGGTGGCGTTGATGTTCGCCGGCGGCAAGGCGTGGGGGGTCGGCTCGTTCGCCGACGGGGTCGTCATCCGTCGGCACGAGGTCGACTACCTGCGCCCGGTCGACTACGCGCTCGGCCGGGCCACCGCCCAGGCCGCGCCGACCGTCCGGATCGAGCTGTGGGTGGAGCGCATCCGGGCCGCCTCGTTCACCGTCGCCTACGAGTTGTACGACGGTGAGGTGCTGGCCAGCACCGCCCGTTCGGTGCTGGTCCCGTTCGACCTGGTCGAGAAGCGACCCCGGCGGATCAGCGACGACGAACGGGCCTTCCTGGAGTCGTGGGCGCTGACCGACGGGGCGGCGTGAACGGCGGGTCCACCGGCCGGCCCGGGCACGGGCTGGCCGGTGCCGACGACGCGGGGGCCTTCCTCGCCCGGCTGGTGCGCCTCGACCCGGCCACGGTGGTCCGGCTGCGCCCGCTGCCCGACGTCGGCCGTACCGCGCTCTGGGCCCGGTTGCCGTGGGACGTGCTGGTGGTCCGGACGGTGGCCGGCCCGGCTCCCGCCGACGTGACCGTGGTGGCGGCCGAGTTGCTGGCCCGGTTGGCGGCCGCCGACACCACGCTGCCCCCCGGCCGGGACGACCGGTGGCGCTGGCCGCTGCCGCCGGTGGCGAGTCGACCGGTCGAGGTGCTGCCCGCGGCCGGGCTGCGGCGGATCGCCGAGGCCGCGGCCGGCACCCTGCGCACGGCCGCCGCCGAAGGGGTACGCGGACGCCCGGTGGGGCAGCGGGTGCTGCGGGACGCGCTGCTCGACCACGTGGCGGTGACCGTCACTCCGGACGCCGACCCCGGCGCGCCGGTGGAGATCACCCAACGGCTGGTGCAGGGCCTGGTCCGGATGGGCTTCCTCGGCCCGGCCGAGGTCACCGGGGCCCAGGAGGTCCAGGTCCGGGTGGCCGGCCGGTGGGTCGGCCTGGTGGGACCATACGGAGCCGCCTGGTCGCGGAAAGTCTCCGATCTCGCAATTCGTCCGGCGCGGGATCAGCCGAAAGTATGACCCCGGCTCATTCTTCCGGGTTGGTGCTGCCGTTGGGGGGGTGCCTCAACCCGGCTGTCCGGGTACCGTCCATCCTCGGATCCAACGCACCGTAGGCGATTGGATCCGCTGGGGAGTGAGGTGCGCGAGCGATGCCGTGGTGGTCATGGCGCCCTGGTCCCGCCGGTGGCGGCGACACGGAAACTCGAAGCGGGATCTCGGTGGACAGCGTCCGGGTGGGGCCACCGGCTCCCCGCCAACCGGCGGAGGACTGCCCAGGCACCGAGCGGCCCGTGGTGACCGACCGGCCAGTCTCTGTGGCACCGGTCACCCTGGCCCGGGTGTGCGACGCACTCGACCTGCTCGACGTGCGTTACCTGGCAGACGGCGACGGCAACCTGCTGGCCATGTGGGAGCGGCACGCCGTGCTGGTCACCCTCGAAGGCCCGGAGGACGAGATCCTGGTGATGCGGGCCCGTCCGCACGCGACCGTCCCGCCGGACTGGGCCGACCGGGCCTACCGGGTGGTCAACGAGTGGAACCACACCCGCCGGTTCTGCAAGGCCTACATCGGTGACCCGACCGAGCGCGGTCAGTTGCCGATCTACGCCGAGTTGCAGGTGCCGCTCGGTGCCGGGGCGCACGACGCGCTGCTGGTGGAGATGTTGGACTGCGGGGCGGCCGTGGCGACCACCTTCGTCGACTGGTTGCACGACGAGGGCGCCCTGCTCTGAGCGGGCGGCTGGGGACCCGCGTCCGCCGGATCAACCGGCGGCCGGGTCCTCCATCACGTTGACCATGAAGTAGGCCGCCCGTTCCAGATAGTCCCAGAGGGCGGCGTCGATCTCCGGCGGCAGCGCCAGCTCGTCCACCGCCCGGCGCATGTGGCGCAACCACGCGTCCCGCTCGGCCGGTCCGATCCGGAACGGCGCGTGCCGCATCCGCAGCCGGGGATGCCCCCGCTGGGCGGAGTAGGTGTTCGGGCCGCCCCAGTACTGCATCAGGAAGAGCGTCATCCGTTCGGCGGCCGGCCCGAGGTCGTCCTCCGGGTACATGGGCCGCAGCAGCGGGTCGGTGGCGATACCTGCGTAGAACCTGTCGACCAGCCTGCGGAAGGTCGGCTCACCACCGACCGCTTCGAAGAGGGTCGTCGACGGAACGGGCCGGGGGTCGCCTGCGGAGGTCACCCACTCATCCTGCCAGGTGTGCCGGTGCCGCGACCGCCGCCCGCCGGCCGATCACGTCACAGCGTGCCGCTGGTGGGCCCGCTCGCCGGGCCGCGTGGCCGAGGTGTCGGGCTGGTCGTCCGGGGGTGGCCCGGTGCCGGCGTTGGCCCGGTCGGCGGCGTTCACGGCGGCGTCGACCGTCGCCCGATCCGGCCAGTGCAACGCGGTGAACAGCATCAGCACCACCCCTGCGGCGCTCCACACCCCGACCACCACCGGCACCGAGAAGCGGTCGGCGAGCAGGCCGGTGGCCAGCACCGCGCTGCCCTGGATCACCTGGATACCGGTCGCCATCACGCCGAAGGCGCGGGCCCGGTAACCGTTGGGCAGGGCCCGGACGAAGAGGCCGTTCGCGGTCGGGATCAGCCCGGCGACCGCGAAGCCACAGGCCGCCGCGAGCAGGGCGACCACCACCGGTGGGGGATTCAGCAGGGCGGGCACCAGCGCCAGCGGGGCGAGCACCGCCAGCGGTCGCATCAGGGCGAGCCGGCCGGCGGGTGACACCAGCCGGCCGACCAGCAGCCCGCCGACGATGTAACCGACCGGGTTGGCCGCCATGATGACGGCCTGGGCGGCGCCGGAGTCCAGGCCGTTGCCGGAGCGTTCCCCGGCCCAGGCCGCAGCCAGCCCCTCCGGCACGATCGAGAAGAGCATGGCGCTGAACACCAGCAGGCTGATCGCCCGCAGGACCGGGGTGCCGAAGACGATCCGGAAGCCCTCGCCGGTCTCCCGCAGCAGATGGGTACGGTGCTCCGCGCTCAGCGTCGGCTCGCGGTCCTGCACGCCGAACTGGACGATCAGGGCGGAGAGGCCGAACGTGGCCGCGTTGAGCAGCAGCGCCGCCGTCGGGCTGACCGCGGCGACCGCCGCGCCGGCCAGGTAGCCGACCACCTGCGCGGCCTGGCCGGCGCTGGCGTTGAGCGACAGTCCGAGCACCAGCCGGTCGCCGGTGAGGATCGCCGGTAGCAGCGCGGACCGGGCCGCCTGACCGGGTGGATTGGCGAGGGTGGCGGTGAAGAGCAGGGCCAGGATCGCCCAGACCGGCAGGCCGGGCAGCACGATCAGGGTGGTGAGCACCATCCGGATCACGTCACAGGTCACCATCACCTGGCGGTGCCGGTAGCGCTCGGCGAGGGCGGCGAGCAGCGGACCGCCGACCAGCCACGGCAGGTAGCTGACCGCGAACGCGGCGGCGGAGAGCGCGACGGACCGGCTCTCCTGGTAGACCAGCACGGTGACCGCGGCCTTGGCGACGTAGTCGCCGACCCAGGACAGGACGCTGGCGGCGAAGACCGCCCGGAACTCGGCCCTCCCGAACACCTCACGAAAGGTGGCCGGTTGGTCCGGGGCGGGTCGCTCGTCGGACACCGTCGCCTCCATCGGGCCCCGACACCGGCCACTTGTGATGGCCCGGCGGGGCCCCGTCGTCAGATTCGCGGATCAGCGATGACGTGATCACGCTCCCGGGAACGCGTGCACCGGATTCTGCCCGATCGTCTGACAACTGACTAGGGCGAACGGATTGATCGTCGCATCCCCGACTGAACGAACGGACGATACCCGAGGGGCCAGCCGGTATGCGAGCCCCGACTTTCGGGTCGGTGCGCAGGTGGTGACGGCACTGTGGAGGTGGTCCCACCGGGTGCGGAGCGACCCGGTCCGGGCCCGGCCGGAAAGGCCGGGCGGGACAGGGCCGGGCGGGGACCTGCCTGGCCGGGCGGGCGGCACTGTGGACCCGGCCGGGCCCGAAGCAGCCCGGCCCGACTCGGCCCGGCGCGATTCAGCCGGCCCGGCCCGACTTGGTCTGGCGCGACTCGGTCCGGCCCGGTCCGACTTGGTCTGGCGCGACCGGCCCGGCTCAGCTGAGCCGGGTGGGTGCCGCGGTGGGCGTCAGGTGGTCCCGCCGGACCCGGTGCCGCCCGGGCCGCCCGGGCCGGTGCCGGCGGGGGCTGCCGGGCCGGTGGCGGTGGGGCCGGCGGGGGCGGTGGAAGTGGGGTCGGCCGGGGCGGTGGTGGTGGGGGCCGCCAGGAAGGTGGTCGTGCCGATCGGCGGCAGTCCCGGATAGAGCCGGGCCGCCGCGATCCGCGCGGTGATGCCCGAGTTCTCCAGCGCCTCGGCGAGTCGGCGGCGCAGCTCCCGGCCGACCGCGAACTGCCCCTCCGCCGTGGTCTTGACCACCGTGCGGAGCACCGCGCCGTCGACCGTCATCTGTTCCACCCCGAGCACCTCGGGCGGCTCGACGATCTCCGGGGCCAGCTCCGGGTCCATCGCCACCGAGGCGGCGGCCGTCCGCAGCACCGCGTTGGCCTCCTCGGTGCCGGCGAACCCGATCGGCAGGTCGATCACGACCAGCGCCCAGCCCTGGCTCTTGTTGCCCACCCGGATGATCTCGCCGTTGCGGATGTACCAGAGCACCCCGCGACCGTCACGGACCGTGGTGACCCGCAGTCCCACCGACTCGACCACCCCGGTCGCCTCGCCCAGGTCGACCGTGTCCCCGACCCCGTACTGGTCCTCGATGAGCATGAACAGCCCGGCGATCAGGTCCTTCACCAGGCTCTGCGCGCCGAAGCCGAGGGCCACCCCGGCGATCCCGGCGCTGGCCAGCAGCGGGGCCAGGTCGAAGCTGAACTCGCGCAGGATCATCAGCAGGGCGATGCCGAAGACGAAGGCGGTGACCATGCTGCGCAGCACCGAACCGATCGCCTCGGCCCGTTGGCGACGCCGCTCGGGGACGAACTCGGTCGGGTCGAGCGCGGCGGTGGGCACCCGCTCGCGCAGTGGACGCAGCAGCGTGGGCACCGCCCCGTGCGCGGTGGTACGGACCAGCCGGTTGATCGTCCGGTGCAGCGCCCAGCGGGCCACGAACGCCAGCAGCAGGATCAGCGCCACCCGCAGCGGCTTGAGCAGGATCCAGTAGCTGCCCTCGGCGAACCAGGCCGATCCGGTCACCCGGAACAGGTACTCGCAGGAGGTGCTGCCCAGACAGTCGGCACCCGAGCCGCTGCCGGCACCCGGGCTGCTGCTCGGTGCCGGGCTCGGGGTGGTGGGCAGGACGGTGGACAACAGGCTGACGACGTTCACCCCGTCTTCGTACCGCAGCGGGCCGGACGGCCGACGGCCGGCCCGCCGGGAGCGTCCCGGCCCATGATCGTACGACGCCGAACCGGAAATCTTCCTACACCGTGCGGAGGGTTCTGCGGGTGCCCCGGATTAGTACGTGCAAAACGGGGTCCGATCAGGGACGATTGGCGTCAACGGACGACGGTGATCCCGCCGGAGTCGGTCGTGGCCCTCCGCTGCCCGGGGGTCGACCGGCGCAGCCAGCGGTGGGAGCGGCTGGACCGGGAGGGTGAGCACGATGCCTGACATACGACCCACGGTGGGCTCCGGCGCGCTGGTTCTCAACGCCACCTACGAGCCGCTGTGTGTCGTGTCCGTGCGTCGGGCCGCGATCCTGGTGCTCACCGCCAAGGCCGTCTGCGTCGCCGACGGCGACGGCATCCTGCACAGCGCCCACGACGCGCTCCCGGTCCCCTCGGTGGTGCGGTTGACCCGCTTCGTCCGGGTGCCCTACCGCACCCACGTCGGGCTGTCCCGCCGGGCCATCTTCGCCCGGGACGGTGGCCGGTGCGCCTACTGCCGGGGGCCGGCCGAGACCATCGACCACGTCTTCCCGCGCAGTCGGGGTGGCCGGCACGCCTGGGAGAACGTGGTCGCCGCGTGCGCCCGGTGCAACCACACCAAGGGCGACAAGACCCCGGCCGAGCTGGGCTGGCGGCTGCACAGCCTGCCGGCAGCCCCGAAGGGCACCGCCTGGCGGGTGCTCGGCCACCGCGCACCGGACCCACGCTGGGCGGACTGGCTGGACCTGCGGGACCCGCTCCGCGAGGCCGAGGCCGCCTGACCGGGACCGCCGCCGAGTAGCGCCGCCGGTCGGGGTGCCGCCGTCGTGCCCCGGTGCAGGCCGTCCGGCCGGGGCGGGTCAGCGGGCCCGGACCAGGGTGGCGTACACCACGACGTTGTCGGCGTAGCCGGTCTCGCCGCCGACCCAGCGCCCGCCGCAGGTGATCAGCCGCAGGTTGGGGCGGCTGAAGTCGCCGAAGATCTGGTCGGCCGGCAACCGTTCCTTGCCGTACCGCTGCACCTCGTCGACCTCGAAGACGGCTACCTGATGATCGGCACGGGTCACCTCGATCTCGTCACCGTCGCGCAGTTCCTTCAGCCCGTGGAAGACCGCCGGCCCGGTGGTGGTGTCCACGTGCCCGACGATCACCGCCGGGCCGTACTGGCCCGGGGTGGGGCCCTGGTCGTACCAGCCGGCCTCCTGGGCGCGGGCGACGTCGGGGACGGCGATGCTGCCGTCCGGCGCGATGCCGACCCGGTGCACCGGGGCCCGCAGGTCGAGCCGGGAGATCGCGATCCGGGTCGGCGGGCTCGCCGAGAGCACGGGGAACTTCTTCGGCGGTGGGCGCAGGCCGGCGATGAACCGGTCCGGCAGCACGCTCAACCCGGTGACCCGTTCCACCCCGAGCATCGTCACGATCAGCAGCATCACGGCGGCGATCGCCAGCACCGGAAGGCCCGGCCCGGCTCCGGAGAACCGCCCGCCGAATGCCGGTTGCCGGGGCACCGGGCGTACCGGACGGGCCTGGGTGACCGGGTCGGCGGTGGTCACGCTGGCGGAGAACGCCTGGCCGGCCACCCGGCGGAAGCGACCGGCGACCCGGCGGAGTCGGCGGTGGGCCCGGCCGGCAGCCCCACGGCAGCGCGCGGCGGCCCGGACGGTCCGCCGGGCCGCCGCCCGCATCCGGTGGCCGGTCGGCCGGGGCCGACGGTGGCGGGTACGGGCCATGGTGGCGGGCGGTCAGGAACCGGGCCGGGTCCGCCGACGGTTGCCGCCGAAGACGCCGAGCCCGGCGACCACGGCGACCACGGTCAGGCCGCCGACCAGCAGCAGTGAACCGGCGCCCCGGTCGCCCGCGGTGCCACCGCCGCCGGTCGCCGGACCCTTGCTCGGCTGGGCCATGTTCAGCACGGTCAGCATGGCCGAGGCGGTGTTGCCGTTGGCGCACCGCAGGTCCACCGGATAGTCACCGGCCTGCTTGTTGCCCGGGATGGTGACCGCGCCGGTGAGGAACCCGTTGTCGGGCCGCAGCACCACCCGCCCGAAGGCGTCCGAGTGCACGGTGGCCTGCTGGTTGTTGGCGTTGTCGCAGTTGGCCCGGACGGTGACCCGGGTGCCGGCCTGCGCGCTGTTCGGCGTGACCTCGACGAAGGTGTTCTCGCCGGCCCGCGCCGGTGGGGCCGTCATCAGGACGAACGCCCCGATCAGGGCGAACATCGCGAGTACGGCGTGGATGGCACGACGGTGCAGAGTGAGCCCCCGCATGATTCCCCCCTCCCGGCGACGATTCGCCGGAATCCTGCGACGGGTGTGCGGGCCTGCATTCCCGCTGGCCCGGGGGCAAACCCGGACTCAGCGGTGCCGGGCACCCGGGGCGGGCGGCCCGGTCGGCAACGGGGTGACCGGATGCCACTGCAACGGGCTGGAGAGCACCATCGTGCTGGACGGCTGCCCGTACGGGGCGAGTCGGTCGATGACCGCCTCGAACTGCCCGATCGAGCCGGCGGCGACCTTGAGCATGCTGCACGCGTCCCCGGTGATCCGGTGGATCTCCCGGATCTCCGGCCAGTCGACGACCTGCGGGTCGTGCAGGATGCAGCGCGCGCCGTAACAGGACATCCGGATCAGCGCCACCACCGGATGGCCGGCGCGGGCCAGGTCGACGTGCGCGTGGTAGCCGGTGATCACCCCGGACTCCTCCAGTCGCCGGACCCGCTCGGCGACCGCCGGTGGGGACAGGTGCACCCGCCGGGACAGCTCGCTGTACGACAGCCGCGCGTCGGCCTGCAACTCCCGCAGCAGCGCCCAGTCCATCTCGTCCACGCGGTGACCTTACCTTCGGCAGGTCATATCGGTGAAGTACCTTTCACGTTGAAGGTGATCGGTAGGAGTGCCGTCGAAACGGCATTCCGTCACCGGCATTCGCCGAGAGATCATGTCGGACAGACATCCCGAGGAGGCGAGACGGTGGAACAGACGGACCTGCGGACGCGCGCCGCGACCCCGGCGGTGCGCCCGGTCACCCCGCAGCAGCGCAGCGCCCGGGCCGCCCGCAACGGTGGTGAGCCGACGCTGGAGTTCGCCGACCGGGTGCCCTACGACGCGTACGTGCACGCCAGCACCCTGCACACCCTCCAGCAGCCGCTCAGCGCCGACCCGGGGGAGATGTCCTTCCTGATGGTCAGCCAGATCATGGAGCTGTACTTCGGGCTGACCTGCCACGAGCTGCGCCAGGCCCGGGACGACCTGCGGGCCGACCGGGTCTGGGCGGCGCTCGCCCCGCTGCGCCGGGCCACCCTGCACCTGGAGGGGCTCAACGCCGCCTGGCGTGGGCTGCGCTGGATGACCCCGGCCGACTTCA
This sequence comes from Micromonospora matsumotoense, assembly GCF_050951065.1. Lineage (NCBI taxonomy): Bacteria > Bacillati > Actinomycetota > Actinomycetes > Micromonosporales > Micromonosporaceae > Micromonospora > Micromonospora matsumotoense. The sequence goes on along the minus strand of NZ_CP192025.1, from coordinate 5,977,917 downwards.
ACCGGTTCCGCAACCTGCTCGGTGAGGGCTCCGGTTTCCAGTCCGCGATGTACCGGCAGTTGGAGTTCCTGCTCGGGCTGCGCGAACCGGCGCTGATCCGCCCCTTCCGCAGGCAGACCCAGGTGTACGACGAGCTGCACGCCGCGCTGGCCGTACCGAGCCTCTGGGACGAGGTGGTCGCCCTGCTCGGCCGGCACGGTCACGACCTGCCCGCCGAGTTGCTTACCCGGGACGTCGCCGTCGAGCATCTGCCGCACCCCCGGGTCGAGGCGGCCTGGGTGACGGTCTACGACGACGACGGGCCGGACAACCACCTGCGGCAGCTCGGCGACGCGCTGGCCGACGTGGCCGAGCAGTTCGGCGACTGGCGCTGGAACCATGTGAAGGCCGTCCAGCGCACCATGGGCGCCAAGGTCGGCAGCGGGGGCTCGGCCGGGCTGGCCTGGTTGCAGCGCAGCATGTCCCGGGTGGTCTTCCCGGAGCTGTGGTCGGCCCGTACCGCGATGTGACCTGCCGGGTCCCCGCCGCCGTGCGGGGCGACGGGGCCGGCCGGGGTGCGGTCAGGAGTGCGGGCAGGTGTCCCGGTACTCCTCGATCGCGGAGCCCCGGGGTGCGGGGCAGAGGAACTGGTCGTAGCGGGTGTCGTCGTCGACGAACCGCTTCAGCCAGGAGATGCTGTACTTCGCGACCGTGACGTTCGCCGAGGTGGGGGCCGAGTGGCCGGCCGCGTTCAACTCCAGGTACGCCTTGTCCAGGCTGGCCGGCAGGCTGGTGTAGAACGGCTCCGAGTGCGACGACACCGGTGCGGTGCTGTCGTTCTCCGCGCCGATCACCAGCGTCGGCACCCGTACCGACGACCAGTTCTTGACGGTGTGCCAGCCGGTCAGCGGGATGGCCGCCTGCAACGCCGGCCGGGTGTTGGCGGCCGACAGGCTGCCGCCGCCGCCCATCGAGTGCCCCATCACCGCGAGCCGGCTCCGGTCGATCCGGGTACGCACCGCGCTGCTGCCGGTCAGGTAGTCCAGGGCGGCCAGCAGTTGGGTGCCCCGGGAGGCCGGCTGGTCGTACACGGAGAGGGTGTCGATGGTGATCACCACGAAGCCCTGCGAGGCCAGCCGGGGGCCGAGCCAGGCGACGCTGGACTGGCTGGCGGTGTAGCCGGGGGAGATGGCCACCGCGCCGAAGGTGCCCTCGGCGGTGCTGGTGGGGTAGTAGACGGTGCCGCCCCGGAAGCCGCTCACGGCGGACGCGGCGACGGTGCTCTGGGCGATGGCGAACGGGCCACGGCTGGCCTCGATGCTGGTCACCGTGGGGGCGGGACCGCGTTCGTAGGGGCTGGCGGCGACCGCTGCGGCGGTCCGGCCATCGATGGTCGCGGCCGTCGCGCTCGGCGCGGCGACCGCGCCGCCGCCGACCAGGGCCAGCGCGAGCAGCGGCCGGGCGACCAGCCGGGGCCAGGGCCGACGGGGCCGGGCGGGGTGGGGGTGGAGGGCGGGCACGGGTGGCACGGGGACTCCCTGGGGGTGGTGGACCGAATCCGATCGAGACTGGCCGATCGGTACGGGCCATCCTCTGCGCCCCGGCGCGCGGGCCGGCAATCCCGGCCGGGTCATGTCAGCGGGATATGGGGCGGACGCCACACCCGCGCGGGCCGTGTCGCCCCGGCACACCGGGCGTCGAACCGGCAGGATGGGGACGTCCGACCCGACTCGCCGCCGCCGTGAGGCCACTGGAACACTGGAGTGACAGGTGGGATCGGCACCCCGCAGGCTCGCGGGGCGTCGGCTCCGCTAACGTGAATGGCAGCGGAGTCGGGAGTTCGGCGCCATGATCGTCCACCCGACCCGGAAGCTCTGGTCTCTCTTACCGCCTGGGGGCGTTGGGATTGTCTGTCACTGACACGTTGCTGATCTTCGTCGGCATCCCGGCGGCGGTGGTGCTGGTGATCGTCGGGCTGGTCTACGCCGCCAGCCACGGCAGCGGCGGCGGCGCCAAGCGCTACCGGCCCGGCCGACGCTTCGACTTCACGCCGGTCTGGTTCCTGGGCCGCCCGGAGCAGCTGGCCGACTCGGCCGGCACCGCCCTGGCCGCCGGAGCCCAGGCCCCGGCGCTGACCCACAAGCAGCAGCAGGCCGGCATCGAGGCGCCGGCCGGTGGAACCGGAGGCGCAAGTGACCGTTGGTGAGAAGGCGGCCGAGGCCGGGACGGGCACCCCACCCGAGGTGCTGGACGGCCCGTTCTCGACCCGTCAGCTGCTGCGCATCGACGAGGCGCTGCGCCTGGCCGACCAGGGCAGTGGCCTGGTCTTCTCGGTCTACGTCGGCGGCCTCGACGAGCCGGTCCGCGAGCACGTCGCGCGGCTGCACCGCCAGCTCGCCGAGCCGGACCGGTCGGTGCTGATCGCCGTGTCGCCCAACCAGCGCCAGCTGGAGATCGTCACCGGCAGGTACGCCCGCAAGCGCATCCCCGACACGTACGCCAAGCTGGCCGCGCTGTCCATGGTGGCGTCGTTCGGCGTCGGTGACCTGGCCGGCGGCATCATCCAGGGCCTCGACCAGCTCGCCAGCCACGCCGGCCGGGGCTGAGCCCGCCCGCACGTCCTGACGTATTCCGGAGCCCGGCCCGCACCACGCGGACCGGGCTCCGGCACATCCGCGGGCGGCCCGGCGGACCGGACCGGTTCCGGGGCCGGCGCGGGCTTACACCCGTGCCGGCCCCGGGCCGCTCGACTCAGCCGGCGTGCGCGTCCCGGGCGCGGGCCTTCAGCGCGCGGACCACCCCGTCGCGTCCCTCGGCCACCAACCGGCGCAGCGACGCCGGGTGACCGTCGCCGGCCAACCACGCGTCGGTGGCCGCCACCGTCTCCTCCTCGACCAGGTAGGCCGGGTACGCCAACTGCACGAACTCCTGTGCCGGCTCGCTGTCGCGCTGCGCCCACACCTGCGCCACCGTGGCGAAGTAGCGCTCCCGGTACGGCGCGACCAGCGCGACCTGCGTCGGGTGGGTCAGCCCCTGCAACAACGCCCGGTTACGCCAGTTCGGCAGCGCGTCGGGGCCGGTCAGCAGGGACCACACCGTCGCCTTGTTCGCCTCGGTCGCCACCAGCGCGTGCGCGTACGCGGCCTCCCGCTCACCGGAGGCCGTCCGGTCGCCGGCCAGCTCCGCCTCGATCTCGGTCGTGCCGGCCGCCCCGTTGGCCACCAGCGACTGCAGGACCGTCCAGCGCAGCTCGGTGTCGATGGTCAGGCCGGCGGGCACGTCGGCACCGGCCAGCCACCCGCGCAGCGTCGCCAGGTCCTCGTCGGCGCGGGCCGCCGAGGCGTACGCGCGGGCCCAGGCGAGTTGGAAGCCGCTGCCCGGCTCGGCCGCCGCCAGCGCGTCCTTCGCCGCCCGGGACAGCCCGGCCCAGCCGGTCGGCGCCCAGGCCGGGTCGGCATAGAAGATCAGCGCGGTGCTGGCCTGTCGCAGGGTGGCGGTGACCAGGTTGATGTCGGTCTCGGCGGGCAGCCCGGCCAGCACCAGCGCCACGTAGTCGCGGGCGGACAGCTCGGCGTCGCGGACCATGTCCCAGGCGGCCGTCCAGCACAGCGCCCGGGCCAGCGACGACTCGAAGCCGGCGATGTGCTGCACCACGGTCGCCATCGACCGCTCGTCGAGCCGCAGCTTGGTGTAGGTCAGGTCGTCGTCGTTGAGCAGCAGCACGTCGGCGGCCGGTCGGCCGTGCAGCACCGACAACTCGGTCGCCTCGCCGGTGACGTCCACCTCGACCCGTTCCCGGCGGACCAGCCGGCCGTCGGTCAGGTCGTAGAGACCCACCCCGATCCGGTGGGTACGCAGCGTCGGGTGACCGGCCGGTGCCTCCTGCCGGACCAGCACCCGCTCGTACGAGCCGTCGGCGCCGACGGTCACCTCGGGAAGCAGGGTGTTGACCTGGGCGGTCTCCAGCCACTGGGCGGCGAACTTGCGCAACTCCCGGCCGGAGGCCGTCTCCAGTTCCGACAGCAGGTCGTCGAAGGTGGCGTTGCCCCAGGCGTGCTTGCCGAAGTACGCCCGCAGCCCGGCCAGGAACGGCTCCTCACCGACGTACGCGACGAGCTGCTTGAGCACGCTGGCGCCCTTGGCGTACGTGATGCCGTCGAAGTTGACCTCGACGGCCTCCAGGTCGGGCATCTCGCAGTAGACCGGGTGGGTGGAGGAGAGCTGGTCCTGCCGGTAACCCCAGTTCTTGCGGATCGACAGGAAGGTCGTCCACGCCTCGGAGAACCGGGTGGCGTGGGTGTTGCACCAGTGGCTGGCCCACTCGGCGAACGACTCGTTGAGCCACAGGTCGTTCCACCAGCGCATGGTGACCAGGTCGCCGAACCACATGTGGGCCAGCTCGTGCAGGATCGTGTTGGCCCGCTGCTCGTACTCGAAGTCGGTGACCTGCGAGCGGAACAGGTAGTGCGACTCGGCGTGGGTGACGCAGCCGAAGTTCTCCATCGCGCCGGCGTTGAAGTCGGGCACCCAGAGCTGGTCGTACTTGGGCAGCGGGTAGCGCACCCCGAACTGCTCGTGGAAGAAATCGAAGCCCTGCTTGGTGATCAGGAACAGGTCGTCGGCCTCCAGGTGCGGCGCCATCGACGCCCGGCAGAAGACCCCCAGGTCGATGCCGTCGTGGCTGTCCCGCACCTCGTGGTACGGCCCGGCGCAGAGCGCGGTGACGTAGGTGCTCATCCGCGCCGAGGTGGTGAAGTGGACGGTCTTGAGCCCCTCGCCGGCCGGGTCCTCCCGCTCGACGGGCATGTTGGACACCACCCGCCAGTGCGCCGGGACGGTGGCGTGCCAGGTGTAGACGCTCTTCAGGTCGGGCTGGTCGAAGCACGCGAAGACCTTCTGCGCGTCGGCCGTCTCGAACTGGCTGTAGAGGTAGGTCTCGCCGTCCACCGGGTCGACCGTGCGGTGCAGGCCCTGCCCGCTGTTGGAGTAGCCGAAGTCGGCCTCCACCACGAGCACGTTCTCGGCGGCCAGCCCGGTCAACGCCAGGCCCTTCTCGGCCGACCAGCCGGTGAGGTCCACCGGGTCGCCGTTGAGCGTGGCCGCGCGCACCGACTCGGCCGCGGTCTCGATGAAGGTGCCGGCACCGGGTTCGGCGCAACGGAACCTGACCTCGGTCACCGACCGGAAGGTGCGGCCCTCGGCCTGCACCGCGGTGGACAGGTCGAGGTTGATGTCGTACCCGGTGACCTCCAGCAGGCGGGCCCGCTCGGTGGCCTCGACCTGGGTCAGGTTGCGCACTCCTGGCACTTTCGTCTCCATCCCACTCTCGCCGCCTTCCGGCTGCGCCAGCCCCTGCCGGCCGCTCGTGGCGGCGACCCGAGCCGAGTCTTCCATGCACCGACCCTGCGGTGGTCGACGTCACGCTCTCATTCCGCTACCGATCGATGCCGTTCGGGGTGAGGATCGAATCAGCCACGTCGGGTCCGCCGACGTGCCTGACGTCACGAAGGGACTCCACCGTGACCGAACGTGTCGCCGTCGACATGTGGTTCGACCCGCTGTGCCCGTGGGCCTGGATCACCTCCCGTTGGCTCCTGGAGGTCGAACAGGTCCGGGAGGTGGACATCAGCTACCACGTGATGAGCCTGTCCGTGCTCAACGAGGGCCGGGAGCTGCCCGAGCAGTACCAGGAGATGATGCAGCTGGGCTGGGGGCCGGTGCGGGTCTGCATCGCCGTCGAGCAGGCGCACGGCGGCGCGACGCTGGCGAAGCTCTACACCGCGATGGGCACCCGGATCCACCTCGGCAAGGAGCCGCTCGGCCGGGAGATGATCACCGCCGCGCTCGCCGACGTCGGGCTGGACCCGGCGTTCGCCGACGCCGCCGACTCCACGGAATACGACGAGGCGCTGCGGGCCAGCCACGAGGCCGGGATGCGGCCGGTCGGCACCGATGTCGGCACCCCCGTGGTGCACGCCCCCGGTCCGGACGGCGAGAAGGTCGCCTTCTTCGGCCCGGTCATCACCCCGTCGCCCAAGGGTGAGGCCGCGGGCCGGCTCTGGGACGGCGTCCTGCTGGTCGCCGGCACCCCCGGCTTCTACGAGCTGAAGCGCTCCCGCGAGCTGGGCCCGATCTTCGACTGATCCCCACCCCGGCGGGGCCCGGCCCGGTCGGGCCCCGCCGGGGGACGGTTCATCTGGTGGACCCGGCGCGGGGTCGGCGTCGCCCGGGCCGTCGTCGCCGGTAGCGTCAACCCCCATGACGGTCGTGCATCCGATCGCCCGGGCCTGGATCACCACTGGCGGCACCGGCGCGCAGAACTACGACGAGTTCGCCGACGACGCGGAGATCACCGCGATCATCGAGGCGAACCCGCACAGTGCCCTCGGCATCGAGATGCCCCACCGGGCGCCGGAGAGCCTGGGGAAGTCCTTCCTCGACTCGCTCGGCGACGCGGTGGCCCGGCTCACCGAGGCGAAGGCCGACGGCAGCTACACCCCCGCCGAGCAGGTGGTGGTCCTCTACCGGATCAGCGCCCCGGGGGAGGAGTCGGCGTACGGGTTGTTCGCCATGGTCGACACCGACCAGATCTCCACCAGCGCCGACGAGCCCGGCCTGGTGATCCGCAACGAGGACGTCTTCATCGCCAAGGTGCGGGAGCGGGTCGCCCTGGCCGAGGCGCTGGGTCACCTGCTCTCCCCCGTACTGCTGCTGCAGACCGGGCGCGGCGACGAGCTGCACGCCGCGCTCGCGTCGGCCACCGACCAGGCCGGTGTGCCGGCCGCCACCGACACCGACCAGGCCGGTCGGACGCACGCCATCTGGCTGGTCGGCCCCGGCCCGGAGCAGGACGCGTTGACCGCCCTGGCCGGCGGCGGCGAGCTGGTGGTCGCCGACGGCAACCACCGCAGCCTGGCCGCGCAGACCGGCGGCTTCCCGCGCTTCCTCTCGGTGATCACCACCCCGGCCTCGGTCGCCATCCAGCCCTACAACCGGCTGGTCAGCGAGCTGACCAGCACCCCCGACGAGCTGCTCGACCGGCTCCGCGCGGCCGGCGCGCAGATCGACGCGATCGACGGCCCGGTCGAGGTCCCGGCGGCCGGCGGCACCGTGCATCTCCGGCTCGCCGGCCAGGGGTACGCGGTGACCCTGCCGCACGACGCGGCCGCCGCCCGGCTGGAGAACCTCGACCACGCCCTGGTCGAACGGCTGCTGCTGCGCGACGCGCTCGGCCTCGACCCGGGCGACAAGCGGATCACCTACGTCGGCGGTGACTACCCGGCGAGCTGGCTCACCGGCGAGGTCGACGCCGGCCGGGCGGAGCTTGCCGTGCTGGTCGCCCCGGTGACCGTGGACGACTTCGTCGCGGTGAACCTGGCCCGGGAGAAGATGCCCCGCAAGAGCACCTGGTTCACCCCGAAGGCGCGTGGCGGTCTGGTCGTCGCCGAGCTGCCCCGCTGATCCCGGCCCCACCGGTGGTCGCCGTCCCGGCGTACCGCCGCTTCCGGTTGTGACGAATCCGCCCCGGCACGCCGCCCCCACGGCGGGCCGGGGCGCGGTCCTGACAGACTGCCCGGTATGCGCGTCTACCTGGGATCCGATCACGCCGGCTTCGAGTTGAAGGTGCACCTGGCCAATCACCTGGCCAAGCAGGGATACGAGCTGGTCGACGTCGGCCCGCCCGCCTTCGACCCCGACGACGACTACCCGACCTTCTGCCTGCACACCGGTGACCGGGTGGTGGCCGACCCGGGCAGCCTGGGCGTGGTCATCGGCGGCTCCGGCAACGGCGAGCAGATCGCCGCCAACAAGGTCGTCGGCGTCCGGGCGGCGCTGGCCTGGAGCGTCGAGACCGCCCAGCTCGGCCGGCAGCACAACGACGCCAACGTGGTGGCCGTCGGCGCCCGCCAGCACACCCTGGACGAGGCCGCGGCCATCGTCGAGGCGTTCCTCACCACCCCGTTCTCCGGCAACGAGCGGCACGCCCGGCGGATCGCCCAGGTGGCCGAGTACGAGCGCACCCGCGAACTGCCCGACCTGCCCGCACCCGCCGAGCTGCCCTGACCCCCGACTCGTCCTGACCTCTCGACCGGGTCGGCCGCCGGCCGGCCCGGTCACCGCCCGGGGCGGGGCAGGTCCTCCCGGGGCACCCAGTTCCGTCGGATGATCACCAGCCGTTCCTCGGCCTCGGCCAGGTCCTGCCCGGTGGGGCGGGCCGCGTCCCGGGCCCGTAACGCGGCACCCACCCCGACCTGGGACGAACCGGAGCCGACCAGCCCGCGCAGGCCCCGCTCGCTGTCCTCGATCCCCGGTCCACCGCGTCGGGTCCGTGGGGCCGGCGTCCCGTCGTGCACCTCGGCCGTCGCCGCCGTCGGAGGCTCGCCGCCGCCGTCCGTCGCCTCCGGCTGGTGCCGTAACCGGCGTCGCCGCCGCTCCGCATCCGCCATCTACCGACCGTACCGCCCGGCAGCCCTGCGGGCCGGGCCGGGCGAGGCAGTTTGTCCGCTCGCTACCCTCGGAGGTGGTGGACCGGTCGACGGCCGGCACCGGTCATGGGGAGGAAACGAGATGGCAGACCAGACACAGCCGTGGGCCGAGCGGACCGTCGAGGTGCCGCCCCAGCCCGGTGTCGGGGTGCCGCCGCAGCGGGAGCCGTTCCGCCGGGGCGTCGCCTCGGTGGGGCAGTCCCGGGCTCCGCGCACCGAGCCGTTCCCGGTGGTCGACCACGACACGTCCGGCTGGTCCGAGCCGGCGGCACCGCGTCGGCCGATGAGCTGGCACGTGGAGCAGTTGCGTAGGGGCGGCGAGTGGAGCGCGGCCGGCGCGCTCTTCGCCTTCGTCTGCTGGGGGATCTGGGCCATCTCCGGCCGGGGCGACCTGGGCGCCCCGCTGCTCACCTTCCTGCTCAGCCTGCTGGTGGCGGCCGGCCTCTTCGCGCTCTCCCGGCTGCTCGGCCGGGTGATCCTGGAGCGCCAACTGGGCCGGGTACGACGCAGCGCCCGCGGCGCCCACCTGGTGACCGGGGTGTTCCTGGCCGGGGTCGGTATCGCCTACCTCCAGCAGACCCAGTGGGTGATGGACGCCTGGAACTTCCTCACCGGCAACTGAGCCCTTCAGACGCGCCGGGCGGGGCCGCGGGCACCCGGGCGGGGCGCAGGGCGCCCGGTGCGGCGCCGCGGGCGGGCCGGGTGGTGACCCGGTCCGCCCGCGTCCGGTCGCGGACTCGCCCGCGACACCGGTCGACACTCCTCCAGGCCGGGCGCTGTCTTACCCCGCCGCGCCGCCTTCATCCCCGTCCGGTCGGGTGACCCCCCCCGTGCGGTGGCACACGATCGTATGACTCCATCGGTATGTTGAACTGCATCAATCTTTCGCTCTAGGCTCCCGCCATCGAACCGGCGCCCCCACAAGGCGCGCCGCCGAGGGTTGGAGGCCCTGTGAACCGTTGGCGCAGTCTCACCGGCCGGATGGCCGCCACGCTGGTGGCGATCATGGCCGGGTCGCTCGTCCTGACCGCCCCGGCCACCGCCGCGCCCATCCCCGACGCCGCCCCGTCCGTCGTCGGCGGCACCCGGGCGGCGCAGGGCGAGTTCCCGTTCATGGTCCGGCTCTCCATGGGCTGCGGCGGGGCGCTCTACAGCCCCCGGTTGGTGCTCACCGCCGCCCACTGCGTGAACCGCACCGGCACGAACACCAGCATCACCGCGACCCTCGGCGCGGTCGACCTCCAGGCGAGCAGCCGGATCCAGGTCAAGTCGAACTACGTCTACCGGGCCCCCGGCTACAACGGCAGCGGCAAGGACTGGGCGCTCATCCGGCTCGCCACCCCGGTCACCTCGCAGGCGACCCTGCCCATCGCCACCAGCACCGCGTACGACAGCGGCACCTTCACCATCGCCGGCTGGGGTGCGGCTCGTGAGGGCGGTGCGCAGCAGCGTTACCTGCTCAAGGCCACGGTGCCCTTCGTCACTGACGCCAGCTGCTCCGCCTCCTACCCCGGTGATCTGGTCGCCGCCGAGGAGATCTGCGCCGGCTACGCCAGCGGTGGCACCGACACCTGCCAGGGCGACTCCGGCGGCCCGATGTTCCGCCGCGACGCCTCGAACGCCTGGATCCAGGTGGGCATCGTCAGCTGGGGCGACGGCTGCGCCCGGCCCAACGCCCCCGGCGTCTACACCCAGGTGAGCACGTTCGCCTCGTCGATCGCCTCCGCCGCCGCCAGCCTCGGCGGCTGACCCGACCCGGTCCGCACCCGGGAGCAACCGCGTCCGGTCCGCAACCGCCTGCCCGGTCCGCGACAGCCCTGCCCGGTCCGTCCCCGGGACCAGCGCGCCACCGACAGCCCCCGTGGTCGTCGGTGGCGCGATGGTGTCCGACGGGCCGGGGCTGCCCGGTGGCCCGATGGCCCGGTGGCCCTGTGGCGCGATGGCGCGATGGCGACCGACGGCGGCGTGAACCCCGCCGGGGCGGTGGCCCTCAGCCGTCCCCGGCGAACCGGTAGAGCACGAAGTCCCGCTCCGCCCCGCAGACGATCACCGAGGTGTTCCACGCACACGACTCGCTGCGGACACCCTGAAGTTCCCCCATCTCGGTCAGGTCGCCGGCCTTCGACACCCCGGCGAGGCTGCGGTCGTCCTCGACGCTGCTCGGCGTCTCGGCGAAGACCAGCAGGTTGCCGGCGTCGACCCGGACCGCCGTCCCCTTCCGGTCGGTCAGCACCGCCTTACCGGCCGGGTCGAACAGGCTCACCGTGCTCTTCGGCGACTCCCGCCGGACGAGCAGGTGCTCACCCACCGGCACCAGGTCCGCCCCGCCCGGCGTCGCCCAGCGCCGGCTGCCCTTGCCCTCGGTGGCCGCGACCACCTCGGTCCGGTCGGCGTCGCCCTCCGGCACCTCCAGCAGGCAGGCCCGGTGCTCACCGCAGGCCACCAACCCGGTGACCCGCCGCTGCTGGCCCGCGCTGTAGAGCACCGTCGGCTCGGCGAAGCTGCCCAGGTCGTACCCGAGCAGCTTGTATCCCTGGTCCTCCGCCACGACGTAGAACCGGTCGCCGTACGCGACCATCCGGTCGCTGACGTCGGCCACCCCGTCGCGGTGGCGCAACACCTTCCCGCTGTCCATGTCGAGCACCCGGACCGACCGGTCGGCACCCACCTGCACCAGCCGGTCGGCGTCGCCGAGCCAGGGGGCGTGGGCGGCGCCGTCGAACCCGGCGGGGCCGCCCACGGCCTGCTCGGTGCCGACGGGCAGCACCGTGGTCCGGGTGTCGCCGTACTCGCTGCGGGGGTTGGCCTGCGCCCACTCCTGCCGGCCGTCGCGCAGCCGCAGCCCGACCAGGCGGCTGCCGGCGCGGTCCACCCACACCAGGGTCTCCCGGGTGACGTGCACCGCGTCGTCCCCGTGCACCGGCAGCCGCCACCGTTCCCGGCCGCTGCCGGCGTCGAGCACCACCACGTCCCGTGGGGTGCTGTCGCCGACCGCGTCCGCGACGGCCAGCACCGCCCCCGGCACCGCCCGGACACCGGTCCACCGCTGGGTGCCCGCCGAGATCGTGCTCCGCCACGCCTGCTTCCCCGTGCCGGCGTCGACCGCCACCACCGTCAGCCGGTCGTCGGGCAGCTGATAGGCCAGGTAGGCGCGATCATCGACCACGCTGGTGAACATCGCCGTCGGCCGGTCCCCGTCGGCGGCGGGCCGGGCCACCTGGGTGAGGGTGTGGAACTCCAGCGCCGGATAGCGGTCCCGGGTGAACCAGAGCGCCGCCGCGCCGAGCACGCCGAGCAGCGCCAGGCCCGCGCCGAGCCCGATCCACCAGCCCCGACGCCCGCGCCGCGCCGGCAGGTGGCCCGCGGCGGGATGACCGACGCCGCCGGACGCCACCACCGGGGGATGACCGCTCTGACCTGGTGCACCGGCCGGGACGGGGCGGAAAGGTGCCGTGCCGGCCAGCGTCCCGCCCGCCTCCGTGGCCGGCAGGGTGCCGGGTGGTCCGACGGGCCCGGGCGTCCACCCGGCCGGTGCGGGTGCGGTGCGGGTGTGTCCGCCGGCCCGGCGGTGGCGTGCGCGGCGACCGGCGACGGAGGTGCCGCAGCGGGGGCCGCCACGACGGCCGGACCGGGGCGGTTGCCCGGACGGGGCAGCGGCAGGTCGGTGAGCGCGCCCTCGGCCACCGGCAACTCGGGCTGCTCCAGCACGGTCGGCGCGACGCCCAACTCGGCGTGGAGCAGCCGGGCGACCAGCGGGACCCGGGACGATCCGCCGACGAGGAAGAGCCCGGCGAGCCGGTCCGGGGTGAGCCCCGCCTCGGCGACCACCTCCCGGGTACGGGCGACGGCCCGCCGCAGCAGGGGAGTGGCGAGTCGTTCCAGGTCCTCGCGGGTGAGCGGGACGGCGGTCTCCAGGCCGGGCACCGCGACCGGTGCCACCGCGACCCGGGACAGCATCTCCTTCGCCCCGCGGACGTTGTCCCACAGCTGCTGCCGGTCCCGCCACTGCCCGGTCGTCTCCGGCCGGGTCAGCCGGGCCCACAGCGCCGCCTGCGCGTCGCCGAGCAGCTCACCGAGCCGGGCGAGCAGGGCGGCGTCGAGGTCCAGCCCGCCGAGGTCGGCCATCCCGCCGGTGGCGATCACCGCGAAGCCCGAGTCACCCCACGGGTCGGCGCCCTCGTTACGGACGACCGCCACGTCCAGGGTGCCGCCGCCGAAGTCGAACACCGCGACCGACTCGCCCACCGGCACCGGTCGCCGTAGCACCTCGGTGTAGTAGCGGGCCGCCGCGACCGGCTCCCGCAGCAGCCGGGTGCCGACCGGCACCGGGTCGGACAGGGTGTGCTCGGCGGCCGACGGCCAGCCGGCCAGGGTCAACGCGTCGTGCAACACCTGCCGCCGGGGGGCCTCCCAGGCGGCGGGGTAGGTGAGCACCGCCGGGGGCAGGAACCCCACCGTCGCCACCGCCTGCGCGGCGACCGCCCACAGGGTCGCGGCCAGCAGCTCCGCCGGGGCGTACGACCGGTCACCCAGGGGAACCGTCGAGTCGTCCACCCGACGTTTCGGGTTCGGCTCGTAGCGCGTCGGGTCCGCCTGGGCCAGGCGCTGGGCATCCCGGCCGACGTGCAGCCGGCCGTCGGTGTCGGCGTAGACCCCGGAGGGGAGGATCGGCTGACCGTCGACGAGCAACGGCCGGGTCCGCCCGTCCGGCCAGCGCAGCACGGCCACGGTGTTGGAGGTGCCCAGGTCGATGCCGAGGGCGTATCCGTCCTGCTGGCCTGTCATCCGTCGCTACCTCCACCGGGACGAGGGGATGCCCGGTCCCGCATGGTACGCAGCCCGTGCCGCCCCGGCGTCGGCCGAGTTCCCTGACGTCGTGGCCCCGGCCACGACCGCCGGTTCGCCCGGCCCGCTCAGCCCTGACGGCCCGGCTCGGGAGGCGGGATCTCGTCGGTGTACGCGCCGGCCGGCCCCGCGTAACGCACCCCGTCGCGGTACGGCGAGGCGTTCGCGGTGCACCCGTGCAGGCCCAGCGTCTGCTGCTGCATCACCGGTGCGGGTCGGCCCCGCCCCGGGCACCGCTCGTGGCCGTGGCCGAGCCGGTGCCCGACCTCGTGGTTGACCACGTACCGTCGGTAGGTGGTCAGGCTCGCGCCGTAGCGGGGCACCCCCTTCACCCAGCGCGCCACGTTGATCACCACCCGGTCGCCGTTGCGGCACGAGGTGTAGCCGTCCGCCGCGTCCCCGCACAGGTCGTCCCGGGTGCCCGGGGTGGCCAGGTGGACGGTGAAGTCGGCGGGCCCGCCGGGGCCGACCCGCCACAGCCGCAGCGTCCCGCCCGTGGTCCATCCCTGCGGGGCCGTCAACGTCGCGCTGACCTCGGCCGCGAACTCCGCCACCGGCAGTCCCCGGATGTCGCGCTCGACGGCGACCCGGTACCGCAGCAGCCGGCCGGTTCCCGCCGGGGCCGCCGACTCACCGGCCGCCACCTGCCAGCGGTTGCCCCCGGCCGCCGGATAGCTGATCGGGGCCGGCCCGGATACGAGCGGCGTCGACCCGGCCGCCATGCCGGGCCCGGGAGGCGCGGCCGACGGGGTGGTCGGACCCGCCGTGGCCCGGTCGGTGCCGCCCGCCCGGCCCGTGGTGCCCCGGTCTGCGGTGGCCGGCGCCCCGCAGCCGGGCAGCAATCCCGCCACCAGCAGTGCCATCGCCGATCGACCGATCAGGGCGCGGCCCGAGCGGGCGGTAGCCTTCCTTGTCATGGTGTCCCCTCCGCCCCGCGCCGGTCGGCGCTGGGCAGCGGGAAGGACGAGCGGCCCGGCAGAACAGTTGACGCCCGTCGGACTCAACCTTTCGGCCGCCCCGCCCGTCCTGTCCGTCGTGGGAAGCGGGAAGAGTGGGCATGGCCCGGGGTGACGCCGAGTTCGTCGAGTTCGCCCGGTCCGCCTCGGGGCGGCTGACGCACGCCGCGTTCCTGATGACCGGCAACCACCACCAGGCCGAGGACGCCGCGCAGACCGCCCTGGTCCGCACGTACGCCTCCTGGTCCCGGATCCGCGACGAGGACGCCTACGGGTACGCCCGGACGGTGCTGGTCAACCACCTGGTCGACGGCTGGCGGCGGCCGATCCGGGAGTACCCCACCGACGACCTGCCCGAGCAGCGGCGCGGCGACGTCGCCGACGAGGTGGCCACCCGCCGCTGGCTGCTCGACATCCTCGGCGCGCTCAGCCCCCGCGAGCGGGCCATCGTCGTGCTCCGCCACTACTTCGACCTCCCGGAGGCACAGGTGGCCCGCGAACTGGGCGTCTCGCTCGGCACGGTGAAGAGCACCGGTTCCCGGGCGTTGCAGAAGCTGCGCGCCACCGGGACCCCGCAGGCCCAGGGGACCTGCCGATGAACGAGCTGGAGCAACTCCGCCGGGCGATGCGGGCGACCGAACGGCCGTACCACGACGATCTCGACCTGGCCGTGATCATGCGTGACGGCCGGCGGCTGCGCCGACGCCGCCGGCTCGCCGGGGCGGGCACGGCGGCGCTGGTCTCCGTGCTGCTGGTCGGCGGCATCGGGCTCGGCGTGCGGTGGACCCGGCCGTCGACGCCGGCCCCGCCGCCCGGCTCCGCCGTCACCGGCCCCGCCGCCCCGCCCTCGGCCACTCCACCGTCCACCCGGCTGATTACCCCACCCCCGAGGGAGTTCCTCGGTGCCGTGGTGGGCACCGGCATCCGGTACGGCACCGACGAGCGGGTGTTCTACGTCGTCGCGATCGACCTGCCGAAGGTGCCCGGGGTGGCGATCGGGTTGATGGCCGGTCGCCGCACCCCGGCCGGCGAGCTGGTCGACGACATCGTGATCAACGACGTGCGGGGCACCGATCGGAGGCCGGGCTTCCACGAGATCGGCTACGACGACGCGGCCCCCTCGGACCCCCGCCCGGCGGTGCCCACCTTCGGATACTTCGTCGGGCCGGCGACCCGGATCGTCGGCACCGCCGGCGGGCGGCAGGTCGAGGCCCGGTTGGCCCGTTGGAGCACGGACCCGGACCTGGTGATCTTCTGGTTCGACCCGGTCGACCTGGCCCCCGGCGTACGACTCGACGGCATCGTCGCCCGCGACGCCGAGGGCCGGCTGCTCTGATCGGGTCGAGAACCGGCGGGGTCAGCCGGTGGTGACGGTCGCCCGGTTGATGACGATCCTCTTCTTCGGGTGCCCGCCGCCGTTGCCCCGGCCGAGATCTTCGTCGCGGTCGAGTTGGGGGCACCCTCTCGCTGTCGTCTAGCCACTCGACCACCCGTAGCAACCGGCTGGCTCCGCTCGGCCGTAAGAAGTGGCGGCCCCGATGGCTCAACCGCACAGGATCCGGACGACCACCGTGCGGTTCTGCGCCGCCGGGCCGGGCAGGAGTTCACCGTTCGGTCCCCGGTCCGGTCGCCGGTTCGGCCAGTGGTCGCCCACCCCCTTGCTGGAGACCCGCCCCGGCGGCACGCCGAGGTCCCGCAGGACCGCCTCGACCGCCCTGGCCCGGTCCCGGGACAGCGACAGCCGGCCCGGTTCGGTGCCGGCCGAGGAGGTGGTGCCGATTAGCTCCACAGTGGATTTGCGCTGCGCGAGCAGCGCGGCGAGCTTGGTCAGGGCGGTGCGGGCCGCCTTCGGGTCCCGGAACCTCGCCGAGTCGGGGACGAAGCCGACTGCACCCTCATCGGGCAGGACGGTGTCGCCGCACGGGGCGAAGGGCGGGATCGCGGCGACCGGCACCACGCTGACCGGTGGCGAGTCGATGCCGCTGCGGGTGCCGTTGGGCGACTCCCGCAGTTCCACGCAGCGGGCGCCGCCGGCCTTGGCGACGGCGGTCCAGAGCTCGACCACGTGCCGTCGCCGGGCCACGTCCAACTCCGCCTGCGGCGGCGCGGTGTCGCCCACCCCGACCAGCAGGACGTGCCGGTCGGTGAGGTCCGGCAGCGAGTCGGACCGGCGGAGGAACTCGACCACCTCGGTGGGATCGGCGTCCAGCGTTCCCCTGGTGCGGAAGTCCAACGGTGCGGTGGTCTGTAGCCCGGAGTCCACCAGGACGACCGTGTCACCGGGCCCCACCTGCGCGGCGGCGACGTCCAGCGCCTTCAGCACGTCGGCCTCTGGCTCGTCGGCCCGCATCTTGGCGACGTACTGACGCAGCCCGTCGAGCCACCCGGCCAGGTCCTTCTCGTACTTGTTGTCGTTCTCCGCCTTGCTGTCGAAGACCTGCGGCCCCAGGTCCACGTCGGCGCGTCCGTCGACCTGGACCACGGACACCCCCTTGTGCTTGCGGGCGGCGCTGCGGGCGAGATCCTCGACCAGTTCGGGGAGGGCGGGCGTCGGGCTGTTCGCCCGGGCCCCGATGGCGAGGGACATGGCCACGCCCGACGGCAGGCAACCGGCCTCGACCAGCTTCTTTTTGGGGGGGTCGTCGCACCCGGTGAGGACGGCGGCGGCGAGCAGCAGGCCCGCGGCGAGGGCCACCCGGCGCGGCCGGACGGTTCGGGACCGGCTGTGCGGCGAGAGAAGAAAAGCCATGGTCAGCTCCGGTGCTGGTAGGAGTTGTGGGGTGCGCCGTCCGGGGGAGCGGCGCTGTCCGAGGGGGAGGCGCCCGTCGGGGGCGGCCCGCTCCGAGCGGTCGGCTGTCCGGCGGCACCGGTCGCGCCGGCCTTCGGGCCACCGCCGGACGGGTCCGGGGTGCGTCGTGGAACAGCGATGTGCTGCGGAACCGGGGTGCGTTGCGGGTCCGGGTCGACCGGCCGGAGATAGCGGTACGGCGACGGCACCGGGTCGGGGTGCCGGTCCGGCGCGAAGAGCCCGTCGGTGGTGGCCGGGTCCTGGCCGGCGGCTGCCATCCGCTGCCGGGCCAGTTGCTTGAGTTCCTCGGCCAGGGCCAGCCGCTTCGCGCGGGCCGCCGCGTGGGCGGCTTCGGTGCGTGCCCACTCGTGGTAGCGCTGCCGGTGCTGGGAGACGAGCTTCTCGTGCGCCTCCACCCGCCGTTCGGCGAGCTTGCGGGCCCGGGCCAGTCGCCGGCTGCTGCGGTGGTAGGCGTGGGCGGGCGAGTTGTGGTTCCAGTAGGCGATCACCGCTGCCGCCGCCCCGGTGCCGAAGTACAGCGCGAGGAAGAGCAACGCCAGCATCTGCGCCGTCCGGGAGCCCTCCCCGCCGCCGCCGGACCCGCCGAAGGTGGCGCCGCTGTCCTCGTCGGCCAGCAGCAGCCGGGAGACGAAGGCGGCGATGCCCAGCAGGGCCCATCCGGCCAGGCAGACGTACAGCGCCAGCGAACGGGCGCCGGACGCCCGCTGGTCGAGGTCGCGGTAGATCCGCCCGCAGCCGTGCGCGAGCAGCAGCGCCACGGCGGTGAACCCGGCGACCAGCATGTACAGCAGGTAGGGCTGGTCGTTGAGCCCGGCGGACAGGGCGTTGTAGAAGGCTGCGACGTCGGCGCCGGCGGCCAGCACCAGGACGCCCACCTCGGCCAGGCCGCCGAGTGCGGTACCCGGGCGGCCGGTGAACAACGCCGTGTCGACGTACCGGCCGCCGGGCATGCTGCTGCGGGGCGGCGGGTCGCCGGCGCCGGTGGTGATCGTGCTGGTCATGTCATCCCTCCCTGACGCGTCGGTCGACGGGACCGGGCTCGCCGGCCAGCAGGGTGCGGGCCAGCTCGTGGTTCTCCCGGGCCAGTCGGAGCTGGTCGAGCGCGCCCTCGCAGGCCACCCGCAGCCGTTCCTGCCTCGGCATGACCTCGCCGACCAGGGCGTCCACCACCGTGAGGGCGTTGAGGCGCTCGGTCTCGATGTCGGCGAGCCAACCGTCGGCCCAGTAATTGATCATGTTGTCGAGTGCTGCCCCGGTGCCCTCGTCGGTGCCGCGCGGGGCCAGCTCCGCGACGAGCCGGGACACCCGCTCACGGGCCGCCGCGGCGTCGCGTTCGTGCTGCGGGTCCGGGTCCAGCGGTTTCGGGGCGTCGATGCGCAGCGGACCGGTCGTGGGGTCGGTGGGCCGGCGCGGGGTCGTGGAGCGGCGACGCGACAGCATCGCGCGGATCGCCCGATCGGTACGGTTCCACAGCGTCTTCATGGGGTTCTCGCTCCTCACGTCGGTTCCGGTCGTGCCCCGGCGGCGGTGCCGGCGGTCACTCGCTCGCCCGCCGGGTCGATCCAGCCCGGCACCTCGGGTCCGCCCGGTCGTAGCGTGCGATTGAGCTGCTCACCGGCGGGGTGCTTGCGGACCAGCCGCTGCCAGTAGCTGCCGATGCGCCGCCAGGAGTGCTCGTGGATGCGGCGGGCCCGGGCCGCCGCGACGCTCTGGCTCCGGGCGATCCGCTCCTGCAGCTCCGCCCGCGTCTGCCGGAGCCGCACCAGTGCCTCCTCGGCCTCCTGGCGGTGCGCCTCCAACCTGGCCCGCCGCTCCAGGTACGGGGCCAGCCGGCGCTTGCGGACGACCGACTCGTCGGTGTCGGTCTCGCCGACCCGTCGTGCCCTCAGCTCGTCCTCGGTCGGTGCCTTCAGGTCTCTCAGCGCCTCCTGTGCCCGGGTCAGGGCACGCTCCGCCTCCACGAGCTGCGCCCCGGCCCGCGCGAGCTGGTACGCCGGTTCGGCGACCTCCTGCTGGAGGTGCACCAGCTCGTGGTGCATGGCGTCGTTCGCCATTCGGCGAAGCTTCTCCAGGTGCGGCGTGAAGGCGGCGGACCGGCCGTGGGGCGGCTCGGTGGGGTCGGGGTCCGGTGCCACGGCGGGCAGTCCGGCGCGGGCGTCCTGGCGGCCGTTCCACCAGTCGGCGATCCGGGCCGTGATGCGGTAGCGGATCGGGTCCGCCGGTCTGCGGTCCCAATGCGGGTGGGACAGGGCTGCTGTCTGACGTGCCATGGGAGCGTCTCCTTCGGGTGTGCGGTGGGCTCGCCGGGTGTCCGCTCAGGGGCGATCGGTCTCGATCTTGCGGTGGCGCAGTTCGACGCCGAGGAGTTCGGCGAAGACCTGGCCGAAGATGACGCCGAGGCGACGGGCGTCGGTGAACCGGCGCACCACCACCCCGTCCAGGACGTCACCGGTGAACGCGCCGGGCCGGCCACCCGCCAGGCCGGGCACCACCAGGTACATCCGGGTGTAGGCGCCGTCGACCAGCGCGTTGCGCAGCTCGGCCGGATCGTCGTGGACCTCGCCGTCGGTGATGGCGACGAGGGCCCGCGCGGCACAGGTGCGGTCGGCCTGCCGGTCCGCGGCGGTCAGGGCCCGGATCGCGGGCGCCATCAACGTGCCGTCGCCGGGTGCGGGCGCGGGCCGGCGGGCCGGTAGCGCGTGCAACGACGTCGGCGGCATGGTCACCCCGGTGGTGCCGCTGAACACCGCCTCGGCCAGTTGGTCGCTGGCCTCCAGTTCCCGTTGGGCGAACTGGAAGAGCTGGTCGACCGCCTGCTCGCGTAACGCCGTGTACTGGGTCATCGAACCGGACACATCCTGGATCTCGTCGATGCAGACCGGTCCGGCGACCTTCCGGGCCCCCTCCAGGACCGCCTGGTCGAGGCTGGCCGGTGGGCCCAGCCAGTCGTGGATGCGCACCGCGCAGAAAGCCAGCAACGCCAGGACCAGCAGGGTGGTCAGCAGCGGACGGATCAACCGACGCCACCACGGCGGCCGGGTCGGCACCGCAACGTCGTCGAGTACGGCCCGACCGGGTACCGCCCGGCCGTCGGCAACGGCTGGTGTGCTCGTGAAACGCATGGGCGATGCCTTTCGGAATGTCAGTCGGAATTGCGACAGAGTTCCGCTGGTGGGTGAATGGGGAAACGATGTCGAATGACCCTAGAGGCATGACCACCTCGACTGTCTACACCGGACGCCCGCTTTCGGGTAACCGGTGCTGATGACTGGTCGAAGGTGACCCGGGAATCGATGTTCGGTGGAATTCGGATGTCCGGTCGGGGAGGGTGTCCGGCGGGAACGCGCGAACCCGGGGGAACTGACTCGGCAGCATCGCCGGGTCGGACGACCGACTACTGTTCGCGGCTGACGGAAATCTGTCTCTGGGCCGGGCCGCTGCGGTGTGCCGGCGCCCCGGCCGTGGGCGTACGGCATCGATGGCGCATGGATTCATGCTCGTGCCCGGCGGCGGCTGATGGTGCGTCAACTGACACATTCGGACCGTGTATTTCGACGCGGACGCGTACGGGAGTTGGCGGCACGCTGGGTGACATGGCTGGTACGGATGGACATGACGGCGGTCGACCGGATGACGAGCGGACCCTGCGCTACGCGCGCCAACTGCTCACCGACAACCGGCACGAGCTGCGCCGGGCCGACACGAAGGCGACCCAGACGCTCGGCGTCGCCGGGACCGTCGCGGCGGCCGCGCTGGCCGCGGTGCCCGGCAGCGGGCTGGCCGTCGTGCGACCCGGCGGATGGTGGTTGGCGGCCTGCCTGCTCTGGGGCACGGCGGTGCTGATGTCCGCGCTCGCGCTGCTGCCCCGGCTCGGTGGCGCCTCACCCGAGAGGCACGTCTCCTACTTCGGCGACGTCCTGCGCCAGGACGACCTCGTCGAGGCGCTCCGGCAGACCGCGACGCAGCCGCTGGGTGCCGCCCTCGCCGAGCTGCGCTGGACCAGCGCCCGGGTCGCCACCAAGTACTGGCTGGTGCGCAGCGCGATCGTCAGTCTCGCCGCGAGCGGCGTCTGTCTGGTCGGGACGGTGCTGTGAGCAGGGGCGCGGGTGCCGGTGCCGCCGCTCAGTCGCGGTGCGGGGCCTCCGGGATCGACTGGTGCAGGGCGCGCAGCACCTCCGGCGCGACGATCAGGATCTCCCGTCGACCGGTGCGGACGATGTCGCGTTCCCGTAGCGCGCGCATGGCCCGGGCGACCGCCTCCCGGGACGTCGCGGCGGCGGTGGCCAGCTCCCGTTGGGACAGGGGAAGGTCGATGACGATCCCCTCGGGGGTCCGTCGACCGTGCGCGTCGGCGAGGTCCGACAGCAGGCCGGCCAGCCGGCCGAAGCTGCTGGCGGAGACGTACTCCAGTCGCTTGATGTCCGACTGCCGCAGCCCGCGGGTGAGGTGCCGCAACAGGCCGAGGGCAAGTCCGGCCTGGTTGACCACCAGGTCCACGAACTGCGGACCATCGATGACGTACGCCCGCAGGGCGGTCAGGGTGGTCACCGTGCCGGAGCGGACCCCACCGTCGATCGCGGCCAGGTCGCCGATGATGTCGCCGGGTCCACGCAGGGCGAGCAGTGCCTCCTGGCCGTCCCGGGACACCGAGGTGACCTTGATCCAGCCGCTGAGCAGCACCAGCACGTACTGCGAGGGATCGCCCTGGTGGAACAGGTCGACCCGGGCGGCGTGCCGGCGGGTCGTCGCGATGGCGGCGAGCCGGCCCCGGTCGGCCGGTGACAGGTGGGCGAGAAACGTACCCGGCACGGGCGACGGACGGTCGGCGGGATTCCGGCCGCCCGGTGGGGTGGGCCTCGTCCGGCCGGTCGAGGATGCCTCTCGATGCGTCAAGTCGGTCTCCTCATGTAGTTGTTCCCGTCATTTTCCGGCACAGTTACCGGATGTGCCGACGCCCGGAAGTCTGGCCCAGTGTGGATCGGATGCGTAACTGACGATGGATACCTTTCAGGTCAACCGAACGTATGACAGTGCATTTCTGATCTTTGTTGATGCGGCTGGTCATTCGAACGTCGTGGCGCACAATCCGCGCGATCGGGCCGGGCAGGCATTCGACCTGTTGCACCGCAAGGTGACCGAACGGCTCGCCACGATAGCCGAACAGCGCCGGGTCGGCTACGCGCGGCCATGGCGGTGGGCCGGCGACGGCGGATTCCTCATCGTCCACGACGACGACGAGAGCGTGGCCCGCGACGTCACCCTCGAATACGTCCACCGCCTGCTCACCCTCGACCTGCCGCATCTGCGCGACGAGTTCGCCCGACTCGGCATCGAGGGCTCCCTGCGGCTGCGGGTGGCCGTGCACAAGGGCGCGATCCGCTACCGGGGCGAGGGCAACGAGGGCACCATCTACTCACCCGACATCAACTTCGTGGCGCACCTGGAGAAGGCCGCCCCGCCGGACACCGTGGCGGTCTCCTCCGACGTGGTCCGGGTGGCTGGCCCGTACGCCGAACTGTTCACGCCGGTCGGCGAGTTCGAGGGCCGGCAGATCCACCTGTTCGCGGCCGACACCCGCGCCGGGGGTGCCGCCGCGATCTGGCTGGCCGCCCGGGGGCTCGCCGGCGGCGTGCCGGTGCACGGTCACGTCGAGCGCCCCAGCCAACTGGAGAAGACCCGGATGGTCCGGGCCGCGACCACCGAGGTCGTGGATCTGGGCACCTCGCTGCGGACCGCGTCGCGCTACCTGGTCACCACCGAGCGGCCGGCGCACTTCCGCGACGCGGTCCTCGACTTCCTCGACCGGGGCGGCAGCTACCGCTGCGTGCTGATGGACCCGACCTCCGAGGCGACCCGGCTGCTGTCCGCGCAGCGCGGCGAGGACCTGGCCGGCAAGACCCGGGAAGCCCTCACCGACCTGCGCCGGTTCAAGCAGCGGCACGGCGCGGCGGCCGACCGGTTGGAGGTGCTCCAGACCCCCGGCTATCCCGGCATGGCCTGCCTCGCCACCGACCTCGACGACCCGTACGCCCTCATCCTGACCTCGCCGTACCTGATGGCGCCGCCCGGGCCCCGGGACCAGTTGGAACGCGGCGACCTGCCGCACTACCTGGTCGCCCGGGACGCGGGGCCGCTCTTCGACCGGTTGCGTTCGCTGGTCCGCGGCTTCGCCACGTCGGCCGTGGAGCGGGTGCTGTGAACGCTGCCGGAGATGCGGACCCCCGACACCTGTCGTTCGCGTCCGCCCTGGCGGCGGCCCGCGCGGTACGCCGGGCCGAACACGGGCGGCAGGCGTACCGGACGGTGCGTCCCGAGGGCACGATGGGCTGGTTCCGGGCCCGTGGCCCGCTGAGCGTGCTGCTCGTCGTCGCCGCCCGCGAGGGTCGACTCGTCTGGCGGGGCCCGGAATCGTTCGCCCTGCTGAAGCCACCGATGACGATGGACGAGCCGTACACCGCGGGTGGGCTGCGGTTCCTGCTGCTGCGGATCGTGGACCGCCGGTGGGAGACGCTCTGCTTCGCCGGGCCGGCGGGCCTGGCGGTGCTGGCGGCCCTCGGCTGCGTGCCGCTGCACCTCTGGCGGACGGCGATCGTGCTCGTGCTGCTGGGCCTGCTGCACGTCACGGTCTGCATGACGGGTCTCGTCGCCACCGGGCTACGCGGCCTGCTCCGGACCTTCCGCCGCCGCCGCGACGGTGAACTCGCCGCCGAGTCGTTGCCGGCCCGACAGTGGTCGATGCCGCTGTGCCACGAGCTGGACGCCGGGCGGGCGGGCGAACTGATGCGGGAGGTGTCCGACCGGCTCAGTCGACTCGTCGACCGGCGGGTGCGCGCCGCCAGCGAGTCGCAGGGCGGCCAGCCGAACGGGGTGTTCGTCACCGAGGTGCTGCTCTGCCTGGTCACCGGCATCACCACCGACGCCATGCGGGAGTCCGTGCCACGTCAGCAGCGGGTCGGCCTGCCGTTCGGGGTCGGCACCGACGTGGTCGTCCTCGAACCGCGCGACCAGGTGCCCGGCCGCCCGCCGAGGACCTTCAACACCGCCAACTTCTTCCTCTGGTACGTCATCGGCTGCGCCGGCGTACTGCTGATGCTGGCCTATCTGGTGGCCGACCAGGAGCGGCGCTCCTGTGCCGACCGGTGCGCGGGCCGCCCGACCGGGTACGGCGACGCGCTGCGCTGGCTCGGCCAGCGACTGCTGCTGTCCGACCCGCCGGACCTGCGTCCCCAGAGCCCCGGCATGGCGCTGCTGGGCTGGCTGGTGAGCATCATGGCGCTGATGGCGATCCCGGTGGCGGCGGTGGCGTTGCAGCAGGTGTGGCGGGCGGCCGACCGGATGAACAGACGTTTCGACAAGGAGGCCGATGCCGTGTTGGCACGTCGGAAGATCCTGCTCCTGGTCGCCACCCTGGACGAGCAGCGGGCCACCCTCGACGTGTTCCGCAGACACGGGTCGGAGCCGTACCCGGAGCGCCGGCCACCGCACACCGTCCACCGGCTCGGCACCGTGGCTGGCGCGGAACTGATGCTCGCCAGCGCGGTCGGCGACCCCAGCTCCCCGGCCGGGGTGGCCCAGGTCGCCACCAGCATCATCGGGCAGTGGCGACCGCACTACCTGGTGCTCGTCGGCACCTGTTTCGGGCTCCGCCCCCGCGAGCGGACGCTCGGTGGGCTCCACTCCGGCGAGCAGGCGCTCGGCGACATCGTGGTCTCGCGTCAGGCCCGTGATGTGGCCCACCAGGCCGTCACCGACGCCGACGGCGGGCCGCACCGGCTGGACCGGGGACCCCGGCCCAGCCCGTCCGCGGAGCTGCTCGGCGTGCTGACCGCGGCGGCCGACAGCTGGTCCGGGTCGGGCCTGCACATCGGTCCGATCGTCGGTGCCACCACTCTCTACCGCTCCGACGAGGCGATCGCGGAGCTGCGGCGGCGGCACCCGGACGCGATCGCCGGTGACATGGAGTCACACCTGCTCAACGGCGTCGCCGCCGAGCACAAGGTGGACTGGATCGCGGTCCGGGGCATCTCCGACTGGGGCACCGCCGACAAGTCGGATGCCCACCGGCACCAGGCGGCGGTCAACGCGACGGAGTTCGTCCTGCACACGATCGAGTTGGGCCTGCTGAGCCACGCCACCGGCACCGGGTGACGGCATCGACGGAGCACGGGCCGGGACTGGTGGGGTCGGAAGGTCTGGAGCGGGCGACGGGAATCGAACCCGCACCGTCAGTTTGGAAGACTGAAGCTCTACCATTGAGCTACGCCCGCGTGCGCCCCGCACACCAGGACGCGCCCACACCCTACCCGCTCCCCCCACCCCCCGCGCACCCGGCATTCCCCCTCGCCTCGCCCCGGTGATCAAGAGGTTTGCGCCAAGTTGATCGCCGCAGGTGACGCAAACCTCTTGATCACCGGGGCGGCTGGCCTTCCGGGGCCGGGCGGAGGGTGGGTGGGGATGCCCCGGCACCTGTGGGTGGGTGGGACGGCTTACACTTCTCTCGCCACGGGGTGTGGCGCAGCTTGGTAGCGCACTCGCTTTGGGAGCGAGGGGCCGTGGGTTCAAATCCCGCCACCCCGACTGCGTGTGCGCCCGGGTCACCCCGGGGGCGACGCCGATTCTGTGCGGTATGCCGGGCGCTGCCGGAGCAGCGTCCCGGCTCGCCTACACTCGATGCGCACAATCACGCCCAGATCCAACACGCCCAGACCCAAACTGAGATCCGTCAAGGAGTACGCCTGTGAAGAGCACCGTCGAGACTCTGAGCCCGACGCGCGTGCGGCTCGCCATCGAGGTGCCGTTCGTCGAGCTCGAGCCGAGCCTCAAGAAGGCGTACCGGGAGATCGGCCAGCAGGTCCAGGTTCCCGGCTTCCGTCGGGGCAAGATCCCGGCCGCCGTGATCGACCAGCGGGTGGGCCGGGGCACCGTGCTCAACGAGGCGGTGCAGGAGGCGATCCCGCAGAACATCCTCGCCGCGGTCCGCGAGCACGACCTCAAGACGCTCGGTCGTCCGGAGGTCGAGATCACCGAGTTCAACGACGGTGACTCGCTCAACTTCACCGCCGAGGTCGACGTCCGGCCGGAGCTGACCCTGCCGGACCCGGCCACCGTCGAGGTGACGGTCGACGAGCTCCAGATCGACGAGAGCGAGGTCGACGAGCAGGTCAAGAACCTGCGCGAGCGGTTCGCCACCCTGAAGACCGTCGAGCGGGCCGCCGCCGAGGGCGACTACGTGCAGATCGACCTGAACGCGACCGTCGACGGCGAGGACGTGCCGGGCGGCTCGGCGAGCAACATCTCGCACGAGGTCGGCAGCAAGCAGCTCCTGCCGGGGCTGGACGAGGCCCTGGTCGGTCTCGCGGCCGGTGACGACACCACCTTCACCACCCAGCTGGTGGGCGGCGACTTCGCCGGCCGCGACGCCGAGGTGGCGGTGACCGTCCGCACGGTCAAGGAGAAGGAGCTGCCGGAGCTGGACGACGACTTCGCCCAGATGGCCAGCGAGTTCGACAGCATCGACGAGCTGCGCGCCGACCTGCGGGAGAAGGTCAGCCGGGGCAAGCGGGTGGAGCAGATCTACGCCGCCCGGGACAAGGCCCTGGAGCAGCTGGTCGCCGCCGCCGAGGTGCCGGCGCCGGAGGGTGTCGTCCGCGAGGAGGTCGAGAGCCGCAAGCAGGCCATGGTCGACCAGCTGGAGCGGATCGGCGCGTCGATGGAGGAGTACCTCGCCGCCGAGGAGAAGACCGAGGAGCAGATCGACGCCGAGCTGGCCGAGGCGGCGACCGAGGGTGTCAAGATCCAGCTGCTGCTGGACACCCTGGCCGACGCCGAGGACACCCAGGTCTCCGACGACGAGTTCGGGCACGAGATCGTCCATCGGGCGCAGCGCGCCGGGATGGCCCCCCAGCAGTACTACGACCAGCTGGTCCGCTCCGGCGCCGCCGGCGCCGTCTTCGGCGACGTGCGGCGCGGCAAGGCGCTCGCCTCCGTGATGGAGAAGATCAAGATCAAGGATTCGGCCGGCAACGAGGTCACCCTCGACGCGCTGCGGGCCGAGAGCGAGCAGGCGCACGACCACGACCACGAGCACTGATCCGACCCGGTCGGCCGCCGTCCGCCCGTTGCGGCAGACGGCGGCCGAACCACTTCTCCGGGTACGGTCCCGAGCCAGCTGCGCTGAGAGCGAACAGTGCCGCGACCGGGAGTCGATCACCCGGTCGAGCGGTTAATGTCGGGTACGACGGTACGGAGAGCGAAGGGCTGCCATGACCGACATGCACATCCCAGCGAAGCCGCTCCGGGCGATCGAAGCCCGAGGTGGCGACACCATTGGCAACCTCGACGACTCGGTCTACAACCGGTTGCTCAAGGAGCGCATCATCTTCCTCGGCAGCGAGGTGAACGACCAGGTCGCCAACCGCATCTGCGCCCAGCTGCTGCTGCTCGCGGCGGAGGACCCGGACCGCGACATCTTCCTGTGGATCAACTCGCCGGGTGGCTCGGTCTACTCGGGCATGGCGATCTACGACACCATGCAGTACATCGACAACGACGTGTCGACCGTGGCGATGGGCATGGCCGCCTCGATGGGGCAGCTCCTGCTCTGCGCGGGCACCAAGGGCAAGCGGTACGCCCTGCCGCACGCGCGGATCATGATGCACCAGCCGTCCGGTGGCCTCGGCGGCACCGCGTCGGACATCGCGATCCAGGCCGAGCAGATGCTCTACACCAAGCGGATGTTCCAGGAGCGGGTCGCCCACCACACCGGCCAGAGCCAGGCGCAGATCGAGGCCGACTCGGACCGGGACCGCTGGTTCACCGCCCAGGAGGCCAAGGACTACGGCTTCATCGACAAGGTGATCATCGGGGCCACGCAGGTTCCGGATGGCGCCGGGACCCTGAGCTGAGGAGCTGACGATGACCGATCTGAGCCTGCCGCCCCAGTTCGCGGCCGTGCACAACCGTTACGTCCTGCCGTCGTTCGTCGAGCGCACCTCGTACGGGGTCAAGGAGTCCAACCCGTACAACAAGCTCTTCGAGGACCGGATCATCTTCCTCGGCGTCCAGGTCGACGACGCGTCGGCCAACGACGTGATGGCGCAGCTGCTGACGCTCGAGGGCACCGACCCGGACCGCGACATCATCATGTACATCAACTCGCCCGGTGGTTCGTTCACCGCCATGACGGCGATCTACGACACCATGCAGTACGTCCGGCCGGACATCTCCACGGTCTGCCTGGGCCAGGCGGCCAGCGCGGCGGCGGTGCTGCTGTCGGCGGGCACGCCGGGCAAGCGGATGGCGCTGCCCAACTCGCGGATCATCATCCACCAGCCGGCCACCGAGGGCGGCTACGGGCAGGGCTCGGACATCGAGATCCAGGCCCGGGAGATCCTGCGGATGCGCACCCAGCTGGAGGACATGCTCTCCCGGCACTGCAACCGGCCGATCGAGCAGGTGCGCAAGGACATCGACCGTGACAAGATCATGACGGCCGAGGAGTCCAAGGAGTACGGGCTGGTCGACACGATCCTGACCAGCCGCAAGAAGGGCCTGCTGGCCTCCAACGCGGCCCGCTGAGCAGCACTGGTCGGAGGTCGGTCGGGGCGACACGTTCCCGGCCGGCCTCTGACACACCCGTTTTGGGGGTCGGAGAAACCCCCGCCAGCGGGTAACGTCGGGTCCGTACGGCGTGGCCGGGTCGGACCGGCGGAACGGATTCACCA
Source organism: Micromonospora matsumotoense (assembly GCF_050951065.1). Lineage (NCBI taxonomy): Bacteria > Bacillati > Actinomycetota > Actinomycetes > Micromonosporales > Micromonosporaceae > Micromonospora > Micromonospora matsumotoense. Next base: position 5,949,119 of record NZ_CP192025.1, on the reverse strand, counting down.
CGGACGGGCGCCCCGGCGCCCGCGGTTCAGGGCCGGGTTCCGGTCGACGAGTGCAGGGAGAACGTAGGTGGCACGGATCGGTGACGGCGGCGACCTACTGAAGTGCTCGTTCTGCGGCAAGTCGCAGAAGCAGGTCAAGAAACTCATCGCGGGCCCAGGTGTCTACATCTGTGACGAATGCATCGACCTCTGTAACGAGATCATCGAAGAGGAGCTGGCCGAGTCCGGCGAGGTGAAGTGGGAAGAGCTTCCCAAGCCGATGGAGATCTGCCAGTTCCTCGACAACTACGTCATCGGCCAGGACCAGGCCAAGAAGGCGCTCGCGGTCGCGGTCTACAACCACTACAAGCGGATCCAGGCCGAGGCGGCCAACGCGCCGGGCTCCGGCAACGACGCGGTGGAGCTGGCCAAGTCCAACATCCTGCTGCTCGGCCCGACCGGCTGCGGCAAGACGCACCTCGCGCAGACCCTGGCCCGGATGCTGAACGTCCCCTTCGCGATCGCGGACGCCACGGCGCTGACCGAGGCGGGCTACGTCGGCGAGGACGTGGAGAACATCCTCCTCAAGCTGATCCAGGCCGCCGACTACGACATCAAGCGCGCCGAGACCGGCATCATCTACATCGACGAGGTCGACAAGATCGCCCGTAAGTCGGAGAACCCGTCGATCACCCGGGACGTCTCCGGCGAAGGGGTGCAGCAGGCGCTGCTCAAGATGCTGGAGGGCACGGTGTCGAACGTGCCGCCGCAGGGCGGACGCAAGCACCCGCACCAGGAGTTCATCCAGATCGACACCACCAACGTGCTGTTCATCTGCGGTGGGGCCTTCGCCGGTCTCGATCAGATCATCGAGTCCCGCACCGGTTCCGGCGGCACCGGCTTCGGCGCCCGGCTCCGGTCGGTGTCCGAGCGTTCCACCGACGACATCTTCAGCCAGGTGATGCCGGAGGACATGCTCAAGTTCGGGCTGATCCCCGAGTTCATCGGCCGGTTGCCGGTGATCACCAACGTGCGCAGCCTGGACCGCTCGGCCCTGGTGCGCATCCTCACCGAGCCGCGCAACGCCCTGGTCCGGCAATATCAGCGGCTCTTCGAGTTGGACGGCGTCGAGCTGGAGTTCGAGCCGCCGGCCTTGGAGGCGATCGCCGACCAGGCCATGCTCCGGGGCACCGGTGCCCGTGGCCTGCGCGCCATCATGGAAGAGGTCCTCCTCTCCGTGATGTACGAGGTGCCGAGCAACCCGGACGCCGCCCGGGTGCTGATCAGCCGCGAGGCGGTCCTGGAGAACGTCAACCCGACCATCGTGCCGCGGGAGTTCACCGGCCGTCGGGCCCGCCGCGACCGCGAGGAGAAGTCGGCCTGACCGACCCCTCCCCGAACACCGTCAGAAGCACGGCCCCCGACCGGGCCGTGCTTCTGCGTTTGCCGGATTCGACACGCCGTCACCAGCACGGTCCCCGACCGGGCCGTGCCGCTGCGCGGACCGGATTCGACCAGCCCCCGGCGAGATGGCCCGGCACTGCCGTGCAACGGACCGTGTCCTGTTGGGTGCAGTGTCGGCGCTCGCCTTCCGGCGGTCGAGGCCCGCACCGGTGGGCCGTCGTGGCTGGACGGCCGAATGCTCGGCGAGGTGGCTGCGGCGGTCCTGCTGGACAGCGTCGCGAACGGGCTGTACCCGGCCGCTGCCGGCCGGGGACGGCGGGGTGTGAGGTCGGGGAACCAACGCCGCGCGTTGCCCGGCCAGCGCCGTGCTGCTGGTGCTCCCCGCAACCCCGGCAACCCCGGCAACCGGTGCCACCGGTGCAGTAGGCCCCCCGGAGGCGGGTTCGCCGCCCCCGCTACCCGCCGCCCCCGCTACCCGCCGCCCCCCGGCTACCCGCCGCTGCTGCCACCAGCCGCCCCCCGCCGCTGCCCACCGTCGGCACCCGGTGCCGCTGGCCGGTGCCCGCTGTCTGCTGTCCCGGGTCGGCGTCCGGCCGTACCCTGGGCACCATGCGCGTCGCCGTCTGCCAGCTCAACGCCCGCGATGACCGGGCGGCCAACCTGGCCGCCGCCGAGGACCTGCTGGTCAGGGCAGCGGCGGCCGGCGCCGATCTGGCGGTTCTTCCCGAGTACGTCGACTATCTGGGTGGGTCTGACGGAATGCCGGCCGCGGAGGGGGTCGACGGCGCGGTGGGGACCTTCTTCGCCGAGGTGGCCCGCCGGTTGGGGATCTGGCTGGTCGCCGGCTCGTTCCACGAGGTCGGGCCGGACCCGGCCCGTACCTGGAACACCTCGCTGGTCTTCGACCGGTCCGGCCGGTTGGCCGCCAGCTATCGGAAGATCCACCTGTACGACGTGGAGATCCCCGGTCGGGTGTCCTACCGGGAGTCCGCCACGGTCGCCCCGGGCCGGGAACCGGTGGTGGTGGAGGTGGAGGGCCTGCGGGTCGGCCTCTCCATCTGCTATGACCTGCGCTTCCCGGAGCTGTACCGCCGGCTCGCCGTCGAGGGGGGCGCACAGCTGCTGGTCGTTCCGGCGGCGTTCATGATGCACACCGGGCGGGACCACTGGGAGGTTCTGCTGCGGGCGCGGGCGATCGAGAACCAGTGCTTCGTGGCGGCGGCCGGACAGACCGGTGACCACGATCCGGGGCGGACCTGCTTCGGGCGCAGCATGGTGATCGATCCATGGGGCACGGTGCTCGGTCAGGTGCCGGACGGACCGGGTTTGACCGTGGTCGACCTGGACCTGGACCGGTTGCGGACGATCCGGACCGAGCTGCCCAGCCTGGCGAACCGTCGCCTCTGACCGCCCCGGCCGGCGTCCCTCATGCCTGGCTCCGTCCACACGCCTGGCTCCGTCCTCACGCCTGGCTCCGTCCACACGCCTGGCTCCGTCCTCACGCCTGGCTCCGTCCCCATGCCTGGCTCCGTCCTCGCCTCCCCTGCCTGGTCCGGCGACACCGGCTCGTGCCCTGGTCCGGCGGGGGCCGAGCGCCGGGTCAGCTCAGCAGCACCCCCGCGACGGCCAGGCCGATGATCGCCGCCGCCGTCACCAGCAGCGCCGTTCCCATCCTGGACGGTCCGCGCCGGGCCAGTCGAACGACCGAGAGCACGACGACGACGAGCACGACCGCCGCGATCACGAGCTGCCAGAAGGGCAGCAGGAGCCCGAGCAGCGCGTCGTCGGCGAGGGTGACCGTGGGGGATCGGGACGCCTCATCCATGGCAGCCACTCTGGCACGGATCGGCCATCTCGTCGTCGGTTCGGATGCGTACCCGCAGGAGCCGGTCCGACCCGGACGGGTGGCGCTCAGCCGGACGATGCGGTCCCGTCGATCACAGAAAGTGACGATCATTGATTTGCCTTCCGGTCGCCGGCCGCGTAACTTTCTCTCTGCACACGGCAGGCCGGACAAACTGGCCGAAAGTGAGCACCAGGATCGTGGCGGGAACGCCGAGCGATACTGAGGACGGGCAGTGCGAGCGGTTCCCTGAAAGTTGGGGTTGCGAACGCCAAGCTGGCCGGGTAGAGTTCTGAAGCCGGCAGGGAGCCGGGCGGGCGCCGCGAAAGCGGGTGCCGGCCGGTCTGCCGATTCCCACGACAGCAACGACCGCCGGCAACGGCGTGCGTCAGCGTGGATACGGCTGAGTGAAGCTGATGGATCGCGCAAGCGAATTTGACAGCGAATTTCGGTCCGAGTAAGTTAAGCGAGTTGCCCCGGAAGGGAAGCCGCAAAAACGGCGACCGGATGGTGTGTGGTTGTTCTTTGAGAACTCAACAGGGTGCTTGATAAGCCAGTGCCAATGATGATTTATACCCCGCACTGGGCGAACTTTCGGGTTTGTTTGGTGGGGATTCCTTTGGCAACATTTGTTTGTTGCCGGGATGGATTGTTCAACAGGTTTTTGTTGGAGAGTTTGATCCTGGCTCAGGACGAACGCTGGCGGCGTGCTTAACACATGCAAGTCGAGCGGAAAGGCCCTTCGGGGTACTCGAGCGGCGAACGGGTGAGTAACACGTGAGCAACCTGCCCTAGGCTTTGGGATAACCCTCGGAAACGGGGGCTAATACCGAATATTACTTGACCTCGCATGGGGTTGGGTGGAAAGTTTTTCGGCCTGGGATGGGCTCGCGGCCTATCAGCTTGTTGGTGGGGTGATGGCCTACCAAGGCGACGACGGGTAGCCGGCCTGAGAGGGCGACCGGCCACACTGGGACTGAGACACGGCCCAGACTCCTACGGGAGGCAGCAGTGGGGAATATTGCACAATGGGCGGAAGCCTGATGCAGCGACGCCGCGTGAGGGATGACGGCCTTCGGGTTGTAAACCTCTTTCAGCAGGGACGAAGCGTAAGTGACGGTACCTGCAGAAGAAGCACCGGCCAACTACGTGCCAGCAGCCGCGGTAAGACGTAGGGTGCGAGCGTTGTCCGGATTTATTGGGCGTAAAGAGCTCGTAGGCGGCTTGTCGCGTCGACCGTGAAAACTTGGGGCTCAACCCCAAGCCTGCGGTCGATACGGGCAGGCTAGAGTTCGGTAGGGGAGACTGGAATTCCTGGTGTAGCGGTGAAATGCGCAGATATCAGGAGGAACACCGGTGGCGAAGGCGGGTCTCTGGGCCGATACTGACGCTGAGGAGCGAAAGCGTGGGGAGCGAACAGGATTAGATACCCTGGTAGTCCACGCTGTAAACGTTGGGCGCTAGGTGTGGGGGGCCTCTCCGGTTTCCTGTGCCGCAGCTAACGCATTAAGCGCCCCGCCTGGGGAGTACGGCCGCAAGGCTAAAACTCAAAGGAATTGACGGGGGCCCGCACAAGCGGCGGAGCATGCGGATTAATTCGATGCAACGCGAAGAACCTTACCTGGGTTTGACATGGCCGCAAAACTTGCAGAGATGTAAGGTCCTTCGGGGGCGGTCACAGGTGGTGCATGGCTGTCGTCAGCTCGTGTCGTGAGATGTTGGGTTAAGTCCCGCAACGAGCGCAACCCTCGTTCGATGTTGCCAGCGCGTTATGGCGGGGACTCATCGAAGACTGCCGGGGTCAACTCGGAGGAAGGTGGGGATGACGTCAAGTCATCATGCCCCTTATGTCCAGGGCTTCACGCATGCTACAATGGCCGGTACAATGGGTTGCGATACCGTGAGGTGGAGCGAATCCCAAAAAGCCGGTCTCAGTTCGGATCGGGGTCTGCAACTCGACCCCGTGAAGTCGGAGTCGCTAGTAATCGCAGATCAGCAACGCTGCGGTGAATACGTTCCCGGGCCTTGTACACACCGCCCGTCACGTCACGAAAGTCGGCAACACCCGAAGCCGGTGGCCCAACCCTTGTGGAGGGAGCCGTCGAAGGTGGGGCTGGCGATTGGGACGAAGTCGTAACAAGGTAGCCGTACCGGAAGGTGCGGCTGGATCACCTCCTTTCTAAGGAGCACCATCCAGCGAAGGCTGGTATGGAGCCCGCGGTCCGCGTCTGTCGGGTCGGGGTGCTCAGATGGCGGAGACACTGGTTAGTCTTTTCCTGGCAACGGCCATGATGATCTAGTACAGCTGCTCTTTGGGGTGGTGGGAACGGTCGGGTTGGTGCGGCTGGGGGAAGGCGGTGAGCACCCTGTTGGGTCCTGAAGGAACAACCCTGTGGGGTTGTTGTTTCAGAGACTTGCCTGAGGCGTGTGCCTCGGTGGGTTTTCCAGGCACGGCCTGGTCTTGCATACCGGATTCTGTTCCTGCCGTGTGGTGGGGGTGGGGTTGCTGGTGTGGGGTCGAGGGTTGTGGGTTGGTCGTTTGTTGAGAATTGCACAGTGGACGCGAGCATCTTTGTGGTCAAGTTGTCAAGGGCGAACGGTGGATGCCTTGGCACCAGGAGCCGATGAAGGACGTGGGAGGCCGCGATAGGCCTGGGGGAGCTGTCAACCAAGCTGTGATCCCAGGGTGTCCGAATGGGGAAACCTGGCACCAGTCATGTGGTGTCACCTGCACCTGAACACATAGGGTGTATGGGGGGAACGCGGGGAAGTGAAACATCTCAGTACCCGTAGGAAGAGAAAACAATTTAGTGATTCCGTGAGTAGTGGCGAGCGAAAGCGGATTGAGGCTAAACCGGTTGCGTGTGATACCTGTCAGGGGTTGCGTGGTCGGGGTTGTGGGACCCTGCTGAACAAGCTGACACTTGTTCGAGAAGTTATCAAGTTAGTGGCTAGTCGAACAGTCTGGAATGGCTGACCGTAGACGGTGAGAGTCCGGTAGGTGAAAGTTGCTGACCTTCTGTGGGTGTTCCCGAGTAGCGGCGGACCCCTGAAATCTGCCGTGAATCTGCCAGGACCACCTGGTAAGCCTAAATACTTCCTGGTGACCGATAGCGGACGAGTACCGTGAGGGAATGGTGAAAAGTACCCCGGGAGGGGAGTGAAATAGTACCTGAAACCGTTCGCCTACAATCCGTCGGAGCCTTGCGGGGTGACGGCGTGCCTTTTGAAGAATGAGCCTGCGAGTTAGTGGCATGTGGCGAGGTTAACCCGTGTGGGGGAGCCGTAGCGAAAGCGAGTCTGAATAGGGCGTCGTAGTCGCATGTTCTAGACCCGAAGCGGAGTGATCTAGCCATGGGCAGGCTGAAGCGCGGGTAAGACCGCGTGGAGGGCCGAACCCACCAACGTTGAAAAGTTGGGGGATGACCTGTGGTTAGGGGTGAAAGGCCAATCAAACTCCGTGATAGCTGGTTCTCCCCGAAATGCATTTAGGTGCAGCGTCGCGTGTTTCTTGCCGGAGGTAGAGCACTGGATGGTCTAGGGGGCCCACAAGCTTACCGAAATCAGCCAAACTCCGAATGCCGGTAAGTGAGAGCGCGGCAGTGAGACTGCGGGGGATAAGCTTCGTAGTCGAGAGGGAAACAGCCCAGATCACCAGCTAAGGCCCCTAAGCGTGTGCTAAGTGGAAAAGGATGTGGGGTCGCATAGACAACCAGGAGGTTGGCTTAGAAGCAGCCACCCTTTAAAGAGTGCGTAATAGCTCACTGGTCAAGTGGTTCCGCGCCGACAATGTAGCGGGGCTCAAGCACACCGCCGAAGCTGTGGCACTCACATTTTACTTCGCATCTCCTTGATGGGGTGTGCAGGTGTGTGGGTGGGTAGGGGAGCGTCGTGCCGGGGGTGAAGCAGCGGGGTGACCCAGTTGTGGACGCGGCACGAGTGAGAATGCAGGCATGAGTAGCGAAAGAAGGGTGAGAAACCCTTCCGCCGGATGACCAAGGGTTCCAGGGCCAGGCTAATCCGCCCTGGGTGAGTCGGGACCTAAGGCGAGGCCGAGAGGCGTAGTCGATGGACAACGGGTTGATATTCCCGTACCCGCGAAAGAGCGCCCGTGATGAACCTTATTGTGCTAACTGCCCGATCTGTTGGCGGTCTTCGGACCAAGAACGGGGAGCGCAGGAACCTGGTGGGTAGTAGTCAAGCGATGGGGTGACGCAGGAAGGTAGCTGAGCCCGGCCGGTGGTTGTGCCGGGGTAAGCGTGTAGGCCGTGTTGTAGGCAAATCCGCAACACATGGGGCTGAGACGTGATGCCGAGCCGATTCAGGTGAAGTCAGTGATCCTATGCTGCCGAGAAAAGCCTCTAGCGAGTTCTTAGCGGCCCGTACCCCAAACCGACACAGGTGGTCAGGTAGAGAATACCGAGGCGATCGGGCGAACTGTGGTTAAGGAACTCGGCAAATTGCCCCCGTAACTTAGGGAGAAGGGGGGCCGGAGACGTGAAGCCCCATGCGGGTGGAGCGTTGTATGGCCGCAGAGAGCAGGGGGAAGCGACTGTTTACTAAAAACACAGGTCCATGCGAAGAAGTAATTCGATGTATATGGACTGACGCCTGCCCGGTGCTGGAACGTTAAGGGGACCTGTTAGCTCTTCGGGGCGAAGCGGAGAACTTAAGCGCCAGTAAACGGCGGTGGTAACTATAACCATCCTAAGGTAGCGAAATTCCTTGTCGGGTAAGTTCCGACCTGCACGAATGGCGTAACGACTTCCCCACTGTCTCAACCACAGGCCCGGCGAAATTGCATTACGAGTAAAGATGCTCGTTACGCGCGGCAGGACGGAAAGACCCCGGGACCTTTACTATAGCTTGACATTGGTATCTGAATGGGCTTGTGTAGGATAGGTGGGAGCCGGTGAAACCTGTACGCCAGTATAGGTGGAGGCAATCTTGAAATACCACTCTGGTTGATTTGGGTATCTAACTTCGGACCGTTATCCGGTTCAGGGACAGTGTCTGGTGGGTAGTTTAACTGGGGCGGTTGCCTCCTAAAAGGTAACGGAGGCGCCCAAAGGTTCCCTCAGCCTGGTTGGCAATCAGGTGTTGAGTGCAAGTACACAAGGGAGCTTGACTGTGAGACTGACAGGTCGAGCAGGGACGAAAGTCGGGACTAGTGATCCGGCACTTGCGAGTGGAAGCGGTGTCGCTCAACGGATAAAAGGTACCCCGGGGATAACAGGCTGATCTTCCCCAAGAGTCCATATCGACGGGATGGTTTGGCACCTCGATGTCGGCTCGTCGCATCCTGGGGCTGTAGCAGGTCCCAAGGGTTGGGCTGTTCGCCCATTAAAGCGGTACGCGAGCTGGGTTTAGAACGTCGTGAGACAGTTCGGTCCCTATCCGCCGTGCGCGTAGGATACTTGAGAAGGGCTGTCCCTAGTACGAGAGGACCGGGACGGACGAACCTCTGGTGTGCCAGTTGTCCCGCCAGGGGCACGGCTGGTTAGCTACGTTCGGAAGGGATAACCGCTGAAAGCATCTAAGCGGGAAGCCTGCTTCAAGATGAGGTATCCCACCCCACTTTGTGGGGGTAAGGCCCCCAGCTAGACGACTGGGTTGATAGGCCGGAAATGTAAGCCCGGTAACGGGTTCAGTTGACCGGTACTAATAGGCCGAGGACTTGACTACAAAGCTGCTACGCGTCCACTGTGCAACTCTGAACAACCGAACAACCCCCCACACGTGTGTGGGTGCGTGTGTTGTTTGATATGTTCATAGTGTTACGGCGGTCATGGCGGAGGGGAAACGCCCGGTCACATTCCGAACCCGGAAGCTAAGCCCTCCAGCGCCGATGGTACTGCACTCGGGAGGGTGTGGGAGAGTAGGACACCGCCGGAAGTTGAGGCCGACCCCTGACGGGGTCGGCCTCAACTGCATTCCAGCTCTGAACCGCATTCCTGGCTGCGGGCCAGCTGGCCGCGACATAGCGGTATTGGAACGCCGGGACACCCCTACCTCACCACCATTGCGTGGATCAGCGCCGGCCCCGGGGGGCCAGGCCCAGCGCGGCGAGCCGGTCGGCCTCCGGCGGGGACGGGCCGTGCGGAGGAGGGGTCGACGGGCGGGCCGGGCTGTCAGCCCCGGGTCTGGACGACGTCGCGGAGCTGGCGGAACAGGCCGGCCGACTCGTCGACGGGGCGGTTGGCGAACATGCCCATCGCCACGCTGCCGTGATCCGCCCACCCGCAGATCGCGAAGTCACCCCCGTCGCCGCTGGTCTTGCCGCACTTCATCACCCCGCCGTACCTCCCCGCCGGCACCGCACGGACGTCGGTCACCCGGCCGGTCTCGTCGGCCATCAGCCGGAAGAGGCTGTCCAGGTCACGTTCCGGCTGCCAGAGCAGGGTGGTGCCACCGAAGAACAGCACCGCCCGCTTCTCGTCGGCCGGGTCGCGGTAGACCGTACCGATGCTGCGGTCCAGTTCGATGTCGGCGGCGAATCCGCTGCGCAGGTAGTCGGCGGTGCTGCGGGCCCGGTCCGAGTCGTCGCGGGTGAGACCGGCGACCTGGTCGGGCGTGCCGAGGCGGGTGTCCTTCTCCCGGGCGATGCGCCAGCCGGCGGTGCCCAGCGCGGCGGCGCCGGCCAGGCCGACCACGAGGGCGACGGTCAGCGCGATCCGTCGGCGTCGGGACACCCGACCCCGCGCCTGGGTGCTCTGCTCCGGGTCGTGGTTGCTCAACCGGATCGGCTCCTCGGTCAGCTCGACCGGCTCGGGACCCTCGATGAGCTGACGCTCGGTGAGATGTGCGTCGGACATGTTCGCCACCGTACGCGAATGACCGGTGGCGCACGTCGGGTCCGCAGAAGCGCTCCGTAGACTTTCACAGGTGACCGAGAGACTGGATGCCCGACGCCCCGACGCCCCGACCCTTGCCGGCCAGTACCAGCCCGGCGAGGTAGAGCAGCGACGGTATGCGCAGTGGGTAGCCGCCGGCCACTTCCGGGCGTCGGCGCAGAGCGACAAGCCCCCCTTCACGATCGTCATCCCGCCACCGAACGTCACCGGCGTGCTGCACATGGGCCACGCCCTGGACCACACCGTCCAGGACTCCCTGGTGCGCCGCAAGCGGATGCAGGGGTACGAGGCGCTGTGGCTGCCCGGCATGGACCACGCCGGCATCGCCACCCAGAACGTGGTGGAGCGGCAGCTCGCCGGTCAGGGGCTGTCCCGGCACGACCTCGGCCGGGAGAAGTTCGTCGAGCGGGTCTGGCAGTGGAAGGCCGAGTCCGGCGGCGCGATCCTCGGCCAGATGCGCCGGCTCGGCGACTCGGTCGACTGGGACCGGGAACGCTTCACCATGGACGAGGGCCTGTCCCGGGCCGTGCAGACCATGTTCAAGAAGCTCTACGACGACGGGCTGATCTACCGGGCCAACCGGATCATCAACTGGTGCCCGCGCTGCCTGACCGCGCTGTCCGACATCGAGGTGGAGCACACCGACGACGAAGGTGAGCTGGTCTCGGTCCGGTACAGCGACGACGTGGTGGTCGCCACCACCCGGGCCGAGACCATGCTCGGCGACACCGCCGTGGCCGTGCACCCCGACGACGAGCGGTACCGGCACCTGATCGGCACCGCGGTGGAGGTGCCGCTGACCGGCCGGCACATCCCGATCGTCGCCGACGAGCACGTCGACCCGGCGTTCGGCACCGGCATGGTCAAGGTGACCCCGGCGCACGACCCGAACGACTTCGAGATCGGCCAGCGGCACGACCTGCCCGCCCTGACGATCATGGATGAGCGGGGCGTCATCACCGCGCCCGGCCCGTTCCAGGGCCTGGACCGGTACGAGGCCCGCCCGGCGATCGTCGCCGCCCTGCGCGAGCAGGGTCGGATCGTGGCCGAGAAGCGGCCGTACCTGCACGCGGTGGGGCACTGCTCCCGGTGTCGTACCACCGTCGAGCCCCGGCTGTCGTTGCAGTGGTTCGTCAACACCACCCCGCTGGCCAAGGCGGCCGGCGACGCGGTGCGCGACGGCCGGGTGAAGATCGAGCCGGCCGAGCTGGCCAAGCGCTACTTCGCCTGGGTCGACAACATGCACGACTGGTGCATCTCCCGGCAGCTCTGGTGGGGCCACCGCATCCCGGTCTGGTACGGCCCGGCGGGCGAGATCGTCTGCGTCGGCCCGGACGAGACGCCGCCCGGCGAGGGCTGGGTCCAGGACGAGGACGTCCTGGACACCTGGTTCTCCAGCGGCCTGTGGCCGTTCTCCACCCTCGGCTGGCCGGAGCAGACCCCGGACCTGGCGAAGTTCTACCCGACGAACGTGCTGGTCACCGGCTACGACATCCTGTTCTTCTGGGTCGCCCGGATGATGATGTTCGGCCTGTACGCGATGGACGGCCGGCAGCCGTTCGACACGGTCGCCCTGCACGGCATGGTCCGCGACCAGCACGGCAAGAAGATGTCGAAGTCGTTCGGCAACGTGGTCGACCCGCTGGACTGGGTCGACCGGTACGGCGCCGACGCGACCCGGTTCACCCTGGCCCGGGGGGCGAACCCCGGCGGGGACGTGCCGGTCAGCGAGGAGTGGTGCCAGGGCTCCCGCAACTTCTGCAACAAGCTCTGGAACGCCACCCGGTTCGCGCTGCTCAACGGCGCGCACACCACCGGCCCGCTGCCGGCCGCCGACCAGCTCTCCACCGTCGACCGGTGGATCCTGTCCCGGCTGGCGCACGTCACCGCCGAGGTCGACGAGCAGTTCGAGGCGTACGAGTTCGCGAAGGTGTGCGACCTGCTCTACCACTTCGCCTGGGACGACGTCTGCGACTGGTACGTGGAGCTGGGCAAGCCGGTGCTCGCCGAGGGTGGGCCGGCGGCCGACGCCACCCGCCGGGTGCTCGGACACGTGCTGGACCAGTTGCTGCGGCTGCTGCACCCGGTGATCCCGTTCGTCACCGAGGAGCTGTGGACCGCGCTGACCGGTGGCGAGACGGTCATGACGGCGGCCTGGCCGGTGGCCGACCGTACGCTTATGGACGACGCCGCGGAACGCGAGGTCGGCACCGTCCAGCGGGTGGTGACCGAGATCCGGCGGTTCCGCTCCGACCAGGGGCTGCGGCCGACCCAGCGGGTGGCCGCCCGGCTGGACGGGCTCGGCGGGGCGGGCATCGCCGCGCACGAGCCGCTGATCCGTTCGCTGGTCCGGCTGGACGCCCCGGCCGACGACTTCCAGGCCAGCGCCACCCTCGCCATGCCCGGTGAGGTCAGCGTGGAGTTGGACACCCGGGGGTCGATCGACGTGGCCGCCGAGCGGGCCCGGCTCACCAAGGACCGGGCGACGGCCGAGAAGGAGGTCGCGCAGGCCCGCGCGAAGCTGGACAACCCGGCGTTCGTCGGGAAGGCGCCCGAGCCGGTGGTTGCCAAGATCCGTGACCGGCTGGCGGTGGCCGAGGCCGACCTGATCCGCATCGACGCCGCTCTGGAGGCGCTTCCCTCGTGACCGACCGCACCGATCAGACCAGCCGGCCCGGGTCCGGGCGCGGCGAGTTCGCCGCCGTCGACGCCGAGCTGGCCGCGCGCGGGTTCACCCGGATGCACTTCGAGCTGGACCGCATCGAGATGCTGCTCGACCTGCTGGGCAGCCCGCAGCGGGCGTACCCGTCGATCCATCTCACCGGGACCAACGGCAAGACGTCCACGGCCCGGATGATCGACTCGTTGCTGCGGGCCTTCGGCCTGCACACCGGCCGCTACACCAGCCCGCACCTGGAGACCGTCCGGGAGCGGATCAGCCTGGACGGGGAAGCGGTCGACGAGGACCGCTTCGTCGCCATGTACCGCGAGGTGAAGCCGCTGGCCGACCTGGTCGATCAGCGGTCGGCCGAGCCGCTGACCTACTTCGACCTGACCACCGCGCTGGCGTTCGCCACGTTCGCCGACGCGCCGGTCGACGTGGCGGTGGTGGAGGTGGGGTTGGGCGGCGCCGAGGACGCCACCAACGTGCTCCAAGCCGGGGTGGCCGTGCTCACCCCGATCGGGCTGGACCACACCGAATGGCTGGGCGACACCCTGGAGGACATCGCCCTGCACAAGGCCGGCATCATCCACTCCGGCGCGACGGTCATCGCCGCCGCGCAGGAGGAGGAGGCGGCCCGGCCGATCCTGGAACGGTGCGCCGAGGTCGGCGCGACCGTCGCCCGGGAGGGCGCGGAGTTCGGGGTGCTGCGCCGGGCGGTCGCCGTCGGTGGTCAGGTGCTGACCCTCCAGGGCCTCGGCGGCGTGTACGACGAGGTGTTCCTCCCGCTGCACGGGGCGCACCAGGCGCAGAACGCGGCGGTGGCGCTCGCCGCCGTCGAGGCGTTCCTCGGGGCCGGGGCGAAGCGGCAACTGGACATCGAGGCGGTCCGGGAGGGCTTCGCCTCGACCAGTTCCCCGGGCCGGCTGGAGAAGGTCCGCAACGCCCCGACGGTGCTGCTGGACGGGGCGCACAACCCGCATGGAATGGCCGCCACGGTCACCGCGCTCCAGGAGGAGTTCGCGTTCAGCAAGCTGGTCGGGGTGCTCGCCGTACTCGGCGACAAGGACGCCGCCGGCCTGCTGGAGTTGCTGGAACCGGTGCTCGACTCGCTCGTCGTCACCCGGAACAGCTCGCCCCGGGCGATGGCCGCCGACGAGTTGGCCGAACTGGCCCGGGAGGTCTTCGGCCCGGACCGGGTGCAGGTGGCCGACGAGATGCCGGACGCCATCGAGGCTGCCGTCGCCGAGGCCGAGTACGACGTTCCCGGTGAGTTGTCCGGGGTGGGGGTGCTGGTCACCGGGTCGGTGGTGACGGTGGCCGACGCCCGACGGCTGCTCAAGCGATGACCGGGCCCACCCCGGACCGCCCGGACCCGGTCAGCCCCGCCGACCGCCCGGACCCGACCCACGCCACCCCGCCCGGGGACGCCGGACCGGCGGGGGGCGCGGGACCGACCGGGAGCGCCGGACCGCCGAAGGATGCCGGACCGGCGGGGGACACGGGACCGGCGGGGGCGCCACCCGGGCGGCGCTCCGGGTTGCGTAACCCCGAGGCGGCCGTCCGGGGTCTCGGTGCCGGGACGCTCGGGCTGGAGGCGCTGGTCCTGCTGCTCGCCATCCAGCCGATCCGGGTGGTCGGTGGGCACTTCGGCGGGGCGGCGATCGCGGCCACCGTGGCGCTGGCCGTGGCGGCGGTGCTGCTGGCCGGCCTGATGCGCCGCCGGTGGGCCTGGTCGGCGGGCACCGTGCTCCAGGGGCTGCTGCTGCTCGCCGGCCTGCTGCACTGGTCGCTGTTCGGTCTCGGGGTCATCTTCGTCCTGGTGTGGGCGTACGCGTTGCACGTGCGGCGGGTCATCCTCGGCTGAGCGGGGTCACGCGTCGGCGCGTTCCCGCCACTGGGTCAGCGCGATGCCGTGACCGTCCGGGTCACGGAACGCCGCGGCCCACACCTCCACCCTGGTGCCCCGGTTGACCACCCGGGGCGCGTAGGTGAACCGCAGGCCGGTGTCCTTGAGCCGCCGGTAGGCCGCCTCGATGTCGTCCACCTCCAGGTTGACGTGGACCAGCCGGCGGCTCATGGGTGCCGCCCCGGTCACCTCGCGCAGCACCAGGCGGGTCGCCCCGGAGGCGAGCACCGCGTTGCCGGAGCCCCGGTCGAACTCCTCGAAGCCGAGCACGTCACGGTAGAACTCCAGCGACCGGGACAGGTCGGTGACCAGCAGGGTCAGCCCGACGCCGCTGATCGGGGCGGCCAGTTCCTCCGGCTCGGCGGGCGCGGCCGTCGGGTCGTACCCGAAGATCGCCTCGTCCAGCTCCGGGTCGAGGCGGCCCTCGGTGGCGGCGGGGGCGTCCAGCGGCACGTCGACCGGGTCGAGGATCGGTTCGTCGAACCGCTCCTCGGCGGGCGGGCGGGGAGCGGGCGCGGCCGCGGCCGTGGCCCGACGGGGCAGCTGGCCGGTCGACGGCTGCTCGACCACGGTGCCCTCCAGCACCACCGGGCCCCCGGGCCGCTGGTGCATCACCACCGGCGTCCGCTCGTCGGTCAGCACCTCGACGTCGTCGCGCAGCGGCTCGCTTCCGACCGGCTCCGGGTGCTGCTCCCCCCGCGGGGGGTCGGCCCGCAGGGGGCCGGCGGACGGCGGGTCGCGCAGGTCGTCCCGGAACTCGTCGCGGAAGTCGTCGTCGGCCGTCCGGCCGGCCCACGGCGGGGCCTCCTGGTGGATGAGCATGTCGTCGAGCGGCTCGGCACCGGCATACTCCGGTGGCAGGTCGGCCATGGTCATCGCCGACTCGGTGTGGGTCGGCACCTCGTCCCAGAGGACCCGGATGTGCCGCTGGTCGTCCAGGGCCACCCGGATCGGCAGGGTCTGCCCCAGCGAGGGCCACTTCGCCACCGGCACCCGGGGCTCGATGAGCTTCTTGGACCGGGGCGGCAGGCCCGGCGCGTCGATCACCAGCTGGAGTTCGCAGCGGCCGAAGGCGTACTGGGTCGGTGGTTCGGAGGCGCTGTGCACGTGGCCGACCCCGACCACCCAGGTGCGCCCGCCGCCGCGCACGGTGCCCAGGGCGACGGCGAGCACCACCTGGGCCACGCCCAGCGCGACGATGGCCCAGCTGGTCATGCCCAGCCCGAACAGGACGACGAAGGTGGCCACGGTGCCGAGCACCGCAGCGATCAGCTTGCGTACCGGCGCGATGGTGCGGTTCCCGCCATTCGCCACAGTGGACCTCCCAGGGGTCAGAGCCAGGCTAGGCCCGACGGCGACTGAGGGAAAGAGCAGCCGCCGCGCCGGGACCGGTACCGGGTCGCTAGGCTGACCGTACCGAGCCGAACCGCCTTGTGCGCACAGGAGGAACCCAGCGTGTCCAGCAGCAGCCCGGATGAGCGCAGCCTCGTACTGATCAAGCCCGACGCGGTGCGCCGTGGCCTGGTCGGCGAGATCATCTCCCGCTTCGAGCGCAAGGGCCTGCGGATCGACGCGCTGGAGATCCGGACCCTGGACGGTGGGTTCGCCGACCAGCACTACGCCGAGCACGTGGACAAGCCGTTCTACCCGCCGCTGAAGACGTTCATGACCAGCGGGCCGCTGGTGTCGCTGGTGCTCTCCGGCGACCAGGTGATCGAGGTGGTCCGCGCGATGATCGGCAGCACCGACGGCCGCAGGGCCGCCGCCGGCACGATCCGTGGTGACCTGTCGCTGTCCAACCGGGAGAACCTGGTGCACGCCTCGGACTCCACCGACAGCGCCAAGCGCGAGATCGCCCTCTGGTTCCCCACCCTGGGCTGATCCAGCGCTGACGGGGGTCACCCGGCGGGTGGCCCCGGCCGTCGCGGGCCGGCGGCCCCGGACCGCCAGGGCGTGGGGCGGTCGCGGAAGGGGCGGCCCCGGCCGAGGGCGTCGGCATACCCCCAGCGGCCCCTGATGTCGAGCAGTTCGATCTGGCCCAACTCCTCCGGCATCGCGGCGTCGACGGCGAGATGGTCCTCGTACGGTTCGAGTCCGAGCAGCGTGCGCAGCAGCAGCAGGGGCGCCCCGGCCGAGGGCGCGTACGGGCTGTCGGTGAAGCCGTGCGGCACGGGCACGTGGGTGGTGGCCCGGTCGTAGCCGGTGAGATATGCCGGCAGCCGGCCCTGGAAGTGCCGGGCGGCGTCGAGCAGCCCGGTGGCGATCCGGGCGGCCTGCGCCCGGAAACCGGCCCGGCGCAGCCCCCAGGCGATCAGTGAGTTCTCCCAGGGCCAGACCGCGCCGGTGTGGTGGCCGAGCGGGTTGTAGTCGGCCGCCGTGCTGGCCAGGGTGCGGATGCCCCAGCCGGAGTAGAGCGCCGGGGAGAACAGGTGCGCCACCACCTGCTCGGCGCGGTGGGCGGCGACGATGCCGGTGCAGAGCAACTGGCCCATGTTGGACGTGAGGGAGTCCAGCGGGGTGCCGTCGAGCTGCACCGCCACCGCGTAGTGGCCGTGCTCGGGCAGCCAGAAATCCCGGTCGAACTGTTCCCGCAGCCGGGCGGCGTCGCGTTCCCGTTGGTCGGCCCAGCCCGGATCGCCCCAGAACCGGCGGGCCATCCGGGCGGCCCGTCGGCGGGCCTCGTAGGCGTACCCCTGGATCTCGCAGATCGCCAGCGGGAAGGTGGGCGGGCGGCCGTCGGCGAAGCAGATCGCGTCGGCGGAGTTGCGCCAGCTCTCGTTCTGCGGACCGGTCCGGGTCGGGTGCCGGGTGGACCAGACGTAGCCGCTGCCGGTCGGGTCCGCGTCGGAGTCGAGCCAGCCGATGGCGGCCCGGACCTCGAACTCGAACCGGCGGACCAGCTCCGCGTCGCCGGTCCAGCGTTCGTACTCGTCGAGCAGGATGACGAACAGGGCGGTGGTGTCGACCGCGCTGAAGTTGGCGGCCTCCGGGGTGTCGTTGAACGCGCCGGAGTCGCCGTACCGGCTCTCCTGGACGATCTTGCCGGGTTGCTCGCCCCGGAACGGGTCCTGCCGGACGCCCTGGCTCAGCGCCAGGATGCGCAGCGTGTTGACCGTCCGTTCGGGCATGAAGGGCAGCGCCTGGAAGCTGCTGATCAGGCTCTCCCGGCCGAGCAGCGCCATCGACCAGGGCAGCCCGGTGGCGGGCAGCGCGGCCTGGAAGTTCAGCCCGGGGTAGTGCAGCGCGGCCAGGTCCCGGATGCCGTACTCGTACGCCTGCTGCAACGGCTTGTGGTCGGTGCGCAGCCGGGGCACCCCGGCGGTCCGGGCGGCGATGTCCCGGCCCCGTTGGTGCTGGCCGCGGCCGACCGAGCTGGTCAGCCGTTCCCGCAGGTCGCGGCGGCGCAGGTCGCGCAGCAGGGCGAGCACCCGCAGCCGGGTGGACCAGGTGCCGTGCGGGACGACGGTGAACGTCCAGGTCAGCCCGTGTTCGTCCAGCTCGGCCGGTGTGCTGGAGGTGATCACCGTCTCGCGGTGCAGGCTGCCCCGCTTGTAGTGCAGCCGGAGCGCGTCATCGGCGATGGTGGCCGTCACCGGCCGGGCCCGACGGAAGCCGTCGCGGACCTCCAGCACCTCGGCGAAGTCCGCGCCCACCTCGAGCCGGACGACGTACCGCACCGGTTCCGGCGCGTAGTTGAACAGGACGATCTCCTCTTCGAACTCCGGCCCCACCCAGCGGTGGCGCAGCACGGACGTGGTGGCGTTGACGTAGTGGGTGGGTTCCCCGGGGACCAGCCCGAACTTGGCCTCGTAGGTGGCGACGTCATCGACGGAGAGCACCGAGAGGCTTTCCGCGTTGACCGTCAGCCGCCAGGTCGACAGGAACCGGGTGTCGAAGGAGAAGAGCCCCAGCGGGGTGGTCGGGGCGCTCAGCACGTCCCCGTTCTGGGCGCTGATCATGAAGATGTTGCCGGAGAAGACGCTGGTGACCTCGTGTAGCCCGATGAAGCTTGGGGCGGTGTGCCGGACCATCTCGGCGGCCGACCCGGCTCCGGTGCTGTCGGCGTCGACCGGCAGCAGCCGCCGGAAGGTGAACAGCAGTGCCAGGTCGCCGGCGACCGAGACGTCGCCGCGCAGCAGCATCGCCACCAGGTTGTCCCGGCCGGCCAGCAGCCGGGCGAACGCCTCCGGTCGGACCTCCACCGTGCAGTCGGGGTCGTCCCCGGTCCGGCTGACCCGGCTGTGCCCGTCGGCGAGCTGAACGAACCAGAAGGCGGTCTCGCCGTCCTCGACGCTGACCTCGAAGCGGAGCAGCCCGGTGGGAGCGGCGGGCAACCGCCCCCGGCCGTTCGCGGCCAGGTCGGCGAAGAACTCCGCGATCCGCCCGTCCACCGCCCGCTCCCGTCCCCGCTGGCACGCCCACGAAAAGGTCTAGGTGTGCCAAAAGGAACAATACGCCGCGCCGGATCCGGGTGGGCGCGCTTAAGTGGAAGAACGCCACTACGCTGCGCAAACGCCGGGGAGGACTCGATGATGGACGGGCAGACGGCCGCCGGGATGCGGTACTGGACGTACGGGCACGGTCGGCGCGACACCTTCCTGCTGGTGCACGGCTGGTGCTGCGATCACGATTTCATGGCACCCCTGGCCCGGCACCTGGCCGACCGGCAGGCCCGGGTGATCGCCGTCGACATGCCCGGCCACGGGGCCAGCCCACCCCCGGCCGACGGCTACGGCGTGCCCGAGATGGCCGGCCACCTGCGGGCCTTCGCCCACGCGCTCGACCTGCGCCGGGTCTTCGTGATCGGGCACAGCCTGGGTGGTGTCTGGTCACTGGTGGCCGCCGCCGGCGACCGGGACCGGTTCACCGGGTTGGGGCTGCTCGACTCCGCGGTGGCCGGCCCGCCCGGCGCCCCCGCCGCGATCGCCCAGGTGGCGGCCTCGCTGCGGGACGACACCTCGGGTGCGGTCCGGGAGTCGATCGTCCGGTCGTACTTCCCGCCGTACTCCGACCCGCGCCTGGTGGAGCGGGTGGTGGCGGCCACCGCCCGCCCCTCGACCGAGGTGGCGTACGCGCCGATCGCCGGGCTGGCCGAGTGGAGCGCCGCCGAGGGGGACGTGGCGGCCCTGCACCGCTGGGACCGCCCGCTGCTCTTCGTGGGCAGCAACGCCCCGTTCGCCGACTACGCCCGGCTGGCCGAACTCGCGCCGCAGGCGTTCATCGGACAGACCGTGGGCTCCGGGCACTTCGTCCAGCTCCAGGTGCCGGCCCAGGTCGACGCGATGCTCGACCGCTATCTGGAGGTCACCGGCTGAGCCGTGACCCCGGGGATGGGCCGGTGGGCGGGACCCGCCGGGCCCACCGGTTCAGAGGGTGTCCAGCGAGGCGCGGCGACGGGACTCCGCCTCGAACACCGTCAACAGCCCGGCCGCCAGCACGGCGTAGCCGACCCCGACGGCCAGCTCGACGCCGATCGCCGGCAGGGCGTCGCCCAGGGTGGCCCCGCCGGCCAGCCGCCGGGCCGCGTCGGCGGCATGGGTGATCGGGAGCACCGCGCCGACCGCGCGGATGCCGGCCGGCAGGCTGTCGGCCGGCACGTTCACCCCGGTGAACAACAGCAGCAGCGCCACCGCCACGTTCGAGATCAGGAAGACGTCCCGGAAGCGCAGCCCCAACGCGCCCAGGGTCAACCCGAAGAACCCGCAGGTGAGCGAGGCCGCCGCCAGCGCCAGCAGCAGGCCGGGCAGGGCGGTGGCCGGAATCCTCAGACCGAGCAGGAGCGCGGCCACGGTGAGCGTGCTCGCCGCGATCAGCAGGCCGTTGCCGGCGTACGGCAGCACCCGGCCGAGGAAGATGGCGGTGCGGCTGCGCGGGGAGAGCAGCACGTGCCCGAGGGTGCCGAAGCGCCGCTCGTTGGCCACCGCCATGGTGCCGCCGTAGACGCAGGCCAGTGCGGCGGTGAGCACCGCGTTGCCGACGATGTAGAACCGGTCGTCGGCGACCCCGAACTCCCGCCCCAGGTAGGCGAAGAAGAAGAGCTGGAACAGCGGGCCCACCAGCAGGGTGCCCACGAAGATCGACGGGGTGGTCCAGTTGAACAGGGCCCGGTAGGCGATCACCCCACCCACGCCGACCAGCCGGAACAGCGCGCTCATCGGGGACCTCCGTCGACCGGTCGGGATCGGACGTGCACCGGTGTGCCCCCTCAGGCCAGGGCCAGGGTCGCGGCGACCCGGGCCCGGCGCTCGACGTACGTCATCAACACCCAGCCGACGGCCAGACACGCCAGGCTGATCGCCAGGCAGCCACCGAGCGCCGGCCAGACCGGCCCGCCGGCGGCGGCCTCGTGCACCGCGCGGGCCCCCCAGGTGGTCGGGAGCACCGCGGCGACCGGCCCGGTCCAGCCGGGCAGCGCGGTGACCGGCACGAGCATCCCGGAGACCAGCCAGATCGGGTACTCCAGCATGTTGGCCAGGGCGTTGGCGTGCCGCAGCAGCACGAAGCTGGACGCCAGCAGCAGCCCGAACATGCCCAGCCCGGCGATGCAGCCGGCGACGGCCACCGGAAACGCCACCGGGTGGGCGAAGTCGAGCGGGATGCCGTAGAGCAACCGTCCCCAGGCCAGGGTGGCGAGCATCGCGTACGTGCCGGTGATGCCGGTGGCCAGGGTGACCGGCAGCAGCACCAGCGCCGGCGACCGGGGCGCCAACATGATCATCTCCAGGGTGCCCTGCCAACGCTGGGACTGGATCGCCCCGCCGGAGCCGAACAACACCGTCGACCAGACCCCCATCAGGCCCGCGCCCACCGCCGCCTCCAGCAACCGGTCCGGCTCGCCGCCGGCCCGGAACAGATAGACCGCCAGGGTCGCCTGCACCACCGGGACGAACAGCGCGATGGCGATCTCGAAGGGGGAGCGGCTGAGCTGCTTGACGTGCAGCAGCGCGCCGACCGCGATCATCCGCAGGGTGCTCACGCCGGCACCCCACCGACCAGCGGCGTCGGCTCCGCCGCCCGGTTGACGATCGCCACGTACGCGTCCTCCAGGGTGGGCTGCCGGGCGGTCACCCGGCCCAGCCGCACCCCGCTCAGCTCCCGCAGCACGTCGGCCTGCACGTCCACCCCCGCGTCGGACTGCACCCCGAGCAACTGCGCCGCACCGTGCACCGCCAGGCTCACCTCGCGTACGCCGGGCCGGGCCCGGATGGCGGCCACCTGCCCGTCGGTCACCCCGTACGCCTGCACCTCCAGCACCCGCCGGCCGTCGGCGTGGTGGCGCAGCTCGGCGGGGGTGCCCAGCGCCTGGATCCGGCCGCCCGCGATCACCGCGATCCGGCCGCACAACTCGTCGGCCTCGGCCATGTAGTGCGTGGTCAGCAGCACGGTGGTGCCGGTGGCGGCCAGTTCGGCGACGGTCTGCCGCAGCTCCCGGGCGGCCACCGGGTCGACCCCGATCGACGGCTCGTCGAGGAACAGCACCCGGGGCCGGTGCAGCAGCCCCCGGGCGATGTGCAGCCGCTGCCGCATGCCCCGGGAGTAGCCCTCGACCCGGTCGTCCTCCCGGCCGGTCAGCCGGACCAGCGCGAACAACTCGGCGATCCGGCGCTTCTGCTCCCGGCCCGGTACGCCGTACAACTCGGCGAAGTAGCGCAGGTTGTCCCGGGCGGAGAGCCGGTCGTAGAGACCCCGGTCGCCGCCGAAGACGTACCCGATCCGGCGGCGCACCTCCCGGGTCTGCCGGACCACGTCGAAGCCGCAGATCCGGGCCTCGCCCCCGGTCGGGATGAGCAGGGTGTTGAGCAGCTTGATGGTGGTGGTCTTGCCGGCGCCGTTCGGGCCGAGCAGGCCGAACAGTTCACCGTGGCGCACCGCGAGGTCGACCCCGGCGACGGCGTGCACCTCCCGGCGCTGTGGTCGTAACCAGCCGGTCCGGCTGCGGTAGCTGCGGTGCAGCCCCACCGCCTCGATCGCGTGTTCACCCATGGCCGCGAATCTATGGGTGGACCAGCCGGACCGCCCACCCCTTTACTCGGCGGCGGTGACCCGCACAGGTCGAGTACCCTGACGGGTACAGGCGACGACCCGGCCATCACCGGTGAGCCTCCGGAAGAAAAGGCCCTCGGGCCCGACTAGAACCGGACGGGGCGGCCCGTCACAGCCGACCAACGAGCGGGCGGTCGATCCTGACCGCCAAGCGGGGTGGTACCGCGGGCCCGGCCCGGGGCGTCGACGACGGCGTACCGGACAGGCTCGTCCTCGCAGACCACGAGATCAGTGAGCTGCCAGAGGAGAGCGACCCCCGATGGGCTATCCGTTGCACGACCCGGCCGCCGGCGTCCCGGCGAGCCCGGACCTGCCCGCGGTCGAACGCCGCGTCCTGGAGCACTGGACCGCCGACCGGACCTTCGAGGCCTCGGTGGCGGCCCGGCCGGCCGGCGACGACGGCAAGAACGAGTACGTCTTCTACGACGGCCCGCCGTTCGCCAACGGCCTGCCGCACTACGGCCACCTGTTCACCGGGTACGTCAAGGACGTGGTGCCGCGTTACCAGACCATGCGCGGTCGGCACGTCGAGCGGCGCTTCGGCTGGGACTGTCACGGCCTGCCCGCCGAGGTGGTGGCCGAGAAGCAGCTCGGCATCACCAGCAAGGCGGAGATCCTCGACCTCGGGGTGGCCCGGTTCAACGAGGCGTGCCGCTCCTCGGTGCTGGAGTTCACCCAGGACTGGGAGCGGTACATCAACCGGCAGGCCCGCTGGGTCGACTTCGCCAACGACTACAAGACCCTCGACCTGGACTACATGGAAAGCGTCATGTGGGCCTTCAAGACCCTGCACGACAAGGGCCTGATCTACGAGGGTTTCCGGGTGCTGGCGTACTGCTGGCGGTGCGAGACGCCGCTGTCGAACACCGAGACCCGGATGGACGACGTCTACCGCGACCGGCACGACCCGACGCTGACCGTGTGGTTCGGGCTGACCGGCGACGAGTCCGCCCCGGAGCTGCTGCGCGGGCCGGTGAAGCTGGGCGTCTGGACCACCACCCCGTGGACGCTGCCGTCGAACCTGGCGCTCGCCGTCGGCCCCGACATCGAGTACGCGGTGCTCGACCGCGACGGGGAACGGTTCGTCGTCGGCGCGGCCCGGCTCGGCGCGTACGCCAAGGAGCTGGAGGGTTACCAGCTCCTCGGCACGGTGTACGGCCGGGACCTGGTCGGGCGGCGCTACACCCCGCTGTTCGACTTCCTCGTCGAGCAGGCCGGCCCGAACGCCTACCAGGTGCTCGGCGCGGAGTTCGTCACCACCGAGGACGGCACCGGGATCGTGCACCTCGCCCCGGCCTTCGGCGAGGACGACCAGAACGTCTGCAACGCCGCCGGCATCCCCACCGTCGTCACCGTCGACGACCACACCCGGTTCACCGCACTGGTCCCGCCCTACCAGGGTGAGCAGGTCTTCGACGTCAACAAGCCGGTGATCCGGGAGCTGAAGGAGCGGGGGGTGGTGCTGCGGCAGGACACCTACACCCACTCGTACCCGCACTGCTGGCGCTGCGACACCCCGCTGGTCTACAAGGCGGTGTCGTCGTGGTTCGTCGCGGTGACCACGTTCCGGGACCGGATGGTCGAGCTGAACCAGCAGATCAACTGGACCCCCGGGCACATCAAGGACGGCTCGTTCGGCAAGTGGCTGGCCAACGCCCGGGACTGGTCGATCAGCCGCAACCGGTTCTGGGGTTCGCCGATCCCGGCCTGGAAGTCCGACGACCCCACCTATCCCCGGCTGGACGTCTACGGCTCGCTGGCCGAGATCGAACGGGACTTCGGCGTACGCCTGACCGACCTGCACCGGCCGGCCGTCGACGACCTGGTCCGCCCCAACCCGGACGACCCGACCGGCAAGTCGATGATGCGTCGGGTGCCGGAGGTGCTGGACTGCTGGTTCGAGTCCGGCGCGATGCCGTTCGCCCAGGTGCACTACCCGTTCGAGAACGCCGACTGGTTCGAGCACCACTACCCGGGCGACTTCATCGTCGAGTACATCGGGCAGACCCGGGGCTGGTTCTACACCATGCACGTGCTGGCCACCGCGCTGTTCGACCGGCCGGCGTTCCGCAACTGCCTCAGCCACGGCATCCTGCTCGGCTCCGACGGGCGCAAGATGTCCAAGAGCCTGCGCAACTACCCCGACGTCTACCACGTCTTCGACGCGTACGGCTCGGACGCGATGCGCTGGATGCTGATGTCCTCGCCGGTACTGCGCGGCGGCGACATGGCGGTCACCGAGCCGGCGATCCGCGACGCCGTCCGGCAGGTGCTGCTGCCGCTGTGGAACGTCTGGTACTTCTTCTCGCTCTACGCCAACGCCGACGGGCACACCGCCCGGCGGCGGGTGGACAGCACGCACCTGCTCGACCGGTACGTGCTGGCCAAGACCCGGGAACTGGTGGAGACGGTCGGTGCGCAGATGGACGCGTACGACATCTCCGGGGCCTGCGGCACCGTCCGGTCCTACCTGGACGCGCTGACCAACTGGTACGTGCGGCGCTCCCGGGACCGGTTCTGGTCGGGTGACGCCGACGCGTTCGACACCCTGTGGACCGTGCTGGAGACGCTCTGCCGGGTGGTGGCGCCGCTGGCCCCGCTGACCGCCGAGGAGATCTGGCGTGGGCTCACCGGGGAGCGGTCGGTGCACCTGACCGACTGGCCGTCGGCGCAGGAGTTCCCGGCCGACCACGACCTGGTCGCGTCGATGGACGCCACCCGGGACGTCTGCTCGGCGGCGCTGTCGCTGCGCAAGGCCAAGGGGCTGCGGGTCCGGCTGCCGCTGCCCCGGCTGACCGTGGCCTCCCCGGTCGCGGACCAGCTGCGGCCCTTCGCCGACCTGGTCGCCGACGAGGTCAACGTCAAGACGGTGGAGTTCTCGGCGGAGGTCGCCAGCTACTGCCAGCAGGTGCTGACCGTGGTGCCCCGGGCGCTCGGCCCCCGGGTCGGCAAGCAGGTGCAGCAGGTGATCAGGGCGGTCAAGGCAGGGGAGTGGGAGCTGCACGACGGCGCTCCCGTCGCCGCCGGGGTCACCCTCGCCGAGGGTGAGTACGAGTTGCGCCTGGTCGCCGCCGACGCCGAGCACTCCGCGCCGCTGCCCGGCGGCGAGGGCGTCGTCGTGCTCGACACCGAGGTCACCCCGGAGTTGGCCGCCGAGGGGCTGGCCCGGGACGTGGTCCGGGTCGTGCAGCAGGCCCGACGGGACGCCGACCTGGACATCTCCGACCGGATCGTGGTGTCGGTGTCGGCCTCCGAGCAGGTGCGGGTGGCGGTGTCGGCGTACACCGGTTTCGTGGCCCGGGAGGTGCTCGCCGACACGGTGGACTTCGCCGACGGCCTGGCCGGCTTCACCGGTGAGGTCGGCGACGGCGAGCGGGTGACGGTGGCCGTCCGACCGGTGTGAGGAGTGCGCAGGGGCCCCTACCATCGCGTGATACGCGGGGGTGGGGGCCCTTCCCCGGGCCCGCGATCCAGTAGGCGGACGCGCGTGTACCCGTTGGGTCGCGCGGGCGTCTGTCCGCTACCGTGACACCGCCTGTTCAACGCACGATCGCCGGAGGACCAGTGCCGCTGCTCTACACCATCGGCAAGCTCACCGTGGGACCCGCGATGCGGCTGGCCTTCCGCCCGACCGTCGAGGGGCTGGAGCACATCCCGGCGACCGGCGGCGCGATCTTCGCGGGCAACCACCTCTCCGTCGCCGACGAACTGCTGCTCGGCACCGTCGTCCCCCGGCACCTCGCCTTCTGGGCCAAGTCGGAGTACTTCACCGGCACCGGTGCGCGGGGTGCGCTGTCCAAGTTCGTCCTCACCGGCCTGGGGGCCATTCCGGTCGAGCGGGCCGGTGGCCGGGCCGCGCTGTCCGCGTTCGACGCGGCCATCCCCGCGCTGCGCGGTGGCGACCTGGTCGCCGTCTACCCCGAGGGGACCCGCTCGCCCGACGGCCGGCTCTACCGGGGACGGACCGGCACCGCCCGGCTGGCGGTGGCGGCCGGGGTGCCGGTGATCCCGGTCGGGGTGACCGGCACCGACAAGGTGCAGCCGATCGGCACCCGGATTCCCCGCCCCGGCAAGGCGAAGATCGTCATCCGGTTCGGCAAGCCGTTGGACTTCACCGGCCGCTCCGACGACCGCACCTCGCTGCGGGAGATGACCGACGAGCTGATGGCCGAGATCCAGAAGCTCACCGGCCAGGAGTACGTCCCCCGCTACGCCCCCCGCCGGGCCGAGCCCACCCCGGGCGGGACCCCGGCCTGACCGGTCCGCCCGGCTCCGGCCTGACCGGGCGTGGGTGGCGCCGGCCCGCGCTCAGCCCTGCTTGGGGGTGACGATCTGGGCGCGCATCCTGGCGAGCAGTTGGGCGCTGTCGTCCACCGAGAGCCGGGTGAAGACTCCGGTGGCGCTGCTGCCGTGGTCCACTGACGTGCAGACCACCACGTCGGCGCCGTCGGAGACACCGGTCGCGCAGCGCTCGTACCGGCCCCGCACGCCGCTGTCCACCGGTTGGGGCGTACCCAGCTTGTAGGTGCCGGTCAGCTGCACCATCGCGTCGTCCGCATCGGACTCCGGCCGGAACCGGAAACCGGTGTCACCGAAGACTGCCACCCGCTTGCCGTCGGAGGTGATGTACACCCCGGCGTAGACGTCCTCGGCCAGCATGTTCGCCTTGCGTGCCTCGGTCTTGAGCTTGTCGACCTCACTGCCCGAGTCGTCGCGCAGGGTCAGGTCGGCCACCTGGGCCGGCAGCGCCGCGTCGGCCGGGTACTGCTGCCAGACCGGCTTGCCGAACCAGGCGGGGCAGCCACAGCAGCAGGCCAGGCTGAGCAGCAGCACCCAGGGCCAGCGCCGCCGCTTGCGGCGGACGTACCCCTTGGGAGGGCTGGCGGGGTTCGGCGGCGGGGCGACCGGTTGCGGGCGGACCCGCCGCTGCTTGGGCGGCCGGGGCGGCGCGGGCGGCGGCGGGGTGGCAGCGCCGGGCGGGCCGGCGGCGGGGACGCCGGCCGCGCGGCGGGCACCGGCGCGACCGGGTACGGCCGGGTCGGCGACGGCGAGGCCGGACCGGCCGACGACGCCGACGGGTACGCCGGAGCCGGCGAGTGCGGGTGGGGCGTCGACGGGGCCGGCGGGGTCGGCGGCCTCGGGGTCTGCTGGTAGGGCGGGGCCGGTGGGGTCGGGGTGTGCTGGTAGGGCGGCGTCGACGGGGCCGGCGGGGTGGCGTGGGCCCGTTGGGGTGGGGTCGGGTCGGCGACCGGTGGGTAGGGGCGGGTCGGCGGGGACGCGGGGTAGGGCGGCGGAGCCAGTTCCGGGTGGTGCAGGTCCCAGCCACCGGTGTCCGCGCCCGCCCACGGGTCCACCGGGGCGCGGTGTTCGGGCAGCTCCGGTGGGAGCGGCGGTGGCGGTGGCGGCGGTACCGGAGAGAACTCGACCGACTCACCCCAGCCGCGGCGGCGCGGCGGCGGCGCGGGTACGGCGGCGGAACCACTCCACCGGGGCACCGCCGGCTCCTCCAGCGTCGCGTCGGGGCGCTGCTCCAGGCGGGTGGCGTCGGGGCGCTGTTCCAGCCGGGTGGCGTCGAGGCGAGGGGCGTCGGGGTGCGGGGCCTCGGGGTGCGGGTCCAGTCGGGTCGGGTCGGGTCGGCCGGGCGTCGGCGGCTCGGGGGCGTGTTCCCGGCCGGAACGGCGGCCGATCCCCGCGCCGGGGCGGCCGGGCCGGGGGCGACCCCCGCGCCGGGGTGACCGGGCCGGGGGCGACTCCCCGCGCCGGGGCGGCCGCCTCCACCGGACGGCTCTGCGCGTCCGGCCCGACGGGCTCCGGCGGGCTGGTCTGCGCGTCCGGGTCAGCCTGCGCGTCCGGGTCAGCCTGCTCGTCCGGGTCAGCCTGCTCGTCCGGGTTGGTTTGCTCGTCCGGGGCGGCCGGCTCCGGCGGGCCGGTCCCGGTCGGGGCGGCCGGCTCCGGCGGGTGGGACGACCCGGTCGGGCTGGTGGACTCCGGTGCGGTGGTGGGCCCGGTCGGGGTGGGAGGCTCCGCCAGGGTGGGACGCTCCGGGCCGGTGGTGGCGTCGACGGGCGCGGTCGGCGGGGAATCCTCACCGGTCGGATGCGCGAGGTCGCCTTGCGTGACCGGAGTGGGTTCGTCGGCCGGCGCTGCGGTGTCGACAGGGTCGTGGGGTGGCGGTACGGGGAGGTCGACCGATCCGGCGGTGACCACCGGATCCTGCTGCCGACCCGGGAGCGGGTCGCCCCCATCGGCCAGCCGGTCTGCTCCCGGCTGCGGCTCCGGCATCGCGGCAATCTCCTCTCGCACCGGTTGCGAGGTTAGTACCGGGGCGCCACCTCGACCAATCGGCGCCCCCGCGACCGCCCACCCCGGCACCCGAGGAGCCCCGGCCGCGCGCGGGGCGTCAGCCGGGGTGTGGGGAGCCCGACGGGAGGGGGCGGCAGTGCGGCGGGGGAGGTCGGCGGTGCGGCGTGCCGTCCGCCGGTGGACGCGTACCCTTGGGCTCCATGAGTGCTCCGTCCACGACCCCGCGCCCCGCCGCGGCCATGACCGACGACGCGGTGGGTCTGCCGCCGCACCGCGACTCCGAGTTGTCGGTGTGGCCCCGGCTGGAGGCGCTGCTGCCCCAGGTGACCAAGCCCATCCAGTACGTCGGTGGCGAGTTGGGCGCGGTGGTCAAGGACTGGGACGCGGCGACCGTCCGCTGGGCGCTGATGTACCCCGACGCGTACGAGGTGGGCCTGCCCAACCAGGGCGTGCAGATCCTCTACGAGGTGCTCAACGAGCTGCCCGACGTGCTGGCCGAGCGGACGTACGCGGTCTGGCCGGACCTGGAACAGCTGATGCGCACCCACGGCGTGCCGCAGTTCACCGTCGACGCGCACCGGTCGGTGCGCCGCTTCGACGTGTTCGGGATCTCGTTCTCCACCGAGCTGGGCTACACCAACCTGCTCACCGCGATCGACCTCGCCGGCATCCCGATGCGCGCCGCCGACCGCACCGAGGCCGACCCGGTGATCGTGGCCGGTGGGCACGCCGCGTTCAACCCGGAGCCGATCGCCGACTTCATCGACGCCGCGGTGCTCGGCGACGGCGAGGAGGCGGTCCTGGAGATCACCACGATCGTCCGGGAGTGGAAGGCGGAGGGCTCCCCGGGCGGCCGGGACGAGCTGCTGCTGCGGCTGGCCCGCACCGAGAGCGTCTACGTGCCGCGCTTCTACGACGTGGACTACCTGCCCGACGGTCGCATCCAGCGGGTGGTGCCGAACCGCCCGGACGTGCCGTTCCGGGTGCACAAGCGCACGACCATGGACCTGGACGCCTGGCCGTACCCGAAGAAGCCGCTCGTGCCGCTGGCCGAGACGGTGCACGAGCGGTACGCGGTGGAGATCTTCCGGGGCTGCACCCGGGGTTGCCGGTTCTGCCAGGCCGGCATGATCACCCGTCCGGTCCGGGAGCGTTCGATCACCACCGTCGGGCAGATGGTCCAGCAGGGGCTGGAGTTCTCCGGCTTCCACGAGGTGGGGCTGCTGTCGCTGTCCTCGGCCGACCACTCCGAGATCGGCGACATGTGCTCCGGCCTGGCCGAGCAGTACGCCGGCACCAACGTGTCGCTGTCGCTGCCGTCGACCCGGGTGGACGCGTTCAACATCGACCTGGCGCAGGAGCTGTCCCGCAACGGCCGGCGGACCGGGCTGACCTTCGCCCCGGAGGGCGGGTCGGAGCGGATCCGCAAGGTCATCAACAAGATGGTGTCGAAGGAAGACCTGATCCGCACCGTGGTCACCGCGTACACCAACGGCTGGCGGCAGGTGAAGCTCTACTTCATGTGCGGCCTGCCCACCGAGACCGACGAGGACGTCCTCGAGATCGCCGACATGGCGCACGAGGTGATCCGGGCCGGGCGGGCCGCCACCGGATCGAAGGACATCCGCTGCACCGTGTCCATCGGCGGGTTCGTGCCCAAGCCGCACACCCCGTTCCAGTGGGCGTCGATGTCCGCCCCGGAGGTCATCGACGGCCGGCTCAAGCTGCTCAAGCAGGCGATCAACGCGGACCGGTCGCTCGGTCGGGCGATCGGCTTCCGCTACCACGACGGCGAGCCTTCGCTGATCGAGGGGCTGCTCAGCCGGGGTGACCGCCGGGTCGGCGCGGTGATCCACCAGGTGTGGCGCGACGGCGGCCGGTTCGACGGTTGGAGCGAGCACTTCTCGTACCAGCGCTGGGTGGACGCCGCCGCCGAGACGCTGCCCGCCTTTGGTGTCGACCTGGACTGGTACACCACCCGCGAGCGCGACGAGCTGGAGGTGCTGCCCTGGGACCACCTCGACTCGGGCCTGGACAAGGACTGGCTCTGGCAGGACTGGCAGGATTCGCTGAGCCAGTACGAGCAGGACGACTGCCGGTGGACCCCGTGCTTCGACTGCGGCGTCTGCCCGTCGATGGACACCGAGATCCAGATCGGTCCCACCGGCCGCAAGCTCCTGCCGCTCACCCCGGTCACCGCGCTGAAGGTGCCCACCGCCGCCCAGCAGTGACCGTCGACGGGGCGGGCCCGGCGTGCTCCGGCGGGCCACCCGTCCCGCGCCGACGATCGTGAAGCTATCGTCACCGGCAGTCCGCGCCACGGGTTGATCCGGGGCGCGGGATGACCGGCCGGCGTCAGACCGAGGAGTACGACGATCAGCAGGAAACCACAGCCGGAGGGCGGGCAGGCGCCGGTCGTCCAGCGTGTCCGGATCCGGTACGCCAAGCGCGGGCCGTTGCGGTTCACCTCCCACCGGGACTTCGCCCGCGCCTTCGAGCGCGCCCTGCGCCGGGCCGCCGTGCCGGTGGCCTTCTCCCAGGGCTTCACCCCGCACCCGAAGATCTCCTACGCCAGCGCCGCCCCCACCGGCGTCGCCAGCGAGGCGGAGTACCTGGAGGTCGGCCTCCAGGCGACGGTCGACCCGGAGCAACTGCGGGTCGCCCTCGACGCGGCGCTCTCACCCGGCCTCGACGTGCTGGAGGTGGTGGTCGCCGCCGGGGGGAGCCTGGCCGAGCGGATGGAGGCGTCGTACTGGCGCATCGAGCTGCCCGACGTCGACCCGGAAGTGGCGCAACGGGCGGTTTCCGCCTTCGTGGCCGCCGACGAGGTGCAGGTCGAGCGGATGACCAAGCAGGGCCGACGGACGTTCGACGCCCGTGGCGCGGTGACCCGCATCGATGTGTTGCCCCCGGTGGAGACGCCTTCCGGGGCAGCGGACTCGTCGTGTGCGATACTCGAACTGGTCGTTCGGCAGGTCACCCCGTCCGTGCGACCCGATGACGTCCTTTCCGGCCTCCGCGTGGTGGCCGCCCTGGAGCCGCCGGTCTCCCCGAGGGTGATCCGGCTGGCACAGGGCATGTTGACCGCGCAGGGCGCGATCGTGGATCCGTTGGACGCGGACCGCGACGGGGCAGCCATCGGAGAACACTGACCGTCGGTCAGGGTTCTGGCAGGCAGACTTCGGCGGTCACGCACGTCGCGTGCCCGGCGGAAACACTTTTGCGGCGATCCTGCGTGGCAGCGCTCACCCGCGCCCGGGGCCGCCAGAACTGGAGAACCTCCATGCTCGAGAACGAGCCCGAGGGCGGCGAACGGACCGGTTCCCAGCCGGCCGGCGACACCGCCGACAGCACCGTCGCCGACGGCACGGGAGCCGCCGCCACCGACGGCACACCACCGGACGGCGCTGTGGCGTCGCCGGACGGTGCGGCGGCGGCACCGACCCGGCGGCGGACCACCCGACGGCGGGCCGCGCCGCTGAGTCAGCCGGAGCTGACCGGGGCGCCCGCCGAGGCGTCCGCCAGCGCCGCCTCGGCCACCGACGAGTCGCAGCAGGCCGAGGTGATCGTCCCGGTCGCCGGTGAGCTGGACTCCGCGCCGAAGACCACCCGACGCCGCCGCAAGGCCACCCCGGCCAAGGCAGCCGAGGAGCCGGTCGTCGCCGACGGCGTGGAAGAGGGCAGCGCGGAACTGGCGCCGCCGGCGAAGGTGACCCGTACCCGGCGGAAGAAGGCCGTCGCCCCGGCGGCGACCGAGCCACCCGCCGAGACCCCGACCGCGCCGCTGCCGGCCGCCGGGACCCCGGCCTCCCCGACGGCGACGGCTCAGGTTTCCGCAGTTGAGGAAGCGGTGGTCGAGGAGGAGGAGCCTGCCGTCGAGGCGGCTGCCCCGACCGAGCCGACCGTCGCCGACGAGCCCGCTGCGGCGGCGCCCGTCGGTCAGCCGTCCACCGCGGCGACGCCGCCGTTCGGGTCCGCTGCCGGGGAGGTGCCGCCCGGTGTCGCCGTGTCGGCGGCCGACGAGCCGGTGGAGCCGGCCGAGCCGCAGCCGCGTACCCGTCGGCGGCGGGCCGCGATCGCCGCGCCGACGGTCCTGTTCATGGCCCCGCAGCCGGAGGAACTGCCCACCTTCCGGGTGGTCGAGCCCGGCCCGGTCGCCGAGGAGCCCGTCGAGGAACCGGTCGACGAACCGGTCGAGACGGGTCGGCGGCGTCGCCGTGGCCGTCGCGAGGTCGAGCCGGTCGAGGCCGTCGAGCCGGTCGAGGCCGTCGCGGAGGAGCCCACCGGCGAGGCTGAGGAGGGCGACGACGAGGACGAGGACGAGGACGACGACGAGTCGGCTGCCGCGCGCCGCCGTCGGCGCCGTGGCCGCCGTGGCCGGGGCCGGGGCAAGGGCGGCGCGGACGACGCCGACGAGGACGAGACCGAGGAGCCGGCCCAGGCCGAGGCCGAGCCGGAGGGCGACGACGCCGAGGACGACGGCGACGGGGACGGCGACGGACTGACCCGTCGGCGTCGGCGGCGACGCCGTCGGGGTGCCGGGGACGTCGAGGCGGGCGCCGACGACGGCGTACCCACGGTGGTGAAGATCCGGGAACCCCGCAAGGCCGTCGACGAGGTGCAGGGGGTCTCCGGCTCGACCCGGCTGGAGGCCAAGCGCCAGCGCCGCCGGGACGGCCGGGAGCAGCGGCGGACCCGCCCGCCGATCCTGAGCGAGTCGGAGTTCCTGGCCCGCCGGGAGGCGGTCGACCGGGTGATGGCGGTCCGCCAGCGGGGCGACCGTACCCAGATCGCGGTCCTCGAGGACGGCGTCCTGGTGGAGCACTACGTCACCCGGAACTCCTCCGGCACCATGGCCGGCAACGTCTACCTGGGCAAGGTGCAGAACGTCCTGCCCAGCATGGAGGCGGCCTTCGTCGACGTCGGGCGGGGTCGCAACGCCGTCCTGTACGCCGGTGAGGTCAACTGGGACAGCAGCGGCCTGGAAGGGCGCTCCCGCTCGATCGAGCAGGCGCTGCGTTCCGGCGACTCGGTGCTGGTGCAGGTCACCAAGGACCCGATCGGGCACAAGGGCGCCCGGCTGACCAGCCACGTCGCGCTCTCCGGTCGGCACCTGGTCTACGTGCCCAACGGCAACGCCTCCGGGATCAGCCGCAAGCTGCCCGACACCGAGCGCAAGCGGCTGCGCGACGTGCTCAAGAAGCTGGTTCCCGACGGCGCGGGCGTGATCGTCCGGACCGCCGCCGAGGGGGCCAGCGAGGACGAGCTGGCCCGGGACGTCACGCGGCTGCAGGCCCAGTGGGAGGACATCCAGGCCAAGGCGACCGCGGGTGGCGCCCCGGTGCTGCTCTACGAGGAGCCCGACCTGGTCATCCGGGTGGTCCGGGACCTGTTCAACGAGGACTTCCGCGAGCTGGTCATCGAGGGCGAGCAGTCGTACGGCATGGTCGAGTCGTACCTGTCGCACGTCTCGCCGGACCTGGTCGACCGGGTGCGCCGGTACGTCGGCACCGCCGACGTGTTCACCGAGTACCGGATCGACGAGCAGATCATCAAGGGGCTGGACCGCAAGGTCTTCCTCCCCTCCGGTGGTTCGCTGGTGATCGACCGCACCGAGGCGATGACCGTCATCGACGTCAACACCGGCAAGTACACCGGCTCCGGGGGCAACCTGGAGGAGACGGTCACCCGCAACAACCTGGAGGCGGCCGAGGAGATCGTCCGCCAGCTGCGGCTGCGTGACATCGGCGGCATCGTGGTGATCGACTTCATCGACATGGTGCTCGAGTCCAACCGGGAGCTGGTGCTGCGCCGGCTCACCGAGTGCCTGGGCCGGGACCGGACCAAGCACCAGGTGACCGAGATCACCTCGCTCGGCCTGGTGCAGATGACCCGCAAGCGGATCGCCGCCGGCCTGCTGGAGGCGTTCAGCGAGCCCTGCGAGTGCTGCAAGGGTCGGGGCCTGGTGATCCACACCGAGCCGGTGCCGGAGAAGCCGCGTGCCGTCAACGGCGGCGCGGGCGACCGGGTCAAGGCCGTCGCCTCGGCGGTCGCCGCACCGGCGGCCGAGCCGCCGGCCAGCGCGTCGTCGCGGCGGCGGGCCCGTAAGGCCGCCACGGCGGAGCGGACCGTGGTCGAGACCACCGAGGCCCCCGACGTCGAGGTCGCCGCACCGGCGGCCGACAACGGCTACGACGACACCATGGGCTACGACCTGTCCCGGTACGAGACGCAGAGCCCGGCCGCGTCGGCCGTGGTCGACGCCCAGACCGGCGAGTCGGCCCGGCTCGCGGGGGCGGACGACCCGGACGCGCTCGGCGAGGCCGACGGCGACGACGACGGTGGGGAGGCCGGCACTGGCCGGCGTCGCTCCCGCCGGGGCGGCACCCGTCGCCGTACCCGACCGTGACGGGCTGACCTGCACCAGGCGTCACCGGACCCCTTCCTCGGCGTACCGTCGGTGGGAGGGGTCCTGCCGTGCCGGTGGCCGACGATACGATCGGTCACCCCCGGCTAGGAGAAGACATGCGCCGCCTGCTCGCCGCCATCGTGGTGACCACCGTCCTGCTGACCGGCGTCGGGTGTTCCGGCGACCGGTCCGACGCGCCGGCCACCTCCGGCCCGTCGTCCGGTGCCGCGACCCCCGCCACCGTGGTCCCGTCCGCCGTGGTCAGCGGCTCTCCGGCGGGTGGCAACGGGCCGCAGGTGTGCGCCGACGCCGAGGCCGCGTCGACCACGGCGGTGCGCACCTACGTCGAGGAACTGGGCAAGATGATCGCGGCGGTCGGCGCGAACGACAGCACGGCGGCGGACACCGCCCGGAAGCGGGCGGAGGCGGCCCTGTCCACCTGGCGGACCGGGTTGCGGCAGCAGTCCGGCCGGGCCACCGATCCGCAGTTGAAGACCCTGCTCACCGACCTGGCCGCCGAGATCGGCCGGCTCGGCACCGACGTCGACTCGATCGACGAGACCGAGCTGGACCGGCTCCAGCAGCGGCTGGACCAGCTCTGCGCCCGCTGAGGGCGGACGGCTGCGGCGCGGTCGGCCGACCGGTGTGGGGCCGCCGGGAGGCCGGTCGACAGGGGGGCCGGTTTGGGGGGCGGGTGGGTGATGGCGTACTCTTTCCTGCGGCGCACTTTGGTGTGCCGAGTTCCCGCGTGCCCGCGCTGCCGGTGTCACAGCTACCCGGCGAGTTGCCATGGGAACGACCGCCAGCAGCCTCAACGACAGGGAGTCCGCCTCCGATGTACGCGATCGTCAAGACCGGCGGCAAGCAGTACAAGGTCGCCGAGGGCGACGTGATCGAGGTCGAGAAGCTCACCGGTGCCCCCGGTGACGCGGTGAAGCTCACCGCGGTGCTCCTCGTCGACGGTGACGACCTGGTGACCGACGCGGCGAAGCTTGCCAAGGTCGCGGTGTCCGGCGAGATCGCCGCGCACACCAAGGGCCCGAAGATCCGGATCCACAAGTTCAAGAACAAGACCGGCTACCACAAGCGCCAGGGTCACCGCCAGCCGTTGACCCAGGTCAAGGTGACCGGCATCTCCAGCGGGAAGTAGGTCGTCCTC
This sequence comes from Micromonospora matsumotoense, assembly GCF_050951065.1. Classification (NCBI taxonomy): domain Bacteria; kingdom Bacillati; phylum Actinomycetota; class Actinomycetes; order Micromonosporales; family Micromonosporaceae; genus Micromonospora; species Micromonospora matsumotoense. Next base: position 5,912,554 of record NZ_CP192025.1, on the reverse strand, counting down.
CAATGGCTCACAAAAAGGGTGCGTCCAGCTCGCGTAACGGTCGTGACTCCGCGGCCCAGCGACTCGGCGTGAAGCGCTTCGGTGGTCAGGTCGTCAGCGCGGGTGAGATCCTCATCCGTCAGCGTGGCACCAAGTTCCACCCCGGTGACCTGGTCGGCCGCGGTGGCGACGACACGCTCTTCGCGCTGGCCGCCGGCTCGGTCCTGTTCGGCACCAAGCGGGGTCGCAAGACCGTCAGCATCGTGCCGCAGTAGCTCGAAGGCGAAGCGGGCCGCGGACCTCGGGTCCCGGCCCGCTTCGCCGTTTCAGGTGCGGGATCTCCCGCCGCCGGGTGCCCACTGCCTGTGGGGCCGGCCCGGGGGTGTGTTTTCAGGTGCGGGGCCGGACCCCGCTGGAAGGATTGGCGTCGTGACGACGTTCGTTGACCGGGTCGTCCTGCACATGCAGGCCGGCGACGGCGGGCACGGCTGTGTCTCCATCCACCGGGAGAAGTTCAAGCCCTTCGGCGGCCCGGACGGGGGCAACGGCGGGCACGGCGGCAGTGTCTCGCTGGTCGTCGACCCGCAGGTGACCACGCTGCTGGACTTCCACTTCCGCCCGCACATGAAGGCGGACAACGGCAAGGGCGGGGCGGGCTCGAACCGGGACGGCGCCAACGGCCACGACCTGCTGATCAAGGTGCCGAACGGCACCGTCGTGCAGACCCTCGACGGCACGGTGCTGGCCGACCTGGTCGGCGCGGGCACCACCTTCGAGGCGGCCCGGGGCGGGCGGGGCGGACGGGGCAACGCCTCGCTGGCCAACGCCCGACGCAAGGCGCCCGGCTTCGCCGAACTGGGCGAGCCCGGTGACCAGCTCGACGTGGTGCTGGAACTCAAGAGCGTCGCCGACGTCGGCCTGGTCGGTTTCCCGTCGGCGGGCAAGTCGTCGCTGATCTCGGTGATCTCCGCCGCCAAGCCGAAGATCGCCGACTACCCGTTCACCACCCTGGTGCCCAACCTGGGCGTGGTGCGGGTGGACAACCACACCTTCACCGTCGCCGACGTGCCGGGCCTGATTCCGGGTGCGGCCACCGGCAAGGGACTGGGCCTGGAGTTCCTCCGCCACGTCGAGCGGTGCGCCGTGCTGGTGCACGTGGTCGACACGGCGACCCTGGAACCGGGTCGGGACCCGCTGGCCGACATCGACACCATCGAGGCGGAGCTGGCCGAGTACGGCGGGTTGACCGACCGGCCCCGGCTGGTGGCGCTGAACAAGGTCGACGTGCCGGACGGGCAGGACCTCGCCGACATCGTCCGACCCGACCTCCAGGCGCGGGGTTTCCAGGTGTTCGACGTCTCCGCGGCCACCCGGGAGGGGCTCAAGGAGCTGATGTACGCGATGGCGGAGCTGGTCGACCAGGCCCGCCGTGCCGCGCCGCCGGCCGAGCCGACCCGGGCCGTGATCCGTCCCAAGGCGGTCGACGACGCCGGCTTCACCATCGAGGCGGCGGCCGACGGCTCGTTCACGGTCCGGGGTGTCCGACCCGAGCGCTGGGTACGCCAGACGAACTTCGACAACGACGAGGCGGTCGGTTTCCTCGCCGACCGGCTGGCCCGGCTGGGGGTGGAGGACAAGCTGGCCAAGGCCGGCGCGAGCCCCGGTGACCTGGTCCGGATCGGCGAGCGGGAGTTCGACTGGCAACCGACCCTGTACGCCGGCGTCGACTTCGTCCCCGGCAACCGGGGCACCGACGTACGGCTGGAGGACAAGTCGTCGCGCCCCGCGGCGGCGGAGCGGCTGGCCGCCCGCAAGGCCCGTCGGCAGCGCCCCGAGGACGAACTGTCCACCGCCTCGGAGGACCTGGCGGACGACGACGAGGACAGCGACGAGGACGAGGAGTAGCCCCGTACCGGTCGGGTCCGGGTCGTTTTCCGGAAACCTCCGGGAAACGGACCCGGCCTAGCGTGGGGTGATGCTGATCGAGTCCCGTCCCGCCACCGACCCGGAGGTCGACGCGCTGGTCGCGGCCCAGCAGCGGGAGCTGCGCGTGGCCGACGGCGGGCTGGACGGGCAGGCCACGGTGGTCCACGACGGCATCCGCTACCTGGTGGTGGTGGACGGCGGCCGGGTGGTCGCCTGCGGTGGCGTCCAGCCCCTCGACGCGGACACCGGTGAGCTGAAGCGGATGTACGTCCGCCCGGCCTACCGGGGGCGCGGGATCGCCCGGCAGTTGCTCAGCGCGCTGGAGGAGTTGGCGTTCCAACAGGGCCACTCGGTGCTCTGCCTGGAGACGGGCAGCTACCTGCCGGCCGCGATCGGCCTCTACACCTCCGGCGGCTACCAACCGATCCCGGTCTACGGCGAGTACGTCGACAACCCGTACAGCGTGTGCTTCGCCAAGCGGCTGCCGGTGGCGGCCTGACAGCCGGCGGGCCCGGTCAGGCGCCGGTCTGGGCGTGGGCGGCGGTCACCGGCTTGGACTCCGGTGAGGACGCCTGGCGCAGGACGATGCTCAGCAGGATCAGCGCCCCCACGGCGAGGAACTCGCTCTGCCAGTTCTGCATCGACTGGAACCAGAAGTCGCTGGTGCGGAGGAACTGCCAGACGCTGATCGGGGCGGCGCCGCTCTGGAGCGCCTGCTCCTCGTTGTAGGCGGCCGCCCCGCCGAACAGGTGCCCGACGAAGGACCCCGCGAAGATCAGCAGCAGGGCCAACGGGAGGCTGTGCCGGTATACGGCGAGCGGGAACCCGCCGACCCGGACCGGCCACGGCGCGTCCGGCCCGGCCTCCCGTTCGTCGTCGGCGGGCCGGTCGGTGGTGTCGTCGGTCTTCGACTCGGCCGAGCCCTTCTGCACCAGGTACGCGGTGAGCAGGACGTAGCCGCCCATCTGGAGGAACTCCGACTCCCAGTTCTCGAAGACGGACTCGGCGAAGTGCCCGCTGCCGAGATAGGCCCACCAGCTCAGCGTGGGTACGCCGTACTCGGTCAGCTCCTCGTTGTGGGTCTGCCAGCCGGTGATGCTCTGCAACGTCAGAAAGACGGCGAACGCGCCCAGCATGGTCAGGCTCAGGGCGTTGTGGCGTAGCCAGCGCGTCATGGTGACCTCCTTGTCCGTCGACCCCCCTGCCCCGGGGGCGCAGCGGGAAAACGCCGTCGGGGCGCGTCGGGGCGCGCAATCACCCGCCCGGGTGACGGGAGGTCAACTCCGGTCGAGGGGGACGTCCCGCCGGCCACCCGTGCCGGCGTCGGTGGAGAGCGGCAGGCCGACGAAGGCCGACTCCTCGTAACCGGTGGTGACGTGGGGACGAAGCGGCGTGGGCCGTCGCTGTCACCCCCACGGCGAGCCCCTGCGCGGTCGGACGATCCTCGCATTCGGGTCGACCGCCGCCCCCGGGCGGGAAGGGCGCGACTTGTGCATGGACCGGAAAAGCGGGGGTAGGTCAGAAAGTACCGGCCGACGAGACCGGCCCATTCCCCCGCAATCACCGCGACGAGCAGCCGACCGGAAGGACCCTCATGATGCACGATCTTTCCTCCACCACGTCATACGGAGAGCAGCGCAACGGCACCGGCGTCCGGGAACAGGCCCACCAGGTCGGCACGGACGCCGCCCACGCCGGCGGGGCGGTCGCCCAGACCGCCCGGGAACAGGGCCACGAGGTGGTCGGCGAGGCCCGACGCCAGGTGCGCAACCTCTACGGCGAGGCCCGTGACCAGCTCACCGCCCAGGGTGGCGAGCAGCAGCGCAAGGCGGCCGGTGGCCTGCGGTCGCTGGCCGAGGAGATGCGCGCGATGGCGCAGCACGGCGGGCAGGGCGGCCCGGTCACCGAACTCGCCCACCAGGCCGCCGACCGCGTCCACGGGGTGGCCGGTTGGCTGGAGGAGCGCGAGCCGGGCGACCTGCTCAACGAGGTGAAGACGTACGCCCGCCGCAACCCCGGCACGTTCCTGGTCGGCGCGGCCCTGCTCGGTGTGGTCGCCGGTCGGCTCGCCAAGGGCCTCACCGCTGACCCGGGTTCCCGCAACCCCGGCCCGCCCCGCGGCTACGACCCGGAGCAGACCGCCGTCATCCCCACCCAGGCCACCCCGACCCCGCCGGTCGGGTACCTCGACCCGACCCCCGGCACCTACGCCGAGCCCGACCCGGGCTACTCCGGTCAGGGCGCGGCCTACCCCGACAGCGGGACCGGCACCACCTACGCCGACCCGGCCGGCGGCATCGGCCAGCCGCTGCCGCCGGTGACCCAGACCGACCCGCTGCCCGGCGTGCCGGCCAGCGGCGTGACCCGCCCGTGAGCCGCGCGACCAGCCGAAGGGAGGCGACGGCATGACCATGCCCACGCAGGGGTCCGGCCTGGACTCCGGATACCACCCCGCGGGTGCGCCGCACTCCGCGGACGAGGTCCGGGGCAGCTCGTTGGGTGACCTGATGAGGTCGGTCACCACCGACCTGTCCACCCTGATGCGTCAGGAGGTGGAGCTGGCCAAGGCCGAGATCCGTCAGGAGGGCAGAAAGGCGGGCAAGGCCGCCGGGCTCTACGGCGGAGCCGGCTTCGGCGGCTACATGGTCGCGCTGTTCCTCTCCATCGCGCTCTGGGCCGGGCTGTCCAACGTGCTGGACGCCGGTTGGGCGGGCCTGATCGTCGCCGTCGTCTGGGCGGGCATCGCCGCCGTCCTCTACTCGATGGCCAAGAAGAACGCCGCGCACGTGCGGGGCCTCACGCAGACCAACGACAGCGTGCAGCGCATCCCGGATGCGCTCAGGCCGCACCCGGAGGGAGTCACCCGATGAGCACCGATCCCGACCAGATCCGCCGGGAGATCGAGGCGACCCGCAACAGCCTCAGCTCCGACGTGGACGCGCTGGCGTACAAGGTCAGCCCCGGCCGCATCGTCGACGACCGTAAGCAGCGGGCGCGCAACGCGCTACAGAATGTGAGGGACAGGGTTATGGGCACCGTTTCCGACCTCGGCCACGGCACGAGCCACGCCGCCCACTCGGTCGGTGACCGCGCCTCCTCGGCGGCCTCCGCCGTCGGGGGGAGCGCCCACGCGGCGGCCTCGACCGTCGGTGACGCCGCCCAGCGGGCTCCGCAGGTGGTCCGGCAGAAGTCCGAGGGCAACCCGATCGCCGCCGGCCTGATCGCCTTCGGCGTCGGCATGCTGGTCTCCTCGCTGATCCCGGCCAGCCGGCGCGAACAGGAGCTGGCCGCCCAGGTCAAGGAGAAGGCCGGTGAGCACAGCGGCGTCGTGAAGGAGAAGCTGGGCCAGGTGGCCGGCGAGCTGAAGGAGGAGCTGCGCGAGCCCGCCCAGCACGCCACCGAGTCGCTGCGCAGCACCGCCCAGGACGCCGTGCACGCGGTCAGGGACGACACCCGGTCCGCCGCCCAGGACGTGAGGGACTCCGCGCAGCAGTCCCGCGAACAGGTACGCCACTGAGGGATCGCGGTGTCGCAGGACTCGCGGCCACCTCCGGCACCGCCGGTGGTGGCCGCGAGCCGCGTCCGGTCGGCGGTGCCCGGGCCGGTGGTGGTGCGCGCCGGTCCGCCGCCCCGGGCCGGGGGTGTGCTTACCGGTCAGCGGCCCCGGGTGGTCGGGTCGGCCCGGATCCACCTGCTCAGGTCGCTGGGCTCGGCCGGGGTCAGCCGGCGACGCAGCGACCGGACCGAGTGGGCCGGTCGACGGACCCGCCGACCGGCGTAGCGGACCCCGCCGCGACCCACCCGACGGGCCAGTGCGAGCCAGCCGCAGACCCCGCGTTCGAGCAGCCAGAACGGTGCGGCCAGCGCGGTGGCCGGGGGGAACACCGCCGGTCCGCCGGCCCGTCGCCGGCCGACCTCCGCCACGGCCACCGCGCCGGCCGCGCCGACGGCCAGCAGTCCCGGCCGGCGGGCCACCACCGCGGCCAACACCCCGGGCAGCACCGCCAGCGCGACCAGCAGCCGCGCAGGCTGGGCCAGGTCGTCGTACGCCTGCCGGACCCGCTGGCCCCGGAAGTGCGCCACGCTGGGCGGCAACCGTCGTACGTAGAGCCAGGCGGGGCTCGCCTCGGTCCCGCCGTACGCCCGGACGGTGCGCACCAGTTCCAGGTTCTCGAAGAGCACGTCCGGGTCGTAGCCGCCCATCGCCCGGAAGGTGCTGCGCCGCACCGCCAGGGTGCCCGGCCAGTCCGCGCCGAACGCCCGGTTGAGCAGGGTCCGGCCGGTGTCCCACCAGGCGTGCCAGGGCAGCGGGTCGAAGTAGTTCTGCGGGCGGACCAGGTCGGCGGTGTCCAGCAACCGGTGCACCGCCCGCAACCCCGCCTCGTCGTACCGGACGTCGTCGTCGGCGATCACTACGTGTTCGTGCCGCGCCGCCGCCACCCCGGTCAGCACCCCGCGTACCTTGCCGTTGACCCCGTGCACCGTCGGATCGGGTGGCAGGTGGCGCAGCAGGCCGTGCCAGCGGGCGGCGTGCCGGGCGTACACCTGCGGCGGTGAGCCGTCGACCACGGTCACGTCGACCAGCCGGCACAGCGTGCGCAGGTAGCCGGTCAGCTCGTCCAGGCCGTCGTCGTCGGCCCGGCACAGCGGCAGGACGTACTCGACGGGGAATCGGGGCGGGGCGCCGGGGCGGGACCCGGCCGGGGCCGGTCGCGCGGACCCGGCGGGGGCGCTCACCCGCGCTCCGTCCGGCGGGCGACGGCACGACGGTCGCGACGGCGGACGGCACGGTGGTCCCGGCCGGTGGTGGTGTCGGGCAAGGGTCCTCCCGGTGATGATGGTTCCCGAACATCCCCCGCCGCCGCCCGACCAAACCGCGCAGTTTCCGGCCCTCGACGCGGGTGGCAGAGTGCCCGTCCCCGGGCTGACCGGTCAGGGCGGCGGCCCGTCGGACGCCGACGCCCGGTGGCCCCGGTGCGGGGACGGGTCAGCCGGCCCGGCGCACGCCGGTGAGCACGAAGCCGCTGGGCGGCAGGGTCGGCACCCGGGACAGGTTCAGGGCCAGATCCTGCGGGGGCACCTGGTAGTCCATCGCCCCGGCCAGCAGGCCGACCGCCTGCTTCATCAGCTCGATGGTGATCCACTCCCCGGCGCAGCGGTGACCGCCCAGGTGGCTGCCCCCGCCCTGCGGCACGAAACCGTACGGGTCGTCGCGCCAACCGGCGAACCGCTCCGGGTGGAACTGCTCCGGCTCGGCCCAGAGCCGCGGGTGGTGGTTGGTGCCGTACAGGTCGAGCAGCACCCGGCGGTCCTTCGGGAAGTGGTGCCCCTGCCACTCGAAGGGGTGCCGCACCCGGGCGAAGGCGACCGGGAAGAACGGGTAGTAGCGGCGCACCTCCTGGACGAACCACTCGGTCGGTTCGTCGCCGGTGCGGACCCGGTCCCGCCAGGCCGGGTGGTCGTGCAGGGCCAGGGCGGCGAAGACCACGTACCGGTCGACGGCCACGGTGGGGCGCAGCACGTTGATCAGTTCCACCGCGGCGACCCGGCGGGGGAGCAGCCGCCCCTCGGCGTCCCGGTGCTCGGCGATGACCGCGAGCGCGCTTCCGGCGGGTGCGGGCAGGGTGCCGGTCCGGACCCGCTCCACCACGTCGGCGATCCAGCGCTCGGCCCGCAGGCGTCCGCGCAGACCACGCCAGTGCCGGGGCCCCAGCGCGGCCGGTCCGTCGATCATGGCCTGCATCTGGGCGTTGCGCCGGACGACCTCACTCTCCGGCAGCGGCACTCCCGCCCAGGCGCAGACGGCCCGTAGCAGCAGCGGGCCGACCTCGTCGCGCAGCACCACCGGGCCGGTCCCGCCCCAGCCCGCCAGTCGGCTGCGCCACTGGTCGGCGAAGAGCTGGCCGAGTCGCGCGACAGCCGAGGGGGTCATGATCGACATGAACATGGCCTTGCGGTCGGCGTGGGCCGCGCCGTCCAACCCCTGCACCCCGCCCTGCCCGGTCAGCGTCCGCTGGCCCCGCTTGGGTGCCGCGCCGGCCCGCCGGAACCGTTCGGTGTCATAGAAGAGCTCCGCCGCCTCCCGCCCGCGCAGGAAGATCGTTTGTTCCAGCAGCAGCCGCGCGGTGAAGATGTCGGTGTCGTAGCGCTCGCACCGGGTGCTGATGAACCGGTAGCCCTCGCGGAAGAACGCCAGCGTGCTCTCCGGGCTGCGGTCGGCCGGGGTGGTGGCCATCTGGCTTCTCCTGACGCAGTGACGGTGGGCGGATCCGGCTGGTCGGCCGTGGGGGTTCTACCCGGTTTTGGGGCATTGAATCCCCCTGCGCGGGCCCGGTGCCGGGGGCGGTCGGCCGGATGTGGGCCAGCAGTCAGGCGGCCGCTGGCCCCTCCCGGGACGCCGGAAACCTGGTTGGCTCGTCGGCAGGACCACCGCGGGTGGTCGTGCGTCGACGACGGGGAGGACCGGATGCGGGAGAACACACCGCCGTACTGGCGTCAGCGACGGATGGCCGACCCGCCCGGTGGGTCGGTCGGGGTCCGTCCGCCGGAGCAACCGCTGATCCTGCGACCCCGCCGGCCACCCCGACACTTCACCGTTCACCTGGGCTTCGCCGCCGACGGCCCGGAGCAGGCCCGTGAGCTGGCGGTAGCGTACGCGGAGGCGCTGAGCCTGCTCCGTCCGGAGCTGGTGCTGGCCTCGGTCGCCCTGTCCCCGGCCGATTCCTGGCGGGCCGCGGAGCGGCTCTTCTGTGCCGCCGTCGGCCCGGACGACGAGCGCTGCGCCGACGTCGCCGGCCACCCGGGGTTCCACCACGCACCCGGGCCGGGCGGGTTGGGCTGGGGCGAGGGGGACGGGTGAGTCGTCGTCCCGGGGCCGGTCGACCCGGCCGGCGCGGTGGCCGTCGGCCGGCCTGGTGTCCCCCGGGGGGTAGGGCGTCTCGCCGCGTACCGCCCGGGGGTCGACGTCCGGCGCTCAGTCCAGGTCGAACTCGCCGTCTTGGGCGCCCGCGACGAACGCGTCCCACTCGGCCTGGGTGAAGACCAGCACCGGACCGTCCGGCTCGGCCGAGTTGCGCATCCCGATCAGGTCGTCCACGAAGGCCACCTCGACCGCGCTGTCGGAGGTGTCTCCCTCGGCTCGCTGCCAGACCGCCCGGGACAGGTCGAAGTCGCCCTTGGGGTGCTGACCCATTGTTGATCCTCCATTGCCGCGCGTACAGGGAAGCCCGACCGGCTCCCCGTCGGGCAGGATAAGCGGATGCCGAGCCTGACCCGTGTAGAGGCGACCGCGCGTCGCGCACTGATCGATGTCGAGTCCTATCAGGTGGACCTCGATCTGACCGGCGGCGAGGAACGCTTCCGGTCGACGACCATCATCCGGTTCCGGGCCACCGCCGGTGCCGAGACCTTTGTCGAGGTCAAGCCCGCGACCCTGGAGGCGGTCCGCCTCAACGACCGGGAGCTGGACCCGGCAGCCCTCACCGACGGCCGTTTCCCACTCACCGGACTGGCGGTGGAGAACATCCTCACGGTCACCGCCGAGATGGCGTACTCCAACACCGGTGAGGGGATGCACCGTTTCGTCGACCCGGCCGACGGGGCGACATACCTCTACGCGATGTCGTTCCTGGACGAGGCGCCGCGCATCTTCGCCGCCTTCGACCAGCCCGACCTCAAGGCCCCGGTGACCCTCGCGGTGACCGCGCCACCGCAGTGGACGGTCGCCGCCAACGGCCCGCTCGCCGCCAACCCGGCCCCGGGCCGTTGGGAGTTCGCCCCCACCGCGCCGCTGGCCAGCTATTTCGTCACGCTGATCGCCGGCCCCTGGCACGTACGCCGGGACAGCCACGACGGCATCCCGCTCGGCGTCTACTGCCGGCAGTCGTTGGCCACCCACCTCGACGCCGACCTGGACGAGATCCTCACCGTCACCAGGCAGTGCCTGGACCGCTTCCACCAGCTCTTCGCCGAGCCCTACCCGTTCGTCAAGTACGACCAGGCGTTCGTGCCGGAGTTCAACGCCGGGGCGATGGAGAACCCGGGCCTGGTGACCATCCGCGACGACGACGTCTTCCGGTCGGCGGTCACCGACAGCGAGCGGGAGCAGCGGGCCACCACCATCGCCCACGAGATGGCCCACATGTGGTTCGGTGACCTGGTCACCATGCGCTGGTGGGACGACCTGTGGCTGAACGAGTCCTTCGCCGAGTACCTGGGCACCCGGGTCACCGCCGAGGCGACCCGGTTCGACGGGGCCTGGACGACCTTCGCGATCCGCCGCAAGGCCTGGGGGTACGCCGCCGACCAGCGCCCGTCCACCCATCCGGTCGCCCCGGAGGAGGTCGCCGACGCCGCCCAGGCCCTGCTCAACTTCGACGGCATCTCGTACGCCAAGGGCGCCAGCGTGCTCCGCCAGCTCGTCGCCTGGCTCGGCGACGACGCCTTCCTGGCCGGGCTCAACCGGCACTTCGCCGCCCACCGCTTCGGCAACGCCACCCTGGCCGACCTGCTCGCCAATCTCAGCGCCGCCAGCGGGCGCGACCTCACCGACTGGGCCGCCCGCTGGTTGCGCCAACCGCAGGTCAACACGCTGCGCACGGAGACCTCGGTGGACGCCGACGGCCGGTGGGCCTCGGCGGCGGTGGTGCAGACCGCGCCGCAGGAGTACCCGGTGCTGCGTCCGCACCGGATCGCCGTCGCCCGGTACCTGCCCGACGGCCCGGCCGAACGGATCGAGGTCGATCTCGACCCGGCCGCCGACCGGGGGCGCACCGCGCTGCCCGCGCTGACCGGACGGGTCGCCGAGGGTCTGCTCCTGCCCAACGACGGCGACCTCACCTTCGCCAAGATCCGGCTCGACCCGGCGTCGGCGGACGCGGTCGGCACCGTGCTGCCCGGACTCACCGACCCGTTGGCCCGCGCCCTGCTCTGGGAGGAGTCGCTGGACGCCGCGACCGACGGCGAGCGGCCGGTGTCGGCGGTGGTGTCGTTGTTGACGGTGGCCCTGCCCACCGAGACCGAGGTGGCCGTCGCGGAGAGCGTGCTCGCCCGCAGCCGCAACCTGGTCGACCGCTATCTCGACCCGCTCGCCCGGGACGCCGCGCTGCTGCGGACGGCCGAGGCCTGCGCCACGTTGCTCGCCGCCGCCCCGGCCGGCGGTTCGCTGCAACTGGCCGCCGCGCGTGGGCTGCTCTCGGCCACCGCCGACGCCGACCTGCTGGCCGGATGGCTCGTCGGCCGGGAGGTGCCCGACGGGCTGGCGGTCGACGCCGAGCTGCGCTGGGCGCTGCTGCGCCGGCTGGTGGTGCTGGGCGCGGCCGGCGAGACCGAGATCGCCGCCGAGGCGTCGGCCGATCCCAGCGCCACCGGTGCCGAGCGGGCGGCCCGGTGCCGGGCGGCCCGGCCCGAGGTGGCCGCGAAGGACGCCGCCTGGGAGATCATCACCCGGGACACCACCCGCTCCAACCGGCTCGTCGAGGCGGCGGCCGAAGGGTTCTGGCAACCGGAGCAGGCCGAGCTGACCGGCATCTACGTCGACCGGTACTTCACCGAGATGCCGGCGGCGGCACGGCGGCGTACCGCCTGGGTGGCCGAACGGGTCGCCCGGCTGGCCTTCCCCCGGTACGCCGTGGCCCAGCCCACCCTGGACTCGGCCGCGGCCCTGCTCGCCCGCGACGACCTCACCCCCGGGCTGCGCCGGACCGTCGTCGACGCCGCCGACGACCTGCGTCGGGCCCTGGTCGCCCGGACGGCGGTCGCGGCTGCCGCCGCCTGACGGTCGGTCCGCGGCGGGCCCCGGCGGGCCCGGCGCGGGGCGGCCTACGATCATCGGGTGGAGGAAGACATCCGGCGGATCGGCATCATGGGCGGCACCTTCGACCCGATCCATCACGGCCACCTCGTGGCGGCCAGCGAGGTGGCGGACCGGTTCGGCCTGGACGAGGTGGTCTTCGTGCCGACCGGTGAGCCGTGGCAGAAGGCGGACACCCCGGTCAGCCCGGCCGAGGATCGTTACCTGATGACGGTCATCGCCACCGCGTCCAACCCGCGCTTCCAGGTCAGCCGGGTCGACATCGACCGTGGGGGCCCCACCTACACCGTCGACACCCTCCGTGACCTGCACCACGAGTACGGCCCGAAGGCGCAGCTGCACTTCATCACCGGCGCGGACGCGTTGGAGCGCATCCTCTCCTGGAAGGACCTGGACGAGATCTTCGCGCTGGCCCACTTCATCGGGGTCACCCGGCCCGGCTTCGCGCTGACCGACGAGCACCTGCCCGCCGACACGGTCAGCCTGGTGCAGGTGCCCGCGATGGCGATCTCCTCGACCAACTGCCGCGACCGGGTCGGTCGGGGCGAGCCGGTCTGGTATCTGGTGCCCGACGGTGTGGTGCAGTACATCGCGAAACGGCGGCTCTACCAGCAGTGATCCCGTCCGGTAACAGCCAGTTCGTCCCGGTAACCGGCCAGAACTGACAAGTCGTCGCTGCGCCAGGTGTGAGACGCTTGGTGGGTCGCACGGTTGATCGAAGGAGAACGGTGACAGTTTCCGAACGCGCTCACGAGCTGGCGATGGCCGCCGCCCAGGCTGCGGCCGACAAGAAGGCGCAGGACATCGTCCTCATCGACGTGGGTGAGCAGCTCGCCATCACCGACGTGTTCCTGGTCGCCTCCGCGCCCAACGAGCGCCAGGTGATGGCCATCGTCGATGCCATCGAGGAGCGTCTGTTGGAGCTGCCCGAGAAGGCCAAGCCGCTCCGCCGCGAGGGCGAGCGCGGTGGCCGCTGGGTGCTGCTCGACTTCGTCGACATGGTGGTCCACGTCCAGCACACCGAGGAGCGCGAGTTCTACGCCCTCGACCGGCTCTGGAAGGACTGCCCGCAGCTGCCGTTCGTCGACCGTGACCTGGTCGACGCCGACGCCGCCGGTTCCGCCGCCGAATGACCCGCCTGATCGTCTGGCGGCACGGCAACACCGACTGGAACGCTGCCGGCCGGGTTCAGGGGCAGGTCGACGTACCGCTCAACGAGCTCGGCCGGGACCAGGCCCGGACCGCCGCGCCGCTGCTCGCGGCGCTGCGTCCGGACGTCGTCGTCGCCTCCGACCTGCGCCGGGCCGCCGACACCGCCGCCGCGCTCGCCCAGCTGACCGGCCAGCCGGTACGCCCCGACACCCGGCTGCGGGAACGACACTTCGGCCAGTGGCAGGGGCTCGCCCTGACCGACGCCGCCGCACGGTTCCCCACCGAGCACGCCCGCTGGCGGGCCGGCGAGCCGGACCCGGGCGCGGGCATCGAATCCCTCGACGACCTCGGCAAGCGCGTCGGTGAGGCGCTGCTGGCCGCCGCCGAGCTGGTCGACGGTGGCACCGTCGTGGTCGCCACCCACGGCGGTGCGGCCCGGCAGGGCGTCGGTCACCTGCTCGGCTGGGACCACTCGGTGCTGCGCAGCGTCGGCTCACTGGCCAACTGCCACTGGACCGAGCTGCGGCACAACGACGTCCGGGGCTGGCACCTGCGCGCCCACAACGTCGGCCCGATCACCCGACCGGCGCAACCCGAGCCGGTCTGAGCCGGCCGGCCCGGGCGGTCGGCCCCGGCATCGGCTAGCGTGCCGGGCATGTCCGTCGCGGTCGTCACCGACTCCACCGCCTACCTGCCCCCCGAACCGGTGCGGGCGCACCGGTTGACCGTGGTGCCGTTGACCGTCGTGCTCAACGGAGCCGAGGGGCTGGAGGGGGTGGAGACCTTCCCCGCCGACGCCACCCGGGTGCTCGGTGGCCGACGGGTCTCGGTGAGCACGTCCCGCCCCTCCCCGGCACAGTTCGTCACGACCTACCGGCGGTTGCTGGCCGACGGCGCGGACGGGGTGCTGTCGGTGCACCTGTCGGCCGAGCTGTCCGGCACGGTGGCGGCGGCCCGGCTCGCCGCCGCCGAGGTCGGTGACCGCGTCGAGGTGGTCGACAGCCGGGCCGCCGGCATGGGCCTCGGCTTCCCGGTGCTCGCCGCCGCCACTGCCGCCGAGACCGGTGCCGACCTGGCCGGGGTACGCGCCGCAGCGCTGGCCGCCGTCGACCGGACCACCATCTTCTTCTATGTCGACACGCTGGAGTTCCTGCGTCGGGGCGGCCGGATCAACGCGGCCGAGGCGCTGTTCGGCACCGCCCTGTCGGTGAAGCCGATCATGCACATGCCGGACGGCGCGATCGTGGTACGCGACAAGGTGCGTACCGCCAGCCGGGGGGTGGCCCGCCTGATCGACCTGGCGGTCGAGGCCGCCGCCGACGCCGACGTGGATCTCGGCGTGCACCACCTCGCCGCTCCGCAACGCGCCCAGCAGTTGGTCGAGGCGCTCACCGCCCGGTTCGGCGACCGCCTGCACGACACCTACGTCTCCGAGGCCGGTGCGGTGGTCGCCGCCCACGCCGGACCGGGCCTGGCCAGCGTGGTGGTCCACCGCCGGCCGACCTGAGCCGGGACGGGTGCCGGCAGCTGCCCCGTTGACTGCTCGGGTCGGCGACGCGACGCCTTCCGAGCGCCGGGTGGATCTCGGCATGCACCGCCTGTGGCGGCGCGGCGGCGGCACCGGGCACGCGGCGGGGACGAACCCCTGACCCGGCAACCGTCCGCTGTGCGCTGTGCGCTGTAGCAGATCTGACCATGATCAGGCGGTTGTCCACAGCCGGTACCGTCGTCCACAGCCGACCTCCGACGAGCGGAGCAGGTGCCCTCCGCCGGCCTAATCTCGCGCCGTGTCGGAGGATGAGGAAACCAGGGTGCGGCGGCGGCTGTACCGGCTGACCGACGGGGTGTCGGCAGGGCCGCCGCAGTCACCGCCCCGCCCGTACGGGCCGCTGGGGCTGCGCGTACCGCCGGGTGACGGCGTGGGTGGGGCGTCGGCCCGCCGTCGGTCCGGGCCGGCCGCCGACACCAGCCCCCGCGACGCCGGGCCGGCCGGTGGACCCCTCGAGGTCGGTCCTTTCGATGCCGACTGGGCGCGTCACACCGAAGTGCACGATCCGGTCCGGGACGGCGGTTCCGTCCGGTCCGCCGACCTCGACCGGGCGCACCACGCCGCCGGTGACGACGGGATCTCCGCCGGTCGGCTGCCCGGGCCCGGCGTCTTCGACCCCGGCCGGCGCGGGGTCCGGGCGTTGGCTGCCGTGGCAGTGGTCGTGGTGCTCGGCGCGGGGTTCTGGGCCTGGCGCTCCCGCCCCCAGGCGCAACCGGTCCCGGCGGCGACTGCGGTGGCGGGGCCGGAGTCCTCGGCCGGGGCCGCGTCGGGCCCGGCCCCGAAACCGACCGGCGACCTGGTGGTGGCGGTGGCCGGCAAGGTACGCCGCCCCGGGCTCGTCCGGGTGCCGGCCGGGGCGCGGGTCGCCGACGCGGTCGAGGCGGCCGGTGGTGCCCTGCCCGGCGTCGACGTGGCGTTGCTCAACCCGGCGCGGAAGCTGACCGACGGGGAACTGATCCTGGTCGGCGTCACCGCACCACCCGGTGGAACCGGCCCGGACGGTGCTGCGGCCGGCCCCGCCGCAGCGCCGCCCGGGGGAGTTCCGGGCGGTCGGGTCAACCTCAACACGGCCACGTTGGCGCAGCTCGACGCGCTGCCCGGGGTCGGCCCGGTGCTCGCCCAACGCATCCTCACCCACCGCGACCAGCAGGGCGGCTTCCGTAGCGTGGGCGACCTGCGCCAGGTCGACGGCATCGGCGACGCCCGGTACGAGCAGCTCAAGGACCTGGTGACGGTGTGACCGGCCGTCCCGAGCCGGTGCAGGACCGGCGGAGCAGCGCTGCCGGCCGGTGGCCCGGGATAGGCGGCCAAGGTGCCGGCGGCCCCGCACCCGCCGGCGCGATGACCGCTGCATCCGGCGACCCCGCCACCGGCGACCGGCTTCCCGACCTGCGCCTGGCCGGGCTGGCGGTGGCGGCCTGGTTGGCGGCGCTGGCCTGCCTGCACCTCACCGCCCGGACGGCGGTCCTGCTGGCGGCCGCCGCCGCTGTCCTCGCCGCCCTGCTCGCCGGGCACCTGTGCGGCGTGCTGGGCACCCCGGCCGCCCCCGTCCGCCGGTACGGCTGGATCGCCGTCGCCGTGCTGCTCGGTGTGGTCTGCGGCAGCACCGCCACCGGGGCCCGGCTACACGTCCGGGACGCCGCTCCGGTGCGTGCCCTGGTCGACGGCCGGGCCCGGGTCACCGCCGAGCTGGTGCTCCGCGACGATCCCCGCCCGGTCCGGGGCGCGCCGGGCCGTCCGGCGACCCTGCTCGTCACCGCGCAGTCGACCGTCCTCACCGACCCCCAGGGCCATCGCCTGCGGGCCCCCGTGCGGGTGCTCGTGCTCGCCACCGACCCGGCCTGGCGGGGTCTGCTGCCCGGACAGCGGCTGACCGCCCAGGGGCGGTTGGCCGCACCCCGGGGCGGCGATCTCACCGCTGCCGTGCTGACCGTGCCGGGTCCTCCCGTCCGGCACGGGCCACCGCCGTGGCTCCAGCGTGCCGCCGGCACCCTGCGGGCCGGTCTGCAGCGGGCCTGCACACCGCTCCCACCCGATCAGGGTGGTCTGTTGCCCGGCCTGGTCGTCGGCGACACCAGCCGGTTGCCGGCCACCGTGGAGGAGGACTTCCGGGCCACCGGGATGACCCATCTCAACGCGGTGTCCGGGTCGAACGTGGCGATCGTGGTCGGCGCGGTGCTGCTGCTGGCCCGCTGGGGCCGGGCCGGTCCCCGGCTGGCGGCGATCCTCTGTGGCCTCGCCCTGATCGGCTTCGTCGTCCTGGTCCGTCCCTCGCCCAGTGTGGTCCGGGCGGCCACCATGGGGGCGATCGGGCTGGCCGCGTTGGCCGTCGGACGTCCCCGGGCCACCCTGCCGGCGTTGGCCGCGGCGGTGGCCGTGCTGGTGCTGGTCGACCCGGAGTTGGCCGGTGACGCCGGTTTCGCGCTGTCCGTCCTGGCCACCGGTGGGTTGCTGCTGCTCGCCCCGGGCTGGCGGGACGGGCTGCGACGCCGGGGCGTGCCGGCGGGGTTCGCGGAGGCGCTCGCCGTCCCGGCGGCGGCCCAACTCGCCTGCGGGCCGGTGGTGGCGGGCATCTCCGGCACGGTGAGCCTGGTGGCGGTGCCGGCCAACCTGCTGGTGGTGCCGGCGATCGCCCCGGCCACGGTGTTGGGGGTGGCGGCGGCGGTCGTCTCCCCGGTGTGGCCGGCCGGCGCGGAGTTCAGCGCCTGGTTGGCGAGCTGGCCGGCCTGGTGGCTGGTCACCGTGGCCCGGGTCGGGGCCCGCCTGCCGGCCGGGACCCTGCCCTGGCCGGGTGGGCTGCCGGGCGCGTTGCTGCTCGCCGGGCTGACCCTGGGGTTGCTGCTGGCCGTCCGCCGACCGCTGATCCGCCGGCTGGTGGCCGTCGGCGCGGTGGCGGTGGTGCTGGGCACCCTCCCGGTCCGGCTGGTCGCCAGCGGGTGGCCGCCGGACGGTTGGGTGGTGGCGGCGTGCGCCGTCGGACAGGGGGACGCCATCGTGCTGCCGGTGACGCCCGGGCGGGCGGTGGTGGTGGACGCCGGTCCGGAGCCGTCGGCGGTGGACGCCTGCCTGCGCCGGCTCGGGGTGCGTGAGGTGTCGTTGCTGGTGGTCAGCCACTTCCACGCCGACCATGTCGGTGGCGTGGCCGGGGTGTCCCGGGGTCGACGGGTGGCCATGGTGCTCGCTCCGGCACTGGCCGAGCCGGCGGCGGGACGGGACCTGGTGACGGCCGCCGTAGGTGCTGCGCGGCAGGTGGTGCCGGCGGCGGGTTGGTCGTACCGGTCGGGTGGGGTGGAGGTGGTCGCGCTCGGGCCGCCCTACCCGATGCGGGGCACCCGGTCCGACCCGAACAACAACTCACTGGTGTTGCGGGCCACCGTGGCCGGCGTTCGTATCGTGCTGCCCGGGGACGCGGAGACGGAGGAGCAGCGGGCACTGCTGGACCGGACGCCGCCGCAGGAATTGCGGGCCGAGGTGCTCAAGGTGGCCCACCACGGCAGCGCGTACCAGGACCCGGCCTTCCTCGACGCGGTCCGGCCGATGGTGGCGTTGGTGCCGGTGGGAGTCGACAACGACTACGGCCACCCGAGCCCGGTGATCCTGGATCGGCTGGTCCGCTCCGGTGCGCGGGTGCTGCGTACCGACACCGACGGGGACGTGGCGGTGGTAGTGCGGTCCGGCCGGCTCGCAGTGGTCGGTCGAGGGCTGTCCCCGGGCCGCCGCTGACCGGGACAGCTCAGAACTGTGCTCCCGAGTCCTCCCCGGCCGATGGGGTGGGAGGCCGAGCAGCCCGCACCCGCCGGCGGAAGGTGAAAGGCAATCCGAAGTCGAGGGGGTATCTTTGCTATTACCCGACAATCGAGGTAAATGTCTATATTTGCACTGAGTGCGGGGTGGGCCGTCGCAGCCGTTGATGAGCAGGCACGATCCTCCGCCGGGCCGTGCCAAGATGAGCGACGTGACCGGCGTCGACATTGCTCCTATTCTGCTCGTCCTCGGCGACGAGGAGCTGCTCGCCACGCGCGCGGTGACCGACGCCGTGGCGAAAGCCCGTAGCGTCGACCCGGAGGTGGACGTCCGGGAGTACCAGGCCGGGGCGTTGGCGGTCGGCGAGATCGCCGAGATGCTCAGCCCGTCGTTGTTCGGGGGGCGGCGGGTGCTGGTGCTCCGGTCCGCCCAGGACGCCCGGAAAGACCTGGTTGCCGCACTGCTCGACTACGCGAAGAATCCCGACCCGGACGTCCAGCTGGTGGCGCTGCACCTGGGCGGGGGCAAGGGCAAGGCCTTC
The DNA here is from genome assembly GCF_050951065.1 of Micromonospora matsumotoense. NCBI lineage: Bacteria > Bacillati > Actinomycetota > Actinomycetes > Micromonosporales > Micromonosporaceae > Micromonospora > Micromonospora matsumotoense. The sequence goes on along the minus strand of NZ_CP192025.1, from coordinate 5,893,852 downwards.
GCCGACGGCCTGCGCGCCGCCGGTGCGACGGTCGTCCCGGCAGCGAAGCTCAAGGGGCACCGCGAGCGGGTGGCCTTCGTCCGCGACGAGATCCGCCGGGGTGGCGGCAAGTGCACCGACGACGCGGCCGATGCGTTGATCGCCGCCGTCGGCACCGACCTGCGGGAACTGGCCGCCGCCTGTTCCCAGCTGATCGCCGACACGGATGGGCGGATCGGCGCGGAGACGGTCTCCCGCTACTACCGCGGCCGGGTCGAGGTGAGCGGCTTCACCGTCGCCGACGCCACCATGGTGGGCGATGTCCCTGCCGCCCTGGAGGCGCTGCGCTGGGCGTTGCACGTCGGGGTCGACCCGGTGCCGATCGCCGATGCCCTCGCCGACGGAGTCCGCACGGTGGCCCGGGTAGCCGCCGCCGGCCGAGGTGATCCGTACCAGCTGGCGAGCACCCTCGGCATGCCTGCCTGGAAGATCAAGAATGCCCAGCAGCGGGCCCGGGGCTGGACGCCGGAAGGGCTGGTCGAGGCGATGCGGGCGGCGGCCGAGTGCAACGCGGCGGTCAAGGGCGGTGCCGACGACCGGGGGTACGCCCTGGAAAAGGCGGTCTTCTCGGTCGCCGCCGCCCGACGAGGCAGTGCCCGGTGACCGGCCCGATCCGCCCGGTGACGGGTCACCTTCGCCCGGTGGATGGCGGTCATGGCCTGCCTGCTCCCACCCGCCCGGTGGCGGGGCACAGCCGGACCGGATGGTCCGCCGTGCCGGTGGATGATCAACGCTACCGACCGCTCTACGCCCGGCTGCTCGGCCTGCGCTTCGTCAACCCCGGCGGGGTGCTCTGCTTCCTCTTCTTCGAGGGGGCGGTGGCGCTTGCGGTGCTTCTCGCTCTGGCCGAGTTGGTGAACTGGTGGGCGGTGCCGGTGCTGCCGATGGCGGTGGCGGTCATGGTGAAACTCAACGACGAGGTCGCCGAGCGGGTGGTCCACTCGGCGGCGCTGGTGCCGGAGCAGGAACGGGACCGGTTTCGACGGCAGGTCGAGCCGGTGGTCGGACGAGCCCGGGTGCCGCACACCCTGCCCGGCGCGATGGTCACCACCGCGCCCGCCCGGTGGGAGCAGGCCGACGCGCCGTCGCCACGCGCAGGTAGGCCGGCCAGGTCGTGATCAGCCACCGGTGGCCTAGCAGGCCCTGGTCAGCCACCGGCGGCCGGCCAGGCCGTGATCAGCCCGCCGCGCGGAGCGGACGACGGGCCGACACCTGAGCCGACGACGGGCCGACGTCGGAGCGGACGCCAGGCCGCCACCCGGAAACAGCGCGGAGGGCTAGGGCCGGCACCCGGCAACAGTGCGAAGCCGTAGGCCCCGGAGCACTGCTCCGGGGCCTACGGTCAGGTCTGGGGTCGCTCGGTCAGGCCGAGAGCGAGCCGACGCGCTTCGAGATGGCCGACTTCCGGTTGGCCGCCTGGTTGGCGTGGATGACGCCCTTGCTGGCGGCCTTGTCGAGCTTGCGGGCGGCGTCACGCATCAGGACGGTGGCCTTCTCGGCGTCACCGGCCTCCGCAGCCTCGTGGAACTTCCGGATGGCGGTCTTCAGCGACGACTTGACCGACTTGTTACGCAGCCGGCGCTTCTCGTTCTGCCGGTTGCGCTTGATCTGGGACTTGATGTTCGCCACGCGACAGCCTCGTCTTGATAGCTCGGTTTGGTCTGCATTACCGCGCGCGACGAGCATGCGTCATCGCCACGCGAAAGGCCAGGCTACCAGGTCCGGCCGGACGAGCCAAAACGCCCCACCCCCACCCGGACCGACCAGCCCCCGACGGCTGCCGGCGGCGGGTTCAGTGCCAGCCCTGCCGGGCGGCGAGCCAGCGCAGGGCCTGCTCCCCGCTGAACCGCCGGTGCGCCCCCAGCAGCGGAGACGTTCCTGCGGCATCCGGACCGGCGCCCCCCTCGGCCGTCGTGGAGAGGTCAGCGGTCGGCGGGACGCCGGCAACCGCTGAGGAGCCGGCGGCCGGGGAGGCTCCCCCACCCGCCGGGGAGCCAGCGGGTGGGGGAGCGGCGGCCGGTGGTGGGCCGGCGGCGGTGAGGTAGTAGCCGGAGAGGGCGGCCAGCGTCACGTCCAGGGCGTCGGGTGGGGCGTCGGCCGCCGCCGGATGACCGGCGAAGATCGCGTCCAGGTCCACCCCGCCGGCGTACCCGGTGATCAGGAGGCCGGCCAGGTCGAACCAGGCGGGGCCGTGGCAGAGCCAGTTCCAGTCGCAGAACCAGGCCCGCCCGGCGGGGTCCAGCAGCACGTTGTCCACCCGCAGGTCACCATGGGCCAGGCCGACCGAGGCGGCCGCGTACCCGGGCAGTCGGGACTCCAGCGCGACGAGTTCGGGCAGCCGGTCGTGGGCCGCCGGGGGCAGCGGGGGCGTCGGCTCCCGGCCGGCGGCCACCTCGCCCCACCAGAGGATGTCGGCGCGGGCCAGGTCGGCCAGCCGGGGCAGGCCGAGGGTGGTCAGTGCGGTCGGCGGGTCGGCCAGCGCGGCGGCCACCTCGGCGTATCCGGCGAGCACGGCGGTCAGCTCGGCCGGGTTCCAGGGCAGTCGGGGCGTGCGCCCGTCCAGGGCGTCGAGGCCGACCGCGTACCAGCCGGCGGCGTCGAGCGCCCAGTGCGGGCGGGGGACCGGCAGGCCTTCCGGCAGCCGGGCGAGGACGGCCAGTTCCCGGGCGTACCAGTCGGCCAGGTGGCGTTGCCGGGTCAGGTCGGCGGCCTTGACGAAGACCCGGCCGCCGGCCGCCGTCTCCAGCACGGCGGCGAAGCCGCCGGTGAAGCCCGCGGTCGCGGTCCGGGCCGCGACCACCGGCGCGCCGAGCCGGGCGGTCACCGCGTCCCGCAGGCCGGCGGGCAGGTCGCGCCAGTCGGGCCGCACGGCGGTGCGGTGGTACGGCGGCAGCGTCGTGGACACCCCACCATCGTGCCCGGTCGACTCTGGGAGACTCCAGGCCATGAGGACCGACGAGTTCTGGCAGTTGATCGACCAGGCCCGGGCCGGGGCCGGGGGCGAGGCCGACGCGGTCGCCGCCCGGGCGGTCGCGCTGCTCGCCGAGCGCACCCCGGAGGACATCGTCGGGTACGCGCACCACCAGCAGCGGGTGCTCGCCGCCTCCTACCGGGTCGACCTGTGGGGTGCGGCGTACCTGATCAACGGGGGTGCGTCCGACGATGGGTTCGAGTATTTCCGGGGCTGGCTGATGACCCAGGGGCGGGCGGTCTTCGCCGCCGCGGTGGCCGCCCCGGATTCGCTGGCCGAGGTGCCGCGGGTCCGGTCGGCCGCGCTCAGCGGCGAGGAGTTCGAGTGTGCGGACATGCTGGCGGTGCCGTGGGACGCCTACCGGAAGGCGACCGCCGCCGACCTGCCGGCGGAGCGTGACAAGGTGCCGGTGCCGGACCTGAACGACTTCTGGGACTTCGACGACGAGGAGGAGGCCCGCCGCCGGCTGCCGAAGCTCGCCGCCCTCTTCGTGGAGCCACCCGAGGAGTGATCGGACCGGGTTCGGAGCGACGTGGGAGCATAGAGGGGGCCGGCGGTGCGCCGGCCCGCTCACGTCAGCCGATCAGAACGGACCGCTGTGCCACCGACGCTCGATCCCGGCGCGAACGCTCCTGGTGCCACCGACCCGGCGCGCATCCGGAACTTCTGCATCATCGCCCACATCGACCACGGGAAGTCGACCCTGGCCGACCGGATGTTGCAGCTCACCGGCGTGGTCGACCCCCGGCAGATGCGCGCGCAGTACCTCGACCGGATGGACATCGAGCGCGAGCGCGGCATCACCATCAAGAGCCAGGCCGTCCGGATGCCGTGGACCATCCGGGAGGGCGAGCGGACCGGTGAGCAGGCAGTCCTCAACATGATCGACACCCCGGGCCACGTGGACTTCACCTATGAGGTGTCCCGGTCGCTGGCCGCCTGCGAGGGGGCGCTGCTGCTGGTCGACGCCGCCCAGGGCATCGAGGCGCAGACCCTGGCCAACCTCTACCTGGCCCTGGAGAACGATCTCAAGATCATTCCGGTGCTCAACAAGATCGACCTGCCGGCCGCCCAGCCGGAGAAGTACGCCGAGGAGCTGGCCCACCTGATCGGCGGCGACCCGGCCGACTGCATCCGGGTCTCCGGCAAGACCGGGGACGGGGTGCCCTACCTGCTCGACGAGATCGTCCGGCAGTTCGTCCCGCCGGTCGGCGACGCCGACGCGCCGGCCCGCGCGATGATCTTCGACTCGGTCTACGACGTCTACCGGGGCGTGGTCACCTACGTCCGGGTGATCGACGGCCGGATCAGCGCCCGGGACCGGATCAAGATGATGTCCACCGCCGCCGTGCACGAGTTGCTGGAGATCGGCGTCATCTCGCCCGAGATGGTCAAGGCCGACGCGCTCGGCGTCGGCGAGGTGGGCTACCTGATCACCGGTGTGAAGGACGTCCGGCAGTCCCGGGTCGGTGACACCGTCACGATCAACTCCCGGCCGGCCACCGAGGCGCTCGGCGGCTACAAGGACCCGAAGCCGATGGTCTACTCCGGCCTCTATCCGATCGACGGCTCGGACTACCCCAACCTGCGCGAGGCGCTGGACAAGCTCAAGCTCAACGACGCCGCGCTCGACTACGAGCCGGAGACGTCCGGGGCGCTCGGCTTCGGCTTCCGCTGCGGCTTCCTCGGCCTGCTGCACCTGGAGATCATCCGGGAGCGGCTGGAACGGGAGTACAACCTCGACCTGATCTCCACCGCGCCGAACGTGGTCTACCGGGCCATCACCGACGACGGTGAGGAGATCGTGGTGACCAACCCGAGCGAGTACCCGACCGGCCGGATCGCCGAGGTGTACGAGCCGGTCGTGCGGGCCAGCGTGCTCACCCCGAACGACTACGTCGGTGCGGTGATGGAGCTGTGCCAGGGGCGGCGCGGCAGCCTGCTCGGCATGGAGTACCTCTCCGCCGACCGGGTGGAGCTGCGCTACACCCTTCCGCTCGCCGAGATCATCTATGACTTCTTCGACCAGTTGAAGAGCCGCACCAAGGGTTACGCCTCGCTGGACTACGAACCCTCCGACGAGCAGGCGTCCGACCTGGTCAAGGTGGACATCCTGCTGCACGGTGAGCCGGTGGACGCGTTCAGCGCGATCGTGCACAAGGACAAGGCGTACCACTACGGCACGTCGATCGCGGCCAAGCTGCGCAACCTGATCCCGCGCCAGCAGTTCGAGGTGCCGATCCAGGCGGCCATCGGCAGCCGGGTGATCGCCCGGGAGACCATCCGCGCCATCCGCAAGGACGTGCTCGCCAAGTGCTACGGCGGTGACATCAGCCGTAAGCGCAAGCTGCTGGAGAAGCAGAAGGAGGGCAAGAAGCGGATGAAGATGGTGGGCCGGGTGGAGGTGCCCCAGGAGGCCTTCATCGCGGCACTCTCCTCGGACTCCGGCGACGTCAAGTCGGCCGGCAAGAAATAGCGGGACCGGGCGCACCGGCCGAGCCCGGAAGCCCCCGCCCTGCGGTCCACGGTGGCCGGTACCCGGTGTTTCCCGCCGGGTGCCGGCCACCGTCGGCTGGGCGCCCCACCTGTCGTACGGAAAAAATCCCTCGCCCTCCGGGACGCGCGCGACGCCCCACCGGATGCCTGTTGACCTGCCCAGATATCGACCGCTGGCAAAACGACGCACCGTCGTCGTATCGACGTGCGGCGACTCGCCTGGTGGTGAGTCGGTTTGGGTTTCCGGCCGGTCGGGAATCTAACTGTCACGACAGGAACCACACATACCGTGTGACTCAACTTTGAGGAGGAGGGCGACCATGGAGTTCACCGTCTGGGGCATCATCACTGCGCTCGTTGTTGGTCTCATCATCGGCGCGCTGGGCCGCCTGGTCGTGCCGGGCCGCCAGAACATGCCGATCTGGATGCACATGCTGATCGGCGTGGGCGCCGCGCTGCTGGGCACCGTGCTGGCCCGGGCGATGGGCATCGCCACGGAGACCGCCGGCATCGACTGGACCGAGCTGCTGGTGCAGGTCGTCCTCGCCGCCATCGCCGTGGCCCTGGTGGCCGGTGTGGGTCGCCGCCGCGGCGTCACCCACCGGTAGTCAGCCGTACCGCTCAGCGGGCGCCCGCACCCTTCGGGGTCGGGCGCCCGCTCGCGTCCGCCCTGAGCTGCCGCTCCCGTGGGAAGCGGATCGATCGCGGTGGCGGGCGATCTAGACCGGATCGTTACCGGAGCCGGTTTGGAAATTCTCCGCTCCGGGAACCTATCGATCACCACAGCAACAACAACTCACCTGATGACATATCAACAGAAGGAGGACGGTCGTGGAGTTCACCGTCTGGGGCATCATCACCGCGCTCGTCGTCGGCCTCATCGTCGGCGCGCTGGGCCGCCTGGTCGTGCCGGGCCGCCAGAACATGCCGATCTGGCTGCACCTGCTGATCGGTGTCGGTGCCGCGCTGCTGGGCACCGTGCTGGCGCGGGCGTTGGGTATCGCGACCGCCACCGCCGGGATCGACTGGGCCGAGCTGCTGGTGCAGGTCGTCCTCGCCGCCATCGCCGTGGCCCTGGTGGCCGGTGTGGGTCGGCGTCGGGGCGTCAGCCACCGGTGACCCCGCCCGCCGGTCGGTGACCGGCCGGCACGTACCACTCAGCGGATGCCCGCCCCCCGGTTCGGGGGGCGGGCATCCGCTCGTCCGGGTGTCGACGGTCGAGCCGACCGGCCCTCGCGGGGCCTGCCTGAGCGACCCCGGCTGCGATACGGTCGCCTCGCCGGACGCCCCCCGGTGGGCGTCGCCGACGTCGGCAACGGTCCGCAGCCGGGGCGGGCGCCACCCCCTGTCGTAAAGGAAATTTTCCTACTAGGGTGCGGCTGAGAAGGTTAGTGCCGGACGGCGCGAGGGAGAAGTGGCGTGAACAGGTGGAAACGGCTGGCTCCGGTCACCGCCGTTGTGGCCTCGGCCGCGATGGTGCTCGCCGGTTGCGGCGGTTCCGGCGATGACGAAGCCGCCGACGACAGCAAGCTGACGGTCTGGATGATGGGCGAGGGGAGCGCAGCCCAGACGACGTTCCTCGACGGCGTCGAGACCGAGTTCCGGCAGCAGCACCCCGACACGGACGTGGTGGTCCAGTACCTCCCCTGGCTGGAGGCGCCGAAGAAGTTCCAGGCGGCGCTCGCCGGTGGCGAGGGCCCGGACGTCACCGAACTCGGCAACACCGAGACCCAGGGCTGGGCGGCGCAGGAGGCGCTCGCCGATGTCTCCGGCAGGTTCGGCAGCTGGGCCGACGGCAAGGACGTCCTGCCCGACCTGGTGCGCAACGCCCAGCTCGACGGCAAGCAGTACGGCGTCCCCTGGTATGCCGGCGTGCGCGCCATCTACTACCGCACCGACTGGTTCGCCGAGGCCGGCGTGCAGCCGCCGAAGAACTGGGACGAGCTGGTCTCGGTCGCCAAGGCGGTGCAGGCCAAGAAGCCCGGCACCTACGGCATCGCCCTGCCCGGCAACTCCGAGCTGCCGTTCTACTCCTTCCTCTGGGGTGCCGGCGGCGAGATCGCCACCGACCAGGGCGGCAGCTGGAAGTCCGGTTACACCAGCCCGGCGGCGCAGCAGGCGGTGAAGTTCTGGACCGACCTGGTGACCGTGCACAAGGTCGCCCCGCCCGCCGCCGCCGGGTGGAACGAGATCGACGCCCGTACCCAGTTCGCCACCGGCAAGGCGGCGATGGCCTTCGCCGGAAGCTGGCAGGCCGGCGCGATCAAGAAGGACAACCCCGAGATCGAGAAGGTCTGGGGCACGTTCCCGATCCCCGGCCCGGACGGCCGGCCGGCCCCCGCGTTCGCCGGTGGCTCGGACCTCGCCCTCTGGCGCGACAGCAAGAAACAGGACCTGGCCTGGGACTACCTGACCGTGCTGCTCAACAAGAAGAACGCGCGGGCCTTCGCCGGCAGCCTCGGCTTCTTCCCGGTCTATTCCGACCTGGTCAGCGGCGGGGAGTACGCCAACGACAAGCTGATGGCGGCGTTCGCCACCACCATGCAGAAGACCAGGATCACCCCCCTCACGCCGAAGTGGGTCGAGGTCAGCCGGACCAGGACGGTGACCCAGGCGATGAACAGCTCGGTGATGAAGGGGCAGAAGACCGTCGAGCAGGCCACCGCCGCCGCGGCCGCCGAGATGGAAAGCATCCTCAACGCCAAGTGAGCACGCTGACCGAGGACACCGGGACGGCCGCCGCGCGGGAGACCCCCGTACGGCGGCGGTCCCGGGTGGACCGCCTGCCGTACCTGCTCCTGCTGCCCTGCCTGGTGGTCATCGGGGTGCTGCTGCTCTGGCCGTTGGGCCAGGTGGTGGCGATGTCGTTCTTCAAACTGGACAACGTCCGGCAGTTGCGCGGCGACCGTGGCTGGCCGTTCGTCGGATGGGCCAACTACACCCAGATCCTCGGCGACCCGTTCTTCCGGACGGTGCTGCGCAACACGGTGCTCTTCGCGGCGGCGAACGTGCTGCTGACGATGGTGCTGGGCACCCTGGTCGGGCTGCTGCTGCACCGGCTCGGCCGCCGGATGGCCACCTTCGTGGCCAGTTGCGTGATGCTGGCCTGGGCGACCCCGGCGCTGACCGGCACGATCGTCTGGAAGTGGATCTTCGACGACACCTCCGGCCTGGTCACCTGGGCGTTCAACGCCCTGCCGGACGGGCTGTCCCAGGCGGTCTTCGGGCGTACCGACTGGTCCGGTTACGGCTGGTTCAACTCGCCGCTGCTGTTCTTCGCGATCCTGACCCTGGTGGTGGTCTGGCACTCGTTCCCGTTCATCGCGGTGAGCGTGCTCGCCGGGCTCAAGAGCGTGCCGAGCGAGTTGCCCGAGGCGGCCCGGGTCGACGGGGCCGGCCCGTGGCAGGTGTTCTGGAAGATCACCTTCCCGGTGCTGCGGCCGGTCTTCGGCATCCTGGTGGTGCTCTCCACCATCTGGGACTTCAAGGTCTTCACCCAGCAGTTCGTGCTGGCCGGCGGCACCCAGGACCGACCCACGTACATGCTGGCCATCTACTCGTACGCCGAGGCGTTCTCGCCGCCGCCCAAGTACGGGGTGGGTTCGGCCGTCGCGGTCATCCTCACGCTGATCCTGCTGCTGGTGACCGGCCTGTACGTCCGGATGGTGCTCAGACAGGAGGACGAGTCGTGAAGAAGGTCGCCCTCAACGGCGCGGGCCTGCTGGTGGCGCTCTTCGCCGCGTTCCCGGTCTACTGGATGGTCGCCACCTCGCTGAAGCCCAACCGGGAGATCTTCTCGGCCACCCCCCGGCCGGTGCCGGCGCACCCCACCCTGGAGCACTACCGGGAGATCCTCACCGGCAACCTGATCCCGGGCGTCACCTTCGGCGACTTCTTCCTCAACAGCGTGCTGGTGGCGGTGAGCACGGTCGTGCTCAGCGGCCTGGTGGCGCTGCTGGCCGCGACGGCGGTGGCCCGGTTCCGGTTCCGACTGCGGACCACCTTCCTGATCATGCTGCTGGTGGTCCAGATGATCCCGCTGGAGGCGCTGGTCATCCCGTTGTTCCTGATGATCCAGCGGCTCGGCCTCTACAACACCCTGCCCAGCCTGATCCTGACCTACCTGGGCTTCTCGCTGCCGTTCGCGGTGTGGATGCTGCGCGGTTTCGTCGCGGCGGTGCCGAAGGAGTTGGAGGAGGCCGCCGCGATCGACGGGGCGAGCCGGTCGCAGACCTTCCGGAAGGTCCTCTTCCCGCTGGTCGCACCGGGCCTGGTGGCGACCAGCATCTTCTCCTTCATCACCGCCTGGAACGAGCTGATCTTCGCGCTGACCTTCGTCAACGACCAGAGCCGGTACACCCTGCCGGTGGCGATGACCTTCTTCTTCGGCCGGGACGACACCGCCTGGGGTTCGGTCATGGCCGCCTCCACGCTGTTCACCCTGCCGGTGATCGTCTTCTTCCTGTTGGTGCAGCGGCGGATGGTCTCCGGCCTGGTCGCCGGTGCGGTCAAGGGCTGAGCGACGACGGGGGACGGCAGCCGCCCGCACGCGGTCGTAGGCTGGGGCCATGACAGGCAGGGTGGCGGCGATGAACCTGGGCGTGGTGACCGAGGCGCAGTGGGCGGGCGACGCCAGCGGGCGCAGCGGCATCGACAAGCGGCCGGTCGACGGCCCGGTGCTGCTGCGCGCCGACGGGGTGACCGGTGACTTCATCGGTGAGCGGGCCCACCACGGCGGCCCCGACCAGGCGGTCTACGCCTACGCGCAGGAGGACGCCGGCTGGTGGTCGGCCGAGTTGGGCCGCGACATCCGCCCCGGCGGGTTCGGTGAGAACCTGACCACCTGGGCGGTGGACGTCACCGGCGCGGTGATCGGCGAACGCTGGTCCGTCGGGTCGGCGCTGCTCCAGGTCACCAAGCCGCGCACCCCGTGCCTGACCTTCGCCGGCTTCTGGGGGGTGCCCGACCTGATCAAGCGGTTCACCGTCCGGGCCACGCCCGGGGCGTACCTGCGGGTGCTGCGCGACGGTGAGGTCGGCGCGGGCGACCCGGTCGAGGTGGTGGACCGGCCGGCGCACGGGGTCACCATCGGTGAGGTGTTCCGGGCCACGAGCCTGGAGCCGGAGCTGCTGCCCCGACTGCTCGACGTCCCCGAGTTGCCCGCCTCGACCATGGAGAAGGTGCGTCGCCGGCTGAACGTCGCCGGCTGACCGCACCGGCCCGCCGATCCGGCAACCCCGTCAGGCGTTGTCGGCGAAGACCTCGGCCAGCACCCGGGCCTCGGTCGGCCGGCCGTCGGAGACCTTCGCCCACCGACCGTTGTCGGCGCTCCACTCCAGGCCACCGAAGCGGACCCGCTTCACCCCGTGGTCGGGGGCGTGCGAGACCAGCCAGTGCGCGTACCGCCAGCCGTCGCGGGCGTCCGTGGCGGGCACCGTCACGTCGGTCAGCTCGGCCACCGCACCGGCGTCGGGCAACCCCCAGTCCAGGGTCAGGCCGCGGGTCAGCTCGGCCACCGCCGCCTGCCCGCGCATCACCGGGGTACGCCCGACCGTGCAGGCCACCGCGCCGGTCGCCTCACCGAGCAGGGCCCGCGCCAGCACCTGGGACTCGTCCGCCCACTTCTGGTACGCCGTCGGGTACGCCGACCGCTGCACCGCCTGGGCGGCGTCGGTGACCTCCATCCGCTCCCAGCCGCGTACCTTCTTCAACGCCTTGTAGAACCGGTTCGCCGCGTACCGCTGGTCGCGGATCTGCTCCGGGGTGCCCCAACCCTGGCTGGGGCGCTGCTGGAACAGGCCGAGCGAGTCCCGGTCGCCGTGGGCGAGGTTACGCAGCCCCGACTCCTGGTAGGCGGTGGCCAGGGCGACCACCACGGCCTGCTCCGGCATCTGCCGCTGCATGCCGATCGCGGCGATGGTGGCCGCGTTGGCCATCTGGTCGGCGTCCAGCTTCACGGTGCCGTCGGCCTGCACGGTGCAGTTGCGGCCGGCGGTCGGGAGCCGAAGCTCCCCGTCGAGCTGACGGACTCCCCAGCCCCCGACGATGGCGAACAACGCCACCACGACACCGGCTGCCACGAATGTCCGTGTTCGCACCCGCACCTCCCGTTTCAGCGTTCGCCAAGCGTACGTCGTCGACCGGCGGCACCGGGTCGGTCGACCGGTTCACGTTCCCGCAGCACCGTCCAGAAAACCCCGCCCCCGCCCGTGCCCCTCGCTCTCACCCCGCCCCGCCCGTGCCCTCGCTCTCACCCCGCACCCCGCCCGTGCCCTCGCTCTCACCCCGCACCCCCGCCCGTGCCCCTCGCTCTCACCCCGCACCCTCACCGTCCCCACCGTCCACCGCCACCACCCATCGAGCTAACCGGTTCTCGCGGAACGCCGCGACACCCTCGCGGCCCTCGGCGGACAGGAAGTAGCCGGTGGACCGGGCGGACAGGTCGGCGATCTCCGCACGCAGGTCGGTGGCCGCCGGCCGGCGCAGCAACTCCTTCGTCCCGGCCAACGCCCCCGGCGCTCCCCGGACCAGTGAGGCGCAGTACCGCGCCACCGCCGCGTCCAGCTCACCGGCCGGCACGGCGGCGGTCACCAGCCCCACCTCGGCGGCCCGCCGACCGTCGAAGGTGTCGCCGGTCAGATACAGCTCGGCGGCGGCCCGGGGGTGTAGCCGGGGCAGCACGGTCGCCGAGATCACCGCCGGGATCACCCCGATCCGCACCTCGGTGAAGGCGAACGTCGCCTCCTGCGCACAGACCGCCAGATCGGCCGCCGCGATCAGGCCGAGGCCGCCGGCCCGGGCCGGCCCGGCCACCTTCGCCAGCACCGGCTTCGGGCACTCCCGGACCGCCACCAGCACGTCACCGAGCATCCCGGCCGGCACCGACCCGCTGGCGTACGCCGCCGCCGTCTCCTTCAGGTCCGCCCCGGAGCAGAAGACCGGGCCGGTGTGGTCCAGCACGACCACCCGGACCGCGTCGTCGGCCACCGCCGCGACGATCCCGGCCAGCAGCTCGGTCATCAGCGCGGTGGAGAGCGCGTTGCGGTTGTGCGGGCTGTCCAGGGTGAGCGTCGTCACCCCACGGGCCGTGGCGACCCGCACGAGTCGGTCGGGAGAGGTCATGCCGGGCACACTAGTGGCCATGCCCGGCGTCCTTCCAGATGGTGAGACCGTTCCCGTCGACGGTGCGCTGCCCACCACCGCCCTGCGGGAGGTCGGCGCGCGCGGTTTCGGCGTCTACCTGCACGTGCCGTTCTGCGCCAGCCGCTGCGGCTACTGCGACTTCAACACCTACACCGCCGCCGAGCTGGGCGGGGGGGCCGACCGCGGGTCGTACGCCGACACGGTGCTCGCCGAGTTGGCGCTCGCCGCCCGGGTGCTCGGCGACGCCCCGCCGCCGAGGGTCGACACGGTCTTCGTCGGCGGCGGCACCCCCACCCTGCTGCCCGCCGACGACCTGGCCCGCCTGCTGGACGGCATCGACCGCACCTGGGGGCTGGCCGCCGACGCCGAGGTGACCACCGAGGCCAACCCCGAATCGGTCACCCCGGAGTCGCTGAAGAGCCTGCGGGCCGCCGGCTACACCCGGATCTCGCTGGGGATGCAGTCCGCCGCCCCCGGGGTGCTGGCGATCCTGGACCGTACCCACCGCCCGGGACGGGCCGCCGAGGCCGCCCGGGAGGCCCGTGACGCCGGGTTCGACCACGTCAACCTGGACCTGATCTACGGCACCCCGGGGGAGCGCGCCGAGGACTTCGCCGCCTCGCTGGACCAGGTGGTCGCCGCCGGGGTCGACCACGTCAGCGCGTACGCCCTGATCGTGGAGGACGGCACCCGGTTGGCCGCCCGGATGCGGCGCGGCGAGCTGCCGTACCCCTCCGACGACGTGGCGGCGGACCGTTACCTGGCGGCGGAGGCCGCCCTCGACGCGGCCGGTTTCTCCTGGTACGAGGTCTCCAACTGGGCCCGCACCGAGGCGGGCCGGTGCCGGCACAACCTGCTCTACTGGACCGGTGCCGACTGGTGGGGCCTCGGCCCGGGGGCGCACAGCCACGTCGGCGGGGTGCGCTGGTGGAACGTCAAACACCCCACGACGTACGCGCAGCGGCTCGCCGCCGGGCACTCGCCCGGCCTGGCCCGGGAGGTCCTCACCCCGGCCGAGGCGCACATGGAGGACGTGATGCTGCGGCTGCGGCTCGCCTCCGGGCTGCCGCTGACCGCGCTGGACGACGCCGGCCGGGCCGGTGCCGCCCGGGCGCTCGCCGACGGGCTGCTGGACCCGGTGGCGTACCCGCAGGGGCGGGCGGTGCTCACCCTGCGGGGCCGGCTGCTGGCCGACGCCGTGGTCCGCGACCTGCTGCCCTGAGTGGTGCCCGGCCGGCCGGGGGAGCGGCCGGCCGAGGTTCACTTGATGAAGCTGGTGGACATCGGGTAGCGGTAGGCCTGACCCTCGTTCGCCTTCATGCCGGCGATGATCCCGAACAGGATCTGGATCACCACGACCGCGATGCTGGGCAGGAAGAACAGGCACCAGCTCACGAAGAGCAGCACGAACGCGATGATCGACCAGAGGATCTGGAAGTTCAGCGCGGCCAGCGCCTGCGCCCGGACGGCCGGCGACTGCTGACCGCGCACCAGGTAGGCGATCAGCGGGGCGACGAAGCCGAGCGGGCCGAAGCTGATCAGCGCGCCGGCGGCACCGCCGAAGTGCGCAACCAGCGTCCAGGTCTTGTCCTCGCTGTTGGCGTAACCACCGGCCGGGGCGCCGTACGCGCCCCCGGTCGGATATCCGCCACCGGCCGGAGGATAGCCGCCGGGCGGGCCGTAGCCACCCGACGGCGGCTGGTCGCCGGTGGGCGGCGGATACCCGCCGGGCGGGGGATATCCGCCTGCCCCCGGTGCCCCGGACAGTGGTGCGGTGGGTGGCTCGTATGGCGAGCCCTGGCCAGCGTTCGGGTCCGGCGGGTAGCCGTCCCCCGCGCCGGGCGGGCGAGGTGGTTCAGTCATGCCCGTCACGGTAGGGGCTGCCGGCAAGGGTGCACCAGAGCGACACTGGTGAGGTTGGCCTCGACGTTCGGTCAGCGACCACGCCGGCTGTCCGCCGGGGCGGACGCACCGACGGTCCGTCGTTGATCATCGCGGCGGCGGTGCTGCCGACGTAGACTGGCACTCGCTACAGTCGAGTGCCAGAGCGCCTGCCGGACGCGGCAGGTGTCCGGGCCGACGTGCGTCAGGAGGTGGGAGATGGGTCTCGACGACCGCAAGCTGGCCGTGCTGCGGGCCATCGTCGAGGACTACGTCGCCACGCAGGAGCCCGTCGGCAGCAGGGCGCTGGTCGAGCGGCACCAGCTCGGGGTCTCCCCGGCGACCGTCCGCAATGACATGGCGGTGCTGGAGGAGGAGGGCTACATCCGGCAGCCGCACACCAGCGCCGGCCGGGTGCCCACCGACCGGGGCTACCGCCTCTTCGTCGACCGGCTCTCCCGGGTCAAGCCGCTCAGCCCCGCCGAGCGTCGGGCCATCGAGCGTTTCCTGGTCGGCGCGGTCGACCTGGACGACGTGGTGCACCGCACCGTACGACTGCTGGCGCAGCTCACCCGGCAGGTCGCCGTGGTGCAGTACCCGTCACTGGCCCGTTCGTCGGTGCGCCACCTGGAGCTGGTGCCGATCTCCACCACCCGGCTGATGCTGGTCATGATCGCCGATACCGGACGGGTCGAGCAGCGGCTGGTCGAACTGCCTACGCCGGTTTCCGCCGACGACGTCACCGACCTGCGTCGGCTGGTCAACGAGAAGCTGGTGGGCAGTCGGCTGTCCGACACTCCACCGCTGGTCCAGGCGCTGGTCGAGGAGTCTGCGACGCACCTGCGCGGCGCTATGACCACCCTGTCCACCGTGCTGCTGGAGACCCTCGTCGAACGCACCGAGGAGCGGCTGGCGTTGGCCGGCACCGCCAACCTCACCCGGGGTGGCCTGCTCGACTTCCAGGGCTCGCTCCGACCCATCCTGGAGGCGCTCGAAGAGGAGGTCGTCCTGCTCAAGCTGATCGGCGAGGCCGAGCCGAGCACCACCCGGGTACTGATCGGCGACGAGAACGAGGTCGACAACCTCCGCGCCGCCTCGGTGGTCAGCACCGGATACGGCCCCGGCAGCACCATCGTCGGCGGGATGGGCGTGCTCGGCCCGACCCGGATGGACTACCCCGGCACCATCGCCACGGTGCGGGCCGTGGCACGCTACGTGGGCGAGCTGCTGGCCCAGAACTGACCAGTCAGGGCCGACGGCCGGCTCCGGCCGCCGACCGGCGCAACGCGAGACGAACATGAGGACACGGAACGCAGTGGCCAGGGACTACTACGGCATTCTCGGCGTGGGCCGGGAAGCCTCCGATGACGAGATCAAGCGCGCCTACCGCAAGCTGGCGCGGCAGTTCCACCCGGACGTGAATCCGGACCCGGAGGCACAGGAGAAGTTCAAGGACATCAACGCCGCGTACGAGGTCCTCTCGGACGATCGGAAGCGGCAGATCGTCGACCTGGGCGGCGACCCGCTCGCCCCGGGCGGCGGGGGCGCCGGTGGCCCGGGTGGCCCCGCCGGGGCGGGCCCGTTCGTCGGCTTCCAGGACATCATGGACGCCTTCTTCGGCGGTGCGGCCGGTGGCGCGCGTGGTCCACGCCCGCGTACCCGGCCGGGGGCCGACGCGATCCTGCGGCTGGAGCTGGACCTGCACGAGACGGCCTTCGGCGTCGAGGCCCCGATCACCGTCGACACCGCCGTGCTCTGCACCACCTGCTCCGGTGCGGGCACCGCGGCCGGCACCCACCTGGCGACCTGCGAGGCGTGCGGGGGCCGGGGCGAGGTGCAGTCGGTGCAACGGACCTTCCTCGGTCAGGTGGTGTCGGCCCGACCGTGCACCGTCTGCCAGGGGTACGGCACCACCATCCCGCACCCCTGCCCGACCTGCGCCGGCGACGGCCGGGTGCGGACCCGCCGCTCGCTGACCGTGAAGATCCCGGCCGGGGTCGAGGACGGCATGCGGATCCGGCTGGCCCAGCAGGGCGAGGTCGGCCCGGGTGGTGGCACCGCCGGTGACCTCTACGTCGAGATCCACGAGCGCCCGCACGACGTCTACTCCCGCAAGGGCGACGACCTGCACTGCCGGGTCACCGTCCCGATGACCGCCGCCGCGCTGGGCACCCGGCTGACCATCAAGACGCTGGACAGCGAGGAGACCGTCGACGTCAAGGCCGGCACCCAGCCCGGGAGCACGCTGCGGTTGCGCGCCCGGGGCGTACCCCACCTGCGCGGCACCGGCCGGGGTGACCTCTACGTCCACCTCGACGTGCGCACCCCCACCAAGCTCGACGTCGACCAGGAGAAGATGCTGCGGGACTTCGCCAAGACCCGGGGCGAGGAGGTCGCCGAACTGAGCAAGCAGGGCGGCTTCTTCTCCCGGATGCGCGACGCCTTCAACGGCCACGCCTGACCCGGGGCCGGCCCGGTCCGGCCCCGTTCGGCCGCGTTCCCTCCTGCCGTCGCCGTCGCCGTCGCCGGTGTGGTGTCGGCCGGGCGGCTCGGCGTGGTGGTGAGGCGGGCGGGTTCCGGCCAGCCGGCCCCGGTCGAGGGTGCCCGGCCCGACTCCCCTCGGACGCCCCGGGCCCGGCCCGGGGCGGCGGGGTCCCGGGCGGCTAGCCTGATCGTCGTGTCCGCGCCGCTGTTCCTGGTCGAGTCGCTGCCCACCGCCGACCAGCTCACCCTGGACGGCCCCGAGGGGCACCACGCCGCCACCGTGCAACGGCTGCGCGTCGGCGAGGAACTGCTGCTCGCCGACGGGCGGGGTGGCACCGCCGCCGCCGTGGTCACCGCCGTCGGCCGGGGCACCCTCGACCTCACCGTCACCTCCCGGGGGTACGTCGACGCGGACGTCCCCCGGCTGGTCGTGGTGCAGGGCATCGCCAAGGGCGACCGGGGTGAACTGGCCGTGCAGGCGATGACCGAGGTCGGGGTGGACGAGATCGTGCCCTGGGCGGCGTCCCGTTCGGTGGTGCAGTGGCGCGGCGACCGGGGCGTACGGGCCCGGGAGAAGTGGGCGGCGACCGCCCGGGAGGCGGCCAAGCAGGCCCGCCGGGCCTGGTTGCCGGTGGTGGCCGGAGCACCGGACGAGTCCACCGCCGCGGTGGCCCGCCGGATCGCCGGGGCCGGCGCGGCGTTCGTCCTGCACGAGGAGGCCGACGAGCGGCTGACCACGGTCGAGCTGCCGACCACCGGTGAGATCGTCCTCGTGGTCGGACCCGAGGGTGGCATCGCTCCGACCGAGCTGACCGTCTTCACCGAGGCGGGTGCCCGCCCGGTACGGCTGGGCCCCTCGGTCCTGCGCACCTCCACCGCCGGCGTGGCCGCCCTCTCCGTCCTGGCCACCCGTCTACCCCGCTGGTAACCCCCGCTCCCCTCCTCCCTCCGGCTCCGTTCTTCCCTCCCCGCCCGCCTCCGCCTCTCCCCGGTGATCAAGAGGTTTACGTCATCCGCGAGTCCAATCCCGCCCCAAACTTCTTGATCACCGGGCCCACCACCCAGCCCTTGGCGTTGGTGGCTGGTGATCAAGAAGTTTGGGTCATTTGGAGGCTTGAAGTTGGCGTAAAGCTCTTGATCACCGGGGCGGGGCGGAGGCGGGGCGGGGCTGGCCGGGGCTGGCGGGGTCGGCGGGTCGGGGTGGGGGCGGGTCGGGGTGGTGGGGGTGGTCTTTAGAGTGGGGGGATGGGAGCCGACTGTCTGTTCTGCCGCATCGTCGCCGGGGAGATTCCGGCCACCATCGTCAAGGAGACCGCCACCACCCTGGCCTTCCGCGACATCGGGCCGAAGGCGCCGGTGCACGTGCTCGTCATCCCCAAGGAGCACTACGCCGACGTGGCGACGCTCGGCCAGGGCGACCCGGGGCTGGCCGGTGAGGTGCTGGCCACGGCTGCCGTGGTGGCCGAGGACGAGGGGCTGACCGGCGACGGCTTCCGGCTGATGTTCAACACCGGGCCGTACGGCGGGCAGGAGGTCTTCCACGTACACGCCCACCTGCTCGGCGGCGCGCCGCTGGGGCCCATGTTGGCCCGGGACCTGGTATGACGTCCGAAGCCGACCCGGAGGCCGGCCTGGAGCCCGACCCGAAGCCAGGCCCGTCGTCCGATCCGGACCGGGGCGGCTCGGGCCATCGGCTGGAGCGGATGGTCCGGCAGGTCCAGGCACAGGCCCGGGTGCCCGCGCTGGCGGTGGCGCTGCACCGGGCCGACCGTCCGCTCTGGACCTGCCAGGTCGGCGGCACCGGCAACGACACCGCGCTCGGCCCGCGCAGCCGGTTCCGGATCGGCTCGGTCACCAAGACCTTCACCTCGGTGCTGGTGTTGCAGTGCCGCGACGACGGGCTGCTCGACCTGGACGATCCGCTGGGCCGGCACCTGGGGTTGCCGGCGCACGGCGAGCTGACCGTACGCCGGTTGCTGTCGCACACCGCCGGGCTGCAACGGGAGCCGTACGGGGACGTCTGGGACACGCTGCGCGCGCCGCAGGTGGACGAGTTGATCGCCGACCTGGCCCGGGTCGAGCAGGTGCTGCCCCCCGGGCGCCGTTACCACTACTCCAACCTGGGCATGTCGCTGCTCGGCCGGCTGGTCGGCACGCTCCGGGGCGGCACCTGGGCCGAGGTGCTGGCCGACCGGGTGCTCACCCCGCTGGGGCTGGCCGACACCTCGGTCGACCCGGGGCCGCAGGCGGTGACCGGGTTCCTGGTCGACGCGTACTCCGACGAGGCGCATCCGGAGCCGCCGACCGACTTCGGGGCGGTCGGGCCGGCCGGCCAGTTGTGGAGCACGGCGACGGACATGGCCCGGTGGGCGGCGTTCCTGGCCGACCCGGGGGCCCTCGACCCGGCCGGGGCAGTGCTCGCCCCGGCCACCCTGGACGAGATGCGCTGGCCGGTGACGACCACCGACGAGACGGTCTGGAGGGCCGGCTTCGGGCTCGGCCTGATCCTGGTGCCGTACCCGGACCGGGTGGTGCACGTGGGGCACGACGGTGCCATGCCGGGCTTTCTGGCCGGGGTCTACGGCCGGCGCGGGGGTGACGGCACGGCCGGTGCGATGGGCTGCGCGGTGCTCGCCTCCTCGGGCACGGCGGCGCAGGTGCTGGAGCTGCCGCACCGCTTGCTGGCCGCCGCCGCCGAGCACGACCCGGCGGACATCCCGCCGTGGCGTCCGGGCCCGGGCGCGCCGGGGCCGCTGCGCGCGGTGCTGGGCCGCTGGTGGGGCGAGGGCTTCGAGTACGTCTTCAGTTGGCACGAGGGGGCGCTGCGGGCCCGGGGCGCGGACGATCCGGTGGGCCGGCCGCCGGCGGTCTTCGCGCCGACCCCGCAGTCGCCGGACGTGTTCCGGACCGTCGCCGGGCGGGAGGTCGGGGAGTTGCTGCGGCTCACCCGGGGCACCGACGGGACGGTGGTCGCGTTGCACTGGGCCACCTACCGCTTCACCCGCCACCAGGAGACCTTCGACCGGTACGACTTCCGGGCCTGACCGGGCCGACCGGGCCGGGAAAAGTGACGCGGTGCCGCAGGTGCGGAGCGGATACGATGGGAGTATCGTCCGCACGCCGCGCCAGCAGGGCACGGCGCGAGATGGAAGCAGGTGGCGCAGGGCCCCACGGCCCGATCTATGACCGGCACCCCACCTCCCGGCCCGCCCCGGGCGCAGACCAGGATCACGGTTCCCGATGCCAAGATCATGGTCAACCTGCTCGGCGCGGGCGACGAGATCCTGCGACTCGTCGAACGTTCGGTCACCAGTGACGTGCACGTCCGCGGCAACGAGATCACCATCACCGGTGCGCCTGCGGACAACGCTCTCGCCGAGCGCCTCTTCAACGAGCTGCTCGAACTGATCGAGAAAGGCGAGACCCTGACCACTGATGCTGTCCGGCGTACCGTCGGCATGCTCGAACAGGGCGGCACCGAGCGGCCCGCCGAGGTGCTCACCCTCAACATCCTCTCCCGGCGCGGGCGCACCATCCGCCCCAAGACGCTGGGCCAGAAGACCTACGTCGACTCGATCGACGCCAACACGATCGTGTTCGGCATCGGCCCGGCCGGCACCGGCAAGACCTACCTGGCGATGGCGAAGGCCGTCCAGGCGCTCCAGGCCAAGCAGGTCAGCCGGATCATCCTGACCCGGCCGGCGGTCGAGGCGGGTGAGCGGCTGGGCTTCCTGCCGGGCACCCTGAACGAGAAGATCGACCCCTACCTGCGCCCGCTCTACGACGCGCTGCACGACATGCTCGACCCGGAGTCCATCCCGAAGCTGATGGCGGCCGGCACCATCGAGGTCGCGCCGCTGGCGTACATGCGGGGTCGCGCACAGCCGTACGACGCACAGGTGCTCACTCCGGAAGGTTTCCGGCCGTTCGGGTCATTGCGGGTCGGTGACCTGGTTATCGGCTCGAAGGGGACACCTACGCCGGTGATCGGCATCTATCCGCAGGGGCCCAAGCAGGTCTACCGGGTCACCACCCAGGACGGCGCCTCCACCCTCTGCTGCGGTGAACACCTCTGGACCGTGGCCACCCCGGAGGACAAGCGGCGCGGCGGTCGGCGTCGGCGCACCCTCGAGACGCGCGAGATGATCGGCAAGGAGCGGCGGGGCGACATCCGCCGGTACGAGCTTCCGGTCGTGGCACCGGTGCAGCTCGAGTCGCAGGAGGTGCCGCTCGACCCGTACGCCCTCGGTCTGCTGCTCGGCGACGGCTCCATCTCATCGCGGGCCACCCCGGCCTTCAGCACCGCCGACCCGGAGCTGGCCGACGCGCTCGATGCAGCGCTGCCCGACATCGAGCTGGTGCGCAAGAGCGACTACGACTACGTGCTCCGGCACGTCAACGGTCACCGGGGCGGGGTGATCGTCGCCAATCCGGTGACGCTCGCCCTTCGTGAGCTGGGCCTTGCCGGTGCGAAGTCGGCGACCAAATTCGTGCCCGACGTCTACCGGCAGAACAGCCTCGACGTCAGGTTGGCCGTCCTGCAGGGGCTGCTGGACACCGACGGGGGGCCGGTCGTCCAGGTGGGGCGGACCTGCCGCGTGCAGTACTCGACGACGTCGGCGCGGTTGCGAGACGACGTCGTCTACCTGGTGCAGTCGCTCGGTGGGGTCGCAACCTGGCGGGTGCGGGAGGCCGAAGGGCGGTTGCCCGATCTGGCCAACGGGCATCCGGTCCCGCACCGGGCCGATGCCTACGTGATGGAGATCCGGCTGCCGGCCGAAGTCCCGCCGTTCCGACTGGCCCGCAAGCGTCAGCGGTACGACGAGCACGGCGGCGGGCGGCCGATGCGGTTCATCGACTCGGTCATCCCGGCCGGGGTTCAGGAGACGATGTGCATCCAGGTCGCGGCGGAGGACTCGCTGTATGTCACCGACGACTTCCTGGTCACCCACAACACCCTCAATGACGCGTTCATCATCCTGGACGAGGCGCAGAACACCACGCCCGAGCAGATGAAGATGTTCCTCACCCGGCTCGGCTTCGGTTCCAAGATCGTGGTGACCGGTGACGTCACCCAGGTGGACCTTCCCGGTGGGACGGCCAGCGGGCTGCGGGTGGTCCGGGAGATCCTGGTGAACGTCGAGGACGTGCACTTCGCCCAGCTCTCCAGCGCGGACGTGGTCCGGCACCGGCTGGTCGGGGAGATCGTCGACGCGTACGCCCGCTGGGACGAGCGGGAGAACCAGCAGGAGCAGGGCGTGCACGCCGTGCCGGGGCGGACCGCCCAGGGCGGCCGGGCCGGCCGGCGCCGCTAACCAATCAGAGGAAGACAGTTGTCCATCGAGATCGCCAACGAGTCCGGTGCCGAGGTCGACACCGACTCCGTGCTCGCCGTGGCCCGGCACGCCCTCGACGAGATGGGGGTCAACCCGCTCGCCGAGCTGTCCGTGCTGCTGGTCGACATCGGCTACATGACCGAGCTGAACCATCGCTGGATGGGCGGCGACGGCCCCACCGACGTGCTCGCCTTCCCCATGGACGAGGGCAGCGTCGACCACGGCCCGGGGGAGAGCGCCCCGGCCAGCGGTGAGCCGGCCCTGCTCGGCGACATCGTGCTCTGCCCGGAGGTGGCGGCCAAGCAGGCGGCCACCGCCGGGCACACCGCCGCCGACGAGCTGCACCTGCTCACCGTGCACGGCGTGCTGCACCTGCTCGGCTACGACCACGCCGAGCCGGAGGAGGAGCGGGAGATGTTCGCCCTCCAGGCCCGGTTGCTGGCCAGTTGGCGGTCGACCCGGTCCCGGTGATGGACATATTCGCGGCCGGTCCGACCGCCGGCCTTCCCGATCTTCAGCTGATCTTCTTCGCGGCTGGGCTGGTGGTGCTCGCCGGTCTGATCGCGATGACCGAGGCGGCGCTGGCCGCGGTCTCCCCGGCCCGCGCCGCCGAGCTGGCCCGCGACGGGGCGCGCGGCGCGCGTACCCTCCAGGCCGTCGCCGGTGACGTGGTTCGCCACCTCAACCTTCTGCTGCTGCTCCGGCTGCTCGCGGAGTTGACCGCGACCACCCTGGTCGCCCTGGTGGCGGTGGACAGCTTCGGCGCGGGCTGGCGGGCGGCGTTGGTGACCGCCGGGGCGATGACCGTGGTCAGCTTCGTGGTGGTCGGCGTGGCCCCGCGCACCCTGGGCCGGCAGCACGCGTACGCGGTGGGTCGGGCGGTGGCGCCGCTGGTCCGTTGGCTGGGCCGGGCGCTCAACCCGCTCGCCTCGCTGCTGATCCTGATCGGCAACGCGGTCACCCCGGGGCGCGGTTTCCGGGAGGGTCCGTTCGCCACCCAGGTGGAGCTGCGTGAGCTGGTCGACCTGGCCGAGCAGCGGGGGGTGGTGGAGCACGGCGAGCGCCAGATGATCCACTCGGTCTTCGCGCTCGGCGACACCATCGCCCGGGAGGTGATGGTGCCGCGTACCGAGATGGTGTGGATCGAGGAGGGCAAGGCGCTCTCCCAGGCGCTGGCGCTCTTCCTGCGGTCCGGCTTCTCCCGCATCCCGGTGATCGGTGAGAGCGTCGACGATGTGCTCGGCGTGCTCTATCTCAAGGACCTCATCCGGCATACCCGGGGTGGCGACCTGCGGGCGCACCAGACCCCGGTAGCCGAGCTGATGCGCCCGGCCACCTTCGTGCCGGAGTCCAAGCCGGTCGACGACCTGCTGTCGGAGATGCAGGCCGCCCGCAACCACCTGGTCATCGTCGTCGACGAGTACGGCGGCACCGGCGGCCTGGTCACCATCGAGGACATCCTGGAGGAGATCGTCGGCGAGATCACCGACGAGTACGATGTCGAGCGCCCGCCGGTGGAGCACCTGGCCGACGGCGCGGTCCGGGTCACCGCCCGGTTGCCGGTGGAGAACCTGGGTGAGTTGTTCGACACCGAGTTGCCCACCGACGAGGTGGAGACGGTCGGTGGGCTGTTGGCGCAGGCTCTGGGTCGGGTCCCGATCCCGGGTGCCGACGCCGAGGTGGCCGGCCTGAAGCTGGTCGCCGAGGGCACCACCGGCCGGCGCAACCGGATAGACAGTGTGCTGGTCAGCCGGGCGCCGTCGACCGGCGGCCCCGATTCCCGTGACCATCAGAACAGCGCCGAGGAGAGGCAACCCGCCGATGCCTGAGACACCCGCCGTGCCGGCTGCCCGGCCCACCCCGTCCGATCCGGCCGAGTTGAGCGCCGAGGACGGCAAGCTGGTCGTGCTGGCCCGAGGCGCCCGGGCCCGGGTGGCTGCCGTGGAGGGCGCGGCGGTCCGCGACCAGGACGGCCGGACGTACGCTGCGGCGAGCGTCTCGCTGCCCTCGCTGACCGTCACGGCGCTCCAGTTGGCGGTCGCCTCGGCGGCAGCGGCCGGGGCGAGCCGGTTGGAGGCGGCGGCGGTGGTGACCGAGGCGTCGACGCTGGACGGGGCGGGGCACGCCGCGGTGCGGGACCTGGCCGCCGACGCGCCGATCCACGTGGCCGCGCCGGACGGGACCGTCCTGGGCACGGTGATCGAGTGACCGGCGGGGAGCAGCGGCCGTACCGGGCGGGGTTCGGGTGTTTCGTCGGGCGGCCGAACGCCGGTAAGTCGACGCTGACCAATGCCATCGTCGGCACCAAGATCGCGATCACCTCGAACAAGCCGCAGACCACCCGGCACGTGATCCGGGCGGTGCTGCACCGGCCGGAGTCGCAGCTGGTCCTGGTCGACACCCCCGGCCTGCACCGGCCCCGGACGCTGCTCGGCGAGCGCCTCAACGACCTGGTCCGCACCACCTGGACGGAGGTCGACGTGATCGGCCTCTGCATCCCGGCGGACGAGCCGGTGGGCCGGGGCGACCGGTTCATCAGTGGCGAGTTGAGCGAGCTGAAGGCCACCGTGCTCGCGGTGGTCACCAAGACCGACCTGGTCGACAAGCGGCGGCTGGCCGAGCAGTTGCTCGCGGTCAGCGAGCTGACCGACTTCGCCGCCGTGGTGCCGGTCAGCGCGGTCTCCGGGCACCAGGTGGACACCCTGGTCGAGGTGATGACCGGTTACCTGCCGCCGTCACCGCAGCTCTATCCGGACGACATGCTCACCGACGAGCCGGAGCAGGTGCTGGTCGCCGAGCTGATCCGGGAGGCGGCCCTGGAGGGGGTCCGCGACGAGCTGCCGCACTCCATCGCCGTGGTGGTGGAGGAGATGATCCCCGAGGGTCAGCTCATGAAGATCTATGCCGACCTCTACGTCGAGCGGCCCAGCCAGAAGGCGATCGTGCTCGGTCACCGGGCCAGCCGGCTCAAGGAGGTCGGCACCACCGCCCGCAAGCAGATCGAGGAGTTGCTCGGCACCCGGGTCTATCTGGACCTGCACGTCCGGGTGGCGAAGGAGTGGCAGCGGGACCCGAAGCAGCTGCGCAAGCTGGGTTTCTGAGCCCGGTTTCCCGGGGGTCCGTCGCTGCGACATTTGGGGGCTGATATGGGAATTTTCACTTCTAGCCCGAATTAGCAGCGGTTTCACAGGCTGGGGTCGCAGGGTAGGGGACGTTCAATCGCCCCCGACATAGATGCAGCCTGATGCGTAACCGATATCTGGACCTGCTCCGTCTCCTGGCCATCGTCCGCGTCGTGGTCTATCACGTCACCGGGCTGGCCACGCTGACGCTGATCTTCCCGGCCATGTCGATCATGTTCGCCCTGGCCGGGTCGTTGATGGCCGCGTCGCTGGACCGGTCCGGCGTGCCCGCCGTGGGACGTCGGCTGCGCCGCCTGCTGCCCTCGCTCTGGGTGGTGGTGGTGATCTTCGTGCCGGCCATGCTGCTCACCGGGCTGACGTTCACCCCCCAGGTGGTGATCTGGCTGTTCCCGATCGCCGACCCGCCGGCCAACTACTGGGGTGCGCTCGCGCTCAGCCCGATCTGGTACCTGCGGGACTACCTGTGGTTCGTGCTCGCCTCACCGGTGGCGCTCTGGCTCTTCCGCCGGGCCCCGCTGCCCACCCTGACCACCCCCTACCTGCTGCTGGGCGCGATCGAGGTGGGCATCCTGCCGACCACCTCTGCGGTGCTGCGCGACTTCGGCCTCTACTTCGGGGCCTGGCTGCTCGGCTTCGCCCACCACGACGGCATGCTGCGCCGGCTGGCCGACCGGGTGCTGGTGCCGGTGGCGGTGCTGCTGGCCGGGGCCGGCGGGGCATGGGTCCTCACCCATCCCGGGCCGCGCGGTTACGACCTCAACGACATCCCGCTGGGCAACGCCCTGTGGTCGGCGGCGTTCATCCTGGTGGTCATCGGCCGGGGCCCGGCGGCCGCCGCCTGGGTGGACCGTAACCGGATCTTCGGTCGGCTGGTGACGGTGGCGAACCGGCGTGCGTTGACCATCTATCTGTGGCACATGCCCTTCGTGGTGGCGCTCACCCCGCTGGTGGGCCTGGTCGGCTGGTCACCCCGGGACCCGTGGGGCCTGGCGATCCGGGTGGTGCTGGTCTTCCTCCTGGTCGGGGTGGTGACCCTGCTGGTCGGCTGGGTGGAGGACATGGCGGCCCGCCGTCGCCCCGAGCTGATCCCCGGCCGCCCGCACCCCCGCCCGGCGACGGCGTCGCCCGGCGTCCCGGCTCCCCGGACACCCGAGGTCGACCCCGTCGAGATCAGGGCCCGCTGAGGTACGCCCCCCGCTCAGCGCTGCACGACCGTCACGTTCCCGCTGCCAGCCTCCAGGTCCAGCACCAGCGATGCGCCCGGGTCGTTGGTGACCCCGATTTCGGTGTCCCCCGAGTCGACGTTCGACTTCACCCGGTACCGGCCGGCCGGCACCGTCAACTCGACGTCCCCGCTGCCGGCATGGGCCCGCGCCGAGGCCGGCCTGATCAGGGTGAGTGTGATGTTGCCGGAACCGGTCTCGGCGGAGACGTCGCCACCGAGCCGGGTGCCGGTGACGTCGCCGGAGGACGCCCGCACGTCGACCGGGCCGGTGACGTTGAGCACCTCGATGTTGCCCGACCCGGTCTCGGCCCGCACCGGGCCGGCCGCCTCGATGATCCGGATGTTGCCCGAGCCGAGGTTGAAGTCGACCGACCCGATCCTGGCCAGCTCCACGTCACCCGAGCCGGTCTCACCCTGCACCCGCACCCCGGGCGGGGCGGTCACCTCGTACGACACCGAGCAGCGGGAACCGCACTCGGTGTCCAGCACCAACTCGTCACCGGTGATCTCGTACGTGGTGTCCGGCTGGTCACCCTGGTAACGGAGCACCCGCTTGACGCGTACGCCGGTGGCCGGGCCGGTCGCCCGGACCACCACGTCCCCGGAACCGGGCCGTACGGTGATCCGGGCGATCTTCGCCGCCTCGGTGGTGTCGAAGTCCAGCCGCCGGAACGAGAGCGTGTCGCACCCGGTGGCGAGGATGAGGGCGGCGGTCGCACCCAGGGCGACCGCGCTGCGGGGAAGAGCCATGCCAGCAACCTACGACCGCCGCCACCTGCGGCACATCCGGGGCGAAGCGCGGGCCCACCCCGATCCGACCCTGATTTCCCACCCCGAGGGAGAATGACCGGATGGCCGGGTACCGCCGACAGCTCTACCGCGACGACGCGGTGGTGCTGCGCGTGCAGAAGCTCGGCGAGTCCGACCGGATCATCACCCTGCTGACCCGCCGGCACGGCCGGTTGCGGGCGGTGGCCCGGGGGGTACGCCGCACCACCAGCAAGTTCGGCGCCCGGCTGGAGCCGTTCGGCCACGTCGACGTCCAGCTCGCCGGTGACCCGAAGGGCAACACCGGCAGCTCGCTGCACAGCGTCAGCCAGGTCGAGGGCATCGACCTGTACGGCAAACGTTTCCTCGGGGACTACCCCCGGTACACGGCGGCCAGCGCGATCGCGGAGACCGCCGAACGCCTCACCCCCGTCGAGCGGGAGCCGTCGCTGCGGCTGTTCCAGCTCACCCTCGGCGCGCTCAAGGCGCTGTCCCGGGGCGAGCACGCCACCACGCTGGTGCTCGACGCGTACCTGCTGCGCGGGATGAGCCTGGCCGGTTGGGCGCCGGCGCTGACCGCCTGCGCGGTCTGCGGCACCCCGGGGCGGCACCGGGCGTTCTCCGTACCGGCCGGGGGCGCGGTCTGCCCGGACTGCCGGCCGCCCGGCGCGGCCCACCCCGCACCGGCCACCATCGACCTGATGTCCGCCCTCACCAGCGGTGACTGGCAGGTCGCCGACGCCACCGCGACCGGGGTACGCCGGGAGTGCAGCGGCCTGGTCGCGGCGCACCTGCAGTGGCACCTGGAACGCGCGCTACGCTCGCTGCCGCTGGTCGACCGGGGCGGTGGTCCGACGGCCGGCGAGGGGAGCGGTCCGGCGCTATCGCCCCGGGTCGGTGTGGAGGGTGGGGACAAGGAGATGACCGAGTGATCCGATCGTTGAGGGCCGGCCGGCGGGAGCCGACGCCGCCGACTCCGCACCCGTCGGGCGCCCGACCGCCGGCACTGCCCGCCGAGGCGCTGCCCAAGCACATCGCCGTGGTGATGGACGGCAACGGCCGGTGGGCCAAGGAACGCGGTCTGCCCCGTACCAAGGGCCACGAGCAGGGAGAGCACAGCCTCTTCGACACCGTCGAGGGGGCGATCGAGCTGGGCGTGCCCTACCTGTCGGCGTACGCCTTCTCCACCGAGAACTGGCGGCGCTCGCCGGACGAGGTCCGGTTCCTGATGGGCTTCAACCGGGACGTCATCCGTCGCCGCCGCGACCAGTTGGTCGACCTGGGGGTGCGGGTGGTCTGGTCGGGGCGGGCCGGCCGGCTCTGGAAGAGCGTCATCTCCGAGTTGCAGACCGCCGAGGAGATGTCCCGGGGCAACTCGACGCTGACCCTCCAGTTCTGCGTCAACTACGGCGGCCAGGCCGAGATCGCCGACGCCGCCGCCGCGATCGCCCGGGAGGTGGCCGCGGGCCGGCTCGACCCGGCCAAGGTCACCGAGAAGACCGTGGCGAAGTACCTCTACCACCCGGAGGTCCCCGAGGTCGACCTCTTCCTGCGTCCCTCCGGCGAGGAACGGATCTCCAACTTCATGCTCTGGCAGGCGGCGTACGCGGAGCTGGTGTTCCTGGACACCCTCTGGCCGGACTTCGACCGCCGCCACCTCTGGTACGCCTGCGAGCTGTACGCCCAGCGGGACCGCCGCTTCGGTGGCGCGCTGCCCAACCCGGTGGCCCCGCCGCGCTGACCGTCGCCCCGGTCACGATTGGTGATCCCACCTGCGGGGTACCACCACTCCAGCAGCCAATCGCGGAGGTGAGCACACATGATTCAGAAGCGGATCGCGCAGTGGGCGGTCATGGCGGTCGCCGTGCCGCTGGCCGCGGCCGGTGCCCGCCAGCTGAGCCACACCCTGGAGTCCCGTCGGGGGCCCAGCGGAGTGAGCCGGATGCTGTCCAAGGGCGCCGACGTGTTGCGCCCCCAGAAGGCCGCCCGGCGTCGTCGGTTCTGGTGACCATCCGGCGCCGGCATTCCCGGTGACCAGCGGTCACCACTGAGCTCACGGCGAACGCCCCGCCACCCCGGTACTCATCGGGACGGCGGGGCGTTCGTGTAGCACTGGTGCCGGTCCGGTGAGCGCGGTGCCCCCGCTGGGGGACACCGTCGCACACCCGGCGATGGCGGGCTGGTCAGCCGGCCACTTCGGAGCGGTCGGCGGTCGCCCACAGGGTGTGGAACGCACCCTCCCGGTCGACCCGGTGGTAGGTGTGCGCCCCGAAGTTGTCCCGCAGGCCCTGGATCAGGGCCGCCGGCAGCCGCTCCGCGCGCAGCGCGTCGAAGTAGGCGAGCGACGAGGAGAAGGCCGGGGTGGGCACGCCGGCCCGTGCCGAGTCCGCCACCACCCGACGCCAGCTCGGCACGCCGTCGCTCACCGCGTCGGCGAAGTACGGCGCGACCAGCAGGGTCGGCAGCTCCGGCTGCGAGTCGTACGCCTCCCGGATGCGGTCCAGGAAGCGGGCCCGGATGATGCAGCCGCCCCGCCAGATGGTGGCGGTGCCACCCAGGTCGATGTCCCAGTGGTACTCGCGGCTGCCGGCCCGGATCTGGTCGAAGCCCTGCGCGTACGCGACGATCTTGCTGGCCAGCAGCGCCCGGCGGACGTCCTCGACGAACGCGTCCCGGTCCTCGACCTGCCACTTCTCGCCCGCGTCGCCGAAGGTGCGGCGGGCGGCCTCCCGCTGACCGGCGTGCCCGGACAGCGACCGGGCGAAGGTCGCCTCGGCGATGCCGGTGATCGGGATGCCCAGGTCGAGGGCGATCTGCACCGTCCAGCGGCCGGTGCCCTTCTGCTCCGCCTGGTCGAGCACCACGTCGACGAAGGGCTTGCCGCTGGCCGCGTCGGTGTGGGCCAGCACGTCGGCGGTGATCTCGATGAGGAACGACTCCAGCTCGCCGGTGTTCCACTCCCGGAAGATCTCCGCGATCTCACCCGGGGTCGCCCCCAGCCCGGCCCGCAGCAGGTCGTACGCCTCGGCGATGAGCTGCATGTCGGCGTACTCGATGCCGTTGTGGACCATCTTGACGAAGTGGCCGGCGCCGTCGGGGCCGACGTGCTGGCAGCACGCGACGCCGTCCACCTGCGCGGCGATCTTCTCGAAGATCGGCCCGAGCTTCTGGTAGGACTCCGCCGAACCGCCCGGCATGATGCTCGGCCCGAGCAGCGCGCCCTCCTCACCGCCGGAGACGCCGGTGCCGACGAAGTGCAGCCCGTGCTCGCGCAGCGTCTCCTCCCGCCGGCGGGTGTCGGCGAAGTGTGCGTTGCCGGCGTCGACGACGATGTCACCCTCCTCCAGTAGCGGCACCAGCTCGTCGATGACCGCGTCGGTGGGGGCGCCCGCCTTGACCATGACGATCACCGCGCGGGGCCGCTCCAGCGAGCCGACGAAGTCCGCCAGGGACTCCGACGGCACGAAGGTGCCCTCGTCACCGTGGTCGGCGACCAGGCTGCGGGTGCGCTCCGGGGAGCGGTTGTGCACCGCCACGGTGAACCCGTTCCGGGCCAGGTTCCGGGCCAGGTTGCGACCCATCACCGCCAGCCCGGTCACGCCGATCTGCGCCGTCGCCTGTTGCGTCATCCGTACCCGCCCTCTCACGTCACCTGTGTGCTGCGACCGTATCGCGCGCCCGCGACGGTCGGCAGCCGCCGTCCACCCAGTGTCACAGGGTGGTCGCGTGCGTGCGGCAGCGGGCGGGATGGCCGTCGGGAAAAGCGGGTGCGTCGGGCGCGGGGGTCGGCTACCGTGACGGCATGCGCATCTGACGCCCTAGCTGAGAGCCGACCCGCCGCCGTGGCCGCGGGTCCGCGTGCTCGGGCGTCCGCGTCTCCCACCCCTCCTGGCAGGGGATGACTCGTGGCCGGTCGTCCGGGGCCGATTCCCCGTCCGTCGACCGCCCGCCCGCCGTTCAAGGCTGCGGTGTGGTCCTCCGTACGTACAGGAGGCAGCGTATGCCCGCCAAGCGCAGTCCGAAGAAGTCCCGTCGTCCGGTGCCGTCCCCGATGGAGGTGGACCCGGCGGCGCTCGCGGCACTCGCCGTGACGCCCGCGCACCCGGTCCCCCTCGCCGTCGCGTCGGCCCATCCGGACGCCGTCGTCCGGTCGAGCCCGCCCCCGCCGCCGTCGCGGTCGGGCCGGCCGGTCCGGGCCGGCTCCACCACCGCCCAGGGCCAGAGCCGCCGGTACGCCTTCCGGCGGAGCTGATCCGCCCCGGCGGAGCTGATCCGCCCCGGCGGAGACGTCCCACACCAGATCGCCGAAACAGCGGTATCCGGGGGACCGGATACCGCTGTTTCGGCCCAGTGGTGCCGGCGTGCCTGGGTGGCCTGGCGTGCCCGGGTGGTGCCGGCGTGCCTGGGTGGTCCGGCGTGGCCTGGGTGGCCCGGCGTGCCCGGGTGGCCCGGCGTGCCCGGGTGGCCTGGCGTGCCTGGTGGCAGGCGTGCCCGGTGGGCCGATGGCCCGGTGGGGCGCTGGTCAGCCGATCAGGGGGCGGAAGGTGCCGAGGGCGACGCTGACCGCGAGTGCGCCGCCGGCCAGTGCGGCGGCGCCGACGATCAGCAGCCAGTCGGCCGGGCCGAACACCTGCCGGCGGGCCACCGTGCGGGGGATGCCGGCGTCGAAGCCCCGGGCGTCCATCGCCACCGCCAGCCGGGTGCCGCGTCGGATCGCGCCCACCAGCAGGGCGAATGCCGTGGAGACGAAGAGCCTCAACCGGGCCAGCGGGTTGCGGCCGGCGTCCACGCCCCGGGCGCGGCGGGCCATGGTGAGCATCTGCCAATCCTGGCCGAGCAGCGGCACCAACCGGAACGCGGCCAGCGCGCCGATGGCGAACCGGGCCGGGGCCTTCGCGTTCTGGACCAGCGCGTCGGCCAGGTCGGTCGGGTCGGTGGTGGCGAACACGATCACCCCGGGCAGGGCGACCGCGAGCATCCGCAGCACCAGCCCGAGCGCGGTGACCAGCACCCCGGAGGTCACCAGCAGCGGCCCGGCCTCCCACAGCACCCGACCGGTCCGGTCGGCGGCGAACAGCAGCAGCGTGACCAGGATGCCGACGGCACCGGCCAGCAAGGGCAGGGCCCGCCGGGCCAGCACCCGGTAGCGGATGCCGAACAGCGGCAGCAACGCCAGCTCGACGGCGATCGCGATCGCCGGTGCGACCGGGTCGAGGCTGGCCACCAGCAGGAACGAGAAGATCAGCCCGGCCGCCAGCTTGGCCACCGGGTTGCGCCGGGCCAGCGGCGCGCCGGGCACCGCGACGGGTTCCAGGCTGATCACGGCTCATCCCGGGCGGGGTGCAGGGTGACCGTCCGGTCGGCGAGCGCGGCGACGAAGTCCCCGTCGTGGGTGACGGTCACCACGCCGTGCCCGGCGTCGCGCAGGTCGGCGAAGAGGTCGACCAGCTCACCCCAGGTCCGGCGGTCCTGACCGAAGGTGGGTTCGTCGCAGATCAGCAGCCGGGGCGCGGTGGCCAGGGCGGTCGCCACGCTGAGCCGCCGGGCCTCCCCACCGGAGAGGGTGTACGGGTTGGCCCCGGCGAGCCGGGTCAGCCGCAGCCGGTCCAGCAACTCGTCCACGGTGGCCCGGACGGCGGACTCCGGGCGGCCGGTCCGGCGCGGGCCGAGGGCCAGTTCGTCGCGGACGGTGCCCGTGACGAACTGGTGCTCCGGGTCCTGGAAGACCGAACCGATCCGGCCGGCCAGGGCGGGGGCCCGCCACCGGTGCGGCGGCGTGCGGGTGTCTCCGTCGGCCAGGGCGGCGGTGCCGGTCAGCCGCCCGACGCCGGGGCGGAGCAGGCCGCCGAGCAGCAGGGCCAGGGTGGACTTGCCGACCCCGTTGGGACCGAGGACGGCGAGCGCCTCGCCGGCGCGTACCGTCAGGTCGGTGGGGGCCAGCCGGGGTGGCAGGCCGAGCCGGTCGGCGGTGAGCAACCCCGCGCCGGGCGGCCCGACGGCCGGGCGGGACCCGGTGGGGTGGCCGGGCACCCAGACGCCCTCGGCGGCGAGCGCGGCACCGTGCGCGGCGAAGACAGCCTCCGGTGGCCCGTCGGCCCGGACCCCGCCACCGGGGGTCAGCACCACCACCCGGTCGACCAGGGCGAGGGCGTCGGCGACCCGGTGTTCGACCAGGACCAGGGTGGTGTCCGGGTCCAGCGCGCCGGCCACCGCCGCGCGCACCAGCTCCGCGCCGGCCGGGTCGAGGTTGGCGGTCGGCTCGTCGAGCAGCAACAACCCGGGCCGCAGCGCCAGGACCCCGGCCAGCGCGAGCCGCTGCTGCTCGCCGCCGGACAGCGCCGCGGTGGGCCGGTCCCGGTGGTACGGGAAGCCCACCCGGCGCAGCGCCTCGTCCACCCGGGGCCAGATCTCGTCGCCGGGCACCCCCCGGTTCTCCAGGCCGAACGCGACGTCGTCACCGCAGCGGGCCATCACCAGCTGGGACTGCGGGTCCTGGAAGACGGTGCCGACCCGTTCGCGGGCCTTGGTCGGGTCGAGGCCGTCGATCTCGACGGTGCCCTCCTGCTCGCCGGAGTCCGCCGGCAGCAGCCCGGCCAGCGCGGCCAGCAGGGTGCTCTTGCCGGCCCCGGACGGCCCCAGCAGCAGCACCCGTTCCCCGTGGTCGATGCGCAGGTCCACCCCGCGTACCGCCCAGGCCCGCCGCCCGGCGTGCCGCCAGCCGAAACCGGCCAGCCTCACACTCGCCACGTCGCCGGCACCTCCATGATCGCCAGGGGAGGGTCAGACCAGGGTGCGGTCACGGCCGGCGGGGAACCGGTCCAGCACCCCGGTCTCGGCCAGCGCGCGGGTCAGGTACCAACCGCCGACCCCGGCGACGACGGCAGCGCTGAGCACGGTCAGCGCCGCGTACGGCAGGCGGTAGCTGACCAGGTCGTACTCGGCGTTCCAGGCGAAGAAGTCGAACACGGCGGCGCTCAGCCCGGTCAGCGCGCCGGCCAGCACCGCCACCGGCAGCCGGAATGACCGGTAGCGGAACGCGGCGAAGGCCAGCTCCGCGCCGAGACCCTGGATCAGCCCCTGTACGATGGTGATCCCGCCCCACTCCGCGCCGAGCAGCGCGGAGACGGTGGCGGCGACGGCCTCGCAGAACAGGGCCGCCCCGGGCTTGCGGATCACCAGGCCGCCGAGGACGGCCGGGACCAGCCAGACGCCGTACATCACGGCCTGACTGGCCGGTGCGGCGGCGAACGCCGGGTCGGCGGCCTTCCAGACCAGGCCCCAGGCCCAGAAGATGACGCCGAAGGCCACGGCGATCACGGCGGCGACCACGATGTCGATCGTGCGCCACCGGTTGCTGTTGGTGGTGGTGTGCGGCATGTCGGTGCTCCCAGTCCAGAGATCGAACCAGGAGAAGACGCACGCCGCGCCCGGCGGCTGCCGGACGGCGGCGCGGCTGGAGGTCGACCGAACTCCCTGCGCTGGCATTACCCAGATCAGGTTCGAGGGTCTGCGGGCGGTGCCCGCACTCTCAGCGCTGTGCGCTCCCCTGTCGGATGTGAAGTTGTCTCGGCAGACGCTAGCACCGACCTGCGCCAACAGCCCAGCAGGTCACGGTTCCCGGCATTCGACGCCCGAGCGGGGCCCCGGGTCGCTGGGTAGGCTGCCGATCATGCGGGTAGCGGCGCGGGGACTGACGTTCGACGTACGGGTCGGTGGGCCCGAGGACGGCGCGGTCGTGCTGCTGCTGCACGGGTTCCCCCAGCACGGCGGGGAGTGGGACGAGGTGGTGCCCGCCCTGCACGCCGCCGGGTTGCGCACCTACGCCCCCGACCAGCGGGGTTACTCGCCCGGGGCCCGGCCCGCCGAGGTGGCCGGCTACCGGCTGCCGGAACTGGTCGCCGACGCGGTGGCGGTGCTGGACGCGCTGGGCGTCGAGGCCGCGCACGTGGTGGGGCACGACTGGGGCGCGATCGTCGCCTGGGCGTTGGCTGCCCGGCACCCGGAGCGGGTACGCACCCTCACCGCGGTCTCGGTGCCCCATCCGGCCGCCTTCGGCCACGCGTTGGCCACCGACCGGCGGCAGCGGGCGCGCTCGTCGTACATGACGTTGTTCCGTCGGGCGGGCCTGGCGGAGCGGGTGCTGCTGGCCTGGC
The DNA here is from genome assembly GCF_050951065.1 of Micromonospora matsumotoense. NCBI lineage: Bacteria > Bacillati > Actinomycetota > Actinomycetes > Micromonosporales > Micromonosporaceae > Micromonospora > Micromonospora matsumotoense. The sequence continues at coordinate 5,858,213 of NZ_CP192025.1, read as the reverse complement.
GGGGGGCGGTCCTGCGCCGGCTGCTGGCCGGCGTCGGCGACTCCGCCCGGGTGGCCCGGTATGCCGAGCCGATGCGCCGGCCGGGCGCGTTGACCGGCGGGTTGAACTGGTACCGGGCGATGTCGGGGCGGGACATGAAGGTGGTCGGTCCGGTGACCGTGCCGACCACCTATGTCTGGAGCGACCGGGACTTCGCGATCGGGCGTACCGCCGCGCAGGCATGTGCCCGGCACGTCTCGGGGGACTACCGGTTCGTGGTGCTGGCCGGGGTCACCCACTGGATTCCCGACCGTGCGCCGGGCCCACTGGCCGAGGCGATCCTGGCCCGGGTGCGCGGGACGGCCTGAGCCGATCCGCCGGCCGATCGGCTTGATCGGCGATCATGAGTCGGTTTCGCGCGGTTCCGGATCGGGCACAGGCGTTGCTGCCGACGGGGAGGTGTCCCCGTCGGTCGTACCGTCTTATCCGGAGGTAGCGCGTGTCGAAGGAATCCGAGAAGCAGCGCTGGCAGCGCAACTTCGCCGATCTGCTCCAGGAGCTGCGGGTCGCCCAGACCGGCGTGCAGATCCTCTTCGCCTTCCTGTTGACCCTGCCGTTCAGCAACGGTTTCACCCGGACGAGCGAGTTCCAGCGGGACGTCTACATTCTCGCGTTGCTGTCCGCCGCCGCGGCCACCGCGATGATCATCTCGCCGGTCGCCTTCCACCGGGCGCTGTTCCGCCAGGGCCGCAAGCCGGAGCTGGTCCGCTTCGCCCACCGGATGGCCACCGGCGGCCTGGCCTTCATGCTGGTCGCCATGGTGAGCGCGGTCCTGCTGATCGCTGACTTCGTGCTGGACACCGGGATCGCCGTGGTGCTCACCGTGCTCACCGGCCTGTGGTTCCTGACGTTCTGGGTGATCCTGCCGTTCGTCCGGCGTAACTGGGGTGAGGACGACGTCGACGACGATGATGACGACCCGGTGGTGTTGGCCGGCGACTGACCTCGCCCGTCGGGCGGTGGGGAACGGAGTGGGCCGGGGCCTGCCCGGGCCGACGGTGGTCGGGGTGGGCCCCGCTTCGTGGTGGCCGGGGTCGGGTCTGCGGCCCCTGGCGGCCGGGTCGTCAGCGGGCGATCGCCCAGGCCAGCACGGCCGCCAGGATGAGCCCGTTGAGCAGCGCCAGCACCAGGTACGCCTGCGGCGGGATCTTGCGGCCGCGCCGGACGAAGCTGACCAGCACGGCGGCGTACGCCAGCAGCAGCGCGGCGATGACGATCAGGAAGTAGAGCACCGCACCACCCTAGACGAGGGGGTTCGGCTGCCCGGGGACCGCTCATGATCAGCTACGGCCCGTAGGTGCGTACCCCGGCGTGTCGCGCTGGCGAGCCGTAGCTGATCGACGGCGAACGGGAGAGTCTAGCATCGAGTAATATCGATTGTTGTCTCCTTCCGTCCGGGTGCGCGGCCGGCTCCGCCTTCGTTGCGGGGATCGGGCCGCCGTCCAGGTGGGGGCGGGCGACGCCGGCCCGGCACCACGGACGAGGAGTGGACATGAGAGCAGCGCGACGACGTACCGCCGGACTGGGCGCGATCACGCTGGCGGTCCTCGCGGGCGGGGTGGCGGTCGCGGCCGGGGCCGGGGCCGCGGTGGCGACCGGCTGCCGGGTCGACTACAAGGTCAGCAGCGAGTGGCAGGGCGGCTTCGGCGCGGACGTCACCATCACCAACCTCGGCGACCCGGTCTCCGGCTGGACGCTCACCTGGGCCTTCGCCAGCGGGCAGCGGGTCAGCCAGGCGTGGAACGCCACCGTCACCCAGAACGGGACGGCGGTCAGCGCGAAGGACGCCGGTTACAACGCCGCCATCGCGACCGGGGCCGGCGTCAGCTTCGGCTTCAACGGCGGGTGGACCACCGCCAACCCGGTCCCCACCGCGTTCGCGCTCAACGGGGTGTCGTGCACCGGCGCGACGCCGACCGCCACCCCCTGCCCGCCGCCGTCCACCCCGCCGACCCAGACCCCGACGCCCACCCCGACCCCGACCCGGACGCCCACGCCCACTCCGACGCCCAGCCCGACCCCCTCGGCGCAGCGGCCGGTCACCGTGTGGCTGGCCGGCGACTCCACGGTCGCCAACCCGTCCTCCGGCACCGTCTGCCCGGTCGGCTGGGGCAACCAGTTCGGCCAGTACCTCAACGGCAACGCCACGGTGGTCAACAGCGCGGTCGGCGGGCGCAGCATCCAGACCTGGCTGTACGACCCCAACGTCACCACCACGATGAACGCGGCCGGCGAGTGCGTGATCAACCCGCAGACCTACTCGACCCGCTGGCAGGCCATGCTGAACGCCAGCGGTGGGATGAAGGCCGGCGACTACCTGTTCATCCAGTTCGGCATCAACGACGGCAGCGCCACCTGCAACCGGCACGTCGGGTCGGCCCGCTACAAGGAACTGCTCGGCGTGATGGCCCGCGCGGCCCAGCAGCGCGGCGCGTACCCGGTCTTCCTCACCCCGGCCGCCGCGATCACCTGCTCGGGCAGCACCGCCGTCGGCAACCGGGGCTTCCTCACCGAGACGTTCGACGCGGGGCGGGCCAACAACGTCCCCGTCATCGACCTGCACAAGCTGAGCTACACGGTCTACAACACGCTGCGGCTCTGCCCGAACAACGGCGACTACAACTCGGGCGCGGTGGGGGCGTTCTTCTGCGCCGACCACACCCACTTCGAGACGGCCGGGGCCCGGCAGATCGCCGGTGTGGTCGCCACCGCCCTCCGCAACCAGCAGATCGGCCTCTCGGCCTACCTGCGGTGAGGCGTCCGCCCCGGCCGGGCGGGTGGGAGCGGCTCAGGCCGGGCGGGTGGGACCACCCCGGCCCGGCTGGTGGGAACTGCCCCGGCCGGGCTGCGGTCGGCGCTGCGCAGCGGGCGGCCCGTCAGGAGACCGCGCAGGCGGTGCCGTTGAGGGCGAACCCGGCGGGTCGGCTGTTCGCGCCGGTGGCGTCGGCCAGGAAGCCGAAGCTCACCGTCGCCCCGGCCGCGATCGCGCCGTTCCAGCTGACGTTGGTCACGCGGACGGTGCCGCCGCTCTGCGTGTAGCTGGCGTTCCACGCCTGGCTGACCCGTTGGCCGTCGGCGAACGTCCACTGGAGCGTCCACCCGTCGATCGGGGTGGCGCCGGTGTTGCGGATCGTCACCTCGCCCTGGAAGCCGCCCTGCCACTGCCCGGTGACCGCGTAACCGACGCCGCACCCGGTCCCGCCGGCCGGCGGCGTGGTCACGGGCGGGGTGGTGGGCGGCGCGGTGGTGACCGGTGGCGTGGTGGTGGGCGGCGTGGTGGTGGGGGGTGCGGTGGTGGTCGGTGGGGTGGTGGGGGTCGGCGTCGGGGTGGTGGTCAGCTTCGCGGCGACGATCGGGGCGAGCCGGGCCGTGATCGCCCGGTGGCCGGTGTCGTTCGGGTGCACCGAGTCGCTCAGCCCGTCGGCGGGCAGCCAGCCGGTGGTGTCCACGTAGAACACGTTGCGGTCCCCGCCGCCGGTGACCGCCGTGACGGCGGCGGCGGTCTCCGCGGCGTACCGGCCGCTGAAGGTGCGCAGCGCGAAGATCGCCGCGCGCGGGTACTTGCTCCGCACGGTACGGATGAACGTGGCGTACTGGTTCTGGAAGTCCGCGCCGCTCACCCCGTGGCTGCGGTCGTTGGTGCCCAGGTTGATCACCACGGCGTCCGCCTGGTAACGGGTGAAGTCCCAGGTGGGGCTGGTGGCCGAGTATCCGGTGCGGAGGAACTGGCTGGCCACGCTGACGCAGCCGTCGGCGGTGGCCACCAGGCAACCCCCGCCGTAGCCGAGCTGGGTGTGCTCGGTGCCGAGCTGCTCCCCGGTCAGCCAGCCGTACGCGGTCAGCGCCGTGCGGGACGAGGTGGTGCCGAGGGTGATGGAGTCGCCGACGAACTCGATCAGCCGGGGCCGCACCGCCGCCGGCAGGGTACGCGCGCCCGAGTCGAGGGTCAGCCCCTGGAACACCGCGTCCCCGGTGTACGAGCCGGCGACCACCCGGTACGACACCACCAGCGTGTGGTTGCCGGCGCGCAGCGGGGTCGGGGTCAGGTTCACCGTGCCGCTGACGTTGGTCAGGTACCTGAAGTCAGCCCCGTCGATGCTGTAGTAGAGGTCGATGGCGCGACGTTGCCGCAGCTTGACCGTGGTGCCGGTGAATCCGGTCCGCAGATAGGCGCCGGCCCAGTTCGGCACGTACGCGGTGCTGTTGCTGCGGTCCCAGCGGCCGACGAAGGCGATGTTCGCGTCGGTGGGGGAGCCGTCACCGGTGGCGGCCTGCGCCGACGGTAGGGCGATGAGTGCGGCGGCCAGCATCGCCACCAGGCAGGCTGCCCCGGCCGTGACGATCGACCGACTGCGGGACACGGACATGGATCGCTTCCCTTCCGGGCCGTCCACGCCGACGGCTTCCAGGCTTAAGACATTTATCGTCATCTAAGCCTCTCCGGTGCGGAGGCACAACCGGCGGCGGGCCGGCCCGCCGGTCGCGCCCCGGGCCGGTCGCCGCCCGGCCCGGGCCTAGCGGCCGGTCCGGAGGCCGAGCCGGCGCAGCTCCAGGGCGGCGAGCGCGTCGACGGTGGCGTCGTCGCCGCGCCGCCACGCCTGGGCCACGTCCGGATCGATCCTGGTCAGCCGGCGCAGCGGCTGGCTGGTCAGCGCACGCAGGGCCAGCAGGTCCCTCCCGGCCGGGCCGGCGGCGAGGGCCTTCGCCGAGGCGGCCCGGCGCATCCAGCGCAGCCGCAGCGGCAGCCAGCCGAACAGCACCAGCCCGAGCGGGAACACCAGCACGGCGATGCTCAGTGCCCAGGCGAGCTGGCCGACCAGTTCCTGCTCGTCGCGGCCGACCTCGGCCATCGCCCGGGCGGCGTCGGCGGCCTTGGCGAACGGGCCGGTCAGCTCGTCGCCGACCAGCGGCAGCTGACCGACCTTGCCGCCGGCCTCGGCCAGGTTGTCGGCGAGGCCACCGCCGGCCCCCTCCAGCTTCTGCCCGGGTACGGCGAGCTTCTCCACCAGGTCGTACAGCCACATCGCGAAGCGGATCGCCCCGTAGACCCAGGCGACGACGAGCAGGTCGGTGACGACCTGACGGAGGAGGACCGGAAGCCGGTCAGCGTAGACCTTCACGGCCGACAGCGTGCCACGACGCGGGGCGGCCGGCACCCTCCGGTCGCCCGTGAGCCGGCTCGGCGGGGGACGACGGCCCCTCCCCGGCGTGGCTGACCGCGTCGGCCACGATGTGCGCGACGTGCTCGTCGACCAGGGCGTACGCGATCTCCCGACCGCGCCGGGAGCCCCGCACCACCCCGGCGCCGCGCAGCACCCGCAGGTGCTGGGAGACCAGCGGCTGCGGGGCACCGAGCTGCTCGACCAGCTCGTGCACGCACCGCTCACCCTGGGCGAGCTCGCTGACGATGGCCAGCCGGATCGGGGCGGACAGCGCCCGGAGCAGCTCGCCCGCGCCCTCGAACGCGTCGTAGCCCTGGGTGCCGGTCACCCCGTAACGGTAACCAATACCGGTGGCGGTTCGTCGGTCGGCGTCACCGGAGCACCACCTCGTGCGGTTCCGGGGTGGTGGCGACGGCCGGGGTGGCCCGGCGGCGCAGCACCCGCCAGCCGGCGGCGGCCAGCGCCACCACGAGGAAGGACCCGATCGCCAGCAGCACCACCGAGGCGCCGGGGGCGGTGTCGGCGGTGGCTGCCACCCAGACCCCCGCCCCGGCGGCGAACAGGCCGAGCGCCATGGCCGCCGTCATGGTGCTGCGGAAGCCCCGGGTGACCTGCTGCGCGGTGGCCACCGGCACCACCATCAGGGCGCTGATCAGCAACACGCCGACGGCCCGCATGGCGATCGTGACGGTGACCGCGGTGGCGACCGCCAGCAGCAGGTTCAGCGCCCGGACGGGCAGCCCGGCGACCCGGGCGTACTCCTCGTCGTGGCAGACCGCGAAGAGCGCCGGGCGCAGCGCCAGCATGAGCACCGCGATGGTCGCGCCGAGCACCGCGATGGTGGTCAGGTCGGCGGGCGAGGTGGTGGTGAGCGAGCCGAACAGGTAGGCGTTGAGGTTGGCGCTGCTGGCGTCGGAGAGGCCGACCAGCATCACGCCACCGGCGATGCCGCCGTAGAACAGCAGCGCCAGCGCCAGGTCGCCGGAGGTGCGGCCCCGGGCCCGGACCAGCTCGATGGTGACCGCGCCGAGGATCGCCGCGACCACCGCCACCAGCACCGGTGACCGGTTGAGCAGCAGGCCGGCACCGACGCCGGTGAGCGCGACGTGACCGATGCCGTCACCGATCAGGGCCAGCCGCCGCTGCACCAGATAGATCCCGAGGGCCGGGGCGGTCAACCCGATCACCAGGGCGCCGAGCAGCGCCCGCTGCATGAAGTCGTACTGGAAGAGGTCCATTGCTCAGCTGCTCCACAGCCCGGCGGGCTCCTCGGGACCGTGCGGGTGCACGTGGTCGTGGTCGGGCTCGGCGTGGTGCCCGGCCGGTTCCGGCACCGCGCCGTCATGGCAGACGCCGCCCTGGTGCACCACCACGGCCCGGCTGATCAGCGGGCGCAGCGCCCCCAGCTCGTGGGCGACCAGCAGCACCGTGCCGCCGGTGCCGACGAACTCGTGCAGCGCCCCGGCGAACGCCTCCTGGCTGGCCGCGTCGACCCCGGCGGTCGGCTCGTCGAGCACCAGCAGCTCCGGCTCGCCGGCCAGGGCGCGGGCGATCAGGGTGCGCTGCTGCTGGCCGCCGGAGAGGGTGGCCACCGGGTCCCGGGCCCGGTCGGCGAGCCCGACCGCGCGCAGCGCCGCCTCGACCGCGGTCCGGTCGGCCCGGCCGGGTGGGCGCAGCACCCCCCGGCGGGCCAGCCGCCCGGAGGCCACCACCTCGCGGACGGTGGCCGGTACGCCGCTGCCCGCGCCGAGCCGCTGCGGGACGTAGCCGATCCGGTGCCACTGCCGGAACCGGCGCTGCGGGACGCCGAACAGCGTGACCGTGCCGGTGCCGAGCGGGACCAGCCCGAGCACGGCGCGGATCAGGGTGGACTTGCCGGAGCCGTTGGCCCCGAGCACGGCCACCACCTCGCCGGCGGTGACGGTCAGCGAGACGTCCCGCAGCACCGGGCGGCCGTCGTAGCCGACCGAGGCGTGCCCGACCTGGATCACGGGTGTGGTCACGAGCACCCCAGGGCGGTACGGAGCGAGGTCAGGTTGGTGCGCATCACCGAAAGGTAGTCCCCACCCCCGTCAGCGGAGAGCCCTTCGATCGGGTCCAGCACCGCGGTCTTCGCGCCGACCTCGGCGGCGATGGTCTCGGCCACCTTCGGGCTGACCAGCGTCTCGAAGAAAATCGTGGTGGCGCCGTGCTCGCGGGCCTCGCGGGCGACCTCGGCCAGCCGCTGCGGGGCGGGCTCGGTGTCCGGGGTGAGCCCGGTGAGGCCGATCTGCTCCAGCCGGTAACGCTCGGCGAGGTAGCCGAAGGCGGCGTGGCTGACCACGATCTCCCGCCGCTGGCAGGTCTTCAGGCCGGCGGCGTACTCGGTGTCGAGCTTCTCCAACTCGCCGCGCAGCGTCCGGGCCCGGGTGGTGAAGTCGGCGGCCCGGTCCGGGTCGACGGTGCCGAGCCGTTCGGCCAGCTTGTCGGCGACGGTGGCCAGCCGGGTCGGGTCCAGCCAGAGGTGCGGGTCCTTGCCGCCGCCCTCCTCCTCGGCGTGATCGGACTCACCCTCGTGTTCGTGCTCGTGTCCGCCGGCTGTCGCGTCGAGTAGCGGCGCGACTCCTGTCACGTCGAAGGCCCGGTCGGCGGCGTTCTGCGCGACGGCCTCGTCCACCGCCGGCTGGAAGCCCTTGAGATAGAAGACCAGCTCGGCCTGGCTGACCTGGCCGACCTGCCGGGGGTTGAGTTCCAGGTCGTGCGGCTCCGCGCCCGGCTTGGCGAGGTTGGTGACGGTGACCGCGTCCCCACCGACCCGTTCGGCGACGAACTGGAGGGGATAGAAGGCGGCGACCACGTCCACCCGGTCCGGATCGGCCCCGGCCACGTCGGTCGAGCAGGCGGTGCCACCGGCCAGGACGAGCAGGGCGGTGGCGGCGGCGGTCAGGACGCGGGGCAGGGTGCGGGCGGTCATGTCGGCAACTGTCCGTGAAAACGAGAATGATTGTCAAAAACGCATGAGTGCATGTCAGAAGAGCTTGACCAGGGCCACCGTGACCAGCAACGTCAACATCACCAACCGGAGCAGCCGGGTCTGCGGCGCCTGCACCGGCCAGGTGGTGGCCAGCAGGTAGGCCAGCCCGGCGGCCAGCGCCAACAACAGCAACCCGCCGACCGGGCCGGGCGCGAAGAGCGCCACCAGCACCAGCGCCAGGGCGGCGAGGAACACCGACGTCGGGTTCGCCCGGGCCAACCGGGCCAGCAGGGGGCGCTGCGTAGGCTGCATCCCACAGACTCTACGAGGAGGAACCCGGTGCTGGTCACCAACCGGTTCGTGGTCGCCGTCGAGGCGTCGGACGACTTCACCGCCCGGGCGCACGCCGCGCTGGCCGCGCTCGCCGCCCGCCCCGGCTACCTGCGCGGTGAACTCCTGCGCGCCCTCGACGACCCCCGGCACTGGTGCCTGCTCACCGAGTGGGAGTCGGTCGGGACCTACCGACGGGCGCTGGGCGGGTTCGACGTCAAGATCACCGCCGTGCCGTTGCTCGCCGAGTCGGTCGACGAGCCCTCGGCGTACGAGAGGCTGGCCGGTGCCGCCCCCGACGGCGAGGTGGTGGTGGTCGACAGCGATCGGGCCGCGCGTCCGCACCGCTGAGCCGGGGGGCACTACCCTGCTCCTATGACCGCTCCCGGCCCGGCAGCCCCACCGCCGTACCCCGCGACACCCGGCCCGGACGGCACCCCGCCGTCGGTCGCCCCGGGTGCCCCGGGCGTGCCCGCCCCGCCGGGTGCCCCGGGGGTGCCCACCGCCCCGGGTGATCCGGGTGTGCCCGCTCCGCCCCCCGGGCCCGGGGTGGCCCCGCCGTTCGCCGCCCCGCCCACCGAGGGTCGCCGCAAGCGGCTCTGGCTGGGGCTCGGCGTCGGGGCGATCGCCCTGCTGATCTGCTGCGGAGGCGGCGGCGCAGCGGCCGTCGGGCTGGTGGTCAGCAACGTGCAGGCGATCGAGGAACAGGGTCAGGCGGTCACCGACGACTACTACCGTGCCCTGGTCGACAAGCAGTACGGCAAGGCGTACGAGAAGCTCTGCGACGACGCGCGACGGCGGGAGTCCCGGGGCGAGTTCACCCGCCGGATCGCCGAGGAGCCGGCCGTCGCCAGCTACCGGGTCGGTGACGTCGACCCGCAGACCCTGACCGTGCCGGTCGACGTCACCTTCAACGGTGGCGGGCGGGGCACCCAGCAGGTCACCCTCGCCGCCGACCAGCAGACCGGTGGCATGGAGGTCTGCGGGGTCAGCTGAGCCGGCAGCGGTATTCTGCTGGGCCCGGGGCGCTGCTGGTCGTACCGTTGTCCCGAACCGTTCGGTCCCATTCACCTCACGTCCCCGCCGACCGCCAGCCGGCGTAGGAGGAAACCCATGCCAGCCGACCGTATCGACGCCGTCGTCAGCCTCGCCAAGCGCCGAGGCTTCGTCTTCCCCTCCAGCGAGATCTACGGAGGCACCCGATCGGCGTGGGACTACGGCCCGCTCGGCGTGGAGCTGAAGGAGAACGTCCGCCGGCAGTGGTGGAAGGCCATGGTCCAGCAGCGCGACGACGTCGTCGGCCTCGACTCGGCGGTCATCCTGGCCCGCAAGGTCTGGGAGGCCAGCGGCCACCTCGCCGAATTCGTCGACCCGCTGACCGAGTGCCAGTCCTGCCACAAGCGGTTCCGCGCCGACCACCTCGAAGAGGCGTACGTCGAGAAGCACGGCAAGCCGCTGACCTCGTTGCAGGAGCTGAACTGCCCCAACTGCGGCAACAAGGGCACCTTCACCGAGCCCAAGATGTTCAACGGTCTGATGAAGACCCACCTCGGCCCGGTGGAGAGCGACGAGGGCCTGCACTACCTGCGCCCGGAGACCGCCCAGGGCATCTTCGTCAACTACAACAACGTGGCGACGGCCGCCCGCAAGAAGCCGCCGTTCGGCATCGCGCAGACCGGCAAGTCGTTCCGCAACGAGATCACCCCGGGCAACTTCATCTTCCGGACCCGGGAGTTCGAGCAGATGGAGATGGAGTTCTTCGTCGAGCCCGGCTCCGACGAGCAGTGGCACGAATACTGGCTTCAGGAGCGCTGGAACTGGTACCTCGACCTGGGCCTGTCCGAGGAGAACCTGCGCTTCTACGAGCACCCCAAGGAGAAGCTCTCGCACTACTCGAAGCGCACCGTCGACATCGAGTACCGGTTCCGGTTCGGCGGCACGGAGTTCGCCGAGCTGGAGGGTGTGGCCAACCGCACCGACTTCGACCTGTCCACGCACAGCAAGCACTCCGGCGTGGACCTGTCGTACTTCGACCAGACCAAGAACGAGCGGTGGGTGCCGTACGTCATCGAGCCGGCCGCCGGCCTCACCCGCGCGGTGCTGGCGTTCCTGCTGGAGGCGTACGACGAGGACGAGGCGCCGAACACCAAGGGTGGCGTCGACAAGCGCACCGTGATGCGCTTCGACCCCCGGCTGGCCCCGGTCAAGGTGGCGGTGCTGCCGCTGTCGCGTAACGAGGCGCTCTCCCCGAAGGCCAAGGGGCTCGCCGCCCAGCTCCGCAAGCGCTGGGTGGTCGAGTTCGACGACTCGCAGGCGATCGGCCGCCGCTACCGTCGGCAGGACGAGATCGGCACCCCGTTCTGCGTCACCGTCGACTTCGACACCCTCGACGACGACGCGGTGACCGTGCGGAACCGGGACACCATGACCCAGGAGCGGGTGGCCCTGGACCAGGTCGAGCGCTACCTGATCGAGCGGCTGCCCGGCTGCTGACCACGCCCGCCGTCGTACCGGCCCCGCCCCACCGACCCGGGGCGGGGCCGGTACGCGTTTGCGGCATCGGTCGAGTTCTCTGGCCGTCCGGTCCTTGAGCGGGTGGGTGGGCCGTGCCAGCATTCCCGGTGCTGAATCTCTACACGGGGGTGGGAATGGCGCGCGCGTCGCAACCTGACCATGATCCGGACCGCCGCCGCCTGCTGCGTCGGTCCGCCACGGTCGCCGTCACCACCGCCGGGGCCGGGGTCGCCGCCACGGTCGGCCTGCCCGGCACCGCCCAGGCCGCCCCGGGCGACCACCTCACCATGGGTACGACCAACGACGCCGGCCCGGCGACCACCACGCTCAGCCTCGGCTACGCCGGGCTCACCCTGCGGAACACCGCCGGTGCGCCGCTGCGGCTGGTGCCCGGCGAGAAGATCTATCCGCAGATGCTGGACTCGGCGTCCGGCACCGTCGCGGTGGACCCGTCGGGCGACCTGTTCGTGCAGGCCGGCCCCTCGGGCAACGAGGTCAACAGCTGGGTGTGGACGAGCGAGTGGGCGACCACCTCGGTCCCGGTGCGGCCGACCCGGGTGCTGGACAGCCGGGACCCGGACCTGCGCCGCACCATCGTCTCGGGCGCCTCGACGCTCGACCCGACGGGCCGGCTCACCCCCGGCAACCCGATCGTGTTGAGCCTGGACCATCTCGTCCGGGACGGCTACGCCCTCAAGGGCAACGTGACCGTGGTGGGGATGACCGGTCCGGGCTTCCTGACGGCGTGGGGCAGCGGCACCAGGCCGACCGCGTCCACGGTGAACTGGTCGGCCGCCGGTCAGATCCTGTCGAACTTCCTCTTCGCCGAGCTGGGTGCCGTCGGCGGGTACCGCAGCGTGCTCACGGTGCAGGTCTCCGCACCTACCCACGTGATCGTCGACCTGACCAGCCTGCTGGTCGGCCACCCGAGCCAGGTCGTCGCGGGCAGCGGCGGTGCCGCCCCCGCCGCGACCCCGGTGGACCCTGCCCCGGCGGCGGCCGCCCCGGGCGAGCCGATCGTCATCGGCCTGCCGAACAGCCCCGGTGTCACGACGGTGACCAGCGCCGCCCCGGACGGTGCCGCCACCCTGGCGCTGCGGAACGCGACCGGGGCGACCCTGGAGCTGACCCGGGGCGACAGCCACCAGCTCAGCACCATCGACGTGGGTGCCATCGCCGTCGACCCGGGCGGGCTGTACGTCGGCAACGGCAGCTCCGTGGGCCACCCCACGTACGCCGCGTTCAGCACGGCGAACGCGACCATGCTGGTGCCCGTCTCGCCCACCCGGATCCTCGACACCCGCAGCGCCGCCGGCCGGGCCCGACTGCTGGAGGGTGCCGGCCGGATCGACGCCCGGGGCCGGGTGCTGGCCGAGACGCTGCTGATCGTGCACCTGCGCGACATCGTCGAGTACGGCGACGGGATGCTGGGCAACATCACCGTGGCCGACACCACCCAGGGTGGCTTCGCCACGGTGTGGGGCACCGGCAGCCTGCCCACCGCCTCCACCATCAACTGGGCGGCCCCCGGCCAGCTGTTGTCCAACGGGGTGATCACGCAGCTCGGCGGCTACGAGACGGTCGGCGGCGACTACCACCCGGACGTGGTCGGCATCTATCTGCAGAAGAGCGCGGCGGCGGTGATCCTCGACGTGACCGGCCTGCTGGTCCACCACCCGGAGTCCGCCGTCATCAACATCCCGACGTCGGTCCGTACCGCCGCCGGGTCCGACGGCCGCCGGGCGCGGGCCCGGGCGATCAGGCAGGCCGCCGAGCGCGGCGACCGGGCGGTGCGGGCCGATGCGTGACCACGGAACCGGGGAGAGCGCCATGAGCACCGACGAGACGTCGTCCACCACCCGCCGGGTGGTCCTGCGGACCGGCGTCGCCGCCGGCGTCGGCGTCGGCGCGGCGGCGCTGGTCGGCACGCCGGCCGATGCCGCGCCGGGTGCCGCGGTGATCGGCGGCCAGGTCAACGACGCGGGTACGGCCGAGACGCTACTGGTCGGTGGCGCGTCGGCGAACCCGACGCTGGCGCTGGGCGGCACCAGCCCGATGCTGCGGCTGTCCCCGACGCCGGAGAACGCCATCCCGGCGGAGCTGCCGACCGGGTCACTCGCCGTGACTCCGGTAGCCGACCTGGTGATCGGTGGCCGGAGCGGCCGGCGGGCCTACGTCAACACGTCGCGCTGGGCCAACCGCACCGTCGCCGTACCCCCGGTGCGGCTGGTGGACACCCGGGCGCTGGCCAGCTACTCCGCCAACGTCCTCGCCGGCGCCGACGGGGTGGTGTCGGGCAGGTTGCAGGCGGGTCGGACCCTGCACCTGACCGTGGGGCGGGTCCCGGGGGCGTCCGACGGCATGGCGGTCGGCGCCTACCTCAACGTCACCGTGGCGAACACGGTCTCCGGGGGAGTGCTCACCGCCTTCCAGGCCGGGGTGACCATGCCGGAGACCTCCTCGCTGAACTGGTGGGGGCCGAACCAGATCCTGTCCAACCTGGTGGAGGTGCCGCTGGGTCCCTACGACCGTGACCCGGCCGCGTTCGCCGTCCATGTCCGCGCCGCGACCGCGGTGATCGTGGACGTCTCGGCCCTGATCCTGACCCGTCCGGCCCGGGGCTACTGACCGACGGGTCGCCGTCGCGGTGCGAGTTCGCTCACCGTCGTGGTGCGAGTTCGCTCACCGTCGCGGCGGCGACCGGCCACCGGCGGTGGGCGGGCCACCGCGGGCATGGGATTCTGGGGTACGTGACCCGTCCCGCTCCGGTTCTGCGCCCGCTCACCATCGGCCCCCACCAGGTGTGGCCGCCGGTGGTGCTCGCGCCGATGGCCGGCATCACCAACGTCGGTTTCCGGCAGCTCTGCCGGGAGCAGGGCGGTGGAATCTACGTCTGCGAGATGATCACCACGATCGCGCTGGTCCAGCGGAACCCGAAGACCCTGCGCATGATCGCCTTCGGAGCCGACGAGCGGCCGCGCAGCCTCCAGCTCTATGGCACCGACCCGGAGGTGACCGCCGCCGCGGTGCGGATCGTGGTGGAACGGGACCTCGCCGACCACATCGACCTCAACTTCGGGTGCCCGGTGCCGAAGGTGACCCGCCGGGGCGGCGGCTCGGCCCTGCCCTGGCGGCGGCGGCTCTTCGCCCGGCTGGTGCGGGCCGCCGTGGACGCCGCGTCACCCGCGGGGGTGCCGGTCACCGTCAAGATGCGCAAGGGCATCGACGACGACCACCTGACGTACGTCGAAGCGGGGCTGGCCGCCCAGGACGCCGGGGTCGCGGCAGTGGCCCTGCACGGGCGGACGGCCGCGCAGCGGTATTCCGGCACCGCCGACTGGGACGCCATCGCCACCCTCAAGCAGGCGCTCGACGTGCCGGTGCTCGGCAACGGCGACATCTGGGAGGCCGACGACGCGCTGTGGATGGTGGCCCACACCGGGGTGGACGGGGTGGTGGTCGGCCGTGGCTGCCTGGGGCGGCCGTGGTTCTTCGCCGACCTGGAGGCCGCGTTCGACGGCCGTTCGGAGCGCCGGTTGCCCACCCTGGGCGAGGTCGCCGTGACCATGCGCCGGCATGCCGAACTGCTGGTGGACCAGTTCACCGCCGGCTCGCGCACCCCTTCCCGGGGCGAGCGGGACGGCTGCACCGACTTCCGCAAGCATGTCGCCTGGTATCTGAAGGGCTTCCCGGTGGGCAGTGACCTGCGTCGGGAGCTGGCCATGATCGAGAGCCTGGCCCAGCTGGACGACCTGCTCGGCAAGCTCGATGCGGCCGAACCCTTCCCGGTGGCCGCCCTCGGCCAGCCGCGCGGCCGGACGAACTCTCCCGGCAAGGTCTTCCTGCCGGAGGGCTGGCTGGCCAGCCGGGACGACGACACCGTTCCCGAGGGCGCCGAGCTGGACGACTCGGGCGGCTGAGCAGCGCCACGACGTCCCCGTTCGTGCCGGCGTCCGTTCGTGTTGACAGCGAAAAGGCCGACCCCTGTGGGGGTCGGCCCTTTCGGCGATCGGTGGGACAGGTCAGGAGGCGTAGCCGCGGCTGGCGATCCAGTGGGCCAGCTCGTCGACGTCGATCCGGTAGGAGGCGGTGTCCGGGTTGGCGGAGTCGGCGATCGTCGCGACCCGCCCACCGTCGCGGTAGCCGACGACGCTGATGTAGTGGCCACCCTCGAAGGCGTGGGTGTTGCCGTCGGTGTCGGTGGCGGTGCCGGCGATGTTGGCGACCACGGCCCGGCCGTCGTCCACGGCCCGGACGATGTCGGCACGCAGCTGCGCGATCCGCTTGTCGTCGACCTTGTCGGCCGGGATCTCGGTGCTGCGGTACGCGTTGCGGCCGATCTCCTTGTTCAGCACCGGGGTGATGTCGTTGATGCTGTCGGTGCCACTCTCGGTGGTGCCCATCTCCTTGGCCATGGCGTCGACGTCGATCTTCTTGCCCTGGACGCTCAGGGCGTTGCGGGTGGCGGCGGGGCCGCAGTAGTAGAAGTTGGGCTGGGCGGCATAGTCGACCTTCAGCTCACGCTCGCCGGCGGGCTTGCGGTCGGCCTGGACGGCGGCGGCGGGTCGGGTGGTCTCGGCGGCCTGGGCGGCCAACGCGGGGCCGGCGATACCACCGGCGGTGGCGGCCAGGCCGGCAGCGGTCAGCACGGTCTTACGCAGGATGTCGGTACGCATGATGTCGTGCTCCTCTGCATCTCGGGGGTCCCCGCACGGTCCGCAGGGGGTGCGGGACGGCGAGGTCGTGCCGCGTCGCAGGTGCGCCGCATCGGCAGGTGCGGTCGTGCCGCATCGGCAGGTGAAGAGGAAGATCGGACGGCGATCGTGGGGATGCCGACCCGAGGATGTGCAACCGACCCGGTGGATCAGGCATTCCGCGGCCCGCTTTCGGACCGGGCGGCCGTCAGGGTGACGTGCGTGTTGGGTGACGTGCAGGTAGCCCGACCAGCCGACCAGCCGAGCGGGCTGTGCGGACCGAGCGGCCCGGGCGGCCCGGGCGGGCTGCGCCGGCCGGGCGGCGGGGCGCTACTGGCCGGGCTGACGGCGTTGGCGGGATGGCGGGATGGCGCCAGGCTGCCCGCCGGGGCGGACCCGGGTCGTGTCGGCGGACCGGCCGGGGCGATCGCGGATACCGGATGTAACGACCCCGGCCGGCCGACGATTCCACCCTGCGGGTGGTCCCCGTCACCCCCTGTGGGCCGATCCGTCATCGGATCGTCGCCACTGACGACACCCATCGGCACCCCCCCGAATCCGGTCACCCAGCGTCATAGCAAGCCGCCCCCACCATCGCCCCTTCACTCCCTTTGCTCTGCTGCTTTCCGCGCGACGGTCACCTGGCGTGTCTGTTGCGTATGCGGCAGCAGAGCAAAGGATGCGAGGGAGGTATGTGGTGGGTGCCGGGGAGCGATGAGAATGGGCAGCTCAGGGCGTTTTCATGGGTGAGGGGCGGCGGTGGTCCCCGATTGACGCCGGAGAGCGGTCACTCTGGGTGATCTGTGGGCCTTTTGTGCCCGAAGTGACTGGCTGTGGTCGACAGGTCGGAGAGCCGCCAGGTCGGACGTCGGTGCGGAGGTCGGCCGGTCGACCTCCGGCCGGTCGACCTCCGGCCGGTCGACCTCCGGCCGGTCGACCTCCGGCAGGTCGGGGAGCCCGCCGTGACGGGGAGCCCGCCGGGCCGGAGAGCTGGCAGGGCGGAGCTGGGCGGCGGGTTCGGGAGTGCAGGGTCGTCAGCGGGTGTCGGGTGCGGTGAGGTCTCGGCCGGGTGAGGGCTGGCGGGGGGTGGGATTGCGGTACGTACCTGCGGTGCCGGGGAGATGCCCGCCGGCTGACGTGGCGGGCCAGGGGATCTCCGGGGACGGGTGGAAGGTGATGCCGGCGGCGTGCCAGCGCGGGCCCTGGCCGGCCAGCCGCTCCCGGAATCCCGTCCAGCTCCGGGTCGACGGCGCGGACCAGGCCAGCTCGGCGAGGGCGGGCAGGCGCGGGAAGAACAGGAACTCGATCTCGGCCAACGAGGTCACCGACTCGGTCCAGAGCGGGGCCTCCACGCCGAGCACCGCCTCCGCCGGGACGTCGGCGAGGTGGGTCGCCGGGTCCCAGTGGTACGCCCGGTGCACGTCGATCAGGCCCGCCCAGTCGTGTCCGAGCGGAGTGTCCGGCGCGTACTTCATGTCCAGGTATGCGTGGTTGCCGGGGGAGAGGATCAGCCGGGCGCCCCGCCGTACCGCCTCGGCCACGGTCGGGTCGTCGCCGTTCGTGCCCCACCACTGGAGCACCCGTCCGTCGACCTGCCCGGCGGGGGCGATCTGGTGCCACCCGACCACGGTCCGGCCGAGCCCGGCGACGATCCGCTGCACCCGCTCCACGAAACCGGTGTACGCCGCACCCTTGACCTTGAACGCCTCGTCACCACCGATGTGCAGCCACGGCCCGGGAGTCAGCGCGGCCACCTCACCGAGCACGTCGGCGACGAAGTCGTACGTCCGCTCGTCGGTGGGGTCGACGTAGCTGAAGCCGACCTCGGTGCCGGTGTACGGCGGCGGCGCGACCTTGTCCGGCGCCAGCTCCGGGTAGGCCACCAGCGCCGCGTTGGTGTGGCCGGGCAGGTCCACCTCGGGTACGACGGTGACGTGTCGACGGGCGGCGTACCCGACGATGCGCCGGTAGTCGGCGGCGGTGTACCAGCCACCGGGGCCACCACCCACCCCGGTGCTCCCGCCGACGGCGGCCAGCCGGGGCCAGGAGTCGACGGCGATCCGCCAGCCCTGGTCGTCGGTGAGGTGCAGGTGCAGGTGGTTGAGCTTGTACCGGGCCAGGTGGTCGATCACCCGGCACACGTCGTCGACGGTGAAGAAGTGCCGCGCCACGTCGAGCATCGCGCCCCGGTAGGGGAAGCGGGGCCGGTCGACGATCGTGCCGCCGGGCACCACCCAACGCTCGGCCACCGGGGTCCGGCTCTCCACGGCCGTCGGCAGCAGTTGCCGCAGCGTCTGTACGCCGTGGAAGAGGCCGTTCGCGGTGCCGGCGGTGATGCGTACCCCGTCGACGTCGACGTCGAGCCGGTACTCCTCCTCCGCCCACTCCCGCACCGCCGTCGACCCGCGCGGCGCGGTCGCGGCCAGGGTCAGCATCAGCGCGCCCGGGGCGGCGGGCAGGTCGGTGACCGGCAGCGGAAGGCCGGTGGCGGGGCGCAGCAGCTCCGCGAGCTGTGCGGCGACGTCCTGGGCGGCCGGGTCGGCGCTCACCCGTACCGCCGCGTCGGCCGGGATGACGAAGTTCGCGGCCGGGCGCGGCGTGACCGACGCGGGCGCCGGCACCACGTCGCCCAGCCCGATCGTCGGCCGGGTGAGCAGCCGGTCGGCGGCCTCGGCGGCGCTGCCCGCCAGCACTGCTGCGGCCGGCTCCTCCGCCGTGACCAGCACGCTCGCGGCCAGGTCGGGCGTGGCCGGCTCGCTGGGGGTCAGGTCGGCCGTGGTCGGGACGTCGGCGGCCGGGTCCGGCTGCTCGGGGACGGGGGTGACGCCGGCATGTGAGGTGAGCGACACGGGGCAGCTCCCGGGGTGTATTCGCGAGGGATATGGCAAAGGTCAGGTTTGACGGAACCGGTGACGTCAAGGGTACGGGGAGGAAGCGGAATTGCGTGATCATGCGCATGGAAGCGTTCCCAGAAACCGTCGCGAACGCGGATAGTCGTGATGGCTGTGCCTATTGTCACCGAACGGTCCCAGGCCGCCCGATGTTCGCTTAACCTTCGCCCACCGAACGCTGACCAGGCCGGATTGCCGGAGGTTGGCCCGGGGTAGGTCAGAACTGAACCTTCGTTAAGTGTCAATTCCGGCGCGCGTGGGAGGCTTCTGGTGACAGCGCACGAGACGGATAAGTACGTCTACGACTTCGCCGAGGGAAACAGGGATCTCAAGGACCTGCTCGGTGGAAAGGGTGCCAATCTCGCCGAGATGACCAATCTCGGTCTGCCGGTGCCACCCGGGTTCACCATCACCACCGAGGCCTGCAAGGCGTACCTGGCGACCGGGCGGGAGCCGGACGGGCTGGCCGGGCAGATCGAGGCCCACCTGGAGGCTCTGGAACGCGAGATGGGCCGCCGCCTCGGTGACCCGGACGACCCGCTGCTGGTCTCGGTACGCTCCGGCGCCCGGTTCTCGATGCCCGGCATGATGGAGACCGTCCTCAACGTGGGCCTCAACGACCACAGCGTCGTCGGCCTGAGCAGCCAGGCCGGGGGGAACGACCGGTTCGCCTGGGACTCCTACCGGCGGCTGATCCAGATGTTCGGCAAGACCGTGTGCGAGGTGCCGGGCGAGGAGTTCGCGCACGCCCTCGACGAGGCCAAGCGCGCCAAGGGCAGCACCGACGACCTGGACCTGGACGCCGACGACCTGCGCGGGCTGGTCGAGGCGTACAAGAAGATCTTTGCCGGGCACACCGGGCGGGAGTTCCCGCAGGAGCCACGTGAGCAGCTCGACCTGGCCATCCGGGCGGTGTTCGAGTCGTGGAACGCCGAGCGGGCGATCCTCTACCGCCGCCAGGAGCGCATCCCGGCCGACCTGGGCACCGCGGTCAACGTGGTGACGATGGTCTTCGGCAACCTCGGTCCCGACTCCGGCACCGGGGTCGCCTTCACCCGCGACCCGGGCAGCGGCGCGCAGGGCATCTACGGCGACTACCTGGCCAACGCCCAGGGTGAGGACGTCGTCGCCGGCATCCGCAACACCGTGCCGTTGCAGGAGCTGGAGCAGCTCGACCCGAAGTCCTACCACCAGCTGCTCGACATCATGGCCCGGCTGGAGGGGCACTACCAGGATCTCTGCGACATCGAGTTCACCATCGAACGGGGCAAGCTCTGGATGCTCCAGACCCGGGTGGGCAAGCGCACCGCCGCCGCCGCGTTCGTCATCGCCGGACAGCTCGTCGACGAGGGCCTGATCGACCTGGACGAGGCGCTGCACCGGGTCAACGGGGCGCAGCTCGCCCAGTTGATGTTCCCCCGCTTCCAGCTCGACCACGACTTCGTGCCGGTCGCCCGGGGCATCGGCGCCTCCCCGGGGGCCGCCTCCGGCACGGTGGTCTTCACCTCCGCCCGCGCGGTCGAGCTGGCCGCCGAGGGCCGGTCGGTGATCCTGGTCCGTCGGGAGACCAACCCCGACGACCTCAACGGCATGATCGCCGCCCAGGGCATCCTCACCTCGCGCGGCGGCAAGACCAGCCACGCCGCCGTGGTGGCCCGGGGGATGGGCAAGACCTGCGTCTCCGGGGCCGACGAGATCGAGGTGAACGTGCCGGCGAAGCGGTTCACCGTCGGCGGGCACACCGTCGGTGAGGGTGACGTCATCTCCATCGACGGCACCACCGGCAGGGTCTACCTGGGCGAGGTGCCGGTCATGCCGTCCGAGGTGGTGCAGTACTTCGAGGGCAGCCTCGACCCGGCGCACGTCGACAACGCGCTGGTCCGGGCCGTACACCGGATCATGACGCACGCCGACGACCGGCGGCGGCTGGCCGTGCGGACGAACGCCGACACCGGGGCGGACGCGGCCCGGGCCCGGCGGTTCGGCGCCGAGGGCATCGGCCTGTGCCGCACCGAGCACATGTTCCTCGGCGACCGGCGGGAGCTGGTCGAACGACTGATCCTCGCGGCCACCGACACCGACCGCACCGACGCCCTCGCCGCTCTGCTGCCCCTGCAGCGCCAGGACTTCGTGGAGATCTTCCGCGAGATGGACGGCCTGCCCGTCACCGTCCGGCTGATCGACCCGCCGCTACACGAGTTCCTGCCCCCGCTGGAACAACTCGCGGTCAACGTCGCGGTCGCCCAGGAACGCGGCGAGGACGTCGCCAAGGAGGAGGCGCTGCTCGCCGCCGTCCGACGGATGCACGAGGAGAACCCGATGCTCGGCCTGCGCGGTGTGCGCCTCGGCCTGGTCATCCCCGGCCTGTTCGCGATGCAGGTCCGGGCGATCGCCGAGGCCGCCGTCGCGGTCACCCGCGACGGCGGCGCGGCCCGCCCGGAGATCATGGTCCCGCTGGTCGGCGCGGTCCAGGAGCTGGAGACGGTACGCGCCGAAGCCGAAAAGATCATCGCCGAGGTGGTCGGGGACAGCGGGGTCGAGGTGCTGATCGGCACCATGATCGAGGTGCCCCGGGCGGCGCTGACCGCCGGGCAGATCGCCGAGGCGGCGCAGTTCTTCTCCTTCGGCACCAACGACCTCACCCAGATGGCCTGGGGCTTCTCCCGCGACGACGTCGAGGGGGCGTTCTTCTGGCGCTACCTGGAGCTGGGCATCTTCGGCATCTCCCCGTTCGAGTCGATCGACCGCGACGGGGTCGGCCGGCTGATCCGGATCGCCGCCGAGGAGGGCCGGGCCGCCCGCCCCGGGCTGAAGCTCGGCATCTGCGGCGAACACGGCGGCGACCCCGACTCGGTGCACTTCTTCCACGAGGTGGGGCTGGACTACGTCTCCTGCTCGCCGTTCCGGGTGCCGGTCGCCCGGCTGGAAGCCGGCCGGGCCGCCATCGAGACCACCGGCTCGGACAGCCGCTGACCACCCGCCACGGTCACCCGGCGGCGGCCCCACCGGCCGCCGCCGGTGCGTGCGCTGTCCGGCCCGGTGCGGCGTAACCTGGGCTCTCCCGCGACCATGGGGTACGACGGTGAAGGGGTGGCCGGATGACCAGCGGCTGGGTGAGCGTGACCGTCGATGCCGGCCGGCCCGGAACCGGCACGATCATGCTGGCCGGACCCGGGGGCGACGAGTTCCCCGTGCTGCGGCGGCGGGGCTGAGATGCCCGCCGAACCCGCTGCCGGGGGGCGCTTCACTGCCGGGGGGCGCTCCACCGCCGGGGAGCCCTCCGATGCGCGACGGTGGGTCGCGGAGACGCCGAAGGACACCGGCCACGGCCGGTCCCCGTACGAGCGGGACCGGGCCCGGGTGCTGCACTCGGCGGCCTTCCGCCGGCTCGCCGCGAAGACCCAGGTGCACGTGGCCGGCACCGACGACTTCCTGCGTACCCGGTTGACCCACTCGCTGGAGGTGGCTCAGATCGCCCGGGAGATGGGTGCCCGGCTCGGCTGCGACCCGGATCTGGTGGACACCGCCGGGCTGGCCCACGACCTCGGGCACCCGCCCTTCGGGCACAACGGCGAGGACACCCTGGACGGGCTCGCCGCGTCCTGCGGCGGCTTCGAGGGCAACGCGCAGACGCTGCGGGTGCTGACCCGGCTGGAGGCCAAGGTGCTCGCCCCGGACGGCAGCTCCGCCGGGCTCAACCTCACCCGGGCCGCGCTCGACGCGGTGAGCAAGTACCCGTGGCCGCGCCGCCCCGGGCTGCGCAAGTTCGGCGTGTACGGCGACGACCGCCCGGTCTTCGACTGGCTACGCGCCGGCAGCCCCGCCGCTCCCGACCTGCCTGCCGTCGACCCGTTCGGTGGGGCCCGCCGGTGCCTGGAGGCGCAGGTGATGGACTGGGCCGACGACGTGGCGTACTCGGTGCACGACGTCGAGGACGGCATCCACGGCGGCTACGTCTCGCTGCGCCCACTCCTCGACGACCCGGCCGAGCGGGCGGCGCTCTGCGTCGACGTGGCCGCCGTCTACTCCGGGGAGTCCCCGGCCGACCTCGAAGGGGTGCTGGTCGAACTGCTCGCCGATCCGGCACTCACCCCGCTGGCCGGGTACGACGGCAGCCACCGGGCGCAGGTCGCGCTCAAGACCACCACCAGCGTGCTCACCGGCCGGTTCGTGGCGACCGTGGTGGGGGCGACCCGGGAGCGCTTCGGCCCCGGCCCGCACCACCGGTACGCCGCCGACCTGGTGGTGCCGCGCCGGATCAGGGCGCAGTGTGCGCTGCTCAAGGGCATCGCCTGGCGGTACGTGATGTGCCGTCCGGACGCCCGCACCCGCTACCAACGTCAGCGGGAAGTCCTCACCGAACTGGTCACCGCGCTCACCGACCGCGCCCCGCAAGCCCTGGACCCAATCTTCGCCCCCCTGTGGCGAGAGGCCGAGGACGACCCCGCCCGCCTCCGCGTGATCATCGACCAGGTCGCCTCCCTCACCGACCCCGCCGCCCTGCGCTGGCACACCCAGCTGACCTGAATCCACCCGCAGCAGAAAGTTAGGCTAACCTTAGTGCCATGGCGGAGCGGTCAAGAACGGTTACTTCGGCTCGGGTGGTGCGGACGGGACGACCCACGCCGCATCTGATCCGACTCGTTCTCGGTGGGGAGGAGCTGGTCGGGCTGCCCGTGGGGGAGTTCACCGACCACTACATCAAGCTGGTCTTTCCGCCGCCCGGCGTGGACCTGCCGAGGCCGCTGGACCTGGCGGCGATCAAGCGGGACCTGCCCCGCGAGCAGTGGCCCCGGTTGCGGGCGTACACCGTGCGGGCCTGGGACGCGGCGGCCGGGGAGATGACCGTGGACGTGGTGCACCACGGGGACGTGGGGCTGGCCGGTCCCTGGGCGGCCCGGCTGCGCCCCGGCGACGAGGTGCTGTTCGTCGGGCCTGGTGGGGCGTACGCGCCGGATCCGACGGCGGACTGGCACCTGCTGGTGGGCGACGAGAGTGCGCTGCCGGCGATCGGCGCTGCGGTGGAGCGGCTGCCCGAGGGCGCCCTCGCTGTCGTCCTGGTCGAGGTCACCGACCGGGCCGAGGAGCAGCCGCTGCGCAGTCCCGGTGCGATGACGCTGACCTGGCTGCACCGGGGCGACCGGCCGGTCGGCGAGGCCCTGGTCGCGGCGGTGCGTGAGCTGGAGTTCCCGCCCGGTCGGGTGCACGCCTTCGTGCACGGCGAGGCCACCTTCGTCAAGGAGCTGCGGCGGCTGTTGCGGGTGGAGCGGTCGGTGCCCCGGGAGGCGCTGTCCATCTCCGGCTACTGGCGGCAGGGCATGGACGACGAGGGCTGGCGTTCCACCAAGCAGGACTGGAACCAGCAGGTCGAGGCCGAGGAAGCCGCCACCGTCGGCTGACTCCGCAGCGGTGAGAAGTGGCGATATCCGTCGCGCCTGCCGGGTGGGGGCCAGACGATGTGACCATGGGAAGACAGGAACGGACGGCGGCGACCCGCAGACCCGATCCGGTGGTGCTCGCGCTGAGCCTGGGTGGCGTGCTGGCCGTGGTGGTCTGGGGGGTGACCGCCCGCGACTCGCTCGCCTCCTTCGGTGAGTCCGGACTCGCCTGGGTGATCGGCACCTTCGGCTGGTTCTTCGTCGTCGCGGCCGATGCCTTCCTGGTGCTCGCGGTGGTGATCGCGGCCTCCCGCTACGGCCGGATCCGGCTGGGCGCCGACGACGACGAGCCCGAGTTCAGCACGTTGGCCTGGGTGGCCATGATGTTCAGTGCCGGGATGGGGATCGGCCTGGTCTTCTTCGCGGTGGCCGAGCCGATCCAGCACTACGCCACCCCGCCGCCGGGCACCGGCATCGAGGCGCAGACATCGGCCGCCGGGGCGGCGGCGATGCGGTACACGCTCTTCCACTGGACGCTGCACCCGTGGGGGATCTATGCGATCGCCGCGCTCGCCATGGCCTACTCGACCTTCCGCAAGGGGCGCGACAACCGCATCTCGGCCGCCTTCCATCCGCTGCTCGGGGCACGGGCCGACGGCCTGGCAGGGCGGTGCGTGGATCTGCTGGCGGTCTTCGCCACCGTGTTCGGTTCGGCGACCAGTCTGGGGCTCGGTGCCCTCCAGGTGGCCGCCGGCCTGAACCTGGTGGCAGGCGTACGGGAGACCAGGGCGGTGGAGCTGATCGTGATCGGCGCGCTCACCCTGGCCTTCGTCCTGTCCGCCTTCTCCGGCCTGCACCGGGGGGTGAAGTGGCTCTCCACCGTCAACGTGGTGCTGGCCGTACTGCTGATGGCGTTCGTGTTCGTGGTCGGCCCGACCATCTACACGCTGGAGGTGCTGCCGGCCTCCGTCGGGGACTATCTGAGCAGCCTGATCTTCATGTCCACCCGGACCGGTGCCTTCTCCGACCCGTCCTGGCTGGCTGCCTGGACGATCTTCTACTGGGCGTGGTGGATCTCCTGGGCCCCGTTCGTGGGCACCTTCATCGCCCGGATCTCCCTGGGCCGCACCATCCGACAGTTCCTGGTGGGGGTGCTGCTCGTGCCCAGCGGGGCCAGCGCGGTCTGGTTCGCGGTGCTGGGCGGCAGCGCGCTGCGGGCCCAGGCCACCGGCGCCCGGGATCTGGTCGGGGACGTGGGCAGGGGAAGCGAGCGGGCGCTGTTCGGTCTGCTGGAGGTGTTGCCGCTGACGACCTTGACCAGTGTGCTCGCCATGATCCTCATCGGGCTCTACTTCGTGACCAGCGCCGACTCGGCCTCCCTGGTGCTCGGCTCGCTGACCTCCGGCGGCGCGTTGCGCCCGCATCGGCTGCTGGTGGTGACCTGGGGTGTGCTGATCGGCGCGGTGGCCGGCGCGCTGCTGCTCGCCGGCGGGCTGTCCGCCCTGCAACAGGCGACGATCATGGTGGCGCTGCCGTTCGTGGTGGTGATGCTCGGCCTGGCCGTGGCGCTGCTGCGTGACCTGGCCCGGGACCCGGCCGTCAGCCCGCAGATGGGTCGGGGGCGGCGGTCCGGGCTGGCCGCCGCCGTGCGGGCCGCCCGGTCGTACGAGGAGGAGAACCCGCCGCCGGTGACGCGGTGGCTGCATCGGCGTACCCCGTGAGCGGGAGCCGGCAGGGTGGGCCACCCGGCGTCCCCCCGACGGCGGATCGTCGGTGCGGCAGGGCAGGATGTAGCCCGAGGAGGTGGCGTCGGTGGCTGGCCGGATCAGGGACGAGGACATCGCGTTGGTCCGCGAGCGGACCTCCATCGCGGAGGTCATCTCGGACACGGTGACCCTCAAGTCGGCCGGTGGTGG
Source organism: Micromonospora matsumotoense (assembly GCF_050951065.1). NCBI lineage: Bacteria > Bacillati > Actinomycetota > Actinomycetes > Micromonosporales > Micromonosporaceae > Micromonospora > Micromonospora matsumotoense. The sequence goes on along the minus strand of NZ_CP192025.1, from coordinate 5,832,336 downwards.
CAACCTCAAGGGCCTCTGCCCGTTCCACGACGAGAAGAGCCCGTCGTTCAACGTCTCGCCGGCCCGCAACGTCTTCTACTGCTTCGGCTGCGGGGTCGGCGGCGACGCGATCAAGTTCCTGATGGACGCGGAGCATCTCACCTTCATCGAGTCCGTCGAGCGGCTCGCCGACCGGGTCGGCATCCAGCTGCGCTACGTCGAGGGTGACCAGGCCGCGCCCCGGGCCCGACCGCAGCAGGGGCAGAAGCAGCGGCTGGTGGCCGCGCACGCCGCCGCCGTGGAGTTCTACCAGTCGCAGCTCACCACGGCCGGGGCCCGCCCGGCCCGGGAGTTCCTGGCCCGTCGCGGCTTCGACCGGGCCGCCGCGCAGCGGTACGGCTGCGGCTTCGCCCCGGACGCGTGGGACCTGCTCACCAAGCACCTGCGCCAGCAGGGGTTCAGCCACGACGAGTTGGTCACCGGCGGGCTGTCCCGCCCGTCCCGCTCGGGCACCCTGATCGACCGGTTCCGGCGTCGGCTGATGTGGCCGATCCGGGACATCGCCGGGGACGTGATCGGCTTCGGGGCGCGGAAACTCTTCGACGACGACGACGGCCCGAAATACCTGAACACCCCCGAGACGCCGATCTACAAGAAGTCGCACGTCCTCTACGGCATCGACCAGGCCAAGCGGGAGATCGCCAAGCAGGGCCGGGTGGTCGTCGTCGAGGGCTACACCGACGTGATGGCCTGCCACCTGGCCGGGGTCCCCACCGCCGTGGCGACCTGCGGCACCGCCTTCGGCGCCGATCACATCGCCGTGCTGCGTCGGCTGTTGCTCGACACCGACGCGGTGGCCGGTGAGGTCATCTTCACCTTCGACGGGGACGCCGCCGGGCAGAAGGCCGCGCTGCGCGCCTTCGAGGACGACCAGCGCTTCGTCGGGCGTACCTTCATCGCGGTCAGCCCGGACAACATGGACCCGTGCGACCTGCGGTTGGCAAAGGGCGACCTGGCGATCCGCGACCTGGTGGCCCGCCGCGAGCCGCTTGTCGACTTCGCCCTCCGGCACGTGATCAACCGCTACGACCTGGACACCGTGGACGGCCGGGTGGAGGCGATGCGCCGGGCTGCGCCCCTGGTCGCCAAGATCAAGGACCGGGAGAAGCGTCCCGAGTACGTCCGCAAGCTCGCCGGTGACCTCGGCATGGAGATCGAGCCGGTGCAGCGGGCGGTGCTGGCCGCCGCCCACGCTCCCGGGGAGCGGGAGGCCGCCGCCCCGCCCCGGGGCCGGACCCGCCCGGCCACGCCCGCCGTGGACAGCCCGGAGTCGATGGTCGAGCGGGAGGCGTTGAAGCTCGCCCTCCAGGAGCCGGTCCTCGCCGGGCCGATGTTCGACGCGGTCGAGGCCGTGGAATACCGGCACCCGGTGCACGTGGCGGTCCGTACGGCGATCGCGGCGGCCGGCGGGGTGGCGGTGGCGGCCGGCGGCGCGGTGTGGATCGAGGCGGTCCGCGACGCCTGCGAGGATCTGGCCGCCCAGGCGCTCGTCGGTGAGCTGGCCGTGGAGCCCCTGCGGCTCGACGGCGAACCCGACCCGAGGTACGTCTCCAGCACCCTCGCCCAGTTGCAGTGGGGCTCGGTGACCGCCCGGATCCGGGACCTCAAGTCCAAGATCCAGCGGATCAACCCGGTCACCCAGAAGGACGAGTACTTCGCCCTCTTCGGGGAACTGCTCTCGCTGGAACAGCACGCGCGGGCCCTGCGCGAGCAGGCCGCAGGAGGACTCTGATGGGACTGTTCGGCCGCAAACCCAAGCTGCCACCCGCCGCCCGCCCCGTGCTGGCCGCCGGTGAACGGGTGCTGGCCTGGGCCGCCGCCGGCAGCGCCGGCACACCGACCGCCGCTCCTGCCCGCGCGTCGGCAGGGGGCGACGACGAGGGTACGGCCACCCGTGCCGGCGCGGCGGCAGCTGCCAGCAGCGGCGAGGACGCCCCGGACGCTGTCGGCGACGGTGCCTCGGCAGGCGTCGGGGACGGTGCCTCGGCAGGCGTCGGGGACGGTGCCTCGGCAGGCGTCGGGGACGGTGCCTCGGCAGGCGTCGGGGACGGTGCCTCGGCAGGCGTGGGCGACGGTGCCTCGGCAGGCGTCGACGGCGGGGGGAGCACCTCAGCGCCGGCGGGTGCCGGTGGCGGGGTGCTGGTGGCCACCAACCTCGGGCTCTGGCTGCCCGGCCGGGGGGAGCGGCTGGGCTGGCACGACATCCTCAAGGCCGTCTGGTCCGGGCGGGAGCTGACCGTCACGGTGGCGGAGACGGTCGCCGAGCGGGACGGCTACCAGGTGGTCGCCGACCGTCCCGTCGAGACGTACCTGCTGCTCGATCCGGGGGACCTGCCGCATCAGGTGCGCGCGCGGGTGACCCGCTCGGTGGCGTACACCCAGCAGCACCCGGTGCCCGGCGGCTCAGGCCGGATCGCGGCCCGGCGGGTGGCCGGGGCGGACGGTCTGACCTGGACGGTCCGCTACGACCCCGGCACCCCGGTCGACGCCGACGGGGTACGCGCCGAAACCGACCAGTTGGTCGCCGCCGCCCGCGCCGCCACCGCCCCCGCCGACCTCTGACCCGGAACGGGTGCCGCCCCGCGCGGTCACTGGACACGTTCGCACCTGCGACGACAGGGCGGGTACCAAAGCGAAGCCGACACCGCTCCACCGACCCCACTGAGTTGATCACGGGGCTGCGAACCCGGACCCGGGTAGATCTTGGTGGCAAACGGCCCCCAGAGGGGCCGAAATCCTCCAAGATCTCAGTCGCTCGGCCTCGAACCGGTCAGGTCATCGGGCTCGCGCCCAGGTGACGATGCGTGCGGTCAGGTCGGGTGGCGTGACGCCGTCGTGCAGGGTGGCGAGGTCGCTCATCGCCTCGCCTAGCAGGGTGCCCAGGTAGAACAACAGGGCGGTGCGATCCTCGCGGTACTCCCCGAGCAGCGCCAGTCGGGCCGGCGAGCACGGCCAGGCTGCCCCGCACACCCGGCAACGCCAGGAGGGGCGGGCAGCCACATGCGGGCGGTACCGGGGCATCAGCGCAGCCCTGACCCGTGACCGCCCGACCCGTGACCGCCCGACCCGCCGTGCCCTGGTCCACCCTGGTCAGCTCTGCCGTGGGCCGCTCTGCGGTGGTCCGGTCCGCTGTGGCTGGTTCCGTCGTGGCTCGGTCTGGCGTGGGCCGGTCTATTGTGGGCCGGTCCGCCGGGTCGCGGGCTGTGGCACCGCGAGAGTGCGTAGCGCGGCCGGAGCGTCAGTCGCATGGTCGAGCCTCCGTCGAGAGTGGAGGGGAGCGCCCGCCGACGTCGTCACCGGCGGACGCTCCCGGCCTGGTTCCGCCCGCCGTCCGATCCCGGGAGCGGTCCCGCTGAGTGACAGTCTGTAGATGTCTCGGCTACGGTGGGGGATTCGCCGTGCCGACGGCCGGGGCGTGGGCCGGCCGGCTCCGGGTGGTACGAGGATGTACGGAGGCTGTCTGGTGGAGCACTCGTCGATGCTGGACCACTTCGCGGAGGAGATGCGGCTCGCGCGGGCCGCCCACGGCATGTCCCAGGCGACGCTGGCCGAGGCGCTGAGCTATTCGGGTGCCCTGGTCGCCAAGGTGGAGACCAGTGAGCGCCGGCCGAGCCTGGACTTCGCGCGTCGCTGCGACACGGTGTTCACCACCGACGGCCGGTTCGAGCGCATCCAGAAGCGGATCAGCCGGGAAACCGTGGTGCCCTGGTTTCGCGACTGGGCGGGCATCGAGCAGGAAGCCACTGCGCTGCGCACATTCGAACCGCTCTGCGTGCCGGGGCTGTTGCAGACCGAGGCTTATGCTCACGCGCTACTCTCCGGCGGCGGACTGTTCGCCCCTGACGAGATCGAGCACCACGTGACGACCCGTCTGGATCGCCAGGCGATACTCCACCGGGAGCGGCCACCTCTATTCACCGCCGTAATCGACGAGCACGTGCTGCATCGCTGCATCGGAGGGCCGGAACTGATGCGCGAGCAATTGCTTCATCTGGTGAAGGTTGGCTCGACGCTACCTCGGGTTCGAATCCAGGTGGTGCCGATGGCGGCTGGGGCATACGTGGGGCTCGGCGGACCCTTCGTGCTTGCCTCGTCACAGCACGCAGAGGACCTTGTCTACCTCGCGGGACAGCGTCATGGGCAGGTGATCGACCGGACCGACTACGTGCGGCAGATGGTCGAGGTGTGGGAGTCGATCCGTGGTGAGGCACTATCGCAGCAGCAGTCCCTCGAACTGATGGCGGAAGTGGCAGAGACATGGACCTGAGCGACGCCCGATGGCGTAAGAGCACTCGTAGCGGCCCGGATGGCGGAAACTGCGTCGAGGTGGCGGACAACCTGTCCGGCGTGGTGATCGTGCGGGATTCCAAGGACCCGAGTGGGCCGGTACTGGCCTTTGATCCGTACTCCTGGCGCGCATTCGTCGCCGGAATGACCAGGAGGTCATAGCGGGGTCACCTGAGCCCCGGAGCGATCGAGTGGCTTCGTCACCGCAGCCCTCCCGGCCGTAGGGAGGCGCTATCCCATCGCCGCCCCTGTTGTTGGTCGGGGGTTAGTCGGCGGCTTCGGCGGGGCATGTCGGAGGGCGACATCCGCAGATCCCCGAGGAGGGGCGATGGCCTCCGACGAGACCCACGCCGACCGCGACGACGCGGGCACCGTGACCGCAGCCCGGCACGACCGGGACCGGTCCGGTGAACGGCGCTCCGGTGAGCGGCGGGAGGCGGACGCGCGTACCCGGCCGGTCGGTCCCGACGACGGCCCGGACAGCCCCACCGACCTGCCCCGCGCGGACTGGAAGGCGGCGCTCAAGCGCACCGGCCGGGAGTTCCAGGACGACAGCCTGACCGACTGGGCCGCCGCGCTGACCTACTACGGGGTGCTGTCGATCTTCCCCGGGATGCTGGTGCTGATCTCGATCCTCGGTCTGCTCGGCGAGCGGGCCACCAGCGGGGTCCGGGACACGGTCGGCCAGGTGGTGCCGGAGGAGAACATCCGCACCATCATCGAGACCGCGATCGACCAGGCGGGTTCGTCGGGTGGGCTGGCCAGCGTCGCCGCGATCATCGGTCTGGTCGCCGCCTTCTGGTCGGCCTCCGGCTACGTGGGCGCGTTCATGCGTGCCTCGAACAGCATCTACGACGTGCCGGAGGGGCGGCCGGTGTGGAAGACGCTGCCGATCCGGCTCGGGGTGACCGCCCTGGTCGGTGTGCTGCTGCTCGCCGCCGCGGTGATCGTGGTCTTCACCGGCGGCCTCGCCGAGCAGGTCGGCAGCGCGATCGGGCTCGGCTCCACGGCGGTGACGGTGTGGAACATCGCCAAGTGGCCGGTGCTGCTGGTGCTGGTCAGCCTGATGTTCGCCATCCTCTACTGGGCGTCGCCCAACGCCCGGCACGGCGGTTTCCGCTGGGTCAGCCCGGGGGGCGTGCTGGCGGTGCTGCTGTGGCTGCTCGTCTCCGGCCTCTTCGCCCTGTACATGAGCAACTTCGGGTCCTACAACAAGACCTACGGCGCGCTGGCCGGCGTGATCATCTTCCTGATCTGGCTCTGGCTGAGCAACCTCGCGATCCTGCTGGGTGCCGAGTTCGACGCCGAGCTGGAGCGGGGCCGGGCGATCTCCGCCGGCCACGACCCCGACGAGGAGCCGTACGTCGAGCTGCGCGACGACCGTAAGCTGCGCAAGAAGCGCAACGCCGCCCCCGGCCGCTGAGGCGTCCGGCCGCGTTACCGCGCTGCGGGTCCCTGACTCGCCGCCCGCCATGCCGCACCCGCCCCGCCACGTGCCCCGTGGCGGGGCGGTGGCTTGTCACGATCCCACCTGATGCGGTAACGGTTCTCTCGCCCGGCGTGGGGCCGGTGTGCGAGGGTCACCCGGTGGCGGTAGCAGGTCGTTGCGGCGGTTTTCCGGTCTGTCAACCTTTTCTTGATCCACTAGTAGCTTTTGTTCTTTCGGACAAAAGTTGCCGACGGAACGACTGAAGGTATGGACATGCCCCTCGGAAGTCTCCTACTGTGTCGACCACAACACATCGGCGTGACGTCAATGTGAACCGTGAGACGGAGGTGAGTCCCGTGCGGGCGGCAGATCCCCTGCATGTGCAGCTGTTGCGGCTGCTCCGCGACGAGGGGCCCGCGTCTCGGGCAGAGCTGGGCGACCGGTTGCAGATGCCCCGACCCCGGCTCCTCACCGAGTTGGAGCGCCTGGTCGGGCTGGGCCTGGTGGCCGAGGCCGGACTGGCCGCCTCCCGGGGCGGTCGTCGCTCCACCCTGGTCGAGTTGAACCCCGACCTCCGGTTCGCCGCCGTCGACCTGGGCGCCAGCTCGATCGACGTCGAGGTGGTCAACGGGCGGCTGGAGCCGGTCGCCGCGTACGCCGAGGTCGCCGACATCCGCTCCGGCCCGAAGGCCATCCTGCACCGGGTCAACGACCTGCTGCACAAGGCCCGGGTGGACGGGGCGTACGAGCGGCTCAACGGCGTCGGCGTCGGCGTACCCGGGCCGGTGAGCTTCCGCGACGGGCTGCCGGTGTCACCGCCGATCATGCCCGGCTGGGACCGCTACCCGGTGCGCGAGCTGCTCAGCCGGGAGCACGGCTGCCCGGCGGTGGTCGACAACGACGTCAACATCATGGCGATCGGTGAGCGGCACGGGGGGGTGGCGCACTCGGTCGACGACTTCCTCTTCATCAAGATCGGCACCGGAATAGGGTGTGGGATCTACCTCAGCGGCGACGTCTACCGGGGCACCGACGGCTGTGCCGGGGACATCGGCCACATCCAGGCCGACGCCGGCGGTCCGACCTGCTCCTGCGGCAACACCGGTTGCCTGGAGGCCGTGTTCAGCGGAGCGGCCCTGGCCCGGGAGGCCGGCGTCGCCGCCCGTACCGGCACCTCGCCCGCGCTGGCCGAGCGGCTCGCCGAGCGGGGCGCGGTCTCCGCCCGCGACGTCGCGGAGGCGGCGATCGAGGGCGACGTCGTCTGCATCCAGCTCATCCGTGACGGGGGCCGCCGGGTCGGGCAGGTGCTGGCCGGGCTGGTCAGCTTCACCAACCCGTCGATGATCGTCATTGGCGGCGGGCTGGCCCACCTCGGGCACATCCTGCTCGCCGAGATCCGCAGCGTGGTGTACCGCCGCTCGCTGCCGCTGGCCACCGGCAACCTGCCGGTCGTCCTGTCCGAGCTGGGACCGCGCGCCGGAGTGGCCGGTGCGGCCGTCCTCGCCAGCGACGTCGCCTTCGGGGAGGCATCGTGAGCGCGAGGAGTGAGCCGGTTTTGCGAGCCCCGCAGTCGCGAACGGAGTATCCGCGATGAGCACCGAATCGACCCCCTCCGGGGACAGCCCGCTGGTCGAGGCGCCCGCCGACACCGTCGCCGGTGAGGTCGTGCTGCGGCTGACCGACGTGGTCAAAACCTTCCCCGGGGTACGCGCCCTCGACGGTGTGCAGCTGGAGGTGCGGGCCGGTGAGGTGCACTGCCTGCTCGGGCAGAACGGCGCCGGCAAGTCCACCCTGATCAAGGTGCTCGCCGGGGTGCACCGGCCGGACTCCGGTCAGGTGCAGTGGCGCGGCGAACCGGCGCACTTCGCCAACCCGCAGGCCGCCATGCGCGCCGGCATCGCCACCATCTACCAGGAACTCGACCTGGTCGAGGACCTGTCGGTCGCGGAGAACGCCTTCCTCGGCCACGAGCCGAAGGTCGCCGGGTTCGTCCGACGCGGCCACATGGCCCGGCGTACCCGGGAGATCCTGAGCCGGCTCGGCCACGGCGAGATCCCGCCCGGCCGGATGGTGCGGGCCCTGCCTGCCGCCGGCAAGCAGGTGGTCAGCATGGCCCGCGCGCTGTCCCACGAGGCCCGACTGATCATCATGGACGAGCCGAGCGCGGTGCTGGCCCACGACGAGGTCGACAACCTGTTCCGGATCATCCGGGAACTCACCGCCCAGGGCATCGCGGTCATCTACATCTCGCACCGGATGGAGGAGATCCGCGAGATCGGCGACCGGGTCACCGTACTCAAGGACGGTCGGACCACCGCGGCGAACCTGCCGGCCCGGGAGACCCCGACCCGCGACCTGGTGGCCCGGATGACCGGCCGCAACATCGAGTACGTCTTCCCGGACCGTCCCACCGCGCCGGCCGCCGTAGAGGACCTGCTGCGGGTCGAGGGGTTGAGCCGGACCGGCGAGTTCGCCGACGTCTCGCTCAGCGTCCGCCCCGGTGAGATCGTGGGCATCGCCGGGCTGGTCGGCTCCGGCCGCTCGGAGCTGCTGGAGACGATCTACGGGGCCCGCCGCGCCGAGTCCGGCACCGTCCGGATGGGCGGTCGGACCCTGCGGCCGGGCAGCGTCGGCGCGGCCGTACGGGCCGGCATGGGGATGGCCCCGGAGGAGCGCAAGAGTCAGGCGCTGCTGCTCGGCGAGCCGATCCACCGCAACGTCACCCTGGCGACCTTCACCCGGTACGCCCGCCTCGGCTTCACCAACGCCGGGCGGGAACGGGCCGAGGCGGAACGGATCGCCGACGAACTCCAGCTCCGGCCCAACGACGTGCGCCGGGCGGTACGCACCCTGTCCGGCGGCAACCAGCAGAAGGTGGTGGTCGGGCGCTGGCTGCTCGGCGACACCCGGCTGCTGCTGCTCGACGAGCCGACCCGGGGGGTGGACGTGGGGGCCCGTGCCGAGCTGTACCGGGTGATCCGCGGCCTGGCCGCCCAGGGGGTCGGCGTACTGCTGGTCTCCAGCGAGGTACCCGAGGTGCTCGGCCTGGCCGACCGGGTGCTGGTGATGCGCGAGGGCCGGATGGTGCGCGAGGCGCCCGCCGGCGAACTGGACGAGAACACCGTGCTCGACCTCGTCATGGCGGGGTCTCTGATGGAAGGCGCGCCGGCATGAGCGAGCGCAGTGAGCATAACGAGGTGACGGTATGAGTGAGTCGACCGGGACCGCGACACCGGACCGGCCGGCCGACCTGCCGGCGCAGTCCCCGCCGGTCGACCCGGCGGTGACGGCGTCGCTCAAGGAGAAGCCCCGGGCGGGCGGGTTGTCCTTCTGGCAGGGCGACGGGGGCGAGGGCGCGAAGCGTAACCTCGGCCTGATCGGCGTGCTGGTGGTGCTGGTCGTGATCGGCGCCGCCACCCGCTGGGACCTCTACTCCAACCCGGACTGGGTGTGGGGCAACACGCTGACCATCCTCAAGCTCGCCTCGGTGGTCGGGGTGGTCACCGTCGGGATGACCTTCGTGATCATCGGCGGTGGCATCGACCTGTCGGTCGGCGCGATCGTCGCCCTCGCCGGAGTGTGGGCGACCACGCTCGCCACCCAGAGCTACGGCGCCGGCGGCATGATCTTCACCGCGATCGTGGTCGGCACGGCGGTCGGAGTGGTCAACGGGGTGCTCATCTCCTACGGGCGGTTGGTGGCGTTCATCGCCACACTGGCCATGATGGTCGCCGCCCGGGGCTTGGCCGCGCAGATCTCCGGTAAGCAGACCCAGGTGTCGAACAACTCCTTCATCAACGGCATCGCCAGCACCGACGTGCTCGGCATCCCGCTGCTGGTCTACATCCTGGCCGCCGTGGTCGCCGCCGGTTGGGTGCTGCTCAACCGGACCACCTTCGGTCGGCGTACGGTCGCCGTCGGCGGCAACCCCGAGGCGGCCCGGCTCGCCGGGATCAACGTCCGGCGGCACACCCTGCTGCTCTACGCGCTCTCCGGACTCTGCTGCGGCATCGCCGCGATCATGCTGACCGCGCAGGCCAACTCCGCCCAGGCGGCCATGGCCAACCTGTACGAGCTGGACGCGATCGCCGCGGCCATCATCGGCGGCACGCTGCTCAGCGGCGGCCGGGGCACCATCGTCGGCTCCCTGCTCGGGGTGCTGATCTTCTCCACCATCACCAACCTCTTCGCCATCAACGGCCTGTCCACCGAGGCGCAGAACATGGTCAAGGGCGGCATCATCGTCGGCGCCGTCCTGATCCAGCAGGTGCAGTTCCGCAGCGTCACCCAGTTCTTCGGCCGCCAGAAGGCCACCACCTCCGGCTGACCGGCCGCGCCGCCCCCACCGGGCGCGTCCCTACCCTCCGCACCATCGCATTCCGGCGGCCACCGACGGTGGCCGGGATCAGCACCACCTTTTTCACCCCACCATCCGTCATTTCAGGAGGTCGTCATGACCCAGCCCCGTGACCTGTCCCGTCGCCGGATGCTCTTCGGCAGCGCGGCGGTCGGCGCCGGTGTGCTCCTCGCCGGCTGCACCAGCAACGAGTCCACACCGACCGCGGCGCAGACCAAGGCGGCCGACAACTCCGGTGGTGGCAACGCCGCCCCCGGCAAGAAGGTCACCGTCGGCTTCTCCGCCCCCGCCGCCGACCACGGCTGGATCGCCGCCATCACCAACAACGCCAAGGCACAGGCCGGCGCGTACTCCGACGTGGACTTCAAGACCGTCGAGGCGGGCGCGGACGCGGCGGCCCAGCGGGCCGCGCTGTCCACCCTGGTCGCCCAGAAGCCGGACGTCATCGTGGTGCTGCCGCACGACGGCAAGGAGCTCAACGCCTTCGGCCTGGAGGCGATGAAGGCCGGTATCCCGGTGGTCAACCTGGACCGTGCCTTCCCGGACGCGCTGGCCTACCGCCTCCAGATCTCGGGCGACAACTACGGCATGGGTGTGGCCGCCGCGAACTACATCGTGGCGCAGCTCAAGGCCAAGGGCGTCAGCGCCCCGATCATCGGCGAGATCCCGGGCATCGACTCGCTGGAGCTGACCCAGCAGCGCTCCAAGGGCTTCGCCGACACGCTGGCCGCAGCCGGTTTCAAGGTGGCCAACCGGCGGCCGGCGGAGTTCACCGCCGACTCCGGCCAGCAGGCCGCCACCGGCCTGTTCCAGGCGCTGCCGAAGATCGACGCGGTCTGGAACCACGACGACGACCAGGGCATCGGTGTCCTGGCCGCGGTGAACCAGGCCAACCGCAAGGAGTTCTTCATGGTCGGCGGCGCCGGCTCGAAGAAGGCCATGGAGGACATCCAGGCCGACAACACGGTGCTCAAGGCGACCGTGACCTACAGCCCGTCGATGGCCTCCTCGGCCATCTCCCTGGCCCGTCTGATCGCCCAGGGTAAGGGCATGTCCGACCTGGTGGAACTCCAGGTGCCCAAGGTGATCGTCCTCGCCTCGGAGACGATCACCAAGGAGAACGCGAGCAGCTACCTCAAGCTCGGGTTCTGATACACGGGGGGAGACCCACCTTGTCCACTCATCACCGCGAACTCCGGGTCGGCATGATCGGCTACTCGTTCATGGGCGCCGCGCACTCACAGGCGTGGCGGACCGTGAACCGGGTGTACGACCTGCCTGCCCGGGTTCGGATGACGCAGATCTGCGGCCGGGACGCCGCGAAGGTCGCCGAGGCAGCCGACCGGCTGGGCTGGGACGCGCACACCACAGACTGGCGTGCCCTGGTCGCCTCGGACGACATCGACGTGGTCGACATCTGCACCCCAGGTGACAGCCACGCCGAGATCGCCCTTGCCGCGCTCGCCGCCGGCAAGCATGTGATCTGCGAGAAACCGCTGGCCAACACGGTGGCCGAGGCGCGGGCGATGACCGCCGCCGCAGCCACCGCCGGGGCCGCCGGGGTCCGGTCCATGTGCGGGTTCAACTACCGCCGGGTGCCCGCCGTCGCGCTGATGCGACAGTTGGTCGACGAAGGCCGGCTCGGGACGATCCGGCACGTCCGCGCGACGTATCTCCAGGACTGGATCGTCGATCCGCAGTTCCCCCTGGTCTGGAGGCTGGACAAGGACAAGGCGGGTTCCGGTGCCCTCGGCGACATCGGGGCGCACATCATCGACCTGACCCAGTTCGTGACCGGCCAACGGATCACCGGGGTCAGCGCGGTGACCGAGACGTTCGTCAAGGAGCGCCCGTTGCCGGGCGCGTCGAGCGGCCTGGCCGCCGAGGTGGACGGCACCGCGACGGCGACCGGCACGGTCACCGTCGACGACGCCGCGATCTTCGTGGCCCGGCTCGACGACGGCGCACTGGCCACGTACGAGGCGACCCGGTTCGCCACCGGCCGCAAGAACGCGCTCCGGGTGGAGATCAACGGTTCGCTCGGCTCGGTGGTGTTCGACCTGGAACGCCTCAACGAGCTGGAGTTCTATGACGCCACCCGGCCGGCGACCGAGCAGGGATTCGCCCGGATCCTGGTCACCGAGGCCGAGCACCCGTACATGGCGGCGTGGTGGCCACCGGGTCACATCATCGGCTACGAGCACTCCTTCACGCACGAGATGCGGGACTTCGTCGAGGCGGTCGCCAACGGCGTCGACCCGACCCCGTCGTTCGCCGACGCGTTGCAGGTCCAGCTGGTGCTGGACGCGGTGACCCGGTCGGCGGAACTCGGTTCCCAGTGGACCGACGTCGAGCAGGCCCTGGCCGCGCTCGCCGTCTGACCAGGCACTCCGCCGTCGACCGGCGAGGGACCGGCCGCGGTTGCGCCCCGCGGCCGGGCCGGGGTCGGCAGTGGAGGGCGCGCACCCGGGCCACCCGGCCCGGGACACGCGCACGATGGCCGTCCGGTGCGGCCGGACCGGGATTCCCCGGTCGCACCGGAGGGCCGATAGCAGGAATATAGATGAGTGTGATTGGGTATCCCCCTGGGGAGTCCGGATCACCACCACCATTCGTCCGGCCGAGGGCGCGCCGCCGCCGTCGGCCGGATGCGGGGAGGCAGGGCCGAGACGCCGAACCGGCCCTGCCTGCCAGCCCCGCCCGCACGCCGTACGGGAACCGGGTGTGGCGTCGACGCCGCCGACGTCTGCGCCGTGCCCGGTGCCACCCCGGACGACCGGGCGGGCGGGGCCACCCCGCGCCCCGACAGCACGACCGGACCGACAGCACGTTTCCATCCGGAAGGAGCACCATGCGTACGGGTGTCTGGCTGGTGGGAGCGCGCGGTTCCGTCGCGACCACCGGCATCGTCGGAGGGCTCGCCCTGCGGGCCGGCCTCACCGCCCCCACCGGCTGCGTCACCGAACTGCCCGACCTGCGCGGGCCCGCCCTGCCCACCTTCGCCGACCTGGTCTTCGGCGGCCACGACGTGGCCACCACCCCGCTGACGAAGCGGGCCGACGCGCTCGCCGCCGCCGGAGTGCTGCCCGGCCGGCTGGCCACCGCCCTCGCCGCCGACCTGACCGCCGTCGAGGACGACCTGCGGCCCGCACCGACCGGCGGCAGCCAGGCCGACCGGGCCGCCGCGATCACCGCCGACCTGACCGCGTTCCGCGACCGGCACCAGCTCGACCGGGTGGTGGTGGTCAACGTCTCCGCCACCGAACCGGCCCCGTCGCCGCACCCCGGCCACGCCGATCCGGACGCCCTGCGGGCCGCGCTCGCCGGCCCCGACGAGGTGCTGCCGCCTAGCTCGCTGTACGCGTACGCGGCCGTCGAGGCGGGCTGCCCCTACGTCGACTTCACCCCGTCCACCGGGCTGCGCCTGCCGGCGCTCGCGGCGCTGGCCGCCCAGCGTGGCCTGCCGTACGCCGGGCACGACGGCAAGACCGGGGAGACCCTGGTCAAGTCGGTGCTCGCCCCGATGTTCGCGATGCGTCACCTGGCGGTGCGCTCCTGGTCCGGGGTCAACCTGCTCGGTGGCGGCGACGGGGCGACCCTGGCCGAGCCGGGCGCCAACGCCGCCAAGGTGGACAGCAAGCAGCGGGTCCTCGGCGAGACGCTGGGCTACGTGCCGCAGGGGGGCACCCGGATCGAGTACGTCGAGGACCTGGGCGACTTCAAGACCGCCTGGGACCTGATCACCTTTGCCGGGTTCCTCGGCACCGGGATGCGGATGGAGTTCACCTGGCACGGCTGCGACTCCGCGCTGGCCGCCCCGCTGGTGCTGGACCTGGCCCGACTCACCGCCGCCGCGCACGCCGCCGGCCGGGTCGGCCCCCTGCCCGAGCTGGCCTTCTTCTTCAAGGACCCGATCGACGCCCCCACCCACTCGCTGAGTGAGCAGTGGCAGCGGCTGGTCGACTTCACCCGGGACCTGCACGCCGGGGGTGCCGGGTGACCAGCGTGGCCGACCTGGCCGAGCTGGTCCGGGCGCCGGCCGCGCTCTCCGTACCGGGGGATCTGGTGGCCGGGGCGGCGGCCGCCGGGGTGCTCGGCCCACGTACCGCCGGGCTGGCCGGCGCGTCGGTCCTGCTCTACTGGGCCGGGATGGCCGCCAACGACTGGGCGGACCGCCGGCTGGACGCCGAGGAACGCCCGGAACGGCCGATCCCGAGTGGCCGGATCAGCCCGACCGCCGCCGCCGGGGTCGCCGTCGGACTGACCGCCGCCGGCCTGGGCCTGGCCGCCGCCGTGGGCGGCCGACGGGCCACCGCCATCGCGCTCCCGCTCGCCGCCACCATCTGGGGGTACGACCTGGCAGCGAAGAACACCGCCGCCGGTCCCGCCGTGATGGCCGCCTGCCGGGGGCTGGACGTGCTGCTCGGCGCGTCGTCCGGCCGACCGGTCCGGGCGCTGCCGGCGGCGCTGACCGTCGCCGCGCACACCTGGACGGTCACCGCCCTGTCCCGGCGTGAGGTCAGCGGGGCCGACGTCGCCCTGCCCCGGCGTACCCTCGCCGGCACCGCCCTGGTCGCGCTGGCCGCCACCACCCTGCCCCGCCCCACCCACCGGCCGACCCCGGGCACCCACCGGCCGACCCCGGGGACGACGCGGTGCCGGCGGCGACCGGCGCGGCCGGTGACCCCGGTCGCCGCACCGCACCGGGCGTCCGCGCCGGTGCCGCCGGTGTCGGCCGGTCGCTCGCCGCCGCGCTGCCGGTCGGACTGGCGGGCTGGTACGTCGCCCGGTACGGCGGCGCGCAGGTCCAGGTGGCCGCCGACCCCACCGCCGGTCGGGTCCGGGCGGCCGTCGGGGCCGGCATCACCGGGCTGCCCTCGTTGCAGGGCGCGCTCACCGCACGGGCCGGCGCCGGCCTGCTCGGTGCGCTGGTCGCGCTCGCCGCGCCGCTGGGCGGCCGGCTGGCCCGGAAGCTCTCCCCGACATGACCACCCCGCACGCCGTCCCGCCGGCCGCTGCGGGCGCTGCCGACACGTCGCGCCGCCGCCCGGCCCCGGACCGCCCGGCTGACCCCACCGCCGGCCCGTCGGCCGGCGAGGTGGACCGGCTCCGGTTCGGCTACGGCACCAACGGCTTCGCCAACCACCGGCTCGACGACGCCCTGACGGTGCTGGCCGACCTCGGCTACGAGGGGATCGCGCTCACCCTGGACCACGACCACCTCGACCCGTACGCGCCGGGGCTGGCCCGTCGGGTCGACGCGGTGGCGCACCGGCTGGCCGCGCTCGGTCTCGGCGTGGTGGTGGAGACCGGCGCCCGCTTCCTGCTCGACCCGTGGCGCAAACACGCCCCGACGCTGCTGCACGACGACCCGGCCGGCCGGATCGACTTCCTGGAACGGGCCGTGCGGGTCGGCGCGGACCTCGGCGCGGAGGCGGTCTCCTGCTGGGCCGGCATCCGGCCCGGCCACGTCGCCCCCGAGGTCGCGTGGGACCGGCTGGTCGCCGGGTGCGCCACGGTGGTGGCCGCCGCCGACCGGGCCGGGGTGCGGCTGGGCTTCGAACCGGAGCCCGGAATGCTGGTCGAGGACATCGCCGGCTGGCGTCGGCTGCACCGGGCCCTCGGTGAGCCGGCCTGCTTCGGGATCACCCTCGACATCGGACACTGCCGTTGCCTGGAGTCGTCGAGCGTGCCGGACTGCGTGCACCAGGTGGCCGAGCACCTGGTCAACGTGCAGATCGACGACATGCGCCGGGGGGTGCACGAGCACCTGGAGTTCGGCACCGGCGAGATCGACTTCCCACCGGTGCTGCGGGCCCTGGCCGACGCCGGCTACCGGGGACTGGTCGCCGTGGAGCTGCCCCGGCACTCGCACGCCGCGCCCACCGTGGCGGCCCGGTCGCTGGACTTCCTGCGTACCGCCGCCCGGCACGCCGGCCTCGACCCGGGCGCACCACCCGCGCCCGTCGGGGCCGACCGCACCACCGGGGTGGACTGACCACCGCCGAGCGCACACACCTGGGGAGGGGAGACGGATGACACCGGATCGACTGCGGACCGCGCTGGAGGGCGTACCCGATCCCGACTGGCTGGAGACCGCGCTGCGCCGCGCCGCGGCCGAGCCCGGCACGGTGGCGCGGTCGTTCCCGGCCGCCGCCCGGCGGTGCGGCCGCCACGACCTGCCCGGCGCCCCCGGCTGGACCGCCGACGAGGCGGCGCGGGCGCTGCTGCTGGCCGCGCTCCCCGCCGACCAGGCCGCCGGGCAGGCCGAGGAGGTCTACCGGCACGGCGACGCCGCCGAGAAGCGGGCCGTGCTCAAGGCCCTGCCCCTGCTGCCGATCGACGACGCCGGGGTGCCGCTGCTGCACGACGCGATCCGCACCAACGACACCCGGCTGGTCGCCGCCGCACTCGGCCCGTACGCCCGGCACCTGACGGCGGACGCCTGGCGGCAGGCGGTGCTCAAGTGCGTGTTCATCGGGGTGCCGCTGGCCGCCGTCGCCGACCTGGACGACCGGGCCGACGCCGAGCTGGCCGCCATGCTCGCCGCGCTCGCCGCGGAACGGCACGCCGCCGGCCGGCAGCTCCCCGCCGACGCCACCGCACTGCTCGACCGGCTCACCATCAGGGAGGCGTGACATGCGCATCTTCGACCCGCACATCCACATGACGTCGCGGACCACCGACGACTACGAGCGGATGGCCGCCGCCGGGGTCCGCGCCGTGGTCGAGCCGGCCTTCTGGCTGGGGCAGCCGCGCACCAGCGCCGCCTCCTTCGCCGACTACTTCGACTCGCTGATCGGCTGGGAGCCGTTCCGGGCCGGGCAGTTCGGGGTCCGGCACCACGCGACCGTGGCGCTGAACCCCAAGGAGGCCAACGACCCGCGCTGCCGCCCGGTGCTCGACCTGCTGCCCCGCTACCTGGAGAAGGACGCGGTGGTCGCGGTCGGCGAGATCGGCTACGACGACATGACGCCGGCCGAGGACGAGGCGTTCGCCACCCAGCTCGCCCTGGCCGTCGACCACGACCTGCCCGCCCTCGTGCACACCCCGCACCGGGACAAGGCGCGTGGCGTCGAACGCAGCCTCGCGGTGGTCGCCGAGAGCGGCATCGCCCCCGGCCGGGTGGCGCTGGACCACCTCAACGAGGTGACCGTGAAGCTGGCCCGGGACAGCGGCTGCTGGCTGGGTTTCTCCATCTATCCGGACACCAAGATGTCGCCGCCGCGGATGGTGGAGCTGCTGCGCACGTACGGCACCGAGCGGATGCTGGTCAACTCGGCCGCCGACTGGGGCCGCTCCGACCCGCTGCTGACCCGGGCCACCGGCGAGGCGATGCTGGCCGCCGGGTTCACCGACGACGACGTCGACCGGGTGCTCTGGCGCAACCCGGTGGAGTTCTACGGGCAGTCCGGTCGGCTCGACCTGACCGACCTGGACGCTCCGGCCACCGGCACCTTCGAGGGCAACTCCATCCTGCGCGGCGGCGACTGATGCGGCTGCGGCACGCCGACGGCAGCACCGTCCACCTCGGCTACTGCACCAACGTGCACCCCGCCGAGGACACCGCCGGCATCCTCGCCCAGCTCGACACGTACGCCCTGCCGGTGCGCGAGGCGCTCGGCACCGACCTGCTCGGCCTGGGGCTGTGGCTGGCCGCCCCGGTCGCCGCCGAGCTGGCCGCCGACCCGGCCGCCCGCCGCCGGCTGCGCGCCGAGCTGACCCACCGGGGGCTGGAGGTGGTCACCCTCAACGGCTTCCCGTACGCGGCCTTCCAGGCCCCGGTGGTCAAGGGCGCGGTCTACCACCCGGACTGGACCACCGGGCAGCGGCTGCGCTACACCCTCGACCTGGCCCGGGTGCTGGCCGACCTGCTCCCCGACGACGCCGCCCGGGGATCGATCTCCACCCTGCCGCTGGCCTGGCGGCAGCCCTGGGACGCGGCGCACGCCGAGGCGGCCCGCCACCGGCTCGACGCGCTCACCGCCGGGCTGGCCGAGGTGGAACGCGACACCGGCCGCCCGGTGCGGGTGGGTTTCGAACCGGAGCCGGGGTGCGTGGTGGAGAGCAGCGGGCAGGCCGCCGCGCTGCTGGCCGGCCTCGACCCGGAGCGGCTCGGGATCTGTCTCGACCTGGCCCACCTCGCCTGCGCCTGGGAGGAGCCCGTCGAGGCGCTGGCCCGGCTGCGCGCCGCCGGCCTGCCGGTGGTCAAGGTGCAGGTCTCCGCCGCGCTGGAGGCGGCCGACCCGGTCGCCGACGCCGAGGCGCTGGGCCGCTGGGTGGAGCCCCGCTTCCTGCACCAGACCCGCACCGCCGGCTGCGCCCATGTCGCCGACCCGGCCGACCCGGCGTACGCGGCCGACGACCTGGACGCCGCGCTGGCCGCGCGGCTGCCCGGGGCGTGGCGGGTGCACTACCACGTGCCGCTGCACGCCCCGCCCGAGCCGCCGCTGACCTCCACCCTGCCGGTGCTGCGCACCGCGCTGGGCGCGCTGCTCGCCGGCCCGACCGCCGGCTGCGACCACCTGGACGTCGAGACGTACACCTGGGGGGTGCTGCCGGCGGCGCGGCGGCCGCGCACCGATGCGGAGCTGGCCCTCGGGATCGCCGCCGAGCTGGCCTTCGCCCGCGACGAACTGGTCACCCTCGGCCTGACTCCGGCCGACCGGGCCGTCCCCGGCCCGACTCCGGCCGATCGAGCCGTCCCGACAACCCTGGGGGTACGACGATGAGCGAGCACCACCGACCGGGCACCGTGCGGTGCCACCGCCGCGCCGGACGCAGCGGGGTGTCGGCATGAGCCGCCGCCTGGTGGTGCTGGACGTGGTCGGCCTGACCCCCCGGCTGCTGGCCCACATGCCCCGGTTGCGTGCCGTCGCCGAGCAGGGGTTCTCCGCCGAGCTGGGCACCGTGCTGCCGGCGGTGACCTGCTCGGCGCAGGCCACCCTGCTGACCGGTGAACCGCCGGCCGGGCACGGCATCGTCGGCAACGGCTGGTATTTCCGCGACCTCGGTGAGGTGCTGCTGTGGCGGCAGCACCACGCGCTGGTCGGCGGGGAGAAGGTGTGGCAGGCGGCCCGCCGGGTCGAGCCCGGCTACACGGTGGCCAACGTCTGCTGGTGGTACGCGATGGGCGCGGACGTCAACTGGACCGTCACGCCCCGCCCGATCTACTACGCCGACGGGCGTAAGGAACCGGACTGCTGGACCGATCCGCCGGAGCTGCACGACACGCTCACCGACGCCCTCGGCACCTTCCCGCTGTTCACCTACTGGGGGCCGGGCGCCGGGCTGCCCTCGTCCCGGTGGATCTGTCAGGCGGCCGAGCGGATCCTCGCCGACCAGGCCCCCGACCTGACCCTGGTCTACGTCCCGCACCTCGACTACGACCTGCAACGCTTCGGCCCGTCCTCGCCCCGGGCCGCCGCCGCGGCGGCCGAGCTGGACGCGGTGCTCGCGCCGCTGCTGGACGCCGCACGGGCCGCCGACGCGACAGTGGTGGCGCTCTCCGAGTACGGCATCACCGACGTCTCCCGGCCGGTGGACGTCAACCGGCTGCTGCGTGCCGAGGGGCTGCTGCGGGTCTACACCCAGGACGGCATGGAGTACCTGGACCCGTGGACGTCCCGGGCGTTCGCCGTGGCCGACCACCAGATCGCCCACGTCTACGTGAAGGACCCGGCGGACGTGGCGGCGGTGGCGAAGCTCTGCGCCGGTCTGCCCGGGGTGGCCGAGGTGCTCGACGCCGAGGGCAAGGCGGCGGCCGGGCTGGACCACGAGCGGGCCGGGGAACTGGTGCTGGTGGCCGAGCCGGACTCCTGGTTCACCTACTACTACTGGTTGGACGACGACCGCGCCCCGGACTTCGCCCGCAACGTCGAGATCCACCGCAAGCCCGGGTACGACCCGGCGGAGCTGTTCTTCGACCCGGCGGGGCCGGGGGCGGCGAAGCGTCGGGCGGGGGTGGCCCTGGCCCGCAAGAAGCTGGGCATGCGCTACCTGATGAGCGTGGTCGGCCTGGACGCGGGAGCGCGGGCGGTACGCGGTTCGCACGGCCGGTTGCCGGCCGACCCGGCGGACGGCCCGGTGCTGCTCTGCTCCGACCCGTCCGCGGCCCGGGACTCCTTCGCCGCCACCGAGGTCAAGGCGTTGCTGCTGGACCTGGCCGGCCTGGTGCCGGCCACCGCGCCGACCGGGGCGGAACCGGCTGCGGGTGCCGTGCCGACGGCTGCGGCGGGTGGGACGCCGACCGGGTCGGCTGCCGGTGGACCGCCCTCGGCCCCGACCGGTCCGCCGGGTACGGGGGAGCGGCGGTGACGGTCACCGCCGCCCCGACCGATGCCAGTGACCTGCGGACCCGCTTCGACGCCGAGTTGGGGGCGTTTCTCGACCGGCAGGGCCCGGACTGGCCGGACGGCGCGCCGCGGGGCATCTTCACCGCGCTGCACCGGTTCGTGCTGGCCGGCGGGAAGCGGCTGCGCCCGCTGTTCTGCTACTGGGGTTGGCGGGGTGCCGGGGGCGCGGACGACCGCCCGATCGTGGTGGCTGCGGCGGCGTTGGAGCTGTTCCACGCGTTCGCGCTGATCCACGACGACATCCTGGACGGCAGCGACCACCGACGGGGGGCCCCGTCGGTGCACCGGGTCTTCGCCGAGCTGCACACCCGGTCGGCGTGGCGGGGCGACCCGGAGACCTATGGCCGGAACACCGCGCTGCTCTGCGGTGATCTCTGTGCGGCCTGGTCGGATCAGATGTTCCACGAGTGCGGGATGACCTCCGCGCAGATCTGGCAGGGCTACCGGGTCTTTGCCCGGATGCGCACCGAGGTGATCGCGGGGGAGTACCTGGATCTGGTCTCCGGGGTCGGGGACGGCTCGGTGGCCAGCGCGCTCACCGTGATCCGGATGAAGGCGGCCCGGTACACGGTGACCCGGCCGTTGCAGATCGGCGCGGCGCTGGCCGGCGCCCCGGCGGAGCTGATCGCGGCGCTCGTCGACTTCGGTGACCCGCTGGGGGATGCGTTCCAGCTCCGCGACGACGTGCTGGGCGTCTTCGGTGATCCGGCGGTGACCGGGAAGTCGATCCTGGACGACCTGCGGGAGGGCAAGCCGACGGTGATGATGGCGTTGGCCCGCGACGCCGCCGACCGGGCGCAGGCCACCCGGCTGCGGGAGCTGTTCGGCAATCCCGAGCTGGACGCGGCGGGCGCCGCCGACCTGCGGGCGATCATCGAGGCGACCGGGGCGCGGGAGAAGATCGAGCGGCTGATCCGGGTCCGGGCCGACGCGGCCCGGGTGGCGCTCGCCCAGGTGCCGCTGGCGGAGCCGGCCCGTACCGCCCTGGCCGGTCTGGCCGACCAGGCCGTGCACCGGCGGCACTGACCCGCGTCGGCCCGCGCCCCTCGTCGGGCCGGGGCGCGGACGACCGAGCACCTGTTCGCGTTGCCCGTGCTGCTGGCCTCCTCGGTGTGGTGCGCGGAGGTTCGCGGTGCGCCGGCCGGCAGGAGCGCCTGTCCGTCCGGTGCGGCGGCTGACTTTCATCAGATGAATGTGGATTCCCGCACGGGCGGGTCGTCCCCACGTCGCGGGCGGGCGTCCCCACGTGGCGGGCGCGCGTCGCCAGGTGGCGGCACGTCCCTGCGCCCGGGGTGAACCCTGGGCGTTACTGCCCGGCACCGTGCGGTGACCCGCAGGTCGTCAAGCAGGCCGACCGGCCCGCTGCCGCGCGGCGTGGAACCGGGATGGCGGCTGGTGCGCAGGCTTCATCTGACGAAACCCACAACGGTGGGTGCAAGGTATGGACATTGACATAGGTCACCATTAATGTTTGTGGCATCACGGGCATGTTTCGTCAAGGTGAACCGGCGGCGCGGTAACCCCTTGGCGAGCAACTCTCCGCTGGGCGGTTCGCGCTCCGGCCGAGGGTTCGGACGGCCGACCGGGCACTCCCGGCCGTCCGGCCTGCCCTGCCACACCCCACCACTCCACCACCCGGCATCCGGCGCGGCGGCACGCGTCCCGCCCTGGCCGTGATCCGTCAGGAAGGGACAGCCCTCCAATGTCCATAAAGGACCCAACCGGTCGCCGTTCCCGACGGTGGCTACCCTCCGCCGCAGCGCTACTGCTGGCCGTCACGGCCGGCACGGTCGCCGCCACCACCGGCCCGACCGCCCCGGCCGCCGCCCACACCATCAATGCCAGCGACTTCCAGCAGGTCGAACTGGCCCGGGGCGTCAACGAGATGGGCGAGCCGATGTCGCTCGCCGTGCTGCCGGACCGCTCCGTGCTGCACACCGCCCGCAACGGCACGGTGCGTCGCACCGACTCCGCCGGCGTCACCCGGGTGGTCGGCACCATCCCCGTCTACACCCACGACGAGGAGGGGTTGCAGAGCCTCGGGGTCGACCCGGGCTTCGCCACCAACCGGTTCATCTACCTCTACTACGCGCCGCCGCTGTCCACCCCCGGCGGTGACGCGCCCGCCACCGGCAGCAACTGGTCGGCCTGGCAGGGCGTGAACCGGCTGTCCCGCTTCACCCTGAACAGCGACTTCACCCTCAACCAGGCCAGCAAGGTCGACGTGCTGGACGTCGCGACCGACCGGGGCATCTGCTGCCACGTCGGCAGCGACATGGACTTCGACGCCGCCGGGAACCTCTACCTGTCCACCGGCGACGACAGCAACCCGTTCGACTCCGCCGGCTACTCGCCGCTGGACGAGCGGACCAACCGCAACCCGGCGTACGACTCCCAGCGCGGTGCCGGCAACACCAACGACCTGCGGGGCAAGCTCCTGCGGATCAAGGTGAACGCCGACGGGTCGTACTCCATCCCGAGTGGGAACCTGTTCCCCCCGGGCACCGCGAAGACCCGTCCCGAGATCTACGCGATGGGCTTCCGCAACCCGTTCCGGATCAGCGTCGACAAGCCCACCGGCATCGTCTACGTCGGTGACTACGGGCCGGACGCCGGCAGCACCAACGCCAACCGGGGCCCCGCCGGCCAGGTCGAGTTCAACCGGGTCACCGGCCCGGGCAACTACGGCTGGCCGTACTGCACCGGCACCAACACCACGACCGAGACGTACAACGAGTGGAACTTCGCCAACAACTCCACCGGCCCCAAGTACAACTGCACCGGCGGGCCGACCAACAACTCGTTCCGCAACACCGGCCTGAGCACCCTCCCGCCGGCCAAGCCCTCCTGGATCCGGTACGGCGGCGACGCCGGCAGCCCGGCGGCGTTCGGCGGCGGCTCCGAGTCCCCGGCCGCCGGCCCGGTCTACCGGTACGACCCGAACAACCCCTCGGCGACGAAGTTCCCGCAGACCTTCGACGGGCAGTTCTTCGCCACCGAGTTCGGCCGGGGCTGGGTCAAGCCGATCCACCTCAACGCCGACGGGTCGCCCGGCACCATCGACAGCTTCCCCTGGGTGGGCAAGCAGGTGATGGACTCCGCGTTCGGCCCCGACGGGGCGTACTACCTGCTGGACTACGGCACCGGCTACTACAACGGTGACGCCAACTCGGCCCTGTACCGCTTCGACTACGTCGGCGTCGGCAACCGGGCGCCGGCCGCCCGGGCGAGCGCCGACCGGACCTCCGGTCCCGCGCCGCTGACCGTGAACTTCTCCTCGGCCGGCTCCGCCGACCCCGAGGGCGGGGCGCTGACCTACTCGTGGGCGTTCGGCGACGGCACCACCTCCACGGCGGCCAACCCGACCAAGACGTACACCGCGGACGGGTCGTACACCGCGACGCTCACCGTGCGGGACGCGCAGGGGGCGACCGGCACCAACAGCGTGACGGTCAACGTCGGCAACACCGCCCCGACGGTCACGATCAACAGCCCGGGCGACGGTTCGCTGTTCTCCTTCGGTGACAGCGTGCCGTTCAGCATCACCGTCACCGACCCCGAGGACGGCACGGTCGACTGCGCCAAGGTCAAGATGACCTACGTGCTCGGCCACGACCAGCACGGCCACCAGATCACCTCGGTCAACGGCTGCTCCGGCACGATCACCATCCCGGTCGACGGCGAGCACGACGACGCGGCGAACATCTTCGCCATCTTCGACGCCGAGTACACCGACGCCGGTGGGCTCACCACGCACACCCAGTACACCCTCCAGCCCCGGCACCGGCAGGCCGAGCACTACAAGACCTCGTCCGGCATCGCCACCTTCGACAAGGCCCCCGCCGAGGGTGGGAAGACCGTCGGGAACATCGAGAACGGGGACTGGATCGGGTTCACGCCGTACCGGGTGGGCAACGTCACCTCGTTCACCGCCCGGGTCTCCTCGGCCGGTGCCGGCGGCACCGTCCAGATCCGCGCCGGCTCGCCCACCGGCACCGTGCTCGGGCAGGCCACCGTGCCGGTCACCGGCGGCTGGGACGTCTTCACCACGGTCACCGGCACGGTGTCCGGCGCACCCACCGGCACCACCACGCTCTACCTGACCTTCGCCGGTGGCACCGGGTTGCTCTACGACCTGGACGCGTTCACCCTGAACACCGGCACCGTCACGCCGGGCAACGGCACCGGGCCGATCAAGGGCCTGGGCGGCAAGTGTCTGGACGTGCGCAACGGCGCCACCGCCGACGGCACCCAGGTCCAGATCCTCACCTGCAACGGTGGGACCGCACAGACCTGGGCGGTGACCCCGAACGGCCCGATCAAGGCGTTGGGCAAGTGCCTGGACGTCTCCGGCGGTGGCACCGCCAACGGTACGAAGATCCAGCTCTGGACCTGCACCGGTGGCACCCCGCAGGTCTGGTCGGCGCAGACCGACGGCACCCTGCGCAACCCGGCCTCGGGCAAGTGCCTGGACGTCTCCGGCAACAGCTCCGCCGACGGCACGGTGGTCCTGCTGTGGACCTGCAACTCCTCCGCCGCCAACCAGAAGTGGACCCTGCCCTGACCTGACGGGCGCGGGACCGGGCTCGCCCGGCCCCGCGCCCCCGGCGTACTGGAGCACTACATGAGACTCTTCCGACCCATCCTCGGCGCGGCCGCTGCCGTCCTCGCCGCCATCGCGTGCACCACCCCGGCCACCTCCGCGTCGGCCGCCGACGTCGCCTACGACGTGCTCGTCTTCTCCAAGACCGCCGGGTTCCGGCACGACTCCATCGCGGTCGGCACCCAGGCCATCCGGGACCTGGGCGCGGCGAACAACTTCACCGTCACCGCCACCGAGGACGGCAACCAGTTCACCACCGCCAACCTCGCCCGGTTCGAGGCGGTGATCTTCCTCAACACCACCGGTGACGTGCTCAACGCCAGCCAGCAGACGGCCTTCGAGTCCTACATCGGCGCCGGTGGCGGGTACGTCGGCGTGCACTCCGCCGCCGACACCGAGTACGACTGGCCGTTCTACGGCAACCTGGTCGGGGCGTGGTTCGCCTCCCACCCGGCGATCCAGCAGGCCACCGTACGGGTGGAGGACCGCGCGCACGCGGCCACCGCCCACCTCGGCCCGACCTGGCAGCGCACCGACGAGTGGTACAACTTCCGCACCAACGCCCGCTCCACCGCGCACGTGCTGGCCAACCTCGACGAGTCGTCGTACTCGGGGGGCGGGATGGGGGCCGACCACCCGCACGTCTGGTGCAAGACCTACAGCGGCGGCCGGTCCTTCTACACCGGCGCCGGGCACAACCAGTCGGCGTACTCCGAGCCGGCCTTCCGGTCCCACCTGCTCGGCGGCATCCGGTACGCGGCCGGCCGGACGAAGGCCGACTGCCGGCCGGAGACCGGCTACACCGCCCTGTACAACGGGTCCACCAACGGCTGGTCGCAGGCCGGGCCGGGCAGCTTCACCAACTCCAACGCCACCCTCAGTTCGGTCGGCGGGCTGGGCATGCTCTGGTACAGCGCGAAGCAGTTCACCAACTACTCGCTGAAGCTGGACTGGAAGGTGGACGGGGACGACAACTCCGGGGTCCTCGTCGGCTTCCCGCCGTCGAGCGACCCGAACTCGGCGATGAACAACGGCTACGAGGTGCAGATCGACGCCACCGACGCCGTCGACCGGACCACCGGCTCGATCTACTCGTTCAAGGCTGCCGACCAGGCCGCCCGGGACGCGGCGCTGAACCCGCCGGGGGAGTGGAACACCTACGAGCTGCTGGTCGAGGGGGAACGCCTCCAGGTCTTCCTCAACGGGGCGAAGATCAACGACTTCACCAACACCGACCCGGTCCGCTCGCTCGCCGGCCACATCGGCATCCAGAACCACGGCACCGGTGACGACGCCTCGTTCCGCAACATCCGGATCAAGGAGCTGGGCGGCACCACGCCGACCAACGGCACCGGCCCGATCAAGGGCCTGGCCGGTAAGTGCCTGGACGTCCGCAACGGCGCCACCGCCGACGGCACCCAGGTCCAGATCTTCACCTGTAACGGCAGTGCCCGCCAGACCTGGACGGTCACCCCGAACAGCACCATCAAGGCGCTCGGCAAGTGCCTGGACGTCTCCGGTGGCGGCACCGCCAACGGTACGAAGATCCAGCTCTGGACCTGCACCGGCGGCACCCCGCAGAACTGGTCGGCCCAGTCCGACGGCACCCTGCGCAACCCCGCCTCCGGCAAGTGCCTCGACGTCTCCGGCAACAGCTCCGCCGACAGCACCGTGGTCCTGCTGTGGACCTGCAACTCCTCCGCCGCCAACCAGAAGTGGACCCTCCCCCAGTAACCCACCCACCCCCCACCCACCCCGGGCCACGCCCGTGGGGTTCACATCGGTGATCAAGAGGTTTGCGTCACGCGGGCTGCCCGTCGTGACGCAAACCTCTTGATCGTTGGGGCGCATCAGGCGGGGGCGCGCAGGGTGGGGTGGGGGGTGGGGGTGGGGTGTGGGGTAGAGGGTGGGGGTGTGGGAGCGGGGTTTCGTGGGGGGTGGGGTGGGTTTAGAGTGGGGGGCGGCGACCTGCGGGTGGCCGGTGACCCGACGGGAGGCGCAACCCGTTGGGCCCAGGTGCGTGTGCACCCACCGGTGATCCGGCACGGCCGCCGACGTACCGGCCCGGCCCGGTCCCCTCGCCCCGGTTCCGCCCAGGAATCCCCACCACAACAGGGGAGAGACAGACGATGGCGCGACCGATCACGCTCTTCACCGGCCAGTGGGCCGATCTGCCGTTCGAGGAGGTCTGTCGGCTCGCCTCCGAATGGGGCTACGACGGCCTGGAGATCGCCTGCTGGGGCGACCACTTCGAGGTCGACAAGGCGCTCGCCGACGACTCGTACGTCGAGCGCAAGCGGGAGACGCTGGCCAAGTACAACCTGAAGGTCTTCACGATCTCCAACCACCTGGTGGGCCAGGCCGTCTGCGACCACCCGATCGACGAGCGGCACCAGGACATCCTGCCCGCCCGGATCTGGGGCGACGGCGAAGCCGAGGGGGTACGCCAGCGGGCCGCCGAGGAGATCAAGGACACCGCCCGGGCGGCGGCGAAGCTCGGGGTGGACACGGTGGTCGGCTTCACCGGGTCGTCCATCTGGCACACCCTGGCGATGTTCCCGCCGGTGCCGCCGGCCATGATCGAACGCGGCTACCAGGACTTCGCCGACCGCTGGAACCCGATCCTCGACGTCTTCGACGAGGTGGGGGTGCGGTTCGCCCACGAGGTGCACCCGAGCGAGATCGCGTACGACTACTGGACCACCAAGCGGACCCTGGAGGCGATCGGCCACCGGCCCGCATTCGGGCTCAACTGGGACCCGTCGCACTTCGTGTGGCAGGAGCTGGACCCGGTGAACTTCATCTTCGACTTCGCCGACCGGATCTACCACGTCGACTGCAAGGACGCGAAGGTACGCACCGGGGACGGTCGGCGCGGCCGGCTCGCCTCCCACCTGCCCTGGGCCGACCTGCGGCGCGGCTGGGACTTCGTCTCCACCGGCCACGGTGACGTCCCCTGGGAGGACTGCTTCCGGGCGTTGAACGCCATCGGCTACACCGGGCCGATCTCCGTCGAGTGGGAGGACGCCGGGATGGACCGGCTGGTCGGCGCGCCGGAGGCGCTGGAGTTCGTCCGTCGGCTCGCCTTCGACGCCCCGACTGCGGCGTTCGACGCGGCGTTCAGCAGCGGCAAGGACTGAGACGTACTTCGGGCCGGTCGCCACCTGGCGACCGGCCCGACGACGTACGGACGATCAGAGGGTGCTGCCGTTGGCGCCGGTGCCCGGCGCCTTGGGCTTCGGGGTGGTCACCGACGAGTTGGTCGGGCTGACGCCCGACTTGGCGCCGACAGTGGCGGGGGTGCCCGCGAAGGCGTCATCCGCCGGGGTCAGCTCCGGCTTGCCGCCGTTGCCGGTGTTGAGCTTCTCGCCGAGCTTGGACTGGCCGAGCTTGTCCTTGCCCTCGCTGTACAGGCGGTTGGCCTGGGCCTGCGCGACCCCGGCCGCCTCCTGGACGGTCGGGTGGTCGAGCACCTTACGGCCCCGCACGACCAGCTCCTCGTACTTCTCCCGGCCGGCACGGGCGCCCAGGACGAAGCCCGCAGCCAGCCCGCCAAGAAACATGATCTTTCCGCGCATAGCGGCTCCTTCCGTACCTGACGCTCCCGTCGCTCCCGCCCGGTGTGCCCGGTCGGGAGCGACCATCGTCGCGCCCCACATTTTCTCGGTCGACAGCTAACTACCCATCCTGCTCCGCAGTCATACCTGGTGGTGCGGGGATGGCGATTTGTCCGCATTGTTGGTGTCGATCGTCCCACCCCGTGGCGCAGTGGTCGATTGCGGTAACCCCCTGGACCGAACCCCCCCGAAGTCCTGTACTCTTGTGCCGTCGCCGAGCGCCGGAGAGATCCGGTTCACCGCGACGCAGCAGTCCCCCGTAGCTCAATTGGCAGAGCAGCCGGCTGTTAACCGGCAGGTTTTTGGTTCGAGTCCAAACGGGGGAGCCCAGTCTCCAGCTCACGCCCGTCGGCCCTGCCGGCGGGCGTTTCCGCATGCCGGGCCAGGAATGAGGTGCCCGGTGCGGATGGGCGGTTTCGGCTCCGGAGGGCGTACCCGGGCGGCAGGATGACAGCTGTCGACCTGGACTCCTGCGGTGTCGATTGGCGTCGATTCGAGGGGTGGACCGGAAGATGGCCGGTGGACGGGGCCGGGGCAGGGCCACGCTGCTCGCGGTGGCGGTCGTCCTGGCCTGGCTCGTCGTCGGCGGGATCGCCGGGCCGTACGCGGGAAAGCTGGGCGACGTCGCCACCAACGACAACGCCTCCTTCCTGCCCGCCGACGCCGAGGCGACCCGGGCCCAGGACCTGGCCGCCGGCTTCGTCGCCGAGCCGACCACCCCGGCCCTGGTGGTGTACGCGCGCACCAGCGGGATCACCGCCGCCGACACGCAGCGGGCCGTTGCCGACAGCGCCCGGTTCGCCCAGGTCGAAGGCGTGCTGGGGCCGCTGCCCCCGCCGATCGCCAGCCAGGACGGCCAGGCCCTGCAGGTGGTGGTGCCGATCGACGACTCCGAGGGGGAGCGGATCGGCCAGGTGGTCGACGAGCTGCGGACCATCGCCGGAGGCGAGCGGGACGGGCTCACCGTGGACGTCGCCGGCCCGGCCGGTCTGCTCGCCGACCTGATCGAGGTGTTCTCCGCGATCGACGGACCCCTGCTGCTGGTGACCCTGGTGGTGGTGCTGGTCATCCTGCTGATCATCTACCGCAGCCCGGTGCTCTGGATCTTTCCGCTGCTGGCGGCCGGGATGTCGTACGCGCTGGCGTCGGTCTTCGTCTACCACCTGGCGAAGAGCGACGTGATCAAGCTGAACGGGCAGGCGCAGGGCATCCTCACCGTGCTCGTCTTCGGCGCCGGGACCGACTACGCGTTGCTGCTGATCGCCCGGTACCGGGAGGAGCTGCACCGGCACGAGCGCCCCTGGGATGCCATGCGCGCCGCCTGGCGGGGTGCCGCCCCGGCCATCGCCGCCTCCGGCGCGACAGTCATCGTCGGTCTGCTCTGCCTGCTGTTGTCCAGCCTGAACTCCAACCGGGCGCTCGGCCCGGTGGCCGCCGTCGGCATCGCCGCCACCCTCCTGGTGATGCTGACCTTCCTGCCCGCCCTGCTGGTGCTCGGCGGCCGGCGGGCGTTCTGGCCGCGTACCCCCGGAGTGGACCTTGCGGACCCGCAGGCCGAACACGGGCTGTGGGCCCGGATCGCCCGCTTCGTCGCCCGGCGGGCCCGGGTGGTCTGGTTGACCACCGCCGTGGTGCTGGCCCTGCTCACCCTCGGCCTCACCCAGCTCGGTGCCACCACCCTCGGCCAGTCCGAGCTGTTCACCGACCGCACCGACTCGGTCGCCGGGCAGGAGATGATCGCCCGGCACTACCCGGCCGGCACCGGCAGCCCGGCGACCATCTTCACCCGCCAGCAGACCGCCCCGCAGGTCGCCCAGGTGGCCCAGGGCGTCGCCGGGGTGGCCGCCGTCCGGCCGGTGACCCGCCGGGACCAGGCCGGCCCGCCGGACCCGAACGCCCCGCCCCTGGTGGTCGACGGACAGGTGCAGCTGGAGGCGACCCTGGCCGATCCGCCGGACAGCGACGCCGCCGAGCGGACCATCCGCGCCCTGCGCGAGGCGGTGCACCGGGTGCCGGCCGCCGATGCCGTGGTCGGCGGGTTCACCGCGATCGACGTGGACACCTCCGACGCGTCCACCCGGGACCGCAACGTGATCATCCCGGTCGTCCTGGTGGTGATCGCGGTGATCCTGGCCCTGCTGCTGCGGGCCCTGGTCGCGCCGGTGCTGCTGATCGCGACGGTGGTGCTGTCGTTCCTGGCCACCCTCGGACTCTGCGCGTTGATCTTCCGGTACCTGCTGGACTTTCCCGGGATCGACGCGTCGTTCCCGCTGTTCGCCTTCGTCTTCCTGGTCGCCCTGGGCATCGACTACAACATCTTCCTGATGAGCCGGGTACGCGAGGAGTCGACCCGCCGGGGCACCCGGGCCGGCGTGCTGGCCGGGCTGACCGTCACCGGCGGGGTGATCACCTCCGCCGGTATCGTGCTCGCCGCCACCTTCTCCGCGCTGGCCGTACTCCCGCTGGTGGTGCTGGTGGAGTTGGGCGTGGCGGTCGCGGTCGGCGTACTACTGGACACCATCGTGGTCCGCTCGCTGCTGGTGCCCGCCCTGTCGTACGACATCGGGCCCGGGGTGTGGTGGCCGAGCCGGTTGTCCCGACCGTCGCGCAACGACACGGAGGTGGAACGTGCCCACTGAGACGGACGTGGTGATCGTCGGTGGTGGCCTCGCCGGGCTGGCCGCCGCCCGCCGGTTGCACCGGGCCGGCGTGCCCTGGCGGCTGCTGGAGGCCGGCGACCGGCTCGGTGGCCGGGTCGCCACCGATGCCGTCGACGGGTACCTGCTCGACCGGGGATTCCAGGTGCTCAACACCGCGTACCCGAGGCTCGGCACCCTGCTCGACCTGGGCATCCTCGACCTGGGCTGGTTCACCTCCGGGGTCCTGGTCCGGCGGGGCGACCGCCTCGACCGGCTGGTCCATCCGATCCGCGAACCCGGCGGCGCACCGGCCACCGCGCTCGCCGGGATCGGCTCGTTGGGCGACCGGCTGCGCTTCGCCGCCCTCGCCACCGGCTGTGCGACCCTGCCGGCGCACCGGCTGCTCACCGCGCCGGAGACCACCAGCGAGGCGGCCCTGCGCCGGGCCGGGCTCTCCGACACCATCATCGAGGAGTTGATCCGGCCGTTCCTGTCCGGCGTGCTCATCGACCGGGAGCTGGAGACCTCCAGCCACGTGCTGGCGATGATCCTGCGCTCCTTCGCCCGGGGGGCGGATCGGCCTGCCCGCCCGAGGGATGGCCGCGCTGCCGCAGGCCGTGGCTGCCCCGCTGCCCGCCGACCTGATCACCTGCGACACCCCGGTCACCTCGGTCGCCCCCGGCCGGGTCCGCACCCCGGCCGGCGAGATCGACTGCCGCGCCGTCGTGGTCGCGGTCGACCCGCTGGCGGCGACCACGCTGCTGCCGACCCTGGCCCGGGTACGCACCCACAGCTACACGACCTACTACCACAGCGCGCCCGAAGCGCCGCTCGACGAACCGATCCTGCTCGTCGACGGTGACCGGCGGGAACTCGTCGCCAACACGGTGGTGGTCAGCCGGGCCGTGCCGTCGTACGCCCCGCCCGGCCGGCACCTGGTGGCGACCTCCGTGGTCGGCCCCGGCGCCCCGCCCGAGCCGACGATCCGGGCCGAACTGGACCGGTTGTACGGACGCTCCACCGCGGACTGGGACCACCTGACCACGGTGTCGGTGCCGCACGCCCTGCCCGCCGCGCCACCGCCACAGGGACGGCTGCGCAAGCCGGTGGCCCTCGGCGACGGGCTCTTCGTCGCCGGTGACCACCGGGACAGTCCGTCCATCCAGGGGGCCCTGGCCAGCGGTTGGCGTACGGCCGGGGCGGTGCTCGCGGAACTCCGCGCGGTGGGCTGATCCGGGTGCGCGCGGAACTCCGGTTCGGGTGCGTCCGGAGTGACTGCTGACTGTTATTCTCGCGTAGCCCATCGTGCCGGCGACGCCTGTCGTCGTACCGGTTCGGGTGCTGGCAGGTGGTCCGTCGGGCGGGTTACGATCCGGCGCGGTATCGGGGGCGGTAGCTCAGCGGGTTAGAGCAGGGGACTCATAATCCCTCGGTCGCGGGTTCGAACCCCGCCCGCCCCACCCTTGTCCAGCAGCGACGACGGCCCCCGGCGTGGCTCTCCGAGGGGTCGCTGCCCACGGCGTGGGAACGCCCTGGGCAGCGTGGTCAGCGGCCCAGGGCACGGCGCACTGCGGCAAACCGGTCTCCCGCCCGCACCATGCCCCCATGGGATTTCGACATTCTTGGCTGCGGCAAAAACAAAGGCAGGGAGTCATAGTTCCCCCTGCCACTTCTAACGTATATCGCACCCCGGGGCTTGTGGCAAGACCCCGGTGCGGGTGCAGAATCTGCACTCGACGCCAGAACCTGGCGAAATACGAGATTCGCGAAGCATGCATCGGTATCGACGCATCAGGCGGCGCGAGCAATCGAACGGGGATTCCATGATCGACGTCATTGTCGTGGGCGGCGGACCGACCGGC
The DNA here is from genome assembly GCF_050951065.1 of Micromonospora matsumotoense. Classification (NCBI taxonomy): domain Bacteria; kingdom Bacillati; phylum Actinomycetota; class Actinomycetes; order Micromonosporales; family Micromonosporaceae; genus Micromonospora; species Micromonospora matsumotoense. The sequence continues at coordinate 5,799,148 of NZ_CP192025.1, read as the reverse complement.
CTGATGCTGGCCGCCGAGCTGCGACTGCACGACGTACGGGTGGTGGTGCTGGAGCGCGACGCCGAGCCGACCCGTGTGGTGCGCTCGCTCGGCATGCACGTACGCAGCATCGAGGTGTTGGACCAGCGGGGCCTGCTGGAGCTGTTCCTCGCGCACGGCAGGCAGTTCCGGATCGGCGGCTACTTCGCCGGGATCTCCAAGGCGTGGCCGGAACGGATGGACACCGCGCACGGGTACGTCCTGGGCATCCCCCAGCCCGTCACCGAGCAGCTGCTGACCGCGCACGCCATCGACGTCGGCGTCGAGATCCGGCGCGGCAGTGAACTGGTCGGGCTGCGCCAGGACGAGGATGCGGTGACCGCCGAGCTGGCCGACGGCACCCACCTGCGGACGCGCTATCTCGTCGGCTGCGACGGCGGTCGCAGCACGGTGCGCAAGCTGCTGGGTGTCGGCTTTCCCGGCGAGCCCACCAGGAACGAGACGCTGCTGGGCGTGATGGAGTTGACCGCGCCGCAGGACGAGGTGGTCGAGGTGATGACCCGGGTCCGCCGGACGCAGCTGCGGTTCGGGGTCGGGCCGGTCGGCGACGGTGACGGGTTGTACCGGGTCGTCGTACCCGCCGCGGGGGTGGCCGAGGACCGCGCGGTCGCACCGACCATCGAGGATTTCCGGCAGCAGTTGCGGGCGACGGCCGGCACGGACTTCGGGGTGCACTCGCCACGCTGGCTGTCCCGCTTCGGCGACGCCACCCGCCTCGCCGAGCGGTACCGGGTCGGTCGGGTGCTGCTGGCCGGTGACGCGGCGCACGTACATCCGCCGTTGGGCGGGCAGGGGCTCAACCTCGGTATCCAGGACGCGTTCAACCTGGGTTGGAAGCTGGCAGCGCAGGTCGCCGGGTGGGCGCCGGAGGGCCTGCTGGACACCTACCAGGCGGAGCGGCGGCCGGTGGCGGCGGACGTGCTGGACAACACCCGCGCGCAGACGGAGCTGATGTCGCTGGAGGCGGGTCCGCAGGCCGTGCGCAAGCTGGTGGCGGAGCTGATGGACTTCGAGGAGGTGAACCGGTACCTGATCGAGAAGATCACCGCGGTCTCGGTCCGCTACGACCTCGGTGCGGGCCACGACCTGCGTGGCCGGCGGTTGCGCGACGTGGAGCTGAAGCGGGGACGCCTCTACGGGCTGATGCACCAGGGGCGGGGTCTGCTGCTGGATCAGACCGGCGGACTCTCGGTGGCGGGTTGGACGGACCGGGTCGACCGCGTCGTCGACGTCAGCGAGGAGCTGGACGTGCCGGCGCTGCTGCTGCGACCGGACGGACACGTGGCGTGGGTCGGCGACGATCAGCAGGAGTTGCGCGCCGAGCTGTCCCGGTGGTTCGGCACCGCCCTGGGGTGACCGTGGCCGTGCTCCCCCGCCCCTGACCGGGCGGGGAGCAGGCAGCCGGGGCCGGTGGCGTCGTCCGGCACGGCGACGCCGTGCCCGGCCGCCCATGACAGGGCGGCCGGGACGAACCGGAGTCGGGCCGGGTCGGTCAGGCGACCGTGCAGGCCGCGCCGTTGAGCGTGAACGAGGTGGGCTTGGCGGTGTTGCCGGCGTGGGTGGCCTGGAAGCCGATGTCGATCGACCCGCCGGCCGGGATGGTGGCGTTGTAGCTGGCGTTACGGGCCGTCACCTGCCCCGACGAGGGGGAGTAGGCGGCGTTCCACCCGGAGGTGATGGTCTGCCCGCCGGGCAGCGTGAAGGCCAGCGACCAGCCGTTGACGGCACTGGAACCGGTGTTGGTGATGGTCAGGTTCTCGGTCAGGCCGCTGTTCCAGGCGTTGACGCTGGCGGTGACCCGGCAGGCCCCGGAGCTGGGCGGCGTGGTCGGCGGCGGGGTGGTGGGAGCGGGCGGGGTGGTCGGCGGCGGGGTGGTCACCGGCGGGGTGGTCGGCACCGGCGGGGTGGTGACCGGCGGCGTGGTCGGGGTCGGGTTGGTCAGGCCGAAGAACCCGAGGGCGACGGCGGCCATCCCGGCGGAGGGCAGGCTGTGCCCCGCCCCCTGGACGCTGTACGCCTCGACCAGGACGTTGCCGCTGGCGTCGGCGTACCGACGGCGGTTCCAGTTGGTCTGGGGGGTGTCGGTGGAGGTGGGCGTCTGGCTGAGCCCGAACACGTTGGTCCACTGCTCGATGGTCTCCTGGAGCAGCGAGTACGGCACCAGGGTGTCGGCGGTGCCGTGCCACAGCTGCACCTTCGGGCGGGGACCGGAGTAACCGGGGTACGCCTGTTGGCGGACCGCGTCGCCCCACTGCTGCGGGGTGCGGTTCATGCTGCCGTTGGTGCACTTGCTGGCGCCGGGCGGGTAGTCGGCGGCGTTGGCGAAGCAGTTGTAGGGCACCCCCATGAAGGCGGCCCCGGCGGCGAACACGTCGGGGTAGAGCGCCAGCATGTGGTTGGTCATCATGCCGCCGGAGGAGCTGCCGGTGGCGAACACCCGGCGGGGGTCACCGCCGTACTGCCGCTGGGCGTAGTTGATCATCGAGACGATCGACACCGGGTCGCTGCCGCCGCCCCGGCGCTTCGCGGCGTCCGACCAGGTGTCGAAGCAGTTGCCGAAGCCGGCCTGCTGGGTCGCGGACGGGTAGATCACGATGTATCCGTACCGGTCGGCCAGCGAGGCGAACTCGCTGCCGGAGTAGAAGCCCGGTCCGGTGCCGCCGCAGCCGTGCATGGCGACCACGACCGCCGGGTTGGTCGGGCGGGTGTCCGGTACGTAGATGTGCATCCGCATCCGGCCGGGGTTGTCGCCGAAGTTGGTCACCTCGACCAACGACGCGGCGTACGCCGGTGGGAGCGTCGGTACCACCAGTGCTGCTGCCGTCAGCGTGGCCACCAGTGGCGCCGCCAGGGCGAGCAGCATTCTCCGTCTGATTCTCATGGGCGTGACTCCCTCACAGGTTGAGATCGGCCGCGCGGTCGTGCGGCACGGGTACGCCCGGTTGCCCGTGTCGTCCGCGCCGGCCCCTTGCATCCGGCATGCCCTGCCCCGGCCCGAGGTGGCATTGCATGGCACTTAGTGTTCTCCTCGGTCCGACAAGTGTCAATCGAATGGTCTCGATACACTGGTCGGTCACCGATGCACGCCCGGGTCCACCCCGGACCCGCGCCCGGTAGGCGGGCACGGGTGCGCCGTCTACAGTCGGTGCCACCGTCACCGAGCCGAGCCCGGAGCGTCCCCTGTGCCACACCCGTTCGACATCGAGGAGATATTTCCCGACGACGGGGACCACCCGGTACGGCTGCCCCGGCGGCAGGCCGGCAACTCGCCGCAGGGCGTCGCGGTGACCCTGCTGGCCGACTACACCCTGCGTACCCGTGCCTGGTTGCCGTCCGCCGCCATCGTCGCGCTGCTCGCCGAGTCGCACGTGAGCCTCGCCGGCGCGCGGACCGTGATCAGCCGACTGGCCCGGCGGGGGGTCCTGGAGGGCAGCCGGCAGGGGCGGCGCAGCTCGTACCGGCTCAGCCGGTCCGCCGCCGTCAGCCTCTCCGTCGGCGGCAGCTGGGTCATGGCCGCCACCACCACGACCCAACCGTGGGACGAGTGCTGGACGCTCGTCGCCTTCTCCCTGCCCCAGGAGCGCAGCGCGCAACGGCGGGCCCTGCGCGGCCGGCTCCGCTGGCTGGGATACGCGCCGCTGTACGACGGATTGTGGATCTCCCCGCACGAGTTGACCCCGAAGGCGCGGGCCCAGCTCACCCAGCTCCACCTCGGCACGGTCACCGTGTTCCGGGGCCCTCGGGTCGACCTCGACGCGGTCGTCGGCCGTGACCCGCTCGACGCCTGGGACGTCGCCGCCGTGGCCATACAGTACGAGAGTTTCCTGCGGCGCTGGCGGCCCCTCCTGCCGCGGATCACCGCCGGCCAGGTCGACGGCGCCGAGGCGGTACGGGCCCGGACCGAGGTGATGGACACCTTCCGGCGTTTCCCCACCCTCGACCCGCAGCTACCGCTGCGGCTGCTGCCCGCCGGGTGGCTGCGCGGCCCGGCCCGGGAGACGTTTGCCGCCGTCTACGACGGACTGGCCGACACCGCCGAGCGGCACGTCCGGGCCGTCGTGGCGCGGTTCACCGACGGGACGTACGCCGACGTCCGCGCGCACACCACCGCCGACCTGCTCGCCGGCGTCTGCTCCGCCGCCGAGGCGGCGGACCCGGCGTCCGCCCGCCGGTGACCGCCGTACCGGGCTGCGCCAGGTGACCGTCACCGGCGGCGGGCCCGGTCCAGCACCTCCTCGGCGGTGAGCGGGCTGCGCGGATGATGGCTGAGCGACAGCGGGGTACGGATCTTCACCGGTGGGGCGCCCTCCGCAGCGAGGTAGAACTCACCGGTGGTGAGGCGGGAGATGTCGGCGACGTCGCCGCCCTTCGCCTTCGCCATCTCCCGGGCGGCCTCCATCTGGATCGGGCTGTTCAGCCGGCCGTAGAGCTGGGTCGCCGCGTTGCCCGGAATCCGGTTGTGCAGCCCCTTCGGCGCCTGGGTGGCGAAGATCAGACCCAGGCCGTACTTGCGGGCCTGGGCCGCCAGCGCCAGCGTGCTCTGGGTGCACGCGGTCATCGCGCCGGAGGGGGCGAACGTCTGCGCCTCGTCCATCACCAGCAGGCCAAGCAGTGGCCGGTCGTTCGCCGGGTGCTGCTTGATCCAGGCGAAGAGCGCCATCTGCAACTGGTTGACGAAGCCCTGCCGGGCCTCGTCGGATTGCAGCCCGACGAGGCTGATGACGGAGATCCGGGCCCGCCTGCCCGGCTCGGGGGTGAGCAGCAGCCCCGGGTCCATCGGGCTGCCCTCGCCGCCGAACAGCGGATCGTTGACCATCGCCGCCGCCAACGACTGCGCGATCCCCACGCCGATCTTGTCCGCCCCGTCGATGTCCAGCAGCCCGTCCGGCAGGTCGGCGAGGGTGTCGATCAACCCCTGCACCCGGCTGCCGCCCCGTCGGCCGTAGTGCTCGACTGCCTTGCGCAGCACGGCGAGACCCAGGTGGACCTTGTTGGTCCGGCCGGTCAGTTGGGCGCGGGGTGCGAGCGACGCGACAGCCGCCTCGACGGCCTCGTGGAACTCGTCGGGGTCGTCGCGCACGCTGCGGAAATCCGGTAGCGGCTGGAAGCTCAGCGGGCGTCCCGACGACCGGCGCGGCGTCCACACCCGCACGTCGGTTCCGGCGAGGTAGTCCCGGGCCTTCTCCGCGTCCCCGGCCCGCCAGTCCGGCGGTGGCTCCGGCCACTCGTCACCGAGCCGGGCCAGGTCGTTGTTGGGGTCGAGGACGATGGCGGAGACCCCGGCGAGGGCACACTCCTCCAGGATCCGCCGGATCAGCACGGTCTTGCCGGATCCGGAGCCGGCGAAGATGGTGGTGTGCTTGCGGAGGGCCTCCAGAGAGAGCGGCACGGGTGCACCGGTGCGGTGGTCGTACCCCACGGTGAGATGCGGGCCGGACTCCCCCCCGTCGACCGGCTGTGGATCGACCTGCCCGGGGTGCGGCCGCCCGCCGGGCGTCCCCGCGCTCACCGGTGGCGTCTCGGCCGGTCCCGTCTCGGCCGGTCCTGAGGTGACCGGGCCGGTGTGGTCCGGTCGTACCGCTGAATCGGTCGGGTCGTCGCCGGGAGCGGCGGGGAGCCAGTCGGCGGCGGAGCCGAGGGCCTGCTGCAACACGGCGAGGTCCCGGGTCGGTTGACGGGCGGTCAGCCAACCCCGGATGTCGACGGGTGACTCCGCGAGCATGACCTTGAGGGCCCCGAGGATGCGGAGATCCTCGTGGTCCAGCGGCAGGATCGTCCCGCCGGCCTGGGTGAAGGCCGTGACCGCCTGCCGGGTCTTGGCACCGCTCGACCAGGTGCCGTTGCGGAGCAGGAAGAGCTTGCGGCGGGTCACCCGCGCGTCGAGCCCCGCCACCGTGCAGGCCTTGCGGAGCCGGGCGAGCGCGGCGATGGCGTGGTGCTCCTCGCTGATCGCCCGGAAACACCAGTGGACCTGGTCCTCGGTGGCCTCGTCCAGGGTGAGCCGGAGCCGGGCGTGCAGCGGCGGCTGGGCGCTCGGGGGCGGGTCCACGCTGAACGATCCGCCCTGTTCGCCGCGCGCCATCACCCAGGCGGTCAGACCCGCCGCGAGCAGCGCGGGGACGGTGCTGTCCTCGCTGTCCCGGGTCAGTGGGCCGGACACGTCGGCCGCGCTCTTGAGCTGGGCGAATCTCGTGTCGAAGCGCTCGAGATCGTCGACCAGGGCGGTACGTGGGCTGCGGCGTTGCGGCTCCGTCTGGTCACCGAGCCGGGTCAGCTCCCGTACCTCGCCGACGGTGAGACAGGCCCGGATGTGCCGGTCGATGTCGATCAGCAACTGCCGGGGGGTCATCCCCTCGGCCTGCGCGAAGGCGTCGGGACGCACCGGCCACGACGGATACGGCGGTGTGAAGCCGACCTCGGTGAACCGGGCGGCGAACCGACGCTCGACGATCTGCCGGGCCAGGGCGGCGTCGTGGATGGTGGTGAGCCGGGGCGCCATCCGGAACCGGTCGCTCACCGTGTCCACCGTCCGGCTCCGGATGATCGTCCATGAGTTCGGCAGGCAGGCGACCAGGGTGAGCGTGCGGCGGGTGAGCTGGCGCAGCGACATCAGCCCATCGGCGATCCGGGCGTGCACCGCAGCCTGTTCCGGATCGTCCTGCCCGCCCGACCGGTGGTGCAGGGCGTCGCCGGCGGCCACGGACTGCGCGATGAGTGTGTCGATCTGGTCGACGGCGATCACGGACGGTCCGGTCAGGGCCAGCAGCCAGGAGATCTCCTGGACGATCTGCTGCGCGCTGCGGGGGGCCCGCCGCATGCCCCAGGCACCGCGTTCCCCCGGCTCCCCCTCCTCGCCGGAGGTGAAGTAGTTCTCCGCGACGTCCCGGTGGGCCACATCCTCCGAGGCGCTCAGCGCGAGCGCCCGCGCCGTCTCCCGGCAGCGGGCCACGTCGGGCGCGTACCCGACGAGCCCTTCGATGAAGGCGTCCAGGGCAGCCCGGGTCAGCTCGGTGTCACCCATCACCGCCCGGCGGGCCGACCGGGGCGCCCCGACCATCGAGGAGAGTCGACGCAGCAGCAACCGGAGCTGGCTCTCGCTGCCGGGCACCGATCGGGCGAGCCCGTCGAGCACGCAGGCGAGCACGCTGTCCCAGAACCCGCGTGCGTCGAGCAGGCCGACCAGGAAGAAGTAGCCGCCCTGCTGCTGGACCTGCTGACGGACCCAACCCAGCAGGTGGGTCTTGCCCGAGCCGCGCTGCCCCTGGAGCACCAGCCCGATCGGGCTGCCATCGGCGCTGTTGCGGGCATCGGCCGCCCCGTCGAGGATGTCGCGGACCACGGCGGTGTGCAGGCCCTCCACATGGAACGGCGAGGGCCGCCAGACGTCGTCGGGCACCGGCGCCCAGTCGAACCGGAGCGCCGCGAGGGCCGCGTGTTCCGCCTCGGTCATCCCACCCCGATCGCCAGCAGGTGCTTGTCCTGACCACCCAGCCGCAGCGCCGCCGCGACGTCCGCCGGGGTCAGCACCTTCTGGTTGGACTCCGGGACGATGTCCACGTCCGGCTCGCGCTCCAGCACCCGCAGCGCCTCGTCGAGGTCGGCGGTGTCGACGTCGCCGAAGAAGGGTCGCAGCCGGGTCAGGCTGACCCAGGCTCCCGGCTCGGCGGCCAACGCGGCGTACGCCTGCCGGATGCGGAGATCGAGGGTGCGCTGCTGCCCCGGCTGCGCCGTGCCGGCCCGCACGTCGGTCAGCGCGAACATCTCGCCGAACGTGCGGTAGTCGCTGCGTCCCATGACCCGGTCCCGCAGGTTCACCTGCAACGCCGTCAGCGCCCCGCCGAGAATCCGGCCCTGCGACGACTGGAAGTTCAGATCCTCCTGCACCCGGACCCAGCCCTTGTCGGCGAGCTGGTGCAGGAAGGTGTTGCCCTCCCGACGGCTGTCCACGAAACCGAGGCGGTTGAGCTTGTCCCGGTAGGACTTCCGGACGTCGACGCCGTAGCGCTTGCGCAGCTCGGTGTTGGGCACCTCCCGGGCCTCAGCCATCAGGACGAACAGGATCGCGGCCTCAGAGGGGGTGAGGTCATCGCCGGGCATGGGGTCTTCCTTCCGCAAGGTCGCGTCGCCGGGCCCGGATCAAGGTGCCGATCTGGTGCACCACCGCGCCGACGTCGTGGTTGATTCGGGCATTGGTGAAGCGCAGGACGGCGTAACCGTCCAACTGCAACTGCACGTCGCGCTGCCGGTCTGCCTCGAACCGGGCCGGCCGGCAGTGCTCCGGGCCGTCGATCTCGACGACACACCGCTCGTCGGGCCAGAGCAGATCGAGGCAGACCGGAGGCGAGAGGGGATGGGACTGGTGGTACTGGTTCCAGCGTCGGCCCACCGCCCAGCCCTCGCCGGCCAGGGCGGCCTCCAGCGCCGCCTCGGTCGCGCTGCCGGGGTGGGGTCGGCCGATCTCCTGCGGGAGGGTCGTCGCCACCGGTCCGGCAGGATGGCCGGCCGGGCGGGCGGGCGGAACGGTGACCGTGACCACCCGGTCCTCGTGCCGTAACGGTGTGCCGACCAGCCACACGCCGACCCGGCCGTGGTGGCACAGCCATTCCGCTCCCGCGACGAGAGCCCGTTCCCCCGCCGGGTCGAGGTCGGCGGGCACCTGGATCAGCAGGATCGCCCGGGGCCGACCGAAACCCTCCGCCACCACCCGGATCAGGCCGGAGCAGCGGACTTCCACGGAGAACGGGTCGACCGGCGGTCGCCGGCCGGACAGCGCCACGGCGGCGAGGTGCGCCAGGAACGGTGCGAAGTGCGCGGAGCCCCGCGCCCGGCCGACCGCGGCGGCCCGGACGGCGGCCAGTCCGTACGGGTCGGCGCGGGGGATGTCCGCGGCCTCGGGCAGCCAACCCGGCAGCAGCGCCACCGCCACCCGCTCCAGTTCGTCCAGGGCGGAGTGGACGAAGGCACCGGCGGTGCGGGCGGGACCGGGTCGCAGCACGACGGCGGCTGGGCCGACCGGTGCCCCGGCGACGGTGGCCGCGATCGTGCCGGCGGGCACCCCTCGGATCTGCACGACGCGATCCGTCGGCAGCGCGGCGAGCTGGCGGACGAGACTCATGGCAGGTCACCGGCGCGGACCGCGACCGCCTTCTCCCGAGGGAGCGCGGATCGGGCGGAACTCAGCGGTCTTCATCCTCCCCGTGTGGCCATCGGACGAACCCGAACACACTACGAAGCGGTTCACCGCCAGCGCCATAGCCGCCCCCGGTCAGTCGTCCTTCGGACACCTGACCGCGCGAGGGAAGACCGAGAAGCGCCGGCGGTCACTTCTCCCGCTGCGGCGGGTCGTTCGGGGCCGGGTGTCCGTCGGCGAGCGCCTGCGCCTGCCGACTCAGCGACTCGACCCGCCGGATCAGCTTCCGCACCGCCGCCTCGTCGGCGTCGTCCAGGGCGGCCAACCGGTCGAGCAGCGCGGCATGGTCGGAGGTCAACTGTCGGTAGCGCTGGCCGAAGCTGCTGTCGTCGCCGCCCCGACGGCCGTACACCAGGGCGTACTGCGGATCGAGGTCGATGATCTGCTGGGCCAGGCCGGCGGTGGCGGCGCCGAGCGCGCTGCGGCTGTCGGTCAGCTCGTCGCGGCGGACCCGCCGGGCCGCCGCCAGCCGCCCCGCCCGCCGGCCGCCGAGGTAGAGCGCCGTCGCGGCGGCGACGACGCCCAGCACGGCGGCGGCGGCGAGCAGGAAGCGGGGCAGCGACGGGCTGATCGTGCGGGCCCCGTCGGGTACGGTGCCGGCCTTGACCAGCCGGTCGTAGTTGACGGCGATGACCTTCACGGCTTCCAGTGGACGGTCGGCGAAGGTGTCGATGCCCCGGCCGATGACCATCTCGGCGGCGGCGGCCTTGCCCAGGTTCTTCTTGTCGTAGCCGGGCACCAGGGCGCAGCCGTAGGTGTCGTAGTCGTCCCCGTCGCGGCTGAGCACCAGCACGACGGTCCCGTCGGCGGCCTGCTTCACCTGCTTACAGGTGCCCCGCAGGTCGGCGTCGGGGGAGCGCAGCACCACCACCAGCCGCCGGTTGCCGATGATCCGTTCGGCCGCCGCCCGGTCCACGTCGAGCCCCGGGTCGGCATAGAACGACGTGGTGCGCACCTGCCGGGCGATCGGGCCGTCCAGCGCCCCACCGCTCCACGCCGCCCAGCCGGCCAGCACCAGGCAAGCCAGGACGGCGAGGCCGAACGGGGTGCCGAGCAGAGCGGTGACGCGTTGCCGCCGGGATTCGGGACGGGTCATGAGAGTCTGCCCCGCAGGTAGTTGTCCGGGCGGTAGCTGGCGATGCCGACCTGGCGGGCGGTGTCGTCCAACTCGGCCGCCGCCTCGTCGAGCAGCGTGCGGACGTGCCGGGCGGGCAGCTTCTCCTCCCAGGCCGACCGGGCGGCCTGGAGCGTGACGATGCCCCGGGTCAGCGCCGGGTTGCTGCCGGCGTCGGTCAGCAGGGACATCTCGACGGCCAGCGCGGTCAACCCGGCCAGCCGGACCGGGGCGGTGTCCCGTCGGCGTCCCAGCCCCCGGTCGGGGCGGCGCAGCGACCGGGCCGACAGGATCAGGAACGCCGCCACGCAGCCCGCGAAGAGCCACGGCAGCGCCGGCAGCGCCACCCGCAGCGGATCGGCCGGCCGGTACGGCAACGGCCGCTCGAACAGACCGGCGTAGCGGATGTCGGTGACCCGGTGGAGGTAGACGCCGAGCACGTTGCGCTGCGGGTAGTCGGCGCGGCTGAGCACGCCGGCGAACTGGCCGTAGAAGCTCGCCCCGGCCAACTCCGCGAAGTCGGCCGCCCCGGGCCCGTGGTATTCGATCCAGAGGCCGTACATCACCACGACCGGCTGGTCGGGGAAGCGCGCGCTCAGGGCCGGTCCGTACCGGGGCAGGGGTTCGCCGAAGCGGTGCGGGGGCAGCGCGACGTACCACGCGCCGTCGGGGAAGGCGTTGCGGGCGGCGGTCTCGGGGATGTCGGTGAGGGTGGCGCCGGGGGCGACGTGCCGCCCCGTGGCCCGCAGGTCGGTCAGGACGGCGGTCAGCTCCGGCCCGCTCGGCTCGCGCCAGCGCAACTCGTCCCGGTCGGCCGGGGCGGGCTCCTTGCGCAGCGCGGTGATCAGGGTGAGCAACAGGTCGGTCACGTCACCGGTGGCGAACTGGGCGCGCCAGCCGGGCAGCGTGTCGGCGCTGGCCTGGTAGAGGCCGCCGGAGACCTCGGTGCCGACCACCCGGATGGTGGCGTTCTCCACGTCCCGGACCCGGGCGCGTTCGTCCTTGTCGAGTCCGGGCGGGGCGACCAGGATCCGGGTGTCGCCGGCCACCGCCCGGACCCGCTCCTCGTTCCAGGACGCCACCGCGCCCGGCAGGCGTACCACCGGCGCGGCGGCGACCAGCGCGGTCATCTCGGTCACCGACGGCACGGTGGCCTGGTCGGAGGCGCCGGCGGTGTCCGTGTCGACCCCCGACGACGACGCCGGTGACCGGCCGTAGCTGACGTCGATGCTCTGCCGCTGGGCGACCAGGAACACCACCAGCACGAGCACGGCGACCCCGAGCACCGTCCAGCGCAACGGCTCGGCCCAGCGGCGGTACCCCCGGGCGCTCACCGGTGCTCCCGCCACAACCGGTCGGCCTGCCGGGCGTGCCCGGCCGCCGCCCGCGCCGCGTCCGCCCCGCCGCGCCCGCCCACGAGCGACTCGGCGCGGGTCAGCAGCCGCTCCGCCTCGGGCACCCGGCCCCGGGCCGCGTCCCGGCTGACGGCCGCGCTGTCGATCGCCGCCCGGGCGGCCGACCGGGCGGTCCGTCGCTGCTCCTCCCGCGCCCGTCGGTGCGGCAGCAGCGCGGTCAGCACGCCCGCACCCACCAGCAGCGCCGCGCCGGCCAGCCAGAACAGGTAGGGGTGTGCCATGGGCTCCAACCGTCCGCCGGGTCCGGGGGACCGCCCCGGGATGGTCCGACCGAGTCTCGCTGATCAGGTCAACCCCGCCCGCACCGGCCCCGACCAGGGCCGCAGTGGCTGCGCCGGGTGTTCCCACGGTGATCGTGAGTACGGGTGCTCATCCGGTGGCCGACCCGGCGGGCGATGATCGGGGTGTGCAGATGACGCGTACCCGTACCCTCCTCGGCGGTGTGGCCCTCGCGGCCGTGACGATCGGCACGTGGGCGGCCTGGCTGGGCTGGGAGAGCGGCTACCGGACGGACCCGCGGACCGGCGCGACCAGCGGGCCGTACGCGGTCTGGCAGGTGGTCGGCGCGGTGCTCACCCTGGTCGTGGTCGCCGCCGTCGCCGGGTGGCTGCTGAGCCCGGTGCTGGTGGCCCCGGTGATGACGGTGGCGTTCACCGCGGCCTGGTCGGGGCACGCGGCGGCGACCGACGACTCCGGGCTCTGGGTGGTGGGGGCGGTCCTGGTGCTGCTCGGCACCGGGGCCGGCAGCACCCTGGTCAGTCTCGGCAGCCACCTCGTCCGCCGCCACCGCGCCCGCCGACCGCACACCGCCGGCCCGGGTGGCGGATAGCCGACAGGACGCCGAGGGGTAGCAGGGGGCATTGTTTACGCAGGTGGATGAGGGTATGGCCGGGGAGGCGCGGCCCACCCGTCCGGCCGGTCGGGCGACATCCGTGCCGCCGCCGGCCGCCATCGCCCGGCCCGGACAACGACGTCACCATCGCCGGTCGGAGCGTGCCGTTACCGTCGCGCGTGTCGACCGGGTGAACCAGAGAGGAGGGGCCGGAATGGCCGCTCCCACCGTGACCGCCAGCCTCGACGCGTCGACCTACTCCCCGGGTGACCCGATCACCCTCACCGTCGGCTATGCCGACCCGGACACCCGCCCCGTGACCCTCACCATCGTGCTGACCGACTCCCAGGGCAACAGCAGCGCCCCGGTGCGGGTCACCGCGGTCATCGACCCGCTCACCGTCGGCGTCGCCGACGACTCCGGCCGGGCCTGGACGAAGGTCTCGGACACCGGGACGACCGCCGTGTACCGGGCGGTGGCCTGATGCCCCGGGTCACCGTGACGGTGCGCGACTTCGGTGGGCACACCGCCAGCGCGACGGCCGACTACACCGTCGCCCCGCCGGTCCGGGGCGGCTACTACCTCTCCGGCAACGCCGACCCGACAGCGGACCTGGTGGGCGGGAACTTCCGCTCGCTGACCCAGTACCGCAGCCTCGCCGACGGGTACGTCTTCCCCGGCTACGGGATGACCTGGCTGCGTGACCTCGGGCGGGCCGGGGTCGCGCTGAACATGGTGCTGGAGCTGAAGCACTACGGCACCGGCAACCCCGGCGCGCAGACGTTCACCGTCGACGGGGTGACCTGGACCGTGCCGGCACCGGCGATGACCATCCAGCAGCGCCCCGGCACCACCTGGCCCAGGGCGTACGGGTACGGGCAGGTGCTCGCCGGTCAGTGCGACGGGCTGCTCGCCCGCGCCCTGTCGCAGTACCGGACGATGGGCGTCCCGGTGAACCTGCAACTCGCCTCGGAGCTGGACACCGATCACGAGTTCGGCACCACCGAGTCCGGGGTGTCGTACCCCTGGGCCGAGTCGGACGCCCGCGCGGTGCAGGCGCTGACGTACGTGGTGACCTGGTTGCGGGCCCGCGGTCTGCCGGCCGGCACCACCTTCTCGGTCGGTGCGGGCGGCTTCGACCGGGCGGGTTTCCGGCGTACCCATCCGGAGGCGTTGATGTCTCTGCTGGACTTCCTCCAGTGGAACGTCTACGCGACCGACCCCACCCACACCGCGCTGGGGCGGTTCCGCCGCACCAGGGACTGGGCGGTGGCCGACCTCGGGCCGGTGGCGCTCTCCCGACCGGTGATCGTCGCCGAGTGGGGGGTGCAGGTCGCCGCCTTCCCCGACCAGGCGGCCTGGATCGCCACCGTGCCACCGGCCCTGGCCCGGCTCAATGCGGAGCGGGGACCCCGGATCGTGCGGACGAACTACTTCAACTCGGGTTGGGGCACCCTGTCGCCGAAGGAGGCGGGGGTGGCCGCGCTACGCGCCGCGTACGCGGCCAGGCCGTTCGTCTGACGGGCCCGCCGGGTCAGGCGTCACCGAGCCGGCGGGCATAGGTGTCGCGCAGTTCGGTCCAGCCGAACCCGATGGCCTCGGCACCCCGGATCGGGCCGATCGGGTCGCCAGCGAGCAGCCGTTCGGCGACGTCGACACAGAGGTGCCAGCCGGCGGCCACCATCGGCAGCAGCCCCCGGTCGGCCACGGTGTGCCACAGGGTGAGGCGGGTGCCGTCGGCGGTGCGGGTCAGCTCCCACCGGAGCAGGTCCTCGTCCCAGGTGTACTCCAGCAGGCGTGGCGGTTCGGCCCGGCGTACGGTGGCCGGCTGCGCGACGACCGCGTCGCCGTCGACCAGGGTGAGTACCGCGTCGCCGGGGGTGCTGAGGTCGCGGTCGGCCAGGAACGGCGCCCACTCGCGGAGGCGGGCCGGATCGGTCAGCGCCGCCCAGACCCGCTCCGGTGGGTGCCGCAGGTCGCGGACGAATCGCAGGGTCCACCTGTCGCCGGCGGGGGTCGCGGTGACCTCGGCCGGTGGGCCGGGGTGGAACGGGGCACGGTCCATGGTCACTCCTTGTCGAGGTGACGCTCCAGGGCGTCGAGATGGGTCTCCCACATCCGTCGGTACGGTGCCAGCCAGCTGTCCACCGCCCGCAGTTGGCGCAGGTCGAGCCGGTAGATACGGTGCTGGGCGACCGTCCGGCAGGTGACGAAGCCGGCCTCGCGGAGCACCCGCAGGTGCTTGGAGACGGCCGGCTGGCTCATCCCCAGCGTGTCGACCAGTTCCCCGACGCTGCACTCGGCCTGCCGGAGCGTGTCGAGGATGCGGCGGCGGTGTGGTTCGGCCAGGACGGCGAAGGCGTCGACGGACACCCGGACAATATGCCTTCACAGCTATATGTCTGTCAAGGCATATAGCCGGCCGGAGCCGGCAGTGCACCGCACTGCACCGGCGCTGCGCCGGCCGAGCCTGAGCGGCCGACCGCCCGGCTCCCTATGCTCGGGGAATGGAACTGCGGATCTTCACCGAGCCCCAGCAGGGCGCCACCTACGACCAGCTGCTCACCGTGGCCCGCGCCGCCGAGGACGCCGGCTACGGTGCGTTCTTCCGGTCCGACCACTACGTGGCGATGGGTTCGTCCACCGGTGAACCCGGCCCCACCGACGCCTGGACCACCCTGGCCGGGTTAGCCCGGGACACCTCCCGGATCCGGCTCGGCACGCTGGTGACGGCGGCCACCTTCCGGCTGCCCGGCCCGCTCGCCATCACCGTCGCCCAGGTCGACCAGATGAGCGGCGGCCGGGTCGAGCTGGGCATCGGCGCCGGCTGGTTCGCCGAGGAGCACACCGCGTACGGCATCCCGTTCCCGCCGGTGGGGGAGCGCTTCGACCGGCTGGAGGAGCAGCTCGCCGTCATCACCGGACTGTGGGCGACCCCGGCCGGCGAGACGTTCGACTTCGCCGGCAGGTACTACCCGGTCGGCAACTCCCCGGCGCTGCCCAAGCCGGTGCAGCAACCCCGCCCGCCGATCCTGCTCGGCGGCAAGGGACCCAAGCGCACCCCACGCCTGGCCGCCCGGTACGCCGACGAGTTCAACCTGCCCTTCGTCTCGGTCGACGAGACCGTGGCCCAGTTCGGCCGGGTCCGCGCCGCCTGCGCCGAGGTGGGCCGCGACCCGGGCACCCTGCGCTGGTCCAACGCGTTGGTGCTCTGCTGCGGCCGGGACGACGCCGAGGTGGCCCGGCGGGCCGCCGTGCTCGACCGGGAACCGGCCGAGCTGCGGCAGAACGGGGTCGCCGGCACCCCCGCCGAGGTGGTCGACACGATCGGCCGCTACGCCGAGGCGGGCAGCGAACGGATCTACCTCCAGGTGCTCGACCTGGCCGACCTGGACCAGCTGGAACTGGTCGCCGCCGAGGTGATGCCGCAGCTGTGACCCTGAGGGGCCCTACCGGCCCGCCCGTCCGGTGGGCGGGCGGGAGGCCGGGCGACCGGTGGGCGCGGCAGGCGGTCAGCGGTGGCGGGTGATCCCGCCCGGCTCGCGCAGCACCGTGTCCAACCGGCCGTCCCGGTCGCTGTCCAGGTAGGTGATGTCCGGTACGCCGTCGCCGTCCAGGTCGAACTGGACCACGTCGGCGATCCCGTCCCCGTCCAGGTCGGTCACCACCTGTGTCGACCCGTCCAGGTGGTGGGTGACGATCGAGTGCGCCCCGGTCCCCGTCACCGGGGGTGCCGGCGCGGGTCGCGGCTCGGGTGCCGGCGAGGACCGCTGCGGGTACGCCGCCGGCGGGTCGCTCGCCGGGTCCAGGCCGACCCCGGTCGGGTCGATCTCCTCCTCCGACGGATAGACGTCGCCGTGCAGGATGGGGTCGCGGTAGCTGCTCATCGCGCCATGGTTCCCCGTGGACGCCACCGACAACCGTGCCGGATGATGCAGCGGAGCGCGCTCACGGACGGGGGAGACGACGTGGAGCTGCACCGGGAACCGGGCCGACAGGTGCTGCCGGCGGTCTGCGTACTGGCCGGGACGGTGTTGTTGACCACCGGTGGCGGCTTGCTGCGGACGGTGACCGCGCTCGGTGGCGTCGCGTTGGGCGGGGCGGGGCTGGCCGCCACCCTGCGACCGTTCCGCTTCGTCATCGACGCCGACGGGCTGACCGTACGGCGGCGGGGCCTGCGCCGTCAGCTCCGCTGGGCCGAGCTGGCCCTGGTCGTGCTGGACCGTCCGGCGGCGGGCGTCGGTGGGTTGCGGCTGCTGGTCGTGCCCGTCGACGGTGCCGTCGGGTTGCCGCCCGACGCCCGGGTCGACGGTCGGCCGGCCACCGAACTGCTCGACCTGGCCCACGTCCGGGAGGGGCCGGACGAGATCGCGACGGCGTTGGCCCGGCACGCCGGCGACCGGTTCCGCGATGACCGGGGCACACCGGTCCGGTCCGCTCCTGACTTCTCCGTCAGTCTGCGCGGGTACAGTGCCGACGTGGTCGACATACTGGTGGGACACGCCCGGACGGCGCTCGACTCGGACGACCCGGCACGTCGGCGGGCGGTGCGCGACGAGCTGGCCGAGGCGATGGCGAACGGCCTGCCGATCGGCCTGCGCGGCTATGACGTGCGCCAGGTGGACGAGGCGTTGGACGCCCTGCACGTGGCGCTGACCGCCACCCCGACCGACGGCGTCGACGCGTGAGCGGGGTCGCGCGTCGCAACTGGGCCGGCAACGTCCACTACGCCGCCCGTGCCTTCCACGAGCCGACCACGCTGGACGAGCTGCGCCGGCTGGTGGCCGGCAGCGACCGGCTCCGGGCGGTCGGCAGCGGCCACTCGTTCAACCGGATCGGCGACACCACCGGCGACCTGGTCTCGCTGGCCGGTCTGCCGCCCACCGTCGAGGTCGACCGGGAACGCGGCACGGTGACCGTGGCTGCCGGGCTGCGTTACGGGGACGTGGCGACCCGGCTGCACGAGCAGGGGCTGGCCCTGGCCAACCTCGCCTCGCTGCCGCACATCTCGGTGGCCGGCGCGATCGCCACCGGCACCCACGGCTCCGGCGACGGCAACCGCAACCTGGCCGCCGCCGTGGCCGGGCTGGAAATCGTCACCGCCGACGGGGACGTGCTCACCGTCGACCGGTCCGCCGGCGACCGGTTCGCCGGCATGGTGGTCTCGCTCGGCGCGCTGGGCGTCGTCACCCGGGTCACCCTGGACGTGCTGCCCACCTTCGACATCCGCCAGTACGTCCACGAGGGCCTGCCCGTCGAGGCGCTGGACGCGGCGTTCGCCTCGGCGTACAGCGTCAGCGGGTTCACCTCCTGGCGGTCGGCGGAGATCGACCAGGTCTGGCGCAAGCAGCTCGCCGACGCCCCACCGCCGGAGCCGGACTGGCTCGGCACCACCCCGGCCGACCGGCCGGCGCACCCGGTGCCCGGGATGGACCCGGTCAGCTGTACCCCGCAGTTCGGTGAGCCCGGCCCGTGGCACGAGCGGCTGCCGCACTTCCGGCTGGGCTTCATGCCGAGCAGCGGCGACGAGCTGCAGTCCGAATACCACCTGCCCCGGTCGGCCGGGGCCGGGGCGCTGGCCGCGCTGGGCGGGATGCGGGACCGGATCGCCCCCGTACTGCAGATCTGCGAGCTGCGCACCATCGCCGCCGACGAGCTGTGGCTCAGCCCCCACCAGGGGCGCGACACCCTGGCCGTGCACTTCACCTGGGTCGACGACGCGGCGGCGGTGCAGCCGGTGCTGGCCGAGATCGAGGCCCGGCTGGCCCCGTTCGACCCCCGCCCGCACTGGGGCAAGGTGTTTGACCTCGATCCGGCCGTGGTCGCCGCCACCCTCCCCCGGTACGCCGACTTCGCCGCCCTGCTCACCGAGCTGGACCCGGCCGGGGTGTTCCGCACCGACCAACTCGACCACTACTTCCCCCGCCCCTGACCACCCGACCGCAGCGGGCACCGGAAGTCGGGTCCGGCCGTTCCCGGCTGCCTAGCGTGGACCAGGTAAGCGGAAGGAGAACAGGTGCTGGAGCGGCTGAACGAGGCCCTGGCGCACGTGGAACGGCACCTCGACGAACCGATCGAGGTGGCCGACCTGGCGCGGATCACCCTCACCTCGGAGTACCACTTCCGGCGGATGTTCTCGGCGCTGGCCGGGATGCCCCTGTCGGAGTACGTCCGCCGGCGGCGGCTCACCCTCGCGGCGGCCGAGGTGCTGGCGGGGGACCGGACGTTGCTCGACGTCGCGGTCCGCCACGGGTACGGCTCGACCGAGGCGTTCACCCGGGCGTTCCGGGCGATGCACGGGATCGGGCCGGGTGAGGCACGGCGTACGGGGGCCACGTTGCACTCCCAGCAGCGGTTGTCCTTCCGACTCGTCGTCGAAGGGAGTGGCAGCATGCGATATCGGATGGTGGAGAAGCCGGCGTTCCGGCTGGTGGGTCGCCGGGCCCGGGTGCCCCTGGTCCATCAGGGGATGAACCCGGCGATCGTGGCGTTCGTCCGGGGCATCCCGGCGGACACGACGGCCCGGATCAAGGCCCTGTCCGACCAGGAGCCCGCCGGCATCGTCAACGTCAGCGACCTGCTCGGCGAGGACCGTTCCGAGGGCGTCGAGCTGGACTACTGGTACGGCGCGGTGACCGGCGCGGACGTGCCGGACGACCTGGAGGCGCTCGACGTGCCGGCCGGGACCTGGGCGGTCTTCGAGACCTCGGGCGAGTTCCCGGCCGCCGTGCAGAACCTGTGGCGGGACGTGTTCACCCAGTGGTTCCCGTCCAACCCGTACCGGAGCCGGCCGGGGCCGGAGATCTCCAGCATCCGCATCTCGGCCGACGGCGCCCACGCCGACGCCGAGCTGTGGATCCCGGTCGAGCGGGTCGGCTAGGGGTTCCGGACGGGCGTCCGACCCGCTTGATCGACTCATCGGAGGCGATGTTGCGGTATCCGGACGCTCCGGACACCGCAACATCGACGATATTGCGCGCCATACGCGGGGCGGGGCAGGTCAGCGGCGTGCGGCGGGGTGGGCGCGCAGGGTGCTGCGTTGGACGGCGCGGCTGATGTCGCTGGGGGAGACGATGCCGACGAGCTGGTCGCCGGTCACCACCAGGGCCCGGCCGTCGGCGCACTCGTTGAGCTGGGGGAGCAGGTCGTTGAGCTGCTCCTCCGGTCGGGCCAGCACCAGGTCGTCGGCCCGGCAGGCCACCTCGGCCAGCGTGGTGGCGGACCGCCGGTCGGCGGGGATGCCGCGTACCCGGGCCAGGGTGACCAGGCCGACCGGCCGACCGTCCTCGGTCAGCGGCAACGCCGTGTGTCGGTAGGCGAAGAGGTAGTGGTCGACGAAGTCGGCGACCGTCATCTCCGCCGAGGCGGTCTGCGGCTGCGGGGTCATCACTTCACCGACCCGGACGCCGGACAGGGCGCTGCCCAGCCGGGCCTGCCGCTCCTCCACCCCGGCCGCCCCGATCAGGAACCAGCCGATCAGCGCCAACCAGATCCCGCCCACCCCGTAGCCGGCCAGGAACTGCCAGATGCCCAGGCCGATCAGCAGCACGCCGAGCACCCAGCCGGCGCGGGCGGCCACCACCGACGCCCTGGCCCGGTCGCCGGTGGCCTTCCAGACGGCGGCGCGCAGCAGCCGGCCACCGTCCAGCGGGGCGGCCGGCAGAATGTTGAAGACCGCCAGCAGCACGTTGATCCCGGCCAGCCAGGACAGCGAGCCGAGCAGCAGCCCCTCCTGCCCGGCCAACGCCAGCAGCACCGCGATCGCACCGAAGAAGACCCCGAGGAGCAGGCTGACCAGCGGGCCGATCCCGGCGATGCGCAGCTCCGCGCCCGGGTCGGGGGCCTCGCCGCGCAGCTCGGCGACGCCGCCGAAGAGCCACAGCGTGATCCCCTCCACCTGGAGGCCGTTGCGCTTCGCCACCACCGCGTGGGACACCTCGTGGGCCAGCAGACCGACGAAGAAGACCACCGCCGCCGCCAGCCCGGCCAGCAGGTACGCCCAGCCGGGCCGGTCGGGGTACGCGCCGGGGAACTGGTTTGCCGACAGCAACCACGCGATCAGCACGAAGATGACCAGGACGCTCCAGTTGACCCCGACGGGTACCCCCGCGATCCGGCCAAGCCGGAAGCTCGCCCTCATGCCCGGGTCATACCCGGTGTTGCCGGGCCCATGCCAGGGCGGAAGGTCGCCCTGAGGACGACCGGCCGGGCCTGGTCAGTCCGCCGTACCGGCCGGAGCCACCCAGGTGGTGGGCTGGTCGGTGCTGGCGGTGATCATGTCGTGGCGGCGCGGTTGGTACCGGTCCGGTGTGGGTTGACCGGTCGGGGAATAGTGGCAGGGGTGACGCTGATCGATGAGGGCGACGACCCGTACCGCTGGCTGGAGGAGCTGGACGGGGCGGACGCCGCCGGCTGGGTCCGCGAGCGCAACGCGGCGACCGTCGCGGCGCTGACCGGCGACGACGCGTTCGACGCTTGGCAGGCGGAGATCCGGCAGGTGCTCGACGCCGACGATCGCATCCCGTACCCGGGCTGGCGTGGCGACGGGTTCTACTACGGCTTCTGGCGGGACGCGGCGCACCCCCGAGGGCTGTGGCGGCGTACCACGCTGGCGGAGTACCGGCGGCCCGAGCCGGCCTGGGACGTCCTGCTCGACCTCGACGCGTTGGCCGCCGCCGAGGACGAGAACTGGGTCTGGGGCGGGGTGGCGGTGCTCAAACCCGGCCACCGACGCTGCCTGGTCAGCCTGTCCCGGGGCGGCACGGACGCGGTGGTGGTCCGCGAGTACGACCTGGACACCCGCGCCTTCGTCGCCGACGGGTTCACCCTCGACGAGGCCAAGAGCGACGTGGCCTGGATCGACGCCGACCGGATCTACGTCGGCACCGACCTCGGTCCCGGCTCGCTGACCACCTCCGGCTACCCGAGGGTGATCCGTCGGTGGCGGCGGGGCACCCCGCTGGCCGAGGCCGAGATCGTGTACGAGGGACAGGTCGACGACGTCTCCGCGTACGCCTCGCACGACCCGACGCCCGGATTCGTGCGCGACTTCGTCGGCCGCAGCCTGGACTTCTACCGGACCCGCAGCTTCCTGCTGACCCCCGACGGCGGGCAGGTCCCGATCCCGGTGCCCGACGACGCCCGGTGGAACGTGCACCGGGAGTGGCTGCTGATCCGGCCGCGCACACCGTGGGAGGTCGCCGGGGTCACCCATCCGGCCGGGGCCCTGCTGGTGGCCCGGTTCGACGACTTCCTCGCCGGGGACCGCGACCTCACCGTGCTGTTCGAGCCCGACGAGCGGACCGCGCTGAGCTACCACGTCTGGACCCGGCACCACCTGATCCTGGCCACCCTGGTCGACGTACGCCGGCGGCTGGAGGTGTTGACCCCCGACGGCCCGGAGCCTCTCGACGGCCCGGAGTCACCCGGTGGTCCGGGGCCCGGCGACGACGCCGGGTCGTCCGGGGGTGTCCGGTGGCGGCGGGAGCCGTTGGCCGGGGTGCCGGAGGAGGACGACAACTGGATCGTGGACACCGATCCCGACGTCGGCGACGACTACCTGATCGCCTCGACCGGCTACCTGCGGCCGGCGACGCTGCGGCTGGGTCGGATCGGCGGCGCGGTCGAGATCCTCAAGCGGGAGCCGGCGTTCTTCGACGCCACCGGCCTGACCGTGCGCCAGTTCTTCGCCACCTCCGCCGACGGGACCCGGGTGCCGTACTCCGTGGTGGGCGACCCGACGGCGTCCGCCGGGCCGACCCTGCTCACCGGGTACGGCGGGTTCGAGATCTCGCTGACGCCCCGCTACGACGGGGTGCTCGGCCGGGCCTGGCTGACCCGGGGCGGCAGCTACGTGGTGGCGAACATCCGGGGCGGCGGGGAGTACGGCCCGCAATGGCACCGGGCGGCGCTGCGCGAGAACCGCCCCCGGGCGTACGAGGACTTCGCCGCCGTCGCCGCCGACCTGGTGGCGCGGGGGATCACCACGCCGCAGCGGCTCGGCATCGAGGGCGGCAGCAATGGTGGACTGCTGATGGGGGCGATGCTGACCCGCTACCCGACGCTGGTCGGCGCGGTGGTGGCGAACGTGCCGTTGCTGGACATGCGCCGCTACCACCAGCTGCTCGCCGGGGCCTCCTGGATGGCCGAGTACGGCGACCCGGACGATCCGGCCGACTGGGCCTACCTGCGGGACTATTCGCCGTACCACAACGTGCGGCCCGGGGTGACGTACCCGCCGGTCCTGTTCGTCACCTCGACCCGCGACGACCGGGTGCATCCGGGACATGCCCGCAAGATGGCCGCCCTGCTGCGCGCGCACGGCCACGACGTGGCGTACTACGAGAACGTCGAGGGCGGGCACGGCGCGGCGAGCAACAACGCGCAGCGGGCGTTCCTGTCGGCGTTGACGTGGCGCTTCCTGTGGCAGCGGTTGGGCGGTCGGTGACGGCAGGAGGATTGCTCCCGGAGTCGCCCGGGAATGGATGCTCCGAACATAGATGAGAACGGGATTCTCAAGGCGACGTGAATGCTGAGGCAATATCTTCACGTATGTCGGCGTCGTGACAGCGGCGCTTTCCTCTTGAACGATGGTATCCGGCTGACTACTATCTGTAGTTACCGACTTCGGGGGGAATCATGGAACTCCGCTTTCTCGCCACCTCCAGCAACTCTGGATCATGCCCGAGCCTGTATGAGGCCGACAACGGTGACATCGTGGTGCAGGGCTACCGGTTGACCGACCCGGAAGCGCTCGCCCAACTGCGGGACGTGCTGCCCGGCGAGACATTCGTCGTGGTGCCCCGCGAACTGATGTCCTGGTTCGAGCAGAAAGACTGACATGGGGTCGCTCGTTACCGACCCCGCCACTTTCCAGCGCCTCTTCGAGGACTTCCACCACGCCGCCTTCAAGCTGGAGGTGCGCCGGTCGTACGGCGTGCCGTCCGAGGACGAGCCGTTCCAGGTCTTTCTCGCCGGGGGAGACCCGGGCGTCGACTGGCTCCGGTCCTGGCTCGACCTGATGCGGGTCGAGACCGCGAAGGGCAAGAGGGTGGAGCGGGTCCGGGTCGTCGACGAGCCACCGAGCGACTACCTGCGTTTCGAGATGTCGGTGACGCCCCACAACATCGCGGCGGGCGAGGACATCCGCTACCTCGACCGCCGCCGGGCCACCGAGCTGGCGCTGCCGCGGTACGACTTCTGGTTGTTCGACTCGCAGCTCGTCGCGTTCCTGCACTTCACCGACGATGACCAGTTCGTCGGTTTCAGCACCACCGAGGATCCGGCCGAGGTGTTGAAGCACTGCCAGTGCCGCGACCGGGCCTGGACGAGGGCCACCCCCTTCTCGGCGCCGCCGACCACCGTCGCGGCAGCGGCCTGATCGGCACCACGATGTTGCGGGGTCGACACGGACTGTCGGGCATCAATGCGATCGGCGCCCTCCCGGCCCGTCGACTCCTGAGTAGACGGTGTCATGAGTGACGACCGGGGCCGGGTGGACAACGATTTTTCCGGCCGCAGTGGGGCGGTGATCCAGGCCGGGCTCATTCAGGGAAACGTGAACCTGCGGACGATCACGGAGACGCCATTGCCGTCGCCCCGGCAGTTGCCCCCCGCGACCAAGGGGTTCATCGACCGCGAGGTGCACATTCAGCAGCTTGATTCGCTGCTCGACGAGGTCGAACTGATCACCGACAAGTCGCAGTTGCCCGTCGTCACCATCTCCACGATCTCGGGCAGCGCCGGGGTGGGAAAGACGGCGCTGGCCGTGCACTGGGCGCACCGGGTACGGCAACGCTTTCCCGACGGCGACCTCTACATCAACCTGCGCGGCTACGACGCCGTTCCGCCGCTGACCCCGCACGAGGCCCTCGACGGTTTTCTCCGGGCGATGGACGTGCCCGCCGAGAAGGTGCCGCGCGACCTGCACGACCGCACCGCGCTCTACCGGTCGTTGACCACCGGTCGGCGGATGCTGATCCTGCTCGACAACGCCGCCACCGCCGAGCAGGTGCGGCCACTGCTCCCCGCCGCACCGAGCTGCATGGTGATCATCACGAGCCGCAGCCGGCTGTCGGGGCTGACCGTCCGTGACGGCGCCATCAGGGCGGTGCTGGAGGTGTTGTCGCGCCAGGACGCGATCCGGCTGCTCGGGGTGACGATCGGCACCGAGCGGGTCGACCGGCAACCCGACGTGGTGGTCCGGCTGATCGAACTCTGTTCGTACCTGCCACTCGCCCTGCGCATCGTCGCCGACCGTGCCCGGCTCGACGAGGAACGGCCGCTCGCGGAGTTGGTGGAGGAGTTGACCGCCGAGGAGAGCCGCCTCGACGCGCTGGCCGTCGAGGAGGACGACCTGTCGGCCGTCCGGACGGTCTTCTCCTGGTCCTACCAGGCGCTGGCCGCCGAGACGGCGCGGATGTTCCGGCTGGTCGGCCTGCACCCCGGAGCCGACATCGCGCTCGACGCGGCAGCCCGCCTCACCGGGTTCGCCCCCTCGGTCGCGCGCCGCCACCTCGATTCGCTGGTCGGACTGCACCTGCTCACCCGCAGCGGACCGCACCGGTTCCGTCTGCACGATCTGCTGAGGCTGTACGCGATGGAGCGAGCGACCTTCGACGAGAGCCCGGAGGCCGTCCACGCCGCCCGGGAGCGACTGCTGCGAAGGTATCTGCACCACACCTACGCGGCCTACCGGGCGATCCTTCCGCAGGGCCGCCCCCTGCCCGACGTCGACATCCCACCCGACGCGACGCTCGACGATGCGCTGCGGTGGTGCGAACACGAACGGCTCAACCTGCTCGACGTCGTCCGTGCCGCGCCGGAGTGGGGTCATCACCGGCTCGGGTGGCAGATCG
Source organism: Micromonospora matsumotoense (assembly GCF_050951065.1). Classification (NCBI taxonomy): domain Bacteria; kingdom Bacillati; phylum Actinomycetota; class Actinomycetes; order Micromonosporales; family Micromonosporaceae; genus Micromonospora; species Micromonospora matsumotoense. The sequence continues at coordinate 5,773,701 of NZ_CP192025.1, read as the reverse complement.
CGCTCGCCAGCATGGCCTTCTTCGAGCGCAGGTCCTACTGGAAGGCATGGATCGACAGCCACCTGGCGGGCCTGGTCTGCGCCCGTCACCTGGGTGACCGTCGTGCCGAAGGGTGGTTGCTGCTCAGCCTCGGCGACGCCTGGTGGGACCGGGGAGACCTCGACGAGGCCGGGCGCTGCTACGCCGGTTCGCTGCACGCGGCACGGGAGGTCGGAGACGCGTGGACCACCGGGTACGCCCTGCGCGGATGCGGCCTGGTGGACGAGGACCGGGGAGACTTTCCCGAGGCGACCCGCTACGCCCAGGAGGCGCTGCGGACCTTCCGGCAGTGGGGCGAGGAACGCGGCACCGGCCTGGCCCTGATGAGTCTCGGCAACGCGCAACGCGGTGCCGGTCGCTTCGCTGAGGCCCTTGTCTCGTACGACGACGCGACGACGGTGTTCGCGCGGCTGGGCAACCGGTGGAGCCAGGGGCTCGTCGCACTCCACCGTGGGCAGACGCTGCTGCACACCGGTGAGCCCGAGCAGGCGTTGGCGGCGGTGACCTCGGCCGCCGCGTTGTTCCGCGAACTCGGTGACCGCCGGCACGCCGCTCTGGCCCGCGCGTACGAGGGTGACGCCCACCTCCAGCTCCGCCAGCCGCACGCTGCCCGCGAAGCCCTGGCCGATGCGCTGCTGACGCTGCTGGAACTCGACGACCCCCTCGCGGCGGACGTGCAACGACGCCTGGCGGCCGTCGACCACGACGACACCTCAACCGACCAGGGGGAGCGGGATGGATGACCCGATTCTCACGGCGATCGCCGTGGCACTGTCGACCCGTGCCGTCGAGGGCCTGACCGATGCGGGAAGGGAGGCCCTCGCGTCGCTGATGCATCTCGTTCGCCGTAAGGCGACCGGCCACCGAGAGCTTCGGGCCTCGCTCGTCGCCGAGCCCACATCTCCCGAGGGCGACGACCGGGCCGTGGAGTTGCGCCGGGCACTGGGCGACGCCGCCGCCCGTGATCCGAGCTTCGACCAGGAGCTACGCCGCCGCTGGGAGACCTTCCAGCAGACGACCGTACGGGCCGACGCGGTGACCAACACGGTGTCGGGCCAGGTCACCGGCCCGGTGGTGCAGGCGCGCGACATCTCCGGCGGGGTGCACGTGGGCCTGCCCCCACAGCAGCACCGGCCCTGAAATCACCAAGGGTCGGTCGGCAGGTGCCCGATGATGGCCTGCACGATTCGCGAGTGAAGGTGAGCGGCCGGTTAGCGCCCGCAAGCGGTAAGCAACGCCTTGCCGAAAGCGACGCGGGTCACGTTGACCCGAGAGCTAGTGTGGGTTCCGTCCGATGCGGCAGAATTTCGGCTGTGCGAGTTCTTTGTGGTCGGGCATACATGACATGGCCTGTACGGACGTGCAGCCAGCTCCACATGCCTATAACGCGGTTCGTGTCCTTGGTGAGTGCGGGAACTCCGTGCTCATGTTGACCTTCAAAGCACAACGTAAAGCAAGCCCGTTTCCGGGAGTTTCCGCCGCGGATGCCGCTGCCGCCTGGGTCCTGCTTGACCGACGTGCCCCGCGATGCGGTCGTCCATCGCAATGAGCTGTCACTGGGACTGGCTCAGTGGCTGTCAGAAGCCCGACACTAATTAGTGATGTTGTGTGGCGCTAAACTACATTGCTCCGCGGCGGCCATCGCGAAGGATGGTTAGATACTGCCTTTTGGGCGGTTCGCAATACACTCTTTGTGGTAACTGGCGTCTTGGCGGACGCTGGTCAGGCCGTTTAGTGTGGCCATACTAGAAGGACGATAAATGAATCCCGGCCCTCCGCATCCTGAGCAGTCCGGCGACCGATACCCGACCGATGCTGAAATTAGTTCGATGAGTTCCGAAGAGTTGAGTGCCCTTGCTGAGTCGCTAGGTTCTCCGCCCCCTCGGAAGCCCGCGCGTCTGGGCCGGGTGTGGAAACCCTTACTTGTGGTCGGGGGAGGCATTCTTCTGTTTGCCGCTGGGCTTGGCGTGGGCGCGTTGGTGTTCAATTCCTCTGATGCTGCCGGTGCGGAGCAGGGCAAGTCCAAGCTGGTCCTGGCAACTGATAAGTGTTCAGTTGCATCAGTGGACGCACGCATCGGAGACGGGGGTAATTCGCTGACCTTGAATGGTGGAGGTAAGGAGGATTCCGGTCTAGCCTACACGGATATTGTATGCATCCTAAATGAGCTGGGCACGCCCGATCACGTTCTTTCTGAGATGGATTCAACTCGTGCTCTGGACGGCAAGCAGTCGGCTCAGTGGGGAGAGGTTCGCGCCTCTTGGACTTATCACCCGGATCAAGGGCTCGACCTGATTCTGGTACTGAATTAGCTTGCCGGATTTCAGAACACCAATGCAGCCCGGCGGCCACTCGGCCGCTACGTAGCGGCACTCGCAACGCGCCTCCGACCCGGGCTGCGATTCATCAGAATGGTCTGTCGATCGAGTTCCCAGAGATGGGCGGCGTGACGTCCGGAAAGTCCAGCTTCGCCATGATGCGCAAGTCGCGGCCACCTACGAGCACGCCGAGGGTAGGCGCGGGCAGCGGGCAACTACGGGCAGCGGGCGTTCCTGTGGGCGTTGACTCTGCGCTTCCTGTGGCAGCGGTTGGGCGGCGGTGACGGCGCGTCCTGACGTGATGGGGTCGATCGTCAGTATGCGGCACTCATGCTAAGCGTATGACTCGCAGTATCACGATCAGCTTGCCCGACGACGTGGCCGCCTACGTCGAACGCGCCCAGGGCAACAGGCCCGGTTTCATCGCGGGACTCCTCCGTCGGAGAATGCGGGCGGACGGCCTCCGGGTGCGCCGGGCGCAGCTCGGTTGCATCGTCACCGATGACGACGTTGAGTCGACGAGGAGTCGACTGGCAGCTCTGCCACCGATCAGTGAAGAGCAGCATGCCCGGAATCTCGAATGGCTTCGCCAGTTCGACGAGGACGGAAGCGCTTCGGCGTGAACAGCCTGCTCCTCGACGCCTCTGCGCTGCTCGCTTCCGGTTCGGGAACCAGTGTCGAATACGGTGCCATGCTCACGCGCGTCGAGGAGGACTCGGAGCAGCAGTTGTGGGTACTCGCGTTCGGGCCGGCGGTGACAGTGCGTGCCGGCCTGCCCGGTGGGTAGGCCGACACGGTCGAACGGTCAGGCAGGCTTTACCTGCGCTGGTGCAGCCGGGACGGTTCCGGTCTCCTTCAGCCCTGGGGCGGCTGCTGCTTGACGCTGGTCAGGAATCGCGTCCATGCCCGGGGTGCGAAGGCGAGAGCGGGACCAGCCGGGTCCTTGCTGTCGCGCAGTCCGACGACGGCGGGGAGGTTGGCGGCGACCTCGACACATTCGCCGCCGTTGTTGCTGCGGGTGGACTTGCGCCAGACAGCGCCGGTCAGGTCAGGCACGGTCGTACTCCTCTGCGGCTTGCTGGATCAGGCTGATGGATCGGGATTCGTTGAGAGCGCGGTTCATCATGTCCGCCCAGATGGCGTTGTAGGCGGCCGTCTCGTGTGACTTGTCGAGATAGATCGCTCCGGTGGCCGTCTCCAGGTACGTCACTGGTGGCTCCACCTCCTGACCACTGCCGTCGTGCGGGAATTCCAGGATCGAGAAGGCTCCCGTCATTGCTCCGGCGTGTAGCCCAGCAGAAAAAGTTAGCACTCGCACGGTTACGTTAGGTAGCTCTGATGCCTTGATGATCTGGCGAAGCTGCTCCGCCATGATCGTGGCGTTGCCGACCTGCCGCCGCAACACGGCTTCGTTGATTATCACGCAGAGTTGTGGAGCGGAGAACCGGGTAAGGAGGGACTGCCGATCGATCCTGAGTTGCACGGCACGTTGCTGATCCTCGATGGACTCAGAGTTGATTGCCCCGCCGGGCATTCGGAAGAGTTGCTCGGCGTAGGCTCGCGTCTGGAGCAGCCCTGGGACCAGCTCGGCCTGGTACTGCCGAAGACTGATCGCGGCCGATTCAAGTCCGATGTAGAGCTGGAACCAGCGGGGTAAGCCGGAGCCGACGTAGTCGTGCCACCAGTTCTTGTTCTCCCGGGTGGCCGCCGTCATGGCCAGGAGCAACTCGCTGTCCCCGGCGGAGGCCCCGTAGAGGTCGAGCATCTGCTGCACGTCGGCCTGCCGGTAGCGGACGTGCTCGGCACCGTTCTCGATCCGGTGCAGGGTGGCCCGTGCCCGGTCCAGGCGTTCGGCCGCCTGCTCCATCGTCAGCCCGGCCGCCCTGCGCAACGACTCGAACTTCCGCCCGATCTGGCGTCGGAGCATCGTCGTCCCGGTCACGGATTGTGACACCATCGTCCTCCCGGCTCGGCTGACCTGAACGCCCTCCCGTCCATTTTCGACGGCCCCGCGTCTCCGCAGTAATGGACACATTACACAGGGTGCCTATCTGTAGCTAGCGGTGCCGTCGCGCAGTGCAATTGAGACGTTGCAATCAGTGGCTTCCGGTGTTTGACTGCTTCGGCGGTCGTTGGGAAGTTCCCGCTGCTCAGCGACCATCTGAGCCCCGTTGTCGGGTAGTTGGTGAGTGCTGCGACGGCGGGTGCGCGGGGTGGGTCCGCCGGTGCGCGGCGGGCCGGTGGATCCACCCCAGCCCGGGTCGATCTTCAGGAGAGGCAGGTTCCGTCATGCGTGACTTCTTCCGCCGGATGCCGGAGGGCCGACGACCGTTGCCGGCGTCGGTGGGGCGTCGTCCGGCCGTACCCCCTCGGTTGTTGCCGTGGCAGGTGCGGGAGCGGCGGTTCCGGCCGGCGCGGTTCGGGCGGCGCGGGCTCGACCCGCAGGAGGTGCGGGAGTTCCTCGACCAGGTCGCCGGGGAACTGGCCGCCGTCTACGACGCGCTGCGGCAGAGCCGGCGGGAGGCCGGCCGGGTCAGGATCGCGCTGTGCCAGCTGCAAGCCGAGCGGGCGCACGGCCGCAACGAGCGGGAGTGGGACCGGTGACCGGGCGCTTCGTCATCCACCTGCCGGTGGTCGCCAACGACCTGCTTTCCGCACAACGGCTGGCCCGGGTGGTGGCGCACTGGACGCACGTCCTGCCGCAGACCGACCCGGGCGGCACCACCGTCTCCGCCGAGGACGACCAGAACGCCCGCCACTGGGTGTTCTGTGACCGGCTGCTCTCCGGTGGTCGGCGCTGTCTGCTCCGCCCCGACCACGACGGCGAGTGCTCCCGGCGGCGCGGGTGGCGGTGAGCGGGCATCCGGTGAGGGCGGCGCCGCGCGTCCGGGCCGACCGACCGTGACGCTACGGTGCCGTCCGGCTCACCGGCGGGGGGCGTTGCCCGCCGTCGCCGGGGCCTGCGTCATCCGCACCGCCCAGTCCAGGGCGTAGTCGGCGACCGCCTCCCAGCCCGGCTCACCCACAGTGAAGTGGGAGCGGCCGGGAAACTCGTGGTACGCGGTCACCGCCCGCGACTTCTGATAGAGCCCGGCGTTCGCCTTGACCAGCGACGGCGGGGACACGTGGTCCTCGCCGCCGGCGATCAGCAGCAACGGCGGCCGGTCGTCGCGGCCGGTGTCGACGGTCGCGGCGGAGTGCGGGTCGAGGTTGGCGAACGCCCCCTCGAAGAGCACGTGACCGGCGGCGGGGACGGCGTAGCGCCGCCAGGCCCGGTCGGAGTCGTCCGGCTGGAGGGTGTTGCCGAAGGCGTAGCGGAACTCGTCCGGGCTGATCTGTACCCCCCGGTGCCGGTTGACCGGGCTGTGCAACACCGGGTACGACGCCCGCAGCGTGCTGATCGGCAGCCGGAGCACCCCCTTGACCGGCGCGGACGCGACCGCCACGGTGGCCGCGCCGAGACCCCGGTCGGCCAGCACCTGGGCGACCAGCCCGCCGAACGAGTGGCCGATCACGATCGGTGGGCCGGGCAGTTCGCGGAGCACCGCCGCGTAGTGGTCGATCACCTGCCGCAGGGTCGTTCCCGCGATCGTGCCCGGGTCGGCCCGCAGCGCGGTCACCTCCCGGTCGAAGCCCGGCCAGGCCGGGGCGAGCACCCGGAACCCGCGTGCGGCGTACCGCTCGGCCCACCCCTCCCAGCTGCGCGGTGTCATCCACAGCCCGTGCACGAACACCACCGTGTCGACCCGCCCGCCCGACGTGTTCCCCATGCCGTCCTCCCCGACCTCACCCACCCCCAACCCCGGCCGCATACCCACCTTCCACCCCCCGATGCCCCCGCCGACCAGCCACACCCCACCCCGATCGGCCGCTGTCACCTCATGCGGATGCACCCGGTGATCAAGAGGTTTGCGTCATCCGCCGGCCGGATTTTGTCGCAAACCTCTTGATCACCGGGGTGGCTGGGGCCGGCCGGGGTGGCCTGGGCGGGGGAGGGGGCGGGGGTCAGGAGGTGGGGAGGGTGTCGACGACGACCAGTTCGGTGCCGGGGCGGACCTCGTCGAGGAGGGTCTGCTGGGCGGTGCGGGTCAGCCGGATGCAGCCGTTGGTGACGTTCTCGCCGAGGGTGTCGTCGTCCTGCCAGGTGTGCAGGCCGATGTGTGCGCCCTTGAGGCCGGTGGGCACCGCGTCCAGGTCGTCGGGGATCGCGCCGAGGGCGAAGACGTCCACCCCGCCGTAGACCGGCTCGGGCGGGGGCGTGGTGCCGAGGATGAAGGTCCGGCCGAGCGGGGTCTCCTGGCCGGGCAGGCCGAGGCTGACCGGCCAGGTGTGCTGCGGGCTGCCGTGCCGGTACCAGGTGAGCCGGTGGGTCCGCCGCTGCACCACGAGCTGGTCACGCAGGGCCACCGGGGTCCAGCCGCCCGCCGGGAGCCAGGCCAGTCGGCGGCTCGCCGAGGGCAGCAGGACCGCCGTCCAGCCGGTCCGGCGTTCCACCACCGGCATGGTCAGCTCGACACCGTTGATGGTGGGGGCGAGCAGGGCGCGGGGTCGTCCGCCGGGTGCGTCGTACGCGGCGATGTTCCGGGTCGGGGTGAGCCCCTCGGTCAACGGGGTCACGTCGAGCGGACGCGGGTCGGCCGGGAAGCCGGCGGGTGCCGGGTCGTAGTCGATCACCGGCAGCCCGGCGGGGGCCGGTGCGGCGGGCGGCACGGTCTCGTCCTCGGCCGGGGCGGCGGTCGCGGTCGGTGGCGGGGCGGCCCGGCGGGTCGGTGCGGGTGCGTCGTACCGCAGCGCCGCGCCGACCAGCAGGGTCAGCACCAGCAGCGCCGGTACGCCGACGACGGCGGCGAGCGGACCACGCCCCCACCGGTCAATCATTCGGTCAAACAGCACAAAGCAAGACTAACGGGTGCAGAGCTTCCGGTTGGCGTGAATCGTCCGGACGCGGGTTCCCGAGGGGCGGTGCCGGTCAGCGGATGGACGGCCGTCGCTGCGCCGGGCGCTGTCGACGCGGTGCGCCGGGGGCTACACGTGCGCCGGGCCGGGGTGGTTCGACAATCCACCGAGAATTTTCACCACCCGCACTGATCCGTACGCGCCGGAGGTCCGTACTGGAGGTGGGAGCAAGGTCGGCCGGTGGTGGCGCCGCCGTTAGACGATCGAGGAGCAGATGGCCCGGGCAAAGCAGAACGAGAAGGCCGCGACCGTCCGGACCTCCACCAGTAGCCGTGGTGTCCGGACCGTGTCGAAATCCGTGCTGGCACTGATGGTGGCGTCCGCGCTGGGCCTGCTCTGGGCGGGCGTGGAGATGACCGGCAACGGTGCGGTGATGTACGCGTACGGGTTCTTCTTCACCGAGTTCTTCGCCGGGGTGGTCACCCTGGTGGCGCTCAGCCTCACCGTGATGATGGGCCTGCTCGCCACCGACCGGCTGGTTCTCATGATCCGGCACCGGGTGCTGCTCCAGTCCGCGCACCGGGCCACCGGTGTCCTCGCCGTCGCCGGCCTGGTGTTCCACGTCATCACCAAGATCGCGATCGGCCGGGCCGGGCCCAGCGACGCCGTGGTCCCGTTCATCGGCGGCAGCGGGCTCTACGTCGGCTTCGGCACGGTGGCCGCGTTCCTCATGGTGAGCGTCTTCTGGACCGGCATCGTCCGGGTCCGCTTCGCCGGCGTCGGCCCCAAGTGGTTCTGGCGCAGCCTGCACTCCCTGGCCTACCTCTCCTGGCCGTTCGCCCTGTTCCACGGCCTCAACGCCGGCCGCGCCGCCAAGTCCTGGGTGGTGCTCAGCTACCTGGCCTGCGTCCTGCTGGTGGTGGTGGCGCTGATGGTGCGGCTGTCGGTCTACCTCGGCAAGCGCACCCGCGAGCAGCAGCAGGCCGCCGCGCTGAACAAGGCGATGACCGCCAAGGCGACCGAGGAGGGCAAGGGTCGGACGCTGCTCAGTGGGCTCGGCCGTAAGAAGGAGGAGGAGACCAGGGAGAGCCGGACGGGTTGGGCCGAGGTCGCCCTGGCCCCGTCGTGGAACGCGCCGACCGGCGCCGCCCGGCGTCGTGACCCCGAGCGGTTCACCGTTCCGGTGGTGCCCGAGCCCGGCACCCTGCGGGAACCCGTCCGCGGTGGCCGACCCGCCCGGGAGACGCCGCCGGCCCCCCGCCGCGAGCGCGACCTGGAACCGGCCGCCCGCCGCCGGACCGTCGAACGCGAAGAGCGCGACGAACGGCCCCGCCGCCGCGACGAGGACGTCGCCCCGGTGTCGGGCACCCGCCGGTCCCGCTACGAGGAGGACGTCGCCCCGGTGTCGGGCACCCGCGGGTCCCGCTATGAGGAGGACGTGGCCCCGGTGTCGGGCACCCGTCGCGTCCGCTACGAGGAGGATGTGGCCCCGGTCTCCGGCAGTCGCCGGTCCCGGTACGAGGAGGACGTGGCCCCGGTGTCGGGCACCCGTCGCTCCCGGTACGAGGAGGAGGTCGCCCCGGTCTCCGGTGGCCGCCGCGCCCGGTACGAGGAGGACGTGGCCCCGGTGTCGGGCACCCGTCGCTCCCGGTACGAAGAGGACATCGCCCCGGTCTCCACCGGTCGCCGGGCCCGACGCGACGACGACGACCTGGCCGCCCGCTACTCGGCACCGCCCCGGCGGCGCACCGAGGAGCCCGAGGAGCCGTGGGACAGCCCGAGCCGGTGGTCGGAGTCCAACCGCCCCGTCTCGGCCGAACCGATCTCCGCCGCCCCGCGCAGCGGCTCCGGCCGGCACAGCGTCGAGCCGGACGTGCCCGAGGAGCCGGACTACTGGCGTCCGCCGGCCCGCTACGTCGCCGACGACATCCCGGTCGACGACACCCCGACCCTGGTCGACCTGGCCTCCCGGCGGGCCCGCAAGGCCACCGGCGACGGCCGGAGCCGGCGCAAGGGCAAGGCCAACGCGGACGCCGTCGACGGGGCGTACTGGGCCGGGCTGCGCGGTGAAGCCAAGTGATGCGTACCAAGGTGCCCCCGGTCGCCTGCATCGGCGAGCCCCGGCTCACCGCCGGCTTCGCCGAGTACGGCCGGCTCGACCTGATGGCACACGAGATGGAGCACGGCCCGATCGGCCCGATGGAACCCGCCAACCTGCTCCGGCTGGCCGAGGCCATCCAGCTCAAGGGCAAGGGCGGGGCCGGCTTCCCGTTCTACCGCAAGTTCAAGGCGGTGCTGGAGTCCTGTGAACGGCAGGACCTGCCCGCCGTGGTGGTGGTCAACGCCACCGAGGGGGAACCGGCCAGTTGGAAGGACAAGGTGCTGCTCACCCGGGCCCCGCACCTGATCCTCGACGGCGCCGCGCTGTCCGCCTACGCGCTGGACGCCGAGGAGATCGTGCTCTGCGTCGCCGACGACCTGATCGGCCGGGAATCGCTCACCGAGGCCCTCGCCGAACGCCGGATGCCGGTGCCCACCACCATCGTCACCGTGCCGCACCGGTTCATCTCCGGCGAGGGCGGCGCGCTGGTCAACGGGATCAACGGACTGCCGCACATCCCGCCGGGCACCAAGAAGCGGTCCAGCGACTCGGGCGTACGCAACCTGCCCACCCTGCTGTCCAACGCCGAGACGTACGCCCAGGTGGCGATCGCCGCCCGGCTCGGCCCGTACGAGTACGCGGCGCTCGGCACCGACGACGAGCCGGGCACCGTGCTGCTCACCGTGACCGGCCAGGCCAAGCGCGCCGCCGTGGTGGAGTGCGCCGCCGGCACCCCGCTACGGGACATCCTCGAACTGTGCGAGGTGCCGGAGGGGCCGGGCATCCTGATGGGCGGCTACCACGGTCGCTGGATCACCTGGGAGGCGGCGCAGCGGGCCGAGCTCACCCGCAAGAGCCTCACCAGCGTGGGCGGCACCCTCGGCGCCGGCATCATCATCCCGCTCGGCCGGGACACCTGCCCGCTCGGCGAGGCCGCCCAGGTGGTCCGCTACCTGGCCGGGGAGTCCGCCGGCCAGTGCGGGCCGTGCAAGCGGGGCCTGCCCGACCTGGCCCGCGCCGTCGACCTGGCGGTCTCCGGCAGCGCCCCGGTGGAGGTCGTCCGGGCCGCCGCCGGCGACGTGAAGGGCCGGGGCGCGTGCAGCCACCCCGACGGCACCTCCCGCTTCGCGCTCTCCGCGATGGAGGTGTTCGCCGACGACCTGCGGCAGCACACCACCGGTGAGGGGTGCGGCAAACGGGTCAAGGGCGTGATGGGGTTGCCCGGCGCCCCCGACGCCAACCCCAAGATGCTCACCCTGGACTGGTCCCGTTGCGACGGGCACGGGCTCTGCGCCCACGTCGTACCGGACTTCATCCGGCTCGACGCCAACGGCTACCCCGCCTTCCCGCCCACCCCCGTGCCGACCTGGCTGAAGGAGGGGGCGATGAAGGCCGTCAAGGTCTGCCCCGAACTCGCGCTGCGGCTGGTCGAGGTCAAGTAGCACCGTCGAGGTCACCCGGCACCGTCCAGGTCACGTAGCACCACCGAGAGGAGATTCGGATGCGGTCGTCGTACCCCAGGACTCGGCCGGGTGGCCGCCCGGCCGCCCGGCTCGCCGTCGCCGCCACCCTGGCCGGCACCCTGCTGGCCGCCTCGGCGTGCGCCGTCGGGCCGACGTCGGCGCAACCCGCCGCCGAGGTCGCCGTGCCGATCGCCACCTCGTCGCCGTTGTCCGCCGGGCCGACCCCGACCGGCGCACCCACCGCGACCGGCGCACCCGCCCCGGTGCCCGACGCGTTGCGCTTCACCGCAAAGACCCTCGACGGTACGGCCTTCTCCGCCGCCGCCCTGGCCGGCCGGCCGGTGGTGCTCTGGTTCTGGGCGCCGTGGTGCGCCACCTGCGCCAGCCAGGCGTGGACGGTCGCCGAGATCGCCCCGAAGTACCGGGACACCGTGCCGATCGTCGGGGTGGCCGGCCTCGGCGAGCAGAAGGCGATGCGCAGCTTCGTCACCGAGTTCGAACTCGGCGGCACCACGCAGATCGACGACCGGGCGGGCGCGCTGTGGCGTCGCTTCGAGATCGTCGAACAGAGCACCTTCCTGATCATCGATCGGGACGGGAAGGTCGTCCACCAGGGCTTCCTCGACGGTGAGGACCTGACCCGCCGGGTCGCCGCCCTGGCCGGCTGATGACCGGCCCGCTGCTGCTCGCGCTGACCGCCGGGATGCTCGGCGCGGTCAACCCGTGCGGCTTCGCGATGCTGCCGGCGTACCTGTCGCTGCTGGTCGCCGGGCCGCCGGACGGCCGGGGCGCGATCGGCCGGGCGCTCACCGCGGCGGCCGGCCTGACCTGCGGGTACGTCGTGGTGTTCGGCGCCTTCGGACTGGCCGTCGCGCCCCTGGCCGACTGGCTGCGCCCCCGGCTGCCGTGGCTGACCGTGACACTGGGGCTGGGCCTGCTGGCGCTCGGGTTGTGGCTGCTCGCCGGCCGCCGGCTGCCCACCCCGCGTCCGTCGGCCCGCGCGCCCCGGCTGACCCGCTCGCTGCCGTCCATGGCGCTGTTCGGCATGGCGTACGCGCTGGCGTCGCTGAGCTGCTCGATCGCGCCGTTCCTGGCGATCGTGGTGACCAGCCTCCAGGCCGGCTCGACCCTGCGCGGCCTGGCGCTGTTCGTCGCGTACGCGATCGGGATGGGTCTGGTGGTGGCGGTGGCGGCGCTCGGCGTGGCCCTGCTCCGTGGCCGGGTGGTACGCGGGCTGCGCGGGGCCGGTGCCTGGGTGCCCCGCCTCAGCGGCCTGGTGCTGCTCGTCGCCGGCGGCTACGTCGCCTGGTACGGCTGGTACGAGGTCCGGCTCGCCCGGGGTCGGCACGACGCCTTCGGCGACCCGGTGGTCGTCGGCGCGGCCCGGGTCCAACGAATGCTGGTGACGACCCTGGATGCGGCCGGGCCGGTGGTGCTCGCCGGGCTGCTGGTCGGGCTGCTCGCGGTGGCGGCACTGCTGCACCGCAGCCGCACCCGGGCCGGTGACACCGAACGGGTGTGAACGCGGCGGGTCGGTCGTCGCCGCAGTGGCGTGCGCGGCCGGTCGACCAGGTGGCGTGCGCGGCGGGTCGGTGGTCGCCGGGATGGTCTGCCCGGCCGCGCGCCGGGGTGGTGCGTGCGGTGGTCGGCAGTGCGTGCGGTGAGGGGCGGGAGCCCGGAGGCCCCGCCCCTCACCGGAAGCCTCAGCGCAGCGGGGTGAGGCGGTCGGTGCCGAGCCGGTCGCGGAGCACCTCGGGCACCAGCACCGAGCCGTCGGGCTGCTGGAACTGCTCCAGGATGGCCGGGAAGAGCCGGCTGGTGGCCAGCGCCGACCCGTTGAGCGTGTGCACGAAGCGGGTCTGCTTGCCGCCCGGCTCGCGGTATCGGATGGCCGCGCGGCGGGCCTGGTAGTCACCGGCCCAGGAGACCGACGACACCTCCTTGTACTTGCCGGTGCTCGGCATCCACACCTCGATGTCGAGGGTCTTCTTCATCGATGCGCTGGCGTCACCGGCGGAGAGCAGGCTGCGCTGGTAGTGCAGGCCCAGCTTCTCGACCAGGCTCTCCGCGTGGCCGAGCATCTCCTCCAGCGCCGCGTCGGCCTGCTCCGGCAGGGTGAACTGGAAGATCTCCACCTTGTTGAACTGGTGCCCGCGCACGGTGCCGCGCTCATCCGAGTGCGAACCGGCCGCCTCCCGCCGGTAGCAGGGGGTGTACGCGAACGCCTTCAGCGGCAGCTTCGGCGTCTCCAGGATCTCGTTCTGGTAGGCGCCGAGGATGGCGGTCTCGGAGGTGGGCAGCAGGAACTGCCCGCGCGGGGCGGACTCCCGGTCCAGGTGGTAGACGTCGTCATAGAACTTCGGGAACTGGCCGGCGGCGAAACCGGCGGTGTCCAGCAGCAGGTGCGGCGGGAGCAGGAACTCGTAGCCGGCCCGCACGTGCTCGTCGATGAACCAGTTGATCAGCGCCCACTCCAGCCGGGCGCCCAGGCCGGTGTACATCCAGAAGCCCGAACCACCGAGCTTGACGCCCCGCTCGTGGTCGACCAGGCCGAGCGCGCGGCTCAGCTCCACATGGTCGCGGATCTTCTCGATGACCGGGGGCTCGCCGAAGGTCTTCACCACCCGGTTGGCCTCCTTGCCGCCCGGCACGACGTCGTCGGCGGGCAGGTTGGGCAGCTCGCTCATCGTGCCGCGCAGCCGGGACTGCACCTCGTCCAGCTGGGACTCCAGCTCGGCGAGCTGCTTACGCTCGGCCTCCGGCGCGACGGACTCCGGCGTGGTGCCGGCCCGCTTCGCCTGCGCGTACGCCCGGGCCTCGGCCTTGCGGCGCTGCCGCTCGGCGTCGATCTCCGTGATCAGGGCGCGACGCTCCTGGTCGAGTCGCTGGATGTCGTCCAGGACCCGATTGACCTCGGCGGGATCCAGCCGCTTCGCCAGCGCGGTCGCCACCGCCTCGCGATCCTTCCGGATCAACTCCATGTCGAGCATGCTGCTCCGTACGCTCCGTCCAGGCGGTCGGGGTGGGACCCTCCGATGCTACCGTCGCGCCCGCCGGCCCCCGGCCCCGGCCGGACGCCCCGGCCGGACGCCCCCGCCGGACGCCCCCGCGCCGCCGACGCTGCGTGCGCGCCGATATCTGTGCCGGCACCTGGCCTGTACCTGGTCTTTGCTGGCGCCTGGGCCGCGCGTGGCCGGTCCTGAGCTGGATGGCCCGTGCGCTGGTGTTGGCCCTAGGCTCCCCCTGCCTGCCTGCCTGCCTGCCTGCCCTGCCTGGTCGTGGTGCGCTTACCGCTGCCGACCGGCGTTTCGTCGGGCAGCCCGCACCCCCCAGTCGCCATCGTTTCGGCCGTGCTGGCCGCTCATTGCCGGCCTGCGAGGTCGGAGGAAACAAAGCCCGTCCGATCTCGACACATGCCACCGCCAAATCCTGCCGTAACCCACAGTGATAAGAGGGTAAATAACCTGGCAATATCACTCTAAGTGATTGCCGAAGCGGCGCTCGACCGCGCACTGGCAGTTTTTTGGGACCCAGACCGCGGCTGAACAGGTCATATCCCGCACCGCCTCGACACCCCTCACCACCCTCACTCACCCACTTTGCTCTGCTGCCGTCGACGCGACGGTCACCCCTCGTGGCTGTCGCGTCCGTGGCAGCAGAGCAAAGTGTGCGCAGGAGAGTAGGTAGGGAGGGTCGCTTGTTACCTTCCGTAATCGTCAGTGGGTACTGTCGTCCGCTGGTGGCTCCCGCAGTTGGCCCCTTGTCGATGCGGGTCACCCGATGGCCGGCCGCCACCCGGTCGGGCCACTGCCGGGGTGTGGGCCGCCGGAGTCGGGCTCCGGGAGCAGGGCGTCCGCAGCCGGTCACCCCGTTCGCAGCGCGTCCTGTCCGCAGCGCTGGTCCCGCCCGCCAGCGCTGGCCGGCAGGCCCCGAGCCGACCCGCCCGCCAGCGCTGGCCGGCAGGCCCGAGCCGACCCGCGCGGAAGTAGGCCGCCCGGAAGTAGGCCGCCCGGAAGTAGGCCGCGCGGAAGTAGGCCGCGCGGAAGTAGGCCGCGCGGAAGTAGGCCGCCCGGAAGTAGGCCGCCCGGAAGTAGGCCGCCCGGAAGTAGGCCGCGTGATGCTGGGGCTCTCGGCGCATTGGCTCCGGTCACCGTCATCACCGGCGGCAGCCGAGGCATCGGCGCCGCCAGCGGCCGGCCGGGGGTGGTGCCGGTGGAGCCCGGACTCGGTCGGGCAGGGCGGGTCGCGGAGGCGTGGGGGAGGCGGGGTGCGGCCGGTCGGCCCGGGTCTGCTGGCGGAGGCCGATGCAGAGGACAGGACAGCCGGCTGATCCGCGCGGTCAGAGGCGAATCGGCATCAGGATCGAGAAGGTGTCGTCGTCTCCGGGCCGGCGGACGGCCAACGGGGCGATCGGGCCGTCGAGTTCCAGCACCAGTTGCGGGCCACCGGCGGCCTCCAGGGCGTCGAGCAGGAAGTCCCCGTTCACTCCGACCAGCAGGTCGGCTCGGTCCGGCCCGGCCAGCTCGGTGGCGTCGACGAGGCGTAGCCCGTTGCGGTCGTCCACCCCGAGCACGGTCACCGGCAGCGGCACCCCCTCGTGTTCCCGGGTGACCGTGGGAGTGTTGGCCCGCAGTGCGGCGCGCAGGGTCGCCACGTCGACCGGGACCTGCCGGGCCGGTGCGCCCGCCGGCCGGTGCAGCAGCCGCCGGTAGTCGGTGAACTCGTACGGCAGGACCGTCGAGCTGGCCTCGGCACCGGCGACGGTGACGCTGACCCGGCCATCGGCGATCGTCAGATGTGCCTGCGCCTGCGTGGCAGCGCCCAGCAGCGCCCGGAACTCGTCAACGGCCGCCGCCGGGAGCAGCGCCCGGACCGGCGGGCCGTCCACCTGGCCGCCGGCGCGGGCCAGCGCCATCCGGTACCGGTCGGTGGCGACCAGCCGCAGGCCGTCGGACTCCACGTCCAGCAGCACACCGGTGAGCACCGGCAGTTCGGGGTCGTTGCCGACGGCGAACCGGACGGCGTCGACGGCAGCGGCCAGCTCGGCGCGGGACAGCACGATTCTGGTGGTCATCGGATACTCCTCGGGATAGATCAGGGCGCGGACCCGGGAGAGTTCGCGGCGGGCGTCGGCGAGACCGTCCTCCAACCGGCGCAGGTGCGCGTCGAGTAGCCGCCCGACCTGCGCAGGTTCCTGTCGCAGTCGCAGCGCGGCGGTGATCTCGGCCAACGGCATGCCGACCCGACGTAGCCCGGCCACCAGCCGGGCCGGCGCCACCTGCGCGCCGGTGTACCAGCGGTAACCGTTCACCGGGTCGACCAGCGTCGGGGGCAGCACCCCGCACCGGTCATAGAACCGCAGCGCGCTGACCGTCAGGCCGCTGGCCCGGGCCAGCTCGCCGATACTCAGCAGCTCGCTCTCCACGCCCATGATGCTGTGGCCTCCACCAGGTCGAGGGTCAAGCCGCCGACCGCCACCGCTGCGGTCAGCCCTGCGCCGGGAGGACCCGGAACGTCATGCCGGCCTTCACCAACCGGTCCAGCAGCGCGTCGCCCATCGCCGTCACCGGGGTCACCTGCCCGCAGGTGGCGGGCAGTTCGTCGTACGCCAGGCAGAGGGCCGACTCGGCGAGCATCTTGGCGGTCTCGTCGTAGCCGGGATCGCCGCCGGAGACCTCGGTGCGGACGGTGCGGCCACCGCCCTCGCCGACGAACCGCACCCGGAACCACGACCTGGCCCGCTGCGCCGCGCTCGGGCCCTGCCCGGAGGCGAGCCGGCCGAGCAGCCAGCGCCGGGCCGGCGGCAGCTTCACCAGCCCGACGAGGCCGGCCATCCCTGCCCCGGCCAGCAGCACCGTCGGCAGCCGCTTGACGGCGGCGAAATGGCGGTAGCGGAAGTCCGGGCCGTACTCCGGGCGGGCGGCGGCGGACCGGCGGACCACCTGCGGGTCGATGGTGGGCAGCGGCACCGCCCACATGCCGGTCGCCGCCGACCGGCCCACCTTGCCGGGCACCGCGCGGACCCGGCGTCCGTCCGGTCGGGGCTCGACCGCCCGGCGGGCCCGCGCCGCCCGCGTCGCCTCCGCGGTACGGGAGAACGCGGTGAGCGCCGAGTGGTAGGTGCCGGCGGAGAACTTCCCCCCGGCCCGGACGAACCCGTCCACCGTGATCGGCCCGTCCGACGGCAACTGCCGGACCGTGTACCAGGCGCCCAGGTCGTGCGGGATCGAGTCGAAGCCGCAGGCGTGCACCAACCGTGCCCCGGTGCGCACCGCCTCGGCATGGTGCCGCACGTACATCAGGTCCACGAACTCCGGCTCACCGGTGATGTCGAGATAGTCGGTGCCGACGGCGGCACACGCGGCGACCAGCGGCTCCCCGTGGTGCACGTACGGGCCGACGGTGGTGGCGAGCACCCGGGTGGACTCCACCACCGGGCGCAGCGACCCGGCGTCGGTGACGTCGGCGGTGAGCAGCGGCAACCCGGCCAGCCCCGGGTCGATGGCGGCGAGCCGGCCCCGGACCACTGCCAGCTTCGCCGGGTTGCGGCCGGCCAGCGCCCAGCGCAGCCCGGCCGGGGCATGCCGGGCCAGGTACTCGGCGGTCAGCCCGCCGGTGAAGCCGGTCGCGCCGAACAGGACGATGTCGTACGGGCGGTCGTGGGACATCCGCCGAGTGTGCCACCCACCCCCGGCCGTCACCCGTGTGGTGTGAAGACCGTCCGGACACAGCCGTCGGCGCGGTCCCGGAACAGGGCGTAACCGGCCGGACCCTGGTCCAGGTCGAACCGGTGCGTCGCCAGGTGCTCGGTCCGTAGCTCGTCGCGGGCCATCCGGTCCAGCAGCATCGGAATCCACCGCTGACCGTGCTGCCGGGCGCTCCGCAGGGTCAGACCCTTGTTCATCACCGCCCCCAGCGGAAAGGCGTCCACGAAACCGGTGAAGGTGCCCGAGACGAAGACCGTGCCACCCTTGCGGCAGGCGTGCACCGCCTCCCGGACGGCCAGCGGGTCCTCGGCCGGGCCGCCCCGGCCGGTGAACCGGTCGGCGAGCGAGGCGGGCCGGCCACCGCCGTCGGCCACCCCGACCGCCTCCACACAGACGTCGGGACCCCGGCCACCACTGCGTTCCCGCAGCTCGGCGGGGACATCAGTGTGCTCGTAGTGCAGTGTTTCGGCACCGGTGTGCCGTTCGGCCATCCGCAGCCGTTCCGGGTAACGGTCGATCACGATCACCCGGTCCGCGCCGAGCACCGTCGCCGCCTGCGCGGTGAGCTGCCCCACCGCACCCGCGCCCCAGACCGCGACCACGTCACCGGGGCGGACCGCACCCAGCTCGGCACCCATCCAGCCCGCCGGGGCGGCGTCCGAGGCGAAGACCGCCCGGTCGTCGCTGACCGGGTCGGGCACGGTGAACGCCCCGACGTCGGCGTACGGCACCCGGACGTACTCGGCGTGGCTGCCGGCGAAGCCGCCCGTGGTCCGGGGACGGCCGTAACAGCCGCCGGTGGGCTGCCCCCAGGCCGCCTCGCCGACCGTCCCCGGGGCCGCGCCGTTGTCGCAGCAGGAGTGGAGCCCCTGCCGGCAGTACCAGCAGTGCCCGCAGGCCACGGTGGCGCAGACCACCACTCGGTCACCGACGCGGTGCCGGCGTACCGCCGGGCCGACCTCGGCCACCTCGCCGAGGAACTCGTGCCCGAGCACGTCCCCGGCGGCGAGCCCCGGCACCCGACCGGCGAGCAGCGGCAGGTCGGCCCCGCAGGTGGCGCTGCGCCGGACCCGGACGATCATGTCGTGGGCGTTGCGCAACTCGGGGTCGGGCACCTGGCGTACCGCGAGCTGGTCGACGCCCTCCCAGCACAGCGCCCTCATCCGGGCACCACCGGGTCGTCGGCCCCGGGCCGGCGGCCGACCGGCCGCTCGGTGACCGGCCGGTCGGCGCGCAACACCTCACCGGTCTCGGCGAGCTGCCGGACCGCGCGCAACACCTGACGCAGGTAGCGGTCGGGATCGTCGCCGACCAGATGGGCAGCCATCCCCGGCAGGGTGGCCACCCCGCCGAGCGACCGGATCGCCAGCTCGGTGCCCCGCCCGCCAGGGGCCGGCCGCAGGTGCAGCTCCACCGCGTCGGCCAGCGGGCGCAGCGGCTCCGGCCACCGCCCGTCGGGCAGCAGCTCCGCCGCCGACACCCCGACCGTGACCACCTGCCAGCGGCCTGACCGGGCGTCGGTCCCCACCCTCCGCGTCCGCTGGAGGGTGAACCCGTCGCGGATCAGTCGTCCCATCCGTACCACCCGCCTCTTCCGCCGGGACCGGTGCGCTCCGGCCGGTCACCCGGCACCGGCTGCCCGATCCGCCCATGGTCGGTGGGGACCGGGTGAACCGGGCTCGTCCCGAAGGGGTGAACCGCCCCGGGTCGGGTAACCGCCGCCGACCGGAGGCGGAGCGCGGTGAGCCGGTTCGGGTGGCCGCCGCCGACCGGGGAGGCCCGCGCCGACGGGGGGAGGGCGGATGCCGCAGCAGCGCAACAGCACCGGGAGCGCCGAGGTGCCCGCCGACCCGCCGCTGCTCGCGTCCCGGCTGACCGCGCCCGCCCCACCGCAGCCGATGTTGTGGCGGCCCCGGCTGCTGGGCCGCCTCGACGCCGGGGCCGCCGGTGCCCTCACCCTGGTCCGGGCCCCCGCAGGCTGGGGCAAGACGACGCTGCTCACCGCCTGGGCGCGGGCGGCGGCCGAGGACCCCCCGGCGTGGGTGCAGGTCGAGGCGGGCGACAGCGGGGAGCGGCTCTGGGCGTACCTCGTGGCGGCCCTGCGGGGCGTGGTCGAGCGGCCACCGGACGGACCGGCCGCCCTGCCGCCGGTCGTCCCGTTGCGGCCCGACCAACTGGAGGTGCTCGCCGCGGCCCTGGCCGCCCGGGAGCGTCCGGTCCGGCTCGTCGTCGACGACCTGCACCGGGTCACCGACCCGGCCGTGCTCACCGGTCTGGAGTTCCTGCTGCGGCACGCCGACGGGCGGCTGGGCCTGATCGCCGCCGCCCGGACCGACCTGCCGCCGGCCCTGCACCGGCTGCGGCTGGCCGGTGAGCTGACCGAGATCGGCCCCGACGAGCTGGCCTTCACCACCGACGAGGTGGCCGACCTGCTGGTGGCGCACGGGGTGCCGTTGCCGGCGGTGGCGGTCGCCGCGCTGCGGGACCGTACCGGTGGCTGGCCGGCGGGTCTGCGGTTCGCCGCGCTCGCCGCCCGGGGGCAGTCCGATCCGCAGCGGTGGGCGGCGCGGTTCGGGGGTGACCACCCGGACGTGGCGGCGTACCTGCGGGCCGAGGTGCTGGCGCAGTTGCCGACGCCGGCCCGGGAACTGCTGCGGCGCTGCGCCGTCGGCCCGGCGGTCCGCGCCGACCTGGCCGACGCGTTGACCGGTCGGACCGATGCCGGGCCACTGCTGGCCGGGCTGGCCCGTGACAGCGGATTCCTGCACCGCGACGACAGCGACCCGCCCTGGTACCGGCCGCACCCGTTGCTGGCCGATCTGCTCCGCGAGGAACTGGCCGACCTCGCCGACGGGGAGCGCGCCGCGCTGCACGGGCGGGCCGCCGACTGGCACACCGACCACGACCGACCGGCCGAGGCGCTGCGTCATGCGCTCACCGCCGGGCAGTGGGACCGGGCCACCGGGCTGCTGCTGACCCACTGGCCGGAGCTGGTGCCGTACGACCGGGAGTCACCGGACGTACCCCCACTTGCGCCGCCGCCCGCCGAGGCGGTGCGCCGGGACCCGGAGCTGGCGCTGGCCGCCGGTGCCGAGCGGGCGTACGCGGGCGACCGGGAGGCGGCGGCCGCCCGGTTGCGGGACGCGGTGGCGGCGGCCCGCGCGCTGCCGGCCCCGCGCCGGGACCGGTTCCGTCGGCTGGCCCTGGCGCTGGAACTCACCCTGGCCCGGCTGGCCGGCGACCACCCGGAGGTACGCCGGGCCGCCGCCCGACTGCTCGCCACCGCCACCGCCACCGCCACCGCCGCCACCGGACCCGGCCTCCCCGGGGTGCCCGCCGCTGCCGGCCTGGCGGAGACACCCGCCGGTGTCGATCTCCCGGGGATGCCGACGGGCGCCAGCCCGCCCGGGGCGGTGGCGCCGACCGATGACGACCCCCGGACCGGGGAGGACGCGGACGTACGGGCGGTGGCCGGCACCGCGCTCGGCCTGATCGAGCTGGCCGAGGGGGAGCTGGTGGTGGCCGGGGCGTGGTTCGGTCGGGCGCTGGCGGCGGCCCGCCGGGCCGGGCGGCCGCGGACGGAACTGGTCGACGCGACCCGGACGGCACTGCTGCTCGCCCTCGCCGGCGAGCTGTCGCCGGCTGAGGAGACCGCCCGCGCGGCGCTGGTCATGCCTCCCTGCCAGGGATGGTCGAGTCGGGCCGACTGTGGCTACGCGCACCTGACGCTGGCCCTGGTGGCGTTGCACCGGGACCAGCCCACGGAGGCCGTCGCCGAACTGGCGGCGGCCGGCACGGCCATGGTCGGGGCGGCCATGGTCGGGGCGGCCATGGTCGGGGCGGCCATGGTCAGGGTGGTGTCCGGCGCGGCGGCGGTCGGGGGGGTGTCGGGGGTGGTGGCGGTGGGCCCGGCCATGGCCGGGGTGGCGACGGTCGGGGTGGTCGCCGGTGGGGGCGTGGTCGGGGCGGTGATGGCGCTGTGCCGGGCGGCGTTGCTGCGCGACGCCGGTGAGCCGGCGGTGGCCATCGAGGTGGTACGCCGGGCCCGGGACGAGCTGACCGGCACGCGCGCCACACCTGGTGGGGAGCCGGCCGGGGAGGGAGATCGTGCCGGGGGTGGGGAACTGGCCGATCGGCTGCTCGCCCTGGAGGCGGACCTGCGTGGCGAGCAGGGAGACCTGGACACCGCCCGTCGGTTGCTCGCCGAGCGGGCCCGGGAGCGGGACCCGGTGCCGGTGCTGGGGTTGGCGCTGGCCCGGGTGGAGCTGCGGGCCGGTGACGTCCGGGCCGCCGGTCACGCGCTACCCGACTGGGAGGCCCCGGGTGCCGCCGACTGGCCGCTGTCGGTACGACTCGCCACCGGTGTCCTGGACGCGGTGCTGGCCCGCCGGGGCGGTGACGAGCGCCGGGCCGGTCGGCTGTTGGAGCGGGTGCTGGACCTGTCCGGCCGACACGGTTACCGGCGGGTCTTCACCCGGGCCGAACCGGAGGTCCGCGACCTGCTCGCCGCCCACCTCGATTCCGGCACCGCCCACTGGCCGGCGGTCAGCGACCTGGTACGCGACGCCGAACAGCCAGCCGAGCACGGGCCGGGTGAACCGCAGCGGGGGCCGGGCGGTCCGGAACGGGCGCTGACCGAGCCGCTCACCGAACGGGAGCTGACCGTTCTGCGCTACCTCCAGAGCATCCTGTCCAACGTGGAGATCGCCGCTGAGCTGTCCCTGTCGGTCAACACCGTCAAGACCCACGTACGCAACATCTACCGCAAGCTCGACGCCACCCGCCGCCGCGAAGCCGTCCGCCGAGCCCGAGCCCTCCACCTCCTCTAACCCCCCACCCACCCTCACTCCCGCCCCCGCCCCCGCCGCCCGCCTCCCCCGCCCCGCGGTTTTCCCCGGTGATCAAGAGGTTTGCGTCAACTTTGATCTTCAATCTGCCGTAAACCTCTTGATCACCGGGGGCCAGCGCGGACGGGGCGGCGCGGGGGCGGCGCGGCGCGGGGGTTAGGGGGTGGGGGTGGGGGTGGGGGTGGGGGTGGCGTCTACTGCGGTGAGGAGGTCGGGTAGGTCGACGCCGCCCTCGTGGCGGTGGTCGCCGATGAAGAGGGTGGGGGTGCCGTTCACCCCGCTGCGGATGCCGCCGGTGAAGTCGTGCCGGACCCGGTCGCCGTACGTGTGCCGGTCGACCTCCGCGTCGATCTCGTCCGGCAGGAGACCCAGCTGCTCCACGCCGAGCGAGAGGTGAACGGGATCGAGTTGGTCCTGGTGCTCGTAGAGCCAGTCGTGCATCTCCCAGAACCGGCCCCGGCGGCCGGCGGCCTCGGCCACCTCGGCGGCCCGTTCGGCGTACGGGTGGAGGTTGGTGATCGGGAAGTGCCGGTAGACCAACCGGACGGTGTCCCGGCGCTGCCGCAGCAACTCCGCCAGGTTGGGGTGCGCCGCTCCGCAGAACGGGCACTGGAAGTCGCCGTACTGCACGATGGTGACCGGTGCGTCCAGTGGCCCACGAATATGGTCGATTTCGGTCACGGGTACCCGGAGTCGGGCGGTGACCTGCAACGGGGTTCTCATCGGGCCGTCACCTGCCGCCCGGTGCCGAGCTGGTCCAACGCGTCGAGGATGCCGTCGGCGCCCGGGTTCACCTCGGCGGGGGACAGGTAGCTCCAGGCCACCGCCCCGGCCGGGTCGACCACCACCAGGGCCCGGCCGGCCTGCCCCTGCGGGGTGTACACCCCGTAGCCGCGGGTCACCTCGCCCTTGGGTTCGAAGTCGGCCAGCAGCGGGAACCGGACGCCCCGGGCCTCGGCGAAGGCCCGGTGCGACCAGAGGCTGTCCACCGAGATGCCCAGCACCACTGCGTCGTACCGCGCGAACTCCGGCATCGCGGCCTGGTAGAGCGCCATCTGGTCGCCGCAGACCGGGGACCAGTCGGCGGGATAGAAGGCCAGCACCACCGGCCGGCCACGGAACTGCCCGGGTCCGGTCCGTCGCCCGTCCGGGGTGGCCGGCAGGGTGAAGTCGGGGGCCGGCGTCCCGGGTCGGATCAGCCCGTCGGGTCCAGTCATGTCTCCACCTTCCGGCGCGTCGGGTGAGGGCGGCTCACCCGACCCGGGTGGTCCTCGGTCGCTGCCCCTCAGATCGGATTCGGACGTCGAAGGGGACCCCTGGTCGAAATTCGGGCGGGTTGCGGTGTCGACAACCGGATCGGACTCGGGCAGTCTGACGGACGGCAAAGGACGGGGTGGAGAGATGAACGTCGATCAGGTGCGGATCTTCGGTCGCCGGCTGGCGGGCGTGTCGTGGCGGCTGGCCCGGCACGAGTGGACCCTGGCGGCGCTCGCCGCACTGTTGCTGGCCGTGGTGCTGACCTGGCCGACCCTGCGGGACCCGGCGAGCACCATCCCGCAGGACACCGGCGACCCGACGCTCCAGGCGTGGCAGGTGGCCTGGGGCGGACACGCCCTGCTCACCAACCCGTTCCAGGTCTGGCACTCGAACACGTTCTATCCGGAGCCGTACACCTACGCCTACTCCGACACCCTGCTCGGGTACGCCCCGTTCGGGATGATCGGGGACGGTCCGGTGGCCGCCGTGGTCCGTTACAACCTGCTCTACCTGCTGACCCACGCCCTCGCCCTGTTCGGGGCGTACGCGCTGGCCCGGCAGGTGGGGGCCGGTCGGGCCGGTGCGGCGGTGGCCGGGGTGTCGTTCGCCTACGCCCCGTGGAAGCTCGCCCAGGCCGGTCACCTGCACGTGCTCAGCATCGGGGGGATCGCCCTCGCGTTGGCCATGCTGGCCCGGGGGCACGGCTGGTCACTGCGGCACGGCCACCGGCCCGACCGGGTCCGCCCCGGCTGGGTGGTCGCCGGGTGGGCGGTCGCCGCCTGGCAGGTCACCCTCGGCTTCGGCATCGGCCTGCCCTTCGCGTACGCGCTGGGAGTGCTCTGCCTCGGCAGTGCGGTGACGTACGGCGTGGTCTGGCGGCGGCGGCGGGCCCGGCCGGCGGTGCCGCGCCGCCTGCTCCTGGCCGACCTGGCCGGCGGGATCGGATTCGCCGGGGTGACCCTGGCGATGGCCGCGCCGTACTTCGAGGTGGTGGCCCGCAACCCGTCCGGCCGGCGCACGGTGGCCCAGATCGAGATGTTCTCCCCGCCGTGGCGGGGGTTCGTCACCGCGCCGCCGGAGTCCTGGCTGTGGGGGGAGCGGCACGAGGCGGCCCGCGCCACGCTCGGCTTCCCGGGGGAGATGACCCTGCTGCCCGGGGTGGTGCTGCTGTCGCTGGCGATGGCCGGGATCTTCTTCTCCGTGTGGCGGTTGCGGCACCGGCTGATGCTGGCCGGCGCGGCACTGGTCAGCATGGCGCTCGCGGCGGGCACCACGTTCGGTGGTGACGGCAACCCGGGCTACGTGACGCTGGTCGAGCACGCCCCGGGCTGGGACGGGGTGCGCACCCCGGGTCGGCTGGTGCTGTGGACGACCCTGCTGCTCGGCCTGCTCGCCGCCGGTGCGTTGACGGTGCGTGAGCCGGCGTCCCGGGCCGCCCGGGACCCGCAACCGGCACCGGGGTCGACGGGGGAACAGCCGGCGGAACCAGGCGCGGAGGCGGAGCTGGCGGTGGGGCCGGGGGCGCAGCCGGCGCTGCGACCGGCGGCATCGGCCGTGCCGGTGGAGGCGGAACGGGAAGCGCAGGCCGCGCTGCGGCCGGCCGGGTCGACCGTCCCGGCGGCGTCGGCTGCGAAGGTGGAATCGGCCGTCTCAGCCGGGTCTGCCGTGCCGGGGAGTCGGCCGTTGCGGCGCAGGCGCAACCGGCGCGGCCGTTGCTGCGGTCGGCGGCGTGGTCCGGGTCGCCGGCCGAGCAGGCGGCCACCCGGGAGCCGGCCCCGAAGCGGGACGGTCAGCGGTGGCGGCTGGCCCGGTTGGCGTTGGTGGTGCCGTTGGTGCTGGTCCTGCTGGAGGGGGTCAACCGCACCCCGCACGTGCCGGTGCCGGAGCAACCGGCCGCGCTGCGCGGGCTGACCGGCCCGGCGTTGGTGCTGCCCAGCGACGGCATCCGGGAACTGCACGTGATGCTCTGGTCCACCGACGGGTTCCCCAAGGTGGTCAACGGGCTCGCCTCGTTCACCCCGCAGGCCCAGGAGCGGATCCGGGCGGTGAGCATGACCTTCCCGGACGCCACCTCGGTGGCGTACCTGCGGCAGGTCGGGCTGCGCACGGTGGTGCTGCTGCCCGGCTGGGCCGCCGGCACCCCGTGGGCCGACGTGGCCACCCGGCCGGTGGACGGGCTGGGCATCAGTCGCGAGATCGTCGGTGAGGACGTCATCTACCGGCTCTGATGGCCGAGTTAGTTGGGAGCGCTTCCTAATTCGGCGGCGCAGCGGTTACTGTTGACTTCTTCTTCGGCAGCGGGAGCCAAGCGTGCCGGCGGGGAGCCAGGGCAGCTCTTCGCACCCGTCGACGTCCCTCCTGGGGCGTCGCACCCTCACCCTGGCATTCCCGAGAGGAACCGCAGATGCGGAGAAGTCTCGTCGGCGCGGTCACCACCGTGCTGGCCGCTGCCACGGCCGTCGTGGCCGTCCAGTTCACCATCGCACCCTCCACCCAGGCCGCCGCCGCGGCGGCCGAGCCGTACAGCTGGAAGAACGTCCGGATCGACGGCGGTGGCTTCGTCCCCGGCATCGTCTTCAACCCGACCGAGAAGAACCTGATCTACGCGCGCACCGACATCGGCGGCGCGTACCGGTGGGAGCAGGCCAGCCAGTCCTGGACACCGCTGCTCGACTGGGTCGGCGCGGACAAGTGGGGCTACAACGGGGTGGTCAGCCTGGCCACCGACCCGGTGCAGACCAACCGGGTGTACGCCGCCGTCGGCATGTACACCAACGACTGGGACCCGAACAACGGCGCGATCCTGCGCTCGGCCGACAAGGGCGCCACCTGGCAGGCCACCGCGTTGCCGTTCAAGAACGGCGGCAACATGCCCGGCCGGGGCATGGGGGAGCGGCTCGCCGTCGACCCTAACAAGAACAGCGTGCTCTACTACGGCGCCGAAGGCGGCAACGGCCTGTGGCGCAGCACCGACTTCGGGGCCACCTGGGCCAAGGTGGCCAACTTCCCGAACGTCGGCAACTACCGGGCCGACCCCAACGACACCACCGGCTACCAGAGCCAGAACCAGGGTCTGACCTGGGTCACCTTCGACAAGAGCACCGGTACGGCCGGCAACGCCACCCAGACCATCTACGTCGGGGTGGCGGACAAGGCCAACCCGGTGTACCGCTCGACCAACGGTGGCACCACGTGGGAGCGGATCGCCGGTCAACCCACCGGCTACCTGGCCCACAAGGGCGTGGTCGACCCGGTCGGCGGCTTCCTCTACATCGCCACCAGCGACACCGGCGGCCCGTACGACGGGGGCAAGGGTGACGTGTGGAAGTTCAACCGGGCCACCGGCGCGTGGACGCAGATCAGCCCGATCCCGTCGTCCAGCAGTGACGCCTACTTCGGCTACTCGGGTCTGACCATCGACCGGCAGCATCCGAACACCCTGATGGTCGCCACCCAGATCTCCTGGTGGCCGGACGCGATCTTCTTCCGCAGCACCGACGGCGGCGCGACCTGGACCCGGATCTGGGAGTTCGCCAGCTACCCGGAGCGCACCAAGAAGTTCAAGATGGACATCAGCTCGGTGCCGTGGCTGACCTTCGGCACCAACCCGGCGCCCCCGGAGGAGACCCCGAAGCTGGGCTGGATGAACGAGTCGGTGGAGATCGACCCGTTCGACTCGAACCGCTTCATGTACGGCACCGGCGCGACCATCTACGGCAGCACCGACCTCACCAAGTGGGACACCGGCGGCCAGTTCACCATCAAGCCGATGGTGAAGGGCCTGGAGGAGACCGCCGTACAGGACCTGATCAGCCCGCCCACCGGGGCGCCGCTGATCAGCGGGCTCGGGGACATCGGCGGCTTCCGGCACACCGACCTGGACGCGGTGCCGCCGATGCTGTTCACCCAGCCGGTCTTCACCACCACCACCAGCCTCGACTACGCCGAGGCCAACCCGGCGACGATGGTCCGGGCCGGGAACTTCACCGACGCCGACCGCCCCAACGACAGCCACATCGCGTTCTCCACCGACGGTGGGGCGAACTGGTTCCAGGGCAGCGAGCCGGGCGGGGTCAACAACGGCGGCACGGTCGCCGCCGCCGCCGACGGCAGCCAGTTCGTCTGGGCCCCCGGTGACGCCGGGCAGCAGGTGATCCGCTCGGTCGGGTTCGGCAACTCGTGGACCGCCGCCACCGGCATCCCGGCCAACGCGGTGGTCGAGTCCGACCGGGTCAACAAGAACAAGTTCTACGGCTTCAGCGGTGGCAAGTTCTATGTCAGCACCAACGGCGGGGCCAGCTTCACCGCCTCCGCCGCCACCGGCCTGCCCACCACCGGCAACGTCAAGTTCAAGGCGGTGCCCGGCAAGGAGGGCGACATCTGGCTGGCCGGCGAGGGTGGGCTGTGGCGCTCCACCGACTCCGGGGCCACCTTCACCACGCTGGCCGGGGTGTCGGCGGCGGTGAACGTCGGCTTCGGCAAGGCCGCCCCCGGGCAGACGTACCCGGCGGTGTTCACCTTCGGCACCGTCGACGGCAAGGCCGGTGTCTACCGCTCCGACAACACCGGCGGGGCCTGGGTGCGGATCAACGACGACCAGCACCAGTACGGCAACGCGGGCGATGCGCTGACCGGCGACCCGAGGGTCTACGGCCGGGTCTACCTGGGCACCAACGGCCGGGGCATCCTGGTCGCCGACCGGCTCGGCGGCACCCCCACCCCGACGCCGACGACCCCCAACCCGACCACGCCGCCGCCCACCACCCCGCCGCCCACCACCCCGCCACCGACCACGCCGCCGCCGACGACCCCGCCGCCCACCACGCCGCCGCCCACCACCCCGCCACCGACGACCCCGCCGCCGACCGGTGGCTGCGCGGCGACGTACAAGGTGACCGGTTCGTGGCCGGGTGGCTTCCAGGGTGAGGTGACGGTGCGGAACGCGGGCACCGCGCCGATCGCCGGTTGGACGCTCGGCTGGACGTTCGCCAACGGCCAGACGATCAACTCGCTCTGGGGCGGAACGCTGACCCAGACCGGGGCGACCGTCGCGGTGCGTGACGCCGGATGGAACGGCGGGCTCGGTGCCGGTGCCACCACCAGCATCGGCTTCACCGCCAACGTGACCGGCAGCAACACCGTCCCGGCGGTCACCTGCACCAGTCGCTGACAACTATCCGACACCCGCCGGCTCCCCCGATCCACCTGGGGGAGCCGGCGGCCTGTCCGGCCCCGTGCGGACCACGTTGATCCACTCATTGGGGGCGATGTAGCGGCATCAACTCGTGGTTGGTGCCGCTACATCGGCCCAACAGAGTGGATCATGGGCGGGCCTGCTCGCCTGCCCCGCAGGGAGGGGAGTCCGGCGGCGGCCCTGCGGGTGGGTGAGGCGGTTCGGATCGGCGGGTGGGATCAGCGGGTCGGGGTGGCGGGTCGGGCCTGTGGGTCGGGGTGGCAGGTCGGGGTGGCAGGTCGGACCTGCGGGTCGGGGTGGCAGGTCGGGGTGGCGGGTCGGACCTGTGGGTCGGGGTGGCGGGGGGCGGAACGGCGCAGGCCCCGGTCGACGCCGAGGGGCGCGACCGGGGCCTGCCGTGCAACGGGGCGGGGGCGGGTCAGTCGTCCAGGCCGACCGGGGAGTTGGGCCGGTCCACGTCGACGAACTCGATGTCGTCGGCGGCCCGGTCGCCTCCGCTGCCGGCGGCCCGTGCGGCGGTGCCGGCGGCCCAGCCGATCGCCGCGCCGACCAGCGCGGCGCTGATCAGCAGGGTCCAGGGCAGCGCCTGACGGCGGCCGGCGAGCGCGTCGAAGGCGAGCGTCGCGCGGCGGCGTGCCTCGTCGGCCGTCGAGCCGACCAGGTCGCCGGCGTCGGACAACCCGGAGTCCCGGACCGACCTGGCGGCGTCACGGACGCTGTCACCGGCGGAGTCGACCGCCGAGAGCAGGTGGTGCCAGGCCTGGTCGGCGATCCGCTCGGGCCTGCTGCGGCGCTCCAGAAGGTTGCTGCCGAACATCGTGATTACCTCCTCGGGTGCCGAAGTCTGCGGCCACTTCGGACTTCGTCGTCTCTGCGGCGTGTGACGGTTCTCGCACCGACCGTACCCGGCCGGTCGCCGAGCACCCGGCGGTCACCGAGTGCCAGGCCGCTCATCGAGCAGTGCCCCGCCCGGTCGGACCGCAAACCCGCTTCGGGCAGATCGCAGATCCGGGTTCTAGCGCACCATGACCACGGACGTCGCACGGGCGAAATCGTCGTCGTCGTCATCGTCGTCGTCTCCGCCGCCGCCGAAGCCGCAGGCCAGTACGAGGGCGAGCAGCGCGCCGACCCCGGCCAGCCCGAGCAGTCTTTTGATCATCGATCCGTCTCCTCGATCGTGGTGACCCATCTCTCGCCCACGTTAGGCACCGGGCACAACCTGCGCCGGGAGATCGGGCAGGGCTCGCCCGACCTTCCGGTTCCGGCTGCGGGTGGACCCGGACCGCTACTCTGGGACGGTTGGAACGGCCGAGCTGAGTGGTTCGTCGGATAGAGCAGGACCAGCAACGGGACGGTGAGGGACGGTCCGGTCCGTCCGGATCCGCGAATTGCTCATCCCGAGGGGTGGCGACCGAGGCCATCGGAGGAATACTCTCGGTCGCGGCCCGCGTACTGATGAGGCGCCCGGAGACGGGCGAGTGGAGGTGCTCGCGTGAGCCTGTCGATCGTGAAGTCGGTTCTGCCGGCCGGTGTCATCGAGATCGCCCCCCGTGGGGAGATCGACGTCGACACCGCATACGAGGTACGTGAGGCGATCGCCGACGTGCTGGCCAAGGGCCGGCCCGCTCGGATCGAGCTCAACATGCGACTGGTCACCTTCATCGACTCCGTCGGGATCAGCGCGATGGTCGCCGGGTTCCAGACCGCCGAGGTCAGCGGGGTAAAGCTGATCGTCACCGAACCGAGCCGGTTCGTGCACCGGCAGCTCTGGGTGACCGGCCTGCTCGGTCTCTTCGGTGCGCCGGAGCCGTACTTCGCCGGTGCTGCTACGCCCGAGGTGCTGCCGGGCGCCTGACCGTCCCACCGTCGACGTCCGTGCCGTCCGGCCGGGACGTTGCCAGTGCGTCTCCGGTACGGCACGATCGTGCGACCGATGACGGTCAGGAGGCCCGGTGGTCCGGCGGGAGAGCTTCAGCTACACGGTGCAGGCGCGCTGCTCACAGGCGGACGCGGTGGCGCTGCTGAGCGACCTGTCCCGGCAGGAGGAGCTGCATCCCCTGATCGTCCGGGTACGGCGGTTGCCGGCCCGGCCGGGTGCCCTGGCCAGCTATGCGATCACCGATCGGCTGGAGTTGGGGCCGCTGCGGTTCCCCGTCACCTATCAGGCGGATGTGCTGCTGGCCGGCGACGACGAGGTCGTGACGGTGGCCCGGCAGCAGCCGGGCACCACGGTCCGCAACCACACCCGGCTCCGGGTGGAGGGTGACCTGCTGCGGATCGACGTGGAGATCACCCTCACCGCGCCGGCACCGTTGTTCGGCTATGCCTTCCGTCAGGCCCGGGCCGCCCACCTGGGGCTGGCCAGCCGGCTCGGTGCGGTGCTGGACGGCCGGGCCGGCGACCCCCCATCCACGGACTGACCGACCCCGCGACGCCCCGTGCCCTGAGCGGTGATCTCGCGCCCAAGGACTGACCGGGCGGTGACCTCGCCACGGCCGACGGGCGTGGCCCCGGCCGGGCCCACGCCCGTCGGCCCGCCGTCGTGGGCGGGCCACCGGACCGGCTCAGATCATCGACAGGTGCACGTGGTTGGTGTGGTCGCTGGACGGGTCACCGTTGCCCCCGCTGTAGGACTTCCACCCGCTGCTCGGCAGCCAGATCCGCTTGAACCAGATCACGTAGAGCACGCCGAGCCGGTCGGCGTTGCGGATGAAGTACGCGGCGAGGTTGTTGCCGTACGTCCGGTCGCCGCCACTGGCCACCCCACCGAAGCCGTTCTTCTGGGCGGCGAAGTCGCACGCCCGGCCCTTGGGGTGCTCACCGGAACCGCTGGGCCGGTGGCAGGAGACGTACCGGGTGAAACCGGCCGCCTTGGCCTGCTGGAGGGCGTTGAGGGTGCGGGGGGTGATGCAGCCGTTGGCCGGGGTCGGGTCGTTGACGCTGCACGACTCGGACGGCCAGGAACCGTCAGAGTTGCGGGGCGACCCCTTGGCGTTGCTGCTGGACGTGCCGTCCGAGCTGCCGGAGTCGGTGGAGGCGGGGGTCGGCTTGTCGGCGGCGGCCACCGCCAGTGCGCGTTCGGCCTGATCCTTGCGCTTGCCCATGGTGGCGACCTGCTTGCGCTGTTCGGTGATCTCCCGGCTCACGGCGGCCCGGGTCCGGGTGGCCTGGTCCCGGGTGTCGATCATCTTGCGCAGTTCCTGGTCCTCCCGGGCCGCGACCGTCTCCAGCGCCGACGCGCGGTCCATGAAGCCGCCGGGGCTGCTGCTGTTGAGCAGGGCGGACATCGGTCCGAGGCGGCCGGTGCGGTAGGCCGCACCGGCGATCTCGCCGACCTTGCCGGTCTGCACGACCAACTCTGCCTCGATGGTCTTGAGCTGGCCGTCCAACTCCTGCTGGCGCTTGGTGGAACGCTCCAGGGCGGCCTTCGCGCCGATCCACCCCTTGCTGGCCGCGTCGAGCTGGTCGCGCAGCGCCGGGGTACCGCCCTCCTCGTCGTCGCCGGGGGCGACGAGCCGGGTGGTGGGCGCGGCGACGGCCGGTGTGAACGGCGCGGACGACACGCCCAGGGCGAGCGCCGTGACGACTGCGGCCAGTAGTCGCGTGGTGGTGCGTACGTGCATGCGAATGTCCTTCCGTCAGCCGCCGACCGGGTTAGCTGACGGGTTCGGGACGGAAGATCCCTACCGCTGACGCGGATGCACCCCAGGAACATGGTTCCCCGGTTCGCCCTGGTGGGCGATTAGGCGGCGGCCACTGCCGGCGCCGGTGGGCGCCGCCTGGCGGAGGCCGGAGCCGAGCCTACCGGTACGCGTGGGACAGCTGCCTACCTCGTGACTGAGGGTACGAGAGTGAATACTACTAAAAGGGCCAAACGGCACAAATTGCTAACGATCTTCGGTCCGGTGTCCCGGGAAGTGAGCGCGTTCCGGTCTCCGCCGGGACGCGACCGGGGTCACCAGTGGGCCGGGCCGCAGGTGCCGGGGCTGGCTCCGGGCTCGATCTGAAGGGTGGCGTGCTCGATGTGGAAGTCGTCCCGCAGGGCCCCCCGGGCGGCGGCGAGCACGGTGCCGACCTCGGCGTCGCCGGCCAGGGTGAGGTGGGCCGAGGCGACGTCCATGCCGGAGGTGAGCGTCCAGACGTGCAGGTCGTGCACCTCGGCGACGCCGGGCACGGCGGTCAACCGGTCGTGTACGGCGGTCACCGGGAGATGCTCCGGGGCGGCCTGGACCAGGATGCGCACCGCCGCCCGCCCGAGTCGCCAGGTGCGGGGCAGGATGAACATGCCGATCGCCACGGCGACCACCGGGTCGGCCCACCACCAGCCGGTGCCGGCGATCAGCAGCGCCGCCACGATCACGCCGAGGGAGCCGAGCAGGTCGCCGACCACCTCCAGGTACGCCCCGCGCAGGTTGATGCTCTCCTTGGCGCCCTCGCGCAGCAGGCCGAACGCGACGAGGTTGGCGAGCAGGCCGAGCACCGCCACCACCAGCATCGGGCCGGCCAGCACCTCGGGTGGCTCACCGAAGCGGCGGACCGCCTCGATCAGCACGTAGACCGCCACCCCGCTGAGCAGGACGGCGTTGGCGAGTGCGGCGAGCACCTCCAGCCGGTAGAGGCCGAAGGTGCGCTGCGGGTCCCGGGCGGCCCGCTGGGTGGCGGTGATCGCCGCCAGGGCCATTCCGATGCCGAGGACGTCGGTGAACATGTGCCCGGCGTCGGAGAGCAGGGCCAGTGAGCCGGTGCCGAACGCGGCCACCGCCTCGACCGCCATGAACACGGTGAGCAGCCCGAACGCCGCCCAGAGTCGGCCGCGGTGCCGGTGCGCGGCGTTGCTGATCGTCGCGCTGTGGTCATGACCTGCGCCCACGTCCACACCTTCCGTCGCCGCTGCGAACCCGGTCCAATCTATGCTCACATCGCTATGTATGCAACTGACGGTCGGGCCTTCGGCCAGGTCGGTCGGGTCGGTCGGATGTCGGCGGGTCAGCCCGTGGGTTCGACGGTGGTGAGACGCTGGGTGGCCCGGGACAACGCCACATAGAGCGTCCGCACCCCGGAGCCCGGATCGGCCCGGATCTCGCCGGGGCAGACCAGCACCACCCCGTCGTACTCCATGCCCTTGGCCTGGAGACTGGTCACCACCTGGAGGCGCGCCCCGCCCCGGTCGCCCAACCAGCCGGCGACCTCGTCCCGGCGGGGCACCGGCGTGATCACGCCGACCGTCCCCGCCACCTCGGCCAGCAACGCGTCCACCGCGTCCACCGTCGCCGGGACCAGCTCCGCCACCGGCACGTGCAGCGCCACCGGGTCCACCCCGGTGGACCGGACCGCGCTCGGCAGCGTCAGGTCGGGATAGATCCGGCGGATCTCCGCCGCCGCCACCGCGAAGATCTCCGCCGAGTTGCGGTAGTTGGTGGAGAGCGTGAAGCGGTGCCGACGCCGCCGGCCCAGCGCCTGGTCCCGGGCCCGGTCCAGCTCCTCCTGGTCACCCGTCCAGGCGGTCTGCGCCGGATCGCCCACCACCGTCCAGGAGGCGAGCCGACCGCGCCGGCCGACCATCCGCCACTGCATCGGCGAGACGTCCTGCGACTCGTCCACCACCACGTGCGCGTAGTCCCGGTAGTCGTCCGGCCGCTCCCGGGCCGCCGCGCGGGCGGCGCGCTGCCGCTCACCCAGGGTGCTCAGCTCGCGTACCCCGCCGGCGAGCTGGAACGGGTCCCGGTTCGCCTTCTTCGGTCGTACCGGCTTGCCCAGCAGGGCGTCCAACTCGTCGAGGAGGGCGATGTCGGCCACCGTCAGCCCCTCGGCGTCCAACGACCGGTACGCCCCGGCCAGCAACCCGACCTCCGCCCGGGAGAGGATTCCGGCCGCGTACCGGTGCAGTCGATCCGGGCGGGCCAGCCAGCCCAGCACGTGCCGGGGATGCAGCCGCGGCCACCACGCCTTGAGGAACTCCCGGAACTCCGGCCGCTCGATGATCTCGTCCTCGAAGGCGCGCTGCTCGGGCAGCCCGGTGACGGCCAACCGGCGGGCCTGCGCATAGAGCGCGGCGAGCACCCCGTCGAAGCCGGCCCGGCGGACCTCGTTACGGCGGGCCCCGCGGTGCAACACCCGGTCCCGGATGCCGTCCAGCTCACGTCGCTCCAGCCGCAGCAGTGCCCCCCGGTAGAGCAGCCGCAGCTCCTGCGGGCCGTCCGGCACCGCGTCCCGGGCCGCGCGCTCCAGCACCCGACGCATCCGCAGCGAGCCCTTCACCGCCGCCACCTCCGGCCCGTCCGTGCGGGTGGCCGACATGCCGGGGAACAGCGAACCCAGCGAGTGCAGGGTGGCGGTCTCCTCACCCAGCGACGGCAGCACCGAGGCGATGTACTCCACGAAGACCGCCGACGGACCGACCACCAGGATGCCGCCGCCGGCGTACCGGCTGCGGTCGGCATAGAGCAGGTACGCCGCCCGGTGCAGCGCCACCGCCGTCTTTCCGGTGCCCGGCCCGCCGGAGACGATGGTGACCCCCGAACCGGGGGAGCGGATCGCCTCGTCCTGCTCCCGCTGGATGGTCGCGATGATGTCCCGCATCCCCCGCCCGGTCGCCCGGGACAGGGTCGCCAGCAGCGCACCGTCGCCGACCACCGGCATGTCCGGCGGGGCGGCCTCCGGGTCGAGCAGGTCGTCCTCGATCCGGGTGACCTTCTCGTCCGACGAGCTGATCGTGCGCCGCCGCACCACCCCCAGCGGCTCCGCCGGAGTGGCCCGGTAGAAGGCGGCGGCGGCCGGCGCCCGCCAGTCGACCACCAGCGTCTCGGCGTCGTCGCCACGCACCCCGAGCCGCCCGACGTGCAGCACCTGCCGGTCGCGCAGGTCCAGCCGGCCGAAGACCAGCCCCTCGTGCTCGGCGTCCAACAGGTGCCGGCGCTGGGCGGCGTGGAAGACCATGGCGTCCCGCTCCACCAGCGCGCCGAAGGTGCCGACTCCGGCGAGCCGGTAGCCGTCCCGCTCGGCGCGGGCGGCCGCGCGACGCAGTTCGGCGAGCCGGGCGTACACCCGGTCGAGATGCCGTTGTTCGGCGGCGATCTCCTGTTCCAGGGTGGTCTGGTCGGTCAACGTACCGGCTCCTGTGCGACGGCGACGCCGGGCACGGGTGCATGCCAGGCGGAATGAGGGTACGGGCAGCCGCCCACCCGCGTCGGGGCGATACCCGTCCGGCGACCTCCGCCACTTCCGGGGACCTGCCCGACCCGACGCCCCGACGCGCGATGCGCCGGGGCGCCCCGCCGGTGGGTGGGGCGGCACGGGGCACCGGTGGGGTGGTTCAGCCCGCCGTCGCCCCGGCGGGTGCGGGGCGGCCCGGAGTGCCGGTGGGGCGCCGGGGGCCGGGCGGCGGACCTGCGGGAACGGTGGCCAGCACCCGGTGGAGCACCCCGGCGAGGGCGGCGTTCACCTCGTCCGGACGCTCCATCATCAGCATGTGCCCGGCCCCGGGGCAGACGGTCAGCTCGGTGGCGGGCAGCGCCGCCGCGATCGACTCCGCACACGGCGGCGGGGTCAACCGGTCCCGGTCGCCGACCAGCGCCGCCGCCGGCAGGTGCGCCAACGCGGTCAGGGTGGCCAACCGGTGCTGGCCGCCGATCGAGGCGCGGAAACCACCGATCGAGCGCAGCGACGCGCGGGCCACCGCCGAGGTGACCAGGCGGATGTCGGAGGCGGAGCAATGGTCGCCGAAGAGCATCCAGCGGATGCTGGGAGCCAGGGCGCGCAGCAGCGGGCGGGGCGGCCGCCAGGAGCCGCACCGGGCCAGCACCCCTGCCCCGGTGGTCTCGGCGAGCCGGATCAACCGGGCGATCCGGGGCGACAGGCCGTACGCGGTGTGGGTGTGCCCCTCGGCCGTGGTGGAGACGAAAACGAGCCCGGCCGTCCGGGCGGCGAAGTGGGCCGGGTGCCGGTGGGCGTACTCCATCACCGTCATTCCGCCCATCGAGTGCCCGACGAGAACCACCGGCCCGGCCGGGGCCACCTCGTCCAGCACCGCCGCGAGGTCGTCGCCGAGCTGGGCCAGGGTCGCCGTGCGCAGTGCCATACAGCTCGACCGGCCGTGCCCCCGGGCGTCGTAGCTGACCACCCGGACCCGGTCGCCGAACCGGCTCCGCAGGTCGGTGAGCTGCTGGTGCCAGGCCCGACCGTCCAGGGTCCAGCCGTGCAGTAGGACCACGGTGACCTCGGCATCGGCCGGGCCACTCACCTCGACGTGCAGCCGTACCTCGTCGGGTAGCCGCAACTCCCGCTGATCCGGCATCGCCACCTCCCCAGGCCACCGGGACACATTCACCGGTGTAACCCGGCGATGACACCGGCTACCCGACATGAGAGCACGCCAACCGTGGTGGTGAGAAGATTCCCGACCCGCCCGCGCGGGGGCGGCCCGGCGACCAGTCTGGAGACATGCCGAGTCCGCCCGCCGGAGCTGCCCGGACCCCCCGACCGGGACCCCTGGGCGCTGCCGACCCGCCTCCCGTGCTGCCCGTGGTGCCCCTGTTGCCTGCCGGGCCTGCCGCGACTGACGCGCGCGGGTCTCTCGGGTCTGACGCGCGCGGGCCTGCCGGGCCTGAGGCGCCTGACGGGTGGCCCCGGGCCGCCCGCCGGCCCGGGGCGGCGCTGGCGGAGTTGCTCGCCGGCAACCGGCGCTTCGTCAGTGGCCGGCCCCTCCACGGGCACGACGTCACCG
Source organism: Micromonospora matsumotoense (assembly GCF_050951065.1). Lineage (NCBI taxonomy): Bacteria > Bacillati > Actinomycetota > Actinomycetes > Micromonosporales > Micromonosporaceae > Micromonospora > Micromonospora matsumotoense. The sequence continues at coordinate 5,736,157 of NZ_CP192025.1, read as the reverse complement.
CCGCCGCGGCTGTCGCCTCCGGTGACCAGCAGCCGTACGCGGTGCTGCTCGGCTGCATCGACTCGCGGGTGCCGCTGGAGGCGATCTTCGACCAGACCTTCGGCTCGATCTGCGTGATCCGCACCGGGGGCCACGTGCTGGACCGGGCCGTCCGGGGCTCGATCGAGTACGTGGTGGACCAGCTCGGGGTGACGCTGGTGATGGTGCTCGGGCACGAGCGGTGCGGTGCGGTGGCCTCGACGGTGCAGAGCCTGCGCACGGGGCAGCGGCCGGGCGGGGACCTGGGCTACCTCGTCGACCGGATCGCCCCGGCGGTGGTCGAGGTGGGTGCGCACCACCCGGCCGTCCACCCGCTGGCGGTACGTCGGCACGTACGGCGTACGGTGCGGGCGCTGCGCACCGAGGACCTGCTGGCCGGCCCGGTGACCACCGGTGATGTCGACGTTGTCGGCGCCCTGTACGCCCTGGATACCGGCGAGGTCACCCTGCTCGACGACGGACGTTGACGACCGCCGGCCCCGGGACCGAGCTGCCGTGCCGGCGGCCCGGCGACCGGGAGACGCGGAACCGCCCGTCGGGTGACCCGACGGGCGGTTCCAGGTGTGGTGCGGGGGAGGGCTCAGCCCTCGAAGACGCCGGCCTCGACGAGACGCTTCTCGGTCTTGTCCCAGCCGTCGCCCGGGTGGGCGGCGGCGAGGTTGTTGATTTCGGCGCGGATCTTGGTGGCGTGGCCGGCGGTGGCCAGCGTGCGGATCTCCTCCACGAAGGCGTCGGAGTCGGTACGCAGGTGCGCGGTCTTGCCGTTGGTCAGGTTGCGCACGTAGGCGTGCTTGCCGCCGTTGAGCGGGATGAGGTACTTGAACTCGCCCAGCACGCTGAGGGCGCCACCCTGGCCAGCCTGGCCGGCCCGGACTGACGCGCGCGCGGTCTTAGAGGTGTTGCTCGCCACGGAGATGCTCCTTGCAAGACGTACGGGAGGACGGGGAACGTCCGGGGGCTGTAGCGGGTGACGCCCGGGTTGGCCATCTGACGCCCGAGTGATTCATCGGCCCGCGAAGTGGTACGACGGCACAGAACCGCCCAGGGAAATATACACGACCACGGTGTCTGGCAGCTCACCGTGCCCGTCGGAGAGCACAACCGCGGTCACCGGTCCGGGTATTTCCGGCCGGCCAATTTTCCGATTCTCTGGCGCACCATCCGTCACAGCAGTCATCATGTGTGGCAACAGCCACTCGGGTGGTCGAGGTCGTAGGGGAAGACGCACCTCGCTCTCCGGGAGGTCACCGTGCCAACGCGTGGCGTCGTATACGTCCACTCGACCCCGCTCGCCGTGTGTTCACACGTCGAGTGGGCGATCGCGCGCGTCCTCGCCGCGCCGGTCAACCTGCACTGGACGGCCCAGCCCGTCGATCCCGGCGCCCGCCGGGCGGAGTGCGGATGGACCGGTCGGTCGGGGACGGGTGCCGAGCTGGCTGCTGCCCTGAGGCAGTGGCCCATGATCCGTTTCGAGGTGACCGAGGAACCCAGCGCGGGCGCGGACGGCGAGCGTTTCATGCACGTGCCGGGCCGTGGCCTGTTCCGGGCGGCGGTGGGCGCGGCCGGCGACATCCAGCTCGGCGAGGACCGGCTGCGCAGCATCATGGCGTCGGTACGCCCCGAGGCTCTGGCGCACGCCCTGGACAAGGCGATGGGCACCGCCTGGGACGCGGAGCTGGAGCCCTACCGGTATGCCGGCGACGGCGCACCGGTGACCCTGCTCACCCGGGTCGGCTGACCACAGCGGCGCCGGTGGCCGTGCTGACCGGTCGCCGGCGGCGCGGCCCTCCCCGCCCCGTTCTCGCGTCTCCACCCACACCCACCGCCCCGTCTCCCGCTTGCCGTGCGCCCCGCGTCCACCGGCGTGCCCTCACTCGTGTCGTGTGCCCGCGCCCTCCCGCCCCGTCTCCCGCTTGCCGTGCGCCCACCGGCGTGACCCCACTCGCGTCGTGCGCCCGCGCCCTCCGCTCCGTCTTCCGCGCCCTCCGCTCTGTCTCCCACTCGCGCGCCCCGCACGTTCCGGCTCGACTCCCGATCCTGCCGTGCTCCTGCGCCCACCGGCGCGCCTCCACATCTATGACCCTGCGAGGTCTATGCCTGTCAGTCATATTCATGACCGCCAGGCATAGACCTCGCAGGGAAGTGGTACTCACCTGCGGCGCATGCCTGGCCGTTCGGCCGACGGGCGTGCTCGATGGGGTCTGCGCGCACGCCTGTCCGACTCGGCCGGCGGTGGCACTCGATGGAACCCGAGGCGAGAGACACGGGCCACGCCGCGTCCCCGACGACAGGGGCAGGAAGCCACCGGGCCGGGCGACCGAGTGTCCCGACCGGGACGATCACCCAGGTCAAACGATCACCCAGGTATTGGGCCAGGCGCGAGGTAATGGACCAGGCGCGCGATGGTCACTGGTGATGGGCCACGCGCGAGGGGTCAGCCGCTCACCCGGGCCGGTGGTTGCCCCGGCACTGCGCGACCGGCTGCGGAGACCTTCGCGCTGCGCTCGGTCGGTGTCCCGGAGTTGGGTGAGCCTGCTCACCCGGACCGGCCATCCAGCGGCCAGGAGGGCCGGGTCAGCCGGACACCCGGTCGGGGACGGGCACCCTCCGCCCATGGCGTGACCTGGTCGGGTTGCCGCTGATCTTCGGCGCGGGTTGGATGGGCCGGGTGCCGATCTCCCCGCGACGTGCCGGCGTCGCCGTCGCCGCCCTGACCGCGCTGCTCACCTCCGGATGTGCGGGGGAGGGGCAGGCTCCTGCGCCGGCCCTGTCCGGGGCCGTCCCGAGAGCCAGCCCGACCGTTGCCGCGTCCACCGCCGACGACCCGGCCCGCCGGGCCGCCGCGCTGGCCGGCACGCTCGCCGACGAGGACCTGGTCGGCCAGGTGCTGATGCCCTACGCGTACGGCAGTTCGGCGACGACGGTGACGCCCGGCTCGGCCGCCGGCAACCAGGCCCTCGGCGGGGTCGACACCCCCGCCGAGATGATCGCGAAGTACCGGCTCGGTGGGTTGATCCTGGTCGGCTTCAGCGCCGACGACCCCACCTCCGGCAACCAGTCCACCACCAACGTCGACAACCCGGCGCAGGTGCGGAAGCTGACCGCCGGGCTGCGCGAGGCCGCCGGGAAGCTGACCGCCGGCCCGGCACCGTTCCTGGTCGGCACCGACCAGGAGTACGGGGTGGTCACCCGGATCACCGAGGGGGTGACCACGCTGCCCAGTGCGCTCGCCGCCGGGGCGGCCGACGACCCGGCCCGGACCGAGGCCGCCTGGAAGGCCGCCGGCACCGAGCTGGCGGCGATGGGGGTGAACCTGGACTTCGCCCCGGTCGCCGACGTCCTCGCCACCCGCAGCACGGTGATCGGCTCACGTTCCTTCGGCGCCGACCCGAAACGGGCCGCCGCGCAGGTCGCGGGCGCGGTCCAGGGATTGCAGAGCGCCGGGGTGGCGGCCAGCGTCAAGCACTTCCCCGGGCACGGGCTCAGCGCCGCCGACTCCCACCAGGAGGTCCCGGTGGTCGGCCAGCCCCGGGCCGAGCTGGACGCCACCGCCTTCCCGCCGTTCCGGGCCGGCATCGACGCCGGGGCGATGGCGGTGATGTCCGCCCACCTCGACGTCACCGCGGTCGACCCGGGCACCCCGGCCACCTTCTCCCGCAAGCTGCTCACCGACGTGCTGCGGGGCGAACTGGGATTCCAGGGCGTGGTGATCACCGACGGGATGAACATGCCGCCGGCCAAGCGCTACCCGCCGGGCGAGGCGGCGGTGAAGGCCCTGCTCGCCGGCAACGACCTGATCCTGATGACCCCGAACGTCGGCCAGGCGTACGACGGGCTGCTGGCTGCGCTGCGCGACGGCTCGCTGCCCCGCGACCGGCTGGTGGCGTCGGTCACCCGGGTGTTGACCATGAAGTTCCGGCTCGCCGACCGACCGACGCCGGCGATGTCCACGCTCGACAGCGCCCCGCACCGGGCCGCCGCGGCCGCGCTGGCCGCCGCAGCGGTCACCCAGCTGCGGGGCAAGTGTGGCGTGCAGGTGTCCGGCCCGGTCACCGTCACCACCTCCGCCGGTCGGGACCGGACCCGGACGGCGCTCACCGAGGCGCTGACCAAGGCGGGCGTGCGGGTGGTGCCGAAGGGCGGCACCCGGGTGCATCTGGTCGGCTACGGCGACGGACCGAAGGACCTCGCCACCGACGCGGCGGTCACGGTGGCGATGGACACCCCGTACGTGCTGGAGAAGGCGACCTCGAAGACCCTGCTGGCCACCTACTCGTCCAGCCGGGCCTCGATGACCGCGCTCGCCGAGGTGCTGGCCGGCACGGCCCATCCGACCGGGCGCTCCCCGGTGCCGCTGACCGGGCTGCCCGCCACCAGCTGCACCGGCTGAGCCCGTCGTGACCCCGGGCGGGGGTAGCTGCTGACAGGGCCGGGCGACCGGCGGATGCCGGCGGCGACGGGGCCGACGCCAGTGTGGCCGGCCGCCGATGGAGGTCGACGGCCGGCCACAGGTCATGTGGTGGCGGGTCAGCCCAGCGCGACCTGCTGGGCCACGGCGGCGCCGCCGCCCTCGAAGGCGGCCAGCAGTGAGGTCGGGGTGCCCCCGCTGACCGGGACCGTCACGGTGACCCGGTCACCGGCGGCCATCCGTACGGTGCGCTCACCCTGGGCCGTGTCGCCGTCCCAGGCGTACAGGTAGGCGGTGCCGGCCCGGTCGGCGCGCAGGGTGACCTGTACCCCGTCGGTGACCCGGTGGGCCGAGGTCAGCCGCAGCGCCGAGTTCTTCAGCCGGGGCACGGCGGCCGGGGCCACCCCGTCCACGGCCGACTGGGCGATGGTCTGCGGGCTGAGCACGCTGCGGGCGGAGGTGTCCGGGAAGACCGGCGCGCTGGGCTGCCGGGCCGCCGGCTGGTAGCCGGGCAGGGTGGCCAGACCGTAGCGGTACGGGTCGGCCCGGACGCCGGTGAAGGTGGACCAGCCCAGCCGGGACTGCGAGCTGAGGTCCTGGGTGTCCGAGTCGTAGACCAGCACGTTGAGGCCCATCCGGGCCGGGTCCACCGCGTCGGGCAGCACCGCGAACGGGATGCTCGTCTCGATGGTGTACCCGGTGTAGGGGGAGCTGACCTTGCTGACCACGGTCATTCCGGGTGCGGTGGTCGCCCCCGGGCCCTGCCGGTTGTCGGCGTCGCGCTGCCAGCAGGGCGGGTTGCCGTTGGCCGGGTCGTCGGTGATCGGGAAGATGCCCGCCTTGAACGCCGTGGAGGTGTCCGCCGAGTTCCCCTTCGGGTCGACGATGATCTCCACACTGTCGGTGCGGCGCTGCCGCTTACAGTCCTGCGGCACCACCTTCTTGCCGAGCACGTCGTCGGTGACCTGGACGAACACCTTCAACGCGTCGGGGGTCCAGGCGATCCGGCCGGTGGCCGAGGCGTCCTGCGGCGTGGTGGCCTGCCCCTCCCAGATACGGGAGAGGTCCAGCTCCGGGCCGGGGTACTCGCCGGGCGAGGCGACCCCGTCGACGGTGCCGTTGCCGGCGGCCGGGACCTCGGTGGTCGGCACGATCTCCAGCGCGCCGTTCTCCACGGTGCTGCCGGCGGCGCTGGTGGTGGTGATGGTGATGCCGTAGTCACCGTCCGTGCCGCCCTCGTTGGCGGTCGGCAGGGTGGCGTCGGTGTTGGTGACGGTGAAGGTGACCGCACCGGTCGCGCCGGGGGCCAACGCGGGGTAGCTCTTGGTGGTCGCGTCGGCGGTGAAGCCGGCCGGCAGGCCGAGGGTGACGGTGCCGTCGCGGCTGACCCGGCCGTGGTTGCGCAGGTCGATGCGGACCGTGCGCTGCTTACCGGAGCCGATGGTGAGCACCGGCTTGATCAGGGTGTCCAGCTGCGGGTACCCGCCGTCGCCGGCCCAGTCGCGGAAGATGCCCACCTCGGGCAGCGGCTCCAGGGTGCCCCGGACGTCGGCGACCACCCGGACGGCCCGGTCGGTGCGCCCGACACCCTGGCGGGTGGTCAGGGTGGCCCCGATGAGCTGCTGCTCGTTGGTGGCGGCGTCGGCCGGGACGGTGACGGTGAACGTCCTGGTCCGCTCCTTGCCCGCCGGCACGTCGTTGTTCAGCACGCCGGAGCCCTTGGCCTTCCAGCCCGCCGGCAGCCGCAGGTCGATCCGGGGCTTGGCCAGGGGCCGGTTGTGCGGGGCGCGCAGGTGCGCGGTGACCTCGACGGTCGCGCCGGGGGCGAGGTCGAACCGGTCGGTGGTGAGGTACAGCTCGCTGTCCTTGGGCAGGCCACCGGTCGCCGGCGGCAGCACCGAGCCGCGCAGGATCGCCTCCGGGGAGGTGTCCGCCGGGTCGTACGGGACGCGGCTGTCGATCAGGGTGTAGAAGTCACAGCGGATCTTCGTCGGGTCGGTGGGGGCGGCGGCGGTGCCGGCCCAGCCCTGGGTGACGTACTCCCGGCGGGCGTCGACCTCGATCTCGGCCCAGGTCTTCCCGCTGGCGCTGGGGGTGCCCTCCCAGACGCCGAAGACCTGGTCGGTGGGGACGGTCGGGGTGAAGCTGGTCGCGCACTGCGGCCCGGCGGCGGAGGTGCCGGTGCCGCCGCTACGCAGGAACTTCGCGGCCCGGAACGGGGTGAGACCCTCGGCGCTGAGCTGCTCGGGGAAGGCCTTCGGGTCGGCGGCGGCGGCGAACGCCTCGGCGGCGAACCGGGCGGCCTGCTGGTGGTTGCCGTGGTTGCCCGGGGTCGGCGACGGGTTCATCGTCATGATGATCTCGGGCCGGGTGGTCCGGATGACCCGGACGATCTGGCCCAGGGTGTCGTCGTGTCCCCAGATCTGCTCGGACAGCGGGGCGGACGCGGTGTACCAGAAGTCGACCCGGTCGAGGTTGTAGAGGTTCTCCACGCCGGCCTTGCCGATCGCGGTGCGTTCCTCGCGTTCGCGGATGATGCCCAGCGGCGGGCCCTCTTCGAGACCGACGGCGTTACCGCCGCCCTCGCCGCGGGTGATGGTGACGACGCCGGCCTTGGCGCCGTACTTCTCCTTCCACTGGCCGAGGGTGGCGAGGCTGCCGGCCTCGTCGTCGGGGTGGGCGCTGACGAAGAGGACGTCGAGGTCGACGGCCTTGGCGGGGCGGACGTCGGCCGGGGCGGCGACGGCGGTGGCAGGCGCCCCGGCCACGGCCAGGGCGAGTGCGGTGGGTAGCAGGAAACCCTTGATGCGCATGCAGATCCTTCCGGAACCACGACGTCCGGACAGCGACCGTCATCGTCGGACGCGGGGCGTCCGACGCGGGGTCGTCAGTGGACGGTGAGGCGGTGGGAACGGGGAACGGTGGGCGTCGTCGGACGCGGTGCACCGGATATGGCAGCGGTACGGGTTCCGTACACACTGGAAGGCCTTCGCTCGGTGACGCTAGGGACCGGCGTGGTGGTGCGTCAATGCTTTGGAAGGTATTTCTTTCTTTGCAGAAGAAAGAAATGGGCGGTGTCCGGGATGTCCGGCGTGGCGACGCAACGGTGACCCGAACCCGCCCACTGCCCCCAATTGCGGACGTTTTCGCTGCTCCGACGGCTACCGGTGACCGGGTTGAGACGGACTCGTTACTTGACTCTTTAATTCGTTCGCCGTAGGAAGGAAGTGTGACAGACGTGGTGACGCCACCAACGAGCCCGGTGAGCCGGGAGCGGTCGAAGGAGATCAAGCGGTTATCCGTGATCTCCACCGCCCGCCAGGTCCGGCTGCTCTCCCGGGCCGAGCTGACCGAGCTCACCGGCCTGAGCCCCGCGACGCTCACCCCGCTCGTGCGTGACCTGATCGCCGAGGGATACCTGATCGAACGCGGTCCGGGTGCCTCCCGGGCCGGCCGCCCCCGGGCGATGCTGGAGTTCAACCCCCGGGCCGAGCTGGTCGCCGCCGTCTCCCTGGAGCCGTCCCGGATCAGCTGCGAGATCGCCGACAGCGACGGTGCGGTGGTCGCCCACCGCGCGGTCCGGCTGACCGGCGACATCGTCGACACCATCTGCCGGTCGGTGCCCGAGCTGGCCGGGGACGGCCTGCCGGCGCTGCGCGGGGTGGCCATCGCCGCGCCCGGCGTCATCTCCGGCGGCGCGGTCCGGCTGGCCCCCTCGGTCGGCCTGATCGAGGGCCGTCCGATAGGGGAGTCGGTCCAGCGGGCGCTGGGCGTGCCCGTGGTGGTGGACAACGACGTCAACCTGATGGCGGCCGGCGAACACGCCGCCGGGGCCGGCATGGACGTCGCCGACCTGCTGCTGCTGCACGTCGCCGACGGCATCGGCGCGGGCCTGGTGCTCGACGGCCAGGTCCGGCGGGGTGCCCGGGGCGCGGCCGGCGAGGTGGGTTTCCTGCCGTTGGACCCGGCCGGCCGGGGACACGACGGGATCGGCCCGTTCGAGGCCCGCTGGTCGGAGAACGCGATCGCCGAGCGGGTGGTCGCGCTGGCCCCGGGCCGTCGCCCCGACTCGCCGGTCCGCGCGCTGGTCGCCCTGGCCGCCACCGACCCGCGCGCCGCCGGCTACCTCGACGAGGTGCTGCACGCCTGGTCCCGGCTGATCGTCTCCTGCGTCTGCGTCATCGACCCCGGCCGGGTGCTGCTCAGCGGCGCCGCCGCCGACCTCGACGACGCCGCCGTCGACCGGCTCCAGGGCCTGGTCACCGCCGCCGTACCCAGCACCACCGAGGTACGCCGGGCCGTGCTCGGCGACCGGGCCGTGCTGCACGGCGCGGTCAGCTACGCCCTCTCCGCCGCCGCCGCCGGACTGCCCACCCTGTTGCCGGCCCCCTGACCTGACCGCACCGCTGAGCTCCTCTCCCCAACACCTCGGAGGTACCCCATGAGACGTCGACTTCTACTCGCCGGAGCGCTCGCCACCGTCCTCGCCGCCGGCACCGCCTGCGGCGGCGGCTCGGACGACACGGCTGCGGGTGAGACGGAGAAGCTGACGATCTACACCGCCCGCGACAAGAAGGTCTCCACCTTCGTCGTGGACAAGTTCACCGCCAAGTACCCCGAGTACAAGGGGAAGGTGGAGATCCTCAACCTGGGCGCCCAGGAGATCCTGGAGCGGGTCCGGGCCGAGAAGGCCAACCCGCAGGCCGACGTCTGGTGGGGCGGCACCCAGCAGGGGCTGTCCGCCGGTGCCGGCGAGGACCTGCTGACCGCCTGGCAGCCCGCGTTCGCCGGCAAGATGGACGCCAAGTACAAGGACGCCGAGGGGCGCTGGTTCGGTGAGATCCTGCTGCCCGAGGTCATCATGTACAACAACAAGGCGCTGACCGCGGAGCAGGCCCCGAAGGACTGGGACGACCTGCTGAAGCCGGAGTGGAAAGACAAGATCATCATCCGGGACGTGGCCGCCTCGGGCACCATGCGGTCGATCTACGCCGCGATGATCATGCGGCAGTCGCCGGACGGCAGCAACCCGCAGCCGGGTTACGACTGGCTCAAGAAGCTGGACGCCAACACCGGCGCGTACGCGGCCAACCCGGCCGACCTCTATCTCAAGCTCTCCCGCCAGCAGGGCACCCTCAGCGCCTGGAACCTCCAGGACATCCTGCTCCAGGCCAACCAGTCCAACATGCCGTTCGGCTACGTGATGCCGGCCTCCGGCGCCCCGGTGCTGGTCGACGGGCTGGCCGCGGTCAAGGGCGGCAACAGCGCCGGCGCGCAGAAGTTCATCGAGTTCCTCTTCGACGACACGCTCCGCGCCGACCTGGCCAAGGACTACTTCCAGATCCCGGCCGTGGAGATCGCCCAGCAGCCGGAGTGGCTGGCCCAGCTCAACCTCAAGCCGCTCGACGTCAACTGGGACATCATCGGCAAGAACGAGACCGAGTGGATCAACAACTGGAACAGCCAGATCAAGAACAAGGGCTGACCGCACGGGTGCCGGGGGCACGTCCCGCCCCCGGCACCGCCCGCCCTCGCCGCGACGGCCCGACCGGAACTCGCTCCCATCGCTGCGGCGACGGCCCGACGGCGTCCCCCCGTGATCCGTACCCCGTGCCCACCGGCCCGGTCCCCGCACCCCCGCCCGCCCGGCCAGGCCGGTACCGCATGAAGGAGAGGACATCATGATCGATGTCACGCTGGAGTCGGTGAGCAAGCGCTTCGCGCGTGCCGGCGACACCGCTGCCGTCGACGACGTCGACATCAGCATCGCCGCCGGGGAGTTCTTCACCCTGCTCGGTCCGAGCGGCTGCGGCAAGACCACCACCCTGCGGATGGTGGCCGGGTTCTACTTCCCCACCTCGGGGCGGATCCGGTTCGGCACCGAGGACGTCACCCACCGGCCGCCGAACAAGCGCGACACCGGGATGGTGTTCCAGAACTACGCCCTCTTCCCGCACATGTCCGTCGCGCAGAACGTCGCGTACGGGCTGAAGATCCGCAAGGTGGGGCGGGCCGAGTCCGCCCGGCGGATCGACGAGGCGCTCGGCCAGGTCCACCTCGCCGGCTACGGCGACCGCCGGATCGACCAGCTCTCCGGTGGCCAGCAGCAGCGGGTGGCGCTGGCCCGCGCGCTGGTCATCCGGCCGCGTACCCTGCTGCTGGACGAGCCGCTGTCCAACCTCGACGCCAAGCTGCGCGAGGAGACCCGGGTGGAGATCCGGCGCATCCAGCAGGAGGCCGGCACCACCGCCATCTACGTCACCCACGACCAGGCCGAGGCGATGGCGATGTCCGACCGGATCGCCGTGATGGAATCCGGTCGGGTCCGGCAGATCGGCGCCCCGCAGGAGATCTACCACCGGCCGGCGACCGCCTTCGTGGCCCGGTTCATCGGCCGCAGCAACGTGCTCGACCTGCCGGTGGTCACCGCCGCCGCCGAGACGGTCACCGTGGGGCTGCCCGACGGCAGCGAGACCGCCGTCACCGCCCCCGCCGACCACGGCCTGCGCGCCGGGGACACCGCCCTGGTCTCGGTACGCCCCGAGCACCTCGGGCTCACCTCGCCCACCGAGGCCGGCGCGCTCACCGGCCGGGTGACCGAGGTGGAGTTCACCGGCATGGCCACCAACCTCGTGGTCGAGGTGGCCGGCGAGCCGGTGCAGGTCGCCGCGATCGACGTCCCGGCCGGGACCGCCGTCGGTGACCAGGTCGGGCTGCGGCTGAACCGGGAACGGATGTGGGTGGTGCGCCCATGAGTACCATTCCCGCCACGCCGAGCCCGGCCACCGTGCCGCCGGTCACCACGGACCCCGCCCCGCCGAAGGCCGGCCGGCCCCGGCGCGGCCTCAACGCCAACTCGCCCTGGTTCCCGTACCTGCTGGTCTTCCCGCTGGTGCTGATCCTCTTCGGCTACGTGGTGCAGCCGATGTTCGCCACCTTCGCCGAGAGCGTCGGGGTGGACGGGGTGGCCAACTACTCCGAGTTCGTCACCGGCACCGGGGTGGCCCGGTCGGCGCTGCTCACCTCACTGATGATCTCGGCGGCCAGCGTGCTGCTCTGCGGGATCGTCGGGGTGGCGATGGCCTTCCTGCTCAAGCGCTTCTCCTTCCCCGGCCGGCGGCTGATCGAGGCGATCATCCTGGTGCCGGCGGCGCTGCCGCCGCTGATCGGGGCGATCTCGTTCCAGCTGCTCTACAGCGAGACCGGCATCCTGCCGCGCGGCCTGCAACACCTGCTCGGCACCGAGAACCCGGTGCTCCCGTTCACCGGCATCGGCGGGGTGCTGGTGGTGCACACCTTCACCATGTACCCGTTCTTCTACCTCGCCGCGTCCGCCGCGCTGACCGGGATGGACCCGTCGGTGGAGGAGGCGGCCTACAACCTGGGTGCCAGCCGGGTCCGGGTCTGGCGCACCGTGCTGCTGCCGATGCTCACCCCGGCCCTGGTCTCCGCGTCGCTGCTGGTCTTCATGACGTCGCTGGCGTCGTACACCGCGCCGTTGCTGTTCGGGGTGGACCGGACGATGACCATGCAGATCTACATCAACCGCACCAACGGCGACCTGCCGATGGCCTCCACCTACGCCTCGGTGCTCGCGGTGGCCTCGGTGCTGTTCCTGCTCGGCATGCGCTGGTACGAGGGGCGGCGCAGTTACCGCTCCCAGTCCAAGGGCGTCGCCTCGCACCGCCGCGAGATCACCAACCCGTTGGGCAAGTGGCTGGCGCTGACCGCCTCGGTGCTGGCCACCCTGGTGCTGCTCGCCCCGGTGGCGACCATCGCGCTGGTCGCCTTCTCCCGGGACGGTTCGTGGACCACCGAGGTGATCCCGTCGGAGTACACCATGCAGAACTTCGTCACGATCTTCTCCGACCCGGGCGCGTACCGGCCGATCCTCAACTCGTTGCGGATGAGCGTGCTCGCCACGGTGGGCTGCGTGGTGGTCGGCGTGCTGATCGCGTACGCGGTGCGCCGGCTCGACTTCCGGGGGCGCGGGCTGCTCGACGTGGCGGTCATGCTGGCCTGGGCGCTGCCCGGCACGGTGGTGGCGATCAACCTGATCTCGGCGTTCAGCACCGGCAACGCGTTCAGCTTCGGCCAGGTGCTGATCGGCACCTTCTGGATCATGCCGCTGGCGTACTTCGTGCGGTTCCTGCCGCTGGTGTTCCGGTCCAGCTCGGCGACGCTGGCCCAGCTGGACCCGTCGCTGGAGGAGGCCGCCCGCAACCTCGGGGCCCCCTGGTGGCGGGCGTTCGGCACGGTCACCCTGCGGCTGATGCTGCCCGGTGTGCTGGCCGGCGCGCTGCTCGCCTTCGTCAACGGGGTCGGCGAGTTCGTCGCCTCGGTGCTGATCTACACCTCGGAGACGGCACCCATCTCGGTCGAGATCAACAACCGGATGTACTCGTTCGAGGTCGGCACCGCCGCCGCGTACGGCATGCTCCAGGTGGTGTTGATCTTCATCGTGATGGTGTTCTCCGGCCGCTTGCAGAACGGCGGCCGGGCCGCCCGGGAGGCAGTGAAGTGGACGGCGTGACCTGGCCGGCCGGCGGTGGGCTGCTGCCCGCCACCCGGATCCCCGGCGGTGAGCTGGCCGCCGTCGCGGCGGCGGCGGACTACGCGGTGCTGCCCGTCGGCGCCGTCGAGTGGCACGGTCCGCACCTGCCGCTGGGCACCGACCTGATCCTCGCCGAAGGCTTCGCCGCCGAGGCCGGCGGCGGGTCCGGCCCGACCGCCGGGGCCGGTGGCACATCCGATCCGACCGCCGGGGCCGGTGGCGCTGCCGCGTCGGCCGGCGGCTCCTCCGGGGATGCGGCCACCGGCTTCCCCGGGCCGCGCGGGGTGCTCTTCCCGGCGGTGCCGTACGCGGCCTGCCCGGGGCAGACCCGACCCTGGCCGGGGACGGTGTCGATCCGGCCGGAGATCGCCGTCGGCTACCTCGCCGACGTGATCGAGGGGATCGTCGCCGCCGGCTTCCCCCGGCTGCTGATCGTCAACGGCCACGACGCCAACATGTCCACCGTGCGGGCCGCGATGGAATGGGTCTCCGGCCGGCGCACCGCCAGCCTGCTGCTGGTCAACTGGTTCCAACTGGTCACCCCGGCGGAGACCACCGACCTGTACGGGCCGCTGACCGCCCGTGGGCACGGCGGCGCGTACGAGACCTCCGGGGTGCTCGGGTTCGATCCCGGCGCGGTCCGCCTCGACGCCGTGGCCGACCTGCCGCCGAAGCCGAAGCTGCCGGTCGGCCACCCGTACGTGCTGGTCGAGTCCCGTCCCGACCCCTGGCAGGGCTGGTCCGGGCACATCTCGCTGGCCTCCGAGGCGGCCGGCCGTCAGGTCCGCGCCACGGCCGGCGCGCGGCTGCGGGAGATCGTCGCCGCCTGGGTGGCCGCCCCACCGCCGGCCCCACCCACCACCGACCCGCTCCCGGGCGCGACGGCCGACGGCCCGGCCCCGACCACGGACCGCCCGGCCCCGACGGCGGACGGCCCGGCGCCGAGCGGTGCCGCGGCGGCGGACGGATCGACCGGGGGAGTGCGATGAGCGTGGACCGGGGACTCGACATCGTCGACTTCCACCTGCACTTCCGGATCGGCACCGACGAGACGATCCACGCCTGTGAGGACGCCGCCGGGATGCACCCGGGCGGGGAGCACGAACGGGCCGTCCGGGCCGCTGGCTCCGCCCCGTACGCGCGGGCGTGGCGGCAGGCGTGGAGCTTCCCCGACCCCGAGCCGCCCGCCCCGCGCTGGCAGGACGAGGCCGACCGGTGGGCCGAGGAGCTGCGCGCGGTGCAGGTGCGGCGGGCCGTCTTCGTCACCGGCGGCGGCAACGACACCGTCGCCGACGTGGTCGACCGCCACCCGGACCTGCTGCTCGGCTTCGCCCACCACGACCCGTACTCGCCGGGGGCCGCCGACGAGCTGGAACGCGCGGTGACCGAACGGGGCCTGCGCGGGTTGAAGCTGTTCGCCCCGCTGCTGCGCGGCCCGCTGGACCACACCGACCTGGACCCGCTCTGGTCCACCGCCCAGCGCCTCGGCGTGCCGGTGCTGATCCACATCGGCCACTACGGCAGCGCCGGTGGCCTCTCCTTCGGCCGGTACGGCAACCCCGACGAGCTGGCCCGGATGGCCCGCCGCTTCCCCGAGCTGCACGTGGTGGTGCCGCACTTCGGCGTCCAGCACGTGCAGGATCTGCTCTTCGCCGCCTGGGGCTGCCCCAACATCCACGTCGACACCTCCGGCTCCAACCAGTGGGTGCGCTGGATGCCGTACAAGCTGACGCTGGAGGACCTGTTCCGCCGTTGCTACGAGACGATCGGCCCGCAGCGCATCGTGTACGGCAGCGACTCGTCGTGGTTCCCGCGCGGCTACGTCACCCGCTACCTCGACGACCAGCTGCGGGTCTGCCGCGAGCTGGGGATGCCCGACGACCACCTCCGCGCGATCTTCGCCGGCAACGCCGAACGGCTGCTGGGCCTGACCGACCGACCAGCCGAGAACCCGGGACCCGGCCCACGCGCCGCGTCCCGGCCCGGAAGGAAGTAAGGAACCGCCATGAGCGAGCTGACCACCTACCAGCGGCACCACCTGGCCCCGACCTACGACCACCACGTCGGCCAGCTCTACCCGGCGATGGTGCGCGCCAGCCAGGCACACGTGGTGATGCTGACCGAGCAGGGGCTCGTCCCCGCCGAGCGGGGTGCCCGGCTGCTGCGCGGGCTGGCCGCCCTGCGCGCCGACACCACCCCCGCCCCGGCGTTCGACGGCAGCTTCGAGGACACCTACTACCTGCTCGAGAAGAAGCTCGCCGAGGCGTGCGGCGTGCCCCCGTCCGAACTGGACGTGCAGATGGCCCGCAGCCGCAACGACCTGGACGCCGGGGTGTTCCGGATGCTCCTGCGCGGCCAACTGCTCGATGTGCTGGACCGGGTGCTGACCACCGGCCGGACCGCGCTGGACGCCGCCGACCGGTACGCCGACGTGGTGATCACCGGCTACACCCACCGCCGGCCGGCCCAGCCCACCACCATCGGGCACGCCCTGGCCGGTTACGCCGAGGCGCTGGCCGGTGAGGCTGCCGCGTACGCCGACCTGATCGACCAGCTCAACGTCTCGCCGTTGGGCTCCTGCGCGTTCGCCGGCACCGACCTGGCCATCGCCCCGGCCCGGGTGGCCGAACTGCTCGGCTTCGACGGCCTGGTCACCAACTCGTACGAGGCGGTCGCCGGGGCCGATCACCTGGTCCGGGTGGGCACCCTCAACGCCCAGGCCCTGGCCACCGGCGCCCGGTTGGCCCGCACCCTGATGGACTGGCTGACCTGGCAGTGGGTGGCCACCCCCGGCGACTTCACCCAGGGCAGCAGCATCATGCCGCAGAAGCGCAACCCGGTCGTGCTGGAGCACCTGGTGTCGATGGCCGGTGCGAGCGCCGCCGACGCCGCGTCGGTGCTCAACAACGTCGGGGCGGCCTGGTGGGAGGACTCCAACAACGCCACCACCGACGTGCAGGTCCGGCTCTGGGACAGCAACGACCGGGCGGACCGGTTCTTCGCCCTGGTCGGCGGCTTCCTCGCCGAGTTGGAGCCGTTGAACCCGCCCAGCCGCGAGGAGATCGTCGCGTCCGGGGCCACCACCACCGCGGCGGCCGACGCGTTGACCCGGCACGGGGTGCCGTTCCGGGCCGCCCACTCGGTCGTCGGGCGGCTGGTCCGGGCCGGTGCGCCGGACAGTTGGACCGCCGACGGGGTCCGGGCCGCCGCCGAGGGGCTCACCGACCGGCTGACCGACGATGCCGTCGCCGACCTGATCGCCGCCGCCGTCCGCCCCGACCTGGTGCTGGACCGGGTGCAGGTGGACGGGCCGGGAGCCGCCGCCGTCCGCGCCCAGGTCGGCACCCTGCGGGTCGCGTTCACCGGTGTCGCCGACCGCCTCGCCGCGATCCGCGACCGGCTGGCCCGCGCCGACGAGGCGCTGGACACGGTCGCCGCCGAGGTGGCCGGCCGATGAGCGCGTCGAGTGGGCGATCCGAAGTCCGTCCGCCTGCCCGACCGGGGACACCGTCGCGGACGCGACCGGCGAACCGGGTGCGGCGGCGACGGTGGACCAGGTGACCGTGCGGCTGGCCGGCCGGGCCGACGCCGGGACCCGCACCGCCGAACTGCTGCTCGGCATCGACTTCGGCGGGACCAAGATGGCGGTCGGGGTGGCCGACGGCACCGGTCGGCTGCTGGCCCACAAGCGGATCGCCACGCACGCCGAGCGGGGTGCCCCGCAGGCGTTGGACCGGGCCCTGGAGTTGGCCGCCGCGCTGGTCGCCGAGGTCGGCGGGCCGCTCGTGGCGGCCGGCGTGGCTTCACCGGGGGTGGTGCGCCCCGACGGCATCGACCTGGCCCCCAACGTGCCCGGCTGGGAACGGCTGCGACTGGCCGACGCCGTCTCCGACGCCCTCGGGGTGTCCCGGGTGGCGGTGGACAACGACCTGAACGCCGCCGCCCTGGCCGAGCTGCGGCTCGGTGCCCTGCGCGACGCCGACCCCGGCCTGGTGGTGGGGATCGGCACCGGTGTGGCGGCGGCCGTCACCGTGGGCGGCGCGGTGCTCGCCGGTCACCGGGGCGCGGCCGGCGAGATCGGGTATGCGGTGGCCGGTGGCCCGTGGCCCGGCACCATGCTGGAGCTGGACTTCTCCGGCCGGGCGCTGGACCGGTTGGCCGACGAACTGGGGGTGGCCGGGCAGGCGGCCGGGCTGGCCGCCGCCGCCGAGTTGCCCGGCGCGGCCCGGGACGCGCTCACCGCCCGGGTCGACGAGCTGGCCCGGCACCTGGTCACCTGCTGCCTGCTGCTCGATCCGCAGCGGGTGGTGCTGGTCGGCGGGGTCGCCGGCAGCACCCTGATCCGGGGGCTGCTCGTCGACCGGTTGGCCGAGGTGCTGCCGCACCGCCCCGACGTGGTGCTGTCCCGGTTCGCCGACGACGCGGCGTTGCTCGGCGCGGTCACCCTGGCCCGGGAAGCGGTGCCGGCGACCCGCTGACCGGCCAGCTGTGCGTCCGGCCGCGAGGGGCGGACCGGTCGGCCGGGGCGTCCGGCCCGCGAAGGGGGCGGGCCGGACGCCCCGGTGTTCACTTCGGCAGGTTGGCGCTCGACTTGACCAACTGGTACGCCGGCAGCATCGCCTCGAACTCCTCGGTGTCCAGGCCGCCGAGGGTGATCATCAGCTTGCCGTACAGGGTGGACACCAGGATCGCCCGCTTGCGTTCGCCGTCCTCGGTCCAGGTGGCCTCGAAGGCGTCCAGCGGGCCGGCCTTCGTCCGCCGGTACTGCTGCTCCTTCGGAGTGTCGAACGCGGCGAGGTACTTGTCCACCGTGTCCTGCGGGTTCAGCGGCGTGGCCCCGGTGATCTGCCAGACCCGCAGGAAACCGATGTTCCCGGCGGGCTTCGCGTCGATCTCGCAGAGCGGCACGGCCGGGCCGAGGGTGAACTCGGCCCCACCCTTCACCGCCTTGGCCTTCCATTTCGCCGGCACCGAGAACGTCATCGACAGCGTGCAGGCGCTGCCCTCGGGGCCGACCGTGGTGGCGGCGGTGGCCGGGGCGACGTCGTCGTACCAGGGTGGGCCGGCGACGACCGGCGAGGCGGTCGGGCTGGCCGACGGCGCGGGCGAGGCCTTCTGGTCCTCCGTGCTGGCCCGGGCGCAGCCGGCGGTCAGGGTGAGGGTGAGTGCGGCCAGCGCGGCCGTACGTCGGATCATCGGTCTGGGGTCCCCGTTCACATCTCGCCGCCGGTGTGACGGCCGGTGGATGCTAGCGAACGGAGATCCCGCCGTGCTGCCCCGCCGCCGCGCCCGGCCCGGGAACGGCCGACCGCGTCGCGGCTCGCCGGCCCGTCGCGGCGCGACACGCGCCGCGACGGGGACCGAGGTCAGGGGCGGGTGAAGACCAGGGCGACGTTGTGGCCGCCGAAGCCGAACGAGTTGTTCAGCGCCGCCGGCACGTCCAGGTGGCGGACCTTGTTCGCGGCGACGTCCATGTCGAGGCCGTCGTCCGGGTCGTCCAGGTTGATCGTCGGCGGGATGACACCATCGCGGATGGTCAGGATGGTGGCGATCGACTCCAACGCGCCGGCCGCGCCGAGCAGGTGCCCGGTCATCGACTTGGTGGCGGTCAGCACCGGATGGTCACCGAGCGCCCGGTGCAGCGCCTTGATCTCGGCCAGGTCGCCCACCGGGGTCGAGGTGGCGTGCGCGTTGACGTGCACGATGTCGGCCTTCGCCACGTCGGCGTCGGCGATCGCCTTGGCGATGGCCCGGATCGCGCCGGCCCCCTCGGGGTGCGGCTGGACGATGTCGTACCCGTCGGAGGTGATGCCCGCACCGGCGAGCCGGGCGTAGATGTGCGCGCCCCGGGCGGCGGCGTGGTCGGCCCGCTCCAGCACCACGATCCCGGCACCCTCGCCGAGGACGAAGCCGTCCCGGCTCTTGTCCCACGGGCGGGAGGCCAGCTCCGGCTCGTCGTTGCGGGTCGACATGGCCCGCATGGAGCTGAACCCGGCGATCGGCAGCGGGTGGATGACCGCCTCGGTGCCGCCGGCCACCACCACGTCGGCCCGGCCGGAGCGGATCATGTCCAGGCCGAGCGCGATCGCCTCCGCGCCGGTCGCACAGGCGCTCGCCACCGAGTGCACCCCGGCCTGCGCGCCCAGCTCCAGCCCCACCCAGGCGGCGGGACCGTTCGGCATCAGCATCGGGATGGTGTGCGGGGAGACCCGGCGCGGGCCGGACGCCTCCAGGATGTCGTCCTGCGCGAGCAGGGTCAGGGCACCGCCGATGCCCGAGCCCACGCTGGCGCCCAACCGCTCCGGGTCCAGCCCGGAGTCGGCGAGCCCGGAGTCCGCCCAGGCCTGCTGCGCCGCGATGAGCGCGATCGCCTCCGAGCGGTCCAGCCGGCGCAGCTTCACCCGGTCCAGCACCTCGGTCGGCTCCACCGCGAGCTGGGCGGCGATCCGGACCGGGAGCTGGCCGGCCCACTCCTGGGTGAGCGGACTCACCCCGGAGCGGCCGGCGAGCATGGCGTCCCAGGTCGACGCGACGTCCCCGCCCAGCGGGGTGGTCGCGCCGAGCCCGGTGACGACGACGTCGACGCGACTCATATCAGGACTGCGCCTCGATGAAGCTGACGGCGTCCCCGACGGTCTTCAGGTTCTGCACCTCGTTGTCCGGGATCTTGACGCCGAACTTCTCCTCGGCGGCGACCACGACCTCCACCATGGAGAGCGAGTCGACGTCGAGGTCGTCGGTGAAGGACTTCCCCTCGGCCACGTCGTCCGGGTTCACCCCGGCGACCTCTTCGAGGATCTCGGCGAGGCCGGAGGTGATCTCGTCACGGGTCATTGCGGTGGGTTCCTCTCATCGGGGTTTGTTCTCCGCCGGATGGCGGTGCGCCGCGGTCGCCGACCGCGGCGGGTCTTCAGGGGCAGCGGATGACCTGACCGGCGTAGGTCAGGCCGCCGCCGAAGCCGAACAGCAGCACCGGGGCGCCCGAGGGCACCTCCCGCCGCTCGACCAGCTTGGACAGGGCCAGCGGCACGCTCGCCGCCGAGGTGTTGCCGGACTCGACGATGTCCTTGGCGATGATCGCCTGCGGGATGTTCAGCCGCTTGGCGATGCCGTCGATGATCCGCGAGTTGGCCTGGTGCGGCACGAACGCGGCCAGTTCGGACGGGTCGACGCCGGCCTTCTCGCACGCCTGGAGGGCCAGCGGGGCCAGCGCGGTGGTGGCCCAGCGGAACACCGACTGCCCCTCCTGGGCGATGTACGGCCGCCAGCCCTCGATGCGTACCGCGTCGCTCTTGTCCGGCGCGGAGCCCCACACCACCGGCCCGATTCCGGCCGGCTCGTCGCCGGTGGTGGCGGTGACCACCGCCGCGCCGGCGCCGTCGGCGAAGATGATGCAGGTGGAGCGGTCCGTCCAGTCGGTGACGTCGGAGAGCTTCTCGGCGCCGATGACGAGGGCGTTGCGGGACGCGCCGGCCCGGATGGCGTGGTCGACGGTGCCCAGCGCGTAGGCGAAGCCGGAGCAGGCGGTGTTGAGGTCGAACGCGCCGGGGGCGGTGATGCCCAGCTTGGCGGCGACCCGGCAGGCCACGTTGGGGCTGCGGTCGATCGACGTACAGGTGGCGACGACCACCAGGTCGATGTCGGCGGCGGTGAGGCCCGAGTTGGCCAGCGCCTTGTCGGCGGCGGCGGCGGCCATGTCGGCCACCGTCTCGCCGTCGGCGATCCGCCGGCTGACGATGCCGACCCGGTCCCTGATCCACTCGTCGTTGGTGTCGACGAACTGGGCGATGTCGTTGTTGGTCACCACCCGGGAGGGTTGGTAGTGCCCGAGGGCGACGATCCGACTGCCGCTCATGCCTGGCCTCCGATGCGGGCGATGGGTCGGCCCGGCGCGACCGGGTCGTCCTGGTGGGCGAGCCACTCGGTGAGCGGGCCGCTGTCGTGGGCGGTCACCTCGACCAGCCCCTGCCGGGTGGCGACCTGCCC
Source organism: Micromonospora matsumotoense (assembly GCF_050951065.1). Taxonomy (NCBI): domain Bacteria; kingdom Bacillati; phylum Actinomycetota; class Actinomycetes; order Micromonosporales; family Micromonosporaceae; genus Micromonospora; species Micromonospora matsumotoense. The sequence continues at coordinate 5,715,170 of NZ_CP192025.1, read as the reverse complement.
GAGCACCTGACCGGTGCTCAGCTCGGTGCCCTCGGTGAGGCCCTCCGCCGGGGCGAAGGTGCCCACGGCGGGGGCGACGACCACCCGGGAGCGGGACGTCGGCCGGCGACCGGGCGGGCCGCTGTGCCGGGCGATCAGGTCCCGGGCGGCGGGCAGGTCGGCGGGGGTGTTCAGGGTGACGATCTCCGGTGCGCCGGTGGCCTTGAGCTCCCGCTTGACCAGCCCGGCGAGGGTGCCGGCCGGGGGGAGTTCGAGTACGCCGGTGACCCCCAGGTCGGCCAGCGTACGCATGCACAGGTCCCAGCGCACCGGCGCGGTGACCTGCCGGACCAGCCGGTGGACCAGTTCCCGGCCGTGCGGGACGGGAGCCCCGTCGAGGTCGGAGAGCAGGATGCGGGCCGGGTCCGACGGGGTGATCCCGGCGGCGACGGCGGCCAGCGCCGCTTCGGCGGGGGCCATGTGCGGGGTGTGGAACGCCCCGGCGACCTTGAGCCGGATGATCCGGGTCTTCGTCGGGGGCTCGGCGGCGAGCTTGTCCAGGGCGTCGAGCGTGCCGGCGGCGACCACCTGGCCGCCACCGTTGCGGTTGGCCGGGTGCAGGCCGTGGGTGGCGAGAGCGGCGAGCACCTCGTCCGGGTCGCCACCGAGCACGGCGGCCATCCCGGTCGGTGCCAGCGCGCAGGCGGCGGCCATCTCCCGGCCGCGTACCCCGGCCAGGGTGATCGCCGTCTCGGCGGAGAACACCCCGGCCAGTGCGGCGGCGGCCAGCTCGCCGACGCTGTGCCCGGCGACCAGGTTCACGTCGTGCAGGGGCAGGTGCTCGGCCGCCAGTAGCGCGGAGGCCACCAGCAGCGGCTGGGTGCGGGCGGTGTCCCGGATCTCGTCGGCGTCCGCCTCGGTGCCGAGCCGCACCAGGTCGACCCCGGCCGGCACCGACCACCAGCGCAGCCGTGACTCGGCGCCACGCAGCGCGAGCCAGGGGGTCAGGAAGCCGGGCTTCTGGGAACCCTGGCCGGGAGAGAGGACGGCGAGCACGTCTATGACTCTTCCCGATACCCCGGGGTATCCGCTGTGCGGGCAGACACCAAACCGCACTAGAACTCTTGGAGGTTTCCTACAAACATCGGCGATGATCGTCGCCGTTCGGTGCTGCTCAGCGGCCAGCCGGGGTCATTTCTGGCTCGGCGCCCCGGGCGGGACGATCGGATCCAACCGGCCCACCGTCAGCGCCACCTGGAGGGCGAAGGCGTCCCGGGGGGTCAGGGGGGAGAACCCGGTCACCTCGGCGATCCGGCGCAGCCGGTAACGCACCGTGTTGGGGTGGACGAAGAGCGCCCGGGCCGCGCTCTCCAGCGTCCCGCCGGCGGCGAAGAAGGCGTCCAACGTCTCCAACAGCTCGCCGCCGGCGCGTACCAGGGTGGCGTACACGTCGTGGCGCAGCCGGCGGCGGGCCTCGGCGTCACCGGCGAGGGCCCGCTCGGGCAGCAGGTCGGCCGCCGGCACCGGCCGGGGCGCGGTCGGCCAGGCCGGCGCCGCCCGGTAGCCGGCCAGCGCGGCCCGCGCCGAGTCCGTCGCCTCGTCCAGACTGGGTACGGCGGGACCGACCACCACCGGACCCTCGCCGAACGCGGGAAGCAGCTTCTCGGTGGCGGCCATCGGGTCGGCCGCGCCACCGAGCACGATCACCAGCCGGTCGCCGTGTACGCCGCCGATCACCTCCACCCCGATCCGGCGGGCGTGCCGGTAGACGGTGTGCAGCACGGCGGTCACCTCCCCGCCGGGGGACCGGCCCACCGCCACCGCGACCGGTGGCGCGTCGGCCCAGCCCAGCGCGGCGGCCCGGCTGGCCAGCACGTCGGGGGAGTCCCCGCGCAGCAGGGCGTCGACCAGCAGCGCCTGCAACCGGGCGTCCCAGGAGCCCCGGGACTCGGCGGCGCGGGCGTAGACCCGGGCGGCGGCGAAGGCGATCTCCCGGGAGAAGCGCAGCACCGCCTCCCGTAGCTGCTGCTCCTCGCCGGGTGCGGCCAGGTGCGACACCTGCTCCTCGACCACGTCGATGGTCACCTTGATCAGCGCCACCGTCTGCTGGAGGCTGATCGACCGGGCCAGGGCCAGCGGCGCGGTGGCGAACACCTCGTCCGACACCTCCTGGGTGCTGTCCGTGGTGCCGCCGCCGGAGCCCAGCCACTCGACCAGGGACCGGGCGCCGGCCTGCGCCACCAGCATCACCCAGGAGCGCTGGTCGGCCGGCAGCTCGCGGAACCAGGGCAGGCTCTCGTCCATCCGGGTGACGCTGGCCGTGGCCAGCGCCCCCGCCGCCCGTTCGATCCGGCGCAGGGTGGCCGTCAGTCCCATCCCGCCCGACTCGCTCACCGCTCCAGCGTGACATGCCCTGAGCAGGGACTCGACGCCGGCTCCGGGGCAGCCCGCACGGGACGGTCCCGCAGGCGCTGGGGCGCAGGTCGGCGGCGTGCGGTCAGGTCGTGACGGTGACGTGCACCACCCAGCGCACCTGGGGGGACGGGCAGGGGGTCGGCTGGTGCCGGCAGAGGTTGTCGGTGATGGTGGCGACGTCGACCTGCCCGGGGGCGGCGGCCACGTAGCGGGCGACGAGCGGCTGGCCGGTCGGGTAGCCGCCGGTCACGTCGTGCGGCACGACGACCCCGGCGGGGGTGACCGTCGGGGGCAGGTAGTTGCTGGCCAGGCTCACCACGAGCGTGTCACCGACGCGCAGCCTGAGGTCGCGCTGGTTGTCGGGTGCGGTGACGACGACGGTCTGCCCGGCGTCGGTCGGCGGCAGATCGACGACCGTGATGCGCACCGTCCACAGCACGGTCGGCAGGGCGCACGGCGGGGTGGCGTGCAGGCAGGCGTGGTCGGTGCGGGTGGTCAGCTCGGCAGTGCCCGGCGTCACGGCACGCAACGTCGCCAGGAGGGGCTGCCCGGTCGGGTAGCCGCCGCTGGTCGAGACGGGGGTGAGTGCGCCCCCGGTGGCCGTGACCGGCAGGTAGTCGGCTGCCAGGGCCACGCCCAGCGTCTGCCCGACGAACAGGGTGACGGTGCGCTGGTTGTCGGCCTCCCGGACCGTGACGTCGGCCCCGCTCGGCGGGCTGGCGGTGGTCGGTGGGGCGGCGTCGTTGGCGCAGCCCGGCGTCGGCGCCGAGGTGGGGCCGGCGAGCTGGACACCGAAGGTGGTCAACGCGCCCGACGTCAGCACCCCGTTGTACGACGTGTTGGTCGCGGTCGCGGTGCCGCCGGCCGCGCCGATCGAGGTGTTCCACGACGACACGATCCGCTGGCCGTCGGCGAGCGGCCAGGTGACCGTCCACCGGCTGGCGGTCGACGACGAGGTGTTCGCGACGGTGAAGGTGACGACCTGGCCGCCGCTGGCGCCGCTGCCCCATTGGGAGTCGACCCGGACCGTCGCGGTGCACCCGCCGACCGTGGTGGCCGTGGCGGGCGTGCCACCGGCGACCGTGGTCATGCCGAGGGCGACGATGGTGGTGGCGGCGAGGATGCCGCTCGCCGTGAGAACGGACCGCCTGGACGCGATCATGGCCATTCCTCCGATCGGCGGACCTCCGGCCGGTCACGGCGTCGGACGACAGGCGTCGACTGGAAGCCCACGGTTCTGCACCGCACCCTACGACCGCCCTGGCGGGCCGTCAATAGATGATGATCGATGTTAGCGGATGGGGGGCAGTCGGTCCGGGATCATGGCGGTGGCACGGGCAGGGCCAACTCCTGGGCCAGGATCGCCGCCTGCACCCGGCTGCGCAGCGCCAACTTCGCCAGGATCCGGCTGACATGGGTCTTGGCGGTGCTCTCCGCCACCGCCAGCCGGTCCGCGATCTCCTGGTTGGACAGGCCGACGCCCAGACAGGCCAGCACGTCGCGTTCCCGGGGCGTCAACGCGGCCACGGCGGCCCGGTCCGCCCCGCCGACGCCCGGCGCGGTCGCCGCGAAGGCAGTGATCAGTCGCCGGGTCAGGGTCGGGGCGATCACCCCCTCACCCCGGGCCACCGTGCGCACCGCCGCCACCAGACCGGCCGCGTCGGTGTCCTTGAGCAGGAAGCCGGCTGCCCCGGCGCGCAGCGCGCCGAAGACGTACTCGTCGAGGTCGAAGGTGGTCAGCACCAGCACCTCGGCGGTGCCGGCGGCGACGATCTCCCGGGTCGCGGACACCCCGTCCAGCCGGGGCATCCGGATGTCCAGCACCGCGACGTCGGGGCGCAGCTCCCGGCAGAGCCGGACCGCCGCCGCGCCGTCGGCCGCCTCACCCACCACCTCGATCTCCGGCGCCCCGGCCAGGATCAGCACCAGACCGGCGCGCACCGCGTCCTGGTCGTCGGCCAGCACCACCCGCACCGGGGCGGTCACGGCGACGTCCCGGTGGGCAGCGTCGCCCGCACCCGCCAGCACCCGTCCCGCAGGCCGCCGGTGAACTCCCCGTCGAGCAGGATGGCCCGCTCCCGCATCCCGACCAGCCCCGCGCCACCGCCCGGCAGCCCCGCCCCGCCCGCCGTCGGGCCGGCACCGTCCCCACCGTCGGGGACCGGGTTCTCCACCGTCACCACCACCTCCGTCGGCCGGTACGCCACGGTCAGCTCCGCCGTGCCCCCGCCGTGGCGCAGCGCGTTGGTCAACGACTCCTGCACGATCCGGTACGCCGCCAGGTCGACCCCGACCGGCAGTGGTCGGGGCCGGCCCTCGACCGTCGCCCGGACCCGCAGGCCGGCCCCGGTCATCCGGGCCAGCAACCGGTCCAGCTCGTCCAGGCGCACCCGGGTGGCCTCCTCCACCGGATCGACGGTCGGCTCCCGCAGCAGCCCGATGAGCTGCCGCATCTCGGCCAGTCCCTGCACGCTGCTCTCCCGGATCACCCGCAGCGCCGCGTCGACCCGGGGCCGGTCCAGCCCGGGGGCGGACAGCACGGCGGTGGCGTGCAGGGCCACCGCGCTGAGGTGGTTGGCCACCACGTCGTGCAGCTCCCGGGCCATCCGGGCCCGCTCGGCCAGCACCGCCTGCCGCCGGTCCAGCTCGACCAGCCGGGCGGTCTGCTCGGCACGGGCCCGTTCGGCCGCCGCCTGGTCCCGGTACTGCCGCACGCTGACCCCGGTGACCACCGGCAGCACCCCGAGCAGCGCGAACGGCACCCCGACGGCGGCACCCCGCCAACCCCAGGCCAGCAGGCCGAGGGCGGTGCTGCCGATACTCAGCCCGACGGTGACCCGCAGCAGCCAGCGCCGCAACCGGGGCGGGCCGTACACGCACGAGTCGTACAGGACCTGGGTGTAGATCACGGTGCTGCCCACCGAGACGCCGAGCGCGGCGTCGGCCAGCACCGCCACGGTGCCCACCGCCAGACCGGTCCGGGTCGCCACCCGGCGCAGCCCGACGGCCCCGCTCACCGCCAGCAGCGGCAGCAGGAACCACGCCCTCGACACCTGCGGCGCCCAGGGGAACTGGGGTTGCAGGCCGACGCCCCAGACCGCCAGGCCGCCGACGAGGGACGCCCCGGCCAGGGCCAGGTCGCGTCCCGGCCGGCCGGAGCCGGCCCAGCCCGGCATCCGCATGGTCCCGATCCCATCACACCCCGGGGCCGGTCCCCTCCGACCTGCGCAGGAGACCGTCCGCCCGGCCGTCCGTCAAAGGGGGTACGCCGGGCCACCGGTCCGTCGAACGATGGACCCGCAACTCGTCCCCGCCGGTGAGGTGGGCGTCGGTCCGCCCCGGCACGCTGGAACCGAACGGGGAGGTGGGCATGCTGCTGGCCGTCATCATCGGCTGCGAGATCGGGTTCTGGGTGCTGCTCGTCGCCGGGCTGGTCGCCCGGTACCCGCTGCGGCGACCCCGGTGGGGCGCGGCGCTGCTGGTCTGCGTCCCGCTGGTCGACCTGGTACTGCTGGTCGCGGCGGCGGTGGACCTGCGCCGGGGGGCCGTCGCGGACGCCACCCACGGGCTGGCCGCCATCTATCTCGGCTTCTCGGTGGCGTTCGGGCACTCCCTGATCCGGTGGACGGACCAGCGGTTCGCCCACCGCTTCGCGGGCGGGCCGCCGCCGGTGAAGCCACCCCGGTACGGCTGGGCGCGGGCCCGGCACGAGTGGCGGGAGTGGGGGAAGGCCCTGCTCGGCTGGGCCGTCGCGTGCGCCCTGCTCGCCACCGCGATCGTCGTCGTCGGCGACGCCGAGCGCACCCGGGAGCTGTCGAACTGGATCCGCAGCCTCACCGTCGGGCTGCTGATCTGGCTGGTCGCGTTCCCGGTCTGGGAGACGATCTTCCCGCGTCGACCGAAGTCCTGAGACCGGGGTACGCGCTGCACGACGCGTCGGTGCCGGCCAGTACGGTGGCACTGCCGCGCCGGGGTGTCGTCCCGGCGCGCGACGCGAGTGTGAGGAGACCGGGATGGCGCACGGGGAGGCCGAACACGGCTGCGCCCAGGGTGAGCCCTGCCGGCCGGGCCACCACGACCAGCCGGGGGCGGCACGCCCGCACCGCCGGGTGGCGACGGAGCAGGTCTGTCGGGCGGCGGAGCGGGCTGACGACGAGTCGGCGCTGCCCCGCCAGCGCAGCGCCGAGACCACCGAGGGGCCGGCTGCCGGGGAACCGGGCCCGACCGGGCAACCGGACGCGCCGATCCGGGCCTGCCGCAGCGACCTGGCGGGTTGGGCCGGTGCCCACCGGCACGGCCCGGTGCGGCCCGGCCGGCGCCCCCAGCGCCTCCAGCGCCCGCCACACCGCTGGTGCTGACCCGCTGACTCCCCGCCGGCACCTGCGGTCACCGGTCGGGCCGACTGCGGTCACCGGCCCGGCCATCTGCGGTCACCGGCGTGACCAGGTCCGCTGCGTGGCCCTGCCGGCGACGTGACCTCAGCGGGTGCGGCGGCGCACCAGCAGGGCGATGCCTGCCAGGCCGACGGTGATCACCAGCATCACGCCGACGTTGAGCAGCAGCAACCGCTGGAGTTCGGCGATCGCGTCGTCGAGGTCGCGGCCCGGGTTCAGGCCGTCCTCCGGGAGGGTCCGGTCGCCGCCGCCGACGCCGCCGGTGACCGTGTCGAGCCGTCGCTCCAGCGGCACCCCGGCGGCGCGCAGCGTCTCGGACATGGTGAGCCGGCCCAGGAACCAGCCGGCGGTGGTCTTACGCAGGTCGGGCTGCTTGGCCGGGCGGAAGGCCCGGGGACCGCCCTTGGCCAGCGGGTAGAGGTCGTACGTCTGCTTGGGCACGTCCCCGGCGAGCACCACGATGGTGTACTTCGGACCGAGGTCGGCCGGCTTGGGCCCCTTGGCCTCACCGGTGCGACCGAACCAGCTGACCTGGTCGATGACCGCGACCACCTGGGTCGGGGCGGTGTCGGCGCGTAGTCGCAACGGCTCCGTCAGCCCGACGCCGGTGATGTCCACCCCGGCGGGCGGCGTCTTCGGCGCCGCCCGGTGCGCCCCGGCCGCCTGCGCGGTCGGGGCGGTGGTGAGTACCGCCGCCGCCACGACCATGGCAACCACTGCGAGTAGTCGCCTCACCCTTTCGACCATCGCCGCCTCCTCGCCCCGTTCGATGGATGGCTGTGCTGCGGGTCACGTGCGGGTCGGTCGACATCGGTGATCGACCGGGTGTCGCCGGCCCACCTCATAGACTCCCTGGAACATCGCGCGGATGCAGCTCTGGGAACAATATGTGGAACTATCTGCGATCCTGGAACGACCAATGGGCAGCCGCGTGATCAGCGGGCGGATCGTACCTTTGCGGAGGGCTTCATGGGGGGCAGGGTCCCACGGTTGGCGCGGGCGGTGCCAGTGCTCGTCGGCGTGGCGCTCGGCGTGGCGTTGCTGCCGGCGACGCCAGCGTTCGCACACAACTCGCTCACCGGGAGCAACCCGGTCAACGGGGCCAAGGTGGCCACCGCGCCGGCCAAGGTCGAGCTGCGCTTTCTGGCCAAACTGGATCCGGGCCGGACGAAGATCACAGTGGTCGGACCGGACAACATCCCGGCAGCCGGTGGCGCGCCGGCCTTCTCCGGCAGCCGGGTCAGCGTGCCGTTCTCGCCCGGTGCGGCCGGCCTCTACATCGTCGGTTACCAACTGCCCTCCAGTGACGGGCATCCGATCAAGGGGGAGGTGCGGTTCACCCTCACCACCGGCACCGCCGCCGCGCCCCCGTCGGCCACCCCGTCGGCCAGCACCGCCCCGACAACGACGCCGCCGAGCAGCCCGGCACCCGCCTCCCCGTCGGCCACCCCGGTCGCCGCCGCCGACACCGGGGACACCGGCCGGGGCTGGCTCTGGGCGGTCGGCGGCCTGGTGCTGCTCGCGGCGCTCGCCACCGGCCTGGTCCTGCGCCGCCGCTCCGCCCGCCCCTGACCGGGGTACGGCGAGGGGCCCGCCGGTGACCGGCGGGCCCTGACGCGAGGCGTGGTGCCCCTAGACCAGCCGGAGCCGGGCGGCGCGCAGCCGGGTCAGGCTGCGCTCCCGACCGAGCACCTCCAGCGACTCGAACAGCGGCAGCCCGACGGTGCGGCCGGTGACCGCCACCCGGACGGGTGCCTGCGCCTTGCCCAGCTTCAGGCCGCGTTCCGCGCCGACCGCCTCCAGCGTCGACTTCAGCGACTCCGCGTCCCAGGAGTCGAGAGCTGCGTACCCGGCGATCGCCGCGTCGAGCAGTTCGGCCGCCCCGGCCTTCATCGCCTTCGCCCAGGCCGCCTCGTCGATCAGCGGCTCGGCGAGGAAGAGGAAGTCGACGTTCGGCACGATCTCGCTGAGCACCGCGAGCCGGGTCTGCGCCAGCGGGGCCACCGCGGCGAACGCGTCGGCGTCGAACTCCGCCGGCTGCCACGGCGGCGGCGCGATGGTGTCGGTGCCGGTCAGCCAGGGCTGGCAGGCGGCCACGAACTCGTCGACCGGCAGGGCCCGGATGTACCCGCCGTTGAACGCGCGCAGCTTCTTCTCGTCGAAGAAGGCGGGGGAGGGGTTGACCTCGGCCAACCGGAACTCCTCCTCGATCACCGACCAGGGCACGATCTCCCGGTCGCCCGACGGCGCCCAGCCGAGCAGCATCAGGTAGTTGCGCATCGCGGCGGCGAGATAACCCTCGTCCCGGTACGCCTCCAGGGCCACCTTGTCGCGCCGCTTGGAGAGCTTCTGCCGCTTCTCGTTGACCACCACCGGCACGTGGGCCCAGATCGGCGGCTTGACGCCCAGGGCGTCCCAGAGCAGCTGCTGCTTCGGGGTGTTGGGCAGGTGCTCCTCGGCCCGGATCACGTGGGTGATCCCCATCGTCATGTCGTCCACGACGTTGGCGAGCAGGAACACCGGCGAGCCGTCGCCCCGGGCGATGACGAAGTCCTCGATCAGCTTGTTCTCGAAGGTCGGCTCGCCCCGGATCAGGTCGACCACCACGGTCGTACCCTCGTCGGGGGTGCGGAAGCGCAGCGCCCGCCCCTCGCCCGGGGTCAGCCCCCGGTCCCGGCAGAAGCCGTCGTAGCCCTGGTACTGCGAGCCGGTGCGGGCCTGCACCGCCTCCCGGGTGCAGTCGCAGTAGTAGGCCCGGCCGGCGTCGTGCAGCCGCTGGGCGGCGGCCCGGTGCTCACCGGCGTACGCCGACTGGAAGTAGGGGCCCTCGTAGCTGCCCCGGGCGATGCCGATCCAGTCCAACGCGGAGAGGATGCCCTCGGTCCACTCGGGCCGGTTGCGGGCGGCGTCGGTGTCCTCGACGCGCAGCACGAACACCCCGCCCTGCTGCTTGGCGTAGATCCAGTTCTGCAGCGCCGAGCGGGCACCGCCGACGTGGAACATACCGGTCGGGGAAGGGGCGAATCGCACGCGTACCGTCACGCCGCCCAGCCTACGGCCGGGCGCGACCCGGTTTCCCCAGGGGGCCGGACGCCGGTGCCGGGCGCGCGGCGGCAGCGGGCCGGCCCGCCGCTGCCACGCGCCCGGCCCGGTGCCGCCGGCCCCGGCCCGCCACCGGACCGGTGCTCAGCGGACCCCGCGGATCTTGAGGACCAGGGCGCTGCCGAGCAGGGTCACCACGGCGGTCACCGCGTAGAGCGTCGGGTAGCCGCCGAGGTGCACCACGATCGGGGCGGAGAGCGCCGGGCCGAGCACCTGGGGCGCGGAGTTGGCGATGTTGATCACGCCGAGGTCCTTGGCCCGGTCGGTGGCGCGCGGCAGCACCTCGGTGATCAGCGCCGCGTCGACCGAGAGGTAGACGCCGTAGCCGGCACCGAGCAGCACGGCGGCGACCAGCGCCATCGACCAGGTCGGCGCGACCGCCAGCAGCACCGCGGCCACCGCCATCACCACCCCGGAGACGATCACGTAGACCTTGCGCCGGCCGGACCGGTCGGACAGCACCCCGGCCACCACGGCGGTGAGCATCATGCCGACGGTGTAGAGCAGGATCAGCACCAGCAGGCCACCCTCGGGGTCGGGGTAGCGCACCCCGTCGGTGAGGAAGTACAGCAGGTAGAGGGTGCCCAGGGCGTTGCCGATCTGGACCAGGAACCGGGTGATCCAGGCCCAGGCGAAGTCGGGGTGCCGGCGCGGGTCGATCCACATCGAGGCGACCAGCGTGCGCAGCCGCAGCGGCGGGCGGTGTGCCCGGGGCAGCGGGTCGTCGCGGGTGAGCAGCGCGAACGGCAGCGACAGCAGCACCACCACCAGCGCCATCGCCGTGTAGCCCGGCACGGTGCCGCTGACCAGGGCGGTGACCAGCACCGCGCCGAGCACCAGGCCGAGCGCCTGCGGGATGCCCACCCAGCCGGAGACGCCGCCGCGCTGGACGACCGGCACCCGGTCGGGGATGGCGGCGGTGAGGCTGGCCAGCATCGCGTTGAAGCAGACCTGGGCGGCGACCCAGCCCAGCGCCACCCCGGCGATGGTCTGCTGCCGGGCCAGCAGCAGCAGCGCCAGCGCGCCGAGCACCGCGCCGCCGGCGGTCCAGACGTGCCGGCGGCCGAACTCCCGTCCGCCGATGCGCAGGCAGGTGCGGTCCGACAGGGCCCCGGCGAGCGGGTTGGCCAGCACCGCGGCGAGCGCGCCCAGCCCGGTGACGACGGCCAGCATCGCCTCCTTGTGGTCCGGGGCGATCCGTTCCACCTGCTGGGGCAGCAACACCTGGATGGGGGTGAAGAAGGCCATCCATACCCCGAGGTTGGCCGCGAAGATCAACGCGATCCAGCTCCGCCGCACCGGCACGACCGGGTCGGCGAGCGCCGCCGGCAGCGAGGCCGGCGTGGGGTCGACGGTGGTCACTCCCGGCCGACCTGGGATCGGTACCAGGCGTACGAGGACTTGGGCGTGCGGGTCCCGGTGGCGAAGTCGACGTGCACCAGGCCGAAGCGCTTGGTGAAGCCCTCCGCCCACTCCCAGTTGTCCAGCAGCGACCAGACGAAGTACCCGGTCACGTCGACGCCCTCGTCGATCGCCGCCCGGACGGCGCGCAGGTGCCCGTCGAGGTAGGCGATCCGGTCCGGGTCGGACACCCGGCCGTCGGCGTCCGGGACGTCGTCGTAGGCGCAGCCGCCCTCGGTGACCTGGATCGGCGGCAGCGCGTCGCCGTACCGGTCGCGCAGCCCGACGAGCAGGTCGCGCAGGCCGTCCGGGACCACCGGCCAGTCGAACGCGGTACGCGGGTACCCCTCCAGCGGGACCAGCTCGAACGGCAGCGGCGAGCCGGCCTCGGGGGCGCGTACCCCGGTGGGGTTGTAGTAGTTGACCCCGAGCACGTCGAGCGGCGCGGCGATCACCGCCAGGTCGCCGTCGCGGACCACGCCCGGGTCGAAGCCGTCCGGGTAGCCCCGGCCCAGCAACGGGTCGGTGAACAGGTGGTTGTGCAGGGCGTCGTACGCCGCCGCGGCGGCGTGGTCGGCGTCGGTGTCGCCGTGCCGGACCACCGGCGAGTAGTTGTTGGCGATGGCCACCGGCGCGGTGCTGTGGGCGCGCAGCGCGGCGACCGCCAGCCCGTGCCCGAGCAGTTGGTGGTGGGCGGCCGGGAAGGAGTCGAAGAGCAGGGTCCGGCCGGGGGCGTGCTCCCCGGTGCCGTGGCCGAGGCTCAGGTGGATGAACGGCTCGTTGAGGGTGATCCAGAGCTTCACCCGGTCGCCGAGGCGGGCGGCGGTCAGGTCGGCGTACTCGGCGAAGTGGCCGGCGGTGTCCCGGTTGAGCCAGCCGCCGGTGTCCTCCAGGGGCTGCGGCAGGTCCCAGTGGAACAGGGTGGCGACCGGGTCGATGCCGGCGGCCAGCAGGTCGTCGACGAGCCGGTCGTAGAAGTCCAGGCCGGCGGCGTTGACCGGGCCGGTCCCGCCGGGTCGCACCCGGGGCCAGGCGATCGAGAACCGGTAGGCCGAGACCCCGAGCCCGGCCAGCAGCGCGACGTCCTCCCGGTGCCGGTGGTAGTGGTCGCAGGCCACGTCGCCGGTGCTCCCGTCGATGATCCGGCCGGGCGTGTGGGCGAAGGTGTCCCAGATGGATGGTCCCCGGCCGTCGGCGTCGGCGCCCCCCTCGATCTGGTACGCGGAGGTGGACACCCCCCAACGGAAGCCGGCGGGGAAACCGGGGATCGGTGCGGTCGTCATCCACCCTCCAAAACGCGAAACGTGCTCGCACTCTAGGGCGCGAAGTCCGCGAGCGCTATAGGTGCGAAGCAATGCGGGCGCAAGGGCTCTCGGCGTGTCTTTTTCCAAACACGTCCCAGTAAGTCCGATTTAGCGCATAGAGTGCGGAATATCGCGGATGTCCTCAGTGGGGGAAGAAAAGAATGATCCTCGTCGAACGCAGTGCGCACGTGACGGCGCCGGTGGAAGCGGTCTGGGAAGTCGTCCAGCGGGCCGAGCAGCTGCCCGCCTGGCTGGCCGGGGTCCGGGCCGCCGAGGTCCTCTCGGGGGAGGGCTTCGGCCGCCGACAACTCGTCCAGGCCGGGCGCGGCTCGGCGCACGAGGCCGAGGTGATCGCCTACCAGGAACCCACCCTGATCGGCTGGCGGGAACGCGCCAGGGGGGCCGGTGCCCGGGCCGAGGCGCGCACCGAGATCTACGTGCAGCTCACCGCCGACGAGGAGGAGGGTGGCACGATCGTCCGGCTGATCGTGGTCCGTTGGCCGGCCGGCCCGGTCAAGGGCGCCCTACTGCGCCTCGGGCTGCGTCGGGTCGGCGCCGACCTGGAGGACTCGCTGGCCCGCCTCACCGACCTGGCCGCCGTCGGCTGACCGGCCGCCTTCCCGCGTCACCCGCACCCGGCGGTGGCCGGCCTCCCTGCCAGGGACGCCGGCCACCGCCGTCCTCGTGCTCCGTCGTCGCCGGCCGTGGGCTCCTTCGGACGGCTGCTGGTCGTCGGCGTGCCGGCGGTCGCCTACGGCGCGGTGTGGCCCGCCGAGGGGACGAACAGGCGGTCGAGGTGGTAGGTGAGGATGCGCAGGGCGGCCTCGGCGTCGCGTTGACCGCCGAGGACGCTGGAACCGAGGCCGTTGGTCAGGGCGAGCAGGCCGGCGGCGGTGAGCCCGGGGTCCAGTTCGGCGTGCGCGTCGCCGGCCTGCTGGGCGGCGCGGAGTTGGTGGGCGAGCAGGCGTTCGAGCAGGTCGGGGTGGGGTGCTCCGTGCCTGGTCAGGTCCGGTTCGGCGAGGACCAGGCTGTAGAAGGCGGCGTAGGTGCGGGTCAGCCGGACGCTCTCCGGATCGGTCGGCAGGATCGCCGTCAGGGTGCCGGACACGACGTCGCGCGGGGTGGGCGGCGATCCGAGCGCGGCGATCCGCCGGGCGACCCGGGCCCCGAGTTCCTCCGCGAGGTAGCCGAGCGAGGCCAGGAGCAGTTCGTCCTTGGTGTGGAAGTAGTACTGCACCAGTCGTACCGACACCTCGGCCGCCGCCGCGACCTCACGCATGCTGGCGTGCTGCAGCCCGCGCTGTTCGGCGATCCGCAACAGCGCGCCGGCGATGTGCCGGCGTCGCTGGTCGTGGTCGACGCGTTTGGGCATGGGCACCGTCCAGTTCGGAGACACTTTTCTGATACGGTCGTATCATGAAACCGCCGGCACGGATCGGCGATTCCACCAGCGACCGCGCCCGGAGACGATTCCACACCCTCCGGCGCCAGGCCCCGGCACGTCGCCGCCGGGTCGGGAGCCTCCCGACACCCTGCGCCGGGGCGGCACCGCCGACCCCGCCGCGCCCCAGGACGACACCGTCCCGCCGAAGGAGGAAGTGCATGCGACGACGCGCACGACAGGCGGTGGTCGTGGCGACCATGACGGCCGCGCTGCTCGGCACGATCACGGCCGTCCCCGCCACCGCGGCCACCCCGGGTCTGGTCCGCACCGGTGCCGGCTGGCTGCGGGGCACCGTCGACGACCAGGTACGCAGCTATCAGGCCATCCCCTACGCGGCGCCGCCGGTCGGCGAGCTGCGCTGGCGGGCGCCCCAACCGGTCCCCGGCTGGGCCGGGGTACGGGACGCCACCGAGCCGGGCAGCTCCTGCCCCCAGCCGGACCCGTTTCAACCCGGCGCGGTGTGGGGTGACGAGGACTGCCTGTTCGTGAACGTGACGACGCCCACCCGGCCGGCCCGGCCACGTCCGGTGCTGGTGTGGCTGCACGGCGGCAGCTTCACCGGTGGCGCCGGCGCCGACTACGACCCCCGGCGGCTGGCCGCCGATGGTGGGATCGTGGTCGTCACCGTCAACTACCGGCTGGGGGTGCTGGGCTACCTCGGGCTACCCGGGCTGGCCGGCTCCGGCACGTTCGGCCTCCAGGACCAGCAGGCCGCCCTGCGCTGGGTACGCCGCAACGCGGCGGCGTTCGGCGGCGACCCGCACGACGTCACCGTCGCCGGGCAGTCGGCAGGCGGGATGAGTGTCTGCTCCCAGCTCACCTCGCCCTCGTCCGCCGGACTGTTCGACAGGGCGATCATCCAAAGTGGTTCCTGCCTGACCAGCTGGCCCGACAAGCTGTTCGGGTTCGGCCTTCCCGCGGGCTCCCCCTGGTCACCCCTGGCGCAGGTGCAGCAGGCCGGCGAGGAGGCCGCCGCGGCGCTCGACGCCGGCCGGCCCGGCCCCGAGCGGTGCGCCCCCGGGACGGCGCCGGTGACCTGCCTGCGCGGCATGACGCCGCAGACCCTGCTCACCGCCACCGTCGGCGACCAGGGCACCGTCAACTCGATGTTCGACACCCTGGCCTACGGCACGCCCACGCTGCCCCTCCTGCCCGCCGAGGCCCTGCGGCGGGGAGCGTTCCACCGGGTGCCGGTGTTGTCCGGCAGCACCCGCGACGAGCACCGCAGCTTCCTCGCCTTCAGCCCCCCGATCGACGCCCTTGCATACCGGCAGCTCCTGGACGCGGCCTTCGGCGCACCGGCGGGCCGGGTCGCCGACCGGTATCCGGTCACCGACTTCGACTCGCCGACCGCCGCCTGGGCGGCGGTCGCCACCGACCGGATCTGGGCCTGCCCCACCCTGGCCGGCGACCGCCTCCTGGCCCGCCACACGCCGGTGTACGGCTACGAGTTCACCGACCGCGACGCCCCGCCACCCGCGCCCTGGATCACCGAACCGCTCGGCGCCTACCACGGCAGCGAGCTGCCGTACCTGTTCGACATGGCGGACCGCAGCCTGGGCGACGGACACCGCCAGCTGGCCGCCGACATGATCGACTCCTGGGCTGCCTTCGCGGCGACCGGTAGGCCCGCCGCTCCCGGCGCCGCACCCTGGCCCCGGTTCCGCAGCGCCACCGCCGAGGTCCGCACGCTGGCGCCCGGCAGCGGGGGCCAGCGCACCGACTTCGGCGCCGAGCACCACTGCGACCTGTGGGCGGATCTGGCAACGGGGTGAGGTGGCCCGACAGCGACGCAGCGAGGCCCGGCGCGGTGGCGCCGGGCCTCGCTGGGTGGTGCAGGTCAGCTGTCGCCGCCGGTCTCGCCGACCGGGGCGGCGTTGACGTCGTCGATGGCGTACTTCTTGGCCGCCTCGGCGGGGATGGTGGCCGGCACCGTCCCGCGCAGGGCGAGCTGTCGCAGCGTCGCGACCGCCACCGACTCGGCATCGACATGGAAGTGCCGGCGCAGCGCGTGCCGGGTGTCCGACATGCCGAAGCCGTCGGTGCCGAGCGAGGTGTAGTCACCCGGTACCCAACGGGCGATCAGGTCCGGTACCGCGCGCATCCAGTCGCTGACCGCGACCTTCGGCCCGTCGGCGTCGGCCAGCTTCTCCTGGATGTACGGCACCCGCTGCTCCGCGCCCGGGTTGAGCAGGTTGTGCTCCTCGCAGATCACCGCGTCGCGGCGCAGCTCGGTCCAGGAGGTCACCGACCAGACGTCGGCGGCCACCCCCCAGTCCTGGGCGAGTAGCTGCTGGGCCTTGAGCGCCCACTGCATGCCGGTGCCGGAGGCCAGGATGTTCGCCTTCGGCGCGTCCCCGTCGACCTGCGGGGCGGCCGCATAGCGGTAGATGCCCCGGAGCAGCCCCTCGACGTCCAGCTCGGACGGCTCGACCGGCTGGTGGATCGGCTCGTTGTAGACGGTGAGGTAGTAGAAGATGTTCTCCTGGTCCTCGCCGTACATCCGGTGCAGGCCGCGCTCCACGATGTGCGCCAGCTCGAACCCGAACGCCGCGTCGTAGGCGACCACCGCCGGGTTGGTGGCGGCCAGCAGCAGCGAGTGGCCGTCCTCGTGCTGCAGGCCCTCACCGTTGAGCGTGGTCCGACCGGCGGTGGCACCGAGGACGAAGCCCCGGGCCATCTGGTCGGCCGCCGCCCAGAAGCCGTCACCGGTGCGCTGGAACCCGAACATCGAGTAGAACATGTACATCGGGATCATCGGTTCGTCGTGGGTGGCGTACGCCGTGCCGGCGGCGGTGAACGAGGCGACCGAGCCGGCCTCGTTGATCCCCTCGTGCAGGATCTGCCCGGTGGTCGACTCCTTGTACGACAGGAACAGCTCCCGGTCGACCGAGGTGTACCGCTGGCCGTGCGGCGAGTAGATCTTCGCGGTCGGGAAGATCGAGTCCAGGCCGAAGGTGCGCGCCTCGTCCGGGATGATCGGCACCCAGCGCTTGCCGAACTCCTTGTCCTTCATGATGTCCTTGAGCAGGCGGACGAAGGCCATCGTGGTGGCCACCTTCTGCTTGCCCGAGCCGCGCTTGACGTCGGCGAACCGCTCCGGCCCCGGGATCGTCAGCTTCTTGTGGCTGGTCCGCCGGGACGGCAGGTAACCGCCGAGCTGCTCGCGCCGCTCCCGCAGGTACGCCAGCTCGTCCGAGGACTCACCCGGGGTGTAGTACGGCGGCAGGTAGGGGTTGTCCTCCAGAACCTTGTCCGGGATGTCCAGGAAGAGCCGGTCGCGGAACAGCTTGAGGTCGTCCAGCGTCAGCTTCTTCATCTGGTGCGTGGCGTTGCGGCCCTCGAAGTGCGAGCCCAGCGTCCAGCCCTTGATGGTCTTGGCCAGGATGACGGTCGGCTGCCCGGTGTGCTCGGTGGCCGCCTTGTAGGCCGCGTAGAGCTTGCGGTAGTCGTGCCCGCCCCGCTTGAGGTTCCAGATCTCGTCGTCGGACAGGTGCTCGACCATCTTGCGGGTCCGCTGGTCACGACCGAAGAAGTGCTCCCGGACGTACGCCCCGGACTCCGCCTTGTAGGTCTGGTAGTCGCCGTCGGGGGTGGTGTTCATCAGGTTGACCAGCGCGCCGTCGGTGTCCGCGGCGAGCAGCGGGTCCCACTCCCGGCCCCAGACCACCTTGATGACGTTCCAGCCGGCGCCCCGGAAGAACGCCTCCAGCTCCTGCATCACCTTGCCGTTGCCCCGGACCGGGCCGTCCAGCCGCTGGAGGTTGCAGTTGATCACGAAGGTGAGGTTGTCCAGCTCCTCGCGGGCGGCCACGCCGATCGCGCCGAGCGACTCCACCTCGTCCATCTCGCCGTCGCCGAGGAACGCCCAGACGTGCTGCTGGGAGGTGTCCTTGATGCCCCGGTGCTGGAGGTAGCGGTTGAACCGGGCCTGGTAGATCGCGTTCAGCGGGCCCAGACCCATGGAGACCGTGGGGAACTCCCAGAAGTCCGGCATCAGCCGCGGGTGCGGGTACGACGGCAGCCCGCCGCTCGGGTGGGACAGCTCCTGGCGGAACCCGTCGAGCTGGTCCTCCGAGAGTCGACCCTCCAGGAACGCCCGCCCGTACATGCCGGGGGAGGCGTGCCCCTGGTAGAAGATGTGGTCGCCGCCGCCCGGGTGGTTCTTGCCCCGGAAGAAGTGGTTGAAGCCCACCTCGTAGAGGGAGGCGGAGCTGGCGAAGGTGGAGATGTGCCCACCGACGCCGATCTCCGGCCGCTGTGCCCGGTGCACCAGCATCGCCGCGTTCCACCGGACGTACGCCCGGATCCGCCGCTCGACGTGCTCGTCACCCGGGAACCAGGGTTCCTGCTCCGGGGTGATGGTGTTGATGTAGTCGGTGGTGGTCAGGGACGGCACCCCGACCTGCCGCTCGCGGGCCCGCTCCAGCAGGCTCAGCATGACGTACCGGGCGCGTTTGGTTCCGCGCTCGTCGATGACACCGTCGAGCGACTCGACCCACTCGCTGGTCTCTTCGGGGTCGATGTCCGGAAGCTGGCTCGGCAGACCAGCGGTGATCACCGGGCGCTTGCGTTCCGTAGCCACAGGCGTTCCCTCGGTTGTGTGTGGGATAGGTCTCTAGCGCCATCCTGCCCTCTGGTGGCACCCGTCGTCACCTCTTGCTCCCCCAGACGCGACGCTGAACACAGGTACCCGCCGGTAACTTTGCCGCTCGACCGCGCCGGAGCCGGCCCCGGTCGCCCCGCGGGCCGTTCCGTTCCCGCCCGTCGGGTCGTCCCACCAACCGGTCGGCACGGGACGGCGGCGACGATGGGGCCGGTGCGGCAGAATGCGCCGTATGCGCAGCGAGGTGATCACCGTCCGGACCGGTTCCCGACCCACCGTCGTCGACCTCACGGCCGAGGCCGAACGGTTCGTCACCGGGCAGGGTGACGGCCTGCTGCACGTCTTCGTGCCGCACGCCACCGCCGGGGTGGCGATCATCGAGACCGGTGCCGGCTCCGACGACGACCTGCTGCGGGCGCTCGACGACCTGCTGCCCACCGACGACCGCTGGCGGCACCGGCACGGCTCGCCGGGGCACGGTCGCGACCACGTGCTGCCCGCCTTCGTGCCGCCGTACGCGACGCTGCCGGTGCTCGGCGGGCGGCTCCAGCTCGGCACCTGGCAGTCGGTCTGCCTGGTCGACCCCAACGGCGACAACCCGTCGCGCCAGGTCCGTTTCTCCTTCCTCCCCGGCTGACCCGGCCCGCACTCCCCTCCCGCAGGCGCCCGGTCCGCCCCGGCGCGGTGCACCGTCCCGCCCGGCCGCCCCGGCGCCGCGCCGCGTCCCGGCCGCCGCGTCGGGCTGGCTCAGCGCAGCCCGGTCTCCGTCTCGACGGTGTACCGGTCCCGGTCCACGCCCGGCGGCAGCGCGCGGGCCGTCGTCGGCGGCCGGTCGCCCGTCTGGTGCAGGCCGGGCACCCGGTCCTCGACCACGAACGACGCCCGGGGGTACGCCGGGGCGCCCGCCCGGCTCACGTACGGCAGCACCATGAAGTCCGCACTGAGCTGCGCCGGGGTGATCGTGGTCCGGACGAAACCGCGCAGGTCGTTCTGGAACCGCAGGTGTGGATTGGTGCGCAACCAGGGGTGCGAGCCGCTGGCCGAGTCGAAGCCGTCCCCGCCCGAGGTGACCGAGGAGCAGACCAGCTCGACGCCGACGGCCCGCGCCCCCGGGTCGGTGTAGTCCAGCTTCAGGTCGGCTGCCCAGTGCGCGTGCACGTCCCCGGTGAGCACCACCGGGTTGCGCACCCCGGCGTTCACCCAGCCCCGGGTGATCCGGTCCCGGGAGGCCAGGTAGCCGTCCCAGGCGTCCATGCTGGTCAGCCTGGCGGGCCCGGGGTCGCGGTCCCGGGCGGCGAAGAACACCTGCTGGGCGAGGAGGTCCCAGCGGGTGTCGGAGCGGCGGAACCCGTCGAGCAGCCACGCCTCCTGCGCCGCGCCGGTGATGGTGCGGCCCGGGTCGGCCGCCGCCGGGCAGTCCCGGTAGCCGTCCCCGCACGCCTGGTCGTCGCGGAACTGCCGGGTGTCGAGCAGGTGGAAGGTGGCCAGCCGACCCCAGCGCAACCGCCGGTGCAGCGCCAGGTCCGGACCGCGCGGCACCGAGGCCCGCCGCAACGGCATGTTCTCGTGGTACGCCTGGAAGGCGGCGGCCCGCCGGGCCAGGAAGTGCGGATCAGGCTCCTCCGGCACCGCGCCGGCCCAGTTGTTCTCCACCTCGTGGTCGTCGAAGACCACCGCCCAGGGAGCCACCGCGTGCGCCGCCTGGAGATCCGGGTCGGTCTTGTACTGGGCGTGCCGCTGCCGGTAGCCGGCCAGTGTCCGGGTCTCCGGACCCTCGTGCCCGCGCGGCCGGTCCGGGCCGTACTCCCGGGCGTACTCGTACTGGTAGTCGCCGAGGTGCAGGATCAGCTCCGGGGCGCTCTCGGCCAGCCGCCGGTAGGCGGTGAAGTACCCCTGCTCGTAGTGGGAGCAGGAGACGAAGCCCATCGCCAGCGCGGCGGGCAGGGCCGCCGGGTCGGGCGCGGTGCGGGTCCGCGCGGTGGGGGAGAGGTGCCCCTCGGCCCGGAACCGGTAGAAGTACTCCCGCCCCGGCAGCAGCCCGGTCAGCTCGACGTGCACGCTGTGCGCCGACTCGGGCCGGGCGGTCGCCGTGCCCCGCTGGACGACGTGCCGGAACAACTCGTCGGCGGCCACCTCCCACTGCACCTCGACCATCCGGTCGGGCATGCCGCCCAACCCGTCCCCGGCCAGCGGCTGCGGGGCCAGCCGGGTCCACAGCACCACGCCCTCGTGGTCCGGGTCGCCGGAGGCCACCCCGAGGGTGAACGGCCAGATCAACGGTCGGTGGTGGGCGGTGCCCACCGGGCGGGCGGGACGCCCGTCGGCGGCGTCGGCGGGCGTCGACAGACCGCCGGTCGCGCCGGCCGCGCCGAGCGCCGCGCCGGAGAGCAGGACGGTACGGCGGGACAGTGCCATGGGAACCTCCCGGGGTGCGGTGTGTACCTGACCCCGGCAGCGTCGCGACCCCTGGTGACCGTCAGGTGACGGCGGGAGACCATCGTCGTCTCCGCCAGCCGAACAACGGCAGGCGATCGGGGCCGGGCGGCCGGCCCGGTGGCGCGGTGGGCGGTCGACACGGACGTAGAGTCGGGGGATGACGCAGGGGGCCGGCCCCACGGAAGCCGACTGGGCCGACCGCGCCGGGCTGACCGGCGAGACGGTGCGCCGGTTCCTGCACGTCGCCGGCGCGATCCGGCAGGACCAGGAGGCGGCGCTCGCCGCCCTGCGACTCACCCCGGCGGTGGCCCGTGCGCTGTACGAGCTGGACCCGGACCGGCCGTCACCGGCGCGTGACCTCGCCGCGCGGTTGGCGTGTGACCGGTCCAATGTGACCGCCCTGGTCGACCGGCTGGAACAGGCCGGGCTGGTCACCCGCCGGGTCGACCCGACCGACCGGCGACAGAAGGCGCTGCTGGTCACCGACGAGGGCCGCCGGGTACGGGAGCAGGTCCGCGAGGCGCTGTCGGGTTCCCGGCTGCTCGTCGGGTTGACCATCGAGGAGCTGTCCACTTTGCGGGAACTGGTGGGAAAGGTATCCGACGGGGGCTGGCCGCAGCGGTGTGCGGAGGACTGACTCACCCCCCGGTCGGATCGTGTCTGAGTGGGCGACCGTGGCCTCCGTCGGTAATGCTGATCGCGTGACCACCCCGCAAGATCTCGACGACCGGTTCCGGGAGACCCTGGGCGCGTTACCCGAGCCCGAGCGGCGGCGTGACCCCGCGCAACCGGTACGGCCGGCCGCCGCGCTGACCGGCCGACAGTTGCTCGCCCTCTTCGACGCGCAGGTGACCAGCCGCCAGCTCGACCTGGCCGGCCGCTGGCTGCGCAGCTTCGACGAGGGCTTCTACACGATCGGCTCGGCCGGGCACGAGGCGAATGCGGCGGTGGCCGCCGCGCTGCGCCCCACCGATCCCGCCCTGCTGCACTACCGCTCCGGCGCCTTCTACTGCCTGCGCGCCGCCCAGGCGGCCGGCAGCTTCCCGGACGGGGACGGCGCGGTCGTCGGCCTTTCCGGCGGGGACGGCGCGGCCGGCAGCTTCCCGGACGGGGACGGCGCGGTTGGTGGCTTCCCCGATGGGGACGGCGCGGTTGTCGGCCCTCCCGGCGGGGACGGCGCGGCGGCGCTCGGTCACCCGGACGGCGAACGTGACCTCGATGACGGCACCGACCCGTCGGCCGGTGATCGCGACGGCACCCGCCTGACTGTCGCCCCGCATTCCGCCGGCTCCACCGCCGGGGACCCGGACGCCAGGCCCCTGCTGCTCAGCAGCCCGGACGTCGCCACCTCGCC
The DNA here is from genome assembly GCF_050951065.1 of Micromonospora matsumotoense. Classification (NCBI taxonomy): domain Bacteria; kingdom Bacillati; phylum Actinomycetota; class Actinomycetes; order Micromonosporales; family Micromonosporaceae; genus Micromonospora; species Micromonospora matsumotoense. The sequence continues at coordinate 5,692,735 of NZ_CP192025.1, read as the reverse complement.
GCTCGCCACCTCGCCGGCCGACGACCCGCGTGCCGCCGCTCCGCTGGTGGAGGAGCCCACCGTCGCCGGCTCGTCGGCCGGGCAGGGGGACCTCCCCGGCCCGCCGGTCGGTGGAGCGGAATCCCCCCACCCGGCCGGGGCAGCGGATCTCACCTCTGCGTCGTCGGCCGGCGTGACCGGTCAGGCCGGATCGGCACCGGGAGACGGCCCGGAGGTTGCCGTCGAGGACGCACGCCCCGCGCCGTCGGGCACGACGGACGTGCGTCCCGCGCCGTCGGGCACGACGGACGCGGTCGACGGTGACGCCGGGCCGTCCTTGCCGGTCGGCCCGGTGGCCTACCGGGTGGGCAGCGACGGCACCACCGAACCGGTGCCCCGGAGCCGGCCCGCCGCCCCCGAGTCCACCCCCGCCGACCCCGCCACCCCTGCTGGGTCCGCGCCGATGGCTGCCGCGCCCAGCCCCGACCCGGGCAGTCCCCCCGTCCCCGCCGGTCCCGGGCTGCCGGGGTCCGTGGTCGGGGCGTCGTCGGTATCGGCGGTCGGGTCGGGACCGGACGACGACGGATGGCAGGAGGCGTACGCCGTGGCGGCCCGGGACGTGCTGCGCGGGATGGTCGCCTCGACCCTCGACCCGATCGCCGGGGGCCGGCACAAGGTCTTCGGCCGGGTCGACCTGGCCGTGGTGCCGACCACCTCCACCATCGCCTCGCACCTGCCCCGGGCGGTCGGCCTGGGACTGGCCGTGGAGCGGCTGCGCCGGATCGACACCGCCGGCCGGCGCGACGAACCGGCCGGTCCGCTGCGTTCACCGTGGCCCCGGGACGCCATCGTGGTCTGCTCGTTCGGCGACGCCTCGGTCAACCACGCCAGCGCCACCGCCGCGTTCAACACCGCCGGCTGGTACGACCACACCGGCCTGCGGATTCCGGTGCTCTTCGTCTGTGAGGACAACGGCCTGGGCATCAGCGTCCGGTCGCCGGACGGCTGGGTGGAGCGGACGCTGCGGGCCCGGCCCGGGGTGCGCTACTTCACCGCCGACGGCACCGACCCGGTGGCCGTGCACGCGGTGGCCGCCGAGGCCGCCGGCTGGGTGCGGCGGCACCGTCGTCCGGCGGTGCTGCACCTGCGGACGGTGCGGCTGTTGGGGCACGCCGGGGCGGACGCCGAGCGGGCGTACCGCAGCACCGCCGAGATCGCCGCCGACGAGGCGCGCGATCCGGTGCTGGCCACCGCCCGGCTGCTCGTCGAGTCGGGGGTGGCCACCGGCGAGGAGTTGCTGGCCCGCTACGACGAGCGGGGCTGGCAGGTACGCCGTACCGCCGAGGAGGTGCTCGACGAGCCGAAGCTGGCCGCCCCGGCCGACGTGGTGGCCCCGCTGTCGCCCCGCCGGCCCAAGCGGGTCGCCATGACGGTGGCGCAGGCGGCGGAGCGGGCGGCCGGGCCGGACGCGGCCGACCGGATGGCGGCGTTCGGTGGCAAACCTCCGGAGCTGGCCGGCCCGCTGACCCTGGCGCAGAGCATCAACGCCGCCCTCGCCGACGGGATGCTCAGCCACCCGCAGTTGGCGGTCTTCGGCGAGGACGTCGCCGCCAAGGGCGGGGTGTACGGGGTGACGAAGGGGCTGCGGGACAGGTTCGGCGCGGCCCGGGTCTTCGACACCCTGCTGGACGAGACGTCGGTGCTGGGGCTGGGGTTGGGCGCCGGGTTGGCCGGGATGCTGCCGGTGCCGGAGATCCAGTATCTGGCGTACCTGCACAACGCCGAGGACCAGTTGCGGGGCGAGGCGGCCACCATGCAGTTCTTCTCACAGGGGGCGTTCCGCAACCCGATGGTGGTGCGGGTGCCGGGGCTGGCCTACCAGGAGGGGTTCGGCGGGCACTTCCACAACGACAACTCGGTGGCCGTACTGCGGGACGTGCCGGGTCTGGTGGTCGCGGTGCCGGCGCGGCCGGACGACGCCGCGCCGCTGCTGCGGACCTGCCTGGCCGCCGCCGTGGTGGACGGCACCGTCTCGGTGTTCCTGGAGCCGATCGCGCTCTACCACACCCGGGACCTGTACGAGCCGGGTGACGGGGAGTGGCTGGGGTCCTACGCCGAGCCGGCCGACTGGGCGGCCGGTCACGCGCCGATCGGCCGGGCCCGGGTGTACGGCGTCGGTTCGGCCGAGGACATCACCATCGTCACTTTCGGTAACGGGGTGCGGATGTCGCTGCGGGCGGCGTCGACCCTGGCCGACGAGGGGATCGGCAGCCGGGTGGTGGATCTGCGCTGGCTGGCCCCGCTGCCGGTGGCGGACCTGATCCGGGAGGCGTCCGCGACCGGCCGGGTGCTGGTGGTGGACGAGACCCGGCGCTCCGGCGGGGTCGGTGAGGGCATCCTCGCGGCGCTGGTCGACGCCGGATTCGTGGGTGCGGCGCGGCGGGTGGCAGCAGTTGACTCGTTTGTACCATTAGGTCCGGCTGCCCGTCACGTGCTGGTCTCCGAGGATGCCATTACCCAGGGTGCCCGTACGCTGCTGGCACGGTAAATTCCGTTCCACCCGGTGCGCCACTTGCGCGACGGACCACAACTGTGTGGACTCTGCCTGACGGCGTCGCCACGACGCCGCCGGGCAGGGACGAGATGAGGAGGCACGCGACAGTGAGCGCGACCGCTGGTCAGGCCGCCGACGGGGTACGTCTCCTGGCGGACCGGTTCGGGATCGAACCGGGGATGGTCGTCATGGAGATGGGGTACGACGAGGACGTCGACCAGGATCTCCGGGACGCCCTGACCGACCGCTGTGGAGAACTGGTCGACGAGGACACCGACGAGGTGGTCGACGCGGTGCTCGTCTGGTACCGCGACGGCGACGGCGACCTCTTCGAGCTTCTCGTCGACGCCCTCGGTCCGCTGGCCGACGCCGGAGTCGTGTGGCTGTTGACCCCGAAGGCCGGGCGGGACGGGCACGTCGAGCCGAGCGAGGTCGCCGAGTCGGCGCAGACCGCCGGCCTCCAGCAGACCTCGACCCTCAACGCCGGCCTGGACTGGAGCGCCGCCCGGCTCGTGCTGCGTCGTGGCTCCAAGGGCCGCAAGTAGGGTCCCGGCCGGGCCGTACCCAACTGAGCAATCCCGCATCCGGGGCGTCGCCGCCGGGTGTGGCAGGCTGGACCCACCTCAGAGTCGACCCAAGGAGTTCGCATGCCGATCGAGGTTGGTGCCGAGGCGCCCGACTTCCTGTTGAAGGACCAGAACAACCAGGAGGTGCGGCTCTCGGACTTCCGGGGCAACCGCACCGTGCTGCTGGTCTTCTACCCGCTCGCCTTCACCGGCATCTGCCAGGGTGAGCTGTGCGAGGTGCGGGACAACCTCAACGACTACGTCAACGACGACGTGCAGGTGCTCACCGTCAGCGTCGACTCGATCTACGCCCACAAGATCTGGGCCGAGAAGGAGAGCTACCAGTTCCCGCTGCTGGCCGACTTCTGGCCGCACGGGGCGGTCGCCCAGGCGTACGGCGTCTTCAACGACCTCGCCGGCATCGCCAACCGGGGCACCTTCGTCATCGACAAGGCCGGCATCGTCCGGTTCGCCGAGATGAACATGCCGGGCGAGGCGCGTGACCAGCAGGGCTGGCGCAAGGCCCTCGCCGACACGGTCGCCGCCTGACCTTCGCGCCGACCGCGCGCCGCCGCACCGGGTCCGCCGGTGCGGCGGGCGCACCGTTCGACCGGGCACACCGTTGCGACGGGCCGGCGGCCGGCAGGTAAGCTTGCCAGCCTCCGGCCCGCTCGTACGGGCGTTCCGGGCGCGTAGCTCAGTGGGAGAGCACCCGCCTTACAAGCGGGGGGTCGCAGGTTCGAAACCTGCCGCGCCCACCACCCTTCACCAGCACCGCAGCGGTCCCCGTTCCGTCCGCTGACGGCAGCATTCCGCTCACCTCCCGGCCTGACGGTGGCCGGATCGTCGAGCGGTGGGTTCTGTCCACCAGGCCGCAGCCCGTTCCCACCCATCCCGCACCCCGTTCCCACCCCCGCCGTAGGTCTGAGGGACCACCGTGCGGACGTCCGCTCCGGCCCCGAAGACCGGCGCAGGTCGAAGGAGACACCGGTGAGCTACGCGGACGTCAACGGGTTGCGGCTCTGGTACGAGGAGCACGGCGAGGGACGGCCGTTGGTGCTGTTGCACGGCGGCTACGGCGCGGTGGAGACGTTCGGGCCGATCCTGCCGGCCCTGGCGCGACGTCGCCGGGTGATCGCGGTGGACCTCCAGGGTCATGGCCGGACCGCCGACGTGGACCGACCGCTGCGGTACGAGTCGATGGCCGACGACGTCGCCGCGCTGCTGCGCCATCTCGACCTGCCCGGGGCGGAGGTGCTGGGCTACTCCCTCGGCGGCGGGGTGGCGCTGCGGACCGCGATCCAGCACCCGGAACTGGTGCGTCGGCTGGTGCTGGTCTCCACCCCGTGCCGGCGGCAGGGCTGGTATCCCGAGGTGCTGGCCGCGCTGGCCGGCCAGGACGAGCAGGCCGGCGAGCAGATGCGCGGCACGCCCACGTACCAGCTCTATGAACGGATCGCCCCCCGACCGCAGGACTGGCCGCAGCTGTGGGCCAAGTCCGGCGCCCTGCTGCGCCGCGAGTACGACTGGTCGCCGGAGGTGGCCGCCCTCGCCGTACCGACCCTGCTGGTCTTCGCCGACGCCGACTCGATCCCGGTCAGCCACATGGCCGAGTTCTACGGGCTGCTCGGCGGCGGCCACCGCCCCCCGGGCGCAGCCGGCACCGCCCACCTCCGCCCCCTCTCCCGCCTGGCCATCCTCCCCGGCCTCACCCACCAGGAAATCCCCACCACCCCCCTGCTACCCCGCCTGGCCCTCCCCTTCCTCACCCACCAACTCCGCTGACCCCCCGCCCTCCCCGCCCCCACCCCCCTCCCCTCCCCGCCCCCCGCCCCCCGCCCCGCCCCCGCCCCCGCCCCGCCCCGCGGCGGTGATCAAGAGGTTCGCGTCACGAAACCGCGCCGCGATGACGCAGACCTCTTGATCACCGGGCTGTCTGCGGGTGGGTGAGGCGGTGGCGGAGCCAGGGGAGGAGGGCGTCGGCCTGGGCCTGTTGGAACGGGCGGACGGTGGGGATGCCGGGGGGTGGTGGGCGGCGGGCGCTGTCGGCGAAGAAGCCGGCCAGGCCCGCGTAGACGCCGGTCAGGGCGGCGGGGTCGACGCCGGCGGTGAGCGGCAACCGGCGCAGCAGCGCCTCGGTGTCGTGCCCGCCGTGCAACCGGACGTTGACCAGCAGCATCGCGGTGTCCAACCAGGCGGGGCCCCGGCAGGCCCACGGCCAGTCCACCACGGTGACCGCCCCGTCCGGGCCGATCAGCAGGTTGTCAGCCCGGACGTCGAGGTGGCACAGGGTGTCGCCGGTCAGGCAGGCCAGTCCCCGGTCGGCTGCCGCGCACAACTCGGTCAGGTGCGCGGCGACCCACGGGTCGAGCCGGGGCGGTGGGTCGGCGGCGATCCGCTGCCAGCCGGCGAAGTCGTGGGCCAGCCGTGCGGCGGCGGTCGGCGTACCCGGCACCGGGTTCGGCGTGAGCGTGTCGGCCAAGGCTTCCAGCGTACGCAGCACCGGGTCGAGGTCGGTGTCCCGCCAGGGCGTGTGCGGGTGCCGGCCGTCGATGTCGGTGAGCACGAGTGCCACCCACTCGCCGTCGTCGTGGCAGCCGAGCAGCCGGGGTGTCGGCGCGGACAGGGGCAGGGCGGCGGTGTGCCGGGCCTCGGCGCGGTGCAACCGGGGGCTGTCCGGGTTCTGCGCCGGGCTGACCGCCTTGACGAACGCCCGCCGGCCGTCGGCCGTACGGACCCGGTCGGCGGTGCCGGGGGAGTACCCGCCGGGCTGGGAGACCGCCTCGACCACCCGGTCACCGACGATCCGCTCCACCGCCTGCCGCACCTGCCCAGGCAACTCGTTCCATCCTATTCTGCCGCCCCCCGCGCTCACACCCGTCACTCCCCCACCCTGGCCAGCACCCCCGACCCCAGGCAACCCGATTACCCCACCCACCCCAGGCGCGACCCACACTGCCTCCCACTCCCGCCCCCTAGCGGGCGCGGTGGAGTGCCCCGTCGCGGGCCGGTGATCAAGAGGTTTACGTCAAGAGCGCGGCCCGACCCGACGCAAACCTCTTGATCACCCCTACATCCCCGTGGATGTCCCGTCCGCGGGGGCGGAGGCAGGGGGATGGGAGAGCGGGGAGGGGCATGGGTGGGGTGGGAGGGGGAATGCGGGCGGGACGGTTCTGGGGAGGAGTGACGGATGAGAGGTCCCACCGGCTTGACCATCGGTGTGCTCGGCTCGTACGGCGGTCGGAACCTGGGGGACGAGGCGATCCTCACCGGGCTGCTGGCCGATCTGCGTGAGCAGGAGCCGAACGCCCGGATCATCGTGTTCTCCCGCAATCCGGCGCATACCGCGCTGGCCCATCCCGATGTCGAGGCGGTGCCCTGGGAGGGTGTCAGCCGGGTCGACTCGGCCGAGGTGCTGGCCCAGCTCGACCTGCTCATCCTCGGCGGTGGCGGCATCCTGTACGACAAGGAGGCCCGCCGCTACCTGCGGGTCGTCCGGGTCGCCCAGGAACGCGGGCTGCCCCTGCTGACGTACGCGGTGGGGGTCGGGCCGCTCAACGACGGGGTGGACACCGGCATGGTCCGGGAGACGCTGGCCGGCGCGACCGAGGTGACCGTGCGGGATCAGGAGTCCCGGATGGTGCTGGAGGAGGCCGGGCTGCTCAACCCGATCACGGTCACCGCAGATCCGGCGTTCCTGCTGGAGCCGGAGGACTTCCCCGCCCGGCTGCTGCGCGAGGAGGGGGTGCCCGCCGGCAAGCGCCTGGTCGGGCTGAGCGTCCGGGAGCCGGGGCGGGCCGCGGAACGGCTCGACGTCGACGGGTACCACCGGTTGCTCGCCCAGATCGGTGACTTCCTGGTGCAGCGGATCGACGCGCACGTGCTGTTCGTCCCGATGGAACGCGACGACATCCGGCACTCACACGGGGTGCTGTCCCACATGATCGCCGCGGACCGGGGGCGGATCCTGCACGGCGACTACTCGCCCCGGCAGGTGCTCGGCCTGATGAAGCACTTCGACCTGGCGGTCGGCATGCGGCTGCACTTCCTGATCTTCGCGGCGATGGTCGGCACCCCGTTCCTGCCCCTGCCGTACGCGGGCAAGGTCTTCGACCTGGCCCAGCGGCTCGGGGTGCCGGCGCTGCGCGGCGTGGAACGCGAGGTGGAGGGTCCGTTGCTGGCGGAGGTCGACCGGCTCTGGGACGAGCGGGACTCCCGCCGGGAGGCCACCGCCCGCCGGGTCGCCGAGGTGTGCGACCAGGCCCGGGGCACCTCCCAGGTCACCCGGGCGGTGCTGGACGGCCTGCGCTCGCGCACCCTGGCCCGGATGGCCGCCTGACCAGGCGGGTGCCGCGCCGGCCCACGACGGGTCGCCGGTGACCGTCACCGCCCCGGCCGTCCGGCCGCAAGCCGACCGGCGACCGGGGCGTGGCCGCCGGCTCGGCGGTCGGCGGGGTCAGAGCGCCGGGCCGCGCCAGCGGTAGCGCCACTGGTCGCCGGCCGACTCCAACTCGTAGATCTGGGCGTCGACCAGCCCCTGCGGGCCGAGGTGGTGATGGGTCAGCGGGGGACGGTCGTTGCTGTCCAGCTCGACGTCGACCGCCTCGCCGTCAGCCGGGCCGTCCGCCAGGGGAACACGTACCGTCGATGCCATGCGCCCATCCTGCCAAGCCGGCCGCCGGACCGCAGGGTTTGCCGGGACAGCGGGACGGCCCCGCCCCCGGTTATCGTCCGCAGGTGGCGGACATTCAGATCGACCCGACGCTCGCTCCGGTGCTGGCCCGCACCGGTGACGAACGGGCCGTGCTCGACGCGTTCCTCGACTTCCACCGCGCGACCGTGCTGCGCAAGGCGCGGGGCCTGACCGACGCCGAGGCGTCCCGTCGGCTGGTGCCGTCGGCGACCACCCTGGCGGGCCTCCTGCGGCACCTCACCCTGGTCGAGCGGAACTGGTTCCCCTTCCTGCTCGACCCGGCCCCCGGCGACGTCTTCCCGACCTCCGAGGAGGACGCGGCGGCCAGCTTCGCCCTGGCCGAGGGGGAGACGCTCGACCAGCTCGCCGAGGCCTACGAACGTGCCTGCGCCCGCTCCCGGGAGCTGGCCGCCCGGTTCCCGCTGGACCATGTCGTCGCGCAGCCGCAGCTCGGCGAGGTGTCGCTGCGCTGGGTCATGGTGCACATGATCGAGGAGACCGCCCGGCACGCCGGGCACGCCGACATCCTCCGTGAGCTGACCGACGGCAGCACCGGCGCGGTCTGACCCCCGCCACCGGCCGGCACGATCGGGGCGCAGGTCGGCCGCCCCGGGCCGTCAGGTGCGTCGCCGGGTCGGGCGCGCTGTCGACGACGCGCGGCACCGGCGGGGTCGGCACGGTCGCCGCCGCCTATCCTGGCCTCCGGGTGTCGACGAGGGGGATTCTGTGCTGGTCGTCCACGGATCGTGGCTGGTCGGGGCCGGTCTGGCGGTCTGGGCGGAGGATTCCACCCGGCCGACGCAGGTGCCCCGACGGCCTGGTCGGGCCCCCCGGGAGCGCCCGCACCCCTTCGCCGCCGAACCGGCCGCGCTGTCCGCGTTGCTCGGTGACCGCCCGGCCGGCACCGTGCTGCTCACCCTTCCCACTCGGGCCGGTGCGCCGCTGCACTCCCCGGAGCTGGTCCCGGCCACCGTCGCGGAACCGGTCCGCGGCCCGGTCACCCTCGCCGGTTGGCGCACCCCCGCCCTCCGGTACGCCCCGGACGACGCGTTCGACCTGCTGCGTACCCTCGACGGGCTCGACGCCGTGGTCGGGGCCGGCCTGCGTCACCTCGCGGAGCTGGCCGGCTTCGCGGCCGACCTGGTGTCCCGGGGCCGGTTGCTGCCCGGCGTGGCCGACCGCCCCCCGGGGCACGTGCCCCGGTCACCGGCGGGTCGACGGGCGGGCGGCCGTGCGGTGCGGTCCGCCGGGCCGGCGGTCGGCTGGGCGGTGTGGCGACCCCTGCTCACCGGCGCGGACGCCGCCTGGGCCCGGTCGCTGGCCCTCGCCCTGCCCCCGGCCGTCCGGGCCGCCGTCGGCATCCCGGCCACCACCTCCCGTTCCCGTCCCGCCGAGGGCCGGCCGGCCGGGCGGCGAACCGGCCCCGACGAGGTACCGCCCGGTGCTGGTGCCACCGACGCCGGTGCCGGGTCCGGTCCCGACGGGGTCGGTGGGCTGGTCGCCGAGGTGCTGGACCTGCTCACCGATGCCGCCGCCCGCCGGGTGCTGGCCGACACCGACATGGTCCGGGGCGGCCGGCGCGACGGCGTGACGGCCGGTTGGCTGGCGGCGCTGACCGGCCCGCAGCGGCGGTTCACCGCCGAACCCGCCGCGCTGGCCACCCTCCGCGCGGAGCTGGACGCCTGGCAGCGCGACGCCGTGGGCGGCCCGGTGCGGGCCAGTTTCCGACTGGTCGAGCCGGCCGACGACGAGATCGTCGACACCCTGACCGTGGTGCCGGCCGACCCGTCGACCGTGATCGGGCAGGGCGGACGGTGGCGCATCGAGTTCGGCCTGCAGGCCGCCGACGAGCCGGGCCTGCACGTCGCCGCCGGTGACATCTGGCGGACGCCGGAGCGGTTGCCGGCGCTGGCCGGCCGGTGGCACGACCCGCAGGAGACCCTGCTGGCCGAGCTGGGCCGGGCCGGGCGGCTCTGGCCGGAGCTGGACGAGGCGCTGCGTACCCCCGCCCCGGAGCAGCTGGAGCTGGACGTCGAGGGAGCCCACCGGTTCCTGCGTGACGGCGCACCGGTGCTGCACGCCGCCGGTTTCGGGGTGCTGCTGCCGTCGTGGTGGCGGCGGCCGTCGGCGCGGCTCGGCACCCGGTTGCGGGCCAGCAGCAGGACCGCCCCGGGCACCGTCGCCGCCACCTCCGGTGGGCTGGGGCTGGACGCGCTGGTCGACTACCGCTGGGAGGTGGCGCTCGGTGACGAGGCGGTGGACGCCGACGAGCTGGCCGCCCTGGCCGCGTTGAAGACCCCGCTGGTGCGGCTGCGCGGCCGGTGGGTGGAGTTGGACCCGAAGCGGCTGGCCGCCGGACTGCGGCTGCTGCGGTCCCCCGGTGAGCTGACCGTGGCCGACCTGCTCAAGATGGGGTTGGCCGGGGCGGACAACCCGGACGCGCTGCCGGTGTTGGCGGTGACCGCCGACGGGCCGCTCGGTGACCTGCTGGCCGGGCAGGCCGAGCGGCGGCTCGTCCCGCTGGACCCGCCGCCGGCCTTCAAGGGCACCCTGCGGCCGTACCAGCGGCGCGGGTTGGCCTGGCTGGCCTTCCTCCAGTCGCTGGGGCTCGGCGGGGTGCTCGCCGACGACATGGGGCTGGGCAAGACCGTGCAACTGCTCGCCCTGCTCGCCGGGGACCGCCCGGACGCCGGGCCGACCCTGCTGGTCTGTCCGATGTCGCTGGTCGGCAACTGGCAGCGGGAGGCGGCCCGGTTCACCCCCGGGCTGCGCGTACACGTGCACCACGGCGCGGACCGGGCCCGGGGTACGGAGTTCGAGGCGGCGGTGCACGCCGCCGACCTGGTGCTCACCACCTACTCGGTGGCCGCCCGGGACGCGGTGGCGCTGGCGTCGGTGGGCTGGCACCGGGTGGTGGTCGACGAGGCCCAGGCGATCAAGAACGCGGCCACCCGGCAGGCCGAGGCGGTCCGGTCGCTGCCCGCCCGGCACCGGATCGCCGTCACCGGCACGCCGGTGGAGAACCGGCTGGCCGACCTCTGGTCGATCATGCAGTTCGCCAATCCCGGCCTGCTCGGGCCGGCCAGTAGTTTCCGGCAGTCGTACGCGGTGCCGATCGAACGGCACGGGGACGCCGACGCGGCGGCCCGGCTGCGCCGGGTCACCGGCCCGTTCGTGCTGCGTCGACTCAAGACCGACTCCTCGATCATCTCCGACCTGCCGGAGAAGCTGGAGATGGAGGTGGTGTGCAACCTCACCGCCGAGCAGGCCTCGCTCTACCGGGCGATCGTCGACGAGATGCTGGCCCGGATCGAGTCCAGTGCCGGGATGGAACGGCGGGGCCTGGTGCTGGCTACCATGACCCGGCTCAAACAGGTCTGCAACCACCCCGCCCAACTGCTGCACGACGGTTCGCCGCTGGCCGCCCGCTCGGGCAAGCTGCAACGGTTGGAGGAGATCGTCGACGAGGTGCTCGCGGCCGGCGAGAAGGCCCTGCTGTTCACCCAGTACGCCGAGTTCGGCGCGATGCTGCGCGGCCACCTGTCGGCCCGCTTCGGCCGGGAGGTGCTCTACCTGCACGGCGGGGTCGGCAAGGCCGACCGGGACGACCTGGTCACCCGGTTCCAGTCCCCGGACGGCCCGGCCCTGTTCGTGCTCTCCCTCAAGGCCGGCGGCACCGGGCTCACCCTGACCGCCGCCAACCACGTCGTGCACGTCGACCGGTGGTGGAACCCGGCGGTGGAGGACCAGGCCACCGACCGGGCGTTCCGGATCGGCCAGCGGCGACGGGTGCAGGTCCGCAAGTTCGTCTGTGCCGGCACCGTCGAGGAGAAGGTGGCCGCGATGATCGCCGACAAGCGGGGCCTGGCCGCATCGGTGGTGGGCAGCGGCGAACAGTGGGTCACCGAGCTGTCCACCGGGCAGCTGCGGGAGCTGTTCGCGCTGGACGCCGGGGCGGTGGTCGAATGACCCCCCGGCGTGCCGGAGCGGGCACCGACGACCCCGGGCCGACCGGTCCGTTCGCCGACTTCGGCCCGGCCCGGCGGGTCGACGGCGGGTTGCGGGCGCGCAGCACCCGGGGCGCGATCGGGGTCTCCTGGTGGTCCCGGCGCTTCCTGGAGGTGCTGGAGTCGTTCGCGCTCGGCACCCGGCTCACCCGGGGCCGGGCGTACGCCCGCCGGGGGCAGGTGCTCCGGCTCGACGTGTCACCCGGGCGGGTCGAGGCGAGCGTGCAGGGTTCCCGGCCCCGGCCGTACCCGGTGGTCATCGCCCTGCCGCCCTTTCCCGCCGCGCTCTGGGAGCGGGTCGAGCGGGAGCTGGCCGGGCAGGCGTTCTTCAGCGCCCGGCTGCTCGCCGGTGACCTGCCGGCGGAGTTGGAGGAGCTGTTCGCCGCGGCCGGTGCGCCGTTGTTCCCCGGGTCGGTGGGTGAGCTGACCCAACGCTGCGGCTGCCCCGACTTCGCGGTGCCGTGCAAACATCTCGCGGCGACGTTCTACCTGCTCGCCGAGGCGTTCGACGCCGACCCGTTCCAGTTGCTGCACTGGCGGGGTCGCAGTCGCGACGACCTGCTGGGCCGGCTCCGTGCCCTGCGCGCCGAGGCGGTCGGGTCGTCCCTGCCCGCCGGTGTCGACCCCGCCGACGGGTCCCCGGGGTCGGCGGCGCTCTCCCCGGCCGGGGTGCGGGCTCCCGCCACCCGGGCCGGGTCGCGGCGTCCCGCGTCGGAGAGCGCGCCGGCCGGTGGTTGCACGCCGGGCGCAACGGTCGGTGGTTCGTCGGATGGTGTGCAGGATGCCGGTACGCCCGATGGGCCGCCGGTGTCCGTACCGTCCGTGGTGGACGGGGTGGCACCCGGGCCGCCGAGCGCTGTGGCGGGGGCGGCCCGGGTGCTCGCCGACCTGCCCGACGCGCCACTCACCGAGGCGCTGGACCGGTTCTGGCTGTCGCCGGTGCCGCTGCCGGAGCGCCCGCCCATCCTGGTCACCGGCCCGGAACTGCTGCTGCGGCAGCTCGGCTCGCCTGCTCCGGCGATCGGCGGCCCCGGCCTGCTGGAACGCCTGCGCCGGGCCTACCAGGCCCTAGACCCGAGCTGACCGGCGTCCCGTCCCGGCTCGCGGTGTCCCGTCCCGGCTCGCGGTGTCCCGTCCCGGCCTCGGGTGTCCCGTCCCGGCCTCGGGTGTCCCGCCCCGGCTCGGGTGTCCCGCCCCGGCTCGGGGTATCGCGCCGTGTCCCGGGATAGGGTGCCCAGGGTCCCGGCACCGCGCCCGGTGCCCCCGGACGGTCCATGATCGACACCAGTGAGGCGCTATTGGGGTGTCCCCGTCGCTCCGACCCCACAACATCGCCCCACTGGTGTCGATCATGACGCAACCCGGGCGGCCGGGCGCGGCGAGCGCGCCGTCGGGATCGACGGGTGGTCCCATCACCCACGGGCGTGCGTGGCCTGAGCCACCCACGGGCCCGCGAGGCTTGAGCCACCCACGGGCGTGCGAGGCTTGAGCCACCCACGGGCCCGCGAGGCTTGAGCCGACCCCGGCGGAGACGTCGTCGGCACCCGGGCCGGGCACGGGCCAAGGCCGTGGCCGACCGGGCCGGCGTGGTCGGACTGACGGGTCAGCGCCAGCGGTGCCGGAAGTGCCACATCAGGCCGGTGTTGGCGGCCACGAGCACGACGCACGCCGCGCCGGCCGTCCGTCCGGCCACGACGGTCATCGCGGGCAGTGACGCCCACAGGATGACGGTCAGCAACAACAGCCAGCGTCCGCGCCGGGCCCGGACCCGATGGTCGAGTCTCGCGAAGAACTTCGGGTCGCTCTCCCGGAGCTGCCGGGTGATCTGTTCGAATCTGCGCTGATCCTCTTTGCTGAGCATGGCGGCGCCTTCCCCTCACGGCTTCAGCGGTTCGGCGGCTTACCCGCTCTGGAGGCGGGTCACGCCCTTCTGCTGCTGCTACTTTCGATCCCCGCCACCAGCCGGCGGGGACGGGCCGATCGACGGCGGGCACAGGTCGGCCGACGGCGGGGGACGGGCCGGCCGAAACCGGGCCGCGAGGGCGCTCGGGCGACCTCAGCGCAGGCTTACGGGTGGCTTAAGTTTCGCTGTGCCGGTGAACGTCGCGCGCGGTGACGCGTACGGCCAAAACGTTACGGCGGTGTTGTCGGCGGACGCGTCGTCCCTGCTGGGGACGCCGCCACCCGGCCGGGGCGCAACCACCCGGCCGGGCAGGGTGCTGAGCTGCGGCTTAAGTGCCCGGCAGGGCCGCCGCGACCAGCCTTGATGGCATTCCACCCCTTGGCTACTTTCCCGTAGCAACTCCTCCGGCAGCCGCCGCCGTACCCTCCGCCCCGCCCCCGGTCGCAGTGGTCCGGCGCATCAAAAGAAAACGGGACTGGTACATGGCCGACCAGAACGTGCCACCGCACCGACCGCACGCCACCCCCGACGGACGCCCCCCGACGTCGTACGACGCCCCCGGTCACCCGTACGGCGACCCGCACGCCGGGTACGCGCCCGCCGGCTCGCCGGTGTCCCGGGGCCCGCAGTGGGTGGGCCCCGAGGGCCTGGGCCGGCAGGCGTTCCACCAGCCGGCCGGCACCGGACTGCCCACCCTGGACGACGACGGTGACGGCGACCGGGGCCGGGTCGGCCGGCGGCGCGCGCTGGTCGCGCTGGGTGGCACCGCCGCCGTGGTGGCCGGTGGCGCGGCGCTGGCGATGAGCCCCCAGGTGCGGAGCCTGTTCGGTGCCGACGCCGTCGCCGGGGACGCCACCGGCGCCACCGTCACCGACGGCACCCCGGCCCGACCCAGCGGCCAGCAGCCGAGCACGGTACGCACCTACACCGAGCAGAACGAGAGCTACATGGGCTCCCGGGCCGGTGCGGCGCTGAAGAAGAACTCGCCCAACGGCGGGCGGACCTTCTCCGGCCCTGCCGCCGCGGCGGCGGAGACCCCGGTGACGGTGAAGACCGTGCTGGCCAAGGACCCGATCCGGCACCTGGCCAGCCGGGCCACCTTCGGGGCCACCCCGAAGGTGCTCGCCGACATCAGGCGGATGGGCATCGACGCCTGGGTGCGCCAACAGCTCGACCCGGAGAAGATCGCGCCCAGCGCCGCCGAGCTGAAGCTCACCGAGCTGCCCACCCTCAAGCTGACCAGCCAGCAGCTGCGCGACCAGCGCGACCAGCTCAACGCGCGGGGGGCGCAGCCGGAGCGGGAGATGGTCGACGGCACGCTGGCCCGGCAGATCTGGTCGGAACGGCAGCTGTACGAGGTGATGGTCGACTTCTGGAACGACTTCCTGCACGTCGCCGCGGACTTCGACGGCGGTGAGGCGTACCGCAACTCGTTCGACCGGGACGTGGTCCGCAAGCACGCCATGGGCAGCTATCCGGAGATGCTGGTGGCGGCGAACAGGCACCCGGCGCTGCTGCTCTACCTCAACCAGAACGACTCCCGGGCGGACGCGGTCAACGAGAACCTGGCCCGGGAGAACCTGGAGCTGTATTCGGTCGGGGTCGACGGCGGCTACACCGAGAAGGACGTCCGCCAGGCCGCCCTGCTCCAGACCGGCCGGGGCGTCGACGACGGGAAGTACGTCTTCCGTAACGAGCGGCACTACCGGGGCAAGGTGAAGATCCTGGGCTTCAGCCACCCCAACGACTCGGCCGACCCGAAGAAGGCCGACCAGGTCATCGACGCGTACCTCACGTACATCGCGCTGCACCCGTCGACCGCCCGGTACGTGGCGCGCAGCCTGGCCACCCGCTTCGTCTCGGACACCCCGCCGAAGTCCCTGGTGGACCGGCTCACCAAGATCTACACGGTCAACAAGGGCTCGGTGAAGCCGCTGCTGATGTCGCTGTTCAGCTCCTCGGAGTTCTGGGCGGCGGTGGGCCAGAAGGTGCGCCGGCCGATGGAGTACCTGGTCGCCACCTACCGGACCCTGGGCGTCGGGCCGCAGGCCGGGCCGGGCTTCCGGCAGGGCGACAGCACGCGCACCGCGTTCGCCCAGGGGCTGCGCCAGATCCACGACAAGCTGCGCGAGCTGGGCCAGTACCCGATGGGCCAGCCCACCCCCGACGGCTACCCGGACGTCTACGTCGCCTGGACGTCGGCCGGGACGATGGTCAACGGGTGGAACGAGGCCGCCGACCTGATCGCCGGCCGTCGCACCCAGTTCACGTACACCAGACCCGAGAAGCTGGTGGCGAAGCCGCCGACGACCGCCGGGGCGTACGTGGACGCGCTGGCCCAGCGGCTGGTGCACCAGAAGCTGTCCCCGCGGGAGAAGAACCTGATCCTCGGGGTGGCCGGCGTGTCCGCCACCGCCAAGGTCGACGCCACGTTCAACGGGGCCGTCGCCGCCGTCGCGCGGGCGATCCTCGCGTCCCCCCAGCACCACCTGCGGTGAGGCAGTCGATGGACAACCCGGTGACGCACCCGATGGAGAAGACCGTGCCCTCGTTCCCCCTGCACCCCGAATGCCCCGATCTGCGCCGGCTCGCCGACAACCCGGCCGAGGCGGTGCTGCGGGCCGAGGCGGACGTCGTCGCCGCCGAGAACGCCGCCGAGGCCGACCGCTACCGCCGGTTGGAGGACCAGGAGGAGGCCCAGCAGGACGGGCGCGGGGTGACCCGGCGGACCTTCGTCGCCGGGGCCGCCGCCACCGCCACCACGCTGGCCACCGCCCAGTTCGTCACCACCTCGGCGTCGTTCGCGGCGACGAAGACCGGCACCCTGATCCACGTCTTCCTCTACGGCGGGCTGGACGGGCTCAGCCTGGTCGCCCCGGCCGACGACCCGGTGCTGGCCAAGGCCCGCCCCGACCTGCTGCTCGGCGACGACTCGCTGGCCCTGGGCCGGGGCTTCAAGCTGACCAGCGCCTTCGCCCCGCTGGAGAAGTGGCTCAAGGCCGGCCAGCTCGGTTTCGTCCCGGCGGTCTCCGACGAGCGGCTGTCCCGCAGCCACTTCCAGGCCGCCGACGCCTGCAACCTGGGCGGCCTGCCCCACGAGACCGGTGGCCGGGGCTGGCTGGACAGCCTGGTCGACTCCCTCGGCAAGGGCACCGCGTTCCGCAGCGTCGGCATCGGCAGCACGCTGCCCCGCTCGCTGGTCGGCACCAACGGCGCGCTGTCGCTCAACAGCGTCGGCTCGCTGCGGCTCAACGGCGACGACCGCTACCGGGCGGCCACCGAGAAGGCGATCCGGGGCCTGTTCACCGGGATCAACCACCCGGTCGAGGAGGCGGTGATCGAGGGGATGGGCGCGTTGTCGACCGCCCAGCAGCTCGCCGCGAAGCCGTACCAGCCGGCGGAGGGCGTGACGTACCAGGGCGTCGGGTACGCCTTCCAGCAGCTCGCCCAGCTGATCAAGGGCGGGGCGAACGTCCGGGTCGCCACGGTCGGCATGGGCGGCTACGACACCCACGAGAACCAGGGCACCCGTTCCGGTGGCCAACTGCACCGGCGGCTCGGCGAGCTGGCGGGCGCGATGGCGGCCTTCTTCACCGATCTGGGCGACCGGGCCGCCGACGTCACGGTCATGGTGTCCAGCGAGTTCGGCCGCCGGGTCGCCTCCAACGGCGGCGGCACCGACCACGGCCACGGCGGGGTGGTCACCATCCTGTCCGGGCGCAAGCTCGCCGGTTCGCTGCTCGGCACCTGGGACGGATTGAGCGATCTGGACTCGGGAGACGTACCCGAGTACAACAACATGTTCAACGTCTACGGCGCGGTGGCGCAGGGCCGGTTCGGGCTGACCACCGCCCAGGTCGACAAGATCTTCCCGAGGAAGAAGTTCACCCCGATGAAGCTCTACGCGTGACCTATCAGGACATGCACGCCGCCGGCCGTCGTACCGGGGACCCGCCCCGGTACGGCGGCCGGTCGGCTGCGTCCGTACGCCCGCCGCCGGCCCTGCCGCGGCGGGGGTCGGTCGGCCGACGGGTGGTGTCCGGGCTGTTCTGGGTCGGCCTGGTGGTCGCGGTGCTGCCGTGGTGGCTCGACACCCCGGCCGGTTCGCTGGCCGGCACCGCCGACGTGCTCACCGCCGCCGGGCGGGTCACCGGTCTGATCGCCGGCTACCTGCTGCTGGTGCAGGTGCTGATGATGAGCCGGCTCGGGGTGCTGGAACGCGGGGTCGGCGGCGAGCGGCTGTCCCGGGTGCACCGGGACCTGGGCGCGACCCTGCTGGTGGCGGTGCTGGCCCACCTGTCGCTGCTGGTGGTCGGCTACGCCCGCACCCAGGACAACTCGGTCACCGCCCAGGTGGGGGCGCTGCTGCGCGACTTCGACGACATGGTGTCCGCGTTCGTCGCGGCCGGCATCCTGGTGCTGGTCGGCGGCACCGGCGTCCGGGCGGTCCGCCGGGCGATGCCCTACGAACTCTGGTACCACCTGCACCTGACCAGCTACCTGGTGCTGCTGCTCGGCTTCGGCCACCAGTTCAGCAACGGCGCGCAGCTCTTCCCGCCCGGCCCGGTGCGCACCGGCTGGATCGCCGGTTACCTGCTGGTCGCCGCCGCCCTGCTCTGGGGTCGGCTGGTCGCGCCGCTGCTGCTCAACCTGCGGCACCGGCTGCGGGTGGCCGACGTGGTGGCGGAGAGCCCGGACACCATCTCGATCTATCTGACCGGCCGTCGGCTCCACCAGCTCGACCTGCTCGGCGGGCAGTACCTGCGCTGGCGGTTCCTGACCCGGGGGTGCTGGTGGCAGTCACACCCGTTCTCGCTCTCCGCCGCCGCGAACGGCCGCTGGCTGCGGCTGACCGTCAAGGTGGTCGGCCGGCACACCGGCGACCTGCGCGACCTCGACCCGGGCACCCGGGTCTGGGTGGAGGGCCCCTCCGGCACCTTCACCGCCGCGCACCGGACCCGGGACCGGGCCCTGCTGATCGCCGGTGGCAGCGGCATCGGCCCGCTGCGGGCGATGCTGGAGGAGTTGCCGCCCGGCGCGGCCCTGATCTACCGGGCCCGTACCCCGGCCGACGTGCTGCTGCACCACGAGCTGGACTGGCTGGCCCAGGCCCGGCAGACCTCGATCTGGTATGTCATCGGCTCCCGCGACGACCCCGGCCCCCGGCAGGTGATGAGCCCGGACGGGCTGCGCCGACTGGTGCCCGACCTGATCCGGCGCGACGTCTACCTGTGCGGGCCGGAGGGGTTGGTCGAGTCCTCGGTGCGGGCGCTCCGCCAGGCCGGTGTGCCCCGCCGGCAGATCCACCTCGCCCCGTTCGAGCTGTAGAAAGGCACCTGACATGCGTCGCGCGCTTCTGGCGATCACCGGGTTGGCCGCCGGCACCACCGCCCTGGTGGTGCTCAAGGGCGCACCGGGCGCCAGCCAGGTCGCCCAGGAACTGCCGGCCGGCGTGCCGGTCGGAACGCCCGGCCGGACCGACCCGGCCGCCCCCGGCGCGGCGTCGGAGCGGGCCGCCGCGCCGACCCGGCCGACCGGCCGGCCCGACGCCACCGCGAGCCGCACCCCGGGCGCGGGCCGGACCACCACCGGTGGCGGCACCGGTACGCGGAGCACCCCGGCCGCCCCGCGGACCAGCACCGCCGCGCCCAAGTCGACCAACCGCAAGATCACCGGGCCGGTGGTCGTCACGGAGTTCGGCAACGTGCAGGTGCAGATCACCGTCTCCGGCAGCAGGATCGTCAACGCGGTGGCCCTGGAGCTGCCCCAGGGCGGCCAGTCCGACCTGCGCAGCAACCGGGTGGACGACGCCTACAGCGGCACCTCCGGCACGGTGGTGCGCCAGCAGGACGCCAACCTGGACACCGTCTCCCAGGCGACCGCCACCAGCAACGGCTACCGGCAGTCGTTGCAGGCCGCCCTCGACCAGGTGCGCTGATGACCGTGCCGGCGACCCGGCCCGGCCTGCGCCGGGTCGAGCAGGTGATGGGCACGGCGATCAGCCTGGACCTCGCCGACGACCTGCCCGCCGCCACCCTGCGGGAGTTGGCCGACGACACGTTCCACTGGCTGCGCGAGGTCGACGCCCGGTTCACCACCTACCGCGAGGACAGCGAGGTGCGCCGCGTCGACCGGGGGGAGCTACCGCTGTCCGAGGCGTCGGCGGACCTGCGGGCGGTGCTGGCCCGCTGCGCCGACCTGTGGGGCGACACCGACGGCTACTTCGACGCGTACGCCACCGGTCGGCTGGACCCCTCCGGCTACGTGAAGGGCTGGTCGGCGCAGGTCGCCTCGGACCGTCTGCTGGCCGCCGGGGTGGTCGACCACTGCCTCAACGCCGGCGGTGACGTCCGGGTACGCGGGCACTCGTCGTCCGGGCAGCCGTGGCGGATCGGCGTCCGGCATCCCTGGGACGCGTACGCCACCTGCCTGGTGCTCACCGGCACCGATCTGGCGGTCGCCACCTCGGGCGTCTACGAGCGGGGCCACCACGTCCTCGACCCCCGGCGGGGCGAGCCGGCCCGGGGGCTGCGCTCGGTCACCGTGGTCGGCCCCGACCTGGGCGTCGCCGACGCGTACGCCACGGCGGCGGTGGCGATGGGCGTGGCCGGCGTCGGCTGGCTCGACCGGCTGCCCGGCCACCTGCACGCGGTGGTCACCGACGACGGCCGGCTGTTGCGCTCCACCGCCCTGCCGCTGGCCGACTGACCGCCCGTGCCGAGTCGAGGCGGGTCGGTGGACGGCGCATGCCGACGGACAGGGCGGTGGTCCGTCGGCCGGGGTGGCCCGCGACGGTGCCGGTGGGGGCGCGCACGTGCCGCGTCACCTCCGGGGCGAGCGCGGCGTCGCTCACCTGGCCGTGCGGTGGGTGCCCGCCGGGCGGGAGCCGGTCGGCCGGGGGCGGCCCGGTCGGGAACCGGCCGGCCGCGTGTCCGACCAGTGGCGGGGCCGCCGCCGGTGGGGTGGTTCGGTGCCGTCGGTGTGCCGCATCTCGTCGTCCCTGGCCATGTCCTACCCCCGCTCCGGTGGCGCGTCCGCGCCGTCGTGGTGTGCAACGAGTCCGGCGTCGGCGGGGACGCTGGCGGGAACCCGACCCCGCCGGGCTCCGACCCGCTGCCGCACCGTGGTCAGTGACCGCGCCGGGGGAGCGGGAGCTGGCCCGGCAGCAGCTCCGGGGTCAGCGTCACCCCGCCGGCCCGCAACGCCTCGATCAGGGTGTTCTGCAGCAGGTAGGAGTCGGGCAACCGCCAGCGGGCCTGTTCCGGGGCGACCGCCCAGCGCACCGTGCCCTCGGGCAGTCGGGTGGGCGGTGCCGGTATCCACGACCCGGGGCCGTGTCGGACCACGTGGAAGCAGTGCTCCAACTCGGGGCGCAGCGGGTCGCCGGGGCGGACCAGGAACATCCAGCGTCCGGTCGGGGTCACCACCACCGGACCCCGGGCACCCGGGCCGACCGGGTGGCCGGGGACCGCGTCGAGCAGTCGGCGGCCCAGGTGCGCCGCCACCTCCAGCACGTCGAAGGCGCGGCCGGTGGGCAGCAGCACCCCGTGCGGGCGGCTGCGCCACCAGGTGGCGACCCGGGCCGGGTCGGTGCTCGCCCCGCGCTCCCAGTTCTCCAGCGCGGGATGGCAGCCGACGGTGGGGCACCCGGCCCGGCCGCACACGAAGCGGCTGCGTGCCAGGCAGGCGCCGGGGGTCACCTCCCAGCCGTGCACCGCGTATCGGACCGCGATCCGGCGCAGCCGGACCCGTTCGATCGGTGACAGCTGGGCGACCCGTGGCCCGACGTTCCCCCACATGTCCTGCGCTCTCCTCTGACTTCGACCGTTCACCGCCACCCCTCACGTCGAGCGCCGTCACTGTCCCGAACCGGGCTCGTTGACCTGACGAACGGCTCATGCAACTTGCACGAAGGTACGAAGACTGGCTGTACGAAAGACGTACACCCTGTGCGACCAGCGAATACCTGGGACGGACGGATCGGCGGCGCCCTGCGTGGGCCGTCCGGAGCCCGGCCGGACGGCCCAGGAGGGGGAGGAACGGGAAAAGATGGACGAGCTTCCGATAGGGCGACGGGTGGCCTATTGGCGCGGGCGGCGCAAGATGTCCCAGCAGGTCTTCGCCGACCGGCTCGGCAAGTCCAAGAGCTGGGTCGACAAGGTCGAGCGCGGGGTCCGTCGGCTGGACAAGTTCTCCGTGCTCTACGAGATCGCCGTGATCCTCCGGATCGACGTGCAACTGCTGCTCGGCAAGGACCCGGAACGGCGTACCGACGCGTTCAGCTGCATCGACCAGGTCGAGGTGCAGGAGATCCGGGCCGCCCTGGAGCAGTACGCCTCGATGACCGTGTACTTCGACGCCGTGTCGTACCCGCCGCCCCTGTCCGACATGCGTAAGGCGGTCACCCACGCCTGGCTCACCTACCAGTACGGCCGCTACGGGATGCTCACCCGGGCGCTGCCGAAGCTGCTGCGGGAGGCCCAGGCGGCCGACGCCGGTTACGGCGGGGAGCAGGGCAAGGAGGCCGCCCACCTGCTCGGGCAGGTCTACCAGATCGCCTCCTCGGTGCTGCGCAAGCTGGGCGAGTGCGAGCTGGCCTGGTTGGCGGCGGACCGGTCGATGGCGGTCGCCCAGCGCGCCGACGACCAACTGCTGGCCGGCGTCGCCACCGCCCGGGTCTGCAACGCCCTGGTGGCGATGGGCCGGGCCCGGCCGGCGCTGGAGCTGAACGTCAGCATCGCCAACCGGCTCGCCCCCGGCGGCATGAACGACAGCGCGCCGGACCGGCTCTCCGTCTACGGCATGCTGCTGTTGCAGGGTGCGATGGCGGCGGCCCGGTTCGGCGACTCGGACACCGTCGAGGACCTGCTCCACGGGGCCCACGAGGCGGCCCTCATGCTCGGCAGCGACCAGAACCACTACTGGACCTCGTTCGGCCCGACCAACCTGGAGCTGCACCGGGCCGCCGCCGCCGTCGAGTTGGGCGACGGCGGGCGGGCGGTGGAGATCCACCAGGGCATCCCCGAGCCGAGCTTCAACGGCCTGCTGCCCGAGCGCCGGGCCCACCACCTGCTCGACATCGCCCGGGGCTACGCCCAACTCGGTGACATCGCCAAGGCGGGGGAGATGCTGCTGCGCGGCGACCGGCTCGCCCCGTCCGAGATCCGCTGCCGACCCATCGCCCACGAAGTGATGTCCGACGTGCTGCGTCGCACACGGGGTGCGTTGCCCGCGCCGATAGCGGAGTTGGCTGAGCAGATGGGAGTCGGAGTATGAACACGGTGGCGGCCGGATGAGCGGCGGCCCACACCCGAGCAAGGAGCGCCGCGCGGTGCTCTACGTCATCGCCTGCGGTTCGCCGCTGGCCCGTCACCTCGACCGGCTCGTCGGCCTCGCCCAGGACGACGGCTGGGAGGTCTGCGTCATCACCACCCCCGACGGGGCGAAGTTCGTGGACCGGGCCGCGCTGGCCCGGCAGACCGGGCACCCGGTGCGCACCCACTACAAGCACCCGGGCGACCCGGACCTGCTGCCCCCGGCCGACGCGATGGTGGTCTGCCCGGCAACCGTCAACACGGTCAACAAGTGGGCGGCCGGGATCACCGACACCCTGGCGCTGGGCCTGCTGGTCGAGGGGCAGGGCCGGGGGGTGCCGGTGGTGGTGGTGCCGTTCACCAACGCGGCGATGGCCGGGCACCCGGCCTTCCAGACCGGCCTGCAACGGCTCCGCGAGTGGGGCGCCACGGTGGTCTTCGGCGACCACGTCTACCCGCTGCACCCGCCCGGTACGGGGGAACGGCACCTGCACGCCTTTCCGTGGGAGGCGGCGGTGGCGGCCCTGCCGGACCGGTCCCGGGCCGCCTCGGCCGCCTGACCCGGCCGACGGGCATGGGCGTGGCCGCCACCACGCGCCGGTAAGCTGACCGGCCGTGAGCACAACCGCGTCCCCGCCGTCCGTCGCCGACGTCGTCACCGAGCTGGATCGGCGTTATCCGCCGGCCTGGGCCGAGGAGTGGGACCGGGTCGGTCTGGTGCTCGGCGAGCCCACCGACCCGGTCCGCCGCGTCTACGGCACGGTGGACGTCGTCCCCGAGACGGTCGCCGAGGCCCTCGCCGCCGGGGCCGACCTGATCGTCGCGCACCACCCGCTGCTGCTGCGCGGCGTCTCCTCGGTCGCCCCGACCACCTGGAAGGGGCGGATCGTGCACGACCTGATCCGCGCCGGGGTGGCCCTGTACGTGGCGCACACCAACGCCGACACCGCCGCGCCGGGCGTCTCCGACGCGCTGGCCGCCCGGTTCGGGCTGACCGGTCTGCGTCCCCTCGCACCGTCCGCGCCGGGCTCTCCGGCGGCCGGCGGTGGCCGGGGCATCGGCCGGATCGGTGAGCTGCCCGCCCCGATGACGCTGGCCGAGCTGACCCGGCACGCCGCCGCCGCTCTGCCCGCCACGGTCTGGGGGGTTCGCGCCGGGGGCGATCCCGGGCGTATCGTGCGTACCCTCGCGGTCAGCGGCGGCTCGGGTGAAGGTTTCCTGGCCACCGCGACCGCCGCCGGGGTGGACGCGTTCCTCAGCTCCGACCTGCGGCACCACCCCTCCGGTGAGCACCTCGCCGCCGGTGGGCCCGCCCTGCTGGAGGCCGCGCACTGGGCGACCGAACGACCCTGGCTGGACGACGTGGCCGCCCACCTGCGGGCCGACTTCGGCGTCGAGACCGTGGTGTCCGATCTGGACACCGACCCGTGGACCGTGCACGCCGCCGCACCCGCGATGGACGACAAGGAGCCCCGACCGTGAAGGCTGAACCCCAGGTCCAGCGCCGCCTGCTCGATCTTCAGGCGATCGACACCACCCTCGCCCAGCTCGCCCACCGCCGCCGGTCGCTGCCCGAGCGGGCCGAGCTGGAGGGGCTCGCCCGGGAGCTGTCCGCGCTGGAGGACGAGCGGGTCCGCGCCCAGGTCGCCGTCGACGACCTGGACCGGGACATCGCCCGGCTGGAGAAGGACATCGACCAGGTCCGGGCCCGCAAGAGCAAGGACGAGGCCCGGCTGGCCAGCGGCAGTGGGCCGGCCCGCGAGCTGGAGGCGCTCCAGCACGAGCTGGTCTCCCTCAACCGCCGCCAGGGTGACCTGGAGGACGCCGAGCTGGAGCTGATGGAGCAGCGCGAGACGGCGCAGGCCACCCTCGACGGGATCGAGTCCCGGATCGCCGAGACCCGGGACCGGCGGGCCGCCGCCGAGCAGCGCCGCGACGAGAGCCTGGCCGCCATCGCCAAGGAGGAGGAGTTCAAGCAGGGCGCGCGCAAGCCGCTCGCCGCGGACCTCCCCACCGACCTGGTGACCCTCTACGACAAGATCCGCGCGGACACCGGGCTCGGCGCGGCGCTGCTCACCGCCGGCCGCTGCGGTGGCTGCCGGCTGGAGCTGTCCGGCGCGGACCTGGCCCGGATCCGCAGTTCGGACCCGGGCGAGGTGGTCCGGTGCGAGGACTGCCGGCGGATCATGGTGCGTACCAACGAGTCGGGGCTGTAGCCCGGTGGCGGTGCGCGCGGTCGTCATCGAGGCCGACGGCGGGTCGCGGGGCAACCCCGGGCCGGCCGGTTACGGTGCCGTGGTCCGGGACCCGGCCTCCGGTGAGGTGCTGCTGGAACGTGCCGAGGCGATCGGGACGGCCACCAACAACGTCGCCGAGTACCGGGGGCTGATCGCCGGCTTGGAGGCCGCCGCCGAGCTGGGCGCGGTCGAGGTCGACGCCCGGATGGACTCGAAGCTGGTGGTCGAGCAGATGTGCGGCCGGTGGCAGATCAAACACCCCGGGCTGCGTCCGCTCGCCGCGCGGGCCGCCGCGCTGGTCGACCGCTTCGACACCGTCCGGTTCAGTTGGATCCCCCGGGAGCGCAACCGGCACGCCGACGCCCTGGCGAACGCGGCGATGGACGCCGCCGCCGGCAAGCCGCCCCGGCCGGTGGCCGCATCGGTCGACGTCGCGCCGTCCCGGCCGGTGGCGGCGGCCGACTCACCGGCCCGGGCCCAGGCCCGCGAGGTGGCCGCCCGTGCCGCCACCCGGACCGCCGGCTCCGACCCGGCGACCGCCAAGGCGTCCTGGGAGCCGAGGCCGACCTTCACCGCCACCCGGCTGATCCTGGTCCGGCACGGTGAGACCGAGTGGACCGTGCAGCACCGCTACGCGGGCCGCGCCGACGTGCCGCTGTCCGAGTCCGGCCAGGCCCAGGCCCGGGCCACCGCCACCCGGGTGGCCGCGCTGGCCCCGTCCGTCGCGGCCGTGCTCAGCTCCCCGCTGTCCCGGTGTACGGCCACCGCCGAGGCGATCGCCGGGGCGCTCGGCGATCTGCCGGTACGCCCGCAGGACGACTGGATCGAGTGCGACTTCGGCGACTGGGACGGCCACACCTTCGCCGAGGTACGCGACCGTTGGCCCGGCGAACTGGACGCCTGGCTCGCCTCCACCCGGATCGCCCCGCCGGGCGGTGAGTCGTTCACCGAGGTCGGGCAGCGGGTCGACCGGGCGATGGTGGCGCTGCGGGAGGCGTACCCCGGGGAGACCGTGGTGGTCGTCTCGCACGTCTCCCCGATCAAGCTGGCGTTGCGCGTCGCCCTCGCGGCCGGCGACGCCTTCCTGCACCGGCTCTATCTGGACGCGGCCGGCATCTCGGTGCTCGACATGTGGCCCGACGGCGGGGTGGCCGTCCGCTCGGTCAACGACACCGCCCACCTTCCGGCCCGCTGATCCCGGGTCTCCGTCGACCGGCCCGGGATGTCCCGGGCCGGTACGTCGTCTGTCGATGTGTCGGGCGGTGCGTCGCGCCGTTCGGCGCAGACTGGCAGCCGTTAGGCGCATCGTCGCGCGCCGATTGAACGTGATCGGGTTCACCGGGTCGTAGCGTCCGGCCGTTACTGGCCGGAACGACTACCGGAGGTGGGTCAGATGACCGCTGCCGAACCGGAGACGCCGCGTACGGCGTCGTCCAGGGCGAAGGACCACAGCCCCTGGAACTGGTTGCTCTTCATCCCGATCGTGGTACCGCTGATCCCGGTGTTCTTCAATGCGGACTCGCCCCGGCTGTTCGGCTTTCCGCGCTTCTACTGGCTGCAACTGGTCTGGATCCTGCTCGGGGTGGCCACCACCACGCTGGTCTACCAGATGACCAAGAAGCGGGGGGAGCGCCGGTGAGCGCGAGGAGTGAGCCGGTTCTGCGAGCCCCGCAGTCGCGAACGAAGGGGGAGCACTGATGTGGCGCGATCATCTGACCGAGATCATCGTCTTCTCGGCACTCTTTCTGCTGGTCAGCGGGATGGGTTTCGTGGCGGCCCGGTGGCGGGCGCCGAAGGACATGGCCCACCTCGACGAGTGGGGGCTGGGCGGGCGCAGTTTCGGCGGCTGGATCACCTGGTTCCTGGTCGGCGGTGACCTCTACACGGCGTACACGTTCGTGGCGGTGCCGGCGTTGATGTTCGGGGCGGGCGCGGCCGGGTTCTTCGCCGTGCCGTACACGATCGTCATCTATCCGCTGGTGTTCCTGGTGCTCTGCCGGCTCTGGTCGGTGTCGCACCGGCACGGCTTCGTCACCCCGGCCGACTTCGTGCGCCGCCGGTTCGACTCGCCGGTGCTGGCCCTGCTGATCGCCATCACCGGCATCGTCGCGACCATGCCCTACATCGCGTTGCAGCTGGTCGGCATCGAGGCGGTACTCAAGACGATGGGGGTCACCGGGGACAGCGCGGTGGCGCGGCACCTGCCGATCATCATCGCCTTCGCGATCCTGGCCGCCTACACCTACCAGTCCGGGTTGCGCGCCCCGGCGCTGATCGCGTTCGTCAAGGACACCCTGATCTACATCGTCATCCTGGTGGCGGTGATCTATCTGCCGTACAAGCTGGGGGGTTGGGGGTCGATCTTCGACGCCGCGGATGCGAAGTTCGCCGCCTCACCGAACCCGAACGACGGCATCCTGCTCAACGCCAACAACCAGCTCCAGTACGTCACCCTGGCGTTCGGTTCGGCACTGGCGCTGTTCCTCTACCCGCACAGCATCACCGGTGTGCTGGCCAGCCGGAACCGGGACGTGATCAAGCGGAACATGTCGGCGCTGCCGGCGTACAGCCTGCTGCTCGGGTTGATCGCGCTGCTCGGCTTCATGGCCATCGCGGCCGGGGTGAAGCCGCTGCCCGGGGCGAAGGAGGGCACCGTCGACAGCAACACGGTGGTGCCGGTGCTGTTCGACCAGCAGTTCCCGGACTGGTTCGCCGGGGTGGCGTACGCGGCGATCGGCATCGGCGCGCTGGTGCCGGCGGCCATCATGTCGATCGCGGCGGCGAACCTGTTCACCCGCAACATCTACAAGGAGTACCTCAGGCGGGACGCCAGCCCGGCCCAGGAGGCGAACGTCTCGAAGATCACCTCGCTGGTGGTGAAGGTCGGCGCGGTGGCCTGCATCGTCTTCCTCGACCCGCAGTTCTCCATCGACCTCCAGCTGATCGGCGGCGTGATCATCCTGCAGACGCTGCCGGCGGTGGCGCTGGGCCTCTACACCCGCTGGTTCCACCGGGGCGCGCTGATCGCCGGCTGGGTGGCGGGCATGGGGCTGGGCATGTGGATGCTCTACCAGATCCCCAACCCGGCCTCCAAGCGCGCGCACTTCGGCGGGTCGGCGTTCCCGCTGTCCGAGTTCGGCTTCGACACCAAGAAGACGATCTACGTCGGCATCGTCGCCGTCCTGGTGAACCTGGTGGTGGCGGCGCTGGTCACGCTGGCGCTGCGGGCGGCGAAGGTGGCCGAGGGAGTGGACGGCACCACCCCCGACGACTACTTCGCCGACGAGGGCGACCCCCGCGTCACTCCCGGCCCCGACCGGGACGCCGACTCGGCCCGCGAACCAGTCGCCTAACCCCTAACCCCTGCCCTCCCGCCCCTCCTGCCACCCCCCTCCGGCCCCGGTTGATCAAGAGCTTTACGTCAACATCCCGCCGAGAACTGACCCAAACCTCTTGATCACGCGACCGACTCGGCCGTCGGGCCGACTTCCGGCCCGGTGGGGTCGGTGATCAAGAGGTTTGGGTCAACTTTCGGTGTGGGGGTGACGTAAACCTCTTGATCAACGGGGCCGGACGGGGGGAGGGGTGGGGGTGGGTGGGGGTTAGCGGTGGCGGGTGCGGGAGTCGAGGGCCTGGTTGAGGCGGCTCAGCAGGGTGGCCAGGGTGTCCCGGTCGGTGGGGGTCCAGTCGGCGAGGATGTCGCCGTAGAGCCGGGTCCGGGCGGCCTGGACGGCGGCCATCCGGTGCAGGCCGGCGGGGGTGGGGGAGATCACCGTGCCCCGGCCGTCGGCGGGGTCGGGGGCGCGGGCGATCAGGCCGTCGCGTTGCAGCGCCGACACCTGGCGGGTGACCGTGGAGCCGTCCAGGTTGAGCCGGGCGGCCAGCGCCGAGACGTTCTGCGGGCCGGTGGCGTCCAGGTGCCGCAGGATCACGTACGCCGCCCGGTCGAGGACCCGGTGCTCGGCGCTGCCGGTGGCCCGGCGGGTGGCCTCGCCCAGCCGCATCAACAGGGCCACCTCGGTCTCGATCCGGCCGAGGCTGCTGTCGCCCGGAGCTGCTCCCGTCGCGTGGTCGTCACTCATAACTGTATGATACAACAGATTTATCTGTACGATACAGCTATCTGCGACTTCGGCCGGACAGGAGAGCGGAGTGGACCGGCATACCGAGCCCCACCGCAGTGCCATCTACGCCACCACGCTGGTGGCCTTCCTCGCCATCGCCGGCATCGCCGTGGTGGACCCCATCCTGCCCGCCATCGGCACCGCGATCGGGGTCACCGCCTGGCAGGTCGAGTTGCTCTTCACCGCGTACATCGCGGTGATGGCGGTCGGGATGATCCCGGCGACGCTGGCCAGCGGGCGGTTCGGCTTCAAGCCGGTGCTCGTCACCGGCGTCTCGGTGGTCGGGCTGGCCGCCATCGCCGCCTCGTTCAGCAACGACATCGTGCAACTGTCGGTGCTGCGCGGCGTCTGGGGGCTGGGCAACGCGATGTTCTTCGCCACCGCCATGGTGGTGCTGGTCAACCTCGCCAACGACCGGGAGTGGGTGGTCGGCCTCTTCGAAACCGCGCTCGGCCTCGGATTCGCCGTCGGCCCGCTGATCGGCGGCCTGCTCGGCGAGGTCAGTTGGCGACTGCCGTTCTTCGTCTGCGGCATGTTCATGGTGTTCGCCCTGCTGGTGGCCGCCCGCAGGCTCCGTGAGCCGACCCACCGGCAGCCGCCCGTACGGCTGGGGCAGATCTTCGCCACCTACCGCCGGCCGGCGTTCCTCATCCTCTGCGTGGTCACCGCCGCGTACAACTTCGTCTTCTTCGTGGTGCTCGGCTACACGCCGCTCTTCCTCGGTCTCGACGTCATCCCCCTCGGCCTCGCCTTCACCGGCTGGGGCCTCGGCCTGGCCGCCGGCATCCTGCTGATCGGCCACCGGCTGGCCCACCGGATCGGCGCGGTGCAGACCGTCGGGGTGGCCCTCGTCGGGCTGCTGGCCTGCATGGCCCTCTTCGCCACCTCGACCAGCACCGCCGAGTCGCTGGTGGTGCTGGTCCTCGCCGGCCTGTGCATGGGCCTGGCCAACGCCAACCTCACCGACCTGGCCCTCGGCCTCGGCTCCGCCGACCGCCGGGTCGCCACCGGCGCGTTCAACCTGGTGCGCTGGGGGGCCGCCGCGCCCGCCCCGATCCTGTCCGGCAAGCTCGCCGAACACAGCCTGGCGCTGCCGTTCTGGGTCGGCTTCGGGGTGCTCGCCGTCGGCCTGCTCGTCTACCTGGCCTTCGCCCACCTGATGGCCGCCGGCTACGGCGAACGGCTGCGCTGGTCCCGCGGGAACCAGGCCGCCCGACAGGCCGAGCACGCCCCCGAGGGACCGGTCGGCGAGGCGTACTGAGCCGTCCCGTGGCTGTTCAGCCCAGCGCCCGCCAGAGCAGGTAGAGGCCGATCGCCGTGCCGAAGCAGACGATCAGCGTCCGGAGCAACGCCGGCGGCAACCGGCGGGTCACCCGGGCGCCCACGTACCCACCGAGCATGCTGGCCGGCGCGACCACCGCGACCGCCGCCCAGTTGACCGGCCCGAACAGGGCGAACACCACCAGGGTGGTGAACCCCACCACCGCGGAGAGCAGGTTCTTCACCGCCGACACCCGGGCCAGCGTCGCGTCCAGCACCAGGGCCAGGCCGGCGACCAGCATCACCCCGAGCGCCGCGCCGAAGTAGCCGCCGTACACCGTGCCGACCGCGACCATCGCCTGCACCGTGAGGGTACGGCGGCGCGGGCCCAACTCGGCCGGGTGACCGACCAGCCGGCGCAGCGGCCCCTGGAAGGCCAGCACCGCGGTGGCCCCGAGCACCAGGAACGGCACCACCAGGTCGAACGCCCGCGCCGGGGTGGCCAGCAGCAGCACGCAACCGACACCCGTGCCGAGCACCGCCGTCGGCAGCAACGGCCACAGCGTCCGCCGGGGCGGCAGGTCCATCCGGCTGCCCGCCACACTCGCCACGTAGCCGGGGAAGACCGACACCGAGTTGCTGACGTTGGCCGCGACGGGCGGCAGGCCCACCGCGATCATCGCCGGAAAGGTGATCAGGGAACCACCGCCGGCTGCCGCGTTCACCGTGCCCGCAGCGAGACCGGCGACGAGCAGTAGTATGGCGTCGGAGAGGTCCATGGTGCCCAGAGGCTAGTACGCCCTGATCAGAGGCCCTCCACCGGATCAACTGTCTACCATCTTCACCTCCTGCGCGGTGCGGACCGGGGTGGGGTGGAATCGGGGTTGGCCGCTGCGTCGTTAGGATGAGAGCGCGACGGACGAGTCGACCGGGCGGTCGCGTCGGCGGGCTGCGGCCCGCCGCCGAGGAACGTCCGGACTCCACAGGGCAGGGTGGTTGTTAACGGCAACCCGGGGCGACCCGCGGGACAGTGCCACAGAAAACAGACCGCCGACCCCACTCGGGGACGGTAAGGGTGAAACGGTGGGGTAAGAGCCCACCAGCACCCCGGGTGACCGGGGTGGCTAGGTAAACCCCACCCGGAGCAAGGCCAAGCAAGGGCCGTCACCGCAAGCTGACGACCCGGCGCAGACGCTTGAGGGCTGCCCGCCCGATGTCTGCGGGTAGGCCGCAGGAGCCTGCCGGCGACGGTAGGCCGAGATGGATGGCCGCCGCCGGTGCGGGCCCCGCGAGGGGTACGCGCCGCGCACAGAATCCGGCGTACAGGTCGACTCGTCCGTCGCCCACCAGCTCAGAGCCGTGATCATGGCTCTGAGCTGGTTCTATGTCCGGGCGTCTATGGCCGTTGTTGGTCAACTTTGGTCGGCGTTTGACGCCCTGACGACGCCCTGACGCCCTGGAGACGCCCTGAGCGAGGGCTCAGCGGGACTCGGTCTGGCCTGAGCCCTGCCTCGTCGCGCCAGCTACTGACCGAAGGTATATCGCAGGTCGGCGTTGATGAGTTGGTTGAGCCGCTTGCGCAGGTGGCCGAGGAGCGAGGCGTCGGGCAGTGGCTCGGTGACCAGCAGCCGCCAGCGCACCATGCTGCCGGACCGGCCATCGGAGGCCAGCTCGAACCGCACCTGGACGTCCGGCCGGCGGGGCCAGAGTGACGACCAGACGACCAGATCCGGGTACGCGGCCTCCAGCACCCGGGGCGGCTGCTCGTCGTCGAGCAGCAGGAGCCAGGGGCGGGTGGGGTTCCGGTCGGGGTGGGTGAGTGCCTCGAACACGATCGCGGGCGGCGGCGGCTGTGCACGCTCGCGGCTGCCCACCTCATGCCGCGTCAGCTCGGTCACGACGGCTGTCTCCCTGTCCCGATGTCTGCGCCATCATTGGACCATGCAATCCGTGGGCGGGCGTTGGGGACAGGGTGCCGTGGCATGCTCGCGAAACGACTCAGGCGCCGTCATGCGCGGAGTGGAGCGCGGCGATTCCTTCGTCTTGAGGGTCTTTCGGTGGCGTGTGGGCTCGGTGCTGTGCCGCCGGTTGTCGCGGATGTCCGGCACGTCCTGGCTGTGGAGCTGCTGGCGTGACCCGGTGACTCGGTGGCAAGCCAGTCCCGGGGTTGGACTGGCGCGGCAGCCGGAAGCCCCGACCTCGACGGTGGCCGGGGCGACGGCTTCCGTACCGGTCTTCGTGGTCCAATCCCGGGATGGGGTGGGATGAGCGGGTGCCGGAGTTGCTGGAACGCCTGGGGGAACTGGGCCTGGTCGGCATCGTCAAGATTGACGGGGAGCGGGAGCACAAACCCTGGACGGTGGTGATCTCGGGCCAGCGGCTCGGCGCGGCGGCGATCAGGTGCGACGGCAACAGTCTTGACTACTGCCTGCGCCGTGCCGTCGCTGCGCTTCGTGAGCGCTACCCGGACGAACTCGCCCTGGACTGATCTGCGTCCCGTGTCGGGGCGGTGTCCCGGCGGCTGTCGGCGGCTTACCGCCCCGGTGCCGTAGGCGTCCGGGGCGGCTTGCCGCCGGCCGGGCTTGCCGCCCCGCACCGCGCGGAGCGCGGTGCCTTGACGACTTCGCCCCGGTGTCGCTCACCCTGCCGTGGGAGAACCCGGCCGATGACGAGCGGGTAACGGTGCCGCTGCTGTTCACTACCACCCGGCGGGGTGCGATCAACCGGCGCACCTTCGACAATAAGAGTTGGCGACCGGCTGTCGTGGCGGCCGGCATCACGCCGACCAGAGCCACCGGGATGCACGCGCTACGCCACTTCTACGCCTCGTCGCTGCTCGACGCGGGGGAGAGCATCAAGGCCCTCGCCTCGTACCTCGGCCACGCCGACGCCGGCTTCACCCTCCGGGTCTACACGCACCTGATGCCGGCCAGCGAGGAACGCACCCGAAACGCGATCGACGATCTGTTCAACCCGCCCGAGAAGCCCTGACGCCCTGGCGACGCCCTGAGCGGGCTTCAGCCGAACAAAACGCCTGGTCAGAGCACGAATCAGCTTCGGAATCCGGCGTACAGGTCGACTCGTCCGTCGCCCACCAGCTCAGAGCCGCGATCATGGCTCTGAGCTGGCCATTTTGAGCGACCCCGTCGGCTTTCGTGCCGCCGTGCGTCGGCTGCGGTCAGCGTAGGTAGGCCCGTTCGTCGATGCTCTGGTGTGGTTCGGTCAGGAAGACGTCGATGGGTACGGGGCCGTGGGCGATGTTCAGCGTGTCCGAGCGGTAGAGCCAGTTCCCGGTGCAGTGGTGGGTGAAGCGGTAGTTGATCTGCCAGCGCAGCCATTGGCCTTGGGGGAGGCGTACGGCTGGCGGGCGGCGGTGTCGGCGGGGCATGCCCCAAGCTGTCGGGATCAGCGCGACGCGGACCTGGTCCTCGGTGTGGCGGAGTTGGACGGCGTCGCAGGATGGTGTGCCGTCGTGTAGGGAGATGGCTGGTGGGAAGCCGTCGTGCTCGTGCATCGTGATTTCGTGGGTGAGGGGCGCATGGTGCTGCGGCAGTGTGAACGCCGTGGGCAGGGCGTTGCGGCGGGCGGCGTGGTGGCCTCCGCGTGACTGCTTGGTCCAGGAGACGCGGACCCACTGAGCGACGATGTCCACCCGGTGGATGGTTCAGGCTTCCTGGTCACCTGGCAATCCGATACCGAGCCTCCTGGGGCGGTGTCCCGGCGGCTGTCGGTGGCTCACCGCCCCGGTGCCGGAGGCGTCCGGGGCGGCTTGCCGCCGGCCGGGCTTGCCGCCCGCACCGCGCGGAGCGCGATACCTTGATCACCCTGCCGTGGGAAGACCCGTTCAGCGACGAGCGCGTGACGGTGCCGCTGATCTTTACCACTACCCGACGGGGTGCGATCAAGCGGGCGACCTTCGACGGCAAGAGTTGGCGTCCAGCGGTGGCGGCGGCCGGCATCGTTCCGACCCGGGCGACCGGGATGCACGCGCTTCGCTACTTCTACGCTGCTCGACGCGGGGAAGAGCATCAAGACCCTCGCCTCGTACGTACCTCGGGCACTCGACGGGTCTGCTGCTGCACCTCGACGGACGCACGAGAAACGCCCCCCAGAGGGGCGGCCTCGATGTCGCCGGCCGGGGCCGGAAGGGGCACCCGCAGTGGTACGGCGTGGGCCGCGCCGGCCCACGCCACACCGTCCAGCGCTCAGGTCAGGTGGTGCACCTGCGTGGCCCGTCGGCCGCGAGACCGGTCAGGGAGCAGACCTTCAGCAGCGGGTAGTACGGCCCCATGACGGTCGCGGCGGTCTCCGCCGGGCTGTCCACCGGCACGTTCTTGGTGGCGTGGGCGAAATCGGCGTCCGGCAGCAGGTTCCGGAGCAGGATCATGTGCTGGGCCGCCGGGTAGGAAGCGGAGAAGGGCAGGAAGGTGGCGTTGTCGACGGCTTCGATCGCCGTCCGTTGCTGCTCCTTGCCGAGGACGTAGGTGTAGTAGCCGAAACGGTCGAGGCGGGTGTTGTCGTCGTAGCGGCATCCGTAGCTCGACGGCGCGTCGGGAAACCGGTTGATCACGACGGGTTTGAGCTGGCCGCCGAGGTTGGTGCACATCGACCAGTAGCGCATGTCGGCGAGGGGGCGGGGCCAGAAGGCCGGGTGGACGCCGGTGACCGCCCGGGGTGCGCGGCCTCGGATCACCACGACCTGGTCCGCCGCCGGCGGGGTGACCCAGGTGCCGAGATAGGTGTTGTCCGCGTTCGGCGCGAGGTTGTCCACCTCGGACGTGCGGGTGAAGACCTTCTGGCCCGTCTCGCCGGGGAGACCGGGGACGCCCGGGAGCACGGGGACCTCGGACCCGCCCGTGGTGGAGGGCCCCGGGTCCTGCGCTGCCGGCACTGCCGCCGCCGGGGTGGGGGCGGCAACCCCGGAGGTGCAGAGGGGCAGGGTCTGCGAAACCCCGTCCCGGGTGAGGGTCACGGTGGGCAGGACCACTGTCGACTCACCGCCGGCGGGCAGGTAGACCCGGAAGATCACCGACGCCTTCGCGCCCGTCAGGGCGTCCTCCCGGGCCAGTGGCAGCCGGTTGGCCTGGCCGACGGCCACGTCGTGGGTGAGTGTGAGAGTGAACCGGCCACCCGGCCGGGCGGGAGAGCGCCACGGATTGAAGCTGCCTTCGTCCGGGGTTATCAGGTAGTCGGGCAGATTGGACGTCACGCCGTTACGGGTGAAGTGGGTGGGCTTGTCGTCGTACACGTTGAAAGACGCGTATCG
This sequence comes from Micromonospora matsumotoense, assembly GCF_050951065.1. Lineage (NCBI taxonomy): Bacteria > Bacillati > Actinomycetota > Actinomycetes > Micromonosporales > Micromonosporaceae > Micromonospora > Micromonospora matsumotoense. The sequence goes on along the minus strand of NZ_CP192025.1, from coordinate 5,656,832 downwards.
GGCGTCCGGGAAAACCCCGGAAATGGTGATTTCCAGGCCCGGGGTGACCGGGTAGACCGTCGACCAGTAGGTGGCGGCGGTATCCGGCCAGTAGGCGTTCATACTCGTCGCCCCGTATTTCGACGACCAAGCGCACTGCGGCATGCTGGTCACTGCGGACGCCGCAGGCGCTGCCTGGGCGGGGTGCGCGGCCAGGGGAACGGTCAGCGCGATCAGTGCGGACGTCAGCAAGAGGCCATGGTGGGCGCGCTGCGGCATCTTCTGCGAAATGGAAGCTGTCATCCGCTGACTTGATCAGGGCTGCATGTCGGGCCAGTAACATTCTTGGGTCAAATGTTAACGCGTTCTCGTGCTCTTGGCCCGTTTGTTATGGCTATTTCCCGGCAGTGGTGGTTATTCCGGAAAAGCCGGTTCGGGGATGCCCGGCCGGACGGCGGGTAGAGCGTTCGCAAGGTCGAGATTAACCCGGTTGAGGTCGTCTCGTAACTGGGTGGCGGCATTTTTCGGGGCCGCCACCTCCCGCCTGCGGTCGCACCGGGCAGCCGGGCAGGTCGGCGTACCCGATGGTGGTGAGCGCCTGGCCGCGAGGCGGACGCTCCGGCCGGTCGGGCACCCTCGGCCGTGCCGGCCACACCGTCGGCGTGGTCGCGACCGGCGGGAAACCGGGTCGGGTGGAGGGCTGTGTCGACGCAGCCATGACGCTCGATCGCTCTGATAGGTTGGCACGACGGCAGTGTCGGGTCGTCACCCCGGGGGGGCCATGGTCGAGCATCTTCAGCTCCTGCGGCGGCTCGAGAAAATCATCGAGGAAACCGAGTTCGCGTGGTCGCTCTGCATCATCGGTGAGGACCAGTCGGACAAGTTGGCCGAGTTGACCGGCGACCTGAAACGCCCATACTCCGCCGACGGCAACGGCAAGGAGATCCTCTCCGGCTATTCCTACTGGGGAATCGAGCCGACGATCGCCTGGCGGCACGCCTGCCAGGATCCGTACTACCCGGTGATGAAGGAGGGCCTGGCCTCGTTCAACCGTGGCTGGCGCAACATCTTCGGCCAGTTGACCGACGAGCGCTACCACTACGTCAGCCTCGGCCCCGGCACCGGCGAGAAGGACCGCGCCGTTCTGGGTGACCTGCAACCGCGCTACAACGGCATGTTCTATGTGCCGGTCGACATGAGCGGCGAGATGCTCCGGGTGTGCATGGAGCCGGTCCGCACGCTCCCCTTCATGCGCGGTTTCCGCAGCCAGGTGCTGCCGGTGCAACTCGACTTCAACGACGAGCAGAACGTGAAGGAACTCGACGGCCTGCGGCAGCGGCTGATCGGCGACGAGCCGGTGCTGTTCTCCCTGCTGGGAAACACGATGGCGAATTTCGACTACGATTTCGACCTGCTCGCCATGCTGTCGGAACGGCTGCTGCACCCGCAGGACAGGCTGATGCTGGAGGTCGCCACCACCCCGGACCTCAGCGAGAACGCGGCGCGGGCCGCCGCCCAGGAATACGAACGCAGCAAGGCGTTCCGCGAGTTCGTCACCAGCGCCCTGCACCAGAGCACCGACCTGTCGATCGACATGAACAGCGTCGTCTTTCTCGGCTCGGTGGAGCAGGAACGGTCACTGCTGGTCAAGGTGATCTATCAGAACCAGAGCGGGCAGGACGTCGTCATGACGGTGCCGGACCGCACCGAGGTGACGTTCGCCGCCGGCGACACCATCCGGCTGCTCATCACCCGCAAGTACGCCCGGCCCGCGCTGCACACCTTCCTGGCCAGCGCCGGCCTGAACATCGAGAACGAGGCGTACGCCGCCTTCTCGTCGCGTCGTCAGGCGCACCGGTTCGGGATGAGCCTGATGCTGCTGTCCCGCGGGGATCGCCCTGACGGGCCGACCTCCGTCGCCCAGCAGGTGTTCCGGACCCGACGTCCGCGAGAGTCCGCGCCCGCGTGAGTGGCCCGGCCCGACGGACGCCGGCCACGCGTACGTGGGTGAAACCGCGGCTGCTCGTCACGGCGGTCACCTCGGCGAGCCTGGGGCTGTCCGGTGTGCTCAGCGTGGTCTGGTTCCTCACCTCCGAGGGTGACTCCCGCTTCGAGCCGGCGGTGCAGGGCCTCGGCCTGGTGGCCGGCCTCACCGGCCTGGTGCTGGAGCGCCGGGCGGGCGCGGTGGAGCGGCGTCAGCAGACCCTGGGCGCGATCACCCGGGAGCTGGAAAGTAACCGCACACTCCTGCACCGGCCGCCGTTCACCGACGCGGGCCGACCGGCGCTCACCTGGACCGTCTTCCCCCGGCTGCACATCTCGGCGGTGGACGCGGCGCTCACGTCCGACGTGTTGTCGCAGCGGGGCGACCGGGCGCTGGTGGACCGGCTGCACGGGTGGCGCGACGAGGTCCGCACCTTCAACCAGCAGCTCAGCCTGGCCGAGATCCTGGCGTTCACCGACGGCTCCGCAGAGACCCTGCGCGACCTGCGCCACGGTCTGCACGCCCCGGACGGGCCACTCGTGGTGATCGAGGACCTGCTCGACGACCTGCTCGCCACCCTCGCCAGCTGACCCACCGACAGTCGGACGCGCACCTGACCCGTCGGTCGGCCCCGCCGCCGGGCGCGCACCGGCCCGGTCAGTCGGCCTCGCCGTCGGCCAGCAACGCGGCGAGCCGTCCGGCCACCGCCGGGGCGTGCAGGTGCAGCCGGGCGACGTTGATGCTGTCCTCGCCTACGACGGCGAGCAGGGCCTGCTGGCTGACCGCGTAGACGCTCAGGTAACCGCCGTCGTTGCGTACCGTGGATTGTCGGAAGTCGCCCTGCCCCAGCCGCAGGCCGACCTGCCGGCCCAGGCCGAAGGTGGTCGCGGCGAGCGCGGCCAGGTCGTCGGGGTCGACGTCGGTCTGCAGGTTGTGGGTGATGAGCAGGCCGTCGACGCCGCCCAGCACGCACCCGTGCACACCGGGGATCTCGTGTCGCAGCGCGGCCAGCTCGCGGCCGATCGCCGGATAGGGCAGCGACGGGTCGCCGGCCAGCGACGGCGGGTATGACCGGGCCGCCGGTGCGCCGGCCCTGCCGGCCGAGCGGCGGGGGAGTGTGGTTGCCGTGCTGTCTGCCGCGCTCACAGTTCCAGGTGCTCCTCGATGGTGCGCAACTGGTGGCGGGCCATCGCCAGGTTGGCCCGACTCTTGCTCACCATCAGATAGAGGAACAACCCCTTGCCGGTACGGCTGCTCAGCGGCCGGATCAGGTGGTACTGACTGCCGAGGGTGATGAGAATGTCCTCGATCTCATCGTCGATGTCGAGCATTTCGAGGGTACGCATCTTGGCGCGGACGACGTCGGTGTTGCCGGCGGCGGCCACGGTCAGGTCGATTTCACCGGTGCCACCGGCCACGCCGAGGGTCATCCCGCTGTTGTAGTCGACGAGCGCCGCCCCGATCGCTCCGTCGATGCCCATCGCGTTCTTCAGGGCGACGTCAAGGCTTGCCACTGTTGTCTTCTCCCAGGTTGGCAGGGTGGTGCCGCTGCCGCACCCGGTGGTCCCGTCCGGATGGCGGGCGATGGGGCACCGCGAGGGTTCAGACGAGGCTTGCACACCCTCGACCCGGGCGCATCCGGGGCCGACGCATCGGGCTGTCCGGCCCATCCGCGCCGTCCGGCAGCCCCGTCAAGAGGGCCGCGCCGACGGATGGTTCATACCGGGGAGAGCTGATAGCGGATACCCGTCCGGATGGCGTGGACGGCGATTCTGCGGTTCTGCCTCCGGGCCGTCCGCGCACCTCTACTGTGGAGGTGGTCGCCACCAATTGTGGCGATCCGGTGGCGGTCGGGCTGCGCCCGGTGCACAGTGATCTCATGAACGACAGCGGAAGTGGTGGGCACTACTACTGGTGCACCCGACACCACCGGGTCGAGACCGATGCCGACGTGTGCCCTGCCAAGCACGTTCTCGGACCGTATCCCTCGGCTGCCGACGCGGAGAACGCCCTGCAGAAGGTGCAGGAGCGTAACGAGGCGTGGGAGGCCGAAGATGCCCGCTGGGCCGGGGAGGGCAACTGAACGGCGCGGGACGGCCCGCGTCGAGGACTCCGTGCCTCCGTGAGGAGGCACGCGGGAGCATGTCCCCAAGGAGGGAACCGAGATGGCCGAAGCAACAAAGGCCACCACCCGCCCGGCCGCGACGAAGACCGCCGCGGCGGCGCGGACCGCAGGCGCGACCCGGAGCACTGCGGCCCGCCGCTCCACCACCACCACGGCTGCGGCCCGCAAGACGTCGGCCGGCCGGGCGACGGCGAACGCGGCGGGCGCCGGCTCGGGCCGGACCCCGGCTGCCGGCACGGCCACGGCCAGGAAGACGGCGGCCGGCATGACCGGTACGGCGAAGAAGACCCCGGCCGCCAGGAGCACCGCAAAGACGGCTCCCGCATCGAAGTCGACGGCAAAGAAGGCCCCGGCGGCCAGGAGCACCGCGTCGAAGTCGACCGCGCGGAAGGCCCCGGCCAAGAAGGCCGCCAGCAAGACCATCGCCGCCGCCCGGAAGACCGTCGGGGCAGCGAAGAAGACCACGGCGACCGCCCGGACCACGGCGGCGAAGAAGACCACCGCGGCGAAGCGGACGACTGCGGCAGCGGCGAAGAAGACCACCGCGACCGCCCGGACCGCCGCCAGGAAGACCACCGCGGCGAAGAAGACCACGCCCGCGAAGAAGACAGCCGCCACGAAGACCACGGCCGCGAAGCAGACCACGCCCGCGAAGACCACGGCCGCCCGTAGGACGACGGCCGCGAAGCAGACCACGCCCGCGAAGACCACGGCCGCCCGTAGGACGACGGCCGCGAAGACGACGACGGCTGCGAAGAGCACGGCGGCCCGCAAGAGCACGGCGGCGAAGACGACGATGCCCGCCAAGAAGGCCGCTGCAGCCAAGAAGTCGCCGGCCAGGAAGTCGACCGCGAAGACGGCACCCGCGTCGAAGTCGACCGCGAAGAAGGCCCCGGCCCGGAAGGCGAGCGCGACGGCCACCCGCACGGCGGCGGCGAAGGCGACCGCCACGAAGACGCCCGCCAAGAAGGTCACCGCCCGCAAGGCCCCCGGCCGTACGGCGGCGCGCGCCACCGCGCCGGCCAGCGTCCGCTCCCGCGCCCGGAAGGCCACCGGCTGACCGTACGACAGACCGCCGCCCGCCTGCCGGAGAGCGGATCGCGCGGCACGCTGCCAGGATTGACCCGTGGTCATCCGACGTGTGCTCGCGCCCCGCATCGACTTCGGCGCGCTGCGCCGCGAGCTGGGACTGCCCGACAGCTTCCCGGCCGCAGCGCAGCGCGAGGCGGACGAGGCGGCCGACGCCCCGCCGCCCGCCGTGGCCGACCGTACCGACATCCCGTTCGTCACGGTCGACCCGGCCGCCTCCCGCGACCTGGACCAGGCGATGCACCTCAGCGTCCGCCCCGGCGGCTACCGGGTGCGGTACGCCATCGCCGACGTCGCCGCCCACGTGCGCCCCGGCGGGCCGTTGGAGGAGGAGACCTGGCGGCGCGGGCAGACCGTCTACCTGCCCGACGGCAACGTGCCGTTGCACCCGCACACCCTCAGCGAGGGGGCGGCCAGCCTGCTGCCCGACGTCGACCGGGCGGCGGTGCTCTGGACCATCGACCTCGACACCGACGGGGCCACCGTCGCCGTCGGGCTGGAACGTGCCCTGGTCCGCAGCCGCGCCAAACTGGACTATTCGGGCGTGCAGGTGGCCGCGGACGCCGGTCGGCTCCCCGAACCGATCGCCCTGCTGCCCGAGATCGGCACCCTGCTCACCGCCCGTGGCCTGCGCCGGGGCGCGGTCAACCTGCCGTTGCCCGAGCAGGACGTCGAGCCCGACGGGGACGGGTGGCGGCTGGTGCTGCGCGGCCCCGGCCCGATGGAGGACCACAACGCCCAGATCTCCCTGCTCACCGGGATGGCGGCGGCGGACATCATGCTCGCCGGTCGGATCGGGCTGCTGCGCACCATGCCGGCACCGAAGCCGGAGGCGGTGGCCCGGCTGCGCGCGGCGGCAGCCCCGCTGGGCGTGCACTGGCCGGACGGGGTACGGGTGGGGGAGGTGCTGGCCGGGTTGGACGCCTCGCAGCCCCGGGCCGCCGCCTTCGTCGACCAGGCGGCGGAGCTGATGCGCGGTGCGGCGTACACGGCGTTCGACGGCGAGCTGCCCGAACAACCGGAGCACGGCGGGGTCGCCGCCGCGTACGCCCATGTCACCGCCCCGCTACGTCGGCTGGCCGACCGGTACGCCACGGAGGTCTGCCTGGCCCTGCACGAGGGCCGTGAGGTGCCGGAGTGGGCCCGCACCGCGCTGCCCCGGCTGCCGGAGGTGATGGCCTCGACCGACCGGACGGCCGGCACCGCCACCCGGGGTGCGATCGAGCTGGCCGAGGCGGTGCTGCTGGAGCACCGGGTGGGGGAGACGTTCTCCGCGGCGGTGCTGGACGTGGATGCGCCCCCGAACAGTCAGTCGAAGCCCGGTCGGGTCCCGGGCGGGACGGTGGCGTTGGACGATCCGCCGGTGCGGGCCCGCTGCACCGGGGAGCTGCCCCTGGGCGAGCGGGTCACCGTACGCCTGGTCACCGCCGACCCGGTCGGCCGCAAGATCCTCTTCGAGCGCGCCTGAATCCCGCCCCCACGCTCGGCGGGCGGTGTGACCGTGCCGTGCGCGGCCAGCGTGAGTGCCGTGCGCGGGCGGTGTGAGTGCCGTGCGCGGCGGGTGTGACCGTGCCGTGCGCGGGCGGTTTGCGAGGATGGCGGCATGGCATACGACGCGAGCACCCTCCCCGACGTGTCCGGGCTGACCGTCGGCATCATCGGCGGCACCGGTGACCAGGGGCGGGGGCTGGCCTACCGGTTCGCCCGGGCCGGCCAGCAGGTGCTGATCGGGTCCCGTTCCGCCGAGCGGGCCGCCGAGGCGGCGGCGGAGGTCGCCGCGTCGCCCCGGATGCCGGCGGGGGTCGACGTGACCGGCGCCGGCAACGACGAGGTGGCCCGTCGCAGTGACGTGGTGGTGATCGCGGTGCCGTGGGACGGGCACGCGGCCACCGTCGCCGCACTGGCCGGGCCACTGGCTGGCAAGATCGTCGTCGACTGCGTCAATCCGCTCGGCTTCGACAAGCAGGGCCCGTACGCCCTGCCGGTCGCCGAGGGCAGCGCCGCGCAGCAGGCGGCGGCCCTGCTGCCCGACTCCCGGGTCTGCGCGGCGTTCCACCACGTCAGCGCGCCGCTGCTGGCCGACCCGGAGATCGACCGGATCGACCTCGACGTGCTGATCTGCACCGAGGAGCGGGAACTGGTCGACATCGTCGGCGCGCTGGCCGCCCGGATTCCCGGCATGCGCGGCATCTATGCCGGGCGGCTGCGCAACGCCCACCAGATCGAGGCGTTCACCGCCAACCTGATCGCCATCAACAAGCGCTACAAGGCGCACGCCGGCATCCGGGTCACCGACCTCTGACCGGGCGGATGTGGGAGCGGGTCGCCCCCGGCTGGTCTGACTGCCGCTGACCGTCACCCGCCCCGCTGACCGTCACCCGCCCCGCTGACCGTCACCCGCCCCGCTGACCGTCACCCCGCCCCGCTGGCTGACGCCTCTCGCCGAGATCTTGGAAGAAAACCGCCCCCGGAGGGGCCGGGATCTTCCAAGATCTCGGCGGAAGACGGGTGTGGTCGTGGCGGGTGCCTGCGGGAGGCCGGTGGGGCGGGTGACTCCTTGTCGACCTGGCCCCGCGGAAGGTACGGGTCAGAAGTTGATGTCGACGCCGGCCTTCTTGCAGGCGGCGTTCGCCATCGCGCTGGTCTTCTGGAACTCGGGGCCACTGGCCGCGGCATCCATGTCCGGGGCGGTCGCCACCCTGCCGGCGGCGGCACCGAACGCGCCCAGCGCGGTGACCGCCTCGCTGGCGGGGCTGTCGGCGGTGGCCTTGGCCAGTCCCGTCGCCATCTCGGTGTAGGCCTTCTTGATCGCCGGGTTCGGGTCACCACCCGACATCGCGGCCTTCATGACGTCGGTCTTCGTCGTCGTGGCGATCTTCTTCGCCGCCGTGCAGAGCTTCTTGTCGGCCGCCGGGTCGGCGGCCGCGGCCGGGCCGGTGGTGGCGGGGCCGGTGGTGGCCGGGGAGTCCGCCGCGGAGGCGGACGGCGCAGCGCTGGCGGAGGTCGGCGGCGCGGCCGTCGGCACCGGCTCCGCTTTGCTGCACGCCGCGAGGGCCAGCACGGAGACACAGGTCAGGACGACAGTTGGCAAGCGAGCATGATCCACGAGCGGAACCCTAGCGGCTTTCGACGATCCACGATGACCCGTTTCCCCGGGGCGGGGCATCGCCGCCGGGCGGCCGCGCCGGGAGGGTCGCCCGGCAGGCCGGCCGACAGCGGCCGGGACCGGCAGACCGGGCCGCCGTGCGGGCCGGACGGATATGCCGCCGTGCGGGGCCGGACGGAGGGGACGGCAGCAGCGGCTACCCGGCGGGCCGGGCAGCGGCGCGTTCCGGGAAGGTGGGACGGCGGGCATCGCCCACCGCCCCACCCCGGTCTCAGAACGTGTGCTCGGCGGCGGGGAACTCCCCGCCGCGTACCTCGTCGGCGAACTGGCGGGTCGCCCCGGTCAGCGCCCCGGCCAGGTCGGCGTAACGCTTGACGAACCGGGGCGCCTTTCCGGTGCGCAGCCCGGCCATGTCCTGCCAGACCAGCACCTGGGCGTCGGTGTCCGGGCCGGCGCCGATGCCGACGGTGGGGATGGTCAGTTCGGCGGTGACCCGCTTGGCGACCTCGCCCGGCACCATCTCCAGCACCACCGCGAACGCGCCCGCCCCGGCCACCGCCCGCGCGTCGGCGAGCACCTCGTCGGCGGTGTCGCCGCGCCCCTGCACCCGGTAGCCGCCCAGGGTGTGCTCGCTCTGCGGGGTGAACCCGATGTGCGCCATCACCGGGATGCCCGCCCCGGTGATCGCCGCGATCTGGTCGGCGCAGCGCCGGCCACCCTCCAGCTTCACCGCGTGGCAGCCGCCCTCCTTCATGAACCGCACCGCCGTGCGCAGCGCCTGCGTCGGCCCCTCCTCGTACGAGCCGAACGGCAGGTCACCGACGACCAGCGTGTGCCGGGTCGCCCGGACCACGGCGCGGACCAACGGCAACAATTCGTCGACGGTCACCGGCAGGGTGGTCTCGTAACCGAACACGTTGTTCGCCGCCGAGTCGCCGACCAGCAGCACCGGGATCCCCGCCTGGTCGAAGATCGCGGCGGTGTACTGGTCGTACGAGGTGAGCATCGCCCACCGGTCGCCGCGCTCCTTGGCGGCGATCAGGTCACGGGTACGGACCCGGCGGGTGGCCGGCCCGCCGTACAGGGCGGTCACCTCGGTCGGGGTGGACTCCACCATGGCTGTCTCCTTTCCTCGAGGCCGCTGTCGCGGTCCCCGGGCTCCGTCGCGATCGTCGCATTACACGACCCGTCGACGGCAGGCGACAGTGCAGGATTTCACTCCGTCGGGCCGACACCCGACCGGCCGACACCCGACCGGCCGACACCCGACCGGCCGACACCCGACCGGCCGACACCCGACCGGCCGGCGGCCGACCGGCCGACACCCGACCGGCCGGCGGCCGACCGGCGGCCGACCGGGCGACGCCCGGACGGGTCGGGTGGTCAGCCGGCGACCGGGCGACGCTCCGACGGGCCGGGTGGTCAGCCGTCCTCGCGCCACCGGTTGGTGATCGGCAGGCGGCGGTCCCGGCCGAACGCCTTCATCGAGATCTTCGTGCCGGGCGCGGACTGCCGGCGCTTGTACTCGGCGGTGTCCACCAGCCGCAGCACCCGGTCGACCACCGCCGGGTCGTGGCCGGACTCCACCAGACCGGCCCGGCCCAGGTCGCCGTCGACGTAGCCGATCAGGATCGGGTCCAGCACGTCGTAGTCGGGCAGGCTGTCGCTGTCGAGCTGGCCGGGGCTCAGCTCGGCCGACGGGGGCTTGCCGATGGAGTTCTCGGGGATCGGCGGGGTCTCGCCCCGGCGGGCCGCGTCGGCGTTGCGCCACTTCGCCAACCGCCAGATCAGCGTCTTCCAGACGTCCTTGACCGGGTTGAAACCGCCGACCGAGTCGCCGTACAGGGTCGAGTAGCCGACCGCCAGCTCGCTCTTGTTGCCGGTGGTGAGGACCAGGTGCCCCTCCTGGTTGGACAGTGCCATCAGGATCACCCCGCGCACCCGGGCCTGGAGGTTCTCCACCGCCACCCCGGACAGCGAGAGGTTCGCCAGGAAGGTGTCCACCATCGGCTGGATCGGCTCGACCCGGTAGTCCAGACCGGTCCGCTTGGCCAGGTCCTCCGCGTCGGCCCGGGAGTGCTCCGAGGAGTGCTGGCTGGGCAGCGAGACGCCGACCACCCGCCGGGGCCCGAGCGCGTCGACGGCCAGCGCGGCCACCACCGCCGAGTCGATCCCGCCGGACAGGCCCAGCACCACCGAGGGGAAGCGGTTCTTGTTGACGTAGTCGCGCAGGCCCAGCACCAGCGCCTGCCACACCTCGGCCTCGTCGGCGACCGGCGCCAGCAGGCCACCGTGGGCCGTCGGCCCGGTCGGGGCCGGCGGGACCACCTCGACGGTACGACGTACCACCCGCATCCCGTCGGCGAGGTCCTCGGTGTCGGCGGCGTGCGGGCCCGCCCCGGCCAGCTCCACGTCGTGTACGAGCAGGTGCTCGACGAACTGCGGTGCCCGGGTGAGCAGGTCCCCGTCGGGGGTGACGATCATCGAGTCGCCCTCGAAGACCAGCTCGTCCTGGCCGCCGACCATGTTGACGTACGCGATCGGGGCACCGGCCTCGGCGGCCCGGCGGCCCACCAGCGGCAGCCGGACGTCGTCCTTGTTCAGCTCGTACGGCGAGCCGTTGATGTTGACCACCAGGCCGACGCCGGCCTGCCGGGCGACCGCGAACGGGCCGCCGGCCTGCCACAGGTCCTCGCAGATGGTCAGCGCCACGTCCACCCCGCCGATGCGCACCACGGTCAGGGTGTCCCCGGGCACGAAGTAGCGGTCCTCGTCGAAGACGCCGTAGTTGGGCAGGTGGTGCTTGAAGTAGCGGGCCGCCACCTCGCCCCGGTGCAGCAGCGCGGCGGCGTTGCGGGCCCCCCGGCCCGGCTGGGCGTCCCCGCTGACCTGGGGCGGGCCGTCGGCGTCCAGGTAGCCGACCACGACCGGCAGGTCACCGAGGCCGTCGGCGGCCAGGTCGGCGGCGAGCTGCCGCACCGCAGCCTGTGAGGCGGCGACGAAGGAACGGCGGAAGACCAGGTCCTCGACCGGGTAGCCGGTGAGCGTCATCTCCGGGAAGGCGACGAGCTGGGCGCCGGCGTCGGCGGCCCGACGGGTCCAGGCCCGGATCAGCTCGGCGTTGCCGACGGTGTCGCCGACGGTCGGGTTGACCTGGCACAGGGCCAGACGCAGGGTGGGCATGTCCTCATCTTGCCCCAGCGGCAGTCGGTCAATCCGGCGGCTCCGACGAGACGCCGGCCACCCTTTCGCGACGCCCGGCCGACCCGCTGCTGGTGGCGGGGCCGCCCGTCGATCCGGCGGTCGGGACACCGCAGGACGAGCGGCGGCAGGTCGCGTAACGTCTGCTTAACCAGGCCGGTGAAGACTGGGCGGTCAGGACGGACCGGCCGACCGGTGCCGGACGTACGTGGCGAGGGGTTGGGGAAGTGGACCGTCAGCAGGAGTTCGTCCTCCGTACGCTGGAAGAGCGGGACATCCGGTTCGTCCGGCTGTGGTTCACCGACGTGCTGGGCACGCTCAAGAGCGTCTCAGTCGCTCCGGCGGAGCTGGAGGCGGCCTTCGAGGAGGGCATCGGGTTCGACGGCTCGGCCATCGAGGGCTTCGCCCGGGTCTTCGAGTCCGACATGGTCGCCATGCCGGACCCGACCACCTTCCAGGTGTTCCCGTTCGAGGGTGGGGTCAGCGGCGAGAGCGCCCGGATGTTCTGCGACATCCTGCTGCCCGACGGCGGCCCGTCCTGGGCCGACCCGCGGCACGTGCTGCGCCGGATGCTGTCCAAGGCGGCCGAGAAGGGCTTCACCTTCTACACCCACCCGGAGATCGAGTTCTTCCTGTTGGAGAACGGCCCGCAGGACGGCTCGGTGCCCACCGCCGTGGACAGCGGCGGCTACTTCGAGCACACCACGCACGCGGTGGCGCGGGACTTCCGCCGGCAGGCCGTGCTGGCGCTGGAGCGGATCGGCATCTCGGTGGAGTTCAGCCACCACGAGGTCGCCCCCGGCCAGCAGGAGATCGACCTGCGGTACGCCGACGCGCTGACCACCGCCGACAACATCATGACCTTCCGGCACGTGGTCAAGGAGGTGGCGCTCTCCACCGGCGTGCAGGCCAGCTTCATGCCGAAGCCCTTCACCGACCAGCCGGGCAGCGGCATGCACACCCACCTGTCGCTGTTCGAGGGGGAGCGCAACGCGTTCCACGACTCCGGTGACCCGATGAAGCTGTCGAAGGTGGCGAAGTCGTTCATCGCCGGCCTGCTGATGCACGCCCGGGAGTACACCGCGGTCACCAACCAGTGGGTCAACTCGTACAAGCGGCTGTTCCCGCAGGCGTTGCCGGACCGGATCACCGAGAGCCCGGCGTACGTCTGCTGGGGGCACCTGAACCGGTCCGCGCTGGTCCGCGTCCCCGCGTACGGCAAGCCGAACTCGGCCCGGGTGGAGGTCCGTTCGCTGGACTCGGCGACCAACCCCTACCTGGCGTTCGCCGTCATGCTCGGCGCGGGCCTCAAGGGCATCGAGGAGGGCTACGAGCTGCCGCCCGGCGCGGAGGACGACGTCTGGTCGCTGACCAGCGCCGAGCGCCGCGCGATGGGCTACGAGGCGCTGCCGGAGAACCTGTCCGAGGCGATCGACGTGATGGCCGGCTCCGAGCTGGTCGCCGAGGTGCTCGGCGAGCACGTCTTCGACTTCTTCCTGCGCAACAAGCGGGCCGAGTGGGAGCAGTACCGCCGCGAGGTCACCCCGTACGAGCGGCAGCGTTACCTGTCGTTGTAACCGGCTGCCGTCGAGGGCCCGGGGCCGTGCGGCCCCGGGTCCTCGACGTCCCGGGTCCGGCGGGGCTCCGGGCGTTCGACGGTCCCGGGTCTGCCGACGGTGCGGTCCCTGGCCGGTGCCGGTGTCTGCCGACGGTCCGGGTGTTCGATGATCCGGGCGTTCAATGGTCCGGGCGTTCAATGGTCCGGGGGTGTCGAGGGTGGCGCGGTGCCGCTATCGTCTCGATCACCGTGCCGGCACCCGCGCCGGACGCAGGAGGTCGGGAGGCCGTCGGTGCTGGAGGATCTGCTCACCGGAGCATGGCAGAGCGTCGTGTTCGGTGTCGTCGGGGTGGCGCTGATGGCGGCCGGCTTCGTGCTGGTCGACGTGCTCACCCCGGGCAAGCTGCGCGAGCTGATCTGGGTGCAGCGCAACGGCAACGCCGGGCTGCTGCTGGCCGCCAACCAGCTGGGTGTCGCCGGCATCGTCTTCACCGCGATCGTGACCAGCTATGACGACTTCGCCAAGGGGCTCGCCTCGACGGTGCTCTTCGGGCTGATCGGGCTGGCCGTCATGGCGTTGGCCTTCGGGGTCCTGGACCTGCTGACCCCGGGTCGACTCGGTGAGGTCATCTGCTCGGACGAGCCGCACCCGGCGGCCCGGGTCAGCGCCGCCACCCACTTCGGCGCGGCCCTGATCGTCTGCGCCTGCATCGCCTGACCGGGCTCGCGTCCCACCCGTGCTCCTCGGCTGACCGGGCTCGCCTCCGACTCGCCCGCCCCGGGGGTCGACGGTGCCGGGTCGGTGCGTCGTACCCCCGTCGTAGCGTGCGGGGGTGAACCGGACCGCGCGTCTCTATGCCCTGGTGGAAGAGTTGCGGGCGGTGTCGCCCCGGCCGCGCAGCGCCCGCTGGCTGGCCGCCCGGTTCGAGGTGAGCACCCGCACCGTCGAACGGGACATCCTCGCCCTCCAGGGTTCGGGTGTGCCGATCTGGGCCGAGTCCGGCCGCACCGGCGGTTACGTGGTCGACCGTTCGCACACCCTGCCGCCGGTCAACCTGACCGCCGCGGAGGCGGTGGCGATGGCGGTGGCCCTGCACCGGCTCGCCGGCACCCCGTTCGCCGCGGCGGGCGGCACCGCGCTGCGCAAACTGCTCGCGGTGCTGCCGGCCGCCGACGCCGCCGACGCCCGCCTGCTCGCCGGCCGGGTGCTGCTGATCGGCACCGGGCCGGCCACGTCCCTCCCGGCTGTCGTCGCCGACGCGGTCTCCGCCCGTCGGGTGCTCCGCCTGGGGTACGCCGACCGCTGCGGCGTGGCCTCGTCACGCGAGGTCGAGCCGTTGGGCTACCTGGGCAACAGCCGGCACTGGTACCTGCTCGCCTGGTGCCGGCTCCGCGGCGGGCCGCGCTGCTTCCGTACCGACCGGATCTGCGACGTCGAGGTGTTGCCGGAGCGGGTGACCCGGGAGTTCTCCCCGGCCGACCTGGACGTCCCACCCGAGCGGGTGCACCGACTGGCCCTGGTGTGAGCGGCCGACCGGTGAGTCCCGGGGCGGAGGCGGGCTGACCGCCGGGAGTGACCCGTCGACGGGGTGCCCGGCCTGGCGTCCGGTGCCGACGACCCGCGGGCTTTTTCCGTAAACACCGACAGGACGCTGTCGCGGACGCCCGGGAGGCTGGCTGCCGAACCCACCGGCCGCCCGGCCGGCAGGGGAACAGGAGGCGACGCGCGTGACCAGCACACCCATCACCTGGTTCGAGATCGGCACCGACCGGCCGGACGAGGTGCAAGGCTTCTACACGGAGTTGTTCGGCTGGGCCTTCACCGAGGAGGGCACGGCCGGGGGCGGTTCCTACCGGACGACCGGCGCGGGGCAGCCGGCCGGCATCGGCGGAGGCGTCCGGGCCATCGCCGAGGGCGCACCCGGCTACGCGATCCTCTACGCCGAGGTGTCCGACGTGGCGCAGACGTGCCGGCGGGCCGAGGCGGCGGGCGGCACGGTGCTGACGTCACCGAGGAGCACGCCGGGCGGGTTGACCCTCGCCCTGCTGCGCGACCCGTCGGGCAACCAGCTCGGCGTCTTCTCCCCGCCGGTCACCGCCTGAGGCGAGGGGCCGAAGGTGCGGTGTCCCAGTGCGTCGGACACCGCGCCTCCGGCCCGCCCGTGTTGATCTTCGGCCCGCCGGGTCGGGCGGGCCGAAGGTGGGTCACTTGTCGGGCGTACCCGCCGGACCGCCGTGGCGTCCGGGGCCACCCGGACCCGGGCCCGGGAACACCCCGGCCTCGACGGCCTTGGTGATCGCGTCGGCCTGCTCCTGGGTGAGCTTGCCGTCCTTGACCGCCTGGGTCAGCCGCTCCGCCAGCTTCTCCTGCCGGTCCTCGGCCGACGGGCGCTCCGGCCGGTCGCCCTTGTCCGGGCCCTTGCCCGGGCCCTTGTGCTGCGCGCGCACCTTCTCCAGGGCGGCGGTCACCTTGTCGGTGTCCACGCCCAGCTCCGTGGCCAGCGCCTCGGCGAACTCGTGCTGCCGGTCGGCGCGCTGCTGCTGCCGGTCGGTGCCCTGCTCAGCCTCGCTGCTGGCGCTCGGCGTCGGGGTGGCCCCGTGCTGGGCGAAGGCCACCGTGGGAGCGGCGATCCCCACCCCGAGCACGCCGGCGGCGGCGAAGCCGACCAGCAGGTGCTTCTTCGACATCGTGCGGGACATCAGTCCTCCAGTACGTCGGTGGTGATGCGTTGACGTCACCCACAGTGACCATCGAACCTGAAAGCCCCCCGTCCCGACCCTGTCCCCCAGCTGAAAATCCCACCCGCCTGCCCCCGGTGATCAAGAGGTTTCGGTCAGGAACGCGCTTTCTGCCCCCGCAAACCTCTTGATCACCGGGGCGGGTCGGGGCGGGCGGGGCGGGCGGTGGGCGGTCGGGCGGTGGGCGGTCGGGCGGTGGGGGAGGGGGGTTACTGGACGGCGGGGGTGGTGGTGAGGGTGCCGGTCTCGGTGTCGAGGGTGGCGCGGGTGCCTACGGGGACGGTGAGTTGGTGGGGGCCGTGGCCGATCGGCAGGCCGCCGAGGACCGGCACGCCGAGGTCGCCCAGGCGGTCGGTGAGGACGTCCACGACGGTGGTGTCCCAGCCGTCGACGCAGTCGGTGAACTGGCCCACCGCCACCCCGGCCAGGCCGTCCAGCGCCCCGGCGCGGCGCAGGTGGGTGAGCATCCGGTCGACCTTGTACGGGGGTTCCTGCACCTCCTCGACGAGCAGCACCGCCCCGCTCAGGTCCGGCATGTCCGGGGTGCCGAGGGTGGCGGTGATCAGGCAGAGGTTCCCGCCGAGCAGTCGACCGACCGCCCGACCGGGGACCCGGACCGGATACGTCGTCTCCCCGGGCACCGCCGCGACGGTCACCGGCGCGGTGGTCATCAGCGCCGCGTGCAGCGACTCCGCCGAGCGCAGCGGGGTCCGCTCGTCGACCCAGGCCGCCCCGGGACCGTGCACACCGGCCAGCCGGGCGCCCCGCCAGAGCGCGAACTGCAGGGCGGTGATGTCGGAGAACCCGGCCACCACCTTCGGGTCCCGCCGGACGGCGGCCATGTCGATCAGGTCGACCACCCGTTGGGCGCCGTAACCACCCCGGGTGCAGATCACCCCGCGTACCTGCGGGTCGGCGAAGGCGGCGTTCAGGTCGGCGGCGCGCAACGCGTCGTCCCCGGCGAGGTAACCCCGTCGGGCGTACGCGTGGGGCGCCACCACCGGCCGCAGCCCCCAGCCGGTCAGCAGTTCGATGCCGCGCGCCACCCGCTCCGGGCGGGTCGGCCCGGACGGCGAGACCAGCATCACCGTGTCGCCCTCGCACAGCACGGGCGGGCGCAGGACGGACGGGTCGTCGACGATCACAGCGGCCGAGCATAGCCGTCCCGCCGCGCGGGCCGAGGCGATCCGGGGCAGCGCCGACGTCGGGGCGGCACGGCCTCGGGGCAGCGCCACCGTCGGGTCGACACGAGGCGTTACGGGTGGCGGTCGACGTACCCGCTAGCCTCGACGGCGTGGGAACCGCACTGGTGATCGAGAACGACCCGACCGACGACCCCCGACGGCTGGGGGAGTGGCTGGCGGAGGGGGGCCTGGAGCTGCGGGTGCTGCGCCCGCACGCCGGCGACGACCTCCCCGACGACCTGGCCGGCTACGTGGCGCTGGTGGTGCTCGGCGGCGACCAGCGGGCCTACCCGGCACCGGACGGCACCCCCGGGGCTCCCTGGTTCCCCAAGCTGGAGGGCCTGCTGCGCAAGGCCGTCCGACACCGGGTGCCGACCCTCGGCGTCTGCCTCGGCGCGCAGTTGCTGGCCACCGCGCACGCCGGCCTGGTCGAGCGCAGCCCGTCCGGCCCCGAGGTGGGCCCGGGGGTGGTCGGCCGGCGTGACGCCGCCGAGAGCGACCTGTTGTTCCGCTACGTGCCGCTGATCCCGGACGTGCTCCAGTGGCACTCCGACGAGATCACCGAGCTGCCCCGGGCCGCCACCCTGCTGGCCGCCTCGACCCGCTACCCGCACCAGGCGTTCCGGCTCGGCGACCGGGCCTGGGGTCTCCAGTTCCACATCGAGTGCGACACCGCGATGATCGCCGACTGGGCCCGGGACTCCGCCCTGCTCGCCGAACTGGGCTACGACGAGGAACTGGTGGTGGCCGCCTGCGACCGGGTGATGGCCGACGTCGAGGAGGTGTGGCAGCCGTTCGCCGTCCGGTTTGCCGCCCTCGCCCTCGGCGAGCTGGACGACGACACCCGCCGCAGCCTGCCCCTGCTCGGCCACTGAGATGAGCAGACCGACCAGGGGACGGCTGGCCCGCTACGGCTTCGCCGAGGGTGACGGCGGGGTCCGCGCCGCCGACCTGCTCGGCGCGGACGGGCTCGGGCTGTGGCAGGCCGACGAGCAGGAGCCCACCGACCGGGCGGCGGCCGACCTGCTGGCCGCGCTCTCCCGGGCTGCCGACCCGGACCTGGCGCTGCGCCAACTGCACCGGATGGTGGAGACCGAGCGCCGGGCCGCGCGTACCGGCGGGACCGGGCCGGGTCCCGGCAACTCGACGTCGGGCGGCCCGGGTCCCGGCGATCGGACGTCGGCGGTGCCGGCGTCCGACGGCGTGGGCGCGGTCGCGCCGGCCGGTGGGTCGGCGGTGCTGACCGCGCTCGCCGCCGACCCCGGTCTGCGTCGTCGGCTGGTCGCCGTGCTCGGTGCCTCCGCCGCCATGGGTGATCACCTGGTCGCCAACCCCGGGCAGTGGACGGTGCTCGACACCGCCCCGGACGGGCTGGCCCCCACCGCCGACGGGCGGCTCGACCTGGTCCTCGCCGCCCGGCTGACCGCCGCCACCGCGCCGGTGGCGGTGCTGCGGCAGGCGTACCGGCTGGCGTTGCTGCGGATCGCGGCGGCCGACCTGACCGGTGGGCGGGGCCTGGAGCAGGTGATGGCGGCGCTCTCCGCGCTGGCCGACGCCACCCTCGCGGCGGCGTACGAGATCGCGGTGGCCGAGCTGCCGGCGGGGACCATCCGGCCCCGGCTGGCCGTGGTGGCGATGGGCAAGTGCGGTGGCGACGAGCTGAACTACGTCTCCGACGTCGACGTGATCTTCGTGGCCGCGACCGACGAGGACCTGCCCGCCGCGACCACCGTCGCCGCCCGGCTGATCCACATCTGCGGGCTGGTCGCCTGGCCGGTGGACGCCGCGCTGCGCCCGGAGGGCAACCGGGGGCCGCTGGTGCGCACCCTGGCCAGCCACCTCGCCTACTACCAGCGGTGGGCCCGCACCTGGGAGTTCCAGGCGCTGCTCAAGGCCCGCCCGGCCGCCGGTGACCTGGCGCTGGCCGGGGAGTGGGTCGACGCCCTCGCGCCGCTGGTCTGGCGGGCGTCCGAGCGGCCCGAGGCGGTCTCCGACGTGCGTGCCATGCGCCGCCGGATCATCGACAACATCCCGCCGAAGGAGCTGGACCGCGAGATCAAACGGGGTCCCGGCGGGCTGCGGGACATCGAGTTCGCCGTCCAACTGCTGCAACTGGTGCACGGCCGGGGCGACGAGTCGCTGCGGGTGCGGGGCACCGTGCCGGCGCTGCGTGCGCTGGTGGCGGGCGGCTACGTCGGGCGGGCCGACGGCGAGGCGCTGCTGCGCGGGTACCGCTTCCTGCGCGGCGTCGAGCACCGGCTCCAGCTCCAGGCGCTGCGGCGTACCCACACCGTGCCGACCGAGCCGACCGCGCTGCGCTGGCTGGCCGCCGCGCTCGGCTACGCCGCCATCCCGGGCCGCAGCGCCGTGGAGAGCTTCCGCGCCGACTGGGTCGCCCACGCCACCGAGGTACGCCGGCTGCACGCCAAGCTGCTCTACCGGCCGCTGCTGGAGTCGGTGGCCCGGGTGCCCGCCGACGGGTTGCGACTCACCCCGGAGGCGGCCCGGCACCGGCTGGAGATCCTCGGTTTCGCCGATCCGGCCGGGGCGCTGCGTCACCTCCAGGCCCTCACCGGCGGGGTGAGCCGCACCGCCGCCATCCAGCGGACCCTGCTGCCGGTGCTGCTCAGCGAGTTCGCCGACGCGCCCGAACCGGACCGGGGACTGCTCAACTACCGGCAGGTCTCCGACTCTCTCGGCAGCACCCCGTGGTATCTGCGGCTGCTGCGCGACTCCGGCCCGGTGGCCCGCCGGCTGGCCCGGGTGCTGTCGTCGTCCCGCTACGCGGCCGACCTGCTGGCCCGGGAGCCGGAAGCGCTGCGGCTGCTGGCCGAGGAGACCGAGTTGACGCCCCGCCCCCGGGAGGTGCTCTGCGACGGGTTCGCCGCCGCGGCGGCCCGGCACGCCGACCCGGTCGAGGCGACCCGGGCGGTACGCGCGCTGCGCCGCCGGGAACTGGTCCGGATCGCCTGCGCCGACGTGCTCAGCCGGGCCGGCGGGCTGGCCCCGCGCCCCGAACGCGGCGTGCCGGCCGGTCCCCTGGCCGACGTCACCCGGGTCGGCACCGGGCTGTCCTACGTCACCGACGCCACCCTGTCCGCCGCGCTGCGCGCCGTCCGGGCCGCCCAACCGGAACTGCCCGGCCTGCGGTTCGCGGTGATCGGCCTCGGCCGGCTCGGCGGGTACGAGTCGAACTACCTCTCCGACGCCGACGTGCTCTTCGTCTACGACCCACCGGCCGGGTCGGCGGAGAGCACCGCCAGCGCCACCGCGCACGCGATCGCCGAGGAGCTGCGCCGGCTGCTCGCCGCCCCGGCCCCCGACCCGGCGCTCGGCGTCGACGCCGACCTGCGCCCGGAGGGTCGGCAGGGCCCGCTGGTGCGCAGCCTCGCCGCGTACGCCCAGTACTACGCCCGTTGGTCGCGGGTCTGGGAGGCGCAGGCGCTGCTGCGGGCCCGGTTCGTCTGCGGCGACGCCGACCTGGGCACCGAGTTCGAGACCATGGTCGACCCGGTCCGCTACCCGGCCGACGGGTTGACCCGCGAGCAGGTCGTCGAGATCCGCCGGATCAAGGCCCGGGTGGAGAACGAACGGCTGCCCCGGGGCGCCGACCCCGCCACCCACACCAAGCTCGGCCGGGGCGGCCTGGCCGACGTCGAGTGGGCGGTGCAGCTGCTCCAGCTCCGCAACGCCGGTGCGCACCCGCAGCTGCGCGGCACGCGTACCCTCGATGCCCTTGCGGCGGCCCGGGACGCCAAGCTGGTCGACCCGGCGGACGCCGCCGCGATGGTCGCCGGGTGGACCCTCGCCGCGCAGGTCCGCAACGCGCTGATGCTGGTCCGGGGTCGCGCCGGCGACCAGCTCCCCCGGCACGGGGTGGAGTTGGCCGGCGTGGCGCGGCTGCTCGGCGCGGACGACCCGGGGGAGTTCCTGGACGACTACCTGCGCACCGCCCGGCGCTCCCGGGCCGCCATGCAGCGGGTCCTGGAGAGCTGAGCCCGCCGCCGGGGCGTTCCCGGCCGGGCCGGTCAGCGGCGGCTGACCAGCACCAGGTGGTCGATCAGGGTGCCGGTCTCGCCGTTCGGGCCGGTAGCCTGCCGCTGCGGCGCGTCCAGCCGCTCGACGTGCCACCCGTCCGGGTCGAGATCGAGGTCGGCCAGGGTCTCCTGCGGGGTGGGGAACCGCACGTGGTGGTGCTCGGCGTTGCCCCACGGCGGCACCGCGCCGTGCTCGACCACCAGCAGCCGCCCACCGGGGGCGACCGCCCGGACCGCCGCCCGCAGCACCTCGGCCCGGGGAAAGTCCAGCGGCGACTGGAGGAACTGCGCCGAGACCAGGTCGAACACGCCGGCCGGGAAGGTCCGGGCCAGGTCGTGCCGCTGGAAGTCGACCAGGGCCGCCACCCCGGCGGCCGTCACCGCGGCGGCCGACCGCGCCAACGCGGTGGTGGAGACGTCGACCGCGGTCACCCGCCAACCCTGCCGGGCCAGCCACACCGCGTCGCCGCCCTCGCCGCAACCCAGGTCGAGGGCGGTGCCCGGCGGCAGCGCCCCGACCACGTCGACCAGGTGCGGATTGGGCCGCCCGCTCCAGTGCCGCTCCCGGCCCTGGTACAGCTCGTCCCAGTGTCGGGCGGTCTCCTCGTCCACGGCCGCGTCGTCGCCGGTCCCGTACCCGCCGTCGACCTGCCCGCCGTCGGTCCCGGGCCCGCCGTCGGTCCCGCGGTCACCGCTGACCTGCCTGCCGGCCCCGTCGCCGGTCCGCCCGGCGGTGGCCCGGCGCGCGGCCACCGCCCGCTCGGTGTCCTCGGCGATCAGGTCGGCGTTGAGCGCGGCGGCGGCCTTCAAGCCCGCCGCTGCGGCGGCGATCACGGTGGCCTGCGGGTCGGTGACGTTGCCGGCCACCCACACGCCGGGCACCCCGGTCGCACCGGTGGCGTCCGCGGTGACCCGGTCACCGAAGGCGTGCCCGCCGACGACGAAGTCCTCGGTGGTCAACCCGAGCCCGGTGAGGAACGCGGCCCGCGCCTCGAACCGGGGGGCCACCACCAGCGCCGCCCGGGGGACCACCACGCCGGAACGCAGCCGTACGCCGGTGAGCCGGTCGGCGGTGACCTCCAACTGCGCCACCTCACCGTCGACCACGGTGACGCCCCGGGCGGCCAGCTTCTCCGCCTCGTCGGCGGGCAACGGCCCGGCGGTGTGCGTGAAGACCACCACGTCGTCGGTGAGCTGGCGGAACAGCAGCGCCTGGTGGGCGGCCATCGGGCCGGTGGCGAGCACCCCGACGGCCTGGTCGCGCACCTCCCAGCCGTGGCAGTAGGGGCAGTGCAGCACGTCGCGACCCCACCGGTCGGCCAGGCCCGGCACGTCGGGCAGCTCGTCGACCAGCCCGGTGGTGACCAGCAACCGCCGGGTGTGCAGGGTACGGCCCTCGGCGAGGGTCACCGCGAACCGCGCCGGCCCGGCCTCGTCGCCCGGTCGTGCGGGGTCAGCCGGCTGTGCGGTGTCGTCGTGCGGCATCGCGGTGTCGTGCGGTGATGCGGTGTCGTCGTGCGGGCGGGCGGCGGTCGCCGGGCGGGCGGCGGTCGCCGGGTGGGCGGGGCCGGTGAGGTGGGCGGGGTCGATCGGGTGGGCGGCGGTGACGGTGCCGTCGAGCAGGGTCACGCCGTACCGGGCCACCTCGGCCCGGCCGGTCGCGTACAGGGTCGCGGGTGGGACACCCTCGTTGGTCAGGAAGTTGTGCACGTGGTCGGCCGGGGCGTTGCGGGGGGCGCCGCCGTCGACCACCACCACGTCGCGGCGGAACCGGCCCAGGGCGAGCGCCCCGCTGAGTCCCGCCGCGCCGCCGCCGACCACCACCACGTCGTGCACCACCGGGTACGTCATGGTCTCTGCCTCCTTGCGGGCGGGGCCGTCCCGCCGATGCTCCGGATCGTCCACCCGAATCGCCAGGCTGCCAAACATCGTTGCCGGAATGGCAAACTGGCACGGTGACCGACGATCGCAGGAACCCCGAAGTCGAGCCTGGCCCGCCCGGCGTACCCGACCTGGACCGCGCGACCCGGGTAGGCCACGAGCACAGGCCGGACGGCGCGGGGTCCCGGGCGGGTGGTGAGCCCGGGCCGGACCGTGAGCACGGGCCGGATCGGGGGGAGGGGTCGGGCCCGGGGCGGTGGGTGGCCCCGGACGACCCGGGGGCCATCACCTCGGAGGAGGTGCTGACCACCGTCGGGCCTCGGCTGCGGGCACTGCGTCAGCAGCGTGGCGTGACCCTGAGCCAGCTCGGCACGGCGACCGGGATCTCGGTCAGCACGCTGTCCCGGCTGGAGTCCGGCGGCCGGCGGCCCACCCTGGAACTCCTGCTCGCCCTGGCCCGCTTCCACCGGGTGCCGTTGGACGACCTCGTCGGTACGCCGCAGACCCGCGACCCCCGGGTGCACCGCCGGCCGGTGCTCCGCAACGGCGTCACCATCGTGCCGCTGACCCGCCGCCCGGGAGGGGTCCAGGCGTACAAGATGATCTATCCGCCCGGGGTGCCGGTGGGGGAGCCGACCCAGCAGGTGCACGAGGGGTACGAGTGGCTCTACGTGCTCTCCGGTCGGGTCCGGCTGCTGCTCGGCGGCCACGATCTCACCCTCGACGCCGGTGAGGTCGCCGAGTTCGACACCCGTACCCCGCACTGGTTCGGCAACCCGTACGACGCCCCGGCGGAGATCCTCAGCCTCTTCGGCCCCCAGGGCGAGCGCCTGCACGTCCGCGCCCGCCCCTCCCCCACCAAACAAAACCACCCCCCCAACTGACCCCCACCCCCACCCCACCCCTATCCCGGCCCCCGCCCCCGCCCCCGGCGGATTTTCTGGTTGATCAAGAGGTTCTGGTCAGGAATCCCGAGCAGGATGACGTAAACCTCTTGATCAACCCGGTCGGGGCGGGGTGCGGGGACCGGGAGGGGAGGGTGGGAGGGGTTAGTGGAGGGTCCAGGTGCCGGGGGTGGGGACGGTCACCAGGGTCCAGGGGCCGTCGGCGGTGACGGTGGCGGGGGCTGAGGCGGTCAGCCAGGGGGAGTGGCGGATACGGATGAGGATCCGACCGGGGGCGGTGGTGCGGAAGGTCAGGCTGGCGCCGTCGTGTCGCACCAGTTCCCCGGGCGCGGCCACCAGCGGGGTCGGGTCGGTCACCGCGTACAACCGCCAGTGCCGGTCCGACCAGACCTCGGTCAGGTACGGCAACCCCGCGCCGACCAGTTCCGCCTCGGCCCGGCCCACCCAGGACAGCGGCGCGTCGGGTACGGCGACGTACTGCACGGCGTACTCGTCCAGCCAGGCCCGGTAGGTGTCGGCGGTCAACGGCACCCCGGTGCCGGTGGCCCCCGGGACGGTGGTGAAGAACAGCGGGTTACGGCCGATGTCGACCTGGCGCAGCCAGCCCCGGGCCAGCGGGACCTCGCCGAGCTGCGCGGCCTCCCAGTAGTTGCGGGTCGGCGGCACCTCCACCCGGCCGGTGAGCCCACGCCGGCCCAGCTCGGCGGCGAGCGGGTCGAAGTAGCCCCGGTCGGCGGTCGGATCGTCGGCGCTGCGCAGGTCGGCCGCGACCACCGGCGGCAACCACCAGCACACCAGCGCCAGTAGCCCCGCCAGGACCGCCCGCCCGATCCGTCCGCCCGATCCGCCCCGCCCCGCCCCGCCGATCTCCAGGCCCGATCCGTCCCGCCCCGCCCCGCCGGACTGCGCCACCGAACCGTGTCGCGCCATCGCGCCGGTTTCCATGACCTTCCCGGCCCCGGACCCGCCGGCCGGGGCGAGGACCGGAGGGCGGGGTGCGGTGGGCAGCCGGGCGGTCAGCCAGCCGGGTGGGCGGGCGGCGGCGGCCAGCACCGGCAGCGCGAACATCGTCACCAGCCGGGTCGCGTTCAGGCCGACCGGGGTGTGCACCAGTGCGGCAGCCAGCACCCCGCCCGCCGCCAGCAACGCCCCCACCCGCACCGGCCGGTACGCCACCAACCCGGCCACCAGCAGGCTGACGGTGACCGACCGTAGGGTGTCCGTGCGACTGATGTTCATCCAGCCGCCCTCGCCGAACAGCAGCCCGGTGACCGCCAGCGGCACCGCCGCCGCGACGCCGAGCAGCAGGCCGTCGGCCCACCGGCGGGTGACCAGCAGCGCGACCCCGACCAGGCCGACGAACAGACCCGCCACCGGGCTGGTCGCCGATGCCAGCACCGCGCCGGCCACCACCAGGACCGGCCTGACCCAGCGCCCGCCGGTCGGCCCGTCCCGGCCGTCCCGGGGAGCGCCCGCCCGACCCGGGGCAGCCGGTCGGGTGGCGGTTGCGCCCCGGTCGGTCGGTGCGGCAGCGGGGTCGACGGTGGCGGTCGGCTCGCCGTCGGTGTCGTCACGGCCCGTCCGGGCGGCAACGGGTCCGGTGGTGGCGGTCGGCAGGGTCAGGGCGAGCAGGGCGGCCAGCCCGAACGCCACCCCGAGGGCGTAGGTGACCCGGCCGGAGACCAGGTTGCCGGTGATCGTCAGCACCCCGACCAGGCTGCCGAGCAGTGGCCTGGGCACACCGGTACGCACCAGCAGGGCGGCGAACGCGGCGGCCGAGACGACCAAGGCCAGCGCCCCCGTGGGACGTACCCCGAGGGTCGCCATCAGCGGCGGCGAGACCAGGCTGTAGCCGAGCGGCTGGATGCCGGCGTACCAGCGCAGGTCGACCAGGGCGAAACCGTGCGCGGCGAAGAAGTCGGCCCGTGCCACCTGGGCGGACAGGTCCGAGCCCAGCCGGGGTAGCGCCAACCACACCCCGGCGAGCGCGGCGGCGAAACCGGTGGCCGACCCCACCACCCTGTTGCCCCGCATGCCCACCTCCGGTCCGCGATCACGGTACTGGCAGCATGACGGACGTGCCTCACCACCTGTCCCGCTGGCTCGGTCTGTCCGGTTCGGTGCTGCTCGCCATCGCCGCGTACCTCGGGGGCGCGCTGCCGGGTGGGGAACTGCGGCCCACCCCGGTCAGCATCTGGCAGAGCCGGCACGGGCCGCTGATCCTGGCCCTCTGGCTGGTCGGCACCGGGCTGCTGGCATGGGCGTGGTGGACCCTGCGCGACCGGGTGCCGTCGGCCCGGTGGGCGCTGGTCACCGCCGGGCTCTGGGCGCTGCCGCTGCTGTTCGCGCCGCCGCTGGGCAGCCGGGACGTGTACGCGTACTCCTGCCAGGGCGCCAGCTACGCGGCCGGGATCAACCCGTACGAGCAGGGGGTGTCGGCGCTGCCCTGCCCCTGGATCGACACCATCTCCTACATCTGGCGGGACACCCCGGCGCCCTACGGGCCGCTCTTCGTGATGATCGCAGGGGCGATCGTCCGGGCCACCGGGTCACTCGACACCGACACCGCGCTGACCGTGAACATCGCCCTGTTCCGGTTGCTCGCGGTGCTCGGGGTGGCGTTGGCCGCCGCCTGCCTGCCGGTGCTGGCCCGACGCTGCGGGGTGCCGGTGGGGCGGGCGCTCTGGCTGGCGCTGGCCTCCCCGCTGGTCGGCGTACACCTGATCTCGGGGGCGCACAACGACGCGCTGATGATCGGCCTGCTGGCCGCCGGCCTGGCCGTGGTGGCGGCCAACCCCGGGCGGCGCTGGCCGCTGCTGGCCGGTGGGGTGCTGCTCGGCCTGGCCGGCGCGGTGAAGGTGACCGCGCTGGTGGTGGTGCCGTTCGCGGTGCTGGCCGCGCTGGTCGGGCCGTACCGGATCAGGGCGCTGCTGCGCGACGGCCTGCCGGTCGCCGGCGGCGCGCTGCTCGCGGTGGCCGGCGCGACCCTGGCGGCGGGCCTGGACTTCGGGTGGATCGCCGGCCTGGAACAGGGTGGCCTGGCGATCGCCTGGACCTCGCCGCCGACCGCGGTCGGGCAGACCGCGGGCTATGTCGCGGCGTTGTTCGGCGCGGACATCGACGCCCTGCCGGTGACCCGGGCGATCGGCATGGGGGTGCTGGCGGTGCTGCTGGTCTGGTTGTGGTGGCGGGCCCGCACCCGCGACCCGCTCTGGCACGCCGGCCTGGCCCTGGCCGCGACGGTGGCCCTCGCGCCGATGTTCCACCCCTGGTACTGGCTGTGGCCGATGGCGGTGCTCGCCGCGACGACCCACCGGACGAGCCGGTGGTTCGCGCTGGTGGCGTTGATCTCGTCGTTCCTGGTGCTGCCCGACGGCACCGGGCTGCCCCGGTTCACCAAGATGCCCGGCGCCCCGCTGATGACGCTGTTGGTGATCGTGGTGGCCGTCTGGTTGGTACGGTCGGCGCGGGCGGGCCGGCGGTCCACCACCGTCGACCCGACCGCCGACTGAACCGCCGATTCGACCGCCGACTGAGGAGAGATGGCCGGTGACCGGACCGGGCGTGCCGACCGAGGGGCGGGCCCGTTCGGCGCGCCATGTCGGGTTGATTGGAGCGGTGCTGCTCGCCGTGGCCGGCTGGCAGGGCGGGGTGCTGTCCGAGGTGCCGCCGACCGGCCCGTGGCGCGCGCCGCACGGTCCCGCCGCGATCCTGTGCTGGCTGGCCGGGACGGCGCTGATGGTGGGTGCCTGGTGGGCGCTGCGCGCCGGCGCGCCATCGACCCGGTGGGCGTACGTCACCGCCGGGCTGTGGGCGCTGCCGCTGTTGGCCACCCCGCCGCTGGCCAGCCGGGACGTCTACTCGTACGCCTGCCAGGGCTGGTCCTACGCGGCAGGGCACGACCCGTACCGGGTGGGGGTGGCGGCGGCCGGCTGCCCGTGGGTCGACTCGGTGGCCTCGATCTGGCGGGACACCCCGGCCCCGTACGGCCCGGTCTTCGTGCTGCTGGCCGCGCTGGCCGCCGTGCTCGGCGGCACCCTGGTCGGCACCCTGGCCGTGCTGCGGCTGTACGCCGTGGTCGGGGTGCTGCTGGCAGCGCTCTGCCTGCCCGGCCTGGCCCGCGCCGCCGGGGTGCCCACCCGCCGGGCTGCCTGGCTGGGGTTGGCCTCCCCGCTGGTCGGGGTGCACCTGGTGGCCGGCGCGCACAACGACGCGGTGATGCTCGGCCTGCTCCTGCTGGGCCTGCTGGTGCTGGTGCGGTCGTCCGGGCGGACGGGGGCGCTGCTCGCGGCCGGGGTGCTGTTCGGGTTGGCGGTGGCGGTGAAGGCGACCGCGGTGGTGGTGCTGCCCTTCGCGGCGTTGGCGGCGGTGCACGGCCGCTACACCCTCCGGGCCCTGCTGCGCGACGGCGGTCGGCTGGCCGGGGCGGTCCTGGTCACCCTGGCGGCCGCCTCGGCGCTGTCCGGGCTGGGGTTGGGCTGGCTGAACGGGCTGGCCCGCAGCGGTGACTCGGAGCAGTGGACGTCGGCGCCGACGGCGGTCGGTTTCGTGGTCGACTACGTCGGCAGGCTGGCCGGACGGCACCCGGGCGCGGTGCCGGTGACCCGGGCGGTGGGCCTGCTGGTGCTGGCGGTGCTGCTGGCGGTGCTCTGGTGGCGGGCGTGGACGGCGCTGCGCCGGCTCAACGACGTCCGGCAGCGGGTGCACCGGCTGGCGGCGGCCCGGCCCCGGGTCACCCTGCTGGCGGCGGGCACGGCGCTGGCCGCGACGGTGCTGCTCGCCCCGGTCCTGCACCCGTGGTACGTGACCTGGCCGCTGCTGCTGCTCGCGGTGTCGGCGACCCGGACGACCTGGTTCGTGCTGCCTGCGGCGGTGGCGGCCTTCCTCACCCTGCCGGACGGCACCACGGTCGCCCGGTACAGCAAGGCGCCCGGCGCGATCCTGATGACCGCCCTGGTGGTGGCGGTACTGGTGGGCGCGGCGCGGAGCCGGCGCAACGGAACGGGCCGGCCCCGCGGAAGCGGAGCCGGCCCGGCCGGTGGAACGTGACCGTCGAGGGGAGCCTCAGCAGTCGAAGTACATCGCGAACTCGTGCGGGGTCGGGCGCAGACGCACCGGGTCGACCTCGTTGGCCCGCTTCCAGCCGACCCAGGTGGAGATCAGGTCGGGCGTGAAGACGCCACCGTCGAGCAGGTAGTCGTGGTCGGCCTCCAGGGCGTCGAGCACCTCGGGCAGCGAGCCCGGCACCTGCTTGACGTCGCCCCACTCCTCCGGCGGGAGGTCGTAGAGGTCCTTGTCGATCGGGGCCGGCGGCTCCATCTTGCTCTTGATGCCGTCCAGGCCGGCCATCATCATCGCCGAGAAGGCGAGGTACGGGTTGCTGGACGGGTCCGGCACCCGGAACTCGACCCGCTTGGCCTTGGCGTTGCTGCCGGTGACCGGGATGCGGGTGCAGGCGGACCGGTTGCGCTGCGAGTAGACCAGGTTGACCGGGGCCTCGTAGCCGGGCACCAGCCGACGGTACGAGTTGACCGTCGGGTTGGTGAACGCCAGCAGCGACGGGGCGTGGTGCAGCAGGCCACCGATGTACCAGCGGGCCATGTCCGACAGGCCGGCGTAGCCGGTCTCGTCGTAGAACAGCGGCTCGCCGTTGAGCCAGAGGCTCTGGTGGGTGTGCATGCCGGAGCCGTTGTCGCCGAAGAGCGGCTTCGGCATGAAGGTGGCCGTCTTGCCGTTGGCCCAGGCCTCGTTCTTCACGATGTACTTGAAGAGCTGGAGCTGGTCACCGGCGTGCAGCAGGGTGGAGAACCGGTAGTTGATCTCCGACTGGCCGGCGGTGCCGACCTCGTGGTGCGAGCGCTCCACGCTGAAACCGCCGTCGACCAGGCGACGCACGATCGAGTCGCGCAGGTCGGCGTAGTGGTCCACCGGCGGCACCGGGAAGTAGCCGCCCTTGTACGCGGTCTTGTAGCCGCGGTTGCCGCCGACCTCCTCACGTCCGGTGTTCCACGCGCCCTCGACCGAGTCGATGTAGTAGAACGACTGGTGCGCGGAGGTCTCGTGGCGGATCGAGTCGAAGATGTAGAACTCGGCCTCGGCACCGAAGTACGCGGTGTCGGCGATGCCGCTGGCGGCGAGGTATGCCTCGGCCTTCTTGGCCACGTTGCGCGGGTCCCGGGAGTATGCCTCCCGGGTGAACGGGTCGTGGATGAAGAAGTTCAGCGCGAGGGTCTTCTGGGTGCGGAACGGGTCGATGAAGGCGGTCGCGACGTCCGGGAGCAGGAGCATGTCCGACTCGTGGATCGCCTGGAAACCGCGGATCGACGAACCGTCGAACGCGAGACCGTCGGTGAAGACGCTGTCGTCGAAGGACTCCACCGGCAGATTGAAGTGCTGCATCACGCCGGGCAGGTCACAAAAACGTACGTCGACGAACTTTACGTCCTCGTTCTTGAGGTATCGCAGGAGTTCCTCGGGATTGGCAAACACACGTCCTCCTGGCACGTCCACTCCGGTGGCTGGGCTCTGGCGACGCTATGACCGTGGGGTTGCTCGCCCGTGTCTCCAATGTTTCTGCCGTGTTACGCCGCTCGCGGAGCGTCATCTGCGCCGCTCAGTACCCGCCGGGTTGTCCGTTCGGACGATACCGGGTGCGGCGCTGTGCTGCCATTCGTAGTGATTAGACCGAATTTGCATAGACTGCAGGAATACCCTGCCTGTCCACCTGGTGACCGGCCGATCGGGCGGCAGCGGCACCCGGTGACCGCCCCTGACCGCCGCCGGGCCGGTGCTGACTACCCTTGACCACCGTGACGAGTCCGCCTGCGGCACCGGTGCCGCCCGCCACCGATCCCGCCTTCCTCCCGCCGAGCCTCGGTCGACGGTTCGGCGCCCTGGTGATCGACTGGGTGCTCTGCCTGCTGGTGTCGAACTTCTTCGCCGACCCGGTCCGCGACGGCTGGGCCCCGGTGGCGGTGCTCATCGTCGAGTACGGCCTCTTCCTCGGCCTCTTCGCCCAGACCCCCGGCATGTGGATCACCCGGCTGCGCTGCCTCGACTGGTCCGACGGCGGGCGGATCGGGATCCCCCGGGCGCTCCTGCGCGGCCTGCTGCTGGCCATGGTCGTGCCGCCCCTGATCATGGACGAGCAACGCCGTGGCCTGCACGACCGGCTCACCGGCGCGGTCATCGCCGACGCACCGCGCCCCGCCCGCTGACCAGCCCCGCCCCGCCCTGGCCGGACCGTTGACCCGGGCGTCGCGGCGGTGATCCGGCCCCGGACGCGGTGCGAGCCGGGCCCGACGGACGGGCCCGGCTCCCGGCGTACCAGGGAAGGGTCAGCGGCCCCGCGTCTGGCGGAACGCGCGGCCCGGGGGCCGCATGTTCTTCGGGATCGCGCCCTTGGGCATCTGCGGGCGAGCGGTGAGCGCCTTGAGCCGCTTGTCGAGCGAGTTGACGTCCTTGCCGTTCAGGGTGCGCGGCAGCCGCATCAGGGTCATCCGCAGCTTGCGGATCGGCAGTTCACCCTCGCCCTGGCCGATCACGTAGTCGTGCAACGGCGCGGAGCCGATCACCTTGGCCAGCCGGCGCTTCTCCTGGCCCAGCAGGCCCCGGACCCGCTGCGGGTGCCCCTCGGCCAGCAGGATCACGCCGGGCCGGCCGATCACCAGGTGCACCATGTCCATCTGGGTGGTGGAGCTGACCGCCGGGGTGACCCGCCAGTCGCCGCGCATGCTCTCCATGATCTGCGCCGCCGCGCCGGGCTGCCCCTCGGCCGCGTTCATCATCGCCTTGTTGGACCGCAGGTTGAGCACGATCAGCACGGCGAGCAGGGCGAACAGGATGCCGATCGGCAGCCAGAGCCAGCCCCAGAGGATCACCGCGACCACGGTGAGCGCGAGCGGGATCAGCACCGCCCCGGCGGCCAGCGGCGCGAACCACCGGTCCTGCTTGGCGGTGAACTGGAACACCATCCCGATCTGCTTCAGCCGCTGGCCGAACGAGACCTTCTCCTGGGGCTTTGCCATGCCGCCGAGTCTAGTGGTCCCCGCCAGGACGGATGATCCCCGGCCGGTGGCCGGCGGGCAGGTGCGGTCCCGACCGGTGCCGACGGTGGTCAGCCGGTGGGCGAACGGTCCCCGGCCGGCGGCGCGGTGCGGGGGCGCGGCATGACCGGGGCGGCGCGGCCGGTGCCGCTCTGACCCGTGCCGCTGTGGCCGGCGCCGTCGCTGCCGCCCTCCTCGTGGTAGTCCTCCTCGACGTTGACCGACCAGACGTCGTGGTCGGCGCCGTCCAGGATGTTCTCGGCGGCCAGCATCGCGGTGAGCATGGAGTGGTCCTGGTTGTTGTACCGGTGCATGCCGTTGCGACCCACCGGGTGCACGTTCGGCACCGCCTCGGCCAGCCAGCGGCGGATCACCTCGACGGCCTCGGCGTAGCCCTCGTCGTAGACCGGGTAGGCCTTCGGCATCCGCACCACGTAGCCGGTGGTGACCGAGTCGGGGCGGACCAGGCCGAGCCGCTCCAACTCGGCGGTGCCGAAGGAGACCAGCTCCGGGTCGGGGGTCGACCACAGTTCGTCACCCTCGTTGACGAAGTACTCCAGGCCGAGGCAGGTGCCGCCGTCGCGGACCATCTCCGGCGACCAGGCGCCGTAGTTCTGGATCCGCCCGACCTGCACCCCGGGGGTGTGCACATAGATCCAGTTGTCGGGGAAACCGGCCTCGGTCGGCACCACCAGCGCCACGGTCAGGAAATCCCGGTGCCGCAGCGCGTCGGCCGCCTCGCGGACCGCCTGCGGCGCGGGCGGGTCCATCGCCCGGACCAGGGCCGAGATCGGCATGGTGGAGACCACATGGTCGGCGGCGATCCGCCGCTCGCCGGTCGGGCCGGCGACGGTCACCGCGACCGCCCGACCGTCCTCGCGGTGCACGGTGCGTACCGGCGTCTCCAGCTCGACCGTCCCACCGGCCTTGACCACCAGCTCGGCGCAGCGCTCCCACATCATCCCCGGGCCGAGTCGCGGATAGCGGAACTCCTCGATCAGGCTGGTCACCTCGGTGCCGCCCCGCTGGGGCAGCAGCGCGCCGCGGATCGCCGCGCCGAGGGAGAGGTTGCGGATCCGCTGGGCCGCCCAGTCCGCCTGCAGCTCCGTCGCGGGAATGCCCCAGACCTTCTCGGTGTACGTCTTGAAGAACATCCGGTACAGCCGGGCCCCGAACCGGGCCGACACCCAGCCCTCGAAGTGGCTCTGGTCGGCCGGCGGGCGCACCCGCGCCCACAGGTACGACCCGACACAGCGGCACGCCTCCCACACGCCCAGGTTGCGCAGCGCGTTGCCGGCCCGCAGGGGGTAGTCGAACAGCCGCCCCTGGTAGTGGATGCGGCTCATCCGGGGGCGCAGCAGGAAGTCGTCGTCGGAGAGCAGCTCGTGCCAGAACGCCTCGACCCGGGACACCTTCGTGAAGAACCGGTGCCCGCCGATGTCGAACCGCCAGCCCTCCCGCTCCACGGTGCGGCTGATCCCGCCGACCACGTCGTCGGCCTCGACCACCTCGACGGGGGCGTGCCGTCGGGTCAACTCGTACGCGGCGGTGAGTCCGGCGGGGCCGGCGCCGATGACAACCGTGTGCGGCTGCGCCATCAAAGACACCACCATCGATGAGTTAGGGGTCGGGGCTGGCGGAATCTAACACGATCTCGCCCTGCTCGGGGAGCACCGTCGAATCGACGCCGAGCTGCGGCCGTCACCCCCTTGCGGGGGCAGTCGAGGTCTGGGAAGATCGACACTCTCGAATGCCCGGCGGTCGTTGCCGTGGCCGGCGCCCTCGTGCGGGCGTACCCCGGTGGCGTCCCGGGTCAGCCGACGGTGACCGACGTGTCCTGACGGGCCGTCAGGGCCTGCTGGTAGAGCCGCCCCGCCCGGTACGACGAGCGCACCAGCGGCCCGCTCATCACCCCGGCGAAGCCGATCTCCTCGGCCTCCGCGCGCAGCTCGACGAACTCCTCCGGCTTGACCCACCGGGTCACCGGGTGGTGCCGGGGGGTGGGGCGGAGGTACTGGGTGATGGTGATCAGCTCGCAGCCGGCCTCGTGCAGGTCGCGCAGCGCCTGGGAGACCTCGGCCCGCTCCTCGCCCATGCCCAGGATCAGATTGCTCTTGGTGACCAGGCCGTCGGCGCGGGCCTGCCGGATCACGTCGAGCGAGCGCTCGTAGCGGAACGCCGGGCGGATCCGCTTGAAGATCCGTGGCACCGTCTCGACGTTGTGCGCCAGCACCTCCGGCCGGGCGCCGAACACCTCGGCGAGCTGCTCGGGGACCGCGTTGAAGTCGGGGATCAGCAGCTCGACGCCGCAGCCGGAACGCAACGCGTGGATCTGCCGGACGGTCTCGGCGTACAACCACGCGCCGCCGTCGGGCAGGTCGTCCCGCGCCACGCCGGTGATGGTGGCGTACCGCAGGCCCATCGTCGCGACCGACTCGGCGACCCGGCGGGGCTCGTCGGCGTCGAACTCGGCCGGCTTGCCGGTGTCGATCTGGCAGAAGTCACAGCGTCGGGTGCACTGGTCGCCGCCGATGAGGAAGGTGGCCTCGCGGTCCTCCCAGCACTCGTAGATGTTGGGGCAGCCGGCCTCCTGGCAGACGGTGTGCAGCCCCTCGCGGGAGACCAGCCCGCGCAGCTCGGTGTACTCCGGCCCCATCTTGGCCTTGACCTTGATCCACGGCGGTTTGCGCTCGATCGGCGTCTCGGCGTTGCGCGCCTCGATCCGCAGCATCCGTCGCCCCTCGGGGGCGACCGTCGCGGAGCGCGCTGCCTGCTGGGTCGTCGGCGCGGAGTGCTCGATCGTCACAAAACCGAGCCTACGCCCGACGGCGGCGATCGATGCACGTCGGGCGACCGGCGTCACGTCACCGGTCTTGTGACACCGGACACCGGAGGGCCGGAAAAGCCCGTTACACGCTGCCGGGGCGGGTGCTAGCGTGCCCGGCAGAGCTGTGACGGAGCCGAGTACCGCCCCGATCCGCCAGTGCAGAGAGCCGCCGGTTTGCTGGAAGGCGGTCTGACGCCGGGGCGCGAAGACCCTCCCGAGCCGCGGGAAGAACGGCGCGTCCGCGTGCCCAGTAGAGCCCGCCCGGCTGGCCCCGGTGAAAAGGCGACGAATGAGGCCCCCGCCGTGGCGGGGGCGAAGGTGTGGTGGCACCGCGAGGTTCCCGCTCGCCCACACCTCCCGGGGATCGCGTTGCGATTGATCGAGGAGGTAACCGCCGTGCAACGCATCCTGTCCTCCCACCTGCCCACCCGTGTCGGCGAGACCGTGCGGATCGCCGGTTGGGTGCACCGCCGCCGACTGCTGAAGTCGGTGGCCTTCCTGATCGTCCGGGACGCCGCCGGCCTGACCCAGGTGGTGGTGGCCGACCCGGCCGTCCGGGCCGACGTGACGGCCCTGCCCGAGGAGACCGTGGTCGAGGTGGTCGGCACGGTCACCGCGAACGGCACCGCGCCCGCCGGGGTCGAGCTGACCGGCCCGACGGTACGACCACTCGGCCCGCCCGCCGTGCCGCCCCCGTTCGACCTGTACCGGCCGGCGCTCACCGCGGCCCTGCCCACCCAGCTCGACCACGCGTCGGTGGCGCTGCGGCACCCGACCCGCTCGGCCGCCCTGCGGATCTCGGCGGCGGCGGTGGCCGGCTTCCGGGCCGCCCTGGACGCCCGCGACTTCGTGGAGGTGCACACCCCGAAGGTGGTCGCCACGTCCACCGAGAGCGGGGCGAACGTCTTCACCCTCGACTGGTTCGGTCGACCCGCCTACCTGGCCCAGTCACCGCAGTTCTACAAGCAGCTGATGGTGGGGGTGTTCGAGCGGGTCTACGAGGTGGGGCCGGTGTTCCGGGCCGAACCGCACGACACCGTCCGGCACCTGGCCCAGTACACCTCACTCGACGTCGAGCTGGGCTTCGTCGTCGACCACCGGGACGTGATGGTGGTGCTGCGGGACACCCTCGCCGGGATGCTCGCCGAGGTGGCCCGGCGGGCCGGCGACGCGGTGGCGACCCTGGGCCTGATCCTGCCCGAGGTGCCGGTCGAGATCCCGGCCGTGCACTTCACCGAGGCGCTGCGGATCGCCGGCGCGCCCCCCGACGAGCCGGACCTGGCCCCCGCCCACGAGCGGACGCTGGGGGAGTGGGCCCGCACCGCCCACGGCTCGGACTTCCTTTTCGTCACCGGGTACCCGATGGCGAAGCGGCCGTTCTACACCCATCCCGACCCGGCCCGGCCCGCGTACTCCAACGGTTTCGACCTGCTCTTTCGCGGGCTGGAGCTGGTCACCGGCGGGCAGCGGCTGCACCGCCACGCGGACTACCTGGCGGCGCTGGCGGCCCGCGGCGAGCCGGTCGAGCCCTACGCCGGGTACGTCGACGCCTTCCGGCACGGGATGCCACCGCACGGCGGCTTCGCGATCGGCCTGGAGCGGTTCGTGGCCCGGCTGGTCGGTGCGGCCAACGTCCGGGAGGTGACCGCCTTCCCGCGCGACCTGCACCGGCTGACCCCCTGAGTCGCCGAGCACCCGCGCGACCGGTTGAGTCGGGCCGTGCCGGGTCGGGCCGTGCCGGTGCGAGCCGTGGTGGGTTGGGCCGTGCCGGTTCGAGCCGTGGTGGGTTGGGCCGTGGTGGGTCGGGGCGTGCCGGTTCGGGGCGTGGTGGGCCTGCACTCTGGGTAATGGTGCCGCAAATGCCACCTCTCGTTGCTCTCCGTGATCGGTGCGGGGTGAGGGTAGCGCGTCTTCTTTTCTGGATTCTGCCCGCACCTCGCTGAACAGGAGTTTTGCTGCCCCCGCCTCCCACCCCGCTTACCTACCCATCCGCACTTTGCTCTGCTGCCATCGACGCGACGGTCACTTTTCGTGTTTGGTGCGTTCGGGGCAGCAGAGCAAAGTGGGTGAGAGAGGTAGGTGGCAACCGGCGGGGTCTTGACGCTGCGTAGTGGACTGAGAGGTGGGGTTGCGGCGGAGAATGTCTGCGCCGACCGTTCGAGAACGAACCTCACACCCGCAGACGCCCCGGTCAGGCGAGCGGCCTGACCGGGGCGTCTGCGGGTGTGCGAGTGGGGGGCGAGGGGGCAGCAGCCTGGCGGATGCCGGTCGCGGTGGATCTGCGACGGCTCGACGGGGCAACAGGGCCAGCGGGGTCAGGCCGTGCCGAGCAGGTCCCAGCGGTTGCCGGCGATGTCCCGGAACACCGCCACCCGACCGTACGGCTCGGTGCGCGGCGGCTTCACGAACTCCACGCCGGCCTCGACCAACCGCCTGTGGACGGTGTCGAAATCGTCCACCTGAAGGAAGAAGCCGACCCGGCCGGCCACCTGGTCGCCGACCGTCGCCTCCTGCCGCTCGCCGTCGGCGCGGGCCAGCAGGATGCCGGTCTGCGCGCCGGGCGGGCGGACCACCACCCATCGCTTCGGGCGACCGTCGTTGGTCAGCGAGGGCTCGTCCTCGACCAGTTCGAAGCCGAGAATCCCGGTGAAGAACGCGATGGCCGGGTCGTAGTCGGCGACGACGAGGGTGACGAGGTCGATCCGCACCGGCTCAGCCGAGCAGGGTGGGCAGGTGCCGCTCCACCACCGGGAGGACGTCGGCCACCGGGACCGGGCGGCCCAGTTCGGCGGTGAGCGACGTGGTGCCGGCATCGGCGATGCCGCAGGGCACGATCCGGTCATAGTACGACAGGTCGCAGTCGCAGTTGATCGAGAAGCCGTGCTGGGTGACCCCGCGGGCGACCCGGATGCCGATGGCGGCCACCTTGCGGGCCGGGCCCCGGTCGTCATCGGGCACCCAGACCCCGCTGCGCCCCTCGACCCGGCCGGCGGTCAGCCCGAACTCGGCGCAGACGTCGATCAGCAGTTGCTCGGTGCGGCGGACGTAGGCGACCACGTCCACCGGGTCGGGCAGTCGGACGATCGGGTAGCCTACGAGCTGCCCCGGCCCGTGCCAGGTGATCTTGCCGCCCCGGTCGACGTCGACCACGGGGGTCCCGTCCATCGGCCGGTCCCACGGCTCGGTGCGCTTGCCGGCGGTGTAGACGCTCGGGTGCTCCAGCAGCAGCACGGTGTCGCCACGCTCACCGGCCACCACCTCCGCGTGCAGCCGTCGTTGCTCGTCCCATGCGGCCGGATAGTCGACCACACCGGCCCGGACGGTGGTCATCCCGGAAGTCGTCACGCTCACCCCACCACCCTAGCCCCGCCCGCACCTGACCCGACCCGTGAGCCTCGTCGCGTCGGCCAGGAGGGTGGGACCGGCCAGGAGGGCGGGGACGGGTCAGGAGGCGGGGACGGTCCAGAGCCAGACGTCGTCCACCCGGCGGGGCTCGCCGAGCAGCGCGGTGGCGGTGCGGCGCAGGGCGTCCTCGTCGAGGTCGTACTTGGCCCCGTGCACCTCGTCGGGGAGGACGACCGCCTCGACCCCCCAGTAGCGCAGGTCGGCCCGGGAGAGGCGGATGCTGCCCTCGGTGACGATCGGCACCAACCCGGTGCGGCCGGCCTGGTCCATCAGGGTGTCGAAGGTGCGCGGCGGCGGGCCGATCCGACCCCGCCCGTCGGGACCGCCGGGTCCGAGGAAGAACCCGGCGGGCAGCCGGAACTCACCCTGCCGATGGGCCAGGGCGTACGCCTGCCAGCGCTGGCCGTCGGGCGTGACGTCCAGGGTCAGCGGGATCGGGGTGAGCACGCCGCCCGGTGAGACGTACTGCCGCCAGGTGCCGGCGGTGACGAACGCCGGCACCGGCGGGCGGACGCTGGTCAACAGCGGGGTGGGCAGCAGCGGCAGCAACGCCACGACGAAACCCACCCCCCACGCCCAGGCCGCCGTCCGGCCCGGCGGCGTCGCCCGCAACCGGTCGACCGTGTACGCCAGCAGCACCCCGATCACCGGGGCGACCACCAGGGCCAGCCGGGACGGCAGGGCGGCGTTGACCACCGGCAGGTTGTCCAGCACCCCGAAGGGCAGCAGTTGGCCGGTGCGCCGCCCGTTCCACTTCGCCAGCGGCCCCCAGGAGAGCACCGCGAAGACCACGGCGGTCACCCCGAGCGCGGTCAGCGTGGCCCGCCGGCCGGGGCTGGCCCGTCGCCACAGCAGCCCGAAGCAGGCCACGGTGAGCAGCAGCAGCGGCAGCCCGAAGAAGCTGTTCTCCTCGGTCGGGTTGGGCGCCAGCGAGGTGTCCAGCCCGGCCGCCCCGGCCAGCGACCGGCTCGGGTACGCGCCGAACGCGGCGATGTCCTCGGCGTGGATGACCGGGTCGAAGCCGGTGCCGTGGAACCGCTGCGGCCCGGCGAAGTGCAGCCACAGCGGATACGCCAGCAGCACCCCGGCGACCAGCGCGGTCACCGCCAGCCCGCGCAGGAAGTCCGGCAGTGCGGCGCGGGCCTGGGCCCGGCGGGCCGGGTGCACCGCCCAGACGCCGAGGAAGACGGCGACCGCCAGGGCGGTGAAGAACAGCCCCTCGGCGGCGATCGAGAAGGCCACCGCGACCAGCACGCCGAGCACCAGCCCGCCCCGCCACCAGCGCCCGGGGCGGCGCAGCGCGAACACCGCCGCCACCAGCAGCGGCACCAGCCAACCGGCGGTCCAGTTCAGGTGGGCGTTGGCGTGCGAGACCATGCCGGGGGAGAAGGCGATGAACAGCGCCCCGACCCCCGCCGCGAGCCGGCTGCCGACCAGACGCCGGGAGAGCAGCCAATACCAGGCCAGCGCGGTGGCGGCCAGGTTGAGGGTGAGGATCACCAGGAACGTCGCCGGTGGCCCGATCAGGTACGTCAGCGGCGCGAAGACCACCGCGTACACGGTGATCGAGGTGTTGACGGCGAGGTTCACCCCGTCCGGCACGTTGAGCAGGTGGGTGAAGAGCGGATTCTCCCCATGGGTGACCGCGTGCCCGCCGAAGGCGAGCAGCCACTCGAAGAGCGCCTGGTCGCTGGAGTTCACGGTGATGGCCCGCTGGTTCGGGTCGCGCCACAGGCCGCTGGTCACCCAGACCGCCAGCACCACCGCGACGATCACCACGATCAGGTCGGCCCGCCGTCCCCGGCCGGTGTCCGGCGCGGCGGTGGGCGGCTGGTCGGCGGCCAGGGTGGGGGAAGACGGCACGGAGCGGACGTTACCAACCGGAACTGGACCGACCGGGTGGACCCGCAACTCGACGCCGGGCGGGAATCGGACCGGCGGACCGTCACATCGTCGGTGCTGGATGCGTGGGCGGCGACCAGTGGCTACCCCGCAGGCCGGCCGCTGATCGCCCTCACTCGGTCAGGGCGGCGTGCAGGGCGGCGGGGAGAGCGGGGTGGGTCCAGGGGAAGTCAGCCCGGGTGAGGACACCGGGCAGGACCCGGGTGCTGGTCAGCGCCTCCTGGGCAAAGCCGCCCAGGGCGACCTTCAGGGCGAGCGCGGGAATCGGGACGATCGCCGGGCGGTGCAGTTGGCGGGCCAGCTCCCGGGTGAACTCGGCATTGGTGACCGGGTGCGGGCCGACGACGTTGACCGGCCCGGCGATCTCCTCGGCGGTCAGCAGGAACACCGTGGCGTCCAGCCAGTCCCGTAGCGAGATCCACGGCAGCCACTGCCGTCCGCTGCCCAGTTTGCCGGCGATGCCCAGCTTGAACGGCAACAGTTGTGGTTTGAGCAACCCGCCGTCACGGTGCAACGGCAGACCGGTCCGCAGCCGCACCACCCGTACCCCGGCATCCTCGGCCGGCCGGGTCGCCGCCTCCCAGACCCGGCACACGTCGGCGAGGAACCCCTCGCCCGCCGGGGCGTCCTCCTCGACGACCCGGTCGCCGGTGTTGCCGTACCAGCCGACCGCCGAGGAGTTCAGCAGCACCCGGGGCCGGTCGGCCGCCGGCAACCCGGCGATGGTGACGGCCAGCGTGGTGGTGCTGTCCACCCGGCTGGACCGGATCACCCGGCGGTAGTCGTCGGTCCACCGCTTGTCGCCGACCCCGGCCCCGGCCAGGTTGACCACCGCCTCGGCCCCGGCCACCACGGCCGGGTCGAGCTGCCCGGCGGCCGGGTCCCACCGCTGTTCGTCGGGGTTCCGCGGCGACCGCCGGACCAGCCGGGTGACCTGGTGCCCGTCGCCGGTGAGCCGATCGACCAGCCGGGTGCCGAGGAAGCCGGACACGCCGGCCATGAGGATCCGCATACCCCCATCTTCGGGTACGCGGGCCCGATCGGATGCGCCGACCGCCGGCCGGCCCGGCGAACGGAGCACGACCGGGCCGGCCCGTGGCGCGGGACTACCGGTGCCCGGCGTCGCCGGCGGGGACCGGACGCAGGTCGGCGAGAAGCCGCTCCACCTCGGTGAACGCCTCCGTCGGCAGTGGGCCGAGGGCGAGGGTGGCGAAATTCTCCCGGGCCTGCGCCACCGTCCGGCACCCGGGGATCGGCACCGTCCGGGGGCTGCGGGCCAGCAGCCAGCCCAGCGCCCCCTGGGCGAGGGTACGGCCGTCGGAGGTCAACGCCGCCCGGACCGCCTCCACCCGAGCCGACCACTCGGGGCGGGCCGGCCGGCCCCGGCCCGCTGACCGCCCGGCTGGGGACTCACTCGGCCCGCACTGATGAGGTGCCGGGCAGGCGGGCCAGGACCGGGAGGAGCGGTGCGAGGGCGTCCCGGCGTACCACGAAGCGGGTGACGCCCCAGCGACGCCGGTGGGCCGCGACCGCCGCGACGATCTCGTCCACCGTGCCGATCAACACGAACGGAGTGGCCAGCAGTTCGGCGACGGACAGACCGAGCCGACCGGCCTGCTCGGCGGCGGC
Organism: Micromonospora matsumotoense; assembly: GCF_050951065.1. Taxonomy (NCBI): domain Bacteria; kingdom Bacillati; phylum Actinomycetota; class Actinomycetes; order Micromonosporales; family Micromonosporaceae; genus Micromonospora; species Micromonospora matsumotoense. The sequence continues at coordinate 5,615,236 of NZ_CP192025.1, read as the reverse complement.
GGCCTCGGCGTCGTCGGTGACCGCCACCGTCTGCACCAGGGCCTCCAGGGCGGGCGGTGTGTCCCGGCCGGCCGCGCCGGCCGCCACGTGCGCGAGCTGCGCCTCGATCTGGTCGGTCCGCCAGCGCGCCTCGTGCCGGTGACCGTCAGCGAGGGTACGCCCGAAACCGGTCAACCCGACCACGTCGGCGTGCGCGCCGGCCCAGCGCAGCAGCGTCGAGTTGGCGGTGCCCATGGTCAACGGGATGTGCTCCTGCACCGGCCGGGGCGAGGTCAGCCGGGCTTCCCGGGCGACCAGGTCGGGGGAGTCGACCGTCACCGGGGAACCGTCGAGCAGGGCGCGGACCGCCTCGGCGACGGCCACGCAGCGGCGTACCCGGCCGGCCACGTCGGGACGTACCCGGCCGACGGCGGCCCACTCGGCGGGGGTGTGGCCGGCCCCGACGCCGAGCCGGGCCCGCCCGCCGGAGACCAGGTCGAGGGTGGCCACGTCGGCGGCGAGCAGGATCGGTTCCCGCACACCCAGGTTCGACACGTACGAGCCGAGGCCGATCGTGGTGGTCACCGCGGCGGCGGCGGCGAGCGCGACGAACGGCGACGTCACGTCACCCGGATGGTCGGCGGCGAGCAGGGCGTCGAAGCCGGCGGCCTCGACCCGGCGGGCGAGGTCGAGCCAGCTCGCCGCGTCGGTCGGGGTGGCCTGGAGCGAGAAGACGGTCACCGGGCCAGCTTTGCCGTCGCGGGCCGTCCCGGCCATCCCGTACGCCCGGATTCTGCCAACCGGAGAATCGCACGCGCTCCCGGTCGTGCCGTCCACCCGTGTTTCCGCCGGGCCCGGTACTGCACGACCTGGTCGCCATCAACACGGGCTCACCAGTCCGGTGGTGGGGCCACGCCGAGCAGTTCCTCGGTCCCGCCGGCCCGGTCGCCGAGCGTGTCGAGCGCGGCGGTCAGGGTGCGCTCCTCGTAGCGGAAGTGCGATTCGAGGATGGCGGAGAGGCCGTTCAGCTCGACGCGTACCCGGTCCAGGGCCGCCGGGTCGTCGGCCGGTGGGTCGGCGACCAGCGCCTCGATCCGCCGCACGATCCAGTCGACCATGCGGTGGTCCCGGCTGAGCTTGTCGAGCACCGGCCGCAGCTCGGGTGCCTCGTCGGCGAGCACCCGGAACGCCCCGGCGTCCTCGCCGGTGTGGTGCCGGGTCAGCGCCGCACAGAAGCTGAGACAGTGGGTACGCAGGTTGCGCAGCCGGCCGCCGGCGGACGACCGTTCGTCATCGGGACCGGCAGCGCGTCGACCCGGGTCGGCCGACGGCCCGTCGTCGACGGGCCGGCCCGTGCCGGCGGGTGGCTCGACGTCGAGGGCGGCCCGGATCTGGTCGAGCTGGTCGAGCAGCCAGAGATGGATCTCTACCAGTTGGTGGCCGAGCGCGGTCAGGCGGTCGGCCGGGGTGAAATCGGGGTGCACATGTGTCCCATGCTGTCCCGCGCCTCCATGCCCTCGGCGGTCTCCTTGCCGGGTACACCGCGACGCTGGCACCGATTCTAGGACGTACCCGGCGCGCTGTCCGGCCCCGACGGCGTCGCACCAGGCGCGCCGTCCGGCCGCTGATCGGGGGTCTCCTCGTGCCAGCGGGCCCGCCAGGCGGCCCCGTGCGCCTCGTGGTCGATCCGCTCGGCGTGCACGACCCGGCGCAGGGCCTGCCGGGAGCCACCCATGGTCACCACCCCCACCACGATCAACCCGACGCGGGCGCGGTGACGACGAAGGCGCCCCGGTCGATGACCGGGGCGCCTTCGTCGAACGCGGGTGTTACAGGCCCAACTCGGCCTCGAAGTTGCCGCCCTCCAGCCGCTCCTTGACCGCGACCAGGAAACGGGCCGCGTCGGCGCCGTCGATCAGCCGGTGGTCGTAGGACAGGGCCAGGTAGACCATCGAACGGACCGCGACGACCTCACCCAGGTCCGGGTCGTTCACCACGACCGGACGCTTCACCACGGCACCGGTGCCGAGCATCGCCGACTGCGGCGACGGCACGATCGGGGTGTCGAAGAGCGCGCCCCGGCTGCCGGTGTTGGTCAGCGTGAAGGTCGCCCCGGCGATCTCGTCCGGGCTGATCTTGTTGGTCCGGGTGCGCTCGGCCAGGTCGGCGATCCGCTTGGCGATGCCGCCCAGGTTGAGGTCACCGGCACCGTGGATGACCGGCACCATCAGGCCGCGCTCGGTGTCCACCGCGATGCCCAGGTGCTCGGCGTCGGGGTAGGTGATCGTGCCCGCGTCGAGATCCATGCTCGCGTTGACGATCGGGTACGTCTGCAACGCCTCGATGGCCGCCAGGGCGAAGAACGGCAGGAACGACAGCTTCACGCCGTGCCGCTGCTGGAACGGCTCCTTGGCCTGGGTGCGCAGCTTGGCGATCCGGGTGACGTCCACCTCGATCACCGTGGTCAACTGCGCCATCTCGTGCAGCGACTGCTGCATCCGCTTGGCGATGGTCGCCCGGATCCGGGGCAGCTTCTCGGTGCTGCCGCGCTTGGCGCTCGGCTGCGCCTTGGCCGCCGGCTTCGCCGGGGCCGCCGCGGCCGGCTGCGGGGTGGGGGCCGGGGCGGCCTTGGCCGCCTTCGCCTTCTCCGCCGCCTCCAGCACGTCCTGCTTGCGGATCCGGCCACCGACCCCGGTGCCGTTGACCGACGCCAGGTCGACGCCGTGCTCGCCGGCCAGCTTGCGGACCAGCGGGGTCACGTAACCGGCGGCCTCCTCGCCGCCGCCCTGGGCGGGGGCCGACGACCGGGCCGGCGTGGCGGTGGGAGCGGCCGGCTGGGCGGTCTGCTCCGCCTTCGCCGGCTGGGCCGCCGACTCGGCCTCGGCGGCCGGCTCGTTGTATCCCGCACCCGGGGTCGGCTCGGCGACCTTGGGCTCCGGCTTCGGCTCGGCCTTCGGCGCGGGCTTGGCCTCCGCCTTCGGGGCGGGCTCCGGCTCCGGTGCCGACTCGGCCGGGGCGGCGTCCGCCGTACCGATGATCGCCAGGTCCGCGCCGACCGCGGCGGTCTCGTCCTCGGGGACCTTGATCTCCAGGACGGTGCCGGCGACCGGCGACGGGATCTCGGTGTCGACCTTGTCGGTGGAGACCTCCAGCAGCGGCTCGTCGACCTCGACGGTCTCGCCGACCTGCTTGAGCCAGCGGGTGACGGTGCCCTCGGTGACGCTCTCGCCCAGGGCCGGCATCTTCACCGGGGTGCCCTCGCCCGAGGACGCCGGAGCGGCCTGCGCCTTCGGCTGCTCCGGCTCGGGCTCCGGGCCGGTGCCCTCGGCGGCCGGCTCGGCCTGCTCCGGCTCGGCGGCCTCGTCGTCCGGCGCGGCGTCCGAGCCGGCCGACTCGCCCTCGCCGGAGATGACGGCCAGCTCGCTGCCCACCTCGGCGGTCTCGTCCTCGGCGACCACGATCCGGCTCAGCACCCCCGCCGCGGGGGACGGGATCTCGGTGTCGACCTTGTCGGTGGAGACCTCCAGCAGCGGCTCGTCGACCTCGACGGTCTCGCCCTCCTGCTTGAGCCAGCGGGTGACGGTGCCCTCGGTGACGCTCTCGCCGAGCCGAGGCATGGTGACCGATACCGGCATGTTATGAAACTCCTTCGTGGCCTGGTGCGATCCTCGCCCGCTTGCCGCCGGCGTCGCGGAATGAGTGTGGGTCAGGCGTGCGCGTGCAGCGGCTTGCCGGCCAGGGCCAGGTGTGCCTCGCCCAGGGCCTCGTTCTGGGTCGGGTGGGCGTGCACGAGCTGCGCCACCTCCGCCGGGTAGGCCTCCCAGTTGTAGATGAGCTGCGCCTCGCCGATCAGCTCACCGACCCGGGCACCCACCATGTGTACGCCGACCACCGGGCCGTCCTCGACCCGTACCAGCTTCACGAAGCCGGCGGTCTTGAGGATCTGGCTCTTGCCGTTGCCGCCCAGGTTGTAGTTGTAGGTCTTGACCTTGTCGCCGTACTGCTCCTTGGCCTTCGCCTCGGTCAGGCCCACCGACGCCAGCTCGGGGTCGGAGTAGGTGACCCGTGGGATGCCGACCTCGTCGATCACGGCCGGGTTCAGGCCGGCGATCTCCTCGGCGACGAAGATGCCCTGGGCGAAGCCGCGGTGGGCCAGCTGGAGGCCGGGCACGATGTCGCCGACCGCGTAGACGTTCGGCACCCCGGTGCGCAGCCGCTCGTCGGTCAGCACGTAGCCGCGGTCGAGCTTGACGCCCTGCTCGGCGTAGCCGAGGTCGGCGGTGTTCGGGCCCCGGCCGACGGCGACCAGCAGCAGCTCGGCCTCGACGGTCTCGCCACCGGAGATGGTCAGCTTGACGCCCTTCTCGGTCTTCTCGACCTTCTCGAAGGGCTTGCCGACCTTGAAGTTGATCTTCCGCTTGCGGAACGCCCGCTCCAGCGCCTTCGACGACTCCTCGTCCTCGGCGGCCACCAGCCGGGGCAGCGCCTCGACGATGGTCACGTCCACCCCGAAGGACCTCCACACGCTGGCGAACTCGACGCCGATCACGCCGCCACCCAGCACGATCACCGACGCCGGGACCCGGTCCAGGGTCAGCGCGTGGTCGCTGGTGATGATCCGCTCGCCGTCGACCTCCAGGCCGGGCAGGCTCTTCGCGTACGAGCCGGAGGCCAGGATCAGGTTGCGGCCGGTGTAGCGCTTGCCGTCCACCTCGACGACGTTCTTGCCGACCAGCTTGCCGGCACCCGCCACGAAGGTGATGTTCTTGCTGCCGCCGACCAGCCCCTGGAGGCCCTTGTACAGCCGGGAGACCACCCCGTCCTTGTACGAGTTGACCCCGGCCATGTCGATGCCGACCAGCTCGGCCTTGACGCCGAACTGCGCCGACTCGCGGGTCTGGTCGGCGATCTCGGCCGCGTGCAGCAGCGCCTTGGTCGGGATGCAGCCGTTGTGCAGGCAGGTGCCGCCGAGCTTGCCCTTCTCGATCAGCGCGACGGAGAGGTCAAGCTGGGCGGCACGCAGCGCCGCCGCGTAGCCGCCGCTGCCACCTCCGAGAATGACGATGTCGAAGGTTGCGTCGTTCGGCTCGCTCACGTCCAACTCCCTGGTCGCTTCGCTGCATCGGGGGGTCACGGCGGGGCGGCACGGGCAGACCCCACCTCGGTCATCTTGTCACTTGCCCGTCCGCAGCGCGTACCGAGGTGCCCAACGACACGTCACCGACACGTACTCTTGGCACCGTCCTCGACGACGGACGGGGGAGAGGAGACGCCCGGTGGCGCTGTTCCGGCGACGCAAACCGCCGACCGCGGCCAACCGTGACCGGCCGGCCGACCGGGCCGACCTGGATCATCTGGCCAACTTCGTCCGGACCCGCCGGGGTGTCGAGGCGTTCGTCGAACCCCGGACCACGATGACCGACACCACCGTCATCATGATCGCCGACGACGGCGAGTGGACCCGGCGACGCATCGACGGCCCGGACGGCGCCCGCCGCTTCGCGCACGCCCTGGGCATCCCGATCTACGACGTCCGGCTGATGGGCTACCCGCAGCGCATGCGCGACTACAACGAACGCCGCAAGCGTCGGCCCGAGCTGTTCTGAGCGCGCGCGGGTCGACCCGGGAAACGCGGACGGGACGCCCGTGGACGTCCCGTCGTGGTGTCGCGAATCCGTGTGTCGCGAATCCGTCAGCCGTTGGCGGCGACGTCCTCGACCAGCTGCAGCAGGGTACGCACCGGCACCCCGGTGCCGCCCTTGGTCCAGTAGCCGGTCGGCTCACCCGAGTGGTAACCGGGACCGGCGATGTCGATGTGCGCCCAGGCGACCTCGTCGGTGACGAACTCGCGCAGGAACACGCCGCCCTGCAGCATGTGACCGGCCCGGTCCATGCCCGCGTTGACCTGCGAGATGTCCGCCACGTCCGAGTCCATACCCTTGCGGACGTCGTCCGGCAGCGGCATCGGCCAGGCCGGCTCGCCGACCGCGTCGCCGGCCACCTTCACCCGCTCGCACAGCTCGGGGGTGCCCATCACCCCGGCGATCCGCTTGCCCAGCGCGATCACCTGGCCGCCGGTGAGGGTGGAGGTCTCGAACAGGTAGTCGGTCCCGTCGGCGCAGGCGCGGGCCATCGCGTCGCCGAGGATCATCCGGCCCTCGGCGTCGGTGTTGAGCACCTCGACCCGCTTGCCGTTGAACATGGTGACCACGTCACCCGGCCGGTAGCTGGTGCCCGACGGCATGTTCTCGGCCATCGGCAGGTAACCGGTCACCGTCACGGGCGGCTTGAGCGCGGCGATCGCCAGCATCGCCGCGCCGACGGCCGCCGCGCCGGCCATGTCGGACTTCATCTCCCACATGCCCTGCGCCGGCTTGATCGAGATGCCGCCGGTGTCGAAGGTGATGCCCTTGCCGACCAGCGCCACCCGCTTGCCGTTGGTCTCGCCCACCGGGGTCCAGGTCAGCTTGACCAGGCGCGGCGGGGCCTCCGAGCCCTGCCCGACGGCGGTGATGCCGCCGTACCCGCCGGCCCGCAGCTCCTGCTCGTCGAGCACCTCGACGTCGAGCCCGGCGGCCCGGGCGGCGGTGGCGACGGCGTCGGCGAAGGCCGGCGGACGCAGCTCGTTCGGCGCGGTGTTGACCCAGTCCCGGCTGATCCGCACCGCACCGGCCACCGCGGTGGCCCGGTCGATCTCGGCCCGGGCGGTCGCGTCGGCGGCGTCCGGCACGGCGATCAGCACCTCGGCCACCGGCTCCCGCCGGGACGGCTGCGGCGTGGTCTTGTAGCCGGCGAACCGGTAGCCGCCGAGCAGCGCGCCCTCGGCGACCGCGCGCAGCACGGCCGGGGCCTCGGCGTTGTCGGGCAGCGGCAGGCTCAGCGCCACCCGCGGCGCCCCGGCCAGCGCCCGGACCGCCGCGCCGGTGGCCCGGCGCAGGGTCTCCGGGGCGGGGGCGGCCCCGGTCGGCTCCGGACCCAGCCCGACCGCCAGGACCAGCGGGGCGGTGACGGTGCCCAGCGTGGCCAGCTTGATCACCTCGCCCGGGCCGCCGGTCGCGCCGAGCAGGGCCAGCGTCGCGGTCAGCTTGCCGTCGAAGGCGGCGGCGATGCTCTCCGCGCCGTCGGCCAGCAGCAGGGTGCCGGCGGGACCGCTCGTGGCGTCCGGGCCGGTGGTCTGACTGTGTACGCCGATCACGATCGCGTCGACCGCGAGCTCGGCGGGGTCGGTGTCGACCAGGCTGAGGGTGGTGCTGGACGATGTCACTGAAGCTACTCCGGGCGGGCCGGGCCGGCCGCGTCGTCGCGTACCGGCGGTGATGGTCTCCGGCGGCAACCTACCCGCCGGAGCGCGGGTGCGTCCCGCCGATGTGCCGACGGGTCCCGCCGATGCTAACCAGCGGCGCACCCACCGGTAAGTTGCCACCCATGACGGACGTGACCTCCGACGCCGCCGCGACCCGGCTGCGTCGTTCCCCGCTGCACGCGCGGCACACCGCGCTCGGTGCCAAGTTCGCCCCCTTCGGGGGCTGGGAGATGCCCCTGGAGTACGCCGGCGGCGGCGTCCTCAAGGAACACGCGGCGGTCCGGACGGCGGTCGGGGTCTTCGACGTCTCACACCTGGGCAAGGCGCGGGTCACCGGCCCCGGCGCGGCGCGGTTCGTCAACTCCTGCCTGACCAACGACCTGGACCGGATCGGGGCGGGGAAGGCGCAGTACACGCTCTGCTGCGACGACACCACCGGCGGGGTTGTCGACGACATCATCGCCTACCGGTACGCCGACGACCACGTCTTCCTCATCCCCAACGCGGCCAACACCGCCGAGGTGGTACGCCGGCTGCGCGCCGCCGCCCCGGCCGACGTCGAGGTCACCGACGAGCACGACCGGTACGCGGTGCTGGCCGTGCAGGGCCCCCGCTCGGTCGCACTGCTCGACGCGCTGGCCCTGCCCACCGGGCACGACTACATGAGCTTCTCCCCGGCGACGCTGGCCGGTGCCGAGCTGACCGTCTGCCGTACCGGTTACACCGGTGAGCTGGGCTACGAGCTGGTCGTGCCGGCCGAACACGCCGTCGCCGTCTGGGATGCGCTCTTCGCCGCCGGAGCGCAGGTCGAGCTGCGCGCCTGCGGGCTGGGAGCCCGCGACACCCTGCGTACCGAGATGGGCTACCCGCTGCACGGGCAGGACCTCTCCCTGGACATCACCCCCGTGCAGGGGCGTTCCGGCTGGGCGGTGGGCTGGGACAAGCCGGCCTTCTGGGGCCGCGACGCGCTGCGCGCCGAGAAGGCCGCCGGCCCCCGCCGTACGCTGCGCGGCCTGGAAGCCGTCGACCGGGCCATCCCGCGCGCCGGGATGACCGTGCACGTCGGCGACACCCCGGTCGGCACGATCACCAGCGGCACCTTCAGCCCGACCCGCAAGCAGGGCATCGCCCTGGCCCTGCTGGACACCGACCCGAAACTCGCCGACGGCGACCTCGTCGAGGTCGACATCCGGGGCCGCCGCGCCCAGATGCGCCTGACCCGCCCCCCCTTCGTCACCCCCTCGGTCCGCTAACCCCACCCCACCGGTTCTGGCCTCGCCCCGGGCTGGCCTCCGCGCCCCGACCGGCCTCGGTGATCAAGAGGTTTACGTCATGTCAGGCCGGGATTTTGACCTGAACCTCTTGATCACCGAGTCGAGCCGGGTGGAGCCGGGCCGGGCCGGGTGGGGTTAGTGGGTGGGGTGGGGGCGTTCGCCGGCGTCGAGGACTGCCTGGGTCCAACCGCCCTCGATGACGCCGGTGCCGTCGAGGACCGCCCAGTCGACGACCTCGGTGACTGCCACCTCGACCGGCGAGCCGATCCGGACGGTGGGGTCGGTGTTGGCGTCGCTGGCGCTCGCGCCGACGATCCGCTCCGGGGCGTCCCACGAGTTCACCCCGGCCCAGACGTACTCGGGGCCGTCGTCGCCGGCCAGGCCGTACTTGACCACCAGCTGTGCCTCCGGCGGCAGCCCGTCGGCGAGGAACCGGGCCCGGATGTCGTCCAGCCCGGCACGGGCGGTGGTGACGGCCCGGCTCATCGCGTCGCCCGAGCGGGCGTACCGGACGTCCGGTTCGATGCCGGAGAAGAGGGTCGCGCAGGCCGCCGCGTAGTAGCGGCCGTCCGGCCCGGGGTGACCGGGCGGGGGACGCAGGCTGAGGAACGAGTCGGCCTCGGGGTCGGTGGCCGGGTCCAGTTCCAGCCGCAGCAGCACCGGGGCCGTCGCCCCGTGCTGCTCCGGATTGCCGTACGCGACCGCGATGTCGTGCCCGGTCACCGTGGCCAGCACCGGAAGCTGCACGAACGCCGGCACCTCCTCGCCGGCCAGCCCGTCGGTCCAGTCCCGCAGCAGTCGACGGGCGGCACCGGTCAGCACCGCGCCCCAGGCCCGGGTGAGATGGTCGGGCACCCCCTGGGTCTGCAACTCCAACAGCCCGAAGCGGCGCAGCCCCTTGGTGGTGAACCACAACCCCTCGGTGTCCGAGGAATAGGGGACCAGCACCCAGTCGACCAGCCGGATCCGGCCCTGCGCGTCCGGCAGCGACTTCAGCGCCGTCGCCGGGTCGAGGAACTGCAACCCGAACACGTCCACCACGTCGCCGTCGACGGATTCGGCGACGGCGGCGGCCACCGCCCGGGCCGCCCACTCGTGCGCCGGTGGCCAGCCCGGCCGGTACTCGGCCTGCACCACCACCAGGTGGCTGGCGGCGGCGAGCCGGCCCAACTGGGCCTCGGTGGCACCGAACGCGGTGAGCAGGTCCGGCGGCAGTTGCGGGAACTCGTCGATCGAGCGGGTGTCCACCGACATCAGCGGGCTGTCCAGCATCTGCGTGGCCAGACCGTAGACCGGGTCGGCGAGCCGGCCCGCGAGCGCTCGTACCGCGGTCTTCGGGCTCACCGGTGGCAACCCCGCCATCGGCACCAGGTAGGTCGCGCTGAGCGACTCCGGGACCGGTACGGGCAGGAAGTCGTCCGTGATGAGCAAGTCGTCCCCCGGAAGGCCGTGCCGGTGCTGTCGGGGCAAACGCTACCCGGCGCGCCGCGTCGTCCTCAGCCGGACAGGACGAAGCCCAGGTAGACCAGCGTGGTCACCACCTCCACCATGGCCCCGAGGACGTCACCGGTGATGCCGCCGAGCCGGCGTACCAGGTGCCGGAGCAGTCCGGTGGCGACGACGAGGGCGGCCAGCACGGCCAGCGGCCCCTGCCACGGGCGGCCCGGCACGGCCGGCGCCGCCGCCAGCGCGACGGCGAGCGTGCCGACGACCGGCGCGACCGGCCCGACCGTCCCGGCGACCAGCGCGCCCATCCCGTCGGGGCGGGCCGCCGGCACCCTCCGGCGGCAGGCCAGGGTGACCCCGAGCCGACCGGCGGCGGTGCCGGCCACCACGGCCGCGAGCGTCGCCGGCCAGGACCGTCCGGCCAACTCGGCGAGGGCCGCCGTCTGGAGCAGCAGGACGACCACCAGCGCGACCACCCCGAACGGGCCCACGTCCGGCTTCTTCATGATCTCCAGCGCCGCCGAGCCCCGCCGGTACGACCCCAGCGCGTCCACGGTGTCGGCCAACCCGTCCAGGTGCAGCCCCCGGGTGACCAGGGCCGCCACCCCGACGGTCAGTCCGGCGGCGACCAGGGGTGGGGCGAGCGCGGCCAGGCCCAGCAGCACCGCACCGAGTACCGCCCCGAGCAGCACCCCGACCAGCGGGGCGAGCGCCATCGCGGTGCCCGCCGTCGCCCGGTCGATCCGGCCGGGGCGGACCGGGACGGTGGTGAAGGTGGTCAGCGCCAGCCGGAACCCGTCGCCGCGTCCCGACTCAGCCGGCACGCCGAACGGACGGGTCGTGCTCCGGCCCGACGTCGGTGGTGGTCGGACCCGGGCCGGCCGGCTCGGGCTCGGCGAACTCCGGGGCAACGTCGGGCTCAGCTGCCTCGCCGGTCGCCGTCGCGGCGGTTGCCCCCGCGGAGGGCTCCGCCGTGGCACCGACCGACGTGGTGGCCGAGGTGTCGTCGGCCGGTGCGGAAGCCGAGGCGTTACCGGCCGGTGCGGTGGCCGAGGTGTCGTCGGCCGGTGTGGTGACGGCGGGGGCGTCGCCGCCGGGCGTGATGCTGGTCCCGGTCGGGTCGCCGGCCGGCTCGTCGTCGACGCCACCGTGCTGCGGGTGCACGGGCAGCGACCCCGCCAGCGCCAGCACCGAGCGCAACAGCGGCAGGGCGGCCAGCGCGTTCGCCCCCTCACCGAGGTCGAGCCGCAGGTCCAGCAGCGGGGTCAGGCCGAGCACGTCGGCGGCGAGCCGGACCGCCGGATGGCCGCCGTGGTCGACCAGCAGGCACCAGTGCCGGGTCTGTCCGGCCAGGTCCCGGCTGATCATGCCGGCGGCCAGCCCGACCGGCCCGTCGAGCAGCACCGGCACCCGGCGGGCGGTCGCACCGAGCAGCACGCCGGTGGCCACCGCCACGTCACCGCCGCCCAGCTCGGCCAGCACGTCCTTGGCGTCGCGGGGGGAACGGCGGGTGCGGTGCAGCGCGTCCCGGACGGTGGCGCAGCGCACCATCCAGGCGGCGTCGTCGATCTCGCCGTCGGCGGTGTGCACCCGGCCGAGCACGGTCGGGGCCTCCGCGCCCGCGGTAGCGACCAGCACCGCGGCGGCGGCGGCCTCGGCACCGGCCCCGCACGCGCCGAGCACCAGCAGTCGTACGCCCGCCCCGGCGGCCTCCTCGGCCAACCGCCAGCCGTAGCGCAGGGCCGACTCGACGGCGTCGGTGTCCAGCGCCGGCCCGTGCTCGATCGGCGCGGACGGCGGCGCGTCCACCACCTGGAGGCTGGCACCGCTTTCGGCGGCCAGCCGGGCCAACGCCCCCGGCCGGCGCGGGCCTGCCCGGCCAACCGGGCCGACTCCCCGGGCACCGCCCCGGCCGCCGTGCCCCCGGCGTGGTCGCCGTGCAGCAGCAGCACCCGGACGTCGGTCCACGGCGTCGGGGTCGGGGTGCCCTGGGTGGCGGCGGCGAACTCGACCACCCGCTCCAGCACGCCCAGTCCGGCTCCCGGCAGGTCCAGGGTGCCGAGTCGCTGCACCGCCTGCGGGCCGGCGTACTCGTGGGGCATCGGCAGTTCCATGCCGGGCTGGATGACCAGCCCGGTGGCGACCACCGGCAACGCCATGGTCGGCGCCGCCCAGGCGGTGCCGTCGGCAGCCGCTGCGGCCGGGGCCGCCGGCACGGTGGGGGTCAGCACCTCCGGCAGCGACGGGGGTGGCCCGTCGGCCGGGTCCGCCGCCCCGCCGGCCGTGGCCGTCGTGCTGCCCGTGCCGCCGGTCGGGACGGTCGTACCGCCGGTCGGGACGGCCTGGGCGGGTACGCCGACCGGCCGGGCCGGGGTGGACGGCTTGAGCCAGGCCGGCTGACCGGCGACCACCAGCGCGACGGCGTCGCAGGCGTCCGCGACGGCCCGGTTGGCGGCGCCCAGCGCATCGGTGAACGCCCGCCCCAACGGGGTGGTCGGCACCAGCGACAGCCCCACCTCCGGGCTGACCAGCACGATCCGTGCCTCGCTGGCCCGCACCGCCTCGGCCAGTTCGGCGATCGTGGCCACGTCGTCGGCCGGCTGGTGGGCCGGGTCGAGCAGCACGGTCACCCAGCCGCCCAGGTCGTCCACGAGCAGGGTCTCGTTCGGCCCGGCCGAGGCGAGCACGTCGGCCAGCCGGCGCGGGTCCCCGGCGGTCTCCTCGGTGGTCCAGCTGCCCGGCCGGCGGGCCCGGTGGGCGGCCAGTCGGGTGGCCCACTCGGTGTCGTCCGGGTCGGCGGCGGCCGAGGTCGCCACGTACCGCACCGTGGGGGCGTCGACCACCAGGGCCTCGGCGAACTCCGACTTGCCCGAACGGATACCGCCGAGCACCAGGACCGTGTTCCACCCGTCAACGGACATGCCCCGTACCTTAAGGCCGCCCGGCCTGGCCCCGCCCGCCGGCCCGGACCGGTCACGCTGCGCGGAACCCGGCCACCGGCAGGCGTGCGTCCGGTGCGCTCCGGCAACGGCCGACTACGCTTGCGGGGGTCCGTCCCCCGGGGACGGCAAAGCGGCGAGGGGAGACGCGGCATGGCGTGGAGCTGGCGGTACGAGGGCACGGACGGCGCAGCGGTCGACGGGCCGGCGGAGACGTTCAGCAGCCAGGCGGACGCCGAGTCCTGGATCGGTCAGGCCTGGCGGGAGCTCGCGGCGTCCGGCGTCACCTCGGTCACGCTCGTCGAGGACGACCGGGTGGACTACCGGATGAGCCTGCTGCCGACGGCGGAGTGATGGCGTACGACCGCCCGGGGGGCGAGCCGTTGGTGCTCGGTGTGCCCCGGGCGGCGTTCCGGCCCAGCCCGATCTTCCTGGCCCTGGTGGCGCTCTTCGTGACCAGTGGCGTGCTGATCTGGAACGGGGTCGGCAACGTCCGGTTCGACGTGTTCCTCTTCGTCGTCTCCGGCTGGCTGGTCTCGCTGTGCCTGCACGAGTACGCCCACGCGGTGGTCGCCTACCGGGCCGGTGACCGGGACATCGCCCACCGGGGCTACCTGACGTTGAACCCGCTCAAGTACACCCACCCGCTGCTGTCGATCGTGTTGCCGGTGGTGGTGGTGCTGCTCGGCGGCATCGGCCTGCCCGGTGGGGCGGTCTGGGTGGACCGGCACGCCATCCCGGGGCGGCTGCGGCACACCCTGGTCAGCCTCGCCGGCCCGGCCACCAACGTGCTGTTCACCCTGCTGCTGGTGGTGGTGCTGCGGGTGGGGATCGACGCCGGCGGCCCGCTGGAGTTCTGGGCCGGGGTGGCGCTGCTGGCGTTCCTCCAGCTCACCGCCAGCGTGCTGAACCTGCTCCCGGTGCCCGGTCTGGACGGCGGCAACATGATCCAGCCGTGGCTCAACCCGCAGTGGCGCCGGATGTACGACATGTTCGCGCCGTTCGGCTTCATCCTGCTCTTCGCCCTGCTGTGGAACCCGCGCATCGGCAACTGGTTCTTCACCGCCGTCTTCTGGCTCAGCGACCTGCTGGGCCTGCCGCCGTGGCTCTACAGCACCGCGCTGTCCCTGATCCGCTTCTGGCAGACCTGACCGCACCCCACCCGGCAACCGTCCGGGATGGGGTGCGGTCGGTGCCGGTCAGGGGCGCTGGGCCGGGCTCTCGGTCTTGGCCGGGTCCCGCTCGGTGACCGGGGCGACGATGTCGTCGATGGCCTTGAGCAGGTCGGCCTCCAGGGTCACCCCGGCCGCCTTGACGTTGTCGTGCACCTGGTCGGGGCGGGACGCGCCGATGATCGCCGAGGCGACGTTCGGGTTCTGGAGCACCCAGGCGACGGCGAGCTGCGGCATGGTCAGCCCGGCCTGCTCGGCGAGCGGCTTGAGCTGCTGCACCCGGGTCAGCACCTCGTCGCCCAGCCACTGGGCGATGAAGTTGGCACCCGACTTCTCGTCGGTGGCCCGGGAACCGGCCGGCGGCGGCTGGCCCGGCAGGTACTTGCCGGACAGCACGCCCTGGGCCATCGGCGACCAGACGATCTGGGAGATGCCCAGCTCCTCGCTGGCGGGCACCACCTCGGTCTCGATGACCCGCCACAGCATCGAATACTGCGGCTGGTTGGAGACCAGCGGGATGCGCAGTTCCCGGGCGAGGGCGTGCGCCTCGCGCAGCTGCGACGCCTTCCACTCCGAGACGCCGATGTAGTGCGCCTTGCCGGCGCGCACGACGTCGGCGAAGGCCTCCATCGTCTCCTCCAGCGGCGTGCTGTAGTCGTACCGGTGGGCCTGGTAGAGGTCCACGTGGTCGGTCTGGAGGCGGCGCAGCGAGCCGTTGATCGACTCCATGATGTGCTTGCGGGACAGGCCACGGTCGTTGCGGCCGGGGCCGGTCGGCCAGAAGACCTTGGTGAAGATCTCCAGCCCCTCCCGGCGCTCCCCGGCGAGGGCCTTGCCGAGCACCGTCTCGGCGCGGGTGCCGGCGTAGACGTCGGCGGTGTCGAAGGTGGTGATGCCGCTGTCCAGGGCGGCCCGGACACACGCCAGCGCCGCCTCCTCCTCGACCTGGGAACCGTGGGTGATCCAGTTGCCGTACGAGATCTCACTGACCATGAGGCCCGAACGGCCAAGGTGTCGGAATTCCATCCTGCGACCCTAGCCCCGCCCGGCCCCGGGCACCCGGCGGCGCGGTTGGCGTCAGAGCACGGGGTGGGCGTCGGCGAGCAGCCGGTCGATCTCGGCCACCACCGCGTCCCAGTCGGCGTGCACCGGGGGGATCAGCGGCTCGCCCCGCCGGTCCAACGCCCCCCAGTGGCTCATCCCGTCGCCGACCAGGAACGCCACCGGGTGGATCACCAACGCCGGGTGCACCGGCCGGACCAGCACCGCGCCGGTGCGGTCGAGCACGCCCCGCCGGCCGGCCAGCTCCACCACGGCCAGCCCCTCGTCGGTGAAGCCGTCGAGCCGACGACCGTCGGACAGCATCGTGGCGATCCCGTGGTAGCGCGGCGCGACGACCAGTCGACCGTGCCGGTCCACCGCCCCCCAGCCGCCCCGCCGCACGGCGGCCACCCCGGCCCGGAACGGTCGCACCTCCTCGAAGCCGCCCGGCACCAGCACGGTCCCGTCGGGTTCGATCGCCGACCAGTCCGCGTCGCCGCCCTGCGACACCCAGGCCAGGCCGTCGGAGAAGGGCAGCACCCGGGCGTACGCGGGGCCGAGCAGGGTGGTGCCGGCCTCGTCGATCAACTCCCAGCCGGCCTGGTCGGGGCGGCGTACCCAGGCCAGCTGCTCGTGGAACGGCTGCGCCTCGGCGTACCGGTAGTCGACGACGAGGTCACCGTCGGTGTCCGCGTACCCCCAGCGGTCCTGGCCGTCGTGGGTGGGCAGCGGCGAGCGGCGGCCGTGCCGCATCTCCTCCTGGCTGCGCGGGTACGGCCCGAACCCCTCCCGCGCCACCGCTCGGGCGTGCACCGCGTCCAGCGCCACCCCGATCCGGTCGGTCAGCTCCGGATCGTCGGCCCGGTGCAGGTCCAGGGCCCGTTCGAAGTGCCCGCACGCCTCGATCAACCGGCCCTGGTCGTAGCAGCACCGGCCGGCGTGCTCGTGCAGCGCCGACCGGAGCAGGTCCGGCAGTTCCGTCGAGTTGGCCTCGGTGAAGAGCCGGTCGGCCTCGGCGAACTCCCCCTTCCAGCGCAGCGCCTCGGCCAGCCGCGCCCGGGCCAGCGCGGTACGCCGCAGTTCGCCGGTCGCCTCGGCGTAGGTCAGTGCGAGCCGGCCGTCGGCCACCGCGTCGTCCAGGTCGTCGACCAGCCGGGAGACCACCGCCCGCAGGCTGAGCAGCCGGGCCCGGGCCCGGTTGTCCAGCGACGAGGCGAGCTTCTCGGTCAGCCGGCCCCGGATGATCCGCAGCTCGGCCGGGTCGTCGACCACCTCGCGCAGGGTCTGCGGGTCCAGTCGCCACCGGTAGCCGGCCAGCATCTGCTCCGGGTCGCCCTGGAGCAGGTGCGTGGGCGCGGCCTCCTGCGCAGCCGGGGCGGCGTCCGGGGACACGGTCCGGTCCGCGGTCGCGGCCCGACCGGGAGACGCCTCCCGGTCCGCGGTCGCGGCCTCGTCGGGAGTCTCGTCCAGGTCGGGAGTGGCGTCCCGGTCGGGAGTGGCGTCCCGGTCGGGAGTGGCGTCCCGGTCCGGCGTCTCGTCCCGGTCGGGAGCGGCGGCCCGGTCGGGAGACGCGGTCCGGTCCGGGGCCGGCGTCCGGTCCTGCTCACCGACGACCGTCGCCACCGGGCCGGCGTCGTCCGGACGGGTTCCGGTGACGGCCCGCTCCGGTGTGCCGCCGGCCGGATCGCCGGCACCGGCGGCCGCTCCGGTAGCGGCGTTGGTGGTCGCCGGTGCGCCGTCCTCCGCTGCGGTGCCGGTGGCGCCGGTCAGCGTTCCGGTGGCGGCGGTCGCCCCGGCGTCGGGGGCTGCGGGTGCGCTGGTCGCCGCTACGGCAGCCGTTCCGTCGGTGGCGCTGCCGGCGGTGGTGGTCGCCGGACCGTCGCCGGCCGGGTCGGTGCCTCGTGGACCGGTGGCGGTGGGTCGGGTCCCGGTGCCGCGGGGTGCGGGCGTTGCCGGGAGGGTGCTGCCCGGGAGAGTGCTGCCCGGAACGGCCGTCGGGACGGCGTCGCCGGCCGGGGGTGCGTCGAGCCCGGCGAGGTCGATCGGGGCGGTGTCGCGCGCCGGGCCGGAATCGTCGGCCGGAACCGCCACTGCGGGTCGGCGCGGTGGCAGGTTCCCGTCGTGGACGTCCGCCGGCACGGCCAGGGGGCTGGCGGGCGTGCCGGGGTCGGCCGACGGAGGTAGCCCGGTCCCACCGGGGGCGTCGGTCGCGGCGGGCGGGGTGCCCCGGCCGGTGGTCGGCAGGGAGTCGCGGTCGGAACCGGGTCGGGCGGCGGAGGGGCCGGCGCTGGCCGCCCGGTCCACGAATCCCGTTTCACGGTCGGCGGCGGCAGGCCGCCCATCGGCGTCGGCGATGCCGGTGGGCGGGGTCGCCGACCGGTCCTCGTCGGAGGTGCCGGTGGGTGGGGCCGGCCGGGGACCGGCGTCGGGAGCCGGTGGAGGTGCCGGCGACCGGGGCACCGGGACTTCCGTCCGCGACACGTCCGACGGGAGCGGGGTGGAGGTCGGGCGACCCGCGCGGGGTGGCACCGGCTCGGTCGTGGCCGCCGAAGCGCCGGTCGACGCCGTCCCCGCGGGTGCCGTGCTCGGGGTGGGTGGCGTGCTCGGGGTGGGTGGTGTGGCCGGTGTGGAGGTGGACCGGCCGGGTCGGAACCATGCCGCCGAGCCTCCCGACGGCGTACGGGCAACGGTGTCCCGGTGGTCGGTGGCGTCGGGCTCCGGCGTCGGTGGGACGTACCGGCGTGGCTTGTCCGGGGTGATCTCCAGCGCGGTCCGGTCGGTTCCGGAGCCGCCCGTGGTTGCCGCCGGGGGTGGCCCGGCGGCGGCCCGGTCGGTGCTCGGTCCGGCAGCGGCCCGGTCGGTGCTGGGCCCGGCGGCGGGCCGATCGACCGGCGGGGCGGCCTCGGTGGGCCGGCGGAACTCGATGTGCAACCGGGCGGCCGGTGGTGCCGAGACCGGGGCCACCTCGTCCGGGTCGGGGGCGGACGACCACCGGTCGGTGTGGCGCTCCCGGGTCGGCAGGTCGGCGGGCGGCGCGGGGTGCCTGGCGGCACCGGGCCGGGCCGGCGGGCGACCGGGGTGGTGGCGACGTCACCCGGACGGGCACCGGCGGGGCGGTCGCCGGGCTGTGGCGGGGGCGGGCCGGGGCGGGGGCCCCAGGGACCGGTCACGGGCGGGGCGGCCGGCGGGGCGGCGGATGCCGACGACACCGGAGCCGGGGAGACCGGCGATCCGGAGACCGGGACCCCGGACACCGGGTGGCCGGGTGGCCTGCCGTAGAACGGCGTACCGGAGACCGGACCCCCCGGAGTCCGACGGTCCCCGAGGTGGTCCGGGGCGGTCCGGGCCGCCGGGCGGTCGTCGTGGCGGGCGGGCGGGGCGACCGGCCGGGCCGGCTCGGCCGGGTGGCGCTCCGGTCGGGGGTACGGCTGCCGGCCGTCGCGGCCGTGCTCCGGTTCGCGGTCAGGGCGCAGCCTTTCCGCCCGGTCCGTGCCGGAGCGGCTCCACGGCTCGGACGGCCCAGCGGTCTCGCGGGAACGCAGGTGGGGGTACGCCTCGCTGCGCGCCGCCGCCTCGCGCGGGTCCGGTGGCCGGCGCTCGTCGCGCCCGCGCGGGTGCTGCCACCGCTCCTCGGGAATGGGCGACATCGCCCCCCGGTCGTCGTCGAGCGGGCGGCGGCGATGGTCGTCGTGGCCCCGTGCGGCGGGCCGTTCGTCAACCTCCCGACGGCTCGACCGGAGCGGTTCGTCCTCCCGGAACCGGGTCGGCTGGTCCCGCTCGGGCCGGGCCGGAAACGGGTCGTACCCGCCGGTGGCGCGGCGATACGGGTCCTCGGCGGCCCGACGGCCGGGGCCGGCGAAGTCGGCGGTGTAGCGGTCGTAGCCGGGGGAGTCGTCGGCGGTCCGCCGGGTGTGGCCGTCCTCGGTGCCCCTGCGGCCGTGATCGTCGTGACGGGCGGCCGGGCGCTGGTATCCGGCTTCGGCAGCGCCCCGTCGGTAGCCGTCCTCGGGGCGGGCAGAGCGGTCGTGACCGCCGTCGGCGCTGATCCGACGATCGGGACCGAGGCCGTCGGCGTCCCGCCGGGCACGACCGTCACCGTCGGCGGCACGCCGGTCGCGGCTGCCGTCGTCGGCGGCGGGGCGGTCGGTGGCGGGGCGGTCGGTGGTGCGGTGGTCGGCGGCGGGACGGTCGGCGGCGGGCCGTTCGCCGGTGCTGCGTCGGCGGGGCGGGGCCTGCGCTGGCTCGGACGTCCAGCCGGGTTCGGCGAACCGGCCGGACCGCCCGCCGAGGGGCGGCTCATGGCGGGGCGGCTCGTGGTGTGGGGCGGGGGAGACGGGCGGCCGACCGGGGGAGACCGGCGTGACGCCGGGGGCGGTGCGGTCCTGGCGGGGCGGGGTGTCGTAGCGGCCGGTCCGGTGCCGGTCGGTGCCGGACCGGTCCTGGTGCCACCCGGTCGGGGCCGGCTCGGCGCTGCTGCGCCGCCGGTCGGACCAACTGGTCCGACCGGCCTGCCGGTCCGCGTCCGGTCGGTCGTCGTACCGGTCGGGTACGGTCCGGTCGTCGTGCCGGTCCGTCGCGGGCTGACGGCGTTCCCGCTGCCAGATCGGCCCGTCGGAGGGCCGTCGGTACGCCTCGTCGACCGGTCGGCGGTACGCGTCGTGATCGGTGTGCGGGTCGTCCCGGCGGGTCGTCTCGTCGTCCTGCTGGTCGGCCCAGGACCGGCCGAGGTAGGTGCCGTCGGGGCGGGTCGGGGCGAGCGGGGGCACCTCGGCACGGCCGGAGGTGGTGGCCCGTCCCCGGGGGTCGGCATACTGGCTGCCGATGTCGCCGGGGTAGCGCTGGCCGGGGAACTGCGGGTCCCATTCGCTGGTCGGCTCGATCACCCAGGCGGGTTCCGGCGGGGCGTCCCAACGGTCGGCCCAACCGCCCGTCATCGGAGGGCTCCGTGGCCACGCGTGCGGCGCGGTCCGATGCCCGGCTCGCGTCGCTCGCTCACGGCGGTGTCACCTCGTTGCAAATTGTCGTGCCGGGCGCTCCGGGATGCCGGTAGAGTCCCCCGTCCGGCACGGCGGGGCTGCGGAAGGAGGGTAGCGGCGTGGGCTCGGTCACCGCCACTGTGGCACCGTCCACGAGCGCAAACGTTACCCGATGGTTCCGGACATTCGGGGCTTTATCCCGGGCCGGCTTCCGCCGGTACGCCACCTATCGGCAGGCCGCCCTCGCCGGTGTCGTGACCAACACCGTCTTCGGTTTCCTGCGCTGCTCGGTGCTGCTGGCCGCCGCCGGTTCCGGGGCGGTCGGCGGGTACGGCCGGGACCAGCTCGCGACCTTCGTCTGGGTGGGGCAGGGGCTGCTCGCCGTGGTGCTGCTCTGGGGCTGGAGCGACCTGGCCGACCGGATCCGGACCGGCGACGTGGCCAGCGACCTGCTCCGCCCGGTGCACCCGGTGACCAGCTACCTCGCCACCGACCTGGGCCGGGCCGGCTACGCGGCACTGTCCCGGCTGCTCCCGCCGGTCCTGGTGGGGCCGCTCTTCTTCGACGTCTACCTGCCGTCCCGGTGGCCCACCGTCGGGCTCTTCGCGGTCTCCGTGGTGACCGCCGTGGTGCTCAGCTTCGGCTGCCGGTTCCTGGTCAACGCCACCGCGTACTGGTGGCAGGACGCCCGGGGTCCGCTGCTGCTGTGGACGCTGGGCTCGGGGGTGCTGGCCGGGCTCTACTTCCCGCTGCGGTTCCTGCCGGAGTGGCTGCAACTGGCGCTGTGGTGCGCCACCCCGTTCCCGAGCCTGTTGCAGACCCCGCTCGACGTGCTGGTCGAGCGGGACCCGCCGGCCACCCAGGTCGGCCTGGTCGCGCTCCAGCTCGGCTGGGCGGTGCTGGTGCTGGGGGCCTGCCGGCTGGTGCAGCGCCGGGCCGAGCGTCGGCTGGTGGTGCAGGGTGGTTGAGCGGCCGGCGTTCGTCGACGCAGCCGCCCGGCGCAGCGGACCGGGTGGGACGCTGCGGGCGTACCGGGCGCTGCTCGGGGCGCAGGCCCGGTCGCAGACGGCGTACCGGGCGTCGTTCCTGCTGGACCTGCTGGGCAACGTGGGGGCGACCGTCTTCGACGTGGTCACCGTCCTGGTGATCTACGGGGTGACCCGTGAGCTGGGCGGGTTCACGCTGCGCGAGACGCTGGTGATGGTGGGGCTGTCGTCCAGCGCCTTCGCCGTGGCGGATCTGCTGGTCGGCAACATCGAGCGGCTGCCCGGCCTGGTGCGCACCGGCCTGTTCGACGCGGTGCTGGTCCGACCACTCGGCACGCTTCCCCAGTTGCTGCTGATGAACCTGCCGCTGCGCAAGGTCTCCCGGGGGGTGTTCGGGGTGGGGGTGCTGGTGGTGGCGCTGGGCTCGGCGGGGATCGACTGGACCCCGGCCCGGGTGGCGCTGGCGGTGGTGGCGCCCCTGGCCGGGGTGGTCTTCTTCGGGTCGATCTTCGTGGCCACCGCCACCGTGTCGTTCTGGTGGGTGGACTCCGGCGAGCTGGCCAACTCGGTCACCTACGGCGGACGGGACTTCACCTCGTACCCGGTGACCGTCTTCGAGGGGTGGTTCCGGGCCGCCTTCGCGTACGGCCTGGGGTTCGCCTTCGTCAGTTACCAGCCGGCGCTGGTGCTGCTGGGCCGCGCCGACCCGCTCGGCCTGCCACCGTGGGCCGGCTGGGCCGCCCCGGCGGTGGCGCTGGTCGCCGCCGCGCTCGCGACGGCGGCCTGGCGCACGGGTGTCCGCCACTACCGGAGTACGGGGTCATGAGCGTCATCGAGCTGGACGGGCTGCGCAAGGAGTTCACGGTACGGGTGAAGGCGGGCCGGCTGCGCCGTGAGAAGCGGACGGTCACCGCCGTGGACGGCATCGACCTGCGGGTGGAGCGGGGGGAGTTGCTCGGCTACATCGGCCCGAACGGGGCGGGGAAGTCGACCACGCTGAAGATGCTCACCGGGGTGCTGAGCCCGTCGGCGGGTCAGGCCCGGGTCTGCGGCCTGCGACCGGTCGCCGACCGGACCCGGCTGGCGCTGCGGATCGGGGTGGTCTTCGGCCAGCGGTCCCAGCTGTGGTGGGATCTGCCGCTGGCCGACTCGTTCGACCTGCTGCGCCACCTCTACCGGGTGCCCGCCGCCGACCATGCCGCCCGGCTGCGCCGCTGCCGCGACCTGCTCGACCTGGACGCCTTCCTGGACACCCCGGTACGGCAGCTGTCGCTGGGGCAGCGGATGCGCGGCGAGTTGACCGCCGCGCTGCTGCACGGCCCGCAGGTGCTCTTCCTCGACGAGCCGACCATCGGGCTGGACGTGGTGAGCAAGCAGGCGGTCCGGGGCTTCCTGGCGGAGCTGGGCCGGGCCGGCGACACCACGCTGGTGCTCACCACCCACGACCTGGCCGACATCGAGCGGCTCTGCGCCCGGCTGGTGGTGATCGACCACGGCCGGGTGGTGCACGACGGCTCGATCGCCGCCCTGCACGCCCGGTACGGCTCCCGCCGGCTGGTCGTCGCCGAGCTGGACGCCCCGCTGCCGACGCCGCCGCAGCCGGTGGGTGCGCCGCTGCACCGGGTCGAGGCGGACGGCCGCCGGTTGGTCTACACGCTGGAGTCGGCGGGGGTGGCGGAGGTGGTGTCGGCGTTGGCCGGGGTGGCCGCGCTGCGCGACGTCTCGATCGTCGAACCGGACATCGAGGACGTGGTGGCCCGGCTCTACCGGACCCCCGCCCCCGACCCGCGTCGCCCGGCCTGACCGGTTGCTCGCCCCGCCCGGCCCGGGGCCGGGATCACCGGGGTACGACGACAGCCCCGCCACCGGGCGGGGCCGTCGGGAGGACGTCGGTCAGATCGCTTCGCCGATCTTGACCCGGGGGGCCGGGGCGCGCATCCGGCGGAAGGTGATCGACCGCATGATCGCGTAGAGGTAGAGCGAGCCCATCCGCTCACCGCTGTGGGGGTGGCGCTTGCGCACCAGCTTCTTGATCCGGCGGGAGATCAGCACCGAGTCGATCACCACGCCGAGCGCGAGCGCGCCCCACACCACGTTGGAGGCGAGCCGGATCGCCGGCGGCATCGCGGCGTTCGACCCGATCAGCACGATCAACGCGCCGCCGAAGAACCAGGTGCCGATCGTCCGCCGGGAGTCGACCACGTTGCGGGCCAGCAGCCGTTCCGGCCCCCGGTCCCGGGGGCCGCCCTCGCGGCGGAACTCGGCGGCGGCCTCGGTGCGCGCCTTGCGGCGCTGCTCCCGGGCCTCCTCCTTGGTCAACGGCCGGGTCGGACCGGCCGGCCGGCGACCGGCGACCGGCCGTTTCGGGGTTTCGACGCCCAGTTCCTTCTTGCTCGGGGTGTAGCCCCGGGGGCGCGCGGCGGATGGCTCCTCGGTCACCACCGTGGCGGTGGCGGAGGAGTCGGAGTCGGCGGACTTGCGGCGAAACAACGACGGCACGAGGTGAAGGGTAGCCACACGACGGCGCCCGGTGCACATCACGGGTGCACCGGGCGCTCGGTGGAGCGGGTCGAACGGGGTCACGGCCGCCCGGTGGGGCGGGGCGAGCAGCCCTCCGGCCGCCGGACGGAGCGGGCCGAGTGGGGCACGGCCGCCCGGCGGGGCGGGGCGGGCTACGGGCGCTCGGCGTGCGCGCCGAGGCTGGCCAGCTTGGCCTCGAAGTCCTCGTAGCCCCGGTTGATCAGGTCGACGCCGTACACCCGGGAGGTGCCCTCGGCGGCGAGCGCCGCGATCAGGTGGCTGAACCCGGCCCGCAGGTCCGGGATGACCAGGTCGGCGGCGTGCAGCTTGCTCGGGCCGGCGATCACCGCGGAGTGCTTGAAGTTGCGCCGGCCGAACCGGCACGGGGTGCCGCCGAGGCAGTCCCGGTAGACCTGGATGTTGGCGCCCATCGTGTTCAGCGCCTCGGTGTAGCCCAACCGCTGCTCGTAGACCGTCTCGTGGACGATCGACAGGCCCCGGGCCTGGGTCAGCGCCACCACCAGCGGCTGCTGCCAGTCGGTCATGAAGCCGGGGTGCACGTCGGTCTCCAGCGCCACCGCGTGCAGCTCACCGCCGGGGTGCCAGAACCGGATGCCGCCCTCCTGGCCCGGGTCGCTGAGCTTCGGCGGCCGGGCGTCGGTGACCTCGTACTCGCCGCCGACGGAGCGGAAGATGTTCAGGAAGGTCATCATGTCGGCCTGCTGCGCGCCGAGCACCTCGACGTGCCCCCGGGTGGCCAGCGCCGCCGCCGCCCAGCTCGCCGCCTCGATCCGGTCCGGGATCGGGCGGTGGCTGTAGCCGTGCAGCCGCTTGACGCCCTGGATCTCGATCACCCGGTCGGTGTGCACCTTGATGATCGCGCCCATCTTCTGCAGGATGCAGATCAGGTCGATGATCTCGGGCTCGACGGCGGCGTTGCGCAGCTCGGTGACGCCCTCGGCCATCACCGCGGTCAGCAGCACCTGCTCGGTCGCGCCGACGCTCGGGTAGGGCAGGGCGAACTTGGTGCCGTGCAGCCCGTTGGGCGCGGACAGGTGCAGACCCTCGGGGGTCTTCTCCACCGTCGCGCCGAACTCGCGCAGCGCCTGCAGGTGGAAGTCGATCGGGCGGGGGCCGATGTGGCAGCCGCCCAGGTCGGGGATGAAGGCGTGGCCGAGCCGGTGCAGCAGCGGGCCGCAGAACAGGATCGGGATCCGGCTGGACCCGGCGTGCACGTTGATCTGGTCGGTGCTGGCGCTCTCGACGTTGGACGGGTCGAAGACCAGCTCGCCGTCCTCGGTGCCGTCGGTCACCTTCACCCCGTGCAGGCCGAGCAGCCCGCGGACCACCTCGACGTCACGGATCTTGGGGACGTCGAACAGCCGGCTGGGCGAGTCGCCCAGCAGTGCCGCGACCATCGCCTTGGAGACCAGGTTCTTCGCGCCGCGAACGCGGATCCGCCCTTCGAGCGGAGTACCTCCGTGTACGACCAGGACGTCGTCCGTCAACGCAACCTCCAGCGCGTGTCGGGTGGTGCCAGGTGAGTCGATGATGGGGCATGCTGTCCAGCTGTCCGGTACGAGCTGTCCAGCTACCCGGAACGGGGCCGGCTCAAAACGGTCCCCGTGGTACGTCGCCCCGGCAGCATAGCCCTCCGTGACGAAATAGGAATCGGTCAGCGTGCGGTTCAGGGAACGAACCGGCGAATCCGGTACGTTCCCGTACTTCGGTGGTGACCGTAGGTGATCAGGTGGCGGCGGGCGGCGGGGTGTCGGCAGCCGGCAGCGCGAGCATCTGGTCCAGCGCCACCCGGGCGTGGTGGGCGGTGTCCGCGTCGACGGTGATCTGGTTGACCACCCGGCCGGCGACCAGCTCCTCCAGCGCCCACACCAGGTGCGGCAGGTCGATCCGGTTCATCGTGGAGCAGTAGCAGACCGCCTTGTCCAGGAACGTGATCTGCTTGTCGGGGTGGGCCAGCGCCAGCCGGCGGACCAGGTTCAGCTCGGTGCCGACCGCCCACGCCGAGCCGGCCGGTGCCGCCTCGATGGCCTTGATGATGTACTCCGTCGAGCCGACCTGGTCGGCGGCGGTGACCACCTCGTGCCGGCACTCCGGGTGCACCAGCACGTTGACCCCGGGCACCCGGGCCCGGACGTCGGTGACGCTGTCCAGGGTGAACCGGCCGTGCACCGAGCAGTGCCCGCGCCACAGGATCATCTTCGCGTCCCGCACCTGCGCGGCGGTGAGCCCACCGTTCGGCTTGTGCGGGTCGTAGAGCACGCAGTCGTCCAGCGAGTAGCCCATCTCCAGCACCGCCGTGTTGCGACCCAGGTGCTGGTCGGGCAGGAACAGCACCTTCGCACCCTGCGCGTACGCCCAGTCCAGCGCCTGCTTCGCGTTCGACGAGGTGCAGACCACGCCGCCGTTACGGCCGACGAAGCCCTTGATGTCCGCCGAGGAGTTCATGTACGTCACCGGCACGGTGTCCGCCGCGACGCCCAGGTCGGTCAGCACCTCCCAGGCCCGCTCGACCTGCGACAACACCGCCATGTCGGCCATCGAGCAGCCGGCCGCCAGGTCGGGCAGGATCACCCGCTGCGCGTCGGTGGTGAGGATGTCCGCGCTCTCGGCCATGAAGTGCACACCGCAGAAGACGATGTACTCCGCGTCGGGCCGGGCCGCCGCCTCCCGGGCCAGCTTGAACGAGTCGCCGGTGACGTCGGCGAACTGGATCACCTCGTCGCGCTGGTAGTGGTGGCCGAGAACGAACACCTTGGTGCCCAGCGCGGCCTTCGCCGCCGCCGCCCGGGCCACCAGGTCCGGGTCGCTCGGCGCCGGCAGGTCTCCCGGACACTCCACGCCACGCTCGGTGGCGGGGTCGCCGCCGCGGCCGAGGAGCAGCAGCGCGGTCGCCGTGTTGGAGGGTTCCACCCAGGTCGAAGTCACGTCCTCATGGTCCCACAACGGGGCGTTCGTACGACCGCTGCCGGTGTGGGCTGCCACACTGCCCCGCGCCGATGTGGCCTGCCACACTCGGGGCATGCGCGTGCTGCTCTGCCCGGACAAGTTCGCCGGCACCCTGGAGGCCCCGGAGGTGGCGGCCGCCGTCGCCGCCGGCTGGCGCGAGGTGGACGACGCGGACGAGCTGCTCATCCGTCCCCTCGCCGACGGCGGGCCGGGCTTCGTCACGGTGCTCGCCGGGGCGCTCGCCGGCCGCCGGGTGCCGGTGCCGACGGTCGACCCGCTGGGCCGGCCCGTCACCGGTGAGATCCTGCTCACCGCCGACGGCGTCGGCTACCTGGAGAGCGCCCAGGCGTGCGGGCTGCACCTGCTGGCCGCCGCCGAGCGGGACCCGAAGGCCACCACCTCGTACGGTCTCGGCGCGCTGGTCGCCGCCGCCGTGGAGCACGGGGCTCGGACGGTGGTGATCGGGCTGGGCGGCTCCGGGACCAACGACGGTGGGGCCGGCCTGTTCGCCGCGCTCGGCGCGACCCCGCTCGACGACGCCGGCCGGGCCCTGCCGTACGGGGGCGCGGCGCTGACCGCCGTCGCCGCCCTCGACGGCGTCCCCCGACTGCGCGGGGCGACCCTGGTCGCCGCCACCGACGTGGACAACCCGCTGCTGGGCCTGCACGGCGCGAGCAACGTCTACGGGCCGCAGAAGGGCGCGGACCGGGCCGACGTGCTGTTGCTCGACGCCGCGCTGGAGCGCTGGGCGGCGGTGCTGGAGCAGGACCTGCCCGGCTGCCCGCCCGGCCTGGCCGCGCTGCCCGGCGGCGGCGCGGCCGGCGGCCTCGGCGCGGCGATCCTGGCCCTCGGCGGGCGCTGCGAATCGGGCATCGACCTCGTCGGCCGGGCGATCGGGCTGGACGCCGCGCTGGACGACTGCGATCTGGTGATCACCGGGGAGGGGTCGTTCGACCACCAGTCGCTGCGCGGCAAGGTGGTCGCCGGGGTGGCCGGGGCGGCCCGTGACCGGGGGGTGCCCTGCGTGGTGCTGGCGGGGCGGGTGAGCACCGGCCGGCGGGAGGCCGCCTCGGCGGGGGTGACCGAGGCGTACAGCCTGGTGGAGCACTTCGGCGGCGAGGAACGCGGCGGGGTGGCGGCGGCGATGGGCCGGCCCGCCGAGGGGCTGCGGGCGCTCGGTGCCCGGCTGGCCCGCCAGTGGAGCCGCTGACCGCGCAGCCGGGCCGGGCAGCCGGGGCGGGGGCGGCCGGGCGTGGTGCAGGTGGCCCGGGGCGGCGATCACGCCGGCCGGGTGGGGTCGGCCGGAGCGGCGTACCATCGGAACTGGACCACACCGGGAATCACTGGGCGACGCGCACTGTTGGCCAGGGTGTCCGGACCCATACCGCGCAGGGAGATTTCCACGTGACCACGCCAGCGCAGACCGACTCGACCGAGGCCCAGGCCCCTACTTCCGTCGTCCTCACCGACGTCGCGGCGCAGAAGGTCAAGGCCCTGATCGAGCAGGAGGGCCGCGACGACCTGCGGCTCCGGGTCGCGGTGCAGCCGGGTGGCTGCTCCGGCCTGCGGTACCAGCTCTTCTTCGACGAGCGTTCGCTCGACGGTGACGTCGTCACCGACTTCGACGGGGTCGGCGTCGTCGTCGACCGGATGAGCGCCCCCTACCTGTCCGGGGCGACCATCGACTTCGCCGACCGGATCGACGCCCAGGGCTTCACCATCGACAACCCCAACGCGGGCAGCTCCTGCGCCTGCGGCGACTCGTTCAGCTGAGTCGCGATCCGTCGCGTCCGAGGGGGCCGTCCCGCCATGGGACGGCCCCCTCGTCGTCGGGGCGGGACCGGTAGGCTGACCCGCGCCGTGCTCCCGACCCCGAGGGTTGACATGAAGATCGCCGTAACCGGCTCGATCGCGACCGACCACCTGATGAGCTTCCCGGGTCGCTTCGCCGACCAGCTCATCGCCGACCAACTGCACAAGGTGTCGCTCTCCTTCCTGGTGGACGACCTGGTGCTGCGTCGGGGCGGGGTGGCCGCCAACATCGCCTTCGGCATGGGGCAGCTCGGGCTGAGCCCGGTCCTGCTCGGCGCGGTGGGTGCCGACTTCGCCGACTACCGCTCGTGGCTGGAGCGGCACGGGGTGGACTGTGACTCGGTGCACGTCAGTGAGGTGGCGCACACCGCCCGTTTCGTCTGCACCACCGACACCGACATGTGCCAGATCGCCTCGTTCTATGCCGGCGCGATGAGTGAGGCCCGCAACATCGAGCTGGGTCCCGTCGCGGACCGGCTGGGCGGCCTGGACCTGGTCCTGGTCAGCGCGAACGACCCGGCGGCGATGATCCGGCACTCGGCCGAGTGCCGGGACCGGGGATACGCCTTCGTCGCCGACCCGTCCCAGCAGCTCGCCCGGATGGACGGCGCGGACGTGGTCTCGCTGATCGACGGCGCCGAGTACCTGATGACCAACGACTACGAGAAGTCGCTGCTCCAGAGCAAGGCCGGCCTCACCGACGCCCAGCTCCTGGAGCGGGTGAAGGTCCGGGTCACCACCCTCGGCAAGGACGGCGTCGAGATCGCCACCCGGGACGCGGAGCCGTTCCGGGTGCCGATCGCCCGGGAGATCCGGGCCATCGACCCGACCGGGGTCGGCGACGGCTTCCGGGCCGGTTTCTTCGCCGCCCTGTCCTGGGGGCTCGGCCTGGAACGCGCCGCCCAGGTCGGCTCGCTGCTGGCCACCCTGGTGCTGGAGACCGTCGGCACCCAGGAGTACGACGTGCGCCGCGACCTGTTCGTCAAGCGGCTGGCCGAGTCGTACGGGGACGCCGCCGCCGAGGACGTACGGCCGCACCTGGCGCCATGATGCAGCTCCTGGTCGTCTTCGCCGGCCTGCCGGGGGTGGGCAAGAGCACCCTCGCCGGGCAGGTCGGCGTGGCGCTGGGCGCCCCGGTGCTGCCGGTCGACCCGATCGAGCGGGCGCTGGCCCGGCACGGGCTGACCGGCCCCGGGGCAGGGCTGGCCAGCCACGGTTCGGGCCTGGTCGGCTATGACGCGTTGGCCGGGCTGGCGGAGGTGCAGCTCGGGCTGGGGACCAGCGTGGTGGTCGACGCGGTGAACCCGGTGGCCGGCGCGCGGGGGCTCTGGCTCGACCTGGCCGCGCGGGCCGGGGTGCCGCTGCGGCTGATCGAGGTCTACTGCGGTGACGAGGCGGAGCTGCGCCGCCGGGTCGAGGCCCGGCACGCCGCCGACCCGCTCGCCCCGACCTGGGAGCAGGTCCGACGGCGCGGCGCGGAGTACGAGCCGCTGATCGGCCCCCGGCTGGTGGTCGACACCACCATCGCGATCGACCCGCTCCCGGCGATCCTGCGTTACCTGGCCTGACCGGGGGAGCGGGCCGGGAGCGCGGCGACGAACGCCGACCACTGGTGCCCGGGGAAGATCAGCGCCGGGCCGGACCGGTCCTTGCTGTCGCGTACCGCCATCAGGTCGGGCAGGACAGCGCACTCGACGCAGTCGCCGTTGTTGGTGC
This sequence comes from Micromonospora matsumotoense, assembly GCF_050951065.1. Lineage (NCBI taxonomy): Bacteria > Bacillati > Actinomycetota > Actinomycetes > Micromonosporales > Micromonosporaceae > Micromonospora > Micromonospora matsumotoense. The sequence goes on along the minus strand of NZ_CP192025.1, from coordinate 5,585,105 downwards.
TGCGGCTCCTCAGCCGCACCGGTCGCCGCCTCCGGCTGATCTGGATCGACGCGAGGCCGGTCGACACCTGCGTCTGACGGGTCAGCGGGCGCGGCGTACCTCGTAGCCCGGTCCGTCCGGGACGGCGGCGACGAACTCCTGGCCGCGCATCCGGCACCAGGCGGGGATGTCCACGGCGGCGGCCGGATCGTCGGCGAGCACCCGCAGCACCGCGCCGACCGGCAGCTCCGGCAGCCGACGGGCCAGCGCGATCACCGGCAGCGGGCACCGCTGCCCCCGACAGTCCAGCACCTCCACCGCCCCGGCCCCGCCGCCCGCGCCGGCCCCGCCGCCGCCCGCGCCGGCCGGGCGGTCATCCGCCCCGGCCCTGTCGCCGCCCGCGCCAGCCGGGGAGTTGTCCGGCCTGGTCGGGGCGTCGTCCGGCCCGGTGGGGGTGGTCACAGGCCCACCACGCCGGCGTCGGCGCGCAGGTCGGCGACGATCCCGGGCAGCTCGGCGAGGAACCGCTCGACGTCCGCCCCGGTGGTGTCCCGGTGCAGGGAGACCCGGACGTTGCCGTGCGACAGCACCCCCATCGCCTCCAGCACGTGCGACGGGCGCAGCGTCGAGGAGGTGCAGGAGGAGCCGGAGGAGACGGCGAAGCCGCGCCGGTCCAACGCGTGCAGCAGCACCTCGCCGTCGACGTACAGGCAGGAGAAGGTCACCAGGTGGGGGAGCCGGTCGACCGGGTCGCCGACGACCTCCACGTCCGGCACCTCGGCGGCGACCCGGGCCCGGATCAGGTCCACCAGCGGGGTCAGCCGGGCCGACTCGGCCGCCGCGTCGGCCGCCGCCGCGCGCAGGCTCGCCGCCGCCGCCACCACCGCCGGCAGGTTCACCACCCCGGGGGTACGCCCGAACTCCCGCTCGTCGGCCGGCCACGGCGACTCCCAGCGGGTGCCCTTGCGGACCACCAGCAACCCGACGCCGGGCGGCCCACCCCACTTGTGCGCGCTGGCGGTCAACACCGACCACCCGTCCGGCACCGGCACCCGGCCGACCAACTGGGCCGCGTCCACGTGGAGCGGCACCCCGGCGGCGGCGCAGGCGGCGGCGGCCCCGGTGACCGGCTGGACGGTGCCGACCTCGTGACTGGCCGCGATCAGTGCCGCCCATGCCACGCCCGGTGCGCGTACCGCCGCTGACCAGGCGGGCAGGTCGAGCCGGCCGAGCCGGTCCACCGGTACGGAGGTCGCGGTGCCACCGGTCGCCACGTGCTGCTCGGCGGCGTGCAGCACCGCCGAGTGTTCGATCGCCGAGTGCACCAGGGCGCTGCCGGCCCGCCGCCGGCCGGCGAGGCCGCCGAGCACGGCGGAGTGCGCGGCGTGCGTACCGCTGGGGGTGAAGGAGACCTCGTCGGGGCGGACGCCGAGGGTGGCGGCGGTGGCCTCGCGGGCGGCGTCGAGGAGTTGGGCGGCCCGGCGGGCCCGGCTGTAGAGGCGGGCGGGGTCGGCCCAGCCGTCGTCGAGGGCCGCCAGCAACGCCTGCCGGGCGACCGGGTGCAGCGGCGCGGCGGTGGCCGCGTCCAGGTAGACCGGGTGGGCACTCACGACTGGTCACGCTATCGCGTCGGTATCCGCACGATCCCCCCGATGGGGTCGGACAGCGACCCCAAGACGGTCGAGCCCGCCATGGTCGAGTAATCTGCGACCGTCGGTGACGCCTTTGCCGTCGGTGCTGATGGAAAGCCCCACCGCGGCGCGCTAGGGAGGCAGGACCAGGTGGTCGCAAGGAGTTCGGAGGTACGGCCGTCGGCCGTACGGCACAGCGCTTCCCCCGGAGCCGGTGAGCGTCGGCGGCGTGGTGCTGGCCGGCTCGCCGGGCTCGGTCTCGGCGGAGCTGCGCTGCTGGTTCTGCTCACCGGGTGTGACGTCGGCCGCTCGGTCGGCGGCTTCGGCTGGCCGCAGGGCGGCATCACCCCCGAAGCGCACCGGATGTACGACCTGTGGATCGCCTCCTGCATCGCCGCCCTGGCGGTCGGGGTCTTCGTCTGGGGCCTGATCTTCTGGTGCGTGGTGCGGTACCGCAAGCGCGGCAACGAGCTGCCGGTGCAGACCCGTTACAACCTGCCGATGGAGTTCCTCTACACCATCGCGCCGATCCTGATCGTCTCGGTGCTCTTCTACTACACGGCCGTGGTCCAGACCGACGTGGTGCGGACGACCAAGAACCCCGACGTCACCGTCGAGGTCGTCGCCTTCAAGTGGAACTGGCAGTTCAACTACCGCGACGGCCAGGGCACCGAGGCCAACACCGTGGCGTCGGTGCTGGGCACCAGCGAGGTCATCCCGGTGCTGGTGCTGCCGACCAACCGGTCCATCCGGTTCGAGGAGACCAGCCGCGACGTCATCCACTCCTTCTGGGTGCCGGAGCTGCTGTTCAAGCGCGACGTGATGCCCGGCAAGATCCGTAACGTGTTCGAGGTCTCCAAGCTGGAGTCCGAGGGCGCGTACGTGGGCCGCTGCGCCGAGCTGTGCGGCAGCTACCACGCCTTCATGAACTTCGAGCTGCGGGTGGTCTCCCCGGAGCAGTACGACCAGTTCCTGGCGGCCAAGCGGGACGGCAAGTCCACGCAGGAGGCCCTCACCGCCATCGGTCAGGACCCGTACGCGAAGACCACCCAGCCGTTCGACACCCGGCGGGCCAAGGACAACTTCAACCCGGACGACGCGTCCGCGGGCGCGGGAAACTGAGGTATCCGGCATGAAGACCGAGTGGCGTATCTTCCTCATCATCGCCGGGTTCCTCCTCGGCGCGACGGTCCTCTACGGCGCCTGGACGTACGGCGACTCCGGCGGCCAGGTCGAGTGGGTCGGCACGGTGGCCCTGCTGCTGTCGTTCCTGCTCTGCGCGATGTGCGGCGGCTTCTTCTGGTTCGTCTCCCGCCGCATCGACCTGCGCCCCGAGGACCGGCCGGACGGCGAGATCGCCGACGGCGCGGGCGAGATCGGCTTCTTCAGCCCCGGCAGCTACTGGCCGTTCGGCATCGCGCTGGCCGCCGCGATCGCCGGCCTGGGCCTGGTGTTCTGGCAGTTCTGGCTGCTCGGCCTCGGCCTGGTGCTGGTCATCGTCACCGCCTGCGGCCTGCTCTTCGAGTACTACTCCGGCACCCGCCGCACCGCCGAGCACTGATCCCGCTCGCACCGCCGAGCACTGGTCCCGCTCGCACCGCCGAGCACTGATCCCGCTCGCCTCGTCGAGCATTGGTCCGGCTCGCTTGGTCGACCCCTGGTCCGAACCGCGGACAGGCCCGCCTCCCACCCGGGAAGCGGGCCTGTCCGCTTTTCTGCCGCCGGCCACCGCATCGCCGATCAGGCTTCCGCGTCTCGCGCCGCCCCGCGAGTGTGTTCCTGCCCGCCGCCGCCCCGCCGCCCCGCCGCCCCGCCGCCCCGCCGACCGAGCCTCTGCCGAGGCAACCCTGGCTTCCGGCGCGGGGTCGGGACATCGAGTTGATCGACTCCGGGGGGCCGAAGTAGCGGTATCCTCCTCGACTTGATACCGCTATATCGGCTCACCTGAGTGGATCTACCAGGCAGGGCGGGCCGGTGGTGGTCGGCAGGTGGCGTCGACTGTCGGCGGAGTTGCCTCGCCCCTGCGCGCAGGTGATGCGTTCTCGATCGCCGTGGTCGGGTAGGCGGAAGCCGAGCGAGACCGGGCAGTCGATGCGCACTTCGGAGCCAGCGGCCAACTGCCCGGCCTGAACGGGCCTAAAGGACGTCGAACTCGTTGCCCTCTGGGTCGGCCATCGTCACGGGGTCAGGCGTACCGTCCGCTTCGTCCACCCGGAGCACTGTCCCACCTGCCGCCACCAGTTTGTCGACGACCGCCTGGACTTGCGGCCAGCGCACCTCGAACGGCTCCTGCCGGCCGCCGCCGACATGGATGTCGAAGTGCATGCGGTTCTTGACCACCTTGGGCTCTGGCACCTTCAGGAAGGAAACACCGGGCCGGACGCCCTCAGGGTCCTCGATGAAGGCGCCGTCGTCCCACTCGTCCTCGGGGACATTGAAATGGATCAGCCAGGCGTTCCAGCTGGCGAACCCTTCCGGTGGTGCGGCCAGGACGTACCCCAGCGCGAGGCACCAGAACGCAGCCAGTTCGCGCGGGCGCGCGCAGTCGACGGTCAACGACCACCGCTCGGGCATCGCCCCACCATAGATCGCCACCTGTCACACCGGGGGCGGGGGAGTAGGGCCCGGCTACGCACACTACTCACGGTCAGCTGAGCAGAGAGCCGGGACAGGGTGCGCCGGTGGCGGCTGACATCAGAGAAAAGTCAGGCCGCGTGGCGGCCGGGTGACGGCCGGCGGCGGCGGTCGGCCAGCCGGGTGGGCTGGAAGGCGAAGGTCGCGATCAGCACCGCCGTGCCGCAGCCGGTGCAGAGCAGTTCGGGGCAGTCGACGCCGTGACCGTCGGGGCACGGCGGCACCTCGAACGGCTGGACGCCCTCGCAGGTGTCGCAGTAGAGCTCGCGGTCCGACACGGGCGTCTCCTCTCGCTCCGGAACCCGCCGATGGACATCGCCGCCATCACCTGGAAACGGAAAATTACTCCCATGTAGTTTCCCACGCCCCTACGACACTTCCCTGCCACCCTGCCACCCCGCCACCCCGCCACCCCGCCACCCCGCCACCCCGCCACCGTGGCACCGGGCTTGTGCGCCACTGGTCATCCCGCCATGCCGCACCCCCGGCGCTGGGCGCGCGGGGTGGGGGCAGGTGGGTGGGCGGAGGAGTGGGTCAGAGAGAGCGGGCGACGTCGACCCAGCGGTCCAGGACCGCCGCTGCCGCCCCCGAGTCGACGGACTCCGCCGCCCGGGCCATGCCGGCGCGTACCGCCTCGGTGAGGTCCCCGTCCAGCGGGGTCTGGGTGGCCAGCGCGACGGCCGCGTTGACCAGGACAGCGTCGCGTACCGGACCGGTCTCGCCGGCCAGCAGCCGGCGGGCCACGGCGGCGTTGTGCGCGGCGTCACCGCCCCGCAGGTCGGCCAGGGTGGCCCGGGGCACCCCGAGGTCGGCAGCGTCCAGCACGGCCTCCCGGACGGTGCCCTGCTGGGCCACCCAGACCCGGGTGGGCGCGGCGGTGGTGAACTCGTCCAGGCCGTCCTCGCCGCGCATCACGATCACCGAGTCGCCCCGGCCGGCGAAGACCTCGGCCATCACCGGGGCCATCCGGGCGTCGAAGCAGCCGACCGCCCCGGCGTGCGGCCGGGCCGGGTTGGTCAGCGGGCCGAGGAAGTTGAACGCGGTCGGCACGCCGATCTCCCGCCGGACCGGGCCGGTGTGCCGCATGCTGGGGTGGAACCGGGCCGCGAAGCAGAAGCCGATCCCGACCTCGGCCACACACCGGGCCACCTGCTCAGGGCCCAGATCCAGCGGTACGCCGAAGAACTCCAGCAGGTCGGCGGTGCCGCACAGCGACGAGGCGGCCCGGTTGCCGTGCTTCACCACCCGGACCCCGGCGCCGGCCACCACCAGCGCCGTCATCGTCGAGATGTTGACCGTGTGGGCGAGGTCACCACCGGTGCCCACCACGTCGACCGCCGTCCGGCGCAGCTCCTCCGGCAGGGTCACCCGGACCGAGTTGTCGAACATCGCCTCGACCAGACCGGCCAGCTCGGCGGGGGTCTCCCCCTTGGCGCGCAGCGCGACCGCGAAACCGGCGATCTGCGCCGGGCTGGCGGCACCGGCCATGATCTCGTTCATCGCCCAGGCGGTGTCGGCGGTGGACAGCTCGTCGCCGCGCAGCAGCGCGTTGAGCAGGTGCGGCCAGGTCCGTTCGCCCATGATGGGCCTCCCGAGCGGGCGTGGGGTGTGGTGGACGGATGCGCCCGTCACCCCGGGCGCCTGGGCGCCGCCGTGTACTTCTGACTCAGGCGGCGGCGTGCGTACGCAGCAGCTCGGCGACCGTGGTGCCGGTGGCCACCGGGTCGAGCGGGTACATCAGTACGCCGTCGACCTGTGCGTACGAGGCGAGCCATCGGTCGGCGGCACGGGCGATGACCACGCAGGTGGGCGGGGCGTCGTCCCGGTCGTCCTTGATCTGGCGGGCGATGCCGAGGCCGCCGCCGGGGCTGGCCTCGCCGTCGAGCAGCATCAGGTCGATCTCGTAGTCGTCGACCAGCCGGATGCAGCCGAAGTAGTCGGACGCCTCGACGAACTCAATCTTGAGCCCGGGGGCGGGACGGGTGCCGATGGCCAGCCGCATCCGGTCCCGGACCTGGGCGTCGTCGCTGTAGAGCAGGACGGTGCAGAGACGCTCGCTCATGCCGACACTCCGCTTCGCTCCGTGCCGTGATGAGGCACCGTCGCACTGAGCCTGACTCGCTCGCTGCGCTCACTCATGGGCTGTACTCCTCGTTGCTGCCGTTGATCGTACCGGGCGGTGTGGCGTACCCGACATCCGCCTGCCGACCCCGGGCGGACCGGGTGTCGCGGCAGCTCAGGCCGGGGTGCCGGGGGCCGCGGCCGGGGTGGCGGCGGCCTCGGCGGCGCGGTCGCGGGCCTCCTGGCGGTCCAGCTCGCGGTCCACCCGGCGGGCCTCCCGCTCGGACTGCTTGACCCACTGCACCACCAGCACCGCGAGCATCGTCACGCTGACGAACTCGCCACCCGCCCAGAGGATGCCGCCGGCGACCACCTGGTCGTTCCACGGGTCCGACCAGGCCAGGCCCAGCGACGGGTACCAGTCGCCGCCGAACAGCGTGGTGCTCTGCATGATGGTGAGCCCGAGCACGGTGTGGAACGGCACCGACAGCAGCATCAGCAGCGCCCGCGCCGGGTACGGCCAGCGGCCCGGCAGCGGGTCCAGCCCGAGCAGCGGCCAGAAGAACACGCAGCCGGTCATGATGAAGTGCGCGTGCACCAGCTCGTGCGCCCAGGCGTGTTCGAGGGTGTAGCGGTAGAGGTCGGTGAAGTAGAGCGCGAACGGGTTGACCACGAAGATGGTGAACGCCACCAGCGGGAAGCTGTAGATCCGGGCGATCCGGCTGTGCACCACCGCCAGCAGCCGGCGGCGCGGGCCGACCGGCAGGGTGCGCAGCGCCAGGGTGATCGGCGCGCCCAGGGCCAGGAAGATCGGGGAGATCATCGACAGCACCATGTGCTGCACCATGTGCACCGAGAGCAGGGCGGTGTCGTAGGCGTGCAGTCCGCTGACCGTGACCGCGGCGATGCCGCCCAGGCCCGGTCCGAGGAAGCAGACGGTACGGACCACCGGCCAGCGGTCGCCGCGCAGCCGGAGCCGGTAGACCCCGTAGAGGTAGAGGCCGGCGGCGAGCACCAGGCCCAGGGCCAGCCAGCTGTCCAGCCGGGTCTCGGTGAAGACCCGGGTGATGTCGAACGGCGGCGGTACCTCGACGCCGCCCGCCGCGAGGCTGGTGGGCGGGGTCGTCGAGGTGGCGGCGAAGATCGAATCGACGTGCAGCACGCTTTTCAGGCTAGGCCAGGCGAACCGGACCACCACGATCGGGCCATCCCTCACCCGGGTTTGGCCCCCCGCTGATCGCCCGCCCCGGTCAAGGGCAATAATGACCGCGTGACTGCGGCCCCAGCCATTGACAAGAGCCGGATCCACTCTCTGACACGGCCCAACATGGTCAGCGTCGGGACGATCGTGTGGCTCTCCAGCGAACTCATGTTCTTCGCGGCGCTGTTCGCGATGTACTTCTCGATCCGTGCGGCGGCGCCGGAGCAGTGGGAGAAGCACACCGAGGTACTCAACATCCCCTATGCGACCACCTTCACGGTGATCCTGGTGCTGTCCTCGGTGACCTGCCAGCTCGGTGTCTTCGCGGCCGAGAAGGGTGACGTCCACGCCCTGCGGCGCTGGTTCACGCTCACCTTCGTGATGGGCCTGATCTTCGTGCTCGGCCAGGCGAACGAGTACCTGACCCTGGTGCACGAGGGCGTGAAGATCAACGAAGACGGTTACGGGTCGATGTTCTACCTCACCACCGGCTTCCACGGCCTGCACGTGACCGGCGGTCTCATCGCCTTCATCATCTTCATGATCCGCACGACCATGGGCCGGTTCACTCCGGCCCAGGCCACGTCGGCGATCGTCGTGTCGTACTACTGGCACTTCGTCGACGTCGTGTGGATCGGGCTCTACGCCATGATCTACTGGCTTCAGTGATCTTGGCGTGTCACGTTCCGCGCCGCTGCTCCGTCCCCTGAGACAAGGTCCAACCGGTTAAGGACACAGGTCATGACTTCTGACAACGACCGCCGACGCGGTCTGCTCGCGCGCCTGCGCGGGCGGCCCGCGGCGCGCAGCAGGGGCCGCCGCCGGCTGGGCGCGGCGTTCCGGCTGATCGCCGCGTTGACGCTGGCCGGCGGCGCCTACACCGTCTTCGCCCCCGGCGTGCAGGCGCAGGAAAACCCGCCGCTGACCGGCGCCGCGGCCGAGGGCCGGGCGCTGTTCGACGTGAGCTGCGTGACCTGCCACGGCCGTAACGCCCAGGGCGTCGAGGGTCGTGGCCCGAGCCTGATCGGTGTCGGCTCCGCCTCGGTGGAGTTCCAGGTCAGCAGCGGTCGGATGCCGATGGCCCGGCAGGAGGCGCAGGCCATGCGCAAGCCGCCGGTCTTCACCGACGAGCAGGTACGCCAGCTCGGCCAGTACATCCAGGAACTCGGCGGCGGCCCGCAGGTCCCGCAGGGCAACCTCCGCGAGGGTGCCAACCTGTCCACCGGTGGCGAGCTGTTCCGGATCAACTGCTCGCAGTGCCACGCCTTCGGTGGTGGCGGCGGCGCGCTCTCCTCGGGCAAGTACGCCCCGAGCCTCGCGCCGGCCAGCGACGCGCAGATCTACGCCGCGATGCTCAGCGGCCCGCAGAACATGCCGGTGTTCGGCGACAACCAGATCACCCCGGAGCAGAAGGCGGACATCATCGCCTACATCCAGGAGTCCCTGAAGGCCGACCAGGACCAGGGCGGCTTCAACCTCGGCCGGTACGGCCCGTCCACCGAGGGCCTGGCGATCTTCCTGGTGGGCATCGTCGCGCTGGTCTTCGCGAGCCTGTGGATTGCGGGCAAGTCGTGACCGGGCGGATAGTCAACAGCATTGCCGTGGTGCCGTGCGCCGGCACCGCCCGTAGCGAGGTGACGGCATGAGCACCCAGACCGAGCAGCACGCCCCGCAGGGTCGGGAGCCGCTCGACGTCCACGACCCCCGGCTCTCCCGGTTCGACATCGTCACCGAGGGCGCCCGCCGGGACGACATCGAGATCGTCCACTACGAGGAGCAGGTCGTCCCGGGCAGCAAGGCCGAGCGCCGGCTGACCCGTACGGTCGCGGCGATGTTCCTGCTCACCGGCCTGGCCGCCACGGCGTTCCTGGTCGTCTACATCTGGTGGCCCTGGGAGTACGAGCCGGGTCGCGGCGGTGACAAGTGGTACACCCCGCTGCTCGGCCTCACCTTGGGCGTCGCTCTGCTCGGCATCGGCTTCGGCATCCTCACCTGGGGCAAGAAGTTGCTGCCCAAGGAGGTCTCGATCCAGGACCGGCACGACGGTCCCGGGTCGGCGGAGGACCGGAAGATCACCGGCGAGACCATGCTCTACCTGGCCGACGAGATGGGGGTGCGGCGTCGTCCGCTGCTCGGTGTCTCGCTGGTCGCCGGTCTGCTGCCGGTCGGTGCGGTCGCCGCGGCCCCGCTGATCGGTGGCCTGATCTCCAACCCGCACAAGAACAACCAGATGTTCACCACCGGGTTCGCGCCGGCCGAGGGCAAGAAGATCCGGCTGGTCCGCGAGGACGGCCGGCCGATCCGCCCCGCCGACGTCAGCGCCGGTGGCCAGCTGACCGTCTTCCCCGGCATCGAGCACGGCGTGAGCAACAAGCACGCCGACTCGCCGACGCTGCTGATCCACCTGCGGGAGACCGACGCGGAGAAGTCCCGGCAGGCCAACTCGCGGGTCGGCCACGGTGACTACATGTGGGGCAACTACGCGGCGTACTCCAAGATCTGCACGCACGCCGGCTGCCCGGCGAGCCTGTACGAGCAGCAGACCAACCGGCTGCTCTGCCCGTGTCACCAGAGCCAGTTCCTGATCACCGACAACGCCCGTCCGGTCTTCGGCCCGGCGAGCCGGCGGCTGCCCCAGCTGCCGATCGAGGTGGACGAGGAAGGCTTCTTCGTGGCGAAGTCCGACTACACCGAAACCGTCGGCCCCGACTTCTGGGAGCGGCCATGAAGCGCCGAAAGTTTGACGTAGCAGCGGTGCCGGGCAAGGCCGCCGGGGGAGTGGACGACCGCTTCCAGGTCGCCACCCCGCTGCGCAAGCTGCTCAACAAGGTCTTCCCGGACCACTGGTCGTTCCTGCTCGGCGAGATCGCGCTCTTCTCGTTCGTCGTGCTGCTGCTGACCGGTGTCTTCCTGACCTTCTTCTACGAGCCGGCGATGACCGAGGTGGTCTACAACGGCAGTTACGCCCCGCTGCGGGGCACCCCGATGTCCGCCGCGTACGCCTCCAGCCTGGACATCTCGTTCGATGTCCGGGGTGGCCTGATCATGCGGCAGATGCACCACTGGTCGGCGCTGCTGTTCATGGCCGCGATCGTGGTGCACATGATGCGGGTCTTCTTCACCGGCGCGTTCCGCAAGCCGCGGGAGACCAACTGGATCATCGGCTCGCTGCTGTTCTGGGTCGGCTTCCTGGCCGGCTTCTCCGGCTACTCGCTGCCGGACGACGGTCTGTCCGGCACGGGTCTGCGGATCGCCTCCGGCATCATGCTGTCGATCCCGGTGATCGGCTCCTGGGTCACCTCGTCGATCTTCGGGGGCGAGTTCCCCGGTGAGATCATCATCAGCCGGTTCTTCATCGCCCACGTGCTGCTGATCCCGGGTCTGCTGGTCGCCCTGATCAGCGCCCACCTGGGCCTGGTGTTCAAGCAGAAGCACACCCAGTGGCCCGGCCCCGGCCGGACCAACGAGAACGTGGTCGGCGAGCGGATGTTCCCGCGCTACGCGCTCAAGCAGGGCGGCTTCTTCATGGTCGTCTTCGGCGTGATCGCCCTGATGGGTGGTCTGTTCCAGATCAACCCGATCTGGTATTTCGGCCCGTACGAGGCGTGGGTGGTCTCGGCCGCCAGCCAGCCCGACTGGTACGTCATGTTCCTCGACGGCTCGACCCGACTGATGCCCGCCTGGGAGATCAACATCCCGATCGGCAACGGGTACGTCATCCCGCCGCTGTTCTGGCCGACGGTCGTGCTGCCGGGCATCCTGGTCGGGCTCTCCACGCTCTACCCGTTCGTGGAGGCCCGGCAGCTCAAGGACTACCGGCACCACAACCTGCTGCAGCGGCCCCGGGACGTCCCGGCCCGGACCGCGGTGGGCGCGATGGCCGTCGCCTTCTACATCGTGCTGACGCTCTCCGGCGCCAACGACGTGATCGCCGACAAGTTCCACATCAGCCTGAACGCGATGACCTGGGCGGGCCGGATCGGCCTGCTGATCGTCCCGCCGTTGGCGTACTACGTCGCGTACCGGATCTGCCTCGGTCTGCAGCAGCACGACCGGGAGGTGCTGGCCCACGGTGTGGAGACCGGCATCATCCGTCGCCTGCCCGACGGCCGGTTCGAGGAGATCCACCAGCCGCTCAGCGCTGTCGACGGTCACGGGCACGCCGAGCTGGACTACGTCGGCTGGGTGGTACCCAAGAAGATGAACCGGCTCGGGGCGCTCGGCCCGGCGATCCGGGGCTTCTTCTACCCGATCGAGAAGCCGGTCGAGGCGCCGGTCTCGCCGGGGCACCCGCCGGTGGAACCCCGCCCGGAGCGGGCGGAGATCGGCAGCGGCGAGTCCCGCCGCTGACCTCCCCGATCCACTCGACCGAGGCGCCCGCCGGAGGATTCCGGCGGGCGCCTCGTCCGTTGCCCGGCCTGCCTCGTCCGTCTCCGGTCCGGCGGGGGTCCGGTGCGGTGTCCGTTTCCCGGCCCGGTGGGCCGGCGCGACCGGACCCCAACGGGTGGAAAGCACAGGATTAACCCTCGCCAGCCGGGTATCCGTGCGGTCCAACGAAAACGGGGAGGAAACATGTTGGGTATCAAACGCCTGGGACTGCTGGCCACGCTGGCGGTGGTCGGCCTGGCACCCGCGGCTGCCGCGCAGGCCGCCGCGCAGCCGTCGGCGCAGGACACCCAGTACCTGCAGGCGGTGCACCAGGTGAACCTGGCGGAGATCGTCACCGGGAACCTGGCCCAGAAGAAGGGGCAGAACGAGCAGGTCAAGCAGTTGGGCCAGCAGTTCGTCACGGATCACACCCAGCTCGACCAGACGGTGCAGAGCACCGCGCAGCAGCTGAACGTGACCCTGCCGAACGCGCCGACGGCCGATCAGCAGAAGGTGATCGACAAGCTCAACGGCCTCAACGGAGCTGCCTTCGACAAGGCGTGGGTGACCGCTGAGCTGGCCGGTCACGTGCAGGCCATCCAGGCCACCCAGACGGAGATCTCGCAGGGCTCCGAGCAGTCGGTGGTCCAGTTGGCGCAGGACGCGCTGCCGGTGTTGCAGGCGCACTACGACGCGCTGGTGGCCCTGGCCCAGGAGTTGGGCATCCCGGTCCCGCAGACCAGTGCCAGCGGCACCGCGAGCCCCGGTGGCAGCGGTACGCCGGCACCGGGCGCCACGACCGAGTCCCCGGCCCCGGGTGGCACCACGGAGTCACCCCAACCGGGTGGCATCACCGAGACGCCCGCCCCGGACAACAGCTGACGTCTCGTACCACCTGATGGTGGCCGGTCCCCCGGGGCCGGCCACCGTCGTGCCTGCCGGTGCCCGCGACCGATGGCATCGGTCGGTGCTGGTCGGTGCCGGGTCGGGCGGTGCGGCGGTGCCGGTCGGCGTCGGGTCGGGCCGGTGTGGGGTCGGGCCGGTGTGGGGTCGGGCGGTCGGCCCGGCGGTGCGCCGGCGTTGGCCGCCGTGCCGGTGACGTCGGTCAGTCGGCGCTGGCCAGGCCGATGGCGAACGCCTCCTCCAGGTCGTGCTGGGAGTAGGCGCGGAAGGCGATGTGCGACTCGGTGTTGAGCACCCCGGGCATCTTGGAGATGCTGCCGGCGATGACCTCGGCGGTCTGCTCGAACTCCCGGACCCGGACGATGGCGATCAGGTCGACGTGCCCGGCCACCGAGTAGACCTCGCTGACGCCGGGCAGATTGGCCAGGTTCTCGGCCACCTCGGGGATCGAGTCGGTGGCGCAGTCGATCAGGACGATCGCGGTGATCACTGGACGATTCTCCGTTCGTCGTGCCCGGCGCGACGCCGGCCTGGTGTCGTTGACCATGCTAGTGCCGCACCCAGCTGCCTCTCCCGGTTGTCCCCGTCCCTCGCCCCTGCCCCCTGCTCCTCGCCCTGTCCCTCTGCCCTCTGCTCCTCGCCCTGCCCTCTGCTCCTCGCCTCTGCTCCTCGCCTCTGGCCCTTGCCCCTGCCGTCTGCTCCTGACCTCGCATCTACTGGTTGCTCGACGTGTGGCGGAGGCGGGCGAATTGGCTGGTCGGGCTCCCCAGGTAGGGCTGGCGAGTGTTCGGGTGACGGCCGGTGAGCAATCCGGTAGGGGTCTGCTGCGAGCGCGCCAGCCCTCGGCGTGAACATCGGACGGAAGGGTGTATGCCTGCCGGGCATATTTATGCCAGCCAGGCATACACGTCGCGCCACATAGTGTGGGTGGTGAAGGCTCGCCTATCCGCATGGCCCGCCGCCCGGACGAACCGCTGGCCTGCCTGGCCCGCGAAGCCCGAGGTCCGGAGGCGGTCTGCTGGCCTGCCTGGCCCGCGACGTCGTTGCCGAGGACTCACTGAACCCGGCAGCGGCGGGCTCGCCGACACCGTCGCGAGCCCGCCGCGAACGGCTGCTGTTGTGGCGCCCGAACGCGTGGCCTGTCGGAGCACCGATGGCCGGACCGTCGCAATGTCGCTGTTCCAGCGTTATCCGACCGATTAGATACCGCAAGACCGGCGATCTTGAGTCGACCAAGACCGGGTTGGCGGCGGGACGAACCCGGGCGGGCCGCAGTGGTGGAGGGCCGCAGTGGTGGAGGCAGGGCGGCGGGCTGATCGGGGCGGTGGGTTGCGGGCGTGCCGGGCCCGGGTCAGAGCAGTTGCGGGCGTGCCGGGCCCGGAGTGCGGGTCAGAGCAGCATGGTGCGCGGGTCGGCGGCCATGGCGCGCAGCCAACCGGCCGCCTCCGCCGCCCCCGGGCAGCGGGCGGTGTCCAGCGCGGCGGCCAGGGCGTACATCTCGGGGGGTGGGATGAGCAGGCTCTCCTTGCTGCGCAGCCCCAGCTTGACGGTGCCGGTGTCGGTGCTGACGGTGAGCACCGGGGTCCGGGTGACCGCGCCGGTGGCGACCAGCCCGCCGTCGCTGGAGACGCCGGTCTGCGCGATGGCCGTAGCGCGCAACGACACCGACCGGGCGGCCCGCAGGTCGACGGTCTTGGAGGCGAGCCTGACCACGGTGAGCCGGGTGCCCTCCAGCCAGGCGCCGGCCCGCACGACGCTCGTCACCAGCAGGCCGATGAGGAGCATGACGAGCGCGGCCGACAGGAGCGCGACGAGCGCCGGCACCGCCGTGCTGCCCGAGGTGTTGTTGCCGGCCGCCGCGTTCAGGCCGGTCCCGATGAAGGCGCCGACACAGCCGCAACCGACCGTCAGGATGGCACCCAGCACCAGCAACGACACGATGCGACCGGTACGGCCCGACCGGTAGCCGACCGACAGGGTGATCCGGGGGGCGGAAGGCTGCATGCTGGTGATTCTGACACCGGCGATCAAGGCCCGCCCGGTACGGCGGCCACGGTGAGGCCGTCGGCCCGGATCACGTCGCGCAGCCGTTCGTCCGGGCCGACCGTCGCGCCGGGCCAGACCACCACCCGCTCCACGTCGCCGCGCACCACCGCGCCCGCACCGACCACCGCGCGCCGGGCCCGGCCGGTCACGGTGGCGTCCGGGGCGATCAGGGCATCGTCGCCGGCGGCATGCAGGTTGGCCGCCAGGTAGTCGGCCGGGGTGCCGGTGTCGAAGAACGTGCCGGGGTACGGCACCACGGTCAGCTCACCGACCGCCTCGGCCGGCCGCCACACCGTGCGGACCAGGTCGCCGAAGCGGGCCGGCAGTTCCCGCACCCGGTGCCAGGGCAGCAGTGAGAAGCCGGTGAAGACGTGCCCGTCGAAGGTGCCGGGAGCGGTCGGGTCCGGGGCCGGCCGACCGAGCAGCCGTACGGACCGGTGGTCCCAGCCGGCCAGCAGCGCCGCGATGTCCGGGCCGGGGGCGACCCGGGGATCGGCCAGGTAGGCGTCGGCGTTGCCGACCAGCACCCCCCGGCCGGCGATCCAGTCCCGCAGGTTGCCCAGGCCCCCCGCGGTGCCCAGCGGATCGCCCGGCTCCACCGACAGGTGCGCCCGGTCGCCGACGTGCGCCACCACCTGGTCGGCGAGGTAGCAGGCGTTCACCGCGACCCGGTCCGGTCCGGTCAGGCCCAGGCCGGCGAGCCGTGCCAGGGCCCGGTCCAGCAGTGGCACGTTGCCGACCGGGCAGAGCGCCTTGGGCACCCGGGCGGTGAGCGGGCGCAGCCGGGTGCCCTCACCGGCGGCGAGCACCACCGCGCACAGGCCGTCCGGGGCGGTCACGTCGTCGGTTGGCCGGCCTGCGGCCCGATGCCGTAGTGGCCGAGCAGGTTGGCGGTGGCCCGGCTCAGCCGGGGGAGGTCGTCCAGCGGGTGCCAGGCCGCCTCGAAGACCTCCGCGCCGTCCACCTTCAGCGTGGTGGTGGCGGCGGGCACCTCCACCTCGAAGACCATGTCCACCCAGCCCCGGGCGTGCACCAGGGCGTTCGGCACGGCCGGGCGGAGCTGCTCCGGGGCGAGCCGCACCCCGGACTCCTCGTGCAGCTCGCGGGCCGCCCCGACGACCGGGGCCTCACCGCGTTGGAGCAGCCCGGCGGGCAACGTCCAGCTGTGCCCGGGGGGTTGGCGCAGCAGCAGGAGCCGGCCGGCCCCGCCGGCCTCGCTGTCCCGGACCAGGGTCACCGCGCCGACGACGTACTTGGGCCCGGCGAGCCGGACCAGGCGACGCCGCACCGAGACCGGCAGCCGGTAGAAGACCTTGTACGCGACGGCCCGGCCGGTGGCGCGGGAACGGAGGATCATGGCTCCAGGCTAGGCCGTCGGTGCGCTGTCGTGGGGTGCGGGGCGACCGGTCACCCGGCCAGGGATTCACTGTCGATGGTCGACAAGGTCGATGAGCTGACGGACCACGGTGTCCGGCTCGACCGCCCGGTCGAAGACCGCGACCAGCAGGGTCTCCAGGTCGGGGTAGCCGAGTTCCTCCGACAGCCGCAGCAACGGCAGGTCGCTGGCCAGCCCTCGGTGGTGCGTGCGCAGCGCCAGGCCGATGGTGGCCCGCCCCAGGCGGACCTTGTCGGCGATCGAGATGCCGGGCTCGACGTGCTCGGTGAACCAGCGGCTGATCTGCATCTGCGCGTGCGGCGACTTGACGAAGTCGAGCCACTCGCGACGGGGGCCCCGGGGGGCGACGTCCGCCGCGAAACCGCTCTCCGCGTCGTTCTCCGAGTAGATCTCCACGACGTCGCCCTCGTCCAGTTCGGACGCCAGCGGGGCGAGCCGGCCGTTGATCCGCGCGGCGAGGCAGTGGTCGCCCCGCTCGGTGCCCAGCTCGTACGCCAGGTCGACCGGGGTGGCCCCGGCCGGGAGCACCACCTGCCGGCCGTCGGCGACCACCTGGATCTGCGCCTCGGCCAGGTCGCACCGCAACGACTGGAGGAACTGGACCGGGTCGGGCGCCTCCTGTTCCCAGTCGAGCACCCGGCGCAGCCAGGAGAGCTGGTCGGTCTGGCTGCCCCCCGTGGCGGCGCGGGGGAAGCGGAAGTCGGCAGCCACCCCGTACTCGGCACAGCGGTGCATCTCCCGGGTGCGGATCAGCACCTCGACCGTGCGGTCCTGCGGGCCGCAGACGCTGGTGTGCAGGGACCGGTAGAGGTTGTTCTTGGGGGAGGCGATGAAGTCCTTGAACCGGCCGGGGATCGGCCGCCAGCGCCCGTGCACCGCGCCGAGGGCGGCGTAACAGTCGGTTGCCGGGCCGTCCACCACGATCACGATCCGGGGCAGGTCGTACGGGATGGCGTGCCCGCCGGCCACGGTGTCCTTCCAGATCGAGTAGAGGTGCCGGGGGCGGACGCTCACCTCGGCGTCGACCCGGCTGCGGCGGAGCGACACCTTGGCCTGGGCCACCACGTCGTCGAGGTAGGCGTCCCAGCCGGGCCGGTCGTGCACGTGCCGGGCCAGCCGGGCGTGCTCGTCGGGCTCCAGGTGCAGCAGCACCACGTCGTCCAGGTCGCGCTTGAGGGTCTGGATGCCGAGCCGGTCGCAGAGCGGGACCAGCACCTCCTGGGTCTTGCGGGCGATCCGCTCCCGGGAGGCGGCCGAGCGGACCCCGAGGGTGCGCATGTTGTGCAGCCGGTCGGCCAGCTTGATGATCAGCACCCGGACGTCCTTGCCGGCCGCGATGATCATCTTGCGGATCGTCTCCGCCTCGGCGGCCTTGCCGTAGAACGCCTTGTCGAACTTGGTCACCCCGTCGACCAGGTGCGCCACCTCGTGCCCGAAGTCCTCGCTGAGCGCCTGGAGGGTGTAGCGGGTGTCCTCCACCGTGTCGTGCAGCAGCGCCGCGACCAGGGTGGTGGTGTCCATCCCGAGGTCGGCGCAGATCTGGGCGACCGCCAGCGGATGGGTGATGTACGGCTCGCCGCTCTTGCGGAACTGACCACGGTGCATGTTCTCGGCGATCGTGTACGCCCGGCGTAGCACCGAGGCGTCCGCGCTGGAATGGATGCCGCGGTGGGTGCGGACGAGCTGGGTCACCGGGTCGGCGTCGTTGGCCGGCCAACTCAACAGGGACCGGAGCCGCCGGGTCAGGGGCAACTCACCCGGCTGGGCCGGGAGCGCACCCCCCAGGGCGGCGCCGTGTCCGGCGTCGACGTCCACGAGGGACACCTCCTCACCCCGGCTCCACGGTCACCGTCCCCGGTAACCGGAAGCAGGCCCACGAAACGGGCAGGACTGCACTCCCTTAACAGACTAAGCGAGGCGAGGTCGTCCGATCGGTCACTTGCTCATGGGCGTTCGGTCGAGAGTTGGTGGGACCCCCCGCCCTCGGCCTTCGCCAGCAGGTCACGGAACCGCCCCGCGCCGGCCACCGGGGACGACCAAACGGAGGTCATCTCGACCAGCCGGGTCTCCGGTCGCTCCAACCAGGACAGGATCCGCTCGGTCTCCTCGGCGGTGGCCCGGGGCACCGGACCGTGCCCGCCCGGCTCCACCGTCTCGGCGGTGGCCCGGATCGCGGTGATCGTCGGTCGCGGATGGACGCCCGGCGGGGACACCCCGGCGCCGGCGAGCCGCCCGTGCCGGACCAGCGCCAACTCCCAGCCACCCCCGGCGGCGGGCCGGGCGGCGGCCAGCTCGGCGATCCGGGTCAACGCGGCCAGCCGCTGCATCCGGACAGCGGCCCGCAGCACCGCCGCCAGCCGGGACCGCACCACCGCCGCCTCCTCGTAGCGCTGCGTGGTCGCCAGCGCCTCGATCCGGGCCAGCAGGGCGTCCACCACCACCTGCGGGTCGCTGGTGGTGGCGGTGCGGAACGGGGCGACCGCGCGGTCGTCGTACTCCTGCGGGGTGATCCGGTGCTCGCAGGGTGCCGGGCAGCGGCCCAGCTCGGCCAGCGCGCAGGCCGGCGTGACCGTGCGCAGCGACAGCCGGTGGGTGCACTGCCGCAGCGGCACCGCGTCGTGGAACCCGGCGGCGGCCAGCTCGGCGGCCTGTTTGGAGCGGAACGGGCCCAGGTAGGCGGTGTCACCGGGGGCCAGGCCACGCACCACCGACAGCCGGGGGTACGGCCCGTCGGTCAGCTTGAGCCACACCATCCGCTCCGGATACTTCGACCGGCGGTTGTACGGCGGCGCGTGCGCGGCGATCAACCGCAGCTCGCGTACCTCCGCCTCCAGCGGGTGGGCGCACTCCACCGCTTCCACCCGCTCGGCGGCGGCCAGCATCTCCGACATCCGGGCCCGCTTCTCGGCGGCGGTGAAGTAGCTGCGGACCCGGGTGGCGATGTCGCCGGAGGTGCCCACGTAGAGCGGCCGGTCGTCGGCGGCCCGGAAGATGTAGACCCCGGGTGCCTTGGGCAGCCCGTCGGCCAGGTGCCGCTTGCGCCGCTGGGTGGGGGAGACCGCCCGGGCGAACTCGATCGCCTCGCCGACCGTGTCGACCCGGTGCCCGCCGAGGCGGGCGATCAGCCCGTGCAGCACGTCCACCGTCGCCTTGGCATCGTCCAGCGCCCGGTGGGTGGGTTGGGTGGTGGTGCGGAAGTAGGCGGCCAGGGTGCCCAGCTTGCGGTTGGGCACCTCGTCGCGGCTGAGCACCCGGCGGGCCAGCGCCGCCGTGTCCAGCACCCGGGGGTTGGGCCAGCGGTAGCCGTGCTTCGCGCAGGCGGCCTTGAGGAACCCGACATCGTAGGGCGCGTTGTGGGCCACCAGCACGGCGTCGGCGATGAACTCCAGGAAACTCGGCAGCACCTCCTCGATCGGCGGGGCGGGGATCAGCATGGCCTGGGTGATCCCGGTCAGCACGGTGATGAACGGCGGGATCGGCACCCCCGGGTTGACCAGGGTGGCGAGCACCCCCAGCTCCTCGCCGCCGCGCACCTTGACCGCGCCGATCTCGGTGATCCCCCCGCCGTCGGGTGAGCCGCCGGTGGTCTCCAGGTCGACCACCACGAACGTCGTTGCATACAACGGCAGGGCCGGATCGACGCCGCCGGCCGACTGGTCCAGGCCGGCCAGGGTCTGCTGGACGTACTCCCCAGGTGCCACGGGCGGCAGGTTAACCGTTCGGTGCGACACTCCCGTCACCGCAGCCCCAAGGGCCCCTGCCGGCATAGGATGAGAGATCGGCTCACTCATCCGGCGGTGGGCCCGGTCGCGGTGGGAGACTTGCCCCATGCCCCTCACCGAGCCGTACGACGACCACCTCCCGGAGGAGGGGTCGTCCGTCGCCGCGCCCGAGGCCGGCGGGGACTCGGGTGCGGGGGCGCCCGAGCCCGAGCCCACCCTGCCCGAGCCCACCCTGCCCGAGTCCGAGGCTGGCCTGCCCGAGTCCGAGGCTGGTCTGCCGGAGCCGGAGCCCACCCTGCCCGAGTCGGTCCGGCAGCGGATCGTGGCGCTCACCGCCGCCGTCCTGCCCGGTCTGCCCGCCGACGAGGTGCCGGTGCCGCTGCGCCGGGTGGCGAAGTTCGCCCCGAACCGCCGGGCCCGGCTCGGAGGTTCGGTCATCGCCGCCCAGCTCACCGCCGACCCGCTGTTCCGGCAGCGGGTCACCGCCCGGGTGCTGGCCGACGCCGGTGACCTCGGCGCGGCCGTGGTCGAGGGCACCGCGCCGGCCGCCGCCGACCCGGTCGAGGTGGCCGCCCTGGCCTACCTGGTCCGACCCCGGGGCTGGCGGGAGCTGATCGACGCCAGCGGCGCGGCGGTCCGCGCCGAGGCGGACAGCGCGGTCGTCGCCGAGCTGGTCCGGGAGGCCGAGCAACGGGCCACCCGGGCCGAGCACGACCGGGCGGTGGCCCGGGTCGAGGCGGAGAAGCTCCGCGACGAACTGGCCCGGGTCCGCGAGGAGTTGGGCCAGCTCCGGGAGGAGTCCCGGCAGCTCCAGCGCAGCCTGCGGGAGACCCAGACCCGGGAACGCCGGGCCAACGAACTGCTCGCCACCGAACGCGGCCGGGCCACCCGGGCCGCCGCCGACAGCGACGCCGAACTGCGCCGGGCGCGGGCCCGGCTGGCCGAGGCCGAGGCGGCGGCCGGGGTGGCCAAGGCCAGCGCCAAGGAGGCCCGCTCGGTCGACGACGCCCGGCTGTGGCTGCTGCTGGAGACGATCGGCCAGGCCGCCGTGGGGCTGCGCCGGGAACTGGCCCTGGACCCGGTGGACAAGCTCCCCGCCGACTTCGTGGCCGACGCCTTCACCGACGCCCCGGTCACCGCCCAGAGCGGGCCGGCCACCCGCGCCCGGGACACCGACGACCCGGCCCGCCTGGACCAACTGCTCGCCCTGCCCCGGGCGCACCTGGTCGTCGACGGCTACAACGTCACCAAGCGCGGGTTCGGTGAGATGTCCCTGGAGCAGCAGCGCAAACGGCTGATCACCGGGCTCGGCGGGATCGCCGCGCAGACCGGTGACGAGGTGACGGTGGTCTTCGACGGGGCGGAGCGGATGCACGGCCTGCCGCCCACCCCGCGCGGGGTGCGGGTGCTCTTCTCCCGCAAGGGCGAGACCGCCGACGAGCTGATCCGTCGGCTGGTCCGGGCCGAGCCGCCCGGCCGCCCGGTGGTGGTGGTCTCCTCCGACCGGGAGGTCGCCGACGGGGTACGCCGGCACGGGGCGTACCCGCTGGGCGCGGACTCGCTGCTGCGCCGGCTCGCCCGCTCCTGAGCGGCGCGGACGGCGTCGGCGCGGTGGCCGTCGACCAGGGTGTGCGGGCACCGTCTCGGCGACGAGCGCGCCGAACCGGGCGGGCGCGCTGCAGTACCCCGTGAGGAGGACCGGGCGGACGTCCGGTCCGGGCTGGCCACAGTGTCAGCGGGGGATCTCCGGGGCCATCGGGTGGGGCAGGTGGAGGCGGTCCTCGGGCACTCCCGCCAGGGGGAGCCGGTGGCGGGCGTCGTCCAGAAGCGCTGGTGGGCCGCAGACGTACACCTGGTGGTGGGGTCGGTGGTGGCGCAGGGCGAGGGTGAGCGCGTCGCCGTGCTCGGCGGGTGCGGCGTGCGGGTCGTGGGAGAAGGCGGGCACGATGGTCAGCCAGTCGTGGGCCTGCTGGAGCCTGTCCAGGGTGATCGGGTCGTACAGGTCGGCGAAGGTGCGGGTGGCGGCGATCAGGGTGACCCGGCGGCCGTCAGGGGCGGCGGCGACCTGTTCGACCAGGGCGCGCAGTGGGGCCAGGCCGGTGCCGCCCGCGACCAGCAGCAGGTCACCGTCGCGCAGGTACAGGCCGGTGTCGTGAGGTGGGCCGAGGTGCAGCAGGTCGCCGGGGCGTACCTCGTTGACGAGGCTGGCCGAGACGGTGCCGGCGGGCACCGCGCGGACATGTAGCTCGATGGTGCCGTCGGGGCGTGGGGCGTTGGCGGGGGAGTACCAGCGCCACCGGCCGGGGTGGTGTGCGGTGTGCACGGGGACGGCCTGGCCGGGGCGGTAGGCCAGCCGGGACCAGGGGCGGACGGTCAGGATGGCGGTGCCGGGGCAGGGCCGGTCGTGCTCGGTCACCCGGGCCGGCACGCTGTCGCCGGCCCACCCTGCCGGCTCGGCGGTGTCGTCGGCCCGCGTCGACTGCGGCAGTGCGGCGGACCGCTCCGACGGCGGGTGGTGGGTGGCGCTCATCGGGCCACCGCCCGGCGCACCTGGGCGATCCGTTTGTCGGGCAGGTCGGCCGCCCAGCACACCCCGACCAGGTAGTCACCGACGCGCCGATGCTGCTCCTCGGACAGGCCGAGCCCACCCCAGGCGTCCGCCGGCTCCCCGGCGAGCGCGGCGGCGACGCTCGCCGTCAGGTGCGCGGCCAGCCGAACCCGGTCCACCCCCACGAGGTACGGGGACAGCTCCGCGTCCGCCGTCACCAGCCGCAGCCAGCGGCGGACGATCTCGGCCGGTGTCATGCCGCAGACGTCCTGCCCCGGCTGGTCGTCACCGGGTGCCCGCTCCCCGTCGGGGATGTCTGTCCTGGTGGTCATCGTGTCTGCGCCCCTGTGCGTCGCGGAAGGTGGACGGACACCGGGGCGGGCGGGGACGAGGTCGTGTCGTTCGGGTCGACACCACCCCGGAGCCCGGCACCCGCCCCGGGCCATGCATCCCAGCGTCGAGGGGAGCCGGACCAGCAACCACAGCACCCAAGGAGCCGAATTGACGCATCAATGTGGCATCTGCGTACCCGCGACATCGACAGATGGTTACTACAGTGACGGCAGGCGAAGGGAGTTCGTGGGGTGGCTCTGAAGCGACATCGGCTCTGCCAGCGACGTAAGGCGCTTGGCCTCAGTCAGGAGCGGTTGGGGTTGCGTCCACGGGAGTGGTGTACGACTTGCCCGTGATGGGCGTGTTGCGTAGATGAGAGACGGCCATCGCGTCGATCCTTCAAGACGACCAAGTCAGAGAAGGAAGAGAGACCGCGATGGCCGCATCTGAGAGTGTGAACCCTGTTGAGCTGCTGCGCGAGCAGATCGAGGGCGCGTCGCCGGACGTGTTGCAGGCGATGATCAGAACGTTCGCGCAGGCGGTGATGTCCGCCGAAGCCGACGCGATCTGCGGTGCCGGGTATGGGCAGCGCAGCGACGAGCGGGTCAACTCCCGCAACGGATACCGGGTGCGGGAGTGGGACACCCGTGCCGGAACGATCGACCTGGCGGTGCCGAAGCTGCGCACTGGTTCGTACTTTCCGGACTGGCTGCTGACGCACCGCCGGCGAGCCGAACAAGCTCTCGTCTCGGTGGTGGCAACCTCCTATCTGCTCGGCGTCTCGACTCGTCGGGTGGAGAAACTGGTCGAGCAGCTCGGCGTCCGGCAGCTGTCCAAGTCGCAGGTGTCAGAGATGGCCGCGCACCTCGACGCGCAGGTCGAGGCGTTTCGCAACCGGCCTCTCGACGCCGCGCATTACACCTTCGTGTGGATGGACGCCCTGACGATGAAGGTCCGCGAGCACGGGCGCACGGTCAACGTCCACGCGCTTATCGCTGTCGGCGTCAACGCCGACGGACAACGTGAAGTCCTCGGCCTGGACGTCGCCTCCGACGAGGACGGCGCCGGATGGCTGGCGTTCCTACGGTCGCTGACCGCCCGGGGCCTGTCCGGCGTCCAACTGGTCATCTCCGACGCCCACCGCGGCCTCGTCGCCGCGATCGGCGCCGCCCTGCCCGGCGCGGCTTGGCAGCGCTGCCGCACCCACTACCTGCGCAACCTGCTCACCAAGGTCCCCAAGTCGGCCCAGCCGTGGATCGCCACCCTGGTCCGCACGATCTTCGACCAGCCCGACGCCGACGCCGTCCACGCCCAGTACGGGCGGGTCGTGACCACGATCGAGGCGAAGTTCCCCGCCGCCGCCGAACACCTCGACCACGCCCGCGACGACCTCCTGGCTTTCGCCGGCTTCCCCCGCGAGATCTGGCGCCAAATCTGGTCGAACAACCCTCAGGAACGGCTGAACAAGGAGATCCGCCGCCGCACCGACGTCGTCGGGATCTTCCCCAACCGGGCGGCGATCATCCGCCTCGTCGGCGCCGTCCTCGCCGAACAGACCGACGAATGGACCGAAGGACGCCGCTACATGGGCCTGGAACTCCTCACCAAAGCCCGCCCCGTCATCGTCGAGCCAGACCAACACGACACCGACCACGCCGATCCCAGCCCGATCGCCGCCTAACATCAAACCGGATCCCGCGATGGCCGTCTCTTACACCACCAGCGCGGACGTGACCGCGGTTGGCCGAGCTGCTGGGCGTGGAGCGGTCCACCGTTGTCCGTTGGGAGAGCGCTGAGACGGACCCGCAGCCTTGGCATCGAAGTCGGATCGCTGCGGCAATGCGGGTTACGCTCGAACAGCTCGACGAGATGCTCGTCGACGTCTCGGTAGCGCCCCCGCGAGGTCAGATCATGGGAAACGGAAACCCGGCTCCATCCCCCGAAACGGCCCGAACGGAACTCCTGACCGGCCTACGGGCGTTTCTCGGCAACTACGTTCCGGTACACCAGACAGAGCAGGTGCGTGCCGTCGCCGAGGTACGGCGGGACGTCGGCAGAGTCCACCATCTTTACCAGCGCGCAAGCTACAGCTCGGCAGCTCGGCTCCTGCCGGAGCTGCTCGGCCAGGCCACCGAGCTGGCGACTCACGCGCCCGGGGGTGATCGCGCCCACGCGCTCCGATTGCTCGCGGCTGCCTACCTCGCTGCCTCGAAGCTTGCCGTCAAGGTCGGAGATGGCCATGCTGCCTTGCTGGCCGCCGATCGCGCCTCCACCGCTGCCGGCCTCGGGGGTGATCGTCCATTGGCAGCAGTCGCCGCCTATCAGGCAGCGTGCGCACTTCTTCGTCTGCCCGGACGGACGGGTGATGCGGAGCAGGTTGTGCAGACCACCGTTGACAAGCTCTGCACACAACAGACGAACGTCAGTCCGGACCTCCTTTCCGCGCATGGCGCGCTGCTCCTCCTAGCCGCCGTGATGGCTGCCGGCCGCCGGGACACGAAGGCGGCCGGGTGTCATCTCAGCGAGGCGGCAGAGCTTGCGACGCAACTCGGGTCAGACGGCAACCGCCTCTGGACCGGGTTCGGGCCGACGAATGTCACCATTCACGCCGTCTCGGCTGCGGTCCGCGCAGAAATGCCGGAGCGGGCTGTGGAAATCGGAACCCGGCTGGAGACCTCCCGCCTTCCTGTGGTGCTGGTCGGCCGGCGAGCCCAGGTGCATGTCGACCTCGCCGTCGCTGCCACGATGGGCACGGCAGACAGGTCGGACGCGACACTCCACCTCCTCGAAGCAGAACGGGTCGCCCCCGAGACCGTTCACACCAACATCCAGGCGCGCATGCTGTTGGTCGACCTGCTGTCGAAGGAGCGGAAAACTGCGACACCAGGGCTTCGACCGCTGGCGGAACGGGCGGGAGTGCTGGTGTGAGTGACAAGCCAGTCTTGGCCCTCATCGTCGCTGCGGCACCACCCGCCCTGCGGATCGCTGAACTCATCGACCTACTTATCAGTGACGGGTGGACGGTGTGTGTCACCGCCACGCCCACCGCCGCAACCTGGATCGACCGGGAGGCCCTGGCGCGACAGACCGGGTACCCCGTCCGGGTCGAGTGGCGGCAGCCCGGTGACCCGGAGCCTCATCCAGCGGCCGACGTGGTCGTGGTCGCGCCAGCCACTTTCAATGTCATGAACAAGTGGGCACTCGGGCTCAACGACAATGTTGCCCTCGGCATCCTCAATCAGGCGCTCGGTGCAGGGCTGCCGATCTATGCCTTTCCGAATGTCAAACCCGAACTTGCCGCTCATCCGGCCTACGCGGCGAGCCTCCAACAACTCGCGGATGCTGGCACGCACATCACGGCTCTCACTCAAGATGCAACCTGGTCGTCCTCTGTCACCCACATCAAGAACCCAGGCGACGCCACTTTCTCCTAGTACTCCAGCAGGGGATCGTGATCACGGCTCGGCAGCATGAGCACACCGTCAGTACCATGCGGGGATGGGTAAGTTCCTTGCGCTCTTCAACGGCGCGGCTGATGAGGTCGGCAAGACCGAACTCACCGAACAGCAGCAAACTGAGTTCATCCACGCCTGGGCGTCATGGGCGCAGGCCAACGAGAGAGCTCTCATCGACCCCGGCGCTCCATTGAACGCGAAAAAGCTGGTCACGGCGCGGGGGGTCGAGGACTTCACTGACACCACGACCGGCTACACCATCGTGGAAGCGGACTCGCACGACGAGGCAGTTCAGATCTTCTCCGAGCACCCACACCTGAGGCTGTTCGCCGGAAACTCGATCGCAGTCCTGGAGTGTCCGCCTCCGCCCGGCTGATACTCCGGCCGACGAGTTGATCGGGCTGAACTCGGGCTCGATGTGATGGCAGCCACCGTCGATCATGGACGGTTGTTTGGGCCAGTCATGACGCAGCGGTGGCTGCCGGATACCGGGTAGACGCCCGACGATGGCAGATGCTGTTCGACGAGCTGATGATGACCGTCGGGCAGCGATTTTGCAGGTCAGAACCCCGGCATCGGGTGCGGGATTTCGCGCGCGGGCTGTTGGCGCCGCCATCGATCAAGAATCGTTGGAGTATCGCCGAGCATGCCGGCGACGCCTGCCCGGACGGGATGCAGGACCTACTTGAGAACTGCCAGTTCGCCGTGCACCTGGTCTACGCCACCGACACAGCTCACGCGACGCTGGACACGGCGCTCTACCTGCCGAAGTCCTGGTGCGACGGCCCGCAGCGCCGCGTCGAGGCCGGTATCCCGGAGCAGGTGCGCTTCGCGACCAAGCCGCAGCTGGCGGCCCGGATGATCGAGGCTGCGGTCACCGGCGGGCTGCCGTGACGTTGGGTGGCCGGCGACGAGGCGTACGGCAACGACCCGCGCCTGGCCGCCCGGCTGCGGGCGCTGCGTCTGGGCTACGTCCTAGCCGTGGCCCGCTCGCATCAGGTGAGCACCGGCCTCGGCGTCTACCGCCTCGACGCGCTGGCCGCAGAGCTTCCCGCCGCCGCGTGGCAGCGTATGTCCGCCGGCCGAGCCCGAAGGGTTACCCCTACTACGACTGGTCCTTCACCGCCCTGCCCCACGCCACCGACAGCCACCGGCTCGGCCCTGGTTGATCACCGGTTGTCCGATTGTGTCGTACCCGATGGCTAGTGTCCGACCTGACCGACGGTGCTCGGGTGGTGACGATGGTCCTCCGCCCGACGCCGCACTGCGTCAGGAGGCACGATGCTCATCGACTGCGACGGTTGCCGGGTCCGGGGCGCGGGCTGCGCCGGCTGCCTGGTGACGGCCCTGCTCGACACCGACTCGCCGGCCGCCGGCCTGGGTGCCGCAGAGCACCGGGCGATCGAGGTGCTCACCCGCTCCGGCTTCGAGGTGGAGGTGCTGGCCCACGAGACCCGCCGGGCCCGGTCCACCCGCCGCCGGGTCGCCTGACCGCCGCCGCCCCGCCGGAGCAGGCCCGCCGGGCCAGCGATGTCCGTGGCTGACGGTTGCTCCGCGCGGGCCGGGTGGGGCCGGGGCACACACCGCGCCGGGCCCGCCTCGGTGGGCCATAGGATGGGCGCTCACGGCGGGAGGAGCGGCGGCATGACACGGGTACGACGCCACACCCGCAGGTCCGTCCTCGGGGCGTCGAGGTGACCCCGCGCGGCTGGGCGGTGCTCACCCTGGCGGCGTTGGTGCTGGCCCTGCTCGTGGTCGGTGTCCTGCTGGTCCCGTGGAGCCGGCCCCCGGCCCCCCGGTCCGACCAGCTCGCCGCGTTGCGTGACCTGCCCGCCGATCAGGTGGCCCGGGGGCGGGCGTTGCAGGCGGCCCTGCGCCCCGGCCGCTACACCGGGCTGGCCGTCGGGCTCGTCGTGGCGCTGCTGCTCGGGCTGACCCCGCTCGGGGCGAGACTGGTCGAGTTGGCCGGGCGGCCCTTCGGTGACCACTGGATCGCCCGCGCCGTGCTCGGCGGGATCGCCGTGGTGCTCGTCGCCGACCTGCTCACCCTGCCCTTCGCCGCCTGGCGGCAGTCGGTGCTGACCCGCTACGGGCTGAGCACCCAGGGCTGGGGCGGCTGGACGGTCGACCTGCTCAAGTCGTACGCGCTCAGCGCGGTGGTCGCCGCGGTCGTGCTGCTCGGCTTCTACACCGTCACCCGACTCGCCCCGCGCTGGTGGTGGGCATTCGGAGCGGCCGGCGCGGCAGGGCTGGTCGTGCTGCTCTCCTTCGTGCTGCCGGTGCTGGTGGAGCCGGTGTTCAACCGGTTCACCCCGATGGCGCAGGGGCCGCTGCGCACCGAGCTGACCGCGCTGGCTGCCCGCGACGGTGTACCGGTGCGGGACGTGCTGGTCGCGGACGCCTCCCGGCGGACCACGGCGGTCAACGCGTACGTCTCCGGTCTGGGGCCGACCCGGCGGGTGGTGGTCTACGACACCCTGCTGCGCGAGGCCACCCCCGCCGAGGTGACCAGCGTCGTCGCGCACGAGCTGGGTCACGCCAAGGACCGGGACGTCTGGACCGGCACGGTGACCGGCGCGCTCGGGGCCGCCGCCGCAGTCGTCGCGCTCTATCTGCTCGGTTCCTGGACGCCGCTGCTGCGCCGGGCCGGCGTCGACTCGATCGCCGAGCCGCGCGCGTTCGCGCTGCTGGTCGCCCTGGTGACGGTCGTCGGGCTGATCGCCGGCCCGGTGCAGGCGCTGATCTCGCGCCGGGTCGAGGCGCGGGCCGACGCGCACGCGATGGCGCTCACCGGTGACCCGGCCACCTTCGAGGCGATGCAACGCCGGCTCGCCGGGGTCAACCTGGCCGACCCGGACCCGCCCCGCTGGGCGTACCTCTGGTCGGCGTCGCATCCGTCCACGGTGGAGCGGATGGCCGCCGCCCGCGCCTACGCCCGGGAGGTCGGCCGATGAGTCGCACCCTGCTGATCACCAACGACTTCCCGCCCCGCCCCGGCGGCATCCAGTCGTTCGTGCACCACCTGGCGGTCCGCCAGCCGCCCGGCTCGGTGGTGGTCTACGCCTCCAGTTGGCGGGACACCGCCGAGTTCGACGCCGCGCAGCCCTTCCCGGTGATCCGGGACGCCACCCGGGTGCTGCTGCCCACCCCACGGGTCGCCCGCCGGGCCGCTCGGCTGGCCCGCGAGCACGGCTGCGACACCGTCTGGTTCGGTGCCGCGGCCCCGCTGGGCCTGCTCGCCGGTGGGCTGCGCCGACGTGCCGGCATCCGGCGGGCGGTCGCGTTGACCCACGGCCACGAGGCCGGCTGGGCGACCCTGCCCGGAACCCGCACCGCGCTGCGTCGGATCGGCCGGGACACCGACGTGGTCACCTACCTCGGCGACTACACCCGGGTACGGCTGGAACGCGCCCTGCACGGCGTCACCGCGCTGCACCGGCTGGCCCCCGGGGTCGACGTGGACACCTACCACCCGGGGGTGGACGGCGCACCGGTGCGGGCCCGGCTCGGGCTGACCGACCGGCCGGTGGTGGTCTGCGTCTCCCGGCTGGTCGCGCGCAAGGGCCAGGACATGCTGATCCGGGCCCTGCCGGCGATCCGCCGTCGGGTGCCCGACGCGGCGCTGCTGGTGGTCGGCGGTGGCCCCTACCGGGCGACGCTGGAGAAGCTGGCCCGATCCACCGGCGTCGAGCAGGACGTGGTGTTCACCGGTTCGGTCCCGTGGGACGAGCTGCCCGCCCACTATGCGGCCGGCGACGTCTACGCGATGCCCTGCCGGACCCGCAACCGGGGCCTGGACGTCGAGGGGCTGGGCATCGTCTATCTGGAGGCGTCGGCGACCGGGCTGCCGGTGGTGGCCGGTGACTCCGGCGGCGCACCCGACGCGGTCCGCGAGGGCGAGACCGGATACGTCGTCCCGGGCCGCGACGTCGCCCAGCTCGCCGACCGGGTGGCCACCCTGCTCGCCGACCGGGACCTGGCCCGCCAGCTCGGCGCGGCCGGCCGGGCCTGGGTGGAGAAGGAGTGGCGCTGGGAGAGCCAGGCGCGTCGACTGACCGACCTGCTCGCCGGCACCACCTCACCCGGCTGAGCCGCCGCCGACCGCCCCGCCGGTCGGCCCGGCCCGGCCCGGTGCGCGTCACTTCAGCGGCCGGTGCCGTGCCGGTCGGCCCGGCCGGCGGCTCAGCGGATCTGTTCGAGGATGCGGGCGGCGGGAGCGGGCCGGCCGAAGTGCCAGCCCTGGCCGGCGTCGCAGCCGATGGCACGCAGCAGGTCGGCCTGGTCCGCGGTCTCCACCCCCTCGGCGGTGACGGTCAGGTCCAGCGCGTGGGCCAACGACACCAACGAGGCCAGGATCCGCTCGTCGGTACGGCTGGCCGGGTCGACCTGCGGGGCACGCAGCCCGGTCACGAACTCACCGGCCATCTTCAGCTCGGTCACCGGCAGGTCCCGCAGGTAGGCCAGGTTGCTGTAGCCGGTGCCGAAGTCGTCGATGGCGATCCGGACGCCCAGGTCGTTGAGCGCCCGCAGGGCCCGGACCGGGTCCTCGGCACCTGCGCTCATCATGGTGCTCTCGGTGATCTCCAGCTGGAGCCGCTCCGGTGGCAGGCCGGTCTGCGCCAGCAGCCCGCGTACCTCCTGCACCAGATCCGGACGGTTGACCTGCCGGACGGCGAGGTTGACGCTGACGAACGGCGCCGGTCCGCCGCCGGCCGCCCAGCTCTCCGCCTCCCGGCACGCCTCGGCGAGCACCCAGCCGCCGAGCCGGACGATCAGCCCGGTCTCCTCGGCCAGCCCGATGAAGCTGCCGGGGCCCAACACCCCCAGCTCGGGGTGCCGCCAGCGGACCAACGCCTCCACCCCGAGCAGGGTGCCGTCGCGCAGTGACGTCAGCGGCTGGTAGTCCAGGAAGAACTCGCCCCGGTCCAGGGCGGCGGGGATCGCCGCCGACAGGGCGTACCGGGCCAGCTCGGTGCGGTGCCGGGCCGGGTCGAACAGCGCCCACCGGGCGCCGCCGGCCGCCTTGGCCCAGTGCAGGGTGCTGTCGGCGGCCCGCATCAACTCACCGGGGGTGGTGCCGGCCACCGGCCGCTCCACGATGCCGACGCTGGCCGTGACGCTCAGCTCGTGCCCGTCGACCAGGGCCGGCTCGCTGACCGCCGCCAGCGCCGCCTCGGCCGCCTCGACCACGTCGTCGGTGCCGCCGGTCCGCTCGACCAGGATGACGAACTCGTCACCGCCGAGCCGGGCCACCAGGTGGTCGCCGAGCGCCCGACGCAGCCGCTGCGCCATCTGCACCAGCAGCGCGTCACCGACCTGGTGTCCGAGCGAGTCGTTGACCACCTTGAACCGGTCGAGGTCGAGGAAACAGACCCCGACCCGGTCGGCACCCCGCCCCGGCACGGCGATGGCGGCGGCGAGCCGGTCGGTGAACAGGGTGCGGTTGGGCAGGTCGGTGAGCGGGTCGTGGGTGGCCTGGTGGCGGAACCGGGA
Source organism: Micromonospora matsumotoense (assembly GCF_050951065.1). Lineage (NCBI taxonomy): Bacteria > Bacillati > Actinomycetota > Actinomycetes > Micromonosporales > Micromonosporaceae > Micromonospora > Micromonospora matsumotoense. The sequence goes on along the minus strand of NZ_CP192025.1, from coordinate 5,553,335 downwards.
TTCGCTGTCGCGCAGCGCCCGTTCGGCCTGCGCCCGGGCCACCATCGCGGCCCGCCGGATCGACTCCTGCTCGTCGAGCGTCCGGTCGCGCAGCGCGCGGGCGTACCCGGTGGTGACGGTGGCCAGCAGCCGGGCCAGCCGGTCGGAGATGTCGTCGCCGACGAGGCCGAGGTCCCGCAGCAGGCGGAGCTGGATGACCTCGACGGTACGCCCCAGCCCCTCGGCCGAGGCGATGTGCGCGGCCACCAGCTCCGCGCCCACCTGGTGACCGACGCGCGGGTCGAACGGCTCGGCCCGCAGCGCGGCGGCCAACCGGTGGGTGAGCCGTTGCAGCAACGCCTCCAGCTGGGCCTGGGTCATCGGCAGGTAGCTGGTGCCGGAGACCGCCTTGGCCCAGGCGCGGGCGAAGGTGCCCGGGTAGGACGCCCCGGGGGTCACCGGCTCACCCATCGAGACGCCCGACGCCGCCCAGGAAGCCGGCCCGCTCGGCGTCCTCGGCGCTCTCCGGTGTCTCGGGTCGCCACTGCGGCACCCAGACCACCCCGGGATCGACCAGCGTGAAGCCGTCGAAGAACGCGGTCAGCTCGGCCCGGCTGCGGATGCACAGCGGATTGTCGGTGCGGCGGTAGACCCGTTCCGCCTCGACCTGCTCCGCCCTGCGGCGACCGTCCTCGCCGGCCTGGGAGAGGACCAGGTGACTGCCCGGGGCCAGCGCCGCGCGCAACGTGCGCAGGGTCTCCTCGGGATGGTCTGCGTGCGGGATGAAGTGCAGCACCGCCACGACCATCACGGCCACCGGCTGGGAGAAGTCGATCAGCCGGGTCACCTCGGGGTGCCGCAGGATCGCCGCCGGCCGGCGCAGGTCCTCCTGGACGACGGCGGCGTTGCGGTTGCCGGCGAGGATCTCCTGGCTGTGCGCCACGGCGACCGGGTCGACGTCGACGTAGACCACCCGGGCGTCCGGGGCGGCCCGCTGGGCGATCTCGTGCACGTTGCCGACGGTGGGGATGCCGGAGCCGATGTCGAGGAACTGGCGGATGCCGGAGTCGCCCAGGTATTGCACCACCCGGCGCAGGAACGCCCGGTTGGCCTGGGCCATCAGCGGCGCGTCGGGGACCGCCTCGACCATCGCCCGGGCGGCGACCCGGTCGGCGGCGAAGTTGTGCGAGCCGCCGAGGTAGTAGTCGTACATGCGGGCGACGCTGGGGCGTTCGACGTCGATGTCGTCGGGTGCCCAGTCCGGTCGCTGCATCCCCAACCCCTTTGTCGAGTACCGCCGCGAGCGCCCTCGTCCGTGCGGTTCACCCGGGTATTCTGCCCGTCAGCTGTGCCGGTGCAAAGACCGTGATCCGTGCGCGACCGTCCCCTTACCGGGAGCGATCGCCACCGGCAGGTCGGTCGGCGACCGGCCCGGGTCCGGCGGGGACCCGGGCCGGTCGGCCCGGCGGGCGGGGCCCGCCTCAGAACTTCGGTGCGTCCGGCGCCTCGAGCAGGCCCAACCGCAGGGCGGTCATCAACGCCTGCGCGCGGTTGGCCGCGCCCAGCTTCTCGTAGAGCTTGGAGATGTGGGTCTTGGCGGTGGACTCGCTGACGAAGAGCTGCTTGGCGATGCCGGCCACGCTCATGCCGTCGGCGAGCAGCCGCAGCACCTGACCCTCACGGGGGGAGAGCTGCGGGCCGGACGGGGCCAGCCGACGCTTCATCGCCTCGGCCAGGTCGGCCGCGGTGAACGCGCTGGGCGAGGAGGCGGCGTGCCGGGCGGCGGCGACCACCTCGTCGGCCGGCGCGGTCTTCGGCACGAAGGCGCTCGCCCCCGCCTCCAGCGCGCCGAAGAGCTGGTCGTCACCGGCGTACATGGTGAGCACCACGATGCCCATCGAGGCGCTGGACTTGCGCAGCGCCCGGGTGGCCTCCAGGCCGCTGCCGTCGGGGAGCCGCAGGTCCATGATCACGACGTCCGGTTGCAGCGCGCCGGCCTGGCGCACGCCCTCCGCCGCCGTGGCGGCCTCGCCGACGACCTCGAACTGACGGTCACGCTCGAAGGCGTGCCGCAGCCCCTTGCGGATCAGGTCGTGATCGTCGACAAGGAGGACCTTGGTACGGGTGGCCGGTGTCGGGCTTGTGGTCATCCTCGAGTTACTCCACTTCTGCTGCTGCGCTGCCACGCACGTTATCGCGCCGGGGCGACGAACCCACCACCACCGCCACGGTCGTTCCGCTGGGGTGCCGGGGACTGATCTCCAACCGGCCCCGGATACGTTCCGCCCTCTCCGCCATGATCGCAAGGCCGTAGTGACCGTCGGTGCGCTGGTCACCGATGCCGTGACCGTCATCCGACACTTCAATTTGCGCGTACGGGGGGTCCACTTCACAGGTGACCCAGAGATTCGACGCCCCGGCGTGCTTGCGGGCGTTGGTCACCGCCTCCTGCGCGATGCGCAGCAACTCGGCCTCGGTGGCGGCCGGTAGCCGGGCGGTCGACTCGTCGAGCGACAGGTGCACCCGCAACCCGCCGGCCGAGCCCACGGTGCGGGCGTACTCGGCGATCGCCGCCGCCAGGCCGCCGTGCCGGTCCACCTCGCTGCGCAGCTCGAACAGGCTCAGCCGCAGCTCGGTGATCACCCGGGTCACCTCACCGCGCAGGGTGCGCAGCGCCTCGGCCGTCTCCTTCGGGTCCTCGTCGACGTAGGCCAGCGCGTTGTCGATGCCGTAGCCGACCATCACCAGCTCCTGCGCCACCCCGTCGTGGATCTCCCGGGCCAGCCGCTGCCGCTCCTCGTTGGTGGCCAGCGAGCGTACGTCGTCGAAGAGCAGCGCCGCCTCCAGCCGCAGCGCGGCCGGGCCGGTCAGCGCGGTCACCCGGGACACCACCGGCGGTGGGTAGGCGTGCGCCGCGTCCGCCTCCAGCACCACCAGGCCGACCGTACGGACCCCGGCGACCAGCGGCACGATCAGCGACGAGACGTCCCCGCCGGCGTGCGAGCGGGCCTGCGACCGGGCCGCGGTCTGCGGCTGCTGGCTGGCCCAGGCGTCGGCGATCGCCGAGTCGGAGTCCAGCGTCGTCTCCCAGTCGACCCGGTCCACGCCGACCTGGGCGAGCACCACCAGTCGTCCGCCGCCGCTGGCCGACAGCACCGCGCCCCGGTTGCCGGGGGCGACGGTACGCAGCTCCTCCAGCAGGTGCTCGGAGATGCCGCCCGGGTCGAGGGTGGCCCCGGGCAGCTGCCGGGCGACCGTACGCAGCTGGGTCAGCAGCCGGGTCGCCTCGGCGTACGGCTGGGGCTTGCCCTCGGCGCGGACCCGCATCACCTGGTGCAGCGTGCCGGCGGCGTAGAGGCCGAGCCCGGCGAGGATCAGCCACTGCGCGCAGACCGCCAGGTAGCCCGGCTGGCCCAGCTGCCGACCGCCGTCGACCTCGGTGAAACCGCCGGCCACCAGCAGGGTGGCCGCGGTGACCCCGAGCAGCACCGCTCCCTCGCGGAACTGCCGGCGCAGCGCGGTGACGGTCACCGGCACCGCCAGGTAGGGCAGCACGGCCGAGGCGCCCAGCCCGCCGACCGACGAGCCGAGGGCGGAGGAGACGGCGACCTGGCTGGCGGCCAGCCCGATCACCACCGCCTCGGCGAGCCGGCTCAACGGGCCGATCAACCGGTGTTCGGGGGCCAGCAGGGCGGGCGCCCCGGCGACCGCCAACAGGGCGATCCACCAGAGCTGGGCGGGATCGCGAGTGGCGATCAGGGTCAGGGCGCCGACCAGCGCGAGCATCACCGCGCGCGCGGCGGCGGCGACGGGTCGCGTCTGGGGGCGGGCGGCTGTGGAGGCGGGCACGTGACGGATCGTAGTCAGCCTTGGTAGATGTCCGCGATCTCGGCCGCGTACGTCTTGTGGACGACCTGCCGCTTGACCTTGAGCGAGGGGGTCAACTCGCCGGTCGCCTCGGTGAAGTCGCGGGGCAGGATGCGGAACACCTTGATCGCCTCCGCCTTGGAGACCGCCAGGTTGGCGGTGTCCACCGCGCCCTGGATCTCGGCCCGCAGCCCGTCGTGCGTCAGCAGTCGGGCGACCGGGGTGTCCTCGGGCAGCCCGTGCCCGGCCAGCCACTTCGGCAGCGCCTCCTCGTCGACGGTGACCAGGGCGGCGATGAACGGCTGCCGGTCACCGACCACCACGCACTGGCTGACCAGCGGGTGCGACCGGACCTGGTCCTCCAGCACGGCCGGGGCGACGTTCTTGCCGGCGGCCGTCACGATGATCTCCTTCTTGCGGCCGGTGATGCTGAGGAAGCCGTCGTCGTCGAGGTGTCCCAGGTCGCCGGTGCGGAACCAGCCGTCGGCGAGTGCCTCGGCGGTGGCCGACTCGTTCTTCCAGTAGCCCTGGAATATCAGGTCACCGGCGATCAGGATCTCGCCGTCGTCGGCGATCCGGATGGTCACGCCGGGCAGCGGCCGGCCGACGGTGCCGATCTTCGTGCCGGTGGGCAGGTTGGCCGCGGCGGCGGGCGAGGTCTCGGTGAGGCCGTACCCCTCGCAGATGGTCACCCCGATGCCCCGGAAGAAGTGCCCGAGCCGGGCGCCGAGCGGTGCGCCGCCGGAGATCGCATCCCGGCAGCGGCCACCGAGCGCGGCCCGCAGCTTGCGGTAGACCAGCCGGTCGAAGAGGGCGTGCTGGGCGCGCAGCGCCAACCCGGGACCCTGCGGGGTCTCCTGCGCCTCACTCCAGGCGATGGCGACCTTCTCCGCCCGGTCGAAGATCGCGCCCTTGCCGTCGGCCTGGGCCTTCTGCCGCGCGCCGTTGTAGACCTTCTCGAAGACCCGGGGTACGGAGAGCACGAAGGTCGGCTGGAACTCCTGGAGCTGGGCGACCAGGTCCCGGGTGTCGGCGCAGTGCGCCATGGTGGCCCGGGCCTGCACGACGCCGATCTGGATGAGCCGGGCGAAGGCGTGCGCCAGGGGGAGGAAGAGCAGGGTCGAGGCCCCCGGCCGGAACAGGTTCGGCAGCACCGGCACGGCGTTGGCGATGTCGGCGTACATGTTGCGGTGGGTCAGCACGCAGCCCTTGGGGCGGCCGGTGGTGCCGCTGGTGTAGATGATCGTGGCGACGTCGGCGGCGCGGACCGAGGTGCGGCGGCGCTCGATCTCGTCCGGGTCGACCGACGCGCCGGCGGCCACGATCTCGTCCACCCCGCCCAGCTCGATCTGCCACACGTCGCGCAGCTCGGGGAGCCGGTCCCGGACCCCGGCGACCAGGGTGGCGTGGCTGTTGGTCTCCACCACCACCGCGACCGCACCGGAGTCGGCGAGGATCCAGGCGGCCTGTTCGGCGCTGGACGTCTCGTAGATCGGGACGGTGACCGCGCCGGCCGCCCAGATGGCGTAGTCGAGCAGGGTCCACTCGTAGCGGGTGCGGCTCATCAGGGCGACCCGGTCACCGGGGGCGATACCCGCCCCGGCCAGGCCCCGGGCGACCGTCACGACCTCGTCGCGGAACTGCCGGCAGGTGACGTCGACCCGGGCGCGGCCGTCCGCGGCGGGCCGGACGAACTGCACCGCGTCCGGCGCGGCGTCGGCGTTGTCCCAGACCGGGTCGGTCAGGTTTGCCGCGTCGCCGATGCTGACGATCGGCGGAACGGAGAACTCGCGCACCTGCACTCCCTCGTGCTCGCACTGGCCGGGCCGAACCCGGGCCGGCATGGTCGAAACCTACCCGGCCGCCCCGGCGAACGCGCCAGGCAGGTTGCCCGCCCACCGGCCCGGACCCCGCCCGGGGGTGGCCCGGACCGCGCTTCGGGGGTGGAGCGGGGCGTCCGGCGGGCACGCCGGGTAGCCTCCCCCCATGGCGGACTCCTCCACCCAGTCGATCATCGTCGGCGCGTCACCGGACCGGGTGGCGGCGGTCATCTGCGACTTCGCGAGTTACCCGGAGTGGACCGAGGCGGTGCGTCGGACCGAGGTCGTCGAGGAGTACGAGGACGGTTACGCCAGCCAGGTCCGGTTCACCATCGACGCCGGGGTGATGGCCGACGAGTACGTGCTGGCCTACGAGTACGCCGAGGACCTGTCCCGCGTCGAGTGGCACCTGGTGGCGCCCTCGAAGATGCAGAAGACCCAGCGTGGCTCGTACGACCTGGTCGGCAATCCGGACGGCACCTGCACGGTGACCTACACGCTGGAGGTCGAACTGTCGGTGGGCATGCTCGGCATGTTTCGCCGCAAGGCCGAAAAAATGATCATGGATACGGCGTTGAAGCAGCTCAAGCGCCGGGTAGAAGCACCCGGTGCGGCGTAGCGACACAACGGCCGGCGACACGGCGGAGGAGCCGACCATGGGCGCAACGGAACCGGGCTCGGCCCGGGAGGAAGCGGAACGGCTGGTCGCCACGCTGATCGCGACGGCCCGGTTGGCGTCCGCCGGCACCGGCTCGGGGGCGGGACCGTGGGGTCCGCTCGGTGGGATCGTCTCGGGTGTCCTCGGTCACAGTGCCGGCCCGTCCCGCCCGGCCGGCGGCAGCCACCGGGCCGACGGTTTCAGCACCGGATCGACGGAATGCTGCATCTGTCCGATCTGCCGGGCTATCGCCGCCTTGCGCGATCCGAGCCCCGAGTTCGCCGAACGGCTCGCCACCGGCGCGGGTGATCTGGCGGCCGGCGTCGCCAGCCTGATGCGCGCCTTCAGCCCGCCCACAGGCGGGGAAGCATCCCACGGGACGCCCGGTGACGCCAGCGCGACGACCGGTCGGGCCGGCCCTTCCGATTCCGAGGCCGATCATGTGTGGCGCGAGGCCACCCGCACCGGGCATGATTCTGCGTCGGCGCCCGAGCGGGACGTCTGGTCCGCCGCCACCCGGGCGGAGGACACGGTCGCACCGGCCGTCCCCACACCGCCCGTCGACGACGCCGGGCCGGCCGTGCCGGCCCGGCAGGTCCGGCCCACGGCCGACGGCGGCGTGGTGCCCGCCTCGCGCGCGCCGGCCGGCGTGGACGGGGACGCACCAGGCGACGGGGCCTGACCACCGGACATCCCGGCAGCGTACGGCCGGTTTCGGTCGATGCCGGGCAGCACAGCAGAGGGGAGTGGCCGCGGTGACGCTGACCATCGGAGTCGACGTCGGTGGCACGAAGGTGGCCGGCGGTGTCGTGGACGACACCGGCCGGGTTCTCGTGCAGGCCCGGCGGGACACCCCCGCGGACGATGTCGGCAAGACCCGCGACGTCATCATCGAGCTGGTCACCGAGCTGGCCGTCGGTTACCAGGTCGACGCGGTGGGGATCGGCGCGGCCGGCTGGATCGACGCCTCCCGCTCCACCGTGCTCTTCGCCCCCAACCTGGCCTGGCGCGACGAACCGCTGCGCGACTACGTCAGCACCGCCACCGGGCTGCCGGTGATCGTCGAGAACGACGGCAACGTGGCGGCCTGGGCCGAGTTCCGGCACGGCGCGGCCCGGGACGCCGACGACTCCATGGTCATGTTCACCATCGGCACCGGTGTCGGCGGCGGCATCGTGCTCGGCGGTGAGCTGGTCCGCGGCGCCCACGGCATCGCCGCCGAGCTGGGGCACATGCTCACCGTCCCCGACGGCCACCAGTGCGGCTGCGGCCGGCTCGGCTGCATCGAGCAGTACGCCAGCGGCAGCGCCCTGGTCCGGTTCGCCCGGGCCGGTGCCCGGCAGGAGCCGCAGCGGGCCACCGCCCTGCTGGAGTTGGCCGGTGGCGAGGCCGAGGCGATCACCGGCCCGATGGTGACCGCCGCCGCGCAGGCCGGTGACCCGATCTCGGCCGAGGCGTTCGCCCAGATCGGCCGCTGGCTCGGCACCAGCCTCGCCGACATGGCCCAGATCCTCGACCCGCAGGTGCTGGTGGTCGGCGGTGGCGTGGTGGACGCCGGTGACCTGCTGCTCGGCCCGACCCGGCGGTCCTTCGCCGACGCGCTGGCCCAGCGCAGCCGGCTCCCGGTGGCCGAGGTACGCCCCGCCGAGCTGGGCAACACCGCCGGTGTCATCGGTGCCGCCGACCTGGCCCGCCGCCGATGAGCACCGGCCCGACCTGCCCCCGCCCGCCCGCCGCCACCGCGCCCGCCGAGGCCGCGCCTGCCGTCACCGCGCCGGCCGACGCCGACGCGGGGAGCAACGCCCCGCCGGCGACACCGGCCTCAGCGGCGGCGGGTGCCGGCGGGCCCGCCCCGGCCGACGCCGCACGGGTGCCGCTGCGGGTGGTGTCGTACAACATCCACAGCCAGCGCGACGACGCGGCGGCGCTGGCCAGCGTGGTCCGCGAGGCCGCCCCGGACGTGGTGATCGTGCAGGAGGCGCCGCGCCGGTTCCGGTGGCGGCAGAAATCCGCCCTGCTGGCCGACTCGTTCGGCCTGGTGGTGGCCGCCGGGGGCCTGCCCTCGCTGGGCAACCTGCTGCTGACCAGCCTGCGGGTCCGGGTGACCGGGACGCACTGTCAACGGTTCCCGCTCACCCCGGGCCGGCACCTGCGCGGCGCGGCGTACGCCCGCTGTCAGGTGGGCGGGGCCCGGTTCCTGCTGGCCGGCTCGCACCTGGCCACCGACCCGGTCGAACGCCCCGGCCAGGCCGCCCTGCTCAAGCGGGAGCTGGCCGCGAGCGACCTGCCGGTGGTCTTCGGGGCCGACCTCAACGAGGGCCCGGACGGCGCGGCCTGGGGCACCGTCGCGGCCGGGCTGACCGACGCCGCGATCGCCGCCGACGCGGCCGACCGGCACACCTACTCGTGCACCAACCCGCGCCGGCGCATCGACGCCCTCTTCGTGGACCCGCGCGTCGAGGTGGTCGGCTACGACGTGGTGGACACCCCGACGACCCGCCGGGCCAGCGACCACTTCCCGGTCCTGGTCGACCTGCTGTTGCCCGCCGGCTGACCGGCCGGGGCGGAGGGCATCCCCGGCAGGCCGTCGCGGCCGGTCGGGGACCAGCCGCCGTCGTGCCCGCACGCCCCCGCGAGCCGGGCTGGACAAGGGCTGCGGGTACGGGGAGGATGCCCGTCGAACCGGCGTACCTGGCCGCACAAAAGGAGATTCCCGGTGTCCCCCTCCACCGAGCACGGCCGGCCCGATCCGGAGACCACGACGCTCGCCCCGAGCCGGGACGGCCGGCCGGTCTCCGACCGGGGCGACACGGTCTGCGTGATCGGTGCCGGGGCCAGCGGCCTCACCGCCGTCAAGAACCTCACCGAGCACGGGTTCGGCGTCGACTGCTACGAACGGGAGACCGGCGTCGGCGGCGGCTGGAACTGGCGGCACGACCGCAGCCCGGTGTACGCCAGCACCCACCTGATCTCGTCGCGGCCGTTCACCCAGTTCCCCGACTTCCCGATGCCGGACTCCTGGCCGGACTACCCGCACCACAGCCAGCTGTTGTCCTACTTCGAGCGGTACGCCGACCACTTCGACCTGCGCCGGCACATCTGGTTCGGCACCGAGGTGGTCCGGGTGGAGCCGGTCGACGGCGACCGGTGGGACGTCACCACCCGCAGCACCGGCGGATACGGCCCCGAGCGCACCTCCCGGTACGCCGCCGTGCTGGTCGCCAACGGGCACAACTGGTCGCCGAAACTGCCCCGCTACGAGGGGCTGGAGGAGTTCCGGGGCGAGGTCATGCACGCCTCGTCCTACAAGGACCCGGCCCAACTGCGCGGCAAGCGGGTGCTGGTGGTCGGGGCCGGAAACACCGGCTGTGACCTGGCGGTCGAGGCGGCCCAACAGGCGTCCCGCTGCTGGCACTCCACCCGCCGCGGCTACTGGTACGCCCCGAAGTACGTCCTCGGCCGCCCCGCCGACCAGGTCAACGACGCGCTGCTGTCGTGGCGGGTGCCGCTGCGGCTGCGGCAGTGGCTCTACCACCGGACCCTGCGGCTGACCGTCGGCGACCTGACCCGGTTCGGGCTGCCGAAGCCGGACCACCGGGTCTACGAGACGCACCCGATCGCCAACAGCCAACTGGTCTACTACGTCGGCCACGGCGAGATCACCCCGGTCCCGGAGGTGGCCCGGTTCCATCCCGGCGGGGTGACCCTCACCGACGGTCGGGAGATCGACCCGGAGCTGGTCGTCTTCGCCACCGGCTACCTGCCCCGCTTCGAGTTCCTCGACCCGGGGATCCTCGGCGACGCCGACGGCTCCGGCCGGCCCCGGCTCTGGCTGCACGCCTTCCCGCCGGGCCACCCGACCCTGGCGGTGGCCGGGTTGTTGCAGCCCGACTCGGGGTTGTTCACCCTGGCGCACTGGCAGACCGTGCTCTTCGCCCGGTCGCTGCGGCTGCGTCGGGAGCAGCCGCAGCGGGCCGCCGCGTTCGCCTCCCGGGCGGCGGCCGGCGCGGGGGAGCGGTACGCGGGGAAGGTCAAGGACAGCAGTCGGCACTGGTTCGAGGTGGGCCACGTCGACTACCTGCGCGCGGTGCAGCGCGCCCTCGACGAACTGGAGGGCAAGTGAGCGGCACGACCGATGAGCGGGTCCGGATCCTGCGGGGTCGGGAGTGGGCGCACCCGGTCCGCCCGGCCCGCCGGGAGGTGCTCAGCGCCGTCCCCGAAGTGGACGAGGGGCGTCCGCCGCTGCTGTTCGTGCCGGGGTTCGGGCACGGGGCCTGGGCGTTCGCCGAGCACTGGCTGGAGCACACCGCGTCGCGCGGTTTCCCCGCCTACGCGGTGAGCCTGCGCGGGCACGGCGGCAGTGAGCCGGCGTCGGGGGCGACGCTGCGGGCGTACACCCATGACGTGGTCCAGGCGGCGGCGGGGCTGCCGCAGCAGGCGGTGCTGGTGGGGCACGGCGCCGGGGCGCTGGTGGTGTCGCACGCGTTGGCGCGTTACCCGGCCCGGGCCGCGGTGCTGGTGGCGCCGGTGCTCGGCGGCCCCGCCACGGCCGGCGCGGCGCTGCGCGCCAACCCGCTCGGCACGCTGCCCGCCCTGTTCGGCGGGGCGCTGCGGCTGCACCGTCGGCAACTGTTCAGCCGGGACCTGCCCGACGAGGACGCCCGGCGGCACCTGGCCCGGCTGGGCCGGGCCGGCCGCCGCGCCCAGTGGCAGCTGCTCGCCGGTCGGCCGGCCGAGCCGGCGGTGGGCCGCCCGCCGGTGCTGGTGCTGGGCAGCCCCGATGACCGGGTCGTCCCGCCGGCCGCACTGACCCGGGCGGCCGGCCGGTACGGCGCGGCCCCGCTGCTGTTCCCCGGCATGGGGCACGACCTGATGCTGGACACCCGGTGGCAAGAGCCGCTGGACGCCCTCCTCGACTGGCTGGTCAAGGACCCGGGCCGGCGCTGACCGCCCGTCCCGGTGGCCCGCCGGCCCGGCGGACGCCAGCCGACCGGTGTGGTCAGGCCGCCGGGCCGTGGTCGGGGCGGGTCAGCCGGTGCTGCTGAGCCGGGTGAGCAGCGAGCCGGTGTCGTCCAGGGCGCTCAGGTAGGAGCGGGCCCAGGCCCGGATGTCGTGCCGGTGCAGATGGTCGCGCATCGCCCGCATCCGGTCGCCGGAGTCGCCCGGCGCGGCCCGCAGCGCCGACAACAACCCCTGCTTGAGCCCCTCCAGGTCGTGCGGATTGACCAGGTACGCCTGGTCCAGCTCGGCCGCCGCGCCGGCGAACTCGCTGAGCAGCAGCGCGCCGGTGTCGTCGACCCGGGCGGCCACGTACTCCTTGGCGACCAGGTTCATCCCGTCGCGCAGCGGGGTGACCGCCATGACGTCGGCGACCCGGTAGAGCGCCGCCAGCTCGGCCCGGTCGAAGGGCTGGGTGAGGTAGTGGATGGCCGGCTCGCCGACCCGGCCGAACTCGCCGTTGATCCGGCCCACCTCGCGTTCGATCCGCTCCCGCAGGATCTGGTATTGGCCGACGCGCTCCCGGCTCGGCATGGCGACCTGCACCAGCACCGTGTCGCGGACCTTGACGTCACCGCTGGCCAGCAGCTCGCTGTAGGCCTTCAGCCGCTGCTCGATGCCCTTGGTGTAGTCCATCCGGTCGAGGCTGAGGATGACCCGCTCGGGATCGCCCAGGTCGTGCCGGAGCCGGCGGGCCCGCGCGGTGACGTCCGGTCGGCCGGCCAGCGCCGCCATCTCGGCGGTGTCGATCGAGACCGGGTACGCCCCGATCCGCACCACCCGGTCCTGCACGCCGATCCGCCGGTCGGTGGCCGGCAGGCCGAGCACCTTGGTGGCCAGTTGGGCGAAGTTGTGGGCCGCCTGGGCCCGCTGGAAGCCGATCAGGTCGGCGCCGAGCATCCCGCGCAGCAGCTCCGCCCGGCGGGGCAGCTGCATGAACAGCTCCGGCGGCGGGAACGGCACGTGCAGGAAGAAGCCGATCCGCAGGTCGGGCCGCAGCTCGCGGAGCAGCCCGGGGACCAGTTGCAGGTGGTAGTCCTGCACCCAGACCACCGCGCCCGGGTCGGCCACCTCGGCGGTCGCCTCGGCGAACCGCTGGTTGACCCGCTGGTAGGCCTCCCACCAGCGGCGGTGGTACTCGGGTTGCTCGACCGCGTCGTGATAGAGCGGCCAGAGGGTCGCGTTGGCGAAGCCCTCGTAGTGGTCGCGCAGGTCGTCGGCGGTGAGCGGGACGGTCTGCATGTGCACGCCGTCCACGTCGGGCAGCACGGGCGCGGGCCCGGTGCCGCCGGCCCAGCCGACCCAGGTAGCGGGGGTCTGTCGGAGTAGTGGGTGCAGCGCGCTGACCAGCCCGCCGGGGCTGCGGCGCCACTCGCAGGCGCCGTCGGGCGCCACGCTGTCGTCGATGGGGAGCCGGTTGGCGACCACCACCAGGGAACTCTGTCGCATCTCGGGCATTCCGATCGGCAGTGGACCGACCACGCGAGCAAGGAACAACCGGGCAGTCGGTGGGGGAAGTGACCTACAGCGGTATTCCTACTGACCGTAAGTTACACCACTGTTACGCCCGGCGTGGGGGTCGACGGTGTCCCGGGATGCGGGCGACGGTGGACGGCGGGGGTGGGGATGTGCGGGTGGGGGAGAGGGACTCAGACGACCGCGCCGTCGTCGGGGTCATGGTCGTCCTCGTCGCCGGGACGCAGTCGCCAGATCAACGTGACGAATCCGGCGAGGATGCCGGTGAAACCGAGCAGGGTGACCAGCGAGGCGTCCACCGGCAGCAACGAGGGGTTGAGGAAGAGGACGAAACCGATCACGATCCCCAGCACGCCGACCACCGCGTACTTCGAGATCCGGGGCAGCGGCGGTGGCGGTGGCGGGGTGTAGCCCTCCTCCGGGTCGTCCGGCAGGTCGGCCCCGAAGGTGTCCAGGCCGTCCAGCAGCGACGGCTCGTCCTGCCGGCCCCGGGGGGTCACCGAGATGCCGGAGATGTCGGCCGCGTACGGCAGCCGTCGTACGTCGGTCGCGGTCGGGCCGGTCGGCTCGTCGGCCCGGGTCGCCGGGCCACCGGACCGGGTGGTCGGGTCGGTCGGCCCGTCGTCGACGTCCTCCGAGGCCGGCCAGGGGTGACTGCCGGCCGCCGGTGCGGTGTGGAAGGCGGCGACGAGGCGTTCCCACTCGGCGTCGACGTCCGGCTCGGCGCGGGAGGGCTCCGGTGTCGCCTCGTCGGCGAGCTGGGTCAGGTAGTCGCGGGCGGTGGTCAGGTGCGAGCGGTCCACGTAGAGCCGGTCGACCGGCCGGGACGGCACCGTGGTCGTCCGGGTGATCGGGTTCAGGTCGGCGGAGGGCTGGAGGTAGGCGGCGATCCCGCCCGCGGCGAGCACGTCGAGCAGGTGCTCACCGACGCGCGGATCGACGTCGCCCGCGACGGCGTACTCGCTCGCGTCGAGCCCGTTGTCCCGCCGTCCCCGGCGGGCGCCACCCGCTGACACCGGACATCCTCCTCCGCGCACCTCCCGGTGCGGTCGTGTCGGCGCCCCGTACGCCGTGCTCTGAATCGTGACACGTCGGCACCCGGTTCCGGGAGTGCGTTGTGGCGTGCCGCTCGTGGTTCGTCGGCTCCGGGTCGGCGGGCGTCCCCGTCGGCCACCTTCCCGCAGGCCCGTTCGACCCTCCCCGCGACCTGCCCGGACGGCCCGCTGCGGAGGTCGTCGGCCCCGGGCCGGGGCGGACACCCGCGCCGTACCGGCTGGTAGCGCACCTGCTTGGCGTTCCGTCCAGCGGGGTGGGACCGTCCGCTGCGGGGCGAGGGGCGGCCGACCTGCCCGCCGGGGAGCCGGTGCCCGTCGTCGGCGACGGATTCCGCTGCTTCCTGCCGGACCGTACCCGGGCAGTGGCCTGCAAGAAGTCACATTCGACGCGAAAGCGAAATACCTCGCCTAGAAGCGCGACGATCTACCCGCCCGCCCGCCCGCCCGCCCGCCCGCCCGCCCGCCCGCCCGCCCGCCCTGCGGCTGATGATCGACTCTCGGGGGCCGAAACAGCGGGGTCGAATCCCGCCTGACACCGCAACCTCGGCCCAAGCGAGTTGATCTGTAAGCCCGCCCGGGCCCGGAGGGATGGTCCGGGTCAGGGCCGGGTCAGGTCTGGGCGGCCGTTGTCGAGGTGGCCAGCCGGAGCAGGCCGGGCATGTCGTTGCGGTCGGCGAAGTCGCGTACCCGGTCGAGGGTGGCTGCTGCCTGCGCGGGGTCGGCGACGGTCAGCGCCCGCACCGACAGCGCGGTGGTCAGCACGTGGTCCGTGGCGTCGGTCATCCGGGCGTAGCTCTGCGCGGCCGCCCGGAACAGCCGGGCGGACTGATCGGCGTCCCCGTCGGCCAGCGCCAGGGTGGCGTCGGCGACCTGCCCGGCGGCCTCCGCCCAGGGGGTCATCCGGGGGGACCGGTCGAGCATGTCGTGCACCAGCCGGGCGGCGTCCGGGCCGAGCACCGCGGCGACGTGGCCCACCGCCGGCACCCACTCGGCGAACGGGATCATCCGGGTCCGGCCCCAGTCCTCGTCCAGCTCCACCAGCAGCCGCATCGCCTCGTCCCGGCGACCCCGGACCGCCCGGCAGAGCGCGGCGTGCGCCAGCGTCGACTGCAACACCCGGTGGAAACCACTGCGCCGGGCGGCGACCAGGGCCCACGACACCAGATCATGGTCCTCGGCCCCGGCGTCGACTGTGCGGGTGCCGCCTGCCCCGGCGTCGACTGGGTGGGTGCTGCCCGCCCCGGCGTCGACTGCGCGGACATCGGCCGCTGCGGCGTCGACTGCGCCGGTGTCGGTCGTTGCGGTGTCGGTCGGCGCGCGGCGCGCGGTGGGCGACAGCCGCGAACCCTCGTCGGCCGGGCCGGGCTGGGTCGGCACCGGCGGCCGGGCCGCCGGATCGACCGCCGGGCGGTCCGCCCGCAGGGCGCGCATCCACCCCGAGATCGCGACGATGTGCAGGTCCCACTCGGCGGTCGGCCGACGGGTCGACTCGGTGCCCAGCTCCAGCGTCGACACCCAGTCGCCGGCGTAGTACGCCCGGGCCCACTGGGCGGCGAAGCTGGTCGCCAGGCTGTGCCCGCCACCCAGGTCGAGGGTGCGCTGCTCGTCGACCAGCTCGGCCGACCGGGCCAGGTCGCCCTCCTCCTGCGCCGCCCAGGCCAGGTTCTGCACCGCCCGGCGTCGGCTGGCCAACCGGTCCACCCGGCACTGTTCGGCCACCTCGGCCAGCTCCGCGTACGCCTGCTGCTCGCCGGCCATGTACCGGGCCACCGCCAGGGTGATCCGGGCGTTGGCCCGTACCTCGGGCAGCAGCAGGCGCTCGGCCAGCTCGGCCGCCGCACTGGCCGCCGCGCAGGCCTGGTCGGTCTCGGCGTTGAGCATCCGGGCCCGGGCCAGCTCCAGCAGCGCCTCCGCCTTCTCCTCGGACTCCGGCAGCTCGGCATAGATCCCGTTGGCCCGGTCCAGGCAGCGCAACGTCTCGGAGCGGTCGGCCCGGCTCCACGCGGCGGTGGCGAGCCGGGTCCAGGCGCGGGCCGCGCCGGAGCGGTCCCCGACGGCGGCCAACCGCTCGGTGAGCCCGGTCAACACCTCGGTTCCCCCGTCGACCAGGAACGCGTCCCCGTCCCGGAAGAAGGCCAGCTCGGCGGCGAACAGCTCCAGCCCCGGGTCGGGGTCGCCGCCGACGGCCAGCGCCCGGCCGACCAGCGTCGCGGCGTTCTCCAACGCGTGCAGCTCGTACGCCCGACGGGCGGCCTGGTGCAGTGCGGTCCGGGCCGCCACCGCGTACGGGGCCGGGTCCAGTCCGACCGTCCGGGCGATCTCGTGGGCGGTCCAGCGGTGGTTGGCCAGCACCTCGGCCAGGTCCTGCTGTCCGGCGTCGGTGAGCTGGGCGAGCCAGTCCGCGGTGCGCTGGTGACGCAGCACCCGTTCCGCCCGGGGCAGCCGCTGGTAGCACACGTCGCGGACCAGGATGTGCCGGAACCGGTACTCCGGCTGACCGGCCATCGTGGAGGTGGGCAGCTCGAAGACCATGTCCCGGCGCTGCAACCGGTCCAGTGCCCGCTCCACCCACTCCACCGTCCGGCCCAGGGCGGTGGCCACCGGCACCGGCCAGAACTGCACCCCGACCACGGCGGCGGCCTGGAGCACCGACCGGTCCGCCGGGTCGAGCAGGTCGAGCCGGTTGGCGATGACCGCCTGGACGGTGCGTGGCATGTCGGTGGAGCCGGCCGGGTCGAACCGGGCGGCCGGCTCCAGCAGCCCGCCGTCCAACAGCATCCGGGCGTACTCCTGGGCGTAGAGCGGATTGCCGTCGGCGAACTCGATCAGCGGCTCGCGGGCCGCCGCCGGCAGCGCGGCCTGCCCGAGCAGCAACGAGTAGAGGGTGTCGATGTCCGCGTCGTGCATCGGCGGGACCGAGATCGACATCGCCCCGCTGATCGTGCCGGTCCAGGCCGGCTGCCGCTCCCGCAGCTCCGGCCGCGCGGTCGCCACCACCAGCAGCGGTACGCCCCGGGCCGCCGCCCCGAGCTGCTCGACGAAGGTGAGCATCGCCTGGTCGGCCCAGTGCATGTCCTCGAAGACCAGCACCGTCGGGCCCTGCCGGGCCAGGGCGAGCAGGAACCGCCGCCAGGCCGCCTCGGTCTCGCCCGAGTGGAGCCGGGCGCCGGCCGCCACCCCCAGCAGCGGCCCCAGGGCGCTGGCCAACCGGGCGGCGTGCGGGTCGCCGAGTTGGCCCAGCCGCTGGCGCAGCCGAGCGTGCAGCGGCTCCGGGTCGTCGGTCTCCGGCACCCCCAGCCAACCCTTGACGATGTCCGCCAGCGCGGCGTAGGTGACGTTCTCGCCGAACGGCGGGCACTGCCCGACCAGCCAGGTGACCCGGTGGCCGGGCAGGTTGGCGGCGTGCCGGGACAGCTCGCGCAGCAGCCGGCTCTTGCCCACCCCGGCCGGCCCGAAGACGGTCACCAGCTGGGAGGTGCGCTCGTTGACCGTGCGGTGCAGGGCGCTGACCAGCAGGCCGCGCTCGTGCTCCCGGGCGACCATCGGGGTCAGCTCGACGGCCTGCGGGCCGGTGCGCGGCCGGGCCCGGACGGCGAGCCAGATCCGGCTCACCGCCGAGCGCCCCCGCAGGGTGACCGGCGGCCGGTCGACGTACTCCAACTCGTGCCGGGTGGCCGACCAGGTGCTCTCGTCGACGACCACCCCACCGGTGGGGGCGAGCGCCTGCAACCGGGAGGCGGTGTTCACCACGTCGCCGGTGACGAACGCCTGGCCACCGTCGCGGGTGGCGGAGAGGTCCACCAGCGCCTCCCCGGTGGCCACGCCGACCCGGAAGCCCAGCGGCGGTTGCGGCCCGGCGGTCTGCCGGGCCAGGCTGCGTTGCAGCTCCAGACCGGCCCGTACGCAGCGCAACGCGTCGTTGTCGGTGGCGACCGGGGCGCCGAACAACGCCATCACCGCGTCGCCGATGTACTTCTCCACCACCCCGCCGTACTGGTGGACCAGCTTGCGGACGGTGGCGAAGTACGCCTGCTGGAGGCTGCGCGCCTGCTCCGGGTCGGCCCGTTCGGCGTACGTGGTGAAGTCGACGATGTCGATGAAGAGCACGCTGACCTGACGGCGGTCCTCCTGCACGGTGACCCCGTGGTCGCGCAGCGGCTGCCCGCAGTTGGTGCAGAAGTTGACCTCGGGGCTGTTGCCGTGCCCGCAGGAGGCACAGTCGAGCGACAGCGCCTGTCCGCAGCCGCCGCAGAAGCGGTCGTCCGGTCCCGCCGCCCGAGAGCAGTGCCCACACTTGAGGTCGATGACGAACTCCGTACGTGAGGAGATCCCATTATCCCGCTGCGGCGGGCCAGTCGGGTACCCGACGTGCGGGCGGACCCTGCCGCTGGTCGGCCGCCACTAGTGTTCCTCACGAGGAAAACTCACTGTCAGGAGAGTGCCGTGCAGGTGCGATTGTCCGCCTACTGGACCGACCCGAACGGTACAGTCCGGTCTCCCGGGGAGACGGTCGACGTCGACGCGGTCACTCTCGCCAGAATGGAGGAGCAGGGCATGGTGGAGAATCCCGACAGCAAGACGTCCTCGGACACTGGCACGACCACGACCTCGCCGTCCAAGCCGCAGAAGATCGGGCCCGGACCAGGCACACCGCCGGACGAGATCGGACCCGGGCCGGGTGCCCCGCCGGCGGACGACGACGGCAAGTGAGTGAACCGGCGCGGCCGACGGACCAGGTCCGCCGGCCGCGCCGTCGTCGTCGCGTGGTCACTCACCGTGGCCCGGGGTGCCCGCCGTCCGTCGTCACGGTGCGGGCGTCCGCCGGGGAGCGTCGGTCAGCGGTCGCTCATGCCGGCGCGTCGGCGCAGCGCCGCCACGTCGGTGACCACGATCCGTCGCCCCTCGGTACGCAGCCAACCCCGACTGGCGAAGGAACCGATCGCCTGGTTGACGCTCTGCCGGGAGCCACCGGCCATCTCGGCGAGCTGGCTCTGGTTGAGCTCGATGGTGATCATCGGGGCCTGGCTCTCGCCGGCCAACCGGACCAGCGTCTTGGCCACCCGGCCGGGCAGGTCGAGGAAGACGTGGTCGGCGTTCTGCTCGGTGAGCCGCCGGATCAGGCCGCCCAGCGAGCGCATCACCGCGTCCAGGATGCGGGGGTTGGAGTGCACCAGTTCCATGAAGGCCGGACGGGACAGGGCGAGCGCCGCGCAGTCCTCGATCGCCTCGGCCGAGGCCGATCGGGTGGAGGCGTCCAGCAGGGAGACCTCACCCAGCACGTCCGGTGGTCGGATGACCGACAGCACGGCGCGTTCCCCGGTCGGCGCGGTACGGAACACCGCCACCGCCCCACGGCGCAGCACGATCAGCGACTCGCCGGGATCGTTCTCGACGAAGAGCAGCTGACCCTTACGGTAGGTGCGCGGCACGGCCGCGGCGATCACCCGCTGGCGTACCTCGGGTTCCAAACCGGCGAACATCTCCACCCCCGTGAGGGCGTCACCCGGCTCCGGCAGGCGCATCTCCACCGCCCCACCCCTCCCCCGGTCACGGACCACAAATTTCGCTCACCGGGTGAACCCTGACGGCCCCTGCGGAGGTGAACTGACACCGGTTCGGCGTCCGGTAGCGGTACACATCAGATCATGACGGCCCAGTCGCTTGCTGTACACCCCTGTAAACCTTTCCGTGACACTCCCGAGCTGCGGCGGACGGCCTGAGGACGCCGAGGCGGCCCCGGATGCGGACCCGACGGGGGGGGGGGGGGGGGGGTCCGGCACTGTCCGCCCGCCGCCCCCGCCCGTCGGCGGTCACCGGCGGTGGGCGAGGATGGACGGCGATGGTCTACCGCTATTTCTACGACTGCGAATTCATCGAGGACGGCCGGAGCGTCGACCTCGTCTCGATCGGTGTCGTCGACGAGTACGGCCGCGAGTTCTACGCGGTCTCCACCGAGTTCGACGACTCCCGCGCCGTGCCCTGGGTCCGCCGTAACGTGCTGGACAAGCTCCCCTCGCCGGCCGACCGGGCCTGGCGCTCGCGGGCCCGCATCCGCGACGACCTGCACGAGTTCCTGCTGGAGCCGATCCGGGACCGGCCGGGCGAGCAGTTGGAGCTGTGGGCCTGGTACGCCGCGTACGACCACGTGGTGCTGGCCCAGCTCTGGGGGGCGATGCCGGCCCTGCCCCGGGAGATCCCCCGGTTCACCAAGGAGCTGCGGCAGCTCTGGGACGACGTCGGCAGGCCCCGGCTGCCGGAGGCGGCAGCCGACCGGCACGACGCCCTGGTCGACGCCCGGCACAACCTGGACCGCTGGCGGACCATGACGGCCCGTCCGGCCTGATCCGGCGCCGCGCTGCCGGCCAGCGTCTTGTTCTCGGTGCCGCGCTGCCGGCCAGTGGCTGCCCTCGGAACCGCCCTGCCGGAATGGTTGACCCTCGGCGTCGCCCGGCCTGCTGGGCGGATGATGACAGCCCGTGATGACCGGCAGGTTTGACCGGTGCCGTCGGGGGCACCGGATCGGCGAGCCGATCCGAGGGAGTGCGCCATGGCCGACGACGCGACCACCATCACCGACGCCCGGCGGAGGGTGACCGAGCTGATCCGGGACGCCCGGATCTGCATGTTGACCACGATCGGCGTGGACGGTCGGATGCTCAGCCGGCCGATGGCGCTCCAGGAGGCCGAGTTCGACGGCGACCTGTGGTTCTTCGCGTACACCGACTCCGCCAAGATGCGCCAGCTCCGGGTCAACCCGGAGGTCAACGTCGCCTTCTCCGACCAGCGCCACCACGCCTGGGTCTCGGTCTCCGGCACCGCCCAGGAGGCGTACGACCGGGCGCGGGCCGAGCAGCTGTGGAACCCGCTGTACAAGGCGTGGTTCCCCGACGGTCTGGACACCCCGGGGCTGACCCTGCTCAAGGTGCACGCCAGCTCGGCCGAGTACTGGGACTCGCCGGGTGGCACGGTGGTCAACCTGCTCGGGTTCGCCAAGGCGGCGGTGACCGGGAAGCCGCCGGAGGCGGGGGAGAACCACGAGGTCAGCTACTGACCGGTAGCCACCGGGACGGGTGGGAGCGGCCGGGGCGCGGTGTCGGCGTACACCTACGGCGACTACAGTGCGCACTGACGGCCCGCCCCGGGCCGGCAACGGCGCCGATGGTCTGATCTGACACATATCCTGGGGCTTATCCGGGCTTCACCTGACGTTCCAGGAGGATGAGCAGATCATGCGTATCGGCGTGCTCACCGGCGGCGGCGACTGCCCAGGTCTCAACGCGGTCATTCGGGCGGTGGTCCGTAAGGGCGTGGCTACTTACGGTCACGAGTTCGTGGGTTTCCGGGACGGGTGGAAGGGTCCGCTGGAGGGCCTGTCCAAGCCGCTCGGCATCCCCGAGGTGCGGGGCATCCTGCCGCGTGGCGGCACCATCCTCGGCTCGTCCCGCACCAACCCGTTCAAGATCGAGAACGGCGTGGAGCGGATCAAGGAGAACCTCGCCGCGCAGGGCGTCGACGCGCTGATCGCCATCGGTGGCGAGGACACCCTGGGTGTCGCGACCAAGCTGCACGAGCTGGGCGTCAACGTGGTCGGCGTACCGAAGACGATCGACAACGACCTGGGCGCCACCGACTACACCTTCGGCTTCGACACCGCCGTCAACATCGCCATGGAGGCGATCGACCGGCTGCACACCACCGCGGAGAGCCACCACCGCACCCTGGTCGTCGAGGTGATGGGCCGGCACGCCGGCTGGATCGCCCTGCACGCCGGCCTGGCCGGTGGCGCCAACGTGATCCTGCTGCCGGAGCGCAAGTTCGACGTCGAGCAGGTCGCCGGCTACGTCGAGAAGCGCTTCCAGCACCAGTACGCCCCGATCGTCGTGGTCGCCGAGGGCGCCCAGCCGCTCGACGGCCAGATGGTCCTGCACAACCAGGAGCTGGACGCCTTCGGGCACGTCCGCCTCGGTGGCATCGGCCAGTGGCTCGCCGAGCAGTTGGAGGCCAAGACCGGCAAGGAGGCCCGTACCGTCGTGCTCGGGCACATCCAGCGCGGTGGCACCCCGACCGCCTTCGACCGGGTGCTCGCCACCCGGCTCGGCCTCCAGGCCATCGACGCCGCCCACGAGGGTGACTGGGGCAAGATGGTCGCGATGCAGAGCACGGACATCGTCCGGGTGCCGCTGGCCGAGGCCACCCGCGAGCTGAAGACCGTCCCCGTCGAGCGCTACGACGAGGCCGAGGTCTTCTTCGGCAGCTGACCCGCCCCGCCCTTCCCCTCCGCCGTTGCGCGCCGGAGGGGAAGGGCGCACGGGACGGGGTGGACCGGACGGAAGGTGGAGATGGGGTCGGCGAAGCACACCGTCGCGGTGATCGGGGCGGGAAAGATCGGCGAGCTGGTGCTCTCCGGGCTGTTGCGGTCCGGGTGGCCGGCGCAGCGCCTGCTGGCGACCGCCCGCCGTCCCGTCCGGGCCGAGGAACTGGCCACCCGGTACGGCGTACGGGTGGTCGACAACCTGACCGCCGTGACCGAGGCGGCGGTGCTGGCGATCGCGGTGAAACCCCAGGACGCGGGCGTCCTGCTGGACGAGATCGGCCCGAAGGTGCCGGCCGACAAGCTGGTCGTCTCGCTCTGTGCCGGGCTGCCCACCAGCTTCTTCAGCCGCCGGTTGCCCGAGGGCACCCCGGTGGTCCGGGTGATGACCAACACCCCCGCCCTGGTCGACCAGGCGATGAGCGCGATCTCGGCCGGCGCGCACGCCACCGGGGAGCACCTGGCCCTGGCCGAGGAGATGTTCGCCCCGCTCGGCGCGACCCTGCGGGTGCCCGAGTCGCAGCAGGACGCGGTGACCGCGCTCTCCGGCTCCGGGCCGGCCTACTTCTACCTGCTGGTCGAGGCCATGATCGACGCGGGCATCCTGCTCGGCCTGCCCCGGCAGGTGGCGCACGAGCTGATCGTGCAGACCGCGATCGGCTCGGCGGTGATGCTGCGCGACTCCGGCGAACACCCGGTCAAGCTCCGCGAGGCCGTCACCTCCCCGGCCGGCACCACCATCTCCGCCATCCGCGAGTTGGAGAAGCACGGGGTACGCGCGGCGCTGCTCGCCGCGTTGGAAGCGGCCCGGGACCGTGCCCGCGAACTGGCCGCCCAGGCCGACTGAGGTCACTGGCCGATGTCGGACGGGGGATCGAACGACATTCCCGATCTCGGTCCGCTGCCGACACGCATCGCGGTCGACGTGGACCAGGTGCGCCGGCTCGTCGCCAGCCAGTTCCCGCACTGGGCCGACCTCCCGGTCGAGCGGGTCGCCAACGGCGGCTGGGACAACTGGACCTTCCACCTCGGTCCGGGGATGTCGGTACGCCTGCCGAGCGCGTGGGAGTACACCCAGGCGGTCGACAAGGAACACACGTGGCTTCCCGTGCTCGCCCCCCGTCTCCCGCTGCCCATACCCACCCCGCTGGCGAGAGGCGACCCCGGCGAGGGCTATCCGTACCCGTGGTCGGTCTACCGGTGGCTCGACGGCGAAACGGCGAGGGTGGATCGCATCGCCGACCCGGTCCGGTTCGCGCTCGACCTGGCCGAGTTCATCGTGGCCCTGCAAGCCGTCGATGCTGCTGACGGCCCCCGCCCGGGCCAACACAACTGGTACCGGGGCGGCACCCTGCGCACCTACGACGGGCAGGCCGGCCGGGGGCTCATCGCTCTCGACGGCCGTGTCGATGTCGATCTCGCCAGCGAGATCTGGAAGTGCGCCCTGGATGCGCCCTGGGACGGTACGGAGCGCTGGTTCCACGGTGACATCGCCCCGGGGAATCTCCTGCTCGACAATGGGCAACTCGCGGCGATCATCGACTTCGGGACGTGCGGCGTCGGCGATCCTTCCGGTGACCTGGCGGTCGCTTGGACACTGCTGACCGCCGACGGCCGGCGGGTGTTTCGGGAGCGGCTGTCCGTCGATGACGCGACATGGGCGCGCGGGCGCGGCTGGGCGCTCTGGAAGACGCTGGTCAACTACGCCAACGCGCCGGACGAGAGCGAGGCGGCGGCGATCTCACGGAGGATCCTCGACGAGATCTTCGCCGAGTACACCACCGGCGGCAGATCGAAGGGGCTGCCCGGGTAGTTGTGGCGGTGGGACGACGACCAAGGCTGACCGCGTACGGTTCATGCCGATCTCATCCGGGACGCCGCTGACGCCTTGAGGAATGGAATGGCGTCGATCTTCTGGGCGCTGAGGCTTTCCCAGTAGATGCCGGTCGGGCGCGGCCGCCGTCGGCACTCGATCACCTCATCCGGAGTGACGATCAGGTCCATGCCGAAGTCGTGCGACGACTCGGGGAGCGGCCCGTCAACCATCTGCAACGGATGGACCGTCGTCGCGAGGATGGTGGAGGGACCGACCAGGCCGGCTTCGGTGAGCAGGGCAACCTCGATATCCGAGTAGCCCGCGCCCTTTCCGAGCCGCATTCCGTCACGGTTGACCGCGACGCTGCCACACACCACCAGGTCCACGGGAAGCATCTCGCTGATGCCGACTTTCGGCGCGTGGTTCGCTGCTCCACTGCCGGCCGCGGCGTCGGCTGGCGCTGCGCGGAGGGTCGTGGGATCGAGCAGGTAGAAGGGGCGGATGTCGGCGATCTTCGGAACCGCCATGTAGAGGAGTTTGCCGTCGGCAAGTGCCCGCAGCCGCACCGGCAGTTGGGCCTTGTCCGGGTTGGACTTGATGACGCTGGCGCTTCGCCAAGCGTCATGCTGCGGCATCACGGGGTCCCGACCCTCCTTCACTGCCCGCTGGATGTGCCGAGCTCCAGTGCGCCCACGACTGGCTGACCCTGGTGCCGGCGTTCTCGCACGACCCGTTCGCCGACGTGGGGGAGCGGGGCGACGCACTGACCGTGGCGCTGGACCACCATCGGCCCGGCCAGGAGGTCTACCTGTGCGGGCCGCCGTTGATGGTGGCCGGGTCACGGCTGCGGCTGCTCGCCGCCGGGGTGCCGGCCGAGCGCATCCACCTGCCGACCGAGCATGTCGCCTCACCCTATCGTTTTTTTCGTTTTGGCGGGTATCGTGGTGACGGGATCGATGACGTCGGAGGATCTTGTGACGGTGGTACCCGCAGGCGGATCGGCGCCCAACGGTGACGAGCTGCGGCGCTTCGCCCGGCGGTCGCTGCGGGGGCGGCGGCTGCAACTGATCGTCGACGGCGGAGAACCGGTCGACGTGCCGTCCGTGGTGGGCGAGGCACTCGCCGAAGTCGTGTCGATCCTCGGTCGTGGGCGGCCGGTGCGGGTGATGGCGGAGAATGTCGAACTGTCGACCGGGGAGGCCGCCGCGATCCTGGGCGTGACCCGCCCGACGGTGGTCAAGCTGATGACCGAGGGCGTCCTGCCCTACACCCGCCCCAACTCCAGCCGCCGGGTCGCATTGCACGATGTGCTGGCCTACAAGGAGCGCCGGTCGAGAGCGCGCCGTGAGGCCCTGGACGAGCTGACAACGGACGCGATCGACATGGGCGTCTACGACGAAGCGATCCGGCGCGGCCGCAGGCCGTCGGGCGACCAGCCGGACGAGTGACCGCCCACTGATGACCGTTGCCGTGCTGGACGCCTGCGTCCTCGTGCCCAGCGTCCTCGCCGATACCCTGCTGCGCTGCGCCGAGCAGGACCTGTACCGCCCGCTCTGGACGCGGGCGATCCTCGACGAGGTTCGCCGGAACCTGCCGCCGTCGGTGCTCGGTGCCAAGGCCGAACGCAGGGTCGAGGTCATGCGAGAGCACTTTCCCACCGCGATGGTCTCGGGCTATGAGCATCTCATCGCCGAGATGACCAACGACCCCAAGGACCACCATGTGCTCGCCGCTGCCGTTGCCGCCGACGCGGAGGTGATCGTCACCGCCAACCTCCGTGACTTCCCGGACCACGCGCTCGCGCCGTACGCCATCGAGGCGTTGCACCCGGACGACTTCCTCCGCCTGCTGCTGGAGGACGACCCGGAACGAATCGCCGACATCGTCGTACAGCAGGCGGAGGCCACCGGCAGAGGCGGACGGCCGAAACTCAGTGTGGATGACGTCCTGAGCGGCCTGGCCGGTTGCCGGGCGATCCGGTTCGCGCACCGGGTCTCTCTCCAACTGGCCGAAGGTCGTTGGCCCTGACGTCTACCAGATGCTCGCCTGCTGCGTCGCCTACCGGCTATCTCGCGGGCACCTGGTCTACGCCCTCGGTGCGCGCCCACCGACCCGGCACGTCGTACGCAACGCCGGGGTCGAGATCGTCTGCCACGCACTCGACCTGGCCGCCGACCCATCGGCGCTCCTGGCTCACATCCGGGTCCTGGCTGACGAGGTCACCCGGGAAAGCTCCGGCTCGGAAGTCGACTGAAGCCGGCGACGGGTCGGTACGCAGGACGTGAGTGCCCCATACTGGCCCGGTGTTCACTCTCGCCCAGGCGCGGTACCTGGTCGCCACCCTGCAGCCCCGCATCGACGAGCTGATCGGCATCCGGGCCGACCTGGCCGAGTTACAGGCCGACCTGGCCGGCCCCGGGATGTCGGCGCTGGGTGGCCGGGCCGAGGTCAAGGCCCTGGAGGCCCGGTTGCACGGCGTGCTGGAGGATTTGAACTCGCACGACATCCAGGTCAAGGGGATCGCCCCGGTGCTGCTCGACTTCCCCGGCGAGCGCGAGGGTCGGGCGGTGCTCTGGTGCTGGCTGGAGGGCGACTCCGACGTGCGCTGGTACCACCGGGTCGAGTGCGGCTTCGCCGGCCGTCGTCCGGTCCGCTGACCCCGCCGTCGGTGCGCCGCGCGGGGCCGACGCCGGCGTCGAACCGGCCGCCGGGCTGAGCGCCACCGCCACCGGGCTGAGCGCCACCGCCACCGGGCTGAGCGCCACCGCCGCCGGGGCGGCCGTGGCCGGGTCAGTCGGCGGCGGAGCGGGGGAGGGGGTCGGCCGGCGGGTCGGTGACGGCGAAGACCACCACGTTGTCCCGGTAGTGGCCGACGCGTCGGTCGAAGTCGCCGCCGCAGGTGATCAGGCGCAGCTCGGGGACGGGCGTCGGGCCGTACACGGTGGCGGTGGGGAAGGCGTCCTTGGGGGTGCGCAGCGCGCCGGTGACCCGGAACCTCACCCGGCGGTCGCCCCGCCACACCTCGATCCGGTCGCCGGGCCGTAGTTCGCCGAGGCGGGCGAAGACGGCCGGGCCGCGCCGCGAGTCCAGGTGCCCGGCGATCACCGCCGGTCCCGGGTCACCCGGTGCGGGGCCGCCGCCGTACCAGCCCGCCCGGGTGAAGTCCGCCGGGGGGACCAGGGTGCCGGCCCGGTCCAGCCCGAGCGCGGTGAGCGCGGAGTCGACGCCGATCCGCGCCACGCGTACCCGGGTGGGGGGCGTCGGGGTGGCGCGGGGGGTGCCGGCCCCGCAACCGGCCACGCAGCCGGGCTGCCAGCTGCCGGCCGCGCTGGCCGGCCGGGCGGAGTCGGTGGTCGGGCCGCTGTCGGTGGCCGCCAGGCCGACACCGGTGCCGGCGGCCAGGCAGAGCGCCGCACCGGCCGCGACCAGGGCGGCGGCGGGCGTCCGGGCGCGGTGCCGACGGATCGCGAAGCCGGGCCCGGTCACCAGACCGGTCGCCGCCGACGCCGCACCAGCACCGTCGTGCCCACCACCACGGCCCCCGCGAGCAGCCCGCCGGCCGCCATCGGGTACGCCCCGAGCCCGCCCCCGGCGAGCCCACCGGCGCCCGCCGGCACGCCACCGGCCGGGGCGACCCCGCCACCCCGGGCGTCCTCGCGCAGCTCGGTGGTGAGCCCGCCCCGCTTGCCGTCGAGCACCAGCAGCGAGTAGACCCGACCGCCGGTGAGGGTCACCTCGGCATCGGCGGTCGGTCCGTTGCCGCCGCCGAGGCGCAGCCGCCAGCGACCCGGCTCGACCTGCCGGTATTTGGTGGTGGTGGCGAACCGGACGGCGTCGGCGATGGTGGGGCCGTCATCGGCTTTCACGTCGACCACCGGGGCGCGGACGGAGGCATGGACGACCCGTACCTTCGCCTGGCCGGCCGTCGGGGCGGTCAGGTCGTCGGTGAGCACCCGCAGGCCGAGGTCGGCATAGCGACCCACCCCGGCCACCGTGTACGCCTCGCCCGCGTCGACCGCCACCTCGGTGGTGAGCACCGGCGGTTCGCTGGCCGGGGCGCCGGCCTGCCGCATCGCCACCGCGTACCGGCCGACGGCCAGGGGCAGGTAGCGGGAGACGACGCCGTAGCCGACGGCGGGGAAGACCTGCGGCGCGTCGTTGCCGGGGGCGGAGAGGTAGACGTCCACGGCGGGGGTGTCGGGGGACAGGTGGGCCAGCCGGACGTAGCCGACGTCGCCGGCCGCCGCACTGGCCGGCGCGACGCCGGTGGTGGCCAGCGCGCTGCCGAGCAGGAGCGTGCCGGCGGCGGCGAGCAGTCGGCGTGGCGCGGTGGGGAGCTGGGGCATCTCGCCTCCGAGGGTGGTGTCGGTCCCGGCCCCCAGCGTCCCGTGAGCGGGACCCGATGGCAAGTTGACCGGCCGTCGTGTCCCGCCGTTTCCGATCAGCGTGGTTCGGGTCCACGGTCCGCCCGGCGCATCCGGTACCGTCCGTTCGTGATCAACGTTCGACGGGCCGTCGTCGCCGACGCCGGTGAGATCGTCCGCCTGCGCGGGGTGATGCTGGCCGACATCGACCAGATGGCCCCCGCGCCGGGGCCCTGGCAGCAGGCGGCCCGGGAGGTGTTGCACCGGCGGTTGGCCGAGCCCGCCGACCTGATGGCGGTCTTCGTCGTGGACGACCCGGACCGGCCGGGCGTCCTGGCGGCCTGTGCCACCGGCACCATCGAGCAGCGTCTCGGCGGCCCCGGCAACCCCGACGGCCTGGCCGGATACGTCTTCAACGTGGTCACCGAGCCGGTGCACCGTCGGCGCGGCTACTCCCGGGCCTGTCTGGAGGCGCTGCTCGACTGGTACCGGCAGCGCGGGGTCGGCAAGGTCGACCTGCGGGCTTCGCCCGACGGTGAACCGCTCTACCGGTCGCTGGGTTTCGGGCCCACTTTCGGGCCCACGTTGCGGCTGAGCCTGCCCGTCGCGCACCGGAGGAACTGACGGATGTTCGCGTTACCGCTGACCGAGGACGCCGAGCTGCGTCCGCTCTCACCGTGGCACGCGGAGGAGTTCCTGACCCACCTGGACCGGGCCCGGGAACACATCGCCCCCTGGGTGGGTGCGTCCTTCGTGGCCACCGACCTGGAGTCGGCCCGCCGGGTGCTGCGTCGGTCCGCCGACAAGTGGGCCGACGACGCCGGGGGCATCTGGGGAATCTGGCACGACGGCGTCCTGGTCGGCGGGGTGCTGTTCGTGTCGTTCAGCACGGCGACCGGGGTGGCCGAGGCGGGTTGCTGGCTGGAGCCGGCCGCCGAGGGCCGGGGCCTGGTGACCCGCGCGGCGACCCGGATCGTGGACTGGGCGATCCGGGAACGCGGCATCCACCGGGTCGAGTGGCGGACCAGCGCCGGTAACGTCCGCAGCATCGCGGTGGCCCGGCGGCTCGGCATGCGGCACGAGGGAACCCTGCGGCAGGGCGCCCCGGGGCCCGCGGGCCGGGTGGACATGGAACTCTGGGCGGTGCTGGCCGACGAGTGGCAAGCCGGACGCTGACCGCGCGGGGTGCGACGCCGCCGAGAGTGCGCGCGGCCCGTCGGGGCGGTCATGTCGGGGGCGGGACGACGGTCCCGCCCCCGTGGCGGTGGCGGCGTCGGTCAGGCGTCGGCGTAGCGGCGAGCGGCGGCCAGGGCGTCCCGGAGCCGCTGCGCGTCGGTGGGCAGTCCCGGCTGCTCGAAGCCGGCGGCCGGGTCGGCCGTGTAGATGACGCCGTACGCGGCGGTGTCCCGCTGGAACCGCCAGCCCTCGGCGAGCGGCCCGACGTCGACCGTGTCGTACCCGATGGAGTCGATGAACGCGGTGACCTCGGCCTTGGCCGTGGCGTCGTCCCCGGCGACCGGCAGCGAGGTGCGGTCGGCGGCCCCCGCCGGGCGGGCCAGGGCGAGCAGGTGCTTGAAGTAGATGTTGTTGAAGCCCTTGACCACCCGCGACTGCGGCAGGTGCCGCTGGAGCAGCTCGCTGGTGGTGGTCGACTCGTCGTCCAGCTCCGGGAAGCTGTCGTCGCGCTCCGGGTAGTAGTTGTTGGTGTCGATGACGGTCTTGCCGGCGAGCGGCGCGACGGGCACCTCCCGGTAGGCCCGGAGCGGGATGGTGACCACCACCAGGTCACCCGCTGCCGCCGCCTCGGCCGGGGTGGTCGCCCGGGCCCGGATGCCCAGCTCGTCGACCAGGTCCTTGAGCGTCTCCGGGCCGCGTGAGTTGCTGAGCACCACGTCGTGGCCGGCGGTGACCGCCAGCCGGGCCAGGGTGCTGCCGATGTTGCCGCTGCCGATGAGTCCCACAGTTGTCATGCCGGTGACCAACCGGCCCGGCCGGGTGGGTATTCCCGACTTGGTCGATGGGTTATGCGGCGGATGTCGACCGTCCACAGCGGTCCGCCGAGTCGACCGTCCGACGGCGACGTCACGCGCGGATGAACCCCTAGTCACCCCTGTTACCCATCGATGACCTTCCCTAAACATGCAATTGAGTGGTATCTATCTCCCACCACCACTTCCCCACCCCCCAGGAGTGCGACGTGCGGAGATCCCGACTCGTGACCCTCGCCGTGAGTCTCGCGGCATCCATCGGCGTGACCCTCGGCGCGGCGGTGCCCGTCCAGGCCGCACCCAGCGACCGGTACGTGGCCCTCGGTGACTCGTACGCCTCGGGCGTCGGCGCCGACAGCTACACCTCCGAGAGCGGTGCCTGCCAGCGCAGCACCAACGCCTACCCGGCGCTGTACAACACGAACGTCAAGCCCGCCTCGTACAAGTCGGTGGCCTGCTCCGGGGCGACGACCACCGACGTGGTCAACAGTCAGCTCTCCGCGCTGACCTCGACCACCACGCTGGTCAGCGTCACCATCGGCGGCAACGACGTCGGCTTCACGTCGATCATGTCGACCTGCGTGCTCCAGGGGGAGACCCAGTGCGTCGCGGCCGTGCAGGCCGCCGAGAACAAGGCCCGCGCGGAACTGCCCGCCAAGCTGGCGACCGTCTACAACGGGATCAGGTCCCGCGCGCCGTCGGCCCGGGTGGTGGTGGTCGGTTACCCGGTCTTCTACCAGCTCGGCACGGTCTGCGTGGGGCTCAGCGCGAACTCCCGCGCGAAGATCAACGAGGGCATCAACCTGGTGGACGACATCACCCGTACCGCCGCCACCTCGGCCGGCTTCACGTTCGCCGACGTGCGGTCCATCTTCGTCGGTCACCAGCTGTGCAGCTACGGCGAGAAGTGGCTGCACGCGCTGAACTTCGTCAACCTGGGCGTCTCCTACCACCCGACGGCGGCCGGCCAGTCCGGCGGCTACTACCCGGTCTTCCGCTCCGCCGCGGGCTGAGCCCGGGCGGGCCACCGCGCGCCAGGCCGCGCCGACCCCTCCGGGTGGTCGGCGCGGCCTGGTCGGTGGTGGGCGGCCGGATGGGTGCGCAGGGGTGCCGGAGGACCGGCGGGCGCGGTCCCGGGTTGACTCGGGACAAGGGAAAGCGTGATCCTTGGCCTGCGCTCCCATCGTCGAGCATCGATTCCTTAGGAAGGAACGCTCGTGCGTATCACTACCGCACTGCTCCCGGCGGCCCTTGCCGTGGCCCTCGGCGGGCTGGCCCTGCCCCAACCGGCCCGGGCCGCGACCGGCCCCGCCCTGGCCGTCGACGCCACCGCCGGCCGGCATCCGATCAGCCCGTACGTCTACGGGATGAACTTCGCCGACGCCGCGCTGGCCCGCGACATCCGACTGCCGGTGAACCGCTACGGCGGCAACGCCACGACCCGCTACAACTTCCGCGCCGACACCACCAACCGGGCGGCGGACTGGTACTTCGAGAACATCCCGAACGACAACGCCGATCCGGAGAGCCTGCCGAAGGGCTCCGAGTCCGACCGGTTCATCGCCGGGGACAAGGCCACCGGGGCCGAGACCGTGCTGACCCTGCCGATGCTCGGCTGGATCGCGAAGGAACGGGCCAGGGCCTGCGCGTTCAGCGTCGCCAAGTACGGCCCGCAGGAGTCCACCGACCCGTGGGCCCCGGACTGCGGCAACGGGAAGAAGCCCGACGGCACGAACATCACCGGCAACGACCCCCGGGACACCAGCGTCGCGGTCGGCCCCGAGTACGTCACCGACTGGATCACCCACCTCAAGACGGAGTTCGGTGCCGCCGGCGACGGCGGGGTCCGGTTCTACAACCTGGACAACGAACCCGACCTGTGGCACAGCACCCACCGCGACGTCCGGTCCGCCGGGCTCGGCTACGACGAACTACGCGACCGGACCTACGAGTACGCCGCCGCGGTGAAGGCCGCCGACCCGGGCGCGAAGGTCCTCGGGCCGGTCGGCTGGGGGCTGAACTCGATCACCTACTCCGGGCTCGACCAGGACACCTGTAGCCGTACCGGTTGCTGGTCGAACCCGCCGGACAAGGCCGCGCACGGGGGTCAGGACCTCGGCCCCTGGTACCTGGACCAGATGCGCGCCTACGAGCAGCAGCACGGCACCCGGCTGCTCGACTACTTCGACATCCACCTGTACCCGCAGCAGTCCGGGGTGTTCAGCCAGGAGCCCGGCAACGACACGACCAAGGCCCTGCGGCTGCGCTCCACCCGCCAGCTCTGGGACCCCACGTACGTCGACGAGAGCTGGATCAACCAGCCGGTCCGGTTCATCCCCCGGATGCGGGACCTGGTGGACCTGCACTACCCGGGCACCAAGGTCGCGATGACCGAGTACAGCTGGGGCGCGTACGGGGACATCAACGGTGCGCTCGCCCAGGCCGACCTGCTCGGCATCTTCGGCCGCGAGGGCCTGGACATGGCCAACCTGTGGACCGCGCCGACGACCGACCAGCCGGTGGCGCACGCCTTCCGGATCTTCCGCAACTACGACGGCGACGGCGGCGCCTTCGGCGAGACGTCGGTCCGGGCCACCAGCGCCGATCAGGACAAGCTCGCGGTCTACGCGGCCGAGCGGTCCGCCGACAAGGCGCTCACCCTGGTCGTGGTGAACAAGTCCGGCGACGAGCTGACCGCCCCGGTCGCCCTGACCGGCGTCGGGGCCGGCACCGCCGAGGTCTACCGGTACAGCGGGGCGAACCTCGCCGGTGTCGTCCGGGCGGCCGACCAGCCGGTCGGCGCGACCGGTTTCACCGCCACCTTCCCGGCCAACTCCATCACCCACCTGGTGCTGCCGGGCGGTGACGACGCCGACACCGAGGCGCCCACCGCGCCCGGTCGGCCCGTCGCCGGTGCCGTCACCACCGACAGTGTGGCGCTGAGCTGGGCACCGGCCACCGACCGGGTCGGCGTCACCGGCTACGACGTGCACCGGGTCGAGGGCACCGGCACGGAGAAGCTGGGGAGCGCCACCGGCACCTCGTTCACCGCGACCGGGCTGACCGCGGACACCGCGTACACCTTCGTGGTGACCGCGCGGGACGCGGCGGGCAACGTCTCGGCAGCCTCACCCGGGCTGACCGTGCGGACCGCCCCGGTGTCCACCCCGACCGGCGGCTGCCAGGTCAGCTACGCGGTGCTGAGCAGCTGGCCCGGCGGGTTCACCGGCCAGCTGACGATCGCCAACACCGGCGCTGCGGCGCTCGACGGATGGCAGCTCGACTTCGACTTCCCGGCCGCCGGGCAGCAGGTCGGGCACGGCTGGTCGGCGACCTGGAAGCAGACCGGGGCCTCGGTGACCGCCGAGAGCCTGAGCTGGAACGGCAGGCTCGCGCCCGGAGCCTCCGCCGCCATCGGCTTCAACGGCACCTGGACCGGGTCCAACCCGGTGCCGGCCGCCTTCACCCTCAACGGGCAGCGGTGCGCCTGAGCTGACCACGGGGCCCGGGACGGTACGCCGTCCCGGGCCCTTCCGTATCTGTCCCGGCGGGTGGCAGCGGTCCGTCCCCCGGGTGGCGGCGGTCCGTGCCGGAGCGACGGCGGTCCAATCCCGGGTGGCGGCGGTCCGTCCCGGCGGGTGGGCGGCGGCGTGGCGTACCCGGTCACGAAGGATGCCGGGACCGTGCGGACGTGCGGCTGGTCAGTGGGGGAGGACCTTGTCGATCGCGGCGCGCAGCTCGGCGGAGTCCGGGGTGACCGTGGGGGCGAACCGGGCGGCGACCGTGCCGTCCGGAGCGACCAGGAACTTCTCGAAGTTCCACCGGACGTCCCCGGTGTGTCCCTCGGCGTCGGGGGTGTCGACCAGCGCCGCGTAGAGCGGGTGCCGGGCCGGGCCGTTCACGTCGACCTTCTCGGTCAGCGGGAAGGTGACGCCATAGTTGACCTGGCAGAACTCGTCGATCTCGGTGGCCGTGCCGGGCTCCTGGCCGGCGAACTGGTTGCACGGCACGCCGAGCACCACCAGGCCCCGGTCGGCGTACCCGGTGGCCAGCTCCTGGAGGCCGGCGTACTGCGGGGTGAGGCCGCAGCGGGAGGCCACGTTCACCACCAGCAGCGCCCGGCCCCGGTAGCCGGTCAGGTCGGCGGATCCGCCGGTCAGCGCGTCGATCTCGATGTCGAAGACGGTCATGTCGTGAGGCTACGCGGCGACGCCGGCCCCGGGCGGCGGACGCCTCACCGTCCCGGCGGCGGACGCCTCGCGGTCCCCGGGTGATGAATCGACGGATGCGCATCTTGACGAAGTGATGACGGTGTGAGTAGCGTCTCCCCATCGATTTGGAAAGTTTCCTAACTGTTTGAGGAGGCGCCTCATGAAGAGATCGCTCCGCCGCGCCCTCTGGGCCGGCGCCGTCGTGGCGCTGACCGTGGCGGCGGTACCGGTGACCTCGGCGTTCGGCGCCGGAAGCGTCACCGCGACATTCGCCTCGGCCCAGGACTGGGGGACCGGCCACGAGGGCCGGGTCACCGTCGCCAACGGCTCCAGCGCCAGCATCAGCACCTGGCGCATCGAGTTCGACCTGCCGTCCGGCACCACCATCAGCAGCTTCTGGGACGCCGACGTCACCAGCAGCGGCAACCACTACGTGGCGGTGAAGAAGAGCTGGGCCGGGCCGCTCGGCCCGGGGGCCAGCTTCAGCTGGGGCTACAACGGCACCGGGCCGTACAAGGCGCCGCTGAACTGCACGATCAACGGCGCGTCGTGCGGCGGGGGCACCCCGCCCACCACGAAGCCGCCGACCACCCCGCCGCCCACCACGGCCCCGCCCACGACCGCCCCGCCGACGACCCCGCCGCCCACGACCGCCCCGCCCAGCGGGGACAAGAAGGTCGTCGGCTACTTCGCCGAGTGGGGCGTCTACGGCCGCAACTACCACGTCAAGAACATCGCCACCAGCGGCTCCGCCGCCAAGCTCACCCACATCCTGTACGCCTTCGGCAACACCACCGGCGGCCGGTGCACGATCGGGGACAGCTACGCCGACTACGACAAGGCGTACACCGCGGCGGACAGCGTGGACGGCGTCGCCGACACCTGGGACCAGCCGCTGCGCGGCAGCTTCAACCAGCTGCGCAAGCTCAAGAAGATGTACCCGCACCTGAAGGTGATCTGGTCCTTCGGCGGTTGGACCTGGTCGGGCGGCTTCACCCAGGCCGCGCAGAACCCGGCCGCGTTCGCCGACAGCTGCTACAGCCTGGTCGAGGACCCCCGCTGGGCGGACGTCTTCGACGGCATCGACGTCGACTGGGAGTACCCCAACGCCTGCGGCCTGACCTGTGACACCAGCGGCCCGAACGCCTTCAAGAGCGTGATCGGCGCGCTGCGTTCCAAGTTCGGCTCGTCTGCCCTGGTCACCGCCGCGATCACCGCCGACGGCAGCAACGGTGGCAAGATCGACGCCACCGACTACGCCGGTGCGGTGGGCAACCTCAACTGGTTGATGCCGATGACCTACGACTACTTCGGCGCGTTCAACGCGCAGGGCCCCACCGCCCCGCACTCGCCGCTCACCTCCTACACCGGGATTCCGCAGCAGGGCTTCCACTCCGACGCGGCGATCCAGAAGCTCAAGTCCAAGGGGGTCCCGGCCAACAAACTGCTGCTCGGCGTCGGCTTCTACGGTCGGGGCTGGACCGGGGTGACCCAGGCCGCCCCGGGGGGCAGCGCCACCGGCGCCGCCCCCGGCACCTACGAGGCGGGCATCGAGGACTACAAGGTCCTCAAGAACACCTGCCCGGCCACCGGCACGATCGCCGGGACGGCGTACGCCAAGTGCGGCAGCAACTGGTGGAGCTACGACACGCCGGCCACCATCGGCGGGAAGATGACCTACGCCAAGAACCAGGGTCTCGGCGGCGCGTTCTTCTGGGAACTCTCCGGTGACACCGGCAACGGCGAGCTGATCGGCGCCATCAAGGGCGGCCTCGGCTGAGCCGAGCGCCACGACACACCACCCGCGCGGGGAGGGACCGGTCAGGTCCCTCCCCGCCCGGCTGTCCGGCCCGGTCAACGGCGGTCCCGCCGGGCGAAACACCGGCCGGTCGGGGCGGCACGGCCGTGACGGGTTGCCACCCGAGGGGTGCGGTGTGGCAGACTCGCCGGTCGGCATCCGGCCGACATCCGCACCATCGACATCCGCACCCGGGGAGGACGCATGGGCCGCAGGCTCCGCACCGCCGGCGTCGTACCGCTGGCACTGCTGCCGTTCACCCTGCTCGGCTGCGGTCTCGGTGGGGACGACAAGGCCGACGGCGGGCCCACCCGGGTCCCCGTCCAGGAGGCGTCCACCAAGGCCCGCGAGCGGGTCCAGGCGTACCTCGACGCGATGGCGGCCAAGGACCCGGCCGCCGGTCGCCACCAGCTCTGCGCGACGATGCAGGCGGGCTTCGACGCCGCCGCGACCGGGCCGAACGGTGATTTCGCCGACCATTTCAAGGTGCCCGCCGCGACGATCACCGACATCCGGACCGGTGCCAAGGGTCAGGAGGTCAGCACCACGGTGACCGTTTCGGTGGGGACGAAGAAGGCCACCCGGTCGCTGCTGTTCACCGTCACCAGGGACGGCGCGGACTGGTGCATCGCGGGCGAGGAGCCCGGCGGACACACCCCCGCGCCGTCGGTCACCCCCTGACTCCCAACTACCGGAACCCCGCCCCTCGGGGCCGCAGCGTCCGGACCGTCGCCGTACGCTTTCTCCCATGCGCCATGAGTGGCATCAGCTGAGCTACCCCGCCGTGAGCAGCCCCGGGCTGCAGACCAGCCGCCCCACCGTCGACTCGGCCGAGGACGCCGCTCTCGGCCTCGACCGGTGGCGTGACCTGCCCCGTCAGCAGATCCCGCCGTGGTCCGACCCGGCCCAGGTCGCCGAGGTGTGCAAGGTGCTCGACACCGTGCCGTCGGTGGTCGCCCCCTACGAGGTCGACCAGCTCCGACGCAAGCTCGCCCTGGTCTGCGAGGGCAAGGCGTTCCTGCTCCAGGGGGGTGACTGCGCCGAGACCTTCGCCGACAACACCGAGAGCCACCTGCTGGCCAACGCCCGCACCCTGCTCCAGATGGCGATCGTGCTCACCTACGGCGCGTCCCTGCCGGTGGTGAAGGTGGCCCGGGTCGCCGGCCAGTACACCAAGCCCCGGTCGCTGCCGACCGACGCCCGGGGCCTGCCCGCCTACCGGGGCGACATGATCAACGCGCTGGAGGCCGACCCGGCCGCCCGGGTCGCCGACCCGCAGCGCATGATCCGGGCGTACGCGAACTCGGCCGCCGCGATGAACATGCTCCGCGCCTACCTGGCGGGTGGGCTGGCCGACCTGCACGCGGTGCACGACTGGAACAAGGGCTTCGTGAAGAACTCCGCGGCGGGGGAGCGCTACGAGGCGATCGCCCGGGAGATCGACCGGGCCATCGCGTTCATCCGGGCCTGCGGGATGACCGAGGACGACGCGCTGCGTACCGTCACCCTCTACTGCTCCCACGAGGCGCTGGCCCTGGAGTACGACCGGGCGCTCACCCGGGTCTCCGACCGCCGGGCGTACGGGCTGTCCGGGCACTTCCTCTGGGTCGGCGAGCGGACCCGGCAGCTCGACGGCGCGCACATCGACTACATCTCCCGCATCGCCAACCCGATCGGCGTGAAGCTCGGCCCGACCACCAGCCCGGACGAGGCGATCGAGCTGTGCGAGAAGCTCAACCCGGAGAACATCCCGGGCCGGCTCACCCTGATCAGCCGGATGGGCAACCACAAGGTCCGCGACGCCCTGCCGCCGATCGTCGCCAAGGTCACCGCCGCCGGGGCCAAGGTGGTGTGGCAGTGCGACCCGATGCACGGCAACACCCACGAGTCCTCCAACGGCTACAAGACCCGGCACTTCGACCGGATCGTCGACGAGGTGCTCGGCTACTTCGAGGTGCACCGGGGGCTGGAGACCCACCCCGGCGGCATCCACGTCGAGCTGACCGGTGAGGACGTCACCGAGTGCCTCGGCGGTGCCCAGGGCATCGAGGACCTCGACCTGCCCGGCCGGTACGAGACCGCCTGCGACCCGCGCCTGAACACGCAGCAGTCACTGGAGCTGGCCTTCCTGGTGGCAGAGATGCTCCGTGGCTGACCAGCCGACCGGCCTGGCCGGTGACCGGACGGACGGACGGGACACGACGGGCACGACGGACGGACGGGGCGCCAGGGGTGCCGGCCGGCGGGCGGAGGGGCACCCCGGCGACCCGGGCCCGGTGGTGGACCTGCGCTCCGACACGGTGAGCCGGCCCACCGCCGGGATGCGGGAGGCGATGGCCGCCGCCGAGGTCGGCGACGACGTCTACGGCGAGGACCCGACGGTCAACGCGCTGGAGGCCGAGGTCGCCGCGCTCTTCGGGCACGAGGCGGCGCTCTTCGCCCCGACCGGCTCGATGGCCAACCAGATCGCCCTGCAACTGGTCGTCCCACCGGGCGACGAGTTGCTCTGCGACGCCGACGCGCACGTGGTCACGTACGAGGTCGGTGCGGCGGCGGCGTACGGCGCGATCTCCACGCGGACCTGGCCGGCCCTCGGCGCGGACCTCGACCCGGGCGTGGTGGAGGCGATGATCCGGCCGGACGGCTACTTCGCGGTGCCGACCCGGGCCATCGCCGTGGAGCAGACCCACAACCGGGGTGGTGGCGGGGTGATCCCGCTGGCGACCCTGCGGGAGTTGCGCCGGGTCGCCGACACCGCCGGCCTCGCCCTGCACTGCGACGGTGCCCGGATCTGGCACGCGCATGTCGCCGACGGGGTGCCGTTGCACGAGTACGGCGCGCTCTTCGACACCCTGTCGGTCTGCCTCTCCAAGGGTCTCGGCGCACCGGTCGGCTCACTGGTCATCGGCAACGCCGCGCAGATCACCCGGGCCCGGTTCCTGCGCAAGCGGATGGGTGGCGGGATGCGGCAGGTCGGGGTGCTCGCCGCCGCCGGCCGGTACGCCCTGGCCCACCACCTCGGCCGGCTCGCCGACGACCACGCCCGCGCGGCCCGGCTCGCCGAGGCGGTCGCCCCGTTCGGAGTGCTCGCCGGGCCGGTGCGCACGAACATCGTCCCGTTGGACCTGACCGGGCACCGGCTCGACGCGCGGGCCCTGGCGACCGCCGCCCGCGCGGAAGGGGTGCTGCTGTCGGTGCTCGGCCCCCGCACCGCCCGCCTGGTCACCCACCTCGACCTCGACGACGCCGCCATCGACCACGCCACCAAGATCCTCCCCCACCTCCTAACCCCCTAACCCCACCCCACCCCTCCCCTCCTCACGCCGCCCCGCACCACCCGCGCCTTCCGGTGTTGATCAAGAGGTTTACGTCAGCCTGAAGATCAAGTTGACGTAAACCTCTTGATCACCGGAGGCGTCGGGTGGGGTGGGGGTGGGGTTAGGGGTGGAGGCGGGTGAGGGTGGCTATGTCGGTGGCGTGGCCCTCGTGTTTGTCCGACGGGGTCTCCACCACGACGGGGATGCCGTCGGTCGCCGGGTGGGCCATCAACTCGGCGAAGGCCGGCTCACCGATGCTGCCCTTGCCGATGTTCTCGTGCCGGTCCCGGGTGGAGCCGCACAGGTCCTTGGAGTCGTTGGCGTGGATCAGCTTCAGCCGGTCCGCCCCGACCGTGGCGACCAGGGTGTCCAGGGTCGCCGTCATGCCGCCCTCGGCGGCCAGGTCGTGCCCGGCCGCCCAGGCGTGGCAGGTGTCGAAGCAGACCCCCAGCCCCGGGTGCCGGTCGACCGCGTCCAGGTAGGGGCCGAGGTGCTCGACCCGGGAGGCCAACGACCGGCCGCCACCGGCGCTCGGCTCCACCAGCAGCAGCGGACCGCCGCTGGCCGTGGTCTCGTCGAGCAGCGGCAGCAGTGACTCGCGTACCTGCCGCAGGGCGGTCTCGGCGTAACCGGCGTCGACGGCGCTGCCGGCGTGGAACACCACGCCGCGGGCCCCGATCGCCCGCCCCCGGCGCAGCGCGTGCGCCAGCGTCTGCGTCGACTTCTCCACCGTCGCCGGGGTGGGCGAACCGAGGTTCACCAGCAGCGACGCGTGGATGTAGACCGGCACGCCACGGGTGGCGCAGCCGTCGGCGAAGAGCGCGTCCTGGGCCGGGTCGCCGGGCGGCAACGCCCAACCCCGCGAGTTGGAGACGTAGACCTGCACCACCTGGGAGCCGGCCGCGTCCACGTACGGCAGGGCCGTCCTGGCCAACCCGCCCGAGGTGGGCGTGTGCGAGCCGACCGGTCGGCGGGTGCTCACAGGCAGCCCAGGGTGACCGGGGTGCCCGGCGGCACCTGGGAGTTCTCACCCGGGTTCTGGAACCGGACGATGCCGTTGGGGTTGAACTGGACGCTCACCGTGAACCCGGCCCCCTCCAGCTGCTGTTTGGCCTGTTGGCAGGGCAGGTCGACCACCCGGGGGACGGTCACCTGCGGCGGGCCCTTGCTGACGTCCAGCTTGACCTTGGTGCCCTTCTCCACGCCCGCGCCGTCGGCCGGGCTCTGCCCGAGCACCTCGTCGCGCGGCTTGTCGGAGTCCTTGTAGGTCTCGACCGGCACCAGCCCGAGCCGGGACAGGGCGCTGCGGGCGTCGTTGAGGCTCTTGCCGACCAGGTCGGGCACGGTGATCGGGGCCCGGCCCCGGCTCAGGATGACGGTCACCTTGGTGCCCGGTTTGACCTCGGTGCCCACCTTGGGGTTGGTGTCCACCACCACCCCGGCCGGCAGGTTGTCGTCATAGCGGGGACTGCCCTTGGCGACCACCAGCTTCGCGCCGGTCAGGTCGGCCTCGGCCAGGTCGAACTCCTTGCCGACCACGTCCGGCAGCGGGAACCGCTCCGGGCCGAGGGAGAGGGTCAACGTGATGGTGCCGCCCTTGAGGATCTTGGCGGCCGAGCCGGGGTCCTGGGCGACGACACCGTCGCGGGGGATCTTCTCGTCGTAGCGCGGCGCGGCGAAGGCGAGGCGGAACCCCGCCCGGTCCGCCTGGGCCTGCGCGTCGGCCCGGCTGAGGTTCACCAGTTGTGGAGCGACCGTGTAGCGGCCCACCCCCACCCACCAGCCACCCATCGCGGCGAGCAGGCCGACCACCACCACGGCCGCCGCCACCGACAGCCGGCCGCGCGGGCTGCCCATCACCCGGGTACGCAGCTCCGCCAGGCGGGACCCCAGGCCGGTGCTCTCGGTGGCCCGGCGTCGGTGCGGGCGTTGCTGCGGGGTGGCCGGCTCGGGCAGCCGGGCCCAGGTCGGCCGGGTCACCGGGGTGACCGCCGCGACCACCATCGTGGGCTGGGCCACCGCCGGCAGATCCTCGGCCACCCGGCCCAGCACGGCGGTGTGCGCGTTCGGGTTGCCCAGGTCGTCCCGGGCCACCTGCACCTCGGCCAACAGGGCGCCCGCGTCGGCCGGGCGGGCACCCGGGTCCCGTCGGGTCGCCCGGGCGACCAGCTCGTCGAGCACCCGGGGCAGCCCCGGCACCAGGATCGACGGGGCCGGGACGTCCCGGTCGACGTGCTGCCAGGCCACGTCGACCGGGCGGTCCCCGTCGTACGGCACCCGGCCGGTGAGCATCTCGAACAGCACGATGCCGGCCGAGTAGACGTCGGTACGGGTGTCGGCCCGCCCGTCGGTGACCAGCTCCGGTGCCACGTACGCGACGGTTGCCATCAGCTGGTTGCCGTCGCCCTCCTCGGCGCTGGCCTCCACGGCGCGGGCCAGGCCGAAGTCGGCGACCTTGACCACGCTGTCGACCAGGTTGGCGACCCCGCCGGTGGGTGCCTCGGCGACCAGCACGTTCTCCGGCTTGACGTCACGGTGGACCAGCCCGGCCCGGTGCGCGGCGGCGATCGCGGCGAGCATCTGCTCCATGATCGCCAGCGCCTCGTCGGGGTTGAGCCGGTGGCGTTCGGCGAGCACCTCGCGCAGGGTGCGACCCCGGACGTACTCCATCACCAGGTAGGGCAGCCCCTGGTGGGTGCCCTGGTCATAGACGGCGACCACGTTGGGGTGGGTCAGCCGGGCGATGGCCTTGGCCTCGTCGGTGAACCGGTCCGGAAAGCCCGCCAGCCGGGATCGCGCCTCGGCGGCCTGGGACGGGTGAATGATCTTCACCGCGACGGTACGCTCCAGGCGCTCGTCGGTGGCGGTGTACACGGTCGCCATGCCACCACGGGCCACGCGACCGCGGATGCGGTAGCGCCCGTCGAGCAGCGAGCCCAGCAACGTGTCGGCGACCTGAATGTCCATCGGCAGGGAGTCTATGTGTCCTGAGGGTGAAGGTTGAACAGGATGCTACAGCCGGGGTCCGCACCGGTCCGTCCCGCCGCGCTCACCCAGGCGCGACGGGGTGCCGCTGCACGTGCGGCGGGGCGACGTGGCAGGGTGGTCCGGTGACCGATTCCGTACCCGCCGACCAGTCCACCGGAAGCGACCTCGGCGGCCCCCGCGACCCGGCCGACTGGCTGAGCCTCCCCGACGTGGCCGAGCGGCTCGACCTGTCGATCAGCAAGGTCCACCAGATGATCCGGGACCGCGAGCTGATCGCCGTCCGGCGGGACGGCATCCGCCGGATCCCGGCCGATCTGGTGGCCAACGCGACGGTGCTCAAGCACCTGCCCGGTGTGCTCAACCTGCTCGCCGACGCCGGCTACGACGACGAGGCCGTGCTGCGCTGGCTCTACGAGCCCGACGACACCCTCTCCGGTGGCACGGGCGCGGTCACCCTCGGCGGCGACCACGCCCGCGAGGTGAAACGCCGCGCCCAAGCCCTCGGCTTCTGACCCCGCTTCTCCCCTCTCCCCACGTTGATCAAGAGATTTGGGTCAGTTGATCAAGAGGTTTGGGTCATCTGCTGAGGCATTCGTGACCGAAACCTCTTGATCAACGCGATCCGGCGCGGGGTGGTTCGGTGCGGGGTGGCGCGTTCAGCGTGGGGAGGGGTCAGTCGGCGCGGCGGGTGGCGGCGATGGCCAGGTCCACCAGGGCCTGGCGGGCCTCGGTGTCGAGGTCGACGCCGGCCAGGGCGGCCAGGGCGGTGTCGGTCAGGGTGACGATGCGCTGCTCGGTCCGGGCCAACGCGCCGGTGCCGCTGATCAGCTCGCGGAGCCGGGCCACCCCGTCCTCGTCCAGGTCCGGATCGCCGAGCCGGCCGAGCAGCAGGTCCCGGCCGGCCTCGTCAGCGGCCTCCGCCGCCGCCGCCACCAGGTAGGTGCGTTTGCCCTCGCGCAGGTCGTCCCCGGCCGGCTTACCGGTCTGCGCCGGGTCGCCGAACACCCCCAGCACGTCGTCGCGGAGCTGGAACGCCTCACCGAGCGGCAACCCGTACGCCGAGTAGGCGGTGCACACGTCGGCCGACGCGTCGGCGAGCGCGCCACCGAGCAGCAACGGCCGCTCGACGGTGTACTTGGCCGACTTGTACCGGGCCACCTTGCCGGCCCGTTCCAGCGAGACCTCCCCGGTGGCCTGGGTCAGCACGTCGAGGTACTGCCCGACGGTGACCTCGCCGCGCATCTCGTCGAAGACCGGCCGGGCCCGGGCCACCGTGTGCGGGTCGAGCCCGGCGGAGTGCAGCAGCTCGTCGGACCAGACCAGGCAGAGGTCACCGAGCAGGATCGCCGCCGCGTCGCCGAAGCCGTCCGGATCACCGTGCCAACCGGACGCCCGGTGTCGGGTGGCGAACCGTCGATGCACCGCCGGCTCACCGCGCCGGGTGTCCGACCGGTCCATCAGGTCGTCGTGGATCAGCGCGCTGGCCTGGAAGAACTCCAGTGCCGCCAAGGCGGTCACCACCTGGTCGGCGTCCACCCCTCCGGCGCCCCGGAATCCCCAGTACGCGAAGGCCGGGCGCAGCCGCTTGCCGCCACCGAGCACGAACCCCTCGATCGCCTCGGCGACCGGTGTCAGAGCGTCGTCGATGCCGGCCATCCAGCTGCGCCGGCCGAACAGGAACTCGGTCAGCGCCTTGTCGACGCGCTGCCGCAGGCCGGCACGGTCGACAGGGGAGACGGGAGCAGCGTGGGTCACGCCACGACGCTAGCCGGTCGCCACCGCCGCCGCCTCACCAGCGGCTCGGCGCGTCATCCCGGTCGC
Organism: Micromonospora matsumotoense; assembly: GCF_050951065.1. Taxonomy (NCBI): domain Bacteria; kingdom Bacillati; phylum Actinomycetota; class Actinomycetes; order Micromonosporales; family Micromonosporaceae; genus Micromonospora; species Micromonospora matsumotoense. Next base: position 5,508,868 of record NZ_CP192025.1, on the reverse strand, counting down.
CGCCCCGACCTCGCCCGACCGGGCGGCCGGGCCGTCCCGCCGGACGGGACGGCCCGTTGCCCGACACCGGCCCGTTGCCCGACACCGGCCCGTTGCCCGACACCGGCCCGTTGCCCGACACCGGCCCGGTCCGGCGTCGCTCCGGTGTCGGCCTGCCCGGACCCGGCTCGACCCATCGGTCCGGTGCGGCGTTGCTGGCCCGGGTCGGCTTCTGGGCGGCTCGTCGGGTCGCGTCGGCCCGTCGGGTGGGGTCGGTCCGTCGGGTCGGGTCGGCCCGTGGGACACGGGTCGGCCGGTCGGCCAGCGACCCGATCGGCGCGTCGAGGACGACGGCGAGCTGCCGCCGCCAGCGGTCGCCCGGCACCCGTACCGCCCGCTCCCACCGGGACACCTCGTGCCGGGTCAGCGTGGGTGTGCCGGCGGCAGCGCACAGTTTGTCGGCGAGCCGCTGCTGGCTCCACCCACGGGCCAGCCGCAGTTGCCTGATCAGCGGCCCGAGCAGGCTCGGGTCGGACGGGGCCATCGGTCCTCCGGCGGGATGTCGACGCGGCTCCGCCCACCCGCCCCGCAGGGCGGCCGACGTGCCGCCGGTCACTGCGGCCGACCCCCGCGCGTGACCCCGGGCATCGGCCCCGACCGACGCCACCCGCGCCCGTTCGTTCTACCCCCGGGGTACGACGTTTGCCGTGGGGCTGGTCGGCCGGGTTTCGGTGGATGTCGATGCTCTGGTGGGAAGTGCGTGGGGTCGGGCGGCGACGCCCGCTAGAGTCGTCTCGTGGCGCTCGGTCTTCCCTCCGTCCTTCCCAATCCCCAGCCGGCGATCGGGGAGCTGATCCGCGCCCGCCAGCCGACGTTCTCGTTCGAGTTCTTCCCGCCCAAGACGGCACAGGGTGAGCGGCTGCTCTGGCAGGCCATCCGCGAGCTGGAGTCGTTGCGCCCGTCGTTCGTGTCGATCACCTACGGGGCCGGCGGCTCGACCCGGGACACCACCGTCGCGGTGACCGAACGGATCGCCACCGAGACCACGCTCCTGCCGATGGCGCACCTGACCGCCGTCAACCACTCCGTCGCCGAGTTGCGCAACGTGATCGGGCGGCTGGCCGGCGTCGGCGTCCGCAACGTGCTCGCCGTACGCGGTGACCCGCCCGGCGACCCGGGCGGCGAGTGGATCCGTCATCCGGAGGGCGTCGACTACGCCGAGGACCTGGTCCGGCTGGTGCGCGAGGCCGGTGACTTCAGCGTCGGGGTGGCCGCATTCCCGTACAAGCATCCCCGCTCGGTCGACGTGGACAGCGACACCGCGCACTTCGTCCGCAAGTGTCGGGCCGGCGCGGAGTTCGCCATCACCCAGATGTTCTTCGACGCCGACGACTACCTGCGGCTGCGCGACCGGGTGGCGGCGGCCGGCTGTGACACGCCGATCCTGGCCGGGGTGATGCCGGTGACCCAGATCGGCACCATCGAACGCTCGGTGCAGTTGTCCGGCGCGCCCTTCCCGCCCGCGCTGGCCGAGCGATTCGCCCGGGTCGCCGACGACCCGGAGGCGGTCCGTCGGCTCGGCATCGACCAGGCCAGCCAGATGTGTGCCCGGCTGCTCGACGAGGGGGTGCCCGGCATCCACTTCATCACCCTCAACCGTTCGCCCGCGACCCGGGAGGTGTGGCGCAGCCTGCGGGCCGACGCCCGGGTGTGAACGCGTCGACCCCGACACCTCGACCGCGCCGCGACGGTTGACCGATGGTGGGCACACAGCTGAAATGGGACGAGTACGCGACCGCGTGGGCGCGGTTGCACGGCGGCTTCGACCCCCGGGTCGCGGCGCCGGTGGTCCGGGCCTGGCTGCGCTTCGCGTACCACGTCGGTTATGTGCTGGGCCGGCTGCGGGTGACCCCGACCGCGGTGACCGTCGCCGGGGTGCTGCTCTGCCTGTGCGTGCCGCTGTTCAGCGTCCGGTCGGTCCAGGGGCCGATCGTCGGCGCGCTGTTCGTGCTGTTGGCCTCGGTCGCCGACAGCGTCGACGGGGCGGTCGCGGTCGCCACCGGCCGGACCACCCGGCTCGGCTACGTCTACGACTCGGTCGCCGACCGGCTCGGTGAGATCGCCTGGCTGGCGGCGTTCTGGCTGGTCGGAGCGCCCGGTGCGCTGGTGGTCGCGGCCGGCGCGCTGTCCTGGCTGCACGAGTACGTCCGGGCCCGCGCGGTCGCCGCCGGGATGCGGGAGATCGGCGCGGTCACCGTGGGGGAGCGGCCCACCCGGGTCTGCGTCGCCCTGGTCGGGCTGCTGCTGGCCGGGCTGACCGGGCTGATCGACCTCGACCTGGCCGCCGGCACCATCACCATGGCCACCGCCGTCTGGGTGCTGCTGGCCGGCTTCGGCCTGGGCCAGCTCCTCTCCACCGTCCGCCGCGCCCTCGTCGACGCCGGCTGACGGTCTGCCCGCTGCCGCCCGGTCGGCGGCGCGGCCGGCGATGATCGACTCAAGATCGGCCAGGTAGCGGTATCCCCCGCGTCGGATACCCCTCTTTCGCCCCCGTAGCGCCGTGCCCGCCCCCGTAGTGCCGTGCCCGCCCCGTAGTGCCGTGCCCGCCCCGTAGTGCCGTGCCCGCCCCGTAGTGCCGTGCCCGCCCCGTAGTGCCGTGCCCGCCCCGTAGTGCCGTGCCCGCCCCGTAGTGCCGTGCCCGCCCCGTAGTGCCGTGCCCGCCCCGTAGTGCCGTGCCCGCCCCGTAGTGCCGTGCCCCGGCCCGCAGCCCCGGTGGGGCTGCGGGCCGGGGCGTCACCAGGCGGGGCCGATCTCGTCGGCGACGATCTGGGCGGACAGGGTGACCATGGGCAGGCCGCCGCCGGGGTGGCTGGAGCCACCCACCAGCCACAACCCGTGCACCGGACCCCGGTTGGCGGGGCGGAGCAGCCCACCGGCCGTGCCGTAGATCGACCCGCCGGGTGCGGCGGTCGCGGCGTCCAGGTCGGCGGGGGTACGGGTCTCGCGGAACACCAGCCGGTCCCGGACGTCGACCCCCCGCTCGGCGAGCACGTCGAGGATCCGATCGGCGTACACGTCGGCGAGCCCCGGCCGACGCCAGTCGACGGCGTCCGGGGCGGTGCCGTGGCGGGCGGCGTTGACCAGCACGAACCACGCCTCGTGCCCGGCCGGGCGGGCGGTCGGGTCGTCGGCGACGGTGACGAAGACCGTCGGGTCGGTCGCCGGCCGGGCCCGGACCCCCCGGCCGGGGTCACCGAAGACGGCGTCGAACTCGGCGTCGTAGTCGCCGGGGAAGAAGACATTGTGGTGGGCCAGCCCGGAGTCGCCGCGGACCCCGAGCAGCAGCACGAAACCGGCCAGGCTGCGGTGGGTCAGCGCGGCCAGCCGGCCCGGGTGCGGCAGCAGGTCCCGGTAGACGGTGAGCGCGTCGGCGTTCGCGACCACCACGTCGGCGGGGACGGGCGCGTGGACCCCGGCGAGGCGTACCCCGTGCACCCGGCCACCGGCGGCGTCGATCCGGGTGACCGTCTCCCCGGTGCGCACCGTCACGCCCAGGTCCAGGCAGCGCGACAGCAGCGCGTCGGCCAGGGTGCCCAGCCCGCCGCGCAGATACCAGCCACCGAAGGTCAGCTCGGCGTAGGGGACGGCGACCAGCGCGGCCGGGGCGCGGCGCGGGTCCGCGCCGGTGTAGGTGGCGTACCGGTCGAGCAGCATCCGCAGCCGGGGGTCGGACAGGTGGCTGCGGCCCAGTCCGCGCAGGGTGCGACCGGGCCCGATGGCGGCCAGGTCGCCCAACCGCCAGGCCAGCGCGGCCAGGTCGCGGGGCGAGTCGACGGTACGCCGCAGGATGTCGCGGTGCGACGCGGTCCAGACCCGGGCGGCCCGTCGCCACAACCGCCGCCAGTCGGCGGCGGCCCGGTCGCCCAGGGTGACGCCGATCCGGGCGGCGAACTCGTCCGGGTCGGCGCACGAGTCGAGGGCGGGTCCACCGCCGGGGAAGACGTGCCGCACGATCGGGTCCAACGGGACCAGGTCGAGGTACTCGTCGAGTTTCGCGCCGGTCGCCTCGAACAGTTCGTGGAAGACCTGCGGCAGGGTGAGCAGGCTCGGCCCGGTGTCGAAGTGGAAGCTGCCCGCCGGGGTGTCGTGGACGTACCGGCCGAGTTTGCCGCCGACGGTGTCGGACCGTTCGAAGACGGTCACCTCGTGCCCGCTGACGGCGAGCCGGGCGGCGGTGGCCAGCCCGCCCACGCCGGCGCCGATGACCACGATCCGCGCCATAGCCGCGTCCTCCTAGCTGACCGGACGGCCCCGCCAGGACAGGCGACGCCGCTTCCGCAGATGGTACGACCGCAGCGTCAGCCAACCGAGCACCACGACCGACACGGGGTGGGCCAGCGCGTCGGGCCAGGCCCGGCCGCCGGTGGCGTGGGCGCTGCGCACCCGGCCGGCGACTCCCGCCGCGTACCCGAGCAGGGCCAGGCCGGCGACCGGTGCCGAACCCGCCGCCAGCGCCGCCACCGCCAGCAGCGGCGGCGCGGTGTAGAGCAGGAGCAGCGCGGCGACCACGGCCGTGGCGGCCCCCGGGTGGCCGAAGGTGGCCCAGAGCGACTTGGTGTAGCCGTCGCGCAGTTGGGGCCAGGTCTCGTACATCCGGCAGGCGGCCAGCCGGGAGCCGTCGGCCAGCGCGATCCGCCCGCCGGAGCGCTTCACCGCCCGCGCCAGCTCGATGTCCTCCAGCACCCGGTCGGCGACGGCGGCGTGCCCGCCGGCCCGGTCGTAGCCGGCCCGGTCCACCAGCAGGAACTGCCCACCGGCCGCGGCCAGCGACGGTCGCGCCGAGCGTTCCATCGCGCGCAGCGGCAGGAAGGTCAACCACAACCACTGCAACAGCGGCTGCACCAACCGGTCACCCACCGTCCGCACCAGAATCCTCGGGTACGCCGACAGCAGCGTCGCCCGTGCCGCGCGCAGCTCGGTCACCGCCGCCGCGACCGCGTACGGGGTGAGCACCACGTCCGCGTCGACGAAGGCGAGCACGGTGGCGGCCGGGTCGGTGTGCCCGGCGAGCTGGTGGCAGGCGTACGGCTTGCCCAGCCAGCCCGGTGGCGGGGCGACCCCGGTGCGCAGGGTGACCCGGGGGTCGTCGCCGACCACCGCGCGGACCACCTCGGCGGTGCCGTCGGTCGAGCCGTCGTCGAGCACCTCGATCCGTAAGCCGGGCACCCCCTGCTGGGCGAGCAGCGCGCGCAGGCACGGGGTGACCCGGTCGGCCTCGTCGCGCAGCGGCAGCAGCACCGCCACGGTCTCGCCGACCTCGACCGGCCCGTCGACGGGCCGGCGCAGCCAGTACCCGGCGTTGACCCAGGTGTGCCCGGTCAGCGCGGTCACCGCGACGGCCAGCACGAGCGCGACCACGGTCACCGCCGACCCCCCGCCGGCCCGCGCCCGCTCATGCCGGGGTGTCGACGCCGGTGCGCTGCGGTGCCGGCCGGTCGACGGGCCGTCGGCGGGCGCGCAGCAGGGTCACCGCCAGCGGCACCGCCACGACCGCCATGCCGACCGCGCCCCAGATCGCCGAGGCGGGCAGCCGGAGGAAGACGGCGTGCGCGAGCACGCTGGAGAAGTACGTCCACAGGTAGAGCGCGAACATCGGGTCGTCGCGGGAGTCGGTGACCGCGACGGCGGGCCCGGCCAGCGGGCGCAGCGCGCTCATCAGCAGCACGGCGAAGAGCAGCCAGCCCAGGTAGTTGCTGATCGGGATGCCCGGCAGTCCGGGCAGCGCCGGGGTGGCGTCGCGCCACACCCAGTAGCCCTCGGCCACCATCTGCGGGTCGAGGAAGAGGTCCCAACCGGCCAGCCCGACGGTGGCCAACGCCACCCGCCCGACGTGCCCCGCCCATCCGGGCGTCCCCGTGCCGGCCGTCGCGGTGCCGGCTGCCCGTCCGGCGGGCGTGGTCAGCCGGACGGCGGCCAGCCAGGCGGGCCAGGCCATCCAGGTCCAGGCCAGCGGGATGATCAACGGCACCCCGGCCAGCTTCGGCCCCAACTCGCCGGAGTAGTCGTAGCTGCCGAACGGAAAACCGGTGGCCACCCCCAGCGCCTCGATCGCGAACCCGCCGCCGGTGGCCACCGCGACCAGCGCCAGCGCCGCCCGGGGACCCCGGCGCAGCAGCGCGTGCCCCACCGACAGCAGGTAGCCGAGGACGACCGTGGCGACGGTGAGCCGGGCCCGGGTGACCCCGGTGGTGAGCGGATAGCAGATCTGGGTCAGGACCAGGACGGCCAGCAGCAGCCAGGGGACGTGCCGGCGGATCACGGCGCAGCCGGGCCGGACGTGTCGGGTCGGGGCAGCGGCAGGTCCCGGCCGAGCACCCCGAACGGCCGTTCGTCGCCGGGGAACCGGAAGTGCCGCAGCACGTCGACGAAGCCGAACCGCCGGTAGAGCCGCCAGGCCCGGGACGTCCGTTCGTCGGCCTCCGGGGTGGACAGCAGGGTGGTGCCGCCCTCGGCCAGGCTGAGCAGGGCGGTGAGCTGCCGGGCGCCCAGGCCGTGCCCCTGCGCGGGCGGTCGGACGTGCAGCTCGACCACCTCGAAGCAGTGGGTCAGCCAGCGCTGTCGGGCGTCCGGGTGCAGCGCCCGGTAGACCTGGTCGTGCCACCACTGGCCACCCGCGCCGAGATAGCCGTACCCGAAGCCGGCCAGGTGGCCCTCGCTGGTGAGGCTGGCGACGGCGCGGAACCCGGGTCGGCGGGCGTGGGTGGCGATGTAACCGCGTCGGGCCTCCAGCAGGTCGCTGCGGTAGCCCATCGCCTCCCCGTACACCGCGACCACGTCGTCGAGTCGCCGGACGAGATCCTCCGGCGTCCACCGCACCAACCTCATGCGCGTCCTCTCACGGTTGCGGATCACCGTCGGCGACCCATCCCAGCACCGACCGGTCACCGACCACTGCGCGCACCTCGAAGCGCGCGAACAACTCCTCCGCGTACCACCCCTCGGTGGGGGTGCGGGTGATCGCCGCGCGGTGCTCCGGGTGACGGTACGCGAACGCCACGAGGTCCGTCGGATCGCGCCACACGCTGACCGTGCCCTGCCAGCCCAGCGGCGCCTCACCGACGCCGAACCGGGCGAGCAGCCCCGGCGCGGCGTGCAGCGCGGCGGCGACCGGCGGGACGGCCTTCCAGAAGGTGAGCGCACGGCGGGGACGCAACCGGGCCCGGGTCAGCGCCAGCACCGGCCCGTCGACCCGGCCGCCCGCCGGATCGCCGAACGGACGCCGGCCCGACCACTCGCCCCGGCTGGTCACCGGGCGCAGCTCCAGCCGGGCCGAGGAGCGGGCGATCCGGGCCCAGGAACGGCCCACCGGGGAGGCGTCGAAGCCGGCCGCCGCGGCGGGGGAGTCCCACACCACCAGCGCGGCCCACCGGGTCAGGTCGGCGTCCCCGGGGCCGAAGCCGGTGCCGCTCCCGGTGCCGAGCAGCTTGCCGAACCGTACGCCGGGGGTGCGTCGCAACCGGCCAGGGTGCCGGGCCATCCGGCCCAACGCCTGACCGAGGGCGGCCCGGGGTACCCGCCACACGTGCAGGGTGACCAGCTCCGGGGTGGTGTTCACGCCACCTCGGCGGGGGTGCCGCCGGTGACCCGCAGCAGCTCCGGGTAGGTGGTGGGGAAGACCGCCTGCGGCACGCCACCGGCGGCCCACACCTCGGCGTGCCCGGCCAGGGCGGTGTCGACCAGGGTGCGCAGCGGTCCGGGGTGGCCGACCGGGGCGACCCCGCCGATCACCTGGCCGGTGTGCTCCCGGACGAAGTCGGGGGTGGCCCGGCGCAGGTGGGTCACCCCGAGTCGGGCGGCCAGGCCGGCGGTGTCCACCCGGTGCGCACCGGAGGTGAGCACCAGCAGCGGCGTGCCGTCGGCGTCGAAGACCAGCGAGTTGGCGATCGCGCCGACGTCGATGCCGAGCGCGTCGGCCGCCGCGGCGGCGGTGTGCGCCGCCCCGGGCAGCAGACGGATCTGGCTGGCCGCGCCGGAACCGTCGCGTGCGTCCGCGTCGTCGAGCGCCCGCTGCACCGCCTGCACGTTCGGGTGTGACTGCATACGGTCCATTCTCCCCGGTACGCCCCGACGTCCCGCAGCCGGCCACACCGGCGTCCCCGCCCGGCCGTTTACCGGACCACCCCGGCCGTTGCCGGACCCTGGTGCCGCCGGCGTGGTCCCTGCCCCGGCCCGAGCCGTCGATCCGGCCCTGATCCCCGGGCCCGGCTGTGTCGGGACTCCCCGTGGGCTGGGAATCACCGGTTGCCACGCGTACGCCACACGTTGCGTTTTCGTCGGGGGCAGGGTGTACTGTCAAAGCAGTTAGAACGAGTGTTCGATTCACTCGCACACCCGTTCCAACGCCCCCGGGAGTGGCGTTTCGCGGCGCCGACCCGGGCAGGTGCGGTTTCGCGAACCGCACCGGGTTCCGGGCAGTCGCGAGCCCGGTCCCGTCAAGGCAGGTCGTCGCCCGCCGCCCACGACCCCCGGGCGGCGGGCGACGAACCCGCCGGTTCGCCGGCCGGGTGTGGTGTGGGGAAGCATCCACACCCGGCCGGCCCCCATCGGTGCGTCTTCCTCCGCACCACCCGCCCCGGGCGTCGCGCCGGTGGATCTCCTCCACCGTGCGTCCCGCCCGACCCGGTCACGCGGAGGAGACAGTCATGCCGACCAACTCGGCCCAGGCGCCGTCGGTGCCCGCGCACGTGCTGCCGCACCGCACCCCCACCCAACTCCTCGCGGTGGCCCGGCGCGGGCTGGCCGAGGCCGCCCAGACCCGCCCCGACGGGCTGCGCTACGCCGCCGCCCACCTGGCCGCGCTGCGTGCCGCCGCCGCCCTGCTCGCCGCCCGGGCCCGGCCCGCGCCCGCCCGGCGAGGCCGGATCACCAGCGTCTGGGTGCTGCTCGCCACCGTCGCCCCCGAGCTGGACGAGTGGTCCCGCCACTTCGCCGCCGCCGCCGGCAAGCGGGCCGCCGCCGAGGCTGGCATACCCCGGGTGGTGAGCGCCCGGGAGGCCGATGACCTGCTCCGGGCCGCCGAGCAGTTCGTGGCGGTGGTGGAGGACGCGCTCGGACTGACCCACCAACCCGCCCTCGACGGCCTCGCCGCCTGATCCGCCCCAGCGGCCCGCCCGGGTCCCCGCCGGGCCGCCGCCCACCGGGCAGCTGATCCGGCCAGGCCCGGGTCCCCGCCGGGCGACCGCCCACCGAGCATCTGATCCACGCAACGACACGACGGGGGGCTGGTCCGATGGCGGGCCGCATGGTGGGCGGTTCCGCCGCACTGGCCGCTCTGGTACGCCCGGCGAGCGCCCCGGACCCGGCCGCCGGTCACCGGCTGCTCCCGGTGGCACCCGAGTTGACCGGCCTGCTGCCGCACCGGGGGCTGCGCCGGGGCAGCACGGTCGCCGTCACCGTCGGCCAGCCCCGGCACAGCGGCGGCACCTCCCTGGTGCTGGCGCTGCTCGCCGAGGCGTCCCGGGCCGGGTCGTGGTGTGCGGTGGTCGGGGTGCCCACCCTCGGTGCCGGAGCCGCCGCCGAGGTCGGCATCGCCCTGGACCGGCTGGCGCTGGTGCCCCATCCCGGCCCGGAGTGGCCCACCGTGGTCGCCGCCCTGATCGACGGGGTCGACGTGGTGGTGACCGCCGTACCGCACAGCGTCGCCGCCTCGGTCGCCGACCGGCTGGCCGCCCGGGCCCGGCAACGCGGCTGCGTGCTCGTCCCGTACGGCCGGTGGGCCGGTGCGGACGTCACGCTCCAGGTGGTCCGGGGGGTCTGGGAGGGGCTCGGGGCGGGGCGGGGCCGGCTGCGCCGTCGGGAGGTCACCGTGTCGGCCCGCGGACGCGGAGCGGCGGCCCGCCCCAAGGAGATCACGATGTGGTTGCCCGGCGACGGGCTCACCCGGATCATCCACCGCACCGCACCGGCCGGCCCACCCGCGTCCGCCGTCGGGTCCCGGCCGGGCGGATTCACCGTGGTCGGGCCGGTGTGACCGGCACGCCGGTACGCACCCTGCTGCTCTGGTGTCCGGACTGGCCGGTGCTCGCCGCCGAGATCGTGGACGGGGTGCCCGCCACCGGCGCGGTGGCCGTGCTGCACGCCAACCGGGTGGTGGCCTGCTCCGCGTCGGCCCGTGCCGCCGGGGTGCGCCGGGGCCTGCGTCGCCGCGAGGCGCAGGGTCGCTGCCCTTCGCTGACCGTCGTCGAGCACGATCCCGGTCGGGACGCCCGCGCCTTCGAGCCGGTCGTCGCCACCGTCGAGGAGGTCGTCGCCGGGGTCGAGGTGGTCCGTCCCGGCGTCTGCGCGCTCGCTGCCCGGGGCCCCGCCCGCTACCTCGGCGGCGAGGAGGCAGCCGCCGAACGGATCGTCGAACAGGTGGCCCAGTCCTGTGCGGTGGAGAGCCAGATCGGCATCGCCGACGGGGTCTTCGCCGCCGGCCTCGCCGCGCGTACCGGGCAGGTGGTGCCGCCGGGTGGGACGCCCGGTTTCCTGGCCGGGCTGCCCGTCGAGGCGATCGGCCGGCCGGCCCTGGCCGATCTGCTACGCCGCCTCGGGGTGCGGACGCTGGGTGACTTCGCCGCGCTGCCCGCCGGTGACGTGTTGGCCCGGTTCGGCTTCGACGGGGCACTCGCCCACCGGCTTGCCGCCGGGCGCGACCACCGGCCGCTGGCCGTTCGGCAGCCGCCGGTCGACCTGACGGTCGCCGCCCACCACGACGAGCCGCTCGACCGGGTCGACGCGGCGGCCTTCGCCGCCCGGGTGCTCGCCGAGCGCCTGCACGACCGGCTGGCCGGGTACGGGCTGGCCTGCACCCGGCTCGGCATCGAGGCGGTCACCGCCCACGGCCAGGAACTGCACCGGGTATGGCGGCACGACGGGTTGCTCACCGCCGCCGCCATCGCCGACCGGGTGCGCTGGCAGCTCGACGGCTGGCTCTCCGGCAGCACCGGCCGGGCCGGTGCCCGACCACCCCGACCGACCGCCGGGATCATCCGGTTGCGGCTGGTCCCCGACGGGCTGCTGACCCGAGGCGGGCTGCAACCCGGCCTGTGGGGGGAGGCCGGCGAGGAACGGGACCGGGCACACCGGGCGTTGAGCCGGGTGCAGGGCATCCTCGGCCCGGAGGCGGTGGTCACCGCCGTGCTGGGTGGTGGTCGGTCCCCGGCCGACCAGACGCGGCTGGTCCCGTGGGGGGACGAGCGGCTTCCCACCCGTCCCGGCCCGCCCCCACCGCCAGGCGTGCCCGCCGACCCACCGGTGGGTGGGCGTCCCGTCGTGCCGCCGGTGGGTGGGTCTCCTGTGGTGCCGCCGGTGGGCGGGCCTGCCGTCGTGCCGCCGGTGGGTGGGCCCTCTGCCGTGCCGCCGGTGGGTGGGCCTGTGCCGGTCGGGCAGGGGCGGGGCGGGGCCGGGAAGCGGCGGGGGAGTTCCGTGCCGCCCTGGCCGGGGCGACTGCCGCCACCCTCGCCGGCCGTGGTGCTGCCTGCCCCCCTCACCGCGACCGTGCACGATGCCGCCGGGGAACCGGTGCTGGTCAGCGCCCGGCTGGCAGTCAGCGCCGCCCCGGCCCGGCTGGTCGTCGGCGGTGCCGCGCCGACGGAGATCGTCGGCTGGGCCGGCCCGTGGCCGGTGGACGAGCGGTGGTGGGCCCCCGCCGAGGCCCGCCGCCGGGCCCGGTTCCAGGTCTGTCTGGCCGACGGTGCCGCCCTGCTGCTGGCCGTCGAGGCGGGGCGATGGCTGGTGGAGGCGATCTATGACTGACCGGTGGCCCGTGCCGGCCCGTCAGACGGCGGTCCGGTTGGTACAGGTCGATTCCGTGCAGGTTGACTCCGTGCAGGTTGACTCCGTGCAGGTTGACTCCGTGCAGGTCGATTCCGTGCAGGTCGATTCCGTGCTGGCCAGGCCCGTTCGGCTCGCCGACGGCGGGGCCCGGGGACACCGACAACGGCCGTGGTTTCCCGGTCGACCTGCCCCCGAAGCTCATGGCGGTGCCGCCCTGGTGGGCTCGCCGTCGCCCTGGTTCGTGCTGATCTGGCTCAGTGGCCGGCAGTCTTGTGGCCGAGCGGTGAGGTGCTCTGTGCCGGGATGGGCCGCACCTGCTGGGCATGCCGCACCTGCTGGACCTGCCAGGTCTGCCGGGTCTGCCGGACCTGCTGGACCTGCCGCACCTGCCGGGTCTGTTGGGCATGCCGGGCTCGCCGCTCCGCAGACATGTTTCCTCCCGAGCGGTATGCCGCTGGGTCATGAATATGACCCAGCGGCATACCGCTCACCAGGCGCATCATCCCTGTCCGTAGCGGCCCTGCCCCGCTGTGCCTCCAGCGGCGTAGGGGTGTCCGGCAGGGCAGAGGCGGCAGGCGGCGTAGGGGCGGTGGGCTGCGCGGGGATAGGCGGCCATGCGGGGGCGGGGGTGGTGGGCTGCGCGGGGGCGGGTGGCGGCGTGGAGATGTCCGGCTGTGCGGAGACGTCCGGCCGCATGGAGACAGTCTGCCGAGTGTGGGTGCCCGGCCGCGTGCGGGTGGCCGGATGAGTTTCCACAATCCGAAGCTCCCCTGGTCGGAGCTGGAGCGGGTGCTGTCCGGGCGACCCGCCCACGGCCGCGCGGATGACCGCATCCGAGGCAGCGACTCCCCGGCCGACCGCTACCCCACCGACCGTTCTCCGGGCGACCGTTCCCCGGCTGACCGCTCCCGAGGTGGCGGGGATCAGGGTGACGGGCATCGAGGTGACGGTTCCCGGGGGGAGGGGTCTCGGGGTGGGCGGCGGGGTGGGGAACGGCACCTGCACGTGGTGGACCCGCTCGCCGACGCCGACGGCGGGGACTCGCCGGCCTGGACCCGGCACCGCGAGCGGTACGCGCCCCCCGAGCTGACCCGCCCGGACGGTGCGGTGCCCTACGCCGAACTGCACGCGCACACCAACTTCAGTTTCCTCGACGGGGCGAGCCACCCGGAGGAGTTGGCCGAGGAGGCCGCCCGGCTGGGGTTGACGGCGCTCGCCGTGACCGACCACGACGGGTTCTACGGCGTGGTCCGGTTCGCTGAGGCGGCCCGTACGCTGCGCCTGCCGACGGTCTTCGGCGCGGAGCTGTCGTTGGGGCTGCCCGGCCCGCAGCAGGGCGAACCGGACCCGCTGGGCCGGCACCTGCTGGTGCTCGCCCACGGCCACGAGGGGTACGCCCGACTCGCGTCGGTCATCTCCCGGGCCCAGTTGCGCGGCGGGGAGAAGGGCCGCCCGGTCTACGGGGAGCTGGAGCAGGTCGCCGCCGAACTCCGGGACCACGTGCTGGTGCTGACCGGCTGCCGCAAGGGGCACGTGCCGGCGGCGCTGCTCACCGAGGGGGTCGACGCGGCGGCCCGGGAGCTGGACCGGCTCACCGCGCTGTTCGGCGCGGAGACGGTGGCGGTGGAGCTGACCGACCACGGGCACCCGGTCGACGCCGACCGTAACGACGCCCTCGCCGAGCTGGCCGCCACCGCCGGGCTGCCCACGGTGGCCAGCAACAACGTGCACTACGCCAGCCCGGGTCGGCGGCGGTTGGCGACCACCCTGGCCGCTGTCCGGGCCCGCCGCAGCCTGGATGAGATCGACGGTTGGCTGCCCGCCGCCGCCACCGCCCACCTGCGCAGCGGCGCGGAGATGGCGGCCCGGTTCGCCGGGTACCCGGGGGCGGTGGCGCGGGCCGCCGAGTTCGGCGCGGAACTCGCCTTCGACCTGCAGCTCGTCGCGCCCCGGCTGCCGGCGTACCCGGTGCCGGCGGGGCACACCGAGATGAGCTGGTTGCGCCGGTTGACCCTGGACGGCGCCCGGGAACGCTACGGCCCGCCCGAGGCGCACCCGGAGGCGTACGCGCAGTTGGCGCACGAGCTGCGGATGATCGACGAGCTGGGCTTCCCCGGCTACTTCCTGGTGGTCTACGACATCGTGGCGTTCTGCCGGGCGCAGGACATCTACTGCCAGGGTCGGGGTTCGGCGGCCAACTCGGCGGTCTGCTACGCGCTGCGGATCACCAACGTGGACGCCGTCCGGCACCGGCTGCTCTTCGAACGGTTCCTCGCCCCGGAACGCGACGGGCCGCCCGACATCGATGTGGACATCGAGTCCGACCGGCGGGAGGAGGTGATCCAGCACGTCTACGCCCGGTACGGCCGGGAGCACACCGCCCAGGTCGCCAACGTGATCTCGTACCGGCCCCGGTCGGCGGTGCGGGACGTGGCGAAGGCGCTCGGCTTCTCGCCCGGCCAGCAGGACGCCTGGAGCAAGCAGATCGACCGGTGGGGCTCGGTCGCGGCGGTGGACGTCGAGGGCATCCCCGAGCAGGTGGTGGCGTACGCCAACGAGTTGACCGGCAACTCGGGGCGGTGGGCGGGGTTCCCCCGGCACCTGGGCATCCACTCCGGCGGCATGGTGATCTGCGACCGGCCGGTGATCGAGGTGTGCCCGGTGGAGTGGGGGCGGATGCCCGGCCGCAGCGTGCTGCAGTGGGACAAGGACGACTGCGCCGCCGTCGGGCTGGTCAAGTTCGACCTGCTCGGCCTGGGCATGCTCTCCGCCCTGCACTACGGCTACGACCTCATCGGCCAGACCCTCGACCTGGGGGACATGACGTTGGACGACCCCGAGGTCTACGACATGCTCTGCCGGGCCGACTCGGTCGGGGTGTTCCAGGTGGAGAGCCGCGCCCAGATGGCCACCCTGCCCCGGCTGAAACCGCGCGAGTTCTACGACCTGGTGGTGGAGGTGGCGCTGATCCGGCCCGGCCCGATCCAGGGCGGTTCGGTGCACCCGTACATCCGGCGCAAGAACGGCCAGGAACCGGTGACGTACCCGCACCCGCTGATGCGCAACGCGCTGGAGAAGACCCTCGGGGTGCCGCTGTTCCAGGAGCAGCTGATGCAGCTCGCCATCGACCTGGCCGGCTTCGACGCGGCCGGGGCCGACGAGCTGCGCCGGGCGATGGGGGCGAAACGGTCGGCGCAGCGGATGGCGCAGCTCGCCGACCGGCTCTACGCCGGGATGGCCGAGCGGGGGATCACCGGCGAGCTGGCCGACGACGTCTACCGCAAGCTGACCGCGTTCGCCAGCTACGGCTTCCCGGAGAGCCACGCGATGAGTTTCGCCTACCTGGTGTACGCCAGCTCGTGGCTCAAGCGCCACCACCCGGCGGCGTTCCTGGCCGCCCTGCTCAACGCCCAGCCGATGGGGTTCTACTCGCCGCAGACCCTGGTCGACGACGCCCGTCGGCACGGTGTCGAGGTCCGCCGGCCGGACGTCAACGCCAGCGCGGCCAAGGCGGTGCTGGAGTCCACCCCGCAGACCCGGTGGGGCGGGGTGCCGGGGGAGCCACCGCACGCCTGGGGGCTGGGCGGTCCGGCGGTCCGGCTCGGGTTGGGCGGCGTGCGTACCCTCGGCGATCCGGTGGCCGAGCGGATCGAGGCGGAGCGGACGGCGCACGGGGCGTACCGGGACATGCCGGATCTGGCCCGGCGGGTCGGTCTCACCGCCGGGCAGCTGGAGGCGCTGGCCACCGCGGACGCCTTCGCCTGTTTCGGGCTGACCCGGCGACAGGCGCTCTGGGCGGCCGGGGCGGCGGCCCAGGACCGGCCGGGCCGGCTGCCCGGCACGGTGACCGGCGCGGCGGCGCCCACCCTGCCCGGAATGGCGGCGGTGGACCGGCTCGTCGCCGACGTCTGGGCCACCGGGTTGTCCCCGGAGAGCCACCCGGCCCGGTTCGTCCGGGACCGGCTCGACGCGCTCGGTGCGGTGCCGATCGCCCGACTCGGCCGGGTGGAGTCGGGTCGGCGGGTCCGGGTCGGCGGGATCGTCACCCACCGGCAGCGGCCGGCCACCGCCGGTGGGGTGACCTTCCTCAACCTGGAGGACGAGACCGGAATGCTCAATGTCACGTGTTCGCCGGGGCTGTGGCAGCGCTATCGTCGAGTCGCCCGCACCAGCGTCGCCCTCGTGGTCCGCGGTCGGTTGCAGCGGCACGAGGGGGTCACCAACCTCACCGCCGACCGGCTGGACCCGATCACGCCGCCGGTTGCGCCCGCCTCCCGCGACTTCCGGTGAAGTGATCCACATTACGGTTTTCCGGGCCGGGAGACGGGAGACTTCCGGCACGCGCGGGCAGAGCGGCCCGCTCGTGGCAAGGGGGATGACCAGTGACGATGGACAGTACGTACACCGGTGGACTGGCGAACGCCCGGCGCACCCGGCTGGGTGCCGGTTGGACGCCCGCCCAGGACGCCGAGCCGCGCGAGTACCAGGTGACCGAGGGCCCGGTGGCGAACGACCGCCGGTCCCGTGCCGAGGAGGACCCGGCCGGCGGCGGGGAGATCTGAGCCGTCGACGTCGGTACCGCCAGCGGGGGGTCGGGTGGCACGGGTGACTAGGCTCCACCGGGTGGAACAGCGCACCCGAGGCCGGTTCGTCGAGCCGCCGTTGACCCCCCGTACCGCCGTCATCTGGTCGGTGCTCGCCGCCGAGCTGGACCGGCGGGCCGATGTCGCGTTGACCGTGCTCGACGTGGGCGGTGGCACCGGCGGGTTCGCCGTGCCGCTGGCCCAGGCCGGCCACCAGGTGACCGTGGTGGACGCCAGCCCCGACGCGCTCGCCGCGCTCACCCGCCGGGCCGCCGAGGCCGGGGTCGCCGACCGGGTCCACGCCGTGCAGGGCGACGGCGACGCGCTGACCGGCCTGGTCGAGCCGGCCTCCGTCGACCTGGTGCTGTGCCACGCGGTGCTGGAGGTGGTCGACGATCCGCTGCCGGTGACGACCGCGCTGGCCGCCGCGTTGCGCCCCGGTGGCGCGGCGAGTGTGCTGGTCGCCGGCCGGGCCGCCGCCGTGCTGGGCCGGGCGATGAACGGCCACCTCGACGTCGCCGCCGCCCTGGCCGCCGCCGCCGACGGCGCAGCCGGTCCACGGGACACCCTGCGTCGCCGGTTCGCCGCCGAGGAGGCCGCCACGCTGTTGCGCGCCGCCGGCCTCACCGTGGAGGAGATCCACGGGGTACGCGTCCTCGCCGATCTGCTGCCCGCCGCCGTCGCCGACGGCCAGCCGGGTGCCCTGGTCGAGCTGGAACGGGCGCTGGCCGGGCACCCGCCGTACCGGGATCTCGCCGCCCAACTGCACCTGTTCGCCCGCCGACCGGCATGACCGACCTGCCCCCGGCCGGTGCGCCGGTGCCGCCGGCCGGGACGGCCGTGCCGCCGGCCGGTGTGCCGGCGGACCGGCCGGCCGGTCCCGTGCCCCCGGCGGACCCGCTGGCGGTGGTGTCGCCGCGTTACGGCGGGGGCAGCCTGGCCGACGTGCTGCCCAGCGCGCTGGCCGTGCTCGGCGTGCCGGGCGCGGTCGACCTGCTCGGGCTCGCCCCGGGCCTGGCCGGGGTACGCCGGGTCGCCGTGCTGCTCGTCGACGGCCTCGGCTGGTACCAGCTCCCCACCGCCGCCCGGTACGCCCCGACCCTGACCGGGCTGGCCGCGACGGTGGGTCGCCCGCTCACCTCCGGCTTCCCCTCCACCACCCCGACCAGCCTGGTGACCCTGGGCGCGGGCGCGGCCCCCGGCGCGCACGGGGTGCTCGGGTTCACCGTCCGGGTGCCCGGCACCGACCGGGTGCTCAACCACATCGACTGGAACGGCGACCCGGACCCGCTGCGCTGGCAGCCGGTCCGCACCCAGTGGCAGCGGGCCCGTGCCGCCGGGGTCGCGGTGACCGTGGTGAGCCGCCCCGAGTACGCCGGCAGCGGGCTCACCCTGGCCGCCAACCGGGGCGGCGACTACCGGGGGGCCGCCGGGGTGGACGCCCTGGCCCGGACGATGCTGGCGGCGCTGGCCGCCGGGACCGGGCCCACCCTGGTCTCCGGTTACCACCCCGACCTGGACCGGCACGGGCACCTCAGCGGGGTCGACTCCGCGCCCTGGCGGATCGCCGTCGCCGAGGTGGACGGCCTGCTCGCCCGGCTCGTCGACGGGTTGCCGTCGGACGCGGCGTTGCTGGTCACCGCCGACCACGGCCAGCTCGACGTGCCGGCGGCGCACCGCTTCGACCTGGACACCGACCTGCGGCTGCGGGCCGGCGTCCGGGTGGTCGCCGGGGAGCCCCGGGTGCGTTACCTGCACGTCGAGCCGGGTGCGGTCGACGACGTGGTGGCCACCTGGTCGGCGGTGCTCGGGCCGGCCGCCCGGGTGCGTACCCGCGAGGAGATGGTCGCCGAGGGCTGGTTCGGCCCGGTCGGCGAGGACCACCTGCGCCGGGTCGGCGACGTGGTGGTGACCTGCCGTGACACCTACGCGGTGCTGGCCACCCGGTCCGAGCCGCCGGCGGCGTCCCGGCTGGTGGCCTACCACGGGGCGGACACCGCGGCGGAGATGACCGTGCCGCTGCTGGTGGTCCGGGGCTGACCGGCGGGTCGGTTGTCGTACCGGCCGGCGGGGCGGGACCTGTGCGGCGGCCGGCGGGTCGGTTGTCGTACCGGCCGGCGGGGCGGGACCTGTGCGGCGGCCGGCGGGTCGGTTGTCGTACCGGGCGGCTAGCCTGCGGTGATGGGTCGGAGTCAGTCGTTGCCGCGCGGTGGTGACCCGCGCTTCGGGCCCGACGCCGACGACTCGGCCAGCCCGATCCTGCACGTCGACATGGACGCCTTCTTCGCCTCCGTCGAGGTGCGCCACCGGCCCGAGCTGCGCGGCCGGCCGGTGGTGGTCGGCGGCATCGGGCCGCGCGGCGTGGTCAGCTCCGCCAGCTACGAGGCCCGCCGGTACGGCGTCCGCAGCGCGATGCCCACCGCCCGGGCGCGGGCGCTCTGTCCCGGTGCGGTCTACCTGCCTCCCGACTTCGCCCGCTACCGGGCGGCCTCCGACGCGGTGATGCGGATCTTCCGGGACGTCACCCCGCTGGTCGAGCCGCTCTCCCTCGACGAGGCGTTCCTCGACGTGACGGGTGCCCGCCGGCTGTTCGGCGCGCCCGCCGCCATCGCCCGGCGGGTTCGTGCCCGGGTGACCGCCGAGCAGGGGTTGACCTGCTCGGTCGGGGTGGCCCCGAGCAAGTTCGTGGCGAAACTCGGCTCCACCCGGGCCAAGCCGGACGGCCTGCTCGTGGTGCCGGCGGGCCGGGTGCTGGAGTTCCTCCACCCGCTGCCGGTCGACGCGCTCTGGGGAGTGGGGGAGCGGTCCGCCGAGACGCTGCGTCGGCTCGGCCTGCGCACCATCGGCGACCTGGCCGAAGCGCCCGCCGGGATGCTCCGCAAGGCGCTCGGGGTGGCGTCCGCGACCCACCTGCACGAGCTGGCCCGGGGGCGTGACCCCCGCCCGGTCAGCCCGGACCAGGTGGAGAAGTCGATCGGGGCCGAGGTGACCTTCGACGTCGACGTCGTCGACCCGCAGCAGATCCGCCGGGCGCTGCTCGCCCTCAGTGAAAAGGTGGGCAGCCGGCTGCGCGGGGCCGGTCAGGTCGGCCGGACGATCTCGCTCAAGGTTCGACTGTCGGATTTCCGCACCGTCAACCGGTCCCGCACCCTCGGCGTGGCGACCGACGTGGCCCGGGAGATATTCGACACGTCCTGGGGTCTCTGGACGGTTCTCGACCCGGGTGAGCCGGTCCGCCTGGTCGGCGTCCGGGTGGAGGGACTGGCCGGGACGGTCGAGACGCCGAGACAGCTCACCCTGGGCGCACCGGAGCGGGGTTGGCGGGAAGCGGAGACCGCAGCCGACGCGGCGGCTGCCCGTTTCGGGCGGTCCGTCATAGGTCCGGCCAGTCTGCTCGGTAAACGTGATCCCCGGCGCGGAGAAAATAGCAGTCGGCCGTAGGTCGTCCCGCTTTCCGACGCGCGACCCCCCTCGTAGACTTGGCGGCAAGCAGCCGGATGGCTGCCACGGTCTGTCGGCCCGACCGGGCCGACCAACGTGACCGGGGAGGAGTGCCGTGCCGCTCTCGGAGCACGAGCAGCGGCTGTTCGAGCAGATCGAGCGGTCGCTTGCCGAGGACCCCAAATTCGCCTCGGCCGTGCGCGCCAGCGACCCGCGTTTCCATACGCGGCGTCGCCTGCTCGTCGCTGCCGGCGTGGTGGTCGTCGGCCTGGCCCTGTTGGTCTACGGCGCGGTGATCAAGACACCGCCACTGGCAGTGGCGGGCTTCGTCGTCATGCTGGCCGCGTTGGGCTACGCGGTGCAGTCGCACCGGCGGGCGCAGTCACCGGACCTGCACGTGGTGGGCGGCACGACGAGTCGTCGTCCGCGTGGCCGGGGCGGCCGTCGGCCGTCGCTGCTGGACCGCATGGAGGATCGGTGGCGGCAACGTCCGGAGGGACATCGCTGAACCCGCCCACCCCCGAGGTGGACGGGCGTCACCGACGACGGTAGGTGCCGGACCTGGTCCGGCCACCTCCGTCGCATTGGCATGCCCGGGCCCCTGACGGGTTGCCGCCGTCCTTGATCCACTCCTGTGCGGCGACATGGCGGTATCCAGCACAGCTGATACCGCCATGTCGCCCCATGGTGGGCGTCGGGACGGACGAGGGCGGGTCAGGCGCGGCGGGTGGCGATCAGCCGGCGCGGGTTCCAGCGCAGCATCAGGCGACGGAGCCGACCGGAGGCCGTCACCAGTCGCGCCGAGGTGTCACCGAGCGAGGTACGCCAGCGCAGCAGCACCGAGGGCGGCAGCACGGCGGCGAGCAGCCGGGTACGCCGGTCCGCCCGCGCGGCGAGGGTGCCACGTACCGTCCGCAACGCCGGGTGCAGTGGTTCGCCGGTGAGCGGGTCCCGGGCGTACCGGGCACGTTCCTCGGCGCGGCCGAGCAGCCGTACCGCCGTGGCCGAACCGGCGTCCTCGCCGACCGCCTCCCGGGCCAGCCGCTCGGCGGTCGCCCGGGGGGTCTCCGTCCGGTCGATCCGGACCCGGTAGTCGACAAGCGTGTCGAGCAACTCGTCCCAGGCCGCATGGGCGTCCGCCCGGGCCCGTTCGGCGTCCGCGCCCAACACCGTCATCGGGATGCTCCCGCCCGCCCCGTCGTCCGGGGCCACCCCGGCCGCCACCGGGGTCGGCCGGTGGTGCCGTTGCCGGCGCAGCGCGCGCCGACGCAGCGCCGGGACGGCCAGCAGCGCCAATAACGCGAGCAGCGCGCCCACCGTCCACCAGGGCCAGGTCGGGGCGCGTTCGACGGGTGCGCCGGTGGTCGGGTCGAAGCCGGCATCGGTGTCCTTGTCGGCGGGCTCGTCCCGCTGCGGCCCGGTGGTGGCCCCCGGGTCCTCCGGTGCGGCCGGTGCGGCGGTGTCCGACGGCTCCGGGTCGGGGGCGTCGGAGTCCGGCGCCCACGCCGACCGGGACGACCCCTGGACGCCGTACGCCGGGGTGGCGTCGAACGGGACCCAGCCGAACCGGTCGAAGTAGACCTCCGTCCAGGCGTGCAGGTTCCGGTTGGTCAACGTGTAGGTGTCGCCGTTGGCGCTGCTGCCGTTGGTGAAGCCGAACGCCACCCGGGCCGGGATGCCGGCCTCCCGTACCAGCCAGGCCAGCGCCGCCGCGTACTGCTGGCAGTAGCCGACCTTGTTGCTGAGGAAGTCGACGATCTCCTGGCCGCTGGTGCCGCCCTTGGTGCTCAGCGAGTAGCTGAAGCCGTTCTCCCGGGAGAAGTAGTCGTAGAGCGCCCGGACCCGGTCGTAGTCGCTGGACTTCCCCGCCACCAGCCGGTTGACCAGCTCGCCGACCTCCCGTACCTCCGGGGTGCGGGTCTGTTGCAGCCGGATCGGGTGCTCGGCCGGCAGCGGCCGGGCCCGGCGCAACGCCGCCGGGGTGTACGTCGAGCGCACGTACTCGAACGAGTAACGCTTGCCCCGGGAGTTGTCCCGGTTGGAGAAGACCACCCCGAGGTTCTGGTCGTACGACCAGTTGCCGTTGAGCCCGTCGAAGCTGACCGGGTCGGTGTAGAGCGGCACGAAGGGCATGTTCAGCGTCCGGTTGACCTCCACGGTCGCCCGGTAGGTCTGCTGCTCCACCCCCGGCCCGGCCCGGCCCGACGGGTCGGGCAGCTCCCGGTTCACCGGCCGGCCGTTGGGCGGGCGTACCCGGAAGCCGTCCGGCCGGAGCTCGTCGGCGACGCCGAAACGCAGGTAGAACGGGCTCTGCTCGGTGGTGGTGACCTTGACCATGTCGGCCACCTCGGACTGGTTGAGCTGCCCGCTGAGGGAGGCGAAGAGGTCGATCCGGCCGGGGCCGCCGCCCTGCCCGGCGCGTCCGTTGCCGGTGCCGTTGCCGGCGGTGTTGAACTGGTCCAGCAGTCCGCCGGTCATCCCCGGCACGGCCAGCGGCAGCACCACGGCCAGCGCCACCCCGACCACCGCCAGCCGGCGACCGGCGGCGGCCAGCGGGGAGGACTCCCAGACGTCCACGTCACGGCCCTCGCCGGTGAACCGGCGGCCGAACCGGCGGACCCGGTCGACGTTGTCGGTCACCAGCAGCCAGAGGTAGCCGGCGGCGCCGACCACGAACGGCAGCGCGGGGACGCTGTCCACGTAGACCGCGACCGGCACCGAGTAGATGGCCAGCATCGGCAGCCCGGCCAGGGCCGGTCGGCGCAGCCCGACGGCGAGGACGTCGACCACCACCGCGACCGAGCCCACCCCGAGCACGCTGATGAACAGCAGCGGGGTGGTGTCCGGCACCTTCACCCCGTAGGAGCGCATGTCCTGCAACGAGCCCTGCGCCAGCTCGCCGAAGTGGGCGAGCGTCGCCGGCGTGGGCAGGAAGGCGATCAGCTCGCCGCCGCCCGGGAAGAGCCAGGTCAGGGCGAGCAGCAGGCCGGCGAGCATGCCCAGCACCTGACCCCAGAGCGGGGCCCGGACCAGCCGGGTGAGCGCCGCCGCGCCGGCCACCACGGCGACCGCGATGGTCGACTGGATCAGCCAGGTCCACTGTTGGAAGATCGACGACAGTGGGGCGGCGGCGAACAGGGTCGCCACGGCGGCCACGAAGCCGATGTTCCGGGACGCGATCACGACGTCACCCTCTCTGTCGTCGGACACCGGCGCCGGCATCCGGACCGGCGCGGTGGCCGGCGGTGGCGCGGACACCGGTGGGGCCTGCGACGGGCGCGCGGCGCGGGTGCGTCGGACGGCTCACCGGACCGCCCCGGCGACCGTCTCGGCGAGGGCCGCGCGCAGCGCGAAGCCCTGCGAACCGCGCCCCGCCTGTGGCCAGAGCACCGGTAGCTGACCGTCGTGGTCCACCCCGATGATCCGCCAGCCGCCCTGCAACAGGGCCAACGCGGCGGCGGCGTGGGTCTGTTCGGCCTCGAACCGGGCCCGTTCCGGCAGGCTGAGCCAGGTGGAACTGTTGAGCACGAAGCCGACACACGTCGCGCCGCTGCCGCGCAGCCCGCTCAGCAGCTCCGCCTCGCTGGTGGTCAGCGAGCCGAACAGCGCGATGATCAGGCCCCCGTCGGCGCGTTGCCGGACCCGCTGCACCAGGCTCGCCACGTCGCCGCGCTGGTCGAGCCGGACGTCGGCGAGCTGGTCGAGGAGCAGGCCGTCCCCGCTGGCCTCGGTGGCGTCCACGTCCACCCCGTCCCCGGTGACCAGGCGGAGCTTGTATCCGGCCTGCCGCAGGTGCGAGGCGATGCTGGCGGCGGCGGAGACCGACCACTCGAAACTGGCCGTCGGACCGTCGCCCCGGTGACCGTGCGCCCGGGTGTCCAGCAGCACCGTGGCCCGGCTCTCCCAGGGCTGCTCCTCCCGGCGCACCATCAACTCACCGGTGCGGGCGGTCGACTTCCAGTGCACCCGGCGCAGGTCGTCGCCCCGGCGGTATTCCCGGGTGGCGGCATCGTCCTCGCCGTGCACGGCCACCGACCGGGCCCGGCTGTCACCGCTGCCGGCGTACTCGCCGGGCAGGCGTACCGAGGGCAGCGGGGTGACCTGGGGGATCACGGTGAGCTGCTCGGTGCTGGGGAAGGCCCGGCTCAGCTCGCACAGCCCGAACGGGTCGGTCATCCGGACCACCAGGGGGCCCACCTCGTAGCGGCCGCGCACGTCGGCGCGGACCGTGTACGCCACCGAACTGGCCTGGTGCGCGCCGAGCCGTTCCAGCACCACCCGGGGCCGGCTGCCCAGCGCGTACGGCAGCCGGTCCTCCAGCAGCAGGGTGCCGGTGGGCAGCCGGGACATGTTCTGCAACCGCAGCACCACCCGGGAACTGGCCCCGACCGGCACCCGGTGCGGGTCCAGTGAGCGGTTGCAGGCCAGCTTGTACCGGGTCCGGCCGACGTACAGCGCGGCGAGCAGCGGCAGGACGCCGAGCAGCACCGCCACCCGCAGCAGGTCCCGTTCGCCGAGGATGCCGGCGGAGATCGCCGCGGCGATCGCCGCCGCCAGGAACGAACGGCCCCGGGTGGTCAGACCACGCAGCCCGGCACGCACGTCACGGCCTCCGCGGCTCGAACGGCGGGCGGCCGTTGCCGGCGGCGGGCCGGGGTGTGTCGTACCCGGTGGGGCGCTTGCGGTCGGCCGGCAGGGCCAGCCGGTGCACCAGCTCGGCGACGATCGCGTCGGTGGTGCGGCGGGCCAGCTGGGCGTCCGCGGTGGGGATGATCCGGTGCGCCAGCACCGGCACCGCGAGCGCCTGGAGGTCGTCGGGCAGCACGTAGTCCCGCCC
Organism: Micromonospora matsumotoense; assembly: GCF_050951065.1. NCBI lineage: Bacteria > Bacillati > Actinomycetota > Actinomycetes > Micromonosporales > Micromonosporaceae > Micromonospora > Micromonospora matsumotoense. The sequence continues at coordinate 5,484,211 of NZ_CP192025.1, read as the reverse complement.
CTCCAGGGCGGCCACCGCGCGGGCGGTGCGCAGCAGCTGGAGGGTGGCCCGGGGGGACGCGCCCAGCCGCAGGTCCGGGGCCTCCCGGGTGGCGGTGACCAGGTCGACGGCGTACTGCTTGACGGCGTCGGCGACGTGCACGTTACGGACGGTGGCGATCAGCCGCCGCACCGTGTCGGCGTCGGAGACCGGCCGCAGCTCCTGGAGCGGGTCGGCCGCACCGTGCCCGTCCAGCATGGCCAGCTCGGCCTCCGGGCCGGGGTAACCCATCGCGATGCGGGCGGTGAACCGGTCCCGCTGCGCCTCGGGGAGGGGGTACGTCCCCTCCATCTCGATCGGGTTCTGGGTGGCGATCACCATGAACGGCGTCTGGAGCTGGTAGGTCACCCCGTCGACCGTGACCTGGCGCTCCTCCATGCACTCCAGCAGTGCGGACTGGGTCTTCGGCGAGGCCCGGTTGATCTCGTCGCCGACCACCAGGTTGGCGAAGACCGCCCCCGGCCGGAACTCGAAGTCGTGCGTCTCCTGGTTGTAGACGCTGACCCCGGTGACGTCGCTGGGCAGCAGGTCGGGGGTGAACTGGATGCGCCGGACCGAGCAGTCGATGGACCGGGCGAGCGCCTTGGCCAGCTTGGTCTTGCCGACACCCGGGACGTCCTCGATCAGCAGGTGACCCTCGGCGAGCAGGACGGCCAGGGCGAGTCGCACCGTGGCTGTCTTGCCCTCGATGACCTGCTCGATGTTGGCCACGACGGCCTCGCTGGCGGCGCGGAACTCGTCGTGCGGCAGTACGCCGCCCACCTCGTCCCAGGTCTGTTGTGTCACGGGCCTTCTCCTCGTCGCGACGGCAGCTCGGTAAAGAGCACCTGGACCCGTCGTTCGGTTCGCAACGGGAAGCCTCGTCTGCCGCAGGAATCGCACTGGTCTCTCAGGCTAACCATGTTTGCGGTGAACGCCGAACCCTGCCGGAAGTCAGCCGGCCACACAGCGGATATTCGTCAGGTCGGGGGACCCGACGCGGCGGGGTGATCACGCAAGGTGACCGTCGGGTCGGGCGCGGTCCCCGGCCGGCGGAGGTCAGGGGGTACACTGCGGAACATGACCGGAGTCTCCCTGCTTCTTACCGGGCCGTGCTGATGCGCTGACGCGCGACAGCACGGCGGCCCCTCCTGTGCGAGGGGCTTTTTCGTGCCCGCGGCAGGGGCCCCGGGCCCTGACGCTCCCCAGATCCGACACGACCGCGCCGGTCCCGTCCGAGGGCACCGGTCCCCGATGATCGCGCCAGTGCGACATGACCGCGATGACCGCGCCAAGGAGAAGGCATGAGTGAGGCAGCTGCACCGGCGGGTGACATCCCCCCGTTCCGGTACACCGCGGTCCTGGCCGACGAGATCGAGCGTCGGTGGCAGGACACCTGGGCGCGGGAGGGCACCTTCCACGCCCCGAACCCGACCGGCCCGCTGGCCGACCCGGACCACCCGCGGGCGGGCGCGGAGAAGCTGTACGTGCTGGACATGTTCCCGTACCCGTCCGGTGCGGGGCTGCACGTCGGCCACCCGCTGGGCTACATCGGCACCGACTGCTACGCCCGTTACCAGCGGATGGCCGGGCGCAACGTGCTGCACGCGATGGGCTTCGACGCGTTCGGCCTGCCTGCCGAGCAGTACGCCGTGCAGACCGGCACCCATCCCCGGACGACCACCGTGGCCAACATCGCGCGGTACAAGACGCAGCTGCGCCGGCTGGGGCTGGCCCACGACGAGCGGCGCTCGGCGGCCACCATCGACACCGACTTCTACCGGTGGACGCAGTGGATCTTCCTGCAGATCTTCAACTCCTGGTACGACTCCGACGCCGCGAAGGCCCGGCCGATCGCCGAGTTGATCGCCGAGTTCACCGCCGGTGACCGGCCCACCCCGGACGGCCGGGCCTGGGCCGAGCTGACCGACGCCGAGCGGCGGCGGATCGTCGACGACCACCGGCTGGCGTACGTCTCGCAGGCGCCGGTGAACTGGTGTCCGGGGCTGGGCACCGTGCTGGCCAACGAGGAGGTCACCGCCGACGGCCGTTCCGACCGGGGCAACTTTCCGGTCTTCAAGCGTCACCTGAAGCAGTGGATGATGCGGATCACCGCCTACGGGGACCGGCTGCTGGACGACCTGGACACCCTGGACTGGCCCGAGTCGATCAAGCTGCAGCAGCGCAACTGGATCGGCCGGTCGACCGGCGCGCACATCGACTTCCCGACCGGGACCACTGATTCCGGTGTCGCGGGCGAAGCCCGCATCAGAGTCTTCACCACCCGGCCGGACACCATCTTCGGCGCCACCTACCTGGTGCTGGCCCCCGAGCACGAGTTGGTCGACGCGCTGGCCCCGGCCGCCTGGCCGGCCGGGACCCGGGACGCCTGGACCGGTGGGCACGCCAGCCCCCGGGCGGCCGTCGAGGCGTACCGCAAGGCGGCGGCGGCCAAGACCGACGTGGAGCGGCAGGCCGACACCAAGGAGAAGACCGGCGTCTTCGTCGGCGCGTACGCCACCCACCCGGTCACCGGCGGGCAGATCCCGATCTTCATCGCCGACTACGTGCTGGCCGGCTACGGCACCGGCGCGATCATGGCGGTGCCCGCCCAGGACGAGCGGGACTGGGCGTTCGCCGAGGTGTTCGAGCTGCCGATCGTGCGGACCGTGCAGCCGACCGACGGGTTCGCCGGGACGGCGTACACCGGGGACGGGCCGGCGATCAACAGCGCCGCGCCCGAGCGTGGCCTGGACCTGAACGGGCTGCGGGTGGCCGAGGCCAAGGCGGCGACGATCGGGTGGCTGGAGGCCAACGGCCACGGCGTCGGCGCGGTCACCTGGCGGCTGCGGGACTGGCTGTTCTCCCGGCAGCGCTACTGGGGCGAGCCGTTCCCGATCGTGTACGACTCCACCGGCGCGGCCATCGCGCTGCCCGAGTCGATGCTGCCGGTCGAGCTGCCCGAGGTGGACGACTTCTCGCCGAAGACGTTCGACCCCGACGACGCCGGGAGCAACCCGGAGACCCCGCTGTCCCGGCGGCGCGACTGGGTCGAGGTGGAGCTGGACCTGGGCGACGGGCCGCAGCGGTACACCCGGGAGACCAACGTGATGCCGCAGTGGGCCGGCTCCTGCTGGTACGAGCTGCGCTACCTGGACCCGACCAACACCGACCGGTTCGCCGACGCCGAGAACGAGCGGTACTGGATGGGGCCGCAGGCCGGAGGTGACTGCGGGGGCACCGACCTGTACGTCGGCGGCGCCGAGCACGCCGTGCTGCACCTGCTGTACGCCCGGTTCTGGCACAAGGTGCTGTACGACCTGGGCCACGTGTCGTCGTTCGAGCCGTTCCGCAAGCTGTTCAACCAGGGCATGATCCAGGCGTACGCGTTCACCGACCCGCGGGGCGTCTACGTGCCCGCGGAGGAGGTCGTCGAGGTCGACGGCCGCTGGTTCCACGGCGAGCAGGAGGTCACCCGGGAGTACGGCAAGATGGGCAAGTCGCTGCGCAACGTCGTCACCCCGGACGACATGTGCGCGGCCTACGGCGCGGACACCTTCCGGGTGTACGAGATGTCGATGGGCCCGCTGGAGGTGTCCCGCCCGTGGGAGACCCGGGCGGTGGTCGGGTCCTACCGGTTCCTGCAACGGGTCTGGCGGGCCGTGGTCGACGAGCAGACCGGCGCGCTGCGGGTCACCGACGCGTCCGCCGACGCGGAGACCTGCCGGCTGCTGCACCGGACCGTCGACGGGGTCCGGACCGACATGGAGGGCATCCGGTTCAACACCGCCATCGCCAAGCTGATCGAACTGACCAACGCGGTGACCCGGCTGGCGGAGACCCCCCGGGAGGTGGCCGAACCGCTGGTGCTGATGCTGGCCCCGTTCGCCCCGCACGTCGCCGAGGAGCTGTGGCGCACGCTGGGCCACGACACCTCCCTGGCGTACGCGGACTTCCCGACCGCCGACCCGGCGCTGCTGGTCGCCGAGACGGTCACCTATCCGGTGCAGGTCAACGGCAAGGTGCGGGGCCGGGTCGAGGTGCCCGCGGACGCGTCGCAGGACGTGGTCCGGGCGGCGGCCCTGGCGGCCGTCGCGTCCGCGCTGGCCGGCAAGGAACCCCGCAAGGTCATCGTGGTGCCGGGCCGGCTGGTCTCGGTCGTCGCCTGAGGCGCCGGGAAGGGCTCCTTGTCAGCGCTTCTGCGCAGCAAGGGGCCCTTCCTGACACCCTGTGCCGCCGGTCGGCGTGCGGCCGTGGCCGGCGGCGAGCCGGCCCCGGAGCTGCTCGGCTGCCGGATGTCCCATCTGCGTGAGGATCTCCAGCGCGCGGACCCAGCAGTGGCGGGCAGCCACCGGATCGCCGAGGACCTCGTGGTTGTCGCCGAGGTGCTGCAACGCCTCCGCCTCGTTGTAGCGGTGCCCCAACTCGCGGCTGAGCGCCAGCGCCCGCCGGAAGCAACGGGCCGCCCGCCGGTGGTGCCCGAGGTGGTGGTGGGCGTAGCCCAACGTGTCCCAGCTGTTCGCCTCGCCGAGCGCATCGCCGAGCCGCCGCTGCAGCACCAGCGCCCGCTGGCAGTAGCGCACCGTCTCGCGGTGTTCGCCGAGCACGGCATGGTCCCAGCCCACCGCGTTCAACGCCCGGGCCTCGCCCGCCTCGTGACCGGCGGCGCGAAAGAGCCGCAGCGCGACCTGATCGTGGCCCAGCGCGGTCGCCTGGTCACCCTCCTTCTCGCTGACCCAGCTCAGAGTCAGCAGGGTCTGCGCCTGGCCGACCTGGTCGGCCTGCTCCGCCAGCAGGGCCAGGGCCGACTCCAGGTGCGCCCGGGCCGACGGCAGCCGACCCGTCTCCGAGTAGGCGGCGGCGACGTCGCGATGTGCCTGCGCCGCCGCTGCCGGCTCGCCGGCGCGGTCGGCGGCGGCCAGTGCGTGTTTCTGCACGACGATCAGGTCCTCCCAGTAGCCCCGGCGGCTCAGGAAGGTGGTCAGCGCCGACGCCAGCTGCCACACGTGCCGGTCGAAGCCGTGCCGGCCGGCCATCTCGACCACCCGGACGAGGACCTGGTGCTCTTCGGCGAACCAGGCCAGGGCCCGGCCGCTGTCCGCAGGTGCCTCCGGCGTCACGCCGAGCCGCGCCGGTGGCGGCGTGATCGTGCTGCGCAGCGGGGACAGCCGTCCGTCGGCGGCCCGGGCGCTGTGTAGGTAGTGGTCCACGATCCGGTGCCGGGCCGCGCGGCGTACCTCCTCGGGCTTCGACTCCACCAGCTCGGCCGCGTACGCGCGCAGCAGGTCGTGGCAGCTGTACCGACCGGGCACCCGCTCCACCACCAGCTGTGCGCGGGCCAGCTCGGCCACGACGGGACGCGCCTGCCGTTCGGGCAGGGCGACGAGGCTGGCGGCGGCCCGGACCGAGATGTCCTGCCCCGGGTGCAGCGCGAGCAGGCGGAACATCCGGGCGGCGGGTTCGCCGAGGGCGCGGTACGACCAGGAGAAGACGGACCGTAGGTCGGTGGTCGGGTCCCCGGCGGCGAAGCCGTCGAGGCTGCCCTGCGACTCCGCGAGTTCGTGGGCCAGCGCGGTCAGCGAGAAGCCGGGATGGGCGGCCGCGCGGGCCGCCACGATCGCCAGGGCCAGCGGCAGCCGGGCGCACCGTTCGATGATGCCGTCGACCGACCCCGGCTCGGCGGCCATCCGACCGTCGCGCAGCCGTGTCGCCAACAACTCGCGGGCCTCGGCCACGGTGAGCAGGCCGAGCGTGATCGGGCGTGCGCCCTCGACGGCCACCAGGCCGGGCAGCTGCGACCGGCTGGTGACCACCACCGCGCATCCCGGCGTGCCGGGCAGCAGCGGGCGCACCTGCTCGGCGTCCCGGGCGTTGTCCAGCACGATCAGCATCCGTCGTGGTGACAGCAGGGAACGGTAACGGCCGGCCCGGCCCTCCCGGCTCGACGGAATCTGCTCCGGCGGCACCTGCAACACATCGAGAAAGAGCCGCAGGGCCTCGTCGCCCGAGAGTGCCGCGCCACCGGGGTCGAAGCCGCGGAGATTGACGTAGAGGCATCCGTCCGGCAGGTCACCGGCCAGCAGGTGCGCGAGTCGGACGGCAAAGCTGGTCTTACCCACTCCGGCCGCGCCGGTGACCAGCAGGATCTGGTTCCGGGAGGGGGCCAGGCAGTGCCGCCGGGCGTCGTCGAGTTCGGCGGCCCGGCCGACGAACTGTGGTGGGTTCGGCGGCAGCAGATCGAGCGGCGGCGGCGTGGACCTGGCAGCGACCGGCGTCGGCGTCGCGACGGGCAACTCCTCGCGGCGCAGGATCGCCGTGTGCAGCCGCTGCAACTGAGGCGCCTCCATGCCCCGGGCCCGCAGCAGGGCCGCGCCCTGACGGCACACCTCGGCGGCCTCGTCCACCCGCTGCTCGGCGTAGAGGGCCAGCGCGAGCAGGCGGCGCAGGCCCTCGTCGTACGGAAACTGGGCGACCGCGCCGGTGAGATCGCCGGCCGCTGCGGAGTGCCGGCCCAGCGCGATCAGCGCCTCGGCCGACCCCCGTCGGGCCGTGCGGCACAGCGCCTCCAGCCGGGCCACTTCGGACAGGGCGTACGGCCGGTCGGCCACGTTGGCGAATGCCGGCCCGCGCCAGCGGGCCAGTGCGGTGCCGAAGAGTTCCGTGGCGGGCAGGAAACCGGTGGGATCGCCATGGTCGAGCAGCCGCCTACCCTGCGTGATCTCCTCTTCGAACAGGTGGGCGTCCAACTGGTCGGGCGGAAGGTCCAGGCGGTACGCCAGGCCGGCGCCGGTGCCGACGGTGGTCACGACCGCCTCCCCGGCGTTGCCCTGTCGACCGGGGGCCAGGGTGCGACGCAGATGCGAGACGTGGCTGCGCAGGGTCGCCGCCGCGCCGTCACCGGCCCCGGCATCCCAGAGGAGGTCGACCAGCCGGTGGGCCAGCACCGGCCGGCCCAGCGCGAGGACCAGCACGGAGAGGAGTTCCGCCTGCCGGGGGCCGAGCGGCACGGTGACGCCGTCCCGTTCGACCTCCAGGGGACCGAGTACGGCGATCCGTAGCTGCGCCATCCGAATGCCCCCGAGCCCTTCGCATCTCGCCTCGCCGCACAGTGTATGGATTCGAAGCAATTATCGCGTGCGGGATTTGCACGCGTCTTCCACGCCGGTTCCACGGGGTGCCGGGAGGGTGTGCCTGCACGGGGCGGGAGAACCACCCCGGGACGTCGGGAACAGGCGACGTCCACACACCACACGGGAGGACACGTGAACAGAACCTGGCTACGCGGTCTGCGCATCGCCGTCGCCACCGGCCTGGTCGGATCCGCCGCGATCGTGCTGTCGCCCACGGCGGCCTCGGCGGCGGCCTGCCGCACGGGCACGAGCACGATCTCCGGCGCGAGGCTGCAATACCAGATCTGCCCGGAGGCGGTCACCACCGGCCTGAGCTACTTCCTGGAGGACACGGCCAAGGACGGTCGCCGCGCCGAGGTGTGGCTCCGCACCCCGAGCACCTCGTCCTCCGGCGTCAAGCTCGACGAGGCGACCCGCGGCGCCGGCGACTGGGCCGAGGACGAGTGGTACGGCCCGTTCAGCTCCGGCGTCTCCCTGAAGGTCTGCACCAGCGACGCCAACACCGACCGACGCTGCGGTTCCTGGCTGTGAGCCGGAGACAGGAGACTCGATTCCCCATGAAATCCATCCGCATGGCCCTGGTGGCCGTGGTCGCCACCGCCGCGGGCCTCGTCGTCGGCCCCGGCGTCGCGCACGCCGCCGACACCCAGCTCGGCATCGACGTCGGCAACATCGCCTGGGAGCAGTACACCTCCACCAACTCGGACGTGGCCTACCGGCTGAAGGAGCGCAGCGGCGCGGACTGCAACTTCTACACCGGCTTCTGGGCCGACCCGAACAACGACCGGTACGACGGTTCGGGCTACGGCACGTGCGGACCGGTGAGCCCGGGCTACATGTACCGCAACGGGTCGAAGACCTGGGACGACGTGCGGTGGCGGGCGCGGGCGTGGTGCGCCGACTTCGCGAAGTTCGCCTTCTACTGGGGCGGCGCGAAGTACACCGGGCTCACCGCCGCCGCCGGCAGCTTCCGCACGTACGGCATCAACAACGGCACCTGGCACGGCCGCGGCAGCGGTTACGTGCCGCGCAAGGGTGACGCGGCGGTCTACGACTGGGACGGCAACGGAAGCTACGACCACGTCGCGATCGTCACCTCGTACTACGACACCACCACCGACGGCAACCACTACGTGGTCGGCGGCAACCAGTCGAACGCGGTGACGCACGTCCTGCACGGCAACTGGGAGTCGGGCGTCGTCGGTTACGCGTCACCGGCGAAGAAGTAACCCCCCGTTGCGGGTGCGCGACCGGTCCGGGGCTGCGCGGCCCCGGACCGGTCGCGTGGTGCGCGGACCGGCCGGCGCGGTGTCCCGGGCGACCGGATGCGGTCGCCGCGGGTTGCGCCGACCAGGTCAGCCCGGGCCGGGCCGGCGCTGCCGCTCGGCCCGCCACCACTGGTACGCCAGCACCGCGCTGGCGATCAGCCCGAGGCTGGCCGGGGCGGCGGCGTACCAGTTGATGTGGCCGGGGGAACTGGCCGCCGCGCCGATGGCGGCGTAGCCGAAGGCGGTCGGGGCGGAGGCCAGCACGCTGCCGGTCAGGAACGGCAGCACCCGGGCCCCGGTGGTGCCGTAGCCGTAGCTGACCAGCCCGAATCCGGCGATCGGCAGCATCCGTACGGTGATCACGCCCAGCACGCTCTGCCGGGCGAACCAGCCGTCCAGCCGGGCCAGCCGGCCGCGTACCCGTTCGGCGACGAACTCCCGCCCCAGCACCCGGCCGACGGCGAAGCCGAGCGCGGCGGCCAGCAGCGCCGCGCCCAGCGCGTACGCCGCGCCCTCCAGCGGGCCGAAGACGGCCCCCGCCGCGAGCGTGACGAAGGTACGCGGGACCAGTGCCACCAGCAGCAACGCCCCGATGACGACCCCGGCGACCGGGGCGTACCCGCCGAGGGTGCCGGCGAGCCGGGGCAGCTCGGTGAGGTCCGGACGGGGTGCCAGCAGCAGCAGCGCCGCGAACCCGGCGAGCATGACCAGCAACAGGACGAACCGGCGTGCGGACGGCTGGCCGAACGACCGCCGGGCGGCGGCGATCGCGGCCGCCCGACGGTGGGTCATGTCCGGGCGGCGGCGGCCACCGCGGCGCGGCGTTCGGAGCGGAGCCGGTCGGTCCAGGTGTCGTCCAACGGCGGGAGCTGGTGGCTGCCGGTGGCCCAGCGCAGCAGCAGGTCGGCCAGGGCCGGGTTACGGGCCAGCGCCGGCCCGTGCGAATAGGTGCCCAGCAGGCTGCCCCGCCAGGCCCCCTCGGTGACGCCGTCGTTGCCGACCCCGGCGCTGACCCGGGCCAGCGGGGACACACCGGGGCCGAGGTGGGTCCGGCCGCCGTGGTTCTCGAACCCGGACAGCGCCGGCACCCCCAGCCTCGGGTCGATCTCGCCGGCCAGCTCGCCGACCGCCCGGGTGGGACCCCGGTCGGAGGAGAGGTCGAGCAGCTCCAGCCCGGCGCATTTGGTGCCCTTGGCGAAGAAGGAGGTGCCGAGGAGTTGGTAGCCGGCGCAGACGCCGAAGACCACCGAGCCCTGGGCGGCGGCCCGGTGCAGGCCGCCGTCGGCGCGCAGCCGCTGCGCGCCGAGCGCCTGTGGGCCGTCCTCGCCGCCGCCGAGCAGATAGATGTCGGCGGTGGCGGGCAGCCGCTGGTCGGAGCGGACCTCCAGCACCTCGACCGGCATCCCGCGCTGCTGCGCCCGGCGGGCCAGGATCAGCAGGTTGCCCCGGTCCCCGTAGGTGGAGAGCAGGTCGGGGTAGATCCAGACGATGCGCAGGCTCTCAGTTGACACGGTCCAACTCCGCTCGGATGTCCTGGAAGGCGGTGTAGTTCGCGATGACCTCCAGCCGGCCCGGCGGGACCGCCCGGACCGCCTCGCCGAACGCCCGGACGTGCTGGAACGGCACCCCGTTGACGTCGAGCCGGACCGCCAGGTCGTACGCCCGGTCACCGGTGATCAGCACCTGCCGGCCGCGCAGCGGCGCGAAGTCGACGTCGAAGAGCCAGGAGGTGTCCAGCCCGTCGGGGTCGCGGGCGTTGATGGAGAGCAGGGTGGGCGCCTCGTCTGCCATGTCGAACGCCTCCAGCCAGCTGGCCGGGTTCTTGGCCAGCAGCAGCCGGATGTTGCGACCGTCCCGGTCGACCTGGGCGTACCGGCCGGCGACCGAGCTCACGGTGTGCAGCCGGGAGACCGCGTCGACGGGGCGTACCCCGAACTCGGCGGCGACGGCGAGGGCGGTGGCCGCGTTGCCGAGGTTGACCTTGCCGGGGAGCTGGAGGGTCACCTTGTGCCAGGCCCCGGTGGGGTCGAGCACCCCGTCGTCCTCCACCGTCCACTGGGCGTCCGGGCGGCGCAGCGGGCAGCCGGTGCACCACCACTGCTCGCCGGAGCGCTGGATGGTGGAACCGCACTCCGGGCAGACCCAGGAGTCGTCGTGCCAGCGTTGGCCGGCGCTGAACCAGGTGACGTGCGGCGGTCGGACGCCCTGTGCGGGGTCGGCCGGTGGGGTGGCCGCCCAGACCACCATCGGGTCGTCGGCGTTGGCCACCACCCGCACGTCGGTGTGCCGGACCAGCGCGGCCCGCCAGAGCTGCGCCATCATGGCCACCTCCTTGGCCCGGTCGAGCTGGTCGCGGGAGAGGTTGAGCAGGGCCACCACGTGCGGTTCGGTGGCCTCCAGCACCTGCGCGAGATAGTGCTCGTCGACCTCCAGCACCGCGTACGGGGTGCTGCCGGCCTTGGCCAGCGCCGAGGTGTGCCCGGTGGGCATGTTGGCGCCGAAGGAGTTGGTCGCGACCCGGCCGAGCACGCCGACGGCGGCGGCGCTGAGCCGGGTGGTGGTGGTCTTGCCGTTGGTGCCGGAGACCAGCGCGATGGCGCGCCCGGCCGAGAGGTGGGCCAGCAGGTCCGGGTCGATCTTCAGCCCGATCCACCCGCCGATCACCGAGCCGTCGCCCCGGCCGGCGGCGCGCGACAGTGCCGCGGCGGTCCTCGACACGGAGCTGGCCACCTTCGCCCGCAGGGGCATCTTCGCGTCTGTCACCCGAGCGAGGTTACCGGACCTCCGCGCCCGCCAGATCGCCGCCGACGGCGAACCGTTCGGTCGGGGTGGGCCGGGCATCCGGTCGGCGGACGCTCCACCGGATGGAGTCGATCAATGTCGGGTAGCGGACGCGGGGCGGGAGCGCTCCGCCCCTCCACTTTGCTCCACCGGCTCTGACGTGCGGTTTTAGCCGCGACGGCGACGCGCCGGGCGGGCGATTCTGGTTGCAGGTGGAGGGAAGTGGAGTAGAGTGGGGCGCATTGGTGAGGCCGGGAGGGCCCACCGGCCCAGGGGGTCAGCGGCGCCGCGAACGCCGCTCAGGGCGAGGGGGTTGGGCCGATGTTCCTCGGCACCCACACTCCGCGCCTGGACGAAAAGGGCCGGCTGATCCTTCCGGCCAAGTTCCGGGACGAACTGGCGGGGGGTGTCGTGATCACCAAAGGACAGGATCGCTGTCTCTACGTCTTCCCCACGCCCGAGTTCCAGCGGATCGCCGACCAGTTGCGCGCGCAGCCGATGACGAACAAGGCGGCCCGGGCCTACAGCCGGGTCTTCTTCGCCAGCGCGCACGACGAGGTCCCCGACAAGCAGGGCCGGGTCACCATCCCCGCCCACCTCCGGTCGTACGCCGCGCTCGACCGGGACCTGGTGGTGATCGGGGCGAGCACCCGGGTGGAGGTCTGGGACCGGGCGGCCTGGGAGACCTACCTCGCCGAGAGCGAAGACGACTTCGCCGACATCGAGGAGGGGGTGCTGCCCGGCGGTCTGTAGGGCGTGGCGACGCCCGACGTACTGCGAGATCTCCAGCCGCTTTCGAGTTCCTGGCGCCCCTTCCCCGGTGCCAGGGGCACGATCTCCACCCCGGGCCGTGGCCCGGGGCCGGAGCGGGAGCGGATGGGGATCTGGCGGTACGACGGCACGACGTCGTCCGACGAGCAGAGCGCGACACGAAGAACTATTTCCACAGTGGGGGTCGACATGGGGGAGCTACGCGGCACGCACGTGCCGGTGCTGCTCGAGCGGTGTCTCGAGCTGCTGGCCCCCGCGCTGGACCGGGGCGGCCGGACGGTCCACGTCGATGCCACGCTGGGCCTGGCCGGGCACGCCGAGGCGGTGCTGGAACGGCATCCGCACACGGTGCTGATCGGCCTGGACCGGGACACCGAGGCCCTGGCGCACGCCCGGGTCCGGCTGGCCCGGTTCGCCGACCGGATCCACCTGGAGCACGCCGTCTACGACGAACTGCCCGAGGTGGTGGCGCGGCTCGGCTATCCGGGCATCGACGGGGTGCTGTTCGACCTGGGTGTCTCCTCGCTGCAGCTCGACGCGCCCGACCGCGGGTTCGCCTATGCCCAGGACGCGCCGCTGGACATGCGGATGGACCAGACCCGGGGGGTGACCGCCGAAGAGGTGGTCAACAGCTACTCCCACCCTGATCTGGCCCGGGTGCTGCGGGTCTACGGCGAGGAGAAGTTCGCCGGCCGGATCGCCTCGGCGGTCCTGCGGGAGCGGGAGCGGGGCCGGATCACGTCCTCGGCCCGGCTGGCCGAACTGGTCAGGGAGAGCATTCCGGCACCAGCACGACGAACCGGGGGACACCCGGCCAAGAGAACGTTTCAGGCTTTACGGATCGAGGTAAACAGGGAACTGGCAGTGCTGGAGACGGCGCTGCCGGCCGCCCTCGACACGCTCGATGTGGGCGGCCGCATGGTGGTCCTGTCCTACCACTCGTTGGAGGACCGGCTCACCAAGCAGGCGCTCGCCGACCGGGTCCGCAGTAAGGGCCCGGTCGACCTCCCGGTGGAGCTGCCCGGGTCGGGTCCGACGTTCCGGCTGCTCAGCCGGGGCGCCGAACTCGCCGGGGAGGCGGAGGTCACCGCGAACCCGCGGGCCGCATCGGTCCGGTTGCGGGCGGCGGAGCGACTCGACCCGGCCACCGGGCAGCAGGGGCGGACCGACCGCGAACGGTCCCGCCGACGGGTCAGGGCGACGCACCAACCGGAAACGGGGTCGACGGCGGGTCCCACAGTGGATCTGGGGTCGTCACCGGGGGACGGCAGGACGGACGAACAGGGGGAGGGGACATGAACGTCAACAAGCGTGACGGCCGCGACGCGGCCGTCGGGCAGCGCGCACCGCGGTCGGGGGGCCGGACCACGGCGCAGCGCACGAACCGCACCGCGACGCCGGCGGACCTCGCCGGTCAGCAGGGGGAGGCTCGCCGGGGGGCGCGCGAGTTCCCCACCCAGGGCAGCGCCGCGCTGCGGCCGGCAGAGCAGCCGGCCACCCGGGCCACCGGCACCGGGTCACCCCGGCTGCGGGTGGCGCCGCCGCCGCCGGTCCGGGTGCCCCGGGCGCCGTTCGCGGCGCTGATCGTGGTGCTCGTGGTCGGCGGGGTGCTGGGCATCCTCGCGGTCAACACCAAGATCAACGAGAATGCCTTCAAGCTCCAGCAGCTCCAGCAGCAGCAGGCCCGTCTCGACGTCGACCAGCAGCAGTTGGAGAAGGAGATCGAGGAGGCCAAGGAGCCGGGCAACCTGACCGCCGAAGCCCGCAAGCTGGGCCTGGTCGAGGCGGGCGAACCGGCGTACATCCGGCTGCCGGACGGTCGGCTGATCGGCGTGCCGCAACCGGCCGACGGGCAGCCGGCGATCACCAGCCAGCAGGGCAACGGGGGGTAGCGTCCGTGCCACCGAGATCGGACGAACCGCGCCGGGACGCCACAGGCTCCCGGCGCGGTGCGATTCGTGGTGGGACCGCCCGGGGCGGTGAGCCACGGACCGGTGAGCCACCCGCCACCGGACCGCGCACGGGGGAGTCCCGCACCGGGGAGCCCCGGGCCGGGGACGTCGGGGGGATCTCCGACGCGCGGGCGTACACGCCACGGGGCCGGACCATCCGGGAGAGCAGCGAGGAACGGGGCGGTCAGCGGCGTACCCCCCGGGCCGGCCGGTCCGGCGACCCGTTCCGCCCCGCCCTCCAGGTGCTCGACGGCGGTCGGGCCGCCGCCAACCGGGCCGGCCGCCGGGAGGCCGCCCCGACCAGGCGCACCGGTGTCATCCGGACCGTGCCGACCCGGGCCGCCCCCGACGACGACGAGTTCGCCGAGCCGCCCGCGCCGCGCCGTCGCCCCGGCCGCACCACCCCGCGTCGCACCGACACGTCCGGCCGGGGTGCCCCGCGCCGCACCGAGGCGCCCCGCCGTACCGACCGGCCCGCCGGCCGACGACCGGTGCGCAAGCCGCGCCGCCCGCCGAAGCTGGCCGAACCGCGTCGCCGACTGCGGCTGGGCACCGTGCTCGTGCTGGCGGTCTTCGCCGTGATCGGCATCCGGCTGGTCGTCCTGCAGGCCGTGGACACCCCGGCGTACGCCGGCGGTGGCGTCGGCAACCGGCTCAGCCGGGTCGACCTGCCGGCCCCGCGCGGGTCGATCGAGGACCGCACCGGCGCCCCGCTGGCCCGCAGCATCGAGGCGCGGTACGTCTTCGCCGACCCGACGATGGTCAAGGACCGGACGGAGACCGCGAAGCTGCTCTCCCCGCTGCTCGGCGTCCCCGCCTCCGAACTGGCCGAGAAGATGAAGCGCCAGGGCGAACTCCAGTTCCGCTACCTGGCCCGGGGTGTCGACATCGCCCGGGCCAAGCAGATCGAGGCGCTCGACCTCGCCGGCATCGGCACCCACCGCGACGAGCGTCGCGAGGTGCCCGGCGGCGACCTCGCCGCCAACCTGGTCGGCTTCACCAGCCTGGACCTGGACGCCCTGGAGGGGTTGGAGGCCCGCTACGACGACCTGCTGCGGGGGCAGGACGGCCGGTGGGTCTACGAGGCCGGCGCGGGCAACCTGAACGCGGCGATCCCCGGCGGCTACAGCCAGACCACCGCTCCCAAGCCGGGCAGCTCGCTGGTGCTCACCATCGACCGGGACCTCCAGTTCCAGGTGCAGCAGATCCTCAGCCGGCAGATGGCGCAGACCCGGGGCGCGATCGGCGCGGCCGTGGTGCTCGACGCCAAGACCGGTGAGGTGCTGGCCCAGGCCAGCAACCCCACCTACAACGCGGCCACGCCGGAGCAGAGCCGACCCACCGACCGGGAGGACGCGGCCACCAGTTTCGTGGTCGACCCGGGCTCGGTGCACAAGGCGATCACCTACGGCGCGGCCCTGCAGGAGGGGGTCATCACCCCGGACAGCGCCTGGCCGGTCGCCAACACCGTCACCAGGGGCGGGGTGACCTTCCGGGACACCCACCCGGCCGAGGGCAAGAAGCTGAGCGTGGCCGGGATGCTGGCCTACTCGTCCAACGTCGGCACCATCGAGATCGGCGACCGGCTCGGCCCGGACCGGCTGATCGACTACCAGAAGCGGTTCGGGTTGGGCCAGCCCACCGGCGAGGGGATGCCCGGCGAGGCGTCCGGACGGCTGCTCCCGGCCGACCAGTGGAGCGGTTCGTCGTACGGGTCGGTGCCGATCGGGCACAGCGTCGACGCCACCCCGCTGCAGATGGCCGCCGCGTACGCCACCATCGCCAACGACGGCACCTACGTGCAGCCGCACCTGATCAAGGAGGTGGTCGGGGCGGACGGCAAGCGCACCCCCTCCGCCGCCCCGGTCACCCGTTCGGTGCTCAGCCCGCAGAACGCCGCCGCGCTGCGCACCCTGCTGGAGGCGGTCACCACCGTCGACGGCGCGACCGGCCGGGCCGCCGCGGTGCCCGGCTACCGGATCGCCGGCAAGACCGGCACCGGCCTGCGCTACGTCGACGGCAAGCAGCAGCCCGGCGAGGTGGGGTCGTTCATCGGGATGGCCCCCGCCGAGGCACCCCGGTACGTGGTGGCGGTCTTCGTGTGGAACCCCGAGGGCGGTGGCGGCGCGGTCGTCGCACCGGCGTTCCGCGAGATGATGGGCTTCACGCTGCGTCACTACCGGGTCCCGCCGTCGCGCGGGAAATCCCCCAACTTCGAGGTCTTTCCGCGCTGACCGGGAACGGCGGGACATCATCGGTGAGTGCCGACGAACCACCGGGGCGGCTGTGCGGCCGGAACCGGACGACCGGGTAGGGTCTGACGCCGTGCCCGGCAATCCACGCCCCCGTACCGTGCCCGGAGTCCGGATCGGCGACCTCGCCGACCGGCTCGCCGTAGCGCCGCCGGCAGACGCCGCCGAGCTGGTCGTGACCGGGGTGACCCACGCCAGCCAGGAGGTGCGCCCCGGCGACCTGTACGCCGCGCTGCCCGGCGCCCGTCGGCACGGCGCGGAGTTCGCCGCCGGTGCCGCCGCGGCCGGCGCGGTGGCCGTGCTGACCGACCCGTCCGGTGCGGTGGCGGCCGGCGCGACCGGGCTGCCCGTCCTGGTGACGCCCGACCCGCGGGCCGTGCTGGGCGAGCTGGCGGCCGCGGTCTACGGCGACCCGACCGACGGACTCACCGTGATCGGGGTGACCGGCACCGCCGGCAAGACCTCCACCGCCTACCTGATCGAGTCCGGGCTGCGCGCCGCCGGTCACGTCACCGGCCTGATCGGCACGGTGGAGACCCGGCTGGGCGACCTGGTGATCGACAGCGTCCGGACCACCCCGGAGGCCACCGACCTGCACGCCCTGCTCGCCGCCGCGCGGGAGCGCGGGGTGACCGCGGTGGTCATGGAGGTGTCCAGCCACGCCCTGGCGATGGGCCGGGTCGGCGGGGTCCGGTTCGCCGTGGGCGGCTACACCAACTTCGGCTCCGACCACCTCGACTTCCACGCCGACTCGGCCGACTACTTCGCCGCCAAGGCGAAGCTGTTCGACGGGCGTTGCCGGGTCGAGGTGCTCAACCACGACGACGCGGCCCTGCGCCCGCTGTTCCGCCCGGCGACGGTCAGCTACTCGGCGGCCGGCGACCCGACCGCCACCTGGTGGGCCGACCGGGTCGGCGGCGAGGGCTACGCCCAGCGCTTCACCGCGCACGGCCCCGACGACCTGGTCCTGCCCGCCGGGGTGGCCCTGCCCGGCCGGCACAACGTGGCGAACGCGCTGCTCGCCGTCGCCTGCCTGGTCGCCGCCGGGGTCGACCCGGTGACCGCCGCCGCCGGGGTGGCCGCCTGTGGCGGGGTGCCCGGCCGGTTGGAACTGGTCAGCGGGGACGCGCCGGTGCGCGGGGTGGTCGACTACGCGCACAAGACCGACGCCGTGGTGGCCGCCCTGGCCGCGCTGCGCGCCACCGGCGCCGGCCGGTTGATCTGCGTCATCGGCGCCGGTGGCGACCGGGACCGGGGCAAGCGGCCGGTGATGGGTGCCGCCGCCGCCCGGGGCGCCGACGTGGTGCTGGTGACCGACGACAACCCGCGCACCGAGGACCCGGCGACGATCCGGGCCGAGGTGCTGGCCGGGGCGTACGGGGCCGACGCCGCCGCCGAGGTCATCGAGGTGCCGGGCCGGCGGGAGGCGATCGCCGAGGCGGTGCGGCTGGCCGAGCCGGGGGACGTGGTGGCGCTGCTCGGCAAGGGACACGAACGCGGTCAGGAGATCGCCGGCCAGGTGCACCCGTTCGACGACCGCACCGAGCTGGCGGAGGCGCTGCGCGTCCGCTTCGGCGACCTGGCGGGTCAGCGGTGATCCCGCTGAGCCTGGCCGAGGTCGCCTCGGCGGTCGGTGGTCGACTGCACGCCGCCGACCCGGCCGCCCGGGTCACCGGTCCGGTCGAGTTCGACTCCCGCAAGGTCGTCGCCGGGGCGCTCTTCGTCGCCTTCCCCGGCGAGCGGGTCGACGGACACGACTACGCCGCCGGTGCGGTCGCCGACGGCGCGGTGGCGGTGCTCGGCACCCGGGAGCTACCCGGGGTGCCGATGGTGCTGGTGGACGACGCGCTGGCCGCACTGGGCCGGCTGGCCCGGACCGTGGTGGACCGGCTGCCCGGACTCACCGTGATCGGGCTGACCGGTTCGTCGGGCAAGACCACCACCAAGGACCTGATCGCCCAGCTCGCCGTCCGGCTCGGCCCGACGGTGGCCCCGCCCGGGTCGTTCAACAACGAGCTGGGCCACCCGTACACCGCGTTGCAGGCCACCGCGCAGACCAGGTACCTGGTGATGGAGCAGGGCGCCCGGGGCGTCGGGCACGTCCGTTACCTCTGCGACGTGGTGCCGCCGCAGATCTCGGTGGTGCTCAACGTCGGGGTCGCGCACCTGGGCGAGTTCGGTTCGGTGGAGAACATCGCCCTGGCCAAGGGGGAGCTGGTGGAGGCGCTGCCGGCCGAGGGGCTGGCCGTGCTCAACGCCGACGACCCGCTGGTCGCCGCGATGGCGTCCCGCACCGCCGCCCGGGTGGTCCGCTACGGCGAGTCCGCCGACGCCGACGTCCGCGCGGTGGACGTCACCCTGGACGGGCGGGGTCGGCCGTCGTACACGTTGGTCACCCCGGAGGGGACCGCGCCGG
This sequence comes from Micromonospora matsumotoense, assembly GCF_050951065.1. Taxonomy (NCBI): domain Bacteria; kingdom Bacillati; phylum Actinomycetota; class Actinomycetes; order Micromonosporales; family Micromonosporaceae; genus Micromonospora; species Micromonospora matsumotoense. Next base: position 5,465,623 of record NZ_CP192025.1, on the reverse strand, counting down.
TGCGGCTCGGCCTGACCGGCCGGCACCAGGTCTCCAACTCGCTCGCCGCGGCGGCGGTCGCCCGCGAGCTGGGCATGCCGCTGGCCGAGCTGGCGGCGGCCCTGGGCGACCTGGGGCTGGTCTCCACCCGCCGGATGGACGTCTTCGCGCGTCCCGACGGGGTGACCGTGATCGACGACTCGTACAACGCCAACCCGGCCTCGACGGCGGTGGCGTTGCGCGCGCTGGCCGGGATGCACCGGGGTGGGCGGACGTTCGCCGCGCTGGGCTACATGGCCGAGCTGGGCGAGTACGAGGACGAGGGGCACCGGGAGGTCGGCCGGCTCGCGGCCGAACTCGGTGTCGACCGGCTGCTCGTGGTGGGTGAGCCGGCCGCGCCGATCCACGAGGGCGCGACAGCGGTAAGTGACTGGGGAGGAGAGTCGGTGCTGCTCACCGATCAGGCGGCGGCCGTCGAGGTGCTGCGCAGCGAGCTACGGCCGGGAGACGTCGTCCTGGTGAAGGGCTCCCGGTACCGCACCTGGGAGGTCGCCGACGCGCTGCGGGTCGACGCCTCCGGTGCCGGGGCCAGCGCGGGCGCGGGGGGTGCCGCGTGAGGGCGGTCATCGTCGCCATCGGCGTGGCGTTCCTGGTGTCGTTGCTGGCCACCCCGCTCGCGATCAAGGTGTTCGCCCGGCTCAAGGCCGGCCAGCCGATCCGCTCGAACCTCGGGCTGGCCAGCAACGAGGGCAAGAAGGGCACACCGACGATGGGCGGCGTGGTCTTCATCCTGGCCACGGTGATCGCGTACGTCGCCGGTCACCTCGCCCTGACCACCCTGCCGGACGCGCAGATCGCCCAGGTCGAGCCGACCATCACCGCGCTGGTGCTGCTGGGGCTGATGGTCTTCTCCGGGGCGGTCGGCTTCATCGACGACTTTCTCAAGGTGCGCAAGCGGCACAGCGGTGGGCTCAACAAGCGCGGCAAGCTGTTCGGGCAGATCCTGGTCGGGGCGATCTTCGGGGTGGTCGCGCTCTACTTCCCGAGCAGCATGACCGACGCCAGCGGCGCGACGACCAACACCGAGACCGTGGGCAGCAGCACGCTGAGCTTCATCCGGGACATCCCGGCCCTGGAGATCGGCAAGATCGCCTCGGTGATCGTGATCATCCTGGTGGTGATGGCGGCGACCAACGGGGTCAACCTCACCGACGGCCTGGACGGGCTGGCCACCGGCGCGTCGGTGATGGTCCTCGCCGCGTACGCGTTGATCGCGTTCTGGCAGTACCGGCACTGGTGCGCCGACCCGACGTACACCGCCAACCCGGACAACTACTGCTACGCCGTCCGGGACCCGTTGGAGATCGCGCTGATCGCCGGGGCGGCGGCCGGGGCGTGCGTGGGCTTCCTGTGGTGGAACACCTCGCCGGCCCGGATCTTCATGGGCGACACCGGCGCGCTGGGCCTCGGTGGCCTGATCGCCGGGATGGCGATGTCCACCCGGACGATCCTGCTGCTGCCCATCCTCGGCGGGCTCTTCGTGATCATCACGATGTCGGTGGTGATCCAGATCATCTCGTTCCGGACCACCGGCAAGCGGGTGTTCCGGATGTCCCCGCTCCAGCACCACTTCGAGCTGGCCGGCTGGAGCGAGGTCAACATCGTGGTCCGGTTCTGGATCATCGCGGGCATCGGGGTGGCCATCGCGCTCGGCCTGTTCTACAGCGACTTCCTGGCCAGCATGGGCTGATCGCGCGCCGGGTCCAGTGCCGGCCCGCGTGCCGGTTCCGGCCGGCCCGGACCCGCCGCCGGACGACCACGGACGCGGGCTCCTCCTACCGGAGGGGCCCCTGTTCCGCATTTCGACACGCCGACCGGGGGGAACGGCCGGAACGGGCCGCCCGCAGCGGCGATGATGGGCGGGTGGGGGAGGACCGAGGCACCAGCACCGGCACGACGGCGCAGACCCAGCCACGGCGGGTCGCGGGCGCGGGGCGTACCGCCGATCCGCCGGCGGGGCGGGCCGGGCTGGACCCGGCCGGTGGCCTGGCGGCGCTGCGCGGCCTGCTGGCTCGCCCGCTGGCCTCCTACTACCTGCTGCTGTCCAGCGCCGGCCTGCTGCTGCTGATCGGCCTGACGATGGTCTTCTCGGCGACCAGCGTGCGGGACTACGCCGAGGCCGGCGACGCCGCGGCTTCGGTGACCAAGCAGGCGATCTTCGCGGTGATCGGCATCGTCGCGTTCTGGGCCTGCCAGCGGCTGCCGGCCAGCACCTTCCGCTCGCTGGGCCGGCCCCTGCTCGGGGGCGCCGTGGTGCTGCTGCTGGTGCTCAACCTGCTGGTGGCTCTGGACGCGCTGTTCGGGTTGGAGTCCCTCGGGCCGCTGCGGGCCAACCTGCTCTGGCTCTATCTCGGGCCGATCCAGGTGCAGCCCGCCGAGCTGGCCAAGCTGGCGCTGGTGCTCTGGGGGGCGCACGTGGTGGCCCGCAAGGGCGCGGCGCTGGGTTGGTGGAAGGAACTGGCCACGCCGCTGTTCCCGGTGGTCGGGCTGCTCTTCGTGCTGGTCGGCTACAACGACCTAGGCAGCATGCTCTGCCTGCTGGCCATCGTGGTCGGGCTGCTCTGGGCGGCCGGGGTGCGGCTGCGGGTCTTCGCCGCCCTCTCCGCGGTCGGCCTGGCCGGCATCGGCCTGCTGGTCGCGGTGGCCTCGCTCGGGGCCGGCTCCGGGGCGCGCGGCCAGGACAACTACCGGCTGGCCCGGCTCACCTCGTTCCTCGACACGCCGGACCCGGCCAAGTGCGTCGAGGACGCCTGCTGGCAGATGGTCCAGGCCCGCAACGCCATCGAGCACGGCGGCTGGTTCGGCGTCGGGCTGGGCAAGGGCAGCCTCAAGTTCGGTTGGCTGCCGGCCGCCCACAACGACTTCATCTTCGCCGTCATCGCCGAGGAGTTGGGCGTGGTCGGCTGCACCGTCATCCTGGTGCTCTTCGCCGTGCTGGCCTACACCGGGCTGCGGATCGCCCGCCGGGTCGCCGACCCGTTCCGCCGGCTCGCCGCCACCGCCGTCACCGCCTGGCTGGCCGGCCAGGCGGTGATCAACGTCGGTGGGGTGACCAAGCTGCTGCCGCTGACCGGCGTGCCGCTGCCGTTCATCTCCGACGGCGGCAGCGCCCTGGTCGTCACCCTGGCGGCGGTGGGCATGCTCGCCTCCTTCGCCCGCGCCGAACCCGACGCGGCCCGAGCCCTGCACGCCCGTCCGCCCGCCCGATGGGTCCGACTAGTCTGGGCCCCGTTGCCGCCGCTTCCCGGCGCGCGGAGCCGACCGGCACCGCCGCCGGCTGCCCCGGGGTCCGTACCCCGGGCGCGCGGGCGGCGACCCGACGATCAGGCCGTACCGCGCGGCGTCCGGCAGGACCGGACCCGGGGCGGGCCGGCGAGCGAGAGGAGACGCTGATGGGTCCGCTGCGTTCGGTGGTGCTCTGTGGAGGGGGCACCGGTGGGCACATCTACCCGCTGCTCGCCTTCGCCGACTGCCTGCGCCGACACGACCCGGGCGTCCGGATCACCTGCCTCGGCACCCCCAAGGGGCTGGAGAACGAGCTGATCCCGCCGGCCGGCTACGACCTGCGGACGATCCCGGCCTACCAGTTGCCCCGCTCGGTCAACCTGGGCCTGATGCGCACCCCGGACCGGATGTGGAAGGCGGCCCGCGCCGCCGGCAAGGTGATCGACGAGGTCGCCGCCGACGTGGTCGTCGGCTTCGGCGGGTACGTCTCGGTGCCCGGCTACCTGGCCGCCTGGCGACGCGAGATGCCGATCGTCATCCACGAGGTGAACGTCCCGCCGGGAGTGGCCAACCGGCTCGGCATGAAGTTCACCAAGAACCTCGCGGTCGGCTTCCCGCACCAGCCGGCCCAGTCCGAGGCGCTGCGCGACGCCCGGGTGGTCGGGGTGCCGCTGCGCCGGGGCATCGCCGGGCTGGACCGCAACGCCGCCCGCGCCGCCGCCCGCGCGCACTTCGGGCTCCGCCCCGACCTGCCGGTGCTCTTCGTCGCCGGTGGCTCGCAGGGGGCCCGGTCGATCAACCTGGCGGTCTCCGGCGCGGCCAAGGAGCTGGCCCGCAACGGCGTGCAGGTGCTGCACGTGATGGGCGCCCGCAACGAGCCGGTGCCGATCCCCACCGATCTGCCGGTGCCGTACGTGGCGCTGCCCTACCTGTCCGAGATGGAGCTGGGCTACGCCGCCGCCGACCTGATGCTCGCCCGGGGCGGGGCGATGACCTGCGCCGAGGTGGCCGCCATCGGGCTGCCCACCATCTATGTCCCCTACCCGCACTCCAATCAGGAGCAGAAGCGCAACGCGCTGCCCGTGGTGGAGGCCGGCGGCGGGCTGCTGGTCGACGACGCCGAGCTGACCCCGGCCTGGCTGGAGCGCACCGTGCTGCCCCTGCTGCGGGACCCGCAGCGGCTGTACGCGATGAGCAACGCCGCCGCCGCGTACGGCCGACGCGACGGCGACGTGGCCCTGCTCAACTTCGTCTACGAGGCGGTGGCCCGGTGAGCCGGTCCACCGCGACGGGAAGGTACCTGGCATGAACACCGCGCAGTTCACCCCGGCCGGCACGCTCACCGCGGAGGACCTGGGCCGGATCCACCTGATCGGGGTGGGTGGGGTCGGCATGAGCGGCCTGGCCCGGCTCTTCCTCACCCGGGGGCTGCCGGTCTCCGGCAGCGAGCTGCGCGAGTGGCCGTCGCTGGCCGGGATGCGGGCGCTGGGCGGCACCATCCACATGAGCCACGAGGCGGCCAACCTCGACGGGGTGGACACCGTGGTCTACTCCTCGGCCATTCCGCAGGACCACCTGGAGATGGTCGAGGCGCGGCGGCGCGGGCTGCGGGTGCTGCACCGCTCCGAGGCGCTGGCGGCGGCGATGACCGGGCGGCGTACCGTCGCGGTGGCCGGCACCCACGGCAAGACCACCACCACCTCGATGGTGACCATGGTGCTCCAGCAGGCCGGCGTCGACCCGTCCTTCGTGATCGGCGGGGAGATCTCCGAGGTCGGCTCGGGCGCGCACCACGGCACCGGTGAGCACTTCGTGGTCGAGGCGGACGAGAGCGACCGGTCGTTCCTGATCTACCGCCCGTTCGTCTCGATCATCACCAACATCGAGGCCGACCACCTGAACACCTACGGCGACCTGGCGACCCTGGAGGCGGCGTTCGCCGAGTTCGCCCGGCTCACCGACCCGGCCGGGTTCGTCATCACCTGCGCCGACGACCCGGGCAGCCGGCGGTTGGCCGAGACGCTGCGCGCCGAGGGGCGGCGGGTCTGGACGTACGGCGAGGCGCCCGACGCCGACCTGCGGCTGTCCGAGATGGCCTCGTCCGCCCAGGGGGCGCGGTACCTGGCCGCGCTCGACGGCCGTTCGCTGGGCGAGATCCGGCTGCCGGTGCCCGGCCGGCACATGGGGCTCAACAGCGCCGCGGCGGTGCTCGCCGCCCACCTGCTCGGCCTGCCGGTGGCGGCGGCGGAGGCGGCGTTGGCCGTGTTCCCGGGGGTACGCCGGCGTTTCGAACGCAAGGGCGTCGCCGACGGTGTGCTGGTCTACGACGAGTACGCCTACCACCCGACCTCGATGACCCTGGCCTTGCGGACGCTGCGCGAGGTGGCCGGCGACGGCCGGTTGATCGTGGTCTTCCAGCCGTACCGGCTGTACCGCACCCGGGATCTGCAGGCGGAGATCGCCGCCGCCCTGGGCATCGCCGACGAACTGGTGCTGCTGGAGGTCTTCGGCCCCGGTGAGCTGCGCCAGCCGGGCGAGGGGTCGGCGGCGTTGCTGGCGGCGGTGCCGCTGGACGCCGCGCACAAGGTCTTTGTGGACTCGCTCGACGACGCGCCGGTGGAGGTGGCCCGCCGGGCCCGCCCCGGTGACGTGGTGGTGACCATGGGCGCCCCACCGATCTCGTTGCTCGGTGACCAACTGCTCGACACGCTGACCGCCCGGGTCGGCGGGGTCGCCGCCCCGATCGCCCCGGGCCCGGTCGTCGGCCCGGACGGCGCGGTCTCCACCGCCGGATGAGTCCGGGCCCGGCGCGGGGTCGTCCCGCGGGCGCGGACGGCGGCGGCTCCCGACGTGGTCCGGCACGGCGCTGGCAGCTCGTCCGGGCCGGCAGCGATGCGGTCCCGCCGTCCACCCGGCGGTTCATGGCGCGGGCCCGGCAGCGGCGGATGCGGGCCGCCCTGCCCTGGGCGGTGCTGACCGGGGTGCTGGTCCTCGCTGGTCTGGTGGCCTGGGCGGTGCTCGGCTCCGGCCTGTTCGGGGTGCGTGAGGTCCGGGTGGAGGGGGCCCGGCTGGTCACCCCGGTCGAGGTGCGCGATGCGGCGGCCGTGCCGGACGGGGTGCCGTTGGCCCGGGTGGACCTGGCCGCGACGGCCCGGCGGATCGGTGGGTTGGCCCCGGTCGAGCGGGCCACCGTCCACCGGGACTGGCCGGACACCCTGGTGGTGACGGTGGTGGAGCGGACCGGGGTGGCGGTGGTGCCCCGGGACGACCGGTTCGTGGTGCTCGACCGGACCGGGGTGGTGTTCCGGACGCTGCCCCGCCCCCCGCAGGGGCTGCCGCTGGTGCGGTTGGCCGACCCGGGGCCGGACGATCCGGGCACCCGGGCGGCGTTGCAGGTGCTGACCGTCCTCACCCCCCAGTTGCGGGCCGTCCTGGTCGAGGTGACCGTCGAGGGGTTGGCCCGGATCGGGCTGACCCTGCGCGACGAGCGGACGGTGGTGTGGGGCGACGCGACCCGGGGCGAGGACAAGGCGCGGGTGGCGACGGCGTTGCTGAGTCGCAAGGCCGACACGATCGACGTGAGCGCGCCGGACGTGGTGACCTTCAGGTGAGGCCCGTGTGGAACGTGAGTCGTTACGCTCGCGGCGGCGACACGCCGGTGAGGTCCTTGGCTCTCGGCGTGGAGGCGCTTACCTTGCCCCGAAGAGGATCAGTGGTTGACATAACTGTAAGCCTCTAGTAGAGGGTTAGGGTTCAGCTCTGATCCTCGCTGGTGACAGCTCGTCGACCACCGGTCTGGGCCACGCCGTACCGGGGCGGTGCGAGCCAATCTCGAACGGAAAGGACCGGAGATGACACCTCCGCACAACTACCTGGCGGTCATCAAGGTCGTCGGCATCGGCGGCGGCGGCGTCAACGCCGTCAACCGGATGATCGAGGTTGGGCTCAAGGGCGTCGAGTTCATCGCGATCAACACCGACGCGCAGGCGCTGCTGATGAGCGACGCCGACGTCAAGCTCGACGTCGGCCGGGAGCTGACCCGGGGACTCGGCGCGGGTGCCAACCCGGACGTCGGCAAGAACGCCGCCGAGGACCACCGCGACGAGATCGAAGAGGTGCTCAAGGGTGCCGACATGGTCTTCGTCACCTGCGGCGAGGGCGGCGGCACCGGCACCGGCGGGGCGCCGGTGGTGGCCAACATCGCCCGCAAGCTCGGCGCGCTGACCATCGGCGTGGTGACCCGGCCGTTCTCCTTCGAGGGCAAGCGCCGCCAGGTGCAGGCCGAGGCGGGGATAGACGAACTGCGCAATCAGTGCGACACGCTGATCGTCATCCCGAACGACCGGCTGCTGGCCCTGGGCGACCGTGGGATCAGCATGATGGACGCCTTCCGCACCGCCGACCAGGTGCTGCTCTCCGGTGTCCAGGGCATCACCGACCTGATCACCACCCCCGGCCTGATCAACCTGGACTTCGCGGACGTCAAGAGCGTGATGAGCGGGGCGGGCAGCGCGCTGATGGGCATCGGCAGCGCCCGGGGTGAGAACCGGGCGGTGGAGGCGGCCGAGGCGGCCATCTCCAGCCCGTTGCTGGAGCAGAGCATGGACGGCGCGCGGGGCGTGCTGCTCTCCATCGCCGGCGGCTCCGACCTGGGCCTGTTCGAGATCAACGACGCCGCGCAGCTGGTCACCGACGCGGCCCACCCCGACGCGAACATCATCTTCGGCGCGGTCATCGACGACGCGCTCGGCGACGAGGTGCGGGTCACCGTGATCGCCGCCGGTTTCGACGGTGGCACGCCCGCGTACAAGGCGTCGGAGTCACCGCGTAAGAGCAACCAGAACCAGCCGACCCCGCAGTCCCCGGCGGTCACCGCGCCGGCCACCATGCCGCCGCCGCAGCAGTCGCCGCGCCGGGTGCTCTTCGACGACGTCGACGTGCCCGACTTCCTCAAGAACGGCTCCTGAGCCCGCCGATGACGAGCAGCCCCGTCGGTGACCACGCCGCCCCGCCGACGCCGAGCGGTCCACCGGGTGGTGACGTCGCCCCGCCGGTGACCGGGCGGCCCGGCCGATGACCGGCCGGCCCGACCCGGTGGGTCCGGATCGCCGCGCCGCACTCGCGGCCGGACTGGCCGTGGTGCGTACCCGGATCGCCGACGCCTGTGCCGCCGCCGGCCGGGACCCGGCCGGGGTGACCATGATCGCGGTGACCAAGACGTACCCGGCCGGCGACGCGGTCGCGCTGACCGGGCTCGGGGTCACCGACCTGGGGGAGAACCGGGACCAGGAGGCGGCGCCGAAGGCGGCCGAGGTGGCGGCGGCGGGGGTGACCGCCCGCTGGCACTTCATCGGTCAGTTGCAACGCAACAAGGCCCGTTCGGTGGTCCGGTACGCCGATGTGGTCCACTCCGTGGACAGTGTCCGGTTGGCCCGCGCGCTGGCCACCGCCGCCGAGTCCGGCCGGGACTGTCCGTTGGAGACGTTGGTGCAGGTCAGCATCGATGGTGACGCGGCCCGAGGGGGCGCCCTGCCGGGTGCCGCCGACGCCGACCGGGGGCTCGGTCCGGTGGCCGAGGCGCTGGCCGGGTCGGGGTCGCTGCGGCTGGCGGGGCTGATGGCGGTGGCGCCGTTGGGCTGGGAGCCGGAGCGGGCGTTCGCCCGGTTGGCCGAGGTGGCGGAGGGGTTCCGGGCCGGGCATCCGGCGGCGACCGCGCTCTCCGCCGGGATGAGCGGCGACCTGGAGGTGGCCATCGGATACGGCGCGACACATGTCCGCGTCGGCAGCGCGTTGCTCGGAATGCGTTCCACGCTGCGGTAGCCTGACCGCGATAGAAGCAAATTACATCAGTGTTGTTCAGGAGCGGCGTCCCCAGGTCGGGGGCCACGACGGGCGAGCCGCGAATCGCGCGTCGGGGGATTGCCACTTCGATCCGGTGGGCATGGAAGTCCATTCGCGATCATGGCGACACGGCACGGGGGTGCGTGCCGCACGGCGGACGGAAGGGCGCGGGATGGGTGCACTGCGCAAGGCGGGGGTCTGGCTCGGTCTCGTCGAGGAGGATGACGAGCGGGGCTACGACGAGGGCTACGACAAGCCCGGCTACCGCGAGTCGCGGTACCGGTCGAGCCGGTACACCGAGGAGTTCGCCGACGACGACGAGGACGACGCGGAGGAGCCGCCGGCACCGCGTCCGCGCCTCGGCGACCGGGGTCGGCTGGCCGACCGGTCGAGCCGGCTCGCGGAGGCCGACCGCGCCGACGACGAGCGGGCCGAGCGGGCCGAGCGGTCGGAACGGGCCGAGCGGTCGGAGCGGGCGAGCGTCCGGTCGATCACCCGGTCCGGTGGGTCGGAGACCTCGGGCGCGCTGAGCTACCACACCCGGGACAATCTCGCCCTGGCACCGCAGGCGTCGCCGCGGGAGCGGCCGGTGGTGGCCGAGGAGGAGCAGCGCTACCAGATCACCACGCTGCACCCGACCACCTACCGCGAGGCGCGGACCATCGGCGAGCACTTCCGCGACGGTGTCCCGGTGATCATCAATCTCACCGAGATGGATGAGGCCGACGCCCGCCGGCTGGTGGACTTCGCCGCCGGGCTGGCGTTCGGGCTGCGCGGTACGATCGAGCGCGTGACCAACCGGGTGTTCCTGCTCTCGCCGGCCAACGTCCAGGTCACCGCGGAGGACAAAGCCAAGATCGCTGAGGGCGGCTTCTTCTCCCTGAGCTAAGTCCACCCGACCGAGGGACGTCGCCTGCTGTGTTGTCGATCATGTTCCAGCTCTTGTACCTGATTGTGTATCTTTTTCTTATTGTGCTGTTGGCCCGATTCGTTCTCGGTGCAGTCCTCCAGTACGGTCGTCGGTGGCAACCGGGGCGTGGCGCGTCCGCCGGACTAGAGTCCGTGTGGAGCGTCACTGATCCGCCTCTCAAGGCGTTGAGGCGGGTGATCCCCCCACTGCGAATTGGTACCGTGAGCATCGACCTGGCCTCCCTTGTGCTCCTGGTTATCCTGTTCGTGCTGATGAGGTTTGTGTTAGATCCGCTGATCAGGAACTTCTCCTGACCAGCGCGCGCTTTCGCGGCCGCAACTGACCCGAGGAGTTTCGATGCCGCTGACACCGGCCGACGTGCACAACGTCGCCTTCAAAAAGCCGCCGATCGGCAAGCGGGGGTACGACGAGGAGGAGGTCGACGCCTTCCTGGACGAGGTCGAGCGTGAGCTTGCCCGTCTGATCGAGGAGAACAACGAGCTGCGCGCGCAGGTGGAGCGCGGCGGTCGCGGTGGGGCCCCTGCCGGCCCCGGTGGCGACGCCCGGCTCGCCGCGGAGCTCAACGACGTCAAGGCCCAGCTCGACCGGGTGCAGCGCGACAAGGCCGCCGCCGAGCAGGCCGCCCGCGCGATGCAGGCGGAGCTGGAGCAGGTCCGCACCACCGGCGGCCCGGCCGCCGGCGGCGACGGCGAGCAGCAGGCGCTGCGGGTGCTGATGATGGCCCAGCGCACCGCCGACGACCACGTCTCCGACGCCCGTCGCGAGGCCGACCAGCTGCTCTCCGAGGCCCGCTCCAAGGCCGAGGAGGTCACCCGCGAGGCGCGGGCCAAGGCCGACGCCCTGGAGCGCGACGCCCGTCAGCGGCACCAGGAGGCCATGGGGGGCCTGGACGCCAAGCGGACCGCGTTGCAGAAGCACATCGAGGAGCTCAAGCAGTTCGAGCGCGAGTACCGCACCCGGCTCAAGGCCTACCTGGAGAGCCAGCTGCGTGACCTCGACGGTCGGGGCCAGGGCCTCGAGGCCGAGATGACCCGCGCCGAGGGCACCCGTGCCGTCGGTGGCAACGGTCTTGCCGCAGCGGGCCTCGCCGGCTCGTACGGCGGCGGTCGCTCCGGCGCCCTCGAAGCGGGCCGCTGATCCGCGGTCGGCGGCCGTCCCCCGACGGTCGCCGACCCAGCCACGACCCACGACGCGGCGGGGGTGAGCCGTGCTAGTCGCCAGTCTTCTGCTCATCCTCGTTGCGGTGGTCCTGCTGGTGCTCGGTCTCGTCGACGGCTCCAGCACCCTGCTGACCAGTTCCATCGCGGCCAGTCTGCTGGCCGCCGTCGCGTTGGTGACCGGTGCCCGCCAGGCAGCCGCGACCAGGGCGAGGGCGGCGGAGCGGACCCAGGCGGCCGGTCCGAGCGCGGCAGCCGCCCGCCCGCCCGCCTCGCCGGCCGTGACCGTGCCGTCGGAGACTCCGACGACGTACGCACCGACGACGATCGACGCCGGTGGTGCCGGGTGGCGGCAACCACCCGGCCCGCCGGTCGCCGGCGAACCCGTCGGCGGTTCCACCCGCCCCGACGTCGGCGCCTGGGAGCCCGACGCGGAGGCCCCGTGGGACCCGGTCGTCGTGCCCTCCCCGCCGGACCCGGGCCGAGCCGACCCGCCGACCGACCACACCCCGGGCCGGGTGACCGACCCCGTCCGGATCGACGCGGACGACTACCCGGACGATCCCCGCGGGGACCCCGTGGACGACCCGGCCTGGGCGGCCGGGGACGATCTCGGGCCCCCCTGGGAGCCGTCGGACGACGCCGCGTCCCCGTGGGACCCGCCCGCCCAGCGGGTTCCGCCCGGTGACGCCGCCCGGGTGGCCCAGCTCGACGCCGAGGTCCTCGTCGTCGACGGGCATCCCCGCTACCACCTGCTCTCGTGTGCCCATCTGATCGAGCGGGAACACGAGCCGCTGCCGGTGCACGAGGCGATCTCCCTCGGGTTCACCCCGTGCGGTCTCTGCAAACCGGACACTGCCCTGCTCGCCGACACCTACCCCCGCTGAGGCCGGCCTCGATGCCCACGGACGACACGCTGACCGTCGCGGTGCGGGTCAAGCCCGGCGCGTCCCGGGCCCGGGTCGGCGGCTGCTTCGCGGGCCCGCACGGTCCCGCCCTGGTGATCGCCGTGACCGCCCCGGCGGTGGACGGCCGGGCCACCGAGGCGGCCCGTCGGGCGCTGGCCGGGGCCCTGGGCGTCCGGCCGGCGGTGGTGGCGCTGCGCGCCGGTGCGGCCAGCCGGGACAAGCTCTTCCTGGTCGACCGTCCGGCACCCGGCCTGACCGAGCTGCTGCGGCGGCTGCGCGACGGATCGGTCGGGTGACGGCGCCCCGGGTCGGGCGCCCGTGACGCCGGGACTGGATCTGGCCCTGCTCCTCGGGGCGGCCGTGTTGCTGGTGGCGATCGGGGCGGTGCGGTTCTCCAGCCGGCTGGGCGTACCGAGTCTCCTGGTCTATCTGGCGCTCGGGGTGGCGATCGGCGAGGCCGGGTTGGGCATCCGGTTCGACGACGCCGAGCTGACCCGGGTGCTCGGCTTCTGCGCGTTGATCGTGATCATCGCGGAGGGCGGGCTGACCGCCCGGTGGAGCACCCTGCGCCCGGTGCTCGGGTTGGCCGGCGCGTTGTCCACGGTCGGGGTGCTGGTCAGCATCGTCGTCGTCGGCCTGGTGGTGCACCTGCTGCTCGGGCTGGACTGGCGGTTGGCGCTGCTCTATGGCGCGGTGCTCTCCTCCACCGACGCGGCGGCGGTCTTCGCCACGCTGCGCCGGCTGCGGCTGCCACCCCGGCTGGTGGCCACCCTCGAGGCCGAGTCGGGGATGAACGACGCCCCGGTGGTGATCCTGGTGGTGCTGCTGTCCCGCAGCGGCCCGGTCGAGCATCCGTGGTGGTTCGAGGTCTTCCTGGTGGGCTACGAGCTGGGGGTGGGCGCGGCGGTCGGGTTGGCCGCCGGGTTGGCCGGCCGGTTCGCGCTGCGTCGGGCGGCGCTGCCCTCGTCCGGGTTGTATCCGATCGCCGCCGTCGGGTTCACCGTGCTGGCGTACGCCGCCGGGGCGATGCTGCACGCCTCCGGCTTCCTCGCCGTCTATGTGGCCGGGGTGCTGCTCGGCAACGCCCGCCTGCCGCACCGGCAGGCCATCCTGGGCTTCGCCGACGGGCTGGCCTGGTTGGCCCAGATCGGGCTGTTCGTGCTGCTCGGCCTGCTGGCCACGCCGGAGCGGCTGCACACCGCGCTGCTGCCGGCGGTGGTCACCGGGCTGGCCCTGCTGCTGCTGGCCCGGCCGCTGTCGGTGCTGGTCTCCGCGCTGCCGTTCCGGGTGAACCTGCGCGAGCAGGCGTTCCTGTCCTGGGCCGGGCTGCGGGGCGCGGTGCCGATCGTGCTGGCCACCATCCCGCTGTCGGCCCGGGTGCCCGGGGCGGACCGGCTCTTCGACGCGGTCTTCGTACTGGTGGTGATCTTCACGGTGCTCCAGGCGGGCACGCTCGCGCCGGCCGCCCGTCGGCTGCGGGTGACCGCCCCGGCCGAGCTGGCGGAGATCCGGGTGGAGACCGCCCCGTTGGAGCGGATGCGGGCGGACCTGCTCCAGTTGGAGGTGCCGGCGGGGTCCCGGCTGGCCGGGGTGCACGTCGACGAGCTGCGGCTGCCGGTGGGCGCGTCGGTGACCCTGGTGCTGCGTGACGGGGTGGGCTTCGTGCCCGGTGCGGGCACCCGGCTCAAGACCGGGGACAGCCTGTTGATCGTGGCGACCGCCGGGGTGCGGGACGAGGCGGAGCGCCGGCTGCGGGCGGTCAGCCGGCGGGGTCGCCTGGCGAGGTGGTTCGGCGAGTACGGCGAGGATCGGGACGCCTGATCTGCTAGTCTTCCTTTTGCCCCATTTATGGGTTATTAGGGGCTGAATAGCGGCACGACGGTCCGGCACGTTGTCGGACGCCTGTACGTTCCGTATTCTTGCCAACCTCCGGAGTGCGCGGCCACCGTTGCCGTGCGCCCGTTTTGTTACCTGGGGACGCCACGTCGGCGGACCCTGTCCGGGCACCGCCGACCGCCGCGTCCCGCGGCTGAGGGAGCTGACGATGGCGAAGCCAGCCGACACCAGGACCGCCGGTCGCAAACCGGCGGCGAAGGCCACTGCGCAGGCCACCCGCAGCTCGGCGGAGACCGAGAAGATCCGGGCGGCCCTGGCGGCCCGACGGGACGAGCTGCGCGCCGAGTACGATCAGACGCTGAGCGAGATCACCGAGCTGCAGCGCGACCGGTTGACCGACTCGGCCGGGGACGACCAGGCCGACACCGGCACCAAGACGTTCGAGCGCGAGCAGGAGATCTCCCTCGCGAACAACATCCGGGAACGGATCACTCAGGTCGAGCGTGCCCTGGAGCGGCTCGACGAGGGTGGCTACGGATGGTGCGAGCGGTGCGGGAACCCGATCCCGGTGGAGCGGCTCGCCGCCTTCCCGTCGGCGACCCTCTGCGTGACCTGCAAGCAGCTGGCGGAGCGGCGCTGACGTCCACTCCCCGGTGATCTCGTGAGACGGCGGACCCACGTCGTCGAGACAGTCGATGGGGAGTCGATGACCACAGCACCGACCGCCGGACCCGGCACCACCGAGCCGGCCGGCCGCACCCCCCGCCGCAGGGCGGTCGTGGTCCTCGTCAGCATCGCGCTGCTCGCGTTGCTGACGGATCTGCTCACCAAGCACCTCGCCCTGCAACTGCTCGACGACCGGGCGCCGGTCCGGCTGCTCGGTGGGGTGGTCTACCTCACCCTGACCCGCAACAGCGGTGCGGCGTGGAGCATCGGCGCCGACCACACCTGGGTGTTCCCGTTGATCACCATCGGGGTGGTCGGCTGGATCAGTTGGATGGCGGTACGGCTGCGCTCACTGCCCTGGGCGGTCTCCCTGGGGCTGGTGCTGGGCGGCGCGCTGGGCAACCTCACCGACCGGATCTTCCGGGCCCCCGGCCACTTCGTCGGTCACGTGGTGGACATGGTCAGCCTCTTCGACCCGTACGGCCAGGTCTGGCCGGTGTTCAACCTGGCCGACAGCTGCCTGGTCTCCGGGGTGCTGCTGGCCGTGCTGCTGGAGCTGACCGGTCGCCAGCGCGACGGGCGGCGGGTCGGCGGCAAGGGCGACGCCGCCCCCGCCGACGCCACCCCCACCGGACCGGCCGCCGCCGGGTCGACGAAGGCCGACGCCGAGCCGCAGGAGCGGGCATGACCGCCGCCTTCGCCGCCGGTGGCGACCACCGCTCCCTGCCCGTTCCGGACGGCCTCGACGGCATGCGGCTGGACCAGGCGGTGTCCCGCCTCTTCGGGCTCTCGCGTACCGCCGCCGCCGCGCTGGTCGACGCCGGTGACGCGCTGGTCGACGGCGCGGCCCGGCAGAACTCGCACAAGGTCAAGGCCGGTTCCTGGCTGGAGGTGACGCTGCCCGCGCCGGTCGCGCCGCCGACCGTGGTGCCGCAGGCGGTCCCCGGGCTGACCGTGGTCTACGCCGACGACGACATCGTGGTGGTGGACAAGCCGGTCGGGGTGGCGGCCCACCCCAGCCCCGGCTGGACCGGCCCGACCGTCATCGGTGGCCTCGCCGCGATCGGCCACCGGATCTCCACCAGCGGAGCCGCCGAGCGGCAGGGCGTGGTGCACCGGCTCGACGTGGGCACCACCGGGATCATGACGGTGGCCAAGAGCGAGCAGGCGTACACCGCGCTCAAGCGGGCGTTCAAGTACCGCGAGGTGGAGAAGCGCTACCACGCGGTGGTCCAGGGGCACCCCGACCCGTCGCGCGGCACCATCGACGCCCCGATCGACCGGCACCCGCACCACGACTACCGCTGGGCGGTGGTCTCCGACGGCAAGCCGAGCATCACCCACTACGACACCATCGAGGCGTTCCCGTCGGCCAGCCTGCTCGACGTCCGGCTGGAGACGGGGCGTACCCACCAGATCCGGGTGCACTTCTCGACCCTGCGGCACCCGTGCGTCGGCGACCTCACCTACGGGGCCGACCCGACCCTGTCGGCGCGGCTCGAACTGCGCCGGCAGTGGCTGCACGCCCGGTCGTTGACCTTCGCCCACCCGCGTACCGGCGACGACGTCACCTTCGTCAGCGAGTACCCGGACGACCTGGCCCGCGCGCTGACGCTCCTGCGCGACTGACCGGTGCCGCGCCGACCGTCGGGTGTCGACCCGCCCGTTGTCCCGCCCCGGCCGCGCCAGGGGCTGGTCACCGCGGCGGTGCTCGCTGTCGGCGCGGTGCTGCTCACCGTCGGCTGGGCGGCCCGCCGGTCCGAGCCGATGGGTGACCGCACCGTCGGGCAGGTGACCCGGGTCGGGGTGCTGCCGGGCGACTCGCTGCCCGGGTACGCCGCCGCCACCCGGGCCGAACTCGCCGCGCTGACCGCCGGGGCGTACGCGCTGGTCAGCCTCGACCGCTACCTCGCGCCGGACCGGCTGCCGGCGCTGCTCGCCGACGTCGAGGTGGCGGCGGTGGTGGTCCGGGTGCCACTGCCGGACCGGCAGACCGAGGTGGTCCGGCTGCCGGCGCAGCTGCTGCCGCAGGACGTCACCGCCGGGATGGCCGGCCTCGCGGACCGCAAGGACCGGGAGGCCGCCGACCAGCGGAGCCGGGCCGCCGACACCGCCGACCCGACGACCCGCCAGGGGTACGAGACCGGGGCGCAGGTCGCCGCGCGGGAGGCGGCCGGCTACCGGTCGGCCTGCGCCTGCGTCTACGCGGCGGTGGTCCGCGCCGCACCGGCCGCCCTGCGCGCCCTGGCCGGACGGGACGGCGTGCGGGCGCTCGACCCGGCCCCCGAGGTGACCCGACTGGACCGGACGGTGTTCCTGCCCCCGCTGCCGGAGCAACGGGACACGGCCCGGCCACCGGCCGACACGGCCCGGCCACCCGCCGGACAGGCCCCGACGCCCGCCGACCCGGTACCGTCGCCGGGCGCGGCGATGGGCGATTCGTCGGAAGGAGCACCCGCCGTGATCGCCCCGGTACCCTCGCCGACCGGGACCGGATCGGCGCGGTCGGTGTCGACCCCCGCTCCCACCTCCCCGGACTCCCGTCGCAGCGGGTCGTCCGTCCGGTCGCCGTAAGTATTGTGCCCGGGGGATGTGTGCAGACCGGTGTGGTCCGAATAGGGTTTCGTTCGTAGCCTGTCAGGCGGAGATCGACGGCGCGGGAGGGCGAGCCTTGGACGGCAGCGAGACCGGCTGGGGTCGGTCGGCCGAACCGGCACCGCGATGGCGGGCGCTCTTCGAGCGCGCCCGCCTCGGCGGACGCGCCGCCGAACAGGCGGAGCCGGAGCGCCGCGGCGAGGACCCGGCCCGGGACCCGCTGCCCGGCCGTGGGCCCGCCGGTGGTTGGTCCGGACGGGGGTCGGCGGCCGTGCCGCCACCCGCCGACCCGGGCTATGGTGCGAACCCCGGCTACGACCCCGACCCGGGCTACCGGGCCGAAGCCAGCTACCGGGTCGACCCGGCCCACCGCGTCGCGGCGGACTATCCGGCCGAGCCCGGCGGCTACCGCGCCGAGCCGGGCTACCCGGCCGAGCCCGGCTACCCGGCCGACCCCGGCTACCGTGCCGCCCCCGGTTATCCGGCCGACCCCGGGTACCTGCCGGAGCCGGCCCGGCCGCCGGAGCCGCCGGTCGTCCCGTCCCGCTACGCCCTGCTGGACAACGGCTACCGGTCCGAGCCGCCACCCCCCGAGTCCCGGTACGCCCTGCTGGACAACGGTTACCGCGCGCCCGGCTACGCGCCGCCGGAGCCGACGTACCAGCCGCCGCAACCCGCCTACCCCGAGCCGGCGTACCCGGAGCCCGGCTACCCGGCCGCGCCGACGTACCAGCCGGAGCAGCCGGCCTACCAGCCGGAGCAGCCGGCCTACCAAGCGGAGCAGCCGGCCTACCCGCCGGCGGTGACCGCCGACCGGGGCTACCCGGCCCGGATCGAACCGGCCCGCATCGAGTGGCGTCAGCAGGGTCCCCAGGACGAGCAGGAACGGGCCGCCGGCATCCTCCGCCGCGACCTGGGCACCCCCCGGGTGCTCGCGTTCGCCAACCCCAAGGGCGGGGTGCACAAGACCACCGCCACGGTGCTCGCCGCCGCCACCGTCGGCAGCGTCCGGGGCCGGGGCGTGCTCGCCTGGGACGACAACGAACTGCGCGGCACCCTCGGCCTGCGCGCCGGCAGCGCCCGGCACGCCCGGACCATCCGGCACCTGATCAGCGACCTGGCGCACATCGAGATCCGGGACGGCGCCGAGCTGCTGGAGTCCCTCGACGACTACCTGCGGCACGCCTCCGACGGCTCGTACGACGTGCTGGCCGGGGAGGAGAGTCCCCGGTTCGCCCAGCGCCTCGACCAGTTCACCGTCAAACGGGTGCTGGAGCTGCTGCGCCGCACCCACGACGTGGTCTGCGTCGACACCGGCAACAACGTGGAGAGCCCCAACTGGCGCACCGTCATGCACGCCGCCGACCAGCTCGTGGTGACCACCGTGCCCCGGGAGGACGCGGCGTTCAGCGCCGACTGGATGCTCGACCTGCTGCACGAGGAGGGGATGGGTGAGCTGGCCGACAACGCGATCACCCTGATCTCCTGCCCCACCCCGGGCCGGTCGACCCTCCAGGACGACCTGGAGCGGCACTTCGCCACCCGGACCCGGGCCGTCGCGGTGGTGCCGTACGACCCGGTGCTGGAGACCGGTTCGTCGATCGAGTACCACCAGCTCCAGGCGGAGACCCGGGCCGCCTGGCTGCGGGCCGCCTCGGTGATGTTGGAGCCGTTCGCCCGCTGAGGGGCGGTACGGGCTCCGCCGCCCCGCCGCACCGCTACGCCTGAGAGGATCATCGGGTGAGCCCGGACACCCCCGATCCGCACCGCCCGGCCGACGCCCCGGCGGGTGTCGCGCCCACCCCGTCCGCGCCCGGGTACGACCCCGCGGGGTCGTACCTGCCGTGGCCGCCGCCGTCCGCCGCGCTGCCGCAGCCGCCCGACCAGCAGCCCCGGCACACCCCGGCGGTGGCGATCACCCTGGTGCTGGGCCTGACCGCGCTCGGGGCGCCGCTGGGGCTGCTCTGGGCGGCGCTGGCCCCGGACACCCCGGTGCTCAAGACCGCCGAGGGCGCCATCTACGCCCAGCCGCAGCCGGAGCAGCCGATCGCCGCCGACGGCTGGTTCAGCCTGCTCGGGCTCGGCTTCGGGGTGCTCGCCGCGATCGCGGTGTGGACGCTGCTGCGCCGCCGACGCGGGCCGGTGGGGTTGGTCGCGACGACCGTCGGCGCGCTCGGCACCGCCCTGGTGGCCTGGCAGTTGGGCCGCCGGATCGGGCTGGACGGCTACCAGCGGCTGCTCGCCTCCGCCCCCGCCGGCACGCCGTTCGACAAACCGGCGGACCTGCGGGCCGGGGGCATCGAACGGGTCCTCGGCGTGCTGCCGCTGCCGTACGGCAACCTGCTGCTGCCGGCGTTCGCCGCCGCCGTCACGTACACCCTGCTGGCCGGCTGGTCCCGCTGGCCCTCGCTGCGCCCGGAGCCGGAGCCCGACTGGCCGACCGGCCCCGAGGTCGCCGGTCGGCCGGGCCCCGCCGCCACCGACCGGCCCGACGGCCCGACCGGCACCGCCCCACCGACCGGCAGCACCGTCCCGGACCGCCCCGACGGCTACCGCGACTGGGACCGTCCCGACGCCTACGACCGCCAGGACCGGCCCGACGCCCACGGCGACCAGGACCGGCCCGGCGTCGACAGCGGTCGGGACCGGCCCGGTGCTCCCGGGGTGCCGGGCGGGGTCAGTTGGGGGCCGGTGGGGAGGCCAGCTCCGACAACGGCACCGGAACCGCCCGCACCTGACGCAGCAGGGCCGACTCGCGATTGAGCAGCCGCAGCTCGGCGCGGAGCCGGGCGGCGGTGTCGTCGATGGCGAGCAGCCGCTGCCGGTCCGCCACGGTCAGCACGGCGGTGGCCGCCACCAGGTGCGACAGCACCGTCGGGTCCTCCGGCAACTGCTCGGACAGCTCCTGCGGGTCGGCCCGGATCAGGCCCAGGTACTGCCGGAAGACCGCGATCACCCGGGCCGCCAGCAGCTCCGCCGCCTCGTCCGGGCCGGTCGGCTCGGGCAGCCACTCGACGGCGGCGGTCAGGTAGGGGGCGGACTCCCGGTCGACTTCGGCGACCCGGAACCGTCGCCGGCCCACCGTGACGATGTCGAAGCCGCCGTCGTCCAGCTCGGTGACCTGACGCAGCTCGGCGGTGCAGCCCACCTCGTGCAGGGTCACCTCGCCGCCGCCCGGGGTGGCCCGGCCCGCGCCCGGGGCGACCTCCCAGCCGGAGCGGATGGCCAGCACACCGAACTCCCGGGGCGCCCCCTCGGGCTGCCCGACCAGGTCCCGCACCAGGTGGCGGTAACGCTCCTCGAAGATGTGCAACGGCAGCACCAGACCTGGGAAGAGCACCGTGGCAAGGGGAAACACCGGCAGCCGTACGGTCACGTGTCCGAGCGTAGCCGGACCGTGCGACGTCGGCGTGTCCCGGCTCACCGTCTCGCGGTACGGGCGGCGCGGGTCGCCCTCCGGGCCGCCGCCTAGACTCGGGAGCGTGTTGAATCGGATCGACCTGCGCGGCGGGGTCCGTGACCCGCGCCGACTGCTGCCCCGTGCCCAACTCGACGTGTCCGTCGCCGTCGAGCGGATCCGCCCCCTCGTCGAGGCGGTCCGGGACCATGGGTACCCGGCGATCCGGGAGGCCAGCGAGCGGTTCGACGGCATCTGCCCGGCGGTGCTGCGGGTCCCGACCGAGGCGATCGCCGAGGCGGAGGGGACGCTCGACCCCGACGTGCGGGCCGCGCTGCTGGAGTCGATCGACCGGGCCCGCCGGGTGCACGCCGACCAGCGCCGCACCGACCACACCACCCAGGTGGTGCCCGGCGGCACGGTGACCGAGCGCTGGGTGCCGGTCGACCGGGTCGGCCTCTACGTCCCCGGCGGGCTGGCGATGTATCCGTCGACCGTGGTGATGAACGTGGTCCCGGCCCAGGTGGCCGGGGTCCGCTCGCTGGTGGTGGTCAGCCCGCCGCAGCAGGACAACGGGGGCCTCCCCGACGCCCGGGTGCTCGCCGCCTGCGCGCTGCTCGGCGTCGACGAGGTGTACGCCGTCGGCGGCGCCCAGGCGGTCGCCATGCTGGCCTACGGTGCGGCGGTCGACGCCGGGGGCACCCAGCACTGCGCGCCGGTCGACATGATCACCGGGCCGGGCAACATCTGGGTCACCGCCGCCAAGCGGCTGCTGCGTGGCGTGGTCGGCATCGACGCGGAGGCCGGTCCGACCGAGATCGCCGTGCTGGCCGACGACACCGCCGACCCGGTGCACGTCGCCGCCGACCTGATCAGCCAGGCCGAGCACGACCCGCTGGCGGCCAGCGTGCTGGTCACCCCGTCGGTCGAGCTGGCCGACGCGGTGGACCGGGAGCTGGCCCGGCAGGTGCCGGCCACCAAGCACGTCGAGCGGGTCGGCACCGCGCTCGGCGGGGAGCAGAGCGGCATCGTGCTGGTCGACGACCTCGACGCCGGGTTGCGGGTGGTCGACGCGTACGCGGCCGAGCACCTGGAGATCCAGACCCGGGACGCCCGCGACTGGGCGCTGCGGGTGCGCAACGCCGGGGCGATCTTCGTGGGCGCCTGGGCGCCGGTGTCGCTCGGCGACTACTGCGCCGGCTCCAACCACGTGCTGCCCACCGGCGGCTGCGCCCGGCACTCGTCCGGCCTGTCCGTGCAGTCCTTCCTGCGCGGCGTGCACCTGGTGGAGTACACCCGGGAGGCGCTGCGCGACGTCGCGCCGCACGTGGTGACCCTGGCCAACGTGGAGGACCTGCCGGCGCACGGCCAGGCGGTCGCGGTGCGCTTCGCCGGGGAGCCGTCGTGACCGGCCTGGACGACCTGCCGATCCGCGACGACCTGCGCGGTCGCTCGCCGTACGGGGCGCCGCAGCTCGACGTGGCGGTCCGGCTGAACACCAACGAGAACTCCTACCGGGTGCCCGAGCCGGTGGTGGAGGCGATCGGCAAGGCACTCGCCGCCGAGCTGCGTGACCTCAACCGCTACCCGGACCGGGACGCGCTGGCGCTGCGCGCCGACCTGGCCGGCTATCTCGGTCACGGGATCACCGTGGCGCAGGTCTGGGCGGCCAACGGCTCCAACGAGATCCAGCAGCAGCTGCTCCAGGCGTTCGGTGGGCCGGGGCGGTCCGCGTTGGGCTTCGTGCCGGCGTACTCGATGCATCCGTTGCTGGCCCTGGGCACCGGCACCCGGTGGGTCCCGGTCCAGCGGGGGGCGGACTTCGGGCTGACCGCCGACGAGGCGGTCGCCGAGGTCCGGACACACCGCCCCGACGTGGTCTTCCTCTGCTCGCCGAACAACCCGACCGGCACCGCGCTGGACCCGGCGGTGGTCACCGCCGTGCTCGACGTCGCGCCCGGCATGGTGGTCGTCGACGAGGCGTACGCCGAGTTCGCCCGACCGGGCACGAGCGACGCCCTGGCGCTGCTGCCGGGCCATCCGAGGCTGGTGGTGACCCGGACGATGAGCAAGGCGTTCGGGTTCGCCGGTGGCCGGCTGGGCTACCTGGTCGCCGACCCGGCGGTGGTGGCGGCGGTGCAGCTGGTCCGGCTGCCGTACCACCTCTCGTCGCTCACCCAGGCCGCCGCCCGCGCGGCCCTGGCCCACCGCGACGCCCTGCTCGGCACCGTCGACGCGATCAAGGTGCAGCGGGACCGGATCGTCGGCACGCTGCGGGACCGGGGTTTCCGGGTGGCCGACAGCGACGCCAACTTCGTGCTCTTCGCCGTCGGCGGCGACCAGGCCACCGCCTGGCGGACCCTGCTCGACGCCGGGGTGCTGGTCCGGGACGTCGGCCTGCCCGGCTGGTTGCGGGTCACCGCCGGCACCCCCGCCGAGACCGACGCCTTCCTCACCGCGATGGAGAAACTGTCATGAGTCGCACCGCCCGGGTGGAGCGGACCACCAAGGAGACCAAGGTCCTCGTCGAGATCGACCTCGACGGCACCGGCCAGGCCGAGATCAGCACCGGGGTCGGCTTCTACGACCACATGCTCCACCAGATCGCCCGGCACGGCGGCTTCGACCTGACCGTCCGCACCGTCGGCGACCTGGAGATCGACGCCCACCACACGATGGAGGACACCGCGCTCGCCCTGGGCGCCGCGTTCGACCAGGCGCTGGGCGACAAGGCCGGCATCCGGCGGTACGGCTCGGCCACCGTCCCGATGGACGAGGTGCTCGTCCGGGCCGCCGTCGACCTGTCCGGCCGCCCGTACGTGGTGCACGACGAGCCGGCGCTGGCCCCGTACATCGGGCCGGTCTATCCGACCAGCATGACCCGGCACATCTGGGAGTCCTTCGGCCAGTCGGCCCGGGTCACCCTGCACGTGGACGTGCTGCGGGCGGCCCGCCCGGGCGGCCACCCGGATGCGCACCACGTGGTGGAGGCCCAGTTCAAAGCGGTCTCCCGGGCGCTGCGGGAGGCCACCGCGCTCGACCCGCGCAACGCCGGCGTGGTGCCGAGCACCAAGGGCGCGCTGTGACCGGCCTGCCCCGACCCGACCGCGCCGTCGCGACCGGGCCCGGCCCGGACCGGCGCTTCCCGGTCGGGGCGGACCGGGCCGGGGGGCCGCGCTGATGGGCCCGGTGCTGCCGACCCTGCTGCTGATCCTCGCCGGCATCCTCGTCGGCGGGGCCTGGTCGTTGTACCGGCAGGACGCGCCGCGCGGTGCGATCGTGGTCACCGGGCTGCTCGCCGTGCTGGCCACCGTCGGCGGGGTGCTCTGGCTGCTACCCGGGGAGGGCTGATGGGCGCGCACGACACCGGCACGGCCGGGCGGGGGCGCGGCAAGCGGATCGTGGTGCTCGACTACGGCTCGGGCAACCTGCGTTCGGCCGAGCGGGCCCTGGCCCACGCCGGGGCGGACGTGACGGTCACCGCCGACCTGACCGCCGCCGCCGGGGCCGACGGGCTGGTGGTGCCCGGCGTCGGGGCGTACGCGGCCTGCATGGCCGGGATCGAGGCGTCGGGTGCCGGCCCGGTGATCGCGGAGCGGGTCGCCACCGGCCGCCCGGTGCTCGGCATCTGCGTGGGCATGCAGGTGCTCTTCGACCACGGCGACGAGCACGGTGTGGTGACCAAGGGGCTGGGGCTGTTGCCGGGCGGGGTGACCCGGCTGCCCGCCGAGCGGCTGCCGCACATGGGTTGGAACACGGTGACGCCGCCGGCCGGTTCGGTGCTCTTCGCGGGGCTGCCCGCCGACAGCCGGTTCTATTTCGTGCACTCCTACGGGGTGCTCGACCGGGCGGCGCTGGCCGAGGCGGGCGTCCGGGTCACCACCGCCCACCACGGCACGGACTTCGTCGCCGCGGTGGAGCGGGGTTCGCTGTCGGCCGCCCAGTTCCATCCGGAGAAGTCGGCCGAGACCGGTGCCCTGCTGCTGCGCAACTGGCTGGCCACGGTTGACTGAGACCCGGGGCGGCGCGTCCGGCCGGACCGGGTCGGGTGCGCGGTGAGCAAGGAGCGGGCCCGTCGGCGGGCCGTCCGGGAGGCGGAGGCCGCGCGCGACCGCGTCGTACGGCAGCGCAAGTTGGCGCGTCGGCAGCGTCGCCGCGCCCTGGTCCGCCGGGTCACCCCGCAGTGGCGGCGGGGCCGGACCGGCCGGTTGGCCCGGCGCAGCCGGGGGGAGCGGGCCGCCATCGTCGGGTTGACCGGGGCGGCGCTGGTGCTGATCTGGGTGTTCGTCGACGATCTTGCGCTGCGGGTGGCGCTGGTCGTGCTGTTGCTGCTGGTCCTGCCGGCGATCGTGGTGATCGCCCTGGACCGTCGGATCTGACCGAGGAGTAGGAAACGTGAGCCTGACCCTGTTGCCCGCTGTGGACGTCGCCGACGGCCAGGCCGTCCGGCTCGTGCAGGGCGCCGCCGGCAGCGAGACCGCCTACGGCGACCCGCTCGACGCGGCGTTGGCCTGGCAGAACGACGGGGCGGAGTGGATCCACCTGGTCGATCTGGACGCGGCCTTCGGTCGGGGCTCCAACGCCGCGCTTCTCGCCGAGCTGGTCGGGAAGCTGGACGTGCGGGTGGAACTCTCCGGGGGCATCCGGGACGACGCGTCGCTGCGGGCCGCACTCGGCACCGGCGCGGCCCGGGTGAACATCGGCACCGCCGCGCTGGAGGACCCGCAGTGGTGTGACCGGATCTGCGGCGAGTACGGCGACCGGGTGGCGATCGGCCTGGACGTGCGGGGTCGTACCCTCTCGGCGCGGGGCTGGACCCGCGACGGCGGTGACCTGTGGGAGGTGCTGGCCCGGCTGGACGCGGCCGGCGCGTCCCGGTACGTGGTGACCGACATCACCAAGGACGGCACGATGCGCGGGCCGAACCTGGAGCTGCTGGCCGAGGTCTGCGCCCGCACCGATGCCCCGGTGATCGCCTCCGGTGGCGTCTCGACCCTGGACGACCTGCGCGCGCTGGCGACCCTGGAGCCGGCGGGCGTGGAGGGCGTGATCGCCGGCAAGGCGCTCTACGCGGGCGCGTTCACGGTGGCCGAGGCGCTGGCCACGTTGCGCGCCGCCGGGTGACCGACGCCGGCCGGGAGCCGGGTGACGCGACCGTCACCCGGCTCGGCTCGGGCGGCCCGTGGGAGGCGGTGTACGGCTACTCGCGGGTGGTGCGGGCCGGTCGGTCGGCCTGGACGGCCGGCTGCACGTCGACCGCCGACGGGGTGGTGACGCACGTCGGGGACGCCGCCGCGCAGACCGCCCAGGCGTTGCGGATCGGCCTGGCCGCCCTGGCCGAGGTGGGTGCGAGCGCCGCCGACGTGGTGCGGACCCGGATGTACGTGACCGATCGGCTCTTCGTCGACGAGGTGGGCCGGGCCCACAACGCCGTCTTCGGCGCGATCCGGCCGGTCGCGACGATGGTCGTGGTCGCCGGCCTGGTCGATCCGGACCACCTGGTGGAGATCGAGCTGGAGGCGTACCTCCCGCCGTCCTGATCCGTTCCGGTCTCCCCGGTGCGAGACGTGGGTCACTTCGGGCCAGATAAGTTGTGCGCAATTGGATTGCGAGCTACGTTTCCCGGGTGAGTGACCATCTGGTGTTGCGGGGGCAGGTGTGCTTCGCCCTCTATGCGGCGTCCCGCGCGCTCACCGACGTCTACCGGCCCATCCTCGACGAGTTCGGACTCACCTACCCGCAGTACCTGGTGCTGCTGGTGCTCTGGGAGCGCGGCGACGACCCACCCACGGTCTCCGAGCTGGGTGCCGCGCTGCGGCTCGACTCCGGCACGCTCTCCCCGCTGCTCAAGCGGTTGGCGGCGGCGGGCCTGGTGGTCCGCACCCGCTCCGTGCTCGACGAGCGGCGGGTGGAGGTGGGGCTGACCGCCGACGGCGCGGCCCTGCGCCAGCGGATGACCGACGTGCCGTTGCGGGTGGCCTGTTCCACCGGCCTCGACGAGGCCGAGCTGGTCGCGTTGCGCGACACCCTCACCCGGGTCACCGAGACGATCCACCGACAGAAGGAGCAGTGATTCCCATGCAGGTGCTCTACACCGCGTCCGCGACGGCCACCGGCGACGGCCGCGACGGCCACGTCCGCACCTCCGACGCCACCGTCGAGCTGGACCTGGCCATCCCGAAGGAGATGGGCGGCGCGGGCGGCGCAGCCAACCCCGAGCAGCTCTTCGCCGCCGGCTACGCGGCCTGCTTCCACTCCGCGCTGCGCATGGTCGCCCGCCGCAGCAAGGCCGACGTGACCGGTTCGGTCGTCGAGGCCGAGGTCGGCATCGGCCCGAACGGCAGCGGTGGCTTCGGACTGGCCGTCACCCTGGTGGTGGACCTGCCGGCCGTCGAGCGCTCCGCCGCCCAGCAGCTGGTCGAGGCCGCCCACCAGGTCTGC
This sequence comes from Micromonospora matsumotoense, assembly GCF_050951065.1. Classification (NCBI taxonomy): domain Bacteria; kingdom Bacillati; phylum Actinomycetota; class Actinomycetes; order Micromonosporales; family Micromonosporaceae; genus Micromonospora; species Micromonospora matsumotoense. The sequence goes on along the minus strand of NZ_CP192025.1, from coordinate 5,438,587 downwards.
CCCTACTCCAACGCCACCCGGGGCAACATCGACGTGGCGCTCACCGTGCGCGAGGCCGCCGCGGCCTGAGCGCCGCACCGGGCCACCACCATCGCGTACGAGAGGACGACAGCCGATGACCAGCAACCGTGAGATCCACCTGGCCTCCCGCCCACAGGGTTGGCCGACCGCAGACAACTTCCGTCTCGTCGAGACCGAGGTGCCCACCCCGGGTCCGGGGCAGATCGTGGTCCGCAACCAGTTCATGTCGGTCGACCCGTACATGCGCGGCCGGATGAACGACGCCAAGTCCTACGTGCCACCGTTCGCCCTAGACGCGCCGCTCGACGGCGGGGCGATCGGCGAGGTGGTGGCCGGTGGGGCCGACGGGATCAACGTCGGCGACACCGTGCTGCACGGGCTCGGCTGGCGGGAGTACGCGCTGCTCGACGGCGCGTCGGCCCGCCGGGTCGACCCGGACGTCGCCCCGGTCAGCGCCTACCTGGGTGTGCTCGGGATGACCGGGCTGACCGCGTACGCCGGGCTGCTCGACGTGGCGGCGATGCAGCCGGGAGAGACGGTGTTCGTCTCCGGCGCGGCCGGCGCGGTGGGCAGCATGGTCGGTCAGATCGCCAAGCTGCGGGGCGCCGGCCGGGTGGTCGGCAGCGCCGGCTCGCCGGCCAAGGTGCAGCGGTTGACGGCGCTCGGCTTCGACGCCGCCTTCGACTACCACGACGGGCCGGTGCGGGACGCGCTGAAGGCCGCCGCCCCGGACGGGATCGACGTCTACTTCGACAACGTCGGCGGCGAGCACCTGGAGGCCGCCATCGGCGCGCTGAAGCTGCACGGCCGGGCCGCGATCTGCGGCATGATCGCGCAGTACAACTCGGCCGAGCCGCCGGCCGCGCCGCGCAACCTGGCGCTGGTCATCGGCAAGCGGCTCACCCTGCGCGGCTTCCTGGTCGGCGACCACGGCGGCCTGCGCGAGCAGTTCGTCGCCGAGGTCGGCGGCTGGCTGCGCGAGGGCCGGCTCTCCTACGACGAGACGATCGTCGACGGCATCGGCAACGCCCCCGACGCGTTCCTCGGCCTGCTACGCGGCGAGAACCTCGGCAAAATGCTAGTCCGCCTCTAGCCCCCACCCACCCCGCCGCCCGCCCCGGCCCCGGGCGCCCCGCCGCCCCCGCCGCCGCAGCGGTGATCAAGAGGTCTGCGTCATTCTTGGAGATCGAACTGACGTAAACCTCTTGATCACCGTCGGGAGCCCCGGGTCGGTCGCACAGGGCGGTCGCCGGGGCGGGGGTGTTGGATAGGCTCATCGCATGACGGTGGCGGTACGGGTGATCCCATGTCTGGACGTGGACGCCGGTCGGGTGGTCAAGGGGGTCAACTTCCTCGACCTGCGCGACGCCGGTGACCCGGTGGAGCTGGCGGCGGCGTACGACCGGGCCGGCGCGGACGAGTTGACCTTCCTGGACGTCACCGCGTCCTCCAGTGACCGGGGCACCATGCTCGACGTGGTACGCCGTACCGCCGAGTCGGTCTTCATCCCGCTCACCGTCGGCGGCGGCGTCCGGCAGGTCGCCGACGTGGACACCCTGCTGCGCGCCGGGGCGGACAAGGTCGGGGTGAACACCGCCGCCATCGCCCGCCCCGAACTGATCGCCGAGATCGCCGACCGGTTCGGCCGGCAGGTCCTGGTGCTCTCGCTGGACGTCCGCCGGGCACCCGCCGGCACCACCCCCAGCGGTTTCGAGGTGACCACCCACGGCGGCCGCCGGGGCACCGGGCTCGACGCGGTCGAGTGGGCGGCGCGCGGTGCCGAGCTGGGCGCGGGGGAGATCCTGCTCAACTCGATGGACGCCGACGGCACCAAGGCCGGCTTCGACCTCACCCTGATCGAGGCGGTCCGCGCGGTCGTCGACGTGCCGGTGATCGCCAGCGGCGGTGCCGGCCGGGTGGCGCACTTCCCGCCCGCGATCGGGGCGGGCGCCGACGCGGTGCTCGCCGCCAGCGTCTTCCACTTCGGCGAGCTGACCGTGGGTGAGGTCAAGGACGCCCTGCGCGACGCCGGCCACCCCGTCCGCTGACGATCCACGCCACCGGGACACCCTGATCCCCGCGCGCTCTACACACGGCGGGTGGTCCGCGCTCCGCGCACGGGCGGGTGGCTCCCTTACCCAGCTGGCTGGGCAAGGGACACTGCCCCACGCGCGGGCGGGTGGCTCCCGGCGGAGCCTGGACAAGGCTCCGCCGGTCACCCCTGCTCCGCGCGCGGGCGGGTGGCTCAGCGGCCGGTCTGCCCCTCCGGGGAGCGGCGCGGGGCCGGAATCGACCGGACCACGTACTCCTGCACGGCGGCGGCGTGGTCCTCCTCGGGCAGGTGCCACTGCGCGCTGCCGGGGGCGTGCCGCCGGACCAGCACCCCCTGCACGCTGTCGACCGTGCCGCCCACGCCGGCCCGGGGCCGGGTACGCCAGAGCTGCTCGCCGTCCGGGGTGATCCGGAACCAGCCGTCGGAGACGGTGACCAACCCCGCGCCGACCAGCCGCTGGACCGCTGTCTCCACGTCGTGCCGTTCGGGTATCGCCTGGTTGAGGTGGTCGGCGGTGGACAACACGTCAGTGAGCCGGACCCCCTCCGGGCGGCGGGAATCCGCCGCGCGGCGGTGCCGTCCGGCACCGCTGGCGATCACCAGTGACACGAAGATCCAGGCGTCCGTCCAGCGCCACGCGTTCTCCCCCATGCACGAATGATGCCCGTAGGTGTCCGTTGAGGAAACACCTACTTTCCCCCTGTCGTGTCAGCGCAGCTCAGCGTGGTCACCTCCGGACCCTCGGGGAGCGGTTCCACCGGAAACCGGTTTCCCGGGGCCGGCGGGTCGGCGGACACCGGCGGCACGGACACCGGTGCCGTGCCGCCCGATGCTGTGCCACCCGATGCTGTGCCGCCCAACGCCGTGCCACCCGATGCCGTGCCACCCAACGCCGTGCCGACCGGTGCCGGGCGGCTCCGGTTCGACTGGACCGGTTCGGCGGGGACGGCGAAGCGGGGGATGAAGAACTGGGCCAGCGGGCCGATGCCCAGCGCGTACGCGACGGTGCCGATGCCGACCGTGCCGCCGAGCAGCCAGCCCAGGGCCAGCACGGTGATCTCGATGACGGTGCGGACCAGCCGGACCGAGCGGCCCGGTCGGCGGGCGACGTACCCGGTCATCAGGCCGTCACGGGGGCCGGGGCCGAGCCGCGCGCCGAGATAGAGGCCGGTGGCGGCACCGTTGGCGACGATCCCGCCGAGCAGCAGGCCGATCCGGGCGGCCAGCGGTAGCCCGGCCGGCAGCAGGGCCATCGTGGCGTCCACCACCAGCCCGAGCACCACCACGTTGCTCACCGTGCCGAGCCCCGGGCGTTGCCGCAGGGGGATCCAGAGCAGCAGCACCACCGCGCCGACCGCGATGGTCACGGTGCCGAACGACAGGCCGGTCTGCCGGGCCAGCCCCTGGTGGAAGACGTCCCACGGGTCCAGCCCGAGCCCGGAGCGGATCATCATGGCCATGCTGGCCCCGTAGAGGACCAGCCCGGCATAGAGCTGGGTGAGTCGCCGGGCGGGGCGGTGCCGGAGATTGCCAATCGGAGCCATGCATGCCACCCTAGGGTCCAATGTTGCCCATAGAAGAGCCAATTCCTCAGGGGTGGCCGTGACCAGCCAGGTGCGAGGGGTCCAATTGGCCCGGCTGCTCGGGCAGTGGCACGCGCTGCCGGGCCGCCGCCGCAGCCCCGACTACGCCGCGCTCGCCGCCGCCGTCCGGGGACTGCTCGCCGACGGCCGCCTCCCCCTGGGGGTACGCCTGCCGGCCGAGCGGGAACTGGCCGAGGCGCTGCGGATCAGCCGGACCACGGTCACCGCCGCGTACCGGCAGCTGCGGGAGACCGGCCACCTGGCCAGCCGGCGCGGCGCGGGGAGCTGGACCATGCTGCCCGGCACCCACCGGGTCGCCAGCACCGGCCTGTGGACCCCGTTGGACGACCGCGACATGATCGATCTCGGGGTGGCCGCGCTGGCCGCGCCGCCCGAGCTGGTGCCGGCCGCCCACGCCGCCGTGGAGGACCTGCCGCGCTACCTGTCCGGCGCGGGCTACCACCCGACCGGCATCATCGAGCTGCGCGAGGCGGTCGCCCGGGCGTACACCGCACGGGGGCTGCCCACCAGCGCCGAGCAGATCATGGTGACCAGCGGCACCCAGCACGCGCTGGACCTGGTGCTGCGGCTGGCCCTCGCACCCGGCGGGAACGTCCTGGTGGAATCGCCCACCTACCCGAACGCGCTCGCCGCGCTGGCCGCCCGACGGGCCCGGATCAGCACCCACGGCCTCGCCGTCGACGGCCCCGGCTGGGACGCCGACCTGCTGCTGGGCAGCGTCCGGCAGACCCGGCCCAAGCTTGCCTACCTGATCCCCGAGTTCCAGAACCCGACCGGTCACCTGATGCCTGCCGAGCTGCGCGAACGGCTCGTCGCCACGGCCCACGCCGCCGGCACCGACCTGGTCATCGACGAGTCCTTCGTGGACCTGCCGCTGGACGGCACGCCGCTGCCGCCGCCGACCGCCGTCTTCGACCGGCACTCCCGGGTGATCTCCATCGGGGGGATGAGCAAGCCGTACTGGGGTGGCCTGCGGATCGGCTGGGTACGCGCCTCCGCGCCGCAGGTGCAGCGACTGGCCGCCGCCCGGGTCGGGGTGGACATGGCCAGCCCGGTGCTCGACCAACTGGTGGCGGTGCACCTGCTCGCCCAGGCCCCGGCGATCGTCGCGGCCCGTCGTGACCAGCTCGTCACCCAGCGGGACGCCCTGCTCGACGTGCTGGCCGAGCGGCTGCCGGACTGGCGGGTCGAAGTGCCCCGCGGCGGTGTCACCCTCTGGGCCGAGCTGGACGGCCCGATCTCCAGTGCCCTGTCCCGCGCCGCCGAGGAGGTCGGCGTACGGCTGGCGCCCGGCCCCCGGTTCGGCCTGGACGGCACCCTGGAGCGCTTCCTGCGGCTGCCCTTCACCCTGCCCGCCGCCGACCTGGTGGAGGCGGTCGGCCGGCTGGCCGCGATCCGCTACGACCTCGACCGGGGCGCCGGCCGCCCGCGCTGGCGGGAACCGGCCGTCATCGCCTGACCCACCCGCCCCGGGGCCGCCGAGGGACCCGGTGGGGACGAACCGGCCCGGTCGGCCGGCGGCGGCTGGGAGACTGCCGAGGTGGGCAGCCCGGGGTGGTCGCGCGGCGTCCGGCTCGGTGCGCCCGGCTCCCGGACCACCCGGCTGGAACTCTTCTACGACCTGGTCTTCGTCTTCGCGTTCTTCAACGTCACCGCGTTGACCTCCCAGGAGCCCACTGCCAGCAACCTACTGCGCTGCCTGCTGGTGTTGGGGTTGCTCTGGTGGTGCTGGACCGGGTTCGCCGGCCTCGGCAACGCGGTCCGCGCCGACCAGGGGCTGCTGCCGGTGCTCGGCTTCGTCACCGTCACCGCCACCTTCCTGCTGGCGCTGAGCATGCCGGGGGCGTTCCTCGACGAGCCCGGCGGTCTGCACGGCCCGCTGGTCTTCGCCGGCTGCTACTTCCTGGTCAGGGCCAGCCAGCTGTCCGTCTTCGGGGTGGTGGCCCGGGGCGACCCGGTCCGGTGGCGGCAGTGGACCCGGCTCGCGCTGCTGCCGGTGGGCGCCACGGCGCTGCTGGTCGTCTCCGCGGTGCTGCCCCACCGGCTCGCCGGGGACGGCATCGCGACCGCCCTGCAACTCGCCCTCTGGACGCTCGCCCTGCTGCTGGAGTACGTGGCCGGGGTACGCCTGGGCGGGGCCTACTGGTCGGTGCTCTCCGCCGGGCACTGGGCGGAACGGCACGCCCTGATGGTGCTGATCGCCCTCGGCGAGTCGATCATCGCGCTCGGGGTCGGCCCGAAGTTCGTCACCGGCCTGCCGCTGACCTGGCCGGTGGTGATCGCCGCGACGCTCGGCATCGCCGTCGCCTCGGTGCTGTGGTGGACCTACTTCGACACCCTGGCGCTCGCCATGGAGCAGGCGTTGCACCGCAGCCGCGATCCGGTGTCCCGGGCCCGGCTGGCCCGGGACGCCTACACCTACCTGCACCTGCCGATCGTCGCCGGGGTGATCTTCTTCGCCCTCGGGCTCAAGGATCTGCTGGCCGAGGTGGCCGACCCGGGCAATCCGGACTGGGGCCTGCCGCTGGGCGGCCGGTGGGTGCTGGTGCTCTACGGCGGGGTGAGCCTCTACCTGCTCAGTCTGGTCGCCTGCGGACTGCGGACGGTACGGGTGCTGCGCTGGCCACCGGTGCTGGCGGTGCTGGCGCTGGGCGCGTTCGCCCCGCTGGGGGCCCGGGTGCCCGAGGTGGGCGCGTTGGCCCTGTTGGCACTGGTCTGCGTCGCCCTGGTCGTGCTGGAGACCCGGGGGCAGGGCCGTCGCCGGCACCGGGTGCGCCAGCTGGCCCTGGCGGAACAGGAGGCCACCGAGGCCGAGCAGAGCCGGTGGCGTCACGAGCACCTGTGACCGGTCGGCGGCCGTGTCCCGGGACGGGGGGACACGGCCGCCGACCGACCCGGACGGCTCAGATCTCGGCCAGGCTGCCCGCGTACATCCGGTCGATCTCGGCGGCGAAGTTGCTCTCCACCCCGCGCCGCTTGATCTTCAGCGACGGGGTCATCTCGCCGTCCTCGATGGTCAGGTCGCGGGGCAGGACGGTGACCTTCTTGATCGTCTCCCAGCGGTTGAGCTTGGCGTTGAGCTGGGCGACGTGCTCCTCGACCATGGTCCGGGCCTCGGGCGAGGCGACGATCTCGGCGTAGTCCCGTCCGTCGAGCGGGCCACCCGCCGCCCAGCCCCGGATCGCGTCCGGGTCCAGGCTGACCAGCATGGTGCAGTAGTTGCGGGCCTGACCGATCACGATCGCCTGCGAGGTGTACGGGCAGATCGCCTTGAACATGCCCTCGATGTGCGACGGCGCGACGTACTTGCCGCCTGAGGTCTTGACCAGGTCCTTCTTGCGGTCGGTGATGCGCAGGTAGCCGTCGTCGTCGAGGGTGCCGATGTCGCCGGTACGGAAGAAGCCGTCCTCGGTGAACGCGGCAGCCGTCTCCCCGGGCAGGTTGTGGTAGCCGCGCATCACCGGCCGACCCCGGACCAGGATCTCGCCGTCGGTGTCGATCCGGCACTCCAGGTCGCCCATCGCCCGGCCGACCGTGCCGATCCGCAGCCCGTCGGGCGGGTTGACGAAGTTGCCGGCGCTGGTCTCGGTCAGGCCGTACCCCTCGGAGATGGGCAGGTTCGCGGCGGCGAAGAAGGTGGCGATCTCCGCGCTCAACGGGGCCGCACCGGAGACGAGCACCCGGATCCGTCCGCCGAGCCGGGCCTGGAGCTTGCTGAACACCAGCTTCTCGGCCAGCGCGTACCTGAGCTTCAGGCCGCCCGGCACCGGCCGGCCAACCTGCTCCAGGGCGACCTTCTCCTTGCCGACCGCGACGGCCCAGGCGAAGATCTTCGCCTTCGCGCCGCCGGCGTCCTGCGCGGTGGTGACCGCCTTGTTGTAGACCTTCTCGTAGACCCGGGGCGCCCCGCACATCAGCGTCGGCCGGATCACCGCCAGCATCTCGACCAGCTTGTCCACCCGGCCGTCGACGTAGGTCGGCAGCCCGACGTGCGTCGAGCCGCAGAGCAGCGTCTTGCCGAACGAGTGCGACAGCGGCAGCCACAGGTACTGCACGTCGTCGTCGCGCAGCAGACCCGTCTCGGCCTGCACCACCCCCTCCCAGCACCAGCCCCCGTGCAGCAACTCGACGCCCTTCGGCCGGCCGGTGGTGCCCGAGGTGTAGATCAGTGTCGCCAGGTGCTCCGGGCCGACCGGGGCGACCAGCCGGGCGATCAGGTCGGGCTCGGCGGCGAGGGCCTGTGCCCCCTGCGCCTCCAACTCGGCGAGGGTGAGTTGCGGCACCGCGGCGGTCGGGTCGGGGGTGCCGTCGAAGAGCACCACGTGGGTGAGCGCGGGCAGTCGCGCCCCCGCGATCTTCGCCGCCTGGGTCGGGTTCTCCGCGAACAGCACCCGGGAACCGGAGTCGGCGATGATGTACGTCGCGTCCTGCGGCTCGGTGGTGGGATAGACGGTGGTGGTCGCCCCACCCGCGCACATGATGCCGAAGTCGGCGATGATCCAGTCCAGCCGGGTGTTGGCCAGGATCGCCACCGGGTCCTCCAGCCCGACCCCGAGCCCGTGCAGGCCGGCGGCGACCGCGTCGGCCCGCCGGCCGACCTGGGCCCAGGTCAACCAGACCGGGCCGGAGTCGTCCGGCGCCGGGTGGGCGAAGGCGTGCTGATCGGGGGTCGCGGCCACCCGCTTGCGGAACATGTCAGGGATGGAACGGTATGGGATATCGAGAGCCATCGTGATAGCCGCCTTCAGGGGGTGGGTGACGTGACGGGGGTCACGTCGCGCTGCGGTTACCGAAGGGTATTGCCTGCGCCGGGGCATCGGCTAGCCCCCGTACCTGTGAGGCGGCTGAGTCCCGACGGGGTCGGTCCGACGCCCGCGCCGGACCGGCTGCCGCGTGCGCTGCGGGGGCGCGGTCAGCCGTACCGGTCCACCCGCACCGACCAGTCGTAGGTGGCGCGCAGCCACGAGCGGCGGGCCGCCAGGTAGGGCGTCAGTGCGGGCCCGCCGTGCGCGACCAGCGCCGCCTCGCGGACCAGGTAGCCGGCCAGCCCGTCGTTGAACCACCCGGCGGCCAGTTGGAACGCCGCCGCCTCGCCCCGCCCGGTCTGCGTGGCGAGGACGGTCACCAGGTTGTGCGGGTCGGCCGCCGTGTCCCGTTCCTTGCGGTAGGAGAACAGGTCGTTGCACCAGCAGACCAGGTCGACCGCGAGGTCGTCCAGCGCGATCACCGCGGGATCGACCCGCCGCGTCGGGCCGGGCAGTCGGCCGTACGCCAGGTCGGTGAGGGTCAGGCTGGGGCGTACCCCGCCGGTGTGCCGCCGCATCTGGCGGTACTCGGCCACCCCCGGGACCCGTCGGTGCTCCCGGTTCGCCGCCTCCCACAGCAGCGCGAGCAGGTACGCCCGCAACTGGCTGACCAGCCGCAGCAGCAGCGTGGGGCGGCGCTGGTCGCGGACCCGGCGGCACAGGTCGGCCAGGGCGGCACCGAGCGCCCCGCCCGGTGCGCCCCGGCTGTCCGGCCCGGCGTGGTCGGTCGGCCTGCTGCCGGCGGGCCGGCTGGTCGGCCCGATGCGGTCGGTCGGCGCGGGCCGGCTGGTCGGTACGGCGCGGTCGGTCGGCGCGGGTCGGCCGGTCGGCACGGTGCGGCCGGCCGGGGGCGACCGGTCGGCCGGTGCGCCGTGCCGGTCGAGGACGTCCAGCAGCGCGGCGATCGTCGGCGCGAGGGTGGCCGGCGCGCTGCCCAGCCCGTCGTCATCGCAGACGTCGTCCATCACGAACAGCCAGGAGAGCAGGTCGGTGAGCAGCCGCAGCTGCGCCACCGACGCCTGCGGGCAGGCGCGTCCGGCCAGCTCGGCGGCACCGGCCCGGTGCAGTCGGGCCGTCGCCCGCCCGCCCTCGATCAGGCCCTGCCGGCGGGCCCACTCCGTACTCTCCGCCGCCACCCCGTCGGTGGCGGCGTGCCGCCGGCTGACGAAGGGTGGTTCGAGTAACGCCGAGACGTTGAAACTGTGCATGGTTTCCCCAGTCGGCCACCCCCCACCGGTGGCGTCGCCGGAGAGTACGCCAAGGGAATCGACATCGATCATTGCTGACGGGGGTCGAAGTGACCGATTCCACCGCTACCGCCAACAGCGACGTGGTCCGCTCCGTCGGGTGATCCGTCGGCCGCGCAGGGTGTTCGTCGCGGGGGCGAACGGTCCCGTGCCCGGGTGGGCGCGGTCGGTCCCGCCGGGTGCCGACGACCCCGGGGCCGGTCCCACCGCCGTGCCGACGACCCCAGGGGGCGGTCCCGCCGGGGTGCCTACAACCCCAGGGGGGCGGTACGCAGCCGTTCGGCCAGCGCCGGTGGACCGTCGATCTGGACCCGGGCCACCCGCTGCCGGCCGGAGAGGAACAGCACCAGCTCGCCGGGGGAGCCGACCAGGCGTACCCGGTCGCCACCCCGGCCGGCGGTCACCTCACCCTGGCCCGGTGCCTGCACCAGCAGGTTCGCCGGGAACCGTCGGGCCCGGGTCCGGGTGAGCAGGGCGACCGGCTTCCACAACCGGGCGGCCAGCCCGGGCGGGAGGTCCCGGGGTTGCCACCCCGGCCGGGCCCGCCGGACGTCCTCGTGGTGGATGAAGAACTCCATCGTGTTGGCCAGCTCGTCGGTGAGTGGGTTGCTGACCGGGCTCCACACCGGGGGGCGGCGCACCTGGTCGAGCAGCTCCGGCCAGGGCCGGGCGGCGACCCGCAGCCGCACCCGCTCGGCGTACCCGTGCAGGGGCGGCAGCAGGATGCCGCCGGCGGCGTCGGGGCGGCGCTCCCGCACCACCAGGTGGGCGGCGAGGTCCCGGGCGGTCCACCCCTCGTTGATCGTCGGGGCGTCCGGGCCCACTTCCAGCATCAGGTCGGCGAGCGCCTCGCGCTCCGCTCGGGCGTACCGCGGCATGCAGCGATCGTAGGTCGGTGGGCCGCCGTCGGCGCGGCGAGCGGTCCGCTCCACCGGCGGGGGACGCGTGGGGGCGGCGCGATCGGCGACGTGATGGTCGACATACCACGCCGGGCGGCGTAGGTGGCTGCGAGCGGTAAGGATAAGGGAGATAATTGCGGCTTACGGCGGGGGAGAGCGTGGCGAGCGGGACGAGTCGGGACGTGATCCACCGGGGGCTGTGGGTCCTTGGCCGGGCAATCCGGGAACAACCACGCATCTTCGCGGTGGCGGTCGCCGGCAGCGTGCTCTTCGGTGGGCTGGTGATCGTCAGCGCGTACGTGGTCGGCGCGGTCGTCGGCGACGTGGTGGTGCCGGCGGTCGAGTCCGGCGAGGTCGGCACCAGCACACTGGCCCTGGCCGCCGTGGCGTTGTTCGGGATCAGCGTGCTGCGGGTGGTCGGCATCTTCGGCCGCCGGCTCGGCGCGGGTTACATGCAGTTCCGCCTCCAGGCCGCCTACCGCCGCCGGGTGACCCGCCGCTACCTGGAACTGCCGCTGTCCTGGCACCACCGCAACGCCACCGGCACGCTGCTGTCCAACGCCAATTCCGACGTCGAGGCGGCCTGGTATCCGATCGCGCCGCTGCCGTTCGCGGTGGGCACGCTGGTGATGCTGGTCGGCGCGGTCGGCTCGCTCTTCTTCACCGACTGGGCGCTCGCCCTGGTCGGGCTGGCCGTGTTCCCCGCCCTGTTCGCGCTCAACGTGGTCTATTCCCGCCGGATGGCCCCCCGCCAGGCCCTCGCGCAGCGGTTGCGGGCCGAGGTCAGCGGCATCGCCCACGAGAGCTTCGACGGCGCCCTGGTGGTCAAGACCATGGGCCGGGAGGCCCAGGAGACCGCCCGGTTCGCCGGTCGGGCCCGGGAGTTGCGGGACTCGCTGATCTCGGTCGGTCGGCTGCGGGGGGTCTTCGACCCGCTGCTGGAGACGCTGCCCAGCCTAGGCACCCTGGCCGTGCTCGTGGTGGGCACGATCCGATTGCGGCAGGGCGCGATCACCGTCACCGAACTGGTCAGCGTCGCCTTCCTCTTCACCGTGCTGGCCTTCCCGGTGCGGGCCATCGGCTGGGTGCTGGCCGAACTGCCCCGCAGCGTGGCCGGTTGGGACCGGGTCAGCCGGGTGCTCGACGCCACCGGCGAGATGCCCTACGGGGACGACACCCTCGACGACAGCGGGACGCCCGCCACCCTCGCCTTCGACGGCGTCCACTTCGGGTACGAACCCGCCGAGGCGCACCTGCCCGGGACGCAGGTGCTCGGTGCGGTCGCCTTCACCGTGCCCGCCGGACGGACGGTGGCGCTGGTCGGCCCGACCGGCGCCGGCAAGTCCACCATCGCCTCGCTGGCGGTCCGGCTGGTCGACCCGGACACCGGCACGGTCACCCTGGACGGGGTGGACGTACGCCGGCTCACCGCCGCGTCACTCGCCTCGACCGCCGCCCTGGTCGCCCAGGTGCCGTTCGTCTTCGACGACACCGTCCGGGCCAACATCAGCCTGGACCGGCCGGGCATCGACGACGAGGACGTCTGGGCGGCGCTGCGGCTGGCCGAGGCGGACGGTTTCGTCGCGGCCCTCCCCGACGGGCTGGACACCATGGTCGGTGAGCGGGGCACCTCGCTCTCCGGTGGTCAGCGGCAACGGCTCACCCTGGCCCGGGCGTTGGCCGGCCGGCCCCGGCTGCTGGTGCTCGACGACGCCACCAGCGCGGTCGACCCCCGGGTCGAGGCCGCCATCCTGGCCGGGCTGCGCGCCCCGGCGCCCGGGCAGCAGGCCGCCGCGTCGATCCTGGTGGTGGCGTACCGGCGGGCCACCATCGCGCTCGCCGACGAGGTGATCTATCTGGAGCAGGGCCGGGTGCTGGCCCGGGGCACCCACACCGAGTTGCTGGCCACCGTGCCCGGCTACGTCGACCTGGTCACCGCCTACGAGCAGGCCGAGCAGGAGCGGGAACAGAACCGGACATACGACGAGGTCGCCCCGCTGCCGTCGGGCCTGGAGATCGAGGTGGACCGGTGAGCGCGAGGAGTGCAGCGCAGCGGAGCCCCGCAGTCGTGAACGAAGGGTTGGCCCGGTGAGCGTGAGGAGTGCAGCGCAGCGGAGCCCCGCAGTCGTGAACGGAAGGTCGGCACCGGTGAGCGCCAGTGATGGGGACGAGCGGGTCGAGGGGACCTGGCAGACGTTGCGGCGGGGGTTGGCGCTCTCGCCGGAGCTGCGTACCGGCCTGGCCGGCACCATCGCGCTGGCGCTGTTCTACATGGTCGGCCGGGTGGCCGTGCCGGTGGCCGTGCAGCGCGGCATCGACCAGGGGATCGCGGTGCCCGGTGGCCCGGATCTGGGGGTGATCGTCACCGTGGTCACCGCCACGGCGGCGGTGCTGGTGGCCACCACCGCCTGCGGTTACCTGATGATGCGGCGACTGTTCACGGTCAGTGAGACCGCGTTGGCCAACGTCCGGACCAGGGCGTTCCGGCACGTGCACGACCTGTCGATGCTGCACCAGCAGTCGGAGCGGCGCGGTTCGCTGGTCTCCCGGGTGACCAGCGACGTCGACCAGATCACCCAGTTCCTCCAGTGGGGCGGGGTCATCCTCCTGGTCAACCTGGGTCAGCTCGCGGTCACCACGGCGGTGATGCTGGCGTACTCCTGGCAGCTGACGCTGGTGGTGCTCGTCGCCTTCGCGCCGGCGGTGCTGATGATCCGGCTGTTGCAGCGTCGGTTGGCCGGGGCCTACGGGGTGGTCCGGCAGCGGATGGGCACCCTGCTCGGCACGATCGCCGAGAGCGTGGTGGGTGCGCCGGTGATCCGGGCGTACGGGGTTTCCGGCCGGACGGCCCGCCGGTTGGACACGGCGATCGAGGGGCAGCGGGTGGCCCAGCAGCGGGCGATCCGGATCAGCATCATGGGCAGCTCGGTGGGGGAGTTGGCGGCCGGGGTGGCGCTGGCCGGGGTGGTGGTGGTCGGGGTGTCGCTCGGGGCGGACCGGACGCTGTCCGTCGGCCAGCTCACCGCCTTCCTGTTCCTGGTCACCCTGTTCATCCAGCCGGTGCAGATCGCCACCGAGGTCCTCAACGAGGCGCAGAACGCCATCGCCGGTTGGCGGCGGGTGCTCGACGTGCTGGACATCGCGCCGGACGTGGCCGACCCGGGGGAGCAGGGCCGGGAGTTGCCGGCCGGGCCGTTGGACATTCGCTTCGCCGGGGTGACGTTCGCCTATCCGGGCGGGCCGCCGGTGCTGCACGGCGTCACCCTGGACATCGCGGCGAAGAGCCGGGTGGCGGTGGTCGGCGAGACCGGCAGCGGCAAGACCACCTTCGCCAAGTTGCTCACCCGGCTGATGGACCCGACCGAGGGGCGGGTGCTGCTGTCCGGGGTGCCGCTGGACGAGGTGCGGTTCGATTCGTTGCGGTCCCGGGTGGTGATGGTGCCGCAGGACGGGTTCCTGTTCGACGCCACGGTCGGGGACAATGTCCGCTTCGCCCGTCCCGAGCTGACCGACGCGCAGCTCACCACCGCCTTCACCGAGCTGGGCCTGGCCGACTGGTTGGACGGTCTGCCGGCGGGCCTGGCCACCCCGGTGGGTGAGCGGGGGGAGGCGCTGAGCGTCGGGGAGCGGCAGTTGGTGGCGCTGGCCCGGGCGTACGTGGCGGATCCGGATCTGCTCGTCCTGGACGAGGCGACCAGCGCCGTCGACCCGGCCACCGAGGTACGCCTGCAACGCACCCTGGACGCGGTGACCCGGGGTCGGACCACGCTGGCCATCGCGCACCGGCTCTCCACCGCGCAGGCCGCCGACGAGGTGGTGGTGGTGGACCGGGGCCGGATCGTGCAGCGCGGCCCGCACGAGGAGCTGCTCCGCGACCCCGACTCGGTGTATGCCCTGCTCTTCGCCTCCTGGCTGGAACAGACCCGCTGACGTTCGACGTGGGCACCGGGGCGGGGGAGCACCGCCCGGGTCGGGCGTCGCCGAAAGCGCGTCCCACGGTGGAGTCGGTGGTCGGTGGACGCCGTCGCCCCGGGTGCTCTACGCTGCGGTTAGGTAAGGCTAACCTTTATCGGAGGTGCCCGGTGGCCCCGACCCCTGCTGAGCTGATCCGCACCCTGGTGGCCGGTCGGCTGCCCGGCCTGGTGCACCTCGCCCACCGGCCCGGACCGTTCCACGTCCGGCACGCCACCGACCTGGAGGGGCGGGTGCTGCTGCTCGTTCCGGTCTTCAGCGACCTGGCCGCCGAACTGGACCCGGGTGCCGCCCGGGACGTCGCCGTGGTGCTCGACGTGCTCGACCTGCCCCCGGCCGCCGGAGCGCCGTCGGCCGGTCGGGCCTGGGTCTCCGGCTGGGCGGTGCCACTGGACGGCGAGTCGGCCCGCCGCGCCGCCGTCGACTTCGCCGCCGTGGACCCGACCGGTGATCTGCTCGACGTGGGGAGCCGCTTCCGGCTGCACCGCTTCGAGGTGGCCGAGGCCCGGCTGGAGACCGCCGGCGTGGTGCACCGGGTCGATCCCGGCGAGTACGCCGCCGCCGAGCCGGACCCGCTGCACGCCGACGAGGCCGCGCTGCTGGCCGACCTCGCCGACCACCACGGGCCGGAGGTGGTCGCGTACCTGCGCGGTCGGCTCCACCTGACCGGCGACGAACCCCGGGTGGTACGCCTCGACCGCTACGGCCTAGTCGTGGCGTACGGCCGCCCCGGCGACCGCCGCCGGGCCCGCCTGCCCTTCCCCCACCCGCTCGCCGACCCGGCGGACCTGCCCCACCTCCTGCACCCCCTGCTCCCCCTCCCCGCCCCCGCCCACCACCACCCCTGACCCGCCCCCCGCCCCCGCTCCACTCGCCGCCTCCCGCCCGCCGCCGGCGGCTCCCGGTGATCAAGAGGTTTACGTCATGCCGGACGGCTGTCGTGACGTAAACCTCTTGATCACCGGGGCGGGGCCGGACGGGACCGGGCGGGACGGGGCCGGACGGGCGGGGCACGGGGGGTTAGGGGAGGGGGGCGGTGAGGTAGCGGTGGATGGTGGGGCCGAGGGTGGCGGCCAGGGTGTCGGGGGTGGCGGAGGCGACCGGTTCCAGGCGGATGACGTAGCGCATCATGGCCAGGCCGATCATCTGGGTGGCCACCAGTGCGCCGCGTAGCGGCAACTCCGCCGGGTCCAGGTCGAGTTGGTCGAGCACCCGGCGGAGCACCTGGGTGACCAGGAACTCGCGCAGCAGCCGGGCCGTCCACTCGTTGTTGGTCGCCGAGCGGAGCAGCGCCACCGCCGCCGACCCGGCCGGCGAGTCCCACACCCCGAGGAACGTGCGGACCAGCCGTTCCCCGATCCGGTCCGGGTCGCCGACCAGCACGGCGGGCAGCAGCACGGCCGGGTCGATCGGGATGTCGATGGTGGCCCGGAACAGCTCCTCCTTGCTGCCGAAGTAGTGGTGCACCAGGGCCGGGTCCACTCCGGCGGCGGTGGCGATCTGGCGGATCGAGGCGGCGTCGAAGCCGCGTTCGGCGAAGGCCGACCGGGCGGCGGTGAGGATCGCCTCCCGGGTGTCCGGGTTGCCGGGGCGGCGGCCGGTCCGTCGGATCACCGGGATCACCCGCTGCGTCGGCGCAGGGTCGCCGCCGCCAGCACCAGGGCCGCCAGTGCCGCACCGGCCACGATCGTCACGTCCCGCCACATCAGGCCGGTCGGTTCGGCGTGTGCGCCGACCTCCTGGAGCGCCTCCACCGCGTACGACAGGGGCAGCACGTCGCTGACCGCCTGGAGCCAGCCGGCCATCTGCCCGCGCGGCACGAACAGCCCGCACAGCAGCAGTTGCGGGGCGACCACCACCGGCATGAACTGCACCGCCTGGAACTCGGTACGGGCGAAGGCGCTGCAGAACAGCCCCAGCGCGACGGCCAGCACGGCGTTGACCGCGGCGACCAGGATGACCAGCCCGGCGGCCCCGGCCGTGGCCAGCCCGAACAGCCAGTACGCCGCAGCGGTGGCGACGGTCGCCTGCACCACCCCGGCCAGCCCGAACGCGATGCCGTAGCCGAAGAGCAGGTCGAGCTTGCCCAGCGGGGTGGTGAGCAGCCGTTCCAGCGTCCCGCTGGTGCGTTCCCGCAGCATCGCGATGCTGGTCACCAGGAACATGATGATGAACGGGAAGAAGCCCAGCATCACCAGGGCGACCCGGTCGAAGGGGGCCGGTTGGCCGGGTGGGGCGGGCTGGTCGGCGTACATGTAGTAGACCAGGGTGAGCAGTACCGTCGGCACCACCACCAGCAGCGCCACCGTACGCCGGTCGTGCCGCAGTTGACGCAGGATGCGTCCGGTGGTGGCGGCCAGGATCGTCGGTTTCACGCCGCCTCCCCGGTGGTCGTCGGGTCGGTCCCGCCGGCCCGGATCAGGCGCAGGAACGCCTCCTCCAGGTCGTCCACCCCGGTCGCGGCGCGGACGGCGTCGGGGGTGTCGTCGGCGATCAGCCGGCCTTGACGGATCAGCAGCAGCCGGTCGCAGCGGGCCGCCTCGTCCATCACGTGGCTGGACACCAGCAGGGTGGTCCCGGCGGCGGCCAGGGCGTGGAACCGGGCCCACAGGTCGGCCCGCAGCACCGGGTCCTGCCCGACCGTGGGCTCGTCCAGGACGATCAGTTCCGGTTCGCCGACGAGCGCGCAGGCCAGCGAGGCCCGGCTGCGTTGCCCGCCGGAGAGGGTGCCGACCAGTTGGCCGGCGGCGGCGGCCAGGCCGACGTCGGTGACCGCCCGGTCGGCGTCGGCGGCGGGGCGCCCCTGGAGGGTGGCGAAGTAGCGGGCATTTTCCCGGACCGTGAGGTCGGCGTAGACGCTGGGTGCCTGGGTCAGGTAGCCGACCCGGTGGCGCAGCTCGGCCGTGCCGGCCGGTCGGCCCAGCACGGTGACCGTGCCCGAGTTGATGGTCTGCACCCCGACCACGGCCCGCATCAGGGTGGTCTTGCCGCTGCCGCTCGGGCCGAGCAGCCCGGTGACCGCGCCGCGCGGCACCGTGCAGCCGATGCCGTCCAGCACCCGTCGTCGACCCCGGTCGACGACCAGGTCGCGGACGGCGATGGCGTCGTCCATCGCGCCTCCTCAGAAACTCATCGTTCGTTGAAATCAACGCTAGATGAATTAACCGACCGCGCGCAACTGTTGACTTCGAGCGCGCTCGAACTGGAAGCCTGGAGCCCGTGGACATCAGCACGCGGGACAGCGGCCTGTCGGTCGGCGAGGCGGCGGCCCGGGTCGGCCTGACCACCTACACGCTGCGCTGGTACGAGCAGGAGGGGCTGGTCGCCCCGGTCGGCCGCGACTCGGCCGGCCGCCGCCGCTACACCCAGGGCGACCTGGACTGGCTGGTGCTGCTCACCCGGTTGCGCCGCACCGGCATGCCCGTGCGCGACATGCGCCGGTACGCCGAGCTGGCCCGCCTGGGCGACCGGACGCTGGCCGCCCGCCGGGCGCTGTTCGAGAGCCACCGCATCCGGGTGCTGACCCGGATGGCCGAACTGGAGGAGGACCTCAAGATGCTCGACTACAAGATCGATCTCTACCGCCGCACCGAGGAGGAACGATGATCCGTCGACAGATCGGGGCGGGCGGTCCGGAGGTCTCCGCCATCGGGCTGGGCTGCATGGGCATGAGCTTCGCCTACGGCGGGCCGGACGACGCCGAGTCGACGCGCACCCTGCACCGTGCCCTCGACCTGGGGGTGAACCACCTCGACACCGCCGACATGTACGGCTTCGGCGCCAACGAGCGGCTGCTCGCCCCGGTGGTGCGGGCCCGTCGCGACGAGGTCTTCCTGGCCACCAAGTTCGGCAACCGGCGCACCGCCGACGGCTCCGGGGCATACGTCGACAGCAGCGCCGCCTGGGCCCGTCAGGCCTGTGACGCCTCCCTCGGCCGGCTCGGGGTCGACACCATCGACCTGTACTACCTGCACCGTCGCCACCCGGGCACCCCGATCGAGGAGACCGTCACGGCGATGGCCGAGCTGGTCGAGGCGGGCAAGGTGCGCCTGCTCGGCTTGTCGGAGGTCAGCCCGGCGACCCTGCGGACGGCCCACGCGGTGCACCCGATCTCGGCCGTGCAGATGGAGTACAGCCTGTTCACCCGGGACGTCGAGGGGGAGATGCTGGACACCTGCCGGGAGCTGGGGGTGACGCTGGTGGCGTACTCGCCGGTCGGGCGGGGGCTGCTCACCGGGGCGATCACCGGCCGGGACCAGCTCACCGAGGGTGACTGGCGGGCGGCGGCGCCCCGGTTCGCGACGGAGAGCCTGGACGCCAACCTGCGCCTGGTGGCCGCCGTCCGGGCGGTGGCCGACGAGATCGGCTGCACGCCGGCCCAGGCCGCCCTGGCCTGGCTGCTCGCCCAGGGCCCGGACGTGCTCCCGATCCCGGGCACCAAGCGGGTCCGCTACCTGGAGGAGAACGCCGCCGCCGCCGAGCTGCGGCTCACCGCCGCCCAGCAGGCCCGGCTGCGGGAGGCGGTCCCCGCCGATGCGGTGGTCGGCGCGCGGTATCCGGCCTCCGGGATGCAGACGGTCGGGCACTGACCTGCGCACCGGGCGCGGCGCTGCCGGCACCGGCCGGCAGCGCCGCCGGGGCCGGCGCGCCGGCCCGACCCCGCGCTGCCGGCGTGCCACCTGCGCGGCGGGGCCAGGGTCCCGGCCGCATCGGTCGGCAGCGATCCATCGGGCGCCAGCCTTCGTATCGGACTTTAAGCATCGTCCCGGGCACTAGCCCCCGACTCGGGGCGCTTGTCTTGGGATCGGGCGCTAGCCTTCGGATCGGACAGGAAGTCCGCCTTCGGGCATTGCGCCCCGATCGGACCTACGGCACGATGGCGCGGTGGATCACGCTCCGTTGCCGGAGGCCGCCTTCCTGGCCGACTGGACCGACCGGTTGCGCGCTTCCGCCGAGCGCCCGGTGGTCGGGATACTGCTGCGCGGTAGTCACGCCCGGTCGGCCGCCACCGCCTACAGCGACGTCGACGTCGACGTCCTGGTCGCCGCGGCCAACCAGCCCGCCCCGCCGGGCTCGGCACACCCGCCGCCGCCGTCGGATTCGGCCGAGACGCCGTACGATGCCCGCCGCGCCTATCTGACCGAGGTGGACGGGCGGATCGTGCACGTCTCGGTGGCCGCCCGGGACGTCCGCACCTGGGTCGACCGGCTCGGCGAACCGGCCGACTGGGCGTTCGGGCTGCCGGTGACCACCCCCGCCCGACTGCTCTGGGCCGACCCGACCTGGCGTCGCCGGATCGACCTGCCGGTGCTCTGCCAACCCGCCGACCAGCCCCGCCTGGAGGAACTGGTCGCCACCCTCGGCAAGGTGGCCGGGGCCCTCGCCGCCGACGACCCGCTCGGCGTCCGGCTGGCCGCCGCCGACCTGGCCCGGCTCTGCCCGTGCGTGCTGCGACCGGCCAACCCGGGCGTCCGGGTGGCATCCCGCCGGACCGCCTTCGCCGCCGCCCTGGACCTGCCGGTCGCGCCGCCGGGCTACCGCGACGACATGCTGCTCTGCCTGGGGGTACGCCCCGCCACTGCCGTCGAGGTCGGTGCCGCCGCAGCCCGCCTGGTGACCGGGGTGCTCCCGCTGGTCCGCCCGTACGCGGACCGGATCGCCGAGACGGCCGGCCCGGACCTCGCCCTGGCGTTGCGCGACGGTCGGCTGGACGGGTACGTCGTCCAGTTGTCCCGGGCGATCGGGGACGGGGCGCAGGTGCCCGCGCCGCGTGCGGGACAATCGGTAACTGTGCCCGTACCTGACTCTGCTCCCAGCGACGGCGGACCCGCCGCCGCGGCCCGCCCGTCCCGTCTCGACCCGGCCATCGCCGCCCGGCTGCGCCGCACCCCGGACGGCCTGGTCGCCGCGGTCGTGCGCCAGCACGACACCGACGAGGTGCTGATGGTCGCCTGGATGGACGACGAGGCGCTGCACCGCACCCTGACCACCGGCCGGGCCACCTACTGGTCACGCAGCCGCCGGGAGTACTGGGTCAAGGGTGCCACCTCCGGCCACCACCAGTACGTCCGTTCGGTGGCGCTGGACTGTGACGGCGACGCGTTGCTGGTCGGCGTGGACCAGGTCGGCGCGGCCTGCCACACCGGCGAGCGCACCTGCTTCTTCACCGAACTCCCGGTCACCTCCCCGCAGGGAGCGTCCTCATGACCGACGGCGCGCTCAGCCCGGACCTGGCGGGCTTCGTGGCGGCGGCGGCCCGGTGGCGGGTGGTGCCGGTGACCCGGCGGCTGCTGGCCGACGCGGAAACCCCGGTGGGGGTCTACCGCAAGCTGGCCGGTGGGCCGGGCACCTTCCTGCTGGAGTCCGCCGAACAGGGTGTCGGCTCGGCCGGCATGGCCTGGTCGCGGTACTCGTTCATCGGGGTGCGCAGCAGCGCCACCCTGGTCGAGCGGGACGGTGTCGCGACGTGGACCGGCACCCCGCCAGCCGGGGTGCCGGCCTCCGGCGACCCGGTGCACGTGCTGCGGGAGACCGTCGCGGCGCTCGCCGGTGGGACCCCCGACCCGGATGCCGGCCTGCCGCCGCTGACCGGCGGCATGGTGGGCTACCTGGGGTACGACCTGATCCGCCGGTTCGAGCGGCTGCCCGAGCTGACCGAGGACGACCTCGGGGTGCCCGAACTGGGCATGATGCTCGCCACCGACCTGGTGGTGCTCGACCACTACGACGGCTCGGCGATCCTGGTCGCCAACGCGGTGCTGCCACCGCTGGACGACCCGGACCGGGCGGAGCGGGTCACCGCCGCCTACCACCATGCGGTGGGTCGACTCGACGCGATGACCACCGCGCTGTCCCGACCGATTCCGCCCATGATCTCGACGGTGGGTCGGCCACCGGCCGGCAACGTGGTCAGCCGGACCCCCGACGGCGGTTACCCGAAGGCGGTCGAGGCGGCGAAGGAGGCGATCCGGGCCGGGGAGTGCTTCCAGATCGTGCTGGCCCAACGGTTCGAGCGGGCCACCGACGCCGACCCGCTGGACGTCTACCGGGTGCTGCGGACCACCAACCCGAGCCCGTACATGTACCTGCTCCGCTTCGACGGGTTCGACATCGTCGGCTCCTCCCCGGAGGCACATCTCAAGGTCAACGCCGACACCGACGGGCAGCGCCGGGCGATGCTGCACCCGATCGCCGGGACCCGGCCGCGCGGGGCCACCCCGGTCGCCGACGCCCGGCTCGCCACCGAGCTGCTGGCCGACCCGAAGGAACGGGCCGAGCACGTGATGCTGGTCGACCTGGGCCGCAACGACCTGGGCCGGGTCTGCCAGCCGGGCACCGTCCAGGTGCCGGAGTTCGCCACCATCGAGCGGTACAGCCACGTGATGCACATCGTCTCCACCGTGGTGGGCACCCTGCGCGAGGACCGGACGGCCTTCGACGCGCTGGCCGCGACCTTTCCCGCCGGCACCCTGTCCGGTGCACCGAAGGTCCGGGCCATGGAGATCATCGAGGGGTTGGAACCGGTCCGCCGGGGCCTCTACGGCGGCACCGTGGGCTACTTCGGGTTCGGCGGCGACCTGGACATGGCGATCGCGATCCGTACCGCGCTGATCCGTGACGGTCGGGCGTACGTGCAGGCCGGGGCGGGGGTGGTGGCCGATTCCGATCCGGCCGCCGAGGACCAGGAGACCCGGAACAAGGCCGCCGCCGTGCTGGCCGCGATCGCCGCCGCCGAGACTCTGCGACCGGCCCGGTGAACGGCACCGGGGCCGGCGGGACGAACGCGACCGGCCCGTCCGCCGTTGCCTCGACCGGCCGGCGCGAGTTGACGTACGCCGTGCTGCTCTGCCTGGTCGGTGCGGGCCTGGCCAGCTGGGCGGCGACCCGGACCTGGTCGGTGGAGGTGCTCGCCCGGGGGGCGCTGCCGCCGACCCGGCAGGACCGCTCCGGGGCGGACCTGCTGCCGTGGCTCTCCGCGTTGGCGCTGGTCGCGCTGGCCGGTGGCGGTGCGGTGCTGGCCACCCGGGGACGGCTCCGGCAACTGCTCGGCGGCCTCATCACCCTGCTCGGCCTGGCGGTGGCGGTCGGCGGCGGCTACGGGCTGGTCGCCGACGTCGGTGCCGAGGCGCACCGGCAGTGGCCGGCGCTCTGCCTGCTCGGCGGGCTGGTGGCGGCCGGCGGGGGCCTGTTCACCGCACGGCGCGGTGGGGGCTGGCCGGCGATGGGCGCCCGTTACGAGCGGACGGCACGCACCGATGCCCCGGACGGGCCGGGCCTGCCGATCGCCGACCGGGGCAACCGGGCGGCGTGGGATGCGCTCGACCGGGGTGAGGACCCGACCGTCAGCTGACGGGCTGCGGGGCGCGGGCGGCGTGCCGGTCCTGGCTCGCGTGCCGGTCCCGGGCCGCGGCCCGGGTGGCGGCCAGTTCGGCGACCAGGCGGTCCAGTTCGGCGCGCTGGTCGGCGCGGGCCCGGTCGGCGCAGACCGCCTCCCAGGCGTTGCCCCGGGCGGTCCGCACCCGCCCCTCGCCCGCCACGACCCGTTCCAGGGTGTGCACGACCTCGACGGCCAGCGAGACGACGGTTCGGGAGATGGTGGTGAGTCCGATGCCGGCGTTCGGCTCCGCAGTGCTCATAGATCACCCCGCACGATGAGATCCGATGGTGGGCAGGCGCATCGTCGAGTCTGCCCGAAACCGATGCTGCCGGACTCACGTTTCGCCCTGGTGACGGGCCGGTCAACGGCCCTCACCTGCACCGGACGGGCGTCCTTGAGCTTCGTCACAGCCGCCGGGAGCCGGGCCGAGCTGCGCGCCGCGCCGGGACGTGATCTCATAGCGTATGGGTGTCGATCGATGGTCCGGAGTGCTCCGGACGACTGATGTCGATGACACCGACCGACGGGTATGGTGGCGCTGCGTGACATTCCGTTCACCGGAGGTCCGGCATCATGCCACAGCCCATTTCGTGAGGAGCGCCATACCCCCGGCGCTTGTCGCCAGGTGGCGCCCCCTAGCATCGGCCCATGACACCCGGAGAGGGGAGTCCGTTGGTGACTGCTGAGCATGCGCACGCAGAGGGGGACGGGGCCGGTTCGGCGGCGTCCACAAGCGTGCTCGACGAGATCCTGGCCGGCGTCCGCGAGGATGTGGCGCGGCGGCAGGAGCAGCTTCCGCTGGAGCGGCTGCGCGAACTGGCCGCCGCCGCGCCGCCGCCGCTGGACGCGTACGCGGCCCTGCGCAAGCCCGGCGTGGCGGTGATCGCCGAGGTGAAGCGTTCCTCGCCGAGCCGGGGCCGACTGGCCGAGATCGCCGATCCGGCCGAACTGGCCGGTGAGTACGCCTCGGGCGGCGCGCGGGCGATCAGCGTGCTGACCGAGGGGCGCTGGTTCGGCGGCTCGCTCGACGATCTGGCGGCGGTCCGCGCGGCCGTACAGGTGCCGGTCCTGCGCAAGGACTTCGTGGTCTCCAGCTACCAGGTGCACGAGGCCCGGGCGCACGGGGCCGACATGGTGCTGCTGATCGTCGCCGCGCTGGAGCAGAACGCCCTGGTCGGGCTGCTGGAGCGGATCGAGTCGCTCGGCATGTGCGCGCTGGTCGAGGTGCACACCGAGGAGGAGGCCGACCGGGCCCTGGAGGCCGGCGCGCAGGTGATCGGGGTCAACGCCCGTGACCTGCGTACCCTGGAGGTCGACCGGTCCGTGTTCGAGCGGATCGCCCCCGGCCTGCCCAGCAGCGTCGTCAAGATCGCCGAGTCCGGCGTGCGGGGCCCGCACGACCTGATCCGGTACGCCTCGGCCGGCGCCGACGCCGTCCTGGTGGGCGAGGGCCTGGTCACCCAGAAGAGCCCCCGCGAGGCGGTCGCCGAGCTGGTCAACGCCGGGAACCACCCGGCTACGCCCCGCCCGGCGCGCTGACCCGACGGGCAGATCTGCGCAGCGAGAGGACATCGCGATGAGCGAGCGCGAGCGATTCGTCACCGGCGACGCGACGGAGCGTCGGCGCGCGGCCGGCCGGGGAGCGGCGGCATGAGCGCCGACGTGTCGACCCCGGCCGAGCGGTTCCCCGACTCCGCCGGTCACTTCGGCCGGTTCGGTGGCCGGTTCGTCCCCGAGGCGCTGGTCGCCGCGCTCGACGAGCTGGACGCCGCGTACCGCAAGGCGATGACCGACGAGGAGTTCCTCGCCGAGTTCGCGGCCCTGCTGCGCGACTACGCCGGCACCCCCTCCCTGCTGTACTCCGCCGAGCGGTTCTCCGCCAAGGTCGGCGCGCGGGTGCTGCTCAAGCGGGAGGACCTCAACCACACCGGCGCGCACAAGGTGCGCAACGTGCTGGGCCAGGCGCTGCTCACCCGGCGGATGGGCAAGCGGCGGGTGATCGCCGAGACCGGTGCCGGCCAGCACGGGGTGGCCACCGCCACCGCCGCCGCCCTGTTCGACCTCGACTGCGTGGTCTACATGGGCGAGGTGGACACCGAGCGGCAGGCGCTCAACGTGGCCCGGATGCGGATGCTGGGCGCCACCGTAGTGCCGGTGACCACCGGCTCGCGCACCCTCAAGGACGCGATGAACGAGGCGATGCGGGACTGGGTCGCCAACGTCGACGACACCCACTACCTGATCGGCACCGCCGCCGGCCCGCACCCGTTCCCGGAGATGGTCCGGGACTTCGTGCGCGGCATCGGTGACGAGGCCCGTCAGCAGTGCCTCGACCTGACCGGTGGGCTGCCGGACGCGGTGCTCGCCTGCGTCGGCGGCGGCTCCAACGCGCTGGGCATCTTCCACGCCTTCGTGCCCGACACCGACGTGCGGCTGTACGGCTTCGAGGCCGGCGGCGAGGGCGTGGACACCGACCGGCACGCGGCCAGCATCACCGGCGGCAGCGCCGGGGTGCTGCACGGCGCCCGCACGTACGTGCTGCAGAACGCCGACGGCCAGACCATCGACTCGCACTCGATCTCCGCCGGCCTGGACTACCCCGGGATCGGCCCCGAGCACGCCTGGCTGCACGACACCGGCCGGGCCCGCTACCAGCCGGTGACCGACCGGGAGGCGATGGCCGCGTTCGAGCTGCTCTGCCGCACCGAGGGGATCATCCCGGCGATCGAGAGCGCGCACGCCCTCGCCGGCGTGGTGCAGGTCGCCCCGCAACTCGCCGCCGAGCTGGGCCGGGAACCGGTCCTGGTGGTCAACCTCTCCGGTCGTGGTGACAAGGACGTGCACACCGCCGGTGAGTACTTCGGCATCCTCGACAAGGAGCAGTGAGACCGTGAGCCGGATCGGGGTGGCCTTCGACAAGGCCCGGGCCGACGGGCGGGCCGTCCTGGTCGGCTGCATGCCGGCCGGGTTCCCCACCGTCGAGGGCAGCATCGCCGCGATGACCGCCATGGTCGAGGCCGGGGTGGACGTCATCGAGGTGGAGATCCCCTACTCCGACCCGGTGATGGACGGCCCGGTGATCCAGAAGGCCAGTGACATCGCGCTGGCCGGTGGCGTCCGTACCGCCGACACGCTGCGCATCATCGAAGCGGTCGCGGCCACCGGGGCGCCCGTGGTCACCATGACCTACTGGAACCCGATCGAGCAGTACGGGGTGGACGCGTTCGCCCGGGACCTGGCCGCCGCCGGGGGCACCGGCCTGATCACCCCCGACCTCATTCCCGACGAGGCCGGCGAGTGGCTGGCCGCCTCGGACGCGCACGGGCTGGACCGGACGTTCCTGGTCTCCCCGTCGTCCACGGACGCCCGGCTGCGGATGACCGTCGGGCACTGCCGGGGCTTCGTCTACGCCACCGCCATCATGGGGGTGACCGGGGCCCGGCCGCAGACCTCGGACGCCGCCCCGGTGCTGGTCTCCCGGCTGCGGGAGGTCACCGAGCTGCCCGTCGGGGTGGGGCTCGGCGTCGGCACCGGCGCGCAGGCGGCCACCGTCGCCGGGTACGCCGACGGGGTGATCGTGGGCAGCGCGTTGATCCGCCGCCTGCTGGAGGCACCGGACCTCGACGCCGGCCTGGCCGCCCTGCGTACCCTCTCCGCCGAACTCGCCGAGGGCGTCCGCAACCCCACCCGCTGAGCCGCCGCCCAGCGGGGCCTTCCCACCCGGCTCGACCCGGCCCCCGCCCGACCTGGCCTGTCTGGGGCTGATCAACTCAATGGGGGCGAAATGGCGGTATCCGCCGGAGTGGATACCGCCATTTCGCCCCACCGGTGTCAACCGTGGGACCGGGTCGCGGTGGGGTGGAGCGGCCCGGCGGCAGGTCTGACCGGACCGGGGTGCCACGGCGGGGGTCCGCAGCGGTAGCCTGTGCACCCGTGACCCACGTCTCGATGACGCCCTTGGCGGCGCTGCCCAGCCCGACGACCGCCGTCTGGCAGCTCGGGCCGGTCCCGCTCCGGGCGTACGCCCTCTGCATCGTCGCCGGCATCGTGGTTGCCTGTCTGGTGACCGAGCATCGGCTGCGCCAGCGCGGCGTCGCCCCCGGCGCGGTGCTCGACATCGCGGTCTGGGCGGTCCCGACCGGCATCATCGGCGCCCGGATCTACCACGTCATCACCTCACCCGAGAAGTACTTCGGCACCGGTGGCGACCCCTGGAAGGCCTTCGCCATCTGGGAAGGCGGTCTCGGCATCTGGGGGGCCGTCGCCGGTGGCGCGGTCGGCGCCTGGATCGCCGCCCGGCAGCTCGGCATCCCGCTCTCGGTGGTGGCCGACGCCCTGGCCCCGGGCCTGCCGCTGGCCCAGGCGGTGGGCCGGCTCGGCAACTGGTTCAACAACGAGCTGTACGGCGGGCGGACCAGCCTGCCGTGGGGCCTGGAGATCCACCGGATGGACCCGGACAATCCCGGGCACGCGCTGCGCGACGACGCCAACCAGCCCATCCTGGAACCCGGCCTCTACCACCCGACGTTCGCCTACGAGGCGCTGTGGAACCTCGGCGTCGCCGGCCTGGTGTTCGCCCTGGACCGCCGGTTCAAGCTGGGTCGTGGCCGGGCCTTCGCGCTGTATGTGATGGGCTACACCGCCGGCCGGTTCTGGATCGAGCTGATGCGCAGCGACGAGGCGAACCGGATCCTCGGTGTCCGGCTCAACGTGTGGACCGCCGGCCTGGTCTTCGTCGGCGCGCTGATCTACTTCCTGCGGGTGCGAGGCCCCCGTGACTACCTGATCCCGATCGACGCCCCCACGCCGGCCCCGGTGACCGGCGGCGACGTCTCCCAGGTCGACCTGTCCCGTACCGGTAAGGGATCCGCGCCGGTCGCGCCGGTGGGCTACCAGGTGGTCGACGAGGAACAGTTCACCACGTACCAGGAGACCGGGGTGCGGCCCGCCGGACCCGCCGACGACGACGTGCCGGTGACCGACGACCAGCCCTCGGGCCACGACGACCGGTCGTCGGAGCCCGACCGGCTCAGCGGCGGTGCGGACGCGACGGCCGGCGGTGACCGACCCGCCGGAAGCGGTGACGGGCCCGACGCGGGCGACGGCACCGACGCGCCGGCGGGGCCGACCGGGCCGGCGGCGCGGGTGGCCGGCCCGCCGACCGGGACAGCTGAGCGGGCGCGGCGTGCGCAGCGCGGTGGTGGTCGGCGCCGGGCTCGGCGGGCTGTCGGTGGCCGGGGCGCTGGCTCGCTCCGGCTGGCAGGTCACCCTGCTGGAACGGGCCGACCGGGTCCGCCCGGAGCCCACCGCCGTGGTGCTGTGGCCCAACGGGGTACGCGCCCTGCGGGTGCTCGGCCTCGGCGCCGGCCTGGACGCCATCGCCACCCCGCTGCCCGACGGCGGCATCCGCCGCCCCGACGGTCACTGGCTGGCGCAGCCCCGGCCCACCCCGGCCGACCGGATGCCGGTGGTCGTGCACCGGGAGGATCTGCACGACGCCCTGATCGCCGGCCTCGGCGACCGGGTCGAGCTGCGGACCGGGGTCGCGGTGGACAGCGTCCGGGCGAACGCCGACGAGCGGCCGGGAGTCGGGCTGAACGGACAGTTCCTCGAGGTGGACCTGGTGGTCGCCGCCGACGGCACGGACAGCGTGCTGCGCCGTCAGCTCGCTCCCGAGGCCGCCGTGGTCAGCTCCGGCTGCGCCGCCTGGCGGGCGGTGATCCCCTGGTACCGCGCGCCGCTGCCGGCCGACCAGCCGGTCGGTGGCGAGGTGCTGGGTGCCGGCTACCGCTTCGTGGCCGCCTCGCTCGGCGAGCGGGGGTCCTCCGGCGCGTCCCGTCGGGGTGGCATCTACTGGGTGGCCACCGCCGCCGGTGCGCCCCGCCCGGAGCCCCCGCAGACCCAGCTCGCCCTGCTCAAACGCTGGTACGCGGGCTGGCCCGCGCCGATCGGCGACCTCCTGGCGGCCACCGAGCCCGCCGACCTGGTCCAGCAGGAGATCCGTGAGCTGCGCCCGCTACCCCGGGCGTACGGCTTTCCTGCCGGGCCGGGCGGGGTGGTGCTGCTCGGCGACGCCGCCCACGCCATGCCGCCGCACCTCGGGCAGGGCGCCTGCCTGGCCTTCGAGGACGCGGCCACCCTGTCGTCGCTGCTGCGGGAGTCCCGGCTGCCCGACGCCGTGCTGGCGTACGACCGGTTGCGCCGTCCCCGGGCGGCCACCGTGGTCCGGCAGACCCGCCGGATGTCAGCGGTGCTCCAGACCCGGGGCCGGCTGGCCTTGCGCGCGCGTGACGCGGCCCTCGGCACGATCAGCCCCCGCCTGCTCTCCGGCGCCGCCGCCGCAGCCGCCGCCTGGCGCCCCCCACCCACCCCCTGACCCACCCCCACCCCCTCCCCGCCGCGCGCCCCCGCCCCCGCCCGTCCCTGGTCGGTGATCAAGAGGTTTACGTCATTCGCGGCGCATTTCCTGACGCAAACTTCTTGATCACCGGGCCGGGCCGGGCCGGGGCGAGCCGGGGCGGGGCGGGGCGAGCTGGGGCGGGGGAGGGTGGGGAGGTCAGATGAGGGCGGTGGGTTCGGCTATGCAGGCGGTGCCGATGCGGCGGAAGCCGACGCGGAGGTAGATCCGGGCGACGTCCTCGCTGCCGGCGGAGAGGAAGACCAGGTCGGTGCCGGCGTCGCGCAGGGTGCGGGCCAGGGTGGCGGTGACCGCCGCGGCGAGCCCCCGGTGGCGGGCGGCGGGCAGGGTGGCCACCCCGGCGATCTCGGCGATGTCGTCGACCCGCATCGCCATCCCGCTGGCCAGGGCGCCGTCGTCCGGCGTCCAGGCGATCGCCGAGATTCGCCGGCCGTCGGCGATCCGGGCCCGTTCCTCGTCCAGCGCGGCGACGTCCAGTTCGGTCATCGCGGCGTCCCGCTCGGCCGGGCCGGCGTCACCCCGGGCGGTGCCGGCGGCGGAGAAACCGACCGCGGCGACCGCGCGCCGGGCCGCCACGTCGAGCGCGAAGCCGGGCGCATCCGGGTCCAGCACCCGCACCGGTACGTCGGTGAGCGTCGCCGGGTCGGCCGGGGTGGCACCCGGGTCGAGCACCATCAGCGGGGCCTCCAGCACGCTCAGGCCGGCGGCCCGGGCGGTGGCGAGCAGGTCCGGGGTGGTCTCGTGCACCCACTCGAACGCCTCCGGCAGGCCCAGCTCGCGTTGCCGTTCGCGGACCGTGTGCACGTCGGCCAGCGAGGGTGTCGCGGTGGCGTCGAGGCGGGGTCGGGCATAGAACGGCCAACCGGCCCCGTCCCGGGCGAACAGCACCAGTGCGCCGTGTTCCTCGGCGCGGGCGGCGTCCCGGGGCACCGCGTCATAGAAGCGTTCCAACCGGTCGAACAGGTCGCGGTGTGCAGGATCCACCGCGCGAGACTACACGTCCCAGAGTCTGGAAGGTGTGATCAATCTGCACTGGCCCTGCCCGGGCCGCCCTAACGTAGACTCAACAGACCGCCCTGGGCCGACGTCGTCCCGACCATGAAACAACCTGAGTGACGACAGGAGACCCGGTGGCCCTTCCGTACCCGCACAGCCCGCAGCCGGTCCCTTCCGCGGCCGGTCTGTACGACCCGGCGCACGAGCACGACGCGTGCGGGGTGGCCTTCGTGGCCGACCTCTACGGGCGGCGCTCCCACGCGGTGGTGGCGAACGGCCTCGGTGCGCTCTGCCGGCTCGACCATCGCGGTGCCCGGGGCGCCGAGCAGAACACCGGCGACGGCGCGGGCATCATGATCCAGGTTCCGGACGCGTTCCTGCGCGCGGTGGTGGACTTCCCGCTGCCCCCGGCCGGCCAGTACGCCACCGGCCTGGTCTTCCTCCCCGACGACGACGGCGGCGAGGCCCGCGCCCGTCAGGTGGTGGAGAAGTACGCCCTGGTCGAGGGGGCCGAGGTGCTCGGCTGGCGCGAGGTGCCGACCGACCCGAGCGGGCTGGGCGAGACGGCGCTGGCGGCGATGCCCCGGATCCGGCAGCTCTTCCTGGCCGCGCACCGGCTCACCGACACCCCGGCGGGCCCGGCCGGCTCCCCACTGGCCGGCATCGACCTGGACCGGGTGGCGTTCTGCGTCCGTAAGCAGGCCGAACGGGAGACCGCCGAGCGGGGGGTGACCGCATACTTCCCGTCGCTGTCGGCGCGGACGATGACCTGGAAGGGGATGCTCACCCCCGACCAGTTGCCGGAGTTCTTCCCGGAGCTGACCGACGCGCGGGTCGACAGCGCGATCGCGCTGGTGCACTCCCGGTTCTCCACCAACACCTTCCCGTCCTGGCCGCTGGCCCACCCGTACCGGTTCATCGCGCACAACGGCGAGATCAACACGATCCGGGGCAACCGGAACTGGATGCAGGCCCGCGAGGCGCTGCTGCGTAGCCCGCAGCTGGCGGGCAACATCCGGCGGGTCTTCCCGGTCTGCACCCCGGCCGCCTCCGACTCGGCCAACTTCGACGAGGTGCTGGAGCTGCTGCACCTGGCCGGTCGGAGCCTGCCGCACGCGGTGCTGATGATGATCCCGGAGGCGTGGGAGAACGACCCGGCGATGAGCCCGGACAAGCGCGCGTTCTACCGCTTCCACGCCAGCCTGATGGAGCCGTGGGACGGCCCGGCGTCGGTCGCCTTCACCGACGGTGAGGTGGTCGGCGCGGTGCTGGACCGCAACGGCCTGCGGCCGGGACGCTGGTGGCGTACCGCCGACGGGCTGGTGGTGCTGGGCAGCGAGGCGGGCGTGCTCGACCTCGACCCGGCCACGGTGGTCGCCAAGGGCCGCCTCCAGCCGGGCCGGATGTTCCTGGTCGACACGGTCAACGGCCGGATCGTCTCGGACGACGAGATCAAGACCGAGCTGGCCGCCGCCCAGCCGTACGACGAGTGGCTGCACGCCGGCCTGATCGAGCTGGACGACCTCCCGCCCCGCGAGCACGTGGTCTACACCCACGACTCGGTGCGCCGGCGGCAGCAGACCTTCGGCTACACCGAGGAGGAGCTGAAGATCCTGCTCGCCCCGATGGCCCGCACCGGGGCGGAGCCGCTCGGCTCGATGGGCACCGACACCCCGATCGCGCCGCTGTCGACCCAGCCCCGGCTGCTCTACGACTACTTCCACCAGCTCTTCGCGCAGGTCACCAACCCGCCGTTGGACGCCATCCGGGAGGAGCTGGTGACCAGCCTGGCGTCGACCATCGGCCCGGAGGGCAACCTGCTGGACCCGGGCGCGGCGAGCTGCCGGCAGATCGTGCTGCCCTACCCGGTGATCGACAACGACGAGCTGGCGAAGCTGCTCGACGTCGACGAGGACGGTGACCTGCCCGGCTTCAAGGCGGTCCGGGTCTCCGGGCTCTACCGCATCCGCGACGGCGGGGCCGGCATCAAGGCCCGGCTGACCGAGATCTGCCGGCACGTGTCCGAGGCGATCGAGGACGGCGTCCGCATCCTGGTGCTGTCCGACCGGGACTCCAACGCCGACCTGGCGCCGATCCCGTCGCTGCTGCTCACCGCGGCGGTGCACCAGCACCTGGTGCGGGAGCAGACCCGGACCCAGGTGGCGCTGATCGTGGAGTCCGGCGACTGCCGCGAGGTGCACCACGCGGCGGTGCTCATCGGGTACGGCGCGGCGGCGGTCAACCCCTACCTGGCCTTCGAGTCGGTGGAGGACATGATCGCCACCGGGGCCCTGGCCGGGGTGGAGCCGGCGAAGGCGGTCCGCAACTATGTCAAGGCGCTCGGCAAGGGCGTCCTGAAGATCATGTCCAAGATGGGCATCTCGACGGTGTCGTCGTACTGCGGCGCGCAGGTCTTCGAGGCCGTCGGCCTGGACACCCGGCTGGTCGACCGCTATTTCCGGGGCACTCCCAGCACCATCGGCGGGATCGGGCTGGCCGGGATCCACGCCGAGGTCGCCGCCCGGCACGGGCAGGCCTGGCCGACCCCCGGCACCGTCGGCTCCGACCGGTTGGAGGTGGGCGGCGAGTACCAGTGGCGGCGCGAGGGCGAGCTGCACCTGTTCAACCCGGAGACGGTCTTCCTGCTCCAGCACGCCACCCGCAGCCGGCAGTACGACGTGTTCCGCCAGTACACCGCCAAGGTCGACGAGCTGGCCGCCCGGGCCGGATCCCTGCGGGGGCTGTTCACTCTGCGTACCGGGCTGCGCCCGGCGGTGCCGATCGAGGAGGTCGAGCCGGCCACCGAGATCGTCAAGCGGTTCGCCACCGGGGCCATGTCGTACGGGTCGATCTCGGCCGAGGCGCACGAGACGCTCGCCATCGCGATGAACCGGCTCGGCGGCAAGTCCAACACCGGCGAGGGCGGCGAGGACGTCGACCGGCTGCACGACCCGGCCCGCCGCTCGGCGGTCAAGCAGATCGCCAGCGGGCGCTTCGGGGTGACCAGCGAATACCTGGTCAACGCCGACGACCTCCAGATCAAGATGGCGCAGGGCGCAAAGCCCGGCGAGGGCGGGCAGCTGCCCGGCAACAAGGTCTGGCCGTGGATCGCCCGGACCCGGCATGCCACCCCCGGCGTCGGCCTGATCTCCCCGCCGCCGCACCACGACATCTACTCCATCGAGGACCTCGCCCAGCTGGTGCACGACCTCAAGTGCGTCAACCCGGCCGCCCGGGTGCACGTCAAGCTGGTCAGCGAGGTCGGCGTGGGCACGGTCGCGGCCGGGGTCGCCAAGCTCAAGGCCGACGTCATCCTGATCTCCGGGCACGACGGCGGCACCGGCGCGTCCCCGCTCAACTCGCTCAAGCACGCCGGCACCCCCTGGGAGCTGGGCCTGGCCGAGGCGCAGCAGACGCTGCTGCTCAACAAGCTGCGCGACCGGGTCACCGTGCAGGTCGACGGCCAGCTCAAGACCGGTCGGGACGTGGTGGTGGCGATGCTGCTCGGCGCGGAGGAGTTCGGCTTCGCCACCGCCCCGCTGATCGTCGAGGGCTGCGTGATGATGCGGGTCTGCCACCTGGACACCTGCCCGGTCGGCATCGCCACCCAGAACCCGGTGCTGCGGGAACGCTTCACCGGCCGGCCGGAGTTCGTGGAGAACTTCTTCCTCTTTCTCGCCGAGGAGGTCCGCAGCTACCTGGCCGAGCTGGGCTTCCGCAGCATCGAAGAGGCGATCGGGCAGACCGAGGTGCTCGACGTCGTACCGGCGATCGACCACTGGAAGGGTCACGGGCTCGACCTGGCCCGGGTGCTGCACA
Source organism: Micromonospora matsumotoense (assembly GCF_050951065.1). NCBI lineage: Bacteria > Bacillati > Actinomycetota > Actinomycetes > Micromonosporales > Micromonosporaceae > Micromonospora > Micromonospora matsumotoense. The sequence continues at coordinate 5,404,376 of NZ_CP192025.1, read as the reverse complement.
CCCCGCAGCTGCCCGAGGGCGCCGCCCGGCGCGGCATCCGGGCCCAGGACCATGGCCTGGAGCTGGCCCTGGACAACGAGCTGATCGCGCTGGCCCAACCGGCGCTGCGCGACGGCAGCCCGGTGCGGGTGGAGGTGGCGGTGCGCAACGAGCACCGCAGCGTCGGCGCGATGCTCGGTGGCGAGGTGACCCGCCGCCACGGTGGTGCCGGCCTGCCGGACGACACCGTGGAGTTCGTGCTGCGGGGCACCGCCGGGCAGTCCTTCGGCGCGTTCCTGCCGCGCGGGGTGACCCTGCGGCTGCACGGCGACGCCAACGACTATGTCGGCAAGGGGCTCTCCGGCGGCCGGATCGTGATCCGCCCGGACGCCGCCGCGCCGTTCGTCGACCCCGAGGCCGCCGCCGGGCAGCGCGCCGAGGACCAGATCATCGCCGGCAACACCATCCTGTACGGGGCCACCGGCGGCGAGCTGTTCCTGCGCGGCCGGGTGGGTGAGCGCTTCGCGGTCCGCAACTCCGGCGCGGTGGCCGTCGTCGAGGGCGTCGGCGACCACGGCTGCGAGTACATGACCGGTGGCACGGTGGTGGTGCTCGGTGCGACCGGCCGCAACTTCGCCGCCGGCATGTCCGGCGGTACGGCGTACGTGCACAAACTGGACACCGGCCGGGTCAACGCGGAACTGGTCGACCTGGCCCCGCTGCGCGACGCCGAGCGTGAGCTGCTGCACGACCTGGTGCAGCGGCACGTCGCGGAGACCGACTCGGCGGTCGGCGCGGAGCTGCTGAAGAACTGGGCGGAGGCGGTGGAGGAGTTCACGGCCGTGGTCCCCCGGGACTACCGCCGGGTAATGGAGATCATGAAGGCCGCCGAAGCCGCCGGCCGCGACGTCGACGACGCGGTCATGTCAGCGCTGACCGCGTCGGTGCCGCCCGTCCCGCGGGCGGTCGCCCAGGAGGTGGCTCGTGCCTGACCCGAACGGTTTCCTGCGTTACGAGCGGCAGCTGCCGGCGCGTCGCCCGGTGGCGGTGCGGATCACCGACTGGCGCGAGGTCTACCCGCCCGCCGGTGCCGAGCTGATCCGGGAACAGGCCACCCGCTGCATGGACTGCGGCATCCCGTTCTGCCACGACGGTTGCCCGCTGGGCAACCGCATCCCGGACTGGAACGACCTGGTCCGCACCGGCAACTGGGACGCTGCGGTCGAGTCGCTGCACGCCACCAACAACTTCCCCGAGTTCACCGGCCGGCTCTGCCCGGCGCCCTGCGAGGCGGCCTGCGTCCTCGGCCTGGGTGGCCAGCAGCCGGTCACCATCAAGCAGGTCGAGGTGGAGATCGCCGATGCGGCGGTGGCCCGGGGCGGGCTGAACCCCCACCCGGTGCCGGCGTCGACCGGCCGGTCGGTCGCCGTGGTCGGTTCCGGGCCCGCCGGGCTCGCCGCCGCCCAGCAGCTAGCCCGCGCCGGTCACGCCGTCACCGTGTACGAGCGGGACGACGCGATCGGTGGCCTGCTCCGGTACGGCATCCCCGACTTCAAGCTGGAGAAGCAGCACATCGACCGGCGGGTGGCCCAGCTGGCCGCCGAGGGTGTGCAGTTCCGTACCGGCGTGAACATCGGCGTCGACGTGAGCGCCGAGGAGTTGCGGGGCCGGCACGACGCGGTGCTGCTGGCCTGCGGCGCGCTCCAGGGCCGGGACACCCCGGAGACGCCCGGTCGGCCGCTGCGCGGCGTCCACCAGGCGATGACCCACCTGGTCGCCGCCAACCGGGTGGTCGCGGCGGCCGGGGACGGTCGACCCGCGCCGGCGGTGCTGCCCGACGGCATGCCGATCGACGCGGCCGGCAGGCACGTGGTGATCATCGGCGGTGGCGACACCGCCGCCGACTGCCTGGGCGTGGCCCACCGGCAGGGCGCGGCCGGCGTCCACCAGCTCGACCTCTACCCGGAGCCGCCGCACGGCCGGGACGCCGAACGGGACCCGTGGCCGACCTGGCCGTGGGTGCTGCGCAACTATCCGGCGCACGAGGAGGGCGGCGACCGGGTCTTCGCGGTGGCCGTGCAAGAGTTCGTGGACGACGGCACCGGCCAGGTCAAGGGCGTCCGGATCGCCGAGGTGACGGTGGAACGGCGCGACGGGCGACGGGTGGTCACCGCGCTGCCCGGCTCCGAGCGCGAGCTGCCGGCCGACCTGGTGCTGCTGGCCATCGGCTTCGAGGGCACCGAGGAGCAGCCGCTGCTGGCCCAGTTCGGGGTGACCCGCAACGCCCGGGGCGCGGTCGACGCCCGCCCCGACTGGCAGACCGACGCTGACGGCGTCTTCGTCGCCGGGGACATGCACCGTGGAGCGTCGCTGATCGTCTGGGCGATCGCCGAGGGACGGGCTGCCGCCGCCGCGATCCACTCCTACCTGGGCGGGATCGGTTCCCTGCCCGCTCCGGTCGACCCGGCCCGCCAACCCCTCGCCGCCCGCTGACCCCCTAACCCGCTGTTCCGCTCGGTTCGCTGTTCCGCTCGGTTCGCTGTCGCGTTCGGTTCGCGGTCTCGCTCCGTTCGCTGTTCCGCTCGGTGTGCTCGACCGGCTGGCCCACCCCGACGGAGCAGAGCGATTGGTGGCCGTCAGTCGACCTGGTCCGCAGGTCGGCTGACGGCTGGGGTCGCCCGGTCCACTCCGCCAGTTGGCAGCTGGTTTCGCGGCATGACCTGTCACGGTTCCCGTGCTGTACCTGTCCCGGGTTTCGTGCTGTGCGCCAGGGCCGTTGCGGGTCGGCCCCCGGGCGGGGGGGCACTGTCTCGCAGAGGAAGCTATGCCCAGCAGGCATGAATATGCCTGCTGGGCATAGTGCTCTCCGGGGGTTGCTGTTCCGGCCGGGTCGAAGCTGGCCCCGAAGCTGGTCTCACGCCGAGTCGGAGCAGGGGCCAACACCGGGGTCGGGGTGGGGACCAGCGGGATGGTGCCAGCGTCGGAGCCTGCGAGCGGTGAGTGTCGAGCCCGTCGAGCCCGTCGGAACCGCCGGGGCCCTGGTACCGCTGGGGTGGCAGGACAGCCGGGACAGCCGGGACAGCCGGGGCCGCCGGGACAGCCGGGATAGCCGGGATAGCCGGGGCAGTTGGCCCACCTAGGCCGCCCAAGGCCGGGGCCGCTGTGCCGTCGGGACCGCTGGGGCCGCCGGGCCGCTGGGACAGCTGGGCGGTGGGGGCTATCGGGGCGGTGGGGGTGCTCGGGAGATGCGTGGGGACGGGGCCGGTTCGGGCTGCCTGCCCGGTGCCGGGGGCAGGCAGCCCGGAACCGGGGTCGGTCAGCGCGCCAGCAGTTGGTGCGCCGCCCGGATCTGGGACCACGACTTCGGCTGTGCCGGAGCGGTCGTGGTGCGGGTGGCAGCGGCCGGGGTGGGGCGGCCGGGGGTGAACAGCCAGGTCGTGAAGACCGGGTCCAGGTCGACGCCGGAGATCCGCTCGGCGAGGGCCTGGAACTGGGCGATGGTGCCGTTGCCGTACCGGTGCTCGGCGGTCCAGGCGGGCAGGATCCGGAAGAACGCGTCGTCGCCGACGGTCAGCCGGAGCTGGTGCAGGGCCATCGCGCCCCGGTCGTAGACCGCGCCGTCGAAGACCGCGCTGGCACCCGGGTTGCCCGGCAGGACCTGCCAGAACTCGTCGTCCGCGGGGTAGTCGGCGTAGGTGAAGTCGAACAGTTCCTGCGCGGTGCCCTCACCCTGCGCCTCCGACCAGAGCCACTCGGCGTACGAGGCGAAGCCCTCGTTCAACCAGATGTTGCTCCAGTTCGCCACCGAGACCGAGTCACCGAACCACTGGTGGGCGTTCTCGTGCACCACCACGTACGGGTTGCTGCCGCGTCGCCAGAAGCCGGGCCCGTACACCGGGCGGGTCTGCGTCTCCAGGGCGAAGCTCAGGCTGTCGATCGGCGCGGCCACGCCCCCCTGCGCCTCGAACGGGTACGGCCCGAAGATGCCGCTCTCCCAGTCCACGATCTCGGCGGTGCGTTCGATGCTGGCCCGGGCGGCGGGACCCCGATCGCCCAGCGTGGTGCTGTAGGCGTTGATCACCGGCTGGCCGTTCGGTGCGGTGTCGGTGACGATGTCGTACTGGCCGATCGCCAGGAACGCGAGGTAGGTGGCGCCGGGCTTGGTGCTGCGCCAGCCCCACCGCATCCGGTTGCCGGCCTCGGCCAGCGGGGGCCGGGGCTGGACGCCGTTGCTGATCACCTCGACGCCGTCGGGCACGGACACCGAGACGTCCCAGGTGGCCTTGTCGAGCGGGTGGTCGTTGGAGGGGAACCACCACCAGGCCGACTCGGGCTCGTTGACGGCGAGCGCGCCGTCGCTGGTGCGGGTCCAGCCGGAGTAGCCGTCCACCAGGGTCTCCGACGGCACGCCGGCGTAGGTGACCACGATGGTCAGCGCCTGGCCGGTGGTGATGCCGCGCGGCGCGGTGACCGCCAGCTCGTGGGCGCCCTCCCGGGCGAACCGGGCGGTCCACCCGTTGACCCGCACCGACTCCACGTCGAGCAGGAAGTCCAGGTTGAACCGGGAGAGGTCCTGGGTGGCCGTCGCCAAGATGGTGGTGGTGCCGCTGAGCCGGTCGGTGGCCGGCTCGTAGCGCAGCCGCACGTCGTAGTGGTCGACGTCGTAGCCACCGTTGCCGTAGTCGGGGAAGTAGGGGTCACCGAGACCGGGGCTGCCGGGTTTCGGGGCGGCCGAGACCGCGACCGACCGGCTCTTGCCCGGTCGGGCGTCGGCCTGGCCGGGGGCGCCGGTCACCAGGGTGCCGGCGGTGGTGACGGTCAGGGCGGCGATGGCCGCCGTGAAAACACGTCGCACGGGGTGGACTCCCTCCATCGGGGTGTTCGCACCGACAACCTAATCGACGGCGGTGGAACCGTGCGCCCCGGACGGTGGGGATCATCTGTTCTCTTTATGTCGATGTTTCGCTAGCATTACCGACTAGTAACAACGCCTCACCCCCTTGGCCACGCGCGCGGTCCAGAGGCCCTTCCCTTCCTGCCCCCGGAGGACCGTCATGCCCCACCGCGCCCTACCCCGCCGTGCCCTGGCCCGTGCCGTCACCGCACTCGCCGCCCTGCTCGCCACCGTCGCCGGTGTCGTGCTCGTCCCCACCGCCGCCCAGGCCGCCACCGTCCACTACGTGGCGCTCGGCGACTCGTACTCCTCCGGTGTCGGCGCCGGCCCGTACGACCTGTCCACCTGCCTGCGCAGCCAGAAGTCGTACGCCCCGCTCTGGGCCGCCGCCAACGCGGTGAGCAGCTTCGCCTTCCCCGCCTGCGGCGGTGCGGTCACCTCCGACGTGATCAACAAGCAGGTCGGTACGCTGAGCGCCGGCACCACGTTGGTCACCATCACCATCGGCGGCAACGACGCCGGCTTCGCCGAAGTGATCACCAGTTGCCGGTTCGGCAGCACGGCGAACTGCACGGCAGCGGTCGACAAGGCCAAGAGCTTCGCCACCTCGACGCTGCCCGGCCGGCTCGACGCCACCTACGCCGCGATCCGCAACCGGGCCCCGAACGCCCGACTGGTGGTGCTCGGCTACCCCCGGCTCTTCGAGACCGGCTCCTGCGGCGTGCTGGCGATGAGCAGCTACAAGCGGACCATCCTCAACGAGGCCGCCGACGCGCTCGCCACGGTCACCGCCGCGCGGGCCGGCGCGGCCGGGGCCACCTTCGCCGACACCCGGCCGTTCTTCACCGGGCACGGCGTCTGCGCCGCCGCCCCGTGGATCCGCGACGTCAGCGGCGTCATCGAGGCGTACCACCCGAACGCCGACGGCTACCGGTACGGCTACCTGCCGGCGCTCACCGCCGCGCTGCGCTGACCGGCACCGGCGGTCGGCGGCCCGGCACCCGGGTCGCCGACCGCCGCGCGCCCGGCGCCGGTCAGGCCGGGCAGGTCCGGCGCCATCGCTGGCGCGTCAGGACGCACGCGCGCCCACCATGGCGGGACGCCCACGTCCGACGCGCCCGGACCCTGGTCGGTCGGCCCGGGTCACCGGTGGCGATCCACCGGACACCGTCAGTTGCCCACGTCGTCGACAATGGGGGTCTGGTTCCCAGGACGCGGCGGAGGTACCCGTATGCGCGAGCCGGTGACGCCACCGCTGGCCCGGCCCGCCCCGGACGGTCCCCCGACCGGCGGGGCGGAGCTGCTGTCCCTGTTGACCCGGTTGCTGCGCCGGCCGCGCCGGGGCGACCGGCGGTTGCCGGTGCTCTGGCTGGTGCGGGCCGCCACCGGCGGCGACCCGGGTGCCCTGCTGCGGCGTTTCGTCGGGCAGGGCGCCGGTCGTCGGGTACCGCACGCCGTGCTGGACCTGACGGCCCGGCCCGACGTCGCGGACGTGCCGGCGGTCCTGCGCGAGCTGCACCGGCAGTTGTCGTTGGAGGCGTTCGGGGCGGCCCGGCTGCGGTTCCGGCACTACCCGCTGGCCGACTGGCTGATGCACCAGAGCCTCGACGTGGGGGCCGACACCGCCGCCAGCGGCCGGGCCACCCTGGTCCGCCGGCTGCGCGACTGGCGGGGGCGGCGCTCCGTCGAGGAGCCGCAGGTCAGCGGGGAATCGGTGGTCGGTACGGCGCTTCAGGTGCTGCTCTGGCTGCTGCGCCGCGCGGTGCCCAGCGCGGTGTTCCGGGTCGCCGTCTCCGGCCGGGTGCCGGTCGTCGGGGGGCAGTACCGCTGGTTCATGCGGCAGCAGTACCTTGCTCCCCGCCAGTCGGTGACCTTCCTCGGGTTCGCCGAACGACTCACCGCCGGCTGGCGCGACGGCGAACAACCGGCCCAGGTGGACAAGCTGCTGCTGCACGCGTTCCTGGAGGACCTGCGGCAGGCGTACCGGCGGCGGGTCTGGCGGCCCGGTGACTGGCGGCGCACCGCCTACCCGGTGCTGCTGCTCGACGGGGTGACCGTCGACGGCGTCGGGCACACCCTGGCCCGGCTGCTCAACGATGTGCGCAACGAGACCGGACGCAACGACCCGCTGCTGGTCGTGGCGCTCGCCACCGCACCACCACCGGAGCTGCCCGGCACCCGTCCGCTGCGCGAGGCGGACGACGCCTGCGACGAGTGGGCCGAGGCGCTGCCCGAGACCCGGCGGCTGCGGCGGGCCGCCGCCTGGCTGGTGACGCTGCGCCCGGACGACGACGACGTCACGCCACCACCGGGGTTGGCCCCGCCCGCGCTGGTCGCGCCAGACCCGCCGTGGTGGGCGCGGCGGTTCCTGCCGGCGGCGGTGGCGCTGGCCCTGCTGGTCGGGGCCGGCGCGTGGGCGGACAGCCGCTGGACGCTGGACTGCCACCCGGCGCTGACCGGTCAGGTGCGGGTCCAGTTGATCGCCGGGGAGTGCGTCGGCTACAGCGACGGCGCGGCGCAGGTGTTCAACAGCGAACCCGGCCAGGACCGGCTGCGGGCGGTGCAACGGCGGATCTTCGCGCAGAACCGGGCCGCCGAGGAGGTCTGGCAGCGCAGCGACCGGCGTCGTCCCTATCTCACCCTGGTCTATCTGGGCACCCTCACCGGCAACCGGACCCGGGCGGACGAGGAGTCGTACGTCTCCGAGCGGGAGGAGCTGGAGGGCCTGGCCACCGCCCAGTACGCCCTGCTCAAGGAGTCCGCGGCGGCCGACGGCGCGGCCCTGCTGCACGTGGTGGTCGCCAACGGGGGCCGGCAGATGCGCCACGCCGGGCCGGCGGTGCGGATGCTGGAGGCCCTGGCCCGCGACGATCCGACCGTGCTCGGGGTGGTGGGGCTGGTGGAGAGCCGGACCAGCACCGCCTCGGCGTTGCGGGAACTCAACCGGGTCGGCCTGCCGGTGCTCGCGCCCACCCTGTCGGCCGACCGGATGGACGACAACTCCAGCCTCTACCTCCAGATCTCCGCGCCCAACTCGGCGCAGGCCGCGATGATCGAGACGTACGCCCGGCAGGTGCTGCGGGTGACCGAGGCGCACGCCTACTACAGCACCGGGGAGGACAGCTCCCTCACCGAGGACCTCTACGTCGGCACCCTGGTCGACGGGCTGCGCGAGCGGTTCGGCACCCGGCTCACCCGGCTCGACGAGTGGCGTACCGGGCGACGGTTGACCGCCGAGTGCGGCTACCGGGGGCTGCTGCTGTTCGCCGGGCGCTGGTCGGAGTTCGACGGGTTCCTGCGGGCGTTGAAGGAGTGCGGCGCAGACCCGCCCCGGCACCTCGTCGCCGACGACTCGGTCAACCGGTACATGGCCAATCCGGGGCTGCGGGCCAGCGCCCCGGGCAACCTCCCGGTGACGTACGTGTCGAAGGCGTCGCTGGCCACCTGTGCCTCCCTGCGGGCCGCGCAGGCCGGCCGCGACGACGCCCGGGGCAGCTTCCTGACCTGGGTCGGTGCCGCCGACCTGCTCGACCCGCCGCGCTGCCGCGACGGGGCCGGCGCACCGGTCGGCGAGCGGGTCAGCCTCGCCTACGACGCGGCGATGATGGTGGTGCGGGCGGTGGAGAGCCTCGCCGCCCGGCTGCGGCACGCCGACACCGGCCGGCGCTGGGAGCCCCGCTCGGTCAACCCGGTCGGTGTGCACGCCGAGGTGCTGCGGCAGAACGCCGCCGCCGGCTACCCGGGGGTGGCCGGCGTGATCCGGTACGCCCCCGACTCCGGGGAGCCGGTCGCCAAGCGGTTGGCGTTGCTGCGGGTGGCCCGGGTGCCGGACGTCGCCGCCGAGCCGGTCGAGGTGTTCCACTGCGGTGCCGCCGACAGCGGGCCGGACCCGGGCTGCCGCCCGACGTGACCACGGCTGCCGGCCGGTCCGGCCCGTGGGCGGGTCGTGCGCCCTGACCCGGTGGGGCGCTAGGGTTCCCCTCGATTCGTCCGCGCGTCGGTGGGGAGCAGTGGGTGGGCAGGCTCGCATCGGCGTACGGGCAGGCGGTCGCCGCGCACCGGCAGGCCCGGCAGCGGTGGACGGCGGCCCGTGCGCTGCTGGACCGGCTGGCCGGGGAACCCGTCCCGGAACGTACCGCCGACCTGGTCGCCCGGTTGGCCCGGCTCGCCGACGCGCTGGCCGCCCCGCCACCCGGCGGCAGCGACCGGGCGGGTCCGTCGGGCCCGCCGACCGGCCCCGTCGGAGCGTCACCCGGTGGCCCGCCGCCCGGGTACGTCGCCGTGTCCCCGGGTGCCGGCCCGGCCCGTGCCACCCGCACCGTCGCGCCCGTGGACGGCCCGGCGCCGGTGCGCATCGGGGAGGCGTCCACCGCGGACGGTCGGTTCCCGTTGCTGCTGCCGTTGGGCGCCGGCCGGCACCTGGCGGTCGACCGGGACGCCCGCGATCCCCGGGTGGCGGTGCTGCTGCGGGTGCTGGTGCTGCGGCTGCTCACCACGGCCGCGCCGGGCAGCGTGCGGGTGGTCGGCATCGACCCGGCCGCGTGGGGCGCCACCTTCATTCCGCTGCGCCCGCTGCGCGACGCCGGGGTGCTCGGCGGCGTCGCCACCACCGAGGCGGAGATCGGCGCGCTGCTGGACGCCGCCGAGGCGCACGCCCGCGCCGCCCAGCACGCCGACCCGGCCCGGTCCGCCGCCGGCCAGCCCGGCGTGGCGTCGTACGGCGTGGGCCAGCCCGGCGCGGTGTCGGGCGTCGCGGTGTCGGGCGGCGTGGGCCAGGCCGGCGTGGCGTCGGGCGGCGGCCAGGTCGGTGCGGGGAGGCGGAACTGCTGCTGGTGGTGGCCGCGTCCGCGCCCGGCCCACGGGAGCTGGCCCGGCTCGCCGCCCTCACCCACGCCGGGCCGACCGCCGGGGTGTGCGTGCTGTTCGCCGGGCGCGCGGTGACGACGCCCGGTCAGGCCCCACCCGCGCTGGGCGGCACCACCGAGATACGCCTCGACGAACGCTACGCCCGCATCGGCGACCCGCCGGGGCAGCCGTTCAGCGACGACGGCACCGGGCTGGCCGTGCCGGTGCTGCTCGACGGCGATCCGCCCGCCCCGGCCGTCCAGGCGTTGGCCGACCGGCTGGGCGCGCAGGTGCGCCGGGACACCGCCCTGCACCTGGCCGACCTGCTGCCCGAGCGGCGCTGGACCGAGTCCGCCCGCGCCGGCCTGCGGACCGTGGTGGGCCGCTCCGGTCGTACCCCGGTGACTTTGGCTTTCGACGACGCGACCCCGCACTGGCTGGTCGGTGGCCGCACCGGCGCGGGCAAGACGGTCTTCCTGCTCGACGTGCTCTACGGCCTGGCGGCCCGCTACTCCCCGGCCGAGTTGCAGCTGTGGCTGCTCGACTTCAAGGAGGGGGTGAGCTTCACCGAGTTCGTCCCCACCGACCGCGATCCGTCGTTCCTGCCGCACGCGCGGGCCGTCGGCGTCGAGTCCGACCGGGAGTACGGCCTGGCCGTGCTCCGGGAGCTGCGCCGGGAGCTGGGCCGGCGGGCCGGACTGTTCAAGCGGCACGGGGTGACCAAGCTCGCCGACCTGCCGGACACCGAACCGGTGCCCCGCACGGTGGCCGTGATCGACGAGTTCCACGTGCTGTTCGCCGGCAACGACCGGCTGGCCCGGGAGGCCGTCGACCTGCTGGAGGAACTGGCCCGCAAGGGCCGCTCGTACGGCGTACACCTGGTGCTGGCCAGCCAGAGCACCAGCGGCGTGGAGGCCCTGTACGGCCGGGCCGAGTCGCTGTTCGGGCAGTTCGCGCTGCGGGTGGCGCTGCCCGGCGGTGAGCCGGTGCTCGGCCCGCGCGGGGTGGTCGGCGGCGCGACGCGGATCGGCACGGCGGTGGTCAACACCGCCGCCGGGGCAGCCGGCGCGGACATCCTGCTGCGGTTCCCCGACGCGCACGCCGACGCCCGGCAGCTCGCCCGGCTGCGCTACGAGCTGTGGGACGCCCGCCCCGACGGCACCGCCCCGCCCGCGGTCTTCCGGGGCTATGCCACCGCGCACCTGGAGGACGAGCCGACGCCGTCCGCTGCCTCCACCCGCCGCCCGGCCGTGCTGGTGGGCCGGACGGTCGACGTGGCCGGCAGCACCGCCCGGTGCGACCTGGACGCCTCGCCCGGCCGGCACCTGGCCGTGGTGGGCACCTCGGCGACCGGCGGGCACGTGCTGCGGGCCGCCGCGTTGAGCCTGGCCGGTCAGCACCGGCCCGGGGAGGCCGAGTTCGTGCTGGCCCCGCTGGTGGCCGCCGCCGACGAACTGGCCGACGACACGGCCGCCGGGCTGAAGGCCGCCGGGCACCCGGTGACCCAGGTCGACGCGGCCGGGCTGCGGGCGCGCATCGGCGAACTGGCCGCCGGCCCGGGGGAGCGTAGCCGGACCTACCTGGTGCTCTTCGGGGTGGACGCGGCCGGTGCGGCGCTCGCCGCCGCCGATCCCGACACCTACCGTTCGGGCCACGACGACCTGCGGGCGCTGCTGCGGGAGGGGCCGGGGCGCGGGGTGCACCTGCTCGGCTGGTGGCGGGGCCTGCGCCGGCTCGCCGACGACCTCGGCGGCAGCCAGAACCGCGACGACGTGGCCTGCCTGGTGGCGTTGAACGTGCCCGCCGACGACCTCGGGCTGTACCTCGGGGTGACCGACCTGGCCTGGACCCCGCGCCCGGACCGGGCCCTGCTGGTCGACCGGCACGCCCAGCGCACCGCGCTGATCGTGCCGTTCGTCCGCCCCGGACACCACCCCGAAGAGGAGCGCTGAGTGGCCGGCTACGACGAGTACGCGGCGGCCGTCCGGCAGCTCTCCGCCCGGATCCGGGAGGGGGAGCGCGGTGCCGCCGCCGAGGCGGAACGCCGCCGCACCCTGCACGCCGGGGTGGCCCAGCTCGGTCAGCGGCTGACCGCCCAGGAGCAGCGCCTCACCCAGCTCGGGGCCGCCGCCGGCCTGCCCCCGGTGACCGACCCGGCGTCGGGAACCGGGCCCGGTCCGGCCGTGGCCCCGGCCGCTGGTCCGGGTCCTGGCGCGGCTGTCGGGCCCGGCTCGGTGCCGGGGTCGGGCTCGGTGCCTGGCTCGGGCTCGATGGCCGGGTGGGGCTCGGTGGCCGGGTCCGGTCCGGTGGCCGGGTCCGGTCCGGGAGCGGGCCACGACGGGGCAACAGGTGACGTCGATCCGGTGGTCGTGTTGGCGGAGGCCGGACGGCTGGTCGACGAGGCGGACCGGCTGGGTCAGCAGGCTGAGGCGTTGGCCCAGCGGCCCGCTCTGCTGCCCACCTGGTCACCGACCGCCCGCGCGGTCGCCGTCTATGTCGGCTGTGCCGCGATCGGGGCGCTGGTCATGCTGGTGCTGGTGGTCGCCAACGGCATCGGCGTGGTCGACGGCGTCACGCTGGGCGCGCTGACCTGCGCCGGGCTGCCGCTGATCTCCTTCGTCGCCGGCTGGCTGATCCTCGGGCGTTGGGGGCGGCCGGCCCTGGCCAGTACCGATCCGCCCCGGTACGCCCCGCTCGGCTTCGTCATCTGCGTCCTGCTGGTGCCGCTGGCGTACTGCGTGACGCTGCTGGTGTTCCGCCTGGTGCGCTGAGCAGGTGGTGGCGTGTGCGGGTGGTCGCGTCCGGGGGATCAGCTCCCCGCAACCGCACAACTCCGTGCTGAGCATGGGGTCTCGGCGGGCGTTGTCCGGCAGGTGATCCTCGTGCTGCAAGCCCAGGGCCTCGTCGAGGGCGTCGGCGGGCTTTGGGGGTGTTCGTCACGGAGCGGGAATGACCGGGATGCGGCACCGTTGCAGGGGTGGCTGCGTTGGGTGCTCACCTCGTAGGCTCGCGGTGGTCGTTGCCGGTGCAGCGGCGTGACCGTGGCATGTCGGTCGACCCGGGGAGTGCGTGTGAGCGCGGCGGAGATGATCGCGAAGCTGGCAGCGGCCTCGCAGAAGCTCGACGAGGCGCGGGCCAAGACGGCAGCGGCGGCGCAGGACGCCGCCGAGGCGCGCTCGCTGGTCGCCGGGGCGTTGCAGGGCATCGCCGCCGGCCCGCTGATCGGCGCGATCGACAGCTACCAGCAGGCGCTCACCCGGGCCGTCCAGGGCGGTCAGCCGGCGACCCAGCAGGTCCAGGAGACGATCGCGAAGGTACGCGCGTTGGGCAACTGACCTCGGATGGTCGGTGGTACACCCCACCGACCATCCGAGGTACTTCGGCTCAGCGCTCCCGACAACTCTTGAGCCGGGCTCACCGCGAAGCGGATGCTCCGGATGAAGCACGGGTGGTGGGTGCATCCCACCGCCCTGGGTTGTCCGGTCAGTGGTTGTCAGCGATGCCGTGTGGCGGTCCGAGCGCCCGCAGCGCTGCCACGAGGTCGGGTGGCACGGTGAAGTGGGTCGCTTGGACGCCGTGGTCGTAACCCGTCTGGAGCGGATACTCCACTTCCTCGGGAAGACGGCCCTGCTCGATGAGAGTGGCCGTGATGCGGTTGGTGGGGCGGGTCAGTCCGCGCAGCGTGCGATCCGATGGGAAATCGGCGATGTCGTACACCTCATCCCGCTCCAACCGACCATGCTGGAGCGCCGCCCTACGGATCAGGTTGGCCCGCATCGGGTAAGATATGTCGAGCACCGTCATCAGCTCCTCCGCTGACCGTACCGACCAGCCTCGCACCTCGCGTGGCAGCCGCGCAGTCCGGCTTCCGGTCGCGATCCGTGCCTCGGGGCGTTCCCGCTGCCGAGGCCGTGCCGGGAGGCTGCGGCGCAGGAACGAGGTGTCGGCTGCGTCCGTCCCTGCATCGCCCTCGACCTGCTCCTCCTCGGGGGAAGGCCCGGCAGGCGCTTGCACGGGTTGGTACCGCAACCGGATCAGTCGGTCTTCCAGAAACAGGCTGATCGTCGGCAACAGGAGCTGTCTCGACTCGGCCGCACGCCGACGTTCCTGCTCGGGCACGGACAACAACCAGGCCTCGAGCGCGCCGGGGAGCCCGAAAGACAATCGGAAAGCCTCAGGATCCGCCACGGGGGTGATGGTCCAATCCCCGCGGGCACCTTCCCGCCCGAAACGAATGTCCACGTCGATGTTCGGGCCGTGTGTGGCGATGAAATCCTCGAATTCCTCCATGCTGTCGGGGTGCATGGCCAGAATGAACGGCGCTGCGGGGAAGCCCAAGATGAGACCTTCACCGGTCGCCGAATCCTGGAGTTCGGCGGTCACCAGGGCCGCCCAGGACGCCAGGACATCCCCGGGCAGGCCGTCGCCTGTGCCCTGAGGGGGCGCTTCGGCCGCAGTCATCTCGGCACCTGCGCTGCTGAACGCGTTCCGGAGTGCCAGCCGTACCTGCCGGACTGGGAAAGTCGTGAGGTCCGCGCTCACCGCTTCGGCGAGGATCAGCCTCGCGGCCCGTTCCACCGTGGTGACGAGGGGCACGAACGCCGGCCCGGACAGGTCGACGAGCGAGATCTGTTGCGCGAGCGCGTAGCTCTGCGCCTCCTTCTTGAAACCAGCGGCGGAGAACAGCGCGTAGCGGTACTGGTACCGGCGTAACGGATGCCGGTAGGACCTCGACAGTTCGGTCGAGTAGTGCTGGTTTACGTCGTCGATGACACCGTGGGCGTTCCGAACCTCCGCCAGGCCGACCTTTGAACTGCGGTTCTTCGCCTCGACGAACAGCCGGACAGGTAGCGAGAACGGCGTCGGCATCAGCAGATCACCCAACACGTCAGCCTGGTGGTCAGCACCTCGGCCGCGAACGAGCAGGCCGTGCCCCGCTTGCCGCAAGGCTTGCTCGTCGGCATCCGAGTCCTGCAGGAGCCGGTATCCGTTCGAACTGAGCAGGAAGGCGATTGCCTCCTCGAGGAGATACCCGGCGAGGGCATTGGCAGAGACCAGGGCCATACCCTGATCGTCGCATGTGGACAGCGATACGAGGCGGCTGGCCGCCTAGACAAACTTCTGGGTGACACGGATGGTCCGCTGTGATGGAGTGATCACCTCTCGTGGCGGTGCTGCGGACTGGAGGCAGGGTGGCGATGGCGGTGGAGATGGGCGGGCGCGATGGTGGCGAGTTGGACGGGTTCCACGTGGGGCGGGTGCCGGAGGAAGCCGGGGATCTGGTGTCGGACTTCGCCTCCGAGTGGGAGGACGTCACTTTCGCCAGCCGGGTCTGGGAACGTGCGGTGGAGGACGGTCATCGGGTCGACCTGCGGGTGCACGTGTTGCGGGGGGAACGGCTGACCACCCTTGTGCAGGTGCGCGAGTTCCTGGCCGAATACCACGAGCGGGATTCCGCCGAGTGGCCGCTGGCCGAGTTCAGTCGCGGCGAGGGCGTCGGGCTGGCCGGCGGGGACGAGGCGTTCTGGCTCGTCCGACCGGGCCTCGCGGTCGACGTGCTGGTGGACGTCGAGCGGTTCGGCGCGGAGGCGTCGATCGAGGTCGCCTCCTCCATCACGGAGCTACCCCACGCCTGACCCTCGGCTCAGGTGGGAGTCGCCGGGGCGTTGTCGGCTTTCCGATAACGCACGGGGTTCCGAAGATGTACGCGCGTTCATATTCTGATGTGTTCACCGTCGGCTATGGACGTGGAGAGTCGTGGATCATCGACAGGTACGCCGCCTGGCGGAGCAGTCTGCCAACTTCGGATTCTTGGCGGACCATCCGCTGCTGGTCTGGTACGGCGCCGGGGCGGAACTGCTCGTCTACGTCGACGCGCAGTCGGCGATGTTCAAGGCCCGCGCGTTCGGCGACGTCCTCGCGCGGGACCTGGTACGGCGTACCCAGGTCACCCCGGCCAAGGACAGCTTCTTCCACCAGGTGCAGGCGCTGCACAGCGCGGGTGCGGTCACCGCGAAGGTCTATGCCGCCTTCGACCGGCTGCGGGACACCGGAAACCGGGCCGTCCACGACCACCTCGGCGAGGTGCGTGAGGCGCTGGAACTGCTGCGGACCTGCTTCGAGCTGGGAATCTGGTACCACCGCGCGTTGACCGACGACCGTTCGCCGATCGGTTTCGTGCCACCCACCCCGCCACCGGCACAGGTCCCCGCGTCGATCGCCGAGGGGCTACGAGCCGAGATCGAACGGTACAAGCAGGAGCTTGCCGAGACGAAGTTGTTGCTGGACGGGCAACCGTCCCTGGCGCTCGCCCAGGCCGCCGCGAACGTCGCCGCCGAACAGGCCGTCCGCGACGCCGACGCGCGCCGGCCGCAGGCCGCCGCGTTGGTCGCCAGTCTCGGACCGGCCGCCGAGGCGGCGCAGCAGGCATTCGACACCGCGCAGCCGGTGAAGGTGTCCGCCGCGAAGCGTGAGGCCTTCATCGCCCGCGCCCGCCGAGCCTCACACGAGCCGCTGAACGAGGTGCAGACCCGGGTCGAGATCGACCGTCAGCTCACCGCCGCCGGCTGGCAGGTACAGGACCAGAACCAACTCAACCTCTTCGCGGGCAGCGGCGTCGCGGTGCGCGAGGTGACCCTGGCGACCGGCCGGGCCGACTACCTGCTCTACGTCCACCAGCGTCTCGTCGGGGTGGTCGAGGCCAAGCGGGAGGGCACCGCCCCGCGTGGTGTCGAGGCGCAGCTCGACCGCTACCTCAACGGGTTGACCGCCGAGCAGCGGCTCAGCGCCTGGCGGCGGGAGGCGGCGCTGCCCTTCGGGTACGTCGCCACCGGCACCGAAACCGCGTTCGTCAACCGGCTCGACCCGTTTCCGCGTACCCGGGAGGTGTTTGCGTTTCATCGGCCGGAGACGCTCGCGCGGTGGATGCGGGAGGCGGACGACGAGCCGGCCGCGCCGACGCTGCGGGCCCGGCTGCGCCGGATGCCGGCGCTGGACCGGCTGGGCCTGCGCCCGGCGCAGATCGACGCGGTCGACGGCCTGGAAGGTTCGCTGGCCGAGGACCGGCCCCGGGCGTTGATCCAGATGGCCACCGGGGCGGGCAAGACCTTCACGGCGGTCACCGGCAGCTACCGGCTGCTCAAGCACGCCCGTGCCCGCCGCATCCTGTTCCTGGTCGACCGGAACAACCTCGGCAAGCAGACCCTGCGCGAGTACGCCGGCTACCAGACCCCCGACGACGGGCGGAAGTTCACCGAGCTGTATACGGTGGACCGGCTCTCCGGGGCCGGCCTGCTCGACTCGTCGAACGTGGTGATCTCGACGATCCAACGCCTGTACGGGGCGTTGCGCGGCACCGAACTGCCCGACATCGATCTCGACGATCGGGCCTACGACAGCTACGACCTTGACGAGCCGGCCGAGGTCGGCTACAACCCGCAGCTTCCCCCGGAGACGTTCGACCTGATCGTGGTCGACGAGTGTCACCGGTCGATCTACGGCAAGTGGCGGGCGGTCATCGAGTACTTCGACGCCTTCGTGGTGGGGCTGACCGCGACCCCGGTCAAGCAGACCCTCGGCTTCTTCCAGCAGAACCTGGTCTCGGAATACACCTACGAGCAGGCGGTCGCCGACGGGGTGAACGTCAATTTCGACGTCTACCGGATCAAGACCGAGATCACCGAGGGCGGGCAGAAGATCGAGGCCGGCACCGTCGTGCCGCTGCGCGACCGCCGCACCCGCGCCGAGCGCTACCAGGAGCTGGAAGACGACTTCTCGTACGCGGGCCGCCAGGTCGGTCGGTCGGTGATCTCGAAGGGGCAGCTCAAGCTGGTGCTGGACACCTTCCGCGAGCGGTTGTTCACCGAGATCTTCCCCGGCCGCTCCACGGTGCCCAAGACGCTGATCTTCGCGTGCGACGACAACCACGCCGAGGAGATCGTCGCCATGGTCCGGCTCGTGTTCGGGCGCGGCAACGAGTTCGCCAGGAAGATCACCTATTCCTCCCGGCGGGACGGCGACAACCCCGACACCCTCATCCAGGCGTTCCGCAACAGCCCGGAGATGCGCGTCGCGGTCACCGTCGACATGATCGCCACCGGCACCGACGTACGCCCGCTGGAGTGTGTGTTCTTCCTCCGGCCGGTGCGCAGCGCCACCTACTTCGAGCAGATGAAGGGGCGCGGGGCGCGCACCATCGACCCGGCCGACTTCCAGTCCGTCACCCCCGACGCCCAGGTCAAGGACCGGTTCGTCATCGTCGACGCGGTCGGCGTCACCGAAGCCGACCTCGACGAGGCGGTGCCGCTGCAACGGCACACCGAGCAGCAGATCTCGCTGCGTGACCTGCTGCGCAAGGCCGGCACCCTGACCGCCGACGCCAACGAGGTGGCCACCCTCGCCTCGCGGCTGTCCCGCCTCGACCAGCAGCTCACCGACGCCGAGCGTGCCGAGCTGGCGGAGCTGGGCGGGCAGCCGCTCACCGGCATCGTCCGTGGCCTGGTCGACGCCGTCGCCCCCGAACAGCTCAATCCGGCCACCCAGGCCGGGCCGGACGCCGTCCGCGAGCTGCTGGCCGGGGCGCTGCGCCCGCTCGCCGCGAACCCGCAGCTGCGCGACCGCATCCTGGAGATCCGCCGCGCCCACGACATCACCATCGACGAGGTCAACGTCGACAAGCTGGTGTCGGCGGCCGGGGTGCCCGCCGCCGAACGCGCCCAGGTGACCGTGCGGAGCTGGCACGAGTACCTGGATCAGCACCGCGACGAGATCACTGCTTTGCAGGTGTTCTATGAGGGCAAGGGTCGGATCAGCTACGACCAGCTCAAGGAGTTGGCGGCGCGGATCGCCCGGCCTCCGCAGGCGTGGACGCCGGAGTCGCTGTGGAAGGCGTACGTGCTGCTCGGCCGGACCGCCGAGCAGGCCGGGCCGCGCGGGGTGACCGACCTGGTCGCCCTGATCCGCTACGAACTCGGCCTTGACCAGGAGCTACGTCCATTTCGTACGGCCACAGAGGAGCGTTTCCGTGGGTGGCTGCTGCGGCAGCAACAGGCGGGCGCTACCTTCACTGCCGATCAGGTGTGGTGGCTGGAGAGGATCAAGGACGTGATAGCGGTCAGCGTGGAGATCACCCCCGACGACCTGGAAGGGGCACCCTTCACCGAACGCGGCGGCATCGACGGGTACGCGGGCGCCTTCGGCAACCGCGCCGAACCCCTCCTCAGCGAACTCAACCAGGAGCTAACCGCGTGACCGACCTGCCACCTGGTTGGACTGAAGTAACTCTTGGAGATATCGCCGAATCTGTGAAGAACGGCATCTTCGTTTCTCGCCCAGGGTTTGAGCCGAATGGGGTTCCAATTCTCCGTATTAGCTCTGTGCGACCGGGTGTTCTGAATCTTCGCGATGTTCGCTACAGTGCCAAAGGCATACGCGAGCTAAGAGACTCCGACGCGCTGCTTCTGCCTGGTGACCTGCTCTTTACCCGCTACAACGGAAATATCGATTATGTCGGTGCATGTGCGATGGTTCCTGAGGGTATTGGCGATCTCACTTATCCCGACAAGCTGATCCGGGTTAGAGTGAATCCAGCGTTCGTTGATCCCCGCTATATTCAATATTCTTTTGAAACTGCACGAGTGCGGTCGCTTGTGCGTGCTGTTGCGCGCACGACCGCCGGACAAGCGGGTGTCTCGGGTGCGAGTTTGAAGTCAATCGCCCTGCTACTTCCGCCACTTGCCGAACAGCGCCGCATCGTTGCTACCCTTGACGAGCGCTTGCTGCGTCTGCGGGCTGCGGAGGTCGGCCTGGTGCAGGGTGCTGGGCGATCTGTCCAGCTCAAGGCTGCTGTTCTGAGAAGCGCTATAGCCGGTCGGCTCTCGAATTTCGAAGAGAATGCGTATGCGGCCGAGTGTCGGAGGGTGCAGATGCTGGAATTGCGCCGAGAGATCTCTGGAAATGTCCGACGCGGTAGACCTGATCCTCTGCCTGTTGTTGCTGGTCATGGCCTTGACTTTCCGGAGCGCTGGGCTGTGATGTCGATGGAGGAGTTGACTCACCCGGAAAGAACCATTTCCTATGGGATACTGAAGCCTGGCCCTAATCTTTCCGATGGTGTTCCGTATGTGCGTGTCGTTAATATGAGGAATGATCGAATCTCGTCGGGGGATCTCCATCGGACATCCTCCGAGATCGACGACCAGTATTCGCGAGCCCGACTTGCCTCGGATGATGTGTTGATATCCATCAGGGGAACCTATGGTCGTGTCGTTAAAGTGACCCCAGGCTTGGCTGGTGCGAACATTACCCAGGATTCGGCTCGATTGAGTTTTCTGGCGGGTGTGGATCCGAACTTCGCATGCATCTACCTGCGGAGTCCTCAGGTGCAGCGACATCTAACGAGAATCGCAAGGGGTGTTGCGGTCAAAGGTGTCAACATCAGTGATCTGCGGGAGATGCCGTTCCCGCTACCGCATCCCTCTGAGCAAATTGCCATCGTGCAAAAGGTAGATGAGTTGCTGGCAGTGCAGGAGACGGTGGCAAAGGCTGTTCTGCATAGCCAGGCGAAGGCCAAAAGCCTGCATCGCTCTCTGTTGGCGGAGGCGTTCGCGGGGCGGTTGGTGGCGCAGGATCCAAATGACGAGCCGGCCTCGGAACTGCTGGCCCGGATCAAAGCGGAGCGGGCGGCGACCATTCCGAAGCAGCGGACGCGCTCCCGGCGTACCCCGAAGGAGTTGGCGGCGCCGCCGACCAGGGTGACCGGCGACGACTATCAGCAGGAGACCTTGCCACTGTGAGCACTGTGGATTCGCGCCGTCTGGTGCAGAAGCTGTGGAACTACTGCGACGTGCTGCGGGACGACGGCGTGTCGACCATCGACTACGTGGAGCAGTTGACCTACCTGCTGTTCCTCAAGATGGCCGACGAGCGGGCCAACCGGACGTTCCGGCCGGAGCAGATCGTGCCCGACGAGCTGAGCTGGCAGACCCTGCTGGACGCCGAGGGCGACGACCTGGAGGTGCAGTACCGGCACATTCTCACCGGGCTGGCCCGGGAGGGTGGGACCCTCGGCACCATCTTCCGCAAGGCGCAGAACAAGATCCAGGACCCGGCGAAGCTCAAGCGGCTGATCGTCGACCTGATCGACAAGCAGGAGTGGTCGGGCACCGGGGTCGACGTCAAGGGCGACGCCTACGAGGAGTTGCTGGCCAAGGGCGCGGAGGACGCGAAATCCGGCGCGGGGCAATACTTCACCCCGCGTGCGTTGACCGCCGCGATGGTCGACTGCATGCTGCCCACCGCCGACGACACGATCACCGACCCGGCCTGCGGCACGGGCGGATTCCTGCTCGCCGCCTACGACCACATCCAGCGCCACCACGGCAGCACCCTCACTCCCGACCAGCGGCGGCGGCTCGCCCACGGCGCGATCACCGGCACCGAGCTGGTCGACGGCACCGCCCGCCTGGCGGCGATGAACATGCTGCTGCACGGCATCGGCACCCCCAACGGCCCGTCGCTGATCGCCGTGCGCGACGCCCTCGGCCGGGAGCCGGACCAGCGGGTCAGCCTGGTGCTCGCCAACCCGCCGTTCGGGCGCAGCTCGTCGATCCGGATGGTGGGGGAGGACGGCCGGTCCTCCCGCGAGGAACGCGAGATCGAACGCGCCGACTTCTGGGCCACCACCGCCAACAAGCAGCTCAACTTCGTCCAGCACATCGCCGCGCTGTTGGAGATCGACGGCCGGGCGGCGGTCGTCCTGCCCGACAACGTGCTGTTCGAAGGCGGCGCGGGGGAGACCATCCGCCGCCGGCTGCTCAAGCAGTACGACCTGCACACCATGCTGCGCCTGCCCACCGGCATCTTCTACGCCGGTGGCGTCAAGGCCAACGTGCTGTTCTTCGAGCGCAAGCGCGCCCGCGAGGAACCCTGGACCCAGAACCTCTGGGTGTACGACTTCCGCACCAACCAGCACTTCACGCTCAAGCAGAACCCGCTGCGCCGGGAACACCTCCAGGACTTCGTCGACTGCTACCTGCCCGGCAAGGACCGCGCCGAGCGGGTGGAAACCGAACGTTTTCGCCCCTTCTCCTACGACGAGCTGATCGCCCGCGACAAGGTGAACCTGGACATCACCTGGCTCAAGGACGCCTCCCTGGAGGACGCCGACGCGCTGCTGCCACCCGAGGTGATCGCCCAGGAGATCGTCGAGGACCTCCAGGCGGCCCTACGCGAGTTCGCCGCTATCGCCGAAGCCCTCGGCGCGACGGGTACCCGGGTCGACACCGACTGACCGCAACTGCTGTTCGGGACGGGGCCTTCGGCACGACGGCCGGGCGTGATTCGATCTCGCCCGGCCGTACCCATGAACTACCGTGAGGCCAGCCCATCTGTGCCGTAGACCGGTATGGGGCATGTGTGAAGGAACGAGGGTGCTGTGAACAGCGGTTACGTGCGGTGGAAGGACATCCGCGTGGAGCACGTCGAACAGGCCGGTGGGGAACAGGCTGTCGAAGCTGGCAAACAGGAACTGCGCAACGCACAGCTCCGACACCGCCTTGCCGAGGTACGTCGGGCCACCCCGCGACACACCGTTCCGCCGTACGCCGGCCCTCGGTCTCCTTTGTGAAGAGTTCTTGCCGTCCTGGCGGCAAGAACTCTTCACAATCAATGTTGACCTCTGACGGCGGGGACATTGCCGTCGTTGCCCGACCCGCTCACGCCAAGATCCGACTGTGTCGCGTACGTCGTGAGTGCCGGCCACGAGCGGACGTGCGCCGAGGGGCGGCCGGTTACTCCGGGGTGTCGTCCTCGGTGGGGCGCGGCGGCCGGTGCTTCGTGATCCACTCTTCGACGTCCTCGGCCAGCCACACCTTCATGCCGCGTAGCTCCTGGTAGGGCCGCGGGAAGGTGGGATGCCGGGTGAGCTGCTGGAACCGCTGCCGCGAGACACCCATCCGCTGGGCGATCTCGTAGGGACCCATCAGGCTCCCAGGGCCACGATCCATGAAGCGAACGTATGGTGGTAACTTCTAGTCAAGAGGATATTGCCAGTTGACTAATCGACTGGCTGACGGGCATCGTGTTCGTATGCGACGGAACGTGTCATACCAGGAGTATTTACTCGCTACGGCCATGACGTTGGCGCGGCGGCACCGGCCGGCGTGGTCGTGGCGGCGGTGGCGGTTCGTCTGTCGGTGCGGCAACGAACTGGCCTGTCGCTACCGGCACCGCATCCCGATCAACCAGCGGCACTGGCCGAGCCAGGAGGGGCCGCGATGATCGCGCTGCGAGCCGGGGTGCTCGTGCAGGTGACGCGGAAGGCGAGCCCGCAGTTCGTCAAGCCGATCCTGTTCCGCCTGATCCGGGTCCGCACCGAGTGGATCACGTACGACGGTTGGGCCTGGCTCGACGGCTACCAGATCAACGCCAAGGGTGACGCGGTGGCCCGCCGCTCGATTTACGTCCAACCCGCCGAACTCCTGCCACCCGAGCCCGCCCCGCAAGCCACCCCGACCCGCCGGCCCGTCCCCGCCTCCCGCGCCGCCACCTCCCGGCGCGTCCCATCGACCCGACCGCCCCCGCCCGCAGTGACTCGGAGCCGATGACCGAGGCGATCATCCCTCCGCGTCGCGGAGATTTTCGTTCACCTCGGCTCCGCCAGCCGCACGGTGCAACTCGTCAAGGGTGCGTCTGGCTGCTTGACGACGTTCCTCGAACGCTGCCGGATACGCCGCCGCGAGTTCGTCGAAATAGCAGACACCTTCGGCGGTCAAAGCAATAGCCTCTTCGGTCACGCTGTCGGCTATGAGTCCGACATATCCGATGTTCCACAGCGAGTTCGCGAGATCGGGGAGATGAGCGTCGCGGTTGGTGGTGGTGAGTTGTCGGTAGAGGTTGACGGCTTCGTGGCTGGTGGTGAGGGCTTCGGTGTGTTGTCCGGCTTCGGCCAGTCGGTTCGCGTGGTTGTTGAGGGACATAGCGATGTAGGCGAGGTGGGGGTCGCGGTTGGTGGTGAGTTGTCGGTAGAGGTTGACGGCTTCGTGGCTGGTGGTGAGGGCTTCGGTGTGTTGTCCGGCTTCGGTGAGTCGATTCGCGTGGTTGTTGAGGGACCCGGCGAGGTAGGGAAGGTAGGCGTCGCGGTTGGTGGTGAGTTGTCGGTAGAGGTTGACGGCTTCGTGGCTGGTGGTGAGGGCTTCGGTGTGTTGTCCGGCTTCGGTGAGTCGATTCGCGTGGTTGTTGAGTGATTTGGCGAGGTCGGGGAGGTGGGCGTCGCGGTTGGTGATGGTGAGTTCGCGTCGAAGGCAGACGGCTTCTTGGCTTGCGGTGAGGGCTTCAGCCCGTCGCCCGATTTCGGCTAGGCGGATGGAGTGCGTGCTCATCCAGCGAGCATGGACTTCACGCGGGGTGTCCGGGGTGAAGCCGGCGACGATGCGGGTCGTCAGCGCCACCGCCAGCCGCCCCAACTCCATCGACGGGTACGGCACACGTTCAGCGGTCCACTGCGCCCAGTCGAGATCGATGTCCGCGTCCGCCAGCAGCCGCACCGCACCCGGCGTGAACACCCCCGGGAACTGCACCCCAACCTGGAGCACCGCCTCGACCATCCGGGGCACGTCCACCCCCAACGCCACCTCGATCAGCGCCGCCGCGTCGGCCTGGTGCGTCCTCGCCCGGCCGAGCACCGTCAGCGCCCGTACCGCCTGCGCCACCGTCAGGCCGGTGAACACCCGCGCCCGGTCGGCCGCCGGGTAGTCCCGCAGCACCCGCACCACGAGCGCCTCGGCCAGCAGGTCGGGCTGCACCACGCCGAGCCCGGTGCCGTCGGCAGCCGGATACAGGTCGGCCAGCCACGCCGCGTACCGGGCCACCCGCTCCTGCTCGGCGGCCACCAGCGCGGGGACCCGCCGGACCAGGCCGGCGACCTCGTCCGGCCCGTCCGCGCCGAGCAGCGCCGCCACCCCGACGACCTGCCGCAGCAGCGCGTCCGACGCCGGGTCGTCGGCGGTCAGCAGGCCCGCCCGCCGAGCCGCGAACCGCCAGTAGCGGGCCTCGTGCCCCAGCACCTCGGTCAGCACATCGTACCGGCCGTGCCGGGGTTCCCCGTCCAGGACGGCCAGCAACGCCTCGGCGTGCAGGCGCAGCACCGGCGTGTCCGCCGGGCGGTCCCGCTCCTCGACCGCCGGCACCGGCAGCGCCAGGTGGGCGGCGAACTCCCCCGCCGCGAGGGCGACGATCTCGTCGGGTTCGCTCTCCTCGATCCGGGCCGGCAACTGCACCACCTGGGACCGGCCGGTCAGCGCGTCGAGCAACTGCGCCTGCTGCGGGTACGCCGCCGACAGCGTCTCCCACCACAGCCCGGCACCCCGGGCGATGAGCAGCACGCGTACCCGTACCCCGGTGGCCCGCTGCGCCGCGCAGACCAGCGCCGCCACGCCGGCCCGGTCCCGCGTCTCGGCGTAGTCGACCACCACGAGCAACCGCGACGGTACGCCACCCGAGGTGATCAGGGCGGCCGTCTGCTCCTCGGCCCCGGCGTGGATCCACTCGCACCGCCAACCGGGCAGCCGGCCGGCGAACTCCCGGGCCAGCCGGGTCTTGCCCACCCCACCCGCGCCGGTCAGCAGGCGTACCGCCACCGTGTCGAAGTCGGTCGTCCAGGATTCCAACTGGCGCAGCACCCAGCCGCGACCGATGAAGTCGACCACCGCCTGTCCGGGGTGCAGCAGCCACGCCACCGACTCCGGCAGTTCGGCCGACGTCACCCCGCGCAGCGCGTCCTCCCGCTGCCGCCGGGTCTCCCGCTTCGCCGCCAGCCGGTCGGCGACCGTCGGCCCGAAGCCCCCGACCACCCCGGCGGCGGCAGCGGAGACCACCGTCCAACCGGTCTTGTCGTCGGCGAGCGCGGCCCACGCGCCGAACCCGGCGACCGTGGCCGGGATACCCACCCACCACGCATGCCGCCGCCAGGCACCTTGATTCATGCGCGACACCCTACCGAGGGTCACCAACAGGACACGAAACGATCTTCGTGGGCGTCGAGGCGGGCGTGCCGCTGGCTGGGAGTTGACGTCTATCAATCGAGATTCGTCGATTGACAGAATTTTGTCCGATCGGGACACTGGTTGAAACATAACCGTGCGTGCAAGGCGTGGCGCTGCCGCTCCGGGAGGACCAGATGAGGCTCGTACACCGGCGGCCCCTGCTCGCGGGAGCGCTCGCCGCCGCCACCCTCGTCGGCGTCGTCGGGGTCGCCACCTCGGCCTCCGCCGCCACCGGCTGCCGGGTGACCTACACGGTCTCCAGCCAGTGGAACGGCGGCTTCGGGGCCAACGTCGCGGTCACCAACCTCGGCGACCCGCTCAACGGCTGGCAGCTGACCTGGTCGTTCACCGCCGGGCAGCAGGTCACCCAGTACTGGAACGGCACCGTCACCCAGAACGGCGGCCGGGTCACCGTCGGCGACACCACCTGGAACGCCGCGCTCGGCACCGGGGCGAGCACGTCGTTCGGCTTCAACGGCTCGTGGAACAACGCCAGTAACCCGGTGCCGATCGACTTCGCGCTCAACGGCACCCCCTGCACCGGCGGCACCACCCCGCCCACCACGCCGAACACGCCCACCCCGGGCACCCCACCGCCCACCACCACGCCGCCGCCCACCCCGACCACGCCGCTGCCGAGCACCCCGCCACCCACCCCGAGCACCACCCCGAGCGGCGTGGAGGCGACCATCGTGCCCGACCCGTCCTGGACCTGCGGCCGGTCCGCCGGCATCGTGCCCCCGCCCCGTGGCCGGCTGGTCTTCCGCGCCACCGCCCAGCTCGGGGCGATCCGCGACGTCGGCGTCACCCAGTACGGCCACCGCCGCATCCTCGACATCAGGGGCGGCACGGTCACCGGGGACCGGATCAACGGCACCATCCTCACCGGCGGCCTCGACCTCGAACTCACCCTCGGCAACGGCGCGACCGAGCTGGAACAGGTCGCCATCCTGCGCACCGGCGACGGCACCCCCATCTATCTGCGCAGCTGCGGCGTCGCACCGGCCGGCGAGTCCACCGTGCGGATCGTGCCCGACTTCGAGGCCCCGAACTCCAGCGCGTACGCCTGGTTGAACACCGGGACGTACGTCGGCACCCGGACGGTCGACACCACGACGAACACCCTCGCCCTGGCCGTGTACGACGTCTCCGGGGTCTCGCCGGCCGACCCGCGCGTGCAACTGCGGGACCCGGCCGGGGTGGCCCACCAGTCGTGGGACTGCCTGACCGGCAGCGGCACGCGGGGCGCCGCCGTGTTCACCGAGACCGTCACGCTCGGGGGCAGCGTCTCGGTCGGGGCCAGCAAGCGCGGCACCCGCAACATCATCCCCATCACCGGCGGCACCACCACCGGCCGGGTGGCCGGCTCGGTCCTGCCCGGCGGGGCGGACTACCAGCTCATCGGCGCGACCAGCACGCTGGACGCCCGGTACGTGCTGTCCACCAACGACCGGGAGCTGATCCTGGTCCGCAACTGCGGGGCGTTCGGCCGGCTGGTGCCGACCTTCGAGGCCCGCGCCGCCGGCCCGTACGCCTTCCTCAACGCCAACACCTGGCTCAGCTCCGACCCGGGTTCCGCCCCGGGCGGCGTGAGCATCACCTTCTACGAACGCCGGTAGCGCGGGGAGTCCGCCACCCTCCCCGTCCTGACCCCCGGCCCTGTCCCACGGTCCCCGCCCGGTGGGGCAGGGCCGGGTGGCGTCCCGCCCCGGCCGGTCAGGTGTCCAGCGCCAACCGGGCCACCTCGTCCGCACAGCCCCAGGCCAGGGTCACCCCCGCACCCCCGTGGCCGTACGCGTGCACCAGCCGCCGCCCCGACGTGGCCTGCACCGCCACCCTCGGCCCGCCGTGCCGGGCCGGCCGCAATCCGACCCGCACCGCGAGCACGGGGGCGTCGGCCAGTTCCGGCACCAGCGCCACGCACCGGGCCCGGATCGCCGCCGAGGTGGCCGGGTCCGGGCCGGTGTCCCACTCGTCCGGCTCGAAGGTGCCGCCGAGCACCACGTCGTGCCGGCGCGGATGCACGTAGGTGATCCCCGCCGGGTTCTCCTCGTCGCGGACCGAGGTGGTCAGGCCCGGATTGGCCACCAGCACCAGGTGTCCGCGTACCGGGTGCACCGCCGGGTCGTCGGCGAGCCGGCCGGCGGCCAGGCCGGTGGCGTTGACCACCGTCGGGGCGAGGGCGAATCCGTCGTCGAGCCGGTCCAGCCGGCCGGCCCGGAGCACCCCACCGGCCCCGGTGAGCCGGTCCCGCAGCCAGTCCAGGTAGGGCGGCATCTCCACCGTGGGCGCGGTGAACCGCAGCTCGGACGCGTACGGGCCGGAGCCCGGCCCGGTCACCAGGTCGCCGGTCGCCGCCGCCCACCACGGCGGGCCGGGCCACGGTCGACGCAGCAGCATCCGGGTCGGCCGGGCCACCACCCCGGGCACCCCGGCGGTGGCCTGCCGGCCCAGCTCCGCATGGGTCTCGGTGGCCCAGCGCAGCACCCGGGGGTCCGCGTCGGTGTGGCTGGGATACCAGACGGCGGCGGCGACCGCCGACACCGTGTCCTCGGGCGGGTCGGCGCTCAGCAGCGTCACCCGGGCGCCCCGCTCCCGCAGCCGCACCGCCGCCGTCAACCCGATGATCCCGCCCCCGACCACCAGCACGTCCGCGTCCATCGTCGACCTCCCTGTGGGTGCCGCCCGGAGCCCGGGCGACCGGACCTGGATCGTCTCCCCGACCCGACGGTCCGGTCCAAGACGGAACCGGCGGCCGGCGATAAGCCCCGCTTATGCTCCCCGGATGGGGGAACCACCGACCACCGACCCGACCCGACCGGACCACGGCCGGGCCCGACCGGAGCCGGGTGGGGACCGGGCGGCCCGGCCGGACCCGGGGCGGGACCGGCCGGAGGTCGGGCGGGACGGGTGGGACCTGCGCCGGTGGCGGTACTTCGTGGTGCTCGCCGACGAACTGCACTTCACCCGGGCCGCCGCCCGGCTGCGGATCGCCCAACCCGCGCTCAGCCAGCAGATCCGTGCCCTCGAACGGCAGTTGGGGGTCACCCTGCTGCACCGGGACAGTCACGGCTGCACGCTGACCGGGGTGGGTGCGCAGGTGGCCGGCGAGGCCCGTCGGCTGCTCGCCGAGGTGGACGCCGCCACCGCCCGCATCCGTGACCTGGTCGGTGGGCGCGGCGGCCGGCTGCGGTTGGCGTACACCCGGTCGGCCCGGGGTGGCCGGGTGGACGCGTTGGTGGCCCGGTTCCGGGCGGCCCATCCCGAGGTGGAAGTGGTGCCCGAGACCGGGTGGACCGCGCCGAACGTGACCGGGCTGCTCACCGGCCGGCTCGACGTCGCCTTCGTCCGCCCGCCGGTGCCGGAGGCGGGCCTGACCTGCCGTACCGTCGATCGGGAGGAGTTGCTGCTGGCGGTGCCGGTGGGGCATCCGCTCGCGGCCGGCCGGGCCCGGGTGCGCCGGACCGAGGTGGTCGGGCTGCCCGCGGTGATGTGGCCCCGGGAGAACGGCCCCGGCATGTTCGACCGCACCATCGCCCAGATCTGGCCCGACGGCGGTTTCCACCTGGTCCGCCAGGAACCCGACGACGAGCAGTTGCTGCGCGCGGTGGCCGGCGGCGACGTGGTCGCGGCCGTCCCGGCCGGCCGGGCCCGCGCCCTGAAGGTTGCGGGGGTACGCCTGCGGCGCTTCGCCGCCCCGGTGCCGACCGTCGACGTGGCCCTGGCCTGGCGTCGGGGCACCACCAACCCGGCGGTACGACACCTCGCCGCCCTGCTCGCCGCCGACTGAACGGCGCACCCGAATGTCGGCACGGAACTGTCGATGGACAGATATCCGACACTGTTTCGGAAAGCCCTGCGGGAACGCGAAATGGGATCGCGGGCGGCATTCGCGATAGGTAATGTCCAGCGGCATCGAATTCCGCCAACCGCGGAGTCGGTCGACAGCTTCGTGTCATTGTCGCCGGCGACGATCGGGCTGCCGACCCCTGCGGGTCGCCGACCGTCTCACCCGCCGGCCGGCCGTCCCACCCGCCGGCCGTCCGATCCGCCGACCGTCCGATCCGCCGGCCGTTCGGTCCGCCGGGCCCGTCGTCACGGCCGGCGACATCCGTAGTCGAGGAGCCTCCCGTGTCCGACCTGGGCCCCGAGCCGCAACCCCGTCCGACCCCGCCCGCGCAGACCGCCGGTGCGCGACCCACCCCGACGGGCGAAGTTCCGCTCAGACCGGCCGGCGGTGCTGAGCCGGCCGATGGAGCAGGGCCGGCCGATGGGGCGGAGCCGACCGGGCCCCGGTCCGACGGTGACCGGTTCGCCCATCGGCCACCCGGCTACCCGAGCGCCCTGGTCTGGTTGCGCGCCGGCATCCTGCGGGACTGGCGGGGCGTGCTCGGCTCATTCCTGGCCACCTGGTTCTACGTACCGTTGGCGTTGGTGTCGGCCGTCTGGGGTGGCCTGGCCCTCGGCCTGTACGGGCTGATCGCCGGGGGCACCCGGTCCGACGAGGCGGTGCCCGCGCTGCTGCGGGACGCGCCGCTGGTCGGGCCGCTGCTGGACGCCTTCGTGGCGCGGTCCGGCGGGGTGGTCGGCGGGTTCGCCGGGTTCGTGGTCGGCGCGCTCGTCGGTTTTCTGGTCGTGCTGGTGCTGCCCTGGCGCAACGCCTTCGACGAGCCGGCCAACCTGTTCACCGGCCTGGCCGGAATGGTGGTAGCCGCCGGCCTGGTCGGGGTGCTGTACACCGTGGGGCGGGTGCTGCTGGAACCGTGGCTGCTGGGTGTCTCCGGCGCGCGTCCGCTCAGCCGGCGGGAGGCCGAACGGCTGCGTCCGCTGCTGACCGACTGCGCGGCCCGGCTCGGCCTGCCCGGTGAACCCCGGCTGCTGATCGAGGACGACCCGGTGCTGACCAACGCCCGCGCGTACGCCCGGCACGTGGTGGTGACCACCGCCGTGCTCGGCTGCTCCGACGAGGAGATCGCCGCGCTGCTCAGCCACGAGCTGGTGCACTGGCGGACGGGCGACGAGGTGACCAGCGCGTTCATTCGGGGCGTCGGCCTGCCGCTGGTGCTGGTGCACGCGCTGCCGGCCTGGCTGATGCGCCGGTTTCCGCACCCGGCCACCGACTTCGTGGTGTTCCTGTTCTTCTGGCCGGTGCTGCTCACCATGCGTTACCTGGTCCTGCCCTGCCACCGCCGGGACGTCCGGGCCGCCGAATACCGGGCCGACACCGGCGCGGTGCTCGCCGGACACCGGGAGGGGATGCGCGCGATGCTGGAGCGGCGACGCTCCTTCGAGACCGGGCGCAGCGGCTGGGACGAGGCGGTCTGCGCCACCCACCCGCCGTCCGAGCTGCGCCTGGACCGGCTGGACCAGCCCGCCCCGGACCCGGTCACCGACCGGGCCGCCACCGCGCGCGACCTCGACGCGCTGTTCGGCGGTACGGGGACAGCGGCGCTCAATTCCCGCCGGGCACTGCTGCTGGTCGGCGCGTTGGTGCTGGTGAGCTGCCTCGGCGGTGGGTTGACGGCGGCCCAGTGGGCGTTCTTCCGGCCGCAGGCGGCGGTCGGTGACTACTTCGCGGCTTTGGACGACCACGACGCCCCGGCCGCCCTCGCACAGCTCACCCCCGACGTGCGGGCGGCGGTCGGTGACGATGGCCAGCTCGCCCGGATGGTGGAGGCGAAGGGCTACCAGCCGCCCACCGACGTGTCCGTGACGGCGGTGGAGCGCGACGGCGACGAGGCGTCCGCCACCGTCGCCTACACCCTCGGCGGGCAGCAGTTGACCGCCGAGCTGTCGTTGCGCCGTGACGACTCGGCCGTGCTGGGGTTGTTCCACCGGTGGCGGATCGCCGCCGCCCCGGCCAGCCTGACCCTGCCCGGCGGGCCGGCCCCGCTGACCGTCAACGGGGTGCCCGCGCCGACCGGTCCGGAGCAGGTGGCGGTGCCGCTGCTGCCTGGGGCGTACACGGTGGCGGGGGAGAGCAACGCGCTCAGCGAGACGGCGTCGCGGGTGGTCTATGTCGTACCCGGGCAGCAGAGTGTGAGCGGCGCGGAGCTAACGCCCACGCTGCGACCCGAGGCGCAGTCGGCGGCGGAGCAGAGCGTGCGGTCCTACCTGGACGCCTGCGCGGCGCAGGCGGTGGCCGCGCCCCAGGGCTGCCCGCTGCGCTACTACAGCGGCGGCGCGACGGTGAAGAAGATCGCCTGGAAGATCACCGAGTACCCGACGATCGAGCTGACCCTGACCGGCCCGACCACCGCCCGGGTCTCCACCGCGTACGAGTCGCAGGGCTCGGCGCGCGCCACCGGCAGCACCGTCGGCTACTTCGGAACCACCCCGTTCACCGACACCGGGACGTTCGGGGTCAGCGGCGTGCTGTCGGTGGTCGACGGGAAGCTGACCTTCCAACCCGGTGACGACTGAGCCGCCCGTGGACGACTGAGCCGCCCGTGGACGACTGAGCCGCCCGGTGACGACTGGCCTACTCGGTGCCGGGTGGGCCCGCGGTGCCGACGGAGCCGCCCGGTGCCGGACCGCACCGTGGGTGACCGACTGAGAGGGAGATCGAGATGACCGCGCCCCGTTCCACCGCCCCGGCCCGGCTGGTGCTGGCCCCGCGTGCCGCCGGCCCGCACCGGGTGCCGCTGCTGACCTGGCTGCACCGCGACCCGCGCTACCGCACCCTGGTGCGCGACGCCGGGCAGGCCGGTGGCCGGCCCGGCTTCAGCGACGCGGTGATCATCGCGGTGGTGGCCCAGGGGCTGCTGCCCGGCCTGTTCAACCTGGTGCAGAGCTGGGTGGACCAGCAACGTACCGAGGTGAGCATCCGGCTCCAGGTCGGCGACTCCGAGGTGGAGATCCAGGTCAACGGCCGGACCGACCCGGCGAAGCTGCTCGACCAGGCACAGCGGGCCCTGCACCGGGACGACCCCGGCAACGAGATCACCCCCGCCGGCTGACCCACTGCCGACAGGTCCCGCGCCCCCCGGTCCCGCGGCCCGCCCGTGGGCCCCTCCGTGCCCGTTGGCGCTCAGCAAGGGGGGCGATGTAGCGGCATCCCGGGTTGTGGATACCGCTACATCGCCCCAGTGGCGTGCCCGGCGCGGCGAGGATTCCCGGTGTACTTCCCACCGAGACGCTTATGCCTGTCCGTCATATTGATGACGGACAGGCATAAGCGTTGTTCGGCCTGTTGCCATCAGGCGCGACACGCCGGTGCAGAGGGCCGACGCCGTCACCGCCGCCTGTCGGTGGGAGCCTGCCGTCGGTACCGCGACCACCGTGGTCGCCCGCGGGCACCGTGGTCCGCTGCGGCCGCCACGGTCAGGCACCGGGAGTGGTGGCGCGCCGGGGCGGTCGTCGGGTGAGGGGTGAGCCGGTCAGGCGGCCTTGGCCAGGGCGTCGTACTCCTCGTCGGTGAGCTGCACCTGGGCGGCGGCGACGTTCTCCTCCAGGTGACCGACCGAGGACGTACCCGGAATGGGCAGCATGACCGGCGAGCGGCGCAGCAGCCAGGCGAGCGCCAGCTGGGCGGGCGTCGCGTCGTGGCCGGTGGCGATGGCGTCCAGCGGGCCGCCCGGCTTGGCCAGGTTGCCGGTGGCGATCGGGAACCACGGGATGAACGCCAGGTCGTGGCGCTCGCAGTGGTCCAGGACGTCCTCGGCGCTGCGGTCGGCCAGGTTGTAGAGGTTCTGTACCGACACGATCGGGGTGATCTGCTGGGCCGCCTCGATCTGCGCGACGGTCACCTCGGACAGCCCGATGTGTCGGATCTTGCCCTCCTGCTGGAGCAGGGCCAGCTCGCCGAGCTGGTCCTCCAGCGGCACCTTCGCGTCGATCCGGTGCAGCTGGTAGAGCCCGATGGACTCCACGCCGAGGTGCCGCAGGCTCAGCTCGCACTGCTGGCGCAGGTATTCCGGGCGTCCCACCGGCCGCCAGTCGCCCGGCCCGGAACGGGTCAGGCCGGCCTTGGTCGCGATGACCAGATCATCGGCGTACGGGTGCAGCGCCTCCCTGATCAGCAACTCGGAGACGAACGGCCCGTACGAGTCGGCCGTGTCGATGAACGTGACCCCCATCTCGTACGCCCGGCGCAGCACCCGGACCGCCTCGGCCGGGTCCTTCGGGTCACCCCACACCCCCGGCCCGGTGAGCTGCATGGCCCCGTAACCGAGCCGGTCGACCTGGAGGTCGCCACCGATCCGGTAGGTGCCGGACGCCTTCGCGGGCTGACTGCTGGACC
This sequence comes from Micromonospora matsumotoense, assembly GCF_050951065.1. Taxonomy (NCBI): domain Bacteria; kingdom Bacillati; phylum Actinomycetota; class Actinomycetes; order Micromonosporales; family Micromonosporaceae; genus Micromonospora; species Micromonospora matsumotoense. The sequence continues at coordinate 5,370,376 of NZ_CP192025.1, read as the reverse complement.
CCATGTGCCGTACCCCGATCCTGTTCGTTGTCGTCAGCGGCAAATCTAGCCACCACCACAACGCCTTTCCCGAAGATCGCCGTCGGCAACACCCGCGGGTCGAATGTGGGCACCGACACGCGCTCAGCCGACGTGCCGGATGACCACCAGCGCCTGGTCGTCGTCGGAGCCGGAGAGCTTGGCCAGGAGGGTGTCCGCGATGGCCTCCACCGGCTGGTCGCGTACCGGCACGAGCACCTCGTGCAACGCCGTCACCCCGGCGTCGTACGCCTGGTCGCGCCGCTCCACCAACCCGTCCGTGTACGCCACCAGCAGGTCACCCGGGCCGAACGCCACAGTGGTCACCGGCACCGGATCGCGGACCAGCCCCAGCGGCAGCGAGTGCCCCGTCCAGACCGTCTCGGGTGGCCGTCCCGACGGCAGCAGCACCGGGTGCGGATGCCCCACCCGGGCCACCTGCGCCTCGCCGGCCACCGGGTCGACCACCATCGCCAGGCAGGTGCCGAGGAAACCGACCCCGAGCAGCCCGGTCAACCGGGGGAACACCTCGGCCAGCGGCACCCCGGACCGGATCAGGGTGTTCACCACCGTCCGCAGCTGCGCCATGTCGGCCGCCGCCTCGACCTGGTGGCCCACCACGTCACCGACCACCACGGCCAGCCGGCCGTCGTCCAGGTCGACCAGGTCGTACCAGTCGCCGCCCAGGTGCAGGCCGCTCATCGCCGGCTGGTAGCGGGTGGCCACCTCCAGGCCGGGCGGCCCGATCGCGGCCGAGGTGCGCAGCCGGCCCGCCAGCCGGGTCACCAGGTTGTGCTCGGCAGCGGCCAACCGGACCCGCTCCAGGGTCTGCTCGCACAGGTCGGCGATGGTGTCCAGCAACGCCAGGTCGTCGTCGTGCAGCGGGCGTTCCCGGGACCAGCCGAAACCCAGCGCGGCGATGGGTCGCCGGGACGCGTCCAGCAGCGGCAGCACCACCGTGGTCACCATGCCGTACGCGCCGGCCGGGTCCGGCAGGCCGGGATGCCGGGCGGCGAACTCGGCCCGGTTGCGCAGGATGATCCGCTCACCGGTGCGCAGCGCGCGGGCGAACGGCCGCGGATCGTCGATGGTCAGGTCGTCGAAGGTGGCGATCAGCCCGGTGGGCAGCCCGCCGTGCCACAGCCGGATCCGCCGGCCCTCGTCCCGCATCGCCAGGCCGGGCAGCGCCGCGCCGAGCGCCATCGGTGCGGCGTCCAGGATCACCTCGATCGCCTCACCGGTGGACCGGGTGACGCTGAGCCGGGCGGCGAACGCCGCCATCGCTCGCGCCGACGCGGTCAGCTCGGCCCGACGCAACGCCTGGCTGCACAGCCCCGCCACCGCGTCGAGCAGGATGCGGCGGGCCTCCTCGTCGGCGACCGGCCCGGCCCACCGCACCTGCAACGCCCCGAGCACCGCGCCGCCTCCGTCGCGCAACGGCAGGCAGAGCCCGTCGGGCAGCGCCACGGTCGTCTCCTCGCGTACCGCGCGGGCCAGCGGTGCGTCGTCGGCGACCGCGAGCCGTCCGGGGCCGCTCCCGCCGGTGACCGTCAGGTCCAACGCGCCCGCCGTGGCCACCGCGACGCGGACCTCGGCCGCCCCGACCAGCGTCGGGGTGACCGTGGTGACCACCTCCGTCACCGCCTCCCGGCTCCCGGCGGCGCTGAGCGCCCCGGCGAGCCGGGCCAGCCCCTCGGCCTGCCGCAGCGCCCGCCGCCGCTCCCCGCCATGCTGATGCGGGACCGGTGGATCGAGGTCCCGGCGCGCAGCGGGAATCCCGGTGCCGGTGCCGGTGGCGTCCGGCCGGCGGGCAGCGGCGGGCTCGTCGACGTCGGTGGCCTCGGCCACGTCGGTGGCCCGGTCGGCGGGGGTGACCGTTGCGGTGACGGTGGTGAAGACGCCGCCCGACCGGCCGGTCGCGTCGACGATCGGACCGGAGGAGAAGACCAACCGGCGTCGCTCCCCGCCGGAGTCGACCTCCCGTTCCTGCCGGCAGGTGACCTCGGCCGCGGTCAGCACCCCGGTCAGCGCCGGCACCGCGTCCGGCCAGACCGCCGCCCCGGGGCGGCCCGGCAGTTGCGGGCCGGTCGGGTCGGGCAGCGCCAGGTATCCGTCGTTGGGCAGCAGCACGAGTTCCGGGCCCCACCAGATCGCCGCCGGGGTCGGGCTGTGCAGGCAGATGATCAGGGCGGTACGCAGGCTCTGCGGCCAGTCCCGCAGAGGCCCGAGCGGGCTGCCGGTCCAGTCGTGCGCGACGATCCAGCGGCCGGTCCGGCCCGCGCCGGAGACGAGGGCCCGCCAGCGTGCGTCGTCCGTCGGCCGGGGAGCGGCGGCGGCGCGAGTCATGTCGGGACCTCCGCTCTGCGGATCGAGCGCTTCCCCATCAGTCGGACCGTACCAGCGTCGGCCGCCGTGCACGTCTGTCGATCATCCGGTACGGGCCTGCCGGAACGTCACCCCCGCTGTCCGGCGGACCGGCACCGGGGGCCACCCGGCGGATCCGCGCCGCGCCGCCCGTCCCGGCCGCCGCCCCCGCGCCGCCCGTCCCGGTGCCCGCTGCCGCATCCGACCGGTGCACGACGGCCGCCGGGGAGTTGTCCCGACCCGCCGCCGGGGGCGTCCCCATCGTGGGACGCTGGCCGGGTCCGGGGGAGACCGGCGCGGGGTGGCGCCGACGCGGGGGAAGGGGACGCGATGGCGGGTACGCCGCGGCTGGACTTCGCACTCGACACGTACGAGTGCATCGTGCTCTATCCCGGACCGGCCGGTCGGGTGCTGCCGAAGGAGACCGTGCAGCGGCTCCAGGCCGAGCACACCGCACACATGCGGGCCCTGCAACGCCGGGGTCTGGTGCTGGTGGCCGGTTCGATCGACGGCCCGGCCCGGGAACCCGCCCCGCCGATCGGCATCGGCCTGGCCCGCACCGGCTCGGTCGACGACGTACGCAGCGTGATGGAGGCGGACCCGGCGGTACAGGCCGGCCTCTACATGGTCGACGTGCTGAGTTTCCTCTGCCCGGCCGGCTCGTTGGAGTTCCCGCTGGTCAAGACCGACAGCTAGGAGCTACGGCGGGAGGACGTCGGGTCGTGGTGACCGACGGTGCCGGTGCCGGGGCGGCTGAGCACGGGAGCGCGCGGACGGCGTTGGCCCCCGGGCGGTACGATTCCCGGCGCGCGGTCGCCGATGCCCGCGACTCCCCGACGTCCCGGCGTGGCCTGCGTCCCGCCGGCCAGGTGCCCACCCCGCGCCTCGTCGGACCCCTGTTCCTCAGTCCGCAAGGGGTCGGCCCCCAGGTCGACCCGGAGGAGAGACTAGCCTGATGGGCGTGAACCGCCGCGCGAAGATCGTCTGCACTCTTGGTCCCGCCACCTCGTCCCCGGAGCGGCTTCGGGGCCTCATCGAGGCGGGCATGAACGTGGCCAGGCTGAACTTCAGCCACGGCAGTCACGCCGACCACGAGTCGGTGTACCGCATGGTCCGCGAGGCAGCCGAGGCGGTCGGCGTGCCGGTCGCCATCCTGGCCGACCTCCAGGGCCCGAAGATCCGGCTCGGCAAGTTCGCCGACGGGCCGCACGAGTGGCGTACCGGCGACTCGGTGGTGATCACCGGGGACGAAATCCTCGGCACCCGGGACCGAGTCTCCTGCACCTACCGCAAGCTGCCCCAGGAGGTGAAGCCGGGCGACCGGCTGCTGATCGACGACGGCCGGGTCGCCGTCGAGGTCAGCGACGTCACCGGCAACGACATCCGGTGCCTGGTCACCGAGGGTGGCCCGGTCTCCAACAACAAGGGCGTCTCGCTGCCGAACGTGGCGGTCAGCGTCCCGGCGATGTCGGACAAGGACGCCGAGGACCTGCGCTTCGCCCTCGGCCTGGGCGTCGACCTGGTCGCGCTCTCCTTCGTCCGCTCGGCGGAGGACATCAAGCTCGTCCATAACATCATGGACGAGGAGGGCGTACGCCGCCCGGTGCTGGCCAAGGTCGAGAAGCCCGAGGCGGTCGACCACCTGGAGGCGATCGTGCTCGCCTTCGACGGCGTCATGGTGGCCCGGGGCGACCTCGGCGTCGAGATGCCGCTGGACCAGGTGCCGCTGGTGCAGAAGCGGGCCGTGCAGCTGTGCCGGGAGAACGCCAAGCCGGTCATCGTGGCCACCCAGATGCTCGACTCCATGATCGAGAACTCCCGGCCGACCCGCGCCGAAGCCTCCGATGTGGCCAATGCGGTGCTCGACGGCGCGGACGCGGTGATGCTCTCCGGCGAGACCAGCGTCGGCAAGTACCCGGTGCTCACCGTCAGCACCATGGCCAAGATCATCACCACCACCGAGGCCGGTTCGATCGGGGTGCCCCGGCTCCAGCACGACCCGCGTACCCACGGTGGCGCGTTGACCGTGGCCGCGTCCTCGATCGCCCGCGCCATCGGGGCGAAGGCGCTGGTGGCCTTCTCGCAGACCGGCGACACCGTCAAGCGGCTCAGCCGGTTGCACTGCGACCTGCCGCTGCTGGCCTTCACCCCGGTCCCCGAGGTGCGCAGCCAGCTCGCGCTCTGCTGGGGCGTGGAGACCTTCCTGATGCCGTTCGTCCAGCACACCGACGACATGTTCCGCCAGGTCGATCAGGCGTTGCTCGGCCTCAACCAGGCGACCCCCGGCGACTACGTGGTGATCGTCGCGGGCAGCCCGCCCGGCACCCCCGGCTCCACCAACACCCTGCGCGTGCACCAGCTCGGCTCCCTGGTCGATGCCGCCTCCGCCCGGGCGCTCCAGTGAGCCTGTCGGCGCGACGAACAGTGTCCGCCCGGTGAGCGCGAGGAGTGCGCCGGGGTTGCGCGCCCCGCAGTCGCGAACAGAGAGAATCCGGTGAACGGGCGTCCGGCGGCGACCGGCCAGGCCGCGGTCGACCAGCTCCTTGAGGTCCTCGACCTCGACCACACCGGCGCGATGACCTTCCGGGGCGTGAGTCCCTCGGTCGGTCCGCAGCGGGTGTTCGGGGGGCAGGTCGCCGGCCAGGCGTTGGTCGCCGCCGGGCGCACCGTCGACCCGGACCGGTTCGTGCACTCCCTGCACGGCTACTTCGTCCGGCCCGGCGACCCGGCCGAGCCGATCGACTACCAGGTGGAGAACGTCCGGGACGGGCGGTCCTTCTCGGTCCGCCGCTCGGTGGCGTTGCAGCACGACAAGCCGATCTTCTTCATGTCGGCGTCCTTCCAGCGGCAGGAGGAGGCCCTGGAACACCAGGCGCCCACCCCGCCCGACGTGCCCGGCCCCGACGACGTCCCGACGATGTCCGACCGGCTGGCCCGCTATCCGGAGCGGCTCGGCATCTGGGGGCAGATCCCCCGCCCGATCGACGTCCGTTACGTCGGCGAACCCGGCTGGGTACGCCCCGGCGACCGCCCCGCCGACCCGTACCAGCGGGTCTGGATGCGCATCGACGGCAAGCTGCCCGATGATCCGCTGCTGCACGCCTGCGCCCTCACCTACGCCTCGGACCTGACCCTGCTGGACTCGGTCCTGTCGGTGCACGGCGAGGTCTGGGGTCCGGGCGGCCTGGTCGGGGCGAGCCTGGACCACGCGTTGTGGTTCCACCGGTCGTTCCGGGCCGACGAGTGGTTCCTCTACGACTGCTGGAGCCCGTCCGCCTCCGGCGCGCGGGGTCTGGCCACCGGCCGGCTGTTCACCCTCGACGGCCGGCACATCGCCAGCGCCGTCCAGGAGGGCCTGCTGCGCCGCGTCGGCGCGTGACCCGGCAGCGCCGCCGACCCACCGCCCGGCACCTGCGCGAGCAGAAGGCCACCCGGCAGGTGCCGACCGGGCGACCGGTCAGAAGCTGCTGACGACCTTCACCAACGCCTCGTCGATGGTGGCCGGGTTCCTGGCGTCGAACGCCTTGCCGGCCGACGCCTTGGCGATCCGGTCCAGCGCGGTCAGGTCCGATTCCTGGTCGAAGGCCACGCAGAAGACCTTCACCGGCTGCTTCGGGTCCAACGCGATGTCCCGCAGCAGCCGGTTCAGGTCGCTGTCCTTCTGGTACTCGTTCTTGCCGTCGGTGAGCACCACCACCGCGTTGATCCGGTTCGGGTCGTACTTGTCGAGCAGGGCGCGGTGCGCCGCGCGGACCGTCGCGTACAGCGCGGTGTTGCCGCCGATGCGCAGCCCGGCCAGCTTCCGGTTGAACGCGCCCCGGTTCAGTGGCGCGAGCCGCACCTCCTCGCTGTACGGCTTCTTCGGCCGCTGCGGGGTCTCGCTGGAGAACGACCAGAGCGCCACCTGGTCGGCGGCGTTGAGCAGCTCGATCGCCTTGCTGGCGGCGTCGCTCGCCACCCGGAACCGGGTCTGGTCGCCGACGCTGGCCTTCATCGAGCCGGAGGTGTCCACGGCGAGCAGGATGTTGGCCTTCTTGCGCAGGGTGTCCCAGCTGCCGAGGATCGCGCCGACCACCTCCGGGGTGGGCGGGTCGAAGTAGCTGAGCCGGTCACCACCCGGCCCGGCCACCGTGGCCAGCAGCGTGTCGGCGGGCTGGCGCTCGTCGTCGCGGAAACCCAGGGCGGCGAAGCTGCGCTGCTGCGGGCCGTCCTGGAGGAACGTGAGGAAGTCCTCGGCGCCCTGGCGTTGCGCCGGGTCGGCCGAGGGCAGCACCACGTACGGGTGGTCGAGGTTGAAGGTGCCCTCCTTGGGGTGCACCGCCACCAGCGGGACCCGGGGCTTGCTGCCGGTGGGGCTGAGCTGCCCCTGGTTGTAGAGGTAGACCAGCTCCTCCTGGAGGACGATCGCGCTCATGTCGGTCGCCGGGGCGTCCCCGGTGGCGGCGGCGTCGGCCTCGGCGAGGTTGCGCAGCAGATCCACCGAGTCGTCGCTGTAGTGCGAGACGTTGGCCTCGATCCGCCGGACGAACTGGGTCACCGCCGGCTGGGCGAGGTCCTCGCTGGTCAGGTCGCTGGCCCGGTTGACCGCCGCGTAGTAGGTGGCGATCGTGGCGGCCAGGCCGGAGGTGGACAGGTGCGGGTTGTCCTTGCCGAAGGTGAACCGGCCCCACTCGGGCTTGCCGAACGCCGCCCAGCCGGTGTCGCCGGAGAGGCCGAGGACGTCGGCCCAGCCGAGCGGGCCGCGCTGCTGCACCACCTCGCCCCGGTCCTTGGGCATGGCGATGACCAGGGGACTGTTGGCGATCGACGGGTACTGCCCGGGGGTCTGGACGGGCCGGCCCGCCGCCTTGTCGAGCAGGCGCAGCTGCCCGGTCCACAGTGACGAGGTGGGCAGCCACACCTGTGGCTCGGCGACCTTCGGCTGGGTGAGCGCCCACCCGCCGGCCAGCGCCTCCATCGCCTCGCCCGAGTTGAGGCCGTGCACGGTCACCTGCGCGCACCGCCCGCCGAAGCGCCGGTCGGCGGCGTTGTACCGGTCGGCGAGCTGGGCGACCAGCTCGCTCTTCTCGGTGGAGGAGCTGACCTCCAGCCGTACGCAGTCGGCCCGGTCCGTCGGCCGGACGTACAGGTAGGCCGCGGCGATCACCGCGAGCCCCGCGACGACGGCCACCGCGTACGGGAGCAACGGTCGGGCGGGACGCTCACCGGTGGCCATCGGCTCCTCCAGGGGTTGGTGCGGCGGGTCAGGCGTCGGTACGGGGTGCCGGCACGGACTGTCCGGCGGGCTGCGGCGGGGGGCCGTGGGGCGCGGCGGAGGGGGTCAGCGCGGCGGCGACCAGCAGACGGACACCGTAGACCACGACGAGGGTGAGCGAGCCGACGGCGGCGGCGGTGCCCACGGCGGTGCTGGCGACGTACCCGGTGGCGCCGCCCAGCGCGCCGAGGAAGATCGCGGTGGACACCCCCCACGGGTCGGCCCACTGCCGGCGCAGCCGCCGCCCGAAGCCGGCGCGCCGGGCCGGCGCGGTGACCACCGTGGCCGGTGGGGCCGTGGCCGTCCGGGCGGGTGCGGGCGGGCGGGCGGGGGCAGGGGCGGTGGCCCGGGTCCCCGGGGGTGCCGTCGGTCCGGGCGGGGCGGACCAGGCCGTCGCCGGTGGGGCCGTGGCCGGGTCGGTCGGCAGCTGCGGCGCGTGGTGGGCGGTCGACGTGGTGGGCCACGGTGCCGCCGGCGGCTGCTGCCCGCTCGGCACGGGCGGTGCCGGGTGGCCGGTCGATGTGGTCGGCCAGGGTCGCGCCACCCCGGCGGTCGGCCAGGGTCCGCCGCCGCGCCGGTCGGCCACGGGTCGGCCGCTGCGCTGGTCGGCGCGTGCGGGGTGACCGGCGGGGGCGGCGGGGTGGACAGGGTCCGGGACAGCTGCTGGGTGGCCGCCGCGTCGGTGCCGGCCCGCAGGACGGTCTGCAACGGCACGTCGGCCCCCGGGTGGGTGTCCCGGCCGAGCAGCCGCAGCAGCACCTCCTGGGCGGTCGGCCGGGCCTGGTGGTCCTTGTCCAGACACTGCCCGATCAGGGTGGCCAGCGGGCCGGAGAGCCCGGTCAGCGCCGGGGGGTCGTGCAGGACCCGGTGCATCACCACCGCGATCGGGCCGGTGCCGAACGGCGGCTGTCCGCCCGCCGCGAAGGCGATGGTGCCCGCCCAGGCGAACACGTCGCTGGCCGGCCCGACCGCGTCGTCGCGGAACCGCTCCGGGGCCATGTAGGGGGCGGTGCCCATGATGCGGTTGGTCATCGTCTCGGTGACGTCCAGCGCGCGGGCGATGCCGAAGTCGATCACCCGGGGGCCGTCGGCCCCGAGGATCACGTTGTCCGGCTTGAGGTCGCAGTGCACCACGTCGGACTGGTGGATCGCGGCGAGCGCGGTGGCGGTGCCCACGGCCAGCCGGTGCAGCGCGTTGCCGCCGATCGGCCCCTGCTCGCGGACGTGCCGTTGCAGGGTGACGCCCTCGATGAACTCGCTGACCACGTACGGCAGGTCGCCGTCCACGTCGGCGAAGAGGATCTGCGCGGTGCAGAACGGCGCGACCCGCCGGGCGGCGGCGATCTCCTTGGTGAACTGGGACTTCGCCGCGGGGTGCTGGTGCAGGTCCACGTTGATCACTTTGACCGCGACCCACCGGCCCTGCTCGTCGCGGCCCAGGTAGACCACGCCCTGACCGCCCGCGCCGAGTCGACCGATCAGCTCGTACGGCCCGGCCTGGCGTGGGTCCCGTGGGTTCAGCGGCGTCACGTCCGGCATCGCTGTCGCTGCCCCCATCGGCCGGTGCTTCGGTGCGCTGGTGTGTGTGTCGTGCCCCGGCGACCCTGCCGGCGACACGGGTATGGTGCCATGCCCACGCCACCGGGACATGGCACCCTACCCGTTCGGTGGAGGGTGGCGACCCGGCCGGCCGGGCCGCCGACTAACCTTGCGGCCATGCGCCTCTCCGCTCGGGTCGACTATGCCCTCCGTGCGGCCGCCGAACTCGCGTCGGTCGCCGATGGCGCGGACTCCGGACGGTCCCGTCCCGTCACCGCCGAGCAGATCGCCCGGTCGCAGGACATCCCACCGAAGTTCCTGGAGAGCATCCTGCTCCAGCTGCGCCGGGGTGGCATCGTGCACGCCCAGCGGGGCCCGGAGGGCGGCTACTGGCTGGCCCGCGCGGCGGCGGAGATCTCCCTCGCCGAGGTGATCCGGGTGATCGACGGTCCGCTCGCCCACGTCCGGGGGCAGCGCCCCGAGCAGCTCGGCTACCACGGCGCGGCGCAGGCGTTGCAGGAGGTCTGGATCGCGTTGCGGGCCAGCGAGCGGGAGATCCTGGAGCAGGTCACCATCGCCGACGTGGCGGCCGGGGTGCTGCCGGGCCGGATCACCGAGCTGGCCGCCGACCCCCGCGCCTGGAGCTGACCCCCGCCAGGAGTCGCTCCCGCGCGTGGAGTTGACCCCGCGTCTGGAGTTGACCCACCGTGGCCCTGCGTCGTCCCATCCACCGATCAGGGGGTTGACCCGGGAGCGTCCGTGCCGCATTGTCGACCAAGTCGATAGGAGATGCCGAATAGTACGGAGGGCTCGTGCGCAAGCTTCTGATCCTCGCCCTGGTCGGGCTGGCTGCGCAGCTCATCGACGGGGCGCTCGGCATGGCGTACGGGCTCACCTCGTCCACCCTGCTGCTCTTCGTCGGCGTCGCACCGGCCGCCGCCTCGGCGTCGGTGCACCTCGCCGAGATCGGCACCACGCTCGCCGCCGGTGTCGCGCACTGGCGGTTCGGCAACGTCGACTGGCGGGTGGTCACCCGGATCGCCCTGCCCGGCGCGGTCGGCGCGTTCCTCGGTGCCACCTTCCTCAGCTCCATCTCCACCGAGAACGCCGCCCCGTGGATGGCCGGGATCCTGTTCGCCCTCGGGGCGTACCTGCTGGTGCGTTTCTCCCGCCCGCTGCGCCAGCGTTCCGGCGCCGGGCGGCTGCGCGGCCGGTTCCTCGGCCCGCTCGGCCTGGTCGCCGGGTTCGTCGACGCCACCGGTGGCGGGGGATGGGGTCCGGTGGCCACCCCGGCGCTGCTGGTGTCCGGTCGGATGGAGCCCCGCAAGGTGATCGGCTCGGTGGACACCGCCGAGTTCGTGGTGGCCGGGGCGGCCAGCATCGGCTTCCTGATCGGCCTGGGCAGCGAGGGCTTCCTGCTGCCCACCGTCGCGGCGCTGCTGATCGGTGGCCTGATCGCCGCGCCGGTGGCCGCCTGGCTGGTGCGGATCGTCCCCGCGCAACTGCTGGGCGCCACCATCGGCGGGGTGATCGTGCTGACCAACGCCCGCATCCTGCTGAAGACCAGCGACGCGGGGTCCACCGTCCGTCCCGTTGTCTACGCGCTGCTCGCGGTGGGGTGGGTGGTGGCCCTGACGCTGGCCGTCCGCGCGCTGCGGCGGACCCGCCAGGCCCGCGCCATCGTCGACGCCGCCACCGAAACCGGTGCCACCACCGCCGACGCCGGTGCCACCTCCGCTGGCACGCCGCCGTCGACGGGCACCGCGCCTACCGCCGTCGCCGGGCCCGCCCCGACCGGCACCGCGCCGATGGGCACCGCGCCGATGGGCACCAAGCCGGCCAGCACCAAGCCGGCCAGCACCGCGCCGACCGGCAGCGACCCGGCCGGGGCCGATGACCGGCTGGCCGTCGTCGAGCGCTGACCGGCGACGGGGTACGCCGCCGGCATCGCCCGTCGCGGGCGTCGCGGACCCCGGTCGACCCGGGGCGGGGCGGTGACGGTCACCCGGGGGGCGTGTTGGCCCGGGCGGACCCGCCGGTCGAGGTGACCCCGGCGAGGATGTCCGTGGCCGCCGCCGACAGCAGGTCCCAGGCCCGGTCCACGTGTTCCGGCCCGGTCAGCGGTGCGCCGACGGCCAGGCGCAGGGTGTACCGGCCGTTGACCCGGGTGTGCGTCAGGTGCACCTGTCCGCTGTCGTTGACCCGGGCCAGCAGCGCCGCGCTGGCCTCGTCACCGGCCCGCAGCCGGAACGTGACCAGGGAGAACGGGTGCGGGGCGGCGAGGGCGAACCGGTCGTCGGCGCGTACCCGGGCGGCGAACCGGTCGGCCAGGGCGATCCCGGAGCGCAGGTGCGCGCGCAGCCCCTCGACGCCGTACCAACGCAGGACGAACCAGAGCTTGAGCGCCCGGAACCGGCGGCCCAGCGGGACCTGCCAGTCCCGGTAGTCGATGACGGCCCCGGATTCGCTGGCGGCGTTGCGGAGGAACTCCGGCATGACGGTCAGCGCCTCGATCAGCTCGCCCCGGTCGGCCACCCAGAAGGCGTCGCAGTCGAAGCCGGTGAGCAGCCACTTGTGCGGGTCGAAGCAGTACGAGTCGGCGTGCTCCACCCCGGCGTGCGACCAGCGCAGCTCGGGGCAGAGCGCCGCCGCCCCGGCGTACGCCGCGTCGACGTGCAGCCAGATGCCGTACTCGGCGCAGATCGCGCCGATCTCCGGCAGCGGGTCGACGGCGGTGGTGGAGGTGGTCCCGATGGTCGCCACCACGATGGCCGGCACCTCTCCGTTTGCCAGGTCCGCCTCGATCGCCGCCCGCAGTGCCGCCGGACGCATCGCCTGGGTCTCCGGGTCCACCTCGATGGTGCGGACGCCCTGCCCGCCGAGGCCGGCGATGCGGGCCGCCTTCTCGATCGAGGAGTGCCCGTGCGTGGAGGTGTACGCCCGGTACCGGCGGTCGACGCCCGCCTCCCGCCAGCGGCCCCCGCTGGCCCGGTGCAGGGCGGCCAGGGTGGCGACCAGGGTCGCCGAGGAGGCCGAGTCCTGGATGACGCCACCACCGGCGCCGGTGGAGCGGAACCTCGCGGGCAGGTCCATCAGCTCGACCAGCCAGTCCAGCACCACCGTCTCCAGTTCGGTGCCGGCCGGGTTGGTGGCCCAGAGCATGCCCTGGGCGCCGAGACCCGAGCTGACCAGGTCGGCCAGCACGCTGGGGCCGCTGGTGTTGGCCGGGAAGTAGCCGAAGAAGCCGGGGTGCTGCCAGTGGGTGACCCGGGGCACGATGATCTCGTCCAGGTCGGCGAGCATCGCCGCGACCGGCTCGCCGTGCGCGGGCGGGGTGGTCGGCAGGGCGGCGGTGACCGTGCCGGGCGGGTCCCGGGGGACCACCGGGCGCTGATCCAGCGTCCGCCAGTAGTCGGCGACCCAGTCGACCACCGCGTACCCGGCGCGGCGGAACTCCTCGGGGTCCATGTGCTCAGCCATGGGCCGAGTCGATCAGGTGGGCCGGCCGGGAGCAAGAGCGGGTACGGGTTGTGCGGGTGGAAAGCGTTGTCCTACGATCCGACTGCGCGGAGTCGAACCATGGATGTCGATACAAGGCGTCCGTCACCACCGTCAGTACGGCGCGCCATCCCGCCGGCCCGGGCAGGCCGGCGTCGGCACCGTGCGCTGACCTCCGCGAAAGGCGTTTCCGTGCACCTGAGCCCACCCCGTCGCCGCGCCGCGTTACTCGCCGCCGCCGCGGCCACCACCCTCGCCGCCGGCACCCTCACCGCCGTGACGGCCTCGGCCGCCGCCGCCGGTTGCCGGGCCGACTACAAGATCAGTAGCCAGTGGGGCGGCGGCTTCGGCGCCGACGTCCTGGTCACCAACCTCGGCGACCCGATCAACGGCTGGACGCTGACCTGGTCCTACACCGCCGGTCAGCAGGTCGCCCAGGCGTGGAACGCCACGGTCACCCAGTCCGGTGCGCAGGTCAGCGCCAAGGACGCCGGCTACAACGCCGCGCTCGGCACCAACGGCACCGCGAGCTTCGGCTTCAACGCGTCGTGGAACAACGCCAGCAACCCGACGCCGGCCAGCTTCGTGCTCAACGGCACCACCTGCACCGGCGACACCGCGCCGACCACCGCACCCCCGACGACCGCGCCGCCGACCACGGCACCGCCCACCACCGCACCCCCGACCACCCCACCCCCGACGACACCACCGCCGACCACGCCCCCGCCGACCAACCCGCCGGCCGGGGCCAAGCAGCTGGAGAACCTCGACCGGGGACTGATCAGCGTGCGCTCCGGCAACGGGAACCTGGTCTCCTGGCGGCTGCTCGGCACCGAGACCTCCGGGGTGTCGTTCAATCTCTACCGGGGCTCCACCAAGGTCAACGCGTCGCCGGTCACCGGGGCCACCAACTACCTGGACAGCGGGGCGGCGGCCGGTTCGGCGTACACGGTGCGGGCCGTGGTGAACGGCACGGAGCAGGCGGCGTCCGCGCCCGCGCTCCAGTTCGCCAACGGCTACCTGGACGTGCCGATCCAGCCGCCGGCCGGTGGCAGCACCCCGAGCGGGGAGGCTTACAGCTACTCGGCCAACGACGCGAGCGTCGGCGATCTCGACGGTGACGGCGACTACGAGATCGTGCTCAAGTGGGACCCGTCCAACGCCAAGGACAACAGTCAGTCCGGCTACACCGGCAACGTCTACGTCGACGCGTACACCCTGACCGGCAGTCGGTTGTGGCGCATCGACCTGGGCCGCAACATCCGGGCGGGCGCCCACTACACCCAGTTCCAGGTGTACGACTACGACGGTGACGGCAAGGCCGAGGTGGCCATGAAGACCGCCGACGGCACCCGCTCCGGCACCGGCCAGCTGATCGGCTCGTCGTCGGCGGACTACCGCAACTCCAGTGGCTACGTGCTGTCCGGCCCGGAGTACCTGACCATGTTCAACGGGCAGACCGGCGCCATCGCCTCCACCGTCAACTACGACCCGCCGCGCGGCACCGTCTCCTCCTGGGGCGACTCGTACGGCAACCGGGTCGACCGGTTCCTCGCCGGCACCGCCTACCTGGACGGGCAGCGACCGTCCCTGATCATGGCGCGCGGCTACTACACCCGCGCGGTGATCGCCGCCTGGGACTTCCGCAACGGCACGCTGACCAAGCGGTGGACGTTCGACTCCAACGCCTCCGGCAACTCGGCCGCCGCCGGCCAGGGCAACCACCAGCTCTCCGTCGCCGACGTCGATGCCGACGGCCGGCAGGAGATCGTGTACGGCGCGGCCACCATCGACGACAACGGCCGGCTGCTCTATTCCACCGGCAACGGCCACGGTGACGCCCTGCACGTCGGTGACCTGGACCCGAGCCGGGCCGGCCTGGAGGTCTTCAAGGTCGACGAGGACGCCAGCAAGCCCAGCTCGTGGTTCGCCGACGCGCGTACCGGTCAGATCATCTGGAAGACCGCGGCCTCCGGTGACAACGGTCGGGGTGTCTCGGGTGACATCTGGGCCGGCAGTCCGGGTGCCGAGTCGTGGTCGTCGGCGGTCGACGGCCTGGCCAACACCCGGGGGCAGAACATCGGCCGCAAGCCGTCGTCGGCGAACTTCCTCGCCTGGTGGGACGGCGACCCGGTGCGGGAACTCCTCGACGGCACCAAGATCGACAAGTACGGCACGGGTGGCGAGACCCGGCTGCTCACCGGCAGCGACGTCGCCTCCAACAACAGCACCAAGTCCACCCCGGCGCTCTCCGGCGACATCCTCGGCGACTGGCGCGAGGAGGTGATCTGGCGGACCGGCGACAGCCGGTCGCTGCGGGTCTACAGCACCCCGACCCAGACCAGCACCCGGATCTACACGCTGATGCACGACCCGCAGTACCGCGCGGCGATCGCCTGGCAGAACACCGCCTACAACCAGCCGCCGCACCCGGGCTTCTTCATCGGCGACGGCATGTCCACCCCGCCCACGCCCAACATCTACCTGCGCTGACCGACCCGGACCGCACCCGCCCCGACCAGGGTGGCTGCGGTCGGGGCCGAAAACGCAGGCACCGGGTCGCCAGCCGCGGAATCCGCTCAGCTGGCGACCCGGTGCACCACACCGCAGCACCCCCGACCCGTCCCGACCGGGAGTGCCGTACCACCACCGGTCATAAAGTTAGAGGTCTTGCGCGACGGTGGGGTGACGTGGCTATGAAGAGCGTGTTTCAGACGCTCCGGGAGAGCCCACCGGCGACCTTCCCGGCCACCAGCTCGAAGGAGCGCACCCGGTCGACCACGTCGTACACCATCGTGGTGAGCATCAGCTCGTTCGCGCCGGTGCGGGCCAGCAGCTCGGACAGCTGCCGACGGACCGTCTCCGGCGAACCCATCGCCTGACCGTCGCGGCGCTGCCGGACGAACTCCCGCTCGATCTCGTTGTACGGATACCCGGCGGCATCCTCGGGGCTGGCCAGCGGCTCCGGCCGCCCCGACCGCAGCTTGAGGAACGACAGCGCGCTCGGCCCGGACAACCACTCGGCCCGCTCGTCGGTGTCGGCGCAGACCACGTTCACCGCCACCATCGCGTACGGCTCGCTCAGCCAACGCGACGGCCGGAAGTGCTGCCGGTAGAGCTGGAGCGCGGGCAGGGTGTGCTGCGCGCTGAAGTGGTGCGCGAACGAGAACGGCAATCCGAGCAGCCCGGCGAGCTGGGCGCTGAACCCGCTGGAGCCGAGCAACCAGACGGCGGGGGACTGGCCCAGCCCCGGGGTGGCGGTGATCGCCCCCGGGTCGTCGCCGCTGAAGTAGTTCATCAGGTCGGCCAGCTCCCGGGGGAAGCCCTCCGCCGACAGCCCCTCCATGGTGCGGCGCAACGCCAGCGCGGTCCGCTGGTCGGTGCCCGGGGCCCGACCGATGCCGAGGTCGATCCGGCCCGGGTGCAGCGCCTCCAGGGTGCCGAACTGTTCGGCGACGACCAGCGGCGCGTGGTTGGGCAGCATCACCCCGCCCGAGCCCAGCCGGATCGTGGTGGTGTGCGCCGCCAGGTGGGCGAGCAGCACCGCCGGTGCGGAGCTGGCGATCGCCGGCATGTTGTGGTGCTCGGCCACCCAGAACCGGCGGTAGCCCAGCTCCTCGGTCCGGCGGGCCAGCTCGGTGGTGTGCCCGAGCGCCTCGGAGGCGGTGGCCCCGGCGGCGACCGGAGCAAGATCAAGAACAGACATCGGTACGTCGATCACGTCACTGCCCAACCCGCCCCGCGCCGGATTTGTTCCCTGGTCGCGGAGACCGACCGGCTGCTCGGTGCTGCCCCGGGTGGGTTCCTCCGGGCCGTTGCCACGCCATGATCAGGAAGATCTGTCGGCACCGTACGATGCAGGTGGATGAACACGCGCGCGCTGCCGAACTGCCCGTATCATCGAGGTGCCGGGAGCGGGATTCGAACCCGCAAGCCCTTTCGGGCAGAAGTGTTTGAGACTTCCGTGTATGCCATTCCACCATCCCGGCGTCACCCCGCGGGGCGCGTGGCTCACTGTACCCGACTAGGCTCTTGCGGGAGTATGGGCGGTAGCTGTGCCGAGATCGATGGTGGGGGTAGGGCTGGTGGCCGAGACGCAGACGGATTCCGAGCGCAGGCGGGTACTGATCGCCGAGGATGAGGCGCTCATCCGACTGGACCTGGCCGAGATGCTGGTCGAGGAGGGCTATGAGGTCGTCGGCGAGGCCGGCGACGGCGAAACCGCCGTCCGGTTGGCCGAGGAACTCAAGCCCGATCTCGTCATCCTCGACATCAAGATGCCGATCATGGATGGGCTGGCGGCCGCCGAGCGGATCGCCGGCGCCCGGATCGCCCCGGTGATCATCCTGACCGCGTTCAGCCAGCGTGACCTGGTGGAGCGGGCGCGCGCCGCGGGCGCGATGGCATACCTGGTGAAGCCGTTCCAGAAGAGCGACCTGGTGCCGGCGGTCGAGATCGCCCTCTCCCGCTACTCCGAGATCGCCGCCCTGGAGTCGGAGGTGGCCGGCCTCACCGACCGGCTGGAGATCCGCAAGACGGTCGAACGCGCCAAGGGCGCGCTGATGACGACGTACGGGATGACCGAGCCGCAGGCGTTCAAGTGGATCCAGCGCACCGCGATGGACCACCGGATGACCATGAAGGAGGTCGCCGAGCGGATCCTCGCCGAGACCGCCGGTGGCGAGATCGCCGAGCAGCCCACCACCTGACCGGGCGTCCGCAGGTTCCGGAGCCCACCCGTCGGTGGCTAGCATCGATGGATGGCCCCTCGGTGGATCTTCGCGGTGCTGGGTGTTCTCACCGTGGCGACGGCCGCCTGTGACCCGGTGCCCCCACCCGGCGGTGACGAGGCCCCGGTCCTCCCGGCGTGGCATCCGCTGACCCTGCCGACACCGCCGGGTCCGCCCGGCCGCATGCTGCTGCGCGACGCGACGGCCTGCGCGGGTCGTTGGTACGCCATCGGCGGCGTCGCGGATGCCGACGGCGGCACCCGACCGGCCGCCTGGACCAGCCTGGACGGTGCGACCTGGAGCGTCGTGCCGATCGCCGCGGAGTCCTTCTACGGCAGGCAGAACGTGCTCTACGCGGCCGGCTGCCGGGACGGCGAGTTGGCGGCGGTCGGTGCCAAGACCGGTGGGGCGCACGGCAATCCGCGGGTGAGCACCTGGCGGCAGCGCGCAGACGGCGGCCTGGTCGAGGTCTCGGCGTCGTTCGAGACGTACGGCGGTCCGAAGGCGGTCAATGTGTCCCGCCTGGCGGGCGGCCCGGCGGGCTGGCTGGTCGTCGGCAACCGGTCCAGCGGCGCGGCGGCCTGGGTGTCCCCGGACGCGGCGGACTTCGCGCTGGTGGAAGGGGTGCCGGAACTGGCCAGTGACGGCCGCGGGATCAGCTGGGCCTTCGACGCGGTGGGCGTGCCCGGTGGCTGGCTGGCGGTCGGCGGCGTGCTGCCGGCTGGTCGCATCGATCGTGACCCGGTCGCCTGGTCGTCGGCGGATGGCCGCAGTTGGCGACGGACGTCGCTGTCCGGAACGGACCGCTACGAGGAGTTGCAGCGGGTGGCGCTGATCGACGACGCGGTGGTGGCGGTCGGGTTGCGCGGTACGGCGTTCGGCGCGTGGCGTCGTGACGGCGACCGATGGGTGGCCGTCGGCGGGTTCGGCGGGACCGCCCCCTCGAAGGTCCCGTCGGTGGACGGCCTGGTGGCGGCGGACGGCCGGCTGGTGGCGGCGATTTCGGACGGGGCGTCCCGTTCGGTCTGGACGTCCGCCGACCGGGGCGGCTCCTGGCAGCGGATGGAGCTACCCGGACCGGTGCCGGCGGGTGCGGACCGGGACGTCGCGGTGGTGGCGGTGGGGCGGCGACTGTGGATCTTCGCCGACGACGGTGTGCGCCCGACGGTGTGGTCGGCGGAAATGCCCGTAGATGGCAGGGTCCAGCGCCGGGACGAGCGGCCGAGGTAGGGCTCCAAGGACCAGTCAGGGGCCGACCTGTTACGGGCTCCTGGCCGATCGCGCACGTCTTCGTAACGGTTTCGCAGACCACGGGTCAAGGTCTTCCCCGGTCGAATGAGTGTCGGTACGCTCCGCCATCACGAGCCGTAATGCAGGGGGCGTTCCTGCTGGGTGGGTGGTGGTGCGGGCTGTACTCTCGCCGCCCTCCCGGGATGGTCGCCTTCTGCTTTTGGAGGAGGTCAGGAAGCCGTGAGGCGTAGCTATGTACGGGCACTGGGGGCCGCCGCGCTTGCCGTGGCGATGGTCGGTGCCGCAGGTTGCCAGGACACGGGCGGCGGCGAGACCACCGGGTCCGGCGACTGTGGTGGCAAGATCGCTATCTTCGGCGCATTCACCGGTGACAACGCGGGCCTCGTCCTGCCGTCGCTGAACGGTGCGAAGCTCGCCGTGAAGCAGTTCAACGAGAAGAACTCGGACTGCAAGGTCACCCTGCAGGAGTTCGACACCCAGGGCGACCCGGCCGTGGCGACCCCGTTCGCGAACCAGATCGCCGGTGACAACTCGTTCCTCGGTGTGATCGGCGGCCACTTCTCCGGCGAGTCCGACGCCACCATGCCGATCTACCAGGCTGCCGGCCTGGCCATGATCAGCCCTTCGGCGACCCGGGCTGACCTGACCCAGAAGGGCAACAAGTCCTTCTTCCGGGTGGTCGGCAACGACGGCACCCAGGCGGGGGCCGTGGCCACCTACCTGAAGTCGCAGAGCGCGGCGAAGGTCTTCACCATCGACGACGGCAGCGCGTACGGCGCGGGCATCACTGCGGAGCTGGCCAAGAACATCGGCCCGACGCTGGCCGGCACCGACAAGATCCAGGAGAAGCAGGCGCAGTTCGACGCCACCATCTCCAAGATCAAGGCGGCGAAGGCGGACTTCGTCTTCTACGGCGGGTACACCCGCGAGGCGGCCCCGCTGGTGAAGCAGATGCGTGCGGCCGGTATCCAGGCCAAGTTCGTCGGCCCGGACGGTCTCTACGACCCGGCGTTCCCGAAGGGTGCCTCCGGCGGCGCCGAGGGCGCGATCATCACCTGCCCCTGCCTCCCGGCCGACAAGGCGGGCGGCACCTTCTCCGCCGACTACCAGAAGGAGTTCGGCCAGGCGCCGGGCTCCTACGGTGCGGAGGGCTTCGACGGCGCCCAGATCTACCTGGACGCCTTCAAGGACGGCAAGAAGACCCGGGCCGACATCCTGGCCTACGTGAAGGCGTACGACAAGCAGGGCGTCTCGAAGTACATCAAGTTCGACGACAAGGGTGACGTCGACCCGTCGAAGGTCGTCATCTGGGCGTACCAGATCAAGGGCGAGGAAATCAGCGCCCTGCAGGAGCTCAAGCTCAGCTGACGACACAGCAGGGGGTGCGGCCGGGGCGTGGTCCCCGGCCGCACTCGATGCAAGGAGACCCCGTGCATTTCGATGAACTGATCGGACACCTCGGCCAGCACACCGTGGACGGCCTGTCCAAGGGTGCCATCTACGCCCTGATCGCCCTCGGCTACACCCTCGTCTACGGCGTCCTGCGCCTGATCAACTTTGCCCATTCCGAGGTCTTCATGGTCGGCACCTTCGCGGTGCTGGGCCTGTGGACCGCGTTCGGGGTGAAGAACAACCCGCCGATCGGCCAGGCGGTGCTCTTCTTGGTGCTCGGCCTCATCGCCGCAGCGATAGCGTCCGGTGGTACCGCCCTGGCGATCGAGCGGATCGCCTACCGTCCGCTGCGCCGTAAGAACGCGCCACCGCTGATCTTCCTGATCACCGCGATCGGCATCTCGCTGGTGCTGGTCGAGGTCTTCGGTCTGCTGCTGCCGGACATGGCGGGCGGCGCGTTGCCGACCCTGTTCGGCCGGGCCCGGCAGATCGTCGGCATGCCGACGATCATCCAGCAGGAGACGCTCCTGCAGATCGGCAACACCGCGATCACCAACATCCAGCTGATCGTCTTCGTGTCGGCCGTGGTGATGATGGCCCTCCTGGACTGGTTCATCAACCGCACCCGGTACGGCCGAGGCGTGCGCGCGGTGGCGCAGAACCCGGAGACCGCCGCGCTGATGGGCGTCAACCAGGAGCGCGTGATCATGTTGATCTTCATGCTCGGTGGCATCATGGCCGGTGCGGCCGCGCTGCTGTGGAGCATGCGGTTCGGCTTCACCCAGAACAGCATCGGCTTCGTACTCGGTCTCAAGGCCTTCACGGCCGCGGTGCTCGGCGGCATCGGCAACCTGCGGGGTGCCCTGGTGGGCGGCCTTTTCCTCGGCATCGTCGAGGTCTACGGCGCGACGCTCTTCGCCTCCAACTGGGAGGACGTCATCGCCTTCGTGGTGCTGATCGTGGTGCTGATGTTCCGCCCGACCGGCCTGTTGGGCGAGTCGCTCGGGAGGGCCCGCGCATGATCGACAAGATTCGTTCCGCAGACCGGCGGAGGGTCAGCCTGCTGACCTCCGTGGGTGACCGGTTCAGGGCGCTGCCGAAATGGCAGCAGGCTGCGGCGATCCTGGCCATGGTGGCGTTCCTGTACTACCTGCCGCTGCTCGGCGTCCCCGGCCTGACCTGGCTGCGGACCGACTCCATCGCGGGCGGCAACAACTGGGCCGGCGTGCTGTTCGTCTGCGCCATCTATGTCCTGGTCGCCATCGGCCTGAATGTGGTGGTCGGCTTGGCCGGCCTGCTCGATCTGGGCTACATCGGGTTCTTCGCCATCGGCGCCTACAGCGTCGCGCTCTTCGGATCAGTCAACTCGCCGGTGGTCAAGTGGATCCAGCAGGAGTTCGACCTGCCGCCGACGTGGGCGGTGACCTGGGCGGTCTGCCTGCTTCTCGCCATCGTGCTCACGCTGATCTCCGGCGTGCTGCTCGGCTGGCCGACGCTGCGCCTGCGCGGTGACTACCTGGCCATCGTGACGCTGGGCTTCGGCGAGATCATCCGGATCGTGGCGCGCAACGCGACCGGTCTGACCAACGGCCCGCAGGGCATCTCGGCCATCCCCGGCCCGGAGGGCCCGCCGTCGGGGGACAACAAGGTCTTCGGCCTGATCGACGCGAAGCCCTGGTACTGGCTCGCGATCACGATGGTGCTGCTGATGGTCTTCCTGGTCCGCCGGCTGGAGCACAGCCGGGTGGGCAGGGCCTGGCTGGCGGTGCGTGAGGACGAGGACGCTGCGGCGGTGATGGGGGTCTACCCGTTCAAGGCCAAGCTCTGGGCCTTCGCCATCGGCGCGGCACTGGGCGGCCTGTCAGGGTTCCTCTTCGGCAGCCGGAACGCGTTCATCGACCCGACCCAGTTCAACGCGAACCTCTCCATCCTCTTCGTCGCCATGGTCGTCGTCGGTGGATCGGGGAACATGATCGGTGTCTCGCTCGGCGCGGTGTTGCTGGCCTACCTACCGGAGCGGTTCCGGGAGGTCGCCGACTACCGGTGGCTGGCCTTCGGTCTCGCCATGGTGCTGGTGATGATCCTGCGTCCGCAGGGCCTCATCCCGAGCCGACGGCGGGCCCGTGAGTTGAAGGATCGCGCGGCGGCTGCAGAGGAGGCGCCCGCTCATGTCTGACCAGATGACCACCACGACGCCGAAGATTCCGGCCCAGCCCGGCCCGAAGCCGGTGCTGCTCGAGGTCGACGAGGTCACGCTCCGCTTCGGTGGAGTGGTGGCCCTCGACAAGATCAATTTCAAGATCTACGAGGGAGAGATCCTCGGGCTCATCGGTCCGAACGGCGCGGGTAAGACCACCAGTTTCAACGTGATGACCGGCGTCTACCGGCCCACCTCCGGGGCGGTTCGCTTCCAGGGTGAGAAGGTGACCGGCCGCAAGCCGCACCAGATCAGCCGGATGGGCATCTCCCGCACCTTCCAGAACATCCGGCTCTTCCCGGAGATGACGGCGCTGGAGAACGTCATGGTCGGGACCGACTCCCGGCACAAGACCAGCGTGCCGGGTGCGCTGTTCCGGCTGTACCGGGTCAAGCCGAAGCCGGAGGAGCTGCCGAAGGTCACCGCCACGTCCGGGATCGTCCGGACCTGGCAGGAGATCCGCCGGACCTGCGCGAAGACGTTCGGGTTGTCCCGGCACATCCTTGAGGAGCGGGCTGCCGAGGCGAAGTCGCTGGAGCTGCTGCGGTTCGTCGGCATCGCCGACCGGGCCAACGACGAGGCGCGCAACCTGCCGTACGGCTATCAGCGTCGGCTGGAGATCGCCCGGGCCCTCGCGACCGAGCCGAAGCTGATCTGCCTGGACGAGCCGGCCGCCGGCTTCAACCCGGCAGAGAAGGAGGACCTGCTCTCCCTGATCCGCAAGATCCGTGACATGGGGCTGACCGTGCTGCTGATCGAGCACGACATGCGCCTGGTCATGGGGGTCACCGACCGGATCGTGGTGCTGGAGTTCGGCCGGAAGATCGCCGAGGGTGCGCCAGCCGAAGTCAGTCGAGACCCGCGGGTGATCGCCGCGTATCTGGGGGAGCCCGCCGATGGCGCTGCTTGAGCTGGACAACGTAAGCGTGTCGTACGGGCGCATCGAGGCCCTGCACGGCATCAGCCTGACCGTCACCGAGGGTGAGGTGGTGGCGTTGATCGGTGCAAATGGCGCGGGCAAGACCACCACCATGCGGGCCATCTCCGGTATCCGGACCCTGTCACAGGGCCGGATCTCCTTCAACGGCGAGGACATCAGCAAGCTCCGGGCCGACCTGCGGGTGGTCCGGGGACTGTGCCAGTCGCCCGAGGGCCGGCAGATCTTCCCCGGCATGACGGTGATGGAGAACCTGGACATGGGGGCGTACACCCGGCGGGACTCCGCCGGCATCGCCGCCGACCTGGACCGGGTGCTCACCCTCTTTCCCCGGCTGGCCGAGCGGCGCAAGCAGGCCGGCGGCACGCTCTCCGGCGGAGAGCAGCAGATGCTGGCCGTCGGTCGGGCGCTGATGAGCCGCCCGAAGCTGCTCCTGCTCGACGAGCCGTCGATGGGTCTGGCGCCGATGGTCATCCGACAGATCTTCGACATCATCACGGAGATCAACCAGCAGCAGGGCATCACCATCCTGTTGGTGGAGCAGAACGCCCAGCAGGCGCTCTCCAGGGCCCACCGGGGTTACGTGCTGGAGACCGGCCGGATCGTGAAGGAGGGGTCCGGCCAGGACCTGCTCACCGACCCGGCGGTCAAGGAGGCGTACCTCGGCGTGTCCTGACCGCACCAGGCGCGAACGAACCGGCCGGCGAGTCACTCGCCGGCCGGTTCGTTCGTGTGCACCGAGCGGCGGCCGCCGGCCCCGGCGTCGAGTCGGCGCGAAGGTGAGCAGGATCAGTTCATGAAGCCCCAGGAAGTACCGGCCGTGGCCAAGGCCGACATCGCAATGGTTCTCGCAATTTTCCGCATGGCTCTCCGTTGTCTCCCCTTCCAGGTTCGCTGTTCTTCGCCCATGCCTGCTGCCTTTCGGCTTCTCCGGACCTGCCTATCGAGGCTTCTGTATTCCCCGAGCCGGTCGGCGCGTTGACGGCCACCTCATGGTTCGGCTGACCGGAAGATGGGTACGCGTTGAGCCACGACCGTTCGACGCGCCATTCGGTATGCTCCGGAAATAGCGTGGCAGCGCATGGTGGCATCGCCCTTCCTGTGTTTGCCCGCAACGCAGGAAGGGCGATGCTGTTGAAGGTGGGGTGTAGGCCAGCCGCTATTTCTGCCGGGCCCGCTTCAGTTCATGTGCCCGCGTAGCCGGTAGAAGTTCCGCGGGGCGACGCTGTCCCGTTCAGCGGTGCAGGTGCACGTTTGGTGCTGCCCGGTCAGCTTGCGACCGTGGCCGGTGGCCTGGCGGTCGGACAGGACTTGTTGCAGCCCGCTGGCCACCCAGACCCCGGCGAATGCCGGGCTTGCCGCAGGTGTGACACCTGCCGTCGCGATAACAGTGGCCGTACTCAATCGCTGCACAAGTGTCCTCCACTGGATCTGCTTGTCACAGCGATGCTGGCATCGAAGATCCTTGTCAACCCTTGAAGTCGGTGACGAGGTGTGCGGGGCGCGGCAATCCTGTTCACGTAGTCGGATTTCCGCTGGTCACGGCATCGGTGAAGTCGGTGGGGCGGTGCATCACGGCTGGCGGTCGACGTCGAGGCCCGGCCGCTGATGCGGTGTTACCCATCGGGGGCGTCGCGGAGCGTGGCGAACAAACGGTGGTCCTTTTCCGGTCCGGGCTTGAGGGCATTCTCGCCCGGCGCTATTTCGCACACCTGGTGGAGGCGGTTGTCGATATGCTGTTCTGCGTCCGGGCGGGATGCCGAGGGTCTACTCGGTGGGCGGGAGGGGTCTGCGGGTTGTCGCGCGTTCGCCGGGCTGGTTCGGTCCGGGGCGGTCAGTCGTTCCGCGACCCGGTGCTGGTGCGCAAGCACTGTCGGCCTGCCGTACTAGAGTCGCTGCCGTGACAGCTACGACGCCGCGCCTGCTTCTCGTCGACGGACACTCCCTGGCATACCGGGCGTTCTTCGCTCTGCCGGTGGAGAACTTCTCCACCACGACCGGGCAGCCGACCAACGCGGTCTACGGCTTCACCTCGATGCTGATCAACGTGCTCCGCGACGAGCAGCCGACCCACATCGTGGTCGCCTTCGACGTGTCCCGGCACTCCTTCCGCACCGAGAAGTACGCGGAGTACAAGGCCGGCCGCAGCGAGACCCCGTCCGACTTCAAGGGTCAGGTCAGCCTGGTCAAGGAGGTCCTCGACGCGCTGCGCATCCCGGTCGTCGAGCAACCGGGCTACGAGGCCGACGACGTCATCGCCACCCTCGCCTGCCGGGCTCGCGACCAGGGCATGCAGGTGCTGATCAGCACCGGCGACCGGGACGCCTTCCAGCTCGTCGGCGACACCGTGACCGTGCTCTACCCCCGCAAGGGCGTCTCCGACCTGGCCCGGATGGACCCGGCCGCGATCGAGGCGAAGTACGGCGTGGGCCCGCAGCGCTACCGCGACCTGGCCGCGCTGGTCGGCGAGACCAGCGACAACCTGCCCGGCATCCCCGGCGTCGGCCCCAAGACGGCCGCCAAGTGGATCACCACGTACGGCGGGGTCGAGGGCGTGATCGCCCACGCCGACGAGATCAAGGGCAAGGCCGGCGACAGCCTGCGCGAGCGGCTCGCCGACGTGATCCGCAACTACGAGATCAACTGCCTGGTCTCCGACCTGGAGCTGCCGATCCGTCCCGAGGACGCCCGCTGGCAGGGCTGGGACCGGGAGGCCGTGCACCAAGTCTTCGACACCCTCCAGTTCCGCATTCTGCGCGACCGGCTCTACCAGTACCTGGAGGCGGTGGAGCCGGAGGCCGAGGCGGGCTTCGACCTGGCCGCCGAGGTGCTCACCGCGCCCGGCGCGTTGACCGGCTGGCTGGCCACGCACGCCCCGGTCGGCACCCAGGTCGGCGTGGCGGTGAAGACGCCGGCCAAGCCGAAGGAACCCCGCGAGCGTTACGAGCCGCAGCTGGAGGCACTGGCGTTCGCGCTGGCCACCGGTCCGGCGGCTTGGCTCGACCCGACGACGCTGGCCGAGGACGACGAACGCGCCCTGGCCGGCTGGCTGGCCGACCCGCAGCAGCCGAAGGTGCTGCACGACAGCAAGCACGCCCGGCTCGCGTTCGCCGCACGTGGCTGGTCCCTGGCCGGCGTCGCCCGGGACACCGAGGTCGCCGCCTACCTGGCCCGTCCCGACCAGCGCTCCTACGACCTGACCGATCTGGCGCTGCGCTATCTGCACCGCGAGCTGCGGGTCGACGTGCCGGAGACCGGGCAGCTCACCTTCGACGGCCTCGGTGACGACGGCGAGGCCGAGCAGAACCTGATGCTCCAGGCGCGGGCCACCCTCGACCTGGCCGACGCGATCGACGCCGAGCTGTCCCGCGACGGCGAGCAGTCCGCCCGGTTGATGGCCGAGGTGGAGCTGCCGCTGTCCGAGGTGCTCGCCGCGATGCAGCGCGTCGGCATCGGCGCCGACCTGGACTATCTCCAGGAGTTGGAGGCGCACTTCGCGGGCGAGGTGAAGTCCGCCGCGCAGAGCGCGTATGCCGCCGTGGGGCGGGAGTTCAACCTGGGCTCGCCCAAGCAGCTCCAGGAGCTGCTCTTCGGGGAGCTGGGGCTACCGAAGACCAAGAAGATCAAGACCGGCTACACCACCGACGCCGACGCGCTCCAGTGGCTGTACGCGCAGAACCCGCACCCGGTGCTGGAGCACCTGCTGCGGCACCGGGACGTGGCGAAGCTCAAGACCACCGTCGACGGCCTGCTCAAGTCGGTCGCCGACGACGGCCGCATCCACACCACGTTCAAGCAGACCGTGGCGGCCACCGGCCGGCTCTCCTCCACCGACCCGAATCTCCAGAACATCCCGATCCGCACGGAGGAGGGCCGGCGCATCCGCCGGGCCTTCGTGGTGGGCGACGGCTACCAGACGTTGCTCACCGCCGACTACAGCCAGATCGAGATGCGGATCATGGCGCACCTGTCCCTGGACGAGGCGCTGATCGAGGCGTTCAACTCCGGCCACGACTTCCACGCCGCCACCGCGTCCTCGGTCTTCGAGGTCCCGGTCGGCGAGGTCACCGCCGACCAGCGCCGCAAGATCAAGGCGATGAACTACGGCCTGGCGTACGGGCTGAGCGCGTTCGGC
This sequence comes from Micromonospora matsumotoense, assembly GCF_050951065.1. Taxonomy (NCBI): domain Bacteria; kingdom Bacillati; phylum Actinomycetota; class Actinomycetes; order Micromonosporales; family Micromonosporaceae; genus Micromonospora; species Micromonospora matsumotoense. Next base: position 5,343,061 of record NZ_CP192025.1, on the reverse strand, counting down.
CTGTCCCAGCAGCTCGGCATCACCGCCGAGGAGGCCCGAGGGCTGATGGACAACTACTTCGCCGGCTTCGGCGGGGTGCGCGACTACCTGCACGAGGTGGTGGCCCGGGCCCGTCAGGACGGCTACACCTCCACCGTCCTGGGTCGCCGCCGCTACCTGCCCGACCTGGTGAGCGACAACCGGCAGCGCCGGGACATGGCCGAGCGGATGGCGCTCAACGCCCCCATCCAGGGCTCGGCGGCCGACATCATCAAGGTCGCCATGCTGCGCGTCGACACCGCGCTGCGCGACGCCGGGCTGCGGTCCCGGATGCTGCTCCAGGTGCACGACGAGTTGGTCTTCGAGGTCGCCCCCGATGAGCGGGAGGCGTTGGAGGCGCTGGTCCGACAGGAGATGGGTGCCGCGTACCCGCTGTCGGTGCCGCTGGAGGTCTCCGTCGGCGAAGGCCGGGACTGGAACAGCGCCGACCATTAGTCCCGGTGGCCCGGTGGCCCGGTGGCCCGGTGGCCCGGCGGCCGAGGTGGACTGGTCGGTCCGATGGGCTGGTCGGCTGGTCGGCCCGGTGGGCTGGTTGGTCCAGTGCCCGTTGATCCGTAGCCCATCGCCGCCGGTTGGCCCGGTGATCGGCTGTTCGGGGAATGACGGGTCCGGTTCGCGGTTCGGCCCGGTGGTGCCCGCCGCCTGCTGTCCGTCGCGGGTCGGCCGGGGCGCGACGCCGGCGCCCGGGTGTTGACCAGGACGAGGGTGTCCTCCGCCTGTTGTCCGTTGCGGGTCGGCCGAGGCTACGTGCTTCCGGAAGTCGTTATGCCGCGCTGTCATATTCATGCCCCAGCGGTATATCGCTCGCGGTGGTAACCATGTCCGGAGGTGGATCGCGTCGCGGGGGTCCGCACGCGGTGGCGGGATCAGCGGCACGAACACCACATCGCAGGCGGGGTGGCCGGCTGATCCGGCTGTGGACCGGGCTCGGGGTGCCCCTCAGCGGTGTCCACGCGGGTGGACCGGGCTCGGGGTGCCCCTCAGCGGTGTCCACGCGGGTGGGCCGGGGGTGTGCGTCATCCGTCGGCACTCAACGGTGTCCACCACGGGTGGGCGGGGGCGTGGTCCGTCGGCATGTCGGCGGCCTTCCACCACGGACGAGCGGCGTGCGGGTGGTCTGTCGGAGGGGCGGGCTAGCGTGCTGGGCAGCGCATTCGACCTGACCAGTGGCATTCTGACCGGCTCGATCGGGACCAGGGGGAGACATGACCACACTCCACAACCGGCCGCACACCGCGCTGCTCGTCGTCGACGTGCAGAACGGCGTCGTCGCGGGGACGTACCGGCGGGACGACGTCGTCGGCATCGTGGGCGCACTGGTGCAGCGGGCCCGACACGAGGGGGTGCCGGTCATCTGGGTGCAGCACTCCGACGCCCAACTCGTCCGGGGAGGCGACGACTGGCGGATCGTCCCCGAGTTGGTCCCCGGCGAGGCCGAGCCGCTGGTCGAGAAGCACCACGGCGACTCCTTCGAGGACACCCCGCTGGAGTCGGTGCTGGCCGGGCTGGGGGTCGGGCGGCTCCTGGTGGCCGGTGCGGAGACCGACGCATGCGTCCGGTCGACGCTGCACGGCGCGTTCGTCCGGGGCTACGACACCACGCTGGTCGGCGACGCCCACACCACGCAGGACCGGACGGCGTGGGGGGCTCCACCGCCCGAGCAGGTCGTCGCGCACACCAACCTCTACTGGGCCCACCAGACGGCCCCGGGACGCACGGCCGGCACGGTCGAGGCGAAAGACGTCGACTTCGCCGCCCTGGCCTGACACCCGTCGTCTCGGCCTGACTTCGCTCGGGGCGACCGGCGCCGGTCATCGCAGCGGGTCATGTCCCCAGTTCATCAGCGACCAGCGCCACTTCGTGTCCCGGACGTCGCCGGCGGGTCGCTGCGCCAGGTGCCGGTGCACGTACCCGGTCACCGTGCGCATGTGCTGGTAGTCGGCGGCGGAGAGTTCGGCCCGCTTGCGGCGGAGCAGGTCGACGATCCGCCGACCGGACGAGTGGCCGACAGATTCGCCGCCACCTGACCGGCCACCCTTGTGCGAGCCGACCCGCTTGGACTCCGCCGTCTGCAACCACGAGGACAGCTCGCCGGGCCGCATGTTGACCGCCTCGGTGAACTCCCGGTAGGTCTGCTGCGGATCGTCAGCCCGGCTCATCGCGCACCGCCTCCGGCCAGTGGACGACGTCGGGGGCCGACGTGATGGCTGCGGCACCTCTGCTCGGCCATGACCGCCGCGTACCCGACGGCGATCCACCGAAACGGTCAGGTCGGGCCGGGTGGTGCGTCGCCGGGCCTGGCTCGGCGGTCGGCAGCTTGCGGTCGAACGGTTCGACCCGCTCGGCCGGCGGCCGGTGGTGGCGCTCAGCCCGACTCCGACGCCGTGCCTGCCCGTCCGGAGCGATGCGTAGCACCGGCCGGGTAGCTGCCGGCGGGCTTCTCGGTGACGAAGATGGCGGTGCCGGGGAAGAGTCGTCCGCGCAGCGGGCTCCACTGCCCCCACGTCTCCCGGTGTCCGGCCGGCCACTCCGGCTCCACCAGGTCCAGCAGGCGGAAGCCCGCGTCGATCAGCTCGCGGATCCGGTCACCGAGCGTCCGGTGCTGCTCGACGTAGCTGGCCACCCCCCGTTCGTCCTGTTCCACGTAGGGCGAGCGGTCGAAGTACGAGTGCACGGCGGTCAGCCCGCCCTCACCGGGGTCGTCCAGGAAGACCCAGCGCATCGGGTGGGTCACCGAGAAGACCCAGCGCCCGCCGGGGCGCAGCACCCGGTGCACCTCGGCCATCAGGGCGGCCGAGTCGTCGACGAACGGGATCGCGCCGAAGGCCGTGCAGGCGATGTCGAAGGATGCCTCGGCGAACGGCAGGGCCAGCGCGTCGGCCTGCACCAGCGGCACGCGTACCCCGGTGGTGCCGGCGGCGCGGGCGGCGTGCCGCAGCATTCCGGCGGAGAGGTCGAAGGCGACCGGGCTCGCCCCCTGGGTGGCCAGCCAGCGGGCGCAGGACGCCGCTCCGCAGCCGACCTCCAGGACCCGCCGCCCGGCCACGTCGCCGAGCAGCCGCGCCTCGGACTCGCGCAGCCCCTCCGGGCACCAGCGGAAGTCCACCTCGCCCAGGAACGCGCCGTGCTCGGCCTGGTAGTCGTCGGCATCGGCGTCCCACCAGCCGCGGTTGGCCCGTCGTGCCTCGGTGTCGCCCACCCGGCGCCGGAGCACCCGCTCGTCGTCGTCCACCCGCTCACGCTAGGCCCTGAGGTGGTACCGCCCGCCGGACCCCGGCGTGCGCGGCGTGCCGGACCGCCGTACGCTGTCGGTCCCGTGGGGCGGATGTGACGGATGAGACACCGGAGGCGCTTTTCCACCGAAATCTCCGCTTTCGCAGCTGGTGGGGTCGCGAGGACCCGGGAGGGCTTGCACGCTGTGGTAATGCAGCGGGTAGGCTAGACGATGCGCTCGTGGATCGTGTACCTCGGCAGGGAGCAGGTGCGCGGTCACCGGAGCACCAATGATCTTCTCTTGGTGATCGTTAGGTGGGCCCGGTGGCGGATCCGCTGGCGCGAACGGGTCACTGCGACACCACGCCTGCTGTGACAACCCATCCGACCGGAGCAACCGCCCACATGACGAGCAGCATCGAGGCCCCCTCGAGCGCCACCCGGGTCACCCACGACGATCTCGGTTCCGAGGAGGCTTTCCTCGCCGCGATCGACGAGACCATCAAGTACTTCAATGACGGCGACATTGTCGAAGGCACCGTCGTCAAGGTCGATCGGGACGAGGTCCTGCTCGACATCGGCTACAAGACCGAGGGTGTCATCCCCTCGCGGGAGTTGTCGATCAAGCACGACGTGGACCCCGCCGAGGTCGTCTCGGTCGGTGACCACATCGAGGCCCTGGTCCTCCAGAAGGAGGACAAGGAGGGGCGTCTGATCCTCTCCAAGAAGCGGGCGCAGTACGAGCGGGCCTGGGGCACGATCGAGAAGATCAAGGACGAGGACGGCGTCGTCCGCGGTTCGGTCATCGAGGTGGTCAAGGGTGGCCTCATCCTCGACATCGGGCTGCGCGGCTTCCTGCCCGCCTCCCTGGTCGAGATGCGGCGGGTGCGTGACCTGCAGCCGTACGTGGGCCGCGAGCTCGAAGCCAAGATCATCGAGCTGGACAAGAACCGCAACAACGTGGTCCTGTCCCGCCGGGCCTGGCTGGAGCAGACGCAGTCCGAGGTGCGCACCGAGTTCCTCAACAAGCTCCAGAAGGGGCAGGTCCGCAAGGGCGTCGTCTCGTCGATCGTCAACTTCGGCGCGTTCGTCGACCTGGGCGGCGTGGACGGCCTGGTGCACGTCTCCGAGCTGTCCTGGAAGCACATCGACCACCCGTCCGAGGTCGTCGAGGTGGGCCAGGAGGTTGAGGTCGAGGTCCTGGACGTCGACCTGGACCGCGAGCGGGTCTCGCTGTCGCTGAAGGCGACCCAGGAGGACCCGTGGCGGCAGTTCGCCCGCACCCACGCGATCCAGCAGATCGTGCCGGGTAAGGTCACCAAGCTCGTCCCGTTCGGTGCCTTCGTCCGGGTGGACGACGGCATCGAGGGCCTGGTCCACATCTCCGAGCTGGCCGAGCGCCACGTGGAGATCCCGGAGCAGGTCGTGCAGGTCGGTTCCGAGGTCATGGTCAAGGTCATCGACATCGACCTGGAGCGCCGCCGGATCTCGCTGTCGCTCAAGCAGGCCAACGAGGGCTTCGTCGAGGGCGAGGAGCACTTCGACCCGACCCTCTACGGCATGGCCGCGACGTACGACACCGAGGGCAACTACATCTACCCGGACGGCTTCGACCCGGAGACGGGCGAGTGGCTCGAGGGGTACGACAAGCAGCGCGAGACCTGGGAGAACCAGTACGCCGAGGCGCGTCAGCGCTGGGAGGCCCACACCAAGCAGGTGCAGACCTCCCGGGCCGCCGACGCCGAGGCCGCTGCCAACCCGGCTCCGCCCGTGGCCGCCGGTGGCACCACCACCACCTCGACCAGTTCGTCGACCCCGAGCCGGCAGGCCGAGGAGCCGGCCGGCACCCTGGCGACCGACGAGGCGCTCGCCGCGCTGCGGGAGAAGCTCGCCGGCGGCAAGTGATCCTGGAGGCTGCTTCCACCCGGTAGGGCGTCTGACGTCCCCGCCGGTCGGGAAGCGTCCCTGACGAAGAGCCCCGCCTCCGGTCCGCTGCACGCGGATCGGGGACGGGGCTCTCGCCGTTCCCGCCTGCCCCGCTCCTTGCGTGCGCTCCCTGCCCCCGCCCCTGTTCCGGCCCGCTCCGGTTTCCGCCCGCGCCGGGCTCCATCGCGGCGGCATGATCGACTCCGTGCCGACGCCGCGGGGCGGGCGGTCCACGGGGCGGGGGCGGTGTGGTGGAACGGGAGCCGATCCGGTTGACTGGGTCGGTGCTGAGGGTGGGGTTGACCGGTGGCATCGGGTCCGGCAAGAGCGCGGTGGCGACCCGGCTGGCCGGGCAGGGTGCGGTCATCGTCGACTCCGATCGGATCGCCCGGGAGGTGGTCGCGCCGGGCAGTGCGGGGCTGGCCGAGATCGTCGTCGCCTTCTCCGACCGGGTGCTGACCGCCGACGGCGCGCTGGACCGGGCGGCGCTGGGCGCGATGGTCTTCGCTGACGAGGCCGCCCGTCGCCGGCTGGAGCAGATCACCCACCCCCGGGTCCGGGCCCGGTCCGCCGAGTTGTCCGCCGCGGCACCCGTTGACGCGGTGGTGGTCAACGACGTACCGCTGCTGGTGGAGGTGGGGCTTGCGCCGTCGTACCACCTGGTGGTGGTGGTGCAGACGGCCGTGGCCACCCGGTTGGCGCGGTTGGCGCGGGACCGGGGGATGACCCGGGCGGAGGCCGAGCGGCGGATCGCCGCCCAGGCCGACGACGCCCGCCGCCGGGCGGCGGCCGATGTGATCCTGGACAACGACGGCGGTCTCGACGAACTGCACGCCGCCGTGGACGCGCTCTGGCGGGACCGGCTGCTGCCCTACGAGCGCAACGTGCGGGAACACCGGGCGGTCCGGGACGGGTGGGTGGTGTCGACCGAGCCCGACCCGACGTGGCCGCAGCAGTACGCCCGGCTCGCCGCCCGGATCCGGCACGCGCTCGCCCCGGCCGACCTGCGGATCGACCATGTCGGCTCGACCGCTGTCCCGGGGCTGGCCGGCCGGGACGTCATCGACGTGCAGGTGACCGTCCCGTCGCTGGCCGAGGCGGACGGCGCGTTGGCGCAGCGACTCGCCGATGCCGGGTTCCCGAGGGTGCCCGAGGCCCGGTGGGACCGCCCCGGGCCGGCCGGCGGCGACGGCGGGGAGAAGCGACTGCACGGTGGTGCCGACCCTGGGCGGCCGGTGCGGGTGCACCTGCGGGTGGCCGGATCACCCGGTTGGCGGCACGCCCTGCTGATGCGGGACCACCTGCGTGCCGATCCCGATCAACGGGCGGCGTACCTGCTGGTGAAACGGGAGTTGGCGGCGTCGGCGCCGCTGGAGGGCCCGGGGCACGCCACCGCCGACGACCCGTGGTTCGCCGAGGAGCGGCTGCGGGCGGAGGCCTGGGCGGCGCAGACCGGCTGGTGTCCCTGACCGCAGCACACCCACCCCGCCCCGGCCCGGCCGTGACGCCAGCGGACCCCGTTGACGTCAGCCGGGCCGTGACGTCGATGTGGCCGTGACGTCAATGGGGGTCGTGACGTCAATGGGGTCGTGACGTCGACGGTGCCTCGCGGCGAGGCGGGACGATTCCCGCCGGCAGCGGACCGGGGCTCAGGTCCAGCTGCGCCCACAGGCCAGCGGGGGTGCGCAGTTCCAGCCGGCGCAGGAAACCGGCCCGGTCCAGCCAGTACCGCAGGCGCAGGCTCTGCTGGCGTACCTCGAACACGTCCACCGCTCGGTTGGCCCGCCGGTCGCCCCGGACCCGGACGGCGGCGCCGACACCCGGGAGCTGACCACCGGCCCGCACCGCCGCGTCGACCAGCACGTCCAGCTGGTCGGCCGGCTGACTGCCGGTCCGCCAACCGGTCCCGGCCGGTGGCGGCACCGGCGGAGCGGGGGCGGTGGTGCCCGGCCCGACCGGTACGTCCGTCCGGGCGAAGCCGGACCGGTCCCGACGCAGCAGCGTCCGACGGCCGAGGGTGTCCAGTTCGGCGACCGACAGGTACGCGACACCGGCGGACCAGCTGAGCCAGCCGGCACCCCGCAGGTTGGCGGCGCTGCCGAGCGGGGCGGTCACGGTGACCGCAGCCCCGGTGCCGGCACGCAGCCGGGTGGCCAGCCGGCCCAGCCGGGCGGCCTCCTCGTCGGTGAGGGCCCGGGGCAGTCCCGGCCGGCCACCGAGCGCGTCGACCGGCCACGGCGTCGGCCGGTCGACCCGGTCCAGCTCGACGGTGATCGGGGTGCCGTCGGCGAGTCGGCCCGCCCAGCGACGCAGCCGGGCATCCCGGTCCACCCACCAGCGGGGGTCCGCGTCCCCGGCCACCGGGTGGCCGGTCGGTGCGGTGGTCGGCCCGGCCGGTCGGCCGGTCGGTCCGGTCGGCCGCAGCGCCGCCTGGAGGACGTCCACCGGGTCGCCGCCGACGGTGTCCCGGCCGAGCCACCGTCCGCCGCCGGCGTGCAGTGGCTCGGCCGGTTCGGCCCGGTCGGCGGCGAGCGCGAAGAGGACGTCGAGCGCACCGGCCAGACCCCGCCCGGACGGCGGGTTCCGCAGCCGCCAGCGGTCACCGGGGGGCACCAGCGGTGGCCGGGCCGGGGTCACGATCGCGCGGGGATCGGGCCGCTGCACCAGGACCGACGGGGTGGCCTGCACCAGGCCCCGATCCTGCCCGGCGCCCGGTCCGCCGACGTCGAGGTAGGCCAGCGGACGGGACCAGTCGACCCAGCCGACCAGGTCGGTGCGGCCGGCCCCGGTGCCGACGGCCACCCGTACCCCGGCCCGGACGTCCCGGTAGGTGCTGACCCGGACGGCGGCCAGCCGCTCGGCCTCGTCGGCGGTCAGTGCGCGGGCCGGTGCGGGCGGTGCGGGCGACCAACTGGGCAGGCCGGCCACCAGGGCGGCGGCGGACGTGGCGGCGACCACGCCCAGGACGACCATGGTGGTACGTCGCCGGCCGGGGGCGCTCTCCTCGGCCGTGGGTGCGACGACGGTGACCGACCGGCGGGCCGTGCGGTGCTGCCGTCCGGCGCGTCGCCGGCCCGGGCCGGTGCCGGGTAGGTGTCGGGGCCGGTCGGACGAGGTCTCCACGTGTGGTGAACGGGCCGGCCCGGGGCGGGGTGACGCCGGGGTGCCGGTCCGGGGGTGGCGGGCTGGCCGGACAGGCAGGGGCGCTCGCGGCGGCCGGTCTGCGCCAGGGGCGCGACCACGCGGGATGCGCACGCCGGTGATGTCCGGGTGCTGCGACCCCAGGTGCCGGGCGGTGGGAGCCTGTCGAGGCCCGGCCACCGCCGCGGTCGGCCGCCGCGAGCGGCCTACGGTGTCCAGGCTAGCCCTCTGAGATGTGGGCCACAATGGCAATATCGAAGGTGATCACCGGCTGGCGGCGGTCGCGGTGGAGTGTCGGACCTGCGGCGTACCGTGGATGCCATGGCGCTCGACATTCCTCGGCTCGACGGTCGCTTCCAGGTCGTCAGTGACTTCCAGCCGGCCGGCGACCAGCCGGCCGCCATCGATGAACTTGAGCGTCGGGTCCGGCGTGGCGACCGTAACACCGTGCTGCTCGGCGCCACCGGCACCGGCAAGAGCGCCACCACGGCGTGGTTGGTCGAGCGGCTGCAACGGCCGACCCTGGTGCTCGCCCCCAACAAGACGCTCTGCGCCCAGTTGGCCAAGGAGTTCAGCGAGCTGCTCCCGCACAACTCGGTGGAGTATTTCGTCTCCTACTACGACTACTACCAGCCCGAGGCCTACATCCCGCAGACCGACACCTACATCGAGAAGGACTCCTCGATCAACGAGGAGGTCGAGCGGCTGCGGCACAAGGCGACCATGTCGCTGCTCACCCGCCGCGACACGATCGTGGTGGCGACCGTCTCGGCCATCTACGGTCTGGGCACCCCCGAGGAATACCTCGACCGGGCCGTCCGGGTCACCATCGGGCAGGAGCTGGACCGCGACCAGCTGCTGCGCCGGCTGGTCGACATCCAGTACACCCGCAACGACATGGCCTTCCAGCGGGGCACCTTCCGGGTCCGGGGCGACACCCTGGAGATCATCCCGGCGTACGAGGAGCTGGCGGTCCGGATCGAGCTGTTCGGTGACGAGGTGGAGAAGCTCTACTACCTCAACCCGCTCACCGGCGACGTGGTCAAGGAGGTCGACCACCTGTTGATCTTCCCGGCCACGCACTACGCGGCCGGTCCGGAGCGGATGGAGCGGGCCACCCGGGACATCGAGGCCGAGCTGGGGGAGCGGCTGGCCGAGCTGGAACGGCAGGGCAAGCTGCTGGAGGCACAGCGGCTGCGGATGCGCACCACCTACGACCTGGAGATGATGCGTCAGGTCGGTTTCTGCTCCGGCATCGAGAACTACTCCATGCACATCGACGGCCGGCTGCCCGGCAGCCCGCCGCACTGCCTGCTCGACTACTTCCCGGACGACTTCCTCACCGTGGTCGACGAGTCGCACGTCACCATCCCGCAGATCGGCGGCATGTTCGAGGGCGACGCCTCGCGTAAGCGGATGCTGATCGACCACGGTTTCCGGCTGCCCAGCGCCGCCGACAACCGTCCGCTGCGCTTCGACGAGTTCCTGGAGCGGGTCGGCCAGCTGGTCTACCTGTCGGCCACCCCGGGCACCTGGGAGATGGAACAGGCCCAGGGCGAGTTCGTCGAGCAGGTCATCCGCCCCACCGGCCTGGTCGATCCGGAAGTCGTGATCAAGCCGACCAAGGGCCAGATCGACGACCTGATGCACGAGATCAAACTGCGGACCGAGCGGGACGAGCGGGTGCTGGTCACCACGCTGACCAAGAAGATGGCCGAGGACCTGTCGGACTACCTCCTGGAGAACGGCATCCGGGTGCGTTACCTGCACTCCGAGGTCGACACCCTGCGCCGGGTGGAGCTGTTGCGCGAGCTGCGCAAGGGCGACTACGACGTGCTGGTCGGCATCAACCTGCTCCGGGAGGGTCTCGACCTGCCCGAGGTCTCCCTGGTGGCGATCCTGGACGCCGACAAGGAAGGCTTCCTGCGCAGTGGCCGGTCGCTGATCCAGACCATCGGCCGGGCCGCCCGTAACGTCTCCGGCCAGGTGCACATGTACGCCGACAAGATCACCCCGTCGATGGCGTTGGCGATCGACGAGACCAACCGTCGTCGGGCCAAGCAGATCGCGCACAACGAGGCGCACGGGATCAGCCCCGAGCCGCTGCGCAAGAAGATCCACGACATCCTCGACGACATCTACCGCGAGGCGGAGGACACCGAGAGTTCCCGGATCGGCGGGGCCGCCCGGCAGCTCTCCCGGGGCAAGGCGCCGGTCAAGGAGACCCGCAGTCGCAGTCGGACCACCGCCGGGACGCCCTCCCGGGAGGGGATGGCGCGCGCCGACCTGGCGCAGCTGATCCAGGAACTCAACGACCAGATGCTCGCCGCCGCCCGGGAATTGCAGTTCGAGCTGGCGGCGCGGATCCGGGACGAGGTCTCCGACCTGAAGAAGGAACTGCGCGGGATGGACGCCGCCGGGGTGAAGTGACGGGCGATCCGGTGCTGGACGAGGTGTGCGTCGGGACGCCGGCCGGCGGGCTGCGCCCCTTCGTGGGCCGTTACCTCGGCTACCGGGAGGGCATGCCGGGGGTGTGGCATCCGGGCGGGGGACACCGCCGCCACTGGTCCGGCACGAGGCGGCCGGTGCCTTCGTGGTCCTCATCCTCGGGTGGGGCGCCCCGCTCGACGTGCTGAACCCGCGCTCGGCGGCACACAGCGCCTACCGGGTGGACTCGTTCGTGGCGGGGCCGTACGACGGCTACTGCACGACCTCGACGGTGGGTGCCGGGGCCGGGGTGGAGTTGCTGCTCACCCCGCCGGCAGCTCGCCGGATTCTCGGGGTGCCCCTCGGTGAGCTGGCCAACCGGGAGGTGCCGGTCGACCAGCTCACCGATGCCCGGCACGCCCGTCGGGCCGGATCGTCCCGAGCCGTCGAACGGCGGGGCCGAGCCGGTGGGCAACTGGGCCGAGCTGGCGGTGCGTGGGGGGTACTACGACCAGGCGCACCTGATCCGGGAGTTCCGGGAGTTCACCGGGGCGACCCCGGCGGCGCTGGGCCGGCCCGGTTCCCATTCGTCCAATCCGGGCTGAGTCCGGGGCGGCACACTCGACGCATGACGAACATCTACCCGACCTTCCGGTATCCCGACGCCCGGGCGGCGATCGACTGGCTCTGCGCCGCGTTCGGGTTCCGGGTCCACGCGGTGCACGACGGCCCGGACGGGGCGGTGGCGCACGCCGAACTGGCGCTCGGCGACGGCATCATCATGCTCGGCACGGGCCGGGGCGAACCGGATCGGCCCGCCGATGACGCCTACGCTGTCTACGTGGCGGTCGACGACCTGGACGCCCACCACGACCGCGCGCGGGCCGCCGGGGCGGAGATCATCCGAGGCCCGTTCGACACCGACTACGGTTCCCGCGACTACGCGGCGCGGGACCTCGCCGGCTACGTCTGGTCGTTCGGCACCTACCGGCCCTGACCCGCCCCGGAGCGGTGCCGGCGGAAGCGCCGGGCGGGCGGGCGAAACGGCCCGACGCGCCACCGGCGGCATCCGAATCAGGCTCAGAAAAATGTTGCGGTGAGCAAGCAATGTGTTGCCCTGGGTGATGATCCTGCGTACCCTCCCTCGTGGGGAGGCCGGGATGCCATTGTCATCGAGTCCTGTCATTCGACGCGCGAGGCTCGGCGCCGAGCTGCGCCAGTTGCGCAGACGGGAGGCGCTGACGCTGGAACAGGTCTGTGCCCGGCTGGGCTGGGCCTCCACGTCCAAGCTGTCCCGCATCGAGTTGGGGCAGAGTCGGCCCGATCTGGCCGACGTGCTCGATCTGCTGGACATCTACGAGGTGCCGTCGCCGCAGCGCGAGGCGCTGATCGTCATCGCCCGGGACGCGGCGACCGGTCGCGGCTGGTGGAAGGCGCTCGGCGAGATGAGCGAGCGGCAGCGCACCTACGCCGAGTTGGAGGCGGGGGCGGCGACCATCGTGGAATACCAGCCGACGGTGCTGCCCGGCCTGCTCCAGGCACCCGGCTACGCGCGGTTGCGGATCACGGCCGGCCGGCTGCTGCACCCGGACGTCGACGTCGAGGCCGACCTGCGGGCCCGGCTCACCCGGCAGGGGGTGTTGCGCCGTCCCGATCCGCCGCGGTACACCGCGTTGCTCGACGAGCGGGCCTGTGATCCGGCCGGCCTGCCCGCCGAGGTCTGGCATGAGCAGTTGGACCAGTTGCTGGCGTTTGCCGAGCTGCCGCACGTGACCATCCGGATGGTGCCGAGGACGGCGGTGCCGCGCGGTGGGGCGTACCCGTTGACCGCCTTCTCGTGTTACTCGTTTCCTGACCCGGCCGATCCGCGCACGGTGATGCTGGAGGCGCTGACCACCGACGTGCGGCTGGCCTCCGACGTCGACGTCGGTCGCTACGACCGGATGACCGGCTGGCTCTCCGCCGCCGCGCTCAGCGCGGCGGAGACGGTGGATCTGCTCGGCCGCAGGGCCGCCGGTCTCGTCGTCGGTCCACCCACAGGCACCGCCGTCGGTCCTGGCGATGGCGGGGGGACCGTCCACGGTGGGGGAGCGGCAGCCGAAGGCGCCGACGGCAGCGGGCCCGGGACGCCGGAGACCAGCAGGCGGGCGGCCGGTCCGGGCTCACCCGTAGCGGTGGAAGCCACCCTCGGAGTCGATGACCTGGCCGGTGATCCAGTCCGCCTCCCGTGAACAGAGGAAACGCACCAGTCGGGCCGCCTCCTGCGGGGTGCCCCAGCGGCCGGCCGGAAAGCGCGCCGCCACGGCGGCGTGCGCGTCCGGTGGGGCGTAGCCGGTGTCGGTCGGTCCGGGATTGAGGCAGTTGACGGTGATCCCCCGGGCCATCAGCAGTGGCGCGAGCTGCGCGGTGAGGTTCTCCAGGGCGGCCTTGCCGGCCGCGTAGGCCAGCTCGTCGGGCATCGGGCCGAGGCGTTGGCCGCTGGAGAAGAACACCAGCCGGCCGCCCGCCCCGGCGGTGAAGGCGGTGGCGAAGGCGTCGGCCAGCAGCAGGGTGGCCCGGACGTTCACCAGCAGATGCCGGTCGATCTCGATGGCGTCCAGCTCGCCCAGGCGGGTGCGGGTGGAGTAGGCGTGGGCCGCCACCACGGCGTCGAGCCGGCCGTGCCGGCGTACCGCCTCGGCGACCAGGGCCGCCGGGGTGGCCGGGTCGAGCAGGTCGGCGGTGACGTGGCCGGCGGCCTCGCCCAGCTCGGCCAGCAGCGCCGGCACGCCGTCCGTGTCGCCGCCGTAGGGCTGGGCGTCGTCGTAGCCGGGCAGGCCGGTGAGGATCAGCCGATGCCCGTCGGCGGCGAGGATACGGGCGACCGCCGCGCCGATGCCGACCCGTCGGCTCACCCCGGTCACCAGGAACACCCGTGCGGTCATGCGGGCCAGTCAACCGGACCCGGCACGCCGGACGCCACGGATTAGTTCCACGCCGCCGCCCGGAGCAGCCGCGCGGAACAGCCACCGGCGTCGCACGACCCCGGGCTCGCCCGCCGGCCCTGCGGTCACGGTGGGTTTGCCGCGCATGGGGGTTCGCCGCGCGACCACCGGACCCGGCGCCCCCGAACGCGTCGGGGCCGGTGTGCCGCGCGTGCGCCGCACGATAACCCGGAGGTACGACAGATTCGGATCGATCCGGATCGACCAGGGTAGATTCTTGCCGCCGCGGAGCCGGCCCGATCGCGACCGCCCGACTCAGGCCGGGACGTCGACGAAGTGCTCGACCCGGGGCGGGCCGGCGAAGTGCGGGCCGATCAGCGCCCGCCACCTGCCGAACGCCTCGGTGGCCCGGAAGTTCTCCTCGTGCGCCTGCACCGAGTCCCACTCCACCAGGAGCACGAACCGGGAGGGGGATTCGATGCCCCGGGTCATCCGGACCGATCGGCATCCCTCGGCGGCGATGATGATGGCGTGCGCCTCCGCGTAGGCGGCGGCGAACCCGTCCTCGTGTCCGGGCAGTACGTCGATGAGCGCGACCTCAAGCACCATGCTGACAGCGTGCCACGCGGCGCTGCTCCGCCACCGGGGCGGGGCCGACCTTCGCGCCCGACTACACCTAGCCTCCTAGGATGCCTTAGCGGGTGTGCCACGCGCTACCGCGCCGGCCGCCCAATACGATCGGCCTTCACCTGCGATATCAACTCCGGGAAAGAGCCGAGGTGCGGCCCGCCGCAACGCTGACGGGACGCGGCGACCGGAGTCGGAACGTGATGCTGCCGGCAATGCATGCCGCAGGAGATGCGCCGGTGGCCCTCGATGGTGAACAATGGCGGCCGAGGAGGGGAGTATTCCCTCGCGACGGAGTCGTCAGCACGGTCGAGCGTCACCCCGACAATCGACCCGGCTCCGCCGGTCAGTGCCCCGTTCGCGGGTCACTGGCGGAAGAGACCTCCGTCAGTCACCAGTGTGTGCGTCGTCGCCCACCCCGCCGTCACGCGGCGTACGGTGTGCCCCGACGCCGCGTGTCTGTCGGAGGATGGATTTGAACGTGTCCGGAATGGTGTGGGCGGGAACCCTCGTCGCACTGACGGCTGTGCTCCTCGTCGACCTCTTCATCATCGGTCGCCGGCCGCACGAGCCGAGTGTCCGCGAGTCGAGCCTCTGGGTCAGCTTCTACGTCGGCCTGGCGCTGCTCTTCGGGGTCGGGCTGTGGGTCACCGCGGGCGGCAATGTGGCCGGCCAGTTCTACACCGGTTGGCTCACCGAGTACAGCCTCTCGGTGGACAACCTCTTCGTCTTCGTGATCATCATGGCCCGGTTCGGGGTGCCCCGGAAATATCAGCAGAAGGTGCTGCTCGTCGGCATCGTGCTGGCACTGGTCATGCGGGGCGGCTTCATCGCCGCCGGAGCGGCGCTGCTCGCCCAGTTCTCCTGGGTGTTCTACATCTTCGGCGCGTTCCTGATCTACACGGCGATCAACCTGGCCCGCCAGGGTGAGCCGGAGGAGGACGAGTTCAAGGAGAACCTGCTGATCCGGTGGAGCCGCAAGGCACTGCCGATCTCGCGGGACTACGACGGCGCGAAGCTCACCACCCACCAGGCCGGCCGGCGGCTGTTCACCCCGATGCTGGTGGTGATGATCGCGATCGGCACCACCGACCTGATCTTCGCGCTGGACTCGATTCCGGCGATCTTCGGGATCACCCAGGAGCCCTATCTGGTCTTCACCGCGAACGTCTTCGCGTTGATGGGCCTGCGGCAGCTCTACTTCCTGGTCGGTGGGCTGCTCGACCGGCTGATCTACCTGAGTTACGGCCTGGCGGTGGTGCTCGGCTTCATCGGCGTCAAGCTGGTGCTGGAGGCGTTGGCCGACAACAACCTGCCGTTCCTCAACGACGGTGAGCCGATCGGCTGGGCGCCGCACATCCCGATCTGGCTGTCGTTGACCGTCATCCTCGGCTGCCTCGCCGTGGCGACGGTGGCCAGCCTGGTCAAGTCGTCCCGGGACCGCCGCCGCGAGCTGGTGGAGGCCCACCGCTGACCGTAGTGGCCACGATGGGCGTCACCGCACTGCCGGTGACGCCCATTCCCCGGTCAGACCCGGTGCGCGCCGACCAGGGTGGCGACCCGGTCGGGCGCCAGTGGCTCCGCCAGCACCCGCCGCTGCCGGTAGCAGGCGTGCAGCATCCGTGGCCCGCTGCCGGCGGTCACCAGGCCGACGTGGTGGACTCCCCGCCCGGGTCGGGCAAAGAAGTAGAGGTCGCCGGGGCGTTCCTCGCCGGTCGGCACCGGAGTGGTGGCCGCCGCCTGGTCGTCCGCGTCGCGGGGTAGTGTCACGCCGAATCGCCGCCAGACCAGGTGCACCAGGCCGGAACAGTCGATCCCGTGCCCGGATAGCCCACCCCAGACGTACGCGACGTCCCGTAGCCGGGCGGCCACGGCGAGCACGTCGTCGGCCGTCGGTGCGCCGGCGGGCAGGTCGGTGACGTCGGCCTCGGGCACCCACAGTGGATCGGGTCGACCGGGCACCCGGACCGGTCGCCACCCGTCGACGGCGGGGCCCACGGGCCGGAGCCGGGTGCCGAGGACCACCCCGGACAGGGTCACCGGACCGTCCGGGGTGGCGCGCAGGCCGGTGCTGACGGCATCGACGACCAGTGGGTCGGGCGGGTCCCCGTGCGGGGTGGCCGGGGCGAGTTGCGCGGCGGGCAGCCAACCGGGATAGCCGCGCGGGTCGCGTCGGGGGGCGGCCTGTTCCACCGCGACCACCTCGGCCCAGCCGTCGGGGTGCAGCGCGGTCACCAAGACCCGTTCGCCGAGCAGTAGTTGGCTGAGCACGCAGTCGCCGACCCGTTGGGTGGCGTCCATCCCGGTGATCCAGCCGTCGGTGTCGGACGGTACCGCCAGGGCCGGCCGGTCGACCGGCCGGGTCGCGCCGGGGTCGGTCCACAGGGTGGCGACGGCCACTCGTACGAGGGCCTCGCGACCCGGCTCCAACTCCACGTCGACCTCCGGCTCACGTGTCGGTGCCCTCATCGGACGATAGGAAAGAAAACTGCGATCATCAACCTTGACGTTGAACTTTTGTTTCGGTCACCGAGGTGATGCCGAGCCCCGGGGCGTCCGGCAGCACCACCGTGGCGCCCTCGTACCGCAGCCCCCCGCGCACCGGTGACCGGGCCAGCCACCAGGCGGCGTCCAGGTCGGACACCGCGCTGGTCCGGTACGCGGCGGCCAGGCTGGCCGCCGCGCCGACGCCGACCTCACTCTCCATCATGGACCCGACGAGGGTGCCCATCCCGTGCGCCCGGGCCAGCTCCAGCAGGGTCCGCGCGGGCCTCAGCCCGCCGCACTTGGCGAGCTTGACGTTGACCAGGTCGGCGGCCCGCCGCCGGATCACCTCGACCAGGTCCCGTACCCCGAACACCGCCTCGTCGGCCAGGATCGGCACGCTCACCCGGTCGCCGACCCAGGCCATGCCGTCCAAGTCCCACCGGGCGACCGGCTGCTCGACCAGCTCCACGTCGAGCCCGGCGTCCTCGACGCCCCGGATCACCCGGACCGCCTCGCGCGGCGTCCATCCCTGGTTGGCGTCCAGCCGGATCCGCACCTGCGGGCCGACGGCCGCCCGGACCGCGCGGACCCGGTCCAGATCGCCCGCCGCGTCCGTGCCGACCTTCAGCTTCAGCACGTCGAAGCCCTCGACCTGCCGCTGCCGGGCGGCCGTCGCCAGCTCCGCGCCGTCCCCGGCGGCCAGCGTGACGTCCGTCGGTACCCGCAGCGCCGTGCCGCCGAGCAACCGGACCAGTGGTACGCCGAGCCGCCGCGCCGCCAGGTCGTGCAGGGCCACGTCCAGCGCGGACCGGGCCGCCTCGTTGCCGGCCACCGTCGCCGCCATCTCGGCGCAGCGGGCCAGCACGTCATCGGCGTCCCGCCCCACCACCGCCGGGCCGAGCACGGTGCGTACGCACGCCTCCGCGCCGGCCACCGACGCCCCGGTGACCTGCCACACCTGTGGCGCCTCCCCGTAACCGGACCGCCCGTCGTCGTCGGTCACCTCCACCACCAGGGTCTCCACCGTGGTGGTCCGGCGCAGCGCGGTGACGAACGGGGTGTGCAGGGGCGCGGACAGCCGGTGGGTGCGTACCGCGGCGATCGTCATGTGCGGCACCCTATACGCACCATGTCGCCGGAGAGGGAGATCGATGAGCGTGCGGGACTGGGAGCTGGTGGGCGCACCGAACGCCCGTGACCTGGGCGGACTACCCACCACGGAGGGGCGGCGGGTACGCGTCGGCCGGCTGATCCGGACCGCGGCGCTGGGTCGGTTGACCGAGGCAGACCTGACGGTGCTGGGCCGGCTCGCCCCGGCCTGCGTCGTGGACCTGCGCGACGACTCCGAGACCGTGCTCGCCCCGCCGAACCGGCTGGTCGGTGACCCGTTCCTGGTCCGGCTGCCGGTGCTCGACCCGGCGCACCCCGGGTTCAGCTACCTCTCGGCGGTGCTGCACGGCCATGACCTCACCGGCTACGAGGAGCAGGCCCGGCGGGGCGCGGCGGCGGCGATGGCGGAGGTCTACCGCTGGTTCGTCCGCGGCGCGGCGGCCCGGGAGGGCTTCGCCCGCGCGGTCCGGTTGGCGGCCGACCCGGCCCACCTGCCGTTGCTGTTCCACTGCTCGGCCGGCAAGGACCGCACCGGGTGGCT
Source organism: Micromonospora matsumotoense (assembly GCF_050951065.1). Lineage (NCBI taxonomy): Bacteria > Bacillati > Actinomycetota > Actinomycetes > Micromonosporales > Micromonosporaceae > Micromonospora > Micromonospora matsumotoense. Next base: position 5,324,626 of record NZ_CP192025.1, on the reverse strand, counting down.
GGCGGTGGTGCTGCTCACCGCCCTCGGCGTCGACGAGGAGACGGTGCGGGCCGACTACCTGCGGCACAACGACCTGACGGTGGAGCTGCGGGCGGCGGCGTCGGCGGCGATGCTGCGCCGACGGCCGGAGCTGGACCCGGAGACGGCGCAGGCGGTGCTGGGGGTCCGCCCCGAGTATCTGGACGCGGCGTACGACGAGGTGCGCCGGGTGCACGGGTCGTTCGACGCGTACCTGGTCGACGGCCTGGGGGTGACCCCCGAGGTCCGTGCCGCCCTACGGACGCACCTGTTGGACTGACGGTGCGGCCCGGCGGTGGACCGGGGTCGGTCGCCGGCAGGTGGGGCCGGGGTCGGTCGGTGGCCGGTCAGCCGGCCAGGTCGTGCCGGGCCGCCCAGGCCGTCGCCGAGATCTCCGCGACCAGTCGGCAGGCGTCGTCGAGGTCGTCGTCGGGCGCGGCGGCCAGGTCGGTGGTGGTGCAGACGGCGATCACGTACGCCGGGGCGTCGTCGGGCAGGACCACCCCGGCACCGTGCCGCACCCCGCGTACCCAGCCGTTCTTGTGGGCGATCCGGGTGCCGTCGGGCAGCCCGGCGGCGAGATCCTCCCGGTGCCGCTGGGCCAGCAGCACGTCCAGCATGGCGGCGCAGGCCGCCGGGGAGGCCAGGGGGCCGGGGTGCTCGACACCGGCAGCCAGCCCGCCGAGCAGCGCCGCCAGGTCGGCGGGGGTGACCAGGTTGGTGATGCCCGCCTCCCGGGCGGCGGCGTCCTCGATGCCCCGGCCGGTGACGCTGTGCCGGGCCCCGGCGAGCCGCCACGCTTCGGCCACGGCGGGCAGCCCGACCCGGTCGATGAGCAGGTTGGTGGCGAAGTTGCTGGACCGGGTGATCATCCGGTCGGCCAGCCAACGCGGGGTGGCCTGCCCGCCGAGCCGCTCCCAGACCGCGTCGTCGTTGTCGTAGTGCCGGGCGCAGGAGAACCGGGGCGCGTCCGGCCGGGCCGAGTCGAACTCGTTGACCACCGGCACCGGCGCGTCCAGGGCGAGGGTGCCGGCCTCGGCGGCCCGGTACAGCGCCACCAGCACCGCGACCTTCATGGTGCTGGCCGCGTAGTGGGTGGCGTCGGGGGTACGCGTCCAGCTGGCCGGGGCGTCGAGCCGGCCCACGTACGCCGAGACGGTGCCGGGCACCCGGTCCAGCCGGGCGTCGAGGTCATCCCAGGTCATGCCGGTGACGCTAGCGGACCGCCGGCCCACCCGGAGGCCGGGACCGCGTCGGCCCCCACCCCTGTCCTGCTCGTGGGCTGTGGCCGGGGTGGGACGGGCGGGAGCCCCGGTCCGCGTGCGGCGGACCGGGGCTCCGGGTGGTGCGGGGTGGTGCGGGGTGGGTCAGCCGGCGTGCTTGCGGCGGGCGGCCATCCGGCCCCGCTGGGTCTGGTCCAGCACCACCTTGCGGATCCGGACGGCGACCGGGGTCACCTCGACGCACTCGTCCTCGCGGCAGAACTCCAGCGCCTGCTCGAGGGAGAGCTTGCGCGGCGGGATCAGCTTCTCGGTCTCGTCGGAGGTCGAGGCCCGCATGTTGGTGAGCTTCTTCTCCTTGGTGATGTTGACGTCCATGTCGTCGGAGCGGGAGTTCTCCCCGACGATCATGCCCTCGTACACCTCGGTGGTCGGCTCGACGAAGAGCTGGCCGCGCTCCTGCAGGTTGATCATCGCGAACGGGGTGACCACGCCGGTCCGGTCGGCCACCAGCGACCCGTTGTTGCGGGTACGCAGCTCACCGAACCACGGCTCGTACGACTCGAAGACGTGGTGCAGGATGCCGGTGCCCCGGGTGTCGGTGAGGAACTCGGTGCGGAAGCCGATCAGGCCGCGCGCCGGCACCAGCCACTCCATCCGGATCCAGCCGGTGCCGTGGTTGACCAGCTGTTCCATCCGACCCTTGCGGGTGGCCAGGAGCTGGGTGATCGCGCCCAGGTACTCCTCCGGCGCGTCGATGGTCAGCCGCTCCACCGGCTCGCAGACCTTGCCGTCGATCTCCTTGGTGACCACCTGCGGCTTGCCGACGGTCAGCTCGTAGGACTCGCGGCGCATCTGCTCGACCAGGATCGCCAGGGCCAGCTCGCCGCGGCCCTGCACCTCCCAGGCGTCCGGCCGCTCGGTCGGCAGGATCCGCAGCGACACGTTGCCGACCAGCTCCTTGTCGAGCCGGTCCTTGACCATCCGGGCGGTGACCTTGGCGCCCTTGACCCGGCCGACCAGCGGCGAGGTGTTGGTGCCGATGGTCATCGAGATGGCCGGCTCGTCCACGGTGATCAGCGGCAGCGGGATCGGGTTCTCGGCGTCGGCCAGGGTCTCGCCGATCATGATCTCCGGGATGCCGGCGACGGCGATGATGTCACCGGGGCCGGCCGAGTCGGCCGGCTTACGCTCCATGCCCTCGGTCATCAGCATCTCGGAGATGCGGACCCGTTGGGTGTTGCCGTCGGTGCGGCACCAGGCCACCGTCTGGCCCTTGGCGATGGTGCCCTGCCGCACCCGGCACAGCGCCAGCCGGCCCAGGAACGGCGAGGCGTCGAGGTTGGTGACGTGCGCCTGCAACGGCGCGCCCTCGTCGTAGGAGGGCGGCGGGATGGTGCCGAGCAGGGTCCGGAACAGCGGTTCCAGGCTGGTGCTGTCGCCCGGCACCGTGCCGTCGGCGGGCTGGGTCAGCGAGGCGATGCCGTCGCGGGCGCAGGCGTAGACGATCGGGAAGTCGATCTGCTCCTCGTCGGCGTCGAGGTCGAGGAAGAGCTCGTAGGTGTCGTCCACGACCTCCTTGATCCGGGCGTCGGGGCGGTCCACCTTGTTGATCACGAGAATGATCGGCATCCGGGCCTTGAGCGCCTTGCGCAGCACGAAGCGGGTCTGCGGCAGCGGGCCCTCGCTGGCGTCGACCAGCAGCACCACCCCGTCGACCATGGTCAGGCCGCGTTCCACCTCGCCGCCGAAGTCGGCGTGGCCGGGGGTGTCGATGATGTTGATGGTGACCGGGTCGGAGCCGTCCGCCGGCAGGTAGCGCACGCCGGTGTTCTTGGCCAGGATGGTGATGCCCTTTTCCCGTTCGAGATCCATCGAGTCCATGACGCGCTCGGTGTTCTCACCACGGGCCCCGTAGGCGCCGGCCTGCCGCAACATGGCGTCGACCAGGGTCGTTTTGCCGTGGTCGACGTGGGCGATGATGGCGACATTGCGGAGGTCGGTGCGAAGCTGCATACCCTCCATACTCCTGTCTACGGTTGCCGGGGCAGGTGTCGGGGTCACCCCGTCACCGCCCGGATCTCTGCCGGAACTGCTGTTCCGGCCATGCCAGCTGCGGGTCTGCCGAGCCCACCGGCGTCCCGCCGGCCCGGTGGGGCGGCGGGCACCTGGTCGCGACGAGCACGGCGGACGAGGCCACAGTGATCTTCGGTCTGTCGGTGCCGGGGGAGTCTCGACCCTGCTGGTCGGTCTCCTAGCGTACGCGGGTCCGCGAAGGCCCGTCTCGGCACTGCTCCCGCTGAGCGGGCCGGCCGTGACCGGCGACACATCCGCCGACGGGCATCCGGCCGGGGTGACCACCCTCTCGGGTGGTCACCCCGGCCGGATGGGCGGGCCGGTGCGGTGTCCGGCGGCGGGTCGGGTTCAGTACCGGGCGGCGGGGGCCGGCGTCGGGGTGGCGGGCACCTCGTCGACGCCGCCGGCGTCCCGGTGGATCCGTCCCGGCCACCAGAACCGGTCACCGAGCACGAATGCCAGAGCCGGCACCAGCACGGTGCGCACCAGCAGCGTGTCGAGCAGCACGCCGAGGCACACGATGATCCCGATCTGGGTCAGCAGGATCAGCGGCAGCACGCCGAGGACGGCGAAGACCGCGGCGAGCAGGATGCCCGCGCTGGTGATCACCCCGCCGGTGACCCGCAGGGCGGAGAGCATCCCGTCCCGGGTGCCGGCTTGGCGGGCATCCTCCCGGGCCCGGGTGACCAGGAAGATGTTGTAGTCCACCCCGAGCGCGACGAGGAACACGAAGGCCAGCAGCAGTACCCCGCTGTCCAGCGCGGGGAAGCCCAGCACGTGGTCGAAGAGCAGCCACGCCGCACCCAGGCTGGCGAAGAAGGACGCGATCACGGTGAGCACCAGCAGCAGCGGGGCGAGCAGGCCACGCAGCAGCACCACCAGCACGGCGAGGACGAGCACCAGGATGATCGGCAGGATCAGCCACAGGTCGCGGGTGTTGGCCTCGTCGGAGTCGTACGTGGCGGCGACGGTGCCCCCGACGAGCGCCCCGTCGGCTGGGCCGGCGCCCTCGACGGCCGGTGGCGCGGAGTCGGGTACGGCGGCGACGGCGTCACGCAGTGCCGCGACGGCCCGGTCGGACGCCGGGGTGCCCGGTTCGTCGGTGAGCACCACGTCGACCTGGGCGACGGCGTCGCCGACCGCGCCGGGCCGGGCGGAGGCGACCCCGGGCACCCCTGCGGCGACCCGGGTGACCGCCGGTGCGGCGGCCGGGTTGGTGAGCACGGCCACCGGCTGGGTGGTGCCGGCGGGGAAGGCGCGGGCCAGTGTCTCGGCTCCGGCGACCGCCTCCGGCTTGACCCGGAACTGTTCGGTTTCGGACAGGCCGGTGCGCACGCCCAGCCCACCGAGGGCGAGGCCGGCGAGCAGCAGGGTGGCGAGCGCGGCGACCGGCACCGGGCGGCGGATCACGGCCGCGCCGAGCCGGCCCCACAGCTTGCCCTCCCGGACCGGGCCGCCGACCTTGGGCACGAACGGCCAGAACAGCCCCCGCCCGAAGATGACCAGCACGGCGGGCAGCACGAACAGCGCCGAGAGCATGGCGAACACCACTCCGGTGGCGCAGGCCACCGCGAGCGCCCGGTTGGTTTCCTGCTCCGACAACAGCAGCGTGAGTACGCCGAGCACGACGGTGCCGCCACTGGCCAGGATCGGTTCGGCGGTGCGGCGTACGGCGGCGCGCATGGCGGCGAACCGGTCCTCGTCGCGGCGCAGCTCCTCCCGGTAGCGGGCGATGAGCAGCAGGGCGTAGTCGGTGGCGGCGCCGAAGACCAGCACGCTGGCGATGCCGGTGACCGCGCCCTCCTGGAGGTTGATGCCGACGGCCGGGACGATGGTGTCCACGGCCCGCAGGGTGAGCTGTTCGGTGGCGGCGACCACGATCAGCGGCACGATCCACAGGAACGGGCTGCGGTAGGTGATCAGCAGCAGCAGGGCGACCACGCCGGCGGTGACCGCGAGCAGGGTGATGTCGGCGCCCTCGAAGACCTTGGTCAGGTCGGCGGTGAAGGCGGGTGCGCCGGTGACCGCGACGGTGATCCCGTCGGGCAGGCCGGTGAGGGCATCGCGTACCTGGGCGACCTCGTCGGCGACGGCCTGCTGGCCGCCGGCGGTGTCCAGCGGGACGGCGAGCAGCGCGACGGTGCCGTCCGGGGAGACCTGGGGTGGGCTGACCTGACCGCCGACGGCGAGCCGGCCCAGCGCGCCTGCGCGGTCGGTGACGGCGGCCCGGTCGGCGTCGGTCAGCGCCGCGCCGTCGTCCCGGCTGACCACGACGATCGCCGGCTGGACGTCCCTGGCCGGCAACTGTTCCTGGAGGCGCTCCACCCGGGTCGACTGCCACTGCACGGACAGGCCGGTGGTGGAGACGGGGGCGGGGTTGTCGGGCGTGGGGAGCCCGAAGACGATCGCGCCGACGACGATCGCGGCGACCACGGTGAGCCAGGCGGCGAGCCGGCTGCGGGCGACGCGGGTGAACAGAGACATCGGATGCCCTCTTGGTCTGTGGTGACGCCGGACGGAGAGATAGCACGTTCTTCGAGTATCTTGATGGACGAGATTATCGGCAGCTGCTCTATGCTGCAACCGGGGGCATCGACAGGGGGCGACGGCGGGCGTGGCAGCGCACGAGATGTATCGGCGGCGGGACGATCCGCGCGGGCGGATGGTGGCCGACATCACCAACGACCTGCGGCGATACTCGGTGGACGCGCAGCACATCGGGCACGCCTTCGCCGGCATGCACGGGCTCAACCCGACCGACCTGCACGCCCTGATCGCCGTGATGGACGCCGAACTGGTCGGCGACCCGATCACCCCCGGCCGGCTCGGCGAACAGCTGAACCTCTCCTCCGGGTCGGTGACCGCACTGATCGACCGGCTGGAACGCGCCGGACACATCCGCCGGGACCGGGACACCGCCGACCGGCGCAAGGTGTTCCTGCACTACGCCGACCAGGGGGCCGCCCTGGCGATGAGCTTCTTCGGCCCGCTCGGGCGGCGTACCGACGAGGTGATGGCCCGGTTCACCGACGACGAGCTGGCGGTCGTGCACCGGTTCATGGCCACCACGGTCGCCTCGATGCGGGAGCACCGCGACGCCATCCGGGCCGCCCGCGCCGAGCCGCCCCGTCGCCCGGCGGACTGACCGCCGTGCTGGACCGGTCGCTCGCCCGACTCGCCGCCGCCGCGCTGCGGCTGCCGGCCGCGCCCACCCACCGGGTCGACGTCACCCGCGGCCTCGTGGTCCGGGCCCGCGACGGGGCGCGGCTGCGCACCGACCACTACGCCCCCCGACTGCCCGGTGCGCCGACCGTGCTGATCCGCACGCCGTACGGGCGGGGCGGGCCGATGCGGCTGCTCGGCCGGCTGATCGCCGGTCGCGGCCTCCACCTGGTGATCCAGGCATGTCGGGGCACCGACGGCTCCGACGGGCTGTTCGACCCGCTGGCGCACGAGCGCGACGACGGCCTGGACACCGTCGACTGGCTGCGTCGGCAACCCTGGTACACCGGCCGGTTCGGCATGTTCGGGGCCAGCTACCAGGGCTTCGTCCAGTGGGCGCTGGCCGCCGACGCGGGGGAGGAGCTGGCCGCGATGGTCGCGGTGGTCACCGCCTCGGCCACCCGCGACTCCACGTACGCGGGGGAGTCCTTCGCCCTGGACACCGTGCTGACCTGGGCCGAGCTGCTCCAGGCGCAGACCGTGCCGTGGCTGTCCCGGCAGTGGGAGCTCAAGCGCGGGCAGCCCCGGCTGGCCGCCGCCCTGGCCCACCTGCCGCTGGCCGAGGCCGACCGGGTGGCGACCGGGGTGACCGTGCCGTTCTTCCAGGAGTGGCTGCGTCACCACACCCCGGACGCCGACTACTGGCGGACCCGGGTCTTCGGCGCGCGGATCGCCGAGGTGCGTGCCCCGGTGGCGATGATCAGCGGCTGGCAGGACATCTTCCTCCCCGCCCAACTCGCCGACCACGCCGCGCTGCGGGCGGCGGGCGTGCCCACCCAGCTCACCGTCGGCCCGTGGACGCACGGCAGCCCCGGGTTGCTGGCGGAGTCGCTGCGGGAGGGACTGGGCTGGCTCGACGCCCACCTGCACGGCCGGCCCGCGCCGTCGCGCGCCCCGGTGCGGGTGCACGTCGGCGGGGACGGCGGCGGTTGGCGCGACCTCCCCGACTGGCCGCCACCGGCGACCGGGACCCCGTGGCACCTGCACGCCGGGGGCCGGCTCGCCCCGCAGCCGCCGGCGCCGTCGACCCCGGACACCATCCGGTACGACCCCGCCGACCCCACCCCGTCGCTCGGTGGCCCGCTGCTGGTCGCCCAGCGCGCCGGCAGGGTCGACAACCGTACCGTCGAGGCCCGGCCGGACGTGCTGGTCTACACCGGCGCGGTGCTGGCCGCCCCGGTCGAGGTGGTCGGCCCGGTCCACGCCGAGATCTTCGTCCGCAGCGAACTGTCGTACCTGGACGTCTTCGTGCGGCTCTGCGACGTGGACCGGCGCGGCCGGTCCTGGAACGTCTGCGACGGCCTGGTCCGGATCGCTCCCGGCCGGTTCCCGGTCGACCGGGACGGGGTGACCCGGGTGCCGGTGGCACTGTGGCCGGTGGCGCACCGCTTCGCCGTCGGGCACCGGCTGCGGGTGCAGGTCGCCGGCGGCGCCCACCCCCGGTACGCCCGCAACCCCGGCACCGGGGAACCGCTTGGTGCGGCGATCACGCTCCGCGCAGGGCTCCGGCAGATCCTGCATGATCCAGCGCATCCGTCGCGGTTGGTGCTGCCGGTGGTCCCCGCCACCTCCCAGCTTGCGCCTATCTGAAGACAAGCCATCTGAGCTGGGCTTTCTTGCCCCCTGCGGATATCGTTTTTCGCAACGCTCGATGACGTGCATCAGTGGTCGGGTCCGCTCTCACCGGCGGGCACTGCTTACCAGGAGTCACCCCTTTCCCGACCCCTGGCATGGTGTTGAAGCAGCCGGCACCCCGGTTCCGGCTGCGGAAAGGGGACGTCATGACGACGGCTCCGGCCAATCTGCTGGCGGTCCGCCGGCTCCTGCTCGACACCATCGAGAGCCTCGACCCTGCCGCGGTGGGGATCGTCGGCGATCCGGCCCACCGGGGCGGCTACCACACCGGCTCGGACCGGGTGGTCGCCAACGACTACTCGGTGGTCGAGTCGCCCCGGGACTCCGCCGGCCTCACCCTCTATGCCTCAGGGTTGGACGTGGGCACGTTCAGCGTCCGGTCCGGCGGCGTCACCCACAACCTGCGGACGTTCTCCGAGTGGTGTGTCGCCCAGTGCCGGGCGAACACGGCGGACAGTCGCGACCTGCGGGAGATCATCTATTCCCCGGACGGCAAGGTCGTGCGGCGCTGGGACCGGCTCGGCAAGCGCAGCTCCGGCGACGACTCGCACCTGTGGCACACCCACTTCAGCTTCTTCCGCGACTCGACCAAGGCCGGACGGGACCAGACCCCGCTGTTCCGGCGCTACCTGACCGGCCTCGGACTACTGGAAGGCACCGACATGACCCCCGAAGAGCACGCCTGGCTGGAGACCGTCCACAAGAACCTGACCGTCCTGGACGGCCGGAACCCGGTGGGGCAGATCTACACCCGGATGGCGATGGGTGAGGACCACACCAACCCCGACCTCGTCGTCCCGCACCCGAGCCTGAAGTCGCTCGGCGCACAGTTGACCTCGCTGCAGACCGCGCTGACCACCCTGGCCGACAAGGACTTCCCGGACGAACAGGTGATCATGGCCGGCGTCCTGACCGGGCTCACCCCGGAGAAGATCGCCGCCGCCATCCCGCCCACCATCGCCAAGCAGGTCGCCGACGAACTGGCCAAGCGCCTGGTCGCCTGACCACCGACCCCGTGGGCACCCCTTCCGCCACGCCTCCTGCGGAAGGGGCGCCCACGGTTGTCCGGCGCGGGCCTGGGCGGGGCGTTACCCCACGGGGCCACCGTAAAGCTGATCTCGGAGGCCGATCTCGGCGAGCCCGGTCAGCACGGCGGCAGATTCCTGGACCTGACCGGCGCGATCTGGCACAAGAGCACCCGCAGCAGCGGCAACGGCGGTGACTGTATGGAGGTGACTGCCCACCTGCCCGGCGTCGTCGGACGCCACCGCTGTTCCGCCCGGACGGCGGAGTCCGCTCGGTCCGGCGGGATGGGCGGGCGTGGGACGCGCCGCGATGGTGCCCCTGGTAGCGGTGTCACGGCGGGCGGGACACCCAACATCTGCCACCTTGAGTCGATCATGGCGATGTCGGGTCGTGCCGGTGCCGGCACCGGGTGGGAGTGGCCGTCGGCCACTCGACAGCGCTCGGTGGCGGCGGCCGAAGCCGCCGCCACCGGCACGGATTTACAGCGGGCGGACGTTCTCCGCCTGCGGACCCTTTTGCCCCTGGGTCACATCGAACTCGACCTTCTGGGCCTCCTGCAGTTCCCGGTATCCGCTACTGGCGATCGCCGAGTAGTGGACGAAGACGTCGGGGCCTCCGCCGTCCTGCTCGATGAAGCCGAAGCCCTTTTCCGAGTTGAACCACTTGACCGTGCCGGTTGCCATGCATCTCTCCCTGTTTACAACGGGTGATCCCGCCGCTTCGACGGATGATCGCCCTGTACTGCCCCGACAGTAACCGGCCGATCCGGTTTTTGCCGGCTGAAGTGCCGCAGGAAGTTGCGCGGAAACTCGCGGGTCGGCCCGGAATGCCGTCCTTCGGGTGGTCCGCTCCGGCACACTCGACCGGTGAACGGACTGAGTACCGCCGCGTTGACCGAGCTGGAGCGGGAGATCGACGCGCCGGGGGACGGGCTGGACCGGCTCCGGCTGGTGCCCACGCCGTTCGTGCCCGAGGTGCGGCTGCACCTCGCCGAGGACGCGATCGTCTGGTGGGCCCGGATGGAGGCGGCGGCCGGCCGTACCCTGCCACCGCCGTTCTGGGCGTCGGCCTGGGCCGGCGGCCAGGCGCTCGCCCGCCACCTGCTGGACCACCCGCACCTGGCCGCCGGTCGCCGGGTGCTCGACCTGGCCGCCGGCTCCGGACTGGTCGCCATCGCCGCCGCGCTGACCGGCGCCACCCAGGTCGTCGCCAACGACGTGGACCCGTACGCGATGGCGGCGGTGACCGTCAACGCGCGGGCCAACCGGGTACGCGTGCAGGCCCGCCACGGTGACCTGCTCGACGACGACGACACCCAGGCCGACCTGCTGGTCGCCGGGGACGTCCTCTACGACCGGGAGTTGGCCGACCGGGTGCTGCCCTACCTGCGGCGGGCCGCCGCCAACGGGACGCAGGTGCTGGTCGGCGACCCGGACCGGGGGCACCTGCCGTGGGACGTGCTGGAGGTGGTGGCCAGCTACCCGGTGCCCACCACCGAACCCTCCGTCGACTCCCCGGTCCGCCGGGTGCAGGTGCTGCGACCCCGGTGAACCCCGCCGGCCCGGCCGGGGAAAAGTCGGGGAGTGATCAGGGTCGCGGCCCGATGCGCCGGAGCACCTCCGCACCGTAGCGTCAGGCCGTGCTCGACGAACTCGCCCTGCTCGGAGACCTGCCGCCCGCCCTGCTGATGGCGGCGCTCGGGCTGGTGATGCTCGCCGACGCCGTCCCGCTGCTCGGCGTGTTCGTCCCCGGCGACGTGGCGATCCTCGCGGCGGTGGGGGTGGGTCGACCCCTCGCCGGCGTCGCGACCATGGTGGCGGTGGTCGTCGGCTGCCTCTCCGGTTGGTCGCTGAGCTTCCTCGCCGGGCGGGTCTACGGGGAGCGCCTGCGGCGCAGCCGGGTCGGTGGCTGGATCGGCGAGGGGCGCTGGTTGGCCGCCGAGCAACTGCTGCGCTCCGGCGGTGGGCGGATGGTGCTGGTCGCACCCTTCCTGCCGGTGTTCAACACGCTGCTGCCGCTGGCCGCCGGGGGCCTGCGGATGTCGTACCGCCGGTTCGTCTGCTGCGCGGCGCTCGGCGCGGCGGCGTGGGCCGGTCTCTACCTGGCGCTGGGGACGGCGTCACGGGCCCTGGCCGGGCTGCTGCCCGGCGACCCGTTGCTGGTCACCATGGCGGTGGGGCTGGTGCTGGCCGGCCTGGTGCTGCTGGCCACCCGGCGTCGACTGCGCGGGCTGACCGTCGTCGGCCAGCCCGGCTGACCGCCGCCGGACGGGCCCAGTGGTAGCCACCCGGTCGCGGACTGCGGGCCGCCACCCGGTCACCGGTCGTGGGCCGACCCCCGGTCACCGGTCGTGGGCCCGCCGCGCGGCTACCGGCTGCGGGCCCGCCCCCGGTCACCAGCCGCGCGCCCGCCACTGTGGCAGCGAGGCTCGCTCCGCGCCGAGGGTGCTGTCGGCACCGTGGCCCGGGTAGAACCAGGTGTCGTCGGGCAGCCGGCCGAACAGCTTCTGCTCGACGTCGTCGATGAGCTGGCCGAACCGCTCCGGGTCCCGGTCGGTGTTGCCCACGCCACCGGGAAACAATGAGTCCCCGGTGAACAGATGCGGCGTGCCGGCCGGGTCGCGGTAGAGCAGTGCCACCGAACCGGGCGTGTGCCCCCGGACGTGGATCACCTCCAGCGTCTGGTCACCCACCGCGACGGTGTCGCCGTCGGTCAGGGTCTGCGCCGCGATCGGCAACCCTTCGGCGTCGTCGGCGTGCACCAGGGCGGGCGCGCCGGTCTTGGCGACGACCTCCTCCAGCGCCACCCAGTGGTCCATGTGCCGGTGGGTGGTGACCACCGAGGTCAGGCCGGCGTCGCCGATCAGGTCGAGCAGCCGGGGTGCCTCATTCGCGGCGTCGATCAGGACCTGCGCACCGGTGTCGCGGCAGCGCAGCAGGTAGGCGTTGTTGTCCATCGGGCCGACCGACAGCTTGGTGACGGTGAGTCGGTCCAGTTCCCGGACGGCGGGCGGGCCGCCGTGGGTGACGTCTCCGGTGTAGCTCATGGGCGGTCTATATCCATTCGGGTGGGGTCGGGAGGGGACCGTTCGGGGTGACGGTCAACACGTCGCCGCTGCTGCGGCCGATCAACCAGGCGACCAGTTCGGCGGCGGGGCCGGCGACCTGCGGGGCGTCCTGCGGGTCGCCCACCACCAACTCCGGCCGGTTGCCGTCGGCGGGCCGCAGCACCAGCGCCGGGGCGTCCGGACGCGCGGCGAGCCCACCGGCCACCTCGTGCAGCAGGTGCTGGGCGAACGCGGCTGGCCAGTCCGCCGGCCGGTAGCCGGTGCCCAGGTCGACGTGGTGCACCTCCAACTCGCGCCACCGGCCCCAGAGCACCAGGGCGACCGGCCACGGGCCGCGTCGGGTCTGCACGGTGCCCTGCCACGCCTGCGCCGGCATCACGGCCACCGCCTCGGCGAACCGGTCGGTGCTGCGACGCAGGTCGGCCAGCAGCGCGGCGGGCGGCCGGTCGGCACCGGCGGCGATGTCGGCGTCCCGGGCGGCGTCGCTGGCGTACATCGGGATGTCCTCGCCGGTGCGGGCGGCGGTGAGCAGGTTGACGAACCCGTCGGCGTTGCGGGCCAGGTGGGTCAGCACGTGGCCACGGGTCCAGCCGGGCAGCAGGCTGGGAGCCGCGACGGCCGCCGCGTCGAGCCCGGCCGCGGTGTCCAGCAGGCGGGCGGCCGCGTCGGCCGCCGCACCGGTCAACAGCAGTGGATCGGTGGTCACGCCACGACCCTAACGGTCCCGGGAGCGTTGCGCCGCCGGGGAATTCGCTTTCGGCGCGTCGGTACGACGCCTACCGTCGGCTACGACGCGGTACCGGGACGACGGACGGGGGTGGTGATCATGCCGGTCGCAGGACGCGTGTTCGGCCACGACCAGTTCCGACCCCGGTGAGGATGACATGACGATCGATCTGACCGCCCTCGGCCTGGACGCCGAGCGGGCGGCGTACGCGCGACGGCGTCCGGACCGCCGGCCCGGCCGGGTGGCCCGGGTCGACCGGGGGGTGTGCACCGTGCTCGCCGCGGACGGACCGGTCCGGGCCAGTCTGGGCCCGGCGGTGCTGGCCGCCGCCGCCCGTGACCTGACCGCGTTGCCGTGCGCCGGTGACTGGGTGCTGCTGGCCCGCTGGCCGGACGGCCCGGTGACCGTCGACGCGGTGCTGCCCCGGCGGACCGCGCTGATCCGCCGGACCGCCGGCAAGGACGCCAGCGGCCAGGTGCTCGCCGCCAACCTCGACACCGCGGCGGTGGTCGAGCCGGTGCACCCGGAGCCGGACGCCGCCCGGATCGAACGGCTGCTCGCGCTGGCCCACGAGTCGGGGGCCACCCCGCTGGTGGTGCTCACCAAGGTCGACCTGGCCGCCGACCCGCAGGCGGTGGCCCGGCAGTTGGCCGCGGTGGCCCCCGGGGTGCCGGTGCTGCCGGTCAGCGCCGAGCAGGGCACCGGCCTGGCGCCGCTGCGTCCGCTGGTCGCGCCGGGCCGCACGCTGGCCCTGCTGGGGCCGTCCGGGGCGGGCAAGTCCAGCCTGGTCAACGCCCTGGTCGGGGCGGACGTCATGCCGACCCAGGCGATTCGACGCGTCGACGGCAAGGGCCGGCACACCACCACCTGGCGGGCGCTGGTCCCGGTGCCCGGCGGCGGGGCGGTGCTGGACACCCCCGGGGTCCGGGCGGTCGGCCTGCTGGACGGGCACGCCGGCCTGGACCGGGCGTTCACCGACATCGCCGAGCTGGCCACCGGGTGCCGGTACGCCGACTGCGGGCACACCGCCGAGCCGGCCTGCGCGGTGCGGGAGGCGCTGGAGAGCGGGGAGCTGCCGCCCCGGCGCTGGGAGAGCTGGCGTCGGCTCCAGCGGGAGGTGGCGTACGAGGGTGGTCGCCGGCAGAGCCGGCTGGCCAGCGAGCGGCGGGGCGGCTGGCGGGGCGGTCGTCGCCGGTCGGCCCGCCCGACCACGCCCCCACTGCCGGGCGGATTCTGACCGGCCCGATCCCGGGGGACACCGACCGGGTCGGGCCGGGGCCACGGCCGGTGTGGGCCGGGTCCCGCTGCCGGGGTGCCGGCGCGGCGGACGGGGTCAGCGCGGCGGCGACCAGCAGAGGGGCACCGTAGCTGCGCCGGGGTGCCGGGTCGGCCGGAGGCCGGGTGGTCCGGGGTCGGGTGGTGGGGTTGGCCCGACCGGGGTGAGCTGGTGGAATGTGTGGGTGCGGAAAGTTGTCGTACCCCGGGGCTAGAGTTGCCGAGGCGTTCCTTCCGCGCCCCGCAAAACCGCTCGGATCACCCTCGGAGCGGACAGATCCGCCTCACATTCTTCTTCCGGGAGCACCCGCACCGTGGCCGACCGTCTGATCATCCGTGGCGCGCGCGAGCACAACCTGCGTGACGTCAGTCTCGACCTGCCCCGGGACGCGCTGATCGTCTTCACCGGGCTCTCCGGCTCGGGCAAGTCGAGCCTGGCCTTCGACACCATCTTCGCCGAGGGGCAGCGCCGCTACGTCGAGTCGCTGTCGTCGTACGCGCGCCAGTTCCTCGGCCAGATGGACAAGCCCGACGTCGACTTCATCGAGGGGCTGAGCCCGGCCGTCTCCATCGACCAGAAGTCCACCTCGCGCAACCCGCGCTCCACCGTCGGCACCATCACCGAGGTCTACGACTACCTGCGGCTGCTCTTCGCCCGCATCGGCGAACCGCACTGCCCGGTCTGCGGTGAGCGGATCTCCCGGCAGAGCCCGCAGCAGATCGTCGACCGGGTCCTGGCGATGGCCGAGGGGACCAGGTTCATGGTGCTCGCCCCGGTGGTCCGGGGTCGTAAGGGCGAGTACGTCGACCTCTTCGCCGAACTCCAGGGCAAGGGCTACGCCCGGGCCCGGGTCGACGGGGTGGTGCACCCGCTGACCGAGCCGCCCAAGCTCAAGAAGCAGGAGAAGCACACCATCGAGGTGGTGATCGACCGGCTCAGCGTCAAGGCGAGCGCCAAGCAGCGGCTGACCGACTCGGTGGAGGCCGCGCTCGGCCTCTCGGACGGCCTAGTGCTGCTCGACTTCGTCGACCTGGCCGAGGACGACCCGGCCCGGGAGCGCCGCTACTCCGAGCACCTGGCCTGCCCGAACGACCACCCGTTGGCGATCGAGGACCTGGAACCCCGGGTCTTCTCGTTCAACGCGCCCTACGGGGCCTGCCCGGAGTGCACCGGTCTGGGCACCAAGAAGGAGGTCGACCCGGAGCTGGTCGTCCCCGACCCGGAGCGCACCCTGCGCGAGGGCGCGCTGCAACCCTGGGCGACCGGGCACAACCTGGAATACTTCCTGCGTCTGCTGGAGGCGCTCGGCGAGAGCCAGCACTTCGACGTCGACACCCCGTGGCGGGCGCTGCCGGCGCGGGCGCAGAAGACGATCCTGCACGGCTCCGACGACCAGGTGCACGTCCGCTACCGCAACAAGTTCGGTCGGGAGCGGTCCTACTACACCGGCTTCGAGGGCGTGGTGCAGTGGATCGAGCGCCGGCACACCGACACCGAGAGCGAGTGGTCGCGGGACAAGTACGAGGGCTACATGCGCGACGTGCCCTGCGCGGCCTGCGGCGGCACCCGGCTCAAGCCCGAGGTGCTGGCGGTCACCATCGCCGGCAAGAGCATCGCCGAGGTCTGCAGCCTGTCGGTGGGTGAGGCGGCCGAGCTGCTCGCCGGCATCGCGCTGACCGACCGGCAGAAGATGATCGCCGAGCGGGTGCTCAAGGAGATCAACGCCCGGCTGCGGTTCCTGCTCGACGTCGGCCTGGACTACCTCTCCCTGGACCGGGCGGCCGGCACCCTGTCCGGTGGCGAGGCGCAGCGCATCCGGCTGGCCACCCAGATCGGCTCCGGTCTGGTCGGCGTGCTCTACGTGCTCGACGAGCCGTCGATCGGCCTGCACCAGCGGGACAACCACCGGCTGATCGAGACCCTGCTGCGGCTGCGCGGCCTGGGCAACACGCTGATCGTGGTGGAGCACGACGAGGACACCATCCGGGTCGCCGACTGGATCGTCGACATCGGGCCCGGCGCGGGTGAGCACGGCGGCCGGATCGTGCACAGCGGCTCGGTGCCGGCGCTGCTGGACAATCCCGAGTCGGTGACCGGGGCGTACCTGTCGGGTCGGCGGGAGATCCCGACGCCGAAGCAGCGTCGGCCGCAGACGCCGGAGCGGGAGCTGGTGGTGCACGGGGCGCGCGAGCACAACCTGCGCAACCTGACCGTGCCGTTCCCGCTGGGCCAGCTCATCGCCGTCACCGGGGTCTCCGGCTCGGGCAAGTCGACGCTGGTCAACGACATCCTGTACGCGGTGCTGGCCAACCAGATCAACGGCGCCCGGCTGGTGCCCGGCCGGCACACCCGGGTCTCCGGGCTGGAGCACGTCGACAAGGTGGTCGGTGTCGACCAGTCGCCGATCGGCCGGACGCCGCGCTCCAACCCGGCCACCTACACCGGGGTCTGGGACCACGTCCGCAAGCTGTTCGCCGAGACCACCGAGGCCAAGGTCCGGGGGTACGGGCCGGGCCGGTTCTCGTTCAACGTCAAGGGTGGCCGCTGCGAGGCGTGCTCCGGTGACGGCACCATCAAGATCGAGATGAACTTCCTGCCGGACGTCTACGTCCCGTGCGAGGTCTGCAAGGGCGCCCGGTACAACCGGGAGACCCTGGAGGTGCACTACAAGGGCAAGACCGTCTCCGACGTGCTGGAGATGCCGATCGAGGAGGCGGCCGAGTTCTTCTCCGCCATCCCGGCCATCCACCGGCACCTGCGGACGCTCAACGACGTGGGCCTGGGCTACGTCCGGCTGGGCCAGCCCGCGCCGACCCTGTCCGGCGGTGAGGCGCAGCGGGTCAAGCTCGCCTCCGAGTTGCAGAAGCGTTCCACCGGCCGCACGGTCTACGTGCTCGACGAGCCCACCACCGGCCTGCACTTCGAGGACATCCGCAAGCTGCTGATGGTGCTGGAGGGCCTGGTCGACAAGGGCAACACGGTGATCACCATCGAGCACAACCTCGACGTGATCAAGACGGCCGACTGGCTGATCGACATGGGTCCCGAGGGCGGTCACCGGGGCGGCACGGTGCTCGCCACCGGCACCCCGGAGGAGGTCGCCGAGGTCGCCGAGAGCCACACCGGCCAGTTCCTGCGCGGGGTGCTCAAGCTCGCCGGCGAGGCCCGGGGGGCGAAGGCGGCGGTGACCCGGGCGTCCCGGGCCAACGGTGTGACGCCGAAGGCGCGTACCCGCAAGGTGCCGGCCGGGGCCCGCTGACCCGCCGGGTCGACGGCCGGCCCGCCCGCCCCGCCCGTCGGCGTGCCGCTGGTCATCCGGTGCCGGGGTTCCGGCCCGGCTCCGAGGCCCGTCGCGGACGTTCCCGGGCGGGCGGGGTGAACCGTCGGGCACAGTGGTGCGTGTGCCCCAGTGAGGCCGCGATGGTCGACGACCGGCGGCGGCAGTCGAGAGAAAGGCCGGAGATGAACGACGATCAGGTGCTGACCGGGCCCGGTACGCAGACCCGACGCGCCCTGCTGGCCGGGGCCGGTGCGGTAGGGGCCTCGGTTCTCCTGACCGCCTGCGGCGACGACTCCGGTGACGAACCGGCCACCCCGGCCACCGGTGGGCCGGCGGCGACCGGCGGCGGGTCAGGTGCCGCCGCGATCGCCAAGACCGGCGACATCCCGGTCGGTGGCGGTCAGGTCTACGCCGCGCAGGGAGTGGTGATCACCCAGCCGACGGAGGGGCAGTTCAAGGCGTTCGACCCGATCTGCACCCACCAGGGTTGCCCGGTGTCGAACGTCGACGGCGGGACGATCAACTGCACCTGCCACAACAGCAAGTTCGCCATCACCGACGGCGCGGTCAAGCAGGGCCCGGCGACCACGCCGCTCGCCGCCAAGGAGATCAAGGTCGAGGGCGACCAGATCTCGCTGGCCTGACCGACACCGGCCGGCACGGAGGACGACCTCCGTGCCGGCCGGTCTGGTCGGGCTCAGTGCGCGTAGACCGCCATCTCCCAGATCGAGTAGCCGTACGTGGTGGCCCGGGTCACCCCGTGCATCCGGACGTACCGCGCGGTCTGGGTGGGGAAGGCCGCCACGTCGGTGCCGCCGTCGCCGGCCGTGGTCGACCAGACCGACCGCCAGGTCGACCCGTCGTTCGACACCTCGATCCGGTACGACCGGGCGTACGCCGACTCCCAGGCCAACGTCACCCGACCCACCTGGCGGGCCGACCCGAGGTCCACGGTCAGCCACTGGTCGTCCGCCCAGCTGCTCGCCCAGCGGGTGCCGAGGTCGGAGTCGACCGCCTTGCCCGCCCCGAAGAACAGCTCGCTGCCGGACGCGGTGACCGGCCGGCCGGCGGCCAGGTTGGTCAGGTCGTCGCCCCGCCGGGACGGGAACGAGACCACCTGCTGAAAGGTGGGCCGGTTCTGCCAGGCGATGGTGGCGTGCCTGATCCCGCCCAGCGGCGACTGGATGATCGCGTCCGCGCACCACTGGTCACCGGCGGTGCAGCTCGCGTCGCCGGGATAGGTCTGGGCCGCCGGGGTGGCCGCCGCCGTGCGCAACGTGTCCAGCAGCACCTGCCGGCAGCCGGCCAGGTTCCCGGCGCCGCAGTAGCCCCGGCCCAGCCCGCCGCGCACCGGGTCACCGAGCACCGCGCGCAGGTCCTTGTCGACATAGCCCCACCAGCCGTACTGGAAGGACGAGCCCTTGTGCGCCTGGGCCTCGCTGGCCGAGGTGGGCAGGCTGGACACGTCGCCCTGCTGGTGCCCGGAGGGGGACTCGTTGAGCTGGATCGCGTTGATCAGCGACTGGTAGAGGTCCGGGCCGAGCTGGTCGCGGAACATCCCCCGGACCAGCAGCGGCCACCAGGCGTCGAAGGTGCGGATCGCCTCGGCGTGCCGGTAGACCTTCGACCCCTTGGCCGTCTCGACCCGCAGCGCGCCGTCCTGCCGCCACGCCTTGAGCCGGCTGATCTCGGCGGCCAGCGCGGTGTCCGCGACGGGCTGGCTCTCCAGCACCCGGATCAGCTCGTCGAGCACCTCGGCCCCGCGCAGGTCGGTCAGGCCGGCCTGCTCGACCAGCGCGGTCAGCGAGCCCCGGTCGAACTTCCGGCCGGCCGCCAGGGCCGCCTTGAGCGGGCGGTCCAGCAGGTCGGCCCGGTGCACCGCGCCGAAGCTGTAGTTGCCGTCCGCGCCGCCGAAGTCCTTGGCCTGCTTGTTGTTCCAGCTGATGTAGTAGTCCTGGTTCACCGAGCGGGGGTGGGCGGCCAGCGGGGCGTAGCTGGCGGTGTTCGTCGCCGGGTCGAAGCCCTGCCACTCGTAGGCCGGCTCGGCCTTCATCGGCAGGTTCGGGTTGGACCCGGCGGCCCGCACCGGGTTCAGCCCGGAGTTGAAGTACGCCGACTCGGTGGAGTTGACGTAGAACCAGTTGAACGCGTACTCGACGTTGTTGGCCGAGGCGACGAAGGCGTCCGCCGAACCCATCTGGGCCGGGTCGTTGAACATCTGGAAGCCGATCGCCGAGTCGGCCTCGTGCCGGTAGGTGGAGCGCAGCTGGGTGAAGGCGTGCGGCCGGCCGCCCACCGTGCCCCGCCAGGACACCAGGCCGAGCTTCGTCCGCCAGGCGACCAGTTTGTACGACCCGGCGGCGGTGCCGTCGGCGACGGTCGGGCTCCACTTGTTGACGTGGGCGAGCTGCTCCATCGCCACGCACTGCCCCCGGTAGAGGTAGTGGTCGGCGGCGAGGGTGGGGGTGCTGCCGTCGGTGGTGCACAGCGGCACCGCGTAGGTGTCGGTGATGTCGTGGATCGAGGAGGTGGCGCTCCACGCGTAGTCTTGGCCCCGGCCGAGCAGCACATAGAGGTTGAGGCCGGCGAACGCGGCCCCCCGGGCGCTGATCCCCGGCCCCTGCAACTCCTGGATCATCAGCAGTTGCGGGGAGAAGTAGCCGGTCTGCGGGCCGAAGACCGCGACCGGGTGGCCGGTGGCCGAGTTCGCGGCGGAGACCACCGCCGCGTTCGACATGCCCCGGTGCGCCGGGCTGATCGTCAACCCGGACAGCGCGGCGGCCAGCTCACCGGCCGCGTTCGTGGCACCGGCACCGGTGGCGGCGGCGGTGTTGGTGGTGGTGGTGCGGGCGGCGGCGGTGGTGCCGGCGGAACCGGTCGGGTCGGTGAAGATCGGCTCGACCCGGGCCGAGCCGGCGTCGGGCAGCGCCACGCTGGCCGCGTCGGGGGAGGCGTCGCCGTACGGGAAGCTCTGCCCGTCGTGCAGGGTCAGCACGGTCTCCGGGTCGTTCTGGTTGCGGAACGCCGTCCACACCTTGTCGCCCTCGGTGGCCCCGTACTTGGCGCGGGCGGCGATCCGGACCAGCGCGGACTGCATCTCGGTGCCACCCCCGCCGCCGAACAGCCCGCCCACCACGCCGGCGATGGCGATCAGGTCGGTGAGCTGGAACGGCTCCGGGCCACCCGCGTTGGTGATCGCGTCCAGGTGGCCGGTGAGCACGTACTCGCCGGGGCAGTTGCGGGCGCCCATGCAGACGCCGATGTAGGCGTTGATGCCGGCGATGTACTCCTGCACGTCGGCGTAGAGCTGCTGGCCGCGCGGCCCCTTGGTGCGTAGCGCCTCGATCTGTGCCTGAAGGTCCGCCTCGTGGTACGGCGAGTTGCGCCAGACGCTCTGCTCCAACGCCCGGTTCCCGGGGGCGCCCCCGGCGAACGAGGTGAGGGTGCCCCGGCCGACGTGGCGCAGCAGGTCCATGGTGAACAGCCGGTCCTCGGCCCCGGCGTAACCCGCGCCGTACATGGTGCCGCCCCGGGTGCTGCCGGTGACGTGCGGTACGCCGGTGGCCTTGTCCCGCAGGATGCGTACGTCGGCGCGGGGGGAGTAGTCGCGTTCGACCTGCCCCTGCGGGACACCGAAGGACGCGTCGTTGAAGAACGAGCCGATCTGCTCCTCGCGCAGGCCGGCGTAGCCGTAGACCAGGTCGGCGTACCGGCCGAGCTGGTCGGCGGAGTGCCGGGGCAGGGTGCCGAGGGCCTGGTTGCCGAGCACCTCGACCAGGGTGGCGTTGCCGTTCTGGCCGGGTGGCAGGATGTCGCCGCACTCGCCGAGGCAGTTGTCGTTGGCCGCGTACCCGCTGGTGGTGACGGCGGCGGGCGCGGCGGTGGCGGCGGGGGGTGTGGGGGTGGCGACCAGCAGGGCGGCGACCGCGACGGCGGCGGTGCCACCGGCGAGGAGACGGCGGGTGGGGCGGGGACGGGGCATGGTGATCCTCCGATGAGGATGGGGATCTTTACGTGAATAACATTCGGTTACCGGATGGTAATCTCCGTCCGTCGATATCGGAAGACGTCCATCGCGCGGCTGCCGGATCGTTGCCCGGGAGTATCGAGCCGGTCGGCGCGCGTGGATAGCTTTCGATCCGGCACCCGGGCCGTCGCCCGCCCGTCGCCCCCGCCTCCGCCCGGCGTTCGCCCGCCGGTCCTCCCGCCCCTGACCGGCGCACATCCGCCGGCCCCCGCCCCCGACCGGCGGGCACCCGCCGGTCCCCGTATCCGACCGGCGGCACCCCGTCGGTCTCGTCACTCCAGATTGGACCGTCGATGAAGGTCGTCCGTCTGCTCGCGTCCGCGACGCTGCTCGCGGCCGTGCTCACCCCGTCCGGGCCGGCCGCCGCGTCCGCGGCCCCGGGCACCGCTACCGCCGCGCCCACGTCGGGGGCGTTCTCCGTGCTCACCTACAACGTGGCCGGCCTGCCGGACATCATCTCCAGCGGCGACCCGGCGACGAACACCCGGCCGATCGGCGAGCGGCTCGGTGGGTACGACATCGTGCACGTCCAGGAGGACTTCAACTACCACGCCGACCTGTACGCCACCGACCAGCACCCGTACCGGACCCCGACCAGCGGGGGCGTGCCGTTCGGCAGCGGCCTCAACACGCTGTCGAACTTCCCCTACAGCGACTTCGCCCGGGTGAAGTGGAACTCCTGCAACGGCACCGACTGCCTCACCCCGAAGGGCTTCACCGCCAGCCGCATCCGGTTGGCTGAGGGCGTCTTCGTCGACTTCTACAACGCCCACCCGAACGCCGGCAGCACCGACGCCGACCTGGCCGCCCGGCGGGCGAACCTCAGCCAGCTCTCCGCGTACGTCACGGCCAACTCGGCCGGCAACGCGGTGGTGCTGATGGGGGACCTGAACGTCCGCTACACCCGTACCGGCGACAACATCCGCGACCTGGTGGCGGCCAACGGCCTCACCGACGTCTGGGTGCAGCAGGAGCGGGGCGGCCAGCCGCCGGCCGCCGGTGACCCGGCGCTGCTCTGCGACCCGGCCAACGTGACGGACGGCTGCGAGGTGGTCGACAAGATCCTCTACCGGGGCAACAAGCTGGTCCGGCTCGCCCTGAACCGCTACCACAACGAGCACGCCCGGTTCCTCACCCCGACCGGCGGGCCGCTGTCGGACCACTACCCGCACGCCGCCTGGTTCGACTGGACCCTCGCCCCCGACCTGCGGGCCAGCGACACCTGGGGTGGCCCGCACGGTGACCCGTTCACCGACGCCGACCGGGTCGGCCCGGCGGTGACCCGGGTCACCCTGCGCGGTGGCTCCCGGCTCGACGCCGTCGGGGTGGACCTCGCCGACGGCGGCCAGCTGCGCCACGGCGGCACCGGCGGAACCGAGGCCAGCCTCACCCTCGCGCCCGGCGAGCGGATCACCCAGGTCACCCTGACCCAGGGCCAGAAGGACGGCCGGACCCGGATCTTCTCGGCCCGGCTCAGCACCGACCAGGGCCGCACCCTCAGCACCGGTACGCCCACCTCGGCGGCGGTCACCTTCACCGCGCCCCCGGGTGGTCGACTGGCCGGCTTCTTCGGCCGCAGCGGCACCGAGGTCGACCAGCTCGGCGTGATCTGGAGTGTCGGGGGCAACGGATAGTCTCGGTGCCGTGGCTGATCCCTCGACCTACCGTCCCGCGACCGGCACGATCCCCGAGTCCCCCGGGGTCTACCGGTTCCGCGACGGCACCGGCCGGGTGATCTACGTCGGCAAGGCGAAGAACCTGCGCAGCAGGCTCAACTCCTACTTCGCCGACCCGTGGGGGCTGCACGAGCGCACCCGGCAGATGGTCACCACCGCCGAGTCGGTGGACTGGGTCACGGTGGGCACCGAGGTCGAGGCGCTCCAGCTCGAATACACCTGGATCAAGCAGTACGACCCCCGGTTCAACGTCCGGTACCGCGACGACAAGTCGTACCCGTACCTGGCGGTCACCCTGGACGAGGAATACCCGCGGTTGCAGGTCATGCGGGGCGCGAAGCGTAAGGGCGTGCGGTACTTCGGACCGTACTCGCACGCCTGGGCGATCCGCGAGACGCTCGACCTGCTGCTGCGGGTCTTCCCGGCCCGCACCTGCTCCGCCGGGGTGTTCAAGCGGGCCGGGCAGGTGGGCCGGCCGTGCCTGCTCGGCTACATCGGCAAGTGCTCCGCGCCCTGCGTGGGCACCGTCTCCGCCGACGGGCACCGGGCGATCGTCGACAACTTCTGCGAGTTCATGGCCGGCCGCACCGACAGCATGGTGCGCCGCCTCGAACGCGAGATGATCGAGGCCAGCGAGCAGTTGGAGTTCGAGCGGGCGGCCCGGCTGCGCGACGACGTGGCCGCCCTGCGCCGGGCCATGGAGAAGCAGACAGTGGTGCTCGGCGACGGCACCGACGCCGACGTGGTCGCCTTCGCCGACGACCCCCTCGAAGCCGCCGTGCAGGTCTTCCACGTCCGCGACGGCCGGGTCCGCGGCCAACGCGGCTGGGTGGTGGAGAAGACCGAGGAGCTGACCACCGGCGACCTGGTGCACCACTTCTGCACCCAGGTCTACGGCGGTGAGCAGGGCGAGGCGGACGTCCCCCGGGAACTGCTCGTCCCCGAGCTGCCCGGCGACGCCGACGCGCTCGCCGACTGGCTCAGCGCCCGCCGGGGCAGCCGGGTGTCATTGCGGGTGCCCCAGCGCGGCGACAAGCGGACCCTGCTGGAGACGGTGGGCCGCAACGCCAAGGACGCCCTCGCCCGACACAAGCTCAAGCGGGCCGGCGACCTCACCACCCGCGGCAAGGCGCTCGACGAGATCAGCGAGGCGCTCGGCATGCGCACCTCACCGCTGCGCATCGAGTGCTTCGACGTCTCCCAGATCCAGGGCACCGACGTGGTGGCCAGCATGGTCGTCTTCGAGGACGGGCTGCCCCGCAAGAGCGAATACCGCCGGTTCATCGTCCGGGGGGCCACCGACGACCTGTCGGCGATGTCCGAGGTGCTGCGCCGCCGCTTCGCCCGCTACCTCGACGCCCGCGCCGAGACCGGTGAGCTGGGCGAGGAGACCGCGTCCGACCCCGACCGCCCCGGCATCGACCCGACCACCGGCCGGCCGCGCAAGTTCGCGTACCCGCCGCAGCTGGTGGTGGTCGACGGCGGTGCCCCGCAGGTGGCGGCGGCGGCCCAGACGTTGGCCGAGTTGGGCATCGACGACGTGGCGCTGTGCGGGCTGGCCAAGCGGCTGGAGGAGGTCTGGCTCCCCGACGACGAATACCCGGTCATCCTGCCGCGCACCTCGGAGGGGCTCTACCTGCTGCAACGAGCCCGGGACGAGGCGCACCGGTTCGCCATCACCTTCCACCGGCAGCGGCGCTCCAAGCGGATGACCGAATCGGCCCTGGACACCGTCCCCGGGCTGGGCGAGGTCCGCCGCAAGGCGCTGCTGCACCACTTCGGCTCGCTCAAACGGCTCTCCGCCGCCACCGTGGAGGAGATCACCGAGGTGCCCGGGGTGGGTCGCCGCACCGCCGAGGCGATCCTCGCCGCCCTCGACGGCGACACCGCCCCTCCTAGCCCCGCCCCCACCTCCACCACGGCCGACTGACCTCCCCGCCTGCCCGCTCCTGCTGCCTGCTCCTGCTGACCTCCCGCCTGTTCGGTGGGACCGCGTCCTCGGCCCGAGCCGCCCCGTTTGGGGCTCAGGCAGCATGATCGACTTAACTGGGGCGATATTGCGGTGTCCGACGGCGGCGATACCGCAACATCGGCCCACAGGAGTGGATCAACGGCGGCGAGGCCGCGAGCTGGCCCGGCCGGAGTCCGGTCAGGGGTCGGCCGGGGTCGTCGGGGTCGGAGTCCGGTCAGGGGGTCGACGTCGGCTGTCAGGGTTGGTCGGCGAGGACGGTGAGGATGGACTCGCCGTACTTGGCGAGCTTGTTCTCGCCGACGCCGCTGATCCGGGACAGCTCGGCCAGCGAGGTGGGGGAATCGGTGGCGATCTGCCGCAGCGTCGCGTCGTGGAAGATCACGTACGCCGGCACGCCCTGTTCCTTGGCGGTGGCCCCCCGCCAGGCGCGCAGCCGCTCGAACAGCGATCCGGCCGCCGGGTCCAGCTCGGCGACCACGGTGGCCGCGCCGCGCGGCTTGGCCGATCGGGTCGAGGCCACCTTCTCCGGCTCCCGGCGCATGGTCACCGTGCGGCGGCGGGCCAGCACCTCCGCGCTGGCCTCGGTGAGCGCCAGCGTGCCGTAGTCGCCCTCGACTGCCAACAGCCCCTCGGCGAGCAGTTGCCGGACCACCCCGCGCCACTCCGCCTCGCGCAGCTCGGTGCCGATGCCAAAGGTGCTCAGCGCGTCGTGGCCGTACTGGCTGATCTTGTCGTTCTGCTTGCCGATCAGGATGTCGACGCAGTGCCCGGCGCCGAAGCGCTGGTTGCGTTCCCGGTCGAGCCGGTAGACGGTGGAGAGCAGCTTCTGCGCGGCCACCGTGCCGTCCCAGGTCTCCGGCGGGGTCAGGCAGGTGTCGCAGTTGCCGCAGTCGGCCGTGCCGGGCTGGCCGAAGTATTCGAGCAGTTGCACCCGGCGGCAGCGGACCGTCTCGCAGAGCGCCAGCATGGCGTCCAGGTGGGTGGCGAGGTTACGGCGGTGCGCCAGGTCGCCGTCGGACGTCTCGATCATCTTGCGCTGCTGCACCACGTCCTGCAGGCCGTAGGCGAGCCACGCCGTCGACGGCAGCCCGTCCCGGCCGGCCCGCCCGGTCTCCTGGTAGTAGCCCTCGACCGACTTGGGCAGGTCGAGGTGGGCCACGAAGCGGACGTCCGGCTTGTCGATGCCCATCCCGAAGGCGATCGTGGCGACCATGACCAGGCCGTCCTCGCGCAGGAAGCGCTGCTGGTTGGCGGCGCGGGTGCCCGAGTCCAGGCCGGCGTGGTAGGGCAGCGCGGCGACCCCGTTGGCGACCAGGAACTCGGCGGTCTTGTCCACCGAGGCCCGGGACAGGCAGTAGACGATGCCGGCGTCGCCCGGGTGCTCGTCGCGCAGCAGGGCCAGCAGCTGCTTGCGCGGCTCCTTCTTGGGCACGATCCGGTACTGGATGTTGGGCCGGTCGAAGCTGGCCACGAAGTGCTTGGCCTCGGTGAGCTGGAGCCGGGTGGCGATCTCGGCCCGGGTGGCGCTGGTGGCGGTCGCGGTCAGCGCGATCCGGGGCACCGTCGGCCACCGCTCGTGCAGCATCGACAGGGCCAGGTAGTCCGGGCGGAAGTCGTGCCCCCACTGGGACACGCAGTGCGCCTCGTCGATGGCGAACAGGCCGATCCGGCCCCGGTCGAGCAGTTGCTGCACGCCCCGGGTGCCCAGCGCCTCGGGGGCCAGGTAGAGCAGATCCAACGCACCATCGGCGAACGCCTGCTCGACCGTGCGCCGGGCCGCGTAGTCCTGCGTCGAGTTGAGGAAACCCGCGCGTACGCCGACCGCCGTCAGCGCGTCGACCTGGTCCTGCATGAGGGCGATCAGCGGGGAGACGACCACCGCGACGCCGTCGCGGACCAGCGCCGGGACCTGGTAACACAGCGACTTGCCGCCACCGGTGGGCATCAGCACCAGGGCGTCCCCGCCGGCCACCACGTGATCGATGACCTCCTGCTGGAAGCCCCGGAAGGCGTCGTAGCCGAAGACCCGGCGGAGCACGTCGAGGGCGTCGGAGGCGCGCAGCTCGGTGGGGGAGACCATCCGGGGAGTCTACGAGCCCGCCCCGACAACGCCGTCCACGACGCCCCCTGGACCCGTCCCGCCCGCCCCGCAGCCTCACCCGTCGCCCTGAGTCGTCCCTTCGCCGGAGCCACCCGTTGCCCGGCAGCGTCACCCGGAGCTGTCCCCCTCGCCCCAGCAGAGTCCGCCGAGGCCGGCCGCGCTGTGGAAGCCGGGGTGCCCGGTGACATCCATGCAGACCTCGCCGTCGGGGCCGATCCGGCCGCAGAAGACCGGCTCGACGTGGTTCCAGGCATCGGCCCGGGACAGCAGCGCGGCGTTCGCGGCCAGCTCGGGGCGCAGGATCGTCAGCCCTTCCGTATAGACGACGGCCTGGTCGCGAGCCTCGCCCAGGTCGGCTGCCAGGTAGGACAGGTGCAGCGTCCACCGGCGGTCCAGCTGGTAGGCCCCGGCCGGCGGCCCGTTGCGGTCCGACCGCCGCTCGCGCTCGGTCGGGTAGCGGGTGACCAGGGAGTCGGCGTACGACGAGAGAGCATCCGGCTTCGCCAGCGCGTGTGCGATGGCGGCCCGGACCCGCTCGGACACGTCGGCCCGGTCGAGCATGGCCGCCAGGTCACGATGAAAGTCGGACCCGGACTGCCCCCACCGCGACGATCGATTGTCAGTCACTGTTACCCCCGGATTTCGGTTGGCCTCAACAGCTTGAAACACTGAGACTGCACCATGGCAAGCGATCTTGCAACGTAGCACTCGACTGTGTCAGACTGCATGCAACCGGACACTCCGGCTGTCGTGTCCGCCTCTCTGGCCCGTGTAGGAGGTACCGCTATGGCGTCGGCTGCGAGTCCCACGATTCGTGCGCGTCGACTGCGTCGTGAACTGCGTCGCCTGCGTGACCTGCGAGGTCTGACGGTCGATGACGTTGCCCGCTCGGTGGGCTGGCATCGAGCAAAGGTGATCCGCATCGAGCAGGGGCACAGCGGAATCGCTGCGGACGGTTTGCGAAAGCTCCTGGATCTCTACGACGCATCTTCCGAGGAGCGGGAGGCGCTGACCAGTCTTGCGCGTCAGGCCCGGCAGAAGGGCTGGTGGAGCGTGTACGGCGACGTGCTGCCCGATGACTACGTCGGATTCGAGGCGGAGGCGGAGGCGATCAGCACGTTCCAGAGCCTTCACATCCCAGGTCTGTTGCAGACCGAGGAGTACGCGCGAGCGATCATCCACGCCGGACGCACGACTGCAAGCAAGGACGAGGTCGATCGAGTCATCGCGGCGCGTCAGGCACGGAAGATCCTGCTCACGCGGGATGCGCCTCCGAAGCTCTGGATCATCCTGGACGAGGCTGCGGTGCGACGAGTCGTTGGCGGAGCCAAGATCATGAGCGTTCAGTTAGGGCGCATCATCGAGGCATGCCAGCTACCAGCCGTCGAGGTGCAGGTGCTGCCCTTTGCTGCGGGCGCGCACGCCTCGATGGGTGGTGCCTTCACGATTCTCGACTATGCGGAGCCAGCGCTCGACCCGGCCATCGTCTACGTGGACAACGACACCAATACGCTCCTGCTGGAGGAGGAACAGCAGGTCTCGCGATATAAGCTCGTCTTCGACCACCTACGTGCGAAGGCGCTCGACCCTGACCAGTCTGCCGACTTTCTCGTCAGGATCTCCGCCGAGCTTCAAGACTGAGTCTTGGCCTGAGGAGCACCATGATGACCACGCCCGACCTTGCGAACGTGACCTGGCGTAAGAGTGCTCGTAGCAGCGCAAATGGTTCGGATTGCGTTGAGGTGGCCGAACTCTCCAGCGCGTTGGCGGTGCGGGACTCCAAGGACCCGCAGGGGCCGGCACTCCTCTTCGACCGGGGCGCCTGGTCGTCGTTCGTCGTCGGCCTGCGGCGTGGCCTGCATGGCTGACCCGCTCGCCGGGCAGCCCTCGCCCTGATGCCGGCGGCGTCACCCACACCCGGTTAGATGGCCGGATGGCGGTACGTATCGACATCGAGGCCCTTCGGGCCGAGGCCGGGTCTGTGGCCTGCGCGGCGGCGGACAAGCTCCAGGCAGCCGGTCAGCCGACGGAGATCGTGGCGGTCGGCGGGGGAGCATCCTGCGTGATCCGGGAAGCCGGGCAACCGCCGTACGAGGTCTGGGTGGGGGTCACGGCGGACGGCTTCACCGTCGAGTGCGACTGCCCGGCCGGTGCGGAGCTGTGCGGGTACGCGGTGGCCCTCACCGCCGCTGCCCTGGAAGACGGATTCTCGTGGTCCTCGGCGGCCACCCCGCCGTCGGCCGTGGAAGTCGATCCCAGGCTCACCGAGCTGGCCGAACTCGCGCGCGGTATTCCCGCCCGCCGGTTGGCGTCGCTGGTCGCCGAGTGGGCGGCCACGGATCGCGTGCTGGAGAACAGGTTGCGGGCACACGCCGGCCAGCTCGAACCCCTCACCACCGGCGAGCTGGACGACATCCGGCGGACGATCGACAACCTGGCCCACGAGGCGACCAGCGGCGACCGGTGGGACCTGCACGACGTGGAGAAGGCCGGCCGGGCGATCGTCGAGGAGGTCGAGGTGCTCGCCCAACGGCCGCCGACCCAGGAGACGCTGGTGCTGGTCGAGCGGGCCGCCCGCGCCTGGGACGGTCTCGCCGGCTACCTCTGGGACGCCTGGGAGACGTACGAGGAGGAGCCGGCCGAGATCGGCGGCGCCCTGCGGGCGGTGCACGTCCGGCTCTGCGAGCAGGTGCAGCCGGACCCCGACGACCTGGCCGCCCGGCTCGCCGAGATCGTCGGGGCGGCCGAGGTCGACTCCTGTCTCGACGAGCCGGGGGACTACCTCGGCGTGCTCGGTCGTGACCGGGTCAAGGCGCTGCGCAACCGCCGCTGACGTTCGCGACCGTCGAGCGGCCACAGCTTTCCCGGACAGCCGTATGCCTGCCCGTCATATTCATGACGGGCAGGCATACGGCTGTGTGTCGAATGATGCTCCCGGCGGCCGGGTGCCGGTCGAGCGGTGGGTCGCGCCGCCGGCTGACTTCGTGCCGCCGGTCGGGTCCGTGCTGCCGGGCGACCCGCCGTCGGGCGTGCCGGGATCGACGCCGCCCGCCGGGATAGAGTCGTCGACTGACCCTGTGCGGTACGGGACCCATCGGGGCTCGCCGCCACGGAACCGGGAGTGGTGGGATGGGCGAGGCGCGGACAACCGGCGGGCACGTCGAGGGCGGCACAGCCGAGTCGGACACCACGCTGGTGGTGGTCACCGGCCTGTCCGGCGGTGGTCGCAGCACGGTGGCGCGCGCCCTGGAGAACGTCGGCTACTACGTGGTGGACAACCTGCCGCAGGCGCTGATGCTGGACATGGCCGAGCTGGCGATGAAGGCCGGTGGCGCGGCCCGGCGTACCGCGATGGTGCTGGACGTGCGGTCGCGGGCCTTCTCCACCGACCTGGCCGGGGCGATCCGGGAGCTGAAGGAACGCGGCTTCTCGCCCCGGGTGGTCTTCGTCGACGCCGACGACGAGGTGCTGATCAGGCGGTTCGAGAGCGTCCGCCGGTCGCACCCGTTGCAGGGCGGGGGACGGCTGGCCGACGGGATCGCCGTCGAGCGCGCGCTGCTGGAGGAGGCCCGGGACCAGGCCGATGTGATCATCGACACCAGCCACCTCAACGTCAACCAGCTCCGTCGTCGGGTCGAGGAGCTGTTCGGTGGGGAGGACGCCCGCCGGCTGCGGCTGACCGTGCTCTCCTTCGGTTTCAAGTACGGCCTGCCGCCGGACGCCGATTTTGTGCTGGACGCCCGGTTCCTGCCCAACCCGTACTGGGTGCCGGAGCTGCGGGAGCACACCGGTCGGGAGGCGGCGGTCAGCGCGTACGTGCTCGGCCAGGAGGGCGCGGACGCCTTCGTCGCCTCGTACGCCGACCTGGTCAACGCCACCACCGCCGGATTCGAGCGGGAGGGCAAGCGCTACCTGACGGTGGCCGTCGGCTGCACCGGTGGCAAGCACCGCAGCGTGGCGATCGCCGAGGAGTTGGCCGAGCGGCTGCGCCAGTCGGGGCTGGCCGCCAACGCGCAGCACCGGGACCTGGGGCGGGAATGACGGTGACGTCGGTGGTCGCCTTCGGCGGGGGGCACGGCCTGTCCGCCTCGCTGCGGGCGCTGCGGCACTGCGCCGGGGAGCTGGACCTCGACATCACCGCCGTAGTCACCGTCGGCGACGACGGCGGTTCCAGCGGCCGGTTACGCCGCGAACGTGGCGGCCTGCCCCCGGGTGACCTGCGGCAGGCCCTGGTCGCGTTGGCCGGGGACCATCCGGCGACCCGGCGCAGTGCCGGGCTGTTCCAGCACCGGTTCGCCGGTGACACCCGGGACGGGCTGGCCGGGCACGCGGTGGGCAACCTGGTGCTCTGCGGCCTGATGGAGCAGCTCGGCGACCCGGTCGCCGCGCTGGCGCACGCCGGGGCGATGCTCGGCGCGGTCGGCCGGGTGCTGCCGATGTCCGCCCAGCCGGTGGACATCGAGGCCCGGGTCCGTGGCGTCGACCCGGCCCACCCCGACGAGGTACGCACCGTGCGTGGTCAACACCAGGTGGCGGTGACCACCGGCACCGTGGAGGCGCTGCGGATCACCCCGGACGCCCCGGTGGCCTGTGCCGAGGCGGTGGCCGCGGTCGAGGGCGCGGAATGGTTGATCTTCGGACCGGGCAGTTGGTACACCAGCGTGCTGCCGCACCTGCTGGTGCCGGGGCTGGCCGAGGCGATCGTGACCAGCCCGGCCCGGCGGCTGGTCACCCTCAACCTGGCCGCCGAGCAGGAGACCCTGGGCCTCTCGGTGGCCGATCACCTGGCCGCCCTGCGCTGGTACCTTCCGCAGCTCACCGTGGACCACGTGGTGGCCGACTCCAAGGCGGTGGGTGATCCCGAACCGGTCGGGCGTGCGGCAGAATCGCTGGGTGCCCGGTTGGTCCTCGCCCCGGTCGCCGTCGACGACGGCACGCCCCGTCACGATCCGGCCGCCCTGGCAGCCGCACTGGTGCCTGTCCTGGGCGCCGATCGTTAAGCACGTACGTAATCACCGGCGACACGCCGGTACCGGTCCGTGAGGGGGCGCACTATGGCGATGACGGCTGCGGTCAAGGACGAGCTGAGCCGGGTCGACGTGCCCAAGCCCTGCTGTCGGCGGGCGGAGATGGCGGCGCTGCTGCGTTTCGCCGGTGGGCTGCACATCGTCTCCGGTCGGGTGGTGGTGGAGGCGGAGTTGGACACCGGGGCGGTGGCCCGCCGGCTGCGCCGGGAGATCGCCGAGGTCTACGGCTATCCCAGCGAGATCCACGTGCTCGCCTCGGGAGGGCTGCGCAAGGGCAGCCACTTCATCGTCCGGGTGGTCAAGGACGGCGAGGCGCTGGCCCGGCAGACCGGTCTGCTCGACGTCCGGGGCCGGCCGGTACGCGGCCTGCCGCCGCACGTGGTGGCGGCGAACGTCTGCTGCGCGGTGGCGGCCTGGCGGGGGGCGTTCATGGCGCACGGCTCGCTGACCGAGCCGGGCCGATCCAGCGCGCTGGAGATCACCTGTCCCGGGCCGGAGTCCGCGCTGGCCCTGGTGGGGGCGGCCCGCCGGATCGGCATCACCGCCAAGAACCGCGAGGTGCGCGGGGTGGACCGGGTGGTGGTCAAGGACGGTGACGCGATCGCCGCGCTGCTCACCCGGGTGGGCGCGCACTCCAGCGTGCTGGCCTGGGAGGAGCGTCGGGTACGCCGCGAGGTGCGGGCCACGGCCAACCGGCTGGCGAACTTCGACGACGCCAACCTGCGCCGCTCGGCGCGGGCGGCGGTGGCCGCCGCCGCCCGGGTCACCCGGGCGCTGGAGATCCTCGCCGACGACGCCCCGAACCACCTCACCTCGGCCGGCCAGCTGCGGCTGGAGCACCGCCAGGCGTCGCTGGAGGAGCTGGGTGCGCTCGCCGACCCGCCGTTGACCAAGGACGCCATCGCCGGGCGGATCCGCCGGCTCCTGGCGCTGGCCGACAAGCGGGCCCGTGACCTGGGCATTCCGGATACCGAAGCGGCTGTCACGCCGGACATGCTCGTGGTCTGATAGGACGGTGAGCCGCCATCCTGCGGGCGAGTGCGAGGCACGAGCCGGCGGGAGCGACGCGCCACGGCTCGGGTGGGTGGGGCGTGCCGTGCCGTCGACCCGACGGGGTCACCACCCGCCGCAGGACGACGCGGCACGCTCGGATAGGGTCGTCAGGTACGGCAAGGGGGCCGGCACAGGCACTCCTCGCCGTGCACACCGCCTCGGGCGGTCAGGTCCTAGCAGACCGTGGCGGGGTAGCCGAGACGAATCGTCACCGGCCGGCTCACCGGCCGGCGAACACACCTCCGCCGGCCCGGTTCTGACGTCGGCGGACCAGAACGCGAGGAGATGGGACCTGTGACCATCCGGGTTGGCATCAACGGCTTCGGCCGCATCGGCCGTAACTTCTTCCGGGCCGTGCTGGCGTCCGACGCCGACATCGAGGTCGTCGCCGTGAACGACCTGACCGACAACGCGACGCTCGCCCACCTGCTCAAGTACGACAGCATCCTCGGTCGCCTGCCGCACGAGGTCAAGGCCACCGCCGACGAGATCATCGTCGGCGGCAAGACCATCAAGGCGTTCGCCGAGAAGGACCCGTCGAAGCTGCCGTGGGGCGACGCCGGCGTGGACGTCGTCATCGAGTCCACCGGCTTCTTCACCGACGGCGCCAAGGCCAAGGCGCACATCGACGGCGGGGCCAAGAAGGTCATCATCTCCGCTCCGGGGAAGAACGAGGACGTCACGGTCGTCATGGGCGTGAACCACGACCAGTACGACCCGGCCAAGCACACCATCATCTCGAACGCGTCGTGCACCACGAACTGCCTCGCGCCGATGGTGAAGGTCCTGCACGACACGTTCGGCATCGAGCACGGTCTGATGACGACGGTCCACGCCTACACCCAGGACCAGAACCTCCAGGACGGGCCGCACAAGGACCTGCGTCGCGCCCGCGCCGCCGCGCTGAACATCGTGCCGACCTCGACCGGTGCCGCCAAGGCCATCGCCCTGGTCATGCCGGAGCTCAAGGGCAAGCTCGACGGCTACGCGCTGCGGGTGCCGATCCCGACCGGTTCGGCCACCGACCTGACGGTCAGCCTCAGCCGGGAAACCACCGCGGACGAGGTCAACGCAGCGATGAAGGCCGCCGCCGACGGTCCGCTCAGGGGCATCCTGGTCTACAACGAGGACCCGATCGTCTCCTCCGACGTCGTCACCGACGCCGCGTCGTGCCTCTTCGACGCGCCGCTGACCAAGGTCGTCGGCAAGCAGGTCAAGGTCGTCGGCTGGTACGACAACGAGTGGGGCTACTCCAACCGGCTCGTCGACATGGTCAAGCTGGTGGGTTCCTCGCTGTGAGCATCCGCAACCTCGACGACCTGCTCGCCGAGGGGGTGTCGGGTCGGCGCGTGCTGGTGCGCGCCGACCTGAACGTCCCCCTCGACAAGCAGACCGGGGAGATCACCGACGACGGCCGGATCAGGGCCGTCCTGCCCACCCTGGGTGCGCTCGTCCAGGCCGGGGCGAAGGTCGTGGTCTGTTCGCACCTGGGTCGCCCGAAGGGCGCCCCGGACGCGAAGTACAGCCTCCGTCCGGTCGCCGGGCGGCTCGGTGAGCTGCTCGACGCGCCGGTGCACTTCGCCACCGACACCGTCGGCGAGTCGGCCCGCACCACCGTGGACGCGCTGGCCGACGGTCAGGTCGCGCTGCTGGAGAACCTCCGCTTCAACAAGGGGGAGACCAGCAAGGACGACGCCGAGCGGGGCGCCTTCGCCGACCAGCTCGCCGCGTTCGGCGAGGCGTACGTCGACGACGCCTTCGGCGCCGTACACCGCAAGCACGCCAGCGTCCACGACGTACCGGCCCGGCTGCCGCACGTGGCCGGCCGGCTGGTGCTGCGCGAGGTCGAGGTGCTGGGTCGGCTGGCCGGCGAGCCGGAGCGCCCGTACGTGGTGGTGCTCGGCGGTTCCAAGGTCTCCGACAAGCTGGCGGTGATCGAGGCGCTGCTGCCGAAGGTCGACCGGCTGCTCATCGGCGGCGGGATGTGCTTCACCTTCCTCAAGGCCCAGGGCCACGAGGTGGGCACCTCGCTGCTGGAGCAGGAGATGGTCGAGACCTGCGGCAACCTTCTGGCCCGCGCCGACGGCAAGATCCTGCTCCCGGTCGACGTGGTGGTCGCGGACGCCTTCGCCCCGCACGCCGCGCACGACACGGTGCCCGCCGACGGCATCCCGAGCCACCGGCTCGGCCTGGACATCGGTCCGGAGACGGTGGCCGGCTTCACCGCCGCGCTGTCCCCGGCGAAGACGGTCTTCTGGAACGGCCCGATGGGCGTGTTCGAGATGCCGGCGTTCGCCAACGGCACCCGGGGTGTCGCCGAGGCGATCACCAAGACCGACGCGTTCACCGTGGTCGGTGGCGGTGACTCCGCCGCGGCCGTCCGGGCCCTCGGGCTGGACGAGTCCTCGTTCGGGCACATCTCCACGGGCGGCGGCGCCTCCCTGGAATACCTGGAGGGCAAGACCCTCCCCGGCATCGCGGCCCTGGAGGACTGATGGCGAGTGTCACCCGCCGGCCGTTGATGGCCGGCAACTGGAAGATGAACCTCAACCACCTCGAAGCCAACCTGCTGGTGCAGAAGCTGGCCGCGAGCCTCACCGAGCAGCAGCTCACCGCCGTCGAGACGGTGGTCCTGCCGCCCTTCACCGACCTGCGCACCGTGCAGACCGCGGTGGACGGCGACAAGCTGCTCATCGGCTACGGCGGGCAGGACCTGTCGCCGTACCAGTCCGGCGCGTACACCGGGGACATCTCCGGGGCGATGCTGGCCAAGCTGGGCTGCACGTACGTGGCGGTCGGGCACTCGGAGCGGCGGCAGTACCACTACGAGGACGACGCGCTGGTCAACGCCAAGGTGGCCGCCGCGCTGGCCAACGGGCTCACCCCGATCCTCTGCATCGGTGAGGGCCTGGAGATCCGCGAGCAGCTCAAGCAGGTGTCGCACTGCTGCGACCAGCTCGACGGCGCGCTCAAGGGCCTCACCGCCGAGCAGGTCACCAAGGTCGTGGTGGCGTACGAGCCGGTCTGGGCGATCGGCACCGGTAAGACGGCCACCCCGGAGGACGCCCAGGAGGTCTGCGGGGAGGTCCGCAAGCGGCTGGCCGAGACCTATGACCAGGGCACCGCGGACCAGGTCCGGGTCCTCTACGGCGGCTCGGTCAAGTCGTCGAACGTCGCGTCGATCATGGCGCAGCCGGACGTGGACGGTGCGTTGGTGGGCGGGGCCAGCCTGGACGCTGAGGAGTTCGCGAAGATCTGCCGGTTCCCGGAGCACACGGGTCGCTGATCGCTCGCTATTCTTGACTCCGCCCGTCCGTCGGTCGGTGCCGCCGTGCCCGATCTGTCCGGGCGAGGATCGTAACGAGAGGACTGACCCCAGCCATGCCGATCTGGTTCGCATACACGTTGATCGTGTTGCTGGTCATCACGAGCGTTCTGCTCACCATGCTCATCCTGCTGCACCGGGGTAAGGGCGGCGGACTGTCGAGCATGTTCGGCGGCGGGGTCAGCTCCAGCCTGGCCGGCTCGTCGGTGGCCGAGAAGAACCTGGACCGCTACACCGTCCTGGTGAGCATCGTCTGGTTCGCCTGCATCGTCGGGCTCGGCCTCTGGCTCCGACTCCAGCTCAACAGCGGGTCCTGAGCGACTCGATCAGGTCGTACAATCTGCGCGCGGTCCGTCACGGACCGCGCGCAGTTTTGTTTCTCCGCCACGTCGCCCACCGCCCGCCTCAGGCGGTGGTCCCCTCCGACGACAGGAGCAACCGTGCCCAGTGGCAACGTCATCCGTGGTTCACGAATCGGTGCGGCACCAGAGCGCCCCACCGAACGGTACGAGCCGGCCCCCCGCCGCGCGGTCACCTACTGGTGCCGCAACGACCACGTCACCGAGATCCGGTTGGCGGTGGACGCCGAGGAGCCGGCCGTCTGGGACTGCCCGCGCTGCGGGCTGCCCGCCGGTCAGGATGCGCAGAACCCGCCCGGACGCGCCCGCCCCGAGCCCTACAAGACCCACCTGGCGTACGTGAAGGAGCGGCGTACCCCGGAGGAGGGGGAGGCGCTGCTGGCCGAGGCACTGGCCGCCCTGCGCCGCCGACGCGGCCGGGAGTGACCGCTTCGGCGGTGGGGTGAGCTGACCCCGGGTGCGGGCGGACCGGCCCCCGCTCAGCGCAGGCTGCGCAGCCGGGCCGGCACGTCGGCCGCCGCCGCCCGGTCGAGCAGCCAGAGGGTCCGCGAGACGCCCTGCACCCCGGCGGCGGGCAGCTGCTTGGAGCCGGCCCCGGCCAGCGCCATCCCCACCGCCCGCGCCTTGTCGGCCCCGCTGGCGACCAGCCAGACCTCCTCGGCGGTGTTGATCGCCGGCAGGGTGAGGGTGGTCCGCACCGGCGGGGGCTTCGGGCTGCCCCGCACCGCGCTGACCGGCCGGGTGTCGTGGTGCACCGGGTGCTCGGGGAAGACCGACGCCACGTGCCCGTCCTCGCCGACGCCCAGCATCAGCACGTCGAAGTGCGGCAGCGCGGCGTGCCCGGGCCGGGCCGCCCGCGCCAGCTCCTCGGCGTACGCGGCGGCGCCGGTCTCCGGGTCGTCGCCGGTGGGGCCGTCGGTGGCCGGCATCGGGTGCACCCGGGCCGGGTCCAGTGGCACCAGGTCCAGCAGCGCGGCCCGGGCCTGCGTCTCGTTGCGCTCCGGGTCGCCGGCCGGCAGGAAGCGCTCGTCGCCCCACCAGATGTCCACCCGGGACCAGTCGACGGCGTCGTGGGCGGGCAGGGTGAGCACCGCCCGGTGCACCGCCGCGGCGATCCGCCCGCCGGTCAACACGATCGACGCCGCTCCCCGCTCCG
Source organism: Micromonospora matsumotoense (assembly GCF_050951065.1). Lineage (NCBI taxonomy): Bacteria > Bacillati > Actinomycetota > Actinomycetes > Micromonosporales > Micromonosporaceae > Micromonospora > Micromonospora matsumotoense. Next base: position 5,286,383 of record NZ_CP192025.1, on the reverse strand, counting down.
CCTGCGCGTCGAGCAGCTTCACCACCAGCCGGGCCGCCACCGCCTGCGCCAGCAGATCGGCGTCGGCGTGGACCGCGACACTCGCCTCACTCATCTTGGCCTTCGTTTCCTGACCGCTCGGCGCGGTCCTGCTCGTGGGGGGCGGGGACCGGTCGGCCCGCCGGGTGCCGGTGTCACCAGGGGTCTCGTCGTGCGGTGCGGGGCAACCGGTCGACTCCGCCGACGGGCGGGGGAGAGGCACCGACTCCGTCGGCGTCCGTCCGCCTCCCGGAGCGGACCCGGCTGGCCCCGAACCGACCGGTGGGCGGCCCCGCAGGACCGCCCACCGACCGTTCGGTCAGGATGTCGTGCTGGTGTCGGCGTGGGCGGACACGCCCGCCTCCGCCCGTCGCGCGGTGGCCGGGTCCTTCCAGACGTGCACCCGCTGGGCCGGTCGCTGCTCCAGGCCGGCCAGGCCGGCCGCGGTGCCCAACGCCTCGGCGTACACCTGGTCGGCGTCGAGCCGGCGCAGCTCCTCGGCCAGCTCGTCACCGAGCGGGCGACGCACCAGCGGCAGCATCCGGTCGTCCTGGCCGGTACGCCGGAACGTCGCCATGCTGTCGTCCCGGGTCAGCGTCAGCTCGTCGCCGTTGGCGCAGCGCAGCTGCACCTGACGCATCCTCGGGTGGTCGTCGGTGTGCCGCCACTGCGGTTGGATGCCGAGCCGGGCGGCCAGCCACCCCTGCATCAGCGCCGCCGTCGGGTCCCGGCGCGGGGCCACCACGGTCGCCTCGGTGACCCGTGCCTCGGTGGTGTCGAACGCCCCGGCGACCAGGGTGCGCCACGGGGTGATCCGGGTCCACGCCAGGTCGGTGTCGCCGGGCGAGTAGTCCCGGGCCCGTTCCCGCAGCGCCTCGATCGGGTCGACGGCCTGCGCGCAGTCGGTGATCCGCCGGTCGGCGACCACCCCGAGGAAGTCGGTGGCGATCTCCGCCGGCGGTTCGCCGTGCCACCAGGTGACCACCGGTACGTCCGGCACCAGCAGCGGCATCACCACCGACTCGGCGTGCAGGGCCAGCCGGCCGTACATCCGGGTCACCACCGCCTCGCACGGGCCCAGCCGGCCACCGACCACGATCTCCGCGTCCAGCCGGTTGCGTTCCCGCTCCACGTCGGCGCGCACCACGACGAGCAGCCGGCACGGGTGGGCGGCGGCGGCGATGGTGGCCGCCGCCTCCGCTTCCCGGACCCGCTTCTCGTCGACCACCACGATCAGGGTGAGCGCCATCCCGCTGGCCACCCCGCCCGCGCTGCGCCGCTCGGCGGCGAGCGCCTTGACCACCTCGTTGCCGGTGGTGTCCCACAGCCCGATCATGCTCTTCTCCAAGCCCGGCCCTCGCGGGCCAGCATCTCGTCGGAGGCCCGGGGACCCCACTCACCGGAGCGGTACGGCTCCGGCTTCGTGCCCTCCCAGGCGTGCTCCAGCGGGTCCACCACCGCCCAGCTCTGCTCCACCTCGGAGGCGTCCGGGAAGAGCGTCCGGTCGCCGATCAGCACGTCCAGCACGAGCCGTTCGTACGCCTCGGGGCTGGACTCGGTGAACGCCTCGCCGTACTGGAAGTCCATCGCGATGTCGCGGACCTCCATGGTGGTGCCGGGCACCTTCGACCCGAACTTGAGCACCACGCCCTCGTCCGGCTGCACCCGGATGACCAGCTGGTTGTTGCCCAGCGACTCCATGTCGGCCGTGTTGAACGGCAGGTGCGGGGCCTTCTTGAACATGATGGCCACCTCGGTCACCCGGCGGGGCAGCCGCTTGCCGGCCCGGATGTAGAACGGCACCCCGGCCCAGCGGCGGTTCTGGATGCCCAGCTCCACGGCGACGTACGTCTCGGTGGTCGAGTCGGCGGGGACGCCGTCCTCGTCGAGGTAGCCGACGGCCCGCTCGCCACCCACCCAACCGGGCAGGTACTGACCGCGCACGGTGCCCCGGGCGACGTCCTTCGGCAGGGTGATCGCCTTGAGCACCTTCAGCTTCTCGGCCCGGATCTCGTCGGCGTCGAAGCTGGTGGGCTCCTCCATGGCGACCAGGGCGAGCAGTTGGAGCAGGTGGTTCTGGAGCACGTCCCGGGCGGTGCCGACCGAGTCGTAGAAGCCGGCCCGGCTGCCGATGCCGACGTCCTCGGCCATGGTGATCTGCACCGAGTCGACGTACTTGGAGTTCCACAGCGGCTCGAAGAGGTTGTTGGCGAACCGCAGGGCGAGGATGTTCTGGACCGTCTCCTTGCCCAGGTAGTGGTCGATCCGGAAGACGTCCTGGCGGGTGAACACGTCGTCGACCAGGTCGTTGAGTTCCTTGGCCGAGGGCAGGTCGTTGCCGAACGGCTTCTCCACCACCACCCGCCGCCAGCCGCCGCACTTGTCGTTGTCGGCCATGCCGGTGCGGGCCAGTTGCTTGAGCACCACCGGGAAGGCCGACGGGGGGATGGAGAAGTAGAACGCGGCGTTGCCGTGGATGCCGTGGCTGTCGCGCAGCTGGTTCAGGGTCGCGGCGAGCTTGTCGAAGGCGGCGTCGTCGTCGAACGAGCCACCGACGAACTTGACGTTGCCGGCCAGCCGGCCCCACACCTCCTCCCGCCACGGTGTCCGGGCGTGCTTCTTCGCCGACTCGTGGGCCAGCGCCTCGAAGTCGCCGTCGCCCCAGTCCCGGCGGGCGAAGCCCAGCACCACGAATCCGGGCGGCAGCAGCCCCCGGTTGGCCAGGTCGTAAACCGCCGGCAGCAGCTTCTTGCGCGCCAGGTCACCGGTCACCCCGAAGATCACCAGGGCGCACGGCTCCGGGATCCGGGGGAGCCTTCGGTCCTGCGCGTCGCGCAGCGGATTCACGCCGTCTCCTCGCTCCGTCTGGTCCATGTCGTCCATCGTCACGCCCGCCATTGTCCGATCGCGTCCAGCCGGGCCGGTGCGGCCGGCCTGTCGGCCGGGGGCCGGCGCAGCATCGGCCGGCCCCGGTCGGATGGTGCCACCGGGAGGCCCCGCGCGTACAGGGCAGCCGGTACGGCGGCGGGCGCGGTCGATCCGACCGCGTCCGCCCCGGGCACCGCGAGACCGGCGGCGGCAACGGCCCCGCCGGTCAGCAGATCACTCACGTCGCCACCGGTGGTGCGGTGACGACGGCGTGGCACGTCGCGGGGCCGGGCCCCGCGACGCCTGCGACGCCGTCGGTCACGCGTTGCCCCCGGCCCGCCGGGCCGCCTCGGCGTTGCCCTTGGCGGCCTCGTTCGGCGCGCCGGTGCCCTGCGCCGCCGCGGTCAGCGACGTGCGGACGCCGTCGAGCAGCTCACCCCAGCTGGCCTCGAACTTCTCCACGCCCTCCCGTTCCAGGGTGGCGATCACGTCGGCCATGTCGATGCCGACGGCGGCCAGGTCGGCGAAGACCTTCCGGGCGGCGTCGTACGCGCCGGTGACGGTGTCGCCCCGGGTCTCGCCGTGCTCGGCGTACGCGGTGACGACCGACTCGGGCATGGTGTTGACGGTGCCCGGCGCGATCAGTTCCTCGACGTAGATCACGTCCCGGTAGTCCGGGTTCTTGGTGGAGGTCGACGCCCAGAGCGGGCGCTGCGGGTGGGCGCCGGCGTCGGCCAGGGCCTGCCAGCGGTCGGAGGAGAAGACCTCGGTGTACCGCTCGTAGGCGAGCTGGGCGTTGGCCACGGCGGCCTTGCCGCGCAGCGCCTTGGCCTCCTCGGAGCCGATCTTGTCCAGCTGCTTGTCGATCTCGGAGTCGACCCGGGAGACGAAGAACGAGGCCACCGAGCCGATCACGGACAGGTCGTGGCCGTTGGCCTTGGCCTGCTCCAGACCGGCGAGGAACGCCTCCATCACCGCGGAGTAGCGGTCCAGCCCGAAGATCAGCGTCACGTTGACGCTGATCCCCTCGGCCAGGGTCGCGGTGATCGCCGCCAGCCCCGCCTCGGTCGCCGGGATCTTGATGAACAGGTTCGGCCGGTCCACCAGCCACCACAGCGCCTTGGCCTCGGCGACCGTCTTGTCGGTGTCGTGGGCGACCCGGGGGTCGACCTCGATGGAGACCCGACCGTCGACGCCGTCGCTGCCGTCGTACGACGGGCGCATCACGTCGCACGCCCACCGCACGTCGTAGGTGGTGAGCATCCGGACGGCCTCTTCGACCTCGATGCCCCGGGTGGCGAGGTCCTTCAGCTGCCAGTTGTACTCGTCGGCGTCGCTCAACGCCTTGGCGAAGATGGTCGGGTTGGTGGTCACCCCGGCCACGTGCTTCTCGCGGCGGAGCTGGTCCAGCCCGCCGGAGCTCAGTCGTACCCGGGAAAGGTCGTCGAGCCAGACCGCCACTCCGGCGGCGGTGAGGTCACCCAGTCTGTCCGTCATGCCGTCCACGCTCCCCTCAGTTGCCGGTCGTGAAACCGGTGATGTCGCCCACCCGGGTCAGCGCCGCGTGCGCGGCGGCCACGATCCGGTCGGGGGTGAATCCGAACTGCTCGAACAGCACGGTGTGCGGCGCGCTGGCGCCGTAGTGCTCCAGGCTGACGCTCTCGCCGAGGTCGCCGACGACACCGCGCCAGGACATCCCGATGCCCGCCTCCACGCTCACCCGGGCCCGGACGCCGCGCGGCAGCACCGACTCCCGGTACGCCTCGTCCTGCTCGTAGAACCACTCCTGGCAGGGCATCGACACGACCCGGGTGGGGGTGCCGTCGGCCTCCAGCCGCTCCCGGGCGGTGAGGCAGAGCTGCACCTCGGAGCCGGTACCCACGATGATCACCTGCGGCGTGCCGGTGGACGCCTCGGCCAGCACGTACCCGCCCTTGGCGGTGCCCTCGGCGCCGGCGTACTGCTCGCGGTCCAGGGTCGGCAGCGGCTGCCGGCTCAGCGCCAGCGCGGTCGGCCGGTCGGTGTGCTCCAGCGCCTGCCGCCAGGCCCAGGCGGTCTCGTTGGCGTCGGCGGGGCGGACCACGTCCAGGCCCGGGATGGCGCGCAGCGCGGTCAGGTGCTCCACCGGCTGGTGGGTCGGCCCGTCCTCGCCGAGGCCGATCGAGTCGTGCGTCCAGACGTAGGTCACCGGCAGCTTCATCAGGGCGGCGAGCCGTACCGACGGGCGCATGTAGTCGCTGAAGACCAGGAAGGTGCCGCCGTACGGGCGGGTGCCGCCGTGCAGGGCGATGCCGTTGAGGATCGAGCCCATGGCGTGCTCACGGATGCCGAAGTGCAGCGTGCGGCCGTACTCGTGGCCGGGGAAGTCCTTGGTGGCGTGGGCGGCCGGAATGAACGACGGCTCGCCCTTCATGGTGGTGTTGTTGCTCTCCGCCAGGTCGGCCGAGCCGCCCCACAGCTCGGGCAGCACCGGGGCGAGGGCCTCCAGCACCTTGCCGGAGGCGGCCCGGGTGGCGACACCCTTGGCGTCGGCGGGGAAGGTCGGCAGCGCGTCCGTCCAGCCCTGCGGCAGCACCCGGCCGGCGATCCGGTCGTAGAGCGCCTTGCGCTCCGGGTTGGCCTGCGCCCAACCGTCGAACTCGCCGGTCCACGCCTGCTCGGCCTCGGTGCCCCGGGTCAGCACTCCCCGGGCGTGGCTGAGCACGTCCTCGTCGACCTGGAAGCTCTGCTGCGGGTCGAAGCCGAGGATCTCCTTGGTGGCCTTGACCTCGTCGGCGCCGAGCGCCGAGCCGTGGATCTTGCCGGTGTTCTTCTTGTTGGGCGCGGGCCAGCCGATGATGGTGCGCAGCGCGATGAACGAGGGACGGCCGGTCTCGGCCTTCGCCGCCAGCAGCGCCTGGTAGAGCGCCTCCACGTCCTCGTGGTAGTCGCCCTGGTCGGCGTCGCCGGCCCGCCAGTCGACGGTCTGCACGTGCCAGCCGTACGCCGCGTAGCGGGCGGCGACGTCCTCGCTCTTGGCGATGCGGGTGTCGTCCTCGATGGAGATCTCGTTGTCGTCGTAGATCAGCGCGAGGTTGCCCAGCTGCTGGTGCCCGGCGAGGGCGCTCGCCTCGTGGCTGATGCCCTCCTCGATGTCGCCGTCGGAGGCGATGCACCAGATGTGGTGGTCGAAGACCGACGCGCCCGGCTCGCTCTCCGGGTCGAACAGACCGCGCTCGCGGCGGGCCGCCATCGCCATCCCGACCGCGTTGCCGAGGCCCTGCCCGAGCGGACCGGTGGTGGTCTCGACGCCCGGGGTGTGCCCGTGCTCCGGGTGGCCCGGGGTGAGCGAGCCCCACTGCCGCAGCGACTTCAGGTCGTCCAGGCTCAGCGGGTAGCCGGCGAGGAAGAGCTGGATGTAGAGCGTCAGGCTGGAGTGCCCGGCGGACAGCACGAACCGGTCCCGGCCGGGCCAGTTCGGGTCGGCCGGATTGTGCCGCATCACCCGGTTGAACAGCAGGTACGCCGCGGGCGCGAGGCTCATCGCGGTGCCGGGGTGGCCGTTGCCGGATTTCTCCACGGCATCCATGGCCAGGACGCGGACGGTGTCGACGGCCCGGCGGTCGAGGTCGGTCCAGTTGAGTGCGGGTCGGTTGGCAGCCACTATGGTTGTGCTCCTCGGCAGATGGGCGGAACCCTCACTGGTGACCCTATCGAGCGGGTCTAAACGTCCGCCCGGGGATCTCAGCAGGCAGTTACGTACGGGCGGGTCTGATCGTTCGGTCACCCGTCAGGTGTGACGGCCCGCACCGTTGTCGGGTCGCCCGGGCAGCGAAAACGACAGCGCGTAGTGTGTGGTGCGGTGTGCGGGCCCCGACGGGGCCCCGCCGAACCGACTTCCCCTGCCGACGCCGGAAGGTGGCAATCCGTGAGCATGATCACCGAGCGCCCCGTGAGCAACTCTGCCGGGCAGCCGCCGGTGCGCGCGGTGGCCGGGGAGCCGACGTCCCGCCGGCGGGACGTCCGGGCGGTGCTGGCGGCGTACGTGACGCTGACCAAGCCACGCATCGTGGAGTTGCTGCTGGTGACCACGGTGCCGGCGATGATGCTCGCCGACGGCGGTCTGCCGTCGCTGTGGCTGATGGCGGTGGTGCTGGTCGGTGGCTCGCTCGCCGCCGGTGCGGCCAGCGTGCTCAACTGCTACATCGACCGGGACATCGACCAGTTGATGCGGCGGACCAAGCGGCGTCCGCTGCCGGCGCACACCGTCTCGCCCCGCAGCGCCCTGATCTTCGGTCTGGTGCTGGCGGCGGTGTCGATCGCCCTGATGGCGACGTTCACCAACCTGTTGGCGACGGCGCTGACGCTGGCCGCGATCGTCTACTACGACCTGGTCTACACGCTCTGGCTCAAGCGGACCACGACGGCGAACACCTTCTGGGGCGGGGCGTGCGGGGCGGCCCCGGTCCTGATCGGCTGGGCCGCGGTGACCGGGTCGTTGGCACCGGCGGCCTGGGTGCTGTTCGCGGTGGTCTTCTTCTGGCAGATGCCGCACTTCTATCCGCTGGCGATGAAGTACAAGGACGACTATGCCCGGGCCGGCATCCCGATGCTGCCGGTGGTGGCCTCGGCCCGGCGGGTGAACGCCGAGATCCTGATCTTCGCCTGGCTCACCGTGGCGACCTCACTGGCGCTGTGGCCGTTGGGCATGAGCGCGATCTACGGGGTGCCGACCGCCGTGGTGGGCACCGTCTTCCTGGTCGAGGCGCACAAGCTCTGCCGCCGGGTGACCCGGGGCGAGCCGGTCAAGCCGATGCGCCTGTTCCACTGGTCGACCACGTACCTGACCATCGTGTTCGCCGCGGTGGCCCTCGACGCGCTGCTCTGACCGGGGGCCCGGCCCGCTCCGCCGCGCCCTGCCGACGGTGGTCCGAACGGTCGACGACGCCGGCCGGGTGGTCGGAATCGCGTCCGGATGGTGAGATTTTCTTCGGGTGCCGCAAGCCGCCATGAGCTGGACAAATCGGGGCGATACCTACAGGGCGTTGTGCCCGTATTTATCCGACATGTGCGGGCAATCTGCCTTCGATTTCCGATAAACCCTCGGGTAATTGGCATCACAAATAGTTCATGGTTCTCGCGCGTCGGGGTGCGGGTCTGCTTAGGCTTCGCGTATGGCAGAAGGTTCCGATACGACGCTGACGGCTGAACAGACCGCCGAGCCGGCCCCCAACGGGCTGGTCTCGGGCATCAAGTCCTTCGCCGCCGGACACGGTGGCGCGAAGGCGGTCATCGAGTACGTCGGCAAGCGTGGCGCGCGGATCGTCCTGGTCGGCGCCGACGGTGCGTGGGGCGACCAGTTCGCCGACGACACCGTGACCGCCCGGGAGGCGTGCGCCCAGGCGGGAGTCACCGTCGAGAACGCCTGGGAGCGTGAGCTGATGGACCAGATGCGGCCGAGCAACGACCTGTGGCGGTCGATGGCCCGGCGCACGATGGCCCGCTGACCCACGATGGCCCGCTGACAAACGGCACCGTGACCCACCACCAGTCGACCCGGGGGAAACCCCGGGTCGCTCTCGTCACCTGCTCCGGCTTCGCCGAGCTCTACGCCGACGACCGGCTCGTGCTCGCCCCGCTGGCGGCCCGCGACGTCACCGTCGAGGCCGCCGTCTGGGACGACCCCCGGATCGACTGGGGTCACTACGACCTGGTCGTGCTCCGCTCGCCGTGGGACTACGCCCCGCGCCGCGACGAGTTCGTTGCCTGGGCCCGTACGGTGCCGACCCTGGTCAACCCCGCCGACGTGGTCGAGTGGAACACCGACAAGCGCTACCTCGGCGAACTCGCCGCCGCCGGAGTGCCCACCGTGCCGACCTCCTGGGTCGCGCCGGGCGACACCTGGGTCCCGCCCCCGCCGCCCGGCGAGTACGTGGTGAAGCCGACGGTCAGCTCCGGCAGCCAGGACACCGGCCGGTACGACGCCGCCGACCCGCGACACGGGGAGTTGGCCGCCGCCCACGTCCACCGGTTGTCGGCGGCCGGTCGGGTCGCCATGATCCAGCCCTACCTGGACGTGGTGGACACCGCCGGTGAGACCGCCCTGCTCTTCGTGGCCGGCCCGGACGGCCTCACGTTCAGCCACGCCATCCGCAAGGGCGCCATGCTCGATGGCCCGGACCTGGGCGTCGAGGGGCTGTTCCGGCCGGAGGACATCAGGCCACGTACCGCCGCCGACGCCCAGTTGGCGGTCGCCGCGCAGGTGCTGGCCGAGGTCCCGGGCGGTCCGCAGCGGCTGCTCTACGCCCGGGTGGACCTGCTCCCGGGCCCGGACGGCACACCCGTGCTGATCGAGTTGGAGCTGACCGAGCCGTCGCTGTTCCTCGGGTACGCCGACGGCGCCCCCGACCGCCTTGCCGAGGCGGTGCTGACCCACCTCGCCCGCCGCTGACCGTCCCGGCCGCGCCGGGCGGGTCGCCCAGGCTGGGAGGCCCACCGCCCACCGCCCACCGCCCACCGCCCACCGCCCACCGCCCACCGCCCACCGCCCACCGCCCACCGGACGTCCCGGACAGCGGCGGCACGCCCCGGTGCGCTCAGACGGTGGCGGGCACCCGCTGCACGGTCGGCGGCGACGCCGGGTCGGCGGTGACCGGCCGGCGCTGCCGGGTGGACCAGAGCAGCCCCAGCGTGGCCAGCAGCACCAGGCAGGAGCCGAGCATGTGCGCGGCGACCAGCACGGCCGGCAGGTGGGTGAAGTACTGCACGAAGCCGACCAGGCCCTGCCCCAGCTCCACGGCGACCAGCACCAGGGCGGCCCGGGCCGGGCCGGTCGCGTCGACCGCCCGGAATGCGAGGACGAGGGCGACGGAGAGCCCGATCAGCAGGAACACCCCGTCGGCGTGCACCTGGGAGATCGTTTCCGGGTCGAGCCCGTTGCGGGCCGCCCCGTGGTCGCCGGCGTGCGGGCCGCTGCCGGTCACCCAGGTGCCGACGACCAGGACCGCCACGCTGACCGCGGTGGTGAGCAGGGCCAGGGTGCGCAGCGGCCGGGGCACCACGGGCACCGCCGGTCCGTCCGGGTCGACCACCCGCCGCCAGAGGGCGTACGCCGCCGCGATGACCGCCATCGAGGCGAGGAAGTGCAGCCCGACCACCCACGGGTTGAGGTTGGTCAGCACGGTGATCCCGCCGATGACGGCCTGCGCCGGAATGCCGAGGAACACCGCGACCGCCAGCCCCAGCAGCCCGGTGCGTCGGGGCCGGTGGGCCAGCACGGCCAACAGGGTGGCCAGGGCGATCGCCCCGACGGCGAAGGTGAGCAGCCGGTTGCCGAACTCGATCACCCCGTGCACCCCCATCTCGGCCGTGGTGGTGTACGACGCGTCGGTGCACCGGGGCCAGGTCGGGCAGCCCAGCCCCGACGCGGTGAGCCGGACGGCCCCACCGGTCACCACGATGGCCACGTTGGCCACGATCGAGGCGTACGCGAGGCGGCGCAGCAGGGTGGCCGGGAGCGGGTGGCGGTCGAGCAGGCGGACCAGCGCGGCGGGGACCGGGAACCGGACGGATCGCTTCACGCAGCGAATCCTACGCACCGTAGTTGATCCCGATCGGGTGACTCCGCCGCCCCGGTGGGCGGAATCACCGGGGTTGGGTTTGCAGGGCCCCGACGAATTACGTAACGTTGTCGTTGTGAAAAAGGCGACGGCGCTCTCCGGGCACCCGTCGACGGCCGTCGAGGTCGTCGGCGTCGGCGCGCGGTCCCGTCGTGCCGGGGGGCGCATCGGCCCGGCTGCCGGGCGGTCCGCCTTGCCGGAGCTGACCCCGGCCGCGTCCACCGATCTTTCCACCCGGGACCGGGTTACCCAGCTCCTGCTGGAGCAGGGGGCGACCACCGCCGGCCAGCTCGGCTCGGCACTCGGCCTCAGCCCCGCCGCGATCCGCCGGCACCTCGACGCGATGCTCGCCGACGGCGACGTGGTGGCCCGGGAGCAGACCGTGCGGGGCAGCCGGGGCCGGGGTCGGCCGGCGAAGGTCTTCCTGCTCACCGACGCGGCCCGCGGGCGCTGCGGCACCCACCACTACGACAACATGGCCACCGCCGCGTTGCGCTGGATCGCCAGCAGCGGCGGCCCCGACGCGGTCGAGGCGTTCGCCGCCGACCAGGTCGCCGCGCTGGAGGCCCGCTGCCGGGCCGCCATGGAGGACGCCGGCGACGATCCGCTGGCCCGCTCCGAGGCACTGGCGGGGGCGCTCACCGCCGAGGGCTACGCTGCCAACGCGTCCACGATCGCCTCCGGCGGGCAGCTCTGCCAGCACCACTGTCCGGTGGCGCACGTGGCCGCCGAGTTCCCCCAACTGTGCGAGGCCGAGACGGCGGTCATCTCCCGTCTGGTCGGCACCCACGTGCAGCGCCTGGCCACCATCGCGCACGGCGACGGGGTGTGCACCACGCACATTCCGGCCCAGCCGCGCGCCCAGTCCGGTAACACCGTCACCACTGTGAGGACAGATAGATGACCGAGCAGATCGTCCAGCCCCTGACCCAGGAAGAGCAGCTTGCCGCCCTCGGTCGTTACGAGTACGGCTGGTCCGACTCCGACGTCGCCGGGGCGGCCGCCCAGCGCGGCATCAACGAGGCGGTGGTGCGGGACATCTCGGCGAAGAAGAACGAGCCGGCGTGGATGCTCGACCTGCGGCTGAAGGGCCTGCGGCTGTTCGGCCGCAAGCCGATGCCGTCCTGGGGCGCCGACCTCACCGGGATCGACTTCGACAACATCAAGTACTTCGTGCGGTCCACCGAGAAGCAGGCCACCAGCTGGGAGGACCTGCCGGAGGACATCAAGAACACCTACGACCGGCTGGGCATCCCCGAGGCGGAGAAGCAGCGGCTGGTCGCCGGGGTCGCGGCGCAGTACGAGTCCGAGGTGGTCTACCACAAGATCCGTGAGGACCTGGAGGAGCAGGGCGTCCTCTTCCTGGACACCGACACCGCCCTCAAGGAGCACGAGGACGTCTTCAAGGAGTACTTCGGCACGGTGATCCCGGTCGGCGACAACAAGTTCGCCGCGCTGAACACCTCCGTGTGGTCCGGTGGCTCGTTCATCTACGTGCCGAAGGGCGTGCACGTGGAGATCCCGCTCCAGGCGTACTTCCGGATCAACACCGAGAACATGGGCCAGTTCGAGCGGACGCTGATCATCGTCGACGAGGGCGCGTACGTGCACTACGTCGAGGGCTGCACCGCGCCGCTCTACTCGTCCGACTCGCTGCACAGCGCGGTGGTCGAGATCATCGTCAAGAAGAACGCGCGCTGCCGTTACACGACCATCCAGAACTGGTCGACCAACGTCTACAACCTGGTCACCAAGCGCGCCGTCTGCCACGAGGGCGCGACCATGGAGTGGGTGGACGGCAATATCGGCTCCAAGGTCACCATGAAGTACCCGGCGGTCTACATGACCGGCGAGCACGCCAAGGGCGAGGTGCTCTCGGTGGCGATGGCCGGCGAGGGCCAGCACCAGGACGCCGGGGCCAAGATGGTGCACGCCGCACCGCACACCTCCTCGACGATCATCTCCAAGTCGATCGCCCGGGGCGGCGGCCGTACCTCGTACCGGGGTCTGGTGCAGGTGCTGGAGGGCTCGCACCACAGCCGCAGCACGGTCAAGTGCGACGCGCTGCTGGTCGACACCATCTCCCGCTCGGACACCTACCCGTACGTCGACATCCGCGAGGACGACGTGTCGATGGGGCACGAGGCGACCGTCTCCAAGATCAGCGACGACCAGCTCTTCTATCTGATGAGCCGGGGGCTGAGCGAGGACGAGGCGATGGCGATGATCGTGCGGGGCTTCATCGAGCCGATCGCCAAGGAACTCCCGATGGAGTACGCCCTGGAGCTCAACCGCCTGATCGAACTCCAGATGGAGGGCGCGGTCGGCTGACGCCGCCCGCCGGGCCGGGTCGGGTACCGACGCACCCGCCGGAGCGGTCGCGGCCCAGCCCGTCGGCCCGGCCCGCGACCAGCCCGACCCACCCTCCGCTCAATATCACGGACAGACACACCAAGGAAGAGATGACTACCCAGGCTTCCGCGCCGCCCAGCACCAAGTCGCAGGCGCTCCGCTCGTACGACGTCGCCGACTTCCCGGCCCTCACCGGCCTGGAGGAGGAGTGGCGTTTCACCCCGCTCAAGCGGCTGCGCGGGCTGACCGGCGCGGCACCGGCCGCCACCGGTGTGGTCCGCCACGAGTACGCCGACCTGCCGGCCGGCGTCACCGTCGGGCGGATCGGCCGGGACGACCCCCGGGTGGGCAGCGTGCTCACCCCGGTCGACCGGGTCAGCGCGTTGGCGTACGGCGGCGCCGGGGAGACGTTGCTGGTCGAGGTCGCGGCCGACGCCGTGGTCGAGGCGCCGGTGACCCTGCGGGTGGTCGGGGACGACGCCGGCGGGCTGGCCTTCGGGCACACGTTCGTCGACGTGGGCCGGTTCGCCGAGGTGGTGCTGGTGCTGGAGCACGTCGGTGCCGCGACGCTGGCCGACAACGTCGAGGTGGCGGTGGCCGACGGGGCGAAGCTGACCCTGATCACGGTGGCCGACTGGGCCGCCGACGCGGTGCAGGCCCAGCACCTGAAGGTCCGGCTCGGCCGGGACGCCAAGGTGTCGCACATCCAGGTCAGCCTGGGTGGTGACCTGGTCCGCCAGTACACCACTGTCGAGTACACCGGCCGGGGCGGCGAGGCCGAGCTGCACGGCGTCTACTTCGCCGACGGCGGCCAACACCTGGAGCACCGTCAGCTCGTCGACCACAACGTGCCGGACTGCCGCAGCTACGTCGGCTACCGGGGCGCGTTGCAGGGCGAACAGGCGCACACCGTCTGGGTGGGTGACGTGCTGATCCGGGCCGAGGCGACCGGCACCGACACGTACGAGATCAACCGGAACCTGTTGCTCTCCGACGGCGCGCGGGCGGACTCCGTACCCAATCTGGAGATCGAGACCGGCGAGATCGCCGGCGCCGGCCACGCCAGCGCGACCGGGCGGTTCGACGACGAGCAGCTGTTCTACCTGATGGCCCGGGGTATCCCGGCGGACGAGGCCCGTCGCCTGGTGGTCCGGGGCTTCTTCGCCGAGGTGATCAACAAGATCCCGGTCGAGTCGCTGCGCGAGCGGCTGGGGGACGCGATCGAGGCCCGGCTCTCCAAGGGTGGGGCCTGACATGATCCGGATCTGCGCGACCGAGGACGTGCCGAAGGGCACCGTGATCAGCGCCGACGTGGACGGCACCCAGGTCGCCGTGGTGCACGGCACCGACGGCGGGTTCTATGCCGTCCACGACGAGTGCTCGCACGCCTCGGTCGCTCTCTCCGAGGGTGAGGTCGAGGGCTGCACGCTGGAATGCTGGCTGCACGGTTCCCGTTTCGACCTGCGGACGGGTGAGCCCACCGGGCTGCCCGCCACCGAACCCGTTCCCGTCTACGCCGTCGAGGTCCGCGACGGCGACATCTATCTTCCCGTGGGCGCCGACGGCCGCCCGACGCCGAGCAATGGAGTGACCCGATAATGAGCACCCTGGAGATTCGCGACCTGAAGGTGTCGGTCAAGCTGCCCGAGGGTGAGCTCAAGCCGATCCTCGACGGGGTGAACCTGACCGTCCGGTCGGGGGAGACCCACGCCATCATGGGCCCGAACGGCTCCGGTAAGTCGACCCTGGCGTACTCGATCGCCGGCCACCCCAAGTACGAGATCACCGGCGGCTCGGTGACCCTCGACGGCGTCGACGTGCTGGAGATGACCGTCGACGAGCGGGCCCGCGCCGGCCTCTTCCTGGCCATGCAGTACCCGGTCGAGGTGCCCGGCGTCTCGGTGGCGAACTTCCTGCGCACCGCCAAGACCGCCATCGACGGCGCGGCCCCGAAGCTGCGTACCTGGGGTGGCGAGCTGCGCGGCGCGATGGAGAAGCTCCAGATGGACCCGGCGTTCGCCCAGCGCAACGTCAACGAGGGCTTCTCCGGCGGCGAGAAGAAGCGGCACGAGATCGTGCAGCTGGAGCTGCTCAAGCCCAAGATCGCCATTCTTGACGAGACCGACTCCGGCCTCGACGTGGACGCGCTGCGGGTGGTCAGCGAGGGGGTCAACCGGGTCCGGGACACCGGCGACACCGGCCTGCTGCTGATCACCCACTACACCCGCATCCTGCGCTACATCAAGCCCGACTTCGTGCACGTCTTCGTGGCCGGCCGGATCGTCGAGCAGGGCGGCCCGGAGCTGGCCGACAAGCTGGAGGAAGAGGGCTACGAGCGGTACGTCGCCGGAGCCGGCGCGGCGCGGGCCTGAACACCACGGACAGGGGCGCTGAGATGACCACCATCGCCATCCCGGACGGGATGCCGCAGTACGACGACGTGCCGCGCTTCGACGTGGCCGCGGTGCGCGCCGACTTCCCGATCCTGGACCGGGAGGTCAACGGGCACCGGCTGGTCTATCTCGACAGCGCCAACACCTCGCACAAGCCCCGCCAGGTGCTCGACGTGCTCACCGGGCACTACGCGAGGCACAACGCCAACGTGTCGCGCTCGGTGCACACCCTGGGTACCGAGGCGACCGAGGCGTACGAGGGGGCGCGGGCGAAGATCGCCGCGTTCGTCAACGCGCCGAGCGTGGACGAGGTGGTGTTCACCAAGAACTCCACCGAGGCGATCAACATCGTGGCGTACGCGTTCTCCAACGCCTCGCTGCGCGCGGACGCCGACCCCCGGTTCCGGCTCGGCCCCGGCGACGAGATCGTGATCTCCGAGATGGAGCACCACTCGAACATCGTCCCGTGGCAGTTGCTGGCCGAGCGGACCGGCGCGACCCTGCGCTGGTTCCCGGTCACCGACAACGGCCGGCTGGACGAGTCGGGGCTGGACGAGCTGGTCACCGAGCGGACGAAGATCGTCTCGCTGGTGCACACCTCCAACATCCTCGGCACGGTCAACGCCACCGCCCGGATCACCGAGCGGGTCCGTCAGGTGGGTGCGCTGCTGCTGCTCGACTGCTCGCAGTCGGTGCCGCACCTGCCGGTGGACGTGGTCGACCTGGACGCCGACTTCATCGTCTTCACCGGGCACAAGATGTGCGGCCCGACCGGCATCGGCGTGCTCTGGGGCCGGGGCGAACTGCTCGCCGCGATGCCCCCGGTGATGGGCGGCGGTTCGATGATCGAGACGGTGACGATGGCCCGGTCCACGTTCGCCGCGCCGCCGGCCCGGTTCGAGGCGGGCACCCCGCCGATCGCCGAGGCCGTCGCGCTCGGCGCGGCGGTCGACTACCTGACTCGCGTCGGGATGCGGGCGATCCAGTGGCACGAGAAGGAGCTGACCGCGTACGCGCTGGACGCCCTCGCCACCGTGCCGGGGCTGCGGATCTTCGGTCCGACGGTGCCGGTCGGCCGGGGTGGCACCATCTCGTTCGCGCTCGGCGACGTGCACCCGCACGACGTCGGGCAGGTCCTCGACTCGCTGGGCGTGCAGGTGCGGGTGGGCCACCACTGCGCCAAGCCGGTCTGCACCCGGTTCGGTGTGCCGGCCATGACCCGGGCCTCGTTCTACCTGTACACCACCACGGAGGAGATCGACGCCCTGGTGTCGGGTCTCGAACAGGTGCGGAGGATCTTCGACTGATGCAGCTGGAGCAGCTCTACCAGGAGATCATCCTGGACCACTACAAGCGTCCGCAGGGGCGCGGTCTGCGCGATGCCGACGACCCCGACGCCGAGGTGGGCGAGGCGCACCACGTCAACCCGACCTGTGGTGACGAGGTGACCGTGCGGGTGGCCGCCGCCGACGACATCGTGGTGGACATCTCGTACGACGGGGCCGGCTGTTCGATCAGCCAGGCGTCGGCGAGCGTGTTGTACGACCGGCTGTCCGGTCGGTGCGCGGAGGAGATCGCCGCCGTGCACGCGGGATTCGTGGAGTTGATGTCCGGCCGTGGCCAGGTCACGCCGGACGAGGAACTACTCGGTGACGGGGTGGCGTTCGCGGGTGTCGCCCGCTACCCGGCCCGGGTCAAGTGCGCGCTGCTGCCGTGGATGGCGTTCAAGGACGCCGCGGCACGCGCGGGGGTGGGCATGAGCCCGACGGAGGTTGAGGCATGAGCGAGAACACCGCTACCGCGGCGACGCCGGAGACCGGCGACGCCAGCACCACGCCGACCGGTGCGGTGCCGCCGCCGGCCGTCAACGGCGCTGCCGGGACGGCGGGTGCCGACGCCTCGCCCGGTGTCGCCGGGACCTCGGCCGGCGAGGCGACGGCGGACGTCGACGGGTCGGCGGGTGCTGAGTCGGCCCCGGCCGACGCCGGGGCGGTCGCGGCCGCCGGGTCGGCCGGTGGCAGGGCGGTCGTCGCCGACATCGAGGAGGCGATGAAGGACGTCGTCGACCCCGAACTCGGCATCAACGTGGTCGACCTCGGCCTGGTGTACGGCGTGCACGTGGACGACCAGAACGTCGCCACCCTGGACATGACGCTGACCTCGGCGGCCTGCCCGCTCACCGACGTGATCGAGGACCAGACCCGGCAGGCGCTGACCACCGGCCCCGGCGGGGGACTGGTGGACGACATCCGGATCAACTGGGTCTGGTTGCCGCCATGGGGCCCGGACAAGATCACTGACGAGGGGCGGGACCAGCTCCGCTCGCTGGGCTTCAACGTCTGACCCTGGTCGGCTCCGCGGGCACGGCACCCCTCACCGGGTGCCGTGCCCGCTCCGTCTTCGCGGCTGACCCCTGCGGCCTTGGCCTCCCTCGGGCTCACTCGTTTCCTCGCGTCTTCGCGCCCTCACGAGGCCACCCGCTCCGCCAGGCCCACACCCGCTCCGCCAGGCCCACACCGGCTCCGCCAGGCCCACACCCGCTCCGCCAGGCCCACACCGGCTCCGCCAGGCCTCCGCGTCTGCACAAGACCACCCCGCTCCGACAGGCCTGGCCCCTTGGGCCCTTGCGTCCTCTCAAGCCGACCCACAACAGCAGGCCCGCCCACCCTCGGGCCTTCGCGTCCACTCACCCATTCCCACAGCCTGACCCGTCCCGCGCGTCCATGATTGGGGACGCGCAGCTGATGATCGACTCCTGTGGGGCGATATTGGGGTGTTCCCGCCCGCCGGATACCCCCACATCGGCCCCGATGTGATGATCATCGTGGCGTGGCGTGGCGTGGCGTGGCGTGGCGTGGCGTGGCGTGGCGTGGCGTGGCGTGGCGTGGCGTGGCGTGGCGTGGCGTGGCGTGGCGTGGCGTGGCGTGGCGTGGCGTGGCGTGGCGTGGCGTGGCGTGGCGTGGCGTGGCGTGGCGTGGCGTGGCGTGGCGTGGCGTGGCGTGGCGTGGCGTGGCGTGGCGTGGCGTGGCGTGGCGTTCGGGCCCCGCAGGGCTGGGAAATCCGGTGGTGGCCCGGCGGGGTCGGGGCCGATGATGGGCCGATGATCGAGGCGTACCCGATGCAGAGTCCCGTCCGTGCGGCCGCCGCCGCGCGCCGACAGCGGGCCCTGCGGGGGCGCGGATCGGCCCGCCACCGATCGTCGTGACCGCCGCGTTCCTGGCCGGTCTGGTGGCCGGTTACGGCGTCGCGGTCCCGGTCGGCGCGATCGCGGTGCTCATCCTGGGGCTCAGTGCCCGGACCTCGTTCGGGGTCGGTGCGGCTGCCGCGCTCGGCGTGGCCACCGCGGACGGGCTCTACGCCGCCGTGGCGGTGCTCGGCGGTGCGGCGGTGGCCGCCGTGGTCGCGCCGGTCGCCGGGCCGCTGCGGGTGGTGGCGGCGGTGGTGCTGCTCGCCCTCGCCGCCCATGGCGGCTGGCGGGCGGTACGCCCTCGGGCTGCCGCGCCGGGTGCGCCGACGCCGGGCCGAGGGATCGACACCCCCGGGCGCGCGTTCGCCGGGGTGTTGGCGCTGACCCTGCTCAACCCGGCCACGGTGGTGTACTTCGCGGCGCTGGTCCTCGGTCGGCCCGACGCGGCCCGGGCCGCTCCGGCAGCCGCCGGGCTGTTCGTCCTCGGTGCCTTCGTCGCGTCGGCGAGCTGGCAGCTGCTGATCGCCGGGGGTGGCACCCTGGTCGGCCGGGTGCTCGTCGGCCCGCGCGGTCGGCTGGTGACCGGGCTACTCTCCAGCGTGATCATCGCCGCGCTCGCCGTGGCGCTGCTGATCGTGCGCTGAGCCGTCGTCCGGGCACCGCAGCGGGCGGGGTCGGCGGGCTGCGTCGGCGGATGCGACCGCCGGCCGGCGCCGACCGGTCGGGTCCGGTCCGGTCGGGTCCGGTCGGTGGTCGGAGGCGTGGGCCCGGTGCCGGCGGGGCGGGCCGACCGCCGTGCCGTACGGTCGGGTCATGAGCAGCCGACCCGCAGCCGGCGGCGGCCGGTGGGTCGAGGTCGACCCGGTCCGGGTCGCCCGCTGGGCCGAGGGCTTCGCCGACCGGCACGGCCCGCCCACCACCACCGTCGAGGGGTACGGGCTGCTGCTCACCGCCCCCGACGGCGCAACCGCCGAGCTGCATCTCCCACCGGGTGCCCCGCCCCTCGGCGACGCGGCGGGTGATACCGCCACGCCCTCGCGGATCGACGGTCTGCCGGGATTCGTCAGCGTTGCCGCCGCACCCCGCCGGATCGGTTTGCTGCTCGCCCGCAAGGGTGCGGTGGCGGTCGGTGTGGCACTCGGTGAGGAGCTGCGGGTGTCCAAGGTGGACACCCGTTACGTGCAGGGGCGTACCGCCGCCGGGGGGTGGTCGCAGCAGCGGTTCGCCCGGCGGCGGGACAACCAGGCGAAGGCGGCCCTGGGCGACGCCGCCGAGCTGGCCGTACGGCTGCTGCTGCCGGCGGCGTCGACGCTGGCGGCGCTGGTCTGCGGTGGCGACCGGCGGGCCGTCGACACGGTGCTGGCCGACCGGCGGTTGGCCCCGCTCGCCGGGCTGCGTGCCGAGCGGCTGCTCGACGTGCCCGAACCCCGGCACGCGGTGCTGGTCGGCGCGGTCACCGCCGCCCGCGCGGTCCACGTCCTGGTCCGCGATCCGGCCTGAGCCGGTCCGCGAGGACGACGGCGGCCGGTGGGCGTGCGCCCGTCCGACCGCCGTGCCGGTGCCGGTGCGGTGCCGGTGCGGTGCCGGTGCGGTGCCGGTCAGAGGCTGCCGCCGAAGGTGTCGCAGGACTTCGGGTCACCGGTGGTGTAGCCCTTGGTGAACCACTGCTTGCGCTGCTCGGAGGAGCCGTGGGTGAACTCCTCCGGGTTCACCGGGCGGTTGGCCCGCTTGGAGACGGCGTCGTCGCCGATCTTCTCGGCGGTGTCGATCGCCTGCGCGATGTCCTGCTCGGTGATGCTCTTGAAGATCTTCTGGCCCTGCTCGTCGGCGGTGCCGGTGGCGTTCTTGGCCCAGGCGCCGGCGTAGCAGTCGGCCTGGAGCTCCAGCTTGACCGAGAGCGCGTTGGCGCTGTCCGGGTCCCGCTGCTGCTGGCGACGCATCTGCGCCTCGGTGCCGAGCAGGTCCTGCACGTGGTGTCCGTACTCGTGGGCCAGCACGTACGGCTGGGCGAACTCACCCTCCGCGCCGAGCTGGTCGGCGAGGGTCTGGTAGAAGGTGAGGTCGATGTAGACCAGGTCGTCGGCCGGGCAGTAGAACGGCCCGACGCCGGAGTCGGCCTGGCCACAGCCGGTGTTGACGCCCTGGCTGAAGAAGACCGTCTTGGACGGCTGGTACTGCTGGCCGAACCGCTCCGGCAGGGCGGTACGCCAGTACGCCTGGATCGAGTTGACGTAGAGGGTGTTGCGGCAGTCCAACTGCTTGAGCGCGTCGTCGGCGGAGCACTTCTGGGTAAGCGACGTGTTGTCGCCCGACTCTGCGCCGCCGCCGCCGTTCATGGCGTTCAGGCCGAATCCGCCACCCACCAGGGCCACCAGTACGGCGATGATGAGGCCGACGATGCCGCCGCGCCCACCCCCGCCGGGGATCGGGATGCCCATCCCGCCACCCCCGCCGGATCCCCGCCGGTCGTCCACCTGGCCGGTGTCGACCCGCGCGTTCTCGTTCAGCTCCATGTTGACCCCGATCACCGATTCGTCACGTCTGAGGGTTGCGGTACCGGACGGGTCCGGACGGGGTTTCCGGTACCCGATGATCTTGCCCGGTAATCCGGACGGTGCGCGCCGAGCCGCCCGGTACACTTGTCGGGTGCTGCGCTGCGAAGGCTGAATCGCCCCGCGCCGACGGGAAACACCGCCCGCCGGCGCTTTCGCGTGCCCTGAGCCAGCCCTCCAGACCCCCGAGAGCGAGTACCGGAAATGATCAGTGTCACCGGCCTGGAACTGCGCGCCGGTTCCCGGATCCTCCTGTCCGACACCACCCTGCGGGTGCAGCCCGGTGACCGGATCGGACTGGTCGGCCGCAACGGTGCCGGCAAGACCACCACCCTCAAGGTGCTGGCCGGCGAGGGGCAGCCCTACGGCGGGCAGATCGACCGGCGGAGCGCCATCGGCTACCTGCCCCAGGACCCGCGTACCGGCGATCTGGAGGTCACCGGCCGGGACCGGGTGCTCTCCGCCCGGGGGCTGGACGTGCTGATGGCCCAGATGAACGAGATCGAGCAGCGGCTCGCCGACGGCGTCGACGACAAGCTGGTCCGCCGCTACGGCGCCCTGGAGGACCAGTTCGCCTCGCTGGGCGGGTACGCCGCCGAGGCCGAGGCCGCCCGGATCTGCGCCAACCTGGGGCTGCCCGACCGGGCCCTCGCCCAGACCATCGGCACCCTCTCCGGCGGTCAACGCCGCCGGATCGAACTGGCCCGGATCCTGTTCCGCGACGCCGGGGAGAACGGCGGCGGCATCCTGCTGCTCGACGAGCCCACCAACCACCTCGACGCCGACTCGATCACCTGGCTGCGCGGCTTCCTCGCCAACCACAAGGGCGGACTGATCGTGATCTCCCACGACGGTTCGCTGCTGGAGTCGGTGGTCAACAAGGTCTGGTTCCTGGACGCCACCCGTTCCGTGGTCGACGTCTACAACCTGGGCTGGAAGGCGTACCAGGAGGCCCGGGAGACCGACGAGCGCCGGCGTCGCCGGGAGCGGGCCAACGCCGAGAAGAAGGCCGGCGCGTTGATGGCGCAGGCCGACAAGATGCGGGCCAAGGCCACCAAGACCGTCGCGGCGCAGAACATGGCCCGGCGGGCCGAGAAGCTGATCTCGGGACTGGAGGAGGTGCGCGTCTCCGACAAGGTGGCGAAGGTCCGTTTCCCCAACCCCGCGCCGTGCGGCAAGACCCCGCTGACCGCGACGGGCCTGTCCAAGTCGTACGGCTCGCTGGAGATCTTCACCGACGTCAACGTCGCGGTGGATCGCGGCTCCCGGGTGGCCATCCTCGGGCTCAACGGCGCCGGCAAGACCACTCTGCTGCGGATGCTCGGCGGGCTGCTCCCACCGGACACCGGCGAGGTGCACGCCGGGCACGGCCTGCGGTTGGGCTACTACGCCCAGGAGCACGAGACGCTGGACGTGGAGCGCACGGTGCTGGAGAACATGCGGGCGGCGGCGATCGAGCAGTCCGACACCGACCTCCGCAAGATCCTCGGCGCGTTCCTGTTCTCCGGGGAGGACGTGAACAAGCCCGCCGGGGTGCTCTCCGGTGGTGAGAAGACCCGACTCGCCCTGTCGACCCTGGTCTGCTCCGGCGCGAACGTGCTGCTGCTGGACGAGCCGACGAACAACCTCGACCCGGTCAGCCGCGAGCAGGTGCTCGACGCCATCGCCAACTACCCCGGCGCGATCGTGCTGGTCACCCACGACCCGGGCGCGGTGCTCGCCCTCAAGCCCGACCGGGCGATCCTGCTCCCCGACGGTGACGAGGACGCCTGGAGCGACGACCTCCTCGAACTGGTCGAACTGGCCTGACCCGCCCCGGTCGCCGGCGCCGCCCCCACCGGGGCGGACCCGGCGACCGGCCGGTGGTCAGGCGGCGAGGTCGGCCAGCCGGCCGAGGACCCCTGAGCCGGCCACGATCACCACGCCGATGGCGACGAAGACGGCCGGGACCAGCCAGTGGCCGGCCCGGTCGATCAGGCCGACCACCCGGGGGTGCCCGCCGAGCAGGGCGGCGACGCCGCACCAGACGGCGACCAGGACGGCGAAGACCAGCAGGTAGACCAGCCCGGTTCGCGGGTCGAGGGCGCGGAACACCGGGACGTAGACGGCGATGTTGTCGGCGCCGTTGGCGACCGTCACCCCGGCGACCCCGAGCAGTCCGCCGACCACGGCCGACGGGGCGTCGTCGTCGGTGCGGGCCAGCAGCGCCCGGACGCCGAGCGCGATCGGCAGCAACCCGAGCAGGCCGGTCCACGGGTCGGGGACCACCAGCAGGCCGGCGGCGACGACCAGGCCCGCCGCGACGAGGGCGGCGATGCCCAGGTACTGACCGGTCACGATCTGCCACGGGCGGGGTCGTCCGGTGCTCCGGGCGGCTACGAAGAGTACGGTCAGCACCACGATGTCGTCGAGATCGGTGGCCGCGAAGACGGCCGCCGCCCCGCTCACGCTGCCCCACACGTCGGTCACGACCGGCAGGTTACGGCCCGGTCACCGGCCCGGCCACGGCGCAGTCCGCGCTGCGGATCGTTCGGAGTGTCACTCTATCGGGTTGGCGACACTGCATAGCGTGTCGGTTGGCGAAGAGTTGATATCTGGCGCATGATCGTTCGAGGCGGTCTAATAGGTGGGACCGTATCGAACCGCACAGTCTGGGACGTGAGGAATCAGCATGGCAGCCACTGGCACAGCCACCAGCACTGAGAAGGGTCGCCGGATCGTCGGAGCCGAGCGTCAGACGCTCGCCAAGGACCTGGTAAAGCGGTACACCGGCGGCGAGAGCATTCGCGCGCTTGCCGCTTCGACCGGACGATCGTACGGGTTCATCCACCGCGTGCTCACCGAGTCCGGTGTGCAGCTGCGACAGCGCGGCGGCGCCCGGCGTCGCAAGAAGGCGTGACCCGCCCACCAGCGTCGTCCGTCAGCACGCCCCGGGCGGTCCGGTGACCGCCGAGACGAACGGGGTGCTACTGCACTGTGACGGGCCGGTCGCGACGGTCACGTTGTGCCGGCCCGACGTGCTCAATGCCCAGACCCCGGCGATGTGGCGCGCGATGAGCGACTTCTCCCGGGACCTGCCCGGCGACGTACGCGTCGTGGTGGTCCGCGGCGAGGGTCGGTCGTTCTCCGCCGGCCTCGACCTGTCGGTGGCCGGTGCCCAGGGTCCGGGCTCCTTCGCGGAGCTGTCCACCCTCCCCGAGCAGGAGTGCGCCGACCGGATCGCCGGCTACCAGCAGGGCTTCACCTGGCTGCACCGACCGGACGTGATCTCGGTGGCGGCCGTGCAGGGTCATGCCATCGGCGCGGGCTTCCAGCTCGCGCTCGCCTGCGACCTGCGGGTGCTCGCCGAGGACGCCCGGTTGTCGATGGCCGAGGTCACCCTCGGTCTGGTCCCCGATCTGGCCGGCACCAAGCGGCTGGTCGAGTTGGTCGGCTACGCGCGTGCCCTGGAGCTGTGCGTCACCGGCCGACGGATGGACGCCGCCGAGGCCGATCGGATCGGGCTGGCCAACCTGGTGGTGCCGAACACCGAGCTGGACGACGCGGTACGGGACCTCACCGCCGGCCTGCTCGCCGGCAACCGGGACGCGGTGGTGGAGATCAAGGCGCTGCTCGCGGGTGCCGCCGACCGTTCCCACCCCGCGCAGCAGCGAGCCGAGCGCGAGGCACAGACCCGCCGGTTGCGCGATCTCGCGGGCCGGGGCGAATAGTAAGGACTGTTCGGGAAGAGTCGGGTTACCGCCGAGGTTGTCGTAGGCGTCGGGAGAATTGACCCGACGGTGCGTGCTGCCCACGACGCGGAGGTGACCTCATGTCCAACCCGATGGCGGGCGGCAACATGGCCGGCTGGAGCATGCTCCGGTCGATCCGGCACCGCGACGAGGTCTCCACCCACCGGCTCACCCGGGGCACCGCCAAGCGGATCATGGCGTTCGCCCACCCCTACCGGCGGGACATCATCGTCTTCCTGGTGACCGTGGTGATCGCGGCCGTGATCGGGGTGGCCACCCCGGTGCTCGCGGGGCACGTGATCAACGCGATCAGCGGGGGCGGCCCCGATGCGGGTGCCGCCGTCGTCCGGCTCGCCCTGATCATCGGCGCGTTGGCCGTCGCCGACGCGCTCTTCTCCCTCGCCCAGCGGTGGTACTCGGCCCGCATCGGTGAGGGGATCATCCTCGACCTGCGCACCCGGGTCTATGACCACGTGCAGCGGATGCCGTTGCAGTTCTTCACCCGGACCCAGACCGGCGCCCTGGTCAGCCGGCTCAACAACGACGTGATGGGCGCCCAGCGAGCCTTCACGTCCACCCTGTCCGGGGTGGTCAGCAACGTCATCCAGCTGGTGCTCACCGCCGGGGTGATGTTCACCCTCTCCTGGCAGATCACCCTGCTGTCGCTGGTCCTGCTGCCGATCTTCGTGGTCCCCGCGCGGCGGGTCGGCAGGCGGTTGGCCGAGATCACCCGGGAGTCGTACGACCTCGACGCCAAGATGAACGCCACCATGACCGAGCGGTTCGGGGTGGCCGGCGCGTTACTGGTCAAGCTGTTCGGCTCGCCCGAGGTGGAGGCGGGCCGGTTCGGCGCGCGGGCCGAGCGGGTCCGCGACATCGGCATCCAGTCGGCGATGTACTCGCGGACCTTCTTCGTGGCGATGCTGCTGGTCGCCTCGCTGGCCCAGGCGCTCACCTACGGGCTGGGCGGCTGGCTGGCGGTCACCGGTGCGGTCAGCGCCGGCACGGTGGTCACCCTCGCCCTGCTGCTCACCCGCCTCTACGGCCCGCTGACCGCGCTGTCCAACGTCCGGGTCGACGTGATGAGCGCGCTGGTCTCCTTCGACCGGGTCTTCGAGGTGCTCGACCTGCGCCCCGGCATCGAGGAGAAGCCCGACGCGGTGCCGGTGCCCCGGGGTGCCGGCCGGGTCGAGTTCCGCGACGTCCGGTTCCGCTACCCGGCGGCCGCCGAGGTCTCGCTGGCCTCGCTGGAGGAGGTCGCCACCCTCGACCGGACCGCCAACGAGCCGGTGCTCAAGGGCGTCTCGTTCCGCGTCGAGCCGGGGCAGATGGTGGCCCTGGTCGGGCCGTCCGGGGCCGGCAAGTCCACGCTGTCCATGCTGATCTCCCGGATCTACGACGTCACCGACGGCGCGGTGCGGGTCGGCGGGGTCGACGTCCGGGACGCCACCCTCGCCTCGCTGCGCGACGAGATCGGCGTGGTCACCCAGGACTCCCACCTGTTCCACGAGACGATCGCCGAGAACCTGCGGTACGCCAAGCCGGACGCCACCGACGACGAGATCTGGGCGGCGCTGGCCGGCGCGCAGGTGGCCGACCTGGTCCGGGCCCTGCCCGACGGGCTGGAGACGACGGTCGGCGAGCGCGGCTACCGCTTCTCCGGCGGCGAGAAGCAACGCATCGCCATCGCCCGGCTGCTGCTCAAGGCCCCGTCGATCGTGATCCTGGACGAGGCCACCGCCCATCTCGACTCGGAGAGCGAGGCGGCGGTGCAGCGGGCCCTGTCCGTGGCGTTGGCCGGGCGTACCGCACTGGTGATCGCGCACCGGCTCTCCACTGTGCGCGACGCCGACCAGGTCCTGGTCCTCGACGGTGGCCGGATCGTCGAGCGGGGCCGGCACGACGAGTTGGTCGCGGTCGGTGGGCTCTACGCCGAGCTGTACCGCACCCAGTTCGCGGTCGTCGACTCGCCCGCCCCGTACGCCGGGGTGGACCAGCCCGAGCCGATCATCACCACCGTGCCGATGGGCACCTACGTCGCGCAGGAGGCGCTGCCCCCGGCCGTGGCCAACTAGCGGTGGATGCGGGTGCTGCCAGCGGGCGGCGATCGTCCTGGGCTTGCGGTTGCCGTCTGCGCCGGGGCCGATGGACCTGCGCCTGTCCGAGCCGGGCCCTTCGATGCTCGATGACACGTTGGCGTGACTCATGCCCCCATCGCGTAGGAGCGGTCCATCAGGTCGGTCATCGCCTGCTGGAAGTCCCGGCGCTTCGTGTCGTTCCAGTCCGTGGTCAGCTGAGCGAAGATGTCCTCCTGCCAGCGATGTGCCTGGTCCAGCATGGACCGGCCCTCGGGGGTGAGGGATGTCTCACGTCGTCGACCGTCAGCCGGAGACGCCGTCGCCGCCAGGTAGCCGGCTGCCGTGGCGCTCTTGATCAACCGGGAGGCGCCACTCTGGTCGATCCCGATATCGTGCGCGATCGCGTTGACGGTTGCCGGGATTCCTCGCTGGCTGAGCGCCTGGACCGCCTCACAGACCAGCACGAGTCGGCCCTGGTCGCCGCCCGCGTCCGCCGCCACGGGTCGGCGCGCCCAGTGCCGGACGAAGTGGAACAGGACCTGCCCGGGGCCTTGGCTGGTCACTCGGATGCCGCCATCTCGCGACAGATGTGGGCCAGTTCGAGGGCGGCCTTGAGATCCGGCAGCCGCAGCGCAGCCGTGACCTTCCCGCCGGAGGCGCGGAAGACTGTCGCCACCCGTGTGGGCTCCGTGCGCTCGGGCCAGGTGGCGTCCTCCTCGACCACCATGAGTCGTTCGCTGACCGGGTGCCAGGACCGAGGGCGCAGTGTGATCCCTGAACGCCCCACCCACTCCGCGAACTGCGCGGGCGTGATCGTGCCCGCGCCCCTCGGGCCCAGGACGACGACCGGATCACCGACCGCCCTCGCGGCCCGGTCCAGGTCGCCGTCGTTGACGCTCGCGTGCCACTCGTTGATTGCCGCTTCAAGACCCGAATCCATGCCTCAGATTATATGCGATACGCATACATCGGCCGCTCGGCGGCGACCCGCACCGGGTGGCGGTCAGCCGACGGCCGGGGGCGGGTCGCCGGCAACGGCCGCGCGCAGTTCGCCGAAGGCGGCCCCCAGGGTCTGCGGGGTGAAGTGGGCGTTCAGGCCGCTCGGGTTGGGCAGCACCCACAGCCGCGCGCCGGCCAACGGTTCCGGCTGCGGGCCGAAGCCAGCCTTCGGCCGGGCGAACCCGATCCGGTACGCCGTCACCCCGACCACGGCCACCCAGGTCGGCCGGTAGAGGGCCACCTTGTCGGTCAGCGTGCGTGCGCCCGTCACCAGCTCCGCCGGGGTCAGTTCGTCCGCCCGCGCGCTGGCCCGCGCCACCATGTTGGTGATGCCCAGCCCGTACCCGGGCAGCGTGTCCTGCTCGCTCGGGTGCAGTTGGCGCGGGGTGAAGCCGCCCCGGTGCAGGGCCGGCCAGAAGCGGTTGCCGGGCCGGGCGAAGTGCCACCCGGTGGCCGCCGACCAGAGACCGGGGTTGATCCCGACGAAGAGCACCGTGAGCCCCTGGTCGATCACGTCGGGGATGGTGCGGTCCGCCGCCGCGGCCAGCTCCGCCCGATCCGGCCGCCGGAACTCCGGCTCGCGCGGGCGGGTCGGGCCGGGGGAGACCTCGATCCGGCCGGGTGTCCCGTCGGCGGTCCCGGGCAGGCGGTCGGCGGTGATCGGCGAGTGCCGGGCATCGGTGCCCCGACGGCGGCGGGCCGGTTCGGGGCCGGTGGTGGCAGGGAGGGCGGCGGGGCCGGTCGCGGCGGGGCCGGTCGCGCGGCGCGCCGGGGTCACAGGCTGCGTAGCGCGCCGCCGTCGACCGGCACGCTGACCCCGGTGACATAGCCGGCGGCGGGGGAGAGTAGGAAGGCGGCCACCCGCCCGAACTCGGCCGGATCGCCGATGCGGCGCAGTGGGATGCCGGCCTCCGCCCGGGACCGGGCCGCCTCGTCGTCGCCGAGCAGTTCCCGGTTGCGATCGGTCAGGAACCGTCCGGGCAGCAGTCCCAGCACCCGTACGCCGCGGGGGCCGTGCTCGTCGGCCAGGTCCTTGGCCACCCCGGCCAGGCCGGGCCGCAGGCCGTTGGAGATGCCGAGGCCGGTGATCGGCGTCCGGGCCGAGGTGGACAGCACCATGGCGATCGCGCCGCCGTCGGTGAGCGCGGCGGCCACCGTCCGGGCCGTCCGGACCGTACCGAGGAAGACCGTCTCGAAGGACTCCCGCCACTGCGCGTCGCTGACCTGCGCGGCGGTGCCCGGGGGTGGCCCGCCGACCGAGACGAGCGCTCCATCGAGCCGGCCGAAGTGTTCACGGGCGGCGATCACCAGCCGCTCGGGGAGGCTCGGGTCGGCCAGGTCGGCGACGAGGCCGATCGCGTGGTCGGGCCCACCCAGCCGGTCGACGGCCTCGGCGACCCGCTCCGGCGTCCGGGCCGACAGGACCACCCGCGCCCCGTCGGCGACCAGGCACTGCGCGGTCGCGAAGCCGAGCCCCCGGGAAGCGCCGGTCAACACGTACACCCGATCGGTGAGTCCGAGATCCATGCCACCGATCCTGCCGTATCCGGTGGTGGTCGGCACGGGGGGCCGGTGCCGAGCCGGTGCCCCGGACCGTCCGGCCCGGTGTGGGGTCAGCGGCGGGCCGGGCGCAGCAGGCGTACCCGACCGGCGAGCTGGAGGGCGACGGCGCCGCCGGCGCGGGCGAACGCCGGCAGCCGGCGGTGGCGTGGCGGCTGTTCTCCGTCGTAGTGGTGGGCGGCCTCCCGGACGACCAGCTCCTCCGCGCCGAGCGGGGGAGCGCCCCCGGTCCCGCAGCTCGCGGGCGAGGTCCCAGCCGTCGCGCAGCGAACCGGCGGTGGGTCGGCCGGCCGCCCAGTCGCGGAAGGTGCCCCACCAGGCGTCGCCGAGGCCGGCGGCGAGCAGCGGCCAGTGCCGGGCGACCTCCCCGGCCCGCTTGCGCAGCAGGGCCGCCCGGGCGGCGTCGACCCGGTCGGTGACGAAGCCGGCCGGCACCGGTGCCCCCGCGACCAGGGTCGCGACCAACGCGGCCTGCCGGGCGGCCAACCCCGTCGGCGGGGTGGGATCGGCCGGCGGGGTGGGCTCGGCGGGACGGGCCGAGGAGGTGGGGTTGGCCGGGTGGGCCGACGGTGCGGGGTCGGTCGGGTGGGGCGTGCTCATGTGACGACCGGGTGACCGGCGGCGGCGGCGAGGGCGTCCAACTCGGCGCGCAGCGCGGCGGCGGGCGGGTAGTGGCCGTCGCGCTCCAGCAGCAGCGCGGGCGGGGGCCGGCGGGCGCAGAGCGCGCCGACCAGCTCCAGCACCTCGGCGGGCACCGGATCGGTGTGCGTGTCGTGGTAGAGCCCGTCGCGCTCGGCCCCGCCGGCCACGTGCACGTAGGAGATCCGCTCCAGCGGCAGCCGGTCGAGCAGGGCGTGCGGGTCGTCACCCCGGTTGCGGGCGTTGGCATAGACGTTGGCCACGTCGAGCAGCAGCCCCGCCCCGGTGGCGTCGAGGATCTCGGTGAGGAAGTCCGCCTCGTCCAATTCGTCGTCGGGCCAGTCGAACAGCGCGGCGATCGGCTCCAACGTGAGCGGCACCGGCAGCTCCGCCTGGGCCCGTCGGACGTTCGCCACCACCGCCGTCACCGCCTCCCGGGTGCGCGGCAGCGGCAGCAGGTGACCGGCCTCCAGGCCGCCGGCCCGGACAAAGGCGACGTGCTCGCTGACCAGCGGCGCGTCGACCAGCTCGGCCACCCGGGCCAGGTGGGCCACCCGGTGCGGGTCGACCGGTTCCGCGCCGCCGAGGGAGAGCCGCACCCCGTGCGGTACGACGGTCACGCCGCGCTCCCGCAGCGCGGTGAGCCCGGCCGGGAGGGGGCCGCCCGCAGCGAGCGACTCCGCCACCACCTCGACGAAGCGCAGCCCGGGCAGCTCGGCGACGAAACCGGCGATTTCCGGCCGCCAGCCGATGCCCACCCCGTGCGGCCAGGTCATCCGCCGCATCCCCCGCCGCCGCCGCAGGAGCTGCCGCCGCCGCCGCAGGAGGAGGACGAACCGCCACTGCACGACGAGCTGCTGCTGCTGCACGAGGTGCCCGAGGAACCCGAGTAGCTGCTGCCGCTGCTGGCGTTCAACGCCTGCCGCTGGATCTCCGCCTGCGCGGCGAAGCCCGGGTCGAGCGCGTAGAGGGAGGCGGTCCCGAACAGCGCCACGCCCATCGCCGCGCCGGCCGGGCCGTAGGTCGAGTAGGCCGGGGCGGAGTCGGGGGCGAGGTGGCGGCTGCTGCCGCGCAGGCGGCGCAGCGCCCCGTTCGCCGTCCTGGTCCGTCGGGGGGTGCGGGCCAGCAGGGCGAGCGCCACGCCGAGCCCGGCCAGGGCCAGCAGCAGCCAGCCGACGGGTCGTCCGTTGATCAGGCCGGCGATCAGTCGCACCACACCCAGGGCCAGGAGCACCAGCAGCAGGTTGCGCCCTCGACGCAGGGCCCGGACCCCGTCGGCGTCGATCAGCAGGCCGCGTTGCTCCAGTCCCTGCCGCAGCTGCTCCAGGGAGCGGGCCACCCCGGAGTCGCGCTGCAGCTTCCGGGCGGCGACCGGCTGGCGGGCGGCGTGCCGGATCGCGTGGTCGAGCGGGGTGACCCCGGCGGGCGTTGGCCCGGTGGCGATCAGCTGGCGATCCGGCCGGACGTCGATCGCGCCGGCCCCGCGCAGGCCACCCAGCGCCGCCCAGATGGCGAGCTGGTCGCCGCCGTTGAGGTAGGCCACCTGCTGTGGCCCGAGCTGGTCGACGCCGACGGAGTCGGGGCCGGCGGTCGTGCGGCGGCGGTGCAGCAGCGTGCCGACCACGGCGACGACGGTCACCAGCAGGTAGAGCTTGAGGAAGAGCGGGCCCGGGATGCCCCAGGTGTCGCCCGATGCGGCGATGGTGTTCATGGGCTGCTCCTGTCGCGCGAGGGGATCGCGGCCTCATTGTGGAGCAGCCCCGCCACGTCGACACGAGGGCGGGGGGCGAGTTACCGAGCCGAGACCCGCCCGGCCACCGTCACGGGCCGGGTCAGCGTCGGCGGACGGCCTCCTCGACCAGGTCGAGCACCGGCCCCAGGTCACCGGCGGGCCGGCCCATCGCCAGGTGCAGCACCAGCCCGTCGTACGCCAGCTCCAGGAACTGGGCCAGCACGTCGATGTCGATGTCCTCGCGGAGCACCCCGGCCTCGCGCTGTCGGACGAGCCGGTCCCGGGTCGCCTCGGCGATGGCGGCGGACCGTTCCGCCCACCGGCGGGCGAAGGCCGGGTCGGTACGCAGCCGGCGGGACACCTCCAGCTGGCTGCCCAGCCAGCCGGTGGTGTCCGGGGAGACCGCCCGGGCCAGCAGGTCCCGCATCACCTGGACCAGCCCGTTGCGGGCCACCGTGGAGACCATGACGGCGGCGTCGTCCTCGGCGACGGCGAGGAAGAGCGAGTCCTTGTCGCGGAAGTGATGGAAGATCGCGCCCCGGGACAAACCGGTCGCCTCCTCCAGCCGGCGGACGGTGGCGCCCTCGTAGCCGTGCCGGGCGAAACAGGCCCGGGCCGCGCCGAGGATCTCCTGGCGGCGCGCGTCGAGCTGGTCCTGACTTACTCTGGGCACGGGTTGATCGTCGCAGGTGACCCTGCGCAAGGCAAACCGTACGTACGGCTTGCTATTGGGTCGTCGCCTCGGCCTGCCGAACGCCCGTCCGGTTAGGATCGGCCGGTGCCGACAGCCCCGGTCACCTCCCGCTATCCGCCCCCCGCCCCCGCCCCCCGTCGGCAGCCCGACGGCCGTCGGCGGGCGGTTCGACCCTGTCGGCGGCGGTCCTCTCTCCCGTAAGGTGCCTCAGTGCCGTTGCTCCTGCTCGACCTGGACAACACCCTGCTCGATCGGGCCGGGCCGTTCCGCGCCTGGGCCGAGGGTTTCCTGGCCGAGATCGGCGCGCCGGCGACCGACATCGACTGGCTGCTGTCCATCGACGCCGACGGGCTGACCGACCGGTGGGACATCGCCGACGCCATCCGGGACCGGTACGCGCTGCGCATCCCCTCCATCGACCTGGTCGAGGAGCTGCACGACGGGGTGGTCGGGTACACCCGGCTCGACCCGTTGGTGGCCTGCGCGCTGCGGATCGCCGATGACGCCGGGTGGCTGCCGGTGGTGGTCACCAACGGCTCGGTCCGGCTGGAGGACACCAAGATCAGACAGACCGGCCTGGACCGTTACATCGCCGACTGGGTGATCTCCGAGGAGGCCGGGGTCAGCAAACCCAACCCCCGGATCTTCGCGCTGGCCGCCCAGCGGGCCCGGTTGCCGCTGCGCGGCGCGTGGGTGGTGGGGGACAGCCCGGAGGCGGACATCGGCGGGGCCGCCGCGGTCGGCCTGCCCAGCGTCTGGCTGCACCGGGGCCGCAGCTGGACCGACGGCCGGTTCGCGCCCACCCGTACCGTCGACTCGTTGATCGCGGCGGTCTCGGTGGTGCTCGCCGGCGGGTAAATCGGTTGTGCCCCGGTCGGGGCGTCGGCCAGCATGGGCCGCGCAGGAATGCGCAGCCGGGCGGGGCCCGGTCGAGGAGAGGAGGTCGGTCATGGCCGTCTTTGCAGGGTCGTACCACCTGACCTCACCAGCCTCGACCAAGGGATCACCAGCACCGTGCGCGATCACGACCTCCCGGCGCCGCAGCGCCGTGGCCGCGGCAAGAGCCGCTTCGACGACGACGAGACACCCTTCCTGACCTACGGGCGGCAGCCGGCCCGTACCGCACCCGACGACGAACCCGAGCCCGGGCCCGAGGACCACTGGTCCTCCTGGGACGAGGCCGTGCACGGGCCCGAACCGCACCCGCCGTGGCTGGTCACCGAACTGGCCGCCCGGGACACCGAACTCGGTGTGCTCAAGACCGGCAAGGAGGCGGACGTCCACCTCGTCCGCCGGGCGGTGCCCGACACCGACCGGTCCTGCCTGTTGGCCGTCAAACGGTACCGGGACGCCCAGCACCGGCTCTTCCACCGCGACGCCGGCTACCTGGAGGGACGCCGGGTGCGCCGGTCCCGGGAGAACCGGGCGATGGCCGGCCGGACGGCGTTCGGCCGGCAGATGATCGCCGGTCAGTGGGCGGCGGCCGAATTCGCCGCGCTGTCCCGGCTCTGGGAGATCGGTGCCGACTCCGGGCGGATCGCCGTGCCGTACCCGGTCCAGTTGCGGGGCACCGAGCTGATGCTGGAGTTCGTCGGCGACCCCGACGAGGGGACCGCCGCGCCCCGGCTGGCCCAGGTACGCCCCGACCCGGCCCCGCTGCGCTCACTCTGGGAGCAGTTGGTGGACGCCCTGGTGGTGCTGGCCCGGGCCGGCTACGCCCACGGCGACCTGTCGCCGTACAACCTGCTGGTGCACGCCGGGCGGCTCGTCATGATCGACCTTCCGCAGGTGGTCGACGTGGTGGCCAACCCGCAGGGGCCGGAGTTCCTGGCCCGCGACGTGCGGGTGGTGGCCGCCTGGTTCACCGCCCGGGGGCTGCCCACCGCCGACACCGACCCGGCCGCCCTCACCGCGATGCTGCTGCGCGAGGCGGGGGTGCGCTGAGCCGGTGACGTCCCGGACGGCCGACGGCCGTCCGGGACCTCGGGGCGTCACTGGAGGTAGCGCTCGACCTCCGACACCGGTCGGGCACCCTGTGCCTCCGGGTCGCCGTGGGCCTCCCGGGCCGCCCGACGGCGACGCAGCAGGTCCCAGCACTGGTCCAGGGACTCCTCCAACGCGCGCAGTTGTTCCTTGGCCTCGTCGTCGGTGCCGGATTCGTGGGCCTGGGCCGTCGACCGGAGCCGGTGCTCCTCGTCGACCAGTTCCGTGATCCGGTGCAGGATGGTCTTGTCGTCCATGCCCCTGAGCCTGGCACAGGAGGATCGCCCGCGCCCGCGTTCGGACCGGCCGGCCCGGCGTCGGCCGGCCGCGACCCGCACCGGGTGGGTGTCGCGGCTGCCGCGCCGGCACCATCCATGGTGGTCACAATCGCCCCCGGACCTGCGGCACCGGTCCCGCCTCCATGATCAGCATGGCTTGAGCGATGGTGCTGCCGACTGCTAGCGTGCGCCGGGTTCAGGTGTGC
Organism: Micromonospora matsumotoense; assembly: GCF_050951065.1. Classification (NCBI taxonomy): domain Bacteria; kingdom Bacillati; phylum Actinomycetota; class Actinomycetes; order Micromonosporales; family Micromonosporaceae; genus Micromonospora; species Micromonospora matsumotoense. The sequence continues at coordinate 5,251,515 of NZ_CP192025.1, read as the reverse complement.
CGTGACGCGTCGGGCGTCCGGTGGCCACGGTCCGGCCCGGGGGCGGTGTGATGGGTTCCGGCAGTACGCGTCTGCGTACCAAAATCATCGCCCTGCTCACCTCCCTCGTCGCGCTCTGGTCCTTCGCCGCCTGGGTGACCGTCCGTGACGGCTTCAACCTGCTCTGGGTACAGACCCTCAACAGCCGGGTGGCCGACCCGGGGGAGTCGCTGCTCACCGCCCTCCAGGAGGAGCGCCGGCTCGCCAACGCCTACCTGGGCGAGCGGGGCCAGCGGCAACTCGACGCGTTGACCACCCAGTGGCAGCGCACCGACCAGGTGGCGGACGAATTCGGCACGTCGGTGGGTAGTTGGCAGGCCGAACTGGCCACCGGCGAGGACACCCGGCGTCGGGTGGACGAGGTGCTGGCCGGCCTGAGTGGTCTGACCGGCATCCGGGAGTCGGTGCGGGACGCCGGGCTGAACCGGGCCGAGGCGTCCACCACCTACGCCGCGATCCTCGCCTCGGTGCTGCGGATGTACGGCTCGCTCGGCCAGCTCGACGACACCCAGATCGCCGCGGCGGGTGAAACCCTGGTCGACCTCTACCAGGTGCGGGAGCTGATCTCCCAACAGGACGCCCTGATCACCGGCGTGCTCGCGGCGGGCCGGATGACCGGCGACGAGTACGCCCGGTTCACCCAACTGGTCGGCGCCCAGCGCTACCAGACGGCGGAGGCGGTCGCCGAGCTGTCACCGGCCGACCGGATCCGGTACGACCAGCTCGCCGGCTCGGATGCGGTGGCCCGGTTCCGGGTGCTGGAGGACCGGGTGATCCAGCAGTCCCGGTCGGCGACCACCCTGCCGTTGACCGCCGAGGAGTGGCAGTCGACCATCGGCCCGGCGATGCAGGCGCAGGTGGACTTCGGGGTGAGCGTCGGCGACGCGCTCATCGACCGGGCCACCCCGGTCGCGGTGGGCGTCATCGTCCGGCTGGTGCTCGCCGCCGGTCTCGGCCTGATCGCCGTGATCGCCTCGATCGTGGTGTCGATCAGCACCGCCCGGCACCTGGTCCACCAGTTGGCCCGGTTGCGGGACGCCGCACTGCGGTTGGCCCACGAACGGCTGCCCGGCGTGGTGGACCGGCTCGGCCACGGCGAGGACGTCGACGTGGCCCGGGAGGCCCCACCGCTGGACTTCGGCGATGACGAGATCGGCCAGCTGGGACGGGCCTTCAACGCCGTCCAGGAGACCGCCGTACGCACGGCGGTGGAGCAGGCCGAGCTGCGCCGTAACGTCCGGGGGGTGTTCCTCAGCCTGGCCCGGCGGACCCAGGCGCTGGTGCACCGTCAGCTCACCCTGCTCGACGCGATGGAGCGGCGGGAACACGACGCCGAGGAGTTGGAGGACCTGTTCCGGGTCGACCACCTGGCCACCCGGATGCGTCGCAACGCGGAGAACCTGATCGTGCTCTCCGGGGCAACCCCGGGCCGGGCCTGGCGGCGCAACGTGCCGATGGTGGACGTGGTGCGCGGCGCGGTCGCCGAGGTCGAGGACTACACCCGGGTGGACGTGCTGCCGCTCGGCCCGGTCGCGCTCGCCGGCCGGGCGGTCGGCGACGTGATCCACCTGCTCGCCGAACTGATCGAGAACGGACTGTCCTTCTCACCGCCGCACACCACCGTCGAGGTGCGGGGCCACCTGGTGACCGCCGGGTTCGCCATCGAGATCGAGGACCGTGGCCTGGGCTTGACCGGGGAGGAACTGGTCGCCGCCAACCGCCGCATCGTGGACCGGTCCGAGCTGAACCTGGCCGACGCCGCCCGGCTCGGGTTGTACGTGGTGAGCCGGCTGACCGAGCGGCACGGGGTGAAGGTGCAGCTCAAGGAGTCCGCCTACGGTGGGACGACCGCCGTGGTGCTGATCCCGTCGGAGCTGGTCGTGCCAGGCGACCCGAGTTCGTCCGGCGCGCTGCCGGTCGTCGCGGACAGCCGGGCCGCCGCCGCGGCGCCACCGGCGACCGACGCCGCGCCGCCCCCGGCCCCGAGGGCCGTACCGCCGTCGGACACGGTGACCCCGGCCGGCCTGCCGGCCCGGTCCCGCCGGCGTCCCCCGGCGCAGGAGGCGCAGGACGCGCTGCACGCGCCGACCGTACCGACCGGCCTGCCGGTGACCGTCGCCCGACCCTCCACGCCGGCCGTTGCGGTGACCCGGGAGGGGCGGACGGTGGACGGCGACGCCGGCCCGCCGTCGCCTACTGTGGAAGGGCCGGTGACCGACGCGGGCCTGCCGGTGCGGGTGCGACAGGCGAATCTGGCACCCGAGCTGCGGGCCTCCCCGACCGGTGGGGAGACCGGGGTCGGTGTTCCGGTGCGGCGCGCGCCCGAGCAGGTGCGCCAGATGATGAGCGCCTACCAGTCGGGCACCCGACGCGGCCGGACCGACGCGGCCCGACTGCAGGAGGGGACCCGCACCGGTGACGGGTCGGACGACGCAGACAGCCCGGCCACCTGACGGCGTCGCGACGGATGCGACGCCGACCAGTGTCACGGCAACCGAACACGGCGGAACCGCCGGGGAAGAGGACGACGAGTGGGGCAGACGACGGCATCCGGTGCCGACCTGACGTGGTTGTTGGACGATCTGGTCGGCCGGGTGAAGCAGGCCGAGCACGCCGTCGCGCTCTCCACGGACGGCCTGCTGATGGCCGCGTCCGACGGGATGGGCCGCGACGACGGGGAACACCTCGCCGCGATGGCCGCCGGCATCCAGAGCCTGGCCCGGGGTGCCGGCAAACGGTTCGGCGGCGGGCAGGTCCAGCAGACCATCATCGAGATGGAGTCCTCGTTCCTGTTCGTCACCGCGGCCGGGCCGAACGCGTGCCTGGCGGTGCTGGCCGGCACCGACGCCGACGTCGGCCTGATCGCGTACGAGATGGCGATGCTGGTCGCCCGGGTGGGCAAGTACGTGGCGTCCCCGGCCCGGGGTGTCGACCAGCCGTCCGGTGGGAGCTGACCGCGATGGCCGGTGAGGACGACCCCGCCGACGAACAGTGGGTCGACGACCACGCGGGCCCGGTGGTCCGCCCCTACGCGGTCACCCGGGGCAGGGCCCGCCCGGTGACCGGCTCGTTCGACCTGATCTCGCTGGTCACGGCGACCCGGACGAACGCGGTCGAGGAAGCCGGGCTGGGGCCCGAGCACGTGGCGATAGTGGCGCTGACCCAGCGCATCCAGTCGGTGGCCGAGGTCGCCGCCCGACTGGATCTGCCGGTGGGCACCGTACGGGTGCTCCTCGGTGACCTGGTGGCGCGGGACCTGGTCCGGGTACAGGAACCCCGGGAGCCGGCCGGCGCCAACGACGAGAGCATCTACGAGGCGGTGATCAATGGACTACGGGCACTCTGAACGTCCGGCGGGGGCGCGGGTGCTCCCCACCGCGCTCAAGGTTCTGGTGGCGGGCGGTTTCGGGGCCGGCAAGACGACCCTGGTCGGTGCGGTGAGCGAGAGCCGTCCGCTGCGCACCGAGGAGGTGCTGACCGAGACCGGCATCGGGGTCGACGACCTGTCCGGGGTGGAGCGCAAGAACACCACCACGGTGGCGATGGACTTCGGCCGGATCACCATCAGCAACGACCTGGTGCTCTATGTCTTCGGCACCCCCGGCCAGGACCGCTTCTGGTTCCTGTGGGACGAGTTGGCGGTCGGGGCGCTCGGCGCGGTGGTGCTGGCGGACACCCGGCGGCTGGCCGACTGTTTCCCCTCCATCGACTACTTCGAGGGGCGGGGCACACCGTTCGTGGTGGCGGTGAACTGTTTCGAGGGTGCCCGGCGCTTCGGCCTCGACGAGGTGCGTACCGCGTTGGACCTGGACCCGGACGTGCCGCTGCTGCTCTGCGACGCCCGGCAGCGGGAGTCCGGCCGGAGCGTGCTGATCACCCTGCTGGAGCACGCCATGAAGACCCGGGACTCCCGGCGACGCGCGGCCGGCGGCCGCTGACCACGGTCGCGACCCGACCCGACCCGACCCGACGTCCCGTCGACGGGAACGGGCCCCCTCCGACCGGAGGGGGCCCGTTTCGTACGCGGGTGCGTCAGTTGGCGATCATGCGGCGCAGCACGTACTGGAGGATGCCGCCGTGCCGGTAGTAGTCCGCCTCGCCGGGGGTGTCGATCCGGACCACCGCGTCGAACTCCACCCCGGTGTCGGTGCTGACCCGCACCGTACGCGGGGTGTCGCCGTCGTTGAGCGCGGTCACGCCGGTGATGGAGAAGGTCTCCGTGCCGGTGAGGCCGAGCGACTCGGCGGTGGTGTCCACCGGGAACTGCAACGGCAGCACGCCCATGCCGATCAGGTTGGACCGGTGGATCCGCTCGTACGACTCGGCGATGACCGCCCGGACGCCGAGCAGCATGGTGCCCTTGGCGGCCCAGTCGCGCGACGAACCGGAGCCGTACTCCTTGCCGGCTAGGATGACCAGCGGGACGCCGGCGGCCTGGTAGGCGGTGGAGGCGTCGTAGATGGAGGTCTGCTCACCGGTGAGGTGGTTGACCGTGAAGCCGCCTTCAGGGAGCGCAGCTCCCGCATCGGAACCGGTGCCGGGGAGCCGCAACTGGTTACGCAGCCGGATGTTGGCGAAGGTGCCCCGGATCATCACCTCGTGGTTGCCTCGACGGGAGCCGTACGAGTTGAACTCGTGGCGCGGCACGCCGTGCTCGGCGAGGTAGCTGCCGGCGGGGGAGTCGGCCTTGATCGCGCCGGCCGGGGAGATGTGGTCGGTGGTGACCGAGTCTCCCAGCTTGGCCAGCACCCGGGCGTCGGCGATGTCGACGACCGGGCTCGGCTCCTGCTGCATGCCCTCGAAGTACGGGGGCTTGCGCACGTAGGTGGAGTCGTCGGCCCAGGCGAAGGTGTCGCCGGTCGGGGTGGGCAGCGACTGCCACCGCTCGTCACCGGCGAACACGTCGGCGTAGGCGGCGCTGAAGCCGGTCGCGCCGATCGACTTGGCGATGACGTCCTGGATCTCGGCACTGTTGGGCCAGATGTCACGCAGGTAGACCGGGTTGCCCTCGGTGTCCTCGCCGAGCGGCTCGTTGGCCAGGTCGATGTCCATCGTGCCGGCCAGCGCGTACGCCACCACCAGCGGCGGGGACGCCAGGTAGTTCATCTTGACGTCCGGGTTGATCCGGCCCTCGAAGTTCCGGTTGCCGGACAGCACCGACACGACGGCCAGGTCGCCGGAGTTGACCGCGGCGGAGACCTCCTCCGGCAGCGGGCCGGAGTTGCCGATGCAGGTGGTGCAGCCGTAGCCGACCAGGTTGAAGCCGAGCTTGTCCAGGTAGGGCGTGAGGCCGGCGCGCTCGTAGTAGTCCATGACGACCTTGGAGCCGGGCGCCAGCGTGGTCTTGACCCACGGCTTGCGGCTCAGGCCCTTGTCGACGGCGTTGCGGGCCAGCAGCGCGGCACCGATCATCACCTGCGGGTTGGAGGTGTTGGTGCAGGAGGTGATGGCGGCGATCACCACCGCGCCGTGGTCCAGCTCGTACTCCACCCCGTCGCTGCCGGTGACCCGGACCGGGTTGCTGGCGCGGCCACCGGCACCCACGGCGGCGGTCTCCAGGTCGCGCGGCTCGTCGGCCGGGTCGCTGAAGTCGTTGGCGGGCGGGTCGCTGGCCGGGAACGACTCGGCGCTGGCCTCGTCGGCCGGGCCGTTCGCGCCCCGGGGCAGCTGCTCGCGGGCCACGCCGGGCTTGAGGTCGCGCTCACCGGCGGAGTCGTCGGCGACGTAGTTGGTCAGCGCCGAGCGGAACAGCGTCTTGGCGACCCCGAGCGGCACCCGGTCCTGCGGGCGCTTCGGCCCGGCCAGGGACGGCTCGATGGTGCCCAGGTCCAGCTCCAGGCGCTCGGAGTACTCCGGCTCGTGGTCCGGGTCGTGCCAGAGTCCCTGCTCCTTGGCGTACGCCTCGACGAGCGCGACCTGAGCCGCGTCGCGGCCGGTCAGCTCCAGGTAGCGGACGGTCTCGGCGTCGATCGGGAAGATCGCGACGGTGGAGCCGTACTCGGGGGACATGTTGCCGATGGTGGCCCGGTTGGCCAGCGGCACGGCGCTGACGCCGGGGCCGTAGAACTCGACGAACTTGCCGACCACGCCGTGCTTGCGCAGCATCTCGGTGATGGTGAGCACCAGGTCGGTGGCGGTGGTGCCGGCGGGCATCTCGCCGTGCAGCTTGAAGCCCACGACCCGGGGGATCAGCATGCTGACCGGCTGGCCGAGCATCGCGGCCTCGGCCTCGATGCCGCCGACGCCCCAGCCCAGCACGCCCAGGCCGTTGACCATGGTGGTGTGCGAGTCGGTGCCGACCACGGTGTCCGGGTACGCCTGCCCGTTGCGCTCCATGATCGTCCGGGCCAGGTACTCGATGTTGACCTGGTGCACGATGCCGGTGCCCGGCGGGACGACCTTGAACTCGTTGAACGCGCTCTGGCCCCAGCGCAGGAACTGGTAACGCTCCCGGTTGCGCTCGTACTCCAGCTCGACGTTGCGGGCGAAGGCGTCCTCGCGGCCGAACAGGTCGGCGATCACGGAGTGGTCGATGACCAGCTCGGCGGGGGCCAGCGGGTTGACCTTGGTGGCGTCCCCGCCCAGCTCGCGGACCGCCTCACGCATGGTGGCCAGGTCGACCACGCAGGGCACACCGGTGAAGTCCTGCATCAGCACCCGCGCCGGGGTGAACTGGATCTCCACGCTCGGGTCGGCGGTGGGGTCCCACGCGCCGAGCTGGGAGATGTGGTCGGCGGTGATGTTCGCGCCGTCCTCGGTCCGCAGCAGGTTCTCCAGCAGGATCTTCAAGCTGTAGGGCAGTCTGTCGTGCCCCGGCACCTGATCGATCCGGAAAATGTCGTAGCTCGCGTCTCCGACGCGTAGCTGGGTCTTCGCACCGAAGGTGTCGAGGCTCGCCACGTCGTACTCCTTCACACCAGCGACCGTGAGTAGTCCTGAGCAGTCTGTCGCACCGGGCGGAAGGCCGCCCAGGTTAGGTAACACTTACTGCCGATTCGTCGGCTTCAACAAAACCGTACGTCCGTCTTGCTATTGGCGCAACCTCGTGCCAGGGTTCGGGACGAGGAGGTGTTTCGATGATCCATCACGTGCTGCTCGCCTGCCCGCCCGGCTCCGAGGAGTCATCCCGGGCCTTCTACGTGGGCATTCTCGGTCTGACCGAGAAACCCAAGCCGCCGGCCCTCGCCGCCCGCGGCGGTTGCTGGTTCACCGGGTACGACGCCGAACTGCACCTGGGCGTCGAGGTCGACTTCCGGCCCGCCCGCAAGGCGCACCCGGCGCTGCTGCGCCCCGACCTCGACGCGCTCGCCGACCGGTTGGCCCGCGCCGGCCACCCGGTCACCTGGGGTGACGACGAACTGCCCGGGCTGCGCCGCTTCCACACCGCCGACCCGCACGGCAACCGGCTGGAGTTCCTCGCCCCGCTGACCGACTGCGCACCGGCCGACGGGGGACCCGCCGGCTGATCGTCCTCGCTCGGCCACCATGTCGGACCTGCCGTCTATGGTGGGCCGATGGCATCAGTCCGGCAGTTCCAGGTGACCTTCGACTGCGCGCAGCCCGAGCGGGTCGCCCGCTTCTGGTGCGAGGTGCTGGGTTACGTCGTGCCACCGCCGCCGCCGGGGTTCGCCGACTGGGGCGAGTTCGATCGTGCCCTGCCGCCCGAGCGGCAGGGTTCCGCGTTCGCCTGCGTCGACCCCACGGGGGTGGGTCCGCGGCTGTTCTTCCAGCGGGTGCCCGAAGGCAAGGTCGCCAAGAACCGGCTGCATCTCGACGTGCGGGTCGGCACCGGGCTGGTCGGTGAGCAGCGGCTGGCCGCCCTGGAGGCGGAGTGCGCGCGACTGCTCGACCTCGGCGCGACCCGGGTACGACTGCTGACCGCCGACGGCTTCAACGAGTCGTGCCTGGTGATGCAGGACGTCGAGGGCAACGAGTTCTGCCTCGACTGACCGTCCGGCACCGCGTCGCACTATCGTTTCGGCCGTGCACATCCGTTTCGACGTACCCGCCGATCCCGCCTACCCGGCCCGGGTCGCCGCGGTGCTCAGCAGCGTCCGGCTGCGCCGGTTCGGTCTCATCGGCGCGGTGCTGGCGGCGGTCGGGGCGCTCGGCACCGCCGTCTCCTGGGGGTTCTCCCTGGGCGACCGGATCTCCTCGCTGTGGCTGGTGCTGCTCGTGGGCGGCCTGTTGTCGATGCTCTACGCCCCGTGGGTGCGGTGGCGGGCCCGACGCCGCTCCGGCAGCTATGCGGTCGAGGGCGGCTACGACATCACCGACGACAACATCATGATGCGCAGCGGCTCGGAGTCCGGTGGCATCGCCTGGGACGGGGTCTCCCAGGTGCGCGACACCCCCGAGTTCTGGATCGTGTACGTCGGCCGGATGCCGGCCACGGTGATCCCGCGCCGGTTGATGTCCGCCGAGGATGCCGAGACGTTGCGTGCCTTCATGGCCGCCCGTGGCCTGCTCCAGCCCCGGTGAACCGCACCGCCGCGCGATCCTCGCCGGCCGCTGCCACTGCGGCGACCGGTAGGCGACCGGAGTCGCGAGGGCCCCACCCCCGGCCGGGGGCGCGGGTATGGTTCGAGGTCGGGTCGGAAGGGGTGCGTAGTGATCGACGTGCAGCACTGGCTCTCCGCGCTTCCGCCGGTCGTGGTCTATCTGATCGTCGGCGGAGTGATCGGCGTCGAGAGCATGGGCGTCCCGCTGCCCGGTGAGATCGTGCTGGTCAGCTCCGCGTTGCTGGCCGCCACCGGAGTGGTCGAGCCGCACTGGGTCGCCACCGCGGCGGCGTTCGGCGCGATCGTCGGCGACTCCGTCGGCTACGCGGTGGGGCGGCGCGGTGGACGTCCCCTGCTGGCCCGGCTGGGCCGGCGCTTCCCGAGACACCTGGGCCCCGCACAGATAGCCCGCGCCGAGCAGAGCTTCGCCCGACACGGGGTGTGGGCGGTCTTCTTCGGCCGGTTCGTCGCCCTGCTGCGCATCCTGGCCGGGCCGCTGGCCGGCGCGCTGCACGTGCCGTACCGCCGGTTCCTGGTGGCCAACGCGGCCGGTGGTCTGGTCTGGGCCTTCGGCACGACCTACCTGCTCTACAGCCTGGGCCGGGCGGCCGAGCACTGGCTCAAGGACATCTCCTGGGCCGGCCTGGTCCTGGCCGTGCTCGCCGGGCTGGGCAGCACCTGGTGGCTGCGCCGCCGCGCCCGCCGGCTGGAGTCGACCACCGCCACCGCCACCGCCACCGACGAGGCCGAGTCGGTCGGGGCCGGCACCGACCGCTGAACCGCGCGGCCGGTCGCCGGGCGAGCCGACGCGGGAACCGGCCGTACCGACGACGATCGGGCCGACCCCGGTGGGGTCGGCCCGATCGGTGTTCGGGGTCAGGACGAGTAGCCGCGGGTGGCGATCCAGTCGGCGAGGTTGTCCACGCTGATCCGGTAGGACGCGGTGTCCGGGTTGGCCGAGTCGGCGATCGTCACGGTCTTCCCACCATCGCGGTAGCCGATGACGCTGATGTAGTGGCCGCCCTCGAAGGCGTGGGTGTTGCCGTCGGTGTCGGTGGCGGTGCCGGCGATGTTGGCGACCACGGCCCGGCCGTCGTCCACGGTGCGGACGATGTCGGCACGCAACTCGTCGGTCTGCTTGTCGTCGGCCTTGGCGCTGCGGATCTCGGTGCTCTCGTAGGCCTTGCGGCCGGTCTGCTTGTTCAGCACGGGGGTGATGTCGTTGATGCTGTTGGTGCCGTCCTCGGTGGTGCCCATGACCTTGGCCATCGCGTCCACGTCGATGTTCTTGCCCTGCACGGACAGGGCGTTGCGGGTGGCGGCGGGGCCGCAGTAGTAGAAGTTGGGCTGCGCGGCGTAGTCGACCTTCAGCTCGCGCTCGCCGGCCGGCTTGCGGTCGGCCTGCACCGACGCGGTGGGCGTGCGGGTGTGGGCCTCGGCGGCGTGGGCGGCGGTCAGCGGGCCGGCGATCGCGCCGGTGGTGAAGGCGAGGCCGGCAGCGGTCAGAGCGGTCTTACGCAGGATGTCGGTACGCATGATGGCGTGCTCCTCTGCGTCGGGGGTACGACGGACGCCCGGAGGGTGGCGTCGCCGGGTGAAGGGGGAAGCCAACGGGATCGCCCGGCGATCGGGGGGACCTGCTCGGGCGTCCGAGGGGGTGTAACCCACCCGGTGGCGACCGCATTCCACGGTCGGGGTTCCGGGGCCGTCTCCCGGGGGCGGGAGAGTGGCGGTGGTATGCCAGATACAACGCCCCGACCCCCGCAGCGATTCCGTCGTGGGGGTGGCCCCGACCACGGGACACCGCGCACGAACCGGCTCGTCCGGTGCGAAAATTCCGGAATGAACCGGACATCAGGTCGATCGGCGGACCCGGTGCGGTCGGCGGCGGACCGGGGTCAGTCGGCGCGGATCAGGTCGACCACCGCGTCCCGGGCCGCCCGGACGGCCTCGCGGGACTGCGCGGTGTGGTCCAGCATGTCGAAGCCGTGCTGCCCGTCCGGTGCCTCCACCAGCCGCACCGGTCGACCCATTCGGGCCGCGGCGTCGAGGAACGCCGCGATGCCGGTCAGCACCTGGGGCAGTCTGTCCTGCCCGGCCCGGGTCAGCACCACCGGCGTCGTCGCACCGGCGTCGAGGGCGTCGATCGGCAGGAACCGTGGGTCCACCTCCCAGCCGGGCAGCGGAACGAGCAGCGGGTAGGTCAGCGCGACCCCGCGCAACCAGGACGGTGCCGCGCGCAGCCAGTCCGCCGACAGCAGGCCGCCGCCGGAGAAGAACCAGAGCACCACCCGCTGCGCGTCCACCCGGGGATCGGCCCGGACGGCCTCGACCATGCCGGCGATGTCGTCGGCGGTGGCGGGCAGCCCGGCCAGATCGGTCACCTGGTAGCTGAGCACGGCGCCGACCAGGCCCTGCTCGGCGAGGAGCGCCCCGTAGCCCCGGTAGAAAAGCCAGTCCCGGGGATCCTCGACACCCGGCGGAAGCGGGGCGCCGTGCACCAGCACCACCACCGGATGCGGACCGGCGCCGGCCGGCAGGTGCAGGTCGACCCGGCCGTGCCGTTCCACCGGAGCCTCGGGCGGCGACAACACGAAGGGTTGCTGAGCGATCGCACCATCCATGTCGGGGAGCCTAACCGCCCACGGTGCCCCCGACCGCCCCGTCGGGGGCACCGTGGACGACGGCGCGGCGTCGATCCGCGACCGGCCGGCGTGACGGTGCGGGTCGGTCGCGGGGGACGGTCAGGCCGGGTCGTCGCCGGGCTTCGCGGCCTGGGCGTGCCGCTCGCGCAGCCGGTCCCGGATCTCCTCCGGGGTGTACGCGCGCCGCCGCCGTTCGGCGCGGGCGACGACCACCCCGGTCGCGGCGACACCCGCGAGACCGGCCAACCCGAGGACCTTCCACCACTGCATCCGTTGCCGCATCGGCCTAGGGTAGACGCTCATGAGCATCAGCCTGGACGAGGCCGTCGACCTGACCCGTACCGGTGACGTGTGGGTGTTCCGGGGCCGCAGCGTGCCGGACCGGGCCATCCAGTTCACCACCAACAGTCCCGTCAACCACGTCGGCATGGCGGTGGTGCTGGACGACATGCCGCCGCTGATGTGGCACGCCGAGTTGGGGCGGTCGCTGCGGGACATGTGGACCGGCAGCCACCAGCGTGGTGTGCAACTGCACGACCTGCGCGACGCGGTCTGCGTCTGGGCCAACCGGTACGGCCAGCGTGCCTGGCTGCGCCAGCTCGAACCGTCGGCCGACCTGGCGATGGAGCAGGCGGTGCTGCAGACCGTGGCCCGGCTCGACGGCACCCCGTTCCCGTCCACGGCCCAGATGGCCTGGCGGTGGGCCCGGGGGCGGGTCCCGCAGCTGCGCATGCCGCTGCCGCTGCCGGGCCGGCGGGACCGGGACGACGAGCGGGCCGACCGGCCGGCCGGGGACCGCGCGCTGGAGACCGCGTACTGCGCGGAGGTGGTGGCGGTGACCTACGAGGCGATGGGATTGCTGCCGCAGGACCGCCGGCCCAACTGGTACGACCCGGGCCGGTTCTGGAGCGGCGACGACCTCGACCTGGCCGGTGACGCACGGCTCGGCGCGGAGATCGAGGTGCACATTCCGCCCCGGTGAGGTTTGCCGACGGTCGTCGATGGCAACTGGTGACGCCGTGAGAGCTTCCACCGACCCGGACACGCTGAGCGACTTCTTCGACCGTTACGGGGTGGCGCTCACCACCGGCGACGTGCCCGCCATCGCCGGCTGCTACGCCCTGCCGGGGCTGGTGGTCGCCGACACGTACAGCTTCTCGTTCAGCACGATGGCCGCCGTCGCGCTCTCCTTCGTCGGTGCCGCGCCCGACTACCAGCAGCGGCAGTTGGTCGCGGCGCACGCGCTGATCGAGGAGGTCGAGCCGGTCTCCGCGCTGCTGACCATGGTCGCCGTGCGGTGGGAGTTCCTGGACAGCCAGGGTCGGGCGGTGCCCGGGGAACGCTACCGCTACCTGCTGCGCGGCACCGAGGACGGCCCGATGATCTGCACCGTGATCCGCACCGGCTGACCGCCGACCTGCCTCTCCGCCCCCGGTGATCATCGCTACTGGACGGTCGCTAATCTCTGCACACGGGGTCGACCGAGGAGGATCATGCCGGGGACGCGCTGGACGCGGTGGATGTCCCGGTTGCCCCACGCGGTCGCCGCACTACCCTGGACGCTCGCCTCGATAGCGGTGATCGTGCTGCTCTTTCTGCTGGTCAAGGCGTTGGTGGCGGTGCTCGGGCACGACCGTTACGCCGAGCACGGGGCCGGGTCGCGCAGCGAGGCCGTGATGGTGCCGGGGGTGCCGGTGGCGACCGAGTCGGTGCTGCCGTCGCCGTCGCCCACCAAGACCCGGCGGGAGTCCGGCGGTGGGCCGGGCGCCGCACCACCGCCGGCCGGTCGGACGCCTACCGCGTCCCGGTCGGTGACGCCGTCGGTGTCGGTGACGCCGTCGATGGCGTCGTCCTCGCCGAAGCCGACCACGCTGCTCAACGACGACGCCCCGGGCATCTCCTACCGGGGGCGGTGGGCGGTCTCCCGGGACCGGCCGTACGGCGACCACCGTGACGACGTGCACTACACGATTCACGACGGGGACTCGTTCAGCTTCACGTTCACCGGCACCGGGCTGGACTACATCACCTCGCGGGACCCCGAGTACGGAGACGCCGACGTGTGGATCGTCGATGCCGGTGGCCGGCCGGTGAAGCAACAGCGGGTGAGCGCGCGGGCGAACCGTTACCAGCCCCAGCAGACGGTCTTCAGCGTCAGGGATCTTCCGGTCGGGACGTACACCATCTGGGCGGTCAAGCGTAACGGCGTCTACTTCCAGGTGGACGCGTTGCGGGTGCGGGGCTGACCGGCGGCGAACTGTCCGGTTAGGACAAAATCCGGTGCCTCAGCCACTTTCCGGCAAACGCCGGGATCGTTACTCTTCTCGGACGGGGCCGACCAGGGAGGGTCATGTCCGGCATGCGTCGCGCGCAACCGCGGGCACACGGAGCGGGTGCGCTGGCGTCATCGCCATGGGTCGTCGTCGCCACCGGGGTGCTGGTGATGGTCGTGCTCCTGATCGTCGCGCTGGCGTCGTACCGTAGCCGTGGGCCGGCCTTCGAGGCCCGGCCGGCCGATCCCGCACCGACCTACTCGCTGCCCGGGTCGGGGGAGACCGATCGGGCGCCGGTGGCGGCGAACCTGCCCGAGCCGGCCGTCCCCGGCCTGACGCCCCGCCGCACCGATCCACTCCCGGTCGAGCTGCCCGTCGATGTCGTCGGGGGCGACCCGTCGGGCGGTGGTGGCGCGGTGCCCCCGCCGGTCGACCCGCCACCCGCCGACGGGGGTGCGGCCCCGGCGCCGGCCCCGACGACCACGCCTCCTGCGGCACCGGCACCGCCCGCGCCGCCGTCGTCGCCGATGACCGGCCGGTTCAGCGTGCTGGACAGCTGGAACAACCAGGCGTTCATCGGTGAGGTGCTGCTGCGCAACCGGGACCGGGTGGCCCGGCCCTGGACGGTCCGGCTGGTCCCGCCCGCCGGCAGCAGGCTGGTCACCTCGTGGGTGGAGGGTGCGCCGCAGGGCAGCTCCCGGATGTCCGGCGGGGTGTTCACGTACAGCAGCGGGGTGAACGTCGCGCCGGGGGCCACGGTGCCGCTGCGGTTCCACTTCGAGAACACCGGTGGCAGCATCCGGCCGTCGCGCTGCACGGTCGACGGGGTGGCCTGCTCCGGCCTCTGATCCGCCGTGCTACGCCGCCGGTTGGTCGGGTCTTGCAAGGTTACTGCTTTGTTGCGACTTGGTTTGCAAGGTATTGCAGAACGTTTCGGCAAGGGCTAGCGTGCGGGCGAATCAGCGACCATAGGAAGGCCGTCGATGAAACCCCCGCCGCTGCCGCGCAAGGCGCTGCTCGCCCTGGTCTCCACCCTCACCCTCGCTCTCGTCGGCGTTCCGGTCGCCGTCCGCCAGCTCGGTGCCGACACCACCGACCGTTTGTCCACCATCGACGCCCTCGCGGCGGCCGGAGCCACCCAGTGGGGCGCCGAACCCACCACCGACGCCCTGCTCGCCGCCGGCACCGGTAAGGGCCGCGCCGAACAGTTCTACTTCGTCCTGCCGGACCGGTTCGCCAACGGCGACCGCCGCAACGACACCGGCGGCCTGACCGGCGACCGGCTCCGCACCGGCCTCGACCCGACGGACAAGGGCTTCTACCACGGCGGCGACCTCAAGGGCGTCATCGACAAGCTCGACTACATCCAGGGCCTCGGCACCACCGCCATCTGGCTGGCGCCGATCTTCAAGAACCGTCCCGTCCAGGGCAGCGGCGCGGACGTCTCCGCCGGCTACCACGGCTACTGGATCACCGACTTCACCCAGGTCGACCCGCACTTCGGCACCAACGAGGAGATGAAGAGGCTGGTCACGCTGGCCCACCGACGGGGTATCAAGGTCTACCTCGATGTCATCGTCAACCACACCGCCGACGTCATCTCCTACGCCGAGGGCAAGTACGCGTACATCGACAAGAAGACGTCGCCGTACACCGACGCGCAGGGGCGGGAGTTCGAGGACCGCAACTACGCCGACGGCACCCGGGCCTTCCCGAAGGTGAACACCGACGCCGGCCCGTACACGCCGACCTTCGCCAGCCCCGCCGACGCGGGCGTCAAGGTGCCGGCGTGGCTGAACGACCCGACGATGTACCACCACCGGGGCGACTCCACGTTCACCGGGGAGAACAGCGAGTACGGCGACTTCTTCGGCCTCGACGACCTGTGGACCGAGCGTCCCGAGGTGGTCAGGGGTCTGACCAAGGCGTACGGCGACTGGATCGCCAGCACCGACGTCGACGGTTTCCGGCTGGACACCGTCAAGCACGTCAACCTCGACTTCTGGCCGCAGTTCAGCCAGGGCATCAAGCGCGCCGCCGACTCCGCCGGCAAGAAGGACTTCTTCCTGTTCGGTGAGGTCTACAGCGCCGACCAGGAGGTCACCTCCACCTACGTGCGGCGCGGTGGCCTGCCGGCCACCCTGGACTTCTCCTTCCAGGAGGCGGCGCGCGGCTACGTCAGCGCCGACGGCCCGGCGAAGGCGCTCGCCGACGTCTACGCCAAGGACCCGCTGTACGCCGCGCGGGACACCGACGCCACCCGGCTGACCACCTTCCTCGGCAACCACGACATGGGCCGGATCGGCTCGTTCATCGCCGCCGCCGGTGGCGACGACGCCCGCCAGCTCAGCCGGGACCGGCTCGCCCACCAGCTGATGTTCCTCACCCGGGGCCAGCCGGTCGTCTACTCCGGTGACGAGCAGGGCTTCACCGGGCCGGGTGGGGACAAGGACGCCCGGCAGGACATGTTCGCCACCCGGACGGCGGACTACCTCGACGACGACCTGATCGGCACCACCCGTACCCACGCCAGCGACCAGTTCGACACCACCCACCCGCTGTACCGGACCATCGCCGAGCTGGGCCGGCTGCGGGCCGCGCACCCCGGGCTGCGCGACGGCGTGCAGGTCACCCGGTACGCCGCCGACGGGCCGGGCGTCTTCGCCTTCTCCCGGATCTCCCCGGCCGACCGCACCGAGTACCTGGTGGCGGTGAACAACGCCGGCACCCCGCAGACTGTCTCCGTGGACACCTGGTCGCCCGGCACCACCTTCACCGGCATCTACGGCAGCACGGCCACCCCGGCCACCGACGCCGACGGCAAGGTCAGCCTGACCGTGCCGGCCGGGTCGGCCGTGGTGCTCCGGGCCGGCCGGGCCGTGCCGCAGGCCACCGCGCGGCCGGGCGTCACCCTCACCGAGCCGGGCACCGACCCGGTCGCCACCCGGGCCGCCGTCACCGCGCAGGTGACCGGTGACCCGCTGGCCACCGTCACCGTCGCGGCCCGGGTCGCGGGCGGGAAGTGGACCCTGCTGGGCAGCGCGCACACCGCGCCGTACACCGTCCACCACGACCTGACCGGGCTGGCCGGCGGCACCCGGGTCGAATACAAGGCGGTGGTCCGCGACGGGAAGGGGCGGACGACCGCCACCCGGACGACCGGGGTGGTCGGCACCCCGGCGCAGGGCGCGTCCCGGGACTGGGTGGTGGTGCACTACCAGCGCCCCGCCGGGGACTACGCCGACTGGGGCCTCTACGCCTGGGGTGACCTCGACCCGGCGTACGTCACCGAGTGGCCGACCGGGCAGCCGTTCGCCGGGCAGGACTCGTACGGCCGGTTCGCCTGGGTCAAGCTCAAGCCCGGCGCGAAGTCCGTCGGGTTCCTCGTGGTCGACAAGGCGGGCAACAAGGACGTCGCCAACGACCGCACCGTCGACGTGACCGCCACCGGTGAGGTCTGGGTCAAGCAGGGCGACCCGGCGCTCTATCCCACCCGGCAGGCCGCCACCGGCGAACCCGACCCGGCCGTCGACCCGGGCACCGCGATCATCCACTGGCGCAAGGCCGACAACGACTACGCCGGCTGGGGTCTGCACGTGTGGGACGGCGCGGCCACCCCGACCGACTGGTCCACCCCGCTCCTGCCCGAGAAGGTCGACTCGTTCGGCGCGCTGTTCCGGGTGCCACTGGCCGCCGGCGCGACCGGACTCAACTACATCATCCACCGCGGTGACACCAAGGATCAGCCCGACGACCAGCGACTCGACCTCGCCGGCATCGGCCACGAGGTCTGGCTGCTGGGCGGGGTGCCCGGCCGGCTGCTGCCCGCCTCTTCCGCAGGCCCCGCGAAGGACGTGGACATCACGAGACAGCAGGCGCAGTGGATCGACCGGTCCACCGTCACCTGGGCTGCCGGCCCGACCGACGGCAAGGCGTACGCCCTGGTGGCCGCCCCGGCGGGCGGGCTGAGCGTGGTCGACGGCGAGCTGTCCGGGACGTACACCTCACTGCCGTTGCGGGCACAGCGCAACGGGCTCACCGAGGCCCAGCGCGCGGCCTTTCCACACCTCTGGGCCCACCAGGCGTTCCATCTCGACCGGGCGGACCTGGCCCGGGTGCCGGCGGCGCTGCGCGGGCAGCTCGTGGTGACCGCACGCGACGCCCGGGGCGCGCTGCTCGGCGCGACCGGGGTGCAGATCCCCGGGGTGCTCGACGACGTCTACCGCGCCGCCACCGACGCGACGCTCGGCGCCACCTTCGCCGGTAAGGTGCCCACCCTCGCGGTCTGGGCGCCCACCGCCCGGACGGTCGCGCTCGAACTGTTCGACGCGCCGTCGGCGCAGCCCCGCACGGTGGCGATGCGCCGCGACGACCGCACCGGCGTCTGGTCGGCGCGCGGCAGCCGCGACTGGACCGGCCGGTACTACCGCTACCGGGTCGAAGCCTGGCAGCCGGCCGCCCAGAAGATCGTCACCGCCTCGGTCACCGACCCGTACTCGGTGGCGCTCGCGGCGGACTCCACGCACAGCCAGATCGTCGACCTGGCCGACCCGGCGTTCACCCCGGCCGGCTGGTCCGGGCTGCGCAAGCCGGCCGCGCCACCCGCGGCGAAGGCACAGATCTCCGAGCTGTCGGTGCGCGACTTCTCCATCGCCGACCGCACCGTCCCGGCCGCCCAGCGCGGCACCTACCTGGCCTTCACCGACCCGACCACGGCCGGGATGAAGCACCTGACCGCCCTCGGCGACGCCGGGGTCAACTACCTGCACCTGCTGCCGGTGTTCGACTTCGCGACCATCCCCGAGCGGCGGGCCGACCAACGCCAGCCCGCCTGCGACCTGGCGACGCTGCCGTCGGACTCCGACCGGCAGCAGGCGTGCGTCGCGGCGGTCGCCGACACCGACGGCTACAACTGGGGGTACGACCCGCTGCACTACACGGTCCCGGAGGGTGGCTACGCCGTCGACCCGAACGGGGCGCAGCGCAGCGTCGAGTTCCGGCGGATGGTCGCCGGGATCAACGGCGCCGGTCTGCGGGTGGTGCTGGACGTGGTCTACAACCACACGTCCGCCGCCGGCACCGATGCGAAGTCGGTGCTGGACCAGGTGGTGCCCGGCTACTACCACCGGCTGCTCGACGACGGCACCGTCGCCAACTCGACCTGCTGCGCCAACACCGCCCCCGAGCACGCCATGATGGGCAAGCTGGTGGTCGACTCGCTGGTCACCTGGGCGAAGCAGTACAAGGTGGACGGCTTCCGGTTCGACCTGATGGGCCACCACCCCAAGGCGAACATCCTGGCCGTCCGGGCCGCGCTGGACCGGCTGACCATGGCCCGCGACGGCGTCGACGGCAGGAAGATCCTGCTCTACGGCGAGGGCTGGAACTTCGGCGAGGTCGCCGACGACGCCCGGTTCGTGCAGGCCACCCAGGCCAACATGGCCGGCACCGGGATCGGCACCTTCAACGACCGGCTCCGCGACGCGGTACGCGGCGGCGGCCCCTTCGACGGCAACCCGCGCGTGCAGGGCTTCGCCTCCGGCCTCTACACCGACCCCAACGGTGACGAGGTGAACGGCACCGCCGCCGAGCAGCGGGCCCGGCTGCGACACCAGCAGGACCTGATCAAGGTGGGATTGACCGGCAACCTGCGTGGCTACCGGTTCACCGACTCCGCCGGTCGGCGGGTCACCGGGGCGCAGGTGGACTACAACGGCTCCCCGGCCGGCTACACCGCCGCCCCCGGCGAGGCGGTCACCTACGTCGACGCGCACGACAACGAGATCCTGTACGACGCGCTGGCGTACAAGCTGCCGACGGGCACCTCGGCGGCGGACCGGGCCCGGATGCAGGTGCTGGCCCTGGCCACCACCGCACTCGGGCAGGGGACCGGGTTCGTGGCGGCCGGCTCCGAGCGGCTGCGCTCCAAGTCGCTGGACCGCAACTCCTACAACTCCGGTGACTGGTTCAACCAGATCCGCTGGGACTGCACGCAGGGCAACGGCTTCGGCGTCGGTCTCCCCCCGGCGGCGGACAACGAGGACAAGTGGTCGTACGCGAAGCCGCTGCTGGCCGAGCCGTCCCTGGTCCCGGACTGCGCCGCGATCGACCTGGCCGACGCCCGGTACGCGGAGCTGCTGAGGATCCGGCAGTCCTCGCCGGTGTTCGGGCTGCCCACCGCCGACCAGGTGCAGCAGCGGGTCGCGTTTCCGCTGTCCGGGGCGATGGAGACCCCGGGGGTGCTCACCATGACCCTGGACGCCCGGGGGCTGGGTGGCCGGTGGAAGGCGGTGACCGTGGTCTTCAACGCCACCCCGACGGCGGCGAAGCAGACGGTGGCCAGGCTGCGGGGCACGGACACCACTCTGCACCCGGTGCTGGCCGGCTCGGCCGACCCGGTGCTGCGGACCGCCTCGTTCGACCGGGCGGCGGGCACCTTCACCGTGCCGGCGCGCAGCGTGGCGGTCTTCGTCCAACGCTGACGGGGCGACGCTTCGTCCAGCGCCGACAGGCGACGACCGGCCCCCCTCCGCGTGGTGCGGAGGGGGGCCGGTGCGCGTCCTGCCCGGTGTGCCGCCGTCACCGGCAGCACGTCACCCGAGGGTGCTCAGCCGAAGCAGTTCGGGATGGTGTCGCCCGGGATGGCCAGGCAGTTCGTCGGGCGGTTCGCCACGATCGCGGACTTGTCGTCCACGTTCACCACACCCTCGAAGGTGAACACACCGCCCGGGGCGAAGGTGGCGAAGTTGTTGGCGACCTTCGTCCGGCTGAGGTTGACCTCGCCGAAGATGTTGAAGATGCCGCCGCCGACGCCGATCGGGCCGAGGGCCCGGTTGGCGACGACCTCGGACTCACGCACCGTGGTGACGCTGTCCGCGTTGAACAGCCCGCCGCCGAAGAAGCCGGCGGTGTTCTCCTTGAGGTGGCTCTTCTCGATGGTGACCGCGCTGTCGAAGGCGACGGCCACGCCGCCACCCACGCCGGCGGTGCTGTTCTTGGCCACCGTCGACTGGTGCACGTTGACCTGGGCGTCCGCCGCGGCGATACCGCCACCGGCGAGCACGGCGGTGTTCGACAGCAGCTCCGTGAAGCGCACGGTGGTGTTGCCCCCGATGTCGAGCAGGCCGCCGCCGAAGCCGAGCGTCTCGTTGTCGGTGATCTTGGACTTCTCGATCAGGACGGTGCCCCCGTCGACGTCCTCGGTGAAGATCTCCGCGGCGCCGTTGGAGATACCGCCACCACCGATGACGGCGGTGTTGTCGGTGATCGTGGACTCGTCGACCTGGAGCAGGCCGGCGTTGAAGATGCCACCGCCGAAGAAGAAGGCGGTGTTGTGGGCGACCTCGGTGTGCCGCAGCGACGTGGTGCCGAAGTTGGCGAGCCCGCCGCCGTTGCCGCCGGACTGGTTGAGCACGACCGAGGTGTCGAACAGGTTGGCCGTGCCACCCGGCTGCACCAGGATCCCGGCGCCGTCGTTGACGCCCGGCTCCTCGACCAACGTCGTGACGGTCCCCGGCTTGGCCTTCGCCTTCGGTGCGGCCTGCACCGCGGCCTTGCGCGCGGCCTTCGGGGCGGCCTTCAGGCCGGCCTTCGGGTTCGCCTGCCGGGCGGTGAGCGCCTGGGCCAGCGGGGTGCCGGCCTTCACCTGGGCGGCGATCGCCTGGGAGTCCGAGTAGGCCCCCCACACCGCTGCCGGCGCGACGGCCGTCAGCGCCTCGATGGTCTGCCCACCCTTGATGGTCAGGCCCTTGAGGCTCAGGTGACCGCCGGGACCCACGTTGAGGATCCGGAAGTAGTCGGCGGTGGCGTCCCGGGTGATCGTGGTGTGCTCACCCCGCAGGGTGATGTCCTGGGTGATCACCGGCAGGCCGTTGCCGTCCTGGTTGCGGGTCAGGTTGTAGGTGCAACCCTTGGCCAGCTCCAGCACGCCGCCGTCGCGGCTGTTGGCGAGGACGATGGCCTGGATGAGCCGGTCGGTGTCGCAGGGCACCTCCTTCCCACGTTCGTGGTCCTTGCCGTCGCGGTCTTCCTTGCCGCCACGGTCCGGGCCCTCGTCGCCGCGGCCCTCGTCGCCACGACCCTGGTCGCCGTCCTTGGTGACCTGCTGAGTGGTGTTCCACTTCAGTCCGCTCACCCCGACCGCCCCGGCACTGCCGGCGACGCCGACCGCGGCGAGACTGACCACACCTGTCAACCCGGCGACGCCACTGGCGAGCCAGAGCTTGCGACGGCTCCTGCTCCCCGTCGCCCGCGCGGAGGCTTCGTTGTTCGTTAGGTAGTTGGACATCGGAGCTCTCTGCCCTCTCCTCGTACCAGACAGGGTCGCCGCACGTGAGCGAGCGTCCCCTGCTACAAATCGGTTGTAGCTCCCGAAACCCACGGTATGAGAAGGTTCCTCGCTATGAGGGCAAACCCGAAGAAAGCCCGCCTTGGTTGCCCGTTCCGGCGGTCGGTGACCCCCGGGACGAGGAGGCCGTCAGCGGGGTGATCCGCGCGGAAACGACGGCGGCCCCGCCGCCGGAGGCGTCCGCCGAGGGGGCGACGCGTCCGGCGGCGGGGCCGCCGTGAACCGGGTGCGGGGGTCAGCCGGGCAGGCGGGGACCCGCCTCCCGCTGCGCGGCCAGCCAGGTCTCCACCTCGTCGGAGCGGCGGGGCAGGCCGGCGGAGAGGTTCACCGCACCGGTCGCGGTGACCAGGATGTCGTCCTCGATCCGGACGCCGATGCCGCGCAGCTCCTCGGGGACCAGCTCGTCCTCGGGCTGGAAGTACAGCCCCGGCTCGACGGTGAGCACGTAGCCCTCACCGAGTTGGCCGTCGCGGTACTTCTCCTTGCGGGCGTTCGCACAGTCGTGCACGTCGATGCCGAGCATGTGGCTGGTGCCGTGCAGGGTCCACCGCCGGTAGACGGTGGAGGCCGGGTCCATCGCCTCGTCGACGCCCACCGGCAGCAGGCCGAGATCCTTCAGCGCCTCGGCGAGCACCCGCATCGAGGTCAGGTGCACCTCGCGGAACCCCACGCCCGGCCGGATCGCGTCGATGCCGGCCTGCTGGGCGGTGTAGACCGCGTCGTAGACCTGGCGCTGCAACGGGGTGAACCGGCCGTCGACCGGCAGCACCCGGGTCACGTCGGCGGTGTACAGGTTGCGGTTCTCCACGCCCATGTCCATCAGCAGCAGCTCACCCGGACGGGTCGCGCCGTGGTTGTGCACCCAGTGCAGGATCGTCGCGTGCTCGCCGCCCCCGACGATCGAGCTGTAGCCGACGTCGTTGCCGTCGTGCCGGGCCCGCAGCGCGAAGATCCCCTCCAGCAACCGCTCGGAGACCCCCCGGTCGGCCGGCAGCACCCGGGCCACGTCCTCGAAGCCGCGTACGGTGGCGTCGACCGCGTCCTGGAGCTGGGCGACCTCCCACTCGTCCTTGACCAGCTTCAGCTCGGCGATGGTGATCGCCAGCTCCCGGTCACGGGCCGGCTGGCCCTCCTCCCGGGGGCCGTCCCACGGGCGTACCGCCGCGTCCACCCGGTGG
The DNA here is from genome assembly GCF_050951065.1 of Micromonospora matsumotoense. Taxonomy (NCBI): domain Bacteria; kingdom Bacillati; phylum Actinomycetota; class Actinomycetes; order Micromonosporales; family Micromonosporaceae; genus Micromonospora; species Micromonospora matsumotoense. The sequence goes on along the minus strand of NZ_CP192025.1, from coordinate 5,228,532 downwards.
TCGAAACCGCGCAGCACCCGGGTCCGCCCCGGCGCCATCCGGGCCAGCGCCCCGTCCAGCGTGCTCAGGTCCTCCGTGGGCAGGCCCAGCTCGGTCGACTTCTCGGCCAGGGTGTGCCGCCGGCCCACCCACAGCTCGCCGTGCCGGCTGCGGAAGAACTCGTCGGTCTCCCGCGAGGAACGGGGACGCATGTACAGCGTCGCGTCGTGCCCGGAGCCGTTGGGGTGCAGCACCAGGACACTGTCCGGGTCGTGGTCCCCGGTCAGGTACGCGAAGTCGCTGCCCGGCCGGAACGGGTGGTCGGTGTCGTTGGCGCGTACCTTCTCGGTGCCGGTGGGGATGACCAGCGTCTCGCCCGGGAAGGCCGCGGAGAGCGCGGCCCGCCGCTTGGCGTGGTGCGGGACCTCCGGCCGGGGACCGACCGGGAGGCTGGTGTCGCGCCAGCCCTGCCGCATGAAGGACAGGAACGCCTCCGGGAAGTCCGGATCGTGCGATTCGGTGCCGTCCGCCGGCTTGCCGTCCGTCCGCTCCTCGGCCATGTCGGCTCCCTTCGCCTCGTCGCTCGTCCAGACGGTACCCCGGCTCCGGCCGGGCGGGTGCCTGCGGTGCCGCGCGGAGACGGGACAGCGCCGGCGGTGCCGCGCGACCGGAATGTGCCGCGTGCGGAGGTGGCAGGGTCAGCGGTGCCGCGCGACCGGAATGTGCCGCGTGGAAAGATGGCGACCATGTGCGGACTCCTGGCCTTCTTCAGCGCGAACGGCAACGCCGCCGCCCACCGCGACAACATCGCGGGGGCGTTGGAATGCCTGCACCACCGCGGACCGGACGAGACAGGGGTCGAGGTGGTCGGCGACGCCACCGGCCACTATGCGGACGGGGTGTTCGCGCACAAGCGACTCGCCATCATCGACGTCGCGTCCAGCCACGAGCCGCTGCCGTACGCCGGCGGCCGCTATCTGCTCACCTTCAACGGCGAGATCTACAACTACATCGAGCTGCGCGAGGAACTGGTCCGCACCTTCGGGGCCCAGTTCGCCACCGCCGGTGACGGCGAGGTGATCGTCGCCGGCTACCACTACTGGGGCGAGCAGGTGCTCACCCGGCTGCGCGGCATGTTCGCCTTCGTCATCTGGGACCGGCAGGAGCGCCGGGCGTTCGGCGCGCGGGACTACTTCGGCATCAAGCCGCTGCACTACCTGGAGACCGCCGACGGTCTCTACCTCGCCTCGGAGAAGAAGGCGCTGCTGCCGTTCGCGCACTCCTACTACCAGGGTGACGCCGGCATCGACACCGCCAACCTCAGCCACTACCTGACCCTCCAGTACGTCCCCGAGCCCGGCACCCTGCACCAGGGGATCAGCCGGATCGGCTCCGGGGAGTACCTGACCTGGTCCCCGGGCGGCCGGCTGGACGTCCGGCGCTGGTACCGGCCGGTGTTCCGGCCCGCTCCGGTCGCCGACGAGCAGCGGCTCTACCACGAGATCCGGGAGACGCTGCGGGAGAGCGTCCGGATGCACATGCGCTCGGACGTGCCGGTCGGCTCGTTCCTGTCCAGCGGCATCGACTCGACCGCCGTGGTGGCCCTGGCGCGCGAGTTCAACCCCAACATCCTCACCTTCACCGTCGGCTACGACGTGCCCGGCTACTCCGAGATCGACGTGGCCCAGGACTCGGCCCGGCACCTCGACGTGACCACCATCCCGACCAAGATCGGGCCGCAGGACATGATCGACGCGTTGCCGACGATCGTCTGGCACCTGGACGACCCCGTCGCCGACCCGGCGCTGGTGCCGCTCTACTTCGTCGCCAAGAAGGCCGCCGAGCACGTCACGGTGGTGCTCTCCGGCGAAGGGGCCGACGAGTTCTTCGGCGGCTACACCATCTACCGGGAGCCGCTCTCCCTCGGCACCGTCAACGGCCTGCCGGGCGGGGTGCAGAAGGGCCTGCGGGCGGTCTCCAAGGCCATCCCGCAGGGGGTCAAGGGCAAGAGCTTCCTGGAGCGCGGCACCACCCCGATCGAGCAGCGCTACTACGGCAACGCCCGGATGTTCACCGAGGAGGAGAAGCAGCACCTGCTGCGTCGCTACGACCCCTCGGTGCGCTACACCGACGTCACCGCCCCGATCTACGCCGAGTGCACCGAGCTGGACGACGTCACCAAGATGCAGTACGTCGACCTCTACACCTGGCTGCGTGGCGACATCCTGGTCAAGGCGGACCGGATCTCGATGTCGCACTCGCTGGAGGTCCGGGTGCCGTTCCTGGACCGGGCGGTCTTCGACGTGGCGGCCACCATCCCGGTCGACCTGAAGCTGCCGCCCCGTTCCGACGCCACCAAGTACGCCATGCGTCAGGCGTTGCAGGGGGTCGTGCCGCCGGCCATCGTCAACCGCAAGAAGCTCGGCTTCCCGACCCCGACCCGGGTCTGGTTGCGCGGCGAGATGTACGAGTGGGCCCGGCACGTGCTGTCCACCTCGGGTGCCGGCGACCTGATCGACCTGTCGTACGCGATGCGGCTGCTGGAGGAGCACAAGCGGGAGGAGGCGGACAACTCCCGCAAGGTGTGGACGGTGCTGATCTTCTGCATCTGGCACGCCATCTTCGTGGCCAAGACCCTCGACCCGGGCATCCAGCGCAACCAGTCGGCCCTGCTCACCAAGCCGGTGGTCGGCAGCATGGTCCGCTGACCGGGGTGGCCCGCCGGACCGGCACGGCGACGCCGACGCCGGTCCCCGGACGAGCCGGAGGTCCACGCCCGACGGGCGTGGACCTCCGGTCTGCTCAGCGGATCGTCACCGACCGCTGCACGAGACGGTCGGCAGACCGCCGGTGCCGCTGGTGGTGGCGGTGAAGCCGAAGGTGGTCGTCGCCTCCGGCGCGATGCTGCCGTTGTAGTTGGCGTTGGTGACGCTCACCGTCGACCCGTTGGCGGACAGGGTGCCGTTCCACACCTGGTTGAGCTGCTGGCCGCTGGGCAACGTCCAGCTCGCCACCCAGCCGCCGTACGTCCGGGAGCTGTGGTTCATGATGGTGACCTCACCCTGGAAGCCGCCGTTCCAGGTGCTGACCACCCGGTAGACCGCCATGCAGTCGCCACCCGGCAGCGGCGGGGTGGTGGTCGGGTTCGGCGGCGTGGTGGTGGGGTTCGGCGGCGTCGTGGTGGGGTTCGGCGGCGTGGTGGTGGGGTTCGGCGGCGTCGTGGTCGGGTTGGGGTTGCCGTTGCCGACCCCGGTCACCTCGCCGTTGCCACCGTCGAAGGTGACGTCGGAGCAGCCGAAGAAGTTCTCCTGGCTGTCCGAGCGGACCCAGCGGGAGTAGATGATGTGCCGGCCGGACTTGCCCGACGGCAGGTTCCCGCTGAAGTAGTAGTGCCCCTCGTTGGTGCCCGACGCGCCCCGCTGGGGCGGATTGGTCACCGTGAGGAACGGCTCCTCCAGGTCACCCCAGGCCAGCGGCCGGGTCGGGCTCCAGCTGTCCTTCGTCACATAGAAGTAGAACGTGCCGGGGTGGTGGGCCCAGTTGCTGTACTTGAAGTCCAGCCGCGCGCCGGACGTCAGGTGGGTCAGCGGCCAGTCGGTGCGGGCCAGGTCGTACCCGGCGAAACCGGTGTTGCCGCCGCTACACAGCTTGCCGTCGGGGATGAAGCCGACGGTGCGTCCGCCGGCGTCCGAGCGCAGCACGCTGAACCAGTTGTAGAGGGAGTTGGTGCCGCTCTGGGCGACGGCGGCGGAGCAGGCCGGGTTGACCGGCCTGATCTCGCCGGTGGGGCTGAGGCCGTCCTGCCAGCACAGGTAGGTCCGGCTGCCCGGAACGATCGGCGTGCCGTGCGCGGCGGCCGGTTCGGGCTGCACCGTCAGGGCGACGGCCCCGAAGGCGAGGGTGGCGGCCGCGGTGAACAACGCGGCCGTACGGGAACGAAGCACGAGCTTCTCCTGATCCGCGGGGTGGCGCGAACGCCCGCCCCGCACAAGGTGAGGGATGCGTCGGTCGCGGCTCTGGCCGGCGGCCCGACAGGGGCCGACGGGCGCGTGCCGTCGGCGGTCCGTGCCCACGGACCGGTGCCTCTCGCGTCTGACCCCAGCTGATCGCCGAGCGGGTGCGGCAGCCCTCCGCGCCGGCCCGGCACAAGCAATACCATCACGTCCGGACGAACCACGCAATAGTCGTTGCTCGATGGGTGGGATCTGGTTGCCCGGCCGCCCCCGATCGGCATGGGCCGTTGTGCCAGCCTGGTAGCCGGACGACGACGCGCTGGGAGGCGACGTGGGATACGCGGTGGTGCTCGGTGAGGCGCTGATCGACCTGTTGGACGCCGAGTGCGAGGGGCAGCCGGTGTTCCGGCAGGCGATCGGCGGCGGTCCGCTCAACGTCGCCGTCGGGGTGGCCCGGCTCGGCGGCACGGCCCAGTTCGTCGGCTCGCTCGGCGACGACGTGCTCGCCGGCCGGATCCGCGACTTCCTGGCGGACGCCGGGGTCGGACTGGCCGGGGCGGTCACCGTGCCGGCGCCCACCACGCTGGCGGTCACCACGCACACCGGGGCCGAGCCGGACTTCCGCTTCTACGGCGAACCCCCGTCGTACGGGCTGCTCGCCGCCGACGACCTGGACGTGGCGCTGGTCGACGGCGCGGACGTGCTCTACTGCGGCTCGATCGTGCTGCTCAGCCCACCGACGCTCGCCGCCGCCCGCCGGGCCTGGTCGCTCGCGCCCGGCCTGCGGGTCTTCGACCCCAACGTCCGGCCCCGGCTGCTGGCCGGCCCGGCGGCACTGGCCGGCCTGCGGGAGGTGGTGGTCGAGTTCGCCGCCGGGGCGCACCTGGTGAAGCTCAGCAGCGCCGACGCCGCGCTGCTCTGGCCCGACGAACCGGTCGAGGGGGTCGCGGCGTACCTGCGGGAGCTGGGCGCGGGCACGGTGGTGGTGACGCTCGGCGCGGACGGTGCCCTGGTCGCCGCCGGCCCCGACCCGGTCCGGGTGCCCGCGCCGAAGGTGCGGGCGGTGGACGCGACCGGCGCGGGCGACTCGGTGATGGCCGCGCTCGTCGCCGAACTGCTGGTCGACGGCGAACCGACCGGGCCGGCCGACTGGCACCGGCGGGTGGCGTTCGCGCTGCGCGTCGCCGGCCTGGTCTGCGAGTCGCCCGGCGGGGCGGTCGCCATGCCCACCCGGGACGAGGTGCGCCGCCGCTTCGCCGACTGACCGCACCCCGGGCGTGGGCGCCGCAGCGCCCGACCGGGTCAGCGGGTGGGCGTCAGGGGGTGCCGTCGAGTTCGAGGTAGCCCCGGCGGGCGGCGGCGAGGCCGGGTCGGGCGCCGAACGGGGAGTCGGCGGCCACCCGCTCCGGCGGTGCGCCGCCGGTGTGGGCGGCCCGGATCAGCCAGGCCAGCTCCGCCAGTCGGGCGTGCTGGGCCCGGACGAACGCCACGTCCACCGGCGCGCCGTGGCCCGGCACCACCACCGTCGCGGGGGTGGTCATCCGCAGCAGCTCGGCCACCGCGTCCGGCCACTGCAACGGGTACGACTCCTCGAAGGCCGGCGGCCCGGACTGCTCCACCAGATCCCCGGCGACCAGCACGTCGGCATCCGGCACGTGCACCACCAGATCCGCGTCGGTGTGCCCGTGTCCAGGGTGCCGCAGCACCACCCGCCGGCCGCCGACGTCCAGCACCGTCTCGGTGTGCACGGTGTGCGTCGGGGCCAGCAGGGTCGTCCCGGCCAACTCGGCGGCGAGCCCGGGATGCTCCGCCCGCATCTCCTCGTACGCCGCCCGGCGCAGCCGGTCCGGGTGGTCCCGCATCGCGGCGGCGGCCACCTCGTGCGCGTACACCGGGCGGGGTGGGTCGGCGGCGAGCGTCGCGTTGCCGAAGCAGTGGTCGAAGTGGTGGTGGGTGTTGACCAGCGTCCACGGGTGCGGGGTGACCGCCCGCGCCGCGGTGGCCAGTTCGGCGGCCTGCCCGGCGGTGGACAGGGTGTCCACCAGCAGCGCCGCGTCCTCGCCGACCACCAGCGTGACGTTGACGTCGAGCAGCGGCTCCCGCAGCACGTGGACCCGGTCGGCGATCTCCACGAACCGGTACGTCATGACACCCGCGCCGCCCGCTCGACGAAGCGCTGCCGGTCGACCAGCGCCCGCTCCACCCGGCCCGACGCCACCGTCGTGTCGCCGTCGGTCACCGTCACCTCGAACAGCAGCCGCCGGCCGTCGGCCTCGACCAGCCGGGCGTGCGCCACCACGGTACGCCCCACCGGGGTGGCGACCAGGTGGGCCAGCTCGACCCGGACCCCGACCGTGGTCCGGCCGGCGGGCATCCGGGGCGTCGTCGCGGCCACCGTGGCGGCCTCGGCGAGGGCGAGCACCCGGGGGGTGGCCAGCACCGGCACGTCACCGGAGCCGACGGCCCGCGCGGTGTCGGCGTCGGCGACGGTCAGCTCCACCTGGGCGGTCAGCCCCGGCGGGAACGGTGCGTCCGGCTGTTCCAGCATGGGGATCAGCCTAGTGGGCGGGCCACCGGCGTCGGTCGGGAGACCGACCGGCCGCGGCGCCGGAATCGGGTGGTTCGCCCCTGGCGGTGTGGTCAGGCTCCCGGCGGCCACCCGACAGGTGGTCGGCGGTGGTCGATGCGTCGCCCACCGTTAACCTTGACCGCGATGGCCGTTCTGACTGAGCCCCCGCCCCCCGTCCCGTCCGAGTCCGTCGACCCGCCCGTCGGTGGCCGACGCCGCGTGATCGCGATGTCCGTCTGGGGCGTCGCCTTCGTCGTGACCTGGCTGGCCATCGGCCTGCCGACCGATCCGGCGTACGCCTTCCTCTGGATCTGGGCCGGCACCGTCGCCTGGAACTGGGGCCGGCCCTGGCGCAGCCACCTGAGCTTCGCCCGGGACTGGATTCCGGTGGTGCTGCTGCTCGCCTTCTACAACCTCTCCCGGGGCTTCGCCGACAACGGTCGTACCCCGCACGCCTACGAGCTGATCGTCGCCGACCGGGTGATGTTCGGCTGGGCGACCGGGGGCGAGGTGCCGACGGTCTGGCTCCAGCAGCACCTCTACCGCCCCGAGGTGCACTGGTGGGACGTGCTGGTCAGCTGGGTCTACTTCTCCCACTTCGTGGTGACGCTGGCCGCGGCGGCCGTGCTCTGGATGCGCAGCCGCGCGCGCTGGGAGGCGTTCATGCGGCGCTGGGGCTTCCTCTGCGCGGCCGGCCTGGTCACCTACTTCGTCTATCCGGCTGCGCCGCCGTGGTGGGCGGCACAGAACGGTCTGCTCACCGAGGTCGCCCGGATCTCCACCCGGGGGTGGAGGGAGTTCGGCATGCACGGCGCGGGCAACCTGCTCAACGCCGGGCAGATCGCCTCCAACCCGGTCGCCGCGATGCCCTCGCTGCACACCGCCTGGGCGCTGTTCGTGGTGCTGTTCTTCCTGCGGTCGACCCGCCGGCGGTGGTGGCCGCTGCTGCTGGCGTACCCGCTGGCGATGACCTTCACCCTGGTCTACAGCGGTGAGCACTACGTCATCGACGTGCTGGTCGGCTGGGCGTACGTGGGGATGACGTTCCTGGTCGTCGGGCTGGCCGAGCGGGCCTGGCGGGCCCGGCGCTCCCGGCGTGCCGGTGCCGGCGACGAAGCGGGCGGTGCAGCTCCGGTCGCCCCGGCCGCGGTCGTCCCGTCGGAGCCCGTCGGGCGCTGACCGGGCGCGTCGGGCGTCGGCCTGGACCGGACCGGTGTGCGGGTCAGCGGGTGCGGCGGGCGGCGTGCACCCGCGCGGTCAGCTCTGCGGCGAGCGCCCACGCCTCCGCCAGGTCGCGGTGGTACGCGGTGGCACCGGCCCCACCGGCGGTGTCGACGTGCACCGTGGCCAGCCGTAACCGACGCTGGGCCGGGCCCTGCACCACCCGCACGCTCTGGACCCGGGCGTACGGGACCAGCGCCAGCTCCCGGGTGAGCAGGCCGGACCGGGCGGCGAAGACCCGTTCGTCGAGCCCGGCGGCGAGCCGGCGGGCGCTGAGCGGTCGCAGCCAGCGGACCCGGGCCGGTGGCGCGGTCAGCGGCAGCGCGCCGAGGCGTACCCCGGGCAGCACCTCGGCGACGATCCGTGCACCGGTCTCCCGGTCGCCGACGGGCAGCAGCCGGTCGGGCCGGTTGCGGTCGTCCGCCTCGCCGCCGGAATAGCCGGCGACCTCCAGCCGCAGCCGCAGCCAACCCTTCATCCGCCAGAGCAGCGGCCAGGTCACCACGACGGTCTGTACCCGTTCCAGCGGGACGGTCTGCATCCGGGTCTCCAGCAGCCCGTTGTGGATGCGCAGCCGGTCGGCCTCGCGGGCCAGCCGGAAGTTCCAGTCGTCGAGGACCCGGCGGACCGGTTGCAGCAGCACACCGGCCATCGCGGTGAGGGTGCTGGCCACCGCGATGAACGACCAGGAGCCCTCGGAGAGGAACTGGAACACCACGAAGGCCACCCCGACCGGGAGCAGGAACGCCTGCGGGGTGAGCAGTTGGCTGACCAGCAGGTCGGTGTTGCTCACCGCGTGCAGTGGCCGGCCCGCCGGCTCCCGCGCGACCGGCGCGGCGGCGTCCACCGCCGGGTCGCCGGCCGGTGGCGGGACCGCGTCGGCGGTCTCCCGGTCGGGCGTGCCGGCGGCCACGGCGAGCAGTCGCTGCCGCAGCCGGGCCGCGTCGGCGACCGAGAGGTACGCCAGCGGCGCCTCGGTCTTGCCGCCGCCGACCACCTCCAGGCGCAGTTCGGCCAGGCCGGTGAGCTGCGCCAACAACGGGCGGACCACCTCCACGGACTGCAACCGCTCCAGCGGGATCGCCCGGGTCCGTCGCCACAGCAGGCCCTCGTACACCCGCAGTTCCCGCCCGACGATGTGGTAGCCGGTGTTGTACCAGCTGACCACCGCCAGCACGGTCGCGCCCAGGGCGAGCACCGCCACCAGCACGGCGAACCAGCCGAAGCCGACCCGGGACAGCGTCGACCAGGAGAGGCCGGCGATCACCACGAACAGGGACTTCGCCCCGTGCAACACCGGGCTCAACGGGTGCAGCCGCTGCCGTGGCTCGGCGCCGCCCGCCGCCCCACCCTGGTCGGTCGGCTCCGCCGGGACCGGCGGATGCCCCGGGGCCGCCGGGACAGTCGGGGCAGTCGGGGCCTCCGGCACCGCGGGGGTCCCCCAGGCCGGCCGGATCTGCATCGAGGTCGGGGAATCCGGAGCCGCCGGGACGTCCGGGGGCGTCGGGTGGGCCGCGCCGGGGCCGGGGTGGCCGTCGGTCACAGGCCCTCCGCCCGGTCCTCGCCGAGGGCGGTGAGCCGGTCGCGTAGCCGGGACGCCTCGGCCGGCCGCAGGCCGGGCACCCGGGCGTCGGTGGCCGCCGCGGCGGTGTGCAGCTGCACGGTGGCCAGGTCGAAGGCGCGTTCCAGCGGGCCGGCGCTGACGTCGACGAACTGCATCCGCGAGTACGGCACGATGGACAACCGGCGCACCAGCAGCCCGTGCCGGACCAGCAGGTCGTCGGCGCGTTCGGCGTACCCCCAGGCGTGGACGGCCCGGACGATCGTCACCGCCCGCCAGCCGCCGCCGAGCAGCACCACGGCGCAGCCCACGCCGAACAGCCAGTGCCCGTGCCACGCCCAGCCCACCGCCAGCCCGACCAGCAGCACCGCCAGGCCCAGCGCCAGGCGGAGCAACTCGACCCAGATCAGGTCGGTCGAGATCGGCTGCCAGCGGACCGTGTCGGGCCAGGGTTCCAGGGCGCTCACCGGGGACTGGGGTGGCTCGGCAGCGTTCACGCTTCGAGCGTATGCGATCCGGGGAGCGCGGCGACCTCCCGGAGGAACCCGCGGGCGTCGAGAAAGTCGCCGAGGCTGCTCCGGTGGGCCGGGCAGGCGAGCCAGGTCTTGCGCCGGTCGGGGGTGTGCAGCCGGGGATTGTTCCAGCGCAACGCCCACCTGGCGGGGGCGCGACACCCTCGGGACGAACAGACGGGGGTCTCGTCGGCGGGGGTGGGATCGGTCACCAGGGGAGTGTAGGCACGCCGGGACCGGAGGTTAGCGCGCCGGGCGGCCACGGGGGGAGCCGCCCGGCGACGGGGTGAATGGTACACGCGGCAGACCCCTTCGTGTCCACCCTCGTTCAGCGATTCGGTGATCGGGACGGCGCGGCGGAAATCGGGTTCTCCCCACCTCGGCTCTCAGCCGGGCATGCGAGTCTTGTTACCGCACCACGCCACGACGACCGATCATGCTGTGGAGGACCGGTGGCCCAGCCGACCACGCCCGACGCTCCGACTCCGAATGGGACGGCCCCCGAGACACCTGCGGCGGTGACCACCCCCGCCCAGGACGCCACCCTGCTGGAGCGGGCGCTGTTCGAGATCAAACGGGTGATCGTCGGGCAGGACCGGATGGTGGAGCGGATGTTCGTGGCGCTCCTGGCCCGGGGGCACTGCCTGCTGGAGGGCGTACCGGGGGTGGCCAAGACCCTCGCGGTGGAGACCCTGGCCCGGGTGGTGGGCGGGGAGTTCGCCCGGGTGCAGTTCACCCCGGACCTGGTCCCGGCCGACATCATGGGCACCCGGATCTACCGGCAGTCGAGTGAGAAGTTCGACGTCGAGCTGGGCCCGGTCTTCGTGAACTTCCTGCTCGCCGACGAGATCAACCGGGCCCCGGCCAAGGTGCAGTCGGCGCTGCTGGAGGTGATGAGCGAGCGGCAGGTCTCCATCGGCGGCCAGACCCACCGGGTGCCCGACCCGTTCCTGGTGATGGCCACCCAGAACCCGATCGAGCAGGAGGGTGTCTACCCGTTGCCGGAGGCGCAGCGGGACCGCTTCCTGATGAAGATCGTCGTCGGGTACCCCACCGACGCGGAGGAGCGGGAGATCGTCTACCGGATGGGGGTCGCCGCGCCCGTGCCGGCGCAGGTCTTCACCGCCGACGACCTGCTCGCCCTGCAACGCAAGGCCGACCAGGTCTTCGTGCACAACGCGCTGGTCGACTACGCCGTCCGGCTGGTGCTGGCCACCCGCAGCCCCGCCGAGCACGGCATGCCCGACGTGGCCCGGCTGATCCAGTACGGGGCCAGCCCGCGCGCCTCGCTCGGCCTGATCCGGGCCACCCGGGCGCTGGCGTTGCTGCGCGGCCGGGACTACGCGTTGCCGCAGGACGTCCAGGACATCGCACCGGACATCCTGCGCCACCGGCTGGTGCTCAGCTATGACGCGCTCGCCGACGACGTGCCCGCCGACCACGTGGTGCACCGGGTGATGTCGACCATCCCGCTGCCCGCGGTGGCCCCCCGTCAGCAGGCGTCCGCGCCGCCGCCGGTCAGCGGCCCGCCGGCCGGCGGCTGGCCCGGTCAGCGGCCGTGACCACTCCGGCACGCCCCGCCGACGCCGGTGGGGAGCGCAACGAGGCGGTGCTGTCCCGGCTGCAACTGCTGGTGACCCGCAAGCTCGACGGCCTGCTCCAGGGCGACTACGCGGGTCTGCTGCCGGGGCCGGGCAGCGAGGCGGGGGAGTCCCGCGAGTACCGCCCCGGCGACGACGTACGCCGGATGGACTGGCCGGTCACCGCCCGCACCACCACCCCGCACGTGCGGCGTACGGTGGCGGACCGGGAGCTGGAGACCTGGCTGGCGGTGGATCTGTCGGCGAGCCTGGACTTCGGCACCGGCCGGTGGCTCAAGCGGGACGTGGTGGTCGCCGCGACCGCCGCGCTGACCCACCTGACCGTGCGCGGCGGCAACCGGATCGGCGCGGTGATCGGCACCGGGGCGCAGCCCCCGCCCGCGCCCGCCCGCCGGTGGCGACCCGCCCCGGCGCCGCCCGCCGGGCCGGGGGCGCTGACCCGGGTGCCGGCCCGCTCCGGCCGGCGGGAGGCGCAGGCGCTGTTGCGCGCGGTGGCGCACACCCCGCTGCGACCCGGGCGCGGCGACCTGGGGGCGCTGGTGGACCTGCTCAACCGGCCGCCGCGCCGCCGTGGGCTGGCCGTGGTGATCTCGGACTTCCTCGCACCGCCCGCGCAGTGGGGGCGGCCGCTGCGTAAGCTGCGGGTCCGGCACGACGTGCTGGCCATCGAGGTGGTCGACCCGCGCGAGCTGGAGCTGCCCGACGTGGGGGTGCTGCCGGTGGTGGACCCGGAGACCGGGGAGTTGCACGAGGTGCAGACCGCCGACCCGCGACTGCGCCGGCGCTACGCCGAGGCGGCCGCCGCCCAGCGCGGTGCGATCGCCGCCGAGTTGCGCGCCGCCGGTGCCGGGCACCTGCTGTTGCGTACCGACCGAGACTGGCTGCTGGACATGGTGCGATTCGTGGCCGCCCAGCGGCACGCCCGCACCCGGGGGACGACGCGATGATCCGTTTCATGCAACCGTGGTGGCTGCTGGCGCTGCTGCCGGTGGTGGCCCTGGCCGCGGCCTACGTCTGGCGGCAGCGCCACCGCCGGGCGTACGCGATGCGGTTCACCAACGTGGACCTGCTGCGTACCCTCGCGCCGAAGGGGTTGGGTTGGCGGCGACACGCGGCGGCGACCGTGCTGCTGCTGGCGATGGTGGCGCTCGCCACCGGGATGGCCCGGCCGGCGATCGACACCCGGGAGCCGTTGGAGCGGGCCACGGTGATGCTCGCCATCGACGTGTCGTTGTCCATGCAGGCCGACGACGTGTCACCGAACCGGTTGGAGGCCGCCCAGGAGGCGGCGAAGCAGTTCGTCGGCGAGTTGCCGGCCAGCTACAACCTGGGGCTGGTCTCCTTCGCCAAGGCGGCGAACGTGCTGGTGGCCCCCACCAAGGACCGGGCGGCGGTGACTGCGGCGATCGACGGGCTGACGCTGGCCGAGGCGACCGCCACCGGGGAGGCGGTCTTCACCTGTCTGGAGGCGATCCGGTCGGTGCCGGCGGACGGCGCGGCCGGAATCCCACCGGCCCGGATCGTGCTGCTCTCCGACGGGTTCCGCACCTCGGGCCGGTCGGTGGAGGAGGCCGCGGCGGCGGCGCAGGCGGCGAACGTGCCGGTCTCCACGATCGCGTTCGGCACCGACTCCGGGCAGGTGGACATCGGTGGTCAGTTGCAGCGGGTGCCGGTGGACCGGCTGGCGCTGGCCCAGCTCGCCGAGACCACCGAGGGTTACTTCTACGAGGCGGCCTCGGTGGCCGAGTTGAAGCAGGTCTATCAGGACATGGGCTCGTCGATCGGGTTCCGCACCGAGCCGCGCGAGATCACCCAGTGGTACGCGGGGGTGGCGCTGTTGCTGGCGCTCTGTGCGGGCGGGCTGAGCCTGCTGTGGACGTCCCGGATGCTGTGAGGCGGACCGGATAGTGGTGAGGCGGGTCGGGCGCACCGGGTGGTGCGTCCGGCCGGGCGGGCCGGTGGTGGTCAGTGACCGCCGCCGGCCAGCACGAACACGACGGCCACCCAGACGGCGGCGAGGGTGAAGCTCAGCGGGGCGACGTAGCGGCTCATGAACGGCTCCGGTGGCGACTGGACGGTCCGCGGGGCGGGCCGCAGGGGTTTGATCGGGGCGCACACACGAAGTCGTGACCGGGCGGCTCCACCGCGGGGCGTCCCGAGGGGGACGGCACCCGTCGACCTCCCCGGCCTGTGGCCGGGTGGGGGCGGTGCGGGGAGCGGGAGCTGGGTCAGCTCAACCGACTGAGTCGTGGCTCAGCGGGGCTGACGGAGGGCCCGGCCACGACTGGGAGGATCGCTATCTCGCACAGCGATCACCTCCTGCGGTCGGCGGGGCCCGGAAACGCGAGTCGCATTCGGCTCGCGGACGACGATGATCGTACAACGGTGACTGCGGGAACGCGTACTCGGCCGGACGGTCCCGCCGATCCTCCGGTGTGCCCGGGCGGGCTCCGGCCCGGCGCGTCGGTGCCGATGACGCCGGCGAGCTGCCCGCCACCCGCCACGGACGCCGTCCCGCGCGGCTGCGGCGTCGCCCTCTCCGCGGGCGGACACCGGTGGCGGGCCGTTAGCGGTTACCTGCCGGTAACGCCTAGGCTCCGACCGGAATGATCAGTGGAAACGAAGGGGGACCCGTGGCCCGCACCGTGCTGGTGACCGGCGGCAACCGGGGAATCGGACTGGCCATCGCGCAGGCCTTCGCCGGGCAGGGCGACCGGGTGGCGGTCACCCACCGCAGCGGTGACGCGCCGGAGGGTCTGTTCGGGGTCCGGTGCGACGTCACCGACTCGGCCTCCGTCGACGCCGCCTTCGCCGCGATCGAGGCCGAGCTGGGTCCGGTCGAGGTGCTGGTCGCCAACGCCGGCATCACCGACGACACGCTACTGATGCGGATGTCCGAGGAGCAGTTCACCGGGGTGCTCGACACCAACCTGACCGGCACCTTCCGGTGCGCCAAGCGGGCCTCGTCCAAGATGCTCCGGGCCAAGTGGGGCCGGATGATCTTCATCTCCTCCGTGATCGGGCTCTACGGCGGTGTCGGCCAGGTCAACTACGCCGCCAGCAAGGCCGGCCTGGTGGGGGTGGCCCGCTCGATCACCCGGGAGCTGGGCAGCCGCAACATCACCGCGAACGTGGTCGCCCCGGGCTTCATCGACACCGAGATGACGGCCAAGCTGCCCGAGGAGCGCCGCACCGAGTACCGCAAAATCATCCCGGCCGGCCGGTTCGCCGCACCGGACGAGGTCGCCGGGGTGGTCACCTGGCTCGCCTCGGACGCCGCCGGCTACATTTCCGGCGCCGTCATCCCGGTCGACGGCGGCCTCGGCATGGGTCACTGAGAACGTACGGAGGAAGCCAACACATGTCAGGACTGCTCGCCGGTAAGCGGCTGCTGGTCACCGGCGTCATCACCGACGCCTCGATCGCCTTCTCGGTGGCGAAGATCGCCCAGGAGAACGGCGCCCAGGTCGTGCTCACCGGCTACGGCCGGCTCTCGCTGGTCGAGCGGATCGCCCGCCGGCTGCCCCAGCCGGCACCGATCATCGAGCTGGACGTGACCAGCCCGGAGCATCTCGCCGGCCTGGCCGACCGGGTACGCGAGCACGTCGACGGCCTCGACGGGGTGGTCCACTCGATCGGCTTCGCCCCGCAGAGCTGCCTCGGCGGCGGCTTCCTCGACGCCTCCTGGGAGGACGTGGCGACCGCCCTGCACGTCTCCACGTACTCCTACAAGTCGCTGGCCATGGCGGCGCTGCCGCTGATGTCGCCGGGCGGTGCGGTGGTCGGGCTCACCTTCGACGCCACCAAGGCCTGGCCGGTCTACGACTGGATGGGCGTGGCCAAGGCCGGGCTGGAGTCCGCCTCCCGCTACCTCGCGCTGCACCTCGGCAAGCAGGGCATCCGCAGCAACCTGGTCGCCGCCGGGCCGCTGCGCACCATGGCGGCGAAGTCGATCCCCGGCTTCGAGCAGTTCGAGCAGGCCTGGACCGAGCGTGCCCCACTCGGCTGGAGCCTCACCAACCAGGAGCCGGCCGCCCGCGCCTGCCTGGCGCTGATGTCGGACTGGTTCCCGGCCACCACCGGCGAGATCGTCCACGTCGACGGTGGCTACCACGCCCTCGGCTCCTGACCCGCACGAAGGGGCCCCGGACCGGGGCCCCTTCGGCACACCCCGGACCAGGGGGCGTCGTCGGCCCGTCGCCGCGCACGGGGGAGAATGACCCCATGTCGTACGACGCATTGGTGCTGGTCTCCTTCGGTGGCCCGGAGCGGCCCGAGGACGTGCTGCCCTTCCTGGAGAACGTGACCCGGGGGCGGGGGGTGCCGCCCGCGCGGCTGGCCGAGGTCGCCGAGCACTACCTGCACTTCGGCGGGGTCTCCCCGATCAACCAGCAGTGCCGCGAGCTGCTCGCCGCGGTCCGGGCGGACTTCGCCGGGCACGACGTCGACCTGCCGGTCTACTGGGGCAACCGGAACTGGGACCCGATGCTCGCCGACACCGTGGCCCGGATGCGCGACGACGGGATCACCCGGGCGCTGGCGTTCGTCACCAGCGCGTACGGCGGCTACTCGTCCTGCCGGCAGTACCAGGAGGACATCGCCGCCGCGCGTGCCGCCGTCGGCCCGGACGCCCCGGTGATCGAGAAGCTGCGGCAGTTCTGGGACCATCCCGGCTTCGTCGAGCCGCACGCCGACGCGGTGCGCTCGGCGCTGGCCCAGCTCGACCCGGCCCGGCGGGACACCACCCGGCTGGTCTTCACCGCGCACTCCATCCCCACCTCGGCGGCGGCCACCGCCGGCCCGCACGGCGGCCGGTACACCGCGCAGTTGGCGGAGACCGCCCGCCTGGTGCACGCCGCCGCCGCGCCCGACCTGCCCTACGACCTGGTCTGGCAGAGCCGCTCCGGCCCGCCCCAGGTGCCGTGGTTGGAGCCGGACGTCAACGACCACCTGACCGCCCTCGCCGGGCAGGGGGTGACCGGTGTGGTGGTCAGTCCGATCGGGTTCGTCTCGGATCACCTGGAGGTGGTCTGGGATCTCGACACCGAGGCGTTGGAGACGGCCAAGCAGCTCGGCCTGGACTTCGTCCGGGCCGGCACCCCCGGCACCGACCCGAGGTTCGTGACCATGGTGCGCGAGCTGGTGGCCGAACGCGCCACGCCCGACGGGCAGCGGCTGCGCCGTCGCCTCGGCGAACTGCCGATGTGGGACACCTGCCCCACCCCGTGCTGCGTGCCGGCCGCCCGCCGCCCCTGATGACGACCCCTCCTCCCCGACACCCCCTTGGGACGACAGATGCTTGACCGCAAACCGGTGCAGAGCTGGCTCACCGACATGGACGGCGTACTCGTGCACGAGGGTCAACCGGTCCCCGGCGCGCCGGAGTTCATCAACCGGCTCCGGTCGTCCGGCAAACCCTTCCTGGTGCTCACCAACAACTCGATCTACACCCCGCGCGACCTCCAGGCCCGGCTCACCCGGATGGGTTTCGAGGTGCCGGAACACGCGATCTGGACGGCGGCGCTGGCCACCGCCCAGTTCCTCGCCGATCAGCGGCCGGGCGGCACCGCGTACGTGATCGGGGAGGCGGGGCTGACCACCGCGCTGCACGCGGTCGGTTACGTGCTGACCGATTTCGCCCCGGACTACGTGGTGCTGGGGGAGACCCGCACCTACAGCTTCGAGGCGATCACCAAGGCGGTCCGGCTGATCAACGACGGGGCCCGGTTCATCTGCACCAACCCGGACGTCACCGGCCCGTCGGTGGAGGGCGCGCTGCCCGCGGCCGGTTCGGTCGCCGCGATGATCTCCAAGGCGACCGGGGTGGAGCCGTACTTCGTCGGTAAGCCCAACCCGATGATGATGCGCTCGGCGCTGAACACCATCAACGCGCACTCGGAGAGCACCGCGATGATCGGTGACCGGATGGACACCGACATCCTGTGCGGCCTGGAGGCGGGGCTGGAGACGATCCTGGTGCTCACCGGGATCAGCACCCGGGCCGAGACCGAGCGCTACCCGTACCGGCCGTCGCGCATCGTCGACTCGGTGCTCGACCTGATCGACGAGATCTGAGCCGTACCGTTCCGCGACGGCACGACCCGGCACGATCCGGTGCGGGCCGCACGGCCGGCCGCCGGACGGCCCGCCGGCGACGGCGGTGCCGCGCCGGTCGGGCGTGCTCCGGTCCGGGTGCGGGCGGCGGCGCGGCGGGTGCGGCGGCGTTCGGGACGGTGCGGCGGCGTTAGGGGCGGTGCGGGTGCGGTGCGGGTGCGGTCAGGGGCGCAGCGGGGCGTTGCAGGCGGCGACCAGCGCCTGCCGGCAGGCGGTGGTGAGCGGGCGCAACGCGGCGTCGCGCTGCTGGGCCTCATGGTTGTTGACCGCCCCGCCGGGCGCGCTCTCCCCGGCCAGCGCGAGCACCCGGTCGAGCACGGCGGCGCGGGCGAAGAGCCGCCGGGCGCGCGGGTCGAACCCGGGCGGCAGGTCGGTGGCGCCGTCCGGGCGCCGCAGCGCGGCGAGCGCCCCGGCCAGCTCGGGCCGCCACTGGGCCACGTCGAGGCGGGTCAGCGCGGCGGTGGACTCGGCCAGCGCGGTGGCCAGCTCGACCTCCGCCTCGGCCGCTCCCGGTGCGGTCAGGGACGCCTTCGGCGCGTCCGCCGGCAGCGGGTAGACCCGCCACAGCACCGTCTCCCAGGTCATCCCCGAGCCGGAGGTGTGCGTCCGCACCTCGGGGATCAACCCGAGCCCACCGGCCACCACGGCCTCCCCGGCCAGCAGTGCGGCCCCGGCGAAGTCGCCCGGACCGGGCAGCCCCCGCGGGTCACCCGGCGCCGGCAGCACCAGCCGGATCTCGTCGGGGGAGAGCTTGGCCAGCGCGGGCAGGGCGTCGCGCAGCGGCACGTCCCGCCAGGTGCCCGGCGCGTCGGCGACCAGGTGCTCCTCGTCGCCGGCGACCGACTCGGCGACCTCGTCGAAGGGCACCAGGCCGGCTCGCCAGGCGCGTACCCAGGCCACGAAACGGCTCGACCGGCGCGGGGCCAGGGTGGCCGCGCCCGTTGCGGGGGAGGACATGCCGAAAGGGTACGTGCTCCCCGCCGTCCCTGTCTCGACTGCCGGATCGTGGGCCCCTCGGCCCGCCCACCGACGCAGGTGGCGGCGCGGCGGGCCGGGCGGATGGGCGCGTCGGGAGGTGCCGGGGCGCGGGTGGCGTTAGCGTGATCGACATGGCGGGGCGATACGGCGAGGACGTGCTGGCGGGCGACTGGCGGCGACGGAAGGTCACCCCCGAGGTCGACGCCGAGGTGGATCTCGTGGTGGAGGACGCCGACTCCGGGTTCTGCGGCGCGGTGGTCGGGTTCGAGTCCGGGGCGGTGGTGCTGGAGGACCGGCACGGCCGGCGACGCGTCTTCCCCCTGCTGCCCGCCGCGTTCCTGCTCGACGGGGTCCCGGTGACCCTGCGCCGGCCGGTACGCCCCGTGGTGCCCGCCGCCCGCCGTCGCACCGCCTCCGGATCGATCGCCGTGGACGACGTCCGGGCGCAGGTGGCCAAGGCCAGCCGGATCTGGGTCGAGGGCGTGCACGATGCCGCCCTGGTGGAGCGGATCTGGGGCGACGACCTGCGGGTCGAGGGTGTGGTGGTGGAGCCGTTGGACGGCATCGACGCCCTCGACGCCGAGGTACGCGACTTCGCCCCCGGCCCCGGCCGCCGGTTGGGGGTGCTCGTCGACCACCTGGTCCCCGGCTCCAAGGAGAGCCGGATCGTGGCCCGGGTGAACTCCCCGTACGTGCTGGTCACCGGGCACCCGTACGTCGACGTGTGGCAGGCGGTCAGGCCGGCCGCGCTGGGCATCCGGGCCTGGCCGGTGGTGCCGCCCGGCCGGCCGTGGAAGGAGGGCGTCTGCGCGGCCCTCGGGGTGGCCGAGCCGGCCGACATGTGGCGGCGCATCCTGTCCCGGGTGGACAGTTTCGCCGACGTCGAGACGCCGCTGATCAACGCGATGGAACGCCTGATCGACTTCGTCACCGAACCCGGCTGAGACCGACCCGGTCGGCCGGGTCAGGGCTCCTGGTCGGGGGTGCGGGTGAAGACGAAGGTGCCGATGTCCAGGCCCACCGCCCGCCCGGCCGGGTCGCGGAGCACGGCGAGGACCTCGCTGTCCTGCTCGCCGGACCGGCCCCGCCAGCGGTCCGGGCCGGTCCGGGTGAACCGCAGCGTCGGGTCGCCGGGTCGGCCGGCCCACAGGTCGCCGGCCGGGTCGGCCCGGACCTCGTACTCGATGCCCATCCACCACCAGCGGCCGGTCAGCTCGGCCAGTTCCGCCGGGGGCGGGGCGGCGGCCGGACGCCAGGGCGCGACCGGCGTCGGTTCGGCGTCCAGGACCAGGGTGAGCAGTTGCCGGGACAGCCCGCCGAGGTGACCGGTGCGGAACCCGTACGAGTTGGCGTAGCCGACCACGGCGGTCCGGCTGGGCCGGTGCACGGTCAGCGCGGCGACGTAGCCGGGCATCGAGCCGCCGTGGCCCACGTACACCCGGTCGCCCTCGCGGTACAGCTCCAGCCCCAGGCCGTGGCCGCCGCGCCAGGAGTCCAGGTCGTTGAGCATCACCGGGGTGCACATCTCGGTCAGGGTGTCGGCGGCCAGCACCTCGGGGTCGGGGTCGGCGAGGAACGCCGCCCACCGGGCGAGGTCGGTCACCGTCGACCAGAGTTGCCCGGCGGGGGCCATCGCCCCGGTGTCGGTGCGCGGCTCCTCCCGCAGCGTGTCGTGCCACGGGTGCACCACGTAGCCCGGCGCGTACGGCGCGGTGGGGTGGTAGGTGGTGCGCCGCAGGCCCAGCGGGTCGAGGATCCGGGTGGTCAGCAGTTGCGCCCAGGGCGTCCCGGTGACCCGCTCCAGCACCCCGCCGAGCAGCCCGTACGCCAGGTTGGAGTAGTGGTAGCCGCGCCAGGCGGGGTAGCCGACCTTGTCCGTGCTCAGGCCGGCGACCAGGGTGGCCAGGTCGGTGCCCTCGGTCCGTTCCCACCACGGGCCGTCGGGCTCGCGGTGCAGGCCGCTGGCGTGGCCGAGGAGTTGGCGCAGGGTGAGCCCGCCGACGGCGGTGCCCGGCAGGTGCCGGTCCAGCGGGTCGTCGAGGGTGAGCCGGCCGGCGTCGCGTTCCCCCAGCAGCAGCGTCGCGGTCATCGTCTTGGTGATCGAGCCCACCCGGTACTGGAGGTCGGCGTCCGGGCGCGGGTGGTCGCCGGCGGCAGCCAGGTGGACCAGGGCCCCGTCCCGCACGACGCCCAGCGCCAACGACGGCGTACGCCCGGTGGCCTGGGCCTGTGCCACGAGGGTGTCGATCCGGCGGACGGTCTCGGCGAGCAGGGTCACGATCGGCTCCTTGGCGGCGGTCGGTACGGGCCTGGATCGAGCTTACTGATCACCAGAAGTGGGTGGATTCGCGTGGACGTGTCACGATCGGGTGGTGGACGCCGTGGTGTGGATCGTGCTGGGTGTGCTGTTGGCCGTCGCCGAGATCTTCACGACGACGCTGTTCCTGATCATGTTCGCGGCCGGCGCGTTCGCCGCCGCCGGGGCTGCCGCGTTGGGTGCGCCCGTCGCGGTGCAGGCGGTGGTTTTCGCCGTGGTGTCGGCGCTGACGGTGGCGCTCGCCCGGCCGACCATCCGCCGGCACCTGCGGCCGTCGGTGGAGACCGGTGAGCAGTCGTTCGGGGTGGAGGCGCTGGAGGGCGCCACCGCGCTGGTGATCGAGCAGGTCGATGCCGAGCAGGGCATGGTGAAGATCGACGGCGAGTTGTGGACGGCGCGTCCGTACGACGCGACGCAGACCTTCGAGCCCGGTGCGCGGGTGCAGGTGATAAAGGTCCGGGGCGCCACCGCCCTGGTGTGGCAGGACGATATTTCCTCCCCCGGCGAGCTGCCGGAAGCGAAAAGGTGACGGTATGGAATTCATAGCGGTCCTGTTGGTGGCCGTGGCGTTGATCATTGTGGTGACGCTGGCGAAGGCGGTACGCATCGTGCCCCAGCAGCGTCAGGACGTGGTGGAGCGGCTCGGCAAGTACAAGCGCACCCTGAACCCGGGCCTGAACCTGCTGGTCCCGTTCGTCGACGCGGTGCGCACCAAGGTCGACATGCGCGAGCAGGTGGTCAGCTTCCCGCCGCAGCCGGTGATCACCTCGGACAACCTGGTGGTGTCGATCGACACCGTCCTCTACTACAAGGTGGTCGACGCGGTCCGGGCCACCTACGAGATCGCCAACTTCATCCAGGCGATCGAGCAGTTGACCGTCACGACGCTGCGTAACGTGATCGGTTCGCTGGACCTGGAGCGGGCGCTGACCAGCCGCGAGGAGATCAACCGGCACCTCTCCGGCGTGCTCGACGAGACCACCGGCCGGTGGGGCATCAAGGTGACCCGGGTGGAGATCAAGGCGATCGAGCCGCCGGCGAGCATCCGCGACTCGATGGAGAAGCAGATGCGCGCCGAGCGGGACCGCCGGGCGGCGATCCTCACCGCCGAGGGCCACAAGCAGTCGCAGATCCTCACCGCCGAGGGCGACAAGCAGTCCGCGGTGCTGCGCGCCGACGGTGACCGGCAGGCCCGGATCCTCCAGGCCGAGGGTCAGGCCAAGGCGATCCGGACCGTCTTCGACGCGATCCACACCGCGAACCCGAGCCAGAAGGTGCTGGCCTACCAGTACCTCCAGGCGCTGCCGCAGATCGCCAACGGCACGGCCAACAAGGTCTGGATCATCCCGACCGAGCTGACCAAGGCCCTGGAGGGCATGGGTGGCGCGCTGGGTGGGCTCAGCCGGATGGTCGGCGACGAGCCGGCCCCGGAGGCGAAGCACAGCGCCGGCGAGGTCGAGCGGGAGGCCGCCGAGGCGGCGCAGGCGGCGGCCATCGCCGCCCAGCAGATCCACGACGAGGTACGCGTCGCCGAGGCGCAGGCCACCGGCGGCAAGGTGCCGCAGGGGCTGCCGGCACCCGAGCCGGTCTCCCCGGCCAGCCTGGTCAGCGACCCGGTCGACCAGCGCGAACGGGCCTGACCCCGACGCCGCCCACCTGAGCGGCGGCAAATGCGAGAAACGCTCATCCGGCGCCCCGGCGCCTGCCACGATCGGTCCTGAGGGACGGGTGGTGGTCAGGAACCGGGGCGCCGGATCGCGTTCCGTGCCGCCCGTCGGAGCAGACGGGTGGCGCGTCCGGCCGGCCCGCCCGTCGGAGCAGACGGGTGTCGCCTTGCGCGCCGCCCGTCCGAGCGGACGAGGTGAGGCATGAAGGACCCCGCGCAGCGGTTGTTCTCGCGTACCCCGGTTGCCGGCGCACACGACCCGGTCGGCCCGCTGGGCACCCGGCGGACCGGCGGCGGCTTCGGGGTGCTGCCCTTCGTCGGCGACCCCGGCCCGGCCGCGCCGGCCACCGACGCCAGTTGGGCCTGGTCGCTGCGCCGGTTCGCCCGCGCCTCGGTCTGGCTGCTGCCCGCCTACGCGGTGCTCTACGGGGCGGTGGCGATGGCCAGCGACGGCGGGCTCGGCAACGACCCGTACCCGGCCGACGGCCGACCTCTCTACCTGCTCGGCTGGGTGGCCGCGATCTGGCTGGGCCTGCTCGCCCTGCTCGCGCTCACCGGCCTGCTCGCGGCCACCCGCAGCCGGCGGGGTGCGGTGGCCGGCCTGCTGGTGAGCATCGGTGGCACGGTGCTGATGCTGCCCTTCGCCGGCCTGACCGAGCAGACCCCGGTCTTCGGCACCACCGCCCGGACGCTGGTGCTGGTCGGGGCCACCTTCTACAGCGTGGGGTGGCTGCTCACCGGCTGGGCGGTGGCCCGCTCCGGGGCGTTCGCGATCGGTGACGGGGCGATGCTGATGATCGCCGCCCCGCTGCTCGGCCTCGGCGGCGCGTTGGTCGGCTCGCTGCCGGCCTTCGGCGCGATCTTCGTGCTGATCGCCGGCATCGGCATCGGCTACCGCTCCGGCCGCCTCGTCCCGGCCGCGATCGCCCGCGACGCCGCCACCGCCAGCGTCACCACCCCCACCACCCCCGGCCCCCAAGGCCCCCTCCCCGCCGCCTAACCCCACCCCCCGCCCCACCCCACCCCCCGCCCCGGCTCGGGTCGGCTCGGGTCGGTGATCAAGAGGTTTGCGTCAGGATTTCGGCCGGAGAGCGCCCAAAGCTCTTGATCACCGAGCCGCCGGGACAGACAGGACGGGGAGGACGGACGGGATGGGGAGGGGTTGCGGGGACGGCAGGGGGGTGGGGTGGGGAAGTCGCTGGCAGATTACGGTGAGTTACCTGACAATCCGGTGGCGGAGTGGGCCGCTGGTCCGTGCGGTGGCAATGCTTACGCCCATGTCCTCACCCCGGACGCCGCTGACGCGGCTGCTCACCGTGCTGCTCGCCGGCCTGCTGGCCGGTCTGGTCCTCGCGGTCGCCGCGCTACCGGGCAACCTGCTCGCCGGAGTCGTCACCAAGGCGGTTCTCGGGACGTTCGACGACCTGCCGGCGGCGCTGCGCACCCCGGTCACCCCGCAGCGCTCCTACCTCTACGCCAACGACGGTAGGACGCTGCTCACCACGTTCTACGACGTCAACCGCACCGACGTGCCGCTGGCCGAGATCGCCCCGACGCTGCGGCAGGCGATCGTCGCCGCCGAGGACCGGCGCTTCTACTCCCACGGCGGGGCCGACCTGCGCGGCATGGCCCGCGCCCTGGTCGCCAACGTCACCGGCGGCGGCACCGCCCAGGGCGGCTCCACGCTCACCATGCAGTACGTGCGCAACGTGCTCAAGACCGACCCCACGGCCACCGCCGCGCAGCGGGAGGCGGCCACCGAGCAGACCGTCGGGCGCAAGCTCCAGGAGATCCGGTACGCCACCGAGCTGGAGAAAGCCCTCAGCAAGGACGAGATCCTCAACCGCTACCTCAACATCGCCTACTTCGGCTCCGGGGCGTACGGGGTCGCCGCCGCCAGTCAGCGCTACTTCGGCAAGGCGCCGGCCGACCTGACCCTGGCCGAGTCGGCGCTGCTCGCCGGGTTGGTGCAGTCGCCCGACGCGTACAGCCCGATCGACGGTGACCAGGGTGCGGCCCTGGAACGGCGCGGGTACGTGCTCGACTCGATGGTCACCACCGGCGCGATCACGGCGGCCCAGGCCGACGAGGCCCGCGCCGAGAAGCTGACCCTGCGCCCCACCGCCCAGCCCAACGGCTGCACCGCCACGGCCACCGCCGACGCCGGCTTCTTCTGCGACTACCTGCGCCGCTGGTGGCTGGAGCAGCCCGCCTTCGGGGCGACCGCCCAGGAGCGGGAGCAGTCGCTGCGTCGGGGCGGCTACACCGTGGTCACCTCGCTCGACCCGGACGTGCAGGCCACCGCCGTCGCCGAGGCCCGCAAGGTCTACCCCGCCGACGACGAGCGGGCGCTGCCGATCGCCGCCGTCGAGCCCGGCACCGGTCGGGTGCTCGCCCTGGCCGTCAACCGGGAGTACGGCGTGGGCGACGGCCAGACCGTCAACCCGCTGGTCTCCGGCGGCGGCAGCATCGCCGGCTACCAGGCCGGCTCGACGTTCAAGCTGTTCACCATGCTGGCCGCGCTGGAGAACGGCCGTACCCTGTCCACCGGCTTCGACTCGCCGAGCCGGCTGACCACCCGGTTCCCCGCCGAGGGCGCGGCCGCCTGCGACGGCAGATGGTGCCCGGCCAACGCCAACCCGGCGCGGATGGACGGCTACCGGATGATGTGGGACGGCTTCGGCCGCTCGGTGAACACCTACTTCGTCTGGCTGGAGGAGCAGGTCGGCCCGGCCAAGGTGGTGGAGATGGCCCAGCGCCTCGGGATCACCTTCCGGGCCACGGCCGACGCCGACCTCGCCACGCACAGCGCCGACAACTGGGGCGCGTTCACCCTCGGGGTGTCCGCCACCACCCCGCTCGACCTGGCCAACGCCTACGCGACAGTGGCCGCCGAGGGGACGTACTGCGCGCCGACGCCGGTGGTGTCGGTGACCGCCCCCGACGGCACGACGGTGCCCGTCGGCACGCCGTCCTGCCGGCGGGTGCTGTCCGAGGACGTGGCGCGGGCCGCCACCGACGCGGCCCGCTGCCCGGTCGGCCAACAGTCGGCGTACGGGCAGTGCAACGGCAGCACCGCAGGTGGGGTGGACCGGATCATCGGTCGCCCGGTGGCCGGCAAGACCGGCAGCTCGGAGCAGAACGCCACCGAGACCTTCGTCGGCTTCACCCCGCAGGTAGCGGTCGCCGGCATCGCCGCCAACCCCGACGACCCGAGCGACGCGGTCGGCGCGGCGGTACAGGGCGAGGTGATCACCGCGGTCGCCCGGACCATCCGTACCGCCGTCGACGGCCAGCCGGTCCGCGACTTCACCGCCCCCAGCCGGGAACTCGCCGGCACCCCGCAGCGCCCGACGCCCCGGCCGTCCCCCCGCGCGCCGGAACCGGACCAGGGCCTCCCCTCGGACCTGCTGCGCTGGTTGCAGAACCGCCGAGGCTGAGCTGGTAGCCAGCCAGCCAGCCAGCCAGCCAGCCAGCCAGCCAGCCGGCCGGCCGGCCGGCTGGCGGGGCAGGGCGGCCGGCGGGGCAGGGCGGCCGGCGGGGCAGGGCGGCCGGCGGGGCAGGGCGGCCGGCGGGGCAGGGCGGCCGGCGGGGCAGGGCGGTACCGGCTATCGCCTGCCGGTCACGGTGGTAGGGGCGGTACCGCTACCGCGTGCCGGTCACCGTGGCGACCGCCCGGTCCAGGTCGGCGGCCACCGTCGTCGGGTCGGCACTGCCGTCGATCATGGTGAAGCCCCCGAACTCGGGAAGGGCCCGGTAGCCGGCGTCCAGCGCGGTCAGGTGGGCCAACTCCTCGGTGTCGATGCCCCGGTCCAGCACCCGCCGCTGGGCCAGCTCCGGGCTGACCGCCAGGAAGCAGATCAGGTCCGGCCGGGGAAAGAGGGCGTACGCGGCGCGGACCAGCCGTACGCCCCGGTCACCCCGGGCCCGCATGATCACGTACTGGCACCAGGTCCAGCGGTCCATCACCCCGACCCCTCCGGTCAGCCGGGTGACCGCCACGGCACGGGCCAGCGCCACCCACCGCACCGCCGCCTCCAGCACCGGGTAGCCACGCCGTCCGAACAGATGCACGCCGTCGCGGCGGCCCACCGCCCGTGCCAGCCGGTTCCAGAACGGCCGTCCACCGGCGTTCTCCAGGTACGTCGCCGGCGCTCCCGCCAGGCTCAGCCGCCCCGCCAGCCCTTTGGCCTGGGTCGACTTCCCCGCCCCGTCCACGCCGACCACCGCCACGATCACCCCGCGCCCCATCCCCAGCACCCTAACCACCCCCTCCACCCCTCCCGCCCCCGCCGCCCCCGCCCCGCCCCGGACGCCCAGGCTCGGCTCGGCCGCTCGCCTGCCCTCGGTGATCAAGAGGTTTACGTCGCCGAAGGGTGCCTGCCATGACGCAAACCTCTTGATCACCGGGCGAAGCGGAGGCGGAGGCGGAGGCGGGGCGGGGTGGGAGTGGGGCAGGGCGGAGTCGGGTGGGGTGGGTGGGGTTAGGGGTTTTTGCGGCGGGGGCGGTAGGTGGTGAGGGTGGCGGGGAGGGCTCGGCGGATGATGGCGGCGCGGTCGGTGTCGCCGCGGAGCAGGGCTGCGGCCGTGTTGCGGGCCTGGTCGAGGGTGAAGTGCGGGGGCAGCATCAGCTCTGCGGGGTCGACCATGGCGTTCACCACCACGGGGCGGTCGGCGGCCAGCGCCCGCCGCCACAGGCCGGCGACCTGGTCGGGGGAGTCGACCAACTCGCCGTCGAGGCCCAGCACCTCGGCCCACCGGTGGTAAGCCACGTCCGGGACGTCCTGGCTGGCCGGGTAGCGCGGGGTGCCCTCGGTGGAGCGCTGTTCCCAACTGACGAACGCCAGATCCCGGTTGTTGAGCACCAGCACCACGAAACGCGGGTCGGCCCAGTGCCGCCAGTTCTTCGCCACGGTGATCAACTCGTTGACCCCGTTCATCTGCATCGCCCCGTCACCGATCAGCACCACCATCGGCCGGTCGGGGTGGGCGAACTTCGCCGCCAGGGCGTACGGCATGGCGCCGCCCATCGACAGCAGGGTGCCGGAGAGGCTGGCCAGCATGCCGGGGCGGACCTGGAGGTGGCGGGCGTACCAGGCGGTGGCGGTGCCGCAGTCCACCGCGATCATGGCGTCGTCGGGCAGCGCGTCGTTGAGGGTGTGGAACAGCAGCTGGGGGTTCAGCGGATCGGCGGGCTGCCCGGCCAGGTCCGCCTGGGCGCGTCGCCAGCCCGAGGTGGCGTCGGCGACGGTCGCCCGCCAGGCCGTCGGGGCGGGGCCCTCGCCCAGCTCCCGTAACAGCGCCCGCAGGGTCGGGCCGGCGTCGCCGGTCAGGTTGACCTCCGTCGGGTAGCGCAGCCCCATCCGGGTGCCGTCCAGGTCGATCTGCACCGCACGGGCCTGCCCCTGCGGCGGATAGAAGTCCGAGTACGGCATGTTGCTGCCGACGATCAGCAGCCGGTCGCAGTTCTGCATCAGCTGCCAGCTGGGGCGGGTGCCGAGCAGGCCGATCGCCCCGGTCACCCACGGCTCGCGGTGGTCCACGGCGGTGAAGCCGAGCAGGGCGGTGGCCACCCCGGCGCCCAGCCGGTCGGCGATCAGGCGTACCTCCTCCTCGGCGCCCAGCGCACCCTGCCCGACGAGCATCGCCACCTTCTCGCCGCCGCGCAGCACCTCGGCGGCGCGGCGCAGCTCCGCCTCCGGCGGCACCGTCGGCATGCTGCTCGGGACCGAGCTGGTGTGGTAGTAGCCGTGCGCGTGCGGCGGGTCCGGCACCGCCGGCTCGTCCTGCACGTCCAGGGGGAGCACCAGCGCGGTCACCGTCCGGCGGGACAGCGCCGTGCGGCAGGCCCGGTCCACCAGGTGCCGCACCTGGGACGGGTCGTCGAGCTGGGCCAGGAAGTCCGAGGCCACGTCCTTGTAGAGGGCGAGCAGGTCGACCTCCTGGTAGTAGCCGCCACCCTCGGCGGTCAGCGCGGTGTTGCCGACCAGGGCGACCACCGGCTGATGGTCGAGCTTGGCGTCGTAGAGGCCGTTGAGCAGGTGGATCGCGCCGGGGCCACTGGTCGCCAACGCGCAGCCGAGCGGGCCGCCGCCGTACTTGACGTGGGCGCAGGCGGCGAAACCGGCGGTCTCCTCGTGGCGCACCTGGACGAACTCCACCCGGTCGCCGGCCCGTTGCAGAGCGGAGGTCATGCCGTTGATGCCGTCACCCGGGTAGCCGAAGTAGCGGTGCACGCCCCATTCGGCGAGGCGGGCCACGATGTGGTCGGCGACCGTGGCGTTCTTCGGCAACCGGCCGTCGGCGGTGCCTGCTGCGCTCATCGTGGTAGTCCCTCCGGTCACGTCCGTTTCCCGCCCCCTTCCCGCGCCATGCCCGGGGAAACCCGGCCGGCCCGGGGAAAACCCGGCCGGGTCCGTCCTCCCGGCTGGGCCGACACCCGCCCGGCTCTGCCCCGGCGGGGTGCGCCGTACCGCCCCGCAGGTGCGCGCCGGGGCACCCGGCAGAATCGGGCGGTGCCCGTTCACCAGATCACCGACCCCGACGACGCGCGGATCGCCGACTACCGCGCGCTGACCGACGTCGCGCTGCGCACCCGTTGGGAGCCCCCGCACGGGCTGTTCATCGCCGAGGGGGAGCTGGTGCTGCGCCGGGCGTTGCGGGCCGGCTATCCGGCCCGGTCGTACCTGGTCGACGCCAAGCGGGTCGACCAGCTCGCCGACCTGGACACCGGGGACGCGCCGGTCTACGCGGCCACCCCCGACGTGTTGGCGCAGGCGACCGGCTTCCACGTCCACCGGGGTGTGCTCGCGTCGTTCCACCGCAAGCCCCTGCCCACCGCCGCCGAGGTGCTGGCCGCCGCCCGCCGGGTGGTGATCCTGGAGGACATCAACAACCACACCAACCTCGGCGCTGTTTTCCGGGGGGCCGCGGCGCTGGGCATCGACGCGGTGCTGCTCTCGCCGTCCTGCGCCGATCCGCTCTACCGGCGCAGCGTGCGGGTCAGCATGGGGGAGGTGTTCGCGGTGCCGTACGCGAAGCTGGAGCGTTGGCCGGTGGGGTTGGACCAGGTGCGGGCGGCGGGGTTCACCGTGCTCGCCATGACGCCGGCGGCGGACGCCGTACCGATGCAGCGGTTGACGTCGGCGCAGCGGGCGCGGGCGGCGTTGCTGCTGGGGGCGGAGGGTCCCGGTCTCACCGCGGCGGCCCAGACGGCCAGCGACGTGCGGGTGGTCATCCCGATGCGACGCGGGGTGGACTCGTTGAACGTGGCCGCCGCGGCGGCGGTGGCGTTCTGGGAGCTGGGGCGCGACGACCCGCCGGGTGACGCCGGATAGTCACCGCGACACCCGGCTATTTGCATGAGAATGCGGGCAGGTGCATAATCTTTCCTGTGTCCAAGGTTCTCACCTCCCTGCCCATCGGCGAACGTGTCGGCATCGCCTTCTCCGGCGGCCTCGACACCTCGGTCGCGGTCGCGTGGATGCGCGACAAGGGCGCCGTCCCGTGCGCCTACACCGCCGACATCGGCCAGTACGACGAGCCCGACATCGACTCGGTGCCCGGACGTGCGCTCAGCTACGGCGCCGAGGTCGCCCGCCTGGTCGACTGCCGCGCCGCCCTGGTCGAGGAGGGCCTCGCCGCGTTGACCTGCGGCGCCTTCCACATCCGCTCCGGCGGCCGGGCGTACTTCAACACCACGCCGCTCGGCCGGGCCGTGACCGGGACCCTGCTGGTCCGGGCGATGATCTCCGACGACGTGCAGATCTGGGGCGACGGCTCGACCTTCAAGGGCAACGACATCGAGCGGTTCTACCGGTACGGCCTGCTGGCCAACCCGCAGCTGCGGATCTACAAGCCGTGGCTCGACACCGACTTCGTCACCGAGCTGGGTGGGCGCAAGGAGATGTCGGAGTGGCTGCTGGAGCGTGACCTGCCCTACCGGGACAGCACCGAGAAGGCGTACTCCACCGACGCCAACATCTGGGGCGCCACCCACGAGGCGAAGACCCTGGAGCACCTCGACACCGGCATCGAGACGGTCAGCCCGATCATGGGGGTCCGGTTCTGGGACCCGTCCGTGGAGATCCCCACCGAGGACGTCACGATCGGTTTCGACCAGGGCCGCCCGGTGACGATCAACGGCAAGGAGTTCGGCAGCCCGGTCGATCTGGTGCTGGAGGCCAACGCCATCGGCGGCCGGCACGGCCTGGGCATGTCCGACCAGATCGAGAACCGGATCATCGAGGCCAAGAGCCGGGGCATCTACGAGGCCCCCGGCATGGCGCTGCTGCACGCCGCGTACGAGCGGCTGGTCAACGCCATCCACAACGAGGACACCCTGGCGAACTACCACACCGAGGGCCGCCGCCTCGGCCGGCTGATGTACGAGGGCCGCTGGCTGGACCCGCAGGCGTTGATGTTGCGCGAGTCGTTGCAGCGCTGGGTCGGCACCGCGGTCAGCGGCGAGGTGACGCTGCGGCTGCGCCGGGGCGAGGACTACTCGATCCTGGACACCACCGGGCCGGCGTTCAGCTACCACCCGGACAAGCTGTCGATGGAGCGTACCGAGGACTCGGCCTTCGGCCCGTCCGACCGGATCGGCCAGCTCACCATGCGCAACCTGGACATCGCCGACTCGCGGGCCAAGCTGGAGCAGTACGCCACCCTGGGCCTGGTCGGCGGGGCGACCCCCCCGCGGGCGATCGGCGCGGCGCAGGCCGCCTCGACCGGGCTGATCGGGGCGATGCCGCAGGGCGGCGCGGAGGCCATCGCCTCCCGGGGCGTCGCCTCGGCCGACGACGAGGCGCTCGACCGCGCCGCGATGGAGTTCGGCGTCGACTGACAGCCGGCGCTGCGCCCCGGAGCGAACGCCACCGACCTGTGCCGCGCCGTCCGCCGACCGGCGGCGACCGGTCCGGACCGCCGCGGTGCCTGTCGGTACGACGGGCATCGCAGCGCGGCGTCGGCCGGCGAATGCGGCAACGGTGCCTGCCGGCGGCAGGGATCACCGAGGGTAGCGTGTCGCCCGTGTTCCCTACCGTCCGTGAGGTGCTCGCGCTGGACCCGGTGCGTCGCGGTGCCCCACGACTGGTGGCCGGGGAGGCCGGCCTGGACCGGCCGGTGCGCTGGGTGCACGTCACGGAGGTGCCCGACATCGCCACCCTGCTCGGCGGCGGGGAACTGGTGCTCACCACCGGCATCGGGCTACCGGCCGACGACGCCGGGCTCCGCGCCTTCATCGGCGACCTCGCCGAGGTGGGCGTCTCCGGTCTGGTGGTCGAGCTGGGCCGCCGCTATCCGGCCGAGGTGCCCCGGGTGATGGTCGTGGCCGCCGAGCGGCGCGGGCTGCCCCTGGTCGAGCTGCGGCGGGCCACCCCGTTCGTCCGGATCACCGAGGCGGTGCACGCCCTGATCGTCGACGCCCAACTGCACGAGCTGCGGGCCACCGAGGAGATCCACCAGCGGTTCACCGACCTGTCCGTCGAGGGCGCCGGGGCGGCCGAGGTGGTCCGGCAGGCCGCCGAGCTGGCCGGCTGCCCGGTGGTGCTGGAGAACCTGTCCCGGCAGGTGCTCGCCTACGACCCGGCGGGGGAGAGCGCCGACCTGCTGCTCGACGGCTGGGAGCAGCACTCCCGACGGATCCGTCCCACCGGCCGGACGGCGTACGACGTGGCCAGCGGTTGGTTGGTGACCACCGTCGGCGCGCGCGGACAGGACTGGGGTCGGCTGCTGCTGCGCTGGCCGGCCGGCGCGGACCTCGGTGACGGTCGGCCCGTCGGCGCCCCGCCCACCCGGCTGACCATCCTGGTGGAGCGGGCGGCCTCGACGCTGGCGCTGGGTCGGCTGATCCGACGGGACGCCGAGGGGCTGGAGCGGCAGCTGCACCGCACCCTGCTCACCGCCCTGCTCGATCATTCCCGCCCGGTGGACGAGATCGCCCTGCGGGCCAGGGCGCTCGGGGTGACCCTGGACCGCCGGCACCTGGTCGGCATCATGGTCCGGCACCGCCGCGACACCACGGCGGGCCACCCCTCGCCGGGCGAGGGCGGGCCACCGGTCGACGGACCCGGCCCGTCCCCGATCCCGAGCGCCCGGCCGGCACCGACGGCCTCGCCGGACCCGGAGGCCGGCCCGGCCCGGCTGCGTGATCTCGCCGAGGCGGTCGGCCAGGCGCTCCGCGAGACGAAGCTGTCCGGCCTGACCAGCCCGGTCGACGACCAGGTGGTGGGTGTCCTGCTCGCCCTGCCGGACGCCGCCGCCGAGGAGCGCGCCCTCGCCGCCTTCGCCGCCGCGCTGCGCCGCCGCCACCCCGACCAGCCGTCGCCCGGCGGGAGCGGCCACCGGCTGAGGGTGATCGTCGCCGCCGGCTCCGGGGTGGGGAGCCTGCGGGAGGTACGCCGGTCGCTGGTCGAGGCCCGACAGCTCGCCGAGGCGGCCCGCCGGGATCGCCGGGACCTGCCGATCTTCCGGCTGCCGCATGTCGGGCTGGCCGGTGTGCTGCACCTGCTGCGCGACGAGCCCCGGTTGCAGACCTTCGTCGAGCGGGAACTCGGCGCGCTGCTGGCCCACGACGCCCAGCACCCCCGGGAGCAACTGCTCGGCACCCTGCGGGCCTACCTGGAGCAGGGCCGCAACAAGTCGGCCGGCGCGGCCGCCGCGCACCTGTCCCGACCGGCCTTCTACGAGCGACTGGCCCGGATCGGCCGCATCCTCGGCGTCGACCTCGACTCGGTAGAAGCCTGCCTCTCCCTGCACGTAGCCCTGCTGGCCCTGGACGCCATCCGCACCCCCTAACCCCCACCCACCCACCCACCCCACCCCGCCCCCGCGCCTGCCGCCCCGCCCCCGCCCGGCGCTCGCCCCGGTGATCAAGAGGTTTACGTCAGCAGAACGCCAAATCTTGACGTAAACCTCTTGATCACCGAGACGAGACGAGACGGGACGGGACGGGACGGGACGGGACGGGACGGGACGGGACGGGACGGGACGGGACCGGGCGGGCGCGGGGCGGGAGTGGGGCGGGTCAGGTGAGGGAGTCCAGGGTTTTGGTGTACGGGGTGGGGATGTGGTGGGGTCCGGTGGGGGTGAAGACGTCGGAGGTGGCGGCGGTGGACCAGGCGGTCGGGGGGACCGCCTCGACCAGGGTGCGGACCACCGGGGCGTCACGCCACTGGTCCTGCGCGGCGAGCAGGCTCAACGCCACCACCGACTCCTCGACCTCGCCGACGCACTCGAACGGCTTGTGCCCGTCCACGCCGAGCAGTTCCCGGTAGCCGGGGATCTGCGCCTCGTCGGCCAGCAGGTCGCCGCCGAAGATGCCGACCACCCGCTCCCGGCGCATGAACGGGGCCATGGCCAGGAAGACGAACCGGCACTTCGGGCAGTTGCGGCACCAGCGGGCGCTGGCGTCGCGCAGCTTGAACGCGGCGTTGCAGCTGGTCACCACCGCGTCGTAGCGGTCGATGGTGGCGAACAGTCGGGCGATGTGCAGCTCCGACAGCGAGCGCAGCAGCGAGAAGTACGGCTCGGTGAGCCCGGCGTGCTCGGCCAGCGCCGCCCGCAGCAGCCCCTCGGCCTCGACCCCCTTGGACCACTGGTGGTTGATCTCGTGACCGTTCCAGATCAGGTTCGGGTCGGACGCGGACCGCTCGTTGGACATCACCACCGGCCCGAGCCCGTGCAGCACGGCGGTGGCGACCGCGATCAGCGAGTTGATCGCGGTGACCGGGATGTGCCCGTTGCGCGCGCCGGCCGCGTTCAGGTCGAACAGCACCGGGTCGAGCCGTCGCCGGGCAGCCAGGGCGGGCAACCCGGACGCCTCGTTGACGGAGACGATCACGTGGTTGGGGTTGACCGAGAAGGGCACCGGGTCGAAGCCGGCCCGGCGCAGCGCCTCCAGGCTGACGATGGAGTCCTTGCCCCCGCCGACGGCCGACAGCGGACGACGGTCGGAGTCGTCGTACACCCGGGGCGGCGGCACCTCGCCGGCCGGCACCTCGGGGCGCAGCTCCAGCACGTGCGGGAGCTGGTTGCGGTAGGCGTACTCCGCGAGGCCCTTGGTGTAGACGGCGGTGACCAGCGCGGTGGCGGCGGCTCCCAGCGGCGCGGGCAGCACCAGCCTCGGCGGCGCGGCGGCCTTGTAGTAGCTGACCCCGGCGACCACGTGCAGCAGCTCCAGGACCCGGCCCAGGGTGGCCACCGTCTCGTCCGACGGCGGCTCGGCCGGCAGCGGCAGCGTGATCGCCTCGGTGAACCGCTGCTCACCGTCGGGGCCGGTCAGGGCGTAGTCGAACAACGCCTCGCCGGTGGCGAGGTCGATCGCGTACGACGGGAAGGTGAAGGCGTCCATCCGCCGGAGCTGCTCGTTGGGCACACGCCATACTAGGCCCTGGTTCGTCCGGTCGGGTCCGCTGCGCCGGACCGGGCCGCCGCCCCACCGTCGACACCTCAGGGAGAGTTCGTGCGCCTGTCCGATCTGCGCGGCCGTACCGTCGCCGTCTGGGGGGCCGGCCGGGAGGGCCGCGCCGCCGTGACCGCCATCGCCGCGCACGGCCCGGCGGACCTGGTCGCCGTCGACGACAGCGCCAACTTCCTCAGCCTGCCCTGGGAGGGCCCGCTCGCCGAGGCCGCGCCGCTGGTCACCGGCGAGCAGGGGTACGCCCGGCTGGCCGCCGCCGAGATCGTGGTGCGCTCCCCGGGGGTGCCCAACACCCACCCGTGGCTGGTCGAGCTGCGCGCGCGGGGGGTCACCGTCACCCAGGGCACCGCGCTGTGGATGGCCGACCACGCCGACCGGACGATCGGGGTCACCGGCAGCAAGGGCAAGTCGACCACGTCCAGCCTGATCAGCCACCTGCTCGCGGCGGTGGACCGGCCCAACGTGCTGGGCGGCAACATCGGCGTGCCCACCCTCGACCTGCCCGACGCCGAGCGGTACGTGCTGGAGCTGTCCAGCTACCAGTGCAGCGACCTGACCGAGTCACCCCGGGTCGCGGTGGTCACCGCCCTGTTCCCGGAACACCTGGACGCGCACGGCGGGGAGGCCGAGTACTACCGGGACAAGCTCAACCTGATCGCGTACGGCCCCCGGACGGTGGTGGTCAACGGCCACGACCCCCGCCTCGCGCTGGAGCTGGGCGACCGGGCGGCGATCCGCGCCGGCCTGCCGGACAGCGTGCACGTCGCCACCGGCCCGGACGGCACCGACTGGTTCCACCTCGGCGACCGGCCGCTGTTCGCCCGGGGGGTGCTGCCGCTGGTCGGCCGGCACAACGCGGGCAACCTCTGCGTGGCGCTCGCGGTGCTCGACGCGCTCGGGGTCGACGTCGTCGCCCACAAGGACACCCTGGCGGTGGCGGTCGCCGGGTTCCACGGGCTGGCCCACCGGCTCACCGAGATCGCCGACCCGTCCGGCCTCACCTTCGTCGACGACACCCTCGCCACCAGCCCGTACGCGGCGATGCACGCGATCGACGCGTACGACGGGCGGCCGTTGACGGTGATCGTCGGTGGCACCGACCGGGGGCTGGACTACGCGCCGCTGGCCACGCACCTGGCCGAGCGGGAGCTGACCGTGATCGGGATTCCGGACAGCGGTTCCCGCATCGTGGCGGCGCTGGCCGGGTTGCCGAAGGTGCGTACCGAGGTGGTGGACGACCTGGTGGACGCCGTCCGGCTGGCCCGGTCGGTGACCCCGGCCGACGGGGTGGTGCTGCTTTCGCCGGCGGCGCCCAGCTATGGCCGGTTCCGCAACTTCGAGCACCGCTCCGAGGTCTTCGCCGAGGCGATCCGGGACACCGCCGCCGGCTGAGCCGTCGGCCCGCGACCTCGATCCCGGCGCGGCCGCGACCTCGATCCCGGCGCGGCCGCGACCTCGATCCCGGCGCGGCCGCGACCTCGATCCCGGCGCGGCCGCGATCCCGACGTACGGCGCGGGCCGCGAACCCGACCACGCGCCCCCCATGGTGCCGGGCCGGGTGACGCGGTGTCAGGTGTGGACGGCTGCGGGGCTACACAGTGCCAGTTGTCGGCGGCCGGTCGGGGTGGCAGCGTGCGAGGGACGCGCAAGCCGCCGCCGCTGAAGGGTGTGCCGATGACCGCCGACGACCTGCTGGCCCGACACCGGGCCGTGCTCCCGTCCTGGATGCCGCTCTACTACGCCGAGCCGATCGAGCTGGTCGCCGGGTCCGGCCGCCGGGTCACCGACGCCCAGGGGCGCAGCTACCTGGACTTCTTCGGTGGGGTGCTGACCAACATGATCGGCTACGACATCCCGGAGATCCGCGAGGCGGTGGAGCGTCAACTGCGGACCGGCCTGGTGCACACCTCCACCCTCTATCTGATCCGGCAACAGGTGGAGCTGGCCGAGAAGGTGGCCTCGCTCGCCGGCATCCCGGACGCCCGGGTCTTCTTCACCAACTCGGGCACCGAGGCGAACGAGGCGGCGCTGCTGGTCGCCACCAACCACCGCCGGTCGCACCAGATCCTCGCCGTCCGCAACAGCTACCACGGTCGGTCGTACGCGACGATGGGGATCACCGGCCACCGGAGCTGGACGGCCAGCGCGCACAACCCGCTCCAGGTGGCCTGGCTGCACTCCGGTGAGCGGCTGCGCGGGCTGCTCGCCCGGCTGCCCGAGGCCGACCGGATGGACGCCGCCGTGGAGGACCTGCGCGAGGTGCTCGCCACCCAGACCAGCGGCGACGTGGCCTGCCTGATCGCCGAGCCGATCCAGGGCGTCGGTGGTTTCGTCGCCCCGCCCGACGGGTTGTTCGCCGGCTGGCGCAAGGTGCTCGACGAGCACGGCATCCTGCTCATCTCCGACGAGGTGCAGACCGGCTGGGGGCGTACCGGCGAGCACTTCTGGGGCTACCAGGCGCACGGGGTCACCCCGGACCTGCTCACCTTCGCCAAGGGCATCGGCAACGGGTTCGCCCTGGCCGGGGTGGTCGGCCGGGCGGACATCATGGAGTCGGTGCCGGCGATCAGCTTCTCCACCTTCGGTGGCAACCCGCTCTGCACCGCCGCCGGCAACGCGGTCCTGGACTACC
Source organism: Micromonospora matsumotoense (assembly GCF_050951065.1). Taxonomy (NCBI): domain Bacteria; kingdom Bacillati; phylum Actinomycetota; class Actinomycetes; order Micromonosporales; family Micromonosporaceae; genus Micromonospora; species Micromonospora matsumotoense. Next base: position 5,191,008 of record NZ_CP192025.1, on the reverse strand, counting down.
TGCGCGACCACGACCTCCAGGCCAACGCGGCCCGGGTCGGCGCGATCCTCCTCGACGGCCTGCGGGCCACGGTCGCCGACCTCGACGGCGTCGCCGAGGTGCGGGGGAAGGGACTGATGCTCGCGGTGGAGTTCGTCCGGCCCGGTGGGTTGGAGCCCGATCCGGCGTTGGCCGCCGGGGTCCTCGAGGCGTGCCGGGCCGGCGGCCTGCTGGTCGGCAAGGGCGGCCTGCACGGCAACGTGCTGCGGATGGGCCCGCCGCTGACCCTCACCGAGGACGAGGCCCGCGAGGGGCTGGCCATCCTGGTCGAGGCGATCCGTTCCGCCGTGGCGGCGGAGGCGGCGCGATGAGCGCGACGGGCGGTCCGGCCCGGCAGACGCCACCACCCGGCCCGCAGGCCGCCGCGCCGGCGGGGGCGGAGGCATCGGCGGTGGCCGCGGCGGGGCCGGTGGCTGCCGGGCCGGTGGCTGCCGGACCGGTGCCGGCGGGGCCGGTGGCGGCGGGCGACGCGACCCGGATCGGGCACTTCGTCGACGGGAAGCGGATCGACGGGACGTCCGGCCGGCACGGGGACGTCTTCGACCCGGCCACCGGGCGGCCCACCGGCCGGGTGGCGCTGGCCGACGCGGCGGACGTCGCGGGCGCGGTCGAGGCGGCCGAGCGGGCCGCCCGGAGCTGGCGGGACGCCTCACTGGCCCGGCGGACGGCGGTGCTGTTCGCCTTCCGGGAGCTGGTCCACGCCCGGCGTGACCGGCTCGCCGAGGTGATCACCGCCGAGCACGGCAAGGTGCTCGCCGACGCCGCCGGCGAGGTGCAGCGCGGCCTTGAGGTGATCGAGTACGCCTGCGGCGTCGCCTCGGCGTTGCGCGGGAGTTTCAGCGAGAACGTCTCCACCGAGGTCGACTCGTACAGCCTGCGGCAGCCGCTCGGGGTGGTGGCGGTGATCTCGCCGTTCAACTTCCCGGTGATGGTGCCGCTGTGGTTCGTGCCGGTGGCGGTGGCCTGCGGCAACGCGGTGGTGCTCAAGCCGAGCGAGAAGGACCCGAGCGCGGCGCTGCTGCTGGCCGAGTGGTTCGCCGAGGCGGGCCTGCCCGACGGGGTGCTCAACGTGGTCAACGGCGACGCCGAGGCGGTGGACGCGCTGCTGGACCACCCCGGGGTGCGGGCGGTGTCGTTCGTCGGCTCCACCCCGGTCGCCCGGCACGTGCACCGGCGTGGCACGTTGGCCGGCAAGCGGGTGCAGGCCCTCGGCGGGGCGAAGAACCACCTGGTGGTGCTGCCCGACGCCGATCTGGACCTGGCCGCCGACGCGGCGGTCAACGCCGGGTTCGGCTCGGCGGGGGAACGGTGCATGGCGATCTCGGTGTTGGTCGCGGTGGCGCCGATCGCCGACGCCCTGGTGGCGAAGATCGTCGACCGGATGGCGGGGCTGCGCACCGGCGACGGCCGACGCGGCGGCGACCTGGGTCCCCTGGTCACCGCCGCGCATGCCGAACGGGTCCGGTCCTACGTCGCGGCCGGGGTGGCGGCGGGCGCGGTGCCGGTGGTGGACGGCCGGGACGTGGTGCCGGACGGTGAACCGGGTGGCTTCTGGCTCGGCCCGACCCTGTTCGACCACGTCACCCCGGACATGTCGATCTACACCGACGAGATTTTCGGCCCGGTACTCGGCGTCGTCCGGGTCGACTCGTACGACGAGGCGGTCGCCCTGGTCAACGCCAACCCGTACGGCAACGGCGCGGCGATCTTCACCAACGACGGTGGGGCGGCCCGGCGCTTCCAGCACGAGGTGGAGGTCGGCATGGTCGGGATCAACGTGCCGATCCCGGTGCCGATGGCCTACTACTCGTTCGGCGGGTGGAAGGCGTCCCTCTTCGGTGACCTGCACGCCCACGGGGAGGACGGGGTGCGGTTCTTCACCCGGGGCAAGGTGGTCACCAGCCGCTGGCTGGACCCGCGCCACGGCGGGGTGAACCTCGGCTTCCCCACCCAGACCTGAGACAGCGGGGGCATGCCGGCCGCCCCGGCTCGCCAGCGGGCGCATGCCGGGACGCGCACCACGGTGGCAGGCTGACCGATAACGACCATATGGTCGGTCCCACCGGCTTGCTGCGGTCGCTTGCGGCACGGCGAACAGCCGGTGCAGGCGCTCGCCGCGCGTTCCGACATGCGTTCATCCCAGCCTCTCCGGACACCTACGGGTGCTCCGGGACGCCGGCCTGGTGACGGAGCGCCCCGTCGGCGGGTAGCGCGCTACGCGTCGGTGGGCGGTCAGTCGGCCGACGGGACCAGCAGCGCGTGCCGGGCGACCGGGTCGGTGACGTCGGGCAGGGTGCGGGCGGCCAGCCAGGCCGCAGCCGCCGCGCCGTCCCCGGCCGAGCGGACCGGGGCGTCCGGCCAGCGCCGGACCGCCTCGGCCCGGACCGCCGCGCCGAGCGGGGTGTCCCCGGTGAGCAGCCCACCGCCGAGCACCAGTGGCGTCGTCGCGGCGTCCGGGCGGATCCGGCCGACGCTGGTGACCAGGTGCGCGGCGGCGCGGGGGAGCAGTTCGGCCGCCACCGGCTCCCCGTCGACGGCGGCGTCGACCACCAGCGGGGCGAGTCGGGCCAGCTCGACCGGCGGCCGGCGGGTGACCGCCTGGACCACCGCGTCCACGGTGTCCCGGGGGCGCTCGGCGACCCGGTCGTCCCCCAGCAGGTCGACGAGGACCGTGCGGCCCAGTGGCCCCGGTGCCCGGCCCGCGTCCAGGTCGGCCAGGAGCGCGCGTACCGCCTCCCGGCCCAGCCAGAATCCGGAGCCGGCGTCGCCGAGCAGCCAACCGTGCCCGTCGGCGACCCGGTCCAGTCGCCACCGGCACACCTGGGCGGCGATCGCCCCGGTGCCGGCGATCAGGATCGTGCCGTCGGGTGCGGCGGTGCCGGAGGCGTACCCGACGAGGGCGTCGCTGTGCACCGTGTACGGGCAGCGCAGGCCGGCGTCCGACCAGGCCCGGTCGAAGGCGGCCCGACCGGCCGGGTCGGCGCGTAACCGGCCGGCCCCGGCCAGGCCGATGGCCCCGGCGCGGACCCGGGCCGGATCGACCCCGCGCAGCGCCTCCCGCAGTGCGGTCGACAGTTCGGCGGCGGCCCGGTCGGCACCGTGGCTGGTGGGGTTGCCGCCGCCGGCCCGGCCGGTGCCGAGGCGTTCGCCGGTGAGGGTCAGGGCGGTCGCCCGGGTGGACGTACCCCCGACGTCGAGGCCGACCACGACGGTGTCGGACATGCTCCCGGACCTCCCGGAGGTGGCGGTGTGGGTGGTGTCCATGCTGGTCGGCGCGGCCCTCGCGAGCAAGATCGATGACCGTCGGCGGGGTGCGCCGGCAGGTAACAGTTTGAAAACTTCGCCCACGGTCTTGACAGGAAGGGGCCTTCAGTAAGAACTTTTACCACTAACAGTTAACACTCTTTTCCGAAAGGTGCGTCGATGGCCGAGCATGAGGCGGACACCACCGCGGCAACCGCGGTGGTCGATGCCGAACCGGTCGACCGGCGGGGCGCCGACGGAGTGCTGGCCAGGGTCCGGGCCGGCGTGGGGGAGTTGACGGGAGCGTTGCGCCGGGTCGCCGAGCAGGTGCTCAGCGACCCGGAGGCAGCGGCCCGCGCCACCATCGTCGAGCTGGCCGAACGCAGCGGCACCTCACCCGCGACGATCACCCGGTTCTGCCGGGCGATGGGCTTCGACGGCTACGCCGACCTGCGCCTCGGCATCGCCTCCGAGACCGGCCGGGCCCGCTCGGCCGGCTGGACCGTGGACATCGGCCGGGAGATCCAGCCCGGCGACCCGCTCGCCCGGGTGCTCGACCAGATCATGGCCGCCGACACCCGGGCCATGCACGACACCGCCACCCTGCTCGACCTCGCCGAGGTGGAACGGGCCGCCGTCGCCATCGCCGGCGCGGCCCGGGTCAACATCTTCGGCGCCAGCGGCAGCGCCCTGGTCGGCGAGGAGATGCAGTTCAGCCTGCACCGCATCGGGGTGGCGGCGTGGGCCTGGAGCGACGTGCACGAGGGGCTGGCCAGCGCCGCGCTGCTCGGCGTCGGCGACGTGGCCCTGGGCATCTCGCACACCGGGCAGACCCGGGAGACCATCGAGATGCTGGCCGAGGCGGGCAGCCGGGGAGCCACCACCGTGGCGTTGACCGGGTTCCCGCGCTCCCCGCTGGCCGAGCTGGCCGACATCGTCCTGCTCACCGCCAGCCAGGCCACCACCTTCCGGCCGGACGCGCTGTCCGCCCGGCACCCCCAGCTCGTCGTGCTCGACCTGCTCTACATCGCCGTGGCGCAGCGCACCCACGACCGCGCCCACGCGGCCTTCCGGCGTACCGCCCAGGCCGTCGACGGGCACAAGGCCGCGAAGGGGACCACCTGATGATCAGTGCCCAGGGGTACGCGCGAGCCGTCCGGCCGGTGCTCGACCGGCTGGTCGACTCCCAGGCCGAGGCGATCGGCCGGGCCGCCGACCTGATCGCCACCAGCCTGCGGGCCGGCGGGGTGCTCCAGGCGTTCGGCGCCGGCCACTCCGAGGCGTTCGCCGCCGAGCTGGTGGCCCGCGCCGGCGGCCTGGTCCCCACCAACCGGCTCAGCCTGCACGACCTGGTGCTGCACGGCGACGCCCCGCGCGACGTGCTCACCGACCCCAAGCTGGAACGCGACCCGGCCGTGGCCCACCAGCTCTACCCGCTGGCCCGACCGCAGCCGGCCGACGTCTTCCTGATCGCCTCCCAGTCCGGCATCAACGGCTCGGTCGTCGAGCTGGCGACGCTGGTCACCGGGCGCGGCCACCCGCTGATCGCGGTCACCTCGGTCGCGCACACCGCACGGGTCGCCCCCCGCCACCCGTCCGGTCACCGACTCGCCGAACTCGCCGACGTCGTGCTGGACAACGGCGCACCGTACGGCGACGCACTGCTGCCGCTCGACGGCGGCGGCGCGGTCTGTGCGGTCTCCTCGGTCACCTCCGCGCTGCTGGCGCAACTGGTGACCGCGGAGGTCGTCCGACGGTTCCACCAGGCCGGAGAGGTACCCCCTATCTACCTCTCCGCCAACGTCCCCGGTGGGGACGCGCACAACCTCGCCCTCGAGTCGCGCTACGCCGGGCGTCTCCGGCGGACCGCCTGACCCGAACACCCAAGGAGAGACGACGATGTCGAATACCCCCGAGACCCCGACCCCGCTGAGCCGCCGCACCCTGCTGGGCCGTACCGCCGCGGCGGGCCTGCTCGCCACGCCGGTGGTCGGCCTGCTCGGTGCCTGCGCCACCAGCGGCTCCGACGAGGGCGGCAACACCAAGGCCGAGGAGGGCACCAAGAGCGCGACCAACCCGCTCGGCGCCGCCGAGGACGCCCCGCTGGAGGTGGTCATCTTCAACGGTGGCTACGGCGAGAAGTACGCCACCGACGTGCACGAGCCGCTCTACAAGAAGGCGTTCCCCAAGGCGGAGATCAAGCACCAGTCCACCCAGGCGGTCTCCACCGTGCTTCAGCCCCGGTTCGCCTCGGGCAACCCGCCGGAGTTCGTCAACAACTCCGGCGAGAAGCTGATCGACTTCGGCTCGCTGGTCGCCGACGGGCAGCTGATGGACCTCACCGAGCTGTGGGACGCCCCGTCGGTCGACGACCCGGGCAAGAAGGTCCGCGACACCGTCGTCCCCGGCACCGTCGAGGCCGGCTCGTTCAACGGCAAGCCGTACGTCCTGTACTACGTCTCCACCGTCTTCGGCGTCTGGTACTCGGGCAAGCTGTTCAAGGAGAACGGCTGGGCGCCGGCGAAGGACTGGTCGGAGTTCACCGCCCTGCTCGACAAGATCAAGGCCAAGGGCATCACCCCGTACGGCTACGCCGGGGCGAACGCGGCCTACTACCAGTGGAACGTGATCCTGACCCACGCCGCGAAGATCGGCGGCACCGACGTCCTCAAGAACATCGACAACCTGGAGGACGGCGCCTGGCAGCAGGACGCGGTCAAGCAGGCCGCGCAGGCGTGGGCCGAGATCGGTGCGAAGTACGTCGACAAGAGCTTCGAGGGGCTCAAGCACACCGACGTGCAGCTGCGGCAGAACCAGTACAAGCTGGCCTTCTACCCCAGCGGCGACTGGCTGGAGGGCGAGCAGAAGAAGGACACCCCGGCCGGCTTCGACTACCAGCTGATGCCGGTGCCGAGCCTGTCCGGCTCGGACAAGCTGCCGGGCACCGCGGTGCGGGCCACCGCCGGTGAGGGCTACTTCGTCTCGGCCAAGAGCAAGAACCCGCGCGGTGGTCTGGAGTACATGCGCCAGATGCTCTCGGTGGCCGGGGCGAAGGGCTTCACCGAGGTGGTCAAGGCCCCGACCGTGGTCACCGCCGGCAGCCAGGGCTTCGCCTTCCCGCCCGGCGTGGCCAGCTCGCAGGCCGCCCTCGCCGCCGCCGGCAAGGACGTGTTCAACCTGTACTTCGACGGCTGGTACAAGGAGCTCGACACGGAGGCGCGGACCGCCACCAACGAGCTGATGTTCGGCCGGATCAAGGCGGACGCCTTCGTGGAGCGGATCCAGAAGCGGGCCGACGCCATCAAGAAGGACAGCTCCGTCGCCAAGTTCACGCGCTGACCGATCGGAGTAGCGGGATCATGCGGCACGGCAAGTATCCGTTCGTGATCGGGTTCCTCTTCGCCCCGGTCACGCTGTACGTGGTCTTCGTCATCGCACCGTACGCGCAGGCGTTCCAGATCTCGATGACCAACTGGCGGGGGCTGTCCGCCCCGCAGTGGGTGGGCTTCGACAACTACCGGCGGCTGCTCGACGACGGGCGCTTCTGGCAGGCGGTCCAGCACCACGGCGTACTGCTGCTTGCCCTGCCGCTGATCACGATCGCCATCGCGCTGTTCTTCGCCTTCCTGCTCAACGTGGGCGGGCGCAGCGTGGGCGGCCAGCGGCAGGGGGTCCGGGGGGCGAAGTTCTACCGGGTGGTGTTCTTCTTCCCCCAGGTCCTGGCCGTGGCCATCATCGCGGTGCTGTTCCAGATGGTCTACCGGCCCAACGAGTCCGGCCTGATCAACGGCGTGCTGATGAAGATCGGCCTGGACCCGGTGCTGTTCCTGATCCGGCCCAACCTGGCCCTCTGGTCGATCATCGCGGTGCTGGTCTGGCAGGCCGTCGGCTTCTACGTGGTGCTCTTCTCGGCCGGGATGGCCTCGATCCCGGGTGAGATCTACGAGGCGGCCGAGATGGACGGGGCGAGCAAGGTGATGCTCTTCTTCCGGGTCACCCTGCCGCTGCTCTGGGACACCCTCCAGGTGGCCTGGGTCTATCTCGGCATCGCCGCGTTCGACGCGTTCGCCATCGTCGCGGTGCTCTCGGTGGACAGCGGCGGTCCGGACGGCGCGACGACGGTGCTGGCGGTGGAGATCTACCGCAACGCCTTCGTCTACTCGAAGTACGGCTACGCCTCGGCGATGGGCGTGGCGCTGTTCTTCCTCACCCTCACGTTCGCGGCGCTGACGCTGCGGTTGACCAAGCGGGAAAGCGTGGAGTACTGAGATGGCCGCACAGACGACGCTGCCGCCGGCCTCGGCGGACACCCCGCCGGGCCGGCCCGCCACCCCCGCCCGCCGGGCCCGGGGCGAGCACCACGAGGTACGACTGTTCAGCGGGCTCGGTCAGCTGGCGCTCGCCGTCTGGGCGGTGATCGTCATCGTGCCGATCCTCTGGACGTTCCTGGCCGCGTTCAAGAACACCGGCGAGATCTTCAGCAGCCCGTGGACGTTGCCGGCGGAGCTGCGCTGGGAGAACTTCGGCCGGGCCTGGACCAAGGCGCACGTCGGCCGGTACTTCCTCAACAGCGTCTTCGTGGTGTCGTGCAGCACCTTCGGCACCATGCTGCTCGGCTCGATGGCCGCGTACGTGCTGGCCCGGTACAAGTTCCGGGGCAACCGGGCGATCTACTACCTGTTCGTCTCCGGGTTGGCCTTCCCGGTCTTCCTGGCGCTGGTCCCGCTGTTCTTCGTGGTGCGCAACCTGGGCCTGCTGGACACCCACACCGGGGTGATCCTGGTCTACATCGCCTACTCGCTGCCGTTCACCATCTTCTTCCTGGCCGCGTTCTTCCGGACCCTGCCGAACTCGGTGGCCGAGGCGGGGATGATCGACGGCTGCTCACACACCCGGCTGTTCTTCCAGGTGATGCTGCCGATGGCGAAGCCGGGCCTGATCAGCGTGGCGATCTTCAACATCATCGGGCAGTGGGCGCAGTACCAGTTGCCCCTGGTGCTGCTCTCCAACGCCAAGGACAAGTGGGTGCTCACCCAGGGCATCGCCGACATCTCGGTCAACGCCGGCTACGAGGCCGACTGGTCGGGCCTGTTCGCCGCCCTCACCATCGCCATCCTCCCGATGATCCTCGTGTACGCGATCTTCCAACGGCAGATCCAGTCCGGCCTGACCTCCGGCGCGGTCAAGTAGTCCACGTCCGTCCCGGCGGCGAGGTGAACCCCTCGCCATCCCGCCGCCGGGGCGGCTGGCGCTCCGCGCTGCCGCCGGAAGCCGTGCGCGGCCACGTGGCAGGGCCCCTCGGTTCCCGGGCCTCGGTTCCCGGGCCGGACAGAACCTCATGTGTGAAGACCGGTATGCCCAGCTGGCATGAATATGCCAGCTGGGTATACCTCTCCCTCGCGCACAATCCCCTCCGACCAGCGCCGCGGCACCCCGTCCGGCCAGCGCGGCGGCGAGTGGTTCGTAGGCTGTCGCCCCCGCCCCGTCAGCGCGGCGGCGAGCCGTCCGCCGGCCGTCATCCCCCGCCCGATCAGCGCGGGGCGAGTGGTTCGCCGGCCGTCATCCCCACCCCGTCAGCGCGGCGGCGAGCCGTCCGCCGGCCGTCCGCCGGCCGGTCGGTAGGTGGCGGCGACCGGTGGACGGACCTGGCGACCGGGCGGGATCGGGCGGGGTGTCACAGGGGCGGGGCAGAATCGGGTCGTGGCGGTGGTGGCGGTGGTGGCGGGCGAGCGGGGTGGTGGCGGGCTTCAACCGCTGGACGCCGCCGGTCGACCGGTCGGCACGGTCGACCTGGTCGACGACCTGCCCGGCGCCGTCGCCGCCCGCGAGGCCGCCGAGCGTCCCCGCTGGGTGTGGGGCTCCGGCGCGGCGGTCTACCCCGCCCTGTTGCGGGCCGGGGCGCGCGTCGAGCGCTGCCACGACGTGGAGCTGACCGAGGCGCTGCTGCTGGGGCACGCCGGCCGGTGGGGCGAGCCCCGCTCGCCCGCCGCCGCGTACGCCCGGCTCACCGGGGCCGTGGTCCCACCCGACCCGCCGGCCCGGCCGCCCGCGCCACCCGGTCACGGCCAGGCCGCGCTCTTCGAGACCGTCCCCGGCCCGCCGGCCCCCGGCATCGACACCCTGACCCGGGTGTACGCCGACCAGCTCACCCGGATCGCCGCCACCGCCCATCCCGGCCGGTTCCGGCTGCTGGTCGCCGCCGAGTCGGCCGGCGCGCTGGTCGCGGTCGAGATGGCCGCCGCCGGGCTGCCCTGGCGGGTCGACGTGCACGGCGAGCTTCTCGCCGAGCTGCTGGGTGAGGCGTCCCCGATGGGCGGCCCACCCCGGCGGCTGGCCGAGTTGGCCGCCCGGATCGCGGCGGCGCTCGGCGTCCGGCAACTGCACGCCGACTCCCCGGCCGAGCTGCTGCGCGCCTTCGCCCGGGTCGGCGTGGAGTTGCCCAACACCCGGGCCTGGGTGCTACGCGGCGTCGATCATCCGGCGGTGCCGCTGCTGCTCGAATACAAGGAGCTGTACCGGATCTGGACGGCCCACGGCTGGGCCTGGCGGGACGCCTGGGTCCGCGACGGCCGGTTCCGCCCGGAATACGTCCCCGCCGGGGTGGTCTCCGGCCGGTGGGCCACCCGGGGCGGCGGGGCGTTGCAGATCCCCAAGGTGATCCGCCGGGCGGTGGTGGCCGATCCGGGTTGGCAGTTGGTGGTGGCCGACGCCGGCCAGTTGGAGCCCCGGGTGCTCGCCGCGGTCTCCGGCGACGCCCGGTTGGCCACCGCCGGTGCGGCCGGTGACCTCTATGCGGCGTTGGCCCAGGACTCCTTCGCCGGTGACCGGGCCCGCGCCAAGCTCGCCCTGCTCGGCGCGATGTACGGGCAGACCGGCGGCGCGGCGCTGCCCGCCCTGGCGGTGCTCAAGCGCAGCTATCCGACCGCCTTCGGATACCTGGAGGCGGCGGCCCGTACCGGCGAGGCGGGCGGCCTGGTCCGGTCCTGGCTGGGGCGGACCTGCCCGCCGGGGACGGCCGGTTTCGGCGACGGTGACGACGACCCGGTGGACCCGGACGCAGGGGCGGACCCGCGCTCACCCCGGGCCCGGGCCGCGCGGGCCCGGGGCCGTTTCACCCGGAACTTCGTCATCCAGGCCACCGCCGCCGAGTGGGCCTCGACGTTGCTCGCCACGCTCCGGGGCGAGTTGGCCGGGGTCGGCGGCGAGCTGGTCTTCTTCCAGCACGACGAGGTGGTCGTGCACTGTCCGGCCGAGCTGGCCGACGCGGTGACCGAGGCGATCCGCCGAGCCGGAGCACGCGCCTCGACACTCCTCTTCGGTGACACCCCCGTCCGCTTCCCCCTGGACCTCTCCACCGTCCCCTGCTACGCCCACGCCTAACCCCACCCCACCCACCCCACCCACCCCACCCCACCCACCCCACCCCGGCCGCTCCCCGCCCCGGCCCCGCCCGCCCCGCCCGGCCGGTCCGGCCCGGCCCGGTGATCAAGAGGTTTAGGTCAACTGGACGGGGTTCCCTGACGTGAACCTCTTGATCACCGGGGACGGCGGAGGGGTGAGGCGGGTTATACGCGTGAAATATCCCTTTCGCGCCGACACTGATTCCTGGGGGGCTCGTTGCACCGGGTGTGCGTACTGCAGGAATGATCATGGCGGCGGGCGGGGGACGTCGGCTCGGCGGCCCCGAGGCGTTGCTGTGCCAGGGGGGCCGGCCGCTGGTCAGCCGCATGATCGACACGATGACCGAGGCCGGGTGCGGGCAGTTGGTGGTCGTGTTGGGCGCGGCAGCCGACGAGGTCCGGGCGGCGGCCGACCTGAGCTCCGCCACCGTGGTGGTCAACCGGGCCTGGGGGACCGGAGTCGGCTCGTCGATCCGGGCCGGCCTGGCCGCGTTGGCCGACGAGCGGGTCGAGGCGGTGGTGGTGGTCCCGGTCGACATGCCCGGCCTCACCCCGGCGGCGGTCCGGCGGGTGGCTGCGCTGCCGTACCCGGACGTGCTGGCCTGCGCCACCTACGACGGGCTGCGCGGTTACCCGATGCTCTTCGGCCGCCGGCACTGGGCCGGCATCGCCACCCTGGCCAGCTCCGACGTCGGAGCCCGACCGTACCTGTTGGCGCACAAGGACCAGATCGTCGACATCGCCTGTGACTCGGTCGCCGACGGCAACCGGGTGGACACCCCGGAGTTGATGGCGCTCTACGGCCTCACCGTGCCACCGCAACGGGTCGGCGTCTGATCAACCGTCGGCCGGGCGGCAGGCTTCCACCGGCTGTGGGGGGCGCAGCCGTCGGTCGAAGGCGACGGTGACCGCAGGCCGGTCGGCCATCGCGACCCGGACCACCCGCTCGTCGATGAACTCGGCGTCGACCCACCCGTGCGGCCAGCCGTCACGGCAGGTGACCAACTCCCGGTCCGCGTCGTGGCTGAGCAGGCCGGCCCGGGATCGCACCCGCAGTTCGGTGTGCGGGAGGTCCTTCCAGTCGCGGGTGTCCAGCCGGACCACCGCGTACCGGCCGTCGGGGGAGACCGCCAGCGTCGAGTCCCGCTCGACGGTCGAGGCGAAGCCGGTGCGGAACACGCCCCAGGCGCCGGTGCCCACACCGAGCAGCACCGCACAGCCGAGCGTGGTGAGCCGCAGCACCGTCGAGGCGGGAGGGTGCCGGGCGGCCAGCCAGCCGGCGGCCACCAGCGTCAGTGCGGCCAGCGTGGCCAACCCGAGCAGGGGCAGCGGTCGGTGCAGGAAGCGCGCCGCCGGATAGAGCCAGGCATACCCGGCGTCCCAGAGCACGCCCCCGAAGAGGACCAGCGACAGCAGGGTCAGCAGGCCGGCGAGCGATCGCCCGCGCCGGGATCCGGCGAGAGGGTGGGTCCCGGGGGCGGACATGGTCGCATCGTAGGCGTGCGCCGCGCTCCCGGACCGTCCCACGTTCGGCCGGTCCCGTCCCGGGACCTGCCGGAGCGTTCCAGGGATGGCTGGTCCGGTGGTGGTCCGTCGGGATCGGCCGGTGCCGCCCTGATCCGGGGTAGCAGGCCGACGCCGGGCCAGGTGGCGTGCGTCGACCGGTCAGACCTCGATGTTGAACCGTTGCAGCACCGAGGGGGCGACCAGGCCGACCGCAGCGAGGACGGAGAGCGCCGTCAGCGCGGTCCGCAACACGACCACCTCCGCCTTGCTGCCGGTACGCAGGGCGATGCTGTTCGGCAGCCCGATCATCGTCCACATCCGGCGCTTGATCGGGATCGGCCAGAGGATCGGCACCCCGGCCTTGGTGATCATGTCGCCGAGGATGTGCACGAAACAGCCCACCCCGACCGCCAACCCGATCATCGGGTAGCCACGGTCGCCGGGCAGGTTGGCGAAGGTGAACCAGGCGGCGGCGGCCGAGACGAGGGTGACGATCACCCAGCCGGCCCGCTCGGCCCACTCGTCGAAGAGCCCGCGCAGCGCCAGCCCGATCATGAAGAACAGGATGCTCACCACCGCCCACTTGCCGTACGCGGCGCAGAGCGTGGTGGTGCCCCAGCCGACCAGCACGGTGAACGGGATGGTGTGGGTCAGCGTGCGGTGGCCGTTGTTGCGGCGCGGGTCGCGGCTGAGCTTGGTGGCGTAGTAGACGCCGAGCGAGATCTTCTCCATCACCTCGGCGACGAAGAGCGAGAAGACGCCGAAGGTGCGGGCCACCGTCGCGCCGCCCTGGTTGCGGGTGACCTTGCCGGAGAGGTCGAGGTCGGGAAAGAGTGCGCCACCGGCGCAGACCGCCGTGCCGACGGCCAGCGCCAGCGGGGACTGGTGGTAGTCGGCGAACTGATCCAGCGCCCACGACCCGGTCAGCCACACCGCCGCGCCCGACAGTGCGTGGGACGGTCCCATCATCTCGCCTCGCCCCTCCCCAGGTTCTTGATCGACAACGCTACGCCACTGTGCCAGAACCGCCGCCGACGGGGCAATCACCCGGACGGTCCACAGGGGAGGGTGTCAGTCGGCGGGGCGGAAACTCTGCCTGATCATCAGGAAGTATGTCGCGTTGACCTGCCAGTCGAACTGGTTTGTCAGCCATGAGACGGTGTACGCGCGGTCCCGGGTGACCCGTACCAGCAGCCGGGCGGTGTGCAGCCGGCCGGCCGCGCCGGTCCACTCGCACTCCCACAGCGCGCCGCCGCGGAACATGTCCAGCGGGGAGATCTCCACCCGGCGGTAACCGGCGAGCCGGCCGTCGTCGGTGAGCCGGCGTTCCTCGCTCTTCCAGTGGGCCACCGGGTCGGTCGGCGCGTCCCCCGGGGCCACGCTCAACACCCGGGGGCCACCCGGCTCACGCAGGCAGGTCACCCCGCCCTCGGAGTAGTGCAGCCAACCGGCCGGCGCGGCGATCCGGAACCCGGTCGGATCCTCGTACCAGGTCCACCCCGGGACCAGGCCGAACCGCTCACCCCTCGGGGGCGGCGCGGACCGGACCGGGATGGCGTCGGCCGGCGCGGGCGCGGCGCACGGGAAGGCCGCCGGTCGGGCCACCGGGTTGCCTGCCCCGACGCCCGGCGAGGACGGCATGGTGGCACCGTCGCGCAGGGCGAGCGTCGTCCCGACCCCGGCCAGCAGCGTGCCCGCGACGGCCGCCGCGACCAGGGCGATCCGCCGCCAACGGCGGCGCGCACCCGCCGCCGGCAACGGTGGGGTGCCCCCGTCGGCCGGGCCCTCTCCAGCCGACGCCCCGAATGCCGGCTGCCCGGCGGGCGATGCCCCGAATGCCGGCTGCCCGGCGGGCGGGGGCGCGCTGACGCTCGCCGGCCCGGTGGGAGTCGCCGGCCGCTCGGATGTCGCGCCGGGCGCTTGCGGTCCGACGAAGGGCGGGCTGCCCGTTGCCGGTCCGGCGGAGGGCGGGCTGCCCGTTCCCGGCCCGGCGGGCGTCGCGGCGAGCGCCGCGTGCAGCAACGACTCCGTCTCGGCGGCGGTGAGCCGTCGACCCGGCTCGCGACGCAGCAGACCCTCCAGCACCGGGCGCAGCGGCCCGGCCCGGCGCACCGGGTCGGGCGGCTCGGTGGCCAGGGCGCTCAACGTCGCCATCGCGCTGGCGCGGGCGTACGGGGACTGCCCCTCCACCGCCGCGTAGAGGGTGGCGCCCAACGACCACAGGTCGGTACGCGGGTCGGAAACCCCGTCGCGGGCCCGCTCGGGGGCGACGAACTGCGGCGAGCCGAGCACCATCCCCGGGCCGGTCATCGCCCCGTCGCCACCGTCGAAGGTGGCCAGCCCGAAGTCGGTGAGCACCACCCGACCGTCGTCGGCGACCAGGACGTTGTGCGGCTTCACGTCCCGGTGCAGCACCCCGGCGGAGTGCGCGGCACGCAGCGCGGCCAGCACCGCCAGCCCGATCCCGGCCACCCGCTGCGGGTCCAGCGGGCCTTCGGCGCTGAGTAGTTGCTGCACCGACCGGGACGGGACGTACTCCATCACGATCCAGGGGCTGTCCCCGTCGTGCACCACGTCATAGATGCGGACCACGTTCGGGTGGTTGAGCCGGGCCGCGGTGCGCGCCTCGCGCAGCGTCCGCAGCCGCAGCTCCTCGCGCTCGGACTCGGCGAGCCAGTGGGGTGGGACGACCTCCTTGACCGCGACGTCCCGGTGCAGCATCTCGTCGCGCGCCAGCCAGACCCGACCCATCCCGCCGGTGCCGGCCAGATCGAGCAGGCGGTAGCGCCCCGCGACCAGCTGCTGCTGCACGACTTTCCCCCTCGACTGCCCCCCCTGTCAGGGTAGCCACCGAGCTGCGGTTTCTCGACCGCAGCGAGGGTGGTGGGGGGCGGTGCCGGAGGCGGGTGGCAGCGGTGGGTGGTGGCCGGGCCGCCGGGGGTGGCGCAGTGCCGGGGGTCCCTTCCCCGTGGCGGACGGCCGTCGAGGGGTCGGTCAGGTGGGCGAGGTGACCTCGGTCGACCGGCCCCGGAAGCTCTCCCGGACCACCCGCAGCTGGCCGGTCGAGTCATCCCAGTCCTCGTCGGCGGTGGACCAGCTGAGCATGAACCCGGACAGGTCCCCTCCCGGGATCATGCGGAGCCCGTGCTCCCGGCCGCCGAACGGGGTGTCCCAGCGGCACTCCCACTGGGCGCCGTCACCGTCGAAGGCGTCCAGTCTGATCTTGTCGTACCCGGGTAGGGCGTCGAAGCCGAGCTGCGTGCGTTCCTCGGCCCGCAACCGGTCCAACGCGCCACCGCCGCCGCCGGTCAGCGGCTCGACGCTGAGCGTCCGGCGGCTGCCCGGGTCGCGGAAGCAGGCCACCTGCCCCTCCTGGCTCCGCAGCCAGCCGACCGGTACGGCGATCCGGAAGCCGGCACCGTCGTACCAGGACCAGCCGGCCGGGGGTCGGAACCCGTCGTCCAGGGTCGCCGGTCGACCGGTGACCTTCGTGCCGACCGGATCGGGTCGTAGGCACGGCAGGGGCGGTGGGACGAGGCCCGGTGCGCCGGGCGGTGGGCCCGGCCGGCCCTGGTCGGGACGCGGCGGGCCGTACGGGCGGGTCGAGGGCGTGCTGCTGGTCGGCGCGTCGGTGACGCCCGGCGCGGCCCGCTGCTCGTCGTGGTCGATCGCGAAGGTGGTGCCGATTCCCACGGTCGCCCCCACCGTCAGCGTCACCCCGGCCAGTAGCCAGCCCCGGGTGCCTCCGGGCAGCCGGGTGAACATCCCGACCACGCCACCCGTTCCGGTCGCCCGTCGTGACCCCGCACCCGCGCCGCCCCGCCCC
The DNA here is from genome assembly GCF_050951065.1 of Micromonospora matsumotoense. Taxonomy (NCBI): domain Bacteria; kingdom Bacillati; phylum Actinomycetota; class Actinomycetes; order Micromonosporales; family Micromonosporaceae; genus Micromonospora; species Micromonospora matsumotoense. Next base: position 5,174,994 of record NZ_CP192025.1, on the reverse strand, counting down.
GGGCCACGTCCTCCCGGGCCGCCCTGTCCCGGGCTGTCCGCCCCGGGCCCGGGCCCTCCCGGCTCGCCGGGTCCCGTACCGGGGCCGCCGGGGGCGGTTCCGCCCGCCCCCGGGCCACCCGTCGGCAGGCCGTCCGGTGTCCCGCCGCCCGGCCCGGGACGGCTGGACTCCGGGCCGGCGACGCCGGACGCCGCCGGGGCGGGGGACGTGGTGGGTCGCTCGCCCGTGTCACCGGGGACCCGGCGACCGGGCGGCCCCCACGCCCGTTCGGCGTCGCGTTCCGCGCGACTCCTCGACGACCGCTCCGTCGGCCGGTCGGCCGGCTCGCCGTCGCCCGGCCGGTGCGGCCGGGCCACGCCCACCGAACGGGCGACCGGCAGCACCACGGTGGGAGGCTCGGAGTGGGGCGTCGGTCGGGCCACCGCCTCCAGCCGGCGAGCCGCCTCGTCGTGGCCGATCCGCTGCCGGGGGTCGCGCGACAGCAGTCCGTCCAGCACCGGGCGCAGGGGCCCGGCGTGCGGCGCCGGGTCCGGTGGGGAGGTGGCCAGTGCGGCCAGCGTGGCCATCGCGGTGCTGCGGGCGTACGGGGAGCGGCCTTCCACGGCGGCGTGCAGGGTGGCCCCGAGCGACCACAGATCCGCCTCCACGCTGGACACCCCGTCGGCGGCGCGTTCCGGGGCGACGAACTGCGGTGAGCCGAGCACCATCCCGGGACGGGTCATCAGCCCGTCACCACCGTCGAAGGTGGCCAGCCCGAAGTCGGTGAGCATCACCCGCCCGTCGTCGGCGACCAGGACGTTCTGCGGCTTCACGTCGCGGTGCAGCACCCCGGCGGAGTGCGCGGCACGCAACGCGGCCAGCAGCGCCAGACCGATCTCGGCGGCGCGCACCGGGGCGACCGGGCCGGTGGTGTCCAGCACCGCCTGCAACGACTGCGACAGGACGTACTCCATCACGATCCACGGCCGGTCCTCGACCTGCACCACGTCGTAGACCCGGACCACGTGGGGATGGTTGAGCCGGGCTGCGGTACGCGCCTCGCGCAGGGTCCGCAGCCGCAACTCGTCGCGTTCGTCGTCGGCCAACCAGGCGGGGGGCACCACCTCCTTGATCGCCACCTCGCGGTGCAACAGCTCGTCGCGGGCCAGCCAGACCCGACCCATGCCACCCCGGCCCACCAGGTTCAACAGGCGGTACCGGCCGGCGATCACTACCTGCTGCACCGTTCTCCTCACCATCGGCCGAGGTACACCGTAGCCAATGGATCGGGACGGACCTATCGGTTGTCTGGTCCGGGTCCACTCAGCATGCCGCGCCGTCCAGCGCCAGCAGGTTGCCCTCCGGGATGCTGACCCGCTGTCGACCGCCGGCCAGCAGCATCGCCGCCCGCCGGGCCTGGAAGCCACCGTGTTCGCGGCGGGCGGTGGCGTAGCTGCTCACGGTACGTGCGGCGATGGCCGCCCAGCCGTACCGCTCGCCGACCATGGTGCGGGCCCGGCGGGCCACCCGGCGGGCGAAGACCTCGTCGCCGATGAGCCGGTCGACCGCACCGGCGAGTGCGCCCGGGTCGCTGTGCGGGAAGGTCACCCCGGTGACGCCCGGTTCGACGATCTCGGCCAGCCCGCCGGTGCTCGCCACGGCCAGCGGAGCGCCGGCCGCCGCCGCCTCCAGGGCGATCATGCCGAACGGCTCGTAGAGGCTCGGCACGACTGTCGCGTCGGTGGCGGCGAGCACCGCCGGGAGCTGCCCGGCGTCCAGGAAACCGGCGAACCGGACGCTGTCGGCGACGTGCAGCCGCCGCACCTGGTCGACCAGTTCGTCCTTGTACGGGCCGTCCCCGGCGATCACCACCCGCAGCCCCGGGTGCCGGTCCCGCAGGTGCGGCACGGCGTCCACCAGGTGCTGCACGCCCTTCTCGTAGACCAGCCGACCGGCGTAACCGACCAGCGGGCCGTCCCCGGCGAACCGGGCCCGTGCCGAGGCGACCGCGCGCGGCCGGGCCCGCCAGGCCCGCTCGTCGACCCCGTTGGGCACCACGTCGACCCGGCCGGCCGGCACGTCGAACAGCCGGCTCACCTGCGCGCGCATGTAACCGGAGCAGGCGATCACCCGGGCCGAGGCGTTGCTGATCCAGTGTTCGACGCCGTGGATGGTGCGGTTCAGCTCGCCGGGCAGCCAACCCTGGTGCCGGCCGGCCTCGGTGGCGTGGATGGTGGTGACCAGCGGCAGGTCGAGGTGCTCGGCCAGGGTCACCGCGGTGTGCCCGACCAGCCAGTCGTGGGCGTGGATCACGTCGAAGTCGGCGGTGTCGGTGGCCCGCAGGGCGGTCCGGGTCAGGGTGTGGTTGAACGCCATCGTCCAGGCCAGCAGGGACCCGGTGGCCAGGGGAAAGGTCACCGGGTCCTCGGGGGCGCGCAGGACGCGGACGCCGTCGGCGTACTCCTCCAGCGGCGCCCCCTCGGCGTGCCGGGTGACCACGGTGACCTCGTGCCCGGCGGCGGCCAGGGCGGTGGCCAGGGCGTGCACGTGCCGGCCGAGGCCGCCGACCAGCACGGGCGGGTATTCCCAGGAGAGCATCAGCACCCGCTGGTGCCGGGCGGGGTGGATGTCGATCACGTCGGCGTCAGGTGACATGCGGCCCCCTTCGGGTGGTGTCCTGGGCGCACGCCGGTGGGGACACCATGAGGGTGTCGTCGCTGTGGCCCGGGGTCAGGGCCCATCCTGCCCAGCGGTGGATAACCAGCGGAGACGCCGCCGTTGCCGGTGTGTAACGGCTGCCTATCGAGCCCGCCTGACCCGCAGCAGCTCGGCCACCGACCACGCCTGGAACGGGCAGCCGGTGGCGGCGTGCGGCGCGACGCCGTCGGCCGTCTCGCTCACCGAACCCAGGCCGTACTCACCCAGGTGGCCGACGAGCCCGGCCAGCAGGTCGTCGGTGGGCAGCCCGGCCCTGCGGTACGCCTCGACGAACGGGCCGACCAGCCACGGCCAGACCGTCCCCTGGTGGTAGGCGCCGTCCCGCTCCGCCGGGCCACCCCGGTGCCGGGGCGTGAACTCCGGCGAGTCGGGGGCGAGGCTGCGCGGGCCCAGCGGGGTGAACAGCCCGGCGGCCACCCGGCGCAGCGCCACCGGGTCCGGCTCCAACGGGGCGTACGGCAGCGACCAGGCGAGCAGTTGGTTGGGGCGGAGCAGGTCGTCGTCGTGGTGCGCCGCCCCACCCAGCGGGTACGCCGGGGCGGGCGCGTCCACCACGTCGTGCAGCCAGCCCGCCGGGGTGGGGAACCGCTTGCCGAACGCGTCCCGGGCCCGGTGGTGCAGCCGCCACAGCTCGGCCGGGTCCTGACCGGTCAGCTCGGTCAGCTCGGCCAACCCGGCCAGCCCGTTGATCCACAACGCGTTGACCTCGACCGGCTTGCCGGTACGCGGGGTCACCGGCACCCCGTATACCCGGGCATCCATCCAGGTCAGCGCGGTGCCCGGGGTGCCGCCCTGGGTGATCAGCCCGTCGGCCGGGTCGACCGCGATGCCGTACCGGGTGCCGGCGAGGTGCGCCTGCACCACCCCGTGCAGCGCCGGCAGCAGCTCGTCACCCAGGTCGGTGTCGCCGGTGACGGTGACGTGCCGGCTCACCGCGTGCAGGAACCACAGCGTCGCGTCGACCGTGTTGTACTCCACCCGACCGGTGTCGGCGGTGTTCGCCAGCATCCCCTCCGACAGCGTCGCCGCGTACGCCCGCAGCAACTCCCGCCCCTCGTCGGCCCGCCCGGTGCACAGGAACAACCCCTCGTAGGAGGTCATGGTGTCCCGGGACCAGGCCCCGAACCACGGATAGCCGGCGACCACGTCCGGGCCGGTGGCGGTACGCACCACGAACGCGTCGGCGGCCAGCGCCAGGGTCGCGTCCACCGCGTCGGCCGGCTTCGCCGCCGCCACCACCGCCCGGTGCCGTTGCCGGGCCGCCGCCACCACCTGCGTCGCCGGCGGTGGCTCCTCGGCCAGGTCACCGGCCCAGGCCAGCACCGACACGGTGTCCCCGGGCCGGTCCAGCGCGCCGGAGAACCGCCCCGCGTACCAGAGGTCCTCGTCGGGGTGCAACCCCCGGGCGGCCTCCTCGCGGTGGTGCACGCCCAGCCACCACTGCCCCTCGGGCGTCCAGTCCGGGCCGGCGAGGCGGTACGCGCCCTCGACGACCGCGCCGCCGTCGGCCGGCTCCACCCGGGGCGTCGGGCCGTCGGCCCGCCGCTCGCCGTGCGCGTCGCGCCAGGTGCAGGCGGCCGACAGGTCCAGCCGGACCGGGCCACCGGCCACCAGCCGGTGCACCACCGCCACGGCGGGCCGGCCGTAGGTCATGGCCAGCTCCCGCTCGATCACCACGTCACCGATGCGCCACCGCCAGCGCGGCAGCCCGTCGACCAGGTCGAAACGTTCCAGGAACTCGTAGCCGCGCGGGTCGACCACGCCCGAGTTCCACTCGTGCGCGCCGAGCCGGACCCGGGCCCCGGACGGCAGGACCACCGCCGGGTCCAGGCTGACCAGTCCCACCCGGCGGGCGGCCGGCGTTTCCCCGGCGACCACCAGCAGACCGTGGTAGCGGCGGGTCCGCAACCCGCTCACGGTGCCCATGGCGTACCCGCCGAGACCGTCGGTGACCAGCCATTCCCGGGTCGTCCCGCCGGCCAGTTCGCCGCAGACCCCCGGGCCGAAACCGAACTCGATCAACTTCTTTCCTCCTGTGGCGGCGAGGTGTAACACGCCACGACGACAATGGCCGCTGTGGTCAAGTACCCCGGCGGCGTCGAAAATGTGCAGGTGTTCACCGACAGATCGCCCTCCGATGCCCCGTCCCCCGATGCCGAGCGGCTCCGGCTCGCCCAGGCCGATGCCGGGGAGCAGGACTGGCGCGCATGGGGTCCCTATCTGTCCGAGCGGGCGTGGGGGACGGTACGGGAGGACTACAGCGAACACGGCACGGCGTGGGACTACTTCCCCCACGACCACGCGCGGTCCAGAGCCTACCGGTGGAACGAGGACGGCATGGCGGGCGTCTGCGACGACCGGCAGACGTTCTGCTTCGCGCTGGCGCTGTGGAACGGGGTGGACCCGATCCTCAAGGAGCGGATGTTCGGCCTCGGCGGCGACGGCGGCAACCACGGCGAGGACGCCAAGGAATACTGGTGGTACCTCGACAGCACCCCCACCCACTCCTGGATGCGCTGGCGCTACCACTACCCGCAGGCCGCCTTCCCGTACGACGAACTGGTCGCCGTGAACGCCCTGCGCGGACGGGACGAGAACGAGTACGAGCTGGTCGACACCGGCATCTTCGACGACGACCGGTACTGGGCGGTCACCGTCGACTACGCCAAGGCGTCCCCGACCGACCTGTGCATCCTGGTCACCGTCGCCAACCGGGCCGACGAGGCGGCCACCCTGCACGTGCTGCCCACGCTGTGGTTCCGCAACACCTGGGCCTGGGGTCCGCCCGGCGCGGACCGGGTGCCCCGGCTGACCGGTGAGGGTGGCCGGCTGGTCGGCGAGCACTGGGTGCTGGGGCAGATCCTGCTGGAGGGCGACGGCGAGCCGGTCCCGCTGCTCTGCGACAACGACACCAACGCCGAGCGGCTGTGGGGGCTGGCCGGTCGCTCGCCGTACCCGAAGGACGGGATCAACGACCACGTGGTGGCCGGCGCGGCCACCGTCAACCCGGACCGGGAGGGGACCAAGGGTGCCCTGCACTACGTGCTGGACGTGCCGGCCGGCGGGCAACGGCAGATCCGGCTGCGGCTGACCCGGACCGCCCCGCCGCCCGCGGCCGTCGCACCGCCCCCGGCGGAGCTGGGCGCGGGGTTCGACGCGGTGGTGTGGGCCCGCCGGGCCGAGGCGAACCGCTTCTTCGCCGGGGTGATCCCGGCGGCGGCCAGCGCCGATGAGACGCTGGTGGCCCGGCAGGCCATCGCCGGGCTGATGTGGGGCAAGCAGTTCTACCACTTCGACGTCAAACGGTGGCTGGAGGGCGACCCGGGCTCGACGCCGCCGGCCGGTCGCCGGCACGGGCGCAACAGCGCCTGGTGGCACATGACCAGCTTCGACGTGATCTCCATGCCGGACCCGTGGGAATATCCCTGGTACGCCGCCTGGGACCTGGCCTTCCACTGCGTCACCATCGCCCGGGTCGACCCGGGCTTCGCCAAGGCGCAGGTGCTGCTCCTGCTCCGCGAGTGGTACCTGCACCCCAACGGCCAGATCCCGGCGTACGAGTGGGCGTTCGGCGACGTGAACCCGCCGGTGCACGCCTGGGCGGCGTTGAAGGTGTTCGAGATCGACGGCGGGCGGGACCACGAGTTCCTCGCCCGGGTGATGCACAAGCTGCTGCTGAACTTCACCTGGTGGGTCAACCGCAAGGACACCGGCGGCAACAACCTGTTCGAGGGCGGCTTCCTCGGGCTGGACAACGTCGGCCCGTTCGACCGCTCGGCGGCGCTGCCGGTCGCCGGGGTGCTCGAACAGTCCGACGGCACCGGCTGGATGGCGATGTACGCCCTCAACCTGCTGGACATCGCGATCGTGCTGGCCGAACACGACCGGGCGTACGTGGACACCGCGACGAAGTTCTTCGAACACTTCGCGTACATCGCGGCGGCCGGTTACTCGCAGGGCCTGTGGGACGCCGAGGACGCGTTCTTCTACGACGTGCTGCGGCTCGCCGACGGCAGCCAGGTGCCGCTGAAGGTCCGTTCGGTGGTGGGGCTGCTGCCGTTGGCGGCCACCACCCGGCTCACCGCGCGGACCCTGCAACGCCTGCCCGAGTTGGGTGCCCGGCTGCGCTGGTTCCTCACCCAACGCCCCGAGTACGCCGACGTGATCGGGGCCCGCCGGCTCGGCCCGGACGGCCGCCAGCAGCGGCTGCTGTCCATGGTCGGCCCGGAACAGGTGGTCCGGCTGCTGGCCCGGATGCTCGACCCCGAGGAGTTCCTCTCCGACTACGGCCTGCGGACGCTCAGCCGGGCCCACCTGGACAAGCCGTTCGCGGTCGACCTCGGCGGGCAGGAGTTCTGCGTCGGCTATGAGCCGGCCGAGTCGACCAGCGGGTTGTTCGGCGGCAACTCCAACTGGCGCGGCCCGATCTGGATGCCGACGAACTTCCTGCTGATCAGTGCGCTGCGGGACTACGCCGCGTTCTTCGGCGACGACCTCCAGGTGGAGTACCCGACCCGGTCGGGGCGCAAGTGCACCCTGGACGAGATCGCCGACGACCTCTCCGCCCGGCTGATCTCCCTGTTCACCCGGGACGACTGGGGTCGCCGGCCGATCTACGGGGCGTGTCAGCTGTTCCAGACCCATCCCGACTGGCGGGACCTGATCGCCTTCCCCGAGTATTTCCACGGCGACAACGGGGCCGGGCTCGGGGCCTGGCACCAGACCGGGTGGACCGCGCTGGTCGCCGACCTGATCCTGACCCTGCGCCGGGACAACCCGGATGTGCCGGGCGGAGCGGGCCACTAGCGTGTCCGGGGCCGCCGCCGGCCGGGCGGGGCGACGCTTCGGGAGGGACCGGGATGACTTCGGGTGGGAACGCGACGATGCTGATCTTCGACGCCGACGACACGCTCTGGGAGAACAACGTCCTGTTCGAGCGGGTGATCGACGACTTCCTGGACTGGCTCGACCACCCGACGCTCGACCGGGTCCAGATCCGTGGGGTGCTCGACGACATCGAGCGGGCCAACGCGGTGGCCCACGGCTACGGCAGCAAGGTGTTCCTGCGCAGCCTGGGGGAGTGCCTGGCGCGGCTGCGCGAGCGACCGGTCACCGACCGGGAGCGCAGCGACCTCGACGCGTTGGCCACGGCGCTGGTCAACCACCAGGTCGAGCTGATGCCCGGGGTCGCCGACACCCTCGACGCCCTGGCCACCCGCTACGACCTGCTGCTGCTGACCAAGGGGGACCGGGAGGAGCAGCAGCGCAAGCTGGACGCCTGCGGCCTGCTGCACCACTTCGGCGCGGCGCACATCGTGGCCGAGAAGGACGCCGGCACCTACCGGTGGCTGGCCCGGGAACACGGCTTCGCCCCGGCCGACGCCTGGATGATCGGCAACTCCCCGAAGTCGGACATCCTGCCGGCGCGGGCGGCCGGGATGCGGGCGGTGTTCATCCCCAACGAGAACACCTGGGTCCTGGAGGACGACGACCTCGACCCCGCCGACACGGGGGTGATCCGGCTGGCCGCCTTCCCGGATCTGCTCGCTCACTTCTGAGGACGAACAGCGCCGGTCCGGCTGACCGTGTCACGCCGGGATGCCCCAATTCCGGCCCGGCGGGAATCACCCCCGCGACCCCGCCGACCTGCTTGCCCGGCCCACCGACGGGTGCCTAACCTGGGCCGGCGTTCGTGGCCATTCGGGGTGGTCGGGACGCGCCGAAGTCCGGTGCCGGGGCACCGTGGAGCTGAGTGCAGGCGGCCTGGCCCGCGTGTCGGGTCCGACGTGGGCGGCCTGCCCCGCCCGTCGTGCCCGCACCGGCGATCACCGCTGCCGGACCGGACGGCTGGCGGTCAGGGTCGGGGAGTTGCGGACCCGACCCTGACCCACCGGCCCGCCAGCCCACCGGACCCGGTGAGCGTCGGGACATCGGGGTGTCGTTCGTGGTGCGATCATTTCCAGATGGAAACCACACCCGGCGCGGCACCGGCGACGGGTCGCGGGCGGCCGATCCCGCCACCGAACCGAGCCTCCCGGCTGACCACCCTGCCCGCCGGGACCCGCCAGGTCGTCATCGTCACCGGCACCGGCTACTCCACCACGTACGCCACCCTGGAGACGTTCCACCGGGCAGGCGGCCACTGGGTGGCGGTCTCGGCCCCGCTGCCCGCCCGGCTGGGCGCGAAGGGGTTCAGCGACAACCACACCGAGGGGGTGGCGACCACCCCGACCGGGGTCTACTCGTTCGGCCCCACCATGTACGGCATCGCCGTCGACCCCGGCGTGCGCTTCCCGTACCACCGGGTGGTCACCGACGACTGGTGGAACGAGAACCCGAACTCGGCGGCCTACAACACCTTCCAGCACAGCAGCACGAACCCCGGCGGATTCAGCGAGGCGCTGTGGCGGGAGGTGCCGGCCTACACCCACTTCGCGGTGATCACCTACAACATGCCGCCGAACGTGCCGAAGCCCGTGCCCAACGCCGGCAGCGGCATCTTCCTGCACGAGTTCAGCGCCGCCGGCGGCGGTCCGACCGCCGGCTGCGTCAGCATGTCGCACGCCGACCTGGTGTCCGTGCTGCGCTGGCTGGACCCGAAGCAGTCGCCGCGCATCGTGATCTGCCCGGCGCAGAACCTCGGCCGCTACTGAGCCCCGGCCGTGTGCTGAGCCCCGGTCGTGTGCTGAGCCCCGGCCGTGCGCTGAGCCCCGGCCGTGTGCTGAGCCTCGGCCGTCCCGGCATCTCGAAAGCGGTGCGGTGCGCCTCGGTCGGCTCGTTGACCAGTCTCTTCTCTGGTTCTTTGCGCCTCGGCCGGGGTGGAGCCTCGGCCGAGGCGGTGCGTCCCGGTGGTGGGGTGCGACTCGGCCGGGACCGGGGCGAAGCCCCGTTCGGGCCGTACCCGATGCGGGGCGACGCCGGCCGGGTCAGGAGATCTCGTCCCGGACGATCGCCACCGCCACCCGGCAGAACTCGTCCATGTCGGGCCGGAAACCGGCGGCGATGTCCGGGTGCAGCCCGGACCGGGTCTCGTCGAGCAGCCGTTGGCAGACCTGTTCGACAGGTTCGCCCGCGTAGCTGGCCCGGATCCGGTCCGTGGCAGCCTGGAGGGCCGAGGTCAGCTGATCCTCCAGCGGGCCGCGCAGCTTCTGCTGCACCGGGTCGAGCCCTCTCGGGTCGAGCGTGACATGTGGCTCCGACATCGGCGCTCCCTTCGTCGGCGTCCGCGATACCCCACCGCGGGCGTCGGTCAAACCACGGTTGGCGCGGCGGCCACCCGGACCTGGTACGAGAAGTCCTCCGCCGGCTCCTCCCGGTACGACAGCCGGCGGATCTGCCGGTCGTCGACGTAGAGGGCGACGTCGACCAGGACCCCGAGATGGGCCAGCCCGATGTTGGCCACCCGCTTCTTGTCCTGGAGCACCGCGCACACCCCACCGAGCAGGGTGCTGGCGTCGGACGTGCGGTGCCCGGGTGGGCACCGCAGGATCAGGTCGACCTCGATCGGCCCGGCCAACGGCGTCCAGCCGGTCTGCTGGGCCGCGGCGCAGGCCGCTTCGAGTAGGGCGCGGACCCTCGTCGCCTGCCGATGGCCGGCAGCGAAGATGGACAGCGCCTCGGTTTTCACCGGTGGCAGGCCGCTCACCTCGAACGTCAGGGCGAGAGCGCGGGTGTCCTGCACCACGGAGCACCTCCTCGTTGAGGACGATCCTGCCCAACCGGTGGACGCGCAGTGGGAGTTCGCGGGAGAACCCACCGAACGGGCAGGCTGATGTCGGCCGGAGGCGTATCGACTACGACGGCGACGCGCTGGCTGTGGAGTGAGTGCATCAACGCTAGTGCACGCGGCACACGTGGGATAGCCCCGCCGTACCCGCCGACCGGACAGTCGTGGCGAGCCGCCGGGGCGCACGGTGTCCGTCGGGACGCACGGTGCCCGACGGGGCATGGCGGCTGGCCGGCGGAGCGCTTGGTTGATCAACTCCACGGGGTCGATGTTGCGGTGTTCACCGCACCTCGATACCGCTGTATCGCCTCAACTGAGTCGATCTTCACGAAAGGCTGGGCGTGTGGGGCGAGCTACCCGCCCGCCTCTGCTGAGCGTCCCGCCCGGCGGTGCTGAGCGTCCCGTTCCGGCCCGTTCTGGCCGTCCGGCTCGGCTGCGTACCCGTCGCCCGGCTCCGCTGCATACGCCTGGCTGGGCGGCACTGCGGGAGCCTCAAGATCAGATTGCCGTTCGATGTACTTTCCCCGGCGTGTCGTCTCCTTTTCGGCAATCCGATCATGGGGCGGGGCTTTGCATACCGCGACGTGGGGCGTGGGGCGGTCGGCCAACGCCGCAGTCGCGTCGGGCGTACCGCTCCGGGTCGAGATGTACGTGCGGGCGACACCTGCCGGCGGCACGCTGACGGCCGAGGCGATTGACGCCCCGATCGCCTCCGTGTCGCTGTCCCGAGATTGCGCTCCTGCCGAGCGCCGCTGCCGAGTGAAGCCTCGTTGATCATCGACGACCGTCGCCCTGTGCGACGGGCCGGAGCGGGGGTGAGAGGCGACCGGGCCCGACCAGGCTCCCGGCTGCGCGGTGGAACCTGGTCGGGTCGCTCAGATTCGGTCTTACGGTGGAACCTGGTCGGGTCGCTCAGACTTGGGTCTTGCGGTGGAGGCTGGTCGGGCCGCTCAGGCTCTCGGCTTCGCGATGGAGGCTGGTCGGGCCGTTCAGGCTTTCGGCTGCGCGATGGAGCCTGGTCGGTGAGCCGCGTCAGTGCTGCTTGGCGTAACCGACGAATGCGGTCCAGGCCGTACGGTCGAAGTGGAGGGTGCCGCCGTCGCGGTCTTTGGTGTCGCGCACCAGCACCCGGCCGGGCAGGTTGTCGGCGACCTCGACGCAAGACCCGCCGTTGCCGCCGGACCTGGTCGACTTCCGCCACTGCGGGGTCATCATGTCCATGACTTCGCCACTTCCTTGATCAGCTCGATTGACTGCCGGCGGGGGAGCGCCTCGTTCCGCACGATCTCCCACGTCCTGGCCAGCGTAGCGACATCGGTTGGCGTATCGACGATCTGCGCGGTGAGCTGGTTGTCCGCATGGGCCACCCGTTCGCCGTCGGGCATCTCGGCGATGATGAACTGCCCGGCCAGCCCCAGGTACATGCCGGCATCGGTCGGCACGATGTGCACCTGGATGTGCTCCTCGGCGGTCAACCGGGCCAGGTGCTCGCACTGCTCGATCATCAGCCCCGGCTGGTCGAGCACCGGCCGGCGGAGCACCGTCTCGTCGATCACGCAGATGAGCTGCGGGGGGCGCTCCCGCCGCAGGATCGCCTGCCGTTCGAGCCGGGACGCCACGATCCGGTCGACGTCCTCCGGGGCGAACCGGCCGCCGGCCAGCGTCGCGCGGGCGTACCGCTCGGTCTGGAGCAGCCCTGGCACGTACGCCAGCTCGAACCAGCGCAGGGTGGTCGCCTCCCGCTCGAACTCGATCCACTCCCGGAGCCAGGCCGGCTCGGCGTCAAGCCGGCCCAGCCGCTCCAGCATCCGTTGGAAACGCCCGCCGGTCTGGTGGTGGCCGTCGACCGCCTTCATGAACTCCTTGGTGGGTGCCCGGCCGCCGGTCTCCACCGAGCTGACGTGCGACCCCGAGTAGCCGATGCCCTTGCCGAAGTCGTCCTGGCTGAGCCCGAGCGCCGCCCGGAACAGGCGTAACTCCTCCAACACGTAATCGGTAGCTGTCCCCATCACACCCCCGGTCTCTGCCCACCGTGGACCGGCGGGTCTGTCGTGGTCGCTCACCCACTCCGCTGAGCTGCGCAGATGACGTGAGCGTGTATCGACAGTAGTGGTCCGATCAGCAGACTGTCACCCGTGGCGGGCCCGCTGGCAGCCGGGGAGGGCGACAGCGGGCCCTGCCCGGGGCCGCTCCCGATCCCCCGTGCGGGAGCGGCCCCTTCCAGTCCCCAGATCGGTGTGGTGACGCGGATCGTCGGCCCCGGGTCGAGACGGCCGGGGCCGACCCCGCCGAACGCGCCCATGATTCGAGGAGGTGGCGGTGATGGTGGTCCGACCGCCTGTCCCGCACGTCGCCATGCGCCCACTGTGGCGGTGCCGCAACTGTGGCCGGGAGTGGCCCTGCCAGCCGGCCAAGCTCGCCCTGCTCACCGAGTACCGCACGGACCGCACGGGGCTGCTCGTCTACCTCGGCACCCTGATGTACGAGGCGACGAACCAGCTCGGCCAACTGCACCCGGAACACCCACCGGCCCGGATGACCGAACGCTTCCTGTCCTGGGCACGAGCCCGGGGCTGAACCGCGCACCCGGTCGCACCCGCCTCGAACGGCGCCCCTGGCTCGACCGACGCGGCCGGCTCGACCGAAGCGTCCGCCTCGAGCGGCGCACCCGCCTCGAGCGGCGCGTTCAGGCATGAACCGGGCGGGCCGGTGGCACCATGGGGCCCGAGGTCGACTCGTGCAAACCGGTGGTGAAGGGCATGAGTCGGGCATCGGCGGTGTCACCTCCGGTGCGGGTCGGCCCACCGGTCCGGACGCTGGTCACCGGCAGGTTTCGCGGCTTCGCAGGTCGGGCAGTGTAGGCGCACGGAGCGGCCGGGCGGGCACGTTTCCGCACTTCACCGGCCCGGTACCGGCTCGCCGTGCACCGGGGCGCGGGTGACCTCCCCGGTTTTCACCGAAGAGAGGGGGAGGGTGATGACGGACCCCGGAACGGCCCGACACCGGTGTCGGCCGGCTGTCCGGGCCGGGGCGGCCGTTGCCGCGCTGGCACTCGTCGCGCCGCTGGCCGCGTGCGGCACCGACGACGGTGGCGGAGGTACGCCCACGATCAACCTGTACTACCCGCCCGAGCAGAACCTGCAGAAGGTGGTCGACGACTGCAACACCCGGGCCGAGGGCCGCTACAAGATCACCTACCGGGTGCTGCCCCGGCAGGCCGACGACCAGCGGGTGCAGTTGGTCCGCCGGTTGGCCGCCGAGGACACCGGGATGGACGTGCTCGGCCTCGACGTCACCTGGACCCAGGAGTTCGCCAGCGCGAAGTGGATCCGGGAGTGGACCGGTCAGGACAAGAGCGAGGTGGAGCAGGGCACCCTGGCGGGCCCGCTGGACACCGCCCGGTACGAGGACAAGCTCTACGCGGCGCCGAAGAACACCAACGTGCAGCTGCTCTGGTACCGCAGTGACCTGGTCCCGGAGGCTCCGAAGACCTGGGACGACATGATCACCGCAGCCAAGGACCTCAAGGGGCAGGGCAAGCCCTACCGGGTGCTCACCATGGGCGCGCAGTACGAGGGCCTGGTGGTGCTCTACAACACCCTGGCCGAGAGCGCCGGCGGCAAGATCCTCAGCGACGACGGCAAGAAGGCCGTGATGGACTCCGGCACGGTGAAGGCCCTCGACCAGCTCCAGCGGTTCGCCACGTCGGGCGTGACGTCGCCGTCGTTCAGCAACTCCACCGAGGATCCGGTCCGGCTGGACTTCCAGTCCGGCAACGGCGCGTTCCAGGTCAACTGGCCGTTCGTCTACCCGGCGTTGCAGGAGGCGGACCCGGAACTGGCCAAGAAGGTCAAGTGGGCCCGGGTGCCCGGCATCGACGCCGACACCCCCAGCAAGGTCACCATCGGTGGGGTCAACATGGCGGTCAGCGCCTACTCCAAGCACCCGACGGAGTCCTTCGAGGCGGCGAAGTGCCTCCGGGACGCCAAGAACCAGAAGTTCTCCGCGATCAACGACGGGGTGCCACCGACCATCGAGGCGGTCTACGACGACCCGGAGATGGACGAGGCGTACCCGATGAAGGAGACCATCCTGGAGGAGTTGAAGGAGCCGGCGGTCCGGCCGCTGACCCCCGCGTACCAGAGCATCTCCACGGTGATGTCGGCGATCCTGTCGCCGCCGTCGGCGATCAAGCCGGAGCAGACCGCCAAGGAGCTGCGTGAGGCGATCTCCGACGCGCTCCAGTCCAAGGGGGTCCTGCCGTGAGCCGGCGTGCCCCGTTGAGCGAGAACAAGAAGGCCGAACGGAAACTGGGCTGGCTGCTCTGCGCCCCGGCCGCGCTGGTCATGGTGCTGGTCACCGCGTACCCGATCATCTATTCGGTCTGGCTGTCGTTGCAGCGCTTCGACCTGCGCTTTCCCGACGAGCGCAAGTTCATCGGGCTGGAGAACTACGTCACCGTGCTGAGCAACGAGTTCTGGTGGACCGCGTTCGGGGTGACGATGCTGATCACGGTGGTCACCGTCGTGGTGGAGCTGGTGCTGGGCATGGGGTTGGCCCTGGTCATGCACCGCACGCTGGTCGGCCGGGGCATCGTCCGCACCGCCGCGCTGATCCCCTACGGCATCGTCACGGTCGTCGCCGCGTTCTCCTGGCGGTACGCCTGGACGCCCGGCACCGGCTACCTGGCCAACCTCTTCGACGGCAGCGCGCCGCTGACCGAGCGGGCCAGCTCGCTGGCGATCATCATGCTGGCCGAGATCTGGAAGACCACCCCGTTCATGGCCCTGCTGCTGATGGCCGGGCTGGCGCTGGTGCCGGAGGACCTGCTCAAGGCGGCCTCCACCGACGGGGCGACGGCGTGGCAGCGGTTCACCAAGGTGATGCTGCCGGTGATGAAGCCGGCGATCCTGGTCGCCCTGCTGTTCCGCACCCTGGATGCGTTCCGGGTCTTCGACAACATCTTCGTGCTCACCAACGGCGGCAACGAGACCTCGTCGGTGTCGATGCTCGCCTACAACAACCTGATCCGGGGGCTCAACCTCGGCATCGGCTCCACGATGTCCGTGCTGATCTTCATCACGGTGGCGATCATCGCGTTCGTCTTCGTGAAGCTGTTCGGCACCGCTGCCCCGGGCAGCGACGACGGGGAGAGGCGCTGACATGGCCGACACCACCACCCGGGCGAAGCTGCGCTGGGGCCTGATCGACGTCATCGTGGTCGTCTTCGCCCTGGTCCCGGTGCTCTGGATCGCCTCCCTGTCGTTCAAGACCCCGGCCACCCTGACCGACGGCAAGTTCTGGCCGAGGGAGTGGACGCTCGACAACTACAAGAGCATCTTCGACACCGACCAGTTCGTCCGGGCCCTGGTCAACTCGATCGGCATCGCCCTGATCGCCACGCTCATCGCGGTGGTGCTCGGCGCGATGGCCGCGTACGCGATCAGTCGGCTGGACTTCCCCGGCAAGCGCCTGCTGGTCGGGGTGTCCCTGCTGATCGCGATGTTCCCGCAGGTGTCGCTGGTGTCGCCGCTGTTCGAGATCGAGCGGCAACTCGGCCTCTTCGACACCTGGCCGGGGCTGATCCTGCCGTACATCACCTTCGCGCTGCCGCTGGCGATCTACACGCTGTCGGCGTTCTTCAAGCAGATCCCGTGGGACCTGGAGAAGGCCGCGAAGATGGACGGCGCGACCCAGGCGCAGGCGTTCCGGCGGGTCATCGCCCCGCTGGCCGCCCCGGGCCTGTTCACCACGGCGATCCTGGTCTTCATCTTCTGCTGGAACGACTTCCTGTTCGCCATCACGCTCACCTCGACCGAGCGGGCCCGTACGGTGCCGGTGGCCCTGTCGTTCTTCACCGGTGAGTCGCAGTTCGAGGACCCCACCGGGGCGATCTGTGCCGCCGCCGTGGTGATCACCATTCCGATCATCCTGTTCGTGCTCTTCTTCCAGCGCCGCATCGTCTCCGGTCTGACCTCCGGCGCAGTCAAGGGATAGGTGACAAAATGGCTGACATCGTGCTGGACAAGGTGAGCAAGAGCTTCCCCGACGGCACCGTCGCGGTGCAGGACGTCGACCTGGAGATCGCCGACGGCGAGTTCGTCATCCTGGTCGGCCCGTCCGGCTGCGGGAAGTCCACCACTCTCAACATGATCGCCGGGCTGGAGGACATCAGCTCCGGTGAGCTGCGCATCGGCGGGCAGCGGGTCAACGACAAGGCACCCCGGGACCGGGACATCGCGATGGTGTTCCAGTCGTACGCGCTCTACCCGAACATGACCGTCCGGGAGAACATGGCGTTCCCGCTGCGGCTGGCCAAGCTGGACAAGGCGACCATCGACCAGAAGGTGGACGAGGCGGCGAAGGTGCTGGAGCTGACCCCGCTGCTGGACCGCAAGCCGGCGAACCTCTCCGGTGGGCAGCGCCAGCGGGTGGCGATGGGCCGGGCGATCGTCCGGCAGCCCAAGGCGTTCCTGATGGACGAGCCGCTGTCCAACCTGGACGCCAAGCTGCGGGTGCAGATGCGCACGGTGGTGTCCCGGTTGCAGAAGAAGCTCGGCACCACGACCGTCTACGTGACCCACGACCAGACCGAGGCGATGACCCTCGGCGACCGCGTGGTGATCATGCGGGGCGGCGCGATCCAGCAGGTCGGCCCGCCCCAGGAGCTGTACGACCACCCCCGCAACCTCTTCGTGGCGGGGTTCATCGGCTCGCCGTCGATGAACTTCCTGCACGCCGCCGTGGAGGACGGAAAGCTGCGTACCGCCCTGGGCGACGTGCCGATCGGCGACCGGATCCGCCGCGAGTTGGAGGGGGCCGACGCGCCCCGGGAGCTGATCCTCGGCATCCGGCCGGAGCACTTCGAGGACGCCGAGCTGATCGACGACGAGGCGCGGGCCCGGGGCATGGAGTTCACCGCGCCGGCCGACATCGTCGAGTCGATGGGCTCCGACAAGTACGTCTACTTCACCGTGGAGGGGCAGCGGGCCAGCGCCGCCGAGTTGGAGGAGTTGGCCGCCGACGCCGGTGCCGACTTCAGTGGCGGCGGGGGCAACCTGGTGACCCGGTTGTCGGCCGAGTCGCCGGTGCAGGAGGGGGAGGACCGGCGGGTCTGGTTCAACCTGGAGAAGATCCACCTGTTCGACCCGTCGTCCGGGCGGAACCTCACCCTGCACGAGGGCCGGTCAGCCGGCACGCTCGGCGACTGATCCGCCGGGTGCGCGGTCGACCGGGGCGGTGACGACCCGCCCGCCGGGGGCCGGTGCGACACGGTCCGGCGGGGTGGCGGCCGGAGGATACGACCGCCACCCCGCGTCGGCATCGTGCCGTGGTGGCACGGGGTTGTCGGACCGTCAGCTACGGATAGCCCATTGCTGGTTGCCGCCTCCGTTGCACGCCCACAGGTTGAGTTGCGTCCCGTTGGCGGTGCCGGCGCCGACGGCGTCCAGGCAGAGTCCCGACTGGGCGGAGGTGATGGTCCCGTTGCTGTTCCGGTTCCACTGCTGGTTCGCGCCGCCGTTGCAGTCCCAGATGTGGACGACGGTGCCGTTGCTGGTGCCCGACCCGCTGGCGTCCAGGCACTTGTTGCCGTAGACGGTCAGGGTGCGGTTGGTGGTATGGGTCCAGCGCTGGTTGCTGTTGCCGTGGCAGTCCCACAGCTGCAACCGGGCGCCGTTGCTCGTGCTGGAGTTGGCGACGTCGATGCAACGGTTCGACTGGCTACCCGCGATCATGACGTTCGCCTGGCCGGCCGGGGGCGTGGTCGGCGGCGTGGTGGTCGGCGGCGTGGTCGGCGGCGTGGTGGTCGGCGGGGTCGATCCGAACTGGGTGAAGAACCGCCACACCTCAGGCTTGACCCAGCTTCGCGCGCCGCTCTCACAGCCGGCACAACCGTCCACCGGACCCTGCTGGTGGCCGCCGTCGAACGGGGCCCAGACCACCGGGTAGCCGGCCCGGCACGAGTAGGCGGTGATGATGTGGGTCAGGCTGCCCCGCGCGGGCTCGGGGGCGTTCTGCGCAGCGCAACCGTTGTTCCTGAGCCACCTGTCGCGTAGTGACCGGCCGCTCTGAATGTTGTCGCTGATCCCGTGAATGCCCAGGTACGCCACGGGCTGGGTCCCGCCACTGCAGCCACTGATCGTTCCGGGGGCGGCGATGGCCGCGACCGCACGGAACACCGTCGGCCGGGAACACGCCAACGAGTAGCTCATCGCGCCGCCGTAGCTGAACCCGACCGAGAAGCGTTGTGTCGTGTCGACGCAGAGTGCGTTGTCGATCATGCGGATCATGTCGTCGGTGAAGGTGACGTCCTCACCGTTGGTGTTGGCCCAGCCGTTGTTGATGCCCTGTGGGGCGACGAAGATCGTGGTGTTGTTCGACTGCGACAGCATGCCGTAGTAGGCCCAGGGGTAGCCGTCGGTTCCGCCCGAGGCGACGGCACTGGCGGTGCCCCCCAGCCAGTGGAATCCGAAGGCCAACCGGTGCGGGTAGGTGTTGTTGTAGCTGTCGGGGAGCCGGAGGATGAAGCTGCGGCTCTTGCCGCCACTCTGGATGGTGTGGGTGCCGCTGTTCAGCCCCGGGGCCTTGCCGCAGCCGGCAGTGGTGGCCGCTGCGGCCGGTGGCGCGTTCGTGATGACGTTCGCGCCGACGGCGACCAGGACCAGGGCGGCCAGGATCGTCCCGATTAATGGGGCCGAGCGTTTGCGAGGTGGCACAGGGTCGTCTCCTTACGGGAGGCCGTCATCCGGTTCGGGGGTGTGACGCCAGAGCACTACCTGAGCCACCCGACCGGACGCGAAGGCGTCACCGAAGCATCGACGTCAGCATGGGACGGTGGTCGAAGCGGCGGGCGCAGACGTCGACCGGTCCGGTGTCATCTCGACCCTCCGGACGGGACGCGGAATCAGTGCATATATCGATGTTCATATTCGTGTGACGTACGACGTCTGTCAAGTCCCGGCCGCTGCGGGAGGCGGGCTACCAGGAGAAGTGCAGCGGCAGGGCGAGGAAGCGGGCGTAGCCTTCCCACGCCGCCTCGACCCGCTGCCTGGTCGACGGGTCCAGCGTGACCAGCGGCTGCACCGTCACGGTGACCCTGGTCCGGGCGAGGCGGCGCTTCCAGGTGCCGATCACCCGGCCGCCGCGTACCACGGTGGACTGGAAGACCCCGTTGCCGCCGGGGATCACCGCCGACATGTGTGCCGGGTCGACCATCAGGGCGCGGTCCTTGAAGCCCAACAGGTATTCGTCGAAGCCGGGCAGCACGTGCACGTCGTCCACCGGCAGGCGGGGCGCGTCGAGCAACGTCGGGTCGAGATACGACTCCACCCCGTCGACCTGCACCCGGGCCAACTGTCCGGCGTCGGTGGCGACCGCGACGGCGCGTTTCGCGTCGGCGGCGGTCAGCCCCGTCCAGCCGGTGAAGTCCTGCCGGGTCGTCGGCCCGTGACTGCGGAAGTACCGGCGGGCCAGGATGCCCAGCGCCTCGTCCCGCTCGGGCCGGTGCGGATCGGGGGCCCACTCGTCGAGCAGCGCGAAGGTCTGCTCGGTGCCCACGTGCGGGGTGATGCAGGTGACGCCCCGCTGGCTGGCGTACCAGAGCAGGTGGTAGCCGCGCTGACCGGTGACGTCGATGCCGGCGGCGGTGAGCGCGGCCAGACACTGGGCGCGGGTCAGCCGGCCGCCGCCGGCCAGCGCCGCGCCGAGCACGTCGGCGGCCCGGTCGGCCTCGGCCTCGGTCAGCCCGATCACGGCCCGGCGGGCCGGTGCCCCGGCCAGTGCCCGTACGCCGGTCAGCTCCAGCATCCAGCGGGCGTCCCGGCAGGGCACCAGGTGCACGGTGCCGCGCATCGGCCAGGTACGCAGCGCCTCGCGCCGCTCCAGGGCGGCCCGCACGTCGGCCTCGGTGCGGCCGGGCAGCCGCAGCCCCAGCGACCACAGGCCGCTCGCCGCGTCCTGGGCCTGCATGGCCCCGAACCACTCCACCACCCCGGCGACGTCCACCGGGCGGCCGGTCGGATGTTCCCGCAGCGCCAGTGCGGTCATCCGCAACGTCAGCGCCTCGCCACCGGTCAGCTCCACCACGCGGTCAGCATAGGAGCGTCCCCCGACACCGGCGGTCACGCCGGGCCCGAACCGGTGGCCACGGCCGGGGTGGGCACCCCTGATCGCGCTACGCCGGTTGCCGAACCGGCGGAGCGCGATCCCCCGTGCAGGTCCCCCCGGCTACCGAAGGTGGTCTCCACCCCCGGCATCCGTGCCCCCCAGGATCGCGTTCCGGCCCGGGCGTGGGAGCGTTCCCGGGCGGAACTTGCGGAAAACTTGAGCTGCGGTCGAAACTCTCGGGATCGGCGGCCGGTCAGTCGAGCCGGCGGTGCATCACCAGCAGGTCGACCAGGCCGAGGTCGGGATGGCGGAAACCCTCCGGCACCCGGCCGACCACCGCGAATCCCAACGACTCCCACAGCGCCACCGCCCGGGTGTTGCTGGCCACCACCGCGTTGAACTGCATCGCCCGGTAGCCGTCGCCCCGGGCCAGCTCCAGCACGTACACCCCGAGGGCCCGGCCGACGCCGCGACCCGCCGCCGTCGGCGCGACCATGAAGCTGGCGTTGGCCATGTGGTCGCCCGGCCCCTCCTGGTTGGCGACCAGCTTCGCCGTCCCCAGCACCGTCCCGTCGTCGTCCACCGCGACCACCGTCCGACCGGGCGGGGCGACCAGCCACCGCCGGCGGGCGTCGTCCGCGCTGACGTCGCGCGGCCAGGTGTACGTCTGCCCGGCAGCGACGATCTCCCGCAGGAAGGGCCAGATCGCCGGCCAGTCCTCGGCGGTGGCGGCGCGCAGCTGCATGTCCGGATCATGCCACGGCGGAACGTTTGACCCGGCAACCGGCGGGTAGTCGCCGGAGCTGACCCGAACCGAGGAGGACACAGACGATGGACGGCCAGGTCAAGGTAGCGGTCATCTACTACAGCGCGACCGGCATCACCTACCAGATGGCGCAGGCGGCGTGCGAGGCCGCCGGGGAGGCGGGGGCCGAGGTACGCCTGCGCAAGGTGCGGGAGTTGGCGCCCGACGAGGCGATCCGCTCCAACGCGGGCTGGCAGGCGCACCGGCTGGAGACCCAGGACGTGATGGAGGCCGAGATCGACGATCTGGCCTGGGCCGACGTGGTGATCTTCGGTAGTCCCACCCGGTACGGCATGATCGCCGCCCAGCTCAAGCAGTTCATCGACACCACCGGCCCGCTCTGGGCCAACGGGGCGCTGGCCGACAAGGTCTACAGCGGCTTCACCTCCACCGCGACCTCGCACGGCGGCCAGGAGTCGACCCTGCTGTCGCTGTTCACGATCTTCTACCACTGGGGTGGTGTGGTGGTCACCCCTGGTTACACCGACCCGAGCCAGTTCGTCGCCGGCAACCCGTACGGTGCCTCGCACACCAGCAACAACGGCGAGGTCGCCCCGGATCATGTGGCGCTCGCGGCCACCGCGCTGACCGCCAAGCGGGCGGTCCGGATCGGCGCCGCCGTCAAGCGCGGCCTCGCCGGCTGAGCCGCCGGACCACACCGGGCCGCCGGACCGCACCGGCCCGGCGGGTGACCGGTGGACCGGACGGGGGCTCTCGACCCGTCCGGTCCACCGGCCACCGCCCTGCTACCCGCTCACCGGATCACCATGCGCCGTCACCGCCGGCCGGGCCAGCAACTGCCCCAGCAACTCGGCCAGCACCGCCAGGCCGTCCCGGCTGAGCACCGACTCCGGGTGGAACTGCACCCCGGCGAAGGTCGGCCCGCGCAGCGCGTGCACCGACCCGTCCTGCGGGTCCCGGGCCAACTCCACCGGTCCGTACGGCGAGCCGATCCGGTCGGTGGCCGCCCGCGCCGTGAACGTCGAGTAGAAACCCACCCGACGCGGCACCCCGAACAGCGACACCTCTCGTTGCAGCCCCTGGTAGGGGGCGGTGCGGCGGTGCAGCGTCAACCCCAGCAGCCCGCTGAGCAGTTGGTGACCCAGGCACACCGCCAGGGTGGGCCGGCCCGCGTCGAGCCGTCGGGTCAGCAGCCCGCGCAGGGCCGCCATCTTCGGTTCGTCGACCGCGCCGGGGTCACCCGGCCCGGGGCCGACGACCACCAGGTCGTACCCCTCGTCCTGGCCGGGGGTGTGCCACGGCCGGACGTCCACCGTCAGGCCCGACGCCCGCAACTGGTGGGCGAGCATCCCGGTGAAGGTGTCCTCCCCGTCGACCACCAGCGCCCGCCGGCCGGTCGCCCCGGGCAGCACCGTCGCGCCGGGCACCCGCTGGTCGAGCCAGAACCGGGCCAGCGGGGCGTTGCGGGCGGCGAGCACGGCGCGGATCTCCGGGTCGTCGGCCAACCGCACCGGCGGGTACGGGCCGACGGCCGCCGCCTGCGGGCCCAGCCCCAGCGCGGCGAGCACCCCGGCGGCCTTGGCGTGCGTCTCGGCGACCTCGCCGGCGGCGGTGGAGTGGCGGACCAGGGTCGCCCCGACCGGCACCCGCAGCTGCCCGGCGGGGGAGATCTCGGCGGTCCTGATCAGGATCGGCGCGTCCAACGTCTGCCGGCCCTCGGCGTCGCGGCCCAGCAACGCCAGCACGCCGGAGTAGTAGCGCCGGCCGGTACGTTCGTGCCGGGCGATCACCCGGCAGGCGTTCTGCATCGGGCTGCCGGTCACCGTCGGGGCGAACATGGTCTCCCGCAACACCTCCCGGACGTCCTTCGTGCCCCGACCGGCCAGCAGGTACTCGGTGTGCGCCAGGTGCGCCATCTCCTTGAGGTACGGCCCGACCACCTGCCCGCCGTGCTCGGCGACGCCGGCCATCATCTTCAGCTCCTCGTCGAGGACCATGTACAGCTCCTCGACCTCCTTCGGGTCGCGCAGGAACCGCAGCAGCCCGTCCCGCTCGGCAGCCGTCCCGGTGTGCCGGAAGGTGCCGCTGATCGGGTTCATCATGACCAGGCCGTCGTCGACGCTGACGTGCCGTTCCGGGCTCGCGCCGACCAGGATCCGGGTGCCGGTGTGCACCAGGAACGTCCAGTACGCGCCCCGCTCGTCGCGCAGCAGCCGGCCCAGCGCCGCCAGCGCGGCACCCAACGGGGCGCCCTGCACCGTGGCGTGCAGGGTGCGGTGGATGACGAAGTTCGCCCCCTCACCCCGACCGATCTCCTCGGCCAGCACCCGTTCGACGACCCGCGCGTACTCCTCGTCGTCGATGTCGAAGGCGGCGTCGCCGGTGACCACCGGCCCGGTCGGCAGGGCGGCGAGCAGGTCGGCCAGCGGCAGCTCGACGTGCCCGGTGACGGTCAGGTACTCCAGCGGGACACCGTCGTCCACGCACTCGAAGCCCCGTTCGGCGATCTGCCGGTACGGCACCAGCGCCAGCGTCCGGGGGCCGGGACCGCCCTCGGGCAGCGGCAGGTCGGCGAGCCGGTCGGCGACGTGTACCGGGCCGGTGAACAGGTCGACGTGGTCGATGCCCTCGCGGCGGAGCAGGACGAACGGGCCGGGGTCCCCGCCGTCGGCGACGGCGGCGAGCAGGTCGTACGGGTGGTTCATCGGGTTCTCCTCGTGGGCCGGGCCGCTTCGTCGGGCGGCCCCGGTGCCGGGGAGGTATCCGTCGGCCGCCTCGTCGGGGCGGCCGCGTGAGAGCTACGCGCGGGGGATGGCCGCCGGGTCGGCGGGCCACCAGCAGGTCAGGTGCGCGGGCATAACGACACCCTAGGCGGCGCACGGGCGGCGGGGAAGGGCGTTCCCACCGGCAGCGCCGGGTAGCGTGACCCGCGATGAACATTCTCGCTCTCGACCTGGGCACCTCCTCGGTACGGGGACTGGTGCTCGACGCCGACGCCGATCCGCTGCCGGGAGCGTTGGCCCGCCGCAGGGTGCACCTGTCGGTCACCGAGGACGGTGCCGGCACCCTGGACGCCGCCGCCTACCTGGCCGGCCTGACCGAGTGTCTGGACGAGTTGGCCGCCGCCGGTCACCTGCGCGACGTCCGGCTGGTCGCGGTCTGCGCGCAGTGGCACTCGGTGCTGCCCCTGGACCGGGCCGGTGACCCGCTCGGCCCGGTGCTGACCTGGCTGGACACCCGGCCCGCACCCGCCACCGGCGCGACCGGCCCGGCCGATCCCGAGGACTTCCACGGCCGTACCGGAGCGTGGTGGCACCGCTGCTACTGGTCGGTGCGGCTGCCCTGGCTGCGGGACCGGACGACCGGGGTGACCCGGTTCGCCGGCCTGGTCGAGTACGTCCTCGGCCAGTTGCTCGACAGCGCGCCGATGTCGGTGTCGATGGCCTCCGGCACCGGCCTGCTCGACCTGCGTCGGCTCGACTGGGACGCCGAGGCCGTCGCGTTGGCCGGAGTCCGGCCGGGCGAGCTTCCCGAGCTGGCCCCGATGGACTGGCACGGCCGGTTGCGGTCCGCGCACGCCCGGCGGTGGCCGCAACTCGCCGAGGCGGACTGGGCCGCCCCGGTCGGTGACGGGGCCGCCTCCAACGTCGGCTCCGGGTGCGTGGACCCCCGCCGGGCGGCGGTCACCGTCGGCACGTCGGCCGCGGTACGGCTGGTCCAGCGGGTTCCGGCCGCCACGGCGTTGCCGCCCCTGCCCGCCTCGCTGTGGCGCTACCGGGTGGACCACGAGTACGTGGTGACCGGCGCGGCGTACTCGTCCGGGGGCAACCTGTTCGCCTGGGCCAACCGGGAACTGCGGCTACCCGAGGGGGCCGACCTCGACGCGGCGTTGGCCCGGTTGTCCCCGGACGGTCTGCTCTCCGTGAACCCACGGCTGGGCGGGGACCGGCCCCCCGGTCTGACCCCGGCCGGCTCCGGTGAGCTGCGCGGGCTCAGCTTCTCCAGCACCGGGGTGGACATCCTCGCCGGCCTGATGACCGGGTTGTGCCGGATGGTCGCCGACGACCTCGCCGTGCTGGAGTCCGGTGTCGACTCCCCGGTCGAGGTGGTGCTCGGTGGGGGAGCGGTGACCGCCTCCGCGTGGTGGCGTACGGCGTTCGCCGCGGCGCTCGCGCCGCGACCGGTCCGGCACCGCGCGGAGCGGGAGATCGGGGCCACCGGCGCCGCGCTGGTCGCCCTGGGTCGGGTGCCCGATGCGGACCGGCTCGCCGGCACCGGCCGTACGGAGGAGGACCCCTTGCCGACCTCGACCGCCGGGTCCGGCACGTCCGCCCGGTCGGATGCCCCGTCGACCCGTTGACACTGGTGTCTGGCCTGGTTGGATGGACCGGGCCCCCCGTCGTGGGGACGGGGACCGAGGAGGCGACGTGGACGCAGGTCCCGACCCGACACCGAGCGCGGAGTCGCCGGGTCGGAACCGGCTCGACGAGCGGGTCGTGCCGCATCGACGACGCTCGCCGTTGCGGCTGCGGGACTGGCGGATGCGGACCAAGCTCGCCACCGTCCTGGTCATCCCGTCGGTGGCCTTCCTGGTGCTGGCCGGGGTGCAGGCCACCGGCCTGGTCGGGCGGACCACCGCGCTGAACGACTTTGCCCGGCAGGTCGGCATCGGCCAGCAGATCACCACGGCGGTGGACCGCCTCCAGCAGGAACGGGACCGCACCGCCGGTGAACTGGCGGCGCTGCGCCGCGCGGGCAACTCCGCCGACCGGGACGCCGCACTGCTCGCCCTGCGGCCGCTGCACTCCGCCACCGACACGGCCATCGGCGCGCTGCGCGAGGCGGCCGGCCCGCTGGCCGACTCCGACGCCGCCTGGCAGGTCGCCTACGCGGAGGCGCTGGAGGCGTACGACCAGGTGGTCTACATCCGGGCGGCGGTGCCGCCGGCGGTGCTGAGCAGCGAGACCATCCTCGGTAACTACCACCGGGCGGTGGAGGCGCTGCTCGGGTTGCTCGCCGAGCCCGACCCCGGGCCGGACCGGCCGGAGCTGACCGATGTGGTGCTGCGTTACGTGCAGCTGGCCCGGGTCAAGGAGCTGTCGTCGCGGATCCGGGGCCAGCTGTACGCCGCCGGCCGGGCCGGCCGGTACGGCCTGGAGGACCAGGTGAACCTGACCGACCTGCGGGCCCAGCAGCTGGCCGCGTTGGGCGCGTTCCGGGTCGCCGCGACCGCCGCCCAGATCCAGGCGTACGACGGGACCTCCCGCGAGGGGGCGTTCGTCGACGCCACCCGGTTGGAGGAGAAGAGCATCGCGACCGGCAGCACCGCACTGCCTGCGGTGCTGCCCGCGAACCAGTGGTGGACGGCCAGCGAGCAGCGGCAGGCGCTGCTGCGGCAGTTGGAGACCCGGGTGCTCGACGACGCGGTGGTCCGGGCCGACGAGGTCAGCGGCGCTCAGCTGCGCACCACCCTGCTGGTGCTCGGTGGCATCGTGGTGGTGCTCGCCCTGGCGGTGCTGCTCGCCGTGCTGATCGGCCGGTCGATTGCGAACTCGATGCAGCGGCTGCGTGACCAGGCCCTGCGGATCGCCCAGGTCGAGCTGCCGCACGCCCTGGACCGGTTGCGTGCCGTCGACGGTGGGGTGCCGGAGATCGACGTGCCGCCCGCCGTGGTCCGGTCGCTCGACGAGATCGGCGAGCTGGCCGAGGCGTTCGTGGCGGTGCACCGCAGCGCGGTCAGCGTGGCGGTGGAGCAGGCGGAGACCCGCCGTACCGTCAACGCGATGTTCGTGAACCTGGCCCGACGCAGTCAGGTGCTGGTGGAGCGGCAGCTGGAGCTGCTCGACGACCTGGAACGGGAGGAGGCCGACCCGGACCAGTTGGAGAACCTGTTCAAACTGGACCACCTGGCCGCGCGGATGCGCCGTAACGACGAGAGCCTGCTGGTGCTGGCCGGCACCGAGTCCACCCGCCGGTGGAACCGACCGGTGCGGTTGGGCGCGGTGCTGCTCGCCGCCAGTGCCGAGATCGAGCAGTACCAGCGGGTCCGCCACGAGTCGGTGGCCGACCTGTACGTGGTCGGGCACGCCGTCGGCGAGCTGGTGCACCTGATGGCGGAGCTGCTGGAGAACGCGACCGCCTTCTCCCGGCCGGACACCGCGGTCCAGGTGACCGCGCGGGCCGAGGGCGGTGGTGCGGTGGTGGAGATCGCCGATGCCGGCCTCGGCATGAGCCCGACGGCGTTGGCGCAGGCCAACGCGGTGCTGGCGGCGCCGCCGGCGGCGGACGTGGCGGCCATCGAGCGGATGGGTCACTTCGTGGTCAGCCACCTGGCCGCACGGCACGGCGTCGGGGTGCGGCTGACGGCTGCGGGGCAGGGTCTGGTGGCGCGGATCGCGCTGCCGGCGACCCTGCTCGCGCCGGCTCCGGCGGTGGAGCTGGACGCGCCCGCCGGGCAGCGGGCCCTCACCACCTTCGCCCCGGTCGACCCGGTGCCCCGCCGCGTCGAGGCGGCGCGTCAGTCCGGGCCGGTCGGCCCGGCCGACCTGCCGGTGGCGGGGCGGCCCCCGCAACAGTGGCCGGGGGTGCCGGACCAGCGGCCCGGGCTGCCGGCCACCCTGCCGGTTCGCGCCGCGGACGTGCTGGCACCGGTGGCCCCCGCCCCGGCCGACGAGGGTGGCGGTTGGTGGTCCCGGCAGGGGCCGGCCCCGTCCTCGCCGGTGTCGCGGGGGAAGAGCACACCGGCACCGCCGCTCATCCCGGTGACCGGCGGCACCAACGACCGGGGATTGCCGGTGCGGGTGCCGATGGCCCAGTTGACCTCGGTGACCGAGCCGGCCCGGCCATCGTCGGCGCGGGTGCGCGAGGACCTGGACCCGGAGGCGGTGGGCGGGATGCTGTCGCGGCTCTACAGCGGCGTGCGCCGTGCCGAGGCCGAGGAGACCACCGAGTTAATCTTGCCGCCGGGTGTGCGCAGCGAAGGAGGACGACAGTGATGACACTGAGCCAGGAGGCGCGTGACCTGAACTGGTTGGTCAACGCGTTCGCGGAGCGGGTGCCCGGGGTGGCGCACGCGGTGGTGGTCTCCTCGGACGGTCTGCTGGTGGCGATCTCGGCGCACTTGCCCCGGGACCACGCGGACAAGTTGGCGGCGGTCACCTCGGGGCTGATGAGCATCACCGCGGGCGCGGCCCAGATGTTCGACGGGGACATCGTCAAGCAGACGGTGGTCGAGATGGGCCGGGGCTACTTCCTGGTGATGCAGATCCGCGACGGTTCGATCCTGGCCACCCTGGCCGGCGCGGACGCGGACATCGGCGTGGTGGGCTACGAGATGGCCCGGCTGGCCAAGCAGGCCGGCGAGATGCTGACCCCGGCGCTGCGCGCGGAACTCCAGCAGGCCCTGCCCCGCTGACCCGGCGCGGGGCGGGACGGCCGGGGGCACCGGTGCGGAGCTACGAGGACGGTGCCCGTCGGCTGCCGGGCCGGACCGCCCCCACGCGGTCCGGCCGTGCCGGTGGTGTTTTCCGTTTCCCGGCCGACGGTCCTACAGGCCGTTGTCCCGGATGACCTGGCGGTACCAGTGGGCGCTGCGCTTCAGGACCCGCCGCTGGGTCGGGTAGTCCACATAGACCAGCCCCCAACGCTGTTCGTATCCCTCTGCCCACTCGAAGTTGTCCAGCAGCGACCAGACGTGGTAGCTCTCCAGTGGTACGCCGTCGGCGATGGCCCGGTGGGCGGCGGCGAGGTGGTCGCGCAGGAAGGCGATCCGGCCGGGGTCGTCGACGGTGCCGTCCGGGCCGAGGGTGTCCGGGCAGGGCAGGCCGTTCTCGGTGACGGTGATCGGGATCGGTCCGTAGTCGCGGGTGACCCGGGTCAGGGTGTCGTACATGCCCTGCGGGTAGATCTGCTGCCAGTCCGCCTCGCTGGTGGGCCAGCGGGTGACGGTGTTGCCGTTGCCGGTCAGGTAGAGCGGGGTGTAGTACTGCACCGCGAGCAGGTCGACCGGGCTGGCGATGATCGCCAGGTCGCCGTCGCGGATGCCCTTGACCATCCGGCTGTCCGGGCCGAGGTCGGCCAGCACGTCGGCCGGGTAGGCCCCGGTGAGGATGGAGTCCAGGTAGAGCCGGTTCTCGTACCCGTCGTGCAGGGTCGCGGCCGAGGCGGCGGCCGGGCTGTCGTCGGCGGGGTAGCACGGGTGCAGGTTCAGCGCCGGGCCGATCCGGGTGTCGTAGCCGGTGGCGCGCAGCGCGCGGACGGCGAGGCCGTGGGCGAGCTGGAGGTGGTGGGCGACCAGGTAGGCGGCGTCGGCGTCCTGCCGGCCCGGGGCGTGGTGGCCCCAGAGGTAGCCGTTCTGCACCACGGTCTTGGGTTCGTTGATGGTCAGCCAGACCGGCACCTGGTCGCCGATGCCCCGGTAGACGGCGTCGGCGTAGTCGGCGAACCGGTGGGCGGTGTCCCGGTTCTCCCAGCCGCCGTCGTCCTGCAACGCCTGCGGCAGGTCCCAGTGGAAGAGGGTGACCATCGGGGCGATGCCGCGTTCGTGCAGCCCGTCGATGACCCTTCTGTAGAAGTCGAGCCCGCGCTGGTTGGGCTTGCCGGTGCCGTCGGCCTGGATCCGGGGCCAGGAAATGGAGAACCGGTAGCTGCGCAGCCCGAGGTCGCGCATCAGGTCCAGGTCGTCGGCCCAGCGGTGGTAGTGGTCGGCGGCCACGTCCCCGGTGTCACCGTTGCGGGTACGTCCGGGGGTGTGGCTGAAGGTGTCCCAGACCGATTCGCCCCGGCCGTCCTCCTTCGCGGCACCCTCGATCTGATACGCCGAGGTGGCGGCGCCCCAGCCGAAGTCGTGCGGGAATCGCACCCGCTCCGCGGTGGGGTCGGCGCTCGGGTCGCCACCCTTCGGCGTGTCACAGCCGGCGGCGAGGGTGCCGGTGGCCGCGATCAGGCCACCGGCACCGGTGGCGGCGGAGAGCCCGGCGCCGGCGGTGGCGGTGGCGGAGAGCGCGGCGCGCCGCAGCAGGCGTCGCCGGGTGAGTATCGACATGGATCTTTCTCCTCAGGGTGCGGGCCACCCCGACGGCCGGGAGCGCTCCCAGCGCGGGCGTGCGACGGCCCGGCCGCCACGGGGGCGGACCGCCAGCCTAGAGGGCCGCGCGCGTGGGCGGCCGGGATGGGGAATCGGGAGTGTGGCGGGCGCCGTCGAGGGACGGTCGGCCCAACTGCCGAGGGGCAGATAGCGATCGAGGCCGGCCGGGCGGCGCGCACGCCTGACCCGTCGGCCTCTTTTCCTGTCGAGTACGGGGGTTTAGTGTGGGGACGGGGGAGGGCAACCCCCGTCCCCACCTGTGTTGCACACACGCACGCTCGAATTGGCGTCCGGTCATGCGTGTCGCGCGGGAGCCGGGCCACGCGAGTGGCTCTGGTTCCACCTCCCTCCGTGATGGTGGGTGATGGCTGGCGACGGTGTCCGGGCTGGCCCGTCGTCAGCCGTTCGGGCTGAACCCCGTGGTCGGGCGACCACGGTTCTGACCTTCACTTGTTGCATCTCCGTCGATGGAAGCGCTCCCATCGGCGATGCTGCGACTGTAACGCCCGTCACGGCTTTGTGAAAGCCCCTAAACGAGATCGAAACATCGACCTGCGTTTCGATACTGGTAGTTGTTGTGGGAGCGCTTCCATGGCACACTGTCGAATCAACGCAGCGGAGCCAAGCACGCGCGAGTGATGGGTCGCCGAGGGCATCCGGGTCTCCCGGACGGCACCCGAAGGAACGGCACGGCCGGTCTGAGCGGCCGTACCCCGTCCCTGCCCCGGCCCACCGGCCGGACCGACCACCATTCCGGCGCCTCCGTCCCCCCGCGCACCCCTGTATCCGCGCGTGGAGGTGCCTCCGCCGGGGCCCGCAGCCCCGGCCCGGTCCGAGGAGACACCGCGCACATGAGACTCATGGCAAGACGTCGCCGCACGGCGATGCTCGCCGCCACCGCACTCGCCATCGGCGGGGTGGGCCTGCCGGCCAGCGCGGCCCAGGCCGCGCCGGCCTGCGACGTGGTCTACGCCACCAACGACTGGGGCAGCGGCTTCACCGCGAACGTCACCATCAAGAACATGGGCGACGCGCTCAGCAGCTGGTCGCTCAAGTGGACCTTCCCGAACAGCAGCCAGCGGGTCACCCAGGGCTGGTCGGCGAAGTGGAGCCAGAGCGGCAGCGAGGTCACCGCCAACAGCGAGTCGTACAACGGCGGCCTCGGCACCGGGGCCTCCACGACCATCGGCTTCAACGGCTCCTACTCGGGCAGCAACCCGAAGCCGACGTCGTTCACCCTGAACGGCACCCCGTGCAACGGCACTCCGGCCAACCAGCCGCCGACGGTCTCCCTCGGCGTGCCCGCCGGCCCGTTCACCGCGCCGGCCGACGTGCCGCTGACCGCCACCGCGAGCGACCCGGACGGGACGATCAGCAAGGTCGAGTTCTACCGCAACGGCCTGCTGGTCAACACGGACACCTCCGCGCCGTACGGCTACACGCTGACCTCGCTGCCGGCCGGCAGCTACACGGTCCAGGCCAAGGCGTACGACAACGCCAACGGCATCGGCGTGGCCGAGAAGTCGTTCACCGTCGGCACCGCCACCGGTCCGATGCTGGTCGCCACGCCGTCCTCGGTGAGCGTCAACGAGGGTGGCAGCACCACCTTCAACCTCAAGCTGAGCGCCGCGCCCACGGGCAACGTGCCGGTCACCCTCACCCGCACCGGTGACACCGACATCACGGTCTCGCCGGCCACCGTCACGCTGACCCCGAGCAACTGGAACACCGGGGCCACCGTCACGGTCGCCGCGGCGGAGGACACCGACACCGCCGGTGGCGCCGCCACCATCACCGCGGCCGGCACCGGTGTCGCCTCGCTGGCGGTCGCCGCCACCGAGATCGACAACGACACCCCCGGTGGGGACAACGCCTACGTCGCGAAGTTCCTGGAGCAGTACGGCAAGATCAAGAACTCGGGCTACTTCAGCCCCGAGGGTGTGCCGTACCACTCGATCGAGACGCTGATCGTCGAGGCGCCCGACCACGGCCACGAGACCACCTCCGAGGCGTTCAGCTACTGGCTGTGGCTGGAGGCCTACTACGGCCGGGTGACCCAGAACTGGGCCCCGTTCAACAACGCCTGGACGGTGATGGAGAAGTACATCATCCCGTCGCACGCCGACCAGCCCACCGCGGGCGTCGCCGGCACCCCGCAGTACGCCGCGGAGTACAACCTGCCCAGCCAGTACCCGTCGGCGCTGAACGCCAGCGTCCCGGTCGGCCAGGACCCGCTGCGCTCGGAACTGCAGTCCACCTACGGCACCGGCGACATCTACGGCATGCACTGGCTGATGGACGTCGACAACACCTACGGCTTCGGCCGCTGCGGTGACGGCACCACCAAGCCGGCGTACATCAACACCTTCCAGCGCGGCACCCAGGAGTCGGTCTGGGAGACCATCCCGCAGCCGTCCTGCGACACCTTCAAGCACGGCGGTCAGTACGGCTACCTCGACCTGTTCGTCAAGGACTCCGGCGCCCCCGCCAAGCAGTGGAAGTACACCAACGCCCCGGACGCCGACGCCCGCGCCATCCAGGCCGCGTACTGGGCGCAGACCTGGGCCAAGGCGCAGGGCAAGCAGGCCGACGTCGCGGCCACCGTGGCCAAGGCCGCCAAGATGGGCGACTACCTGCGGTACGCGATGTACGACAAGTACTTCAAGAAGATCGGCAACTGTGTCGGGGCCAGCACCTGCCCCGCCGGCACCGGCAAGGACTCGGCGCACTACCTGCTGTCCTGGTACTACGCCTGGGGCGGCGCGTACGACGCCAGCGCGGGCTGGTCCTGGCGGATCGGTTCCAGCCACAACCACTTCGGCTACCAGAACCCGTTCGCGG
Organism: Micromonospora matsumotoense; assembly: GCF_050951065.1. Classification (NCBI taxonomy): domain Bacteria; kingdom Bacillati; phylum Actinomycetota; class Actinomycetes; order Micromonosporales; family Micromonosporaceae; genus Micromonospora; species Micromonospora matsumotoense. The sequence goes on along the minus strand of NZ_CP192025.1, from coordinate 5,141,772 downwards.
CCTGGGCGATGACGAACGTGAACGAGCTGAAGCCGAAGTCCCCGACCGCGGTCGCGGACTGGCAGAAGAGCCTCGACCGGCAGCTGGAGTTCTACACCTGGCTCCAGTCCGCCGAGGGCGGCATCGCCGGTGGCGCCACCAACAGCTGGGACGGTAGCTACGCCCAGCCGCCGTCGGGCACCGCCACCTTCTACGGCATGTTCTACGACGTCGACCCGGTCTACAACGACCCGCCGTCGAACCAGTGGTTCGGCATGCAGGTCTGGTCGATGCAGCGCATCGCCGAGCTCTACCTGGAGACCGGCAACACCAAGGCCAAGGCGCTGCTCGACAAGTGGGTGCCGTGGGCGATCGCCAACACCAAGCTGGGCACCAACTGGTCGGTCCCGTCCGAGCTGAAGTGGACGGGCCAGCCCGCCAACTGGAACCCGAGCAGCCCGGCGGCCAACACCGGCCTGCACGTCGAGGTCATGTCCACGGGCCAGGACGTCGGCGTCACCGGCTCCCTCGCCCGGACCCTGATCGCGTACGCGGCGAAGTCCGGCAACACCCAGGCGAAGACCACCGCCAAGGGCCTGCTGGACGCGCTCTCGACGGCCAGCGACAGCAAGGGTGTCTCGACGACGGAGACGCGCGGCGACTACAAGCGCTTCGACGACGTCTACAACGCCACCGACGGCCAGGGTCTCTACGTGCCGCCGGGCTGGACCGGGAAGATGCCCAACGGTGACACCATCGCCGCCGGCAAGAGCTTCCTGGACATCCGGTCGTTCTACAAGAACGACCCGGACTGGCCGAAGGTCGACGCGTACCTCAAGGGCGGCCCCGAGCCGACGTTCAACTACCACCGGTTCTGGGCCCAGTCCGACATCGCCATGGCGTACGCGGACTACGGGATGCTCTTCCCGAACGGCTGAGTTGACCCTGCCGGGTGGGTGGCGCGGCGCCGCCCACCCGGAGGCCGACCGGGCCCGGGGGAGCGGACGCCCGGTCGGCGGGCGGCCTGATTCCCACGGTCAGGCCGGGGGTGGGTCGACCGTCCGGCCGACGCAGCGGAACGGCCGGCCCACCCCACCATCCCCCTTTCCCGCCTCGGCGGGAAAGCCGTGAAAAAAGAGGGCGCGCGGGATAACGCGACGCCACCTGACGGAGTACCGTGTTGATCGGAGAGGCCGCTCCCCCCGTGGCGGCCTCTCCATTAACGTCTCCACCCCCGGCCACACCTCAGCCCTCCGGCCGCGCCTCAGCGGGTTCCACCGGGTGTCGCAGCCCCGGATGACCGGTCGGTAGCGACCGGCGGATCACCACCCAGCTCACCGTCAGCGCCGCCGCCACCAGCGGCCAGGTCAGCGCGACCCGGGCCACGGTCAACGCGAGCACCTGCCCGCCCAGCCACAGCGGCAGGAACACCGCCACCCGCACGACGTACGTCGCCGCCCACACCCAACTGCCCCGCCCGTACGCCCGCAGCAGCGCCGGGTCGCGCCGCCACCGCCAGCGCTGTCGCAACGCCGCGCCGACGACCACCCCGAGCAGCGGCCGGCGCACCACGATGCTGACCATCCAGACCAGCGCGCTGGCCAGGTTCGAGAAGACCTGCACCGCGAAGAAGTCGGCCGCCCGGCCGGTGCGCAGTGCCACCACCGCGGCCAGGCAGACCGCGAGCAGCCCGATCAGCACCGCCCGGGGACGGTCCCCGCGCCGCCACCGCCACAGCGCCACCGCCGTGCCGGCCAGCACGGCCACGGCGACCCCGCCGACGACCGACCGTCCGGTGGCCAGCCAGCCGATGGTGAACGCCACCGGCGGCAGGGTCGCGTCGACCGCGCCGCCCCGGCCACCGAGCAGGCTGGCCAACGACTCCGCCTGACCCGTCGCCACCGCCGGTTCCCGCCCCGCCGGCTGCCCGACCGCCGACCCCGGTGCCGCCGACTGCGGGTCCCGCCCGTGTGGTGTCGGCGGCTGCGGTGCGGGCCCGTGCGGTGTTGGCGGGTCACCGGCCGGCGGCTGCCGGGTCGGTCGTCCGTGCTGCGGTGTGCCGGTCACCGTCACCTCCCGTGGTCCGGGTGTCAAGGTATCCGGGTCGAGCCGGTGGGCCCGCGCGCGACGTGCCGGGCATGCCGCTACGGTGTGCGGGTGCGAGCGACGGCAAGGGGTTGGACCGCGGTCTGGTTGGTCGTGCTGGCGTTGGCCCAGACGGCGGCCTTCCTGCTGGTGTGGCGGTTCGCCGTGCACACCGGCACCGGGCAGTGGCTCGACACTGTCGCGTTGACCGGCAACCGGATCGGCCAGGACCGCATCGACGGGCTGGTCAACCGGATCCTCAACGCCATGTCGGTGGTCTCCCTGCTGGCGGCCATGGTGGTGATCTTCTTCATCGCCCTGATCCGGGGCCGCAAGGCGCTCGCCATCTCGGCCACCCTGCTGATCGCCGGGGCGAACGTCACCACCCAGGTGCTCAAGTACGTTGTCGACCGGCCGGCGCTCGGCATCGATCCGCAACGCGACGCGGTCGGCAACAGCCTGCCCAGTGGACACACCACCATCGCCGCCTCGGTGGCGCTGGCGCTGATCCTGGTGCTCCCGGCCAAGGTGCGCGTCCTCGGGGCGTTCCTCGGGGTCGCGTACGCGGCCGTCGCCGGGGTCGCCACCCTCTCCGCCGGCTGGCACCGACCCAGCGACGCGATCGCCGCGTTCCTGGTCGTCGGGGTCTGGGCGGCGTTGGCCGGGCTGCTCCTGCTGATCTTCCAGCACGAGCAGGCGCAGGTCGCCCCGGACGACGCGCACAAGGTGGCCGCCAGCGTGCTCGGCGTCGGCGGCCTGCTCGCCGTCCTCGGCTGCGGACTGGCCCTGTCCGGGCTGCTCGACCAGCAGCAGGTGCCGGTGGACGAGCTGGCCCGCCGGCCCCTGTTCATCGGGTACGCCGGCAGCGCCGCCGGTATCGCCGGCACCATGGGGGTGGTGGCGGCGCTGGTGCTGCTCTCCGTGCACCGCCTGGTGCCCCGCTGGAAGGGCTGACGGCGGCCCTGCGCCACCGGACGGCGGTCCACGGGCTCGCCAGCGGGTCGACGTCCGGGTCCCGGCCGCCGTGGCGTCGCCGCTAACGCCGGTACGTCCCCACCATCGTCCCGCTGGCCAGTCCCCGGCCGGCGATCGCCGCGTGCACGTCGGCCGCCTGCGGTTCGTCGGCCAGGTCCGGGGGACGCTCCAGCGCGTACAGCCGGAAGAAGTACCGGTGCGTCTCCTCGCCCTGCGGCGGGTGCGGCCCGCCCCAACCGGTCGTGCCGAAGCCGTTGGGCCATTCCCGACCACCCTCGGGCAGCGCCCCCTCGGCCACCCCGTCCGAGGTGGGGGAGATGCCGGTGACCAGCCAGTGCAGGAACGGGCTGCGCCCGGCGTCCGGGTCCTCCACCAGCAGGAGCAACTCGGTCGCCGCCGACGGCACGTCGGACCACTGCAACGGCGGTGACACGTTGCCGCCGTCCCGGGCGAACCGCCCCGGCAGCAGGTCGTGATCGGTGAACGCGGTGCTGCGCAGCATCAACCCGGCCATCTGGCGACCGCCCCCTCTCATCGGCCCGCCGCGGGTACCCGGCCCCACCCCGGCGAAACCGGATGCCAGGCTGTGACCATGGACGCGGCGTACCCGGACGACCAGACAGCGGCGGTACGCGAGGCCTTCCGCGCCGAGTGCGCCCGGTTGGACGCGGTTCTCGCCACGCTGACCACGACGGACCTGGCGCGGCCCACCCCCTGCCCACCCTGGTTGGTACGGGATCTCCTCGCCCACGTCCGCACGGGTGCCGGACGCCTGGCGGACATGATCGACGCGGTCGCGCCGCCCCGCGCCGAGGTGGACGCCGCCGGCTACTTCGGCCCGGCGAAGTTCACCCCGCAGGTCGACGCGGCCCGGGTCGAGAGCGCCCGGCGGGCGGCCCGCGATCCCGCCGCCCCGACCGGGTCCGTCGAAGCGGTGGCTACTGCGGCGGCCTTCACCGTCGCCTGGCGGGCAACTGACGCGGCGGTGCAGGCACAGCCCGCCGACCGGGTCGTCCAGACCCGCCACGGTGACCCGATGACGGTGCACGAGTTCCTGGTGACCCGCGTGGTGGAGGTCGGTGTGCACGGGCTGGACCTGGCGGTGGCGCTGCACCGCGAGCCGTGGCTCACCCCCGCCGCGGCCCAGGTGATCGCCGACCTGTTCACCGGGGGACGACCGGTCCCGGAAGGGCTCGGCTGGGACCGCCTCACCCTGGTCCGCAAGACCACCGGCCGGGCCCCGCTCACTGCCGGGGAGCAGCAGACCATCGCGGCACACTCCTGGCCCCCCTTGTCCCTCGCCAGCCAGGGTGGCTCCCCCCGTCGAACGCCGTAACGACACGACTTTCAGCCCCACCAAAACGGCAACCCCCATTACCCTCGGGCAGCCCCGCCGCTGCTGCCGCTGCCCCCGGTGATCAAGAGGTTTGTGTCATGTTGATGATCGAACTTGACGTAAACCTCTTGATCACCGGGGACAGCAGGGGTGGGGTGGGGCCGGGTGGGGTGGGGCGGCGGGTTTCGTGGGTGAGCGCGAAGACGTGCATCAGGTCGAAGAAGAGTTCCAGGAAGGTCGCGCCCTGCGCCGGCCCGGTGCGCCGCAGCGGGGCGGCCTGGTCGCCCGCAGCTGCCGTCGGCCCCGCCCACCGGGGGTTAGCCGCAGCCCGGCCGGACCCGGGGACGGACAACGCGACGATCCACCCTTGTTCCGCGGGGGACGAGCGGGCACCATCGACCGGATGACGAACCGATGGGGCTTCACGGTGCCGCTGACCGGCGTCCCGCTCGCCGAGCACGCCGCCTGCTACGCGGCCCTCGAACGGGCCGGTTTCACCGACCTGTGGTCGTCCGAGGTCAACGGCACCGACGCGTTCACCCCGCTGGCGCTGGCCGCCGCCTGGCAGCCCGGGCTGCGGCTGGGCACCGCGATCACCCCCGCCTTCACCCGGGGGCCGGGCCTGCTGGCGATGAGCGCGGCGGCGCTGGCCGAGGCCGCCCCGGGCCGGTTCGCGCTGGGCATCGGCGCGTCCTCCCCGGTGGTGGTGGGGGACTGGAACGGCGTGCCCTACACCGAGCCGTTCCGGCGTACCCGCGACCTGTTGCGGTTCCTCCGGCCGGCCCTGCGGGGCCAGACGGTCGACGGGGCGTTCGACACCTTCCGGGTGCGCCGGTTCACCCTGGAGCGCCCGCCGGCCAGCCCACCCCCGCTGCTGCTCGCCGCGCTGCGTCCGGGGATGCTGCGGCTCGCCGCCGCCGAGGCCGACGGGGTGATCCTCAACTGGCTGGCCGCCGACGACGTCCCCCGGGTCCGCGCCGAGCTGACCGGTCGCGGCCCGGACTTCGACGTGGTCGCCCGGATCTTCGTCTGCCCCACCGAGGACGCCGACCACGCCCGCGCTCTCGGCCGCCGGCTGATCACCAGCTACCTCACCGTCCCCGCGTACGCGGAGTTCCACCGTTGGCTCGGGCGGGAGCCGGTGCTCGGCCCGGTCTGGGCGGCCTGGGCCGCCGGTGACCGGCGGGCCGCCGCCGCGGCCGTCCCGGACGAGCTGGTCGACGCGCTGATCCTGCACGGCGCCCCCGAACACTGCCGCGACCAGGTCCGCCGTTACGCCGACGCCGGGGTGGACGTGCCGGTGCTCGCCCTGCTGCCCACCCCGGAGTTGGCCGCCGGTGGGGCCGCCGCGCTGGGCGACGTGATCGCCCGGCTGGGACCGCCGCCGGCCCCGGACGGCCGGGCCGGTGCGCCGCCGGCCCCGGGGAGCGGGGCGGACGCGCGCCGCAGCGGGCAGCCGACGGGACGGCACTGAGATGAACCTGACCGACCGGGTGGTGGTGATCACCGGGGGCGCGGGCGGCATCGGGTCCGCGTTGGCCCGCCGCTTCGCCGCCGAGGGGGCTGCCGCCGTCGTCCTGGCCGACCTGGACGCCGAGGCGACCGCCGCGGTGGCGCAGACCGTCGGCCCGGTCGCCCGGGCGGTCGCCGTCGACGCCGCCGACGAGGGCCAGGTCCGCGACCTGGTGGCCGACACCGAGCGACGGTACGGCCGGATCGACCTGTTCTGCGCCAACGCGGGCGTGGCCACCGGCGTCGGCATCGAGGCCCCCGACGCCGACTGGGAGCGGGCCTGGCGGGTCAACGTGCTGGCCCACGTGTACGCCGCCCGCGCCGTGCTGCCCGGCATGCTGGCCCGCGGCGGTGGCCACCTGATGCACACCTGTTCGGCGGCGGGGGTGCTGACGGCGGTCGGCGACGCCCCGTACACCGCCACCAAACACGCGGCGGTCGGGTTGGCCGAGTGGTTGGCGATCACCTACCGGGACCAGGGCCTCCGGGTCAGCGCCCTGTGCCCGCAGGGGGTGGACACTCCGATGCTCGCCGACGGGCTGGCCACCGGCCACCTGGCCGCCCGGGTGATCGCCGCCTCCGGCCCGGTGCTCACCCCCGACCAGGTCGCCGACGCGGCGGTCGCCGGGCTGGCCGAGGAGCGTTTTCTCATCCTGCCCCATCCGGAGGTCGCCGGGTACGCGGTGCGCCGCGCCGAGGACCCGGACGGCTGGCAGGCCGGCCTGCGCAAACTCGTCCGCCGGCTGCGCGCCGCCACCCCGCCGCCGTAGTCGCCACCCGCCGCCGCTCTCGTGGTCGCCGCCACCCGCCGTCGTGGTCGACCCACCGGCCGCCGCCGTGCATGCCGCACGGCCCGGGGTGAGCCGCTCGCCTGTCACCGGGTCGCGGGACCGTGCCGGGTGGTCAGCGGGGCCAGCGCAGCGGACCGGGACGCACCGACCAGAGCAGCCGCCGCCAGCGCGGACGGGCCGCCCGCAGCGCCGTCGCGTACTCCTCGGCGATGCGCCGCGCCCGGTCGGCCTGGGCGTCGGTCAGCGTGCCCGGGGCGAAGGCCGCCTGGTTGAGCAGCCCGGCCAACTCCGCCAGCCCCAACTCCGCCAGCCCCACCGGGTCCCCGCCGCCGGAGTTCCCGCCACGGCCGGAGCTCCCGGCGGGACGGGGACCCCGGCGCGGCCGGCGTCCTCGGCGAGGGCCTGCCGGGCCCGGTCGGCGACCTCGGTGGCGGACAGCTCCCCGCCGACCGGCCGTCCCGACAGCCGCAGCGCGTCGGTGGTGTGCCGCCACGCGCCGCCGACCCGGGTGCCCGGGTCACCCCGGGTCAGCCGGTTCCGGGTCTGCGCCCGACGGCGCCAGGCCAGCACCCCCAGGGCCACCCCGGCCAGCAGCAAGCCGCCGGTGCCGGCCCCCACCAGCAGCGGCGTCCGCCCGCCGCGGTCCTCGACGTCCCGGCCCGGTGCGGCCACCGCCGGTGGGGTGGTCGGCGGGGTCAGGGTCGGTTCGGGCACCTCCGACGGCGGCGGGCTCTGCGGTGCCGGGCGGAAATCCTCCTCCACCGGGCGGGGCGTGCTGTCGGGGCGGGGTCGCGGGTCGAACGGCACCCACCCCACCCCCGAGAAGAGCACCTCCGGCCAGGCGTACGCGTCGGCGGCCCGGACCGGCCCGTCCCCCCGGGAGGTGAACCCCACCACCACCCGGGTGGGCAGCCCGGTCAACCGGCCCAGCACCGCGAAGGCGGCGGCGAACTGCTCCGAGGTGCCCCGCTGACCGCCGCCACCGCGCGGCCCGAACAGGAAGAACTCCAGATTCGGGTACGCGTGCCCGCTCGGCGCGTCCGCCACCAGCCGGTAGTGCTCGGCGAGAAACTGCTCCACGGCCGCCGCCCGCGCGTACGGGGCACCGTTCTCCTCGGCCAGTTGGGCGGCGAGCCGGCGCAACGGCTCCGGCGTCCCGTCGGCCACCCGCAGCACCCGGGCCACCTCCGCACCGGCCGGTACGTCGGCGGTGCCGAGCAGGTTCGCCTCCGGCTGTTCCCGCGCCGAGGTGACCGTGTACGTCAACCCCGGCACCAGCCCCTCCGGTCGGATCAGCGTCCCGCTCTCCGGGTCGTACGCCACCCGCGCGCCGTCGACCGACCGGGGGGTGGCCACCGCCGGGAGCAGTCGGCCGGTCAGCCCGGCCACGGTGATCTCCTGCCGGACGGTGTCCACCACCCCCGGCCCCGGGTCCGTGACGGGCAGGACCCGCCCGGCGGTGCGGTAGGTCGCGCCGACCCGCCAGGTGACCCCGTCGTAGTCGCTGAGCACCGCCAACCGGATCGTGGTGGGCCCACCGGCCGGGGCCCGGGTCGACACGTCCAGCAGTTTGCGCTGCGGGTCCAACGCCCACCCGGAGATCCGGATCAGCGGGTTCTCGTCCAGCGACTCCACCCGGGGCGGTGGCACGTAACGACGCGGGTCGACCGGCCGGTGGTCGACCCATCCGGCCAGCACCGGACCGAGCAGGGCGGCGAGCCCGACCACCACCGCCACCCCGGCGGCGGAGACCGCCGTGGCCCTGACCCGTACCGTGGCCCGGACGCCCGGTGGCAGGCCGACGGTCGGGTCCGCGCCGGGGGTACGCCCGCCGGCCAGGGCGACCGCGACCAGCCCGGCGAAGGCCACCGTCGGCCAGATCGCCGGTCCCGCGTTCGGGCCGACCACGTAGACGGCCCCGACATAGAGCGACGTGGCCGGCAGGAAGCCGAGCAGCACCCGCCCGGCCCGCAGCGCCACCTCGGCACCGGCCAGCCCGGCCAACCAGGCGGCGACCACCGGCACCAGCACCGTGTCCGGCGCCGGCTCGACCGGGATCATCGCGGTGAGCAGCCGGGGCACCGCGTTGCCGGCGGCGTCGGCGGTCACGTCGAGGAAACCACCCGGCAGATCGGCGTGGTCGGCGGCGAGCCGCACCGACCAGGCCGTCGCGCCGAGCATGGCGGCCACCGACAGCGGCGCTACCAGCCAGGAGGGCAACCGGCGGGCCGCCACGCTGACCAGCACCGCGCCCAGGGCCGCGCCGCACACCAGCCGGATCAGCAGGTCACCCGCGTACACCCGGTTGAGCACCACGCCGGCCAGCCCGACGGCGGCGACCAGCGCCGTCGGCACCACGGCGGCCCGGAGCAGCCGCCCGGCGACCCGGCCCGTCGCCCGCTCCCGCCCGCCGCCGACCGGCCTGCCGTCGCCGGTCACCGCGCGATCCGGTCCGTCGCCGACCGGTCCGTCGCCGGCTGTCTCCGGGCGGTCGGGGCGGCGCGGAGGGGTCGGCCCGTCGTGCGGGTCGGTCACCGTCACCATCGGCGGACCGCGTCCCACGCGGCGGCGAACGCCGCGCCGTCGACCGCGTCGAGCACCACCGGCCCGGCCGCCGTCGGCGTCGGTCCGGCCGCCCCCAGCACCCCCACCAGCACCGACGGGTACGCCCCGCGCAGCGCGCCCACCCGCCCCACGTCGTCGCGGCCACCGGGGCCGGTGAGGAAGACCAGCGTGTCGCCGGGCCGGTCCCCGCGCAGCCCGGTCAGCGTCGCGCCCAGCACCCCGCCGGGGTCGTCGCCGGTCAGGGTCACCGCGGCCAGCCGGTCCAGCGGCGGGTCGGTGGCCCGGTCGTCAGCCGGATCGACCAGCAGCAACACCACCGGCAGGTCCTGGCGGAACGCGGCCACCACCAGCGAGGCCGCCGCCTCGCACGCCGCCTCGAACGACGCGGCCACCCCGCCGACCCGGTCCGGGTGGGCGGTCGACCGGTTGTCCAACAGCACCACGATCCGGGGCAGCGAGGTGTCCACGTTCTCCCGCACCATCAGCTCACCCACCCGGGCGCTGGTCCGCCAGTGCACCCGGCGCAACTCGTCGCCCACCACGTACTCGCGCAACGAGTCGAAGGTGATCGACCCGTGCGGCACCCCGTCCACCCGGCCGTCCAGGCTGCGCCCCGCGCCGGTCGGCACCGCCACCAACGGGTGCACCCGGGGATGCACCCGGATCACCGTCGCCGGCCCGTATGCGCGGGTCGCCGCGCACAGGCCCAGCGGGTCGCGGCGGGTCACCCGCAACGGCCCCACCGGCAGCACCCCGCGTCGACGGGTCGGCACGTCGTACCCGAGGGTGGTGTCCCGGCCGGGGCGCAACCGCAGCAACGGCACCGGCACCGGGCGGCCCGCGCAGCGGTCCTCGGCCAGCAGGCTGGTCACCCGCAGCCGGCCGGTGTTGCGCACCGTCAGCGTCATCCGGGCCGGCTCGCCCACCGCCACCCGGTCCGGATCGGCCACCCGGTCCACCACCAGCCGGGGGCGGCGGGCTGCGCCCAGCACCGCCTGCCCGACCGCCACCGCGCCCGCCGCCCCCAACACGGTCAGCTCCGGATAGCCGAACCGCCACCCCGTGCCGAGCAACGCGGTCGCGGCGACGAGCAGCCCGGTGCCCCGGGTGGTGAACCCCATCCCGGCCCCGGTCAGCCGTGCGACGGGGTCGACTGGCCCGACGGCAGCGGCACCGGCACCGACGCCACCGCCTGACGCAGCACCTCGGCGGCGGTCACCCCGCGCACCTGCGCGTCGGCGGTGAGCAGCAGCCGGTGGGCGAAGACCGGCTCGACGAGCGCCTTCAGATCCTCCGGCATGATCCACCCCCGGCCGTCGATCAGCGCGTACGCGCAGGCCGCCCGGGTCAACGCGATCACCCCACGGGGGCTGACCCCCACCCGTACCTGCGGGTGCTGGCGGGTGGCCGTGGCCAGCCGGACGGCGTACCCGTAGAGGGGTTCGGCGATGTGCACCCGGCGGGCCATCCGGACCATCTCCCCGACGGTGGCCGTGTCGGTGACCGGTTGCAGCGAGTCGGGGGAGCGGACCGTCGCCCCGCGCAGCACCTCCACCTCGACCGCCTCGTCCGGGTAGCCCACCGACAGCTTCACCAGGAACCGGTCCAGCTGGGCCTCGGGCAGCCGGTAGGTGCCGTCCATCTCCACCGGGTTCTGGGTGGCCACCACCAGGAACGGCTGCGGCACCGGGTGCCGGACACCGTCCACCGTGACCGTCCGCTCCTCCATCACCTCCAGCAGCGCCGACTGGGTCTTGGGCGAGGCCCGGTTGATCTCGTCGGCGATGACGATGTTGGCGAACACCGGCCCCGGGTGGAACTCGAAACCCCGGGTGGCCTGGTTGAAGATCGTCACCCCGGAGACGTCCGAGGGCAGCAGGTCCGGGGTGAACTGGATGCGCCGCCACTGGCCCTGCACGGTCGCCGCCACCGCCCGGGCCAGGGTGGTCTTGCCCACCCCGGGCACGTCCTCCAGCAGCACGTGCCCCTGGGCGAACAGGGCGGTCAACGCCAACCGCACCACCTCCGGCTTGCCCAGCACGACCGCGTTGACGTTCTCCGCCAGCCGGGCGGCCAGGGCGGCGAAACCCTGGACCTCCGGCTGGCTGAGCGGTGCGGGGGTGTCGTTCACGACGGCGGGATGCTCCTCGGCTGCGGCGGCGCGGGTCAACAGGTGGGCAGCACGGCGATGTCGTCACCGCCGGCCAGGTTGAGCCAGGCCCAGGGGATGTAGTTGCGGCCCTGGTAGTCGACCCGGACCCACCAGGTGCTCTGCTTCTGGTTGTTGTAGATCCAGGAGTCGACGTTCTCGCCCTGCCGTCGACAGTACGTCCGCAGCCGGGTGCCCGGCCTCGCCCAGCCGACCTGTTCGTCGTCATCCTGCCGGGGCACCGAGAAGACCTCGTTGCCGTTGCGACCGTCCACGTCGGAGTTGCAGTAGGTGCGCTGGTCGCCGTCCGGCCCGTTGACGCAGGTCGCCACCCCGTACAGCGGGTCGGTGCCCTGCGCCCGGGTGGCCGTGCCCTGGCCGGCGGCGTTGCTGGCCGTCACGGTCACCGTGTACGCCGTGCCCGGGGACAGGCCGGTCACCCGCAGGCTGGCGCAGCTGCCCGTCGCGGTCTTCCCCCCGGTGGCGGCGGTGCAGGTCGGCTTCCCGCCACCGGCGTCCACGGTGAACGTCACCGTCACCGACGTCGCCTCCGCCGATGAACCGGTCACCGTCACCCGGGGCACCGCCACCGTCCGCGCGGTCACCGAGGCCTCCGGCCCCGGGCCGGCCTCGTTGACCGCCTTCACCCGGACCAGCACGTTCTGCCCGTCGTCCAGCCCGCTGACCGTCGTGGCGGTGTCGGTCACCTCGCTGGTCCGCCCGCCCACGTCGACCCGGTAGCGGCTCACCGGTCGGCCGTTCGCCGCCGCCGGTGACCACTGCACCGCGATCGTGCCCGGCCGGTCGGCCACCGTGACCGCCCGCAGGTCCACCGGCTGCCCCGGAGCGGCGAACGGCACCACCGTGGCACTGATCGGGGAGGCCGCCGAGGCGGCACCCCGGTCGTTGACCGAGGTCACCGTGAACGCGTACTGCGTGCCGTACGTCAACTCGCCGGCCGGCACCACCAGCTCCGTGCGGCGCGACTCGCCGACCGGGGCGTTCGCGCCGGCCGAGGTCGCGGTGACCACGTACCGGGCGATGCGGTTGCCCTGCCCGTCGGCGGCCGGCCACCGCACCAGCACGGTGCCGTCGGCGCGGGCCAGCGCGGTGACCTCGGTCGGCGGGTCGGGCACCGCCGAGGTCGGGGTCACCGGGTTGCTGCGCCGGGCCGGGCCGTCGCCCTTCGCGTTCACCGCGTGCACCGAGAACGTGTACGTCGCACCGTTGGTCAGCTCGGTGATCTCCACGGCCCGCTGGTTCGCCCCCACCTCGTGACGTTGACCGGCGCCCTCCACCACGTACCGCAGGACGGCCGTGCCGTTCGCGGCGGCCGGTTGCCAGGCGACCCGGGCCCGCGCGTCACCGGCGGTGGCGGTGACCTGCCGGGGCGCACCGGGCTTGCCCACCCGGGGCTTCGGCGGCGGAGGCGGCGGTGGCGGGTCCGGCGGGGGGTCCCCACCCAGCACGTCGTTGGCGTACTTGTCGACGGTGCGCACCCGGTGCGTGTCGTCGACCACCCGGGCGGTGGCCGACCCCGGGGCGTTGATGAACAGGTGGTTCTCCCGCACCTCCAGCTCCCACGGGCCGGCGGCCCGGCCGGGGCGGATGGTCTCCACCAACCGCCCGCCGCCGTCGAAGGCGTAGACCGTGCCGGTGACCCCGTCGGCGCAGTAGAACCGGCCGGCCCAGGCGACGGCCGGCCCGACCCGGTCACCGCTGCCCGGCACGACGAACCGGGTGACCACCCGGCCGTCACCGACCGCGAGCACCTGCCGGTCGCCGCCGATCGTCACCGGCACCACCGGGCCGCTGGTCCGCGCCGGCAACGCGCCACCCGCGGCGGCCCCGAGCACGGTACGCCGGGTCTGCCCGGCCCGGACCGTCACCAACGTGCCGGTGGTCCGATCCAGCACCGCCACCCCGTCGTCCAGCGTGGACAGCGTCAACTCGTGGTGCGGCTCGGCCACCGGATGGGTCTCCACCCGCTGCGGACCCCGACCATCGGCCGCCCCCGACACCGGCCCGGACGGCAGCGCGGCGGCGGTGACCGCCGAGACGGTGCCCTCCGTCGGCACCGCGATCCACAGCCGGCCCCGACCGTCGAACGCGCCGGCCGTGATGCCGGGCGGAAAGAGCACCGGATCACCCACCGGCACCAGCGAACGGGGGTCGAGCTGGCGTACCACCCCCCGCACCGCGTCCACCACGAACGCGGCATCGTCGTGCAGCACCACGTTGACCCCGAGGCCCGGCGTGGTGGGGGTGGTCGCGGTGATCTGGAGGGTGGCCAGGTCGAGCGCGCTGACCTGACCGGTCTCCAGGTCGCGCAGGATCAGCAGCCGGTCGGTCTGGGTGACCTGCACCGGATGCTGCCGGGCCCCGGGGACCTCCTTGCGGGTGTCCACCCGGGCGGTGATCCCGTTGACCCGGGCCAGCTCGCCCCGGGCGCTGCTCCACAACCAACTGCTGGCATCGAAGCTGGCCAACGCATCCTCGGCGGCGCCCCGGCCGAGCAGGGTGAGCCCCAACGCCGCCACCAACGCGGCCACCGTACCGACCGTGACCAGCCCACCGCGTAACCGGGAACGTCGACGGGACGTGCCGGCGTCGACGCTCGCGGCGTCGTCGATGCTGGCCACAGCGGGCTGCCCTCCGTCCGGTGGCCCGGGCGGCGTGCCGGGTGTCCGGCCGCCTCCCCTGAACCGTGGGACATCATATGGGCCACTCCGGGACGAGGAAACCCGTACCGTTCCACTGCGGACACCCAGCGTGCCCGGCCCGACGGGTGCTGCGCGGCGTCGCGCCGCAGGTGGGCGGGGCCCCGGTCAGCCGCTCGGCGACGGCCTGACCCGGTCGGTGCAGACCTGGCCGGAGGTGGCGAACGCGTCCGTCGAGTAGACCGCCAGCACGGTGAAGCAGTAGTCCACCTCGGCGTTCAGGCCGTTCACCGTGAAACTGGTCTGTCCGGGGTCGACGGTGGCCATCACCCCGAGCGCCCGCCCGGTCCGTCCACCCGCGACCATGAACGGCACCGACCCGTTGCTCGGATCGGACCAGGTGACCGTGATGGTGGCGGCGTCGTCGCGCAACTTCAGGTCACCGGGAGCGGGGCCCGCCGTCTGCCGGGGCGCGGTGTCGGTCGACCGGGTCGGCCCGTCCGCGTTCCGGTCCAGGGTCACCGCCCCGATCGTGCCTCCGGCGGCCAGCAGCACCACCACCCCCGCCACCACGGCCACCGTACGGCCCCGTCCGCGCGGCTTCGCGTCCCGCACCGGGTACGACGGCGTCAGCTCGGGATATCCGGTCCCCGGCGCCGACGGCGGTACGCCCACGTCTGCGGTGGGCCCCCCGTCCGGCCCCGGCAGCGACCCGGAACCCTGTCCTTCCGCTCCCGGTGCCGGCGCTGGTCCTGCTCCCGCTCCTGGTGCCGGCAGGACGGCGCGTGACGGGTCCGGTTGCGCTCCGCTCCGCGTCGGCGGGGCGTCGGCGGCGGGGTACCCGCCGCCGAGACCCTCGCGGTTTTCGGCGGGCCACGCGGGGACGCTCGCGCCCCAGGCGCCGGTGTCCAGCGGCGGCGGGAAATCGTCCGGCGGACGCCGTGGCGGTCGGGACCCCGCCGGGTCGGGCGGGGCCACCACGGACGGACCATCGACCGGGTACGCCGGGTCCGGTGGCCCGGACGGCGCACCGGCCGGCTCCGGCGGAGCACTCATCGGTGCTGGTACCGGTGCCGGGGTGGCCACCGGCGTCGGCGCTGCGGCGTCGGCCGATGGTGTCGGTGGCGGCGACACCGGCCCTGCGTGCGGTGCCGGCCCTGCGTGCGGTGCCGGCCCTGCGTGCGGTGCCGGCCCTGCGTGCGGTGCCGGGAGCGGCGGGCTCGGTGCCGGTGGTGGGGCCGGCGCCTCCGGTGGCGGTGCCGTGCGCGCTGCCGGTGCCGGTGCCGGTGCCGGTGCAGCTGGTGCTGCCGGCGGAGTTTCTACCGCCGGGCGTGCGGTCGGTGCCGGCGGCCGAGCGGGTTCGGTGGCCGACCCGACGGTGGTCGGTGTGCCGGGCGGGGCCTGGCGGTCCGACGCGACGGTGGTCGGTGCACCGGGCGAGGGCTGGTGGTCCGGTGCGACGGTTCCCGGGGCCCGGGTGGGGTCGTGCTCCGGCTCCTCCAGCAAGGGCCCGAGCTGCTGAACCTGCACCGTCGGTCGGTCCCAGCCCGGTGCCGGCAGGGCCCCGGCACGGGGCGGTGCGGACGGGGCGTCCGGCGTGCCGCTCGACGCCGCGCGCGCGGTGGTCGGGTCGGTCGCCGGCCCCGGCGGGGCGATGCCTGCCGGGGTGGGGTCACCATGCCCACGGTTGGCGGCGGGCGCACTGGCGTCCTCCGGGGAGATGCGGGGTGCGGGGAGTCGGGTGGACTCGGCCGCCTGCTCCGGTGCGCCGGTCGGTCGCGGTGTGCCGGCCGCCCCGACGGAGGACCCCGCCGGGGCGGCCGGCGTGGCCGCAGGGCGTCCCGGACCGGCGACGTCGGTGTGCCCACCGGGTGGGGCGGGCGGGAGCACGGTCGGCTGGCCGTGCCGGATGGGCGGGCCGGCGGGGAGCGCGGTCGGCCGGCCAGGGCTGGACGGCGACGCGGCGGGGAGCACGACCGGCTGGCCGTGGTGGGCGGGCGGGCCGGGGGTGCCGTGGGCGGCTGGGCGGGGTGCCGTGCGGGTGGGAACACCGCCGCCGGATCGGGCTGCCCCGGTGGGACCGGCGACGGCTGGCGGTGCGGCGCAGCGGGGGGCGGTGGTGCCGCAGACAACGGCTGGCCCGGTGGTGGGGCGGGTGGGGGTAGGGCAGGTGGCGGTGGGGCGGCGGGTGGTGTCCGGAGGTGCGGTGGCGCCCAGGGTGAGGTGGCCGGCGCACCACCCGAGACCGGCGTGGGTGACGGAGCCGGTGGCGTCGAGTGTCGTCGGGGCGGCGGCGACACGGGGGGCACGACGGGGGACGTCGCGACCGGGGGCGGCGGCGAGGACGCCGGTGCCTCGGGCTGCGGTACGGATGTCGGATGGGACCGGGGCGGGGCGGGCCGGTGAGCGCCCTGCACGCCGTACATCTGGCGGGGTAGTGGCACCCGGGGCTCGGCCGTCGGTGCGGGGCTTACCGGTGCGGGCAACTGCCCCGGCGCGCGGCTCTGCCCCGGTGGCGGCGTGCGCACCTGCTGGTCGGAAGGGGTCGGCGGGCCGCCAGGGGCCGGCGGACCGGGCACGGAGGTGGGCGGCGCGGAGGTGGGGCGGGAGGCCGGTGGCACGGCACCGGGCCGGGGCGCCGGGGTGGGAGCACGCCCCTGGTGGGGAACCACCGGAGCGGCATACCCGACCGGTCCCGGCGGCGGTGCGACCGGTCCCGGCGGCGGCGTCGCCGGAAGCGGGACCCCAGGGGCAGGAGGGCTCGCGGCGATTCCCAGGTACTGACGGGCGGCCCGTACGGCGGGATGCTGCTCGCCGAGCACGGCAGGCCCCGCAGTGGCGACCCGGGTGTAGTTGCGGCGGGCCTCGTGCCGGTTGCCCAACTCCTCGGCGACCCCGGCCAGGTCGAAGGCCAGCGCCAGCATCAGTGGGTCGGCCGGATTCCACCGCCGCTCGCCGGCGGCGTAGGCCTCCTCCAGCACCCGACGGGCGGCAGCCGGTTCGTCGGCCTCCCGGTGCAACCTCGCGAGCAGGTGTGCGGTGCCCATGATCTCCGGGTGGTCCTCGCCGTACGCCGGGCGTGCCGAGGCGATCATGTCGGCGAGCAGTTGGCGGGCCACCGACAGGTCACCGGCGGAACGCAGGGCGAGGGCCCGGTGCTGGACTGCGGCGAGGGGTGAGGGTGCGGACACGCAAGCAATGCTGCCGTCTGACCGGGTCCCGACGCTACCCGCCCGGTGCAGCCATCCGGAACGGGCCTCTGACCTGCGATGATCCAGTACCCGGCGGCGGCCCGGGCGGTGATGTGCATGATCCATACGGGCCGTGTACAGTAATGCCCCGTGCGGCCCACCAGGGCGGCTGACCGGGGTGAAAGCCACCGGAGTCGACACGGTAGGCTGAACGGGCAAGTCCGGGTGGCGGAATGGCAGACGCGCTAGCTTGAGGTGCTAGTGCCCGTATAGGGCGTGGGGGTTCAAGTCCCCCCTCGGACACGAGTATCTTTCATTTGTGCACAGTATGACGTAGCGGTGGTCAAGTATGCTTGACCACCGCCGAAGCCTCTACGACACAGCCGCTGGCGCTGCCCCTCGTGGCAGGCCCCCCGGAGCGAGAGCTGCGACAACACACGCCAGCTCGGCTGTCATCCCCGCGGTGGCCCTGCCTGGTCAGCAGATCAGCGCACGTGGTGCTCCTGGTTCTCCTGCCGCAGCGATGAGGCGACCTCCGCTACCGCTTCCAACCCTCGCCACCACTCGCAGTCGCCTGGTTGTCTACGGGCTGGTCACGCTGAACGCGCACGGCCGGATCGCCGATCGGTCGGCGATGAAGGTGCTCCAGTGGGTGCCCGGACTGCGATTGAGCATCAGAGAGCGCCACGGGCTGATTGTGGTATCCGCAGATCCACAAGGCGTCTTCAAGGTAGCCAAGGAAGGCCATGTACGGCTGCCGGCGGTGGTTCGCCAGTGGTGCGGCCTCGCCGCCGGTGACCGCGTATTCATCGTGGCTGAACCAGCCAGCGGACGGCTGGTAGTTCACCCGCCCGCGAAGCTCGACGAGCTGATCACCCAGGCTCACGATGCGGTTTTCGGGAGCGGACATGAGTGACGCTGCGGCGAATTGTGCGGAGTTGGACGCGGCGCGGCTGCTGCTCGCTCGGATGGGCATCTCGCCTGCTGATCTGTTGGATGCTGCGGTGGCTCGTCCTGTGTCGCCGACGTTCGCCGAGTATGTTCCGGTGGTGGCGGCTGCGGTCACGGTGGGTACGCGGCGTGCCTACGGCTCCTATTGGAAGCGGGTGGTGGAGCACTGGGGGCAGCGAAGGCTGGATGAGCCCACACCCTCGGAGATCGAGCAGTTGGCGGAGTACGTCAAGACGCATGTGGTGGCTCGGCGGAATGCCCGTGGCGGTCGCAGCGCGGCGGAGCATCTGATTGCCGCCCTGCGGTGTCTCTACAAGAGGGCGGTCGCTGACGGCTTTATCGCGGCGTCGGACAATCCTGCGTTGAAGGTGGCGAAGCCGCGACGGTTGCCGAGCACACGGCGTGCGATGGCGGACGCCCGGCTGGCCGAGATCAACGAGGTTGCAGGCAGCACAGGCGACGATCCGGCGCTCGACACCCTGCTCTTGCGGTTGCATACCGAGACGGCGTGCCGGCGCGGCGGGGCGCTGGCGCTTCGCCCGGCCGACCTGGATCCGGAGCAGTGTCTGATTCTCCTTCGGGAGAAGGGAGACTCGATGCGTTGGCAGCCGGTGTCTCCCACGCTGATGCGGTATCTACAGCGGCATGCGGAGGAGCGGGGTGCGACGGAGACGGGGCCGCTGCTGCGCTACCGCAACGGTCAGCCCCTCACGTATCGGCGGTATGACCATCTGTGGGTACGCATCGGCGAGCACCTGCCGTGGGTGTATGTGCAGCAGATCAGCACTCACTGGCTGCGTCACACCACCTTGACCTGGGTGGAACGGAACTTCGGCTACGCCATCGCACGCGCCTACGCCGGTCACTCGGAAGGCGGTGGTGATGCCGGCACCACAGCCACCTATGTGCGAGCGACGTTGCAGGAGATCGCCGCCGCCCTAGCGGTCCTTACCAACGAGCCACATCCTCTGAGCTAGACGTCGGGTGGGACCTGGTCCTACGAGGCTGGGTCCCACCAATGCTGCGGCTACTCGTCATGACGTCCGCGCCCCGGCAGCAGCGGTGACTGGCGCAAAGCGGGCGGCCGACCCGCCTCCTGGGGCTGTCACGGAGACCGGCCCGACGGCCGGTGGGACGAAGGCCTAACGTTCTGCCTGCGGCTGCACGTCCTGCTGCGACGACACGGACGCCGGCCCGGGCGGCCGGATAGAACGCGGTTTACCACCTTGCGCATCTCGTCGACCGCCTCGGCGCTGCAAAACCGAGACTGACCGGAAGGGGGAACCCGATCTGGGCGCTGGTTAACGAGGGCACCGACTGGGAGCTGCAACGGGGACCGACCTGGACGGCCGGTAAGACCCACAAGCCGATCTCCGCCACCCTCAAGGCGCTCCAGCTGCAACGGAGACCGACGCGGCCGGTGAGACGGGGATCACGTCGAGGAGGTGGACCGCCGGGTCGTAGCTGCAACGGGGACCGACCGGGATGGTCGGTGAGACAGGCTTGATCATGTCCAGGTACTCCCCGGGCATCGTGCTGAAACGGAGACCGACCGGAACGGCCGGTGAGACGCTGGGCCATCTGGAACGGGCAGTGCCGTCGGGACGTGCTGCAACGGAGACCGACCGGAACGGCCGGTGAGACAGGGTGGCGGCGGGGGATGGGCACCAACTACGGGCGGGGCTGCAACGGAGACCGACCGGAACGGCCGGTGAGACGGACGAAGCCGCGGCGGCTGTTGTCGGTATCGGCCAGGCTGCAACGGAGACCGACCGGAACGGCCGGTGAGACCCGCGAGGCTTGGGGGTAGACGCGGGACAGTTCGGTTGCTGCAACGGAGACCGACCGGAACGGCCAGTGAGACACGGGCTGATGGTGCAGCACAAGCGCCGGTTCTTCGAGCTGCAACGGAGACCGACCGGAACGGCCGGTGAGACGACACCGGAGAACTGGAGCAGGTAGTCGACGAGTGGGCGCTGCAACGGAGACCGACCGGAACGGCCGGTGAGACTAGTGCGCCAGCGGCACCGACGACGGCGCGGCGAGCACGCTGCAACGGAGACCGACCGGAACGGCCGGTGAGACGACCGCCTCGAACGCCTCGATCAGCACGTTGAGCACGAAGCTGCAACGGAGACCGACCGGAACGGCCGGTGAGACGTGCGGTTCTGGTCCGGGTGGCGGGCCGGGCCCTGGGGCTGCAATGGAGACCGACCGGAACGGCCGGTGAGACACGGGTACGCGGCACGAAGGTGGAAAGCCAGATTCGGCTGCAACGGAGACCGACCGGAACGGCCGGTGAGACGTCAACGCCGGCCCGGCCGTCTTGTCGATAAACCCGAAGCTGCAACGGAGACCGACCGGAACGGCCGGTGAGACCACCGTCGCACACCACCACCCCTGTCTGACCGTCCCCGGCTGCAACGGAGACCGACCGGAACGGCCGGTGAGACGCGTGGCAGCCCGAACCCGACGAGATGCTCGCCGCCGAGCTGCAACGGAGACCGACCGGAACGGCCGGTGAGACTCCCACCTGATCACCTGCGGGGTGGTTCTCGGCGCCGGTGCTGCAACGGAGACCGACCGGAACGGCCGGTGAGACGCTGGCGCACCGACGGGAAGGCGGAGGCCTGGATCGTGCTGCAACGGAGACCGACCGGAACGGCCGGTGAGACCATGAGCATGGTCGAGGCGTACGGGCAGGCGTGCTACCTGCTGCAACGGAGACCGACCGGAACGGCCGGTGAGACGGGCCATCTGGACGACGGTCCAGATCTTGACGGCGGCGAGCTGCAACGGAGACCGACCGGAACGGCCGGTGAGACGCCCCGTCGGACACCCGGTACTCGCTGGCCACGATCCGGCTGCAACGGAGACCGACCGGAACGGCCGGTGAGACTCGGGGAGACCCTCAGACCCGGTCCGGGTGTCCGCGTAGCTGCAACGGAGACCGACCGGAACGGCCGGTGAGACCTGCGCCCGGTCGACCAGGACGCACAGGTCCCGGCGGCTGCAACGGAGACCGACCGGAACGGCCGGTGAGACGGCCGAGCCATGTCTCCGCCTCGGTGACGCTCTGACGGCTGCAACGGAGACCGACCGGAACGGCCGGTGAGACAGCGTGACCGCTCCCGCTCAGGCTCCACCGAAGGACGAGCTGCAACGGAGACCGACCGGAACGGCCGGTGAGACCGCCCGCGCCATGTGGCACGCGGAGGCCCAGGGGCCGCTGCAACGGAGACCGACCGGAACGGCCGGTGAGACACCACCATCCCCGCGATCGAGGAGACCCGAGCCGCATGCTGCAACGGAGACCGACCGGAACGGCCGGTGAGACGCCACGCGAACCGTCAACAGTTCGCAGGCCAGAGGCCAGCTGCAACGGAGACCGACCGGAACGGCCGGTGAGACCACGGGAGGCGGTCAGACCGCGACGATCAGGGCGGCGGCGCTGCAACGGAGACCGACCGGAACGGCCGGTGAGACCTGTACCTGCGGCCCGGGGTCCGGCCGCACGCCACGCTGCAACGGAGACCGACCGGAACGGCCGGTGAGACGGCTGGATCGTCGGCGACCTGCTCCAGGTGATCAACGACGCTGCAACGGAGACCGACCGGAACGGCCGGTGAGACTCGCGCCGGGGCACCCGCACGGCGACCCTGCTCGCCGCGATGCTGCAACGGAGACCGACCGGAACGGCCGGTGAGACTGGCTACACCCCCTGAGACGGGGCAGCCCACCGCGCTGCAACGGAGACCGACCGGAACGGCCAGTGAGACCCGAGGCCAGCATGGGCCAACCCGAGCCCAAGGTGAGAGCTGCAACGGAGACCGACCGGAACGGCCGGTGAGACGCCTGAGGAGACCCAATGACCGACACGACCACCCGGCTGCAACGGAGACCGACCGGAACGGCCGGTGAGACCGACAACCTCGCGTACATCGCGGAGCGGCGGGCGTACCCGCTGCAACGGAGACCGACCGGAACGGCCGGTGAGACCCGACGACGCCAAGGCCGACCTGCGGCAGCTCGTCCAGCTGCAACGGAGACCGACCGGAACGGCCGGTGAGACACCAGAGCCCGGAAGCCCTGCATGTCGGGCAGGGAGGTGCTGCAACGGAGACCGACCGGAACGGCCGGTGAGACCAGGTCAAGGACGAGATCCTCAACAAGAAGGGCGAGGCTGCAACGGAGACCGACCGGAACGGCCGGTGAGACCGACGAGTGGCGGCAGGCCATCGACAACGCCCTCGCCCGCTGCAACGGAGACCGACCGGAACGGCCGGTGAGACCGACCCTCACCGGCCAGCGGATCGCGGTCGCCAAGGCTGCAACGGAGACCGACCGGAACGGCCGGTGAGACCCCACTGTCGGCCCGCACTCCGCAGGCGTTGCACCGCTAGCTGCAACGGAGACCGACCGGAACGGCCGGTGAGACCCCTCATCGAGCAGCAACTATAGGTTGATCTCGATCAGTGTCGGATCAATGAGCGTCCGTTTTGTTTGCTATGGGTAGTTTCTTGGTTAGGAACCTTGTGCTGAGGCGGTGATTGCTGGGGGTTCCGAACCGGGCTGTGTCCGTGGTTGTTTGAGTTGTCAAGTTCCGGGTCCACTAGAGGGCGTGCTGCTCGTCGTTGGGGGCCGGTGCTCGGGGCGGCGTTGCTGCTCGTTCCCAGTTGGCCTCGTTCTGGTGGCGGGGGCCCGTGGCTTAGTTCTGGCGGGACGCTGGGGTCAGCGTAGCTGTGGACGGGCTCCCGTTCGTTGTGGGTTTCGGGGTTGTTGTGGAAGGTGCCTCGGCTTCGATGTGGATGTGGATGTGTGAAGCGGGGCGTTGGAGGCTCGCGTCTGGGTCTGGTTGCCGACAGTGTCGTACCTGGGGTGTAGGACCTGATTCGGCAAGGCTGCGTCTTTGATCGCTTGGTCGTCGGTGTCGGTGGTCGGTTCGTTGAGGAGTGGTTGTGGCGTCGTTTGATGCGTTCTTCAAGGCGGCGACCGGCGAGTTTCCGTATGGGTATCAGGCGCGGTTGGCGCGTGATGGGTTGCCGGCTGTGGTGCGGGCGCCGACGGGCACGGGGAAGACCGGGATCATCTTGGCGTGGTTGTGGCGGCGGTTGGAGGGGCCTGATCCTGTGGGGACGCCTCGGCGGTTGATCTTTGCGTTGCCTCAGCGGTCTTTGGTGGAGCAGGTGGCTCGGGAGGCTGTGGGGTGGTTGGAGAACCTGGGGTTGTCCGATCGGGTTGCGGTGCATGTGGTGATGGGTGGGGCGGGGGATTCTCAGCGGCGGTGGCGGTTGGACATGTTTCGTCCGGCGATTGTCGTCGGGACGGTGGATTCGTTGGTGAGTAAGGCGTTGAACAGGGGATACGGGATCTCTCGGGCGATGTATCCGATTGATTTCGCGTTGGTGGGCAACGGTGCCCATTGGGTTGTCGACGAGATCCAGTTGTGTCCGGAGTCGACGACGACGTTGCGGCAGTTGGCCGGTTTCACCTGTGGTGGGGGTGTGGGGTCGTGGGTGACGGCGGAGCCGACGGGGTTGACGTGTATGTCGGCCACGGTGTCGGTTGGCCTGCTGGACACGGTGGACAATCCTGCTCCGGCTGAGGGTGATGTGGTGCGGATCGAGGCGGAGGATCGGGTCGGGAAGTTAGCTGTTCGGCTGGGTGCGCGGCGGAGGGTCGGGAGGCTCCCGGTCGAGCCGGGCGACTACCGGGCGGTGGCGTCGGAGGTGCTGCGGCGGCACCGTCCGGGCACTCTCACCCTCGTGGTGGTGAACACGGTAGCCGCAGCTCGTGGTGTTCACGCTGCTCTGCGTGCGGGACCGGTGCCGCACACGTTGCTTCATTCCCGGTTCCGGGGTGTCGAGCGTGAGAGTCTCGCGGTGCAGATCTGTGCCGTCCCTGCGGGTGCAGGTCAGATCGTTGTCGCGACGCAGGTCGTCGAAGCAGGGCTTGATCTTGATGCGGCGGTGTTGTTTACCGAGGCCGCGCCGTGGCCGTCGGTCGTGCAGCGCGCCGGGCGGTGTAATCGTCGGGGGCTGCTCGATGATGCTGAGTTGTGGTGGTTGCCGCCTGTTCGGCATCTGCCGTACGAGGAGGCGGATGTGCGGGCGACGGTGGCGGAGTTGACGGTTCTGGAGGGTGTGGCGGTGACGGGTGAGGACATGCTTGATCGGGAGGTGTTCACCACCGAGCCGGAGGTCACTGTCCTGCGTAGGGCGGATTTCCTCGCCTTGTTTGACACTGCGCCGGACCTTACCGGTGCTGATCTGGATGTGGGGCCGTATGTGCGTGACGCCGACGACCTTGACGTTCAACTCGCCTGGGCGGACTGGACGCCGGTGGACGCCACGGGGCGGCCGGGCCCGGGAATGAAGGCGCCGGAGGCGAAGTGGCGCTGCGGGGTGCCCCTGGGGGAGTTGCGGGTCTTCGCGAAACGAGCTGTGGTGTGGCGGTTCACGCAGGCGGTGGGGCAGTGGACCCGGGTGACTGATCGGCAGCCGGCCCGGCCGGGGGAGGTGCTGGTCGTCGCGGCCAGCGCGGGGGGTTATGACCCCGAGGCCGGGTTCGACCTGTCGGCACGGAGGCCGGTGTCAGGTTGCCCGTCGCTGGATCCGATCCCGGACCGGGTACCGGTGTTTGATCAGGCCGGTGGTGCCGAGGAGGCGTTCCGGCAGGACGACGCGAGCGTGGCGCAAGGGCAGTGGCTGAGCCTGGAGCAGCACAGTGTCGATGTGCGGGAGCATGTGGAGGCGCTCGTCGGGGCGACCGGTCCGGCGCTGCCGGTGTCGATGCTGCGCGCGGTCGCGGTCGCCGCCTACGCCCACGACGTTGGGAAGGCACATCCGACGTGGCAGGATGCCCTGTGCGCGTTGGCGGTGCCCGGGGACCGTGACTGGGTGGACGCGGGCCGTCCGTGGGCGAAGTCTGGTGGCAGCGGCCGACTGGTGTATCCGGACGGGACCAGCGATTTCCGGCATGAGTTGGTGTCGCTGCTGCTGCTCGATGGCCCGCTGCGGGGTCTCCTCGCCGACGTCGAGGACCCGGACCTGGTGCGGTATCTGGTTCTCGCCCATCACGGGAAGCTGCGGATCCAGGTACGCGGGCCGGACGACACCGACGACGATCGGCTCCTCGGCCTCAAGGAGCGCGAGGTGGTGCTGACCTCGGAGTTGCTGGGGCAGCCGGCGGGCACGTTGACCGTCGACCTGGACCAGTTCGGGCTCGGTGGGGCCCGCTCGTGGACCCGCACCGCCCTCGGTCTGCGCGACCGGTACGGGCCGTTCGTGTTGGCGTACCTGGAGACCCTGGTCCGCATCGCGGACTGGCGGGCCAGCGCCAACCTGGAGAAAGCCTCGTGACCCGTCATCTGATGCCGGGACTGCGCCCTGTCCCGCTGAGCGCCTACCTGGCGGGTCTGGGCTTGTTCCGCGTCGTCGCGGAGCAGGCCGATCCGGAGGCGACCGCCCGGTGGACGGCGGAGGGAATGGTCCTGGCCACGACGGTGCCGGACCTCGCCGGCTGGTTGGTCGACGAGTACGTGCCGACGCCGGTGCTGAGCCCGTGGAACGAGGGGAGTGGTTTCGGGGCGAAGGACAAGACTCCGAAGCAGGCCCTCGACGCCCTGGCCGCCCACCCCTCGCCTCGTCTTGCCCCGATGCGGGCGGCGTTGGTCACCGCGACGAGAGTGGGACAGCAGTCCCGGTCGTTGGGCTGGACGAAGGAACGCACGATCCGCCAGTTCCGCAACCACGCCCCCGACGCGCTGCTGCCCTGGATCGATGCCACGGTCATCCTCGTGGGGAACCAGAGCTACTTCCCGCCGCTGCTCGGCACCGGCGGCAACGACGGCCGCCTGGAGTTCTCCACCACCTTCCACCAACGGCTCCTTGAGGTGCTGCCGGTGAAGCCGGCGGACGTTGCGCGGTCTGTCGCCCACGCCCGCGATCTCCTTACCGGTCAGCAGAGCGTGCCGTTGAGTCGGGCTACCGGTGGCCAGTTCGACCCGCTGTCCACCGGCGGACCGAACTCCTCACCGTTCGGTGTCGCTGACGCGATCGTGAATCCGTGGGCGTTCGTCCTGATGGTCGAGGGGGCGCTGTTCTTCGCGTCCACCGCGGTGCGTCGACACCAGCATCAGGTGGGGCGGGCTGCGATTCCTTTCACCGTCGCGTCTACCGCCGATGGCACGACCAGCGGCGCGGCGGGGGAGGAGTCCCGGGGGGAGATCTGGGCGCCGCTGTGGGAGCGGCCGTTCAGCCTGCCGGAGGTGACGCAGCTCTTCGCCGACGCCCGGGCGGCGTGGCGGGGGCGACCCGCCCGCCGGGCGGTGGAGTTCTACGCCGCCACGAGAAGCCTCGGCGTCGCCCGGGGCGTTGCCGCGTTCACCCGCTACGGGCTGCACCAACGCAACGGGCTGTCCTACGTGGCGGTGCCGCTGGACCGGGTCACGGTGCAGACCCGACCAGAGGTGCGGCTCGTCGCCCGACTGGAAGACTGGGTGTCGTGGGTCCGCCGCGACGCCCACACCGGCACCGTGCAGGACACGCTGCGCCGCTTCGACACCGCGCATCTCGCCTACGTCCGCGACGACGGGACGTTGCCGTTGGTCCGGCTCCTCGCCGCGGTGACCGACCTCGAACAGGCCGTCGGCCGCAGTAGCCGCACCCGCGAGAAGGTCCCGGTGCGGACACCCCCGTCGGCGGGCGAGTTCCTGACCGTCCTCGCCCGGGCGAGCTGCCCGGAGTTACGGGTCGCGGTCGGTATCGCCTCCACCGCCACCCTCGGAAGCAGAGGCGAGGCGCGGAGCATGCGGCACCTCCTGCTGCCGGTCGACCCCGACCTGCGCTGGCGCGACGCCCCCCTTGTCGCCGGGTTCGGGCTGCGGCCCCTGCGGCCCGTTCTCGCCGACGTGCTGTCCTGGCGCTGCCGCACCGCCCCCGACGAGCAGGACACCACGACCTTCCGCGGATCGCCGACCTTCCGACGGGGGATCGGGGTTCCGGATCGCGACCTGCACGCCTTCGCCGTCCTCGGGCAGCTCGACGAGAAAGCCCTGGACCTGTGGTTGCGCGCCTGTCTCGCCCTGCGGTGGGACGGCGTCGACCACGAGTGGACCGACCCCGATGAGGCGTTCATCCCCATCCCCACCCTCGGGCTCCTGCACCCCCTCGCCACCGGCCTCGCACCTGGGCGCCGGGTCGACAAGGACGTGCCCCGCTGGGCGTTGGGCCCGGACTGGGCAGCACGGCTCGCCGCCGGCCACACCGTGGCCGTGCACACCGACGCCGCCCGCCGCCTGCGCCAGGCCGGCTGGCTGGCCGTGCCCGCACCAGCGCAAATCCTGGTCGACGGGCATGCCCTCGCGGCGGCGTTGGTCCCCCGGTGCCGCCACCCTCAACGCCTCCTCACACGGTATTTCGGCATCTCGACCCGTCCGGACGAACCCACCGGCGCCCCGCATACCCCAGACCTGATCAAGGAGTTGTCGTGACCACCTACCGCACCGTGCTCAAGGCCACGCTGCAACCGGTCATCGGATCCCGCTTCCAACCGACCGGTTTCCCCGACCTCGGCGCCGCGGAGTTCGACTCCGCGCAGGGACGGGCGCTGCTCGTGGAGTCCACCCAGTCGATGGCGAACCGGCTGGAGTCGACCACCTGGGACGAGGCGAACGCCGACCAACGCGGCGACCTTGCCGGCCTGCCCTACGTGCGGGTGGTCGACGCCGAGGGCACCTTCCTGTCCTCCAGCCGCCTGGAGGCACACCGCCTCGCCTCCGCGTACGTCATGAACGGGGAAGTCGACGGCGTCAAAGGCGAGCAATGGATGCGCGACCGCCTCGGACTCACCGCCGGCCGGCCGTTGGACCACCGTGCGGTCGCCCGCGCCTGCTTCGCCCTCGACCCGGTAGCCCTGATCCACGGCGTCTTCTTCGCCCGCAAGGGCTGGCCCTGGCAACCGCGCATCGCCCGCGCCGTCACCAGCTTCATCGAGGCCTACGACGTCCGCCCCGCCGTCAGCGGCGGCGTGAAACGCGACGTCGTGATCAACGAGGCGAAAGACGGCGCCACCGCCGAGGGATACGGCACCGTGCCCCACCACCGGATCGAGTACACCGCCGGGCAGATCACCGCCTACTTCTCCATCGACCACGCCCAGCTGCGCTCCTACGGGCTCTCCGAATCCGGCACCGCCCTGCTGCACGCGCTGATCGATTTCGAGATCGGTACCCTTCTCGACGGCGGGCTGCGGCTACGCACCGCCTGCGACCTCGACGTCGTCGAGATCGACGGAGAACGCCCCGACACCACAGAGGCCGCCCGTCGCATCGCGAAACTCGTCGAGGAATGCGGTGACCAACTCGGCCCGATCACCACCGCCGTCTGGACCGGACGGGGCAAAGGATGACCGCCACCCTCGCCATCCGCTTCCCCCTCGGCCGCTACCACGCCACCCCCTGGGACCGCAGCGTCAACGAAGGAGCCGTGGAATGGCCCCCATCGCCGTGGCGGCTTCTGCGCGCGCTCGTCGCGACCTGGTATACCCGCTGGCCCGACCTGCCCGCACCCACCCTCGACGAACTCCTCGACACCCTCGCCGACCTACCCTCCTACCGCACCCCACCCACCCAGCCCGGCCACACCCGGCACTACCTCCCCGACACCCACCACACCACGGGCGCCACCGGGCACACCGCCCTCACCCTCGACCCCTACCTCGCGGTACCCACCGACCAGGATCTCCTCATCCAATGGCCGGCGAACCTCACCGACGAACAGCGCAACATCCTCGCCAAACTCGCCGAGTTGATTCCCTACCTCGGCCGCGCCGACTCCATCTGCGAAGCCCGACTCCTCGACACCGACGAGCCACCAGACCACACCTGGTGGCAACCCGGTACAGGCGGAACCCACACCGCACGGCTCCTCGCCCCCACCCCACCGATCCGCCGCGCCATCCTCGAAACCACCACCCTCGACGTACGCAAAGGGCGCCGCACCCTACCCCCCGAAACCCGGTGGATCGACTACACCACCACACCCGCGAACCTGCCCCCCACCGGCCCGACCCGGCAACTCGACAGCGCGATCACCGCGATCCGCTTCGCCGTGACCTCTCGCGTCCCACTCAAGGCCACCCACGGCGTCACCCTCGCCGACGAGATCCACCGACTCGCCGCGACTAAAATCGACGGCCCACGGCCCGGCCTGTTCGGCCAACGCGGCGCGGCAACGCACCACCAACACGCCCACTGGATCCCCCTCCCCACCGGATCAGAACCCGCCGCCACCGTCACCGGCTTCCTCGTCTGGGTACCCGGCGGCCTCATGCTTGACGAGGTCGCCCACCTCATCGGCATCCGCACCGCCTCCGGACGCCGCGGCGACTACCAGGTCAGAGGCTTCCCAGACGTCCACCTGCTGCTGCAGGCGACCGGCACACCGGTCCAGGTAGCACCCGAACTCTGCGGCCCAGCCAGGCGGTGGCGCAGCCTCACCCCCTACCTACCCGTCCGGCACCCCAAGCGACAAACCCTCGACGAGTACATCGCCACCGACGTCCACACCGAACTCCACTACCGCAACCTCCCGGCAGCGACCGTCACCCGCCTCAACCCAGACGACGGTCTCTCCGACCGCTGGGCACGCACCTACCGCCGATACCGGCTCTCACCAGAGAAGCTCAACAACGCCCGACCCGGCCTCGGCGTGAGACTGCAGTTCGACCACGGGCAGGAAGGGCCACTGACACTCGGCCAACTCAGCCACTTCGGATACGGGGTCTTCGTGCCGGAGTCAGACTAGACACGACGGCTGCACCGGTAGACCGGAGCGAAGGTCGCAGGGGAGGAGTCCATGTGTTGGCAGTCCTGCCAGCGTGCCGGCTGCATCGTGGTGGACCCGCGAGCTAGCCTGGCACAGCCCGCTGCAGATGATGCGAACCTCGGTCGTTACTTGCCGGCGACGGCAGGCCCCGTTGCGGCGAGCCGGACCCCTGATGTTTCAGGATCACGACGGTACAACCTCCCTGGCCCTGGCTGGGGCTCCGTCATGCCTGCTGAGAGCGTAAGGATAACTTCGAGCCAGACCCATAATGGTGCTTCGCATCGCCCGGCTCGTCGGGTAGCGTCCAGTGACGGAGCGTTGACCGACCCCTACGTGCCGCTCAACGTCGGCGTTGAGGCAGAGCAGGCTCGCAGCGATCGCCCCTTGCAAGATCGGATCGACTTTGGAGCACAGGTGCGACTGGACCCAAGCAAACCAAAGCCAGGCTGCGCCCGGCCACCACGCCGGGCGAGGATCGCAACGCTGGCAGTTTCCGCGCCTGGGCCGGGGTGTGGTGGGGCTGCGCCCGGCCACCACGCCGAGCGAGGATCGCAACGCGCTCTCGGTCGTGGGCTGCGTCGTAGCCGCGCTGGCTGCGCCCGGCCACCACGTCGGGCGAGGATCGCAACGCGCTGCTGGCACTCGCCGGCACCGGCCTGTCCGCCGAGGGCTGCTCCCGACCACCATGCCGAGCGAGGATCGCAACACGCTTGCCCGGTGGCTACCCAACCGGCCTATCGACGGCTGCGCCCGGCCCTCACGCCGGGCGGGGATCGCAACGGCCTAGCCCTGTTCCCGAGCCTCACGCGCCTGGAGATGCTGTGCCCGGCCAATACGCCGGGCAAGGATCGCAACCTCTCTCAAGGCAAGAGAAGACTACCCCGGGGTGATGGCGCGCTGCGCCCGGCCATCACCCCGGGCGAGGATCGCAATGGCGCCTGAAGAGGCTCGTACGTTAGTCCCGCGTCTTGTTCGAAGAATTGTGCGTGCTTTCGCCACAGTAGCGCCCCTCTGATGGACGTTGGTTTCGCCTTCGCGCCAGTAGTGGCTGATTCACGTCTCCATTTCGGCAACGTGAAATGTCCAACCCGACCCAGTAAGAGCGGATACCAACGGTCACAACTCTGCCCGGAATAAGTGCATCCAACCCCGCAATCGTGCCTGGTTCATTTTTGCCTGACCTCGACGTACGTCGCGTCCGCCGAGCCGTCGCGCCGACACCGTACGCCTGCTGCATGACCGAACGGCGACCCTATCCGTCCGACCTGTCCGACGCTGGCTGGGCCCTGATCGCGCCCCGCTTCACCGCCTGGCGACAGGCCCGCACCGACGCCGGCGTCAGCGGCCGCGCCCCCACCCACGACCTCCGCGACATCTTCAACGCCATCCGCGCCGGCATCGCCTGGCGCTACCTACCCCACGACTTCCCGCCCTAGGGCTGCACCAGGGCTGCGTCCGGCGGTCGCGTCGGCGAGGATCGCAACAAGACCCGGTGGTACGAGAGGGACGGGCAGACCCGGTTGCGCCCGGCCGCTGTGCCGGGCGAGGATCGAGTATTCGCCGCCCTGGCCATTACAGCCTGACCGTTCGGCTGTGCCTGGCCATCGCGTCAGTGGCGGATCGCTACCATGTAGCGCGATCCGCCACTGACCTGCGGCATTGGGACGTGTTGGAGCCGTATCAAATGGATCTCTGCGTTTATTGCGTCGCTTAGTTGGACTGGCCCCGCTTGCGTGGCGGGCATCGTAATGATCTTTTGTGGGGGTCTGATCGTGTCTGGTAAGGGTACTCTTTGGGCGCATAGTCCGGCTGATGGCTCTGGCCGGTGGCATTCTCTTGCAGAGCATCTTCATGGCACGGCAGGGTTGGCGCGACGCTTTGCTGCTCCGTTTGGTGGTGGTGAGGTGGCGTACTGGCTTGGTGCGTTGCATGATGTGGGCAAGGCGTCGTGTTCCTGGCAGGACAAGCTTGCTGCGGCTGCGTCCACTGGTGGGGCGGTGGGCATCGACCACAAGTCTCTGGGTACGAGGATCGCGCAGGAACGCGGGCTTGGCCTATTTTCTGGTGCGATTTTCGGTCATCATGGTGGGCTCGTCGATACGCCCGTGCTTCGCGCAATGCTGCGGCAGAGACTTGCCACCTGGTCTGGGGAGGTGGCGTCTGCCGAACGGGAGTTGGCTGCATTGCTGCCCGATCTGCCAGAAGATCTCGGCGCCCTGGTACCAACGGGTTGGCGGGGAGATCCGCTGGCGGGGGAGATGGCGTTGCGTCTGTGCTACAGCGCTTTGGTTGACGCGGATAGTCTGGACACTGGCGCACACTTTCAGGGGTTGATCGGCCCTCGGGTCCGTGCGGATGCCGATTTCGGTCATCTCTACAAGGTGTTCGAGCAGCGGCGTCGTGAGGAACTCTCAGGGCGCGGCGACTCGCCGGTCGCTGGCCTACGGGAGCGGGTCTATGCGGATTGTCTGGCGGCGGCTGAACGTGAGCCTGGGGTGTTCCGCCTCGGCGCCCCGACCGGTGCTGGTAAGACGCTGGCGAGTGGGGGGTTCGCGCTGCGGCATGCGGAGAAGCATGGGTTGCGTCGGGTGATTGTGGCGGTCCCGTTCCTGACCATCACTGAGCAGAATGCCGCCGTCTATCGTCGGCTGTTGGACGAGGACGGCGGTGAGCCGGTCGTCTTGGAACACCACAGCCAGGCCGATTTCGATGATCCGGATGCCGGTCGGTGGGCGCGGCTGGCTGCGGAGAATTGGGACGCGCCGTTTGTTGTTACGACCTTCGTCCGGTTGTTCGAGTCGTTGTATGCGCGTAAGCCGTCGGCGATGCGTCGGGTGCATCGTTTGGCGAACTCGGTGATCGTGTTGGACGAGGTGCAGGCGTTGCCGCATGCGATGCTCGCGCCGATCCTCGATGGTCTTCGTCTTCTCGTGCGGCACTTCGGCACGACGGTGCTGTTGTCCTCGGCGACGCAGCCGAGTTTCTGGGCGCTGGATGAGTTCAAGGACGTGCCGTGTACGGATCTCATCCACGACACTCCGCGTCTGGTTAGTGAGCTGCGGAGGGTGCGGTACGAGTGGCAGCTCGACCCGCGGCCGACGCTGGCTGATGTCGCCGACCAGGCCATGCGCGCAGGTTCGGCGTTGGTGGTGGTCAACACGACGGCGGACGCGAAGATGGTGTTCGACCGGTGGAACGACACCGAGCCTGAGAGGGCGGCGTGGCACCTGTCGACCCGCATGTGTCCGGATCATCGACGGCGGGTGCTGGCGCAGGTGCGCATGCGACTCGACCGGGGTGAGCGAGTCTTGCTGGTGGCGACACAGCTTATTGAGGCCGGGGTGGACGTGGACTTTCCGGTGGTGTTTCGGGCGATGGCGCCGGCGGACTCGCTGTTGCAGGCAGCCGGGCGAGCGAACCGCGAGGGGCGGATGGCCTACGGTGGTCGGGTGGTCGTCTTCGCGCCGCAGGACGGCGGACAACCACCCACGTACAAGACGCTGGTCGGCTGTACTGGGCGTCAGTTCGGCCCGGACAAGGCAGACCCGGACGATGTCGAGGCACTCGGACGCTACTACCGCAACGTGTACGACATGCTTAATCTTGCGGACCGCCAGCACGTCGGGCAACGCATCCAGCATGCCCGACAACGCTGGGAGTTCGAGTCCGTAGCCGACGGTCCGATGGACGCGGGCACCAAACAGCGGGATCGGAAGCTGGCGTTCAGGATGATCGACGATGACGCCGTCAACGTGGTGACACCCCAGGGTACCGAGACGCCCGAACTGCGCGAAGAACTGGAACAGCTCATCGTGGACCTACGCCATGCACCGATCCGGGAGTTGGCAAAGCTGCGCCGCTTGCAGCCGTACACGACGAACCTCCACCCCAGCGCCCTACGCCAAACCGGCGTGATGGCGTTACTGCGACCGATTCTCGGCACCGAGGTACGGCGAGGTGCGCTGGTCGAGTGGATCGGCGAGTACGACCCCGCCACGGGGATCAACCTCGACCCGAACCTGGAGAAGTTCATTTTCTGACGGCGATGGGCCACCAGGTGAGCGCGCGGCGCGCTCACCTGGTGATCCAATCAATCCATGATCTTGTGCAGCCCTCCGGCAGGTGCTGAGGATCGCAACCTTGGGTGTTGCCCGGAGGGGGTTGGCTTCGTCCGACCAAGACTGGCAGGCCCTTGTCGGACGGAGTTTCGCCCCGGAGCGGTCGAGTCGGATTCTTGTCAGTCCTTCATGGAGTGAATCGGCGTGGTGTGGCCGTTCCTGTCGTACCGGTCGTGGATCGTCGCACTCGCTGTGCGAGAGAGCCTCCGATCCTGTGGTGTGGTCTTTCTTCGTTCACGTGTTCGACGAGCTGTCGTGGGAGGGGCTTTGTGGTGACGACGGATGTGGTCAACGGGGTGACTCTGCGGCGTAGCCCGGAGGGTGATCTTCCGGTGGTGGTGCAGGTCAGTGGTGAGGCGGCGTTGTTTTCGCGGCCGGAGTTGAAGGTGGAGCGGGTCAGTTATCCGGTGATGACGCCGTCTGCTGCGGTGGGGGTGCTCGAATCGGTCTTCTGGAAGCCGGAGATGCGGTACCAGATTGTCGCGATCGAGGTACTCAAGCCGGTGCGGCAGTTCTCGATCCGGCGGAACGAGACCTCGGATGTCGCGCCGTTGGCGGAGGCACTCAAGGGCACCCGTCGGGTCGATACGGCAGCGCATCGTGATCAACGTAATGCGGTGTGCCTGCGGGATGTGGCCTACCGGATTCATGCTCATGTCGAGTTGGCGGCGCACGCGGACAAGCCGGTCGCGGCGTACCGGGATCAGTTGCGTCGGCGGGTGCGTAAGGGTGCCTGCTTCCAGCAGCCCTATCTGGGCACTCGCGAGTTCAGCGCGGAGTTTGGCTGGCCGGATGACACGCCCCGGGCGGATGTCAACGAGGAGATCGGCATCATGCTGCACTCCATCCACCGGGACGGGGAGTCGGGTCAGCCGCGGATGGAGTGGTTCGCCGCTCGGGTGGTGGCCGGGGTGTTGTCGGTGCCGGAGCGGGGGATCGAGTTGGCGCTTCCAGTGGAAGGCCGGGTGGTGTAGTGCTGTTGCAGCGGCTGGTGGAGTTCGCCGACACCAGCACAGAGGTCATCCCGCCGTTCTACTCCCGCAAGGCGGTGCGTTGGAGCCTGGAGATCGACGCCAACGGTGTTCCCCAGGGTGGCCTGGTCGATACGTCGAACAAGGACGACCCGAACTCCCGGTTCGGTGCGCCCCGGCTGGTGCCGGCGGTGACCCGGACCGTCGGGATCTCGCCCGCGCTCGCGGTCGACACGGGTGAGTACGTCTTCGGGTGGCTGTCGGAGGGGGTCAAGCCGGAACGGGTCGCCAAGCAGTACACCGCGTTCCGTGCCCTGATCGCCGAGTGGGCGGCAGCCGAACCAGATAGTCATGGTCCGGCTGTCGCCGCCTTCTACCGCGACGGGCACGCGGACCGTGTTTCACCGCCGGCTGACTGGGGCAGGGGAGACCTGGTCGGCTTCTGGGTCGATGGGGTCTACGCGGCGGACGCTGTGTCGGCGCAGCGTTTCTGGGCCGGGGTGGCCGGTGATCGGAAGGGCTCCGGACGCACTGGGCTGTGTCTGGTCTGCGGGCGGGTGCAGCCGCTGCTCCACACGATGCCGCAGCAGATTCCTCGGCGGTGGGTGCCTGGGGCCACCCAGAGCGCGTCGTTGGTCAGCATGAACGAGGCCACGCACGGCTACGAGCTGCAGAAGTTCCTGACTCACACCCCGATCTGCGCCGACTGTGGGTTGAAGTTCATGACCGCGCTGACGGCCCTGCTGTCCGATCCGCGGCACAGCACCGGCCTGTCCGGGCAGAACGCCCGGCTCGCCTGGTGGGTGCTGGGCGGGTCGACCTTCGACCCGTGGGCGACCGTCGAGCAGTTGGACCCCAGCCACATCCACACCTTGGTTGCTGGGCCGGCGAGCGGCGCGGAAGCCTCCCTCGACGAGTTGTCCCGGTACTGCTCGGTGACCGTGGGTGGCAATGTTGCCCGCGTCGTCGTGCGGGACTGGGTCGAGCAACCGATCTCCCGGGTCAAAGACAACATCCGCGCCTGGTTCGACGACCACCGGATCGTCGATGCCTGGACCGGTGAGGTGGCCACCATCAAGGTGTCCCAACTCGCCCGGGTGGCGGGTCGGTTCGAGGCCGGCCGTAACGGAAGCCCCGGGACCTGGACGAAGTTCGGCGCATCCGGTGAACACCGGCCACCTGATCTGTTTCACCGGCTGCTCAGCGCCGCGCTACTCAAGCGGCCGCTGCCGCCGAAGCTACTCAACCACGTCATCAACCGCATCCGGATCGACGGCCGACTCGACCCTGCCCGCGCGGCGTTGATCCGGCTCGCCCTGCGCCGTCACCCGACCCTGCCCGAGCATGAACGAGAGAGGCTGACGCCGACCTTGAACGTCGCCCACAAGCAGCCGGCCTACGTAGCCGGCCGCGTCTTCGCCGTCATGGACGACCTGCAACGCACCGTGTTCCGGGTCGCCGACCAGAAGCTGAACACCACCTTCGCCGAACGCTACTTCGGCCGCGCCATCGACAACCCGCAGGTCGTCATCGTCTCCGGCCGCCGCAACGTGCAGGCGTGGCTCAAACGTCTCCGCGGGCCGCTGCGTCGCCCCGGCTGGTCGGACGCGTACGAACGGCGGCTCGACGACCTGTTCGTTCAACTCGCTGAGATTCCCAGCGCTGCGGTGTTGACGGACAAGGCTCAGTTCATCCTCGGCTATCACCAGCAGCGGGCCGAGATGCGGGCCGAACGACTCGCCGCCGCCGCGAACAAGAAGAAGACCGACCTGCCCCCGGAGCCCGACGACGTGGCACCGACCGCCGACGACGAAGGAGACGACGCATGAGCGCCGCGCATCTCGACCCGACCCGCCGCCACGACGCCGTCCTGCTGTTCGACGTCAGCGACGGCAACCCCAACGGTGACCCGGACGCCGGCAACCAGCCCCGCACCGACGACGAGAGCGGACAGGGCCTGGTCACCGACGTGGCGATCAAACGCAAGATCCGCGATACCGTGTCCCTGCTGCGCGGCGACGACCCGCGCTACGGCATCTTCGTCGAAGCCGGCCACGCCCTGAACACCCGGATCGAGGGCGCCTTCACTGCCAACCCGCCGAAGATCAGCAACAAGCCCACCCCGGCGGAGAGCGCGGCAGCCCAGCAGTGGCTCTGCCAGCACTACTTCGACATCCGGATGTTCGGCGCGGTGCTCAGCACCGGCAAGAGCGGCGGCGCCGGGCAGGTGCGTGGCCCGCTGCAGCTCACCTTCGCCCGCAGCATCGATGCGATCCTGCCCACCGACCACACCATCACCCGGGTCACCCAGACCCGCCAAGACGACATCGACAAAGGTGAGCGCACCGAGATCGGGTCCAAGTGGACCGTCCCGTACGGCCTCTACCGCTCGCACCTGTTCTACTCCGCGCCCCGCGCCGCGAAGACCGGTGTGACCAGCGACGACCTCGCCGCGCTGTGGCAGGCCGTCACCGTCATGTTCGACCACGACCGGGCCGCCAGCCGCGGTGAGATGAAACTCTGCGGGCTCTACGTGTTCAGCCACCCCGACGCCTTCGGAGCCGCCCCCTCGGCCGCCCTCACCCAGCGGATCACCGTCAAGCGCACCAACGACGACAAGGCGGCCCGCGCCCACACCGACTACACCCGCAGCATCGACGAGACGGGGCTACCCGGCGGAGTCGAGCTGACCAAGCTGGTCGATCTCTGGCCGTGACCGACGACCACCCTGCGGACAGCGGCACCGACCTGCGGGAGGTGCCGCTGTCCGCGTTGGAGCACTACGCCTACTGCCACCGGCAGACCGCCCTGATCCACGTCGAGGGCGTCTGGTCGGAGAGCGTCGAGACGGTACGCGGCGACCTGAGCCACACCACCGTCGACCTGCCCGGCATCCAACGCCGCCGGGGTCTCACCACCATCCGGTCACTACCGGTGTGGAGTCACATTCACGGCCTGCGCGGCATCTGCGACGTTGTCGAGTTCGAGATGAACACCGCCACCCCCGTGGAGTACAAGGTCGGACGCTACGAAGCGGGCGGGCCCGCCGAACTGCAACTCGGCGGACAGGCCCTCTGCCTCATCGAAGCCGGCTTCGATGTGCCCACCGGATACATCTACTCCGTCGCCGAACGCCGCCGACACCCCGTACCCATCGACCACGACCTCCTCGACCGAGTCATCGCCGCCACCGCAGCGGTACGCCGGCTGCTGCACACCCCGACGCTGCCGGCGGCACGCAACGACGCCCGCTGCCGGCGATGCTCCCTGCGCGAGGACTGCCTACCCGAACTGACCGACGGCCGGCGGCAGACCCCACCTGACCTGTTGACCCCACGACCATTGGGACAGTGGCGTGACTGAACTACTCAACACCCTCTACGTCCAAACCCCCGGCACCAGCCTGCGCCTCGACGGCGACACCGTCCGGATCTACCACCCCGAACACCCCGGACGCCACCTGCTACCCCTCGTCCGACTCGACCACCTGGTCCTGTTCAGCGGCGTGACCCCCACCGACGACCTGCTCCTCCGATGCGCCGACGACGGCCGCTCCGTCAGCTGGCTCACCGGCAGCGGACGATTCCGCGCCGGCCTGATCGGCCCCACCCACGGCAACC
The DNA here is from genome assembly GCF_050951065.1 of Micromonospora matsumotoense. Classification (NCBI taxonomy): domain Bacteria; kingdom Bacillati; phylum Actinomycetota; class Actinomycetes; order Micromonosporales; family Micromonosporaceae; genus Micromonospora; species Micromonospora matsumotoense. The sequence continues at coordinate 5,103,041 of NZ_CP192025.1, read as the reverse complement.
CGCTGCTACGCCAAGCCCAACACCGCGCCGCCGACTCACCAGAACGCCAACTCCCCATCGCCGTCGCCCTCGTCGCCGGCAAAATCCACAACGCCCGACAAGTCCTCCTCCGCACCGCCCGAGACACCAGCGGCCACCGACAAACCGCCCTACGGGCCAGCGCCGAACTCCTCGCCCGACGACTCGAACTCCTCACCACCACCGCCAGCACCAACGAAATCCTCGGCGTCGAAGGCATCGCCGCCCGCGACTACTTCGCCGCCATGCCCTACCTCCTCGGCGACAACACAGACTGGAAGGCATCCGGCCGCAACAAACGACCACCCACCGACCCCCTGAACTGCCTCCTTTCCTTCCTGTACGGCATGCTCCGCGTCGCCGTCCACGGCGCACTCGAACAGGTCGGACTCGACCCCTACATCGGCTTCCTCCACGCCGTCCGACCCGGCAAACCCGCACTCGCCCTCGACCTGATGGAAGAGTTCCGCCCCCTCCTGGCAGACCGCCTCGCCCTCACCATGCTCAACAGACGCGAACTGACCCCCACCGACTTCGAAGAACTACCAAACAAGGCATACCGACTCACCGACAACGGACGAAAGACCGTGCTCGCGGCCTGGCAACAGAGCCGACAACGCGAGTGGCCGCACGCCCAACTCGGCCGCCAAGTACCCGCCGCGCTGCTCCCACTCGTGCAAGCCCGACTACTCGCCCGCCACCTCCGCGGAGACACTGCCGCCTACCAACCCTGGACCGTGAACTGACCATGGACCTACTCGTCACCTACGACGTCGAAACGGTCACCCCACAAGGACAACGTCGGCTTCGGAAGGTCGCCAAGATCTGCGAGGCATACGGACACCGCGTACAGAAATCGGTGTTCGAAGTGGTCTGCCGCGACACCGACAAGGTCCGCTTCGTCGCCGCCCTCCAAGACGCCATAAACCCCACCCAGGACAGCATCCGCATCTACCACCTACCAGCCCACGCCCTCGACGACGTCGAACACCTCGGCAAACCACGACCCATCGACCCACGCGGAACCTTAGTGATCTAGGAACCCCTAGTGGACGCCCAAACCCGGAGGGTTCCGAGGTCGAAAAACTGGATCAGGTGAACAAAACGGACTGCGAGCAAGCTGGCGAGGAATCGTCGGATCGCTATATTTGCTGCTCGTGAAGGCCTGCGCCCGGCCACCGCGCCGGGCGAGGATCGCAATAACTTCGGGGGTCTCGCCCAGTTGGCACTGGTCAAGGCCTGCGCCCGGCCACCGCGCCGGGCGAGGATCGCAATCGCCCTGGGCTTCCTGGTCTACCTGATCGATTCGGCCGCCCTGCGCCCGGCCACCGCGCCGGGCGAGGATCGCAATCGCACTCCCGTGGTCCGGGTCGCACCCCTTGTGGTTTCCTGCGCCCGGCCACCGCGCCGGGCGAGGATCGCAATTGCCGTCGACCCTGCGCATTGGACAGGAGCACGGCGTCCTGCGCCCGGCCACCGCGCCGGGCGAGGATCGCAATAGGCCCCAGGCCAGAGGGCCGGCACCCGCCCTAGCCCCTGCGCCCGGCCACCGCGCCGGGCGAGGATCGCAATTGGCCAGCGCGTCGGACCGGTGCGGCGAACGGACCACCACCCTGCGCCCGGCCACCGCGCCGGGCGAGGATCGCAATGCGGGAGCGATCTTGCGGGCGCCCATGGCCAACGGAGCCTGCGCCCGGCCACCGCGCCGGGCGAGGATCGCAATACCCACCGCGACGCCCATCAGGCGCTGCGTGGGCAGCCTGCGCCCGGCCACCGCGCCGGGCGAGGATCGCAATTCCGACCAGTACGTGGGGTTGATTCGGCCGGCGTCGCTGCCTGCGCCCGGCCACCGCGCCGGGCGAGGATCGCAATGCCTCCATCGGCCCCGTCCTGGACCAGTTCGCCGACGTCCTGCGCCCGGCCACCGCGCCGGGCGAGGATCGCAATGCCGACAGCCGCCGGTTGGTGAGCCACTGCTCGGTGAACCTGCGCCCGGCCACCGCGCCGGGCGAGGATCGCAATCCCGGCACCGGTCAAGCCCCTCGCCGGGGGCAAGGTGCCTGCGCCCGGCCACCGCGCCGGGCGAGGATCGCAATCGCTTGCTTCGGGCGTCTTGGCGTCGGGCGGTGGCCGTCCTGCGCCCGGCCACCGCGCCGGGCGAGGATCGCAATCGGGTCGTACGGGCTGAAGGTGAGGGCCCGGACGGAGGCCCTGCGCCCGGCCACCGCGCCGGGCGAGGATCGCAATACGAAGTCGAGTCCGTGGCTGCCGAGCCGGGGTCGCGGCCTGCGCCCGGCCACCGCGCCGGGCGAGGATCGCAATCCTCTCTCGCAGGTGTACGAATCTTCGTACACAGAAGACTGCCTGCGCCCGGCCACCGCGCCGGGCGAGGATCGCAATCTGCGCAGTCCGGGCGACTTCCACCTCGGCTACAGCCCGCCTGCGCCCGGCCACCGCGCCGGGCGAGGATCGCAATGCCAAGAACTACGGCTACATGCCGATCCTGCTGACCCGACCTGCGCCCGGCCACCGCGCCGGGCGAGGATCGCAGTTCTTCACCCGACTCGACCCAAAGGTTCCGGCCCCGGCCCTGCGCCCGGCCACCGCGCCGGGCGAGGATCGCAATCGGCAATGCGGCGTGGTAACGCAGTCCGTTGTACGTCGCCTGCGCCCGGCCACCGCGCCGGGCGAGGATCGCAATCGGGGGGAGGTACTGGCCCGTGACGGGCCGCCCGTCGGCCTGCGCCCGGCCACCGCGCCGGGCGAGGATCGCAATTCTGGGGATGGGTGCTGTGGCTGACCTGGGCCGCCGGCCTGCGCCCGGCCACCGCGCCGGGCGAGGATCGCAATGGCGATGGCCCGCCCTTCCAGCTCGAACATCTCCAGCCTGCGCCCGGCCACCGCGCCGGGCGAGGATCGCAATCGGGGCGGGTCCAGTAGGTGACGTCGTCCTGGGTGTAGCCTGCGCCCGGCCACCGCGCCGGGCGAGGATCGCAATTGGCGACCAGGTGGACTGCTGCCGGGTCGGAGCAGCTCCCTGCGCCCGGCCACCGCGCCGGGCGAGGATCGCAATTTCGCCAACGCGCCCGGTGGGGTCGTGACCCGCACGCCCTGCGCCCGGCCACCGCGCCGGGCGAGGATCGCAATAAGACATCAGGACCAAGCTCGCTGATCAGGAGGTCGAGACCTGCGCCCGGCCACCGCGCCGGGCGAGGATCGCAATACTCAGGGCCGGGCCGCCATCGCCCGCTTCGTCTACCCCTGCGCCCGGCCACCGCGCCGGGCGAGGATCGCAATGCTGCACGTCCAGGCGAAGCGACTCCCAGGCGGGCTTCCTGCGCCCGGCCACCGCGCCGGGCGAGGATCGCAATCACCGCGTGCCCGCCGACTGCCTCTGAGTCGGACCCGACCTGCGCCCGGCCACCGCGCCGGGCGAGGATCGCAATGTCACGCAGCTCGGCGTGCCGCTGCGGGTCGGTGGTAGCCTGCGCCCGGCCACCGCGCCGGGCGAGGATCGCAATCGGACAGGCTGTAGCGGGCCTCCTGGAGCCGGGGGTGCCCTGCGCCCGGCCACCGCGCCGGGCGAGGATCGCAATTCCTTTGAGGGGTGCTACGCGACGAGGCCGCGGAGCTGCCTGCGCCCGGCCACCGCGCCGGGCGAGGATCGCAATGCCGGTGACGCGGCGAAGCTGGCGCGCGCCGCGAACCTGCGCCCGGCCACCGCGCCGGGCGAGGATCGCAATAGAATTCCACCATGATCGGTATGACTCTGGAGCTGTGGCCTGCGCCCGGCCACCGCGCCGGGCGAGGATCGCAATCGTAAGGGAATCCTCGACAGCTACAAGCGCGGAAATCCCTGCGCCCGGCCACCGCGCCGGGCGAGGATCGCAATGCGGCTGGCGATGCCGGTCGCGGTCCATACTGGCCGGGTGCCTGCGCCCGGCCACCGCGCCGGGCGAGGATCGCAATGCCCCGAGCTGGAGCTGGAACGCCACCGGGTTGAGGCCTGCGCCCGGCCACCGCGCCGGGCGAGGATCGCAATGACTGGGACCGCGAGGTGAAGACGACCGTCGTCGGGACCCTGCGCCCGGCCACCGCGCCGGGCGAGGATCGCAATGACGTCAGCGGCGTCAAAGGCGACGTTGAGACACCGCCTGCGCCCGGCCACCGCGCCGGGCGAGGATCGCAATGTCTTGAGGTCGGCGAGCGCGGCCAGGACGGCGGCGTCGCCTGCGCCCGGCCACCGCGCCGGGCGAGGATCGCAATTGTGAGCGCGGTCAGGGTGGTGTCGACGTCGCCGACGCCCTGCGCCCGGCCACCGCGCCGGGCGAGGATCGCAATGACGACAGCGCCGAGGCCCGCCTGCTGCAACGCGTCGCCCTGCGCCCGGCCACCGCGCCGGGCGAGGATCGCAATTGACCGAGGGAGGCGACGATGGCCACGATGACGGTCCTGCGCCCGGCCACCGCGCCGGGCGAGGATCGCAATTTCCACCCCCGGACGGCGTCCGGCGTGCTGTCCATCACCCTGCGCCCGGCCACCGCGCCGGGCGAGGATCGCAATGCCAGCTACATGCACGTCCACCACGTCGCCCGCGCAGCCTGCGCCCGGCCACCGCGCCGGGCGAGGATCGCAATGACGAAAGCCCCGAACTCAAGGACTCAGCCGGCCGCACCTGCGCCCGGCCACCGCGCCGGGCGAGGATCGCAATCGCCCCTGCATCCGAGTGTCGCACCACCGCAAAGTCGCCTGCGCCCGGCCACCGCGCCGGGCGAGGATCGCAATTCGTACAGCCGCTTGGACTCGGCCATCGAGATGCCCCTGCGCCCGGCCACCGCGCCGGGCGAGGATCGCAATGCCGTCTGCTGGCGGCCGGAGCCGACCGACGCCGGCGAGCCTGCGCCCGGCCACCGCGCCGGGCGAGGATCGCAATATGAGCGGCGGCGGCGGGAGTGATGGCGGCTGGTGGGGCCCTGCGCCCGGCCACCGCGCCGGGCGAGGATCGCAATGTCGCGGCGCTGGTTGATGGTGGCCGCGTCCGTCTCGGACCTGCGCCCGGCCACCGCGCCGGGCGAGGATCGCAACTTCCCGGCGGAGGTCGACGTCGACTTCACCGGCGCGTCCTGCGCCCGGCCACCGCGCCGGGCGAGGATCGCAACAGGAGCAGCAAAAGCGCCTTCGGAGCCACCACCCGCCTGCGCCCGGCCACCGCGCCGGGCGAGGATCGCAACTCCGACTCACCCGGTACATCGCGTGCAGGTTGCCCTTCCTGCGCCCGGCCACCGCGCCGGGCGAGGATCGCAACGAGGGTGGCGGCGCGCTGGTGCGCGGCGCGGCCGACGGCCTGCGCCCGGCCACCGCGCCGGGCGAGGATCGCAACAAGCGGGTGCCCTACGGGCCGACCGACGTGGCCACCGCCTGCGCCCGGCCACCGCGCCGGGCGAGGATCGCAACACCTCGTCGATGGCGCGCGCCACGGCCACGGCGTCGCCCTGCGCCCGGCCACCGCGCCGGGCGAGGATCGCAACATCGTGAGCGTCGTCGCCAACGCGATGGCGAACAACCCCTGCGCCCGGCCACCGCGCCGGGCGAGGATCGCAACTGGGTCGGCGGAGGGATCGCCGTCGTCCTGAGCTGGGCCTGCGCCCGGCCACCGCGCCGGGCGAGGATCGCAACCTCTACGAACTGGAGCAGTCGGCGTGAAGTCGAACATCCCTGCGCCCGGCCACCGCGCCGGGCGAGGATCGCAACAGCCGTTGGGTAGGCGGCTTGTCGAAAGGAGGGGTGTTAGTGCCTGCGCCCGGCCACCGCGCCGGGCGAGGATCGCAACCTGCTCGGCAAGCGGCGGGTCGTCTACTACGAGGACCCTGCGCCCGGCCACCGCGCCGGGCGAGGATCGCAACGGCGTGTACGCCGTCATCCTCGCCTCAGCGCTCGCCCCCTGCGCCCGGCCACCGCGCCGGGCGAGGATCGCAACCGCGGTGACGGTGTGCGCCTCGATGTAGGCGGACAGCGCCCTGCGCCCGGCCACCGCGCCGGGCGAGGATCGCAACCAAGCACGGAGGTGACCCAGGACGAAGCGCTCACCAGCCTGCGCCCGGCCACCGCGCCGGGCGAGGATCGCAACTTCAAGGCCGACGCGTACCGCGCGCTGGTCGAGCCCCCCTGCGCCCGGCCACCGCGCCGGGCGAGGATCGCAACTGCCGGTGCGAATCGGGGTGGCGCTCTTAGTGGTCGGGTCCTGCGCCCGGCCACCGCGCCGGGCGAGGATCGCAACTCCCGGCAGGCGTTGGCGGCGTTCAAGCAGGCGGACCCTGAGCCTGGCCACCGCGCCGGGCGAGGATCGCAACACGGACACGGTCACGGAGGTGTTCCGCGAGGTCACCCTGCGCCCGGCCACCGCGCCGGGCGAGGATCGCAACATGGCATCGCTGCTGACCGCCGCGCTGACCGAGCTGCCTGCGCCCGGCCACCGCGCCGGGCGAGGATCGCAACCACGTTCGAGGGGATCGCCACCGGCACCGCCTCGGCGGCCTGCGCCCGGCCACCGCGCCGGGCGAGGATCGCAACTCTGTGTCAGGCAAGCACAGCAACACAGGAGGCACACAGCCTGCGCCCGGCCACCGCGCGGGGCGAGGATCGCAACTGCTGGGCGATCATGCCGGCGCGGGCGCAGGCCAGTTCCTGCGCCCGGCCACCGCGCCGGGCGAGGATCGCAACGCGCTGAACACCAAGGTCAAGGCGTACTACGACGGGGCCCTGCGCCCGGCCACCGCGCCGGGCGAGGATCGCAACCTGGGGCCGCTCACCACTCCGGCAGAGGAGCACGCCCCCTGCGCCCGGCCACCGCGCCGGGCGCGGATCGCAACACCGCGACCGCACCGGACGGCACATCGCTGATGGCCTACGACCTGCGCCCGGCCACCGCGCCGGGCGAGGATCGCAACACTTCAACCTCCGGATGATCGGGCCGCCTTGACCGCCTGCGCCCGGCCACCGCGCCGGGCGAGGATCGCAACTGGTCGCGGAAGTCGGCGACGGGCACGACGTCGGAGGCTGCGCCCGGCCACCGCGCCGGGCGAGGATCGCAACATCCCGGTTGTAGTGCTCCCTCACCCCGTCGCACTCGCTGCGCCCGGCCAACGCGCCGGGCGAGGATCGCAACCGTGACTGCACCGAGTCGGGCGTGTGGCCGGGCTACGGCTGCGCCCGGCCACCGCGCCGGGCGAGGATCGCAACGCCATGGCATCCAAGAGCCTGCACCGGCAGCTCTGGGCTGCGCCCGGCCACCGCGCCGGGCGAGGATCGCAACACCAGCATGGCGGCGGAGGCAACGACCCTGACGGATGGCTGCGCCCGGCCACCGCGCCGGGCGAGGATCGCAACGCGTCGGCAAAGGGGATCACTCCGGCGGCGGCGGGACGCCTGGGCTTGGTCACCGCGCCGGGCGAAGATCGCAACGGGTTGTTGACCGTGATGCCGTCGCCGCCGTTGCCCTGCTGCGCCCGGCCACCACGCTAAGCGAGGATTGTTACGGGTCCATCGCTGCCACTCCTCCAGGTACGCGCAGCGACCGCGCTGGGCGAAGATCGCAACGGCGCCTGAAGAGGCTCGCACGTAGTCCCGCGTCTCGTTCGGAGAATTGTGCGTGTTTTCGTTGCAGTAGCGCCCCTATAAACGATCTGCATTCTCTGCGTGTGTAAGCCGCGTAGGCCTGCACCCAGTTGCTCAGTGAAGTGGTGCGGATCTGCCGCAGTTGGGAAAGGAGCAGTAGCCGTTGGCTCCCTGGATGTAGGGGTGGCTCTGGCTGGTGTTCGCCGATCCCTGCGCGGTGGGGCGACGTTTGGTGTTTGAATCCGGTCCGGTGGTCGGACCAACCTTGTCCGTCTGTCGGACCAACGCTAGTTCTGTGGCCGAACCAGCCACCGTGTCTGGGGGAATTCGAAGGCGATAGGCAGTCCTTGATTTCTTGCGACGAGCGTCGTCTACCTTTGGTCTGAATCGTGTGACCCAGCCTAAATCCTCAAGCTGGTTGAGCCAGGTAGCGATTGTGGAGCGAGCCATTCCTGTTGCCCGCTCCAGATCTGTCAAGCTCGGGGAGAACTGCGATGGGATTATTGCGGTTGAGGTGTCTGTCCAGGTTAAGAGTGTGAGGATGAGGTGGCGTCCGGAAGGGCTGAGGCGGCATTGAGCGTCTCGAACTGCGCGCTCTACGGCCCATCGCTCTACCATGCGGTATCTCCTTTCCGTCCCGTGTGCGGTCGGTGGTCCTGCTTCCGGCGGGCACCTGAGCCTCGTGACCGTAGTGGTGCGTTCCTGTTCTGGCCAGGCGCGGAGGTGCTCGGTGTGCGGGCTTGGTTGCTCGGAGGCGGCGGTGACCTGTGGTTTCGGTCTAAGCGGGGCTCCGGCCACGATTGGCTACATCGGAGGATGAGCGAGGCCGGCTGACGGCTGGGAAGGCAGTGGCAGGCAGGCGTGGACGTGCTCGACCGCCGTCGGCGGTGGGAGGAGCCTCGCTGGCCTGTTGTCGATCCAGGTTTGGCGAAGGGGTGGTTCTGGTCGGCCCTCGGCTGCGGGCTGCCTTGGTTACTTGCTCGTGTGCCGGTGCGTGCTTGTGGGCGGGTCGGGTGGGGTCTGGGCGGCTTGTTCCATGGTCAGGATGTTCTGGATGATCGCGGCGATGCCTTGGCGTGCTCCGGGTGACAGCTTTTCGATGGATCGTGTGAGCACTTGCACGTCGGCGCTGCTCTGGGATGAGTCGAGGAAGAAGGCTGGCGAGACGTCGAAGAACTCGGCCAAGGCCGTCAGTGTCGCGGCGGTGGGGTTGTTGTGTTCGTCGGTGCGCAGTCTGCGCAGGGTCTCGGTTGAGATGCGATGACCTCGGGCTTTGAGTGCCTCGGATACCTCGGCGTCCGTGTACGGTCCTCGGCCCTTGGGGTGGTGATGGGCGTACAGGTATCGAAGTCTGTCTCTGATGAGTGCCGGGCCTGAGTCGCCTGGTGGGTTCTCGTGCGGTGCCGCCATGACGCCCCAAACTGCAACTAGAGTTGGTTGCAACCCAACTTTGTGTGGAAGTTCCACGCCGGCTGTGCTTAACTCTCAGTGCCCAAGCCACACCAAGTTGGACGAGCGCCAACTTGGTGGGTTGAGGGTAGCGCATCGGTCGGCCTCGCCGGAGGGGGTTGTGGGGCTCCGATTCGCTTCATCGAACGACCGCGAAGCCTTGTGGTGACACGGTCTTCGACGGGCCTGCTCGTGTGGTCGACGTCCAGGTCGTGACGGTACGGGGGACCGGCCCGCGGCGACGAAAGCTCGTCGTCGCTGGCTAGTGCTGTACGGCAAGCCTTCGGGGGAGGCGGACGTGTCGGATCCATCGACTGCACGAGCAGGCCACCTCGCCAGCACCGCGACCTCTTCGGAGATGGCGGACGGCGAATGGGGGGAGGTGGCGGAGCGGGCGACGCTCGCTCCGCCACCCGAACCCCAGCAGCCTGCGGTACACCGCGAGAGTCTCGACAGCGTGGGGCCCTGGTGGGCGCCGGGCGTGACGCGAGGACCGCGGGAGATTCCTCGCGAGTTCGGCGGCGGCAGCAGAGTCGAATCGCTGTGGCTGCGCACGGCGTCGCTGCACGCCGGCTGCCCCTTGGTGAGTGTGTCATCGGCCGACGGCGGTGTCGGGCGCTCGACGCTGACGGTGGCGCTCGGTGGGGTCTTGGCGCTGGCAAGTCCAGCTCCGATCGTGTCGGTGGATGCGACCGGACGGGCATGGGGCGGTGTGGGCCACCGCGTGATCCGAGGCGGCTCGGCCACGGCGTGGGACGCCAGCGTCGCAGAGCACAGGTTGGCCGACCCGCAGGTCGCCGAGGAGCTGATGCGCAGAGGGCCGACTGGCCTGCGCGTGCTGGTCGGTGAGAGCAGGATGACGGCGCAGCGGCGTCCTCCCACCTGGTCGGAGATGTTCGGTGTGATCGGCCACTTGCGGTCGGTGTATGCGATGGCGTTGCTGGATCTTCCCGCGGCGGACAACACGCCGACGTGGCGGGCGTTGGGGTGGGCGACCGTGCCGGTGCTGGTGACCCGTGCCACCGTCGACGCCCTGCAACACACCATGCGGCTACTGGCGCATCTGAAGGCCGCAGGACTGGGCCAGGTGGCGGAGTCCGCGGTGGTGGTGGTCATGACGACCACCCACTCCACCGCGCGGGAGGTTCGCGCGGTGGAGCACCTTGCGCGGCAGGCGGCGACGCATCTGGTTCGCGTGCCCTTCGACCCGGTGCTCGCGCGTCCCGACCCGCTCGATCCGCGGTCGCTGAGCAAGGCCACGCGAACCGCGCTGACCGAGGTCGCCGCAGCGGTGGTCGACCGCTGTCCTGCCGCCCCTGACCCGCGCGGGGCGGCTCCTGTCGCCTGAGGACGGCGACTTCTCACGGGAGGAACTGATGGTGATCGTGAATTGGGTAGCGGCTGTGTTGACGGCGCGGGCGCCTGCGGTGGTGGCGGTGCTGGCCCCCGACCCGACGCCAACGCCGACGCCGTCCGGCGGGGGGTTCGACTTCGGCCGGATCAGCCCGGACCCGGCAGCGGTGCCGCGGTCGGATCTGTTCTACAAGCTCGCCAACGCCGCGCTGTTCCTCGGCGTGATCTCCGCGGTGGCGGGCCTGGCGGCCGGTGCGATCGCGTTCGGCATCGGACCGATCTTCGGCGCACACATCATCAGCGACCGAGGCAAGTCGATGATGTGGAAGGCCGGGCTGGTGGCGATCGTCGTGGGGTCGGCGACATCGATCGTCGCGTTCCTGCTCAGCGAGATCTAGCAGGTGTCCCCATGCGGAACTCGGGATACAAGACGACCGACAGTCGGCGCGATCCGGCGACGGCGCTTCTGCTCCTTGTCGCCGTCGTGGCCGCTGCTACGGCAGCCTTCGTCGCGGGACGCGCCAGCGCACCCGAACAGCCCGAGCCGGAAGGCTCCAGCGAGCGTCTCGTCACAGGGGTGCCGGTCGGCTTCGCCGGCACCCCTCGCGGGGCAGGTGACGCGGCGGCGGCGTACGTGGTGGCAATGGCCGCTGCAGCGGCCCGGCCGGCCGGGGAGCGGCAAGCGCTGGTCGATGCCATCGCTGTGGACGGTTCGGGTCCGGCGGTGGCCGAGATGATGGGTGCGGGATCGCCGCCGGCTGACGGTGCGGGGATCTCGCAGAGCATGGCCGTCCGGGTGTGGGTTCCCGACGTGGACCTTCACGCCCAGATGCCGGCCGGCGGCGAGGTGACGGCGCGGCTGCTGGTGTGCGCGCTCGCCGGGGCGATGACCGATGGGCTCGTCGCCGGCCCGGAAGCGGGCCTTGCGGGCGGCTGGTACGTGCAGTCGGTGACGGTGCGCTGGACCCAGGACCGGTGGCGTGTGGTGGCGGTGCAGCGGCCGGTGCCGGTGCCGCCGCCGGATCAACGGGGTGCCCGCCGCGATGGTGGTCCCCGCGACACCCAACCTTTGCTTGAGGTGCTCAGCGTGCACTCCTGGGTGCCGGGGACGGACTGATCTCATGTCATGGCTCACGACCTGCCGACGCGGGATCGGCATCGCCGCCGCACTGGTTCTGGTGGCCGCCGTAACGCTGCCGATGTCGGCTGCGGCTGCCCCGGCCCCACTTCCGTCTGCCTCGGCAGCCGATGCCTGCCCAGCGCCGACGTCTTCCGGGCAGCCGTCGCAGCCCGGTGGGGAGCAGACGGCGCCGCAGGTGAACTGGTGCCTTCCGTGGGCGCGGTGGAAAGCCGGCGACGGCTGGGTTACCGATTGCGGCAAGGCCGGCGGCGCGGTGGAGCAGGAACACTGCGACGCGGTGTCACTCACGGTGCAGTCACCGCCGCCGCAGGGCACACGATCGGTCCTCGACGAGTCGCTGCCGACAGGTGGCGCCGCGCCGGTGAGGTGCGAACGGTTCGCCGACCACGCCGCCGAGGACGAGGGCAACGCCGACCGCTGGACGGCGAAGCAGCACCGTTGCGAGGCAGTACGTGCGTCGCTACTGCCCTTCTCATCCCTCCAGGTGCCGGGCTGCAAGGCCCTCGATGTGGGGTGCCAGGTCGGCGAGCAGGTCAAAGGTGCCGCACGCTCGGGGTTCGAGGGCCTCGCGGACATCTGCGTGGCGGGCTTCGCGTGGATGTTGAGCAAGCTGGCCGAGGTGGTGTTCGAGCAGTCATCCGCGGTGCCGGATGAGCCCTTCTATCTGGTCTACAACGACATCTCCGGTGTCCTGATCATCGTGGTGTTGCTGTTCTTCCTCATCTCGACCGCCATCAGCGGGCTGCGCCTGAATGGCCCCGGCCCCTTGTCCACCTTGGGCGGGCTGGTTCGGGCTCTGCTCGGTGTCGCCTTCGCTGGCGGCATCGCCTACATCCTCATGGCGGCGTGGGACGAGGCGACGGTGGCACTGATCGCGCGTAACCAGCAGCGTGACTGGCAGCCCAGCATGTGGGTGGACGCGCTCAACGCCCTGACCGCGGACACCGGCACGATCCTGCTGGCCTTCGTCGTCGCGGTGATCAGCGTGATCGGGCTGGTGCTGGTGTTCCTAATGCTGCTGTTCCGGTCTTTGCTGGCTGCCGGCGCGGCGCTGTTCGGGGCGATGGCGATGACCGGGCAGGTGATGGCCGAGACCCGCTCGTGGGGACGCAAGTGGTTCTGGACCTGCAACGCCCTGGCCAGCTCGAAGTTCTTCATCGCCGCGCTGTGGATCTACGGCACGCGCAGCACCTACGAGAGCGACAACGTCATCAACGTGCTGCGCGGCATGTTCATCATCATCCTGATGGTGCTCGCGCCGTGGATCCTGCTGCGGCTGACGAGCATGTGGGACGGCTACCTGGCCGACGTCGACGCCCGAGGTTTCCTGACCGCAGCGGCCGGCGCGGTGGGCCTGGACGCCGCCGCCGGACGCCTGGCTGATCCGCTCAGCGGCGGTGGGGACGGCGATACGGACGCCGCGTCGTTGATGCAGGGCAACTCCGACGCCATCCCGACGAACCCTACCGATCCGCATGGCGTACGCCCCGGCGCGATGCCCGAGGCGGTGGAGGCTCTGCAAGCTCACGGTGACGGGGACCAGGTCGGCCGGCCGGCCGGTGAGCCGGGCGCTGATCAGAACGGTGGAGAGAACACCCAGGAGGCCGCGGGCATCGAGCGGGACTCCCGCACCGCCCAGGGAGATATAGCCAAGGGGCAACTCACCGCGCCCGGTGACGCGACTGGGCAGCCGGCGCTACCGGTAACGCCGAACGCCATCGGTGAGAAGGCCACCGCCACAGGTACCTCCGCATCCGGCAGCCCGCAGGGCGCAGACCCCGCGCCGGCAACGAGCGGTGAGGGCGCACCCGCGTCGACCGGTGCGACGCCGCCAGCCGGCCCTCCGCTGCCCCCGGCCCCGATCCCGGATGGGAGCGGGCACAGCCCGTCAGGTGGTGCGGCCGACCCGTCCCGTAGTCCGCAGGGCGCAGAGCCTGCGCCGGCAGCGAGTGGTGGGGGCGCACCCGGGTCGACCGGTGCGACGCGGCCAGCCGACTCGCCGGTGTCCCCGCCTCCGGTCCCGGATGGGAGCGGGCACAGCCCGTCAGGTGGTGCGGCCGATCCGCTCAGCTCAAGCCAACCCCCACAGGGCGGCACCGCCACCGGTGCGGGTGCCGGTGGTACGGGCGGTGCCGCCGCGGGCAGTGCCGCCGAGGTACCCATCGTTCCGGTCTAGGTGAGGAGACCAGATGACCCAGTTTCAGTTCCCACCGCGGTCCACGCGGGGCTCGATCATGGGCTTCTCATGGGGACAGATCGGCATGGCCGTCGCCGGCGTGATCTGCCTGGTCATCGCCGCGAATCTCCTGGTTGCCGGTCGGCAGGGCAGCGCCGGCGGCATGCTGCTGGCAGCGCTGCTGCTGTTCACCGTCGGCCTGCTGCGGCTGCGGGGCCGCCGCGTCACCGAGTGGACGCCGATCGTCGTCGGCGCGCTGGTGCAGCGTGCCGCCCGGCAGGACCGCTACCGGGGTGGTGTCTTCGCCGCTACCCCTGGCAGTGCGCACCTGCACCTTCCGGGTCCGGCCGCCGGGTACCGCTGGCTGCCGGCGGTCGCCGCTGATGGGCTGACCGAGGTGGGGTTGCTGCACCACCGCCGCGAGAGCACCGTCACCGCGGCCCTGCTCTGCGCGGGCAGCAACCTGGTTCTGGCCGACAGTGCGGTGCAGCAGCAGCGCCTGTCGGCGTGGGCGGAGGTGCTGAATCTGCTCGGTACCGAGTACGCCGACGGTGGTCTGGCCCGGTGGGCGCTGACAGCACACGCTGTGCCGGATGCCGGGAACCGGGCGCAGCGGTATCTGGTGCAGGCGGCGGTCGCCACGGACACGCCTGCGTACCGGTCCCTGGCAGAGTTGACCGCTGGGTCGGCGCCGTCGACGCAACGCCACGAGGTGTACCTGAGCGTCGTGTTCGACACGAAGAAACTGTCGGCGGAGATCGCCGACGCGGGCGGCACCGACGCGGCCATCGCCACCGTGGTACTCGACAAGCTCGGTGGTGTGCAGGCCGCTGTCCGGGAGGCCGGCGTCGACACCGTGGGTTGGTTGACGCCGCCGCAGTACGCGGCGGTGCTGCGTACCCAGTTCGACCCCGAGGACCAGCCGGACACGGATATGCGGACCGCGAGCGCGGGTGGTGTGGCACCGCACACGGCCGGGCCCATCGCCGCGGAGAACATCGGCTGGTCGTCCTACCGTCACGACTCGGGGTTCTCGCAGAGCCTGTGGGTGTACGAGATGCCGCGCCAGCCGGTGGCCACGACATGGATGACCGCCCTGTTCACCCGCACCACCGGTCGGCGTGCGGTGACGGTCGTCGCGGAGCCGGTGCCCGCGCAGCTGGCCCAGTTGGCGACGCGGCGCGACAAGGTCGCCCGCGCCGGTGACGAGATCACCAAACGCAAGATGCGGTTGGTACGCACCGCGCGGGAGGACGAGGAAGCCCGCTCGGTGGATCAGGTTGACCGGGAGCAGGCGGCAGGGCACGTGCGCTACCGCTACGCGGTCGTCGTCACCGTCACCGCCGGAAGTGAGGAGCAGTTGCGCCACGACGTGCGCGCGATCAAACGCGTCCTGGGCCGCACCGGCTGCCAGGCGGTGGTGCTCTACGGGGAGCAGGATCAGGGCTTCGTCGCTGGGGCACTGCCCTTGGCCAGGGGGCTCAAGCCGGTGCGGGGGTGGCTGGCGTGAGCCGGGCGAGGGTGCGGCGGGAAGGGTCTCTGGCGCAGCACGTCGCGCAGGCGGCGCAGTGGCGTGATCTGTCGGCGGCGCAGGCCGACGTGGCGCGCGAGCAGCGCGCTGTGCGCCGCGCAACGCAGCGGCTGCTGGGTGCGCCGCCGGTCGACGGTCGCGGTGCCCTGGGGCGCGCGGCCGGGCGGGTGTTCTGGCGGCTGCGGCTGCCGCCGCTGGTCACCACCAGCGCACAGTTGTGCAGCGTGTACCCGTTCGTCGCCGACCCGGGCCTCGGGGTGGACGGGCCCCTGATCGGGCAGGAGGTGTACTCCCGGTCCGGGTTTGTGTTCTCGATGCGGGAGTTGTATCGGGCCGGGGTGCTCAGCGCCCCGAACATGGTGGTCACCGGGGAGATCGGTTCGGCGAAGTCGTCGCTGCTCAAGACGATCGCGTTCCGGGGTATCCCGTTCGGCACCCGCTTCTACATCGTTGACGTCAAGGGTGAGTACGACGCCCTCGCCCAGGCCGCGGGGATCAGGCCGGTACGCATCGGGCCCGGTGCCGGGGTGGTGATGAACCCCCTGGCCGGGATCCGCCGCCAGCCGGGCCAGGGGGAGTCGGAATGGCTGCAGATCCAACGGGCCCGTCGGCTGCTGCTGCTGGAAGGGCTACTGGAGATCCAGCTCGGTGGCCCGCTCAGTGAAGCCGAGCGGTCGCTGACCGAGTACGCCCTCGACGCGGTGACCCGCGGCGACGACGGCACCAGCACCGACCGGTTGGCCACCCCGACGCTGTCTCAGAGGGTGAGTCAGACCGGCCGGGTGACCTGCCCCTACATCATCTCTGTCAGAAGGGCACGCCGCATGGGCAGCCGGGACGCCGGAAGACGCACCCCGCTAGGGAGCTGTCGGTCGGCGTGGCGTCAGCGGGGGATCCGGCGGTCCGAGCGACTGGGTAGGTCCTGTGCGGGGTAGTGATGGTGCGTGGTGGCCGGCTGCCGCTGCCGAAGAAGGAGAGCTTGCGGATCGGCTGTCTCGGCGCGGCTGGGGAATCTGTCATTTCGATGTCACCTCTCACTCAGTCCCAGACGACGGGCACCGTCCGTACGGCACCGCCGTCGCGGCGGATCTCGTCCAGAAGATCGTTCGGCGACATGGCGAGCCGGAGGGTCGGGAGCCTGCGGAAGATCGCCCGGTACAGCAGTTCGAGTTCGAGGCGGGCCAGGTTGGCGCCCGGGCACCGGTGCCGCCCATAGCCGAAGCCCAGGTGTGGGTTACGCCGCCTGCCTCCGTCGAAGTCGTACGGATTGGCGAACTGACCCTCGTCGTAGTTCGCGGTGTGCGTATCGAGGATCATCAGGTCGCCGACATTGATCTGTGCGTCGGCGAGCTGGAAGCTGGTGTTTGCGTAGCGGGACAGCCCATTCGGCGGATTTGTTTTCGGTGGCGAACGCAGGAAGGAGCGGACCCGGACGATCTCGTCGATCAGGCCTGGGGCGAGTTCCTCCTCGTCGAGCAAGGCCCGCTGTTCGGGATGGGCGAGCAGTAGGAGCAACCCGTGATCGATGACCGATGTGGGGGTGATGCTCCCGGCGATCAGGATCAACGCAGCGAGGTTCTGCATCGGCGGCGCGGGGGTACCGGTCGCCTGCCACGAGCTGTCCGTCTGCGCCAGTACCGTGAGCAGGTCCTCTCTCGGCGCACGGGCTCGCTCTTGGAGTTGCCGGAGCATGTAGTCCTGCAACTGGGTGACGGCTGCGCTCGCCCTGTGCCAGTCGTGTCCGTCCTGCGTGCGCTCGATGAGCGTGCCGAGGTGTTCCTGGTCGTTGTCGGAGACACCGAGGATCGCGCCGACCACAGTACGGGGCACGGGCGCGGCGATGAGCTGGTGGAAGTTCGCCGGTTGAGGGGCGTCGGCGAGGCGACGGACGTGGTCGTCGACAATTCGCTGGATCAGGTGACGGAGCCGCTGGGAGCCTCGCCAACTCGCGATGGTCTGCGTGACTTGGCGCATCAGGTCGTGCTGAGCGCGTTCCTGCTCGGGCGTGACGTCGAGCGGGCCGACCATCGGTGAGTCCAGCAGGCGGGAGGCGAGTCGCGGTAGGGGGTGTGCCAGTCCGAGCCGTTCGTCGCCGAGTAGTGACCGCACCAGTTCGTAGCAGCCGACGTGCCAGGCGAGGGTCCCGCCGGAGGCCTGTACGACCCGTAGGCAGTCAGCGTGTGCCGCATCCGATTCCTGGCTCATGCGAGAGTCGCCCTCGGGGCTACCAGGTCGATGTGGGCGCCGGTGACCCCGTTGCCAAGTCCGATGTGCAGTCCGCCGACAGCTTCGTTGAACTGTGAGTTGATGCTCCAGTCGACGTCGACGGCCCACTGGGTCGCGGCAAACCCGAACTCGGTGATGAACTCCCGCTTGTTTGGGTCGACGAAGGTCAGCACCTCGTCGAGGACAGACTCCGAACCGCAGGTCAGGCTGACCGGGCGGGAGTGCCTGATGTCGACGACGATGGGCGCGCCGCCGTTGCGGGCACGCAGGTTGGTCAGGTAGCTCCATGTCCGGTCTGCCGTCTGCCGGATCTGATCGGCGTAGAGCCGGTGGTGTGCCACGACGAACCCTTCGGCCACGAACGTGCCGTTCATGTCATGGTGCGGTCGCTGGTCGTTCGGTGACGAGACAAGACCGACCTCAAGGTACTGGGCGACGCTGACCCACTCGCCGCGTTGGATAGCCAGGTTGCCCTTGGGGCTCATCAGGTTGACCTCGTCACCGAGGACGACCTCGACGTCCGTACCACCGCCGACAAGTCGGAGCCGGGGCGCGGTCTCAAGCTGGCTGAGCCAGAACTGGACGCCGTCAATGCATCGAGACAAGTCAATGTAATTGAGGAAGGTGAGCATGTACCGCGCGCCGCGCTCGGTGCCGCAGAAGGAGGCGACCGGCAGGACGAGCATGGCCGAGTCTCCGAAGTGTCGCTCAATGACCGGCCCGGGCGGCGTGGTGGCGAAGTCGATCGGGATCGCCACCACGTCCCGCAGGAGGCTCGGATCCGTCGTGGTGAGCTCGCTGTAGCGGCAGGCGGTCAGCCCGTGCTGCCGCAGGTTGTCGACCAGGGTGGTCGAGTCACTGATGAACGTGGGTAGGCGGCCCGAGAAGGCCGGTCTGAGGTTCGACCCGAGCGAGTCGAGGCTGTGCACGCATGTCCTCCAGGGTTGAACGGGGTGCGTACGCGCCCCGGCCCCACGGCGCGTGGGGGGCGCTGTCAGGAGACATGCCTGGGCGCGGCGTTGCCGGCCCGGCGCTCGACGCACCGAGTCGGCAACGCGCTTGCGGATGAGCGACGGTGGACAGGGCGCCCAGGATCAGAAGGTGGCGCTACAGGGGCACAGCGTCGGCTCTGAGGGGGCGGCGAATTCCACCTCGCCGGAGGCCGTGATCTCGTCGTAGACACCCTGGACATAAGACTGGGTGTACGTCTCCCGGAGATCCAGTGATGCCGTGTCCACGTCCCAGGTGCTGGCCGACGTGGTGACCGTGTTCTCGCCGTGCATGCCATCGCCCAGCATGCGCAGCTTTCTGGTTTCGACCGCCACTTGACACCTCCAGTGCCCGTAGGCAACGTTGGTTAATAGATTGAACGTATGCTACGGGTCGACGGTGCACAACCCGTTGACTGAGGTCAATTTATTTGATGCTAGATCTATTCCCATGGCCGGGTTTTCCAATCGATAAGACCGCCGGGTATCACGGTTGGCCGTGGGGTCACCGCCTATGGTGTCCCCACGGGCTTTGGTGCCGGTTCGGCCCTGAGGTCAGACCGTGCGCCTGGCCAGGAGGGTAGGTGCCGAGACGGTTACTCAGGCGCTTAGGCTGCGCCGATGTCTGTCGATGGGACGGTGGTGCACCGGCAGCCCGGACCAGGTTTCCGGCCGGTGTTGCTGACGGGGGTGGGATCGAGCAGGGTCAGGCGTACGCCGAAGCCTGCTGGGAATACATAGAAGCGTATTCTCCGCCCAGCGTCATCAGTTCATCGTGGGAGCCTTCTTCAACGAGCCTGCCACCGCTGAGAACCAGAATCCGGTCGGCAACGCGAACGGTGGAGAATCGGTGGCTGATAACGATAACGGCCCGGCTCCCGCGCAATCGGGACAGGGTCGAGAATAGTTTCGCCTCCGCTTCGGCGTCCAGCGAGGCGGTCGGCTCGTCGAGCACGACCAGGGACGGGTCCCGATAGAGGAGGCGGGCGATCGCGACCCGCTGCCACTGCCCCACCGACAGATCGACACCGCCCTTCAGCTCAGCCGCCAGCAGGGTCTCGTAGCCTCGGGGCAGCTGCGCGAGGAACGTGTCCGCCTCGGCCTCCCGGGCCGCCCTCCGGACCCGGGCCAGGTCGTCGTCGTCCGACTCCGCGGTCGCACCGACCCTGATGTTGTCCGCTGCCGAGAACCAGTAGCGGGCGAAGCTCTGGAACACCGCGCCGATCTCGTTCCCCGTGTTCTGCGTGCGAATCGGCCGGCCATTCCAGCTAACCTCTCCGGATTGAGCCTCATACAGACCGCAGAGGAGTTTGGCGAGGGTCGTCTTACCAGATCCGTTATGTCCCACGATCGCCACCATCTCGTCGCCCCGCAGGGAAAACGAGACGTCTCTGAGCGCGGGACGGCTAGCGGCCGGATAAGAGAAGGTGAGGTGGTCCACGTCCAGCCGGGCCAACGGCCCTGCTTCCGACTTCGCGGCCGGACCAGCGCTGGAGAGCCGGTCCAGCAACCGCATGGTCTCGAGGAAGTCGGCCAACTGCCCGGAATGCTCCCGGAGTGCACCGACATTGGCCGCGATCGTCTGCGATTGGTTGGACAGGATGAGCACGGAGATCGCGACGGCCGCCGCCGACAGCAGGTCGACGTCGCCTCGGGCCAGCAGCCACGCAAGCGAGACCAGCAGGATGGCCAGGCTGACCGCCACGCCGACCGCAGCAGCGACGGCCCGGCGCAGGAAGGCCCGGACCAGGTCTCGGATCTCGTCGATCCGCTCGTCGTACAGGCGGCGCCAGCGGTCGGCGAGGAACCCCTGCATGCCGAAGACCCGGATCTCGGCGGCCTGGTCACGCGACTCAAGGATGTTCTCGATGTGCTGCCGTTCCCGATCGCTCGGTGTATGCCCCCAGGTGAACGTCAACAGCCGCTCACCGAGGGCACGACCGGTCAGCAGCACCGGCAGCCCGGATAGCAGCGCCACCGGCAGCAGGATTGGGGCGGTGAGGGCGACGGCGACGACGAGGCCGCCGACCGTCAGGAGTGAGGCGATCACCCTTGGCACCGCAAGCGTGATCTGAAGGGCCGCAGTAGAGGCCCGGCGGGCTCGTACGATCCGGTCGTGGAACGCCGGGGAGTCGAACTCGATGAGTTCGCTGTGGGCCGACAGGAGAGTGATCTGTTCCTCGCACCACCGGATGACCTGCTCTGTCAGCAGGCGGTGGAGCCCGCCCCCGACCATCCGGCCGAACGAGACGATCGCTGCGAGTAGGACTACGGCGGCGAGCAGCAGCCAGAGCGAGGGGCCCGGCCGACCGTTCTGCGAGGTTAACTCTGTGGCGAGGCTCTGTCCGAGGACGAGGATCGCGGCGAGACCGATCCCAGTCGTGCACATCGTTGCTAGCACGCCGTAGAAGGAGGCGCCACCGGCGCGGGCGACCAGTCCGACGACTTGCGGTAGCGATACGCGGGGCGGTGATCCGGCCTCGTCGTCCCGCCCCGGGTCGGTCACGAACCGGCCCAGCTCGCCGGGCTACCGCCGGTCGCCTCGCTCACCTGGCCGGCGGCCATCAGGCTCCAGTACCGGACCGCGGCGAGGGTCCCCAGCCGGATGCGTGCGTTAGCGCCCGGGTGGCGAGGATGTCGGCGTTCGCGGCCCCGGCCCTCGAACGAGATTCTCGATACATCATTCGAAGGTAGTCGATCGGTATGTCTTGGGCAACCATGTCGGTACCGGACTGCTGCCTGCCGGATTGTGGTGTTCCGTGCTGTGGCAGATTGGTCAGCTTGCAGGTGTGACGTGGCTTCAGCGGCTCGGCGCGGCGTCGCGGTCAGCTTGATCCTCACAAGCGCCCCGAGGTCCGCAGCTGGTGCGCGGCCAACCAGGTGGACCCGGTGTTCCTGCCGACGAATGCGTCCTGGTTGAACTGGATCGAGGCGTAGTTCGCCGCCGTACGTCACCTTGCTCTCAACGGCACCGACCACCGCACCCACGCCGAGCAGGACACCGCCACAGGCGCCTGCATCCGCTGGCGCAACCAACACGTCCGACCCAAGACCGGACTCGTCATCAGATCCAAGATCCGCCACATGGATTCCCCGTTCAAGGCTGCATGACGAGGCAGCAGACAGCTCCACTCCACAACCGGAGGCCTTCGTCATCACGCCTATCTACGTCGTGTCGTCACATGACCTCAACCAACGTCCTGGCAGTACAGCTGGGTCACAGGTCGCCCAGCAGCACCTTGATGACCTCCATCAGCTGCTCGCGCAGCTGGTCGGCTGGCAGGTCCTGATAGTGGTCCGACAGCATCACCAAGGGGCCGAAGATCGCGCCCAGGGTGCTGCCGAGCCGGACCCTGACCTGCGGGTCGAGCGCCGGGTCGGCGAAGAGCGCCGACAGCTTCGTGTTCTGTGCCGCCAGCCGGGTGCCGACCTCGGGGTCGTTGGCGAACAGCGTGTGGAAGACGTCCTCGTTGCGTTCGAGGACCACGAGCATCTGCCGGTGCCGCAGGGCGATGTCGATGATCTGTGGCAGGGCCCGCTGCCAGGCGCTCGGGTCGGTGCCGGCCACCACCAGCCGGTCGGACGCCTCGGTGAGTACGTCGAGGGCCCGGCCGATGACCGTGCGGGCGATGTCGTCCTTGGCGTGGAAGTGGTGGTACACCGCCGCTTTGCTGACGCCGAGCCGCTCCGCGATGTGCCGCAGCGACGTGCCCTGGTAGCCCTGGCGGGCGAACAGCTCGACGGCGACATCCACGATGCGCTCCCGCATCGGCTCGGCAGTGGGGTTGGCGGAGGTCACCGCCACAGGGTATAACTTGCCGATCGGCAAGTCGCGCCTTGTCGATCGGCAAGGAATAGGCTCGACTCCGATGGTGAGGACCGCTTGTGAAGAGTCGTCTGCTCGACCGCCTGCTGGTCGCCGCCCAGGTTCACGCGGTCGAGCCGCTGGGCCCCCGGCTACGGCTGGTCACCCTGACCGGGCCCGATCTGGCGGGTCTCGACTGGCTGCCCGGCCAGCACGTACGCCTGCAGCTCGCCCCGGGGCCGGCCGCCATCGACTGGCTGGTCGGCACGCTGCGCACCTACACGGTGTGGAGCTACCAGGACCAGACCATGGAGCTGGTCGTCTTCGACCACGGGGACGGCCCTGGCGCCCAGTGGGCACGCACCACCCGGCCCGGCGACGAGCTGATGCTGATGAAACCGCAAGGCACCTTCGTCACCGCCCCGGCGCCGTACCACCTCTTCGCCGGGGAGGAGACCGCGCAAGCCGCCTACGGTCCGATGCTGCGGGCACTGCCGGCCGACGCCCGGGTCTTTGGCCGGTTCGAGATCGACTCCCCGGACGAGCGCCTGGACCTGATCGACTCCCACCACGAGCGCCTGGCCCCAAAGACGCGCGGGGACCTGGAGTGGAGCTACCGCCGGGGCCGGTCCGCGGCTTCCTCCGAGACGCTGGTCGAGGCCGTCCGCGGGCTGGAGCTGCCCGCCGAGCCCGGCCGCGCCTACCTCGCCGGAGAAGCCCGGACGATCCAGCTGATCCGCCGCCACCTCGTCGAGGAGCGGAACTGGCCGCGTCGCAACGTGATCACCAAGCCGTTCTGGACCCCGGGCCGCAAGGGGATGGACTAACGCATCGTTCCTTGAACCCTGTATGTGAGTTCTAGGCGGCAGATGCGTCTTGGTGGGGTGGTCTGCCCCAGATCCAGGGTTGCCGCTGAGATCACTTCACTGCCGGGGGTAGCCGGCCGTAGCGAGCACACCAACCGACGACTCGATGGTGCTCCCCGCATATACGTACGGGCGCGGCGGTTCCGATTACTGATCCTCTCGGAGGCGGTATGCCGATCGAGCACGTCGAAGGGTCTGCTGGTGGCGGTGCTGCAGCTCGGCGGCTGCTTGAGTGCAGCCGAGGTCGGTGAGGGCACCGCTGGCGAGCCTGTGTAGGTCGGTGTTGTACGGGTCGACGCGGATACCGTCCTGCAGTAACTGCAGGGCGCGGTGTGGGTCGGGCTCCTTGGCAGCGAGGGCGGCGCACAGGTCGATGACTCGGCGGCGGGTCGCTTCGCGGTGCGGGTCGAGCCAGGGCCAGGTGCGGGTGTCAGCAAGGTCGGCGGAGTAGGCGTCGAGGACGGTCTGCCAGGCAGTGGTGGTGTGGGGGAGGGTGGCGGCAGCCTGGTGGATGGTGGCGTGGAGTTGCCACAGGTCGACGTCGATGTGCGCGGGGTTGAGGTGGTAGCGGTCGTCGGTGTGGTCGATGACGGGTAGGTCGCTTGCGGTTCGGATGGTGCTGCGGAGGTCGCTGAGGGCGGTGTAGAGGCGGCCGGTGAGGGAGTGGCGGGGTAGTCCTGGCCAGATGGCGTCGGTGAGTTGTGCGGTGTCGGCCCCGTTGGGGTGGATAGCGAGGTAGACGAGGACCTGGAGGCCAGCGCTGCGGCGGATGGTCAGGGGTTCGCCGTCGAGGAGCAGTTGCGGGTCACCCAGGACGCGCAGATGAAGCCGCTGCTGGGGCGCGGTGAGCAGGCGTGGATGTTCGCGCCGGGCAACCTGTCGTGGCAGTGGCAGCTCTGGTGGTCCCGCGTAGGGCAGTGGTGGGCGTCCGCTGGCGGGGTGGAGTGGTGCCGGGTCGGGACTGGCGATGACGGTGAGGAGGTCGGTGGTTGCCGTCTGGTCCAGGACGCATAGCCGTGGGCTCGGCATGTCGGGGTGGTGTGGGTCGTGCAGGTGGCCGGTGGAGTCGGCGTGCCAGTTCGGCCCGTCCGGCCGTTCTCCCAGTACGACGACGAGAGCAGCGGTGGCGGTGCCTGTCTCGGCGAGTTGCTTCAACTGCTGCTCATCGCCGTCGTGGTCGTTCAGCAGCACGATCTTCCGATGGCCGTGTCCACTCGACGTCTCACCCTGACGCTGACCAGGAATGGCTTCACCAGCGACGGGGCCGGCGGGTTGGAGTAGCTGTGCTGCTTCGTCAGCGATGTCGACGATCGTCAGCGGCAGGCGTCGCCCGAGCGTCTCCGCAGCTGGCCCGAGAAGGAAGGCCAGCGTTGCCTTGGTGACGATCAATGATGTCGAGGGGTGGCGTTGGTCGGCCAGAATGGCGGTGACCAGCAGCCCACGCCCGACGGGCAGCGCGCCCGGTCCGGTAAGACCCACGCCGCCGACCGGCAGGGCTTCGACGAGTGCCGCAAATCCGTCCGACGGCGAGGGCGTCGAGGGGGCATCGGCGAGGGCGGCTTGGACGGCGGGGACGGTGGGTGGTAGTGGGGTGAGGTCGGTGTCGTCGGGGTGGGTGGGGTGGGGTTGGTAGTCGCGGCGGCGGCGTAGCCAGACCAGTGCTGCGGCGGCGGTGATCTGTTCGGCGACGTCTCGGGGCAGCCAGCCACCGGGAACCGTGACCCCGTCTTCGCGTACGGCCTGGTCGGGATGGTCGTCCGGGGCGGTCTCGTCGTGGAGTGTGGCGGTGCCGGTTGCTGTGGGCTGTGCGGGTTGGGGTGGGGCGTCGGTGATGGTGTTGGTGGTGACGCCGAAGACGGCTGCGCCGGCCATTCCGCTGGCCGTCGCCTGTAGCGGTGTGGGAAGGGGCACCCGTCGGAGCCATGCCGTGGTCGCGCGGAGGCGGATGATGATCCGGACGGCGACGGTGTAGACGACGAGCAGCCAGATCAACCACGCGCCGATAGCAAGTCCGGCGGTCAGAGTCTCCTCGGTCAACGGCTGCTGCAACCAGGCTCGTGCTTGTTCCGAGGTCGGCCATCCGCGAAGGGGCGGACCGATCACGGTCAGGAGCACCGCCGGTGGGCCGACCAGGAACGCCAGGACGAAGATCAGTGACATCAGTTGCCGTGGCCAGCGCATGTCAGCTGCCTCGGCCTGTGGGTTGAGGGCGGTGGGGGTGGTGGT
Source organism: Micromonospora matsumotoense (assembly GCF_050951065.1). Classification (NCBI taxonomy): domain Bacteria; kingdom Bacillati; phylum Actinomycetota; class Actinomycetes; order Micromonosporales; family Micromonosporaceae; genus Micromonospora; species Micromonospora matsumotoense. The sequence goes on along the minus strand of NZ_CP192025.1, from coordinate 5,077,647 downwards.
GGGGTGGATGAGGCGGGTCCATACGCGTGCTGCCCACCAGATGGTGATGGCTATGGCGTAGCTGACGCCGAGGATGCCGGTGGCTTGTCCGGTGACGATCGCGGCGCTGATCACCGCTATCGGGGCGGCGAGGACGATGCGGAACATCAGGGGTGTCACGAGGGCCATGACAATGCCGATGCCGAGGAGGAGTCCGCCGATGCGGGCGGTGAGGTCGAGCCATTCCACCAGGTGTGGCCATCGGTCGGCGGTGCGTGCGTACTGGATGAGTCCCATGCCCACGGCGGCGGTGACGACCGAGCCGGTGGGTGTGGCCAGGAGCGCGGACCAGCCGCCGGAGGGTGTGCGCCATTGTCGGGCGGCGATCATCGCCATGACCGCTGCGAGGACGGCGGTGGGGGCGATAGGCCAGAGCGCCCAGGTCAGGAACCCGCGCAGGGGTAGGCCGAAGTACTGGCTGATGACGATCGCGTAGAGGGCGGCGATGGCGACGCCGAGGGAGACCCCGGCGAGGATGCCGATGCTGACTTTCCCGCCTTCGGTGCGGAGTTCGGGGGTGGGGCTGCGGGCGGCGATCAACGAGCCGAGGATGGTGCCTGCTGCGATGCAGGCCACCAGGGCGAACACCGCTGCCATCGTCAATTCGCCCAGGTTGAACAGGACGTAGTAGTACGCGCTGAGGGTGTTGTTGCGTTCGGCGGTCCGTAGGGCCTGCCACAGCAGTGCCGGGGAGGCGAGGCCGGGCACCGCGATGGCGACGGCTCGCCGGATCGGCGGCACCGTCACCTCCACCGTGTTCACCCCCGCTGCGGGAGCGCCCACCTCGGCGGCGCCCCGTGCCGCGACGAGTTGAGGCTCCGCCACCAGCACCGGACTGGTTCCCGTTTGCTCGGCGATGGCGGTGTCCAGGCGTGGGAGGTGGGCGCTGCCGCCGACGCAGTAGATTCCCGCGAGGTCGCGGGGGGTCAGTTCGGCGGCGGAGATGCACTGCTGGGTCAACTCCGCGACCCGTAGTACGGCCGGTTGGGCGGCGGTGTCGAGCATGGTGCGGTCCGCGATGACCGGGTGGTGGCCGGCGACCGGCACGGTGACCGCCGGGTGCGATCCCACGGTTTCCTTCGCGACCCGGACGCTTTCCGCCATCACCCACTGGCCCATACCGCCGGCAGGCACCTCGCGGCCGTGGAGCACAGCAGCGGTCAACGCCAGGTCGACGGCAGTACCACCGGCCGCAGGGTCGGCGAGGGTGGCGAGGACCTCGAACCCTGCCGGGCCTCGGCGCAGCACCGTCACCTCGGCCCCCGCGCCGACATCACACACGACGATGAAGGATCCGACCGTCAGCCGTACACCTGTGGCCACCAGGTGCTCCGCGACGGCTACCGGAGCTTCCACCAGGCGGGGCTGCCCGAGACCTGCCCGGTGCGCGACCTGCCGCATCCAGGTACGGCGACGCGGTCCCCACCCGGCCGGCACCACCAACCGCACATCCCGTACCGGCTCACCGACAACACCTTCGGCCTCCGCAGCAGCCCGCCGCAACGGCGCCGCCGCCAACTCCACCGCCCCCGCCTCAGCACTGTCGACGACCAACTCGTCATCGCCGGTACGGCGGGGGTTCGGCATGAACCTGCTCGGTTGCGCCTCGGCGGCCTGCCACGCCCGCCGGCCCGTCCAGACCTGCCCGTCCTCGGCCAAGAACAAGCCACTGGGCAGGTACGGTAGGCCGTCGAACGCCAATGTCGACGCCCCACCATCAGCCCAGGCCAACACGGCCACGGTGCTGGCGCTACCGCAGTCGATCGACAACTGTGCTCCCCCCCCGCCCCCCACGCAGGTAGTCAAACATGAATATCCGTTCAAGTAACCTCCTGATCACGCACGAGAATCAAGGCTGGTCCAGCTCGTGGAAACGGTGCGCACCGTGTACGAGATCCGCACCTTCGAGGCGCTGTGTGACCAGCTCAAGTGCAAGGGCGTCGACCTACAGCACAGCCTTACCACCGACCCCACCCGTGGTGCGGCTACGCGAGGCGCCGAGATCTTCGGCGAGGACATCTGGGTCGCTGTGATGCTGTCCGGCGAGTTGGATGGTGACGACGATCTCGACGACGGTGTGGCCATCCGCCGGTGGACCACCGTGGTGCCCTACCCCGACGAGTTGGGCTGGCCGCGCGAGGCGCTGGCCCTCAACGCCGACGACACGCTCGATGAGGACAACGAGGATGACGATTTGGCACCGTTGAGCTAACTGCGGCCGGTCCAGGTACTGCAGCGGATTCTGTGTCTACGGCTATGTGCCCCGGACTCGTAGGATTAATAGATGGTGGCCGAACCGGAGTACCCGCAGGAGTTGGAGCGCCGGATTCACCGGCTGGAGGATCACGAGCGGCGCATCGCCAGGATGGGCGGTCATTCGGGCAGTGTGGAAGGGGCAATCCGGTGACGGGGGTGGAGTTGATCGTGGCGGCGTTGGCCGCCGCTGCGACGGCGGGGGTCACCAGTGGTGTGCAGGACGCATATGCCGGGTTCAAGGGTCTGCTCGTCAAACGGCTGGCCGGGCGTACCGAGGCGGTGGAGGCGTTGGCGGCGCGGGAGACCGAGCCGGGGGTCTGGCAGGCGCGCATTGGTGAGGACTTGACCGCCTGCGGTGCGGCGTCCGACGCGCAAATCCTCGCCGCAGCCCGGGCGGTGCTGGCCCAGGCCGATCGGGCTGGGACCTACACCGTGGAGTACAACTACGGGGCGGTCGGCCAGTTTCACGGCCCGGTGACGATCTACCCCCCCGTCACGCCGGGGACGGTCTAGGGTCATCCGCCTCCGGCATCGCAAGCACCGACCCTCAGGCCACTGTTGCCGATGGCTACAGGCACATCCAGCACAACTACCTCACTTCGCTTCCTGGGGATCCGGTGGAGATGGCTGCGCAGAAGTTGGGGAAAGTGGTGCTGGCGCAGTGGAGGCAGGAGGCTGCTCTGCGGGGCCTGCAGGACCCGGTGCCGATCCCCGTTCGGTGGCGCGCGACGCCCAGCGGGGAGTTCGGTGACCACCTTCATCTGACGGGGGATCCCGTCGAGGGAAGCGCTGACGATCTGGGTTCCTTCGCTGACGCGTTCTTGCGTCTGCAACGGCGGCGGCTGGTCGTGTTGGGTGGGGCGGGCAGCGGCAAGACGAGCCTGGCTGTGTTGCTGGTGATCGAGCTGCTGCAGCGGATGCGGGAAGGGGACCGGGTCCCGGTTCTGCTGTCGCTCGCCTCGTGGCGGCCCCGGGTCGAGCACCTGGCTACCTGGTTGGAGCGGCAACTGCTGCTCGAGTATCCCCACCTAAGCGTCGAGATGGTCCGCGACCTCGTCCAGGATTGGCGCGTTCTGCCGGTCCTGGACGGCCTAGATGAACTGCCCGCCGCCGAGCGGCCGGCGGCGTTGCGGGCGCTCAATTCCGCCCTTGCGGCCGGTGGCCCCCTAGTGCTGACATGCCGGACCGATGACTACGCCGAGGCGATCCATTCCGCTTCCGTGTTGCGCTCTGCCGCCGTCGTCCAGGCCGAACCTCTCGCCGTCGAGGCGGTATCGGAATACCTGATCGAATGCGCCACGCCGCTCCACCAGGATCGCTGGCGACCGCTTACGGACGCCCTGACCCGGGATCCGTCCAGCCCTGTGGCCACGGTCTTGTCGGTTCCACTGCTGCTGTGGTTGTGCCGCGTCGTCTACGAACGCGCGGAACCGGACCGGCCTCCCTGCGAGCTCACCAATTCGGGCGACTTCCCAACGGCCGAGGCAATCGAGCGTTATCTACTACGGGCGCTGGTCCCGTCGGCCTATGCAGGTGGTCCGCAGCCACTGCCCCCGCCCGGTCGAAAGGCGTCGCGCGGACGGTCCAGCCCGGACGGGTACGGAGGTCCCGAACAGGTTTCCCGCTGGTTTGGCTACCTCGCCCAGCACCTCAAACAGCGTCGCAAGCCTGACCTCGCGTGGTGGGAACTGGGCGTCGCTATGCGCCCACTGCCGCGCATGATAGTGGTCGGAGTTGCCGCCGGCTCGGGCGTCGGGCTCATGGTCTGGTTCACGGACTGCCTCCTCTACGTGTTCGGCTACCTGTACTTGTACCCAGGGCTCTCACAGGGGCTCATGTCCAGGTTCATGAACGGACTGTTCATCGGACTCATGAACGGGTTCATTAACGGGATTCCGGCCGGGCTGGTCTTCGCGCTCATCCACGGAAGGGCGACCAGGGACTCGGCGCTGGAGCCGGTACGCGTACGGATCCGCATCAGGGGCAGGGCAGGACAGTCGGAGGTCAGGCGCTTCCCTGAGATCCTCGCGCGGGCCAGGATCGGGCTCCTGGCCGGACTCGCGACCGGCGGCGGAGGCGGATTGCTGGTTGGGGTGTACAACACGCTGTACTACGAAGTGTCTTCCTGGTTCGTGGCCGGGCTGGTCGGCGCGGTCGTGGGCGGGCTTTCGCTCGCACTCGGCGGTGGGCTCGCCGGAGGACTCATGGCATGGCTCGAAACTCCTGTCGACATCGGGGCCATCCCCGATCCGCGTGCCTTGCTGAACCTCAACCGTAAGACCGTGCTTCTGCAGTGGCTCATGATCGGACCCCTGTTCGGGCTCGTGGCCGTGGTTGGCTTCAGGTTCATCTATGAGTTGCTGAACGAAATTGTGCGAGACGGTGCGGTCGCGTGGAGTGGCACCTCCCTCGTGGGAGGGCTCAGGCTCGGACTTCTCGCCGCGCTCGGGGGCGGGCTCGGAGTCGTGCTTAGCCTGACCGCCTGGGGGCAGTGGGTGGTCCTCTCGCGCATCTGGCTACCGCTGACCCGGCGGCTGCCATGGCGGGTGATGTCCTTTCTCGAAGACGCTCACCAACAGCGCGGGATATTGCGCCAGGCCGGCGCATTCTACCAGTTCCGCCACACCCGACTCCAAGATCACTTTGTCCGTCCGTCGGAACACCGCGACCAGTAATCCAGTCCAGCGGGCATGGACCGGACGATCGATTTCACCAACCCGCTCAGCTCAGCGCAAGATCATCGCCAGGGCACGCCTACTTCTCCTCGGGCAGTCGTATTGCCTCCACACGTGTTCTGCATGGCAGACGCATGATCCATGCAGCTGGTGGCATAGTCGGCAGTCCCGGTAAGCTAGACCGAGGGGAGAGAGGGTGCCTCGTCATCCGGACACGGTGATCAGGCCGAACACCGTGCTCAGCGCTGCTCGAAGGCGGTTGCCGCCACCCATGCGCGCTGGACAATGTATGTCCCGTAGTGAATTGGCTGACGCAGTCAACGCAACGCTTGACGCGATCTATTCCGGCCGTGACGTCGCCGCCCACTATGTCGACTTTCGCTGGATCGGCAAGTTGGAGCGTGGCGAGCATCGTTGGCCCAGCGAAGCCCGACGGGCTGCACTGCGCCAAACGCTGGGTGCCGCCACCAATGCGGATCTTGACCTCTACAGCCCGCGAAGGAGCGATGGGGGCCTCTCGTCGACGGATCGTTCGAAGCTCGGCCAGGTAGTTGGGACGAGACGATCCACTTGCTGCGCGAAGAGTGGCATCTTCTGGTTCAGAATGACAAGACGTTCGGGCCGGAGTACGCCTTGATGGGGGTCAGTAGGCAACTGGCGACGGTCGAGGCGCTCCTGCGTGAGGTGCCTCAGACGCTGCGGCCCGCTGCGGTTCGGCTCGCCGCGCAGTACGCCGAGTCTGCTGCTTGGCTCAACCAGTCTCTCAACGATCATTACGCTGGCCAGCGTTGGGCTCAGCAAGCACTCTCCTGGGCACAGCAGATCGCTGACCCGGCGATGACTGCTTGGGCCATCTACCGCAGCAGTCAGCAGAGACTGGCGGCTGGGCAATTCACCCAAGCGGTTGAGCAGGCTGAGGTGGCGCTGCACTACGACCAGAAACTGCCTCGGCCGATGCGAGCGGCGCTGCGGGTCCAGCACGCGCATGCTCTTGCAGGCACGGGCGAGCATCGTGCGGCCATGCGTGTGCTCGACGACGCGCATCATTGGGCAGCGGACCGTCGTCCAGGTAAGCCTGAGGGGGAGCATGGCTCCTACTGCACGAGTGGCTACATTGAGGTGTACCGGGGTGGGCCTGCCCCGTTTTGACGGACATCCGAGATCAGGGGACCTGGGGTCTCCGGGAGGATGTCCATCATCATGGAGAGCATGGGGAAGAAGCGGCCGCGGCCTCGGCGTTCGTTCACGCCGGAGTTCAAGGCCGAGATCGTCGAGTTGTGCCGGCGCGGTGACCGCACGCTTCGGCAGGTCAGTCAGGATTTCGACCTGACCGAGACAGCGGTGCGTGACTGGGTCAGGCAGGCCGACCTCGACACCGGCGCCCGTACCGACGGGCTGACCAGCAGCGAACGAGACGAGCTCGCGCAGCTGAGGCGGGAGAACCGCAGGCTGCGCGAGGACGTGGACATTCTCAAGCGGGCGACAGCTTTCTTCGCGAAGGAGACCCGGTGAACGTGCACCCGTTCATCGAGGCGGAGCAAGCCGGCGAACACAACGTCAAGCGTGCGTGTGAGCTGCTCGAGGTCTCCAGGTCCGCCTACTACCAGCGCACATCCGGTGTCCAGTCCGTCCGCCGGCGCGTGGATGCCCAACTCACCGAGAAGATCATCCAGGTCCACGCGGTGTCGAAGGGCACCTACGGGGCGCCACGGATCCATGCCGACCTCGCCGACGCCGGCATGCGGCACGGCCGTAAACGCGTCGCCCGGCTGATGCGCGCCGCGCAACTGGCCGGTAAGAGCCCCCACCGGTGGCGGACCACGACGACCCCGGACCCGAACGCCAGCAGACGCCCCGACCTGGTCGAGCGTGACTTCACCACCGACCCGACTGCCCTCGATTCCCGCTGGTGCGGGGACATCACCTACATCAACACCTGGCAGGGCTGGCTCTACCTGGCCACCGTCATCGACCTGGCCTCACGCCGCATCGTCGGCTGGGCCATCGCCGACCACCTCAAAACCGACCTGATCGACGCCGCCCTCACCGACGCCCTCGTGCGACGCCGACCCAAGTCCGGGCTGGTCTTCCACTCGGATCGCGGCTGTCAATACACCAGCGCCCAGCATGCCCGCCTCGCGCAACGTCACGGCATCCGCCTGTCCGTCGGACGGCGCGGGCAGTGCTGGGACAACGCGGTCGCCGAATCGTTCTTCTCCACCATCAAGACAGAACTCCTGCACCGCCAGCCATGGCCCACCCATCACGCTGCCCGCCAGGCCATGTTCGAGCACATCGAGACATCTCACCAACACTGTCTGTCAAGCGGGGTTACCTGCGAAGTTGGTGAAGGCTCTGGTCGGGTCGTAGATGGTGCCGTGTTGCAGGCAGTGGTGCAGCTTGCCGAGCATGAGGTGGAACAGTCGGCGTAGTGCGGCGACGTGGCGGTCGCCGGCCTGCCGGCGGGCGCGGTAGCGGGCGTTCCAGTGCGGGTCGTGCCGTACTGCGGCCAGCGCCCACACGTAGCCGGTAGCGGCGATCCGGTCGTTCTTCGCGCGCCGGGCGTGCACGAAACTGCTCTTGCCTGACGCCCGGGTCACCGGCGCCGCGCCCGCGAAGGCCCGCAGTGCGCGGGCGTCGGCGAATCGGCGCCGGTCGTCGCCGATCTCGGCCAGCAGGCGGGCGCCCAGTTGCACTCCGAGGCCGGGCACACTCGTCATGATCTTCGCATCCGAGTGCACGGTGAACACGTCGTCGATGCGGTGTTCCAGCTGTGCCAGCGTCTGACAGACCGCGTCGAGCTGTCGGACCAAGCCCTGCAGTTGCAGGCCCATCGCGTCCTCTACGGCTGCGGGCTGGCGCATCTGCTCGCTGCCGAGCAGGTGGTGCAGCTTGTCCGCCTCAGCGGTGATGCCGCGCTGCCGGCCAGCCGTGCGCAGCATCGACGCCAGATCGTCTACGGTCAGCGCCGCTGCGGCGGCAGGTGTCGGCGCAGCGGCCAGGACGATCCGGGCGGTAGGCGAGTCCAGCCGATGCCGCCCACCGCGCTCGAACGCCTCAAGCGCGGCAGGGAAGAACATCCGTAGCACCGTCCGGATCCGGTTGGTGATCGTGACCTGGCCCCACGCTGCGTCCTGCTGCGCCCGGGTCAGCACCCGCAGCGATTTCAGCAACTCGCTGTCCTGCGGCAACGGCCGGTGCGCCTCGACGTCGGTGCGCAGGATGTTGGCCAGCACCATCGCGTCGAACGCGTCGGACTTACCCCGCGAAGACCGGTAGCGGTCTCGGTAACGTGACACCGCCAACGGGTTGATCGCGAACACCTGCCGGTCGGCGGACCGCAGCCCCGCGACCAGCAGTCCCTGACTCGTCTCGATCGCTACCGGCAGCTTGCCACCTTCAGGGTCATGCTCGGCGAGCATGGCCAGGACCTGACTCAGCCCTGCCGCGTCGCTGCTGATCCTGGCCGAGGCCACGACGACGCCGTTGGTGTCGACCAACGCCACGTCGTGGTGATCCTGCGCCCAGTCGATCCCACACGCCACCGCTGTCACCGCGACTCCTCTCCGTCTGCATCCACAGCGAGGCGCGACGCCCTAATGGACAGTGCTTGCCGCACGACATCTCACGAGCCGTTCGCCTCGCCACCCGTGGCGCCCGCACTCGCGCAAGGCTCCAGGCCTGCGACCAATCAAGGCTCAGCCCGCTGGCGATCCACGGGCCGATCATCCTCGCCAACGACCGCGGCCGCTGCGCCCCACGCCGAAACCAGGGTCCAGCCCTCAACGTTCTTACAGAGGTCAACAGCGGCCGCGATCCTCAACAAGGCGCCGATCTCGATTCCCAGGCTCGATGGCCAACGGCTGGTACGGGCGTCCTCTGTAGCCATTAAGGCTGGTACAACACCCGATGCCGGCACTCGACCCTCGGCTACCTCAGCCCCGCCGCCTTCGAAGCCACCGGTTCGCACCTGCTACCAACGGTCCAGGCAGCCTGACTACGATCAACACATCGACCCTGTCCGTCGAAACGGGTCAAGCCCAGGGAGCATGCCTTCGGTTGGCGCAGCGTCCGATAGAGGCGATCGCTGTGTTGGACGAGGCCCTTCCGTCCGACGTCCGTATCCGGGAATGCCAGCTATCACGATCGCGGCGGCTCTGAGGTCTTAGTTAACAGTCGACGGGTAAGACGGTCTGAAGCATCGTCTCGGGAGGCCGCGATCACCAACCACATCACCGATGTGACTCTGCCAGTGAAGCCGGCGGATCAGTGGACTTGTCTTCGAGCTGGAATTCGGTTGCGTCAGAGTCGCTCGTCGAAGATGGTCAGCGCTACGACCGCGCTTCATCGGGAGGGTGTCCTGCCAGCTCCAAAGATGCACGCCGATGAGATCGACATCCCGCTCGCCATGGTCGAGCGGCTGATCGCCGGACAGTTCCCCCGGTGGGCTGCCCTTCCCCTGCGACGACTGCCCTCCACCGGGACGGTGAACGCGCTGTTCCGCTTGGGGCCGGATCTGGTGGTGCGGCTGTGCCGCGTGCCGTGGGCTGCGGGTGGCGAGGCCAAGGAGCAGCGATGGCTGCGGCAGCTGGCCGGCTACCTGCCCGTCGCCATCCCCGCACCGGTCGCTCTGGGGCAGCCCACCGACGAGTACCCCTGGACCTGGTCGATCCTTCGCTGGCTTCCTGGCACAAACCCCGTTCCCGGGAGCCTCACTGCACCGGACAAGCTCGCCGCCGATCTGGCCGCGTTCATCATCGCCTTCCGCGCCATCGACATCCCCGAAAGTCGCAGGGCCTACCGCGGCGGCCCGCTGGCGCGGCTTGACGAGCAGACACGGGCAGTCATAGCGAAACTTGACGGCACGATCGACACCGACGCGGCTACCGCCATCTGGGACGAGGCTCTGGACATCCCCGCCTGGGACGGTCCATCCACCTGGGTCCACGCGGACCTGTTGCCCGGCAACATCCTGACCGCGGATGGGCGACTCAGCGCCGTCATCGACTTCGCGACCGTCGGCATGGGCGACCCCGCATGCGATCTGATCGTCGGCTGGACCGTCCTACCCGCTAACGTCCGGCCCATCTTCCGAGAGATGGTCGACTGCGACGACGCCACCTGGACCCGCGCACGCGCACGCGCACTGTCGATCTCACTCGGTGGGCTGCACTACTACCGGGGCATCGAGCCCACTCTGGCTACCGAGGCCCAGTACACGATTGACCAGGTCCTCGCCGACTCGATCACCTCGTGAGGACTCACGGGAAGTTCGCGCCGCAAGCCTTGCTCACCGACAACATCGAACCTGGCTTCGGAGCTGCTCAGTCGACTCGGCCGGGACGCCAAGCGAGCGAAGCCGTGCCGCTCTCGGGGCCTCTCTGATCAACAGACGGCCGCGGTGAGCTCGATCGCACCGGACGGGAAGACCCGGACCCGTTCCGGCCCGGTCTCGCGGAACACACCGTCCCGGAAGATCAGCCCGCCCCTCTCGGGGACCGCCAAGACCGGCTCGTCGTGGATGCCAGCCCACTGTTCAACCACCGGCGCGTCCGCTGCCGTGAAGTGCGGATAGACCACCGCTCCCGCCAGCAGGTCCAGCGCACGGGTATCAGAGATTCCGACAACGTCTTCGTCAAACAGACCCGCGACGGCGATGTCCGCCCCGCACAAGATGGCACCGGCGCTTCCCCCATACAGCAGGCCGCCGCCTTCCACGAACTCACCCACCCGGCCGAGCCAGCCCCGAGCGCGCAGACAATCCAGCAGCGCGAACGTGTTGCCACCCGGAATAAACAGGATCTGCGCCGAGGACAGGCCAGCGATCGCGCGGTCCGGCACGTCGATCCAGGTGTCGACGTCGAAATCTCCGCGCTTCGCCAACTCTCCGGTCAGCCAATCGTGGACCGACGCCTGGGCGTCGCGTTTACGCAGAGCGTACGGCCAGCAGACGACACGTCCGCCCACCGCGAAGAGCTCGTTCCACAACCGCTCCTCATCAGCCGCGCTGCAGCCACCACCGATAAACACCGCCCCGCCCATCGGGCCAGACTGCCACAAGCTGCAGGACCTGACGACCACCATCAACCCTCGATGACCGGTCCCACTACATGAGCCCAGGCCAGGGGAATTGCATGAGCGTCGACACCGCGACGGGAGTGTGGTCCTTGCGGGCCCAGGTCCGGGCCCTGGGCGGGCGCAGGGTCTGTCCGGCCTCGTCCTCGAAGACGATCCACGCTCCGGTCGCCGCCGCTAGCCTCGTATCCTGGCCCAGGTGGTGGCCCGCCGGGACCCGGTGGGCGATCGAGGAGTGCTTCCAGACGGCCAAGACCGAGGTCGGCCTGGACCACTACCAGGTCCGCCGCTACGACGCCTGGTACCGCCACATAACTCTCGTTCTGTGCGCCCACACCTACCTCGCAGTCACCGCCGCCCAAACGAAAAGGGGGACCCGGAACCTGATCATGAACAGCTCGTGCCCCTCAGCCTCGGCGAGGTCCGCCGTCTCCTGGCACACCTGATCACCACCACCCGACCCTTCGACCACATCCATCGATGGTCACGATGGCGACGACGGCACCAATACCGCGCCAAACGGGCCCACTACCAGCGAAGACTTCGACTCCATCAGGTGCGGCTGGAGTACTAGTAGTGCTTTGTTAGGTTGGGACGAGTTGGTGGCAGCGGGGGCAGAACCCGAGCCAGGTCGCGAGTAGGTACTGCAGTTCGCGGAGGACGGCGTAGAGGCTCAGGTCTGCCCCGCTGCTTTTGGGCGTGTCAGCCTCAGTTGGGTGAGGAACAGTTGGGCGGCTGCGGCGAGGGTGACGTGGCGGTGCCAGCCGATCCAGGAGCGTCCTTCGAAGTGGTCGAGGCCGAGGCCGGTTTTGAGTTCGCGGTAGTCATGCTCGACGCGCCATCGGCTCTTGGCCAGGCGGACCAGCTCGGCAAGTGGTGTGTCGGCGGGCAGGTCGGACAGCCAGTAGTCGCTGGGCTCTTCCTGGCCGGGGGGCCATTGCACGAGCAGCCAGCATTCGGGCAGGACGCCGTCGTCGCCGTACTGGGGTCCGCGTCGGATGACCCGGCCGGCGGGACGCACCCGTATGGCGAAGAAGTGTCCGGACAGCTCCCCGACGGGCCGGTCCGGGATGCGGTCGGCTGCGGGTAGCCGGGCGCGCCAGCGCACCACGGTCGTGGCGTCGGCGCCGTGGGCGAGGGCCAGGTCCTTCAGGCTGCGGGCCGGGTGGGGGTAGCGGGGTGCGGGGTGCTTGCCGACTCCGGCGTAGGGAACCTGCACCGGTTGGGCGTGACCGGGTTGCGCGGTGGTCGACGACGTGGTCGCCACGATGTAGCCGATGCCGCGTTCGGTCAGGCCCTGACGGAACTCGGCGACCTGCCCGTAGCCGGCATCAGCGGTCAACAGCGGCGGACGCAGCCCCCACCCGGCGAGTTCGTCGAGCATTTCCAGGGCCATCATCCACTTCGGCCGGTACCGCTCGGTGCCGGGAACCTTCGACGCCGCCCGCCGCCGACGGATCTGCTCGATCTGCTCGGCGGGCGGCACCCGCGCCCGTTGGTGTGGATTCTTCGCCCCGGCCGCATCGAGGGTGACCGGCTGTTGACGCAGCCTGCGGGCGTGGGCGTTGGCGGGTTTGCCATCCGGACCCGGGACGCAGCCCTCGTCCCAGGACTCCGGCACGAACAGCCGCCAGTTCAGCACCGCCGACGCCGTGTCGGTCGCCGCGTGGACGCTGACGGCGATCTGGCAGTTGGCGACCTTACCGAGGGTGCCGGAGTACTGCCGGGCCACACACGCAGAAGCCCTGCCGTCCTTGGGAAACCCGGTGTCGTCGACCACCCACACCTGAGGCATCACCGCATCGACCGCAGCCGTGGCCAACCGCCGCCGCACACCGGAGACATCCCACGTCGACGAGGTCAGGAACTGCTGCAACTGCTGGTGATCGACCCCGAGCCGATCGGCCATCGGCTGCATCGACTTACGCCGGCCCTCCAGCATCAGCCCCCGAAGATACCGCAGACCAGTCGCCCGCTGATCCGACCGCGGCAACCCCGCGAAGATCCCGGCCGCGAAGTCCTCCAACCGCGCCCGCACCCGAACAAGATCCCGCTCATCCACGCACCGCAGCCAAACACCACCACGAAACCCGTACAAGCGACACGCCACAACGACCTAACAAAGCACTACTAGGATCGCGCTGGAGTTCCGTGAGAACCTGTCAGAGCCGGATCGTGAACCGGACACCCTCCGACCTGGCAGCAACAATCGATGCCGGTGGGAATGCACCCAAGGCCATCGCTGGATTACGACCGTCAACACCCGCACGTTCGGATCCGGGACGGGGTGCGCCAAATGCGTTGCCGCCGGCATTTCACGCTTCGAGCTGGAAGTCGCCGCCATGCTCCACGCTTCCACCGGCCTGGCGGTGACGACCGATCATCGGGCGATCGTGCGCGCCGCCTTGGTCTCGGCGTATCCAGGCACGCTGCAGGGCTTCGGCTGCCAGGATCCGGAACGCGCGGACCGCGGCAGATCCGGATACCCGAGTGCGAGTCAGGCCGGCTCAGGATTACCGTCCGGTGATGACCTTCGACTTCGGTATTGCCGGCTACCAGCCGGCCTGGCTGAACGGAGCTGCTGAGGTCGCCGGTCGTCACGCTCGACGGCTGCGGGGTCTCGTGGGCCGTCGGCTGACGTCCAGCTGGGTGGTGTGGGATGACGATGAGGACACCTGGTTCGCCGACTGTCCGGTGGTGTTGGACTTCGACGACGAGCGTCTTGAGGTCAATCATCAGAAGTTTGATGATCTGTCGATCACGTACGGGTCGATCGACGTGACACGGATGCCGGTGTGGCCGGCCTCGGACGGCTTCCTGCTCCGTTGGCGCAGCGATGCTCCCGCGCTGTTGGTTGCCCGGCACGGGCAGAGGCTTGAGGCGGTGGAGCTTCTGGAGTGGGCCGGGGGTGACCTGGCGGACGGTGCCGTGGCGTTGGGCCTGCGATTCGCGAGCGGCTGGCTGACGGTCTACAACGCGATGGACGAGAACGGAATTCAGGAGGGCGATCCCTCCCTGTGGTACCGCCGACACCGACTGGGGTGAGCCTGCAACTGCATGACTCGATCGAGCCGTCAGCGGCAGAAGCGGATGGCAGGCGGCTGTGGTGTCTGGATCACGCACGGGTACGGCGGAGATCCACCGGCTGCTCATCGAGGGGCCTGCCCGCCTCAGCCTCGCAGTTGATTGTCCATCAACTCGGATGGCAGATCCGGGGGATCCGTTGACCGGGCTCGAACCGGCGTCCTCCCGGCCCCTAGCCGGGTGCTCTACCTCTGAGCTACAACGGATCTCCACGGGCCTCGCCGGCTGGGCTCGAACCAGCGTCCACCCGGACCAGAGCCGGGCGCTCTACCCCTGAGCTACGACGAGCGTGATCATGCTGCCCTATCACGGCTTGACGTGTCCATCCCGTTCCGGCAGCTCGCTGACCACGACGTCACCCGGGATCAGCGTCTGCTCCAAGCTGCTTTTGATCATCTTCCCGGAGAACGCCCCACCGGCACGGAGCATCGACGCCCACAGCGGGTCCACGATCGATACCCCGTGCACCAACTCGGGCGTGGGGCGAAAACGCCCGGTTGCTGCGGGTGTCCTGGGACCTGTCCAACCCGACGTGACCGGGTCGACGCCACCATCGGCGCATGCTGCCTCGACATCCGCACGGGTGCAGGCGGCGGTGCCGTCGAGAACGTCCCACGGCAGCGGTAGCCGAGCCCATACGCCCACATCGGGGTGCAGGCCGCCGCCGGTCGACCGGTGCCACGCCGCCAGGTCCGCCGCGATCAGCATCATCGCCTTGCCCGGGCAGGACGCCTCCAGCAGGCCGAGGCTGCCGGCGGCGTCGAGCGCCGCGATCCAGGCCGCCCGCGCGGCGTTGTACGCGCCGCACAAGAGGTTCCACGTCGACGAGTCGTTACCCCGCCTCACGATCATGGTGGCCTGGTCGAACTCGCTGGCCGTCCATACCCGCTTGAGCAAAGCCGCGACCTGGCGCATCGTTGTCCACCACCGGCCCAGCAGCTCACCGCGCTGTGCTTCGGTCAGCCGGGCGAGCACGGGCGGCGTCGGATGGGCCTGGGCGATCATCCACCAGTCCGTCGCCGGGTTGGCGGTGCAGTGCCTGAACAACAGGTCGGCGATGTCGTCGTACGGGTTGTCCCGCCCTGACAGCGTGAACTCTCGCCGTAACTTCCGCTTGGCAGTCAGATACGCCACGAAGCACCCCGCCCACGGATCAGCCAGAAAGGCATCTCGCTCGATGCTCGCGGCGAATCCTGCCCGCGCGACCATGGTCAACCGCCGCTTGGTCTGCTCGACCGCCAACCTGTCGGCTTTCGTCAACAGTCTCTGCGTCACCCGGAATCGCCGGTTGTACTGCCGCTTCGACAACTCGATCCCGGCCGCGGCCCGGCCCTCCCGGTTCAACCGATCACGCAGGAAGTCCAGCCGGGCCGGATCGACGGCACCCAGGGATTCGCTCAGGCGGGACGAGAAATCAAGCAGCGAAACGGGATCATCCGGGTCGACGCCACCGGGCGGCAGATCGAACAGCCGCGCCGCGGCGTCGATCTGACGGGCCCCACCGACCGGCCGCGCGAAGTCCACCGACATCGAACTCCACCCGCTCCAGCGTGCCGCCGCACGAGCCGCCCGCCCCAACGTCATCCGGTCTCGCAGCCCCAACTGGCCGCCCACCACCCGCAGCACGAGATGCGCGACCTCCTCCGGCCGGCGCCGCTCATCGAGTGAGGTATGCAGCGCGACCAGGGCATCCTCAGCAGAGGTCTCGGCGATGGACATGGCGGCATCCTGGCAGGCACGACGCGACCCAAGCAATCCGATTCGCCGCCGCACCTGGCACCGCACGGGCGGAATGCTGATCATCAGATCTCAACCGGTCTCTACCGTGGAGGTGGTACGCGACCCCTGCCGGACAGCGTGCGACGAGGTGCTGTGCGCCACGTCGTTGACGTCGACCTCCTCGTGGTCTTTCAACATCACCACCTGCCACGCGCTCATCGGTACGAACGGATGCGCACCGGGCGCGCGGATTGCGGCGTGAGCGTAGGGCCTGGCAGCCTGCACAGAACGTTCAGCCGCGGCCGACGCGGCTCCGTCCAACGAGGGGCCGCCGTGTCCAGCGAAACAACTCGTTCGCCGCTCGTACTGGCGATCTCATGGGGCCACATGGACGTCGAGGACCTTGGAGTTGGCAAGGACTTCAAGCTCTACCCCAGCGGTGGCCGTCCGTGGGACTGGCCCGAAACCGGTACCCGCCACAGCCCCGGTGTTCAGCCCGATGATGTCCTAGAGCTTCTGGCCCACGGCGCCACGACCGTCGTACTGTCGCGTGGCATGCAGCTGCAGCTGCAGGTCGACCCGCGTACCCTCAGACTGTTGGAGGAGCGCGGGGTGACCGTCCACGTGGCGGAGACCACCGAGGCAGTCCAGATCTACAACGACCTCGCCACCAGTGGCACCGCAGTCGCAGGGCTGTTCCACTCGACCTGCTGAACGCAACGATAGAGACACGCTTGCAGCGGCAGATGCGAGCGCCGAAGTTCGCCAGTCGGCGGGTCCGCAGCATCTGGATGTGCAATTGGGCGTCAGTACCGCGTCCTGCTTCACGTCCAGCGAGACGGTGCAGCTGCACCGGCGGCGGACTCAGTGCTGAAGCAGGCCACCGACCGGGACGGGGACGACGTGGCCGGTCGAGGGAAGGGTCTGCGCGAGTGCCAGCCCGACGTCGACCAGCGACGATCGGCGCAGGCGGGCCACATCCGGTATTGAGGTCCAGACCGACTCGGCGGTTTCGCCGTTCGGCTCGGGGCGCAGTGTGCCACCAGCAATGCGGACTCGGTAGAAGATGCCAATGTTCTGGTGCTCGATTCCCAGCCGCGCCTCGGTGGCGGGAATCACCCTCGAGTCCACGCCCAGCAAGCGTTCAACCAGCGCGTCGCAGCCGGTCTCTTCGGCGACCTCGCGGATCACCGCATCGAACGGATCCTCCGCGTGCTCCACCTTGCCCCCGGAAGGGTCCAGTTGGTGTCGCCGGTCGGCGATACATAGCGGGCGAGCAGTACCCGCCCATCCTCGATGCACACGGCATAAGCCGCCAGCCGGAAACTCATCGGCACCTCCGGCCGGACCCTACGCCACCGTTGGGATCGTATCTGGTCCATGCGCCGGCGATCAGGTGCACGCTCATCGGCTAGATGAGTGCGTCGTGGTCGACCACGGTGAGGGTGCGATGCGAGCGCCGACGATGGGGGGCCGGCCGTCACCGTGTCGGCTCCGCGTGAAAGCTGACCCCGTGGTTCCGGCTGAATTTTGACCCCTTCCGGAAGCATCGGGAGGTGCTGAGCGTGGAGGACTGGGCGGAGATCCGTCGGTTGCATCGGGCGGAGCGGATGGCGATCAAGGCCATCTGTCGTCGGCTGGGGGTCTCACGGAACACGGTGCGTAAGGCCTTGGCCAGTCATGAGCCGCCTCGCTATCAGCGGGCGGGCAGGGGTTCGATCGTGGATACGGTCGAACCGCAGATCAGGGCGTTGTTGGCGGAGTTCCCGGACATGCCGACGACGGTGATCATGGAGCGGTTCGGGTGAGCCCGCGGCAAGACGGTGTTCGCTGATCGGGTGCAGCAGTTGCGGCCGTTGTTCCGGCGCCCGGACTCGGCGCAGCGGACGGAGCATCTGCCAGGAGAGTTGGTCCCCATAGTGGTGCCACCCGCCCTACCCATCGGTATCCAACTCCTACGCTCCCGCTCGGCAACCGCCGCAGGGGCAACGGCGTTCAGAGACGCATCCGGTACCAACTGATCGGCCCGTCGGCGCCGGGGCAACACTGGCAGGATGACCTCGACGATGCTGGTGCTCGGGCCGCAACTCGCCGTCGCGCTGGCGCTGCTGACTGCTGTCGCAGCCGCCGTCGCGATCGTTGGACGGCTCGGGCACGGCCGGCAGATCGCCGTCGCCGCCGCCCGGGCCGCGCTGCAACTGGCCGCCGTGTCGCTGGTGATCACCGCGATCATCTCGTCGCTGTGGGCGACCGCGGCGTTCGTCATGCTCATGTGCGCGGTCGCTACGGTCACTTCCGGCCGGCGGATAACTGGTGGGCCGAACGGCTGGTGGGCGGGTGTCCCGATCGCCACCGCCAGCCTGACCGTCGTCGCCGCGCTCCTTGTCGCCGGGCTGGTGCCCCTGCGTGGCATCGCGATCATCCCGATCGCCGGTATCCTGACCGGCGGCGCCATGACCGCCACAAGCCTCGCCGGGCGTCGTTTCAACGACGATCTTCGCGCCCGGCGCGGCGAGGTCGAAGCGGCTCTCGCGCTGGGACTGCTCCCCCGCGACGCCGCGCTGCTCGTCTGCCGCCCCGCCGCCAGCCAGGCACTCATCCCCGCCCTCGACCAGACCCGCACCGTCGGCCTCGTCACCCTCCCCGGTGCCTTCGTCGGAGTCCTCCTCGGCGGCGCGAGTCCCCTGACTGCGGGGATCATCCAACTGTTCGTCCTCGTCGGCCTCCTCGCCGTCGAAGCAACCGCCATCGTCCTCACCATCGAACTGATGGCCCGGGGACGTCTACGCCCGCGATCATCCTGAACCCAGCAGAACGCTGGGCTCCTGGCACACATTCTGCGATTGATCGCGGATCCACTGCCGGACCAGCAGGCCCATCACGACGGCGGCGGGATCTCACCGAACGCCCAGGTGATGCCGGCGCCCAGCTTCTGGTCGTCGAGCGGCGACGACGCCCATCCGGGATGCACGCCGAGGTGCCAGTCGGGGGCGAGGACGGTGGTGGTCTGCATGAGCGCGAGGCCGAGGAAGCCGTGCGCCATCATCGCGGCCAGGTGGATGAGCACCAGTACCGGGTGCGGGATCCGGGGCCGGCCCGGGTCGATGCCTTGACCCACGGGTCGCGGACGCGGAGCACGCCGGCCGGCGTGCTCGCGGCGGCGGAGGCTGACCAGGAGCGCCGCCGCCGGCCGCGGCGGATCAGGGCTGCGCGGCGAGCAGTCGGTGCACCTCGGTCAGCACGTCGGCCAGTGGTCGGCCGGTACGTCGGGCCACCGCCAGCACGTCGTCGTACTCCGGTTGGCTGTTCACCACCCGGCCGCCGAGGTGACCCCGTTTGACCCGCACCGGTGATCCGTCGACGGCGACGGTCACCACGTCGCGGCGCAGAGCGCGGCGGTGCACCTCGCCGACGCGGACCCCGAGGGTGGTGGTCTGCTCGAAGACCAGCTGGCAGACCAGATCCAGCCGGTCGGTGTCGACCAGCACGCTGAGCACCTGACCCGGCCGCCCCTTGCGCATCAGCGCCGGGCTGCACCAGGCGTCCGCCGCACCTGCGTCACGCAGCTGCTCCAACAGGTCGGGCCAGATCCGTGGGTCGAGGTCGTCGATCGTGCACTCGACCTGATGCAGGGTGTCGGTACGCCAGTCGGGCGGGCTGCTCGCAGCGCCGATGAGCACCCGGAGCAGGTTGGCGTGCCCGGCCGGGTCGGCCTGCCCGGCACCGACGCCGACCGTCCGCGGGACGCAGGGCGGGGTCGGCCCCCACCCGGTGGCGAGGGTGCTCAGCAGCGCAGCGCCGGTGGGTGTGCAGAGTTCCATGCTGGCCGGATGCGCCCGCAGCGGGGCACCAGCCCTGGTGAGCAGCTCCAACACGGCCGGTGCCGGCACCGGCAGGACGCCGTGCGCGGCGTGTACCTGGCCCGAGCCGACGGCCACGGGCGAGACGACCCGTACCGCTGCGGCCAGTACGCCCAGCTCGTGCAGGGCCAGCGCGCAGCCGACCACGTCGGCGATCGCGTCGAGCGCACCCACCTCGTGGAAGTGCACCTGGTCGATGCCGGTGCCGTGCACGCGGGCCTCGGCGGCGGCCAGCCGGTCGAAGACCGCGCAGGCGAACGCGGTGACCGACTCGTCCAGCCCAGCCGATCGGATCACCTCGACTACGTCGGTGAGCCGGCGGTGCGTGGTGCTTTCCGACACCCGTACCTCGACCAGGGTGGCCCGGAAACCGTGCCGGCGGACCGGGCGCGGCTCGACCACGATCGGCTCGACGTGCAGCCGCGCCAGCCCGGCCCGCACCACGTCCGGGTCGGCGCCGGCGTCGAGCAGCGCGGCGAGTAGCATGTCCCCGGCCGCGCCGTTGCTCGCGTCGATCCAGAGCACCGGCACGGGTCCGGGCTCGCCGGCCCGGTGTCCGGCGCGCTCCGGTGGGCCGCCGGTCATGGTCGGGCCGTCCGGCGGGCGATCCGGGCGGCGGCCACGCCAGCGCTGAAACCGTTGTCGACGTTGACCGTCAGCACGCCGGGTGCGCAGCTGTTCAGCATCGCCAGCCAGGCAGTCAGGCCGTTCAGGTGCCAGCCATAGCCGACGCTGGTCGGCACCGCTATCAGCGGGACGCCGATCAGGCCGCCGAGCACCGACGGCAGGGCCGCCTCCATGCCGGCGACCGCGACCACCGCGTCGGCGCCGGCAATGCGGTCCCGCTGGGCCAGCAGCCGGTGTAGCCCCGCTACGCCCACATCCACGACCTCGTCGCAGCCTGCGCCGAAGACGCCCACCGTCGCGGCCACCTCGCGCAGCACCGGCAGGTCGGCCGTTCCCGCGCCGACCACGGCCACCGTGCCCACCGGGGCCGGCGGTGTCCCCAGGATGGCGAGTCGGCCAGCCTCGTCCAACCAGGCTGCCGGCAGCTCCTCGGCGAGCCGGGCCAGTGCGGCCGGTGCGAGCCGGGTCGCCAGCACCGCCCGGTCCGGGTGGGCGGCGTGCAACGCGCGGAGCGCGCTGACTATCTGTGCCGGGGTCTTACCCTCGCCGTAGACCACCTCGGGGTCTCCGGTGCGTGCCGCCCGCTGTACGTCCAGCTGGGCAAAGCCCAGGTCAATAGTGTTCCCGGCGGAGCCGGTCGGATATGGTTCCATCATCTTCCCCCGGTCGTCGTGATGGGAGTGGCGTCGTGGACACGATTGCACTCGGTGATCGGCTTGTCGCCGAGATCGCCGGTTACGGCAGTGTGCTGGTGGCTTTCTCCGGTGGGGTCGACTCCAGTCTGGTGCTGGCGGCGGCGGCCCGGGCCCTGGGTGCCGACCGGGTGGCCGCGATGACCGCGGTGTCGGCGTCGCTGCCCGCCGCCGAGCGGGCCGCCGCCGAGCGGTTCTGCGTCGCCCTGGGGGTGGCCCACCACCGGCCGGCCACCGGGGAGCTGCGCCGGGCTGGTTACCGGGAGAACGGCCCGCGACGCTGCTACTTCTGTAAGAGCACGGTGCTGGACGCGGCCGTCGAGCTGGCCGGTCGGCATGGCTACGACACGGTCGCTACCGGCACCAACGCCGCCGACCTGACCGCCGGTTTCCGGCCCGGCATCGAGGCCGCCCAGGAACGGGCGGTCCGTAGCCCACTGGCCGACCTGGGAATGTCCAAGGACGCGGTCCGGTCGGTTGCCCGGGATTGGGGCCTGCGGACCTGGGACAAGCCGGCAGCGGCCTGCCTGGCCAGTCGGATCGCCTACGGCATCGAGATCAGCCCGGCCCGGCTGGCTCGGGTCGAACGGGCCGAGCGGGCGGTGCGTGAACTGCTGGCCCGGCACCAACCGCGTGACCTGAGGGTCCGTGACCTCGGCGACGAGGTACGGCTGGAGGTGGACGCCGAACTGGTGGCTGCGGCGCTGGCCGACGAGGCGCTGCCCGGTGCGGTGAGGGCGGCCGGCTTCGGTGAGCTGCCGGTCCGGGTGGCCGCCTTCCGCTCCGGCTCGCTGAACGACCCGCTGCGAGCCGACGTGCCGGGCCGTGCGTGACCGGGGCGCCGCCGGCCGGTCTACAGGGGTGTCCATCCTGTCCTGATCCGCCAGTGTCGACCGGAGCGCAGGTGGGTCACCACGGCCCGCTGCAGGGCGGTGTCCTGCGGAAGCTCGGCCAGGTCGGTGGGGTGTTGCCGGAAGACGAACTCGAAGACGTCGTGGTCGCCGTCGAGCACCGGCGGGAAGAGTCGGAACCGGCGCTGGAAGCGGATGATGTTGGCCGTCGGCGGCAGGTACTCGGCGAGTTGGTCGTCGAGCAGCCACGATCGACAGACCGCTGCCGGATAGGGCTCCTGCGGGAAGTGGCGGGCGAAGAACACCGCCGCGGAGGTGAACGACTCGTCACAGTCCGCCAAGGCCAGCGGACCGTCCTCCGGGATGTGCACGTCCAGCACCGGCTGACCGGCCAGTGGCGATCCGGCAGCCACCGCCGGGTCCAGTCGGAACCGGTCGAACTGTAACCGGCCGAGCCGGTAGAGGCTGCCCCGGAAGTGCCGGGTCAGCCAGTTCTGCCGGTCCAGCCCGCCCTGGCCGTGCGTCCGGCGGTGGATGGCCATCTTGGCACCGAGGTCGGCCAGGGTGTGCCAGGAGACCTCCGCCGGGATGCCCAGGCTGTCGTGCAGCCGGCGGGTGGTCGGCAGCGCGGCCAGGAAGACGTGCAGGTAGAAGTACCGACCGGCGGGGCCGAGCGACGCCGGCAGGCTCGGCCAGGGCGCGATCGGCCGGAGGTCGGCCAGGTCGCGGCAGAGCTCACGGTGACAGTGCTCCAGCAGCCACCACAGCTCCGGCGTGCCGTCCGGGGTGGGCATCGCCTCGATCGCCGGCAGCCGGTCCGGCTCCGGCACCCCCAACCGCTCCAACAGGGCGTACGCCTGCTCGGGCGGCGGTGGCACCGGGCCGGCCGTCGGCTCGCCGGGGGTGGCTGACCGGGCCAGCCACCCCTCGACGTCGACGGGGAGGCCCAGCCGCTGCCGGACCGCCGAGACGTCCACTTCCCGCCGGATCACCGTGCTCCTCACCTCGTACCGTGAACGGACCTCCGGTGTCCGACGGGCCGCGTCCCACGTGATCCGGTCAGGCGCCGCTGTTCTTGAGCTCCTCGGCGTACTCCTCGGCCATCTTGTCACCGCCGCCGTCGCGCCACGACTTGACCGCGGTGTCCCAGGTGGAGAGCGGCTCCCGGCCGGTGGTGATCGAGGTGGCGGCATCGGTCAGGATCTTGTTGAGTTTGGCGCCGTCCGCAGTCTTCGTGGCGGAGCGTAGACCATTGCTGGGATCGCGGATGCTGTTGGGCAGCACCGCGCTCTCCCAGTCGTAGAGCCGGCGGGCGGCCTCCTCCTGACCGGGCAGGTTGATCACGCCGGGCGGGGAGGCGATGTAGCGGAACGGCGGTGGGGCCGGGTTGCCCGACTCCGACAGCGTGATGCCGGTGGCGCTGCGGGTGAAGTCGGTGCCCTCGATGCCGAACGTCTTCAGCTCGTACTCGGTCGTGCCGAAGGGCGCGGCCAGGTAGTTGCAGATCCGCAGCAGCATCTTGAGCCGGTCCGTGGAGGCCTTCTTGAACACGGTGTAGCCGAAGATGCCGGTGCCCTGCCACGGGGTGGGCGTGGTGCCGGCGTTGTACGGCAGCGCGAAATCGACCTTGAACCCGTCCTTCACCGTCGGCGCGGCGGTGGCGTACGTGCCGAAGCCGTCGGTGATGGTGCTGACCGTGCCGTTGTAGTAGAGCGTCTCCAGGTCCACCTGGCTGGTGCTGCTGGAGTCCGGGTAGTAGAGCTTCTCGCTCCACAGCTGCCGGGTGAAGTCCAGCGCCGCCTTGTACTGCTCGGTGCCGTAGGTGGAGATGAAGGCGCCGCCGTCGACCTTCCAGACGTTGGGCGCGCCGAACGACCCGGCGTGGTAGATCTGGTGGCTGCCGCCGAGCGCCTCCCGGGCGCTGCCGGTGCCCCAGCGCCGGCCCGTGGTCAGTGCCTTGAGCGCGGCGCGGAACTCGTCCTTGCTCCAGTCCCGTGGCGCCCCGACCTGGTCGAGCTGGGTGCGGTTGGCCAGCAGGCTGTTGCCGGGCACCGGCCGTTCGATCGGCAGCCCGTAGAGCCGACCGCCGATGCGGCCGACGGCCTTCCAGGCATAGAGCGGGATGTTGGCGAGGTTGGGGTATTCCTTGATGGCGTCGCCGCCGATCAGCTCGGAGATGTCGGCACACTTGCTGGCGACGAAGTCCTCTTCCCGGGGCAGCGTGTAGCCGGCGCCGAGCATGATGATGTCCGGCAGCTCGCCGGAGGCCATCACGGTGGCCATCTTGGTGGCGAACTCGGCGTCCGGTACCACGGTGACCTTGAGGTTGACGCCCAGCGCCTTGTTGATCGCCTGCCAGCGCGGGCTGCCGCTGACGTCGGTCGGCGGCGGCTCGTACGTGATGATCATCGCGGTGACCTCACTGCCGTCGCCCGGGGTCTCCTTGACCGACGTGGTGAGCTGCTGCGGGTAGCTGGTGTAGAGGTTCTGCACGCCCTTGTCGTTCGCCGGGGCGTCCGGTGTCGGGCCGGCGAACGGGACCTGTGTCGGCCACGGCACCAGTTCCTTGCCGCTGTTGGTGACCGAGGTCTTCTCGGCCGAGCCGCAGGCGACCAGGGCCGGGCCGGCGGTGCCGGCCAGAAGGCCGACGCCGGTGAGCCGGATGAAGGATCTGCGCTGCATGGGGTTCATTGGTCAATGCCTCGGTTCCTGTGGAAGGGGTCCGACTGTCAGCCCTTGATGGCGCCGGTCATCACGCCCTTGACGAAGTGGCGCTGGATGAACGGATAGACGCAGACGATGGGAACCAGCGCGAGCACGACCACCGCCATCTGGATCGAGTGGGGTGCGTTCCGGCTGGCCGATTCGGCCACGCTGGGGTCGGCCAGCTGGGCGCCCTGCGTCACGTACTGCTGCAGGACCGCCTGGATCGGCCACTTCGATGAGTCGTTCAGATAGAGGATGGCGTTGAAGAAGGAGTTCCAGTAGCTGACGGCGTAGAAGAGGCCGACCACCGCGACCACCGCCTTGGACAGCGGCAGCACGATGCGTACGAGGATGCGGAGGTCGCCGGCGCCGTCGATCCGGGCTGCCTCGTACAGCTCGTCCGGGATGCCCTGGAAGAATCCGCGCATCACGACCAGGTTGAACGCGTTGACCAGCACCGGCAGGATCAGCGCGAAGTAGCTGTCGAGCAGTCCGACGTTCTGCACGACCAGATAGCTGGGAATGATGCCGGGCGGGAAGAGGAAGGTGAACAGCACCAGCAACAGCACCGGTTTGCCGCCGAAGACACCCGGCCGGGCCAGGGCGTAGGCCAGGGTGACCGTGCAGAGCAGCGACAGGAAGGTGCCGACGACGGTGACCAGGAGACTGACCGTGGTGGCCCGGGTGACCACGTCACCGGAGAGCACCTGCTGGTAGGCGGCGAAGCTGATCTGATCGGGCCAGACCACCCAGCCCCCCTTGGCGATGACCTCCTCGGGGGTGGCGAGGCTGGTCGAGATCACCACCAGGAACGGCGCCAGCACGATGGCCACGATGATCGTCAGCACGATGCCCTTGACCGCACGCAGGCCGAGCGAGGGCTCGCCCTGCCAGACCGGTCGGTCGCTCGGCCGGCGTCGCCGTGGTCGTACCGTGGGGCGGTGTGGGTGTCCCGGCCGCGTGGTGCCTTGTGGGCCCGGCTGGCCGGAGGTCGTGCCGCCCGGTGTGTCCGGGTGGGTGGGATTCTTCGTACGGTGTGCCATCAGCGGTAGACCCCCGATTCGCCGAGTCGGTGGGCGACCTTGTTGGCCGAATAGACCAGCAGGGCGCCGACGACGCCCTTGAACAGACCGGCCGCCGCGGCGTAGCCCCAGTCGCCGTTGGCCACGCCGGTGAAGTAGACGAAGGTGTCGAGCACCTCGGCGGCGGCCGGACCGACCGAGGCGCGTTGCAGGTAGATCTGCTCGAATCCGGTGCTCAGGATGTCGCCGAGCTTGAGGATCAGCAGCAGCGCGATGATCGGGCGCAGCGCCGGCAGCGTGACGTGCCAGAGCCGCCGCCACCAGCCGGCGCCGTCGATGGCGGCCGACTCGTAGAGCTGTTCGTCGACCTGGTGCAGCGCGGCCAAGAAGATGATCATCCCCCAGCCGGAGTCCTTCCAGATCACCTGGCCGACCACCAGCGGTTTGAACATGTCCGGGTTGCCGATGACGTCGATGGTGGAGAGCCCGTGGTCGCCGAGCATCCCGTTGAGCACACCGGCGCCCCCCAACACCTGCTGGAAGAGCGCGACCACGATCACCCAGGAGATGAAGTGCGGTAGGTAGACCACGCTCTGCACGAACTTTCGGACGAAGCCGCCGGTCAGACTGTGCAGCAGCAACGCGAGCCCGAGCGGCGCAGGGAAGAAGAAGAGCAGTTGCAGCGCCGAGATCTCCACGGTGTTCCAGGTGGCCTGCCACATCGCGGGGTCGCGGAACATCTCGCTGAAGTTGTCGAAGCCGACCCATACCGACCCGGTGATGCCCAGGAACGGCACGTAGTCCAAGAAGGCGATCAGGTTGCCGGCCAGCGCGCCATAGTGGAAGACCAGGAAGTAGGCCAGCGCCGGCAGCATCAGCAGCACCAGGGTGAGGTCGCGGCGCAGCCGTTGGCGGCGGCTGGCCCCTCGGACGCGTGCCGGTGCCGGGTCCTCGACCATCGCGGTCCGGACGCGCCGCGCCAGCACCTCGCCCTCTGCGGGGACGTCCGGTGCCGGTGCGCCACTCACCGGATGCCCGCCGTGGACTCGCGCACCATGATCTCCGGCTCCAGCCGGGTGTGCCGGGCCGGCGCCCGCCCGCCCGCCTCGACCAGGTCCAGCAGCGTACGGGCAGCCACCTTGCCAACCTCCTCCTTGGGTGGGGAAACCGCGGTCAACGGGGGGTCACCGAGCCGGGCGACCTCGTCCTCGTACGCCACCACGGAGAGCTGGTGCGGCACCGACCAGCCGTACCTGCGGGCCCGCTGCACGATGGTCATCGCGTTCTCGTCGTTGTGGCAGACCAGCCCGGTCACCCTGGCCTCGCGCAGCTGGCGGACCACCGTGTCGATGTCGTCGTCGCTCCAGCGCGGCCAGCTGCCGACGTCCTTGCCGAGGATCACCGGCACGTCGGTGTCCAGCCCGAAGGCGGCGACCGCCCGCTCCCAGCCGCCGCGGATCAGCTCGGCGGCCTGGCTGTCACCCCGGGTGATCAGTGCGATCCGGGTGTGGCCGAGGGTGCGAAGGTGGTCCACGGCCGCGGCGGTGCCCTGCTCGTGGGCGGTCCGGACCGAGGAGATCAGGCCGAGCCGGTTCTCCGGCAGCTCCCGTTCCACCAGCACGGCCGGCACCGGAAGGTTGTGCAGCCAGGCATCGGTGGCCGGGTCGGTCGGGCCGTTTTCGATCGAGGGGACCAGCAGCAGCCCGTCCGCGCCGGCCTGGAGCAGTCCGTCGACCAGGGCCTGCTCCCGTTCCGGCCGGTAGTCCGAGACGCTCAGGGTCAGCCGGGCACCGGCGGTGTCGAGGGTGCGCTGCATCCCGTCGACGATCCGGCGGAAGTAGTCGGCGGCGGTCGGCACCAGCACCCCGACGTGGATGGCGTCCGGCCGGTGACGGGTGCCCGGTTCCCGACCCGCGCTGGCGCGGACCGGTGACCGGCGTAGGGTCGCCCCGCCCCGCACCTTGCGCAACTCCCCGGTGCGGGCCAGCATCGCCAGGTCCCGCCGGACGGTGACGTCCGATACGCCGAGGCTGACCACGAGGTCGGCGATCCGCACGATGCCGTGCCGGTCGGCGGCCTCCAGGATCTGCGCCCTGCGCTCTGCTGCTAGCACCACGTGCGCTCTTCTCTGCTTCCGGCTGGCCCGCGTTCGTGCAGGTCAGGCCACTTGCGACGGCACCTGCGCGTCGTAGGGGCAGGCTGCCACACAAACGGCTCCTGAACAAGCAAAAAAGTAAGCAAAGAATCAGTCTGTTATGAACCTGTCTCTTGCTGATCAGAACTGATCGATTAGTTGGGAACGGCACCCGCCACGACGGGACGCACCGGGGGCGGATCGCCCGTCGGTGCGTCCCGTCGTGGCCGCCGGGCCCACCCCGCCCCCGGCCCGCGACAGGGAGGGGGCGGCGTCGTCGACGGCGGCCGGCCGATGCCCGGTGGGTCAGCGGCTGGCGTCGAGGGTCAGCAGGTCGCGCCGCGCCCTTCCAGGCCGAAGACCGCCAGGTGCTCGTCTTCGGTCACCTTGACCGCCGAGCGCGGCACGTAGTGGAACTGCACCGCGCGCCGACGCAGGTTGGTCCGGTTGGCCGGGGTGCCGTGGTGGATCAGCCCGTTGAAGAAGAGCGCGCCGCCGGGCGGCAGCGGCACCACCACGTCACGCGAGGTCTGCACGTCGTCGTCGCAGAGCTGCCAGTCCCGGCGCATGAAGTGCGGGGCCGGCCCCTCCCGGTGCGACTCGGAGATCACGTGCATGCAGCCGTTCTCCGGGGTGGCCCTGTCCAGGGCGATCCAGACCCCCACCGTCGGGGTGTCCGGTTCCAGGTTGAAGAAGGCGTTGTCCTGGTGCCACGGCTTCTCCCGGCCACCACCCGGCGGCTTCAGCAACGCCATGTCCTGCATCATCACCACGTCGTCGGTGCCAGCGAGCCGGCGTACCACGGTGAGCAGCCGCTCGTCCTGGGAGATCCGGCGCAGCCGCTCGTCGGCCCCGACGAACCACATGAACTTGCGGACCGCGTTGAAGCGCTCCTCGCCGTCCAGCTCGTCCAGCCGGTCGGCCGCCCACGCCTCGAACTCGACGTCCGCGTCGCGCGGGTCGAGCAGCAGGGCCTGGAGCCCGGCCAGCGCCTCGTCGACCTGCCCGCCGGTCAGCGCCGGCGCCACCGCCAGGTAGCCCTCGTCGAGATAGCGCCGCACCTCGGCGTCGCCCACCCGCTCCAGACCCGGCACCACGTCGGCGGGGTGATCGAAGCGGTACAGGTCCGCCGGGTAGTCGCCCCGGTCGGTGTCGACCCGCAAGGGTCGGTTCGTCACGGTCATGATCGCTCCCACCTGCTCGTTGTTCCCCCGGTCCCAGCCCTCTGCCGACTGTAGGTTTGCGCAGGTCAGAGCTGCCATGGGTCGAGACGACGACTTGTTGCACCGAGCGGTCGGCGGCCTGGTCGGGCGGTGCCGGCCGGGGGTACCGCAGCCGGTCAGCCAGGAGATCGCCCGGGTGGGGTCGACGTCCGACGAAGGGCGCTGGGCGGCTCGCCGTAGCGGCGGCGAAACTGCCGGCTGAACAGGAAGACGTCTGGATAGCCCAGCGCCCGCGCGATCTGCCCGACGGTCATCGACGACTCGGTGAGCAGTTGCCGGGCGCGCTCCAGCCGGGAGTCGATCACGAACTGCCGGAAGCTGACGCCGAGCTGCCGGCTGAACAGCCGACTCAACCCGGCCGGGGCGAGCCCGGTGAGCCGGGCTGCCTCGTCCAGCGATGGACGACGCCCCGGATTGCCCCGGACCAGGTCGATCACCTCCTGCAACCGTGGGTCGATCATGTCGGTCTGCTCTCCGTGCGCGTGGGCGTCCTGCCGGTAGACCTCGGTGAGCAGGGAGAGCAGCGCAGCTGCGGCGTCCAGCCGGCGCAGCGGGTGCGGGTCGCGGCTGAGTCGGACCACCCGCCGCATCAGGTCAGCCACCGGGGCGGCGTGGCGCAGCACCGGGAACCGCGCCGGCAGCCAGGCGTCCGCGACCACGGCCGGCTCGCCGCTGGCCGCGTCCCGGAAGTCGAAGTGGCAGTAGAGCACGGTGAGTCGGTCGTGCGGATCCTGCCCGAACTCCCCGCGGTCGCCGGGGCGGAGCATGATCAGGCGGCCCGGATGCAGGTCGACCCGCTCGCCGCCGACGCTGGCCCAGCCCCTGCCACGCACCACCAGCCAGGCGTCGTGGTCGGCGAGCACCGGCCGCCAGGCCCAACCAGGTTCGCACTCCACCCGGCCGCAGTCCGCCCTCGGCCAGGGCGGATGCCGCCGGCCGAGGCGCTCGACCAGCTCGGCCCAGACGCCGGGCCGCTGGTAGTCCGGGCCGCTGGTCACCGCGTCGCCCGAGGCGGTCCGACTTCCTGCCCGAGTACGAGCACCGTGTCGACGCCCAAGGTCGACGCCCCCGGCACCCAGTCGAACCGCAGCAGGTCGGCCGGTGCGCCCACGGTCACGGTGCCGCGGCCACCGACGAACCGGCCCGGTTGCCCGGTGGCCAGCCGGACCGCCTCGCCCAGGCTCAACCGGGCCGCGGTCACCGCCTGGGCCACCCCGTCGGCAAGGCCACGGGCCGCCCCGGCCAGGTACGGGGTGCCGGACTGCACCAGCCTGCCGTCCGCGTGCAGTTCGACGGCGTCACCGATCGGCGTCCGGTACCGGCCGGGAGGCAGCCCGGCCAGCGCGACGGCGTCGGAGACCAGCAGCGACCGGTCCGGCCCCTTGGCCCGCAACATCGCGGTCAGCGTGTCGGCGGGAAGGTGGTGCCCGTCGGCGATGAAGCCGGCGGTGAGCCGTTCGTCGGCGAGTTGGGTCCAGAGATAGTTGGGGTGTCGGGCCAGCACCGCGTGCGCGCCGTTGCCGAGATGGGTGCAGAGCCGGGCGCCTGCGTCGACCACCGCGGTGATCTGCGCCGGCTCGGCGTGGGTGTGCCCGACGGCCACGTGCACTCCCCGGCCGGTGAGTACGGCGGTGTAGTCCGCCGCTTCGGGGAAGTGCGGGGAGAGGGTGACCATGCCGACCAGGTCACCGCTGGCCGCCTGCCAGTCGGCGAACTCACTCAGCGAGGGCGGCCGGACCCAGGTGGCGTCGTGCACGCCACGTGGACCGTCCTGCGGCGAGATGTGCGGCCCCTCCAGATGGGCGTACGGGATGGCGTGCTCGACCAGTCGGTCCGTCCGCCGGGCCGCCGAGATCGCCTGCAGGGCCCGGGTGATCCGGTCGTGCGCGGCGGTCACCAGGGTGGGTACGAAGGTGGTCACCCCGCTCGCGAAGAGGGTGTGGGTGAGCGCGACGACGGTCTGCGGGGTCAGCCCGTCGGCGTTCAGGTCGTGCCCGGCGAAGCCGTTGACCTGCAGGTCGACCAGCCCGGGGGAGAGGAACCGGGTCTCCTGAGCCGGGCCGGGCCCGATCCCGGTGATCCGGCCGGCCGCGACGGTGACCGCCAGGGGTGTGCCACTGACCGGGTCGCGGCCGGTCAGCACCCGGTCAGCCGGCATGGCCCACCTCGGGCGGTAACTGCCCGGCGGACTCCCGGTCGAGATAGAGGGTGCAGTCGGGGTGGGTACGCAGCGCGGTGGCCGGGCAGGCGGCGTCGATCGGATCGAGCAGCGCCCGCCGGACCGCCGTGCTCTTGCGCGCGCCGGGCACCACGCAGAACAGCCGCCCGGCGGCGAGGAGCCGGGGCACGGTGAGGGTGATCGCCCGGTGCGGCACCTCGGCGAGGGTGTCGAAGCACTCGTCGTCCACCTGCTGCTGGCGGCAGACCTCGTCGAGTTGGACGACCTTGACGTCGAGCGGATCGGCGAGGTCGGCCACCGGCGGGTCGTTGAAGGCAAGGTGCCCGTTCACCCCGATGCCGAGGCAGACCAGGTCGATCGGGGCAGCGGCCAGCGCCTCGGCGTACTCGCGGGCGGTCTGCTGGGCATCCGGGCCGGGCTCGATCCGGTGCACCGAACCGAGCGGCACCCGGTCGAAGAGCGCGTGGTCGAGCCAGCTGGCGAACCGCTGGGGCGCCGCCGCCGGCAGGTCGAGGTATTCGTCCATGTGGAAGGCGGTGACCCGGGACCAGTCCAGGTCGGGCGCGTCGACCAGCGCGTCGAGCAGTTCCTGCTGGCTCGGTGCGGCGGCGAAGACCATCCGGACCCGGGGCTGGACGGCGAGCAGGGCGCGCAGGTTGGCGGCGACGTCGGTGGCGGCGGCGTGGCCCATCGTGGCCCGGTCGGCGAAGGTGCGCACCCGGGGCGTTGTCGAGGCGGAGATTGGGGTCACGGTCACCATTCCTCGGAGTCTGCCCGCCGGGCGCGCTGCGCGAGGCGGGTTGGCGGCCGACCGCCGGGCCGGCTGTTGCCCAGCATTTCGTGCAACCGGTTGCATGTCAACTCGCGCGCCCTTCGCGACAGGGCCGGTGTGGTGGTCGTAGGCTGCGGCCATGCCAATGCGCGGAACCGGACGGGGACCGGGCGACGCCGCACCCACCATCGGCGAGGTGGCTGCCGCCGCCGGAGTCTCCCGGGCCACCGTCTCGCGCGCCTTCGGCCGCCCGCAGATGCTCCGGCCGGAGACCGTCGAGCGGGTGCAGGAGGCCGCCCGCCACCTGGGCTACGTGCCGAACCGGGTGGCCCGGGCGCTGTCCACCGGCCGGTTCGGCAACCTCGCGCTGGTCGTACCGGACATCGCCAACCCGTTCTTCCCGCCGATGATCAGGGCCGTGCAGGGCCGGGCCGACCGGGCCGGCTTCGCGGTCTTCCTCGGCGACGCCGACGAGGACCCGGCCCGGGAGGAAATCCTGCTCAGGCAGCTTTCCACCCAGGTCGAGGGGTTCGTGCTCGCCTCGTCCAGGCTGACCGACGAACGGATTCGGGCACACGCCGAGCGCCGGCCACTGGTGCTGGTCAACCGGGACGTCGAGGGCATCCCCCGGGTGCTCATCGACACCACCCGGGCGGTCGGCCAGGCGGTCGAGCACCTGCACGAGCTGGGACACCGCCGGATCGCCTACCTGAGCGGGCCGGCCGGCTCCTGGTCCAACCGGCAGCGACGGCGGGCGGTCAAACGGGCCGGCGACCGGCTCGGCGTCGAGGTGCTGATGGTGCCCGCCGGGCGGGCCACCTTCGAGCTGGGTCGACTGGCGGTGCCGGCACTGTTGGCCACCGGAGCCACCGCCGTGGTCGCCTTCGACGACCTGGTCGCCCAAGGGGTGCTCGCCGGGCTGAGCGAGCAGGGCGTCGGAGTGCCGGCCGGGCTGAGCGTGGTCGGCTGCGACGACGTGCTGGCCACCCGGACCTATCCACCGCTGACCACCGTCTCGGCCCGTTCCGCCGAGGCTGGCGCCGCGGCGGTGGACCTGCTGGCCGGGATGCTCACCCCTGGCACCCCGCTGGCCGACACCCGGCTGCTGCTGGACACCTCGCTGGTCGTGCGGGTCACCACCGGCCCGCCGCCGAGGGGTGGTCCGCGCCGGCCCTAGGCCAGCAGCGCACCGGCGGGTAGCCGCTCGCCCGCACGGCACTGGTCCGGACCTGCACGGCAGCGGTCCGGACCTGCACGGCAGCGGTCCGGCCGGCTGCCGCCGGCCGGTTCAGCGCAGCCGGTAGAGCAGCTCGCCGGCCCGGGGCACGACCAGGGTTTCCGGGTCGGCGGCGAGCGCCGTGAGATCGAGCCCCGCCGGGTCGCGGTAGGACAGGTTGGCCGCCCGGCACTCCTGCGCCGGGATCGCAGTGGCCAGGGTGACCGTGATCCGGCCGCTCTCCCGCCCGGTGGCCGGGTCGTAGCTGCCCGCGCCGCGCAGGTGGGTGGAGTGCGCGAGCACCCCCCGGGGCACGTCGGCGAAGCGGGCCGGATCGGCCAGGAAATAGTCCCGGCAGTGGTAGCCGACCTGCCGGATGTGCCGGTCGTGGGTGATTGAGAAGGTGCGGACGTGCGGGGCATAGATGATCAACTCGCCGCCGTCGGCGACCACCGGTTCCAGCTTGTACATGCCCTTGGCGGCGGTCCAGATATCGTCGTACATCAGTGGCATGACCGAGACCACCCGGCGCACCGGCTCGTCCAGGTAGCGGATGTTGACCTGGGCGGAGAGCTGGGCCGCAGCGGCCCAGGCCGGGCGGGTGGGGCCGACGTACGCGCCCTGCACGCCGCCGCCCGGCCCGATCACCGCCGCGACGGTCAGCCGGCGGGTCGGAATCAGGGCGGCGGCCCGCTCGATCAGCGCCCGGACGGGGGTGATGCCCAGCGTCCCGATGATCTCCACCGAGGTGATCAGGGCGCCGAGCCAGTGCGAGACGTTGATCAGCTCGGGGCCGGAGACACCGGGGAAGAAGTACTTGTCGCCGCCGGAGAAGCCGACCACCTCGTGTGGGAAGACCGGCCCGACGACCAGGCAGGCGTCGTACTCGGTGACCATCCGGTTGACCCGGACGGGGACATCCTCGACCAGTCGCCCCCCGCTGAGCTCGGCCAGCTCGCCGGCCGTGATCCGGCCCAGCTCGACGAAGGTCGCCGGATCGTCCCAGCGGTGGTTGTGGAAGGTCACCCCCGGCCAGCGCCGGGCCAGCGCCGCCGGGTCGGGGCAGCCGAACCGGTCGGCGATCTGCAACGGCGTCATCATCGGGTGGGTGCCGAGCGCGATCAGCACGTCGAGCGCCGCCGTCTGGGGGGCAAGGGTGTCGTACACGGTGTCGAAGAGCTGATCCAGTGGGATGCTGCGGGTGGCGTCCGGCACGATGACCAACACCCGCGCCCCGTCGAGCCGGAGCGCCGCGAGGCCTCGGTGCAGCACCTCGGTGAGCTCTGCCTGGGCCAACACCCGGTCCGGGTGGCCGGCCCCGATCACGTCCTGCTCCGTGTGCACGGCTGCCTCCTGCCGGTTCGACGATGAATACTGTAACCGGTTGCAGGAGTCCGCTGTACCGGTGCCGGCGACGAGAAGGAGCATCGAGTGTCTGAGCTTGACCGAACGGCGGTGCTGAACCGATCGGCGGTGGCAGCGTTGGCGGCGGAGCTGCGGCCGGTGCCGGCGGTGCAGGCCGCGGCGACCGGCATCGTGCACCTCGGGCTGGGCGCTTTCGCCCGTTCCCACGTGTTCGACTTCACCGCCGACGCGGTCGAGGCCGGCGGCGGGGACTGGGGGGTGCTCGCCGTCGCCCCCCGTTCGGCGGCGACGGTGGCCGCGCTGCGCCGGCAGCAGCTGCTCTCGTCGGTGCTGATCCGGGGGGTGGCCGAGGACCGGATCCGGGTGAACGGGCTGCTGCGCGACGCCCGCTGCGCGGCCGAGGAACCGGCCGCGGTGGTCGCCGCGCTGGCCGACCCGGCGGTCCGGGTCGTCACCCTGACCATCACCGAGGCCGGCTACCGGGTCGACCCGGTGACGGGCGTGCCGCGTCCGGACGACGCCGAACTCGCCAACGACCTGGCCGCGCTGGGCCGCGGAATTCCGGATCCGGACCGGGTCTGGCGGACAGCGCCCGGGTTGCTGCTGGCCGGCCTGCTGGCGCGGTACCGGGCCGGCGCGGCGCCGGTGGCCCTGGTCTCCTGCGACAACCTGGTCGGCAACGGCGCGGTGCTGGCCGCCGCGGTGCGTGGCGGCGCCGAGCGGATCGTCGCCGGCGCCGGGGATGCCGCCCGGGGCGGGCTGCTGGACTGGTTGGCCGACCGGGTGACCTTCCCGGACACCGTCGTCGACCGGATCACGCCGGCCAGCACCGAGGCCGACCGGGAGCAGGCCGCCCGGCTGCTCGGCGTCCGGGACGAGGCGGTGGTGGTCGGCGAGCCGTACCGGCAGTGGGCCGTGGTCGACGACTTCCCGGCCGGTCGCCCGGCCTGGGAGCTGGCCGGCGTCCGGCTGGTCGACGACGTCGCACCGTACTCGGCGGTGAAGTTGCGGCTGCTCAACGCCGCCCACAGCCTGCTCGCCGAGGTGGGGCTGCTGCTCGGCTGCGAGACCGTGGCCGCCGCGCTGGACCGGTCGGTCCTGGCCGACCTGGCCGGCCGGTACCTGCGGAGCGAGGCGCAGCCCGCGCTCGATTCCCCACTGGACCTGACCGGCTACGTCGAGACCATGCTGGCCCGCTTCGGTCATCCCCGCCTCGCCCACCGGCTGGACCAGATCGCGGTGGACGGCTCCCAGAAGCTCGCCCAGCGGATCGTGCCGACGATCCGCGTGACCGGGGCCGGCTCGCGGGGGCTGCTCGTGGTGGCCGCCTGGGGGGTGCGCTGCCGCCGCCGGGTGCTGGCCGGCGTACCCCTGCGCGACCCTCGGGCGGCGGCACTGGCGGGTGCGGTCACCGGGGCCGACTCGGCGGCCGGTCTGCTGGAGCTGCTCGCCCCCGACCTGGCCGCCGACGCCGGGATGCGGTCGGCGTTGACCGAGCGGATGGCCGGGCTGGACCGCGACCCGGCCGGCTACCTGCGGTCGTGTTGAGCCGGCCGGTGGGCCCGACCTCGGTGCTCTGGCCTGTCGCGCGGTCAGCCCGGAGAACCCGGTCAGCTGCGGAAATACCCGTCGGGCGGGTTGACGTGCAACCGGTTGCACGATTGGATGGGCGCATGCCCGAGGCATCCGAACCCCAGCGGACCGGCCGACGCGCGACGGGAGTGGCGCGGTGATCCGGCTGGCCGTGCTGGGCGCCGCCCACCCCCACGTGCGGTACGCCTTCGACGAGCTTCCCCACCAACATTCGGTGACTCTGGTCGGGGTCAGTGACCCGGACCCGGAGCTCGCCGAGCGGTACGCGACCGAGCAGGGCGTGCCGGCCTACACCGAGCATCGCCGGCTTCTCGACGAGCAGCACCCGAACGTGGTGCTGGTCGCCGGCGTCTACGCCGAACGGGCGGCGGCGGTGCTCGACGCGCTGCGCGCCGGCGCGCACGTGCTCGCCGACAAGCCGCTCTGCACCGACCTGGCCGAGCTGGACGAGATCGCCACCGCTGCCCAGCGGCACGGGCGGATCGTCTCGCTGCTGCTGGAAAAGCGGCACTATCCCGAGACGCTTGCCGCCCGCGCCCTGCTCGACAGCGGTGAGCTGGGCGAGCTGGTGCTGGTGGCGAGCACCGGCCCGCACAAGCTCAACCGGCCGACCCGGCCACCGTGGTTTCTGCGCCGGGCCAGCTACGGCGGCATCCTCGGTGATCTCGCCGTCCACGACGTCGACCTGGTCCTGCTGCTCTCCGGTGCGACCGAGGGCACCGTGGTGGGGGTGAGCGACCCGTCCCGGCCGGACTTCGCCACCTACGGCGCACTGCTGCTGCAGGCCGGCCCGGTCGCCGCCACCATCGAGGTCAGCTGGCTCACCCCGGCTGCCGCGCCCCACCACGGCGACTACCGGATGCGGTTGACCGGCACCCTCGGCACCGCCGAGCTGTACTGGGCGCAGGGCCGGCTGCTGGCGGCCACCGCCGAACGCCCGCCCTGGGAGGTCGAGCTGCCGCCGGGCCGGCGTCCGGCCGCCGACGCGCTGGGTGCCCTGGCCGCCGGCCGGGAGCCCGAGGTGGACACGGCGGCGAGCCTGGCCGCCACCCGGATCGCCCTGTTGGCCCAGGACAGCGCCGACTCCGGCGGCGCGGTGCGCCGATGGACGACATGACCGGATCGAACGCGACCGAATCGAACAGGACCGGATCGAGAGGAGGCCGCGCCATGCGGTTCGCGGTGGTAGGCGCAGGAGTGATCGGGACGACGCACGCGCGGCTGATCGCCTCGCTGGGCGAACGGGGGCGGCTGGTGGCGGTGGTCGACACCGACCTCACCCGGGCGGTGCGGTTGACCGCCAAGTTCGGCGGTGACCCGCTGACCAG
The DNA here is from genome assembly GCF_050951065.1 of Micromonospora matsumotoense. Taxonomy (NCBI): domain Bacteria; kingdom Bacillati; phylum Actinomycetota; class Actinomycetes; order Micromonosporales; family Micromonosporaceae; genus Micromonospora; species Micromonospora matsumotoense. The sequence continues at coordinate 5,040,231 of NZ_CP192025.1, read as the reverse complement.
CCTGCGGCAGGCGTGCGTCCGCGACGACGTGGACGCGGTGGCGGTCTGCCTGCCCAGCGGCGCGCACGCCGACGCGGCGGTGACCGCGCTGCAGGCCGGCAAGCACGTGCTGGTGGAGAAGCCGATCGACGTGTCGCTGGCCGCTGCCGACCGGGTGATCGCGGCGGAGCAGGAGACCGGCCGGACGGTCGGGGTGATCAGCCAGCGCCGCTTCCAGCGGGCGTCGGCCTTCCTGCACGAGGCCGTCGTGTCCGGCCGCCTGGGCCGGATCACCTCCGGGATCGCCGAGTCGACGTTCTGGCGGCCGCAGGAGTACTACGACTCGGGTGGCTGGCGGGGCACCCTGGCGCTCGACGGCGGCGGCGCCCTGATGAACCAGGGCATCCACGTGGCCGACCTGCTGCTCTGGGTGTTGGGCGAGCCCGTCGAGGTGCAGGCGTACGTCGACCGGCTGGCCCACGACCGGATCGACGTCGAGGACACCGTGGCGGCGACCGTCCGCTTCGCCAGCGGGGCGATCGGTTCGCTGTCCGCCACCACCGCCGCCTATCCGGGCCTTCCGGTGCGGCTCTCCGTACACGGTGACCGGGGGAGCGCGGTGATCGAGCGCGAGGAACTGACCTACTTCCACACGGTCGACGGCGAGCGCCCCGGTGACCAGCCGGACGGCAACCATGCGGTCGACCTGGGCGGGGCGGCCGGCAGCCAGTCGATCGACGACGCGCACCGCGACCAGTACCTGGACTTCATCGACGCGGTCGAGCAGGGGCGCAAGCCGCTGGTCGGCACGCTGGACGGCCGGCGGGCGCTGGAGCTGGTGCTCGGGGTCTACGAGTCGGCCAGCACCGGCCGGCCGGTCCGGTTGGGACGGGCCCGCTGATGCGGATCGGGATGATCGGCACCGAGAACACCCATGTCGACCAGATCCTGGAGTATCTCAACGTCCGGGAGTTGGCGCCCGGCACCCGGGTGGTGGCGCTGGCCGGCGGGGCGACCGAGCGCAACGAGCAACTCCGGGCGCACGGCGGCGTGGAGCGCATCGTGGACGCCCCGACCGAGCTGCTCGGCCAGGTCGACGCTGTGATCATCACTGACCGGCACGGTGGGCTGCACCGCGAACACGCGGTGCCGTTCCTGGCCGAAGGGCTGCCGGTCTTCGTGGACAAGCCGTTGGCCTGCTCGGTGGCCGACGCCGAGGCGATCGTGGCGGTGGCCCGGGAACACGACGCGCTGCTGACGTCCTATTCGGCGCTGCGTTGGATTCCGGACACCGAGGCGCTGGTCGCCGAGCTGCCCACCGTCGGCACGCCGCAGGTGGTGGTCACCACCGGGCCGGCCGACGAGGCCAGCCCGTACGGCGGGATCTGGTTCTACGGGATCCATTCGGTCGACGTGGCGCTGCGGCTGGTACCCGGCGAGATCGGCGAGGTACGGGTGGAGCGCAGCGCCGAGACCGTGATCGCCCGGGTGCGGGTCGGCGACACCCTGGTCGTGGTGAACCTGGTCCGGCCGGAGGAGATCGCCCGGGTGCCGTTCCACGCCATGGTGGTGGGGCGCACCGGCATCGCCGCCCGCCCGCTGGTGCTCGACGACTGGTACGTCGCCCCGGGTCTGGAGGCGTTCCTGCGGATGGTCGGGACCGGTCACCCCCCGATCGGCTACGACGACCTGTTGCGCCCGATCCGGGTGCTCGACGCTGTCGCTGCGGCGTTGTAGCCGCATGCTGCCGGCGCATCTGGAGAGCACCGCGCCCGGCGGCGGCTGCGATCCGGTCCGGTGTGATGACTGAGGACGCGGCCGCGGGTACGCGGCGGGCGTACGGGTCGTATTGGAAGCGGGTGGTGGAGCACTGGGGGCAGTGGCCGGTTGGATGAGCCGAGTCCGTCGGAGATCGAGTGGTTGGCGGAGTACGTCAGGACGCATGTGGTGGCGCGTCGCAATGCGCGGGGTGGGCGGAGTGCGGCGGAGCATCTGATCGCGGCGTTGCGGTGTCTGTACAAGCGGGCGGTGGCGGACGGGTTCGTCGCGGCGGCGGACAATCCGGCGGTGAAGGTGGCCAAGCCGCGGCGGTTGGTGAGCACCAGGCGGGCGGTGGCCGATGCCCGGTTGGCGAAATCAACGACCCTGACCTGGGTAGAACGAAACTTCGGATACGCGGTAGCGCGCGCTTACGCAGGCCACAACGGCAGAGCCGATGCGGGTACGACGAGCACCGACGTGCGAGCAGACGTCTACGAGGTCGCCCGGGCGCTTTCGATGTTGACCGGTGAGCAGCACCCGCTGTTGTCGGTCTCAGCAACCACTGCTATCCCGACGCTTTCAGGAACCTTGCACTGGTACCCCCGGGGTAGGCCAAGGAGCTGCACATGGGCGCCGCCCTCCCGCATCGTCGGCGGCGGGGGGCGAGGGGTGCTGATGGTGGCTTGGCGATCACCTCATGAGGGTCGTGAGGAACAGCTCCTCGGACTGCTCTCCTTCCAGGACAGGTCCGCCCTCGAAGCGGAAAGCCGGCGGCTGGACGCCGAACCGTCGTACCCGCTCAAGTTCGGCCCGCAGGCCGGCGGCACCGGTCTCGCTGGTCACCACTCCCGTCTCGCTTGCGATTCGGGTAAGCGTGTCAGGATCGGCGATGTTCAGTCCGTCGGTGAAGTAGGCCCGGAACAGCCGTTCGGCCATCTGCTCGCCCCTTCCCTGGGCAGACGCCTGAGCATGGATCCGGTGCGCGTCGAACGTGTTGGTGAACCATGCCCGACCGAAGTTCAGCTCAAGACCGCCGGCAACACCGAACGACTCATCGGATACGAGGGCACGCGCGACCTCCTCGCCGCGCTGCCGTTTCCAGACCTCGAATAGCGGCTCGCCCGCGGAGGAAGCTTCGGGCTGGAGCTGGAACGGGCAGTAGACCGTCTCCACCTGGCCGCCATCGGCGCGGAAGCGACGAGTGACTCGTGTAAAGCGGCTGAATCCGCGATAGGAATGCACACACATGAAGTCCAGGACGACCTCTACCCTGCGCGGCTTTTCCATACTCGGCCCCTTCTACGGCTGTGACTGGTTGATCGTTCGACGGATACGGCCTCCGGGTGCTGTCCCGGCAGCGGGTGGCCTCGATGCGTCACCAGGGAACCGGACCGGTGGCGGCGAAGTAGCCACCCGTCGGGCCGTCCGGCCCGATCACGGCCATCCGCACGATGATCTCGGCGCCCTCCTCGACGCTCTGGGCACCGGTGTGGCCGAGAAGTTCCCTCCTAGGATGGTTTAGGAAGTGTGCCCGAGTTCGTCTATTCAGTACGGTGTCAATGCACCGATTCATCGTGGGTGGACGGCGTGTAGGCGCCTTGTAGAGCCAGGACGGCCTGCAACAGGGGGATGGCTCCGCGGGGGGAAGGTGAAGCTCGGACAGGCTCGTCGAGGTGATAGCGGAACTCTGTCGTTGCTCCTGCACACGGGCCACTACACACGCATGCTGCTTCGCAGCGGACTCGGGATCGTGCGGCGAAGCAGCGGTCCTCCGGAGTGAGCATCCTGAGACGGTGTTTGTGCCATCCCCCGCGTACCAGGTGATCTTCCGGGGTGCTCGGGCTGGCCGCGCTGGCGGCGAGCTAGTGGAGAGTCCGGGCCAGGAGTGGACCGGGCTGGCGCTGAGCCGGGGCCTGGACGCCACGGCACCGCTGGCCGCCGCGGCGCCGGTGCTGTTCGGCGTCGGCCTGGTGGCGTCGCGGCTGGTGCTGGACAGGCTGCTGGCCGCGTTCGGGGCGCGGGCCGTCGCGCTGACCGGCGGCGCGGTCACGACGGCGGCCTCGATCGGCGGCCTGCTGGTCGTCGCCGGGCACGCGTCGCCGTGGCTCGCGCTGCTGGTGGTGACGCTGCCCGGGATCGGCGCGGCCGACCACCTGTCCACCCGGTACTGCATCCCGGCGGCCGGCACCGCGTCGATCGTGTCCGCGCTGTCCCGGACCGGCGCGATCACCGCGCCGGTGGTGGTGGGCCCGCTGTCCGAGGCGTACGGGATGGGCCTGGTCTTCGCGGTGATGGCGGCCGGCGCGGCGCTGGTGCTGGTGACGCTGCCGCGCGCGGCGGCCGGGCCGCGGCCCTGAGCTACGACCGGTCCATCATCCGCATCTGTTCCTCGGTGTGGTGTTCGCCGGCGGCGACCGGCAGGGCGTCCAGCCGGGCCAGCTGAGCGGCGCCGAGCCGCAGGCCGGCCGCCGCCAGGTTCTCCTCGACGTGGGCCGGGCGGCTGGTTCCGGGGATCGGGACGACGTCGTCGCCGCAGGCCAGCAGCCAGGCGAGGGCAACCTGCGCGCTGGTGGCGCCCGCCTCGGCGGCGACGGCCTCGATCTCGTGCACGATGCGCAGGTTCCGCGGCAGGTTGTCCGCGGTGAAGCGCGGGTTGTCGGCGCGCAGGTCGGCCGGGCCGAACGTGCCGGAGGTGCGGACCGTGCCGGTGAGGAAACCGTGGCCGAGCGGCGAGTACGCGACGAAGCCGATGCCGAGTTCGCGCAGCACCGGCAGCACGTTCTCCTCCGGGTCGCGCGTCCACAGCGAGTACTCGGACTGGACCGCGGTGATCGGGTGGACGGCGTGCGCCCGGCGGACGGTGGTGGGCCCGGCCTCGGAAAGACCGATGTGCCGGATCTTGCCTTCGGCGACCAGTTCGGCGAGCGCGCCGACGGTGTCCTCGATCGCGACCTTCGGGTCCACCCGGTGCTGGTAGCAGAGGTCGAGGTGGTCGGTGCCGAGCCGCCGCAGCGAACCGGTCACGGCCGCGCGGACGTTGGCGGGGCTGCTGTCCGGTTCGCCGGGTGCGCCGCCCACGTGGGACATCAGGCCGAACTTGGTGGCGATCACCACCCGGTCGCGGCGACCGGCGATCGCGCGGCGCAGCAGCTCCTCGTTCGTGTACGGGCCGTACACCTCGGCGGTGTCCAGCATGGTCACGCCCAGGTCGAGGGCGCGGTGCACGGCGCGTACCGAGCCCGCGTCGTCCGAGCCGGAGCCGGTGTAGCCGAACGAAAAGCCCATCGTGCCGAGGCCGATGCGGGAGACCTTGAGGTCCCGCAGCCGCGTGTACTCCACCGTTTGGTCTCCTTCGGTGCGGTGAGGGGGTGCCGGCCGCCGGGTGTCGTCCCGGCGGCCGGTCGGTGCGGTCAGACCTCGTACTCGACGCCGACGCCGCCGAAGTGCAGACGGCCCTGGATGAAGACCTTGTCGCCGTTGTCGTCGTAGCCGTTGAGCAGCCCGGCCTCCATCAGGCGGATGACGAGCTGGGTGCTCTGTTCCTGGCGGCCGGCGGCGCCGAGGCGCTTGACGAGCGTCCGGTAGCCGAACTCCTCCTCGGCGAGGTCCTGGAAGATCTGCCGGGTCTCGTCGTCCATCGCGTAGCGGGTCAGGTCGAGCCCGTCCTCGTTGGCCAGCACCTCGCGGTGCTCCAGCCGGAAGCCGGTCGGCTCGACGCCGTAGTACGGCTTCAGCACGGCCTTGCCGCCGGACCAGCGGAAGCGGCTGATGTTGTTCAGCCGGGCGGTGAGGTCGCTGATCCAGCGCACCCGGGCGGCGTTCAGCTCGGCCTCGCTGAAATCGTCGCTGAGGTCGGGGCGCTGGTGGCGGCCGATGGAGATCATCGTGGACGCCCGGTCGCGGAACGTCGCCACCGTGCCGCCGGATGCCTCCGGGCCGTTCGCCGCCAGGCTCTCGAACCACTGCCGCCGGACCAGCCGGTCGTCGTCGGACTCGGTGATCCGCCGCTTGCGCCAGAACTCGGAGTCCGGCTCGGTGAACGACGCGAACGTGTAGAACGAGGCGAGGAACTGGTGGTACTGCTCGTACGCCTCGCGGTAGGTGCGGTTGTACCAGGCGTGCACCGCGTCCCGCTCGTCGCCGTGGCTGGTGATCCGGTCGATGGCCGCCGCCGCGGAGACCGCCGACTGCGAGGCCAGGTGCACGCCCTGCGAGAACAACGGGTCGGTGAAGCAGGCCGCGTCGCCGCAGAGGAAGAACCGGTCGGCGGAGTAGAGCGAGGTGTCGTACGACCAGTCCTGCACGATGCGGACCTCGTCCACCTGCTCCGCGCCGTTCAGGATGCCCATCGCCCGCGCGCACTTGGCGAGCGTGCTGGTGTAGAACTCGTCGGCGCCGCGGGCCCGTACCTCGGCGGACTTCGAGCGGTCCACGACCAGGCCGACGCTGTACAGGTCGCCCTTCAGCGGGATCATCCAGACCCAGCCGTCCTCGAACGTGATCGAGTAGGTGGTGCCTTTCAGGTCGCCCTCGAACGGGTCCTTGAGCCGGAAGTACGACCAAATCGCGAAGTTGCGGTAGAACTCGTCGTACTGCCGCACGCCGAGCTTGCGGGCGAGCAGGCTGCCGGAACCACCGGCGTCGATGACGAAGTCGCTCTCGACGGACACGTTCTCGCCGCCCTGCCGCACGGTCAGCACCACGCGGTCCGGGTCGGACAGATCCACGTCGGTGACCGGGGTGTCCTCGTGGACGGTGACGCCACGGCTGCGGGCCTCGTCCAGCAGGAGACGGTCGAAATCCTCCCGCTTGACCTGTACGGCATGGTCGAAGACCCACGGCGTGACCTTGGGGGCCGCGAACGAGAACGTCCACGGCGCCTGGTCCTGACCCCACAGGAACGTCGCGGACGGCTTCTTGACGTAGTTCTGCGCGTCGATCTTCTCCTGGAGACCAAGGCGGTTGAGGATCGACATCGTGCCGGGCAGCAGCGACTCGCCGATCCGGTAGCGGGGCAGCGAGAGCCGCTCGTAGATCGTCACCTCGTGGCCGAGTTTGCGCAGCGTGAGGCCCGCGACGCTACCGGCCGGCCCTCCGCCGATGATCGCCACCTTCGATCGTGCCATGTCGTACTCCTTGGGACTTCGAGGGACTGACGGGATTCCGTGCCGGCGCGGCACGGAGGGTTTTCGCGGCGGAACGCTCACGCCTCGCCGGCGACCGACCGGGACCGCACCTTCTTCATCCGGTCGGACATCGCGATCGACTCGACCACGTTGATCTTTGAGGGGATCTTGAACGGCTCGACCCGGCCGGCCAGGAACTCGGCCACGTGCTTGCGCAGGGCGGCGCGGGTGACGTCGCCGCTGGGCCGGATGTCCACGCACACCGACTGGCCGGTGATAGCGTTCGGCCGCCCGTAGACGACGCAGTCCTCGACGAGCGGGCTGCTCAGCAGGATCGACTCCAGTTCGAGCGGCAGGAGCTTCTCGCCGCCGACGTTGATGACCTCCTTGGCCCGGCCCTTGATCCGCAGGTAGCCGTCGGCCGCCTCCTCGACCAGGTCACCGGTCCGGAACCAGCGGTCCTCGGTCAGCGCGTCGTCGTAGTTCAGGTAGCAGCGGAACTGGGTGCGGCTGCGCAGCTGGAGTTCGCCGTCCACCACCCGGTATTCCACGCCCGCGTCGGAGATCTTGAAGTTGGTGCTGTTCGACGACTCGCTCGTGGTGGTGGCGATCCCGGTCTCGCTGGTGCCGAACGTCTGTAGCAGCCGCACGCCAGGGAAGGCCAGGTTGACCCGCTGGAGCAGTTCGTCGGTCATCGGCTCGGTGCCATACGTGATCATCCGCAGGCTGCTGAGATCGTGCTTGCGGTGGTAGTTACCGACCATGATCAGGTTGAGGTAGGTCGGGCTCGCCGGGAGCACCATGATCCGGTGGCGTTCGATCAGAGCGCAGATCTCGTCCGGGGTTCGCTGCGCGGGCAGGACCGCGGTGCCGCCGACGATCAGCGTACTGAGCAGCGAGTTGATGCCGCCGATGTGGTCGAACATCAGCACCATCAGGATGTTGAACGGCTTGTCGCTGCGGCGCGGGCGCTTCGCGATCTTCTCCGCGACGAGCGTGTCCAGGCTGTGCAGGATGACCTTCGGCGCGCCGGTGCTGCCGCTGCTGAGCAGCACCAGCCCGGCCGTGTCCGGGTCGCCGAGCCGGTCGTGCACGGCGCCGCCGTCTGCGGCGGCGGCCCACCGGTCCCGGAGGTCCTCGAACGCGACGCCCGCCTCGCCGGTGCGCACCAGCAGCGCGGGCCGGCAGTGCTCCACCAGCGTGTCCAGCGTCGTGCCGGTCAGCGTCACCACCGGCACCACCACGTTCCGGTCCAGGAACAGCGCGAACAGGGTGGCCACCGAGTCGAGCGAGTACTCGCCATTGACGACCACGGTCTCCCGCGGCTTGACCCCCTGCCCGGCCAACCGGCCACGCACGTCGGTGATGCGCCGCGACAGTTCCGCGTACGAGACGGCGGTCCCGTGGTCGTAGAGCGCGGTCCGGGTGCCGAAGCCCTCGAACCTGCTGATCAGTTCCTCGCGCATTCAGTGCACACCCCCAAGAAACAGCGTCTCGCCCGTGATGAACTCCGACTGGCGGCCGATCAGGAATTCGACCGGGCCGACGATGTCCGCCGTCGTGCACTGGCGGGAGATCGTCTGACGCGCGATCAAATTGTCGATCTTGGGTCGGGGAACGGTACGCGTCAGCACGGTGTGCACCGGCGGAAGCCCGATCCCGTTCACCCGGATGCCGAACGCGGACAGCTCCTTGCTCATGATGCGGACGAGTTGTTCGACCGCGCTCTTGCTGGCCGCGTACGCGAGCTGACCCTCGATGGCCCAGGGCACCGCGACCGTGGAGACGTTCAGGATCGCGGTGCTTTTCTCGGATGACTTCTGCAGCATCTTCACGGCTTCCCGGCAGCAGTTCAGCACCGCGAAGAAATTGACGTCGAATATCCGCCGGGAAACCTCGTCCGGAGTGGTCATGAAATGGTTCATCGACGAGATTCCGGCGTTGTTCACCAGCGCGTCCAGCCTTCCGTACTCCTGGCGCACGCTGCGGAACATCTTCTTCGTCTGCAAGATGTCGGTGATGTCCAGCTGGTGATGCCGGTAGCGCGGATGGTCGATGGCCGCCGGCCGCCGGCTGCATCCGACGACGTCGTGCCCGGCCGCTAGGAAGTGCTCCGCGAGAGCCCGGCCGATGCCGGTACGGGTGCCGGTGATCATGAGGATCATGAGGACGTCAGCCCCGCACGCCGACGAGTTCCAGCTCGCCCTCGATGAACCCGATCAGGCGGCGGACGCTGCTGAACGGGCTCACCCGCAGGGACACCGCCTTCTCGGACGTCAGCGAGATCTCGGCGCCGAACTCGTCCTCGATGTTCTCCTCCAGCAGCGAGAGGAACGCCACCAGATACATCGACTCGAAGACGCCGGCATCGCCGTAGAGGCACAGGCCGAGCACGTCGTCGGTGGGGATCTTCTCTGCCCGGCTCGCATTGATCTCGTCGAGCGCCGCGACGACGACGCTCTGGATTCGATCGGTCACCTTACGGGCCTCCTTCCAGTGCGAAAGAAAGAACTGACAACGGCGACGGTCCGGCGATGTCCCGTCCGGCGCCTGGATCTTTATGTCAGACGTCCCGGAGCGCACACAAGGCTGTTCACGCCGGAGAAATCGCGCGTGCAACTGTCCTGTTCTTTCAGTTGAACACCCGCGTTGATCTGCACACCCTTGCGAGCGGCAATCGATATACCCAGACTGCGAAAGGCGCCGGACCAGAAGGGACGGACGCAAAGAAAAGAGGAGACGGGAGCAGTCGTGCGTGACGATGAAGGGCATGTCCGGATCGGCCAGCTGCCGGCATTCGACCCGGACGACCCCGCCGAGAACGCCGTCATCAAACGGCTCGTCGGCAACTGGCACCGGCGGGCCGCGGTGAAACGCGACGAGCCGGACGTGTACGCGCTGTTCGACCACGCCCGACCGGACTTCCGCGACGACATGGTCCCGTTCCGGGCGCACCCGATCTGGGAGCAGCTGTCCGACGAGACCCGCTCGCGGCTGCTGAGCTGGGGCTGGGTCGCGTACAACCGGAACACCGTGCTGATCGAGCAGCGGATCGCCAACCCGGCGTTCGAACTGGTCATCGGCGGCGCGTACCCGGGCCTCGGCGGTCAGGACCTGGAGCTGGCGGTGGCGCAGGCGATGGTGGACGAGCAGTACCACACGCTGATGCACATCAACGGCAGCGCGGTGACCCGTCGGATGCGCCGCGGCGACTTCGCCGACCGCGTGCTGCCGGACTCGCACATCACCCAGATCCACCAGGCGCACCTGGACCGCTGCACCGAACCGTGGCAGCGGAGCCTGACCACGCTGGGCTTCGCCACGGTCGCCGAGATCTCGATCAACGCGTACCTGGACCTGCTCGCGGACGACCAGCAGATCCAGGTGGTCAACTCGACCACGGTGAGGCTGCACAACCGCGACGAGTACTGCCACGCCTCGATCTCCGGCGAGATGATGAAGCAGGTCTACGAGGCGCTGCCGGCGGACCGGCGCCGGTTCCTGCTCGGCACGGTGGTGGCCGGGCTGGAGGCGTTCGTCGCCCCCGACTTCACCACCTGGGAGACGATCGCCGCGTTCGAACGGGTACCGGGCTGGGAGAGTGCCGCCGCCGAGGTGCGTGAGGAGCAGGGCGGCACCCACCTGGTGCAGGACCACTCCGGCATCCACACGCTGCTGTCCGAGATGGACGTTCTCGACCAGGTCGAGTTCGGCTGGGGCACGACGGAGGCCCGATGACCACCCGCCTGAGGCCCGGCGCGACCGCCGTCCGCGACATCTACAGCTTCCTCGCGGACCTCGGCATGGACTGCGACGTCAACCCGTGCACCGCCTTCGCCGGGACCGTCGATCCGGCCCGCGCGGCGGACGCGGCCGGTTGGCGGGATCTGGTCACCCGGCTCGGGCTGACCCGGGCGCTGGCCGACCTGGTCGAGGTCGCCGAACGGGACGTGGTGGTCACGTTCGCGCCGCGGCCGGAACCGGTCATCGGCGACCCGGCGGAGCTGGTCACCGGCTATCACAACAGCCACCCGCTGCGGCTCGACGAGGCGGCGCACCTCGCGCTCTGGCCCGCCGGTGACGGCGAGTACGTGGTGTTCGTCAAGTTCAGCCATCTGATCGTGGACGGCACCGACGTCGTTGACCTGCTCCGGCACGTCCGGGCCTGGCTGCGCGGCGACGAACCGCCGGGCCGCCCCGGCTCCCGGTACCGCCACCACGAGCGGACCGTCCGGCAGTACGCCGCGCTGCCCGCCGCCGACCCGGACGAGGTGGTCCGGGCCCTCGGCGACCTGCCCGAACCGGGCCGCAAGGGCATCCCGACGATCTCCGCGTCGGACGAACGGTGGCTGCCGCTGCGCGCGGGCGTCACGTTCGACGAGCTGCTCAGCGCGGTCACCGATGCGCTGCTCCCGGTCCTGGGCGGCGGCCTGATCCTCCAGTACCCGTACTCCCGCTGGAATTTCGCCACGAAGGGCGGCTACTACGTCGAGATCAAGCCGCTCGTCGTCCGGGCCGGTGACGCGGCGCAGTACACGCCGGAGCACTTCGCGAAGACCCGGGAGGCGCAGGAGGCGCTGGGCCGGTTCACGATGTCCGACATCGGCGCCCTGGCCCGCGCGTTCACCCGCGGCCGGATGCCCCGGATCGTCGTCTCCGACACCACGTTCATGCGCCCCGAGCCCGGCCGGTGGCGCTGGATACCGGTCCGCAGCGCCCGCGTCTTCGAGGATCTCAAGTTCCTCGCCGACCGGTCCTGGCCGGGCCCGCCCCTGCTGCGGATGCAGTACAAGCCGGGCTTCCTGTCCCCCGGCACCGCGACCGACGTCCTTTACCGACTTGAGCAGCGAATAGGAGCAAGTGGTGGAACTCCCTGACCTGTTGACCGACCTCTTCCGGCGGCATCGCGACCGAACCGCGCTGCGGACCGCCGGGCGTAGCTGGACCTACCAGGAACTCGACCGGGTCACGGGCGCGCTCGCCGCCCGGATCGGCCGTGAGTGCCCGCCCGGACGCCGGGTCCTGGTCGCCGGGGAGCACACGATCGAGGCCACGGTCTGGGCGCTCGCCGTGATGCGCAGCCACGGCGTGTACACGCCGATGAACCCCGGCCTGCCCGCCGACCGGTTCGTCGAGTTCGCCCGGGTCGCCGAGGCGGGCCTGCTGGTCTGCTTCGACCGGGCCGCGCTGCTGCGGGCCGAGCGGGCCGGGATCGCCGCGCTGCACGCCGGTGATGTGGGCTGGCCCGCCGAGGCAGCGCCGGCCGGTGAGACGACCCGGTCCCGGGTCGCGTACTCCATCTTCACCTCCGGCTCGACCGGCAGCCCCAAGCTCGTGGACGTCGGGCACGGCGGGCTGCTCAACCTGTGCCGGTCGCTGCGGCGGCGGCTCGACATCACCCCGGACGACGAGGTCCTGCAGTTCGGGTCGCTCTCGTTCGACGCGTCGATCACCGAGATCCTCGGCGCGTTGTACGCCGGCGCCACCCTCGTCGTACCGGCTCAGGACGGGGTCTCCTGGCTGGGTTCCGTCTCGCGGCACCTGGCCGCGCACGGCGCCGACCTGGCGATGATCCCGCCGTCGGTCTACGCGCGGCTCGACGCGGCGGCCCGCGGGCGCATCCGCAAGGTGCAGTTCTGCGGGGAGGCGCTGGGCGAGCACGAGTACCGCGAGGCGGCCCGGCACGGCCGGGTGTTCAACGCGTACGGCCCGACCGAGGCCACCGTCTGCTTCTCGCTGGCCGAGCTGACCGAGTTCGAGAACACGATCGGCACCCCGAACGACGGTTTCCGGGCCGTCGTCCGCGACCTGGAGACCGGCGCGTACGCCACCGCGGGCACAGGCGAGCTGATCATCGTCGGCGACGGCGTCGCGCTGGGCTACGCCGGGGCGACCGGAAGCGAGAACGACGTGTTCCGGACGTACGAGGGCTCCCCGGCCTACGCCACCGGCGACGTGGTGACCCTGGCGCCCGACGGCCGGCTCGCCTACGTCGGGCGCAACGACGAGCAGATCAAACGCCTCGGCCACCGGGTGAACCTGGCGCACGTCGAGTCGCTGCTCGCCCGGCATCTGGGCCGCGACGTGGCGCTGATCCGGCGGGACGAGACGATCCTGCTGGTCACCACCGACGAGGGCGCGGACACCCCGGAGTCGCTGATGGCCCGCATCCGCGGCCTGGTGCCGGTCTGGGAGGCGCCCGACCACGTCGTGCTGACCGGCGAGCTGCCGCTGACCCCGGGCGGCAAGGTGGACCGCAACGCGCTGCGGGACCGGCTCGACACCCCGGCACCGGCGGAGGACGATGCGGACGCGGCCGTCCTGGCGCAGGTGCTCGGCGTGGTGACCGCCGTCCTGGGCCGGGAGATCGACCCGGAGACGTCCATCTTCGACGCGGGCGGCAGCTCACTCGCCATGATCCAGATCCAGGTCAAGCTCTCCGAGGCGCACGGCGAGCATGCCGTCGAGGCCGCGTTCGCCGCAATGGACTACGACTTCGTACCGGCCACGTTCGTCCGGCATCTGGGCGGTGGGACCGTCGCTGCGGCGGCCTCCCCGGCGGAGACGCTGCTGCACCGGGTCGAGCGGGACCGCGACGCCCTGCGCGCCGAGCTGCCGACGCTGCGCCGGGACACCCGGCACGATCCGGACCCCGCGATCGGAGACCGGGCGGTGCTGCTCACCGGCGCGTCCGGGTTCATCGGCGGGCACGTGCTCGACCGGCTGCTCACCGCCGGTCGCGGCGTGCTGGTGGTCGCCACCGGCGACCCGGAGCGGGTGCTCACCGGGCATCGGGCCCGGTTCGGCCGGGCCGCGGCCGACTACGCCCGGGTGCGGGCGATCACCTACGCCGAGCTGGAACAGTGGATTGACCGGCGGCGTGGACCGGCGCTCGACGCGGTGCTGCACTGCGGTTACCAGGTCAACCACCTGCTGCCGCTGGACAGCCACCTGACCGGCAGCGTGCGCAACACCACGTTGGTGGTCCGCGGCGCGGCGGCGCTGGGCGCCCGGTCGTTCGCGTTCCTGTCGGCCGCCTCGGCGGGGCGCGAGTTCGGGCCGCTGTCGGCGGCGGCGCTGACCGCGGCCGGAGACCCGTACTCGCGGTCCAAGCTGATCGCCGAGGAGCACGTGAACACCCTGGCCGGCCTCGGCTGCGCGGTCGCCCACTACCGGTCCGGCCTGGTCTACGGGCACCGGCCGGAGGATCACGACCACCTGAAGGACGACTGGTTCACCGCGCTGATCGGGACCGCGCGCCGGGTCGGCGTGATGCCCCGGCTCACCGGGCAGGTGCCGGTCTGCGACGTCGGCACGCTGGCCGGGACGCTGCTGGCGGGCATCGAGCCCGGGTCGGACGCCCGGTCCGCGGTCGTGGTCCACCGGACGTACCCCCTCGGTGAGCTGCTGGCGCACGCCGGGCTGACGGCGGCCGACGTGGTGGAACCGGCGGAGTGGTTCGAGCGGGTCCGCGCCGGCGGCGAGGTTTCGCCGCCGCTGCTGGCCGCCATGCAGGCGGCGCTGAGCGGACCGGGCTGGCCCACCGCTCACCGCGAGGTCGAGCACGACATCCTCGGCCGGTTGCTCGGCTCAGTCCACGCGTCGTCGCGGCGCTGACCGGAACGGAGCGGCTGTCACCATGCGCTACTCGCTACGTCAGAACGTCGCGGCCGAACCGGTCATCGCCGGGTGGTACGGCTGGTCGTACCTGCTGCCGCCGCAGATCCTCGCCCGGTTCGCCCGCAACCGGTTCACCCGGATCGTCGAGAGCTACCTCGACAATCCGCAGGTCCACGCGACGGCGGTCCGCCAGCGCCGGATGCACGGCGGCCCGTGGATTCACGCCCACGAGCACCACGACGCCATCCGGGACTGGTACCGGGAGACCGCACCCCGGCGGGAACGGCTGGACGAGCTGTTCGAGGCGATCCGGCAGCTGGAGGAGGAGATCCTGCCCCGGCGGCGCGGCGAATGCCTCGACGACGTCTACCAGGAGCTGCCGCGTCCGCTGGCCGGACGGGTGGAGGTGTTCTACGGGCGGGACAACCGCACCGCCGACTACCGGTTCATCGAACCGCTGATGTACGCGTCCGAGTACTACGACGAATCCTGGCAGCAGGTGCGGCTCCGGCCGATCACCGAGGACGCCCGGGAGTTTGCGCTCACCACGCCGATGCTGGAGTACGCACCGGACCAGCTGCTGGTCGACGTACCGCTGAACTCCCCGCTGCTCGACACGATCTTCCGCGGGAACCTGACCGCGGACGAACTGGACGAGTTGGCGGCGCGGCTCGGGCTGCACGGCGAGCGGGCCGGGCGGTTCCGGGCGTACTTCGAGCCGGCGCCGGAACCGGCCGGGCCACCGGCCGGCGACGACGTCCTCGAATACGCCGGCCACGCCTGCGTGTTCGCCCGGTACGAGGGCACGACGTTCCTGGTGGACCCGGCGCTGAGCTACGCCGGGTATCCCGGTGGCGCGCCGGGCCGGTTCACCTTCGCCGACCTGCCGGACCGCATCGACCACCTGCTGATCACCCACAACCACCAGGACCACATGCTGTTCGAGACCCTGCTGCGCATCCGGCACCGGGTCGGCCGGGTCCTGGTGCCGCGCTCCTCCAATGCCAGCCTGGTGGACCCGGGGCTGGGCGGCATCCTGCGGCGGCTCGGCTTCCGCGACGTCGTCGAAGTGGACGACCTGGAGACGCTGCCCTGCGGTTCCGCCGAGGTGGTCGCGCTGCCATTCCTGGGCGAGCACGGCGACCTGCGCATCCGCAGCAAGACCGGCTGGCTGCTGCGGTTCGGCGAGCGCTCGGTGCTGTTCGCCGCCGACTCCACGAACATCGCTCCGACCATGTACGCGAAGGTCGCCGAGGTGATCGGCCCGGTGGACACCGTGTTCATCGGCATGGAGAGCACCGGCGCGGCGGCCAGCTGGATCTACGGCCCGCTGTACGGCGAACCGCTGGACCGCCGTACCGACCAGAGCCGCCGCCTGAACGGTTCCAACTTCCCGCAGGCCCGGGAGATCGTCGAGACGCTGGAGCCCGGCTCGGTCTACGTCTACGCGATGGGCCTCGAACCGTGGATGGGCATCGTGATGGCCATCGACTACGACGAGAGCCATCCGGCCATTGTGGACAGCGATCTTCTTGTGCAGCACGTCCGGGACAAGGGTGGCACCGCCGAGCGGCTGCACCTGCGCCGGACGCTGCCCATCTGAGAGACGAGGTGCCTCCTCCGTGCGCACTCTTCTGATCAACAACTACGACTCGTTCACCTTCAACCTGTACCAGTACATCGGTGAGGCGACCGGGCAGCCGCCGGTCGTGGTGCCGAACGACGCCGACTGGGCCCGCCTGCCGCTCGACAGCTTCGACGCGATCGTGGTGTCGCCGGGCCCCGGCACACCGGAGCGGTCGCGGGACTTCGGCATCAGCCGCCGGGCGATCGCCGAGAGCGGCCTGCCCGTCCTCGGCGTCTGCCTCGGCCACCAGGGCATCGCCCAGTTCTTCGGCGGGATCATCGGCCTGGCGCCGGAACCGATGCACGGCCGGATCTCCGAGGTGCGGCACACCGGCGAGGACGTGTTCCGCGGCCTGCCGTCGCCGTTCGTCGCGGTGCGCTATCACTCGCTGGCCGCCACCGACCTGCCCGCCGAGCTGGAACCGCTGGCCTGGAGCGACGACGGCGTGGTGATGGGGCTGCGGCATCGCGAAAAGCCGCTGTGGGGCGTCCAGTTCCACCCGGAGTCGATCGGCAGCGACTTCGGCCGCGAGATCATCGCCAACTTCCGCGACCTGGCCGTCGCGCACAACCGGGCGCGGAGCGGCGCGACGGCACCGTCGTACGACGTCCGCGTACGCCGGGTGGACGAGCTGCCGGACGCCGAGGAGGTGCGCCGCGCCTGCCTGCCCGGCTCCGGCGCGTCGTTCTGGCTGGACAGCAGCGCCGTCCTGGACGGCGCCTCCCGCTTCTCGTTCCTCGGCGACGACCGCGGCCCGCTCGCCGAGTACGTCACCTACCGGGTCACCGACGGCGTGGTCCGGGTCCGGGACTCCGCCGGCGCCACCACCGAGCTCCGCCGCCCGTTCTTCTCCTACCTGGAGGAACAGCTCGACCTGCGGCGGGTGCCGGCCATACCGGGCCTGCCGTTCGAGTTCAACCTGGGCTACGTCGGTTATCTCGGGTACGAGCTGAAGGCCGAGACCGGCGGCGAACCCGCGCACCGCTCGCCGCACCCGGACGCCGCGCTGCTGTTCGCCGACCGCGCGATCGTCCTGGACCACCACGACGGCTGCTGCTACCTGCTGGCCCTGGACCGCCGCGGGCACGACGACGGCGCACGGGCCTGGCTGGCCGAGACCGCCGCGGCGCTCACCGCGCTGGCCGGGCACGCACCGGCGGACCAGACGCCCGCGGTGGCGTTCGGTGCGTCCGAGCAGGCCGCCGGTTTCGGGCCGGACGCGACGGCCCGCCTGAACAAGGACGCCTATCTCAAGCGGATCGACGAGTGCCTGCGGGAGATCCGCAACGGGGAGTCGTACGAGATCTGCCTGACCAACATGGTCACCACCCCGACCGAGGCGGCGGCCCTGCCGCTCTACTCGTCGCTGCGGGCGATCAGCCCGGTGCCGTACGGCGCGCTGCTGGAGTTCCCCGAGCTGGCGGTGCTCAGCGCGTCGCCGGAGCGGTTCCTCACCATCGATGCGGCAGGCGGCGTGGAGTCCAAACCGATCAAGGGCACCAGACCCCGCGGCGGTACGTCCGAGGAGGACGAGATGCTCCGCGCGGACCTGGCCGGGCGAGAGAAGGACCGCGCCGAGAACCTGATGATCGTGGACCTGGTCCGCAACGACCTGAACAGCGTCTGCGCGATCGGCTCGGTCCACGTGCCCCGGCTGTTCGAGGTGGAGACGTACGCGCCGGTGCACCAGCTGGTCTCGACGATCCGGGGCCGGCTGCGACCCGGCACGAGCACGTCGGCCTGCGTCCGGGCGGCGTTCCCGGGCGGCTCGATGACCGGCGCACCGAAGAAACGCACCATGGAGATCATCGACCGGCTGGAGGACGGCCCGCGCGGCGTCTACTCCGGCGCGCTCGGCTGGTTCGCGCTGAGCGGCGCCGCCGATCTCAGCATCATCATCCGGACCATCGTGCTGGCCGCCGGGCAGGCCGAGTTCGGTGTCGGCGGCGCGATCGTCTCGCTCTCCGACCAGGAGGAGGAGTTCACCGAGACGGTGGTCAAGGCCCGTGCGATGGTGTCCGCACTGGACAGCACCGCGGTGGCGGACGCGTGCTGACCGAGTTCGCCCGCAGCGTCGTCGTCGGCGGAAGCGGGGCGGTGGGCGGCATGTTCACCGGCCTGCTCCGGGCGGCGGGCAGCGACACGCTGGTCGTGGACGTCGCACCGCCGTTGGAGCAGCCCGGCGAGTGCCTGCGGGCCGACGTCACCGCGCCTGGTCCCGAGCTGGCGGCGGCGCTGGCCGAGGCGGACCTCGTGCTACTGGCCGTGCACGAGGCGGTGGCGATCCGGGCGGTCGGGCCGGTGACCCGGCTGATGCGCCCGGACGCGCTGCTCGCCGACACGCTGTCGGTCCGGACCGGGATGGCCGCCGAACTCGCCGCCCGCGCCCCCGGCGTCGAGCACGTCGGGCTCAACCCGATGTTCGCGCCCGCCGCCGGGATGACCGGCCGCCCGGTGGCCGCCGTGGTCACCCGGGACGGGCCCGGCGTCGCCGCGCTGCTGCGGCTGGTCGAGTACGGCGGCGGGCGCCCGGTGCGGTTCACCGCGGCGGAGCACGACCGGACGACCGCGGCCACCCAGGCCCTGACCCACGCGGTGATCCTCGCGTTCGGGCTGGCCCTGTCGCGGCTGGATGTGGACGTCCGCACGCTGGTGGCCACCGCGCCGCCGACGCACCGGGTGCTGCTCGCGCTGCTGGCCCGGGTGCTCGGCGGCCGTCCCGAGGTCTACGGCGAGATCCAGTCGGCCAACCCGGACGCGGCGCCGGCCCGCGCGGCGCTCGCCGACTCGCTGGCCGGGCTCAGCGCGCTCACCGGCGGCGACCCGGCCGGGATGGACGGCGTCTTCGAGCGGCTGCGCGAACTGCTGGGCCCGGAGCTGGCGGCGCAGCAGGAGCGCTGCCGGGAGCTGTTCCGCACCATCCACCGCACCGATGAGGAAGGCGAGACGGACCGATGACCGAGCATGACGAGCTGCACCGGCTGCGCGCGGAACTCGACGTCCTGGACGGGACGCTGCTGGACACGCTGCGCCGCCGCCTCGACTGCGGCGTGCGCATCGCCCGGGCCAAGTCCCGGCACGACGTACCGATGATGCAGCCCGGCCGGATCGGCCTGGTCAAGGAGCGTGCCGCCCGGTACGCCGCCGAACACGGCCTGGACCAGGCGTTCCTGGCGAACCTGTACGACGCGATCATCGCCGAGATGTGCCGCGTGGAGGACGCCGAGATGAGCCGGCAGCTACCGGCGGCCGAGGGCCGTCGCTGATCCCCGTACGACCACCGACGACAGCCCGGCCGGCGACCTCGGACGGCGGGCGGAGAGGAACACACGATGACCGCGACCACGACGCTCACCACCCTGACCGGGCGGAGCGCGGCGCAACAGCCCCACTGGCCGGATCCGGTGGCGCTGGAGGAGGCGGAACGGGAGCTGACTGAGCGGCCCGTGCTCGTCACCGAGCCGGAGATCGTCGAGCTGACCGGCGGGATGGATCTGGTCGCC
The DNA here is from genome assembly GCF_050951065.1 of Micromonospora matsumotoense. Classification (NCBI taxonomy): domain Bacteria; kingdom Bacillati; phylum Actinomycetota; class Actinomycetes; order Micromonosporales; family Micromonosporaceae; genus Micromonospora; species Micromonospora matsumotoense. The sequence continues at coordinate 5,020,615 of NZ_CP192025.1, read as the reverse complement.
CGCGGTTCGGCGCTGCTACTCCAGGGCGGTGACTGCGCGGAGCGCTTCCACGAGGCCGTACCGGAACTGGTCCGGCAGAAGGTGGACAACCTGCAGGGCCTGGCCGCGATCATGCGGTCCGGCAGCGGGCTGCCCGCGGTGACCATCGGCCGGATCGCCGGGCAGTACGGCAAGCCGCGCTCGTCGCCGTTCGAGACCGAGGAGACCGGCTCGCGGCGGCAGATGCCCAGCTACTGCGGCGACGCGGTGAACGAGCCGGAGTTCGAGCCGGTGGGCCGGACCCCGCAGCCGCGGCGGCTGCTCACCGCGTACGAGTGCTCCCGGCTCGTGCTGGACGAGGTCCGGCGGTCCTGGTCGCAGCGGCCCGTCCTGGAACGGGTCTACACCTCGCACGAGTTGTTGCTGCTGCCGTACGAACGGCCGCTCGTGCGGCTCGGCGCGTACGGCGTGTACAGCGGTTCCACCCATTTCGGCTGGATCGGCGAGCGGACCCGCGCCCACGACGGCGCGCACGTCGCGCTCAGCCGGGCCGTGCACAACCCGATCGGCGTCAAGCTGGGTCCGTCGGTGTCGCCGGACGACGCGGTCGCGCTGAGCCGGTCGCTGAACCCGGAGGGCATCCCCGGGCGGCTGACGTTCATCGTCCGGTTCGGCGCGAAGGACGTGGACCGGCTGCTGCCGCCGGTCGTCGAGGCGGTCCACCGGCACGGCTCGCCGGCGGTCTGGCTCTGCGACCCGATGCACGGCAACGGCCTGAAGATCAACGGCCAGAAGACCCGCTTGGTCGAACGGATGCACGCCGAGGTCGAGTCGTTCGTCCGGACGCTGCGCCGCCACCGGGAGTGGCCCGCGGGCCTGCACCTGGAGCTGACCCCCGACCCGGTCACCGAGTGCGTGTCGGAGCTGGCGCAACCGCCCCGGTTCACCGACTTTCGGTCCACTTGCGACCCGCGGCTGAACCCCCGGCAGGCGACGGAGATGGTCGCGCTGTTCCTGTCCCTGCTCTGAGGATGCGCCGCGTGTGCCGGGCCGGTGGCCCGTCCTCGCGTGCTGGACGGACCACCGAACACATCGGAGGGTGCCGGTCAGGAAGCTGCCTGCACCGGGCTTCCGGCCGAGCTCTCCTCGGGCGCGGCGCCGGCGTTCCGGCCGGTGACGCCGGTGGCGCGGGCCACCCCGGCCAGCAGCAGCGCGGCGAGCACCAGCAGGGCGCTCACCACCAGCGGCGATCGGTAGCCGTGGTCGGCGGCCAGCGCGAGACCGCCCAGGGCGGGCCCGGCCGCCGCGCCGACGTTCAGCGCGCCGGTGGCGAAACCGCCGGCCATCGTGGGCGCGCTCGACGCCGTGTACAGCGACTGCGCGATCAGCGTGGAACCCACACCGAACGAGAGAACGCCCTGGAGGAACACGAAGATCAGCGCCAGCACCGGGTTCCCGGCGGTGAGCGCGAACAGCAGCCAGCCGGTCAGCAGCGCCGCGCCGCCGACCGCCAGCGCCTCACCCGGACGGGTGTCGGCCAGCCGGCCGCCGATGTTGACGCCGACGAACGATCCGATGCCGAACAGCGCCAGCGCGGCCGGCACCCAGTTGGTGCCCAGCCCGGTCACGTTGGTGATGACCGGTGAGAGGTAGGTGAACGAGCAGAACGTGGCGCCGTTGACCAGCGCACCGAGAGCCAGAACGGTGATCAGCCGGGGCGAGCGCAGCACCCGCAACTCGTGCCGGGCGCTGGGGGCGTTCAGATCGACGGGCGTCGCCGGTACGGACCAGAGCACCGCGACGACCGCCGGGGCGGAGATGATCGCGACGGCCCAGAACGCGGACCGCCAGCCCCACATCTCGCTGAGCACCGCACCGAGCGGGACGCCCGCGATGCAGGCAAGGGTGATCCCGCTCAGCAGCACCGAGGTGGCCCGGCCCTTGGCCTGTGGCCCGGCCATCGCCGCCGCGGTCGCCAGGCCGACGGCGAGGAAACCGGCGTTGGCCAGCGCGGCGATCACCCGGGTGACGAACAGGACCTCGAAGCTGCCGGTGAGCGCGCCGACGACGTGGGCGAGAAGGAAGGTGACGAGGAAGGCCAGCAGCGCCCGGCGGCGCGGCCACCGCAAGCTCAGCATCGCGACCAGCGGGGCACCGACGATCATGCCGACGGCGAAGGCCGAGGTCAGCGAACCGACGGCCGGGATGGACACGCCCAGGTCGGCGGCCATGGCCTCGACCAACCCGGACAGCATGAATTCCGACGTTCCCTGGGCGAACACGGCGAGCCCGAGAACGTAAATGGCGAATGGCATGAAGAGATCTCCAACAACATCGCAGTAAACGGAAAGCGATGCGGTGGATCCGTGACGGAGACGCGACGACAGGGTCGTCAGCGGGTTACGCGCTCAGCCACCGGATCACCGGTGGCTGGATTCTCTCTGCCTCGCGACTCGACATGCCCTCCAACATAGCAGCGCCCTCGACCCACCGAGAAGGAGTGTCCATGTCCACCCACCAAACGGCCATGATAATGGCCGGTCTGGCGTTGATCCTCGGGCTCGCGCACGTGCTCGGACACGTCGCCCGGCGGTTCGGCCAGCCGGCCGTGCTGGGCGAGATCCTGGCCGGAATCCTGCTCGGGCCGACGCTGTTCCACGGCGCGATCTCCGGCACGATCTTCCCTGCGGACGTCCGGCCGATGCTCAGCACGCTCGGCTATCTGGGCGTCGCGCTGTTCATGTTCCTGGTCGGGCTGGAACTCGATCATCGGCTGCTGCGCGGCAACAAGCGCGCCGCGTTCGGCGTGTCGGTCGGGTCGATGGTCTGCTCGTTCGGGCTCGGCGTGCTGCTGGCGGTGTGGTTGTGGAACGAGCACGCGATGGGCGACCGGCTCGGGTTCCTGCTGTTCATCGGCGCGGCCATGTCGATCACGGCGTTCCCGGTGCTGGCCCGGATCCTGAAGGACCGGGGCATCCAGCACACCCGGATCGGTGCGCTGGCGATGGCGTCCGCCGCGGTCGGTGACGTCGCCGCCTGGCTGCTGCTCGCGGCCGTGCTCACGATCGCGGGCAGCCAGAGTTCCTGGCAGGTGCTGCTGGTCCTGCCGTACTCGATCGTGATGGTGACCGTGGTGCGCCCGCTGCTCGGCCGGTTCCTGGTGGCCCGGGAGCCGCGCGGCACCGGCACCGGCGAGCGGGGGCCGGGCGCCGCGCCGTTGGCCGTGCTGACCGTTCTGCTGCTGGTCTCCGGGGCGCTGAGCGAGTGGTTCGGGCTGCACTTCATCTTCGGGGCGTTCCTGGCCGGGGCGATCGTGCCGCGCCGAGGCACCGAGCGGCTGCGAGCCGCGGTCACCGGCCGGTTCGAGGCGATCACCTGGGTGCTGCTCCCGGCGTACTTCACGGTGGCCGGGCTGAAGGTCGATCTGAGCACGGTGGACTGGACCGGCGTCGGCGAGATGGGCCTGATCCTGCTGGTGGCGATCGGCGGCAAGCTGGGCGGCGCCTACCTCGGCGCGCGGCTCGCGGGCCAGCCCGGCCGGTCGTCGGCCACCCTGGGCATCCTGATGAACACCCGCGGCCTCACCGAGCTGATCATCCTCGGGGTGGGGCTACAGGCCGGGCTGCTGGACACCGACCTGTACTCCCTGATGGTCGTGATGGCGCTGGTCACCACCGCGATGACCGCGCCGCTGCTGCGCTGGACGTACCCGAGCCGGATCGTCGATGCGGATCTCCGGGCGCTGGCCGAGGAATGGGCGAGGGCGGAACGCGACCGCGCCGCGGTCAGGCCGGACGGGCGACTGACCAGCTCCCGGACCGAGGACGATCGACCCTGACGGACCGCGGGCGGACCGGCGGCGCCGCGTCGGGCGCCGGCCGGTCCGCCTCGACGCGCAGCTCCTGCGCCATGCCCTTGAGGTCCTCGGCGCAGGCGGCCAGGATGTCCGCGACCGCGCTGCGGCCGTGCGGCGGGATGGCCGGGGCGAGCCGTTTCCACTCCTCGGCCGTCCGCAGTTGGGTGTGCAGACGGCGCAGCACGAGCCGGCCGCTCTCGCTGAACCGCAGCGAGGGGTCGTTGCGGAGCCGGGCGAACAGCGTGACCGAGCGGGCGAAGTCCTGCGCGGCCTCGTCGCCGCTGCGGTCGTCGGCGGGCGCGGCCACCGCCGGGTCGCCGTCCGGCACCACCGGCCGCCCCTGCGCCAGCCGGAAACGCACGTCCCGGGCCGTGCCCACCGAGATCCCGGCCTGCCGGGCGATCTCCCGCAGCGAGGCGGCTGGATCACGCGCGATCACTTCGGCCGCCACCCGCCGCCCGTCCGCGGTGGTGGACGGGCGGACCCGGCCGTCCCGGCCAACCCGCGCGTCCGGCCGGGCGTCCGGGTCGGTGGTCTCCCGGCGCAGAACGCCGACGCTGGTGGCGTTCCAACCGGTCCGCTCGGCGATGCTGCGATCCGACCACTGTGGATGGATGCGCAGGATGCGCAGCGCGGCCTGCCGGCGTTCGTCGCTCGACAGCGGCAGGCCGTGCCGGGTGTTGGTCTCCACCGCGAGCAGGAACGCGGCGTGCTCGTCGCCCTCGAACCAGCACGCGCTGATCGTGGACCGATTACGCAGTTCCGCCGCCCGCACCCGGTGCATGCCGTCGATCACCCGCAGCGTCGCCCGGTGCACCAGGATCGGCGGGAGCTCGGCCGCGCTGTCGGCGAGCGCACGGGCGTGCCCGTCGTCGATGGCGAAGCGCGGCGAGTCGGCCGGCAGCAGGGTGCGGATGTCGATCTCGACGATCGACGCCGGCTGCTGATCCGAAACTGCGGACATCAATGCCTCCAGGAATGACATCATTGAGGACAGGCGGCACCCGCCGAGTGCTTAGCGTAGTCAAGGCGTGACTCTAGGTCAGCGAATGTTGGGGCGTCAACGCGTCCACTGGCGCGGACAGGCGGCGTCCGGAGCCTGGGTTGCCCGCTCGCGCGCACCGGGTTATATATAGAGATGTGCCACTATGAAGGAGGCGTCGCATGGGCGATGACCCGGCACACTCCGACGCAGGGCCATTGCGTAGTCGGTTGAGGAGTTGCTGAGAGCCACCGGCAATAGGTGTTACTCGAGTCGGCGGGTGGTGGGCCTGGTGTCCCAGCGGTAGAGGGTTCGCGCTCATTGGATGAGTTGACGTACGGTGACGATCGCTGCTGCCAGGTACAGGTCGAAGTCGATGACGGTGGCGTCACGGTCGGCGCAGCAGACCCTCCACCTGCTGCTACAAGCGACCGGCACACCGATCCAGGTAGCACCCGAACTCTGCGGCCCAGCCAGGCGGTGGCGCAGCCTCACCCCCTACCTACCCGTCCGGCACCCCAAACGACAAACCCTCGACGAGTACATCACCACCGACCTCCACACCGAACTCCACTACCGCAACCTCCCGACAGCGACCGTCACCCGCCTCAACCCAGACGACGGTCTCTCCGACCGCTGGGCACGCACCTACCGCCGATACCGGCTCCCACCAGAAACGCCCGACCCGGCCTCGGCGTGAGACTGCAGTTCGACCACGGGCAGGAAGGGCCACTGACACTCGGCCAACTCAGCCACTTCGGATACGGGGTCTTCGTGCCGGAGTCAGACTAGACACGACGGCTGCACCGGTAGACCGGAGCGAAGGTCGCAGGGGAGAAGTCCATGTGGTGGCAGTCCTGCCAGCGTGCCGGCTGCATCGTGGTGGACCCGCGAGCTAGCCTGGCACAGCCCGCTGCAGATGATGCGAACCTCGGTCGTTACCTGCCGGCGACGGCAGGCCCCGTTGCGACGTGCTGTTCGGCGTCGAGGTCACCACGGGCGGCCAGCTGATCGGCCTGGTCCGGTTGCACGGCGCCGCCGGCGACCAGCCCGCCCAGTGGACACTGATCGACCTCACCTGCCCCGACGACGCGGGCGACGAACTTGCCCGCCGGTTCGCCGCCGCGCTGTCCCCGGGACGCTGGTACGCCGACTACGCCACCGACAGCACCAGCTGGGTCGTGTTCGCCGGCCGCGTCTTCACCTATCCCCGAGGCGACGACACCGGGCGACAGGAAGCGGTCATCTACGCCCGCGACGTCGGCGTGCCCGAGGCGTGACTCGACTGGCCCCGATGACCGGAGTTGGCCAGCGCCGGTCGCTGCACGGAAGGCGTGCCGATGTGGTCGGAGCGTCGGAAGTCCCTGCGGGGGATGACCGCCGCTGCCGGCATCCGCCACTGCATGAATCCGGCGGGCTGGGCGGGCTGCGCGAGTGCGGCGGCGAGCCGGCAGCCAGCGGCGGTGTTGTAGGACGCGCGGCGCAGCAGCCGGGCTCCGGCGGTGACCTGGTCGTGGACGCAGTCGCGGGCGGCGCTGCCTTGATGATCGTCGAGGCAGGCCAGTGTCGGGGTACGGCTTAGGTACAGCTGATCTTGCAGAGGCGCGTACCGTTCCTCGTGTGCCCCGCCCAGGGAGCAGGCGAAGGCTCGGGCCGGTCACCCACCGCTTCTCACGTCAGGTGTCCAGCGAGGCGGTGGGCGAGTTCCTCGGGTGTGATGGTTTCGATGCCCAGTGCTTGGGCCTTGTCGTGTTTGCTGCCGGCGTTGTCTCCGGCGACGACGAGGTGGGTGCGGGCAGAGACGCTGGAGGACGCGCGTCCCCCTGCTTGGGCGATCAGTTCGGTCATTTCGGTTCGGGATCGGTCTGCGAGGGGTCCGGTCATCGTGCCGGTTACCACCACGGTCAGCCCCGCTAGTGGCAGCTCGCTCTTCGCGTTCTGGGCGGACGTTTCCGCGTCGGTCTCCGCATCTGTGGAAGCCGGGGGAACGAAGCCGGGTTGGCTCATGTTCACACCTGCGGCGATGAGCTTGTCGATGATCGGGGCAAGCTCGGCCAGTTCCTGGACGATCACGGGGGCCTTGTCGTTGCCGATGCCGTTGACCTGCGCGAGAGCGACGGCATCGGCGTCTCGGATGGCCTGCATGGAGCCGAAGTGCGCGGCGATGCGCAGCGACATGGAACGGCCGGTGCCCAGGACGCCGAGGGCGCAGAAGACGCGATTGAGGGGTTTGGTCTTGGCCGTCTCGATGGCGGCTATGAGGTTGTCGGCGCTCTTGGCCCCCGAGCGGTCCAGGGTGAGCAGTTGATCATGGGTGAGGGTGAACAGGTCGGCGAAGTCCTCGATCAGCCCTTTGTCGACGAGTTGCACGATGATCTTCTCGCCGAGGCCGTCGATGTCGAGCGCGTCGCGGGCGACGGCGTACCGGATCGCCTCTTTTTGACCGCAGGCGCGTCCCCGCGCGCAGCGCCAGCGTTCCTGGCTGCGGTCGATGCCGCCGCCGCAGCGCGGGCAGAGTTCGGGGATGTCGATGGGCTGCTCGGTGCCGGTGCGGAGGCCGGCGACCGCGCCTTCGACGCGGGGGATGACGTCGCCGGCTCGGTAGACGATGACGTGGTCTCCGAGCATCAGGCCACGGCGGGCGATGTCGGCCGGGTTGTGCAGGGTGGCGTAGGTGATGGTGGTGCCGGCGACGTCCACCGGGTCGAGGACGGCGCGCGGGGCGATCACGCCGGTGCGGCCCACGCTCCACTGCACGGCGCGCAGCACGGTGATCTTCTGGGCGGCGGGGAACTTGAAGGCGGTGGCCCAGTGCGGGGTGCGGGAGCCCGTCCCGGCCAGGATCTGGTCGGCGGGGTTGTCGGCCTTGATCACGGCACCGTCGAGTTCGATGTCGAGCCCCGCGCGTAGGGCGCCGATCTCGCGCACCCGGTCCAGGACCTCGTCAAGGGTGGCGTAGGACCGGGTGGCGAGCGGGGTGTCGGCCGTCGTTCCCAGTCCGAGGGCGGCCAGGCGGGCGACGAGCCGGGTGTGGGTGAGCCCGGCGAGGATGGGATCGTCGGTGTGTCCGGGGTCGGTCAGCGCGGCGTAGGCCAGGAAGGTCTGCCCGACTCGGTAGGCCCGGTCCTTCGCGCGCAGAGAGCCCGACGAGGCGTTGCGGCGGTTGGCGAAGGCCGTGGCGCCGTGCGCGGTCCGTAGCGCGTTCGCGGCGGCGAACTGGTCCTCGGTCATGAGGACTTCGCCCCGCACTTCGATCGTGACCGGTTCGGTCAGGGTCAGGGGCAGGCCGATGATGTCCCCGATCGTGTGGGACACGTCCTCCCCGGTCGTCCCGTCGCCCCGGGTGACCAGTTGCACCAGCCGACCCTCGCGGTAGCGGGCTGCCAGGGCCACACCGTCGAGTTTCGGCTCCACCGCCCAGCCTGCCACCGAAGCTCCGCCCAGCCGCCGCTGCACCGAGATGGCCCACGTGGTCAGTTCCTCGTCCGAGAAGACGTTCCCGAGGCTGAGCATCGCCACGGTGTGCGCGACGTCGCCCGCGGTCACTCCTGCCGCGACCTGCTGCGACGGGGAGTCGGCCGCGATCTGCCCGGGGTGCGCGTCCTCCCAGGCGGTGATGCCGCGCAGCAGCCGATCGTAGGTCTCGTCGTCCAAGCCTGACTCGCCGGAGCCGTAGTAGGCATCGGCGGCCTTCCGCGCCTGCGCGACGGCTTCCAGGTAGGCGGCCTCATCAACAAGGCCAACAGCGGGCGCCGCTGCGGAAAGCTGGGTCATGCCGCCCATTCTCCTGACCACCCCCGACAACACCACAGCGCTGGTGTGAGCCGACCTGCTGGAGTTCGGCCCACTGCTGCTCTGGCTCGCGTTGACAGCGCAGGACAGGCCGCCCGCCGGGAGGCGTCCCCGTTCAGGGGCTACCTTTGGTCGCCGGTCCGTTCGTCGGGTACGGCCAGCCAGCCGCCGACGACATGGAGGTCGGCCGTGAGTCCTTGCACCAGAGTGCAGGGCCTCCCGCCGGGCCGGTGCGTCTCCCCGCACGGGGACTCCCAACTGCCCGTCGTGAGTCGCCCGATGGCGCGCGTGAGCACCGCACGCGAGTACACCAGCGCTCTTCCGTTGATGGTCACCGGCTCCTCGCGTGTGCTGGTCCTGATCTCCGCGCCGATGCCGACGATCGCGTCGGCGGCGTCGGTGAGGAGACCGGCGGCGTCGGCGGGATCCTCCTCGATCTGATCGGTAGCCAGTTGGCACACCATGCCGAGTGCGGCAATCACCCGTCCCGCCTCTGGCACGGTGATGGTGACCGGCTCGGCTTCGGCCATCACGTCCCGGTAGGTGGCGGCGTGCTCGCCGAGAACCGTCGCCAGCAGCGAGATGTGGTGCGGGGTGGTGTGACTCTGTCGCGCGGTGCGTTCAGTGACGCCGAGTTGGGCGGCGGTGAAGGCGACGCGCTCCGCCAGGAGGTCTGCTGCTTCGGCCGGCGCGAAGACCACCCGAGCCGGTTCGTCTCCTCCTCCAGATGGGCGAGCCGCTCCTTGAAGAGCCTGGTGTTGCGAAGGTCGGCGGCCATCGACTTCTCCTGTATCGCCGTCCGAGTACCGGCCCTGCGGTAGTCGGGATCACCCGGCACCCTAACGCGCCGAGCCAACCTCACTGGCAATTCCTGTGAGTGCTGACCACGCCGCACATCGGCCATCAGCCCGTTACGGTCTCACGCTGTTGCTTACAGGTCTGCGGGCTTCAGCGCTGGGTGAGCGGCCTGGCCGCACGGCGCGAGGTCGGCCGCTGGCGGCTTCTCAGCGGGCAGAGCGGCAACCTGCGCGGCGAGGCGTTGTTGGGCCAGTTGCGGCGGCAGGAGTTCGGGCAGCGCCCATTCGACCATCTGCTGGTCACGGGTCCGGTGAGTCACTGGCTGGTGTCGGTGGTGACTCGTAGGTCCCAGCCGGGGAGGTCTTCGTCGTTGTGGGGAACGAGGCGGGGGTGGAACCAGTCGGCGTGGGGCCGGCCGGCTTGTTCCCATTGGTGTAGCCATGAGCGTAGGGCGGTCAGGATGGGGGAGTGTGTGTTGTCGGCGAGCGAGGATGACGGCGGCGGTGGTCGCGGTGGTGTGTCCGATGCCGCGTCGGCCGTCGTCGAGGGCGGCGATGCTGCCGGTGTGGTGCCGGTCGGTGCGGCCGGGCACCGAAGCGGTGGCGGACCACGACCATCGCCGACGAAAACGATCGTCGAGACGGGATGTGAACCAGACTTGAGAGTCGTCTGCGGCATAGATCGAGCCAGCGATCACCACGACGTGGTCATCGTCGATGACACCGGCTTACCGCGAGCCCGCACTCATCTTGAGTGGTCTATGGGCGGCTACGGCCGGTCCGGGCATGATCTCGGACGGCACGGGTAGAGCTCGATCATGCTTGAGCCGTTTCGGATGCACGCCAGCGCGGCCGACCTGGCCGACCTGCAGGCCCGTTTGCGCGCGACCCGCTGGCCGGACGCACCCGAGGACGCCGGCTGGTCGATGGGGGTCGATCTCAGCTACCTGCGGGAGCTCGTCGGATACTGGGCCGAGGAGTTCGACTGGCCTGCCCAGGACGAGGCGCTGGCCCGGTTGCCGCGCTTCCGGTCCTCCATCCACGGGCTGGGCATCGTGTTCCTGCATGCCCGGGCCGTCGCGCCGGGTAGGCCCGCCTTGCCGCTGATCCTCTGCCACGGCTGGCCGGACTCTTCCTGGCGCTACGAGAAGGTGCTGCCGCTGCTGACCGATCCCGGAGCGCACGGTGGCGACCCGGCCGACGCGTTCGACGTGGTCGTGCCGGACATGCCGGGGTTCGGGCACTCGGACTGCCCGGCCGGCGCGCCGCTGGACGCCGTCGCGGTGGCCGGGCTGTTCGCCGAGCTGATGACCGTGGCCGGCTACCCGGCGTTCGGGGTGGCCGGCGGCGACATCGGGAGCGCGGTCAGCCGCTACCTCGCCCTCGACCACGCCGAACGGGTGGTGGCCGTACACCGGATGGAGGCCAGCCTCCCGGTCGACGTCGGGGCGGACTACACGCATGAGGAACGCGCGTACCTGGACACTGCAGCCGCGTGGAAGGCCGCCGAGGGCGCGTACGCCGATCTGCACCGCACCAAACCGCAGACCGCGGCCGTCGGGCTGACCGACTCGCCGGCCGGCCTGGCCGCCTGGATCGTCGAGAAGCTGTGCTCGTGGAGCGACTGCGGCGGCGACGTCGAGCGCAGCTTCACCCGGGACGAGATCTGCGGGCTGCTCACCCGCTACTGGCTGACCGGGACCATCGGCTCGTCGATGCGCATGTACGCGGCCAACGCCGCCATCCCGATCGAGCAGCACGCGCGCCGGGTCGAGGTGCCGTCCGGTTTCGCGCTGTTCCCTGGTGACACGCTGCACGCGCCGCGCCGCTGGCTCGAGCGGTTCGCGAACGTCGTGCGGGTCGCCAAGCTGCCACGGGGCGGCCACTTCGCCCCGTTCGAGGAGCCCGAGCTGTACGCGCAGGAACTGCGCGACTTCTTCCGCCCCTACCGCGCCGTAGTCGACGCGGATCAGCGGCCAGCCCCGGTAGAACACGACCCCGCCGAAGTGGGCGTGGCCTCGCCCGATCTCACGCCCGCCGGTATGACGACGGCCTACGACCAACATGCGCGCACCGACGGCGATGCCGAGGGTGCCACGCTGCCTCCAGAATGAAAGATCTGCTGACCTCGCGCCTTCAGCAAGGGTGGCCGGGGTGCGAAGGTGCCTCACCGGCTTCGGCCGGTTTCCGTCCCGGCAGTACGCCGTCAACCAAGCGTGGCTGGAGCTCGCCCTGACCGGCGTCGACCTGCTCTGCTGGACCCAGCACCTGCTGCTGACGGGCCACTCGCGTCCGCCGAACCCAAGAAGCTGCGCTACCGGCTACCGCACGTCGCCGCGAGACTCACCCGCACCGCCCGCACCACCACCCTGCGCATCGCTGCGGCTGGCCCTGGACCAACGACCTCATCCGAGTCTTCGAACGCCTTACCGCGCTACCCGAACCCGTTACCTGACACCAGATCCGCCGCCCACCGTACCGGTAGCCGTCGCATCGACGGGTTCATACCGGCGGGGGTGTCGTGCGCGCGTCAGCGTGGCGGGTGGCCGTCCAACTGGCCAGCAGACGCAGGGCGTCATCGCCGGCCGAGCCGGGCGGGGCGGTGAGCATTGCCATGTTCAGGCCGGGGTCGGCGATCAGCTGCACCATTTCGATGTGCAGGTCGAGGTCGCCTACCACGGGATGATGGAACTTCTTGACGCCGGTACGGTGCAGCCGTACGTCGTGTGCGGCCCATAGCGTGCGGAAGTCCTCGCTGCGGGTGCTGAGTTCACCGACCAGATCGGTCAGGGGCCTGTCGAACGGATTACGACCGGCCTCCGCGCGCAGCATTGCCACCGCATCGTCGGCGACCACATTCCAGTCGCGCCAGAAGCTACGGGAGCTAGCGTTCAGGAACACGAACCGGGCGTGATTCACCGGCCGTACGGGATCGTCGAACATCGGCGCGTAGAGCGCCTCGGCAAGCGGATTGGCGGTGAGGATGTCGCCGCGCCCGTTGCCGACGAATGCGGGCATGTCAGTCATCGACTCGAGTACCCGGATAACGCTGGGCCGGACCTGTGCGGCGGGCGGCCTGCGCCGGGGGCGGGCTGCCCGTCCGATGGTGCGGGCCAGGTCGGTGAGGTGCTGGTGTTCGGCCTCGTCGAGACGCAGGGCCCGGGCGATCGCATCGAGCACGCTGTCGGAGACACCGGCGAGGTTGCCGCGTTCGAGCTGGATGTAGTACTCGACACTGACACCGGCCAGATCGGCGACCTCGCTGCGGCGCAGGCCCGGCACGCGCCGGTTGCGATGGAAAACGGTCAGACCGGCCTCTTCCGGGCTGATCTTGGCGCGTCGAGAGCTGAGGAAGGCTCTTGCCTCGTCACGGTGGTCCACCCGTTCCACGGTAGGCGCAAACGGTGAGGCGAAAGGGGGGCTGTCAGCACCCCTTTCGACAGCATCTTCTCCACCGATGGGCGCGGCGGTTGTCTGGGCGCGGTCTTCTCATCGAAACGGAGCGACATGGCTCACAAGAAAGTTCTCCTCGTCACCGGCGCCGGCCGGGGCATGGGTGCGGACATCGCGAGGGCGGCCCTGGCAGCCGGGTACGCGGTGGTCGCGACCGGTCGTAACCCGCGAAAGGTCGAGCAGGCATTGGGGGCCGCCGAGGACCTGCTGGTGGTCACGCTCGACGTGACAGACCCCGTCAGTGCCCGGTCCGCGGTTCAGGCAGCCGTCGATCGGTTCGGTCGCATCGACATCCTGGTCAACAACGCCGGCATCATGTACGCCGGGTTCTTCGAGGAGACCACTGCCGACGACTTCCGCGCCCAGCTCGAAACGAACCTTTTCGGTCCACTCAACGTCACCCGCGCGGTCCTGCCCGTCATGCGCGCCCAGCGCTCCGGGCTGATCGTGACGAATTCCTCGAGCGTCGGCATCGCCGGGATGGAGTTCTGCTCCGCCTATGCGACGACGAAGTTCGCCCTGGAAGGCTGGATGGAGTCGCTGACTCCCGAGGTCACGCCGTACGGCATCCGCACGATGCTCGTCGAACCGGGTTTCTTCCGCACCGAAGCCCTTTCGCCGGAATCGGCCAGCTTCGCCGAGCCGAGCATCGACGACTACCGCGAACGCAGCCGGCGAATCGCCACCGCGTTCAGCGGCATGAGCGGCCGGCAGGGCGGTGACCCGGCCAAACTCGCCGCCGCCCTGACTCAGCTGATGAGCTCCGCGCAACCACCGCTACGCTGGCCCGCCGGCGCCGACGCGGTGAGCACCCTGGAGCAGAAGGCCAAGACCCTGCTCGAACAGGCCGAGGCCCACCGGGAACTGTCCTCGTCACTGGCGCACGACGACATCTGAAGCAAGTGGAGAGCGGCCACGACGAGTAGGCAATTCTTGCCGATGCGGGCGAGGCATGCGCGTTGGCAAGATCGTCTCTGGTGGGCGGGGTCAGCCCCGCGACACGGTGGCGGCCAGCCGGCCGCCGCTCAACGACGAGGGGTAGCGTGATGGAGAACGGGCACGTCACCGGCGCGGTGACCGGTGGTTTGCGGATCGACGAGACGGCGCCGGTCATCAGTCGCCACAGCGTCACGGTGCACGCGTCGGCTGAGACCGTATGGCTCCTTCTCACCGACATCGACGCGTGGACGACGTGGCTGCCGGAGCTTTCGTACGCGCGCGTGGAGGCCTCGGGCCCTATCGGGCCAGGCTCGGTGTTCCGGTGGTCCGTGTCCGGGCTGGACATTGTTTCGACCATCGACGAGGTACGGCCGTACGAGCGCTTGGCCTGGTCCGGGCACGCCAACGGACCGGACGGCATCCTGGGCGTCCACGTCTGGAACCTTGCTCCCGGCGACGGCGGACTGCTCGTGTCCACGGAGGAGTCCTTCGCGGGCCCGCCGGTCGACGCCGATCCGCACTCCGTCCAGGCCGCGTTGGACGAGAGCCTGGGCACCTGGCTGCAACGGCTGAAGGACACCGCTGAGGCCGACGTCGCCGGATAGCGACAAGCCTTCATCGCGATGAAGACCAATGAGAGGGAAATTGTGAGCATCATCCGTCCGGCTCCTGGGTGGGGCATCAAACGCATGCTGGTGGCCTCGGTCGCCCTGACCGGCGTTCTGGGGTTCCTGGCCACGCCGGCGCACGCCTCCGCTCAGGGCAGCGGCGCCGACTCCGGACCACTGCGGTGCGCGGGACAGAGCGTCGACCCGAAGGCGAAGATCCGCTACCGGTCCGAGGTCGTCATCGACGCACCGCTTCGGACTGTCTGGAAGCTGCAGACCGATGTGGAACGGTGGCCGTCCTGGCAACCGGCGGTCCTGACCAGCAGGCGTCTCGACTCCGGTCCGCTTCGCCCCGGCTCGTCGTTCCGGTGGACGACTCCGGTGCCGGAGACGCCGCTCAGTCCCGCCACCACTCTCGTGGTCACCTCCACCGTCCACCAGCTTCAGCGGCAGAAGTGCCTGCGGTGGAGCGGCCCAGCGGTGGGCGAAGGACTGCTGATCGACGAGGGAGACCACGTCTGGACCTTCACCGAGATCGGGGGCCGGGTTCTCGTACGTACCGAGGAAACCTGGCGCGGCCCCCAGGTCGAAGCGGACGCCGAGTTCGCCACCGCCGCTCTCGGAGCGGGTCTCGAGGCTTGGCTCCGAGACCTGAAGACCGCGGCTGAACGAGACTGCGACCGGCACCGCCGCTGACAACACTGAACCCTCGACGCCCCGCCACCGATTCCCAGTGGCGGGGACAGCCGTCTCTTCCAAAGCTGGAGTTCACGGAGCTGGCGGCGCGTCCCTATCCCGAGCTTCCGATAGATGTGGCGTTGGGTGGTACATGGCTCCCTCGGCGGCGGTCATCGCGTCCTGGAGCCGAGGCGGGCCTGGCAGTAGTTGATCACGGCGTTGTACAGGCGGTCCTGGCCGTGGCCAACGCTTTGCCCCGGGCTTCCTTCGGTCACGGCTGGGTTACGTTGGAAAGCATGACGAAGCTCGGCACCACGGACCTGAACGTCTTCGGACTCAACCTCGGCGGTGCCGTCTTCGGGCGCACGGCGAACGAATCCACGTCGTTCGCCGTACTCGACGCCTACGCCGCCGGCGGCGGCAACTTCTTGGACACGGCGAACGCATACGGCGGTGGCGGCGGCTCGGAGACGATCATCGGCAAGTGGCTCACCGCACGCGGCCGGCGGGACGACATGGTGATCGCAACCAAGGTCGGCGCCGGGGACCAGCGGCCGGGTCTGTCGGCGGCGAACATCGCCGTGGCCGTCGAGGAGTCCCTGCGCCGCCTGCAAACTGACCACATCGATCTCTACTACGCACACCGGGACGATCTCGACACCCCGCAAGAGGAAGCACTCGCCGCGTTCGACAGGCTCGTCCGCGCGGGCAAGGTACGGTACATCGCGGCGTCGAACTTCAAATCCAACCGGCTCGCCTCTGCACTATCCGTTTCGGACCGCGAAGGACTCGCCCGATACGTTGCCGTGCAACCGCATTACAATCTCATGAGACGCGACTACGAGAAGGAACTGGCACCCCTGGTCGCTCGCGAAAACCTCGCCACCCTGCCGCATTCCGGTCTGGCACAGGGATTCCTCACCGGCAAGTACCGCTCGAAGGACCAGCGGTCGAGCGACCCGTCACGCGCCGCGCGAGCGCTGGAATATCTGGACGCGCGCGGCGAACGAGTGCTTGCCGTTCTCGACGAAGTCGCTGCCGCAAAAGGCGTCTCGGTCACCAGCGTCGCACTGGCCTGGTTGCGCGTGCAGCCGGCGGTCGCCGCGCCGATCGCGAGCGCAAGCTCCCCGGAACAGTTGCCGGATCTGCTCGAGTCGGTGTCGCTCGAACTCACCGACGGTGAGCTCACCGCACTGGGCCGGGTCTCGAGCTGATTCCTGCCGCACTGGCTTACCCCGGGCACGTTGCGGCACGGTAGTGCGGCACGGTCATCGACACGCGTGCGACCTGGGATAGCCGAAACGCCGCAGGCTCACCGGAAGGAGCGACTCCGGTCGCTGGCACAGCTCGTCGGTCACGCTATCGCCGCAGGTCTGCACGACCGTTGTGGCAGGCCAGAGGTGATGCCCCTGGCGTGGGTCCGTTCAGAACCCAGCGGCTCGAAAGGCTGACGGTCAGTGTCACGGGTTGAGCAGCCGGTCGATCGGGCCGTGCGCTGGGCATCGGTCATCCGAGTAGGGCGCGGGCCTGTCCGAGCAACCCTGCCGCTTCGAACGGGTCAGTACCGAACGGGATGACGACGAGCGTGTCGGCCCCGGCGTCCCGATAGCGCGCGAGGCCTTCCGCAAGCTGCTCGGGCGATCCACCGAGGGCAAGGGCGGCGGCGCTCTCGGCGTCGAGCCCGAACAGGCCGTGCAGGCGTTCGGCGCTTTCGGCGGCGTCCAACCCGGGTGCGGCGAAGACACCCGCCGCCACCCGCGGTGGCGCCTGGTCGGGGCCGGCCAGCGCAGCGAGCTCGCGGGCCCTCGCCGCGAGTCGGTCCGGTGGGAGTGGACTCGCCAGCCATCCGGCCCCGAAGCGCACTGTGCGCCGCAGCGCGGCATCGGACCGGCCGCCGATCCACAACGGAGGCATGGGCACCGCCGGGTCGAGGGTCGTCCCGGCCAGCGTGCCGTCGAGGGAGGGATCAGCTGGGCGCCCCGCGAGCAGATCGGGCAGCGCCGCCAGGAACGCATCAGTCCGCGCGGCCCGTCCGGTCTGGGTCGTCCCGGCAATCTGCCACTCGGGACCCGGCCGGCCCAGGCCCACACCGAGCTGGAGCCGGCCGTTCGAGATCCGCTGCACCGACGCGACCTGCTTGGCCGCCCACGCCGGGGGACGCAGAGCCGGCAGCATCACCGACCAGCCGACCGTCACACGCTCGGTGACCGCGGCGGCCGCACCGAGCAGCGTGGGGCTGTCGAGCCACTGTCCCGGGAAGGCGAGATGGTCCCCGCACCACACCCCGTCGAGCCCGGCCTCCTCGATCGCCCGAGCCATCAGCGCGACGTCCGGGTCACCGCCGTTCTGCAGCGACTGCCCCACATGGATCATCGAAGCCCCTCCTCGTGGGTGGCGAAAGATCAGGCCGCGACCCACGCCTGGTAGCCGGACAGGTTCGGCGCGACCCGTTCGGAACGCCCGCAAGCATCCGCGACGTCTCCACATCAGCAACTCTATATCAAGGGTAACGACGAGTTGCTTCCACCGATTATCCAGTGTTACTGTGGATGCGCTTCCAATGATAACGTAAGGACTGGATTTGATCGTCACTACCGGCGCGACCGGCGCTCTCAGTGGAGCCACCACCGATCATCTTCTGCAGCGCGTGCCCGCCTCGGACATCGTGGTCGCTGTGCGCGACGAAGCTGAGGCCCGGCGCTTCGCCGACCTCGGCGTCGAGGTGGGGATCTACCAAGCCGCTCAGCAGTGCCTGTTCGCCGGTGTCGACCCGCTGCTGTCGACGCTGCTCAACCCGTGAGCCGCGCACTGTCCATGAAGTCCTCACGCAGTTCCGTCCTGGTGACCCCCTCCGCTGTGCCTTGAACCAGCAGTGCAGTTAGGTGGCGTGGCGGCTCAGTCAGGCCACCATGCCGCGCCCACGGTAGAGCCCTGTTGCCGATAGATCACCCGAGTGAACCAAGGATGCTCATGCCGATCGACCGTCCTCTTACCTTGAGCTGCAACTCGTACGACGTGACCGCCGCACTGCTCGACGGCACCGTGACCGCAGACGGGTACACCCTGCAGACGCAGACCGGCACCGACATCTCGCGCCTGTTCGAGCAGGTCGTGCGGGACCGGGCCTTCGATGTCGCGGAACTGGGTTTTACGTTTCTCGCGCGCACCATGAGCGCCGACAACCCACCGTTCTACGCTCTACCGGTCTTCCTGGTTCGCAGGCTGCAGCATTCGACCACCTACATCAACGTCAACGCCGGCATCGAGACACCGGCTGATCTCGCAGGCAAGACCGTCGGCGAGTTCGCCACCTTCGGTCACGACATGGGCGTCTGGCCCAAAGGTATTTTCGCCGACGAATACGGCCTGAGCGTGCAACAGATCCGCTGGATCGTCGGTGGCGTCACCCATCCGATGGCCCCCATGGACTTCCTGACCGTCCGGCACGGGCCCGGGGTGTCCGTGGAGGCGGTTCCCGAGGGGCAGACGCTCGGCCCGATGCTCGAGTCCGGCGACATCAGCGCGTTGATCTCAGCCCTGCCGCCCGCCGGTCTCGGCACCGCCGCTACCAATGTGCGCCGACTGTTCCCGGACTACGAAAAGCGCGAAGCGGACTACTACTCCCGGACCGGGATTTTCCCCATCATGCACCTCGTCGTGGTCAAGCGTGACCTCATCGATGCCGACCCCGGCTTGGCCCGTGCCCTGTTCACCGCGTTCGAGGCCGCCAAGAGCACTGCGATCGACACGTATCATGCCGAGGGTGCGGACGCTGGAGTCCACCCGCGGTTCGCGCAACTCATCGACCCGAACGGCCAACTCGTCGGTGACGGTCGATGGGATTATGGGGTTGCCAAGAACCGTCACGCCGTGGACACCTTCCTGCGCTATCACCACGATCAGGGTTTGTCCGATCGGTTGCTGACCGCGGAAGACATTTTCCCGGCAGAGCTCATGGACACCTGATTGATCGAACCGGCCGCGATCGCGTCTTGGTTTCACCACCTGTTGAAGCGGACACACTCCGGGAGGGAACCCATGCGGGCGATCAGTTAAGGCGTCCGCAGATCGGCTACGAGTAGGCCAGCGGCAAGATCGACGCCCTGACCAAGGCTAGATGAGCGCGGGCTATTCGTATCCGGTTGCGGCCCAACGATCTCGGCAAACACGCGCCGGGAGGCTTGCTCTTGATCAAGCTTCGGCGCATCGGCGACGCGGGCGTCGGCGAAACGCCGACAACCCGTCGAGGAATCGATCCAGGGTGCCGTTCTCCCACCCGGCCTCTCCTGTCGACCGGAAGTCAGCTATCGCAGCCAAGAGGAAGCGGGCGAAGTCATCGGGTGTCTCGACGTTGCTCGGGTCAACGTGGGTGGCCCGTCCAGTCTCGTAGTTCACTGCACCATGGAGCCCGGGCCGGTGACTGCATGGTCATCGGCCGGCCCGAGCCCGACCCGCGGCAGATCCGGTAACGCCTCGGGATCATCGGTTGGCACTCCCTGGTGTCTCGGCGACTTGGGCCGCCCGTGCAGGTGTCTCGGTAATGCGGTCGAGCCACTCGACCAACAGTTGTCGCTCGGAGTCGCTGAGCACCCGCAGCTGTGGTGCGAGAGCCCGTAGGGCGACGGCCGTTGCGATGGCTCCGTCCGGCGCCTCGGGCGGGGGGTCGGCCAGGATGCGGCCCAGGACGGCCTCCATCATCGCGTCGCCCAGGCGGGGATCCCGCCGCTCCTGCGGCGTTGCCAGCAGTGTCTGAATAGTCCCGATGCCCGCGGCATGGATGAGGTCCACTGCATGCGGCTCGGGGACCCGGAGTCGCCCGGCCGTCGCCAGCCGATGGATGCGTGTCTCCAGAATCTGTCGACCCGTGCGGGCTGCCGGTGAACCGAGCACGCGTTCCGGGTCGCTCAGCAGGCGGAAGACGGCCGGGTTGGCGAGACCGAACTCGATCTGTTTGCGCCAACTGGCGCGCAGATCATCGAGCGGGTCGACGTCCGCCGCCGTGGCCGCCGCCACGCGCGCGGCCTTGTCCGAGACGAACGTGGCCATGACATGCTCGGCCACCGCATCGAGCAGACCATCTTTGTCGCCGAACAGGCGGTAGATGGTCGGGGCTTGGACGCCGGCCCGCTCGGCGACGCCGCGCGTCGTCACAGCGCCGGGTCCGCTCTCGCGCAACAGCCACGCGGCAGCGTGGACGATCGCAGCCCGGGTGTCTGCCCGACTCTTGACCATGTCACTCACGAACCAACGATAACAGGGACTTGCTGTCAGCGATTAGCGCCGTTATGGTGAACGCGTTTCCGCTGATCACATGAAGGATGAACCAGTGATAATCGTGACCGGAGCGACCGGAGCCCTCAACGGCGCGACCGTCGACCAACTACTCGAACGTCTGCCCGCGAGCGAGGTCGCGGTCGCCGTACGCGACACCGCGAAGGCCGAACGCTTCGCGCAGCGTGGCGTCGAGGTCCGACGCGGCGACTACGCCGACCCCGATCGGCTGCCGGCCGCGTTCGCCGGCGCCGACCAACTGCTGCTCGTCTCCTCCAACGACCCGGCCGCGGACGCGACCAGCCTGCACCGTGCAGCAATCGATGCCGCGCTCACCGCTGGTGTGAAACGGATCCTCTACACCAGCCACCAGGCCGCCGCACCCGACAACCCGTTCGCCCCCGGACGAGACCACTTCGCCACCGAGCAACTCCTGGCCGCCTCCGGGGTCCCCTGGACCTCGTTACGCAACGGGTTCTACGCCCACAGTCTCCAATGGCTCGCCGGCCCCTGGCGCGAAACGGGTGTGATCGCCGTGCCCGGCGACGGACCGGTTTCCTGGACGGCTCGCGAGGACGCCGCCGAGGCAGCCGCCGTGATCCTCGCCTCTGACGGCGCGTACGACGGCCCGACAACCATCACCGCGCCCGAGGCTCCGACCTTCGCCGAACTCGCCCGGGTCGCATCCGAACTGTCAGGACGAACCATCCGCTACCAACAAATGGATGAGCAGGACTGGATCGCCGCGCAACTCGCCGCCGGACAACCGGAGCACATGTCACGCTTCCTGCTGGGCTTCTACCAGGCCACGCAGGGCGGCTTCTTCGCGGGCGTCGACCCGCTGCTCGGCGAACTGCTCGGCCGTCAACCGCGCAGCGCGCGGGACGCCCTGCAGGTGACGACCCGATAGAGCTGCGACTTTCGGCGGCCGGACCCACGACCGGCGATCGCTGGATCTCGGTGACGGCATCCTTGCGCCCGGGGCGCCGACGGCAGCTGACCTGCACCCTGATGTCGAGCGATCGCGTACAGGAGCGCTGTCCAGATGCGCTCGCGCCGATGTCGCAATCAGATCCCGCGTTGGCCGCCCGCCCCGGTGGGCGTCTGGATGTCGCGACGCAGTGGCCAGGGGGCGGGCGACCCTCCCGAGGCACTCGCGCGCACGATCGGACGGAGCCAGCCGGCGACGAGGTCCAAGGCGCGGGTGAAGTCGGCGACGAGGTCGGGGATCTCCTCGATGCCGGTGGAGACCCGGACCAGACCCTCGCCGATGCCAGCATCGGCGAGCTGGTCGGCGTCGACGATCCCGGCCCACATCGAGCGCGGGTGCACCACGAGAGTGCTCACACTACCCAGGCTGGCCGCCCGTTTGGCCAGCCGCAGCTCGGCCGGCAGGGCCGCCGCTGGCTGGCCGCCGGCCAGGTCGAGGCTGAACACGCGGCCGTGCCCGCTCATCTGCTTGGCGGCGAGGTCGTGCCGGGGTGGCTGGCCGCTGTACCCCTGTGCTGGCCGTTCACCCCGTCCCGCCCGCGTTGCCGGCGCGGTTCGACTGGTGTTGGCGTACGGGTTCCGGTGCAGAGTCAGGTACGCCAAGTGTGCAGAGGTCTGGGCGAGTGGTGCTGGGGGACCTTTGCGGTGCCGCTCGCCCCGGCGGCGCGCGCCCATTGCTCGTGATGGGTGGCCGGTGGATGTGGGCCGTCGCCTGCCCCTTGACCTACGGGAGGCGCTGCTCAGCTTGATGGACACCCGCGCCGACCTGCACGCGCTCGACGCCGACCCGGCACCGACCGGTGCTGAGCTGTCCCACCGATTCCTGCGCCGGGCCTGCGGACCGCCGGTGCCGTCGGCTGGCACCTGAAGCGGTCAACCGGCCCGGGGTCCGGGGTGCGGGGAGGCGGTTACCGGCTACGCCCAACCGTCGACGGAGGTCGACGCGGAGCCGCCGTGGTCGTCGGTCATCAGGCCGTTCACCGTGACCTCCCGGAAGGGGTCCCAGCCCTCGGCGACATCGACGGTGACCTGCCAGGCGACCGGCCCGGCCGCGCAGGGCACGTCCACCTCGCCCGCGCCGAACCGGAACGGCATCAGCTGCACCACGGTGGAGAGCACGTGGGCGGCGCCGGTGGGCTGGGTGCAGGTCACCGTCCCGTGCACCTGGATCTCCCGGTCGGAGAGGGCGTAGAAGCTGGTCACCGTGATCTGCGCGGTGGTGGTGCTGATCTGCCGGGCCGGTGGCGCGGGGGCGGCCTGCGCGGGTGCGGCCACGGTCAGGCCCGCTGCGGAGACGGCGGCGGTGATCAGCAGAGCGCGGATAGACCCACGAACCATGACGTCAACTCTCCCGGACTGGTGTGGTACCGAACCTGCGGCGGTTGCCGCCGATGGGTCCAATCTTCGCAGCGCAGTGTCACCGGAAGCAATCACACCGTGACTTAGGTGCGCGGCCATCTCTGACACCTGCGGCTTGGACAGCTGCCGGACGCCGAGCTGCTCGACCAGTTTCTCCACCCGACGAGTCGAGACGCCGAGCAGATAGGAGGTTGCCACCACCGAGACGAGAGCTTGTTCGGTTCGTCGGCGGTGCGTCAGCAGTCGGTCCGGAAAGTACGAACCAGTGCGCAGTTTCGGCACCGCCAGGTCGATCGTTCCGGCACGGGGTCCCACTCCCGCACCCGGTATCCGTTGCGGGAGTTGACCCGCTCGTCGCTGCGCTGCCCATAGCTGGCACCACAGCTCGCGTCGGCTTCGGCGGGCATCACCGCCTGGGCGAACGTGCGGATCATCGCCTGCAACACATCAGGCGACGCGCCCTCGATCTGCTCGCGCAGCAGCTCAACAGGGTTCGCACTCTCAGATGCGGCCATCGCGTCCTCTTCTCCTTCGCTGACTTGGTCGTCTTGAAGGATCGACGCGATGGCCATCTCTCATCTATGCAACACGCCCAACACGGGCAAGTCGTACACCGCTCCCGTGGACGCAACCGCCACACCGTTTTCACTCACCCCGCCACCGGTAGACGAGGACGTGTGCGGTTGTTGCCGACTCTGGGCCTGGATCGGTTGCGCCCGGCCTTCTACGGCCTCCACCAGCTGCCGGAGGCACTGGCGGCGCAGCGCGCCGGCACCGCCGACAAGGTGTTCATCGCCCCGCACGACATCGCCGCAGCTCGGGGCTGACGCGAAGGAACGTCCCTCTCTCCCGCTCAGGAGGTGCGACGAACGACCGGGCCGGGCGGACCCCGTCGACCAGCGCGGCGGAGCGGGCCAGGTGCGCCAGCATGCTGCGGGCGCTGTCGCGGACCGCCTCCTCTCCGAACGCGCGGTGGGTCTGCATGACCCTGACCGGCCTGGGGGCGATGCTCACCGCCGTGCCGATCGGCATGCTGGCCGACCGGTACGGGGCCCCACGGTCGCTGATCGCGGTGTGCCTGTGACGTGCCGCGGCCGCCGACGAGCAGCAGTTCGCCCGAGGGCCGCTGTTCACGAGGTGGTGGCGTCGCCCGGACGAACCAGACCGGTCTCGTACGCCAGCACTACCAGTTGCGCCCGATCACGGACCGCCAGCTTGATGAGGATCCGGCTGACGTGGGTCTTCGCCGTCAACGGACTGATCCGCAGCGCCAGGCCGATCTCCGCGTTGTTCATCCCGGCCGCGATCATCGTCACCACCTCACGTTCTCGGGCGGTCAGGACGGAGAGGCGTTCGGGGGAGGTTTGCGGCGGATCGGGGCGGCGGCTGAACTCGGCGATGACCCGTCGGGTGACGCTCGGGCTGAGCAGGGCCTCACCGTCCGCAACGACCCGGACCGCTCGGCACAACTCGTCACGGCTGACGGTCTTGGACAGGAAGCCGCTCGCGCCGGCCTTGAGCGCCTCGAAGATGTACGCGTCGAGCTCGAATGTGGTCACGACGATGATCCGCACCTCGGCTGTCGCCGGGTCGGTGGTGAGTTGCCGGGTAACGGCCAGACCATCCGGATGCGGCATCCGGATGTCGAGCATGGCCACGTCGGGCCGGGTCAGCCGGGTCAGCCGCAGCGCCTCGGCGCCATCGGCGGCCTCCGCGACGACCTCGATGTCGCCGTCGCGTTCGAGCAGACCACGCAGACCCGCCCGGACGAGTGGCTGATCATCAGCGAGGAGCACTCGGACGGTCATCGGGCCGGCCGTCCCCGCTCTGCGGTGGCGGGACGGAGCGGCAACCATGCTCGTACGCGGCAGCCGCCGGCCACCGCTCCGACGTCCAGGACGCCGCCCAGGCTGGCCGCCCGCTCCCGCATCCCGGCTAGGCCGTGCCCCGCGGCGATCGGGCCGGGCGTGGACGTACCGTCATCGACGATCTCGAGGCCGACGTCGTCCGCGGCATAGCGCAGCGTCACCGCGACCGACGTGGCGTTCGCGTGCCGCAGCACGTTGGTCAGCGACTCCTGCGCGATGCGGTACAGCGTCAACCCGACAGCGGGAGGGAGGAGCCGCGCCTCGCCGACGCTGTCGAACGCCACCCGCAGGCCGGCGTCGGCGACCCGGCCGAGCAGGTCCTCGATCTGGGTCTCGTCGGGCAACGGATGCCGGTCCGGGTCCGTCGGCGCGTCCGGCTCGCGCAGCAGACGTACAGCCGCTGCCAACTCGCCGATCGCGTCCGCATTGATCCGCCTGGTGGTGTCGAGCATCGCGCGGGCGGCGTCGGGGTCGTCGACGACCAGTTCCCGCGCGAGGTTCACCTGGATGCCGACGACCGCGATGGTGTGGGCGGTGACATCGTGCAACTCCCGGGCGATGCGCAGCCGCTCGGCGAGCAGCCGCCGGGCCGACTCGCGCTCCTGCTGGCCACGCTCCGCGGCGAGCCGGGCCGCGAACTCGTGCGTGAGCAACTCCCGGGTACGCACGGCGGTGCCGGCGACGAGGGCGAGGGCGAGCATCGCGGCCTCCCGTAGCGCGCCGTCGAGCAGTTCGAGCGGTGGCGCACCGGCGTGCAGCACCCAGCCGGTGGAGACCAGCAGGGTCGAGGTACCGACCGCCGCCCCGACGAGCGGCTGGCCGCAGCGGGCCACCGTGTACAACGGCACGAGCAGCGGCCAGATGGGCGAGACACCGGAGAAGTCCGTCAGGTTGTAACCCATGACGGCGATCAGAGACAGCACGAGCACGAGCACCGGCCGTTCGCGTCGCACGAGCAGCAGAACACCCATGACGATGCCGAGCGAGCACGCCGCCGCGGTGGACGACTCGCTCGACGGCTCGGCGGCCACCGCGGTCGCGACCGTGATCACGCCGGCACTGACCACCGCGAGGAGGATGTCGACCGGGCCCATCCGACCTCAATTCCCGTGACCGTCGTGGACCGCGCCCGGACCGGCCGGCACGAGCGGCGCGTCCTGCGGCGACACGGTGAGGAATTGTCCCATCATGCCGGCGTCCTCGTGCGCGAGGAGGTGGCAGTGGAACATGTACGGCCACCGGATGTCGGAGTGGTCGAGGAACCGTACGGCCAACCGTACGGTGGCGCCCGGCCGGACGTACACCGTGTCCTTGTCCCCGCGCAGGTACTCCGGCGGCGCCGACCCGTCGATGTCGAGAATGTGGAATGCCGAGCCGTGCACATGGAAATTGTGCGGGATCGACTGCCCGTTGACGATCTGCCACAACTCCACCGAGCCGGTCCGCACCACTCGGTCCACGCGGGCGACGTCCATGGTCCGGTCATTGAGGAGAAAGTCGCCCATCTCCAGCCGGAACGGCTCCGGGCGCGTCGGCACCGGCACCGGCACCTCGCGGCCCAACCGGGCGGGCAGGGGCGCGGACGGCCGCAGGGTCGCTGCGGCGATCATCTTGATCAGGTCGTGGGTGTCCCCGCCGCCGGCTAGCCGCTGGTAGGCGAAGTTCGCGCCGAGCGGTGGCGGGAAGCCGCGTAGGACCACTTCCTCGCCGGGCCGGAACGCCACCACGATCTCGGCGCGCTCGCCGGGCGAGAGCATCAGCCGGTTCAGGCTCAGGGGCGTCCCGCGTGCCCCCGCGTCGGTCGCGACGAGGGAGAAATCCCGGTCGTCGGTGAAACCGACGTGGAAGATCCGGGCGTTGGCGCCGTTGAGCAGTCGGAGCCTGACCAGGGTGGTGCTCACCTCGACGTACGGGTCGTAGGTCCCGTTGACGAGGATCTTGTCGCCGAGCAGCCCCGTGATCGTGAGCCCACCGAACGCCAGATCCGACAGGTCCAACGTGCCATCGTCGTCGATTCTGCGGTCCTGCAGGATCAACGGGATGTCGTCCACGCCGTAGTGGTTCGGCAGCGACGCCGCGTCATCGTCGCCGTCGTCGACGATGACGAGTCCGCCGATGCCGCGGTAGACGTGCGCTGCGGTGGCGTGGTGCAGGTGCGGGTGATACCAGAGCGTGGCGGCCCGCTGTTGCACGGTCCAGGACGGCTGCCACGTACGCCCGGGGTGGATCGGCTGGTGCGGGCCGCCGTCCATCACGGCCGGTAGATGCATCCCGTGCCAGTGCAGCGTGGTGGTCTCGGGCAGATGGTTGCTGACGTCCATCGCCACCCGGTCGCCGCGCCGGACGCGTAGGGTCGGCCCGAGGATCGGCCCGTTGACCCCCCACGTGGCGGTGGTGGTGCCGGGCAGCAGTTCGGTGCGGCCCTCCCCGAGTGCCAGCCGGAAACGCCGGCGGCCATCGGCGTCGATCGTCGGCTCCAGCACGGGCGGGATCCGCAGCCGGTTGCGGAACGACAGCGTCCCGACGTTGCTTCGTCCCGAGTCGGCGTAGAGGTAGCCGACGAGCCCGGCGGCCGGCGCGACCACGAGCCCGCCGATCGCGGCCAACCCGCCCAGGACGGTCCGGCGGCTGGTCAACGCCGTGCCCCACGGCGCAGGCTCCACACCATCAGCACGACCCCGATGAGGATCACCCACCAGCCCAGCAGCGCTTCGGGCATCGGGACGAATCCGGGATCGTCGAACCACACGTCCGGCGGAACGAAGAACCAGCCGAGGTTGAACACGAGGCCCACCAGGGCCACCACCAGTCCGGCCCACAGCAGCCGGTTGACACTTCGCTGTCCGCTCATACGGAAACGGTAGGAACCGGCGGTACCGGCCCACATCCGCCGGCAGGAGTCGAAACCCGTACTCTACCGGGCGTACGGCCCTGAGACCGTCGGTCAGGGTAGGACGGTAACGGCGGATCGACGATCAACGTCCACCCGTTCAGCTCGACGATGGGCAGTCGAGCAACGTCGGCAGCCGCGCGGAAACCGACCGAACCGGCCGCAGAACCTTCGGCAGCAGCACGAATCCACTCAACGGGAGTGTCGGCCGCAAGAGGAACCCTTGGTCCAGGGCTCCGCTGCATGGTGCTTGAGTGACCTCGGCTCCGCTGTCCGCGTCCGCCGGTCCGCCGAGGATGCCGAGGCCACCGTGGGTCGGCCGGATCCGGTATCCGGTCGACGTCAGGGTGTGGGTCGGCTCTCGCTGGTAGCGCTGGTGTGCTGCCCCGTGCACGCGGTGGGAGCTACCAGCGCTTCGTCCTCGGTGAGCGTTGCGCTCACGGGCCCTCGCCGATGCGGAAGCCGTGGTCAGGAACATGGGCGGGCTGGATGAGGTCAGGTTGACGACAACGTGCAGATACCGGACCTCCTCCTGCGGCAGGAGGCTGCGATCACCGGCGCGCTCGTCACCCCGCCACCAGACAACGGCGGCTGACGGTCTCTGCGCCGAGTGCATCATCTCGCCGTTGCTGTGCCGTCCGGCAGTTGGCAGCAGGGCTACGGGCCGGGGCGCGGACGACGGCGCTCGGCGCGTGTATCGCGGACGTATGGAGAATCGCATACGCCACCGCAACGGGCCGCCGGCTTCGATGGGGGCATGGACCACAGCACATCCCCGTCGGTACCGTCCCGTCTCGTCCGCCGGATCCTGCCCGCCGGCCTGGCTCTTCTCGGGTTGGCGGGCGTGGCGTTCGTGGTACGGCGGCCGCTCCTGATGTCCGCTCCGAGGTGTCTGGCCGGGCGGTGGCACGGCTGCTACGACACGTTCAACGGGGTGGTGCTGATGATGTTGGTGGGGCTGCCGTTGGCGGCCCTGGCGGTGTGGGCGCTGGCGCGCTGTCGGCGTGCTGCCGGCGTCGTCCCGGTGTGGCGGCTGTCGCTGGCCGAGGTGGGCATGGTCTACGGGACGGTGCCGTTGGTGTGGATGACCCTGATGCCGGGGGCGGCGGCGGGACTCGGCCCCGGTCGGGTGAGTCTGGTCCCGTTGCGGGACCTGGTCACGATGGGGCCGGTCGGGATCGGCGGCAACCTGCTGATCTTTGCGGCGCTGGGGTTCTTCGCCCCGGTGCGGTTCGTGGCGTTCGCCTCGATGCCGCGGATCCTGGCGCTCGGCGCGGGCTGCTCGATCCTGGTGGAAACCGCCCAGTACGTCCTGTGGCTGGACCGGGTGTCGTCGGTGGATGACGTCCTGGTCAACGCCACCGGTGCCGTGCTGGCCGGGCTGGCGTCCCGCCACTGGTGGCGTACCCCGGCGGAGGCACGTCGGACCAGCCTTGCCCCCGCACCAGCGGCTCCGCCGAACTCCTGCTCCGGATGGTGACGAACCTCGTGCAGAACGCCATCGTGCACCACCTTCCCGCCGACGGCTCCGTGACGGTCCACACCGGGGCGCACGGCGACAGGAGCCTGCTGCGGATCGGGAACACGGCCGCCGGCTCCCACCCGCACTGGTGTCGACCTTCACCGAACCCTTCCAGCGCGGAACGGAACGCGTACGCACCGACGAACACGCCGGTGTCGGCCTCGGTCTCGCCATCGTGCACAGCATTGTCCGCGCCCACGCCGGGACCCTCGACCTCGTGCCCGACTCCCACGGAGGTCTCCTCGTCACGGTTCGGCTTCCCGGTACGCCGTAGCACCCCCGCCGAACGGTCCACAGGTGCCCGACGAACATCAGCTGTGACAACTGACGAGCGCCCGCTGTCGCGGGATCCTGCGCCGACCCGAGCGCCTCGCTCCACCTGTCCCTTCAACCTCTGTAGCATCGTCGGCGGCATGATCATGCGAGGTGCCCCGCGTGCGGGGAGAATCGGGAAGCCGGTGTGAATCCGGCACGGGCCCGCCGCGGTGACCGGGGAGCCACCGTCCATGCGCGAGGAGCGCAGCCACTGGCCGTAGGGCTGGGAAGGCGGACGGGCTGGCGTCGATCCGGGAGTCCGAAGACCGGCCTCGCGTCGACCGCCCACCCGTCGGGGGTGGGCCGAGCGCAGCGGGAGCCTGCCTGTGGAACTCTACGATGCCATCCATCGCCGCCGGGACGTCCGGGCCCAGTTCACCGGGGGGCCGGTGCCGGCCGACACCCTGCACCGGATCCTCGACGCCGCGCACGCCGCGCCCAGCGTCGGCTACTCGCAGCCGTGGGACTTCGTCCTGGTCCGTGACTCCGCCGTCCGTCGCCGGTTCCATCGGCACGTGCAGGCCGAGCGGGTCAGGTTCGCCGCCACCCTGGACGGCGCGGCGGCCGAACGGTTCGCGCGTATCAAGATCGACGGGGTGCGGGAGTCGACACTGTCGGTCGTCGTCACCTACGACCCGCAGCGCGGGGGCCCGGCCGTGCTCGGGCGGCACGCGATCGCCGACGCCGGCCTCTACTCGGTCTGCCTGGCCATCCAGAACTTCTGGCTCGCCGCCACCGCCGAGGGGCTGGGCGTCGGGTGGGTCTCCTTCTACCGGGAGGCGTTCCTCGCCCACCTGCTAGGCGTGCCGGCCGGCATCCGGCCGGTGGCCTGGCTCTGCGTCGGGCCGGTCACGCACCTGGAGGCCGTGCCCGACCTGGAACGGCACGGGTGGCGGCGGCGCAGGCCCCTCGCCGAGGCGGTGCACCAGGACCGCTGGTCGCAGCGGGTGACTGATCGACCGAACAGCTAATTCAGGTACGTCTATGCGGTGGCTAGGCTGGCGTTGCCTTGAGTCATCGCTCGGCTACGTCAGGAGGAGTTCCATGCGTACCACCGTCAAGGTCCTGGCGGCGTCCGCCCTTAGCGCCCTGAGCCTCGCCGCCGCCACCCCGGCCCTCGCCGCCGCCCCGGCGCCCTTCTGCGAGTCCGGCGCATCACAGTTCTACTGCGACGGCAACAGCACCGGCACGACGACCTGGAGCATCACCTGGTACTCCGGCAGTGTCGGCACCTTCACCGCCGGGTCGACCCTCTTCGCCGCCTGCCCGGCCAGCAACCTCGGCCACCCGGTGCAGGCCAGCTACAGCTACTTCGACGGCAGTACGACCCAGTACAGCGGCACCACCCAGTTCATCTGCCGCGGCGGCCCCTGGCAGTAGAGCCATCCCGCGTCCGGCGTGCGCGTGACCCACGCGCACGCCGGACAGGCTCTGATACTCCGGCCGCACCTTCCTGGTCTGGAATTGCGGCAGCTCATCAGCATGATCGACGTTTGAGGCGTGGGGGCCGTGACCGACGTTCGGCGACCGTATCGATCAGCTCGAACCCGGGCTCGACGCGCTCCACCAGAATCGACGGCCGCAGCCGTGAGTTCCCCCGCTTTGATGGAGCGGTGGTTACCTGCTGCCGGCTGGCGCAGGGGTGGCGATAGGTGGTTCGTCTGGCTGTGCCAGGCGGTCTCGTATTCGTTCGGGCCGAGGTAGCCCAGTTCCTTCTGGATACGGCGGGTGTTTGTACCAGCCGTCGAGGTAGGTGAAGATCGCGTTCTCGGCCTCGTCGCAGGTCCGCCAGGACGTGCGGTAGCTCAGTGTGGACCAGAAGTTCTCCATCAGGGCGTCGTAGCTGTCGCCGACGGAGCCCCTCGATGGCAGGATCCCGTTGTCCTGCAAGCGTTCCGCGAAGCGGAAAGACGGGTAGTTGGCGGCGCCGGTCGCACCGGCGACGCACGCCCGCTTCTCACGATGAGTAACTGGTGGGCGTGGGTGTCGTCCGAATCGCGGCAGAAGCGGATGCGGTGCGAGCCGGCCAACGGGCAGCCAGTCCTCAACGGTCGACGCCGCCCGGGTGCCAGCCGGTGGCGGTAGCCCATTCCTCCGCGATGGTCACGACGAGGTCGACCACCGGGTCTTTGACGTCCGTGTAGACGTCCAGGTCGCCGACGGCGGCGGCCAGAGTGCCCTTGAACCGTGCGTACGCTGGCACTGCCGGCGGGTGCGCCCTGAACCAGTCCCGGAACAGCAAGGCGAGCCGCTCATTCGGTGAGCCTGCGAGCCGACAATGCAGGTTGACATGCCGCTCACCGGCGCTTCGCTTGTTCCAGTACCGCTTGGCCCACCTATCTGGCGGGTCGTCACGACCGGCCGGAACATGGTCTCGCTCGTATGGTCGTCGGCAGAATCCGAGGGCGGCCAGTGGTTCATCGAACACGGCTGCGGCGGCGTCGAGGTCAGCGACGCTGACCTGCAGGTCTAGCACCGGCTTGGCTGCCATGCCGGGGATCGAGGTGCTGCCGATGTGATCCACCCGCCGCGCCGCCGGACCTAAAACGGCCTGCAACTCGTGGATGAGCGCGGCTCCCTGCTGCTGCCAGGCTGGGTCAGGCGCAGCGATGAACGTGGAGGCGAGAGAGTCTGGAACGAACACGGGTAGCAAGGTAACGCAGCGACGGATCTACCGGCGCTCCAAGGAGGCAGGCAAGGAACTCAAGGAACTGGTCGCCTCCACCGGCACCACGCTGATGGATCTGCACGGCATCGGGCCGTCCGGCGCCGCCCGGCTGCTGGTCGAGGCCGGTGACATCACCCGATTCCCGAACCGGGCCCACTTCGCCTCCTGGAACGGCACCGCCCCCATCGACGCGTCCTCCGGCGAGCAGGTACGCCATCGGCTCTCCCGTGCCGGGAACCGGCAGATCAACCGGGTGCTGCACACCATGGCCACCGTCCAGCGCCGACACACGGCTGCCCGAATCGGAACGCTGATCGCGCAGCGGCCGGCCTCGGAGCCAGGCCATCACCCACCCGGGCGGCAGATGGTCATGATGGTCTTCCGGCTGTTCTGATACGGCGATGACGGCATCATTTGTCGGTGCCGCCATCGCCGCCGGTGTGGCTGTCGGTCACTTGAGCCAGGGCAGGCGGCGGACGATGGGAAGCCTGCCCCACACCCCGCCGAACCCGAGGGTGTCACCGGCGGCCGTGAGGGCGAGTAGACCCAGCACCCCGACGTAGATCAGGTGGTCGTCCATGAAGAGCTTCGGACCACGGCCACCACCCATACCAGCCATCTACCAACGAATCGACGACCCACCACACTGGATGATCCGCCACCGCGACCGGGCCTCCACCAGATGGGGCTGCCCCAGCCCGGCGCGATGCGCCGCATCCAGGTGCGCCGTCGCGGCCCCACCCGGCCGGCACCACCAGCCGTACATTCTCCGCCGGCCCGCCGGCCACCTGCCCAGCCTGCTCGGCGACCCGGCGCAGCGTCGCCGCCACCAGCAGCGCCGCCACCAGCAGCGCCGCCTCGACCTGCCGTCCATCGACGGCGAGGGCCTGACCGGCGAACCGCTGGGGCACCGCGACGAACCGCTGCGGCCCGCCGCGCCTGCTGCCCCGTCCACACATCCGCGTCCTCGGCCACAGTGCTTCTCACGTTGCTCTCGGCGCTCACAGTGGAAGGACGGCTCCAGATGAAACGCGCGTGCTACGCCCGCAACGCCGTTTCCGACGCCGGGATGAGGCCCTCGGGTGCATGCTGGGTGTCGACTGGCGGCGGAGGGCAGGGCTAGGCTGCGAGCAGGCATTCATCGACGCAAGGAGATGCCGTGTCGCGCCGTACCGGTAAGCCCTCCTACCAGTTGTCCGTGCCTGACACCCGCCGCCGTCGTCTGGTGCGTGTCGCCGTGCTCGTCGCGGTGATCGGGCTCGTGGGTGTTCTCGTGGGAGGCGTCGCCGGTTACACGGCTAGTCAACCGGACGGCGTCGAGGCGGCTATCGCCGACATACGCAAGGCCGAGGCGCAGCGTGACAGTCAGCAGATAGTCGAGCTGACGGCGACGGCCCGGCGGCTTCGTGAGGAGATTTCCCCCGTTCTCAGCGCCTTGGGGGCGGATGCTCCCATCAGCGGGCAACCGGGCCCCGAGCAGGCCCGCCAGTGGCGACAGACCATGCTGCGGGCGGCGGAGCCGTTCGCCAATCCTCCGTCGGGCACTACCGCCACCAATGTGGCGCGCGGCGGGCTGCGCAGCGCCGTGGAGCAGGCGTCCCTGGCTGTCGAGTCGTACTTCCTCGCGGTTACGGGCCCGCCCACCCAGCGGGCCGCCCTGACGGAGCTGGCGAAACGACAGGCAGTCCAAGCGGCAGCCGCTTGGTCCGTCGCGGCCACCCAGCTCGATCAGGTCAACATCGATGCCGGTCAAGGCCATCAGCATGTCTACCTGGACGCTGGCCCCGACGACGGCGCTCTTGCCCCAGACGGCGCGGCCGAAGGATCTGGGGGATGACCGATCGCCGGTAGGAGGCGAGGCAGCGGGTCTGCCTTCCTCGTTGGAGCGCGCAGTTCTTCGTGCCGCTCCGGCAGCCCCAGTCGTCCGGGGGCGCGAACGACTACTCGTACGGGTCCTTGGGGGCGGTCACCTGTCGCCAGGATTCGACGTCGATGTAGGGGATCTCCTCGTCGTTGATGGGGTCGTGGGTGATGCGGTCGGTGTAGCGGCCGGTGACCTGGATCCAGGTGTCGTTGGCCAGACCGGTGGGCGCGCTGCCAGCCATGCCGAGTTTGACCGGTCGACCGTCGGCGGCGCAGCAGGACAGGATCATGCGGGCGAGGATCGGCTGTCCGTCGGGTCCCGGGGTGATGAAGCCGGTGAGCTGGACCCGGCGGTTGCCGATCGACTCGCCCTTGTCGAACAGGGCGCGGGAGGCGTAGTCGAACACGGTGGTCGTCGCCGGATCGCCGGCAGGCAGGGGAGGGTAGTCGTAGTCCTGGTCAGCGGTGAGGGCGGTGCCTGCCTGGCCGGCGGCGTACGAGCCGAGGGCGGGTGGGGACAGGAGCAGCAGCCCGACAGCGGGAAGGATGAGCAGCCAGGCGACTCGTGGTTCGTGGTGGGTGTGTTCGTCGCGGAGATCTTCCGCCGTTGACCCGCTCGCGTTCTGTTCGGCGCTCTGCTGCCGCTTCCCGCTGGCGGGGTCCTCAGGGTCGTTGCGGTCATCGGGCGTGTCGGCGTAGGGGCGCAGTTCGTACCAGAGAGTCATCACCGCCGCAGCGATCAGCAGCAGGCTGGCGGCGATGAGGAAGGGCCGCAGCCCTTCCTTGACGTAGCGCAGGTAGAGGTCCGTGACGCTGGCACGCAGGACTGCGGCCCCGAAGAAGATCATGACGCAGGCTTGGGCCATCCGGTTCACAGCAGCACCATCCCGGTGATGACGGCGACAGCGACGGCCACCGTGAAGGTGGCCGGCGCGAATCGCGCGGCGAAGCGCCGGCCGAAGATGCCGGCCTGCATGGAGATGAGTTTCAGATCGACCATCGGGCCGACCACCAGGAAGGCCAACCTGGCCGTGAGGGAGAACTGCGACAGGGAGGCGGCGACGAACGCGTCCGCCTCGGAGCAGATCGACAGGAGGACCGCGAGCCCGGCCAGGGCGAGCACGGACAGCACCGGCTGGTCGGCGAGGGTCTGCAGCCACTGCTCGGGGACGACGACGTTGATGGTGGCCGCGGCCATCGCGCCGATGACGAGGAACCCGCCGGCGTGGACCACATCATGCCGTACGGCGGACCAGAAGGCTTCCCCGCGTCGGAGCCCGTCCAGGTCGGGTCGACGCGGGAGTCGGATCCAGTCGGCGCGGCCCAGTCGCAGCCAGAGCCAGCCCATGACCATCGCGACGATGAGGCTGGCGACCGCACGGGCGAGGACCATCTCAGGGTTGTGGGGAAACGCCACGGCCGTGGCGACGAGGACGATCGGGTTGATCGCCGGGGCGGCGAGAAGAAAGGCGAGTGCCGCCGCCGGGGTGACGCCGCGGCGGATCAGGGAGCCCGCGATCGGCACGGCCCCGCACTCGCAGCCGGGGAGGATCACCCCGGCGGCGCTGGCGACCGGGACGGCGAGGGCGGGGTGCTTGGGCAGGGCCCGGGCCCAGAACGAGCGGGGTACGAAGACCGCGATCACCGCGGAGAGCAGCACCCCGAAGACGAGGAATGGCACGGCCTGCACCATCACCGAGACGAACACCGTCGTCCAGGTCGCCAGCGACGGCGCGGACAGCAGTCTCGCCAGGGGGCCGCGCAGGAAGATGAGCAACACCAGCACGGCGCCGAGGATCTCGACTGAACCGATCCGGCCGACGAAGGGAAACGAAGGCCGGTGGCCATGGTCATGCTGAGCAGTGTCGAGGCCCGGCCGCGTGTCGTCTGCGTCGACGGGCGCGTCGGGGGCGGTGCTTGTGCGTGACGAGGTGGTGGGTTCGGATGCGGCCACGCCGCCCCCTTCTGTGCTCTGGGCATGTGGATACAGATCTTGAATGGTCAGGTTGTGTCGGGTTCGAGGGTCAGGCCGGTGTGGGCGAGGAAGCTGTCGAGTAGGTCGGTGCGGTACTGGATTCTCTTGAGGCGGTGTTTGATGATCGCCTGGAGGTGGTCGACGCCGGTCACGGCGAGGTTGCCGATGCTGCGTTTGAGGTGGGACCACACGGCCTCGGTGGGGTTCAGGTCCGGGGCGTAGGCGGGTAGTCGGATGACGGTCAGCCAGTCCCGGGCGTCGATCATCTGCCGCATGGCGGCGCTGACGTGGGTGTTCAGGTTGTCCCACACCAGCACGATCGGGCCGTCGAGTTGTTGGTGGGCGGCGTCGAGCAGGGCGATGTAGTCGCGTTCGCTGAAGCTGCGCCGCTCGTTCTTACGGCGGCGGTGCACGATCGTGCGGTAGATGAACCGGGACCGCTGCCCGGGCCGGTAGCAGGTCAGCCCGGCGATCGAGACCCGGCCGGAGCCCCTGCCCGACACCGGCACCACGGGGGTGTGTCCGCGTCGTCCCCAGGTGCGTGCCTTCGGAGGGCGCAGCGTCTGACCGGCCTCGTCCTCGAAGACCAGCCACGCCTGCCGCTGCGCCGCTACCGTTTTCCCGCCGGCCACGCCTCCCGCCGCCACGTGATGACCGCGGCCTCGTCCCGCTCGACCGCACGATGCGCGGGAACCTGCACCGACCAACCCAACCGATACATGATGTTCGCCGTCCCGCGCAGCGTGTACCGGGTGTGAAACATGCGGGCGACCAGATCCGACACCCGCGCCAGAGTCCACCGCTGATCACTACCGAACCCGTACGCCGCCGGCCCCTGCTCCAGGGCATCGGCCAGCCGCCGCAACCGGCCCTCATCCAGCCGACACCGAGACCCACCAGGCCCCTTCGACACCAGAGCCTGTTCACCACCAGCCCGCCACCGCTCACGCCACCCGTACACCGCGGTCTGCGACACCCGCAACCGACACGCGATCACCGACACCGACACACCCTCGGCGAACCACCCCGCCGCCTGCCGCCGTACCGCCTCACGCTTCGCCCGCCCCCGCGCGGACAACCCACCACCATCGGGATACCTCATCCCATCGAACTACCCCAACCCCACACCGCCACACAGCCCACATCGGACGAACCTGACCATTCAAGATCTGTAGCGTCAGTTCGGTTGCCTGCCCGTACCGGCGTTGGTGTAGAGCAATGTTCTTGCCCCGACCCCTGGCCCGCTTACCACCATCCACAGCGAAGCGAGTGTGTCGAGCGCGGTGTGCCTGCGTCACGACCACAGGGAGCCGAGCGCCTGCATCGGAAGCTCTCGACCGATGCAGATACCGCCTCCTGCTCGGATCCACCCCGGGAAGTCGGGCCCTCGACGGGTCCTCGTGGTGGCGGGTGTGACGGCAATGCCGTGGTGCTCTCCGGGTCGCGGGTGTGTGGGAGCCCATCCCACGAGATCGGAGACGGGCTCCCACGCGGTGCGCAAGGATCAGCTGACGGCGCCGATGGAAACGGCGCCGCGGCCGACGACCGCGCCGTCGCTGGTGACGACGGCCAACTCGCCGTACAGCTCGCGCCCGGCGCCCGGGGCGGACTGGGCGGTCACCGTCCCGGTGAGGGTGGCGGTGGCGCCGTTGGGCAGGGCGAGCGGGGTCGGCGGGGTGTTCAGCGCGCCCAGCGACGACGCCGAGAACGAGTCCCGGTAGTCGTAGGCGGTGCTGGTGTTCGGTCCGTCGACGGCGTACCCGTCGACGACGACCCGGTAGGTGCCCGCGGGCGGGTTGGCGATGGTGACCGCTTCCTCGGAGTCACCGTCGGCGGACTGGCCGACCTGCGCGTCGCCGCGGAACACCGTCAGATCCAGGTCGGCACCCAGGTTGGCCGTGTTGCCGATCCGGGCCGTGAACCTGCTGGCACCGGCTGGAACATCTACCAGGTACTCCTGCTGGGCGCCCTCGGCGATGGTCGGCCGCTCGGCGTGCACGCTGGACAGCGGACCGCCCTGGCCGGTCACCGCGACCGGGCCGAAGGTGTTGGTCAGCGTCCAGTTGGCCGGGGTCGGCGTTCCGGCGGTGACCGCCGGCAGTTCGATCACGGACGGCTCGACCTGTACGCCCTGCACTCGGGTCTGCAGCTGGAACGGGTTGTTCAGCGCCGGGGACGTCCGCCGTGCCTCCACTTCGACTTCCCAGACACCGGCGATCGGGTTCTGGTAGTCGCGCTCCTGCGGTTTGCAGGCGGCAGTGTCGGAGAAGTTGGTGTAGCAGGCGGTGCTCGCCGTGCTCTCCACCGGCACGCCGTAGGGGTTGATGGCGATGAACCGGGTCTGCGACCCGGTGGCGATGCCGGACAGGTTCACCTGCAGCGTGCCCGCGCCGGCCGGCACGGTGATGAAGTACGAGGTGAAGCCGTTGCGCGCCACCGAGCCCTCAGCCGAGAACGAGTAGCCGGGCTTGCTGACGGTGGTGGCGGCCACCACGACGGCGGAGACCTCGAAGTCGAGCACCGAGGTCTTCGGGTCGTCCACGGTCAGGATCGTGCCGTGCGCGCCGGTGGTCGACGGCTTGGCGGTGACCGGGATCGTGACGGTCTTGTTCAGTGGGAGCACGACCGTCTTGGGCGCGGTGAAGGTGCCGTCGTTGCCGCGCAGGGCCAGTTTGTGGTTGAGGGTGCCGGCTGGGCCGCTGGTCCGGGTGACCTTGACCGGGTAGGTGCGGCTCTGGCCGACCTTGTGCCCGCCCTCCGCAGCGGTGCAGCGGTTGTAGACGCCGGCACCGCGGTTCGGGTTCGGGACGAACCGGCTCAGGTCGCGGTCGTAACGGGTGAGGTTCTCCGACAGTTCGGTGCAGACCGGTGCGTCGGAGACGTACGAGCGGGTCTCGACGGTCTTGGCGAGCAGCTTCCACGCGCCGGGAACGTTGAACATGCCGTAGCCCTGCGCGTACGTCGCCACGCCCGCAATGGGCTTGGCAGAGGTGTAGATGGCCCGACGCAGCGCGGCCGGGGTGACACCCTTGTCGGTGGCCTTGGCGGCCGAGAGCAGCAGGGCGGCGGCACCGGCGGCCTGCGGGGAGGCCATCGACGTGCCGTTGAGCATCTGGTAACCCGGCGGCAGCGCGTAACCGGCCTCGGGTACGGGAATGCCCGGCTGCCAGGTCGGCGCGGTGGAGATCGCCGATCCGGGGGCGGCGATGTTCGGCTTGAAGCCACCGTCCTCGCGCGGGCCGCGGGAGGAGAAGTTGAACAGCGCGTTCTTCTTCGTGACCACCGCGCCGTAGTTGGCCAGCCAGGTGTCCTTGCTGATGCTCGCGGCGACGCTGACGACGTTCTCGGCGACCGACGGGTCGCCGACGGTGTTCAGACCCGGTCCGGAGTTTCCGGCGGAAATGAACATCTGCACGCCGTAGGTGGTGATCAGGTCGTTGTAGAGCTGCGCGCGGGCGTTCGCGCCGTCGTTGAGCGTCGGAAGGCCGCCGATGGACATGTTGACCACATCGACGTGCCGGTTGATGACCAGGTCGGCCATGCCGGTGGTCAGTGCCGCGGCGGTGCAGCCGCCACCCCAGGAACAGGCCCGGGCGGAGACGAGTTTGGCGCCGGGCGCGGCACCGTCGAAGGCGGTGTTGCCGAGCATGTCGTTGGCGGCGGTGATGCCGGCGACGTGGGTGCCGTGGGTGGACTCGATGATGCCGATGTTGACGTAGTCGGCGTACGGGCCGGGCGTGCCGTCGCTGGGGTCGATGTCGACGTCCTCGCGGTACTCGACCACGAAAGGCATCTGGTCCCGCACGGCGGTGGCGGGGTTGTCGGTGCCGAAGTGCCCGATGTCGAAGCGTTCCCGGTACGGGCGCATCAGCGTCTCGTCGGTGAAGCTGTTGTCCTGGTCGACGTCGACCCAGACGTCGTGCGTCTGCGGGTTGTACAGCACGCCCCACACGTCGGTGGTGTCCCCGTCGCGGTTGACGTCACCCGCCGGGTCGCTGTCAGAAGTGATCGACTCGCGGAAAAGGTTGAACGTATAGGTCCCCGCCGGCGCGGTCCACGTGGCACCGCCCGCGCTGAAGGAGGGGCCGGTCACCTCGGTGACCATGCGCCGCCAGGTGAAGTCGTTCTCGGTCACCGGGTCGGTGGCGGTGACCCAGTCGACGATCTTCCGCTCACCGGTCGTGGTCTTCTGCAGCGCCGGCTGATCCAGGTCGATGCCGGAGTCCATGATGCCGATGGTCACCCCGCGGCCGTCCCACTGCGGGTGAGCGGCTTTGAAGGACTCCGTGCCGGTCTCGTTGGTCGGCATGTACGGGTTCACCGCGCCGGTACCCGCGCCGGGACCGCTGAGCGTCGCGCCCTGCGCGGCGGCCTTCGCACCGGAGGCCGCAGCACCGGCGGCCGGGTCCGGTAGCGGGATGACCTCGTCCAGGTCGATGGCGGCGACGCCCGGTAGCCCGGCGGCCTTGAGGACCTTGCTGGTGGGCACTGTGGCCAGGACGTAACCGATCTGGTCAAACCGCCGGTTGACCGCGCCGCCGAGGGCCTCCACGCCATCGACGACAGCCTTGCTCTGGCCCTTCTTGGCGGCGACGATCAGGGTGACCGTCGGCGCGTGCTTCGCCTCGGCCTGCGCGAGCAGCTTGGCGTCATGCGAGCCCAACGCCTCGGCGGGGGTGGCCCCATGGGCGTCGGGGGTGGAGGGAGCGGCGCTCGCGGTGGCGGCACCACCCGTCACGGTCATGGCACCGGCCGCCAGGACCGATGCGAAGAGCGCGGCGGAGGTACGCCTGCTCAGGTTGCGGGGTCTACTCACGTTCTCTTTCCTCCAGAGAACAGGGCCCTGAGATGACAGGGCACGCGTGAGCGATCCTTCGTGGTGTTGGTAGTCGATGTCGATAGGTGGCTCGACGTTGTGATCTCCCCGTGACATCGCCAGCTGACCCGTCATCTTCGCGGCGAGGTCGGCCACCATGCCCTCGAAAGACAGTTCCCTGACCAGAGTCGGTCATGGCCACGCCACGGGTAGTCCGATGTCGGATCGTCGCTCACCGACCGGCGCGTGCCGGGGTGGCGCGGATGTCA
Source organism: Micromonospora matsumotoense (assembly GCF_050951065.1). Taxonomy (NCBI): domain Bacteria; kingdom Bacillati; phylum Actinomycetota; class Actinomycetes; order Micromonosporales; family Micromonosporaceae; genus Micromonospora; species Micromonospora matsumotoense. The sequence goes on along the minus strand of NZ_CP192025.1, from coordinate 4,979,725 downwards.
TGCAGAGCGAACGGCGCTTGATGACATCGACTGGGCAGACTTCACCCGCCAGGCCGACGCCGCCAAGCTCCGCCGGGAGGTTCCCTGGGGAGACAACTTTCCGTCAGCGTCGCCGCACTGTCGTTTGTGCTGCTTATCAGTAATAGTTTCGGTTTTCATCACCGTACCCCGTCTGGGTCGTGCTGCGGCCGCGCGGGGCTGATCCGCGCTGCCCGCAACGGCGGAGAGGTGGGCCGGGGAGATGGCCCGGCGGCGTATCTGCGCAACGACGCATAGTGGTCCGACGGCAGCGAGGCGACGTGTCGGAAGCGGCAGGCCGGCGGCGCCCGAAATCACGGGAGGGTGGGCGGCCACGGTGGACCAGGTGATGCCGAATGTGACCTGGAACACCCGGCAGCGGGCAGAGGTGCTGGCGCTGTTGCGCGAGGTGGAGGGCTTCCACTCGGCGCAGCAACTGCACCAGATGCTGCTGGCGCGTAAGGCGGGAGTCGGCCTGACCACCGTCTATCGAACGTTGCAGTTGCTGGTGGAGGCCGGTGAGATCGACTCGACTCGGCTGCCGGGCGGCGAACAACTCTTCCGCCGGTGCGGCCAGAGCAAGCTCCACCACCTGGTCTGTCGACACTGTGGGCGCACGGTCGAGGTGGCCGGACCGGCCGTGGAGCGGTGGGCGGACCAGGTTGCCGCGCAGCACGGGTTCGTCGATGTCGGGCACACCTTGGAGATCTTCGACACGTGCGACGGGTGCGCGCGCTGAGCGATCGACGGATCGTTTTGAGGCTGGGGCGGAAGTCTGGGAAAGCCGCGCCCTGGTCGCTCCGCGGCGGCCGACGTCGCCAGGCTGCGCTCGCCCCGTACCCTTCTCCAACTTCCTGCAAATATCTACTGTTGTCGATATCCGTCGCAGGAGGGGTGCTTCTGGAAGGCGAAAGCCTGCCGGCGTGGCACCTTACCCAGGTGCCACGCCGGCAGGCTTTCGCCTGGCCGGCCTGAGCCCTTGCGGCCAAGGACCTTCACGTGCCCTTGCACGTGCCTCGATCATGAGGCCGGTCACCCATCAGGCGGGTTCGCAGCGGAGTGTGGTTCCTGCGGTTGCCTCTTGGTCTTCGGTCCGCCCGGCGTGCCTGGGTGTAGTCAGCAACAGGCTTTCTGCCCGATCAGTGGCATTTCACGTCGGGTCCGGCCCGCCGTCACTAGTCGGTCTGCCGGGTCGCTGGGTCGGCGTGTCCCGCCTGAAGCTCATGCGGGGTGAGGATCGGCGATGCGCAGCCCACTGATACGGCTGAGATCAACTGCCGTCACCAGCGGGCTGAGCAGGCGCTTTGCGCTGGATTCACCGCTGTTGTCTTCAAGGGTCGAACCGTCGAGGAAGATCACTTGACATAACTGGTTAACGCCATTAACTTACAGGAAGTGCCGTTAACCAAACCTGGAGGTCGTCAGTGACCGAGTACTTGAGCATCGCCGGCAACAAGCTCGCCTATGAGGTGTCCGGGCGGGGCCCTCTCGTGGTCCTGGCGCACGGGATCGGCGACAGTCGGCACTCCTACCGTTTCCTCGCTCCGGCCCTGGCCGGCGCGGGTTACCGGGTCGCCAACGTCGACATCCGCGGCTGCGGCGATTCCAGCCTGGGCTGGGACGGCTACAGCCGCACCGACATCGCGGGCGACCTCGTCGCCGTGGTGCGCCACCTGGGCGGGCCCGCCGTGATCATCGGCCAGTCGATCAGCGGCGGTGCGGCGACCATCGCGGCGGCCACCGCGCCCGATCTGATCAACGGCGTCATCGAGCTGGCGCCGTTCACCCGCGTACAACCCCTCGATCTCGGCGGGCTGATGCGGGTGAAGCGCTTCCGGAGCGGCTACAGCCAGATGGCGCAGGTGATGGTCCTGGGGCGTCTGGCGAGCTGGAAGAAATACCTCGACGTGGCGTACCCGGTCAAGCCCGCCGACTGGGACACCGAACTGGCGCGTATCGAGGCGAAGCTGAACGAGCCCGGCCGGATAAAGGTCCTGCAGGCCATGTGTAAGACCAGCCCGACCGACGCCGGCGCGCAGCTGGCCAACGTCACCTGCCCGGTCCTGGTCATCGAGGGCAGCCTCGACCCCGACTGGGCCGACCCCCGCGCCGAGGGCGAGAAGATCATCGCCGATCTGCGCAGGGGCGTCGGCGAACTCGCCATCATCGAGGGTGCCGGTCACTACCCGCACGCCCAGACACCAGATCAGGTCCTCGCGCTGGCCCGGCCTTTCCTCGACAAGACGTTGGCGAATGCCTAGGGCCCGGCTCACCCCGCTGTCGGTCACCGAAGCAGGCGCCGCCCTGATCGACGAGATCGGCTTCGAGAACCTCAGCATGGGCCTCCTCGCCGAACGGCTCGGCGTCAAGACCCCCGCGCTCTACAAACACGTCACCAGCCAGGCCGATCTGGCCCACCGCATCGCGGTCCGGGCCATGGCCGAGTTCGCTGACGCCATTCGCGACGCCATTCAGGGTCGGGCCGGCAGCGATGCCCTCGCCGCCGGCGCGCAGGCGATGCGGACCTACGTGCGGGAACACCCCGGCCAGTACGCGGCCGCCGATGCTGCTTCCCGCCCCACCGGGCCCGACGACCCGATCATCCCCGCCGTCGAACGGGTGGTCGCCTCCTGGGCGGCCATGCTGCGCGGCTACCACCTGGACTCCAGCCAGGAGATTCACGCCCTGCGGATGCTCCGCAGCGTCCTGCACGGGTTCTCGACCCTGGAAGCGGCCGGCGGGTTCCAGATCGACGCACCTGTCGACGACAGCTTCACCTGGATGGTCAGCTTTCTCGACCGCGGCCTGCGCGACATCCCTACGGGCAGCGCCCCCGTCAGCTGACGGATCGTCGATGGCGCGACCCGACCATCTCATCCCGGAGGTCCGACATCAGCATCACCCGCGTACCCGTGATCACCGCGACGTCACCACTCGGCCGCCGGTGGTGAACATCGACGAAGAGTCCAGAGACAGGGTCGAGCGGCACGCGAGCTGGGCCGAGCTGTTCTTCGATCTGGTGGCGGTGGCCGGCGTGGCCGCGCTGGCACACGTGCTCGGGCCTGAACTGGACGCGGTGGCGCTCGGTCTCTACGCACTGCTGTTCCTGGCCCTGTGGCTGTCCTGGACGACGTTCATGCTGTACGGCAACGTCGCCGCCGGCCAGACCCGCGTGCTGCGACTGATGGTCGGCATGTTCGGCCTCGGGACCATGGCCGCGTCCGTGCCAGGAGTGGCGCACACCGTCCTCGGGCACGGCAGCGACATCCGTCCGCTCAACGTCTTCGCCATCGCCTACATCGCCACGCGCATCTACGGATCCAAGTCGTGGCAACGCGGCGCAGTGCTGCTGGACTTCCCGGTGGTGCAGTACTCGGCGGGACTGCTGCCCTGGGTCGCCTCACTCTGGGCCGACGAACACTGGAAGCTCGCGCTCTGGGCCGCAGGAGTCAGTCTCGACCTGCTGCTGATCGTGGTCCTGTCCGGCAGCCGGATCCTTCAGCGGGTCCAGTCGTACCTGACCGCGCCGGCACGCACTCGGCGTCGGCCACGAGCAGGGGGCCGCCACGACGCCACGGGACCCGTCATGCACGGAGTGTCGGTCGATCCGGCCCACCTCTCCGAGCGGCTGGGCCTCTTCGTGATCATCGTGCTGGGCGAATCGGTGGTGCAGGTCGTCGCCGCCGCCAGCGAGGCACGGTACGACCTCGGCCTGCTGGCCACCGCAGTCGCATCCTTCATCCTGCTGGCCGGCATGTTCGGCCTGTCCGTCGTCTACGGATCCGCCGGCCTGCCGCACCTGCGCGCCGGCCGGATCCCCACCCGCGCAGCCCTCGGCCTGCACTGCCTGGTCACCGGCGTCGTCGCCACCATCGCCGCACCGCTCGCACTGGTGGTCCAGCACGGCTCCGACCCGCTGTCCGGCCCAGGTCGCTGGCTGCTGTGCGGCGCGGTCGCAGCCTACTTCACCCTCGGCGTCGTCACCGGCGTCGCCAGCCACAGTTCCGACCTGCCAAGGACGGTCTCACGGGTCACCACAGGCATCGCCGCCCCGCTCCTACTCGGACTGCTCGCCACCAACGTCAGTGGCCGCACGCTCGTGGTCTACCTGGCCCTGATAGTCCTGGCCCACCTCTGGTTCGAACGACGACTGACGCCGATCCAGGCTGCTCCCACTGATGAAGCGCCACCGGCCGCGCCTGGTGGCTCATGAACCCTTCCGGTGCGGTGACCCGGCCCCTGACACACCTCTCCCGCCACACGTGACCGACCAATCGGTCACCTAGACGGAACGGATCACATCATGAAGATGCTCCGCACCCTCGCCGCTGCCACCTTTCTCCTGGGCCTGGCGATCTACCTCGCCGCCGAGGCGATCACGGCCGCGGCATGGAAGTCACCTCGCTACAGCTACGCCGACAACTGGATCAGCGACCTCGGATCCGCAACATCCGGGGTGTTCCAGGGCCGCGAACTCCACTCGCCGCTGCACGTCGTCATGAACTCCGGATTCATCGTTCAGGGCATCCTGTTCGGGATCGCCACAGTGCTGCTATCGCGGACGATCAGCGGGCGGCGTACCTTCACCGCCGTGACGGGGGTCGTGACCATGATCGGCTACATCCTGGTCGGGACCTTCCACGGTTCCCTGCAGGCGCAGCAGAACGGCACGCTTCCCCTGCACTTCACCGGAGCAACGCTGGCAATCGTCGGCGGGAACGTGCTTGCCCTCGTCCTGGGCATCCACTGGCGAAAGACTCCCGAGACGCGGCTGATCGGCCTCGTCAGCATCGTCGTCGGAGCATTCGGCCTGGTCTCCGTAGTCGCTCTCTTCCTCACCTTCGATGCCGGCCTGCCCTCGGGTGCGATCGAACGCGGCTCCGTCTACACCATCGTCATCTGGCAACTCGCCGTCGCCATCGCACTCCTCCGCAACCGGGCCAACTCTGGCGCACCCCGCGTCGCCGCGACCAGCTCATCCAGAGGCAACTGACCGCCGGCTCCACAACGCCGATCAACGACCAGAACCCAGCCCCAGGTCCGAAACCGCCACCACATCCGGTGAATCGACCCCGGTTTCCCCGACGCGAGGGATCGCTTCGGGGAAACCGGGGCAGCTGCTGCGGTACCGCAACGGGCAGCCGATCACCTACCGGCGCTACGACCACCTGTGGGTGCGCCTCGGTGAGCACCTGCCGTGGGGTGCACGTGCCGCAGACCAGCAGCACTGGTTGCGGCACACGACGTCGACGTGGGTCGAGCGGAACGTCGGCTACGCCGTGGCGCGGGCATACGCCGGGCACTCCGACAGCGGCAGCGATGTCGGACCACCAGCACGTACGTCCGGGCGTCCGCCACTCCCACCGAGCTGGTTGGTCCGTTCAACTGCCGTGCCTCGGCACTTGAACGAATGCACGTGCCGGGTGGGCCTGCCAGACCTTTCGATGGGCTCGTCCAATACATGGATCAAACACCTGTTGTCGGCGAGAGTGGCCAGCGTCCCGGCATCGCGAGGAGGAGCCTGATGATCCCGTTGTCGTACGCTCAGCGCCGACTCTGGTTCATCGAACAGCTCGAAGGCCCGAGCACCCTCTACAACCTCGCCCCGTTGGTGCTGCGGCTGCACGGCGATCTCGACCGGGTCGCGTTGGGTTCAGCGCTGCGCGACACCCTTGACCGGCACGAGGTTCTGCGCACGCTGCTCACCGTCGTCGACGGGGAGCCCCAGCAGCGCATCGTCTCCGTCGACGAGCTGGGGTGGCAGCTCACCGAGGTGACGACGGCCCCGGACGAGCTCGACGCGGCCCTGGCCGACGCGCTGGGCCACGTCTTCGACCTGGCGCGTGAGGCGCCAATCCGCGCCTGGCTGTTCACCACCGCCCGGGACGAGCACGTTCTCGCCGTCGTGATGCACCACATCGCGTCCGACGGCTGGTCCATCGGCCCGCTCATTCGCGACCTCGCCACCGCGTACACGGCCCGCCACACCGGGCAGGAGCCCGGCTGGTCCGCGCTGCCGGTGCAGTATGCCGACTACGCGCTGTGGCACCAGGAACTGCTCGGCGACGAGCGCGACCCGGAGAGCCTCGCCGCGCAGCAGCTCGCCTTCTGGCGACGGTCTCTCGCCGGGATCCCGGAGGAGCTGACGCTGCCGTTCGACCGTCCTCGCCCGGCCGTGGCCGGGCACGACAGCCACGTGGTCGCACTCGACCTGCCCGCCGACGTCCACGCCCGCCTGGCCGAACTCGCCCGGCGCGAGGGCGTGACCATCTTCATGGTGGTGCAGGCCGCGATCGCGGTCCTGCTGTCCCGGCTCGGCGCCGGCACCGACATCACGATCGGCACTCCCGTCGCCGGCCGCACCGAGGTAGCCCTGGACGACCTTGTCGGCTTCTTCGTCAACACCCTGGTCCTGCGCACCGACCTGACCGGCGACCCCACCTTCACCGAGACGCTGGCCCGGGTCCGCCGGTCCACCTGGGACGCGTTCGAACACCAGGACCTCCCGTTCGACCGGCTCGTCGAGGATCTGTCGCCGACCCGCTCGCTGTCGCGGCACCCGCTGTTTCAGGTGATGTTGACGGTCAACAACGTGGATCAGGGTGCCCAACCGGCCGCACCGTTCCTTCCCGGTCTACACATCGAGTGGGACGACATGGCCGCCTCGGCGGCCAAGTTCGACTGCGAGTTCACGTTCGAGGAGGTCAGCGACCCCACCGGTGCCCCAGCGGGGCTGCGCGGCACGCTCGTGGTCGCCGCCGACCTCTTCGACGCCGCCTCCGCCCGGCGGATCGCCGACCGGTTCGTTCGCGTGGCCACCGCCGTCTGCACCGAGCCGCACCGCCGTCTGAGCGTCATCGACCTGCTCGACGACGCCGAACGGCGTCAGCTCCTCGTGGAGTGGAACGGCAGCCCGGTCGAGCGTCCGGCCGCGACCCTGCCTGAGCTGTTCGCTGCCCAGGTCGCGCGCACGCCGGACGCCGTCGCGGTGCTGATGGGCGACACCACCCTGACGTACGCCGACGTCGAGACGCGCTCGGAGGAGGTGGCCCAGCTTCTCCTGGCGCGGGGGGTGGGCCCGGAGTCCGTGGTGGGCGTATGCCTGGAGCGTGGCATCGACCTGCTGGTCGCCCTGCTCGGCATCCTCAAGGCCGGCGGGGCCTACCTGTCGATCGATCCGGCCTACCCGACCGACCGGGTGGCCTTCATGATCGCCGACGCCGTTCCGGTGGCCGTGATCACCTCGCCGCAGACGGAGGACGTGCTGCCACTCGGTGTCGCACGGCTGTCGGTGCACGACCGGGTTGCCGTCGGGACAACCGTGCCGCGACCCCCGCTACGCCCCGAGAATCCCGCGTACGTCATGTTCACCTCGGGGTCCACCGGCCGCCCCAAGGGCGTCGTCGTCGAGCACCGCAGTGTCGCGAACCTCGTCGCCTGGGCCCGGGAACGCTTCGGCGGTGCCAGCTTCACCCGGGTGCTCGCCTCGACGTCGCTGAACTTCGACGTGTCGGTGTTCGAGCTGTTCGGGCCGCTGGTCAGCGGTGGCAGCATCGAGGTGGTGCCGGACCTGCTCGCGCTGGCCGACCAGGATCGCGAGTGGGACCTCAGCCTGGTCAGCGCCGTTCCATCCGCGCTCGCCCAGGTGTTGACCGGTGGCGTCCGCGCGACGGTCGGCACTGTCGCGTTCGCCGGCGAGGCGCTGACCCCGCGGGCCGTCTCCGACGTGCGCCGAGCGCTGCCGGGCGTGCGGGTGGCGAACATCTACGGACCGACCGAGGCGACGGTCTACTCGACCGAGTGGTATGCCGACGGCGACCTCCACGGCACGCCCCCGATCGGCCGCCCGGTCACCAACACCCGCGCCTACGTGCTCGATGGCGGGCTTGCTCCCGCTCCGGTCGGCGTCGCCGGTGAGCTGTACCTCGCGGGCGCCGGGCTGGCCCGCGGCTACTTCGGACGCGCCGCGCTGACCGGCGAGCGGTTCGTGGCCTGCCCCTACGCCGCCGGCGAGCGGATGTACCGGACCGGCGACCTGGTGCGCTGGAATGGTGATGGCCAGCTTGAGTACCTTGGCCGGACCGACGACCAGGTGAAGATCCGGGGCTTCCGGATCGAACTGGGCGAGGTCCAGGCGGTGGTCGCCGACCACCCGGACGTCGCGCACGCCGCCGTCGTCGCGGTCAACCGGCACGCCGACGACGACACCGACAAGCGGCTCGTCGCATACCTCGTTCCGGTTTCCGGCGCCGACCGCGCCGCGCTGCCCGGTGCCGTGCAGGCGTACTGCTCCATCCGCCTGCCCGGCCACATGGTGCCCTCGGCCTGCCGCGTCCTCGACGCGCTCCCGCTCAACAGCAGCGGCAAGCTCGACCGCGCCGCCCTACCGACGCCCGAATTCGCCGCCGCCGCGAGGAGCGGCCGCAGCCCGGCGGACGCCCGCGAGGAGTTGCTGTGCGCTGGCTTCGCCGAGGTGCTCGGGGTGGACCAGGTCGGCCTCGACGACGATTTCTTCGCCCTCGGCGGCCATTCACTCCTCGTCGTCCGGCTCGTCGACTGGCTGCGGCAGCGTGGTGTGACCGTCTCGGTCCGGGCACTGTTCCAGACTCCGACCCCGGCCGGTCTGGCCACCGCCGCCGGTGCGCGCCCCGTCGAGGTGCCGCCGAACGCCATACCGGAGTCTGCCGACCGGATCACTCCCGAGATGCTGCCGATGGTGGCGCTGACGCAGGACGAGATCGACCGGATCGTGTCGACGGTGGACGGGGGTGCCGCCAACGTGGCGGACGTCTATCCCCTCGTGCCACTGCAGGAGGGCATCCTCTTCCACCACCTGCTCACCGAGGAGGGCGGACAGGACGCCTACGTCCTCCCCACCGTCCTGGAGTTCACCGGACGTGACCAGCTCGACCGGTTCCTGGCGGCGTTGCAGCACGTGGTCGACCGCCATGACGTCTTCCGCACCGCGGTGCTCTGGCAGGATTTGCCCGAGCCGGTGCAGGTGGTACGCCGGCACGCCCGCCTGCCGATCACCGAGATCAGCCTGCGGCGGGGTGATCCGGCCGAACTGGTCGCCGCCGTGGGTTCGGCGATGGACCTCGGCCGGGCGCCGTTGATCGACACCCACGTCGCCGCTGTGCCCGGTGCCGCCACCTGGCTCGCGCTGGTCCGGATCCACCACCTGGTCCAGGACCACATGGGTCTCGACCTCGTCGTGGCCGAGGTGCAGGCGTTCCTGGCCGGCCGGGGCACCGACCTGCCGGCCCCGGCACCGCTGCGCGACTTCGTCGCGCGGACCCGCGCCAGCGGCACCGCGCACGAGCAGCATTTCGCCGACCTCCTCGGCGACGTCACGGAGCCGACCGCGCCCTATGGCCTGCTCGACGTTCGAGGTGACGGCTCTGGCCAGGTCCATGCCGGTATCCGGCTCGACGACGAGTTGACCAGCCGGCTGCGTCAGGTCGCCCGCAGGCTCGGCACCAGCCCCGCCACCATCATGCACGTCGTGTGGGCCCGCACGGTGGCCACCCTCGCCGGCCGCGAGGACGTCGTCTTCGGCACCGTCCTCCTCGGGCGGATGAACACCGGCGCCGCGGCTGCCCGCGTCCCCGGCCCGTTCATCAACACCCTGCCCGTCCGCGTCGACGTCGGGCAGGGGACCGCTCGGGAAGCCGTGGTCGCCATGCGCGACCAACTCGCCGGCCTCATCGAACACGAACACGCCTCCCTGGCGGTCGCGCAGCAGGCCAGCGGAGTCGCCAGCGAGGTCCCGCTGTTCACGGCGCTGTTGAACTACCGGCACAACGAGGCACCCGTCGTCGATCCGGAGCCCGACGTCGACGTCGACGGCCCGCGAATCGTCCTGTCCCGGGAGTACACCAACTACCCGCTCATGCTCTCCGTGGACGACTTCGGCGACGGGATGAGCCTCGCCGTCGAGGCGACTGCGCCGATCGACCCGGCCGCCGTCGCCGTCCTGGTGCGGACCGCGACCGTCGGGCTCGTCACCGCGCTCCAGGCCGACGACGACGCCCCCCTCGCGGACGTCGCGGTGCTGGACACCGACGAGCGGCGGCGGGTGGTGGAGAGCTTCAACGACACGACGGTGGCGTATGCGGGCGGAACCCTGGGGGAGCTGTTCGAGGCGCAGGTGCTCCGGTCGCCGGACGCGGTGGCGGTGGTGTTCGAGGGCGTGGGGCTGACCTACGCCCAATTGGACGCGCGGGCGTCAGCGGTGGCCCGGTTCCTGGTGGGACGCGGTGTAGGGCCGGAGTCGGTGGTGGGCGTACGGATGTCACGCGGCGTCGACCTCGTGGTGGCGTTGCTGGGCGTGGTGAAGGCGGGCGGGGCCTACCTGCCGATCGACACCTCCTATCCGGCGGAACGGGTGGAGTTGATGGCCCGGGACGCGGCGCTGGTTCTGGAGTCGGTCGAGGGTCTGGATGGCCCACCGGCATCGGTGCGGGTCGACCCACGACACCCCGCGTACGTGATCTTCACGTCGGGTTCGACGGGTCGCCCGAAGGGCGTGGTGAATTCGCACGAAGGGATCGTCAACCGGTTGCGGTGGATGCGGGACCGCTGCCGGTCCGGCGCGGGCGACCGGGTGTTGCAGAAGACACCCTTCACGTTCGATGTCTCGGTCTGGGAGTTCTTCTGGCCGTTGGTCACGGGGGCCACGTTGGTGGTGGCCCGACCGGGCGGTCATCAGGACCCGGCCTATCTGGCGGAGCTCATCCGGACCGAGCGGATCACCACCGCGCACTTCGTGCCGTCGATGCTGGAGGCATTCCTGCCGCACGCGGCGAGCTGCGCGGGGCTGACCCGGGTGATCTGCTCGGGGGAGGCGTTGCCGCAGGGCGTGCAGGACCGCTTCTTCGAGCTGCTGCCCGGCGTGGAGTTGCACAACCTGTACGGCCCGACCGAGGCCGCCGTGGAGGTGACGGCGGCCCGCTGCCAGGCGGGTCACCCGGTGACGATCGGCGGGCCGGTTCCCAATACGCGTACCTACGTGCTGGACGCGCGGATGCGACCGGTGCCGGTCGGGGTGGCGGGGGAGTTGTACCTGGCCGGGGTGCAGGTGGCGCGGGGCTACGCGGGTCGGCCGGGGCTGACCGCCGAACGGTTCGTGGCATGTCCCTTCGGTGGGCGGATGTACCGCACGGGTGACCTGGTCCGATGGACCCCCGGCGGGGAGCTGGAATATCTCGGGCGAACCGACGACCAGGTCAAGATCCGTGGCATGCGCGTCGAGCTGGACGAGGTGCGGGCCGCGGTGGCCGGGCACCCAGGTGTGGCCGGTGCCGCGGTGGTGGTCCGCGACGGGCGGCTGGTGGCGTACGTCGTCGGTGTGGATGCCGGGGTGCGGGAGTTCGTCGCGGCACGGCTGCCCGACTACATGGTGCCGACCGCGGTGGTGGTCCTTCCCGCGTTGCCGGTGACTGCCAACGGAAAACTCGACCGCGCGGCGTTGCCGGCGCCGGAGTTCAGCACGGGACGCGGACGCGCGCCGGCCAATCCGCGCGAGGAGCTGTTGTCCGCGGCGTTCGCGGAGATCCTGGGGCTCGACGACGTCGGTGTCGACGACGACTTCTTCGCTCTCGGCGGTCACTCCCTGCTGGCGGTGCGGTTGATCAGCCGGGTCCGGACCCTCCTCGGGGTCGAGGTACCGCTGCGGGCGTTGTTCGACGCGGCGACGCCGGCGCGCCTGGCCGCCCGACTCACCGGCGCCGACCAGGCCCGCGCACCCCTGACCGTCACCGAACGCGCCGGCCGGGTGCCGCTGTCGTACGCCCAACGCCGGCTCTGGTTCATCAACCGGCTGGAGGGGCGGAACCCCTCGTACAACATGCCGGTGGTGCTCGACCTCGAAGGCGTACGCCCGGAGGTGCTCGAGGCCGCGCTGCGGGACGTCATCGGCCGTCACGAGGTGCTTCGGACGATGTTCCCGACCATGGGGGACGAGCCCTACCAGCACGTGATCGACATGGACGCCCTCGACTGGTCGGTCACCGTCGCCGACGTGCCGGACCTCGACGCGGCCGTCGCGGAGGCGGCGGCGCACCCGTTCGACATGCAGCGCGAGGTGCCGATCCGGGCCTGGTGGTTCAACGAGGCGGTGCTCGTCGTCGTCGTGCACCACATCGCCGCCGATGGCTGGTCGATGGCCCCACTGGCCAGGGACTTCTCCACGGCGTACGCGGCCCGGCTCGCCGGTCGGGCACCGGGCTGGGCGGCGCTGCCCGTCCAGTACGCGGACTACACCCTGTGGCAGCGACGTGTCCTCGGCGACGAGGATGCCCCGGGCAGTCTGCTGTCGCAGCAGGTCACCTACTGGCGGCAGGCCCTGGCGGGCGTCCCGGAGGAGCTGGCGTTGCCGTTCGACCGGCCGCGTCCGTCGGTGGCCAGCCACGGCGGGCACGTGGTGCCGATCGACGTTCCCGCCAAGGTCCATGCCCGGATGATCGCGCTGGCGCGGGCGCAGGGCGTGACCGTGTTCATGGTCATGCAGGCCGCCCTCGCCCTGTTGCTGTCCCGGCTCGGCGCCGGCACGGACGTACCGATCGGGTCGGCGCACGCCGGGCGTTCAGACGACGCCCTCGACGACCTTGTCGGCCTGTTCGTCAACACAATCGTGTTGCGCGCCGACCTGTCCCTCGACCCAACCTTCGCCGAGCTGCTGCTCCGGGTACGGTCGCGGGTGCTGGCTGACGCGGAACATCAGGACGTGCCGTTCGAGCGGCTCGTGGAGGAACTTGCCCCGACCCGGTCCGTTGCCCGGCATCCGCTGTTCCAGGTGGTGCTCACCAAACTGGACACCGTGGAGGCCGCCCTCGACCTGCCGGGCGTGGTGGTGTCGGGCCGGGAGGGCGGCACGTCGACGGCGAAGTTCGACCTCGACGTGCTCGTCGGCGAGGTGTTCGACCGCGACGGCGCCCCCGCCGGCCTGCACGGCACCGTCACCGTCGCCGCGGACCTGTTCGACCGGCCCTGGGCGCAGCGGATCGCCACCTGGTGGGCGCGGGTCCTCGACGCCGTGACCAGCGACCCGCAGCTGCGGGTGCACGCCGTGGAGATCCTCGGCGACGACGAACTGGCCACTGTTCTGCGGACCTGGAACGACACCGCGGTCCCCGCCGAGCCGACGCCGATCCTTGAGCTGTTCGCTCGGCAGGATCCCGCCGCGGTCGCCGTCGTCGTCGACGGGACCCCGACCACGTACGGCGAGCTGGACGCACGGGCCAACCGCATTGCCAACTATCTGCGGGCCCAGGGCGTCGGTGCGGAGACCGTCGTCGGGCTGTGCCTGCCGCGCGGCGTGCAGATGGTCGCCGCGATCCTCGGCGTCTGGAAGGCGGGTGCGGCGTACCTGCCAGTCGACGCCCATCAACCGGTCGCCCGGATGGCGCACCTTCTCAAGGACAGCCTGGCGGTGCTGGTCCTCACCGACCATGACCTGTTCGACGAACTGCCCGCCGGCCGGGTGCGGATCGTCGCCCTGGACGACGGGATCCTCGCCCGCTGCGCCGAGACGACGCCGCATGCCACGGTCCACCCCGACAACACCGCCTACGTCATCTACACCTCCGGCTCGACGGGTCGCCCGAAGGGCGTCGCCGTGAGCCACCGGGCCCTGGCCAACTACGTCGCCTCCGTCCCGGACCGGCTCGGCTTCGCGCCAGAAGGTGGCCGCTACGCCCTGCTGCAGGCGCAGATCACCGACCTGGGCAACACCATTCTGTTCGCCAGCCTCACCCGCGGTGGCGAGCTGCACATCCCGTCCGAGGACGTGGTCACCGACCCGGTGAAGGTGGACGCGTTCCTGCGGGACAACGCGATCGACTACCTGAAGGCCGTGCCGTCCCACCTCGCCGCCCTCACCGCGGCCGGCGCCGACGTCATGCCGCGGCGCGCCCTGGTCCTCGGCGGCGAGGCGGCCGACCTCGCATGGGTCCGCGAGCTCCTCGCCAAGGGCACCGTCTACAACCACTACGGTCCCACCGAGACCACCATCGGCGTCCTCACCACCCGGCTCGAGCCGGGCGACACCGTCCCGATCGGCACGCCCATCGGTGACATCCGCGCGTACGTCCTCGATGCCGCGCTCCGGCCGGTCCCCGTCGGCGTCGCCGGTGAGCTCTACATCAGCGGCCCGGGAGTAGCCCGCGGCTATGTGAGACGCCCGGGGCTGACCGCGGAACGTTTCGTCGCCTGCCCCTACGACGGTGGCGGCCGGATGTACCGGACCGGTGACCGCGCCCGCTGGAACACCGCCGGGCAGATCGAGTTCCGGGGCCGCACCGACGACCAGGTCAAGATCCGCGGCTACCGTGTCGAGCTGGGCGAGGTGCAGGCCGTCGTCGCCGCCCATCCCGAGGTCGATCAGGCCGCCGTCGTCGCCCGTACGGATGACGGCGGTGAGCAGCGCATCGTCGCCTATGTCGTCAGCGAGGACGCCGAGGACGACCTGCCGGGCTCGGTGTCGACGTTCGTGGCCGCCCGGCTGCCCGCCCACATGGTGCCGGTCGTCGTCGTGCTCGACGCCCTGCCGCTCACCAGCAACGGCAAGCTCGACCGGAAGGCACTACCGGCCCTCGGCCTGACCGCCACCGCCGATGCCCGCCGACACTCGACCGACGTGCGGGAGGAGATTCTGCGCGTCGCGTTCGCCGAGGTGCTGGGCCTGCCCATGGTGGGGCCCGACGACGACTTCTTCTCCCTCGGCGGCCACTCCCTGCTCGCCGTGCGTCTCATCAGCCGGATTCGCACACTGCTCGGCGTCGAGGTCGAGGTCCGGGTTCTGTTCGAGTCACCGACGCCGGCCGGGCTGCTGGCCCGGCTCGCCGAGGCGGACGAGGCCCGCGCACCGCTCACCCCCCGGCCACGGCCCGACCGGGTACCGGTTTCCTACGGACAGCGGCGGCTGTGGTTCATCGCGCAGCTGGAGGGGCGCACCTCCACCTACAACATCAGTAGGTCCGTCCGGCTCACCGGCACGGTGCACCCGGAGGTCGTCGAGGCCGCCCTGCGTGACGTCCTCGACCGGCACGAGGTGCTGCGTACCGTCTATCCGGTCGTCGACGGCGAGCCGTACCAGCTGATCCGCGACGTGCGTGACCTCCCGCCGTTGCTGACCACCGTCACCCACCCGATCGAAGCCACTGCCGCCGTCGCGCTCGCCGAGGCGAACGAACTCGACCTGTCCACCGACGTGCCGCTGCACGCCTGGCTCTTCACCGAAGGCCCCGACGAACACCTCCTCGTCGTCGTCGTGCACCACATCGCCACGGACGGCTGGTCGTGGGCGCCGCTGGCCCGCGACTTCGCCACCGCCTACGCCGCGCGCAGCGAACACCGCGCCCCCGACTGGGCGCCGCTGCCCGTGCAGTACGCCGACTTCGCCTTGTGGCAGCACGAGGTGCTCGGCGACATCGCCGACCCGGGCAGCGTCATCGCCCGGCAGGTCGCCCACTGGCGCGACGCGTTGGCCGGTGCCCCCGAGGAGCTGTCGCTGCCATTCGACAAGCCCCGCCCGGCGGTCGCGAGTCATCGGGGCCACGCCGTGCCGGTGCACATCCCGGCCGAGGTGCACGCCCGCCTCATGGAGATCGCCCGCACCGAGGGCGTGACGCTGTTCATGGTCCTGCACGGGGCGCTCGCCACCCTGCTGTCCCGGCTCGGCGCTGGCGACGACATTCCGATCGGCTCGGCCATCGCGGGACGTACCGACGAGGCGCTCGACGGGCTCGTCGGCTACTTCGTCAACACCTTCGTCCTGCGTGCCGACCTGTCGGGCGACCCGTCGTTCGGCGAGACGCTGCGCCGGGTACGAGAGACCAGCCTGGCCGTGTTCGGCAACCAGGACGTGCCGTTCGAGCGGCTCGTCGAGGAGCTGGCGCCCACGCGCTCGCTCGCCCGCCACCCGCTGTTCCAGGTGATGCTGCTGCTGGAGAACACCGCGGAGGTCACCGTCGACCTGTCCGATGTCGACAGCGGCCGGGGAGCGCCCGGCGGTGCGGCGACGGTCAAGTTCGACCTGGACTTCAGCATGGCCGAGACCCGCACGGCGGACGGCGCACCGGCCGGACTCGTCGGCCGGCTCACCGGTGCCGTCGACCTGTTCGAGGCCGCCTCGGTGGAGCGCATCGCCGAGCGGTGGGCCCAGTTGCTGCGAATGCTCGCCGCTGACCCGGCGCTGCGCCTCGGTGCCGTCGACCTCTTCGAGGAGGCCGAACGCCACCAGGTTCTGCGCGACTGGAACGACACCGCCCTCGACCGGTCGGGCGATACCGTCGTCGCACTGTTCGAGGCGCAGGCGGCGCGGACGCCGGACGCCACCGCGGTGGTGTTCGCCGCCGTCGAGCTGACGTACGCACAGCTCGACGCGCGGGCGAATCGGCTCGCGAGGTACCTCGTGGAACGCGGTGTCGGCCCGGAGTCGATCGTCGCCACGGTCTTCGAGCGGACCGACGACCTGATCGTCGCGTTGCTCGGTGTCATCAAGGCCGGCGGCGCGTACCTGCCGATCGATCCGGCCTACCCATCGGACCGCACCGCCTACGTCATCGCCGACGCGGGTGTCGTGTGCCTGCTCACCAGCACCGAACTGCGCGATCACCTGAGCGGCTTCGGCGTCGACTCCGCCGGCGGCGTTCCGGTGGTGTTCGTGGACGCTCCGGACGTCGCCGCCGACCTGGCCGGGCGCGATCCAGCCCCGCTGGGCGTGGCGCTGCGCCCCGAACACCCGATGTGGGTGATCTACACCTCTGGCTCCACCGGGCGGCCGAAGGGCGTCCTCGTCGAACATCGCGCCATTGAGAACTTCCTCGTCGCGATGCAGGACCGGTTCCGCCTGAGCGTCGATGACCGGCTCCTGGCGGTGAGCACCGTCGGGTGCGACATGGCCGGCTTCGAGTTCTACCTGCCGCTCGTCACCGGTGCGCGGATCGTGCTCGCCTCGCAGGACCAGGTGCTCGACCCGTGGGAGCTGCGCCGGCTCGTCCGTGACTCCGGGACCACCATCGTCCACGCGACTCCCAGCCTCTGGCGTGGCCTCGTCGCCGACACCGACGATCCCGTCGACTGGACCGGCGTCCGGGTCATGGTCGGTGCCGAGGTGCTGCCCACGGACCTCGGCCGCACGCTTGTGGAGCGCGCTGGCGGTTTCGACAACCTCTACGGCCCGACCGAGACGACGGTCTGGTCGACCGCACGGCACACCACGACGGACGCGGTCGACATCTCCGCGATCGGCGGACCGGTCGGCAACACACAGGTCTACGTGCTTGACGCGCACCTTGCCCCGGTGCCGCCCGGAGTGGCCGGCGAGCTCTACATCGCCGGTGACGGGCTGGCCCGCGGCTACCTCGGCCGGCCGGGGCTCACCGCCGAGCGGTTCGTCGCGCGTTCGTACGCCGACGCTGGCGAGCGGATGTACCGCACCGGCGACCTCGTACGCTGGAGCGCCGACGGTGAGCTCTCCTTCGTGGGCCGCGCCGACGACCAGGTGAAGGTACGCGGGTTCCGGGTCGAGCTGCGCGAGATCGAGGCGGTGCTCGCCGCCCACGAGGGTGTCGGGCAGAGCGCCGTGCTGCTGCGGGAGGACACCCCGGGGGACCGGAGGCTCGTCGGCTACGTCGTCCCGGCCGACGGTCGGGACGTCGATCCGGAACTCGGGCAGCTGGTCCGCGCCGCGGCACAGGATCGACTGCCGGGGTACATGGTGCCGGCCGCGATCGTGGTTCTCGACCGGTTCCCGCTCATGCCCAACGGCAAGCTGCATCGTAAGGCGCTGCCGCGGCCCGAGTACGACACCGGCGACGTTGCCCGCACTCGCAGCGACGCGGTGATCGAGGACACCCTGTGCGAGGTGTTCGCCGAGGTGCTCGGCGTGCCGAAGGTCGGGGCCCACGACGACTTCTTCGCCCTCGGCGGGCACTCGTTGCTCGCGGTGCGCTGGGCGGAGCTGCTGCGCGAACGGGGCCTGACGTTCGCCGTACGCGATCTCTTCGTTGCGCCGACGGTCGCCGCGCTCATCGAACGGATGGATCTGTCCACGATGGCGGACGGGCTGGACGTCCTGCTGCCTATCCGGACCAAGGGTGATCAGCCGCCGGTCTTCTGCCTGCCGCCCGCCGGCGGGCTCAGCTGGAGCTACAGCCCGCTCTCCCGGTTCGTGCCGAAGGACACCCCGCTGTACGGGTTGCAGGCGCCAGGTCTGGACGGCAAGCGCCCGCTGTCGACGTCCCTGCGCGATGCCGCCACCGTGTCGCTCGAGCACATCCGTTCGGTGCAGCCCACCGGGCCGTACCACCTGCTCGGCTGGTCCTACGGCGGCGTGCTCGCCCAGGAGATCGCCGTGCAGCTACAGGCCGCCGGTGAGACCGTCGGAGCGCTGATCATCCTTGACCAGTACCCCAAGGACCCGGGAATCCAGGCGGTTATCGGCGACGAGCCCGCACCCGACGAGGAGACCCAGCTCGCGGCGCTCACCGAAGTCGTGCGCAAGGAGGCCGGTGCCGTGCTCGGCAACGCTCCCGACGAGGAGCTGCGCCGCTTCGCCGTCCTTTGGCGCAACAACTTCACCTGCATCAACGCCCACGAGTACGGCCGGTTCGACGGCGACGCGCTGCTGGTCGTCGCCGACCGGAACATCCCGGAGGGCGCGCCGACGGGCGAGTTGTGGAAGCCGTACATCACCGGCGAGATCAGCGAGGTCCGACTGCCCTGCGGGCACGAGGACCTGAACACTCCGGCCATGCTGGGCCAGATGTGGGCCGCCGCCGCGAGGTGGTTGGGTCGGAACGGGGACGCGGCCAGCAGCTGACCCGTGGTCGGAGGCCGGAGCGGCACGCACCGCGGCGGGCCGGTCTGGCACCTGGTCGACGCCAGCCGGGCAGGTGTGGCGCCCTCACCTGGGCGCCGCCTGCTGCTGGCGGCCAACCTCCTGCTGGTGAGGGCACGAACGCCGATGACGGCTGGTCCCGGGCCACGGTGCCCGGGACCAGCCGTCGCCTACGCGTTGACGCGGGGCACGCCGCGCGTCAGCCGTCCACCCAACCGTGGGACCGGCCGAACTCGATGAACCTCTTGCGTACCTCGATGATCTGGGAGCCGGTCAACGACGGCGCGCACTGCAGGAGCATCTCGGTCACGGCCCCGACGAACTCGGCGGATGCGAGAACGTCGCACATCTCTTCGTCGCCGTCCGTGCGGACCCGAGATCGGATCTCGTCTCCATTGGGTGACGCGGGCGGTGTCTCGGCCGTCTCCAGAACTCGGACCGACCGGGCGCGCAGCCCGCGGTCGCCATCTACGGCGTCATACTCGATCGGCAGGCCGATCCGCACCAGTTGGCGTTGCTCGCCGAAGTCGTTGGCATGGAAGAAGACGTCCTCACCGCCGCCCGTCGGGGCGATGAACCCATAGCCACGCACATCATCGAATCGGATGATCTTACCCACAGAAGACATCACACCACCACGTATGCTCAAACGCCTGAACGCCTACCGACAAGGTTGCCATCCGGGTTCACGCAGGTGAACCGGTTGGCGGTGAAGGACCTACGGGTCCTTCGGTGACGCACTACGTGACGCCCTGTCCAAATCCCGTATCTGAACACGCGTCCATTCCCACAGACTTCCGCACTATTACCCAGCATCTCCCGACGGGCGGACCCGACGCCATTGCCCGGGCTTGTCGGGGGCCTATTCCCTGGCCCCAGGATGACGATCTCCCACTGCCCTCCCCAGGTGGTCAGGATTCACCACTTCCACCACGCCCGGGAACCCGATGGTCGGGGATCACGCGGCGAAGCATGGCGCGATCATCTTACGCCGGCGAACCGAACCCGTCTGCGACGGAACACGCGCGAATGCCATCGCGGGGGCAATGGCGCCGCCTGCCGATCGGTCCGGCGGGGCCGCCGCACGGACGTGTCCAACTGCGGACCACCCCGGTTGTACGACAGCGGTACGCGCATCGAGGGCCGTCACCGAGCCCGCGATCGTTCCCGCTACCCGCGCCGGCCGCCACCGGGCAGCGCGCGCTCATGCTCCCCTGGAGGGAAGGGCTCCCCGTTCTGTCGAGGTCTCGGTGTCGTCGCCGACGCGCCCAGCTCGTCCGACCCCCGGTCGGCGGGTGTCGCGGCGAAGCCCGGTGGAAGACCGCCACCAGGCCGGCCAGGGTCAGCAGGAACAGCGGCACCCACACCAGGCGGTGCAGCAGCCACCGGCCGTCGGGTGTGTCGAGCAGGCCGGGCAGATGCCGGCCCACGAGCAGGCCCGCGAAGACCACCAGCAACATCGCGGTCTGGTGCCAGCAGAACAACTCCATCGCAGTCCGGTTCAGCAGGGTGACCGTCCTCGCCAGCCGGGGGCGACGCAGCGGTCCGGCCAGCCTCGCCCGCAGGAGCAGGAATACCCCGAGTTGGGCGAACGCCAGTGACACTGTGAAGAGCGACGGCGGGTCGAGGTTGGACCACCGGTCCCCGGGAACGCCGACGGCGCTGGCGGGATACCCGACCACGAGCACCAGAAGCGCCCCGGCCGTGCCGCCGAGGGCCAGCAGGCCCGCGCCCGCATACCGGGGCAGTCGGTTCTCGGCCATCGCGATACCCAGCAGATAGGGCACCGACCAGCCGATCACGGTGACCGCGATCTTCCACCCGAGCGGCAGACCGTTGGCGCGCAACCCGTCGGTGATCCCGACGACGCAGATCGCCGGCAGGATCGACCACAGCCCCCACCGGGCCACGAGCTTGATCAACGGCGTGGTGAGCGCCACCAGTGCGAGGTACACCGGCAGGAACCACAGGGGATGGGTGACGAGCGACGTGACGACGTGCTGGGTTCTCGCGGGTGCGTCGATGGCGTCCAGGAGCAGCAGAGCCGGCACCCACACCGCGGCGAACAGCAGCAGCGGCCGGACCAGACGGTGGTACCGCGCGCCCAGCCGTGGCACCCGCGCCCAGCGGCCCCGGTGGCCCTCCCGCGTGCCGGTCGGGTCCGCCTTCGCCCGCCGCCGCGACCGGGCGGCCGCGTAACCGCCGGCGAAGAAGAACAGCCCGAGGGTCTGCAGGAACCAGCTCGCCGGCGCGAACTGCGGGACGTACGACAACGGGCTCTCGCCGTGCAGCGTCGACGGCAGGTAGGGGTCACTGACGATCGCGGAGACCATCCAGTGCCCGAGCACCACGCCCAGGATGGCGACAGCCCGCAGCGCGTCCACCGTATGGTCGCGATGGGCCGGTGTCGACGTTCCGTCTGTCCGCTCAGGTGCCACACCCGGGATGGGCCGTCTACCGGTATCGGTCATGGTGTCTCCCGTGCGTCGGTGCCGAGCAGTGCGATCGAGGTGAGGCTGGCCTGCGACCGCGTTCCCACCGCCAGGTAGTGATCGTGGTCCGGAACGTCGTCGGCGGGGAAGATACTGGCCCCGAATCCCGGTGTGGCCGGCTGGGTGCCGTGGCCGAGGCCGCGCAGGCGGGCACTCGGCACCCAGCGCATGTTGTCGCGCGGGGAGAGCGCGGCCCAGACGCGTGCCTCGGTACCCAGATCCGTTGCCCTGTCCACCCCCATGCCCGGGCTGCCGAAGGCCGCTATGTCGGTCACCTGGACCGGCAGCCGGTGCGCTGCGAGGCCGATCACCGTCGATCCGTAGCTGTAGCCGAGCAGGGCGATCGTGGCTTGCGGACGGAGCAGGGTCAAGCCGGCTACGAAGCGCTCCAGGGCGGCCGCTCCGGTCTCGGCCAGATCCTCACGCGCGGCGGAGAGGTCCACCCCGTCCGGGGCGTCGTATCCCAGCCAGACCACGACCGCGAAGCTCTCCGCCGGTACCTGGTAGCCATGCGCGGAGTGGTACAGGTCCTGGCCCTGCGTCGAGGGGGACCGTGCGGGTTTGCCGCCGACGCCACGCCAGAAGTTGCCAGCTCGGTTGCCGGCCCCGGGCACCAGGACGGCGATTCGATCCGCGTGGTCGAGGTCGCCGAAGACCTGGGCGACCTGGCCCTGCCCTCGGGGGTCGAACAGGAGGTACTGTCCGGCCCGGTCCCCGTACGGCGGACCCGCCAGCGCCATCGCCCGCCGGTTCGCCTCGTACCGCAAACCCGGCGGAGCGCCGTCCAGATTTCCGACCACACCCGGGTACGCGGCCGCCAGTCCACGCTGCTCCTCGGCATCGAGGGAGGCGAGGAACGCCCGGATCTCGGCCGGCTCGGCACGCGTCGGGTCGGGCAGGTGTCGGGGATCGGCGAGCCAGGCCGCGGCGCCCACCGGCGGGGTCACCCGCACGGCGCCGGACGGTGGAAGCAGGTTGGCGGCGGTCGGTGCGAGAGATATCAGGACGCCGGTCAGCCCGGTGAGCAGGCTCCTGCGCCAGCGGCGGGGAACAGGACGGGTCACCGCTGTCTCCGGTCGGTGCCGATCCGGACGTCGGTGACGAGACCTGCGGTATTCACGCCGGACTGGTCGACAAGTCGGTGCATACCTCTGACGGTGTCAAAGACGGGCAGTGATTGTCATCGGTCCGTCGATGACACTGAGGTGCCCGGGTTAGACCACTGGCTTAGGTCCGCGGACTGATGATGACGGCTGACGGGGCCGGATAGGATCGGCCCATGTCGGTCGTTGCCCCTGCTCAGCTGCCCAAAAGGGTCTTGGGGCGGTCCCCTTCCTGGCTCGTCTGGGGCAGCTGCGCCCTCTCACCCCTGCTGCTGTTCCTCTGGGTGAAGACCGGCAATCCGGCGAACTGGCCCCTTGGCCTCCGCTTCATCGTGCCCAGCCTGCTGATGGCGCTGCCGGTCGTCGGGCTGCGTCGCCGCCCGTTCGTCGCGCTGGCGGTGATGTTGCTCGACGTGGCGTTGGTGGAGCTGTTGACGTCCTCGGCGGTGATCTACGACGCGCAGTTCCACAGCGTGCTACGCACCATCCAGACCGCCGCGCTGGACGTCGCGGTCGGTTATGTCGCGGCTTTCCGGAACCGGCGGATCTCGGTGGCCACCGCGGCCTTCGTGCTGGTCGTGCAGCTGACGGTAGCGGTCGCGTTGCAGATC
Organism: Micromonospora matsumotoense; assembly: GCF_050951065.1. Taxonomy (NCBI): domain Bacteria; kingdom Bacillati; phylum Actinomycetota; class Actinomycetes; order Micromonosporales; family Micromonosporaceae; genus Micromonospora; species Micromonospora matsumotoense. The sequence continues at coordinate 4,956,657 of NZ_CP192025.1, read as the reverse complement.
AGTCCGGCGGACCTCAACGAGCGGGTGACACAGAATCTCCTCGCCGTGACGGTCGCCTGGATGGTCGGCAACTCGGCGCGGCAGCGCCGGTTGTTCGCCGAGGCGCAGCGGGTCGAGGCCGCGGCGAGCGCGGTACAGGCCGAACGGCTACGGATCGCCCGGGAGCTGCACGACGTGGTCGCGCACTGTGTGGGGGTGGTCGCGATGCAGGCCGGCATGGCTCGACGGGTGTTCGACACCCAGCCGGAGGAGGCCCGCAACGCGCTGACCGAGATCGAGCAGACTGGCCGGGAGACGCTGGTGAGTCTGCGCCGGATGCTCGGTTCATTGCGTCGTGCCGACCTGAGCTCCGGCTCTGCACCACTGGATCCGGCGCCGCGCCTGAGCGACCTCGACCAGTTGGCCGAGCGGTCCCGGGCCCTCGGCGTGCAGGTGGAGGTCCGGTCGCGCGGCGCAGATTCACCCCTGCCGTCGGACATCGACCTGTCCGCGTATCGGATAATTCAGGAAGCGGTGACCAACGTGGTACGGCACGCCGATGCACGGCATTGCGAGGTCGTCGTCGACCGGCGACCGGACGAGTTGTCCATCCAGGTGATCGATGATGGCCGCGGCGCGGCCGGCACGGGCACCGGCTTCGGCATCGTCGGGATGCGGGAACGGGTCAGCCTGCTCGGCGGGGAGTTCGATGCCGGCCCTCGCCCCGAAGGTGGGTTCCGGGTGGAGGCCCGGATTCCACTGGTTCCCGTCCGATGACCGTCCGCGTGGTGCTGGTCGACGATCAGCCGTTGATCCGGAGCGCGTTACGGATCCTCATCGTCGACAGCGGCGACCTGACGACTGTGGGGGAGGCCGGCACCGGCGACGAGGCGGTCGCCGTGGTGAGCCAGACGCGGCCGGACGTGGTGGTGATGGACATCCGGATGCCGGGCATGGATGGCATCGAGGCGACCCGGCGCGTGATGGCCGGCCCCGACGCTCCCCGGGTACTGATCCTCACCACGTTCGACGACGACGAGTACGTGTACGCCGCGCTGCGCGCCGGTGCCAGCGGCTTCCTGGTCAAGGACACCGGACTCGACGAGATTCTCAGTGCCATCCGGGTGATCGCCGCCGGTGAGGGCCTGATGGCGCCGCGGGCGACCCGGCTGCTGATCGAGCAGTTCGTCCGGGGTCCGCAGTCCGCCCCGCCGCCCGTTCCGAGCCGCAGCGCCGACATCATCACCGAGCGGGAGCGCGAGGTGCTGACGTTGATCGGTCAGGGTAAGGCCAACAGCGAGATCGCCAGCGAGTTGTGGATCAGTGTGGCCACGGCCAAGGCCCATGTCGGCCGACTCTTGACGAAGCTCGACGCCCGCGACAGGGTGCAGTTGGTGATCATTGCCTACGAGATGGGGTTGGTCTCCACGTCCCGCTGAGGCGCTGCCGCCGACACCGGCGGCCACGGCCGCCAGGGTGCCGGTGCCCGGTGTGCCCGCCCGCCCAGGCCCCGGCGGAAGTCGACCGACCCGGGTGTTGGCACCCGGCACCAGCACGGCGATCCGGTCGGCATGGCACAGGTCGCCGTACACTACAGCTATCCGGCCGGCGTCCTCGTCGAACAACAGGTACTGCCCCTCCCACGAACGGTACGGCCCGAGGCGCATCTGTTGACGGTTCGCGGCGTATCGCAGTGCCGGTGGCGCACCCTCGAGCTGCCCGACGACGTCGGGGTGGCGGCGGGCGAGCTCCGCACCCTCGGCGGGGACGAGATCGGAGAAGAAGCGGCGCACCGCCACCGGGTTGGGCCGGGACAGCGGCCACCCCGGTCGGTCGACACCGGGCGCGTTGGGGTGGACTGCCGGAGTAGGGCCAGCAGTCCGGGGCGGGCGGCCTTCCCGGCGGCCGGGTCCGCGGTGGCGGTTCCCGGGCGGACGAAAGGCGGCCGCGGAGATTTCTACGGGAGGGTGGAAGTCACCCGCCGGCAGTGCCGTACGACCGATGGTCTGGGCATCCACCCGGTGATGAATACCCTCGCGGAGATGTCACCCGGGGGCGTAAGCCCCCGGGGGGTGCCGCTCCGGTAGACGATTGTCTAGTGTCGTGCGTGATCTCACGACCCCTGAATGTTGCGGAGAACTGGATGCCCGGCCTCAACCGACCGGCCCTCACCCACGCCCTGACCAACCTGGTTGCCCGTCACACGCGCTTCCTGGACAATGAGCTGCCGACCATGCGTACGCTTGTCAAGCGCGGTGACGTATGCATCGACGTCGGGTCCGCCGCGGGCGTCTACACGCAGGCGCTCTCCCACCTCGTCGGCCCCAGCGGGCTGGTGCACAGTGTGGAACCGCTGTCGTTCTCGCACCCGCTGTGGACCCGGGTCTTGGCCGCCAAGGAGCGGCCCAATGTGCGGTATCATCCGATCGCGTTGGGTGCCGAGCCGGGCCGGATGGCGATGCGGGTGCCCTTCGGCCCAGGCGGGGCGGCGACGAGCCGCTCATTCCTGGACTGGCACTCGCAGGGCGTCGGCTCCAACGACGAGTTCACCCACCACGCCGACGTCATGGTCGACGTGCTCACGCTCGACGGCCTGGCGGAGAAAGTCGGTCTCACCAGGCTCGATTTTCTCAAGATCGACGTCGAGGGTGGCGAGCTGCACGTGCTTCACGGCGGTGTGCAGACCGTCGAGAAGTACCTGCCGAAGATGTACATGGAGATTGAGGAACGGCACACGGCCCGGTACGAGTACGGACCGGACGACATCGTGAAGTGGTTGCGCGAGCGTGGGTACACCATGTATTCGTGGCGCAACGGCTGGCACGCGACCGATCGGGTGCACGATCGCGTCAACAACTACGTCTTCCGGGTGCCGCCTCGGTAGGGCCGGTCGGCGTGGCGGTGACATCCCACTGACGGCAGCCGGCGAGGACCGGTAGGACAGATGGCAACGACCATCCGCCGGCCCTTGCCGGCCGGGCCGTGCTGTCGTTCAGGCGCTTACCCGGGCCGGCGCACCGCCGGCCCGCTCGCAGACCCGGACGAACGGCAACTCCTCGATCGGCCGCTCCTCGAAGTGAGCGAGGAACAGGTCGGCGGTTTCGCGCGGTCGTTCCAGGTGAACCATGTGGTCCGCGTCGGCGATCAGGGCGAAGACGCCGTGCGGGCTGGTCCGGGCGACCCGCCGCGAGATCTCGGGCGGGGTGTACGTGTCGTGTTCACCGGTGACGACAAGCAAGGGGGTCCGGATCGCCGGCTCGGGTTCGAGGTGATCGCGGGCCATCAGGCGCAGGGTGTTCTGCACGTACTTCTCGGCCTCGTCCGCCGTGATGGTGCTGAAGCGGCGATTGAGGATCCGGTCGACCCCGACGCGGTGCACGACGGTCCGGTCGGTGTCGGGGCACATGAACAGCGCCACCGTCGCCGCCGCGAACTCTTCCATGCGCTGTTCCCGCAGCAGCGTCAGGCTGTGTTCGACCGCTGGACGGATGGCATCCGGGATCGAGGTCAGACAGGCCAGGACGACGAGGTGGCCGACCAGTTCGGGATGACGCTGGGCCATCCGGTATCCGATCATCGCCCCGTAGGAGCCGACGGCCATGTCGACGTGTGTCACACCGAGTTCGTCGAGTCCCTGACGGAGGGTGTCGACCAGGAAGTCGGTGTCGTAGTCGGCGGGCAGGGTGTCCGCCGACCCTGAACCGGGCAGATCCACGGTGATGACGGGCCGCGCCTCAAGGAGGAACTGCTCCAGCCTGCCCCACGACTCCTTGCGTTGGAACGCGCCCCCCACCAGCAGGACAGGGACAGCATCGGACACCCGCCCGACGACCGAACGAGTCTCGAAAACGAAGCCATCCCGAATGTGCTGACGGACAGTTACCTCTGGCTTGCTGCTCATGCTGATTCCTCTCTGACGACGACGGCAAGAGGGATGCGGCTCCTGGATGCCGATCGCTTTCAGCGGTGCCGAAACGTCCGTGGACGTGGTAATGAGCCACTCAAGCGGGCGGGCACGACTGCGGCGGGCCGTGTCGTTCAATTGCCCCTGCTCGTCAGTTGAACAGCGCCGTCGGAGCGTCTGCCAGGTGTTCGCCCGCACGCGTCCACACGATTGATCGGCCTCGGCAGATGGCCCATAGTCGTCGGCGACGTCCCTGAATTGTCGCTTCGGCGATCAGTTCGCGGTGAAGAGGAGACTGCACAGTGACGAATCCGTTCGAAGACCCCGACGCCAACTATCTGGTACTCGTCAACGACGAGGGGCAGCATTCATTGTGGCCGGTCTTCATCGAAGTCCCCGCTGGCTGGGAAACGGTTTTCGGTGAGGCGGGTCGACAGGACTGCCTGAACTACATCGAGAAGAACTGGACCGACATGCGCCCGAAGAGCCTGATCAAGGCCATGGAGGGCAACGGCTGAGGTCCGGCCGGATCCACTGCGTTTCCGGGGCGCCGGGCTGACAACCCGTGCGCCCCGGCCCTGGTGCACCGCGGGGACGTCGGCGACTCGTCGCCGGACAGCCGCGCACTGTGCTGATGGCGTCTCCTCGATCTGCCCCGGGAGGGTGCATGCGTTCGAAGCTCGGCCTTGATGTCGGCCTGGCCGACTCGTGCCGTGAGGTGGCTGCGGAAATCGCCCGTGACGTTGGCAAACGGACCGCCGGTAGGACCACCGTGTCGGTGGAGCGCACCATCGCCCGTCTGCTCGGTGTGGACGGTGTCGACGCGCTCGACGTGCCGCTGCCGAACGTCCTCGTCGACCAGATCGAGGAGCACGGCGGGCTGGCCAGGGGCCTGGCCTACTGGCTCGGCAACGCCATCATCGCCACCGGTGCCGAGCCGCTGGAGATCGCCAAGCTGGTCGGCGCGGGCGAACTCGACCTTCACCACCTGCCCCTCGCCGAGGACCACCGGATTCGGCAGACCATCCGACAGCATGCCGCCGCGGCGCTGGAGAAGATCCGCGGCACCCGGGCCGAGCGTGCGACGTTCCGGGCCGGCCTGGACGGCGGCACCGCCGACGCGGTCGAGACCTACGTGCTGACGGCCACCGGCAACGTCTACGAGGACGTCGCGCACGCGGAGGCCGTCGCGGAGAACGGCGGGGACATCGTCGCCGTCATCCGGTCCACCGCGCAGAGCCTGCTGGACTACGTTCCCTTCGGCCCGACCACCGAGGGGTTCGGCGGCACCTTCGCCACCCAGGCGAATTTCGCCATCATGCGCGAGGCGTTGGACCGTTGGTCGCGGGCGAATGGCCGCTATGTCAAGCTCTCCAGCTTCTGTTCGGGCCTCTGCATGCCGGAGATCGCCGCCATGGGGGCCATCGAGGGCCTGGACAACATGGTCAACGACGCCCTCTACGGCATCCTCTACCGGGACATCAACCTGCGCAGGACGCTCATCGACCAGCGCTTCTCCCGGATGATCAACGGCTACTTCGGAGTCGTCATCAACACCGGCGAGGACAACTACCTGCGGACCGCCGACGCGGTCACCGCGGCGCCGTCCGTCGTCGCCTCCCAGATGATCAATTACTTCCTCGCCCGGGACAGTGGCCTGCCACCCGAGCAGATCGGTGTCGGCAACGCCTTCGAGATCCACCCGGACGTCACCAACGGCCTCCTGTACGAGTGGGCGCAGGCGCAACTGACCCGGGAGCTGTTCCCGGACTGTCCGGTCAAGTACATGCCGCCCACCGTGCACATGAACGGCAACCCGTTCCGCACCCATGCCGTCGACAGCCTGTTCAACCTTGTCACGGTCGCGACCAAGCAGGAGATACAGACCATCGGCGTACCCACCGAAGGTGTCTTCACCCCGCACATCCACGACCGCGTCCTCGGGTTGGAGAACACCCGTTACGTGGCCAACTTCGCCCGGGATCTCGGCGACGAGATCGAGTTCCGCCCCGGCGGCATCATCCAGACCCGTGCCGCGCAGGTGCTCGCCGAGGCACATCAGATGCTGCTGGAGATCGCCGAGATCGGGCTGTTCGACGCGATCGGCAAGGGCTACTTCGGCAACGTGTCCCGGCACTACGACCACGGCCGCGGCGCCGAGGGCATCGTCGAGTTCGACACCGGTTACTACAACCCGTTCATGGAACTGATGGGGGTCGACCTCGATGCGTGAGACCGCTGACCTGTCCGCAGTCCGGCCGTACGGTGACCACCTCAACGACGGCCTCGTGCAGGTGACCTTCACCCTCCCGGTGCCGTACGGCCTGGCGGCCCGGCACGCGGCCCTGGAACTGGCCCGCACGATGCGGCTCACCGAGCCGGAGGTGGTGCACTACCAGCGGCTCTGCGACGGCTACACCTACTTCGTGGTGATCGGTCAGTGTCGGCAGTCGGTCGACTTCGCCACCCTGCGCGAGGGCGCGTTCGACATCCAGTACCTCACCGAGCACGAGATCGATCGGTTGATCGAGGAGCAGATCGGCCGGCGGGTCGTCGTGATCGGCGCCAGCACGGGCACCGACACCCACAGCGTCGGCATCGACGCGATGCTCAACCTCAAGGGCCTCGACGGCCGGCATGGGCTGGAGGCCTATCACGGCTTCGAAGTCCACAACCTGGGCAGCCAGGTGCCCAACGCCCGACTGGTGGAGCGGGCGATCGCGGTGAACGCCGACGCCATCCTGGTGTCGCAGACGGTCACCCAACAGAATCTGCACCTGCACAACCTCACTGAGCTGGTGGAGATCGCCGAGGCTGAGGGGATCCGGGACCGGACGCTGTTGATCTGCGGCGGGCCGCGCGTCTCCCACGAGCTGGCCAAGGAGTTGGGCTTCGACGCCGGGTTCTCCAAGGGCACCTACCCGGACCACGTCGGCACGTACATCGCCAAAGAGCTGGTGGCCCGCCGTGCCATCGCCTCGACGACCGCGACCGCGGGGTGAGCGCCCACCACCTGGCCGATCTTGTCACCGAGGCGCAGCGCGTCGCGGTCATCGGCCTTGCCAAGAACACGGGCAAGACCCGTACCCTGGTCGCGCTCCTGGCCGAGCTGCACCGGCGCGACCGTACCGTCGGGCTGACCTCGGTGGGACGCGACGGTGAGGCCACCGACGTGGTCGACCCGCGGATCACCAAGCCGCGCATCCCCCTACCGCCGGGTGGCCTGGTCGCCACGGCGGAGCCGTTGCTGCGCGCCGCGGGGCTGCCGTACGAGGTGGTGAGCCGCACGGGCTACTCGACGCCCCTCGGGCAGACCATGATCGCCCGGCTGCCAGCCGGCGGCGCGGTCGAGGTGGCGGGCCCCAGCTCCAACCGTGGCACCGCCGAAGTGACCGCGGCGATGCGGGAACACGGCGCCGACATCGTGCTCGTCGACGGCGCGATCAACCGTCGGGCGGCCTCCTCACCGACCGTCGCCGACCTGGTGCTGCTGGCCACCGGCGCCGCCCTGCACACCGAGTTCGCGCAGGTGGTGGAGCAGACTGTCGCAGCGGCCGAGGTCTTCGCCCTGCCCTGTTCGGGCGACTCGGCGGTGTACGGCGCCGCCGCGACAGCGGCGGGCAGCGTCGCGATCACCGGCTCCGGAGCGGTCGTGCCCGTCGACCGGGCGCTCACCCTGGGCGGCGCCGGCGCCGACCTGAGCCGATTGTTGGCGGGGCCGGACGGGGCACGGCACGTCGTGCTGAGTGGCGCGCTGTGCGAGTCGTTCGCCGAGGAGATCCGGCGCGCGGCGCGCGGCCGCAAGGTGTCCCTCGTCGTGACGGACAGTTCCAAGGTCTTCCTGGCCCAGCGCACCAGCGACTGGTACCGCCGGCAGAACGTGTCAATCGAGGTGCAGAAGCCGACGGTGCTCGCCGCGGTCAGCGTGAACCCGGTCGCGCCGTTCTCGCATCGATTCGACTCCGTCGCGCTGCGTACCGAGCTGTCCGCCAGGCTGCCCGGCCTCTACTTCTGCGACCTTGGGCCGCACGTCGACTGATCGCGCGGAAGGTAGCGCACGGGTCACCCGGCCCGGTCGGAAAGACCGACGACGCGGGTGCCGCGCTCGATTCGTCGACGTGCCCGGCGGGGCGCTCAACCACGCAGACGCACGGGCATCCGCTCGGGGCCGTTGACCACGATCGAGCGCAGTAGCGTGGGCTCCTCGGCCAGGTCGATCCGCACCGACCGGTTGATCAGCTCCTGGTAGAGCAGCCGTAGCTCGACCCGGGCCAGCACGTTGCCCACGCAGAAGTGCTCGCCGAAACCGAGCGCCAGGTGCCGGTTCGGCTTGCGGGTGACGTCGAAACGGTCCGGGTCGGCGAACACGCTCTCGTCCCGGTTGGCCGACGGCAACCACAGGGTCACCAGATCGTTCGCGGCCAGCGTCGTGCCCCGGATGTCGACCGGGCGAGTGACCGTCCGCACGATGTGGGTGGCCGTGGAGGTCCACCGCAGGACCTCGTCGACGGCGGACGGCAGCAGGCCGTGGTCGGCGGCCAGCATCGCCCACTGGTCGGGGTGCTCCAGCAACGCCAGCATGCCGCCGGATGCCGCGATCCGGGTGTTCTCGGTACCGCCGACCAGGAGGTTGTCGCAGTTCAGGATCACGTCGTCGGCAGGTAGTCGCTCACCGTCGATCTCCGCCGTGGCCAGCACGCTGACCAAGTCCTCACCGGGCCTGCGCGCCTTGGCCATCCGCAGGTCGTCGAAGTAGGACATGATCTGCAGGTGGGCGATCCGCTGGCTGCCCGCGTCGCCGGCACCGAACGCCTGACTGGTGAGGCCGTAGAGCAGCTCCCAGTCGGCCTCCGGTATGCCCATCATGTCGCAGATGACATACAGCGGCAGCCGGCCGGCGATGTCGGTGACGAAATCGCAGGTGCCCAGCTCCAGCGCCCGATCGACCACCGTCTGCGCGATCTTTTCTAGCTTCGGTTCCAGGCTGCGCATCGCCCGTACCGCGAACCAGGAGTCGACCAGGTTGCGCAACTGGCGGTGCCGGGGCGGGTCGGTCAGCGCCAGCGTCCGGCCCCCGCCAGGGTCCTCCCCGTGTCCGGCCGGCCGTAGCAGGATTCCCTTGGCGGAGCTGAACGTCTCCGGGTCCCGGTAGGCGGCTCGTACGTCGTCGTAGCGGGTCAGCGCCCAGAAACCGGGCAGCTCGGTCGCGGGGTGTCGATAGACCGGCGCGTGTGCGCGCAGCCACCGCCACTGACTGAATGGGTCTCCGTTGCGATACAGGTCGGGATCGACCAGGTTGATCGTGGGGCGCGGTTCCAACTCGGCGGGCATGCCGAAACCTCACCACCACCGTGGCGGGGCGTCGATACCGGTTCAACCGGCGAGTCGACGCAGTTGAACAGCTGTTGGTCATCTGGCGCCGGCGGAAGGCTACCGGCAGCATGATTCGCGGCCCACCCTGCGAGGCGGATGTTGTGGTGCCACGTCACGACCAGACGGTGCAGCGGATGAAGCCAGATTGCCGTCATGCCCCGCCGTTCCGGTCGTTCGTCGAGCGATGGGAGAGTGCGGATGCCTGCAGCTGAGGGTGAACTCCGGGAACTGATGGCTGGCCAGCTCGGCATCTGGTACCTCCAGCAGTTCGCTCCCGAGAGCCCGGTCTACCACGTCGGGGAGTACCTCGAGATCCGTGGTCCGCTGGATGCTCCCCGCTTCGTGGAGGCGATGGGGCGGGCGATCCGCGAGATCGACACGCTGTCCATCCGCCTCCAACCGGTGGCCGGCGACCCGCGACAGTACGTCGACCACGCCCGGCCGGCGCCCACCGGTTTCGTCGACCTCAGCGGCGACGTCGACCCGCCGGCCGCCGCCGACCGGCTGATGCGGGCGGACCTGGCGCAGCCACCCGAACTCGACGGTGGGCCGCTGGGCAACTTCCAGCTCATCAAGCTGGCCGAGGACCGCTTCTTCTGGTATCAGCGGGCGCACCATCTCGTCGCCGACGGGTACGCCGGCGGCCTGATCGCCAGCCGTACCGCCACCGTCTACGCCGCCCTCGGAGCCGGTACCGATCCGACCGAGGGCGCCCCCGACTCCGTGACCGTCCTGCTGGACGCCGACCGCGAGTACCGGGCCTCCGAGGAGTTCGCCGCCGATCGGGCGTACTGGCGTGCCGTCCTCGCCGACCTGCCCCGGCCGGCCGGGGCCGAGGTGGCGTCGGGCCGGCGGCTCGCGGGCCCCGCCGCCCGCCACACCGACAACCTGCCCAGCGCGGCATCGGTCGAACTGAAGGCCGCCGCCCGCCGGCTCGGCACCAGCCTGGGCGGCCTGATGATCACGGCCGCGGCGCTGTACCGGCATCGGGCCACCGGCGAGAACGACGTGGTGATCGGCGTACCCGTGCGTGGCCGCAACGGCCGGCAGACGCTCGCCATCCCCGGCATGACCTCCAACGTGATGCCGGTGCGCTGCCGGATCCGCCCCGACATGCCGGTCGGCGACGTGGTCCGGCAGGTCTCCCGGGCCGTCCGCGACGGGCTGCGCCGCCAGCGGTACCGCTACGAGGACATTCTGCGCGACCTGAAACTGCTGGACAGCAACGGCCTGTTCGGCCTCGAACTCAACTTCGTGTCGTTCCTCTTCCCGGTCGAGATCGCCGGCTGCACGACCACCGCGCTCAATCTCTCCAGTGGCGCCGTCCCCAGCGTCCGCATCAATGTCTTCGACGTCCCCTCAGCCGAGGGCACCCAGGTCACCGTCGAGGTCAACCGGGAGGCGTACCCGTCCCTGGCCGAAGCGGACGTCTGCCGCCGCTTCACCGCCGTGCTGGACTGGCTGCGCGGCGCCGAGTCGGACGAGCCGGTCGCCCACATCGACGTCCTCGACGCCGACGAGCGGATCCGGCTGCTCGACACCTGGAACGACACCGCCGTCGCGCTACCCGAGGCCCTGGTGCCCGAGTTGGTGGCCGCCCGGGCGGCAGCCTCCCCGGACGCTGTCGCGGTGGTCTGCGGCGACGAGCGCCTGACGTACGCCGATCTCGACGCGCGGGCCAACCGGCTGGCGCGGTTCCTCGTCGCCCAGGGCGTCGGCGTCGAGTCGGTGGTCGCGCTGTGCCTCCCGCGCGGCGTGGCAGCGGTGGAGTCGATGCTGGCCGTCTGGAAGGCCGGCGCGGCCTTCGTCTCGATCGACCCGGACTACCCCCCGAACCGGGTGTCGTTCATGGTCGCCGACAGCGGTGCCGCGCTGGTCCTCGGTGTCAGCGACGTGCTCGACGAACTGCCCGCCACCCGGGTCCGGGCGGTCGCTGTCGACGACCCCCGCACCGCCGCGTCGGTGGCGGCCTGCGTCGCGGATCCGCTGCCGGTCCCGACGGCTCGTGACGCGCTCGCCTACATCATCTACACCTCGGGGTCGACCGGGCGGCCGAAGGGCGTCGCCGTGACCCACGGTGGTCTCGCCAACTACGTGCTCTGGGCGGCCGGCGCGTACCGTGCCGCCGAGACCGGCGGCAGTGCGCCGCTGCACTCCTCGCTGGCGTTCGACCTGACCGTGACCAGCCTGGTCGTGCCGCTGATCTCCGGCGGCACGATCTGGGCCAGCCCGGCCGGCGGCGCCGACGGCCTGACCGACCTGATCCGGGACGCGGGCGGCTTCGGGCTGGCCAAGGTGGTGCCGGCGCACCTGCCGCTGCTGACCGCTGCCCTCACCGACACCGAGGTGGCCCGCGCCGCCCGTACCTGGGTGGTCGGCGGAGAGGCACTGGCCGGCGCGGACGTGCGTGCCCTGCTGGCCCGCGCCCCCGACTCGGTGGTGGTCAACGAGTACGGTCCCACCGAGACGGTGGTGGGCTGCTGTGTGTACGAGGTCGCCGCCGGCGACCCGGTCGCCGCGTCGGTGCCGATAGGCCGACCGATCGCCAACACCCGGATGTACGTGCTCGACGGCGCGCTCAGCCCGGTGCCGGTCGGTGCCGCCGGTGAGCTGTACATCGCCGGAGCACAGCTCGCCCAGGGGTACGTCGGACGACGCGGCCTGACCGCCGAGCGCTTCGTGGCCTGCCCGTTCGGCAGCGCGCAGCGGATGTACCGCACCGGTGACGTGGCCCGGTGGACCACGGACGGCCAACTGGAGTTCCTCGGCCGCGCCGACGACCAGGTCAAGATTCGCGGCTTCCGGATCGAACCCGGCGAGGTGGAGGCTGTCCTCGCCGCCCACCCGTCGGTCGACCGCGCGGCCGTGGTGGCCCGCGAGGACATCGCCGGCGACCTGCGACTGGTGGCGTACGTCGTCCCGGACGACCCGGACGACCTGGGCGACGTCGATCTGCCGGCGGCGGTCCGGAAGTTCGCCGCCGTCCGGCTGCCCGAGCACATGGTGCCGGCCGCCGTGGTGCCGCTGGCCACCCTGCCGCTGACCGCCAACGGCAAGCTCGACCGTGCCCTGCTCCCGGCCCCGAACTACGGCGGGGGTGGCATCGGCCGGCGTGAACCTGCCGATGCTCGTGAGGAGCTCCTCTGTGCCGCCTTCGCCGACGTGCTCGAACTGCCCACCGTCGGAGTCGACGAGGACTTCTTCGCCCTCGGAGGGCACTCGCTGCTGGCCGTCCGGCTGATCAGTCGGATCCGGACGCTCCTCGGCGTCGACCTGGAGATTCGGCAGCTCTTCGACGCCCCCACCCCGGCCACTCTCGCCGCTCGGCTGGCCGGTGGCGGCCCTGGACGACCGCCGCTGCGCGCCGGTGTCCGCCCCGATCCGATCCCGCTGTCGTACGCCCAGCGTCGGCTGTGGTTCGTCGCGCAACTGGAGGGGCCGGGCGCCACCTACAACAGCCCCGTCGCCCTGCAACTGTCCGGCCCGGTGGATTCGGTCGCCCTCGACGCGGCACTGCGCGACGTGATCGGCCGGCACGAGGCGCTTCGCACGGTGTTCCCCACCGCCGACGGAGAGCCGTACCAGCGGATCCTCGATCCGAACGAGCTGCGCTGGGAACTCGCTGTTCGCGCCGTCGCGTCCGAGGACCTCGAGGCCGCGGTGGCCGCCGCGGCGGCGTACCCGTTCGACCTCGCCACCGAGGTGCCGATCCGGGCCTGGTTGTTCACCACCGCGCCCACCGATCACGTTCTGGTGCTCGTCGTGCACCACATCGCGAGCGACGGCTGGTCGGTCGCCCCGATGTCGCGCGACATCGCCACCGCGTACGCGGCTCGTCGGGTGGGTCAGGTGCCGGGGTGGTCGCCGTTGCCGGTGCAGTATGCGGATTTTGCGGTGTGGCAGCGGGGGTTGTTGGGTGTGGAGTCGGATGTGGGGAGTGTGGGTTCGCGGCAGGTGGGGTTTTGGCGTGGGGTGTTGGCGGGTGTTCCGCAGGAGTTGGGGTTGCCGGTGGATCGGGTGCGTCCGGTGGTGGCTGGTCGTGGGGGTTGTGGGGTGGGGTTGGTGGTGTCGGCGGGGGTGCATGCGCGGGTGGTGGAGGTGGCGCGGGTTGAGGGTGTGACGGTGTTCATGGTGTTGCAGGGGGCGTTGGTGGTGTTGTTGTCGCGGTTGGGTGCGGGGGTGGATGTGCCGGTGGGGACGGTGGTGGCGGGTCGTGTGGATGAGGCGTTGGATGAGGTGGTGGGGTTTTTTGTGAATACGTTGGTGTTGCGGACGGATGTGTCGGGTGATCCGTCGTTTGTGGAGTTGTTGGGGCGGGTTCGTGAGGTGGGGTTGTCGGCGTTTGAGCATCAGGATGTGCCGTTCGAGCGGTTGGTGGAGGAGTTGGCGCCGGAGCGTTCGCTATCCCGACACCCGCTGGCCCAGGTCGTGCTCACCCTGAAGAACACCACCGAGGACGGCCCGGTCCTGGCCGGCACGGTCGGCCGACCGTTTCCCACCGGACCGGCAGCGGCCCGCTTCGATCTCGAATTCAATGTCGAGGAGCGTCGCGATGAGACCGGCGCTCCGGCCGGGCTGTCCGGACGGCTGATCGCCGCCGCCGACCTGTTCGACGCGGCAACCGCCCAGCGCCTCGCCGACTGGTTCGCCCGGGTGCTCGGTGTGCTGGTCGCGGACGTCGATCGGCGGCTCTCGTCGGTCGACGTGCTGGACGATGTCGAGCGCCGGCAGGTTCTGGTGGAGTGGAACCCGGAGCCGGTGGCGGTGCCGCAGTCATCGGTGGGTGACCTGTTCGCGGCGCGGGTGGCAGAGGCGCCGGCGGCGATCGCGGTGGTCGCCGACGGTGAGCAGCTGACCTACGGCGAGTTGGACGCGCGCGCGGGTCGGTTGGCGAGCCTGCTCATCGGGCACGGGGTTGGGCCGGAGTCGCGTGTCGGCTTGGTGCTGGACCGGGGTCCGGACCTGCTGGTGGCGATGTTGGCTGTGGTGCGGGCTGGCGGTGCGTACGTACCGGTGGATCCGCGCTATCCGGCGGAGCGGGTGGCGTTCACGATCCGTGACGCGGAGCCGGTGGTGGTGCTGGCCACGACGGCGACGGCCGGACAGTGGAGTGACTGCCCGGCGCCGATGATCATGCTCGACGACGGGGAGGTCGTGGCGAAGCTGGCCGGGTTGCCGGTCGCCGCGCCAGTGGCGGTGCGGCCGGACCACCCGTTGTACGTGATCTACACCTCGGGGTCGACTGGGCGACCGAAGGGTGTGACGGTCACCCACGGCAACGTGATCGGAATGTTCGCCGCCACGGCGGAGTCCTTCGGTGGGTTCGGGCCGACTGATGTGTGGTCCTGGTTCCACTCCGCGGCGTTCGACTTCTCGGTGTGGGAGTTGTGGGGGGCGTTGCTGCACGGTGGCAGGGTGGTGGTGGTGCCGTTCGAGGTGTCGCGGTCGCCGGGTGAGTTCGCCACGTTGGTGGCCCGGGAGCGGGTGACGGTGCTCAGTCAGACGCCGTCGGCCTTCTACGAGGTGATGGATCTGTTGGACACCGGCGCGTTGCGGGCGGTCGTGTTCGGCGGCGAGGCCCTCAATCCTGGCCGGCTGGCGAGCTGGTTCGCCCGCCACGGTGCCCGGTCACCGCGCATGGTGAACATGTACGGCATCACCGAGACCACGGTGCACGTCACCTTCGAGCAGGTGACCGAGGGTGGCGTCGCCAGTGTGGTGGGTCGGGCGTTGCCGGGGCTGCGGGTGTTCGTGCTCGATGACCGGTTGCGGCCGGTGCCGCCGGGGGTCGCGGGCGAGGTCTACGTCGCCGGCGGGCAGGTGGCGCGGGGCTATCTGGGTCGGGCCGGGCTGACGGGCGAGCGGTTCGTGGCCTGTCCCTTCGAGCCGGGTGTGCGGATGTATCGCAGTGGGGACCTGGCCCGGTTCAACGGTGCGGGTCGGCTGGAGTTCCTGGGTCGGGCGGACGACCAGGTGAAGATCCGGGGGTTCCGGATCGAGCTGGGTGAGGTGGAGGCCGCCGTCGCGACGGTGGGTTCGGTGGCACAGGCAGCGGTCGTGGTTCGCGAGGACACCCCGGGTGACGCGCGACTGCTGGCCTACGTGGTGCCGGCTGACGGGGTGGATCGCGCCGGCCTGCCGGCAGTGGTGCGACAGGAGACGGCTCGGCGGTTGCCGGGACACATGGTGCCGGCGGTCGTGATGGTCATGGACGCGTTGCCGTTGACGACGAATGGCAAGTTGGATCGGGAGCGGTTGCCCGCGCCGCTGCAGGTGGCGGGGGTGGGGCGGGCGCCGGCGAACCCGCGGGAGGAGGTGATCTGCGCGGGGTTCGCGGCGTTGCTGGGGGTGGACGCGGTGGGTGTGGACGATGATTTCTTCGCTCTGGGTGGGCATTCGTTGTTGGTGGTGCGGTTGGTGGAGTGGCTGCGTCGGCGGGGGATCGTGGTGGCGGTCCGGGCGTTCTTCCAGACTCCGACGCCTGCTGCTCTGGCTGCTGCCACGGGTGTCCGGCAGGCGCGGGTGCCGGCGAACCGGATTCCGGTCGGTGCCGCCCGGATCACCCCGGACATGCTGCCGCTGGTGTCGCTGACCCAGGACGAGGTCGACCGGATCGTGGCCGCTGTCGACGGCGGCGCGGCCAACATCGCCGACGTCTACCCACTCGCCCCCCTACAGGAAGGTCTGCTCTTCCACCACCTGCTGGCCGCCGACGGGCCCGACGCCTACGTCCTGCCCACCATCCTGCGCTTCGTCGACCGACGCCTGCTCGACGACTTCCTGGCCGCGTTGCAGCAGGTGGTGGACCGGCACGACATCTTCCGCACCGGCCTGGCCTGGGCGGGACTGCCGGAACCGGTGCAGGTCGTCCTGCGGCACGCGACCCTACCCGTATGCGAGGTCGTGGCGGCCGGACCGGATGACCTGCTGGCCGCCGCCGGGCGGACCATCGACCTGAGCCGCGCGCCGCTGCTGGACGCCACGGTGGCCCCCACCACCGACGGACAGTGGCTGGCCCTCATCCGGGTTCACCACGTCGTGCAGGACCACACCGGACTCGACGTACTGCTCTCCGAGGTGCGCACGATCCTGTCCGGCCGGGCCGACGAGTTGCCCCGGCCGCTGCCGTTTCGCGACTTCGTCGCCCAGGCCCGCGCCAGCGGCACCGAGGAGGAGCACGAGCGGTACTTCGCCGCTGTGCTGGGCGACGTCGACGAGTCGACCGCCGCGTACGGGGTGCTGGACGTCCGCGGCGACGGCACCGACCAGCGGCGGGCCGAGGAACCACTCGATCCGACCCTGACCGAAAGGCTGCGGCGGGTCGCCCGTGAGCTCGGCACCAGCCCTGCGACGATCCTGCACACGGCCTGGGCACGGACCCTCGCCGTGTTGAGCGGCCGGGAGGACGTCGTCTTCGGCACCGTGCTGTTCGGCCGGATGAATGCCGGTTCCGGGTCGGATCGGGTGCCCGGCCCGTTCATCAACACCCTGCCGGTGCGCCTGGACACCCGCCGGTTGACCGCCCGGGCCGCTGTTGCCGCGATGCGCGACCAGCTCGCCGGGCTGCTCGAACACGAACACGCCCCGCTCGCCGTCGCGCAGCGGGTCAGCGGTGTTCCCGCCGACCAGCCCCTGTTCACCACGATCTTCAACTACCGGCACAACATCTCCGGCACCGAGATCGGTATCGACGGCGTCACCGTCGTCTCGTCCCGCGAGTTCGACAACTTCCCGCTGTCGGTCTCGGTCGACGACGACGCTGAGCGGATCGCCTTCGCCGTAGACGCCGCCGGATCGATCGACCCGAGCGCCGTCGGTGCGCTGCTGCACACCGCCACCGAAGGGCTGATCGGCGCGCTCGAATCGGCGACTGACATCCCCCTGGCCGCCGTGGAGGTGCTGCCCGATGATGAGCGGCACCGGATGCTCGTCGACTGGAATGACACGGCGACGCCGGTTGCGGGGACGTCGCTGCCAGAGGTGTTCGCGGCCCAGGTCGCGGCCACGCCGGAGGCGACGGCGGTGGTCTGCGACGGTGTCGCGCTGAGCTTCGCCGAGCTGGACGGGCGGGCGAACCGGCTTGCGCGGCTGCTGGTCGACCGCAGGCTCGTCCTGGAGTCGCTCGTGGGTCTGCTGTTGCCACGCGGGGTGGACGCGCTGGTGGCGATCCTGGCGGTGCTGAAGGCCGGTGGGGGGTATCTGCCGCTCGACCAGGAGTATCCGGCCGAGCGGATCGCCCTGATGGTGAACGACGCGGCTCCGGCGGTGGTGCTGGCGGTGCGGGAGACCGCGGACTTGGCCCCGGACGGTGTGCCGGTGCTGGTGCTCGACGATCCGGCTGTCGAGGCCGAATGGGCGAGCGCGCCATCGGATGACCCTTCGGTACCTGTCGGTCCGGAGTCGGTGGCGTACGTGATCTACACGTCGGGCTCGACGGGCCGGCCGAAGGGCGTGGTGGTGACCCACGGCGGGCTGCGCAACCTCTACGCCTTCCACCGGTCCGGGGTGATGGCAGGCGTCGAGGGCCACCGACTGCGGTTCGCGTTGACCGCATCGTTGTCCTTCGACACGTCCTGGGAGGGTCTGCTGTGGATGGTCGCCGGCCACGAGCTGCACGTGATCTCCGACGAGGTGCGGCGGGACACCTCGGCGATGGTGCGATACGTGGCCGAGCGGGGCGTCGGGGTGATGGACGTGACGCCGACGTACGCCGAGCAGCTGGTGGCCGACGGCCTGTTGGACGCCCCGCCGGACATCCTGCTGCTCGGTGGTGAGGCGGTCGGATCCCGGCTCTGGGAGCAGCTGCGCGACGCCACGGGGATGTGGTTCGTGCCCTTGTACGGTCCCACCGAATACAGCGTGGACGCCCTGGGGCTGCCGACCGGTGACAGCGCGGGACCGCTGGTGGGTGTGCCGATCGCCAACACCCGCGCCTACGTCCTCGACGGTGGGCTACGACCGGTACCGGTCGGGGTGGCCGGCGAGCTGTACCTCGCCGGTGTCGGGGTGGCCCGCGGCTACCTGGGGCAGCCGGGCCTGTCGGGGAGCCGGTTCGTGGCGTGTCCGTTCGGTGGCATCGGCGAGCGGATGTACCGCACGGGCGACGTGGTGCGGTGGGACGCCGCAGGACGGTTGGAGTTCCTGGGCCGAGCCGACGGCCAGGTCAAGATCCGCGGCTTCCGGATCGAGTTGGGGGAGGTGCAGGCCGCGGTCGTGGCCCACCAGGAGATCGTGCGGGCTGCGGTGGTGGTACACACCGACGCGGCCGGTGACCGGCGGCTGGTGGCCTACGTGGTAGCCGACGACGGGGATGCCGAGCTGCCGGAGCGGGTCCGGAGGTTCGTCGCCGAGCGGCTGCCCGGGCACATGGTCCCGGCGGCGGTCGTGGTCCTCGACGACCTGCCGGTGACGGTCAACGGCAAGCTCGACGAGCGGGCGTTGCCCGCCCCCGACTTCGCTGCCCGAAGCGGCGTCGGCGGGGCCGTGGCCGATCCCCGGCAGGAGTTGCTGTGCGGCGTCTTCGCCGAGATGCTCGGCCTGCCGGCGGTCGGTGTCGACGACGACTTCTTCGCGCTCGGCGGACACTCGCTGCTTGCCGTACGCCTGCTCGGTCGGCTGCGCAACGTCCTCGGCGCCGAGGTGACGCTGCGGGCCCTCTTCGACGCGCCGACCCCCCGCGCGTTCGTCGCCCGGCTGACCGAGGCCGGCCCGGCCCGTCTGCCGCTGACCGCCGCCGCCCGTGCCGAGCGGGCACCACTCTCCTTCGCCCAGCGCCGACTCTGGTTCCTCGACCGGCTGGAAGGCCCCAACGCGACCTACAACCTGCCCGAGCCGCTGCGGCTGTCCGGACAGGTCGACGTCACCGCGCTCGACGCCGCCTTGCGTGACGTCCTCGGCCGGCACGAGATCCTGCGCACCGTCTTCGACACCGTCGACGGTGAGACCGGCCAGCGGGTCATCGCGCTGGACGACCTCGACTGGCGACTGAGCGCCGTCGAGGTAGGCCCGGAGGCGCTGGACGAGGCGATCGCCGAGCTGGCCGGACAACCCTTCGACCTCGCCCACGAGGTGCCGGTCCGGGCCCGGCTGTTCTCGACCGCCTCCGACGAGCACGTGCTGCTTCTCGTGACGCACCACATCGCCAGTGACGGCTGGTCGATCGGCCGGCTCGCCCACGACCTGTCGGTCGCGTACGCCGCTCGGTGTGCCGGGCACGCCCCGACCTGGCAGCCGCTGCCGGTCCAGTACGCCGACTACGCGCTGTGGCAGCGCGAGCTGCTCGGCGACGAGCAGGACCCGGGCAGCCTGCTGTCCACCCAGGTCGCCTACTGGCGGGACGCGCTGGCCGGCGCTCCGGAAGAGCTGGCCCTGCCGTACGACCACGCCCGACCGGCGGTGTCCGGACACGGGGGCCACTGCGCCACCGTCGAGGTGCCCGCCGTCCTGCACGCCCGGCTCCGCGAGCTGGCCCGGGCCGAGGGTGTGACGGTCTCGATGGTGCTGCAGGCCGCTGTCGCCGTGTTGCTGTCCCGACTCGGAGCGGGCACCGACATCCCGATCGGAACGGCGACCGCCGGTCGTACCGACGAGGCGCTGGACGACCTGGTCGGCTTCTTCGTCAACACGATGGTGCTGCGCACGGACCTGTCGGGCAACCCGACCCTGCGCGAGGTGCTGGCCCAGCTCCGGGAGAGCACGCTGGCCGGTCTCGGTAACCAGGACGTGCCGTTCGAGAGGCTGGTCGAGGAGCTTGCTCCGATCCGGTCGCTGGCCCGCCACCCGCTGTTCCAGACGATGTTGACGCTACAGAACAACGCCGTCGCGACGCTGGACCTGCCGGGCCTGCGGACCGAGGAGTACTCGGTGCGGAGCGCCGTGGCGAAGTTCGACCTGGAGTTCAGCCTCGCCGAGACCTTCGACGACGCGGGCGTACCGGCCGGCCTGACCGGAGAACTGATCGCGTCGGCTGACCTTTTCAAGCCCACAAGCGTTGTCCAACTGCTGCGTCGTTTCGTCCGGATGCTCGAACTGCTGACGGACGATGCCGGGCAGCGAGTGAGCGCCATCGACCTGCTGGACGCGGAGGAGCGTTCGCGGGTGTTGTCCGGTTGGAATGACACGGCGGTGTCGTATCCGGTGGACGACACCATTGTGTCGTTGTTCGCCCGTCAGGTGGCGGCTACGCCGGATGCGGTGGCGGTGGTGTTTGAGGGTGTGTCGGTGTCGTATCGGGAGTTGGATGTGCGGGCTGGTGCGGTGGCGAGGTATTTGGGGTCGGTGGGGGTGGGGCCGGAGTCGGTGGTGGGGGTGTGTTTGCCCCGTGGGCTCGACCTGGTGGTGGCGTTGTTGGGGGTGTTGAAGGCTGGTGGTGCGTATTTGCCGGTTGATCCGGAGTTTCCGCAGGCGCGGGTGGAGGTGTTGGTGCGCGACGCGGGTGCCCTCGTCGTGTTGGAGTCGGTGGTGGGGTTGGACGGTCCGGATGTGGGGTCGGTTGAGGTGTCCTCGGGTGGTGCGGCGTATGTGTTGTTTACGTCGGGGTCGACGGGTCGGCCGAAGGGTGTGGTGGTGTCGCATGGGGGTGTGGTGAATCGGTTGCGGTGGATGCAGGACCGGTTTGGGTTGGTGGTGGGTGAGCGGGTGGTGCAGAAGACGCCGTTTACGTTTGACGTGTCGGTGTGGGAGTTCTTCTGGCCGTTGGTGGTGGGTGGGACGGTGGTGGTGGCCCGTCCGGGTGGTCATCGTGATCCGGCGTATCTGGCCGACCTGATCCGTGAGGAACACGTGTCGACGGCGCATTTTGTGCCGTCGATGTTGGAGGTGTTCCTTCCGGTGGCCGCGTCCTGTCCCGGACTGTCCCGGGTGGTGTGTTCGGGTGAGGTGCTTTCGGAGTCGGTGCAGGACCAGCTTCTGACGGTGTTGCCGGACACCGAACTGCACAACCTGTATGGGCCGACGGAGGCGTCGGTGGATGTCACCGCGGCCCGGTGTGAGGTGGGTGCACCGGTGACGATCGGGTCGCCGGTGGCGAATACCCGTGCCTATGTGTTGGACAGCGCGATGCAGCCGGTGCCGGTGGGGGCGGCGGGTGAGTTGTATTTGGCTGGTGTGCAGTTGGCGCGGGGGTATGTGGGTCGGGCGGGGTTGACCGGGGAGCGGTTCGTGGCCAACCCGTATGAGTCGGGTGAGCGGTTGTATCGGACCGGTGATCTGGTGCGCTGGACTGCGGGCGGGGAGTTGGATTACCTGGGTCGTACTGATGATCAGGTGAAGTTGCGGGGTGTGCGGATCGAGTTGGGTGAGGTGCAGGCCGCCGTGGTCGGGCATCCGGAGGTTACCCAGGCTGCGGTGGTGGTGCGTGGTGATCGGCTGGTCGCCTATGTCGTCGGTGGTGATGGCAGTGGGGTGCGGGAGTTTGTGGGGCGGCGGTTGCCGCAGTACATGGTTCCGGCGGCGGTGGTTGTTTTGGATGAGTTGCCGTTGACCAGTAGCGGGAAGCTTGATCGTCGGGCTCTTCCGGCGCCGGAGTTCGAGGCCGGTGCGGGGCGTGCTGCGGTGAATGCGCGGGAGGAGTTGTTGTGTGCGGGGTTCGCTGAGGTGCTTGGGCTCGCGGCGGTGGGGGTGGATGACGATTTCTTTGCGTTGGGTGGGCATTCGTTGTTGGTGGTGCGGTTGGTGGAGTGGTTGCGGCGGCGGGGTGTGTCGGTGCCGGTGCGGGCGTTCTTCCAGACGCCGACTCCGGCGGCGTTGGCGGCCACGGGTGGTGTGGACACCTTCGAGGTGCCGGCGAATCTGATTCCGGCGGACGCGTCGGTGATCACTCCGGGCATGTTGCCGTTGGTGGACCTGACGCAGGAGCAGATCGACCGCATCGCGGCGTCGGTGGATGGTGGGGCGGCGAACATCGCCGACATCTATCCCCTCGCCCCGCTACAGGAGGGCATTCTCTTCCACCATCTGTTGGCCGAAGGCGGCGACGAAGCGTACATCCGGCCAATGGTGCTGGAGCTGGACTCCCGATCCCGGCTCGACGACTTCATCACCGCGCTGCAGAAGGTCATCGACCGGCACGACATCTACCGCACGTCGATCGCGTGGGAGGGACTCACCGAGCCCGTCCAGGTGGTGTGGCGGCACGCCGTGCTACCGGTCACCGACGTTGTCCTACCGTCCGGTGTCGACGACCTGGTGGCCGAGCTGATCACCGCAACCGGGATGGCCATGCCACTGGGCCGAGCGCCACTGCTGGACCTCGGCGTGGCCCAGATCCCGGGCAGCGAGCGTTGGCTCGCTCTGATCCGCGTCCATCACATGGTCGAGGACCACACCGGCATGGATGTGGCCCTGGCGGAGCTGAAGACGATCCTCACCGGTCATGGCAACGATCTGCCGCCAGCCCTGCCGTTCCGTGACTTCGTCGCAAAGACCCGCTACAGCGCGGCTGAGGAGCAGCACGAGCGCTACTTCACCGCCCTGCTCGGCGACGTGGACGAGCCCACCGCGCCGTTCGGGGTGACCGACGTGCTCGGCAGTGGCAGTGGCGTGACGCGTGTCGTCCACGAGTTCCCACCCGCGTTGTCGAGCCAGGTCCGGGACGTCTCCCGGCACCTCGGCGCCAGCCCGGCGACACTCCTGCACGTGGCCTGGGCCCGGGTGCTCGCCGCCCTGTCCGGCCGGTACGACGTGGTGTTCGCGACGGTGCTGTTCGGCCGGATGAACGCCGGCGCCGGCTCCGACCGGGTGCCCGGCCCCTTCATGAACATGCTGCCGGTGCGGGTGCGGATCGACCACCAGGGCGCGTCCGCCGCGGTCACCGCGATGCGTGACCAACTGGCCGAGCTGATGGAGCACGAGCACGCCCCGCTGGCGGTGGCGCAGCGGGCCAGCGCGGTCGCCGCCGACCTGCCGCTGTTCACGTCGATCTTCAACTACCGGCACAACGCCACGGTGGACCCCGAGGACGAGGCGATGGCCGGGATCCGGATGGTGCACTCCGAGGAGCCGACCAACTACCCGCTGTCGGTGGTGGTCGAGGACGACGGTGATCAGCTCGCGCTGGCCATCGACGCTGTCGCGCCGATCGACGCGGAGCTGGTCAGCGGGCTGCTGCAGGCTACGACGCAGAATCTCGTCGACACCCTCGACGCCACCCTCAAGGAGGGCTTGGACGGACCGCTGGAGGGGGTGGACGTCTTCGACGAGCGCGATCACGAGCGTCTCCTCCGGGAGTGGAACGACACCGCCGTCGAGGTGCCAGATGCGACGATCCCCGAGTTGTTCGAGCGGCAGGTCCGCCGGGCACCGGACGCCCCGGCCGTCGTGGCCGACGACGGCGAGCTGACGTACGTCGAACTCGACGCGCGGGCCGAACGGCTGGCGCGCTCCCTGGCCGCGCGTGGAGTCGGCCCGGAGTCGTTGGTCGCGGTCTGCATGCCGCGCGGTGTCGCGCTGACCGTGGCCCTGCTCGGTGTGCTCAAGGCCGGTGGCGCGTACCTGCCCGTCGATCCGGACTACCCGGTCGAGCGGATCGCGTACATGCTGCACGACGCGCAGCCGCCGGTGCTGCTGGCCACCACCGCTACCGCCGGTGTCCTGGCCGACGTGGCGACCGTGCCGGTGCTGGTCACCGACGGCCCCGAGCTGACCGCTGAGCTGGCGGCCTGGGAACCGACCACGCTGCGGCTGGGGGAGCGGGCCCGAGCGGATCACCCGGCGTACGTCATCTACACCTCGGGGTCGACCGGCAGGCCCAAGGGTGTCCTGGTGTCACACGCCGGAGTGCCGAGCCTGGTCGCCGGGCACGTCAACTACCTCGGCGTCGGCGCGGGCTGCCGGGTGGGCCAGTTCGCCTCGGCCAGCTTCGACACGTTCGGCTGGGAGTGGATGATGGCGCTGCTGACCGGCGCCGCCCTCGTGGTGATCCCGGCCGAACACCGGCTCGGGACGGCGCTGCCGACGTTCCTCGCCGAGCGACGGGTGACGCACGTGACCCTTCCGCCGGCGGTGCTGGCCACGCTCGACGAAACCTCCATCGCCTCCGACGTGGTGCTGGTGGTGGCTGGTGAGGCGTGCCCGCTCGACGTGCTTCGGCGCTGGGCGCCGGGACGGCGGATGTTCAACTCGTACGGCCCGACCGAGACCACAGTGGACGCCACCCTGTGGCGGTTCGCGCCGGACGCCCGGGAGGTGGCCATCGGCACCCCCGTGCTGAACAGCAGGGCGTTCATCCTCGATGAGCGGCTCACCCCGGTCCCCGTCGGAGTGGCAGGTGAGCTGTACGTGGCGGGTGCGGGGCTGGCTCGCGGCTACGTCGGGCGGGCGGGCCTCACCGCCGAACGGTTCGTGGCCTGCCCGCACGGTGCCGCTGGCGAGCGGATGTACCGCACCGGCGACCGGGCCCGGTGGACGGCCGACGGCGAACTGGTGTTCGCCGGCCGCGCCGACGACCAGGTCAAGATTCACGGCTTCCGCATCGAACCCGGCGAGATCGCCGCCGTGCTCTCCGCCCATCCCGGTGTGGCGCAGGCCGCGGTCGTGGTCCGCGAGGACCGCCCTGGTGACAAGCGGCTGGTCGGCTACCTGGTGCCAACCGATCCGGAGGCGGCGGAGGAGCTGCCGGGCCTGATCCGCGGCCTGGCGGCGCAGCGGCTGCCGGACTACATGGTCCCGTCGGCGCTGGTGCTGCTGGACGCGTTGCCGCTGACCTCGAACGGCAAGTTGGACCGCCGGGCGCTGCCGGCGCCGGACCTGCGCGGTTCCGTCGGACGGGCTCCGGCCGACCTACGCGAGGAGTTGATCTGCGCGGCGTTCGCCGAGTTGCTCGGCGTCGACCGGGTCGGGGCGGACGACGACTTCTTCGCGCTCGGCGGTCAGTCGCTGCTGGCCGTGCGGCTGGTCAGCCGGCTGCGGGCGATGCTCGGGGTTGAGGTGGAGATCCGCGTCCTGTTCGAAGCGCCCACGCCCGCTGGTCTGGCCGCGCGGCTGGCCGGTGCCAGCGCCGCACGACTGTCGCTGACCGCCCGGCCCCGGCCACCACGGGTGCCGCTGTCGTACGCCCAGCGCCGGCTCTGGTTCATCGACCAGCTCGAAGGGCCCGGCGCGACGTACAACATGCCGATCGCGGTGCGGCTCACCGGTCGGGTGGACGTGCCGGCGCTCGACGGGGCGCTGCGCGATCTGATCGGCCGGCACGAGGCGCTGCGGACCGTGTTCCCGACCGCCGATGGTGAGCCGTACCAGCGGATTCTCGATCTGGCTGACATGGACTGGGAGTTGGCCACGGCGGCGGTGCCCGCCGCAGAGCTGCCGGCCGCCGTGGCTGCTGTCGCCGGGCGGCCGTTCGACCTCGCGGTCGAGCCGCCGGTGCGCGCGTCGCTGCTGACCATCGGACCGTACGATCACGTCCTCGTCTTGGTGCTGCACCACATCGCCGGTGACGGCTGGTCGCGGGGCCCGCTCGCCCGGGACCTGTCGGCCGCGTACGGGGCCCGCGTGGCGGGCCGGTCGCCGGACTGGTTGCCGCTGCCGGTCCAGTACACCGACTACGCCCTCTGGCAGCGTGAGCTACTCGGCGCCGACGACGATCCGGACAGTCTGCTGTCCCGGCAGGTCGGGTACTGGCGGTCGGCACTCGACGGCGTGCCGCAGGAGCTGTCCCTGCCCACCGACCGGCCCCGCCCCGCCGTCGCCTCGCACCAAGGCCACGAGGTGCCGGTGCACCTGCCGGCCGCCCTGCACGCCCGGCTGCGCGAGGTGACGCGCGCCGAGGGGGCGACGGTGTTCATGGCGTTGCAGGCGGCCCTCGCCGTGTTGCTGTCCCGAGTGGGTGCCGGCACCGACGTGCCGATCGGTTCCACAAGCGCCGGACGCACCGATCTGGCCCTCGACGACCTGGTCGGGTTCTTCGTCAACACCGTCGTCACCCGGGTCGACCTGTCCGGCGACCCGGCGTTCGACGAGGTGCTGAACCGGGTACGGGACGCCGGCCTGGCCGGTCTGGCGAACCAGGATGTGCCGTTCGAGCGGCTGGTCGAGGAGCTGGCGCCGACTCGATCGTTGGCCCGGCACCCGCTGTTCCAGGTCATGCTGACCCTGCAGAACAACGCCGCCGCGGTCATGGACCTGCCTGACCTGCGGATCGAGGAGGTGCCGGCAGAGCTGTCGGTCGCCAAGTTCGACCTGGAGGTGATCGTCGCCGAGTCCTTCGACGCGTCGGGCGCGCCGGCCGGACTGGACGGGGTGCTCATCGCCGCCGCCGACCTGTTCGAAGCGGAAACGGTCAATCAGTTGGCCAGGCGCTTCGTCCGGACGGTGGAAGCGGTGACCGCCGACCCGGCGGTGCGGGTCGGCTCGGTCGACGTATTCGACCCGGCCGAGCGGGAACTGGTCCTGGCTCGGTGGAACGACACCGGCCGCCCGGTGCCCGGCACGCTGGTGCCGGACCTGATCGCCGCCCGGACCGTCGAGAGTCCCGACGCGGTGGCGGTGCGGTACGACGACACGGCACTCAGCTACGCCGAACTGGACGCCCGCGCGCGGCGACTGGCCCGGACACTGCGCGACGCGGGCGCCGGCCCGGAGACCATCGTGGGTCTGTGCCTGCCGCGCGGCGTGGACATGGTCGTCGCGATCGTGGCGGCCTGGCAGGCGGGCGCCGCTTACCTGCCGATCGACCCGGAGCAGCCGGCCGAGCGCATCGCGTACCTGATCGACGACGCGGTGCCGGCCGTGATCGTGACCGATCAGGCGCACGCCGAGCTGTTGCCGGACGGGGTCGTGCGCATCCTGCTCGACGCGCCGACGTCGGACGCCGGGGCCGCCCCCGTTGCCCCGGTGCTGTCGCCGGCCCACGCCGCCTACGTCATCTACACCTCCGGCTCCACCGGGCGGCCGAAGGGCGTCGCGGTGCCACACGGCGGCCTGAGCAACCTGGTGGAGGTATTCCGGTCGGTGCTGCGGGTGGCCCCGGGGACTCCGGTGCTGCAGTTCGCGTCGTTCAGCTTCGACGCCTCCGTGCTCGACCTGGCGGTCACGCTTGCCTGCGGTGGCACGCTCGTGGTCGCCACCGCGGCCCAACGCGCCGAGCCGGCGCTGCTGCGCGAGCTGGTCCGACGGACCGGCGTCCGGTCGGCCAGCGTGGTGCCGTCCCTGCTCGGTGTCCTGTCACCGCACGACCTGGTCGGAGTGGAGTCGATGGTGGTCGGCTCGGAGAGCATCGAGCCGTCCCTGCTGACGACCTGGGCTCGGGGCCGACGGCTGACCCACGCGTACGGGCCGACCGAGGCGACGGTCATCGTCGCGGCCGGGCTTGTCGATCCGGACCGCGCCGGTAGCGGTGCCACCGTGCCGTTCGGCGGACCATTGGCCAACAGCCGGGCCTTCGTCCTGGACCGTGCGTTGGCACCGGTGCCCCCGGGAGTGGCCGGCGAACTCTACGTCGCCGGCGACCAGCTCGCCCGCGGCTACGTGCGCCGCCGGGGGCTCACCGCGGAGCGCTTCGTGGCCTGCCCGTACGGCGTGGCCGGGGAGCGGATGTACCGCACCGGCGACCTGGTGCGGTGGACCGCCGACGGGGAGTTGGTGTTCCTCGGCCGAACCGACGACCAGGTGAAGCTGCGGGGGTTCCGGATCGAGCTGGGCGAGGTTCAGGCGGCGCTGGCCGCGCACCCGGGCGTGGGACGGGCCGTTGCGACGTTGCGCGAGGACACGGCCGGCGACCGGCGTCTGGTCGGTTACGTGGTGGCGGCCGACGGGGCCGACCGCGGCGGGCTGTCCCGTGAGGTTCGGGCCACGGTGGCGGCCACCCTGCCGGAGTACATGGTGCCGTCCGCCGTCGTGCTGGTGGACGCGATTCCGCTGACCCCCAACGGCAAGCTGGACCGGCAGGCGCTGCCGGCACCCGATCACGTGGCCCGAGCCGGTCTGGGCCGGCCACCGGCGACGCCTGAGGAGGAGGCGATCTGTGCGGTGTTCGCCGCCGCGCTGGGCCTGGACCGGGTCACCGCCGACGACGACTTCTTCGAGCTGGGCGGCCACTCACTGTTGGCGATCGACGTCATCGGCCGGATCCGGGACCGGCTCGGGGTCGAGGTGGGCATCCGGGAGTTGTTCGAGTCGCCCACCCCGGCCGGGTTGGCCGGGCGGATGGGTGCGGCCGCCGCTGCTCCGGCCCGGCCGGCGCTGCGTCCGATGCGGGGCCGTACCGACTGATCGAACGAGCGGGCCGTCGGCGCGCGGGTGACAGTCACCCGCGCGCCGACGACGCCGCCCTTCGGATCGTGGCTCCGTCGACCGCCAGCAGATCATCGGCGGCGCACCGGCGTGTTCAACTGCGGTCGGAAGCAGTTGAGCGTGTACGCCCGACGAGCCGGCATCGGCGTATTCCTTGGCCGCCTCGCGGCGTCCAACCATTTCCCCGAGGACGATTCCTGGCCACCGCACCAAAGACATGTTTCACTGTAATCGACAAATTCTTAAGGCCGTCGGTGGGGCGTGAACGCTCTGGAGAGGGACAATTCATGGACGGGAGTCGGCCCGAGGCGGCTATGGTGTTGCCGGATCGGCGGGACACGGATGCCCAAGCGCTGCCCGAGCGCGGCTTCGCCCGCGGTCGAGCCGCCGAATTCGGGTTCTCGGCGGACCAGTGCCCGGAAGACTTCCAGCAGCTCGCGGCCGCATTCGCCGGCTTGCCTGAGGATCCGTACGCGCCCGGTGGTAAACGTTTCCGCCGCTACTCTCGCCTGGTGTACCTGCCGTGGAATGAGGGGCTGTTCTGGATTCCCGGCATTCCGGACAACAGGTACGGCTCCGTCGCGGAATACCATCAAGGGCGTTACAACCCTGACTTCACGCAATTGCGGCGGCGCTTTCCTGAGGTTCCGGAGATGTTGCAGAGGAACGCGCTGCTGTTGCAGATCATCCGGTCCGACATTGCTCAATTGCAGTGGCTTGAAGAAATGGCCCGGACCCCGATATACATCGGTCTGCACATGGTGAAGCTTGCCGTCGGCAACCGCGGCGATGTCGCCGTCTCCTCGCCGAACTGCCTGCACCAGGACGGCGGAGCGAACATGTTCACCTTCGCGCACCTCGTCGACTGTCACAACGTGGTCGGTGGCGAGAACGTCATCGCCACTCCGGAGAGCGCCGGGCGACAGCCCGAGGAGTTGGCGCCGGAGGCGATCCACGCCCAGTTCACCCTGGCCGAGCCGCTGGAGACGTACGTGGTGCACGACCATCGGGTCAGCCACCACGTCAGCCCGGTGCGGTTGGGCGACGCCCCGGGCCCTGGCCAGCGCTCGATCCTGATCATCGGCGTCGCGCCTTTCGTGCCCGATTTCTGAGCCTCATCGACGGCTACATCCACAGACGTTCCCGTCGCAACGGGTCCCCGGCCGGGGACCCGTTGCGACGGCGCCGCGGTTCGTCTGGCCCGCGGCACACGACGGAGAGAGGACGCAGCATGGATCTCGTACCGGGTGGGGCCAACACCCTCGTGGTGACCCCCTTCGACGACTCCGGAGAGCTCGATCACAAGTCGATGGCCTCGCTCATCGACTTCGTGCTGGGAGGGGGAATCCAGGGCATCATCGCGCTCGGCACGACCGGCGAGTTCTTCACCCTGTCCGGTGCCGAGCGGGTCGAGGTGATGCGTAGCGTCGTGACCCAGGTCGCCGGCCGGGTGCCGGTCACCCTCGGCGTGGGCGCGGACGGCACCGCCGCGGCGGTCGAACTCGCCCGGGCGGCTCGGGAGGCCGGTGCCGACTGTGTGATGGTGCTGCCCCCGCTCTACTTCGACCAGTCGCCGGCCGCGCAGATCGAGCACTTCACGACCGTGGCCCGCTCAACCGACCTGCCGGTCATGCTGTACGACGGTGCCGCCAAGATCCCCGTCCCGGCCGAGGTCGTCGCGGAGGTGGCGAAACGGGCCTCCAATGTCAGGTACGTGAAGCTGGCGTTCACCGACCCGGAGCGGGCCAGCGACATCCGGCGGCTGGCCCCGGGCGTGGTGCCGCTGGCCGGCGAGGACAGCGCGCTCCTGAGCACCTTCCGGGCTGGCGCGGTGGGCAGCACCATCGCCACCGGCAACATCCAGCCCCGTGAGGTCATGGCGGTGCACGAGGCGTACCACCGGGGTGACCTGGACGAGGCGTACACCATCTTCACCAACACGCTGCTTCCGGCGATGGTCGCCATCTCCATTCCGGAGCGCAACTTCATCGCCCGGTTCAAGGCGGTGGCGGCCGCCATGGGTGTGATCGCCAGCGGCCACGTCCGGTCGCCGTTGCGCCAGATCGACGCGGAGTCGCGCGAGGAACTGCTGATGGTGATGAAGAAGATCAACGTGCTCTGACTCGCGCCAGGGTCCGGTCCGCTCCCGGTCGCCGAACCAGCGGCGCCCCTCTCTCAGGAGGCACAGATGCCGTCAGTCGGCTCGTACGCGCAAGCGGTGGGGAGGTCCGGTTTCCGGGCCATCAGCGAGTGGTTGCAGGAGTTACCCGGCCCGGAGGTGGCCCTGCACATCGGCGCGCCGGACCTGCCCTCGCCGGCCCACGTGGTCGCCGCCGTCGAGCAGGCCGTGCGTCGGGGCACGGCGCGCTACGGGCCGAACCGCGGCGAACCGGAGTTGGTCGAGGCGATCCGGGCCAAGCTGGTCCGGCAGAACGACGTCCGGGTCGGCACCGAGCAGGTCTTCGTGACTGCCGGTGCCACCCAGGGCGTCCACCTGGCCCTGTCCGCGATACTCGCGCCCGGGCAGGAGGTGCTGGTGCCCGACCCGGGCTGGCCGAACTATGCGATGGCGGTCCGGTCGCTCGGTGGCGTGGCACGGCCGTACGCGCTGGCGGCCGACGGTTCGGCGGCCACCCAACTGGCCGAGCTGGAACGTGCCATCACCCCTGCCACCCACGTGATCGTGGTGAACTCCCCGGGCAACCCGACCGGAGCGGTGCTGTCGGCGGAGACCCTGCACGGACTCGTCGACCTGGCCCGGCGTCGCGACCTGTGGGTGGTCTCGGACGAGTGCTACGAGTCGTTCCAGTTCACCGGCCCCCACCTCAGCCCCGCCGCGCTCGATGACGAACGCGTCATCAGCTGTTTCAGCTTCTCCAAGACGTTCGCGATGCCCGGCATGCGAGTGGGCTACCTGGTGGTGCCCCGAGCGCTGTCCGCGCTCTGCCTGCGCCTCCAGGAGATGGCGATCTGCTGTGTGAACATCGCCGCGCAGGCCGGCGCGCTGGCCGCGCTCGAGGGGCCGCAGCAGGCGCTGACCGACATGCGGACCACCTACCTGCGGCGACGTGCCGGCGTCACCCGGACGCTGCGGGACGCCGGTATCCCGTACACGGATCCGCAGGGCGCCTTCTACGTCTTCGCCCGGGTCACCGCCCCGCCGTTCGGACACGACGACAAGGGCGGTGACTGGGACTGGACCCGTGAGCTGCTGCGCGAAAAGCGGGTGCTTGTCGCTCCCGGCTCCACCTTCGGCGCTCGCGGCGGTGGCTGGGTGCGGATCGCGCTGACCGCCGACGACGAGGCGCTGGCCGAGGGCATAGCACGGCTTGTCGCGTTCTGCCACGCCGACGCCGACGCCGACGCGTCGTTGACGGTGCCCACCGGCACCGCGGACGAACGCCGTGACCCCGTCGGCGCTCGTCCGCGTCCTGGACCGGCCGCTCAGTAGTAGGTGCGGCTCCAGGAGGTGAAGGCGTGCGTCGGGACGAAGCCCAGTTCCTCGTTGATGGAGATGATCGGGTGGTTGTCGGCCGCGTTCAGCGTGTCGCAGGCCGTGACCTGCGGCTGGTGCCGTAGGAAGAACCGGAGGTTCTCCACTTTGGAGACCAGGCCCAGCCGCCGCCCTCGATGAGGCGGATCGACGATCGTGTTGTGCTGGGAGCCGTGCCAGGGATGCTCTGACTGGAAACTCAGGCTGGTCCAGGAGACCAGGCGATCGCTGCCCTCGTGCACCATGCCGGTGTGGTAGACGGTGCGCCCGCGCTCCTGGGTCAGCCGCTCGGTCTCGTGGTAGTCGTCGGTGTCCTGCCCGTTGAGGTACGCCACACTGTCGACAAGTTCCTTCGGCGTGCGGTCGATCCAGCTGACCACCCGATAGCCGGTCGCCTTCGCCCAGCCGCGTTCGAGGGCGAGGTCGAGACGGCGTTCGTCCGTCCCCTCGGTGTGCAGTCGGTAGTTGAGGTCGGGGCCGTCGGTCGAGTAGCCTTCCGCCCGCGCGAAGACCGAGGCGCCCCCACTGCCAACGCTCACGGCGGGATGGTCGACGAGCGCGTCCGAGGACAGCGTGCGGCAACCGTGGCCGTGGGCCACGTCCTCCACGGCCCGCAGGATCTGCCGACCGAAGCCGCGGCGACGGTGATTCGGGCTGACTCCCAGCTCGAGAGCAGCGGTCGTGGCGTCGTTCTGCTGAAACGCCAGGCCGAACTGGCCCACCGGCTCGCCGTCGGCCCGTACGACGAATCCCAGTTCGGTGAGGCCGGGCCAGGGATGCCGCAGGGCCCGTTCAATGTCGGAACGCGTGGTCGACGGAATGATGGGGAGATCGTAGCGTCGTACCGCTTCGCTGACATGTACCCATTCCTCGATGGAAGTCGGACTTTCGAGCGATAGTGGCGATATATCGATCGTCATACCTCAAAGATGACCGTGCCGCGCTGGGCGGCGCAAGGCTTGACAACCAACCGGAAGTGCCCCTCCACCCGGCGGGCGTCAGGTCCGCCGCCGTCGACCTGCTCTCCCGGAAGGCCGCGGTGTTCAACTGGTTCTCAGTGCCAGTCGAACGGCCCGCTGAGGACCTGTTATCGCAAATGATCAATCGCTGGCGGCATGACGGGTTGTACAAAGCCGACGCCGTGACGAATCCCGCCACCCCTCGCATGATGGCTCCGGGTTCGCACCGCTGGCGACCCGCCTCGTCATCTCGGCACGTCGGCGCCCGTTGCCCAACGCCCCATGAGCGTCGGTCGGCCCCTCACGGCGAGGCCTGCCGCCGGCGAAGCAGCGGGCGGTGCGTGGTCGTCCGCCGGGCTGCTCGTCACCGGCAGGTGAGTGTCGAGCGGAACGTTCAGCAGAACCGGCCCCCGGGCCGGGTCCCGCCAGGAGGAGTCAGGATGATCCCGTTGTCGTTCGCGCAGCGCCGGCTGTGGTTCATCGAACAACTGGAGGGGCCCAGCGCCACCTACAACCTCCCGATCGCGCTGCGACTGACCGGCCGGATCGACAGCTCGGCGCTGGCCGCGGCCTTGCGC
This sequence comes from Micromonospora matsumotoense, assembly GCF_050951065.1. NCBI lineage: Bacteria > Bacillati > Actinomycetota > Actinomycetes > Micromonosporales > Micromonosporaceae > Micromonospora > Micromonospora matsumotoense. The sequence continues at coordinate 4,923,144 of NZ_CP192025.1, read as the reverse complement.
GACGTGATCGGACGACACGAGTCGCTGCGGACGGTCTTCCCGGTCGTGGACGGCGAACCGGTGCAGCGGATCCGCGACATCGCGGAGCTGGACTGGGCGCTGGAGGTCGTCGACCTGCCCGCCGGCCAGCCGCAGGCGCTGGACGAGGCGGTCACGGCCGCGACCGGGCAGCCCTTCGACGTGTCCCACGAGGCGCCGATCCGGGCCTGGCTGTTCTCCGTCGGCCCCGACGAGCACGTCCTCGTGGTCGTCACCCACCACATCGCCAGTGACGGATGGTCGCGCGGTCCGCTGGCACGCGACCTCTCCATCGCGTACGCGGCCCGGTGCGCTGGCAGGGCACCGGACCAGGAACCACTGCCCGTGCAGTACGCCGACTACGCGCTGTGGCAGCGGGAGCTACTCGGCGACGACCAGAACCCGGAGAGCATCGTGTCGCGCCAGCTCGGCTACTGGCGTACGGCACTGGCCGGGGTGCCGGAGGAGCTGACGCTCCCCACCGACCGGCCGCGCCCCGCGGTGGTCAGCCACCGTGGGCACAGCGTCCCGGTGACCGTGCCGGCGGCGGTGCACGCCCGGCTACGCCGCCTCGCCCGCGGCGAAGGGGCAACGGTCTTCATGGTCCTGCAGGCCGCTCTGGCGGCACTGCTGTCCCGACTGGGCGCCGGGTCCGACATCCCGATCGGCGTATCGGTCGCCGGACGAACCGATGTCGCACTTCGCGACCTCGTCGGCTTCTTCGTCAACACCCTGGTCCTGCGTAGCGACCTCTCCGGCGACCCGACCTTCACTCACCTCGTCCGGCAGGCTCGGGAGAACGGCTTGGCCGCCTTGGCCAACCAGGATGTGCCCTTCGAGCGCCTCGTTGAGGAGATGGCCCCCACCCGGTCGCTGGCCCGCCACCCCCTCTTCCAGGTGATGCTGACCGTGCTCAACCAGGAGGAGGCGGTACTCGACCTCGACGGGGTCCGGATCGCCGCCCTGCCAGCCGGACCGGACCCGGCGAAGTTCGACCTCAGCGTCAGCGTCTCGGAGACGTACGACCCGGCCGGGCAGCCGGACGGCATCACGGGATGGGTCACCGCGGCGGCCGACCTGTTCGACGTCGAGTCGGCACAGCGGATCGCGGACCGCCTGGGCACTCTGCTCGACCTGGTGACCGCCGACCCCGGCATCCGGCTGAGCGCGCTCACGCTCCTCGACCCCGACGAGCGACGCCGCGTCATCGAGGAGTGGAACGACACCACCACCGCGCTGCCCACCGCCACGGCCGTCGAACGGTTCGAGGCGCAGGTCGCCCGCACCCCGGACGCGACGGCCGTCGTCTGCGCCGACGAGCGGGTGTCCTACGCGGAGTTGGACAGCCGGGCCAACCGGTTGGCCCGGTACCTGCTGACCCTCGGCGTGGGCCCCGAGTCGGTGGTGGCGTTGCGCCTGCGTCGAGGTCTGGACACCATCACGTCGATCCTGGCAATCTGGAAGGCTGGCGGCGCGTACCTGCCGATCGACGGCCGACAGCCGTCCGACCGGCAGGCGTACCTGCTGGCCGACAGCTCGGCCACGGTCCTGCTGACCACGACGGACACCACCGACGAGGACACCCTCGCCGCCGTACCCACAGTGGTGCTGGACTCCCCGGCTGCCATCGCCGCGATCGTCACCGCCGATGCCACGTCTCCCCGGGTCGACGGGTCCCCGGACGCGCTGGCATACGTCATCTACACCTCCGGGTCGACGGGCACGCCCAAGGGCGTGGCGGTGGCTCACGCGTCGCTGGCGAACTACCTGTCCTGCGTCCCCGACCGGATCGGCTTCGGCCCGACCGGCGGGCGGTACGCCCTGCTGCAGGCACACACCACCGACCTGGGCAACACCACGCTCTTCGCCAGCCTGGTGAGCGGCGGCGAGTTGCACGTCCTCGACGAGGACGCCAGCACCGACCCGGCCGCGGTCACCGACTACCTCAGCCGGCACCGCATCGACTACCTCAAGGCGGTGCCGTCGCACCTGGCCGCGCTGTCGGCCGCCCGTGGTGTCGCCGCGGTGCTCCCGGCCCGGTCTCTCGTGCTCGGCGGTGAGGCCGCCCACCACGCCTGGGTCGGGCAGCTCACCGACGTCGCCGGCGAGCGTCAGGTCTTCAACCACTACGGGCCCACCGAGACCACCATCGGCGTGGCCACCACCCGGCTCACCTCGGAGCTGGTGGCCGGCGGCGCGGTACCGGTCGGCCGGCCCATCGCCAACACCCGGATGTACGTGCTCGACCAATGGCTCAACCCGGTCCCGCCGGGAGTCGCCGGGGAACTCTACGTCGCCGGCGCCGGCTTGGCCCGCGGCTACCTGAGGCGGCCGGAGCTGACCGCCGAGCGGTTCGTCGCCGACCCGTTCGACCCGGCCGGATCGCGGCTGTACCGCACCGGCGACCGGGCCCGCTGGACCCCGGACGGGCAGCTGATGTTCCTCGGCCGCGACGACGACCAGGTCAAGGTGCGCGGCTTCCGCATCGAGCTGGGCGAGGTACGCGCCGCCGTCGCCGGCCACCCGGAGGTCGCCCAGGCGGCGGCGGTGGCCTGGCAGGACCAGGCCGGCGAGCGTCGCCTGGTGGCGTACGTCGTACCTGTCGACGGAGCCAGCCGGACCGATCTGCCGGCGGCGGTCCGCGCGCACGTCGCCGCCGTCCTGCCCGACTACATGGTCCCCGCGGCCGTTCTCGTCCTGGACGCGCTGCCGCTGTCGGTCAGCGGAAAGCTCGACCGCTCGGCGCTACCCGATCCGGACTTCGCCGCCACGGCCGGCGCCGGCCGTGCCCCGGCCGACGCCCGGGAGGAGCTACTCTGCGCGGGCTTCGCCGCCGTGCTCGGCCTACCGCAGGTCGGCATGGACGACGATTTCTTCGCCCTCGGCGGCCATTCGCTGTTGATCGTGCGGTTGGTGGAGTGGCTGCGTCAGCGGGGCCTGTCGGTGCCGGTCCGGGCACTGTTCGAGACGCCGACCCCGGCTGGGCTGGCCCGGGCGGCCGACGCGGCCGGCGCCCGGCCGCTCACCGTGGTGCCGCCCAACGCCATTCCGGTGGACGCCCAGCGCATCACGCCCGAGATGCTGCCCCTGGTGTCGCTGTCGAGCGCCCAGATCGACCACGTGGTGTCGACGGTTGCGGGTGGCGCACCGAACGTCGCTGACGTGTACCCTCTCGCTCCGCTGCAGGAAGGGCTGCTGTTCCACCACCTGTTCTCCGCCGGCAGCGCCGACGTGTACATCACGCCGACGGTCGTCGAGTTCGCCACGCGGGGCCTGCTAGACAGCTTCGTCGACGCCCTGCAGAAGGTCATCGACCGGCACGACATCTATCGCACGGCGATCGTCTGGGAAGGGCTACCCGATCCGGTTCAGGTCGTGTGGCGGAGCGCGGTGCTGCCCGTCGTCGAGGTGACACTCGACGAATCCGCCACGGACCCGGTTCCCACACTGCTCGCCGCCGCCGGCCAGTCCATGGACGTGGGAAGGGCGCCGCTGCTCGACCTGCACATCGCCGCGTCCCCCGGCAGTGACCGGTGGCTCGGCGTCGTGCGGGTGCACCACCTCGTGCAGGACCACCTCGGACTCGAGGTCGTCCTCGACGAGGTACGGGCCCTGATGGCCGGACGGGGCGACGAGTTGGCCCCGCCCATGCCGTTCCGCGACTTCGTCGCGCAGGCGCGCGGCGCCGGCGACGAGCAGCAGCACGAGGAGTTCTTCGCCGAACTGCTGGGTGATGTGGACGAACCCACCGCGGCGTACGGGCTCACCGACGTGCGACGTGACGGCACCGACTTCGCGGAGCACTGGCTCGCCTTCGACCCGGCGCTGACCGCTCGGCTTCGACGGGTGGCGCGGGCGCACTCGGTGAGCACGGCCACCGTCCTGCACGTGGCGTGGGCGCGGGTCCTCTCCGTGGTCAGCGGCCGGGACGACGTCATCTTCGGCACCGTCCTGCTCGGTCGGATGAACAGCGGCGCGGGGTCCGACCGCGTTCCCGGGCCCTTCATCAACACCCTGCCGGTACGGGTACGAACCGACGAGGCAGGTGTCACGGCGGCGTTGCGGAGGATGCAGGCGCAGCTCGCGGCCCTGGTGGAGCACGAGCACGCACCCCTCGTGCTCGCCCAGCGTGCCAGCGCGGTCACCGGCGACACACCGCTCCTGACCACCCTGTTCAACTACCGGCACAATCCCGAGCCCGCCGTCAGCGACGAGATCGACGGAATCCGGGTGATCTTCTCCGAGCAGTACACCAACTACCCGCTGACGGTCTCGATCGACGACGACGGTGACACCATCGGCACCTGGGTCGTCGCGGTGGCCCCCATCGACCCGCCGACGGTCGGCGTCCACCTGGCGACGGCGATCGAAACGCTCGTGTCGGCGCTGGAGGCCGCGCAGCGCGACGCGCCCGAGCCACGACTGGCGGACCTGCCGATCCTGAGCGACCACGAGCGCCACCAGATCCTGACGGAGTGGAACGACACCGCGGTCGAGATCGACGAGCGGACCGTCGTCGACCTTCTCCAGGCCCCGGCGGCTCGGACCCCGGACGCGGCGGCCGTGGTGTCCGCGTCCGGCACGGTGACCTTCGCGGAGCTGGAACTCCGGGTCAACCGGATCGCGCGGCTCCTCGTCGACCGGGGCGCCGGGCCGGAGACGGTGGTCGGACTCTGTCTGGACCGCACCGCCGACGCCGTGGCGGCCCTCTTCGGGGTGCTGAAGGCGGGCGCGGCATACCTGCCGATCGATCCCGAATATCCGGCCGCGCAGATCGCACTCATGCTGCACGACGTCGCGCCCGTCGCCGTGCTGACCGCCGCGGCGCTGGCCAACGTTCTCCCCGAGGACGCCCCGGTGATCCTGCTCGACGACCCGGCGACCGTCGCCGCGCTGGACCGCCCGGAGGCGGACCCGACCGGATGGCCGGCGGCCACCGGCAGTGGCATCGCCTGCATCTACTACACCTCGGGATCCACCGGACGGCCCAAGGGCGTCGCGACGACGCACGGCGGTCTCCGTAACCTCTACGAGTACCACCACCGCACCACAATCGCCCGCGCCGACCGCAGAATGCGGTTCGCGCTGACCGCGTCGTTGTCGTTCGACACCTCCTGGGAGGGCCTACTCTGGCTCATCGCGGGACACGAGCTGCACGTGATGAGCGACGAGGTTCGACGCGACACCACCGCCATGGTGCGCTACGTCCGCGACGCGGGGATCGACGTCATGGACGTGACCCCGACCTACGCTGAGCAGCTCGTCCACGACGGCCTGCTGGCCGATCCGCTGCGCCGGCCGGCCGTGTTGTTGCTCGGTGGCGAGGCGGCGGGTACGGTCCTGTGGGACCAGGTGCGGGCCGCGGACGGTTTGCAGGCCTTCAACATCTACGGCCCCACCGAGTACACCGTCGATGCCCTTGGCCTGCCCATGGACGGCATCGAACATCCGCTGGTGGGCCGGCCGATCTGCAACACCCGGGCCTACGTGCTCGACGGGCGCCTGCAACCGGTTCCGGTCGGCGTCGCCGGTGAGCTGTACCTCGCCGGCGCGAGCCTCACCCGCGGGTACGTCCGTCGCCCCTCGCTGACCGGCGAGCGGTTCGTGGCCTGCCCGTGGGGCGACGGCGAGCGCATGTACCGCACCGGCGACGTCGTGCGCTGGGACCGAGACGGGCGACTGGCCTATCTGGGGCGCAGCGACTCGCAGGTCAAGATCCGCGGCTTCCGCATCGAGCTGGCCGAGGTACAGGCGGCCGTCGCCGCGCATCCGGACGTGACCCAGGCCGCCGTCATCGTGCGGGACGAGGTCGCCGGCGACCGCCGGCTGGTCGCCTACGTCGTGACCGCCGAGCACGCGGACGCGGCGACACTGCCGCTGACGATCCGCCAGTTCGTGGGCGAGCGACTGCCCCGGCACATGGTCCCCGCCGCGGTCGTCGTGCTCGACGCGCTGCCCACGCTGGTGAGCGGCAAGCTCGACCAGCGGTCGCTGCCGGCGCCGGACTACACGGCGGCCGCCGGCCGGGCACCGCTCTCGCTGCGCGAGGAACTGCTCTGCGCGGCGTACGCCGAGGTGCTGGACCTGCCGGCTGTCGGACTCGAAGACGACTTCTTCGCCCTCGGCGGGCACTCCCTGCTCGCCGTCCGGCTCATCAGCCGGCTCCGCAGCGTCTTCGCCACGGAACTGCCGCTGCGTGCGCTCTTCGACGCGCCCACACCGGCGGCGCTGGCCGCGAGGCTGGGCGAGGGCGGCCAGGCGCGGACCGCGTTGACCGCGCGGGAGCGTTCGGGACGGCCGCCACTGTCGTTCGCCCAACAGCGACTCTGGTTCATCGCGCAGCTCGAAGGGCCGTCCGGCACGTACAACATGCCGGTCGTGTTGCGGCTGACCGGTGAGGTGGACCCGAGCGCGCTGAACGCCGCACTGCGCGACGTCATCGGCAGGCACGAGGTGCTGCGTACCGTCTTCGCTGTTGCCGACGGCGAGCCGTACCAGCGCATCCTGGGCCTGGACGACCTGCCCTGGGAGCTGTCGACCCGGTCGCTCGCGCCCGAGGCGGTCGAGGCGGCCGTCACCGCCGCGGTCTCCTACCCGTTCGACCTGTCCCGCGAGGTGCCGATCCGGGCCTGGCTGTTCGAGACCGGGCCCGACGAGCACGTGCTCGCGGTGGTCGTGCACCACATCGCCGGTGACGGCTGGTCGATGGAGCCGCTGGCCCGGGACCTCTCCGTCGCCTACGCCGCCCGACGGCAGGGCACGGCGCCGGGATGGGAGCCGCCGTCCGTCCAGTACGCCGACTACGCGCTCTGGCAACGCGATCTGCTGGGCGCCGCCGACGACCCGGACAGCTTGCTGTCCCGGCAGGTCGCCTACTGGCGGCAGGTGCTCGCCGACGCCCCCGAGGAGTTGGCGCTGCCCTTCGACCGGCCCCGCCCGGCGGTCGCCAGCTATGCCGGCCACTCCGTGCCGCTCACGCTTACCGCCGACCTGCACGCGAGACTGCGCGACGTCGCCCGGGCCGAGGGCACCACGGTGTTCATGGTGCTGCAGGCCGCCCTGGCCGTGCTGCTGTCCCGGCTGGGGGCCGGGACCGACCTGCCGATCGGTGTTCCGATCGCCGGCCGTACCGACGTCGCGCTCGATGACGCGGTGGGATTCTTCGTCAACACCCTGGTCCTGCGCACCGATCTGTCCGGTGACCCCTCGTTCGTCGATCTCCTGGGCCAGGTCCGCGCGACGGCCCTGTCGGCGTTCGAGCACCAGGACGTGCCCTTCGAGCGGCTGGTCGAGGAGTTGGCCCCGGCCCGTTCGATGGCGCGTAATCCGCTGTTCCAGGTGATGTTGACCCTCCAGAACACCGCCGACGCGGTGCTGGAGCTACCGGGGGCGGCTGCCGATTCCCTGCCGGGTTCGTCGCCAGCGGCGAAGTTCGACCTGGACGTGACGCTCGGCGAGACCTTCGACGATACGGGCGCGCCGGCCGGCATGACCGGTGCCGTCGTCGCCGCTGCGGACCTGTTCGACCCGGCGACGGTCGAGACGCTCACGCGGCGCTTCGTCCGGGTGCTGCACGGCGTCCTCGCCGACCCGACAGCGCCGGTACGCATCGTGGACGTCCTCGACACCGGCGAGCGGCGGCGGGTGATGACCGAGTGGAACGACAAGGCCATGCCGGTGCCGTCGCCGTGGCTGCCGGAGGTGTTCGCGGCGCAGGCGGCGGCCACCCCGGACGCGGTCGCCGTGGTGTGCCGAGAGGTGTCGCTGACGTTCGCCGAGTTGGAGGGGCGCGCCAACCGGTTGGCCCGGTTGCTGACGGGTCGGGGTGTGGGCGCCGAATCGGTGGTGGGGTTGTTGCTGCCGCGTGGGGTGGACGTGGTGGTGGCGATCCTGGGGGTGTTGAAGGCGGGCGCCGCGTACCTGCCGCTGGACATCGAGTATCCGGCTGAGCGGATCAGGTTGATGGTCGCGGATGCCGCGCCGGCTGTGGTGCTGACGACCGCGCACCTGCGGGAGTCGGTGCCGGCCGGGGTGGCGGGACTGGCGGTGGACGACGCCGCCTTCGTCGCGGAGCTGGCTGAGGTCTCAAGCGGGCCGGTGGCGTCGGTGGTAGGTCCGGAGACGGCCGCGTACGTGATCTACACGTCGGGGTCGACGGGTCGGCCGAAGGGCGTGCTGCTGACCCACGGCGGGTTGCGGAACCTGTACGCGTCTCACCGTGCGGGGGTGCTGGCGGACTTCGAGGATCGCCGGTTGCGGTTCGCGTTGACCGCGTCGTTGTCGTTCGACACGTCGTGGGAGGGGTTGCTGTGGATGGTGGCCGGCCACGAGCTGCATGTGCTGGACGACGACGTTCGCCGGGACACCGCGGCGGTGGTGCGGTACGTGCGGGACGCTGGCATCGGCGTGATGGACGTGACGCCGACCTATGCCGAGCAACTGATCGTCGACGGGCTGCTCGAGACGCCGCCGACTGTCTTTCTGCTCGGCGGTGAGGCGGTCGGGCAGCGTTTGTGGGAGCAGCTGCGCGACGCCGAGGAGATGCGGTTCGTACCGCTCTACGGGCCCACCGAGTACTCCGTCGACGCTCTCGGTCTGGCGGTCGGCGACACCGACCGGCCCTCGGTCGGGGTGCCGATCGCCAACACCCAGGCGTACGTGCTGGACCAGTGGCTGTCACCGGTGCCGGTGGGGGTCGCGGGTGAGTTGTACCTGGCCGGCGCGGGTGTGGCCCGCGGGTACCTCAACCAGCCCGGCACCACCAGTATGCGGTTCGTGGCCTGCCCGTTCGCGCCGGCCGTGCGGATGTACCGCACCGGCGACCTGGTGCGCTGGGACGCCGAGGGGCGACTGGAGTTCCAGGGCCGCACCGACGACCAGGTCAAGATCCGAGGGTTCCGGATCGAGCTGGAGGAGGTCCGGGCCGCCGTGGGCGCCCACCCGGACGTGGTCCAGGCCGCGGTCGTGGTCGACGACGGGCGGTTGGTCGCCTATGTGGTGGCCGTGGAGGACAGCGCGGACCTGCCGGAGCGGGTCCGTCGCTTCGTCGCTGAGCGACTGCCCAATTACATGGTGCCGGTGGTGGTGCTCCTCGCTGAGCTGCCGATGACCGTTGCCGGCAAGCTGGACCGGCGAGCCTTGCCAGCTCCGGACTTCGCCGGCCTGGCGGGTCGGGGTCGGGCTCCCGCGAACGAGCGGGAGAGGGTGTTGTGCGCCGGCTTCGCCGAGGTGCTCGGTCTGCCGAGCGTCGGGGTGGACGACGACTTTTTCGCCCTCGGCGGTCACTCGCTGCTGGTCGTACGACTGGTGGAGTGGCTGCGCCAGCGCGGCGTGTCGGTCGCGGTAAGGGCCTTGTTCCAGACCCCCACGCCCGCTGGCCTGGCCACCGCGGCGGAGGCCGACCAGGTCGAGGTGCCGGTCAACGGGATTCCGAGCGGTGCCACCGCGATCACCCCGGCGATGCTGCCGTTGGTGGACCTCACGCAGGCGCAACTCGACCGGGTCGTGGCCACCGTGGCCGGTGGTGCGTCGAACGTCGCGGACGTGTATCCGTTGGCACCGCTGCAGGAGGGGCTGCTGTTCCACCACCTGCTGGCTGCGGGGGGCGTGGACGCGTACGTGACGCCCACGGTGCTGGAGTTCGATTCCCGGCAGCGTCTTGACGCGTTCCTGGCCGCCGTGCAGCAGGTGGTCGACCGGCATGACATCTATCGCACGGGCGTGGTCTGGGAGGGGCTGGACACTCCGGTGCAGGTGGTGTGGCGGTCGGCGGAGCTGTCGGTCACCGAGGTGGTGTTGCCGGAGACCGACGACCTGTCGTCGGCCCTGGTGGGGCGGGTCGGGCTCTGGATGGACCTGCGTCGGGCGCCGCTGCTGGATGTCCACCTCGCCGCGGTGCCCGGCACCGATCGCTGGCAGGCGCTGGTCCGCGCCCACCACATGATCGAGGACCACACGGGCATGGACGTGATGCTGGGTGAGATCGAGGCGATCCTCGCCGGTCGCGGCGGGCAACTGCCGGTCCCGGTGCCGTTCCGGGAGTTCGTCGCGCAGGCTCGGGGTGGTGTCAGCGTCGAGGAACACGAGCGGTACTTCGCCGGGCTGCTCGGTGACGTGGACGAGCCGACCGCGCCGTACGGGTTGCTCGATGTGCGCGGCCAGCGCATCGGTGAGAAGTTCGCTCGGGTCGGGCTCGACGACGCGGTGACGGCACGGCTGCGTGACGTGGCCCGGGTGTTGGGTACCAGCCCGGCGACGGTGCTGCATGTGGCGTGGGCACGTGTCCTGGCTGCCCTCTCAGGTCGTTCGGACGTGGTGTTCGGCACGGTGTTGTTCGGTCGGATGAACGCGGGCGCGGGCGCGGATCGGGTGCCGGGGCCGTTCATCAACACCCTGCCGGTGCGGGTGCGCACCGACGGGGTGGGCGTTCGGGCGGTGGTCGCGGCGATGCGCGACCAGCTCGCGGGGTTGTTGGAGCACGAGCACGCGCCGTTGGCGATCGCCCAGCGGGCCAGCAGCGTGTCCGGTGCCGCCCCGCTGTTCACGTCGCTGTTCAACTACCGCCACAACACGGCAACCGAGCCGGACGCGGCTCTCGACGGCGTGTCCGTCGTCTATGCCCGCGAGTACCACAACTTCGCGCTGTCGGTGTCCGTGGACGACGACGGCGCCGGCCTCGCGTTCACCGTCGACGGCGTGCCGGCCATTGATTCGCACGAGGTCGGCGTGTTGTTGGCCACGACCACGGCCGGTCTGGTCGCCGCCCTGGAGAGCACGGACGACGTCGCCCTGGGCGACGTCGACGTGCTCGACGGCGCTGCGCTGCGTCGGGTCCTGGTCGACTGGAACGACACGGCGGCCGAGGTCGCCGCGCCGTTGCTGCCGGAGGTGTTCGCGGCGCAGGTGGCGGCGACGCCGAATGCGACGGCGTTGGTGTTCCGTGACGCGGCGCTGACGTTCGCCGAGTTGGAGGCGCGGGCGAACCGGTTGGCCCGGTTGCTCGCCGACCGTGGGGTGGGCCCGGAGTCGCTGGTCGGGCTCGTACTCGAGCGCGGCCTGGACGCCGTGACGGCGATCCTGGCGGTGTGGCGGGCCGGGGCGGCGTACCTGCCGATCGACCCGGAGTACCCGGCGGAGCGGATCGCGTTCATGGTCGCCGACGCCGCTCCGGCGCTGCTGCTGGCCTCGACTCGCACCGCAGACGCGGTCCCGGCGGGCACCCCGGTGCTGGTGCTCGACGCCCCGACCACCGTCGACGAGCTGTCCGGCGCGCCGGCCGATGGTCCCGTCCCGCCGTGGCACGCCGACCAGACGGCGTACGTCATCTACACCTCGGGCTCCACTGGTCGGCCCAAGGGCGTCGCGGTCACCCACCGCGGCCTGCGCAACCTGTACAGCGTGCATACCTCCCGCTTCATCCCCGCCGTCACGGATGGGCGTAGGCGGGTGGCATTCACCTCATCGCTGTCCTTCGACGCCTCGGTGGACCCGCTGCTGTGGCTGACCGCCGGGCACGAGCTGCACGTCGTCGCCGATGACATCCGCCGCGACACCGCCGCCACCGTGGCGTACGTCCGGGATCGGGACGTCCGGGTTCTCGACGTGGTCACCTCGACGTATGCGGAACGGCTGGTCGCCGACGGCCTGCTGGCCGCCCCGCCGGAGATCGTGATGCTCGGCGGCGAGGCGGCGACCCCGCAGGTCTGGACCGACCTGCGCGCCGCCGACGGTGTGCGGTGTGTGAACCTGTACGGCCCCACCGAAATCACCGTGTACGCCACCGCGCTCGACGCGCGGGACAGCGACCGGCCGTTGATCGGTCGGCCGGTGGCGAACACCCGCGTCTACGTGCTGGATTCGAGCCTGCGACCGGTGCCGCCGGGTGTGTCCGGCGAGCTGTACCTGGCCGGCGCCGGCCTGGCGCGGGGCTACCTGGGCCGGTCGGGGCTGACCGCAGATCGGTTCGTGGCCTGCCCGTATGGCGGGCTGGGGGAGCGCATGTACCGCACCGGCGACCTGGCCCGCTGGGATGCCGAGGGGCGGCTGGAGTACCTGGGGCGCGCGGACGAGCAGGTGAAACTGCGTGGGTTCCGGATCGAGTTGGGTGAGGTGCAGGCAGCCGTGGCCGCGCACCCGGACGTCACCCAGGCGGCGGTCATCGTCCGCGACGAAAAGCTGGTCGCCTATGTGGTGGGTGGTGACGGCGCCGGCGTCCGTGAGCATGTGAGCCAGCGGCTGCCCGACTACATGGTTCCGGCCGCCGTCGTCGCGCTCGATGCATTGCCGATGACCGCGAACGGCAAGTTGGACCGCGGGGCGCTGCCAGCCCCGGAGTTCGCAGCCGGTTCTGGCCGTGGCCCCGCGAATGCCCGCGAGGAGTTGTTGTGCGCGATGTTCGCCGAGATTCTTGGCCTGGACACTGTCGGGGTGGATGGTGATTTCTTCGCTTTGGGTGGGCATTCGTTGTTGGCGGTGCGGTTGTTGAGTCGTTTGCGGTCGGTTTTTGGGGTGGATTTGTCGTTGCGGGTGTTGTTTGAGGCGGCGACGCCGGGGCGGTTGGCGGGGCGGTTGGGTGAGGGTGGTGCTGTTCGGCCGGTGTTGGTGGCGGGGGTGCGTCCGGAGCGTTTGCCGTTGTCGTTTGGGCAGCGTCGGTTGTGGTTTATCAATCAGTTGGAGGGGGCGACGGCGGCTTATAACGTGCCGGTGGTTTTGCGGCTTGTTGGTGGTGTGGATGTGGTGGCGCTTTCTGCGGCTTTGGTGGATGTGGTGGGTCGGCATGAGGTGTTGCGGACGGTGTTTCCGGTGGTGGATGGGGAGCCGTTTCAGCGGGTGTTGGGTGTTGGTGAGGTGGGTGGGGTGTTGGAGTGTGTGGAGTCGGTGGATGTGGATGGGGTGGTGGCGGAGGTGGTGGGGCGGCCTTTTGATGTGTCGGTGGAGGTGCCGTTGCGGGCGGTGTTGGTGAATGGTGAGGTTTTGGTGGTGGTGGTGCATCACATTGCGGGTGATGGGTGGTCGATGGGTCCGTTGGCGCGGGATGTGTCGGTGGCGTATGCGGCGCGGTGTGCCGGTGGGGTGCCGGGGTGGTTGCCGTTGCCGGTGCAGTATGCGGATTTTGCGTTGTGGCAGCGGCGGTTGTTGGGGGATGAGTCGGATCCGGAGAGTAGGTTGTCGCGGCAGTTGGGTTATTGGCGGGGTGTGTTGGCGGGGGTGCCGCAGGAGTTGTCGTTGCCGTTTGATCGGGTGCGTCCGTTGGTGGCGAGTCATCGGGGTTTTCAGGCGCCGGTGGAGGTGTCGGCGGGGTTGCATGCGGGGTTGGTGGAGGTGGCGCGGGCGTATGGGGTGACGGTGTTTATGGTGTGGCAGGCGTCGTTGGCGGTGTTGTTGTCGCGGTGGGGTGCGGGGGTGGATATTCCGATTGGTTCGGCGCATGCGGGTCGGGTGGATGAGGGGTTGGATGATCTGGTGGGGTTGTTTGTGAATACGGTGGTGTTGCGGGCGGATTTGTCGGGGGATCCGTCGTTCGCGCAGGTGTTGGTGCGGGTGCGGGAGGCGGCGTTGGCGGGTGCGGCGCATCAGGATGTGCCGTTCGAGCGGTTGGTGGAGGAGGTGGCGCCGGTCCGGTCGATGGCGCGTCATCCGTTGTTCCAGGTGGTGCTGACGAAGCAGGACACCATCGATGCGGTGTTGGATCTGGCCGGTGTCGACGTCACTGGTGTGTCCAGGGGTGGGTCGTCGACGGTGTCGACGGTGAAGTTCGACGTGGATGTGTTGGTGGGTGAGACGTTTGATGAGGGGGGTCGTCCGGCGGGTGTGCGGGGTGCGGTGACGGTGGCGGCGGATCTGTTCGATGAGCCGTTTGCTGCGCGGGTGTCGTCGGGGTGGACCAGGGTGTTGGAGGCGGTGACCGCTGATCCGACAGTGTCGGTGAGTGCGGTGGATCTGCTCGATGAGGTGGAACGCCGCCGGGTGGTGTTCGACTTCAACGACACGACGGATGTGTCGCCGGTGGAGTCGGTGCTGGGCTTGTTTGAGGGGTGGGTGGCTCGGACGCCGGACGCGGTGGCAGTAGTCGCCGATGGGGTGGAGACCACATACGCGCAGGTGGATATGCGGGCGAATCAGTTGGCGCGGTATCTGGTGGCGCAGGGGGTGGGTGCGGAGTCCGTGGTGGCGCTGTGTCTGCCGCGGGGTGTGGAGATGGTTGTCGCGATTCTCGCGGTGTGGAAGGCGGGTGCGGCCTATCTGCCGGTGGACGCAAGTCAGCCGGTGGAGCGGGTCGCGTTCGTGCTGCGTGACAGTCGGGCGGTGTTGTTACTGACCGACGTGGACACCGCTGATGAGTTGCCCGCGGGGAAGATCCGCATCGTGGCGCTGGATGCGCCGGCGACCGTGGCGGGTCTGGCGGGGTTGGAGCAGAGCGTGCCGCAGGTGAGGTGCTACCCGGATGGCGTGGCGTATGTGATTTATACGTCGGGGTCGTCGGGGCGGCCGAAGGGTGTGGTGGTGACGCAGGCGGCGGTGGCGAATTATGTGGCGTCGGTGCCGGAGAGGTTGGGTTTCCCGCAGGTGGGGGGTCGGTTTGCGTTGTTGCAGGCGCAGGTGACGGATCTGGGGAACACGGTGTTGTTCGCGTCGTTGGCGCGGGGTGGGCAGTTGCACATCCTGCCCGAGCGGGTGGTGACGGATCCGGTGGCGGTGGCCGGGTATCTGGTCGAGCACCGGATCGATCATCTGAAGGCGGTGCCGTCGCATCTGATGGCACTCGGTGCGGCAGGCCAGCTGACGGATGTCATTCCCGCCGGTGGTGTGGTGCTGGGTGGTGAGGCGGCGCCGGTGGACTGGGTGCGGGAGCTGGTGGCGGCTGCGGATGGTCGGCCGGTGTTCAACCATTATGGGCCGACGGAGACGACGATCGGTGTGCTCACGGGTCGCCTTGATGGTGATGCCGTGGTGCCGGTGGGTACGCCGATTCGTAACGTGCGTGCGTTCGTGCTTGACGACAGGTTGCAGCCGGTGCCGGTCGGGGTGGCGGGTGAGTTGTATGTCGCGGGTGCGGCGTTGGCGCGGGGCTATGTGGGCCGGCCGGGGTTGACCGCGCAACGGTTCGTGGGATGCCCGTTCGGGTCTGGTGAGCGGATGTATCGGACCGGGGACCGGGTGCGGCATCTTCCTGATGGGCGGTTGGTGTTCCTCGGTCGGGTTGATGATCAGGTGAAGATCCGTGGGTATCGGGTTGAGCCGGGCGAGATCCACACCGTGTTGGCCGGGTGTCCGGTGGTGGAGCAGGTGGCTGTGATCGCCCGCCCCGACCGGCAGGGCGAGCTGCGGCTCGTCGCCTACGTGGTCACCGACGACGACCCCGACACCGTAGTCGAGCAGGTCCGCCGCTACGCCGCCAAACGGCTCCCCGAGCACCTGCTGCCCACCGCTGTGGTCGTGATCGACGCCCTACCCCTGACCTCCAACGGCAAACTCGACCGCCGCGCCCTCCCCGAACCCGAGGCGCCATCGACCTCCGGCGTCGGCCGGGAACCCGCCAACGCACGCGAGGAGCTGCTCTGCGCGGCCTACGCCGAGATCCTCGGCCTCGACCGGGTCGGCGTCGACGACGACTTCTTCGAACTCGGCGGGCACTCCCTACTCGCCGTCCGACTCATCTCCCGAATCCGCGCACTACTCGGCGTCGACCTCGAAATCCGCGCTCTCTTCGAGACCCCCACCGTCGCGGCTCTCGCCGCCACCCTCGCGGAACCCGAAACAAGCACCACCACCCGCCCCGTACTGGCCCCCCAGCCCCGTCCCGAGCACATCCCACTGTCCTCCGGACAACGCCGCCTCTGGTTCATCGACCGACTCGAAGGACCCAGCGCCCTCTACAACGTCTCGAACACCCTCGACCTGGACGGCCCGGTGGACCCGACGGTCATCGAGGCCGCACTGCGTGACGTGATCGGGCGGCACGAGGCGTTGCGCACCCTACTTCCGACCATTCAGGGGGAACCCGTTCAGCAGGTCGTGCCGGTGGACCAGGTCGACTGGCACCTGCACCACGAGGTGACCAACGGCGACGGTCTTGACGAGGCGATCGGCCGACACCGGTCGTACGCCTTCGACCTGGCGGCCGAACTACCGATCCAGGCGTGGTTGCTCAGCGGCGACGTGGAGCGGCAGTTACTGCTCGTGGTCATCCACCACACCGCTGCCGACGGCTGGTCCTGGACTCCACTGGCCCGGGACTTCGTCACCGCCTACACGGCCCGTCGCGCCGGAACCCCCCCCGACTGGGCGCCGCTGCCCGTGCAGTACGCCGACTACGCCCTCTGGCAGTACGACCTGCTCGGCGACAAGGGCAACCCGGCCAGCCTTCTGGCCCGACAGGTCGAATACTGGCGCCGGACCCTGGCCGGAGCGCCGGAGGAGCTGAACCTTCCGTTCGACCGGGCCCGCCCGGCGGTGCTCGGCGACCGTGGCTATCGGCTCCCGGTCCAGGTTTCCGCCCATGTGCACGCGAAACTGGCGCGGCTCGCCCGGGCCGAAGGCGTCACCGTCTTCATGGCACTGCAGGCGGCGCTCGCCGTTCTGCTCTCCCGCCTGGGCGCCGGCACGGACGTCCCGATCGGCACCGCGATCGCCGGCCGCAGCGACGAGAAACTCAACGACCTCGTCGGCTTCTTCGTCAACACGCTGGTCATCCGCACCGACCTGTCCGGCGACCCGGAGTTCACCGCGGTGCTGGGCCGAGTCCGGGAGAGCAGCCTGGCAGCCTTCGCCCACCAGGACGTGCCGTTCGAACGGCTGGTGGAGGACCTGGCACCGACCCGTTCCTTGGCCCGCAACCCACTGTTCCAGGTGATGCTCACCCTGCAGAGCCAGGAGGAGGCCATTCTCGACGCGGCCGGGATCGAACCCGCCCCGGCCGACGATCGAGCGGTGGAGACGACCGCACGGTTCGACCTCGACTTCAGTCTTCAGGAGACGTTCGACGGTACCGGCAGCCCGCTCGGGATCCGTGGCGCTCTCACCGTCGCCGCTGACCTGTTCGATGTAGCGTCCGCGCGGCTGATGGTGGAGCGGCTCGCCCGGGTGCTGGAGGACGTGACCGACGACCCGGCGTTGCGGCTGGGCGCCGTGAACGTGGTAGACGCGGTGGAGCGGCACCGGGTGCTGGTGGAGTGGAACGACGTGCCGGCCGCACCAGTCGAATCAACGCTGCCGGAGCTGTTCAGCGCACAGGTGGCCAGGACCCCGCAGGCACCGGCCGTGACGTCGGGTGGCACGACGTTGACGTATGCGGAGTTGGATGCGCGGGCCGAGCGGCTGGCGCGGGTGCTGGTGGCACGGGGGGTGCGGCCGGATTCGGTGGTGGGTGTCTGCCTGCCGCGTGACGTGGACCTGGTCGTGGCCCTGCTGGGTGTGTGGAAGGCCGGTGGGGCGTATCTACCGATCGACCCGGGACTTCCGGAGGAGCGGGTGGCCTTCATGGTGGGCGACGCGACGCCGGTGGCCGTGGTGACCTCGCCGGAGACCGAGAGGGTGCTGCCGTTCGGGGTGGCCCGGGTGTCTGTGCACGACCGGCCGGTGGGCGACGAGCTGCTCGACCGGGCACCGGCGCGGCCGGATCACGGCGCGTACGTGATGTTCACCTCGGGTTCGACGGGCCGGCCCAAGGGCGTGGTGGTGGAGCACCGTTCGGTGGCGAACCTGGTGAGCTGGGCGGCCGACCGCTTCGGTGGCGCGGCATTCGCCCGGGTGCTGGCCTCGACGTCGCTGAGCTTCGACGTGTCGGTCTTCGAACTGTTCGGACCGCTCGTGTCCGGCGGCAGCGTCGAGGTCGTGGCCGACCTGCTGGCGTTGACCGACCGGGATCGGGCCTGGGACCTGAGCCTGGTCAACGCGGTGCCGTCGGCGCTGGCGCAGGTCCTCCAGGCAGGCGTGCGGGCCCGGGTCGGCACCGTGGTGGTGGCCGGTGAGGCGCTGACGACGGGGACGGTGGCCGAGGTACGGGCAGCCCTGCCGGGTGTGGAGGTGGTCAACCTCTACGGCCCGACGGAGGCGACGGTGTACGCGACACAGTGGAACGTCGACGGGCCAGCGGAGCAGACCCCGCCGATCGGGCGTCCGATCAGCGGTACGCGGGTCCACGTACTCGACCGGGATCTCGCCCTCGCGCCGGTAGGAGTCGCCGGAGAGCTGTACGTGGCCGGCGTGGGGCTGGCTCGGGGCTATCTGGCCCGGGCAGGGCTGACCGCAGAGCGGTTCGTCGCCAATCCGTTCCAGCCGGGCTCGCGGATGTATCGCACCGGCGATCTGGTGCGGTGGAACGCCGACGGCCAGATCGAGTACCTCGGGCGTACCGACGATCAGGTGAAGATCCGCGGGTTCCGCATTGAGCTGGGCGAGGTGCAGGCCGCGCTGGCCGGGCACTCGGACGTGGCTCAGGCAGCGGTGCTGGCTCGGGAGGATTCGGGCGGGGACAAGCGGCTCGTGGCGTACGTGGTGCCGACGCCCAGCGTCGACCCGGACGGGTTGCCGGCGCGAGTACGGTCGTATGCCGCGACGGTGCTGCCGGGGCACATGGTTCCGGCGGCGGTCGTGGTGTTGCCGGCGCTGCCGCTGTCGGCGGCGGGGAAGCTCGACCGTGCCGCACTGCCGGCACCCGACTTCGCCGCGTCCACGCGTGCCGACCGCCTGCCCGCCAACGCGCGGGAGGAGTTGTTGTGCGCCGGGTTCGCCGAGGTGCTCGGGCTCGCGGCGGTGGGTGTGGACGACGACTTCTTCGCTTTGGGTGGGCATTCGCTGCTGGTGGTGCGGTTGGTGGAGTGGCTGCGGCAGCGGGGTATGTCGGTGCCGGTGCGGGCGCTGTTCCAGACCCCCACGCCGGCGGGGGTGGCTGCTGCGGGTGTAGGCCGGGATCAGGTTCGGGTGCCGGCGAATGTCATCCCGGCGGACGCCGAGCGGATCACCCCGCAGATGCTGCCGCTGGTCGAGCTGACCTCGGAGCAGGCCGACCGGGTGGTGGCCAGCGTCGACGGCGGTGCGGCGAACGTCGCGGACATCTATCCGTTGGCCCCTCTGCAGGAGGGGTTGCTGTTCCATCATCTGCTGGCCGAGGGTGGTCGTGATGCGTACGTGTTGCCGACGGTGGTGCGTTTCGCCACCCGTGACCTGCTCGACGGCTTCCTCGACGCGCTCGGTCGGGTCGTTGATCGGCATGACATCTTCCGGACGGCGATCGTGTGGGACGGCCTCGACGCGCCGGTACAGGTGGTGTGGCGGCACGCCCCCCTGCCGGTGGTCGAGGTCACGGTCACCGACGCCGATCCCGTACGCGATCTGCTGGCAGCTGGTGAGACGGCGATGGACCTGCAGCGCGCGCCGCTGATCCAGGTACACATCACCGCGATACCGGGCGGTGACGGGTGTCTGGCCTTGGTGCGGGTGCACCACATGGTGCAGGACCACATGGGCCTGGACCTGTTGATCAGCGAGGTACGCGCGGTGATGAGCGGCGATGACAGCGCGCTCGCGCCGGTCGTGCCGTTCCGTGAGTTCGTGGCGCAGACCCGCACCGGAATCTCCGACGCGGAGCACACCCGGTACTTCGCCGAGATGCTCGGCGACCTTGACGAACCCACCAT
This sequence comes from Micromonospora matsumotoense, assembly GCF_050951065.1. NCBI lineage: Bacteria > Bacillati > Actinomycetota > Actinomycetes > Micromonosporales > Micromonosporaceae > Micromonospora > Micromonospora matsumotoense. Next base: position 4,903,489 of record NZ_CP192025.1, on the reverse strand, counting down.
CCCCTACGGCGTGCGCGACGTGCACAGCGACGGCGCCGACCAGCGGAGCGCTCGGCAGCGGCTGGAACCTGCGCTGACCGCCCGGTTGCGCCAGGTCGCCCGTACCCTGAGCACCAGTCCCGCGACCCTGCTGCACGTCGCCTGGGCGCGCGCCCTCGCGGCCGCCTCGGGACGCGACGACGTGGTCTTCGGTACGGTCCTGTTCGGTCGGATGAACGCCGGCGTCGGCGCCGATCGGGCGCCGGGCCCCTTCATCAACACCCTGCCGGTCCGGCTGAACACCGGCCGCCTCGACGTCCGCGACGCCGTCACTCGGATGCGTGACCAACTCGCCGCTCTCCTCGAACACGAACACGCGTCACTGGCCACCGCCCAACAGACCAGCGCGGTTCCCCACGAAACCCCACTGTTCACCTCGATCCTCAACTACCGACACAACGACGTCCCGGGCGATTCGGACGCCGAGGTCGGCGGCGCGGACGACATCGCGGTCGTCTTCTCCCGGGAGAACACCAACTACCCGCTGGCAGTCTCCGTCGACGACGACAGTGACACGCTCCACCTCACCGTGGAGGCGACGACTCCCATCGACGCCGAATCGGTGGTGTCGCTGTTGGCCACGACCACCGAGAACATGGTCGCCGCGCTGGAGGCCGATGGTGAAGTGCCGCTGACCCGGGTGCCGGTCCTCGACCGGGCGCAACGCTCGCTGGTGCTGTCCGAATGGAATGACACGGCGGTGTCCTACCCGGCCGGCGACACCATTGTGTCGTTGTTCGCCCGTCAGGTCGCCGCGACTCCGGATGCGGTGGCGGTCGTGTTCGAGGGTGTGTCGGTCTCGTATCGGGAGTTGGACGCGCGGGCTGGTGCCGTGGCCCGGCATCTGCGGTCGGTGGGGGTGGGCCCGGAGTCCGTGGTCGGGGTGCGGATGGATCGCGGTGTGGATTTGGTGGTGGCGTTGGTCGGGGTGTTGAAGGCCGGTGGTGCCTACCTGCCGATCGATCCGGAGTACCCACAGCAGCGGGCGGACGTGTTCGTGCGGGATGCGGGTGCGGTGGTCGTGCTGGATTCGGTGGTGGGGCTGGACGGCCCGGACGTGGGTTCGCCGGTCGAGGTGTCCTCGGGTAGTGCGGCGTATGTGGTGTTCACGTCGGGGTCGACGGGTCGGCCGAAGGGCGTGGTGGTGCCGCACGCGGGGGTGGTGAACCGGTTGCGGTGGATGCAGGATCGGCTTGGGTTGGTGGTGGGTGAGCGGGTGGTGCAGAAGACGCCGTTCACGTTTGACGTGTCGGTGTGGGAGTTCTTCTGGCCGTTGATCGTCGGGGCGACGGTGGTGGTGGCCCGCCCGGGTGGTCACCGCGACCCCGCGTACCTGACCGAGTTGATCCGCGAAGAACACGTGTCCACGGCGCACTTCGTGCCGTCGATGCTGGAGGCGTTCCTTCCGGTGGCGGCCTCATGCACGGGGTTGTCGCGGGTGGTCTGCTCCGGTGAAGCGCTTCCAGCGACGACGCAGGACAGCCTGCTGGCTGTCCTTCCGGACATTGAGCTGCACAACCTGTACGGGCCGACCGAAGCGTCGGTGGAGGTCACCGCGACCCGGTGTGAGGCGGGTGTGCCCGTGACGATCGGGTCGCCGGTGGCCAACACCCGCACCTACGTCCTGGACAACACCCTGCAACCGGTGCCGGTGGGTGCGGCCGGCGAGTTGTATCTGGCCGGGGTGCAACTCGCCCGGGGATACGCGGGTATGCCGGGATTGACCGCCGAGCGGTTCGTCGCCAACCCGCATGAGCAGGGTGAGCGCTTGTACCGCACCGGTGACCTGGTCCGGTGGACCCCGCAGGGGGAGCTGGACTATCTGGGTCGCACCGACGACCAGGTCAAGTTGCGGGGTGTGCGGATCGAGTTGGGTGAGGTGCAGGCGGTCGTGGTCACGCACCCTCAGGTGACTCAGTCGGCGGTCGTCGTCCGGGACGACCGGCTGGTGGCGTACGTCGTCGGTGACGCCGATCCCGCCGAGGTCCGTGAGCACGTCGCTCGTCACCTTCCCGGCTCCTTCGTACCGGCCGCAGTGGTGGTACTGGAGGAGTTGCCGCTGACCAGCAGCGGGAAGCTTGACCGTCGGGCGTTGCCCGCGCCGGACTTCGCCGGGGCTGTCAGCTCCAGCCGGCCTCCGGCGAACCCGCGCGAGCAAGCGCTGTGCGAGGCCTTCGCACACGTCCTCGGGCTCGAACGGGTCGGCGTCGATGACAACTTCTTCACCCTCGGTGGGCATTCGCTGCTGGCGGTACGGCTGATCAGCCGCCTCCGCACCGTGCTCGGCGTCGAACTCGGTCTTCGGGACCTGTTCGACGCGCCCACCGTGGCCCAACTCGCCCTGCGCGTTCCCGCCGAGCAATCCAGTCGGCCGGCACTGCGGCCGATGCGCAACCGAAAGGGCTCCTGATGATCCCGTTGTCGTTCGCGCAGCGCCGGCTGTGGTTCATCGCCCAACTGGACGAAGCCGACACCACGTATACCCTGCCGATCGCGATGAGCCTCTCCGGCGGCGTGGACATCGCGGCACTCCGGGCGGCCCTGCACGACGTGCTGGCCCGCCACGAGGTGCTGCGCACGGTCTTCCCGACCACGGACGGGGAGCCGTACCAGCACGTCCTCGACAACGCCGAGCTGGACTGGGACCTGCAGGTGGCGGACGTCGCACCCACCCAGCTCGACGATGCGGTCACGGCGGCCGCCGCGCGCACCTTCGACCTCGCCACCGACGTGCCCATCTGTGCCACGCTGCTGCGCGCGGGACCGACCCAGGCGGTCCTGGTGGTGGTCCTGCACCACATCGCCGCCGACGGCTGGTCGATGGCCCCGTTCGGCCGCGACGTCTCCACCGCCTACGCGGCCCGGTCCGAGGGCCGAGCCCCGGACTGGGCGCCGCTTCCCGTGCAGTACTCCGACTACGCGCTCTGGCAGCGGGAGTTGCTCGGTGCCGAGTCCGACCCGGACAGCGTGCTGGCCCGACAGTTGGGCTACTGGCGGGCCGCCCTCGACGGCATTCCGCAGGAACTCGCCCTGCCGGCGGACCACCCCCGTCCGGTGCAGGCCACCTACCAGGGACATACCGTTCCGCTGCGGGTACCGGCCGACGTGCACGCCCGGATCGTGGCGGTGGCCCAGGCCGAGGGCGTGACGGTCTTCATGCTGCTGCAGGCGGCCCTGGCGGCGTTGCTGTCGAAGCTCGGAGCGGGCCTGGACGTACCCATCGGTGTTGCGGTGGCAGGGCGGACCGACGAGGCACTGGACGACCTGATCGGCTTCTTCGTCAACACACTGGTGCTGCGCACCGACCTGTCCGGCGATCCGACTGTGGCCGAGTTGTTGACCCGGGTGCGGGAGACCGGTCTGGCCGCGTTCGAGCACCAGGACGTGCCGTTCGAGCGACTGGTGGAAAAGTTGGCGCCGGTCCGGTCGATGGTCCGGCACCCGCTCTTCCAGGTGATGCTCACGGTCCAGAACAACGCCGCCGCTGGCGTCACGATGTCCGGTGTCACCACCGGCCGCATCGAGGCCGGCGGGGACTCGGCGAAGTTCGACCTCGACGTCGACGTGGCGGAGACCTTCGACTCGACGGGCAGACCGGCCGGGTTGCACGGCGCGGTCGTCGGCAGCGCAGACCTGTTCGAGCGGGCCAGCATCGAGCGGCTGGTGACCTGGTACGTCCGGTTGCTCGGCCTCCTCGTCGCCGACACCGGTCGCCGGTTGAGCACGATCGACGTGCTCGACGAGGCCGAGCGTCGGCGGGTACTGGTGGAGTGGAACCCGCCGCCGGTGACCGCGTCGGAGGCGGCGAGTGTCGCCGGGCTGTTCGCGGCACAGGTGGCGCGGACGCCGGACGCGGTGGCGGTGGTGACCGACGGCGGGTCCCTGACATACACGGAACTGGACGCGCGCGCGGGTCGGCTGGCTCGGCTGCTGACCGAGCACCGCGTCGGCCCGGAGTCACTGGTCGGGCTGGTGTTCGACCGGGGTCCGGAGCTGCTGGTGGCGATGCTGGCAGTGGTGCGCGCCGGTGGGGCGTACGTGCCGATCGATCCCCGGTATCCGGTCGACCGGGTGACGTACACGATCGAGGACGCCGCACCCGTGGTGGTACTGGCCAGCTCGGCGACCGCCGGAGTGTTGGTCGACTGTGCCGCGCCGGTCGTGGTGGTCGATGACCCGGCGGTCGTGGCCGAGCTGGCCTCGCTGACGCCGGCTGGTCCGGTGACGGTGCGGGCGGCCCACCCGCTGTATGTGATCTACACGTCGGGGTCGACAGGACGGCCGAAGGGCGTAACCGTCACGCACGGCAACGTCGCGCAGCTGTTCACCGCCACCGCGGACCCGTTCGGCGGGTTCGGACCGGACGACGTGTGGAGCTGGTTCCACTCGGCGGCGTTCGACTTCTCGGTGTGGGAGATATGGGGGGCGTTGCTACACGGCGGCCGGGTGGTGGTGGTGCCGTTCGAGGTGTCGCGGTCGCCGAGCGACTTCGCCGATCTCGTGCGGCGGGAGCGGGTAACTGTGCTGTCGCAGACGCCGTCGGGCTTCTACGAGGTGATGGACCTGCTCGACGCGCCGTCCCTACGGGCCGTGGTCTTCGGTGGGGAGGCACTGGACCCGGGCAGGTTGGGCGGGTGGTTCGCTCGATACGGCTCGGACGCGCCGGTGTTGCTGAACATGTACGGAATCACCGAGACCACGGTGCACGTGACGATTCAGACCGTGCAACCGGACGCCACGTCGAGTGTGGTGGGCCGGGCCCTACCGGGACTGCGCGTGCACCTGCTGGACTCCGCGATGCGGCCGGCGCCGCAGGGCGTGACCGCCGAGGTGTACGTTGCCGGCGGTCAGCTGGCCCGCGGCTACCTCGGCCGGCCGGGGTTGACCGCTGAGCGGTTCGTCGCGTGCCCGTTCGGTGCTCCCGGTGAGCGGATGTACCGCAGCGGTGACCTGGCCAGGTGGAACGGCGAGGGTCGGCTGGAATACCTGGGTCGCGCGGACCAACAGGTGAAGATCCGCGGCTTCCGGATCGAGCTTGGCGAGGTCGAGGCAGCGGTGGCCGCGTGCGAGTCGGTGGCGCGGACGGCGGTGATCGTGCGCGAGGACACCCCCGGCGACGTCCGCCTGGTCGCCTACGTGGTGCCCGCGGCCGGGACGGACCCCATCGCCCTGCCTGCGGCCGTGCGGCAGGAGGTCGCCCGGCGGCTGCCCGGGCACATGGTGCCCGCCACCGTCGCCCTGCTGGACGCGTTGCCGTTGACGACGAACGGCAAGTTGGATCGGGAGCGGTTGCCCGCGCCGCAGCAGGTGGCGGGGGTGGGGCGGGCGCCGGTGAACCCGCGGGAGGAGGTGATCTGCGCGGGGTTCGCGGCGTTGCTGGGGGTGGACGCGGTGGGTGTGGACGATGATTTCTTCGCTCTGGGTGGGCATTCGTTGTTGGTGGTGCGGTTGGTGGAGTGGCTGCGTCGGCGGGGGATCGTGGTGGCGGTCCGGGCGTTCTTCCAGACTCCGACGCCCGCTGCTCTGGCTGCTGCCACGGGTGTCCGGCAGGCGCGGGTGCCGGCGAACCGGATTCCGGTCGGTGCCGCCCGGATCACCCCGGACATGCTGCCGCTGGTGTCGCTGACCCAGGGCGAGGTCGACCGGATCGTGGCCGCTGTCGACGGCGGCGCGGCCAACATCGCCGACGTCTACCCACTCGCCCCCCTACAGGAAGGAATCTTCTTCCACCACCTCATGGCCGCGGGCGGTGACGACACCTATGTCCTGCCCACCGTCATCGAGCTGGCCGACCGCGCGCTCGTCGATCACCTCGTCGACACCCTGAACCTGCTGGTCGACCGGCACGACATCTTCCGCACGATGATCCTCTGGGACGGCCTGCCGGAGCCGCTGCAGATCGTCCAGCGACGCGCCACCCTACGGATCGAGCCGGTGACCCTCTCCGCGGACTCCGACGACCCGGTCATCGACCTGGTCCGAGCCGGCGGGGCGCGGATGGACCTGGAGCGGGCGCCGCTGATGGACCTGTTCATCGCCCGGCACCCCGACGACGACCGCTGGCTGGTGCTGCTCAGGGTCCACCACCTCGTTCAGGACCACACCGGCCTCGACATCGTCCTGGACGAGGTACGGACACTGTTCGCCGGCCGGGGCGACGAACTGCCGCCGGCACCACCGTTCCGCGACTTCGTCGCCCAGGCCCGGGCCGGCGTCCCGCAGGAGGAGCACGAGCGGTACTTCGCCGCCCTGCTCGGCGACATCGACGAGCCGACCGTGCCGTTCGGAGTGCCGGAGGTCCGCGGTGACGCACGACCAGCCCGCTGGCGGACCCCGTTCCCACCCGGACTGGCCGGCCGGCTGCGCGAGGTCTCCCGCCGACTCGGCGTCAGCCCGGCGACGGTTCTGCACGTCGCCTGGGCGCGGGCGCTCGGCGCCATCTCCGGCCGTGACGACGTCGTGTTCGGTACCGTGCTGTTCGGTCGGATGAACGCCGGCGCCGGCGCCGACCGGGTCCCCGGCCCGTTCATCAACACCCTGCCGGTCCGGGTGCGGATCGGTGACATCGGCGTGCGCGCCGCGGTCGCGGTCATGCGAGACCAACTCGCCGCGCAGCTCGAACACGAACACGCCCCGCTGGCCGTGGCGCAGCGAGTCAGCGGCGTTCCCGCAGACTCCCCGCTGTTCACGTCCATCTTCAACTACCGCCGGAACACCGCCACGGCCGGCCCCGCGGACGACGACGTCGACGGCGTCCAGGTCATCTACACCCACGAGCGCAACAACTACCCGCTCACCGTCTCCATCGACGACGACGGGGACGACGCCAGCGTCTCCGTCGACGCGGTCGAGCCGATCGACGCCAACGCCCTCGGCCGACTGATCGTCACCACCGTCGACGGCCTGGTGACCCGGCTTCGGACGGCCCTCGACCGCGACACCGACCCGCCGCTGCGCGCGGTCGAGGTCCTCGACGAGGACGAACGGCATCGGGTGCTCGTGGAGTGGAACGACACCGCCGCAGACCTCACCAGCGCCCCGGTACCGGAACTGATCCGCCGACAGGTCATGCGTACGCCGGATGCCGCAGCCGCGACCCACGAGGGCGTCGCGATGTCGTACGCCGACCTGAACGCCCGGGCCAACCGGCTCGCCTGGCTGCTCGTGACCCGCGGCGTCGGGCCGGAGTCGGTGGTCGCGCTCTGCCTTCCCCGGGGCCTCGACATGGTGGCGGCCATCATCGCGGTGTGGCGGGCCGGTGGCGCGTACCTGCCGATCGACCCGGAGTATCCGGCCGAGCGCATCGCCTACCTGGTATCCGACGCCCGACCGCAGGTCGTGCTCACCACGTCGAGCTGCGCCAACGTGCTGCCGCCGGAGGTCGCCCCGGTCGTCGTCGACGCCCCGATGCCGGACCACGCCGACGTCGGCTTGCCGGCCGCGCCGGCGCCCGCCCAGGCGGCGTACGTCATCTACACCTCCGGCTCGACGGGCCGACCCAAGGGTGTGTGCGTGCCACACCGCGGCCTGTCGAACCTCGTGTCGGTGTTCGCGGCACTGCTGCGGGTGCGGCCCGGAACCCCGGTGCTGCAGTTCGCCTCGTTCAGCTTCGACGCCTCCGTGCTCGACGTGGCGGTCACCCTCGCATGCGGTGGCACCCTGGTCATCGCCTCGTCGGCGCAGCGCTCCGAACCGGAGTTGCTGCGCCGGCTGGTCACCGCCAGTGGGGTGCGCTCGGCGAGCGTCGTACCGTCGCTGCTGGCTGTGCTCGACCCGGAGCGGTTCACGAACGTCGAAGCGATGGTGGTGGGCTCCGAGGGCATCGACCCGGGGCTGGCCGCCCGGTGGTCCCGGGACCGGCACCTGGTGCACGCCTACGGTCCGACCGAGGCCACCGTCATCATGGCGGCCGGCCGGATCGACCCGGAGTGCGCCGACGGCCCGGTGCCGTTCGGTGGACCGCTGCCGAACAGCCGGGCGTTCGTCCTCGACGCGGCCCTGGCGCCGGTCCCGGTCGGCGTGCTCGGCGAGCTGTACGTGTCCGGCAGACAGCTGGCCCGCGGCTACGTCGGACGATCCGGGCTGACCGCGGAACGCTTCGTCGCCTGCCCTTTCGGATCTGGTGAGCGGATGTACCGCACCGGTGACCTGGTGCGGTGGACCGTCGATGGTGAGCTGGTGTTCGCCGGTCGGGTGGACGACCAGGTGAAGATCCGCGGGTTCCGGATCGAGCTGGGCGAGGTGCGGGCCGCGGTGGTTGCGCACCCGGCAGTGGAGCAGGCCGTGGTGGTTGTCCGGGAGGACAGCCCGGGGGAGCGGCGTCTGGTCGGGTACGTGGTGGCCACCGCGGGCTTGGACGCCGAGGACGTGCGCCGGTTCGTGGCCGGCCGACTGCCGGAGTACATGGTGCCCTCGGCAGTGGTGGTACTCGACGCGCTGCCGTTGACGCCGAACGGAAAGGTGGACCGCGGGGCGTTGCCGGCACCGACGGCACGCCCCGCTGTCGGCCGGGCCGTGCTGACCCCCCGCGAGGAGTTGCTCTGCGCGGCGTTCGCCGAGGTGCTGGGCCACGACTCGGTGGGTGTGCACGAGGACTTCTTCGCCCTGGGCGGGCACTCGCTGTTGGCGGTGCGGCTCGCCAGCCGGGTCCGGGCGGTGCTCGGAATGGAGCTGCCGCTGCGGACGCTGTTCGAGGCGCCCACACCGGCGCGGTTGGCGGCCCGGATGTCGGCGGTTCCGATGCGTCCGGCGGTCGTGGCCATGAACCGTCCGGACCGTGTGCCCCTGTCGGCCGCCCAACATAGGTTGTGGTTCGTCAACCACCTGGAGGGCGCGTCGGCGGCATACCACATGCCGTTCGTCCTGCGGTTGGATGGAGTGGACTCCTCGGCGTTGGAGTCGGCGTTGCGCGATGTGCTCGGCCGGCACGAAGCGCTGCGGACCGTGTTCCCGACCGCCGACGGGGAGCCGTACCAGCGGATCGTCCCGGTCGAGGAGCTGGACTGGCGGTTGACGATTGCCGGGGTCGACGACCTCGACAGCGCGGTGGCGGCTGCGGTTGCCGAACCGTTCGACCTGTCGACGGAGGTGCCGATCCGGGCCTGGTTGTTCGACGACTCGGTGCTGGTGGTGGTGGTCCACCACGTGGCGGCCGACGGGTGGTCGATGACGCCGTTGGCCCGGGATCTGTCCCAGGCCTACGCGGCGCGTTCGGCGGGCCGGACACCGGACTGGTCACCGTTGTCGGTGCAGTACGCCGACTTCGCGCTGTGGCAGCGGGAGTTGCTGGGCGTGGAGACGGACCCGGACAGTGTGCTGTCCCGGCAGGTCCGGTTCTGGCGGGACACGCTGGCCGGCATTCCCGAGGAGTTGGCGCTGCCGACGGATCGGCCCCGCCCCGCGATCCCGAGCTACCGGGGACACGCGGTCTCGGTGGCGGTGCCGGCGGAGGTGCACGCCGCGATGCTCACCCTGGCCCGCGCCGAGGGCGTGACGGTGGCCATGGTGGTCCAGGCCGCGCTGGCGGTGCTGCTGTCGCGACTGGGCGCCGGCGTCGACATTCCGATCGGTACGGCGGTGGCCGGCCGCACCGACGAGGCGGTCGACGACCTGGTGGGGTTCTTCGTCAACACGTTGGTGCTCCGGACCGACGTGGCCGGCGACCCCACCTTCGTGGAGCTGCTGGGCCGGGTACGGGAGACCAACCTCGCGGCGTACGAACGGCAGGACGTGCCCTTCGAGCGCCTCGTGGAGGAGCTTGCGCTGACGCGGTCCCTGGCGCGGCACCCGCTGTTCCAGGTGATGCTGACCGTGCAGAACCAGGACGTCGCAGCACTCGACCTCACCGACGTCGACGCCATCCGGACCGCGATGGAGGCTGCGACCGCCAAATTCGACCTGGAGTTCGGCATCACCGAGGAGTTCGACCCGGACCGGCGACCGGCGGGGCTACGCGGCGAACTGATCGCCGCCGCGGAGCTGTTCGATTCGGGTTCGGCGGGTGTGCTGGCGGAGCGGTTTGTGCGGGTGTTGTCTGCGCTGGTTGCCGATCCGGGTGTGCGGGTGGGTGTGGTGGATGTGTTGGGTGCGGGGGAGCGTTCCCAGGTGTTGTTTGGCTGGAATGACACGGCGGTGTCGTATCCGGTGGATGACACGGTGGTGTCGTTGTTCGCCCGTCAGGTGGCGTTGTCGCCGGATGCGGTCGCGGTGGTGTTCGAGGGTGTGTCGGTGTCGTATCGGGAGTTGGATGCGCGGGCTGGTGCGGTGGCGGGTGTGTTGGTGGGGTTGGGGGTGGGGCCGGAGTCGGTGGTGGGGGTGTGTTTGCCGCGTGGGGTGGATTTGGTGGTGGCGTTGTTGGCGGTGTTGAAGGCGGGTGGTGCGTTCTTGCCGGTGGATCCGGAGTTTCCGGTGGAGCGGGTGGCGGTGATGGTGGCGGATGCGTTGCCGGTGGCGGTGGTGACGTCGGTGGGTTGTGCGTCGGTGGTGCCGTTGGGGGTGGCGCGGGTGTTGGTGGAGGAGGTTGTTCCTTCGGGGGTGCCGGTGCCGGTGCGGGTGGTGGGTGCGGCGCACCCGGCGTATGTGTTGTTTACGTCGGGGTCGACGGGTCGGCCGAAGGGTGTGGTGGTGTCGCATGGGGGTGTGGTGAATCGGTTGCGGTGGATGCAGGACCGGTTTGGGTTGGTGGTGGGTGAGCGGGTGGTGCAGAAGACTCCGTTTACGTTTGACGTGTCGGTGTGGGAGTTCTTCTGGCCGTTGGTGGTGGGTGGGACGGTGGTGGTGGCCCGTCCGGGTGGTCACCGTGACCCCGTCTATCTGGCCGACCTGATCCGTGAGGAACACGTGTCGACGGCGCATTTTGTGCCGTCGATGTTGGAGGTGTTCCTTCCGGTGGCCGGATCGTGCACCGGTCTGGCCCGGGTGGTGTGTTCGGGTGAGGCGCTTTCGGAGTCGGTGCGGGACCAGCTTCTGTCGGTGTTGCCGGGTACCGAGTTGCACAACTTGTATGGACCGACGGAGGCGTCGGTGGATGTGACGGCGGCCCGGTGTGACATCGGTGGGCCGGTGACGATCGGGTCGCCGGTGGCGAATACCCGTACCTACGTGTTGGACAGCGCGATGCAGCCGGTGCCGGTGGGGGTGGCGGGTGAGTTGTATCTGGCTGGTGTGCAGTTGGCCAGGGGGTATGTGGGTCGGGCGGGTTTGACGGCGGAGCGGTTCGTGGCCAGCCCGTTCGAGTCGGGTGAGCGGTTGTATCGGACCGGTGATCTGGTGCGCTGGACTGCGGGCGGGGAGTTGGATTACCTGGGTCGTACGGATGATCAGGTGAAGTTGCGGGGTGTGCGGATCGAGTTGGGTGAGGTGCAGGCCGCCGTGGTCGGGCATCCGGAGGTGACCCAGGCTGCGGTGGTGGTGCGTGGTGATCGGCTGGTCGCCTATGTCGTCGGTGGTGATGGCAGTGGGGTGCGGGAGTTTGTGGGGCAGCGGTTGCCGCAGTACATGGTTCCGGCGGCGGTGGTTGTTCTGGATGAGTTGCCGTTGACCGGCAGCGGGAAGCTTGATCGGCGGGCGTTGCCGGATCCGCAGGTCGAGAGCGGTGCGGGACGGGCTGCGGTGAATGCGCGGGAGGAGTTGTTGTGCGCGGGGTTCGCTGAGGTTCTGGGCTTGGAGCGCGTGGGTGTGGGGGATGACTTCTTTGCGTTGGGTGGGCATTCGTTGTTGGTGGTGCGGTTGGTGGAGTGGTTGCGGCGGCGGGGTGTGTCGGTGCCGGTGCGGGCGTTCTTCCAGACGCCGACTCCGGCGGCGTTGGCGGCCACGGGTGGTGTGGAGATGGTTGAGGTGCCGGCGAATCTGATCCCGGCGGGTGCTTCGGTGATCACTCCGGAGATGTTGCCGTTGGTGAGTGTGACGCAGGAGCAGATCGACCGCATCGCGGCGTCGGTGGATGGTGGGGCGGCGAACATCGCCGACATCTATCACCTCGCCCCGCTACAGGAAGGCATTCTCTTCCACCACCTGCTCGCCGACGGTGGTCGAGACGCCTATCTCATGTCAATCACCGTCGCATTCGACACCCGGGCCCACCTGGACAGATTCGTCGATGCGTTACAGCGGGTCGTGAATCGGCACGACGTCCTGCGGACCGCAATTCTCTGGCAAGGGTTGCCCGAGCCGGTACAGGTGGTATGGCGGCAAGCCACACTGTCGATGACCGACACGATCCTGGCCGCCGGCGACGATCCGGTCGCCGCGCTCGCCGCCGCCGCCGGGCACGCCATGAACCTCGACCGCGCCCCGCTCCTCGACATCCACACCGCTGCGGCCCCCGACGGCCCGGGCTGGCTCGCCCTGCTGCGGGTCCATCACATCGTTCAGGACCACGTCGCGCTCGACGTACTGCTGGGCGAAGTGCGAACGATCCTCTCCGGCCGCGACGACCTCATCGCCCCGCCCCTGCCGTTCCGGAACTTCGTCGCGCAGGCCCGCAACGCCGTCACCGAGACCGAACACGAACGCTACTTCGCCGAACTCCTCGGCGACGTCGTCGAACCGACCGTACCGTTCGGCATCCACGACGTACGCGGCGACGGCAGTCAGCTCACCCGGCACCAACTTGACTTCCCGAGCGGCTTCACCGACCGACTACGTGAGACCGCACAAACTTTGGGCACCAGCCCGGCCACGCTGCTGCACGTCGCCTGGGCGAGGGTCGTCGCCACCGTCGCCCGACGCGACGACGTCATCTTCGGCACGGTGTTGTTCGGGAGGATGAACGCCGGCTCCGGATCCGACCGGGTGCCAGGCCCATTCATCAACACCCTGCCGGTACGAGTCCGCACCGGCGAACTGACCGTGCGGGCGGCGGTGGCGGCGATGCGCGACCAACTCGCCAGCCTGCTCGAACACGAACACGCCCCGCTAGCCGTCGTGCAGCGCGCCAGCGGCGTCGCCGCCGAGACCCCGCTGTTCACCGCACTGTTCAACTACCGGCATGACAACGGGGCCGACCCCTCCGATGAGCCCGAACCGACACCGCAGACGACCGGAATCCGGGTATTGCACGCCCAGGAACGCAGCACCTTTCCGATCAACGCCTCGGTCGACGACGACGGCCACGACCTGACACTCACCATCGACGCCATTGCACCCATTGACCCCTACACGGTGGCGGCGCTGCTGCGTACCACCACCTTGAACCTGGTCGACGCGCTGGGAAGTACAACGAACGACCCGCCGTTGAGCGCTATCGACACCGTGGACGAGTCCGAGCGTCACCGGCTGCGCCTCGACTGGCCCGACACTCCCGACGGTGCCGCCGCCGCCGAGGCCGAGGTGGCCGAGCGGGTACGCCAGTTCGTAGCGCACCGGCTGCCGTCGTACATGGTGCCGTCCACAGTCGTGCTGCTTGACGCGCTGCCGGTGACCCCCAACGGCAAGATCGACCGCCGCGCGCTGCCCGTGCCAGACCTCGCCCCGACACCGACGGCCAGCCACCGGCCCCCCACCAGCCCCGCTGAGGAGGCGGTCTGCACCGCCTTCGCCGAGGTCCTCGGGCTGGAACGGGTCGGCGTCGACGACGACTTCTTCGCTCTCGGCGGCCAGTCACTGCTGGCCGTCCGAGTCCTCGCCCGAATCCGGGCGGCGCTCGACATCGACGTGCCCCTGCGCGCACTCCTCGACGCGCCCACCGCGGCCGGTCTCGCACGCCGGATCGGCCAGCTGCGGAAAACGAACCGGCCGACGCTTCGGCCCATGCGTAGTGACAAGGAGTGACGATGATCCCGTTGTCGTACGCCCAGCGCCGGCTTTGGTTCATCTCGCAGTTGGAGGGGTCCAGCAACGCCTACAACATGCCGATGCTGCTCCGCCTGACCGGCGACGTCGACGTCCCGGCCCTGTGCGCTGCGGCCCGGGACGTCCTGACGCGGCATGAGGTGCTGCGAACGACGTTCCCCACCACCGACGGCGAGCCCCATCAGCGCATCATCGAACCCGAAGACCTCAACTGGCACGTCGAGCTGGTGGACGTATCCCCAGCCGAGCTCAAGACCGAACTGGAGCGGGCCGCCAAGACCATCTTCGACATCACGACTGACCTGCCGGTTCGGTCGTGGCTGTTCTCGACCGGCCCGGACGAGCACGTCTTCGTCACCGTCATGCACCACATCGTCAGCGATGGATGGTCCATCACCGTGCTGACTCGGGACCTGTCCACCGCGTACGAGGCACGCCGCGCCGGACGATCCCCCGACTGGGAACCACTGGACATCCAGTACGCGGACTTCACGCTGTGGCAGCGGGAGGTCCTCGGCGACCCGGACGACCCGGACAGCCTCATGTCCCGGCACGTCGCCTACTGGCGGGAAGCCCTCGCCGGGGCTCCCGAGGAGCTTGCGCTGCCGCTCGACCATCCCCGGCCGGAAATCATGAGCCGCCGGGCGACGAGCGTGCCACTCCTGGTCCCGTCGGCGCTGCATGCCCAGGCGGCGGAATTCGCCGCAGAGGAGGGGGTCACCCTCTTCATGATCATGCAGGCGACCGTCGCCATGCTGCTTTCCCGGCTCGGTACCGGGACCGACATCCCGATCGGCACACCGGTCGCCGGGCGCACCGACGAGGCGCTGGACGACCTTGTCGGATGCTTCATCAACATGCTCGTGCTGCGGACCGACGTGTCCGGGAACCCGACCTTCCGCGAGGTGCTGGTCCGGGCGCGGGAGACCGCGTTGTCCGCGTTCGAGCACCAGGACGTGCCATTCGAGAAGCTGGTGGAGGAACTGGCCCCGGCGCGGTCGATGGCCCGGCACCCGCTCTTCCAGGTCATGCTCGGCGTCCAGACCAGCACGGATGCCTCAGGGGACGTACTCGGCGTCGGGATAGGACTGCCCGGCGAGAGCGCCGCCAAGGTCGACCTTGAGTTCAGCGTTGGTGAGTTACTCGACGGTGACGGCGCTCCGGCTGGACTGCAGGGCGAGGTCATGGGGGTCGCCGAGCTTTTCGAGACCGCTACGCTGCGCCGGCTCGCCGACCGTTTGGTGGCCGTGCTGGCAACGGTGGTTGCCAATCCTGACGTGCGGCTCAATGACGTGGACCTGCTGGACGCGGAGGAGCGTTCGCGGGTGTTGTCCGGTTGGAATGACACGGCGGTGTCGTATCCGGTGGACGACACCATTGTGTCGTTGTTCGCCCGGCAGGTGGCGGCCACGCCGGATGCGGTGGCGGTGGTGTTCGAGGGTGAGTCGGTGTCGTATCGGGACCTCGACGTCCGGGCTGGTGCGGTGGCGAGGTATTTGGGGTCGGTGGGGGTGGGGCCGGAGTCGGTGGTGGGTGTGCGGATGGGCCGTGGGCTCGACCTGGTGGTGGCGTTGTTGGGGGTGTTGAAGGCTGGTGGTGCGTATTTGCCGGTGGATCCGGAGTTTCCGCAGGCGCGGGTGGAGGTGTTGGTGGCTGATGCGGGTGCGGTGGTGGTGTTGGAGTCGGTGGTGGGGTTGGACGGTCCGGATGTGGGGTCGGTTGAGGTGTCCTCGGGTGGCGCGGCGTATGTGTTGTTTACGTCGGGGTCGACGGGTCGGCCGAAGGGTGTGGTGGTGTCGCATGGGGGTGTGGTGAATCGGTTGCGGTGGATGCAGGACCGGTTTGGGTTGGTTGCTGGTGAGCGGGTGGTGCAGAAGACGCCGTTTACGTTTGACGTGTCGGTGTGGGAGTTCTTCTGGCCGTTGGTGGTGGGTGGGACGGTGGTGGTGGCCCGTCCGGGTGGTCACCGCGACCCCACCTACCTGGCCGACCTGATCCGTGAGGAAGGCGTGTCGACGGCGCATTTTGTGCCGTCGATGTTGGAGGTGTTCCTTCCGGTGGTCGCGTCCTGTCCCGGACTGTCCCGGGTGGTGTGTTCGGGTGAGGTGCTTTCGGAGTCGGTGCAGGACCAGCTTCTGACGGTGTTGCCGGACACCGAACTGCACAACCTGTATGGGCCGACGGAGGCGTCGGTGGATGTCACCGCGGCCCGGTGTGAGGTGGGTGCACCGGTGACGATCGGGTCGCCGGTGGCGAATACCCGTACCTATGTGTTGGACAGCGCGATGCAGCCGGTGCCGGTGGGGGCGGCGGGTGAGTTGTATCTGGCTGGTGTGCAGTTGGCGCGGGGGTATGTGGGTCGGGCGGGGTTGACCGGGGAGCGGTTCGTGGCCAACCCGTATGAGTCGGGTGAGCGGTTGTATCGGACCGGTGACCTGGTGCGGTGGACCGCGGGCGGGGAGTTGGATTACCTGGGTCGTACTGATGATCAGGTGAAGTTGCGGGGTGTGCGGATCGAGTTGGGTGAGGTGCAGGCCGCCGTGGTCGGGCATCCGGAGGTTACCCAGGCTGCGGTGGTGGTGCGTGGTGATCGGCTGGTCGCCTATGTCGTCGGTGGTGATGGCAGTGGGGTGCGGGAGTTTGTGGGGCAGCGGTTGCCGCAGTACATGGTCCCGGCCGTGGTCGTCGTTCTCGACGCGTTGCCGTTGACTGGCAGCGGAAAGCTCGACCGGCGGGCGTTGCCGGATCCGCAGGTCGAAACCGGTGCGGGACGGGCTGCGGCGAACGCGCGGGAGGAGTTGTTGTGTGCGGGGTTCGCCGAGGTTCTGGGCTTGGAGCGCGTGGGTGTGGAGGATGACTTCTTTGCGTTGGGTGGGCATTCGTTGTTGGTGGTGCGGTTGGTGGAGTGGTTGCGGCGGCGGGGTGTGTCGGTGCCGGTGCGGGCGTTCTTCCAGACGCCGACTCCGGCGGCGTTGGCGGCCACGGGTGGTGTGGACACCTTCGAGGTGCCGGCGAATCTGATTCCGGTGGATGCTTCGGTGATCACTCCGGGCATGTTGCCGTTGGTGGACCTGACGCAGGAGCAGATTGATCGGGTCGTCGCCACTGTGGATGGTGGTGCGGCGAATGTTGCCGATGTTTATCCTCTTGCTCCGTTGCAGGAGGGGATTTTGTTTCATCATTTGTTGGCTGATGGTGGTCGGGATGCGTATGTGTTGCCGACGGTGTTGGAGTTTGCGGATCGGGGTGTGTTGGGTCGGTTTGTGGAGGCGTTGCGGGTGGTGGTGGGTCGGCATGACATTTTCCGGACGGGGATTGTGTGGGAGGGGTTGCCGGAGCCGGTGCAGGTGGTGTGGCGTCGGGTGGTGTTGCCGGTGGTGGAGGTGGCGGCGGTGGGTGTGGATGAGTTGTTGGCGGTGGTGGGTTCGGTGATGGATTTGGGTCGGGCGCCGTTGGTGGATGTGCATGTCGCGGTGAATGGAAACGGTGGCGGGAGTGGTGGCGAGGACAGGAACGGGGGTGCGGGTGGGGGGTCGTGTTTGGTGGTGGTGCGGGTGCATCATTTGGTGCAGGATCATTTGGGTTTGGATGTGTTGTTGGATGAGGTGCGGTTGGTGTTGGCGGGTGGTGGTGAGGCGTTGGGTGAGGTGTTGCCGTTTAGGAATTTTGTGGCGCAGGTTCGTGGTGGTGGTGTGGTGGGTGGGCATGAGGAGTTTTTCCGGGGTTTGTTGGGTGATGTGGTGGAGTCGACGGCGCCTTTTGGGGTGTTGGATGTGCGGGGTGATGGTTCGGGGCAGGTGCGGCGTCGGGTGGTGGTGGATGCGGGGTTGGTGGGTAGGTTGCGGGTGGTGGCGGCGGGTTTGGGGGTGAGTGCGGCGTCGGTGTTGCATGTGGCGTGGGCGCGGGCGGTGGGGGTGTTGTCGGGGCGTGATGATGTGGTGTTCGGGACGGTGTTGTTCGGGCGGATGAACGCGGGTGTGGGTGCGGATCGGGTGCCGGGGCCGTTCATCAACACGTTGCCGGTGCGGGTGGTGATGCGTGGTGGGGGTGTGCGGGCGCAGGTGACGGGGATGCGGGATCAACTCGCGGGTTTGCTGGAACACGAACACGCCTCATTGGCCCTGGCGCAACGCGCTAGTGGGGTAACGGGCAACACCCCGCTGTTCACCTCACTGTTCAACTACCGCCATAACAGTGGTGCGGTGGTGGCGGAGTCGGAAGAGGCCCTCGACGGTATCGAGGTGGTATTTGCCGACGAGCACACGAACTATCCGCTGACGATTTCGGTGGACGATAGCGGCGACGCCATTGGCTTGACCGTTGACGCGGTGGCTCCCATTGATGCGCGTCTGGTGGCGTCGCTGTTGGCCACGACCATCGAGAACATGGTGGCCGCGCTGGAGGTCGATGGTGAGGTGCCGCTGACCCGGGTGCAGGCGCTCGACCAGGCGCAGCGTTCCCAGTTGTTGGTGGACTGGAATGACACGGCGGTGTCGTATCCGGTGGACGACACCATTGTGTCGTTGTTCGCCCGTCAGGTGGCGGCCACGCCGGATGCGGTGGCGGTGGTGTTCGAGGGTGTGTCGGTGTCGTATCGGGAGTTGGACGCTCGCGCTGGCGCGGTGGCGGGTGCGTTGGTGGGGTTGGGTGTAGGGCCGGAGTCGGTGGTGGGGGTGTGTCTGCCCCGTGGGCTCGACCTGGTGGTGTCCTTGCTGGGTGTGTTGAAGGCCGGTGGTGCGTATCTGCCGGTGGATCCGGAGTATCCGCAGGAGCGGGTTGCGGTGATGTTCGCGGACGCGTTGCCGGTTGCGGTGGTGACGTCGGCGGTAGGTGCATCGGTGGTGCCGGCCGGGGTGGCGCGGGTGTTGGTGGAGGAGGTCGTTCCTTCGCGGGCACCGGTGCGGGTGGCGGTGGGTGCGGGGGACGCGGCGTATGTGTTGTTTACGTCGGGGTCGACGGGTCGGCCGAAGGGTGTGGTGGTGTCGCATGGGGGTGTGGTGAATCGGTTGCGGTGGATGCAGGACCGGTTTGGGTTGGTGGTGGGTGAGCGGGTGGTGCAGAAGACGCCGTTTACGTTTGACGTGTCGGTGTGGGAGTTCTTCTGGCCGTTGGTGGTGGGTGGGACGGTGGTGGTGGCCCGTCCGGGTGGTCATCGTGATCCGGCGTATCTGGCGGAGTTGATTCGTGAGGAAGGCGTGTCGACGGCGCATTTTGTGCCGTCGATGTTGGAGGTGTTCCTTCCGGTGGTCGCGTCGTGTCCCGGTCTGGCCCGGGTGGTGTGTTCGGGTGAGGTGCTTTCGGAGTCGGTGCGGGACCAACTTCTGGCGGTGTTGCCGGACACCGAGTTGCACAACTTGTATGGGCCGACGGAGGCGTCGGTGGATGTCACCGCGGCCCGGTGTGAGGTGGGTGCACCGGTGACGATCGGGTCGCCGGTGGCGAACACCCGCACCTACGTCTTGGACAACAGTCTGCAACCAGTGCCGGTGGGTGCCGGCGGCGAACTGTATTTGGCCGGTGTGCAGTTGGCGCGGGGATACGTGGGTCGGGCGGGGTTGACGGCGGAGCGGTTTGTGGCCAGCCCGTTTGAGTCGGGTGAGCGGTTGTATCGCACGGGTGATCTGGTCCGCTGGACCAGGGACGGCGAGTTGGACTATCTGGGTCGCACCGATGACCAGGTGAAGATCCGTGGTGTGCGGATCGAGTTGGGTGAGGTGCAGGCAGCAGTCGTGGCGCATCCGCAGGTGCGCCAGGCGGCGGTGGTCGTGCGGGATGACCGGTTGGTGGCGTATGTCGTGGGTGATGGTGCTGGGGTGCGGGAGTTTGTGGGGCGGCGGTTGCCGCAGTACATGGTCCCGGCGGCGGTGGTTGTTCTGGATGAGTTGCCGTTGACCAGTAGCGGGAAGCTTGATCGGCGGGCGTTGCCGGCGCCGGACTTCGGCGGGGCTGTCGGGTCCAGCCGGCCTGCGGCGAACGCGCGGGAGGAGTTGTTGTGCGCCGCGTTCGCCGAGGTGCTGGGCCTGGACGTGGTGGGTGTGGATGACGACTTCTTTGCTTTGGGTGGGCATTCGTTGTTGGTGGTGCGGTTGGTGGAGTGGCTGCGGCAGCGGGGTATGTCGGTGCCGGTGCGGGCGTTCTTCCAGGTTCCCACGCCGGCGGGGGTGGCTGCCGCGGGTGTAGGCCGGGACCAGGTAGAGGTGCCGGCGAATGTCATCCCGGCGGGCGCCGAGCGGATCACCCCGCAGATGCTGCCGCTGGTCGAGCTGACGTCGGAGCAGGTCGACCGGGTGGTGGCCACCGTTGATGGTGGTGCGGCGAACGTTGCGGACGTCTATCCGTTGGCTCCTCTGCAGGAGGGGTTGCTGTTCCATCATCTGCTGGCCGAGGGTGGTCGTGATGCGTACGTGTTGCCGACGGTGGTGCGTTTCGCCACCCGCGGCCTGCTCGACGGCTTCCTCGACGCGCTCGGTCGGGTCGTTGATCGGCATGACATCTTCCGTACGGCGATCGTGTGGGAGGGCCTCGACGCGCCGGTACAGGTGGTGTGGCGGCACGCCCCCCTGCCGGTGGTCGAGGTCACGGTCACCGACGCCGATCCCGTACGCGATCTGCTGGCAGCTGGTGAGACGGCGATGGACCTGCAGCGCGCGCCGCTGATCCAGGTACACATCACCGCGATACCGGGCGGTGACGGGTGTCTGGCCTTGGTGCGGGTGCACCACATGGTGCAGGACCACATGGGCCTGGACCTGTTGATCAGCGAGGTACGCGCGGTGATGAGCGGCGATGACAGCGCGCTCGCGCCGGTCGTGCCGTTCCGTGAGTTCGTGGCGCAGACCCGCACCGGAATCTCCGACGCGGAGCACACCCGGTACTTCGCCGAGATGCTCGGCGACCTTGACGAACCCACCATTCCCTACGGCGTGCGCGACGTGCACAGCGACGGCGCCGACCAGCGGAGCGCTCGGCAGCGGCTGGAACCTGCGCTGACCGCCCGGTTGCGCCAGGTCGCCCGTACCCTGAGCACCAGTCCCGCGACCCTGCTGCACGTCGCCTGGGCGCGCGCCCTCGCGGCCGCCTCGGGACGCGACGACGTGGTCTTCGGTACGGTCCTGTTCGGTCGGATGAACGCCGGCGTCGGCGCCGATCGGGCGCCGGGCCCCTTCATCAACACCCTGCCGGTCCGGCTGAACACCGGCCGCCTCGACGTCCGCGACGCCGTCACTCGGATGCGTGACCAACTCGCCGCTCTCCTCGAACACGAACACGCGTCACTGGCCACCGCGCAGCAGACCAGCGCGGTCCCGAACGAGAGCCCTCTGTTCACCTCGATCCTCAACTACCGACACAACGACAACCCGGAAAGCAGCGCGACCGAGACGGTCGAGGTCGGCGGCGCGGACGACATCGCGGTCGTCTTCTCCCAGGAGAACACCAACTACCCGCTGGCAGTCTCCGTCGACGACGACAGTGACACGCTCCACCTCACCGTGGAGGCGACGACCCCCATCGACGCCGAATCGGTGGTGTCGCTGTTGGCCACGACCACCGAGAACATGGTCGCCGCACTGGATGCGGGCGGAGGACTACCGCTGCCCCTCGTGCCGGTCCTCGACCACGACCAGCGTTCCCAGCTGTTGGTGGACTGGAATGACACGGCGGTGTCGTATCCGGTGGGCGAGACGGTGGTGTCGTTGTTTGCGGAGCGGGTGGCGGTGTCGCCGGATGCGGTGGCGGTGGTGTTCGAGGGTGAGTCGGTGTCGTATCGGGAGCTCGACGTCCGGGCGGGTGCGGTGGCCAGGTATCTGCGGTCCGTGGGGGTGGGCCCGGAGTCCGTGGTCGGGGTGTGTTTGCCCCGTGGGCTCGACCTGGTGGTGGCGTTGTTGGGGGTGTTGAAGGCTGGTGGTGCTTATTTGCCGATTGATCCGGAGTTCCCGCAGCAGCGGGTGGATGTGTTGGTGCGCGACGCTGGTGCGGTGGTGGTGGTGGACTCGGTGGCCGGGTTGGACGGCCCGGATGTGGGGTCGGTTGAGGTGTCCTCGGGTGGTGCGGCGTATGTGTTGTTTACGTCGGGGTCGACGGGTCGGCCGAAGGGTGTGGTGGTGTCGCATGGGGGTGTGGTGAATCGGTTGCGGTGGATGCAGGACCGGTTTGGGTTGGTTGCTGGTGAGCGGGTGGTGCAGAAGACTCCGTTTACGTTTGACGTGTCGGTGTGGGAGTTCTTCTGGCCGTTGGTGGTGGGTGGGACGGTGGTGGTGGCCCGTCCGGGTGGTCATCGTGATCCGGCGTATCTGGCGGAGTTGATCCGCGACGAGAACGTGTCGACGGCGCACTTCGTGCCGTCGATGTTGGAAGCGTTCCTTCCGGTGGCCGCGTCCTGTCCCGGACTGTCCCGGGTGGTGTGTTCGGGTGAGGCGCTGCCTGCGGCTGTGCAGGACCAGTTGTTGGCTGTCCTTCCCGACACCGAACTGCACAATTTGTATGGGCCGACGGAGGCATCGGTGGATGTCACGGCGACGCGGTGTGAGGCGGGGGCACTGGTGACGATCGGGTCGCCGGTGGCGAACACCCGCACCTACGTCCTGGACGGCGCGATGCAACCGGTGCCGGTGGGCGCCGCTGGCGAGTTGTATTTGGCTGGTGTGCAGTTGGCCAGGGGGTATGTGGGTCGGGCGGGGTTGACCGCGGAGCGGTTTGTGGCCAATCCGTTCGAGTCGGGTGAGCGGTTGTATCGCACGGGTGACCTGGTCCGGTGGACCCCCGGTGGGGAACTCGACTACCTGGGTCGCACCGACGACCAGGTGAAGATTCGCGGTGTCCGCATCGAGCTGGGTGAGGTGCAGGCAGCAGTCGCGGCCCATCCGCAGGTGCGCCAGGCGGCGGTGGTCGTGCGTGATGACCGGTTGGTGGCGTACGTCGTCGGTGATGGTGCTGGGGTGCGGGAGTTCGTGGGGCAGCGGTTGCCGCAGTACATGGTCCCCGCCGCGGTGGTCGTCCTCGACGCGTTGCCCCTGACCAGCAGCGGAAAGCTCGACCGTCAGGCGCTCCCGGATCCGCAGATCGAAACCGGTGCCGGACGCGCTCCGGTGAATGCCCGCGAGGAAATGCTGTGCGCGATCTTCGCGGAAGTCCTGGGCCTGGAGCACGTCGGCGTCGAGGACGACTTCTTCGCTTTGGGTGGGCATTCGTTGTTGGCGGTGCGGTTGTTGAGTCGTTTGCGGTCGGTTTTGGGGGTGGATTTGTCGTTGCGGGTGTTGTTTGAGGCGGCGACGCCGGGGCGGTTGGCGGGGCGGTTGGGTGAGGGTGGTGCTGTTCGGCCGGTGTTGGTGGCGGGGGTGCGTCCGGAGCGTTTGCCGTTGTCGTTTGGGCAGCGTCGGTTGTGGTTTATCAATCAGTTGGAGGGGGCGACGGCGGCTTATAACGTGCCGGTGGTTTTGCGGCTTGTTGGTGGTGTGGATGTGGTGGCGCTTTCTGCGGCTTTGGTGGATGTGGTGGGTCGGCATGAGGTGTTGCGGACGGTGTTTCCGGTGGTGGATGGGGAGCCGTTTCAGCGGGTGTTGGGTGTTGGTGAGGTGGGTGGGGTGTTGGAGTGTGTGGAGTCGGTGGATGTGGATGCGGTGGTGGCGGAGGTGGTGGGGCGGCCTTTTGATGTGTCGGTGGAGGTGCCGTTGCGGGCGGTGTTGGTGAATGGTGAGGTTTTGGTGGTGGTGGTGCATCACATTGCGGGTGATGGGTGGTCGATGGGTCCGTTGGCGCGGGATGTGTCGGTGGCGTATGCGGCGCGGTGTGCCGGTGGGGTGCCGGGGTGGTTGCCGTTGCCGGTGCAGTATGCGGATTTTGCGTTGTGGCAGCGGCGGTTGTTGGGGGATGAGTCGGATCCGGAGAGTAGGTTGTCGCGGCAGTTGGGTTATTGGCGGGGTGTGTTGGCGGGGGTGCCGCAGGAGTTGTCGTTGCCGTTTGATCGGGTGCGTCCGTTGGTGGCGAGTCATCGGGGTTTTCAGGCGCCGGTGGAGGTGTCGGCGGGGTTGCATGCGCGGTTGGTGGAGGTGGCGCGGGCGTATGGGGTGACGGTGTTCATGGTGTGGCAGGCGTCGTTGGCGGTGTTGTTGTCGCGGTGGGGCGCGGGGGTGGATATTCCGATTGGTTCGGCGCATGCGGGTCGGATTGATGAGGCGTTGGATGATCTGGTGGGGTTGTTTGTGAATACGGTGGTGTTGCGGGCGGATTTGTCGGGGGATCCGTCGTTCGCGCAGGTGTTGGTGCGGGTGCGGGAGGCGGCGTTGGCGGGTGCGGCGCATCAGGATGTGCCGTTCGAGCGGTTGGTGGAGGAGGTGGCGCCGGTGCGGTCGATGGCGCGTCATCCGTTGTTCCAGGTGGTGTTGACCAAGACCGACACGATCGATGCGGTGTTGGATTTGCCGGGTGTGGAGACGACGGGTGTGTCGCGGGCTGAGTCGGTGGCGGTGTCGGTGAAGTTTGATGTGGATGTGTTGGTGGGTGAGACGTTTGATGAGGGGGGTCGTCCGGCGGGTGTGCGGGGTGCGGTGACGGTCGCGGCGGATCTGTTCGATGAGTCGTTTGCTGCGCGGGTGTCGTCGGGGTGGACCAGGGTGTTGGAGGCGGTGACCGCTGATCCGACAGTGTCGGTGAGTGCGGTGGATCTGCTCGATGAGGTGGAACGCCGCCGGGTGGTGGCGGATTTCAACGACACCGCGGATGCGTCGCCCGTGGAGTCGGTGCTGGGCTTGTTTGAGGGGTGGGTGGCTCGGACGCCGGACGCGGTGGCAGTAGTCGCCGATGGGGTGGAGACCACATACGCGCAGGTGGATGTGCGGGCGAATCAGTTGGCGCGGTTCCTGATCGCGCAGGGGGTGGGCGCTGAATCGGTCGTGGCGCTGGCGTTGCCGCGGGGTGTGGACACGGTCGTGGCGATTCTCGCGGTGTGGAAGGCGGGTGCGGCCTATCTGCCGGTGGACGCGGGTCAACCGGTCGAGCGGGTCGCGTTCGTGGTGCGCGACAGTCGGGCGGTGTTGTTGCTGACCGATGAGGACACCGCTGATGAGTTGCCGGCGGGGAAGATCCGGATCGTGGCGCTGGATGCGCCGGCGACCGTGGCGGGTCTGGCGGGGTTGGAGCAGAGCGCACCGGCGGTGACTCATCACCCGGATGGCGTGGCGTATGTGATTTATACGTCGGGGTCGTCGGGGCGGCCGAAGGGTGTGGCGGTGACGCAGGCGGCGGTGGCGAACTATGTGGCGTCGGTGCCGGACAGGTTGGGTTTCCCGGTTTCGGGTGGCCGGTTTGCGTTGTTGCAGGCGCAGGTGACGGACCTGGGGAACACGGTGTTGTTCGCGTCGTTGGCGCGGGGTGGGCAGTTGCACATCCTGCCCGAGCGGGTGGTGACGGACCCGGTGGCGGTGGCCGGGTATCTGGTCGAGCACCGGATCGATCATCTGAAGGCGGTGCCGTCGCATCTGATGGCACTTGGTGCGGCAGGCCAGCTGACGGATGTCATTCCCGCCGGTGGTGTGGTCCTGGGTGGTGAGGCGGCCCCGGTGGACTGGGTGCGGGACCTGGTGGCGGCTGCGGCCGGCCGGCCGGTGTTCAACCACTATGGGCCGACGGAGACGACGATCGGTGTGCTCACGGGTCGCCTCGATGGTGATGCCGTGGTGCCGGTGGGTACGCCGATTCGTAACGTGCGCGCGTTCGTGCTTGACGACAGGTTGCAGCCGGTGCCGGTCGGGGTGGCGGGTGAGTTGTATGTCGCGGGTGTGGCGTTGGCGCGGGGGTATGTGGGTCGGCCGGGGTTGACCGCGGAGCGGTTCGTGGGGTGTCCGTTCGGGTCTGGTGAGCGGATGTATCGGACCGGGGACCGGGTGCGGCATCTTCCGGATGGGCGGTTGGTGTTCCTGGGCCGGGTTGATGATCAGGTGAAGATCCGTGGGTATCGGGTTGAGCCGGGCGAGATCCACACCGTGTTGGCCGGGTGTCCGGTGGTGGAGCAGGTGGCCGTGATCGCCCGCCCCGACCGGCAGGGCGAGCTGCGGCTCGTCGCCTACGTGGTCACCGACGACGACCCCGACACCGTAGTCGAGCAGGTCCGCCGCTACGCCGCCAAACGGCTCCCCGAGCACCTGCTGCCCACCGCTGTGGTCGTGATCGACGCCCTACCCCTGACCTCCAACGGCAAACTCGACCGCCGTGCCCTTCCCGAACCCGAGGCCCCATCGACCTCCGGCGTCGGCCGGGAACCCGCCAACGCACGCGAGGAACTGCTCTGCGCGGCCTACGCCGAGATCCTCGGCCTCGACCGGGTCGGCGTCGACGACGACTTCTTCGAACTCGGCGGGCACTCCCTACTCGCCGTCCGACTCATCTCCCGAATCCGCGCACTACTGGGTGTGGAGATGGAGATCCGGGCGGTGTTCGAGACGCCGACCGTGGCCGGCCTGGCAGCTGCCCTGCCGGAGCGAGAGGCCAGCGGCACGGACGCCACCACCAGCCGGCCGGTGCTGACCGTCCGGCCCCGCCCGGAGAACATTCCACTGTCGTCCGGCCAGCGCCGCCTCTGGTTCATCGACCAGTTGGAAGGCCCCAGCCGGACCTACACCGTCCCCAACGTGCTGCGGCTGACCGGTGCCGTGGATCGGGACGCGCTGCGCGCGGCCGTGCGGGACCTGCTCGACCGGCACGAGGTGCTGCGCACGGTGTTCGACGTCGTCGACGGTGAGCCGTACCAGCGGGTTCTGGACATGACCGACATACCCGAGGTGCTGACGGTGGCCGAGGTCGACGAGCGGGCACTCGACGATGCCGTCGCCGTCGCGACCGGGCACGGATTCAACCTGACGGTCGAGCCGCCGCTGCGGATGTGGCTGTTCACCACCGGCGCGGACGACCACACCCTGGTCGTGGTCATGCACCACATCGCCGGCGACGGCTGGTCCTGGACACCGCTGTCCCGGGATTTCTCCACCGCGTACGCGGCCCGCAGCACCGGAACCGCCCCCGACTGGGCCCCCCTCCCGGTGCAGTACGCCGACTACGCCATCTGGCAGCACGAGCTGCTCGGCGACAGGGGCAACCCGGCCAGCCTCCTCGACCGGCAGGTCGCCTACTGGCGGGACACCCTGGTCGGCGTGCCCACCGAGCTGACGTTGCCGTTCGACCAGCCACGGCCCGCCGTGCCGGGACACCGTGGGCACGGCGTGCCGTTCGACGTGTCGGCCGAGGCCCACGTCGCCCTGGCGCGGTTGGCCCGGGCCGAGGGCGTGACCGTCTTCATGGTGCTACAGGCCGCGCTGGCGCTTCTGCTGTCCCGGCTGGGCGCTGGTACGGACGTCCCCGTCGGTACGGCCGTGGCCGGCCGTACCGATGAGGCGCTCAACGATCTCGTCGGGTTCTTCGTCAACACTCTCGTTGTGCGCAACGACCTGTCGGGGGACCCCGCGTTCACCGAGGTGCTGCGCCGGAGCCGCGAGACCTGCCTGGCCGCCTTCGCCCACCAGGACGTGCCGTTCGAACGGCTCGTCGAGGAGCTGGCCCCGACCCGCTCGCTGGCCCACCACCCGCTGTTCCAGGTAATGCTCACCCTGCAGAACAACGACCATGCCGCCCTCGATCTGCCTGAGCTGGCGAGCCGGCGCACCAACGGTGGATCAGTGGTGGCGAAGTTCGACCTTGAGGTCAGCGCCGAGGAGATCGTCGACGCCACCGGCGCGCCCGCAGGCCTGCGCGGCGTGCTGGTCGGCGCGGCGGACCTGTTCGAGGCCGAGACCGTGCGTCAACTGGCCGACCGGTTCGCGCGCGTGGTGGAAACCGTCGTCACCCGACCGGCGACCCGCCTCAGCGCCGTCGAGATCCTGAACGACGCCGACCAACGCAGCCTCGCTGAATGGGGGACCGGGACAGCGCTGGCGGTGCCGGAGCGGACCGTGCCGCAGATGTTCCGGACCCAGGTCGCGCAGGCGCCGGGCGCGCCCGCCCTGGTCGGCGGTGGCGTCACTCTGACCTATGCGGACCTGGACCAGCGAACCGACCGTCTCGCTCGGCAGCTGGTGGGTCGCGGGGTCCGACCGGAGTCGGTCGTCGGAATATGCCTGGAACGTGGCATCGACCTCGTCGTCGCGCTGCTCGCGGTGCTCAAGGCCGGCGGCGCCTACCTACCCGTCGATCCGGCCTACCCGACCGAGCGGGTGCGACACCTCGTCCGCGACGCCGCGCCGGCCCTGGTGCTGACCACCAGCCGTACGTCGAAGGTGCTGCCGCCCGACGTACCCATGATCATGCTCGACGGTCCCCTCGACGAATCGATCGACGCACCCCTTCCGCCCACCGCGGCGCTGCTGCCGACCCATTCGGCGTACGTCATCTACACCTCCGGGTCGACCGGTCGCCCCAAGGGTGTCCAGGTCAACCATGGCAGCGTGGTCAACCTGTGTACTGGACACAGGCGTTCGCTGCTGGCCGGGCCGGCACGGATGCACGTCGCGCTCGGACTGTCCGTGTCCTTCGACGCGTCCTGGGACCAACTGACCGCCCTGCTGAGTGGCCACGAACTGCATGTCGTCGACGCCGCCACCTGGAGCGATCCGGCGCTGCTGGTGCCGTGGCTCGGGGCCCACCGCATCGACGTCCTGGTTGCCACCCCCTCGCACGTCGAGGCGCTGCTCACCCACGGCCTGCTCGACGACCCGGCGCAGCGCCCGACCCGAATCGCGCTCGGCGGTGAGGCCGTACCCGAATCGCTGTGGCGGCTGCTGCGCGCCACCCCCGACCTCGACGCTTTCAACATGTACGGCCCCACCGAGTGCACCGTCGAATCTGCCAGCGCCCGGCTCTCCGACGCGGCGCGACCGGTCATCGGACGTCCGGTGGCCAACGCCCAGTCGCACGTCCTCGACGCCCGACTGCGTCCTGTGCCGGCCGGCGTGCCCGGCGAGCTGTACGTCCAGGGCGCCGGTCTGGCCCGCGGCTACCTCCGCCGGCCCGCCCTGACCAGCGAGCGCTTCGTCGCCAGCCCATATCGAGCCGGCGAACGGATGTACCGCACCGGCGACTTCGTCAGGTGGACCGCGGACGGGCACCTCGAATACCTCGGCCGCACCGACGACCAGGTCAAGATCCGCGGCTTCCGGGTGGAGTTGGGCGAGGTTCGGGCGGCCGTCGCGGCGCACCCCGACGTGGCGCAGGCCGCAGTGGTGGTCCAGCAGGACCGCCTTGTCGCGTACGTGGTCGGTGGCGACGGCACCGGCGTACGGGAGTCGGTGGCACGGCGACTGCCGGAGTACATGGTCCCGTCCGCGGTGGTGGTCCTCGACACGCTCCCGCTGACGGCCAACGGCAAGCTCGACCTGACCGCCCTGCCCGAACCCGCCCCGATCGGCGGGGACGGCGCGGACCACGCCTCGTCCGACCCGCGCGAGGAACTCATCCGGGCCGCGTTCGCCGACGTGCTCGGCCTCTCCCGGGTCGCCGCCGACGCGGACTTCTTCGCTCTCGGCGGCCACTCGTTGCTCGCGGTGCGGCTGGCCAGCCGGATCCGCACGGTCCTCGGCACCGAGGTGCCGCTGCGCGCGATCTTCGAGGCGCCCACCGCGGCCGCGCTCGCCGCCAGGCTGGACACGACCCGACAGACCCGTCCGGCCATGGTCGCGGCCGTCCGGCCCGCCCGCGCACCGCTGTCGTTCGCGCAGCGTCGACTGTGGTTCCTCGGCCAACTGGACGGTCCGTCGGCCGACTACAACCTGCCGGTAGTGCTGCGAATGCCGAACGCCGACGCCGAAGCGCTGGACAACGCGTTGCGCGACGTCATCGGCCGACACGAGGTCCTACGTACGATCTTCGCCTCGGCCGAGGGTGAGCCTTACCAGCGGATACTCGACGCAGCTGGGCTCGACTGGCGGTTGGAGGTCCTCGACGGCGACGAGGCGGACATCGCCGCCGCCACCCGACACCGGTTCGACCTGGCCTGCGAACTCCCGATCCGGGCCTGGCTGTTTAGCGGCTGCGTGCTGGTCGTCGTCGTGCACCACATCGCCGCCGACGGCTGGTCGATGGGCTTGTTGGCCCGTGATCTCTCCGAGGCGTACGACGCCCGGTCCGAGGGCCGGACGCCACAGTGGTCGCCGCTGCCGGTGCAGTACGCCGACTATGCGATCTGGCAGCGCGAGTTGCTGGGTGACGAGACCGACCCGGACAGCGTCATCGCCCGGCAGGTGGCGTACTGGCAGGCGGCACTCGCTGGCGCGCCGGAGGAACTGCGGCTACCGACCGACCGGCCGCGGCCGGTTGTCGCCAGCCGGAACGGCCACCGGGAACCGCTACGGATCCCCGCCGACCTGCATGCCCGCCTACAGGAGTTGGCCCGCGCCGAGGGTGTCACCGTCTTCAACGCACTGCAGGCCGCTCTGGCGGTGTTGCTGTCGCGGCTGGGCGCCGGCACCGACATCCCGATCGGTACGGCCGCTGCGGGACGAAACGACGAGGGAGTCGACGACGTCGTCGGCTTCTTCGTCAACACCCTGGTATTGCGGACCGACGTGTCCGGGAACCCGACCTTCCGCGAGGTGCTGGTCCGGGCGCGGGAGACCGCGTTGTCCGCGTTCGAGCACCAGGACGTGCCGTTCGAGAAGCTGGTGGAGGAACTGGCCCCGGCGCGGTCGATGGCCCGGCACCCGCTCTTCCAGGTGATGCTCACGCTGCAGAACAACGCTGAGGCGGTGCTGGACCTGCCCGGCATCCAGAGCGCCGCGCCGTCCATCGCCGCTGCTGCCACCGCCAAGTTCGACCTCGAATGGAGCATTGAGGAAACCCATGACGAAGCGGGCGCACCGGCAGGTCTTCGCGGTGCGTTGACGGCTGCGGTTGATCTGTTCGATTCGGGTTCGGTGGGTGTTCTGGCGGAGCGGTTCATGCGGGTGCTGACCGCGCTAGTTGGTGAGCCGGGCGCGCGGGTGGGCACTGTGGATGTGCTCGATGTGCGGGAGCGTTGGCAAGTGCTGTCGGGTTGGAATGACACGGCGGTGTCGTATCCGGTGGATGACACGGTGGTGTCGTTGTTCGCCCGGCAGGTGGCGGCTACGCCGGATGCGGTCGCGGTGGTGTTCGAGGGTGTGTCGGTGTCGTATCGGGAGTTGGATGCGCGGGCTGGTGCGGTGGCCCGGTCTTTGCGGTTGGTGGGGGTGGGTCGGGAGTCCGTGGTGGGTGTGTGCTTGCCGCGCGGGGTGGATTTGGTGGTGGCGTTGGTGGGGGTGTTGAAGGCGGGCGGTGCGTTTCTGCCGGTGGATCCGGAGTTTCCGGTGCAGCGGGTGGGGGTGATGTTTGCGGATGCGTTGCCGGTGGCGGTGGTGACGTCGGTGGGTTGTGCGTCGGTGGTGCCGTTGGGGGTGGCGCGGGTAGTGGTGGAGGAGGTGGTGGTGCCGGTGGTGCCGGTGGTCTTGCCGTCGGTGGGTGCGGGGGATGCGGCGTATGTGTTGTTTACGTCGGGGTCGACGGGTCGGCCGAAGGGTGTGGTGGTGTCGCATGGGGGTGTGGTGAATCGGTTGCGGTGGATGCAGGACCGGTTTGGGTTGGTGGTGGGTGAGCGGGTGGTGCAGAAGACGCCGTTTACGTTTGACGTGTCGGTGTGGGAGTTCTTCTGGCCGTTGGTGGTGGGTGGGACGGTGGTGGTGGCCCGTCCGGGTGGTCACCGCGATCCGGCGTATCTGGCGGAGTTGATTCGTGAGGAGAACGTGTCGACGGCGCATTTTGTGCCGTCGATGTTGGAGGTGTTCCTGCCGGTGGCCGGATCGTGTACCGGACTGTCCCGGGTGGTGTGTTCGGGTGAGGTGCTTTCGGAGTCGGTGCGGGACCAGCTTCTGTCGGTGTTGCCGGACACCGAGTTGCACAACTTGTATGGGCCGACGGAGGCGTCGGTGGATGTGACGGCGACCCGGTGTGAGGTGGGTGTGCCGGTGACGATCGGGTCGCCGGTGGCGAACACCCGTACCTATGTGTTGGACAGCGCGATGCAGCCGGTGCCGGTGGGGGCGGCGGGTGAGTTGTATTTGGCTGGTGTGCAGTTGGCGCGGGGGTATGTGGGTCGGGCGGGGTTGACGGCGGAGCGGTTCGTGGCGAACCCGTTCGAGGCGGGTGAGCGGTTGTATCGCACGGGTGACCTGGTCCGGTGGACCCCCGGTGGGGAACTCGACTACCTGGGTCGTACGGATGACCAGGTGAAGGTTCGTGGTGTGCGGATCGAGTTGGGTGAGGTGCAGGCGGCGGTGGCCGCGCATCCGCAGGTGGTGCGGGCCGCGGTGGTCGTGCGCGACGATCGGCTGGTCGCCTACGTCGTTGTCGTCGGTGGTGATGGTGCTGGGGTGCGGGAGTTCGTGGGGCAGCGGTTGCCGCAGTACATGGTCCCGGCCGCTGTCGTCGTTCTCGATGAGTTGCCGCTGACGAGTAGCGGGAAGCTTGATCGGCGGGGGTTGCCGGCGCCGGACTTCGCTGGGGCTGTCGGGTCCAGCCGGCCTGCGGTGAATGCGCGGGAGGAGTTGTTGTGCGCGGGGTTCGCCGAGGTTCTGGGCTTGGAGCGCGTGGGGGTGGGGGATGATTTCTTTGCTTTGGGTGGGCATTCGTTGTTGGTGGTGCGGTTGGTGGAGTGGTTGCGGCAGCGGGGTGTGTCGGTGCCGGTGCGGGCGTTCTTCCAGACGCCGACCCCGGCGGCGTTGGCAGCGACCGGCGGTGTCGACTCGGTTGAGGTGCCGGCGAATCTGATTCCGGCGGGTGCTTCGGTGATCACTCCGGGCATGTTGCCGTTGGTGGACCTGACGCAGGAGCAGATTGATCGGGTCGTCGCCACTGTGGATGGTGGTGCGGCGAATGTTGCGGACATTTATCCTCTTGCTCCGTTGCAGGAGGGGATTTTGTTTCATCATTTGTTGGCGGATGGTGGTCGGGATGCGTATGTGTTGCCGACGGTGTTGGAGTTTGCGGATCGGGGTGTGTTGGGTCGGTTTGTGGAGGCGTTGCGGGTGGTGGTGGGTCGGCATGACATTTTCCGGACGGGGATTGTGTGGGAGGGGTTGCCGGAGCCGGTGCAGGTGGTGTGGCGTCGGGTGGTGTTGCCGGTGGTGGAGGTGGCGGCGGTGGGTGTGGATGAGTTGTTGGCGGTGGTGGGTTCGGTGATGGATTTGGGTCGGGCGCCGTTGGTGGATGTGCATGTCGCGGTGAACGACAACACGACCGACATCGGCGGCGACAGTGGTGGGGCTGGTTCGTGTTTGGTGGTGGTGCGGGTGCATCATTTGGTGCAGGATCATTTGGGTTTGGATGTGTTGTTGGATGAGGTGCGGTTGGTGTTGGCGGGTGGTGGTGAGGCGTTGGGTGAGGTGTTGCCGTTTAGGAATTTTGTGGCGCAGGTTCGTGGTGGTGGTGTGGTGGGTGGGCATGAGGAGTTTTTCCGGGGTTTGTTGGGTGATGTGGTGGAGTCGACGGCGCCTTTTGGGGTGTTGGATGTGCGGGGTGATGGTTCGGGGCAGGTGCGGCGTCGGGTGGTGGTGGATGCGGGGTTGGTGGGTAGGTTGCGGGTGGTGGCGGCGGGTTTGGGGGTGAGTGCGGCGTCGGTGTTGCATGTGGCGTGGGCGCGGGCGGTGGGGGTGTTGTCGGGGCGTGATGATGTGGTGTTCGGGACGGTGTTGTTCGGGCGGATGAATGCGGGTGTGGGTGCGGATCGGGTGCCGGGGCCGTTCATCAACACGTTGCCGGTGCGGGTGGGTCTGCGTGGGGTGGGTGTGCGGGCGGCGGTGATCGGCATGCGCGACCAACTCGCGGGTTTGCTGGAACACGAACACGCCTCGTTGGCCCAGGCGCAACGTGCGAGTGGGGTGGCGGGTAGTGCCCCGTTGTTCACGTCGCTGTTCAACTACCGCCACACCCAACGCCCCAGCGAACCGCAGGCAGACTTCGACGGCATCGGAATTGTTTACTCCCATGAACGCACCAACTATCCGCTGAACGTCTCCCTGGACGACGCAGGCGACACCATGGCGTTGAATGTCAACGCGGTTGCGCCGATTGACGCCGCCGAGGTGGCCCTGCTGCTGCACACCGCCATCGAAAACCTGGTAACTGCCCTTGAGTCGGACGATGACCTGCCACTCGACTCGGTCGAGGTCCTCGACGAAGCCGCCCGCAGGCGAATTCTCGTCGACTGGAACGACGCCGGCACCGACGTACCGACCGCTCTGCTCCTCGAATCGTTCGAGCGGTGGGTAGCCCAGACCCCGGACGCGGTCGCCATCGTCTCCGAGAGCGGCGCCCTCACCTACGGGCAGCTCGACCGCCGCACCAACCAGCTCGCCCGTCTCCTCGTGGATCGCGGGGTGGGACCGGAGTCGGTGGTGGGGCTGTGCCTCGACCGAGGTGCCGACCCGATCATGGGACTGCTGTCGGTGCTGAAGGCCGGTGCGGCGTACCTGCCGATCGATCCGGCTCACCCGGCGGATCGCATCGCGTACCTGTTGGACGACTGCCGTGCAGTGCTCGTCCTGGGTCGGTGCGACGTGTCACCGGTACCGGTGGTGGCGCTCGACGACCCGGCGATTGACGCGATGTCGGTAAATGGGCTGGGGGATCGGGGGGTGTTGCCGGAGCATCCGGCGTATGTGATTTATACGTCGGGGTCGTCGGGGCGGCCGAAGGGTGTGGTGGTGACGCAGGCGGCGGTGGCGAATTATGTGGCGTCGGTGCCGGAGAGGTTGGGTTTCCCGCAGGTGGGGGGTCGGTATGCGTTGTTGCAGGCGCAGGTGACGGACCTGGGGAACACGGTGTTGTTCGCGTCGTTGGCGCGGGGTGGGCAGTTGCACATCCTGCCTGAGCGGGTGGTGACGGATCCGGTGGCGGTGGCCGGGTATCTGGTCGAGCACCGGATCGATCATTTCAAGGTGGTGCCGTCGCATCTGATGGCGTTGGGTGCTGCGGGTGGCCTGGCGGCTTTGGTTCCCGCTGGTGGTGTGGTGCTGGGTGGTGAGGCGGCGCCGGTGGACTGGGTGCGGGAGCTGGTGGCGGCTGCGGACGGCCGGCCGGTGTTCAACCATTACGGGCCGACGGAGACGACGATCGGTGTGCTCACCGGTCGCCTCGACGGTGACGCTGTGGTGCCGGTCGGTACGCCGATTCGTAACGTGCGTGCCTACGTGCTTGACGACAGGTTGCAGCCGGTGCCGGTCGGGGTGGCGGGTGAGTTGTATGTCGCGGGTGTGGCGTTGGCGCGGGGTTATGTGGGCCGGCCGGGGTTGACCGCGGAGCGGTTTGTGGGGTGTCCGTTCGGGTCGGGTGAGCGGATGTATCGCACCGGGGACCGGGTGCGGCATCTTCCTGATGGGCGGTTGGTGTTCCTCGGCCGGGTCGATGATCAGGTGAAGATCCGCGGGTATCGGGTCGAGCCGGGCGAGATCCACACCGTCCTGGTCGCGCACCCCGACGTACGCCAGGCGGCCGTGCTCCTCCGGGACGACCGGCTGGTGGCGTACGTGGTCGGAGGCGACGGCAGTGGGCTGCGGGAGTGGGTGGCACAGCGGCTGCCCGAGCA
Source organism: Micromonospora matsumotoense (assembly GCF_050951065.1). NCBI lineage: Bacteria > Bacillati > Actinomycetota > Actinomycetes > Micromonosporales > Micromonosporaceae > Micromonospora > Micromonospora matsumotoense. Next base: position 4,868,085 of record NZ_CP192025.1, on the reverse strand, counting down.
CATGGTGCCATCGACCGTCGTTGTCCTCGACGCGCTGCCGCTGACCTCGAACGGCAAGCTGGACCGCTCCGCGCTGCCCACCCCGGACCGGACCGCGCCCGCCGGCGTCGACCGCGACTCGCTCGACCCCCGTACGGAGCTGCTCCGCGTCGCGTTCGCCGACGTGCTCGGCCTCGACCACGTCGGTGTCGACGACGACTTCTTCGACCTGGGAGGACACTCGCTGCTCGCGGTCCGGCTGATCAGCCGGATCCGGATGGTGTTCCACGCCGACGTGCGACTCCGTACCCTGTTCGACGCTCCCACGCCGGCCAGGCTCGCGGCCCGGCTGTCCGACGCCGACCAGGCCAGGCTCGCGCTCGGCGTGCAGATCCGGCCGGAGCGGATGCCGCTGTCGTATGCGCAGCGCCGCCTGTGGTTCATCAACCAGCTCGAAGGCCCATCGGTCACCTACACCATGCCTGTGGTTCTCCGGCTGTCCGGCGACGTGGACCCGGCGGCCCTTGACGCGGCGCTGCGCGACGTGATCACCCGACACGAGGTGCTGCGTACCGTGTTCGCGACGGCGGACGGCGAGCCGTACCAGCGGGTGGTCGACCCGACGGATCTGGACTGGTCGCTGGAACTCGCCACGGGCGAGTCGGACGCGATCGCCGCCGCCACCGGTTACCGCTTCAACCTCGCGCAGGAGATCCCGATCCGGGCCTGGCTGTTCGACCAGCAGACGCTTGTGGTGGTCGTCCATCACATCGCCGGTGACGGATGGTCCTGGGAGCCGCTGGCCCGGGACCTGTCCACCGCCTATGCGGCCCGCCGTGCCGGCAGCCCCCCGGACTGGCGTCCGCTGCCCGTGCAGTACGCCGACTACGCACTGTGGCAGCGGGAGCTGCTCGGCGATCCAGACAACCCGGACAGCGTCGCCGGCCGGCAGCTGATCTACTGGCGGGATCGGCTCGCCGACGTACCCGAGGAACTGAACCTGCCGGTCGACCGACCGCGCCCGGCCACCGCCGGCCACGAGGGCCACAGCATCGACCTGACCGTGCCCGCCGCGGTGCACGTCCGGCTGCGCGCGCTTGCCCGCGCCGAGGGTGTGACCGTGCCGATGGTGGTTCAGGCAGCCCTCGCGGTCCTGCTGTCCCGTCTCGGCGCCGGCACCGACGTTCCGATCGGCTCGGTCGTCGCCGGCCGGACCGACGAGGCCCTCGATGACCTGGTCGGCTTCTTCGTGAACACGCTCGTGCTGCGGACCGACCTGTCCGGCGACCCGGCCTTCACCGAACTCCTCGCTCGGGTCCGGGACACCGCCGTGGCAGCCCTGGAGCACCAGGACGTTCCCTTCGACCGCCTCGTGGAGGAACTCGCGCCGGCTCGGTCACTGTCGCGGCACCCGCTGTTCCAGGTGGCGCTGAACGTGCAGAACCAGGTCGAAGCGAGCCTGGACATCGTCGGCGCCGACGCGTACCGGTTGTCCGCGGGCACTCGGGCGATCCGGTTCGACCTCGAGTTCAGCTTGCGCGAAACGTGGAACGCGGACGGCGCGCCACTCGGGCTGCGCGGTGTCGTGCGGGGGTCCGCTGATCTGTTCGAGGCCGACACCGTGCGGCGGCTCGTCGACCGGTTCGTACGGGTCCTGGGCACGGTCGCCGCCGAGCCGGGAACCCGGTTGAGCGCGGTCACCCTGCTCGACGAGGCCGAGCGATATGACGTGCTCACCGGTTGGAATGCCACCGGCGCGCGGATCGACCCGACGTCGGTCCCGGCCCTGATCGCCGCCCAGGTCGCGGCCACGCCGGACGCTCCGGCAGTCCACTTCGGCGGAGCGATCCTCTCGTACGCCGACCTGGACGCACGTGCTGACCGGCTGGCTCGGGTGCTGGTGGCACACGGCGTCGGACCGGAGACGGTCGTCGCGCTGCGCCTGCCGCGCGGCTTCGACATGATCGTCGCGCTGCTGGCCGTGTGGCGGGCTGGCGGCGCGTACCTGCCGATCGACCCGGAGACGCCGACCGAGCGGCTGGCGTACGTGGTGGAGGACGCCCAACCGGTGGCCATCGTCGCCACCCCGGCGACCGCCGGGGCGGTGCCCGCCGGACCGCACCTGATCCTCATCGACGCGCTGCCGGACGACGCCGACGACGTGTCACTTCCGGAGTGGGGACACGGCGGCCAGGCCGCTTACGTCATCTTCACCTCCGGCTCGACCGGCCGACCGAAGGGGGTGCTGGTCGACCACGACGCGCTGACCAACTTCGTGTCCGCCATCGCCGATCACCTGGAGATCACTCCCGGCACGGCGATGCTGCAGTACGCGTCGTTCTCCTTCGACATGTCGGTGATGGACATCGTCGTGCCGCTCAGCCGCGGTGGGACCGTGGTCGTGCCGAGTGAGGCCGAGCGTGCCGAGCCCGAACTGCTACGGGCGCTCGTCGCGGCGTCCGGGGCACGGACGGCGACGCTTGTGCCTTCGCTGCTCGGCGTGCTCGAACCGGACGACCTCGCCGGCGTGCGGGTGCTGTTCGTCGGCGGCGAGGTCGTCGACCCGGCGCTGGCGGCCCGGTGGGCGCCGGGCCGCAAGCTGGTCCACATGTACGGGCCGACCGAGACGACGATCGTGATGGCGGTGGACGCGATCGACCCGCAGCGTCCGGGCCCGCTACCGCTGGGCGGGCCGCTGGCCAACAGCCGCGTCTTCGTCCTCGACCACGCGTTGGCGCCGGTGCCGGTGGGTGTGGTCGGTGAGCTGTACATCGCCGGGTCCCAGCTGGCGCGGGGTTACGTTGGACGGGCCGCGCTGACCTCCGAGCGGTTCGTGGCATGTCCTTTCGGGGCGGGCGAGCGGATGTACCGCACCGGTGACCTGGTGCGGTGGAACGCCGACGGTGAGCTGGTGTTCGCGGGTCGGGCGGATGACCAGGTGAAGATCCGGGGGTTCCGGATCGAGCTGGGCGAGGTGCAGGCTGCGCTGACGGCACATCCGGCAGTTCACCAGGCGGTCGTGGTGGTTCGGGAGGACAGCCCGGGCGAGCGACGGCTGGTCGGGTACGTGACCGGCGGTGCGGACCTCGACATCGAGGCTGTGCAGGGTTTCGTGGCGGCGCGGTTGCCGGAGTACATGGTGCCAACGCTTGTGGTGTTGGCCGGGATGCCGTTGACGTCGAGCGGGAAGGTGGACCGTCGAGCACTGCCGGCCCCGGTGGTGGTGGAACGCCGTCCCGGTTCCGGTCGGGGTGCGATGACGCCTCACGAGGAATTGTTGTGTGCGGCATTCGCCGCGGTGTTGGGCCGTGACGCCGTGGGCGTGGATGAGGACTTCTTCGCCCTGGGCGGGCACTCGCTGTTGGCGGTGCGGCTCGCCGGTCGGGTACGGACGGTGCTGGGCGTCGAGGTGCCCCTGCGGACGTTGTTCGAAGCGCCGACGCCACGGGCGTTGGCGGTGCGGCTGTCGTCCGCGGAAGACCAGGCCCGTCCGGCTCTGACGTCGGTCGAACGGCCGGCGCGGGTGCCGCTGTCCTTCGCACAACGCAGGTTGTGGTTCATCAGCCGGTTGGAGGAGTCGACGGCGGCGTATCACGTGCCGATCGTGCTGCGCCTCGACGGGGTCGACCCGGTGGCGCTGGAGTTGGCGCTGCGGGATGTGTTGGCCCGGCACGAGGTGTTGCGCACGGTGTTGCCGATGGTCGACGGAGAGCCGTTCCAACAGATCATTCCCGTCGATGAGCTGGACTGGCGGTTGACGATCGCCGAGACCGATGACCAGGACGCCGCCGTGGCGGCGGCGATCGCGGAGCCGTTCGACCTCACCGCCGAGGTGCCGGTCCGGGCGTGGTTGTTCGACGGGTCGGTACTGGTGCTTGTGGTGCATCACGTGGCGGCCGACGGCTGGTCGATGGCCCCGTTGGCGCGGGATCTGTCGCAGGCGTACGCGGCTCGTCGGGTGGGTCAGGTGCCGGGGTGGTCGCCGTTGCCGGTGCAGTATGCGGATTTTGCGGTGTGGCAGCGGGGGTTGTTGGGTGTGGAGTCGGATGTGGGGAGTGTGGGTTCGCGGCAGGTGGGGTTTTGGCGTGGGGTGTTGGCGGGTGTTCCGCAGGAGTTGGGGTTGCCGGTGGATCGGGTGCGTCCGGTGGTGGCTGGTCGTGGGGGTTGTGGGGTGGGGTTGGTGGTGTCGGCGGGGGTGCATGCGCGGGTGGTGGAGGTGGCGCGGGTTGAGGGTGTGACGGTGTTCATGGTGTTGCAGGGGGCGTTGGTGGTGTTGTTGTCGCGGTTGGGTGCGGGGGTGGATGTGCCGGTGGGGACGGTGGTGGCGGGTCGTGTGGATGAGGCGTTGGATGAGGTGGTGGGGTTTTTTGTGAATACGTTGGTGTTGCGGACGGATGTGTCGGGTGATCCGTCGTTTGTGGAGTTGTTGGGGCGGGTTCGTGAGGTGGGGTTGTCGGCGTTTGAGCATCAGGATGTGCCGTTCGAGCGGTTGGTGGAGGAGTTGGCGCCGGAGCGTTCGCTGTCCCGACACCCGCTGTTCCAGGTGATGCTGACCGTGCAGAACCAGACTGCCCCCGTGCTGGACCTCCCCGGCGTGGAGACGGGTCAAGTGAGCACCGGCACCCCGACCTCGAAGTTCGATCTCCACTGCACCCTGCAGGAGTCGTACGACAGCACGGGCACCGCCGCCGGCCTGCACGGCTCAATGGTCGGTGCCGCGGACCTGTTTGACTCCACGACGGTGAGTGGTCTCGCGGAGCGGTTCGTGCGGGTCTTGACCGCGCTTGTCGACGACCCGGGTGCGCGGATGAGCACTGTGGATGTGCTGGACGCCGAGGAGCGTTCCCAGTTGTTGGTGGACTGGAATGACACGGCGGTGTCGTATCCGGTGGACGACACCATTGTGTCGTTGTTCGCCCGGCAGGTGGCAGCTACGCCGGATGCGGTGGCGGTGGTGTTTGAGGGTGTGTCGGTGTCGTATCGGGAGTTGGATGTGCGGGCTGGTGCGGTGGCGAGGTATTTGGGGTCGGTGGGGGTGGGGCCGGAGTCGGTGGTGGGGGTGTGTTTGCCCCGTGGGCTCGACCTGGTGGTGGCGTTGTTGGGGGTGTTGAAGGCTGGTGGTGCGTATCTGCCGATTGATCCGGAGTTCCCGCAGCAGCGGGTGGAGGTGTTGGTGCGCGACGCGGGTGCCCTCGTCGTGTTGGAGTCGGTGGTGGGGTTGGACGGTCCGGATGTGGGCTCGGTTGAGGTGTCCTCGGGTGGTGCGGCGTATGTGTTGTTTACGTCGGGGTCGACGGGTCGGCCGAAGGGTGTGGTGGTGTCGCATGGGGGTGTGGTGAATCGGTTGCGGTGGATGCAGGACCGGTTTGGGTTGGCAGCCGGTGAGCGGGTGGTGCAGAAGACGCCGTTTACGTTTGACGTGTCGGTGTGGGAGTTCTTCTGGCCGTTGGTGGTGGGCGCGACGGTGGTGGTGGCCCGTCCGGGTGGTCACCGCGACCCCACCTACCTGGCCGACCTGATCCGTGAGGAACACGTGTCCACGGCGCACTTCGTGCCGTCGATGTTGGAGGTGTTCCTTCCGGTGGTCGCGTCGTGTCCCGGTCTGGCCCGGGTGGTGTGTTCGGGTGAGGTGCTTTCGGAGTCGGTGCGGGACCAACTTCTGGCGGTGTTGCCGGACACCGAGTTGCACAACTTGTATGGGCCGACGGAGGCGTCGGTGGATGTCACCGCGACCCGGTGTGAGGTGGGTGCACCGGTGACGATCGGGTCGCCGGTGGCGAACACCCGCACCTACGTCTTGGACAACAGTCTGCAACCAGTGCCGGTGGGTGCCGGCGGCGAACTGTATTTGGCCGGTGTGCAGTTGGCGCGGGGATACGTGGGTCGGGCGGGGTTGACGGCGGAGCGGTTTGTGGCCAGCCCGTTTGAGTCGGGTGAGCGGTTGTATCGCACGGGTGATCTGGTCCGCTGGACCAGGGACGGCGAGTTGGACTATCTGGGTCGCACCGATGACCAGGTGAAGATCCGTGGTGTGCGGATCGAGTTGGGTGAGGTGCAGGCAGCAGTCGCGGCCCATCCGCAGGTGCGCCAGGCGGCGGTGGTCGTGCGGGATGACCGGTTGGTGGCGTATGTCGTGGGTGATGGTGCTGGGGTGCGGGAGTTCGTGGGGCGGCGGTTGCCGCAGTACATGGTCCCGGCCGCTGTCGTCGTTCTCGATGAGTTGCCGCTGACGAGTAGCGGGAAGCTCGATCGGCGGGCGTTGCCGGCGCCGGACTTCGGCGGGGCTGTCGGGTCCAGCCGGCCTGCGGCGAATGCGCGGGAGGAGTTGTTGTGCGCGGGGTTCGCCGAGGTTCTGGGCTTGGAGCGCGTGGGTGTGGAGGATGACTTCTTTGCGTTGGGTGGGCATTCGTTGTTGGTGGTGCGGTTGGTGGAGTGGTTGCGGCGGCGGGGTGTGTCGGTGCCGGTGCGGGCGTTCTTCCAGACGCCGACTCCGGCGGCGTTGGCGGCCACTGGTGGTGTGGAGATGGTTGAGGTGCCGGCGAATCTGATTCCGGTGGACGCGTCGGTGATCACTCCGGGCATGTTGCCGTTGGTGGACCTGACCCAGGAGCAGATCGACCGCATCGCGGCGACTGTGGATGGTGGCGCGGCGAACATCGCCGACATTTATCCTCTTGCTCCGTTGCAGGAGGGGATTTTGTTTCATCATTTGTTGGCTGATGGTGGTCGGGATGCGTATGTGTTGCCGACGGTGTTGGAGTTTGCGGATCGGGGTGTGTTGGGTCGGTTTGTGGAGGCGTTGCGGGTGGTGGTGGGTCGGCATGACATTTTCCGGACGGGGATTGTGTGGGAGGGGTTGCCGGAGCCGGTGCAGGTGGTGTGGCGTCGGGTGGTGTTGCCGGTGGTGGAGGTGGCGGCGGTGGGTGTGGATGAGTTGTTGGCGGTGGTGGGTTCGGTGATGGATTTGGGTCGGGCGCCGTTGGTGGATGTGCATGTCGCGGTGAACGACAACACGACCGACATCGGCGGCGACAGTGGTGGGGCTGGTTCGTGTTTGGTGGTGGTGCGGGTGCATCATTTGGTGCAGGATCATTTGGGTTTGGATGTGTTGTTGGATGAGGTGCGGTTGGTGTTGGCGGGTGGTGGTGAGGCGTTGGGTGAGGTGTTGCCGTTTAGGAATTTTGTGGCGCAGGTTCGTGGCGGTGGTGTGGGTGGGCATGAGGAGTTTTTCCGGGGTTTGTTGGGTGATGTGGTGGAGTCGACGGCGCCTTTTGGGGTGTTGGATGTGCGGGGTGATGGTTCGGGGCAGGTGCGGCGTCGGGTGGTGGTGGATGCGGGGTTGGTGGGTAGGTTGCGGGTGGTGGCGGCGGGTTTGGGGGTGAGTGCGGCGTCGGTGTTGCATGTGGCGTGGGCGCGGGCGGTGGGGGTGTTGTCGGGGCGTGATGATGTGGTGTTCGGGACGGTGTTGTTCGGGCGGATGAACGCGGGTGTGGGTGCGGATCGGGTGCCGGGGCCGTTCATCAACACGTTGCCGGTGCGGGTGGTGATGCGTGGGGTGGGTGTGCGGGCGCAGGTGACGGGGATGCGGGATCAACTCGCGGGTTTGCTGGAACACGAACACGCCTCATTGGCCCTGGCGCAACGCGCTAGTGGGGTAACGGGCAACACCCCGCTGTTCACCTCACTGTTCAACTACCGCCACACCCAACGCCCCAGCGAACCAGTCGACGCCTCGACCAATGAGCACAACGACGACAGCATCGGCGTGGTGTACACGCAGGAGCACACGAACTACCCCTTGACGATCGCGGTGGACGACAGCGGCGACGCCATTGGCTTGACCGTTGACGCGGTGGCTCCCATTGATGCGCGTCTGGTGGCGTCGCTGTTGGCCACGACCATCGAGAACATGGTGGCCGCGCTGGAGGTCGATGGTGAGGTGCCGCTGACCCGGGTGCAGGCGCTCGACCAGGCGCAGCGTTCCCAGTTGTTGGTGGACTGGAATGACACGGCGGTGTCGTATCCGGTGGACGACACCATTGTGTCGTTGTTCGCCCGTCAGGTGGCGGCCACGCCGGATGCGGTGGCGGTGGTGTTCGAGGGTGAGTCGGTGTCGTATCGGGACCTCGACGTCCGGGCTGGTGCGGTGGCGAGGTATTTGGGGTCGGTGGGGGTGGGGCCGGAGTCGGTGGTGGGTGTGCGGATGGGCCGTGGGCTCGACCTGGTGGTGGCGTTGTTGGGGGTGTTGAAGGCTGGTGGTGCGTATTTGCCGATTGATCCGGAGTTTCCGCAGGCGCGGGTGGAGGTGTTGGTGGCTGATGCGGGTGCGGTGGTGGTGTTGGAGTCGGTGGTGGGGTTGGACGGTCCGGATGTGGGGTCGGTTGAGGTGTCCTCGGGTGGTGCGGCGTATGTGTTGTTTACGTCGGGGTCGACGGGTCGGCCGAAGGGTGTGGTGGTGTCGCATGGGGGTGTGGTGAATCGCTTGCGGTGGATGCAGGACCGGTTTGGGTTGGTTGCTGGTGAGCGGGTGGTGCAGAAGACTCCGTTTACGTTTGACGTGTCGGTGTGGGAGTTCTTCTGGCCGTTGGTGGTGGGTGGGACGGTGGTGGTGGCCCGTCCGGGTGGTCATCGTGATCCGGCGTATCTGGCGGAGTTGATCCGCGACGAGAACGTGTCGACGGCGCACTTCGTGCCGTCGATGTTGGAAGCGTTCCTTCCGGTGGCCGCGTCCTGTCCCGGACTGTCCCGGGTGGTGTGTTCGGGTGAGGCGCTTCCGGAGGCGGTGCAGGACCAACTTCTGACGGTGTTGCCGGACACCGAACTGCACAACCTGTATGGGCCGACGGAGGCGTCGGTGGATGTCACCGCGACCCGGTGTGAGGTGGGTGCACCGGTGACGATCGGGTCGCCGGTGGCGAACACCCGCACCTACGTCTTGGACAACAGCCTGCAACCAGTCCCGGTGGGCGCCGGCGGCGAACTGTATTTGGCCGGTGTGCAGTTGGCGCGGGGATACGTGGGTCGGGCGGGGTTGACGGCGGAGCGGTTTGTGGCCAGCCCGTTCGAGTCGGGTGAGCGGTTGTATCGCACCGGTGACCTGGTCCGCTGGACCAGGGACGGCGAGTTGGACTATCTGGGTCGCACCGATGACCAGGTGAAGATCCGTGGTGTGCGGATCGAGTTGGGTGAGGTGCAGGCAGCAGTCGCGGCGCATCCGCAGGTGCGCCAGGCGGCGGTGGTCGTGCGGGATGACCGGTTGGTGGCGTACGTCGTGGGTGATGGTGCTGGGGTGCGGGAGTTCGTGGGGCGGCGGTTGCCGCAGTACATGGTCCCGGCGGCGGTGGTTGTTCTGGATGAGTTGCCGTTGACCAGTAGCGGGAAGCTTGATCGGCGGGCGTTGCCGGCGCCGGACTTCGGCGGGGCTGTCGGGTCCAGCCGGCCTGCGGCGAACGCGCGAGAGGAAAAGCTGTGCGCTCTCTTCGCGGACGTCCTGGGCCTGGACCACGTCGGCGTCGAGGACGACTTCTTCGCGTTGGGTGGGCACTCGCTGCTGGCTGTGCGGCTGGTCAGCCGGGTCCGGGTTGAGCTGAACGTCGACCTGGCGCTGCCCGTTCTCCTCGACGCGCCGACCGTCGCCGAACTGGCCGGCAGGCTTGGCGACACGCCGTCCAGCCGCGCGGCCCTGCGTCCGATGCGCCGCGGCCCCCACACCTGACAGCTCGGCCTGGGCACACCGGACAGCGCCCAGGCCGGCGGCGGCCAACGGGCCCAGACGAACCGGTGGCCCCCACCACGAGGCGGGGGCCACCGGAGAACATGCGGACCGTGCCCGCCGGCCGATCTCCGGCTCCCCGCCGGCCTCAGTCGATGGCCAGCAGCGAGGCGGACGGCGCGCAGAGCACCGCCCAGGCCGAGCCCTCGTGAACCGCAGTCAGAACGTGACGATCGGGTTGACCGGGCTACCGGACGTACCAGCGAAGCGGACCGGAGCGACTGCGAGCTGGAAATCCCACTGGTCGAGTTCGGCGGCAGTCGTCACGCAGGCCTCCAGGTCGCAGTTATCGAGAATCCACAGACCCATCGCGACGAGACCCACGGCGTGGACCGGCATCAACACGTCGTCGTACCCCGACGGCTGAGCGTCCTGGGGGGTGTCAGCGCCGATCAGCGCCACCCTCCGTTCATGCAGCCACGGCAGGCACGACGCGTGCCAACCGGCCTGCCGGAAACCGCTGGCCGCCCCGTTCTCATGCCGGAAGCGGCCATAGCCGGTCCGCAGGAGCACCGCGTCACCGGGTCGCACCTGCACACCCTGGCGACGCTCGGCTTCCTCAAGGTCGTCGGGAAACACCGCCTGCCCCGGTTCCAACCACGACACGTCGCGGGCCGCCGCGACATCCAGCAGAACGCCACGCGTGACGATCCCGTCCGCGGCCGCCGTGACGGCCGCCCACGCCGAGCCCGTCGCGGCGTCGACGAACGAGTGCGACCGCCCGTTGTACATCGCGCCGTCCCAGAAGATGTGACACGGCGCGTCAAGGTGGGTGATGGTGTTGCCGTGGAACGAGATGCCGAGCCGCTCGGACGAGAAGCCCCAGCGCCGGTCGGCGTGGAAGTGCTCCGGCATGTTCTCGGCACCTGGCATGTCGGCGGCGCACGGGCACGCCGTCGTCGACCGCTCCAGCTCTGCCGGTACGGCAACCTCCCACGCACACGACACACTCCTGCCGTGCCGTACGGCCCGCGCCGCCGCCAGCCGAACGTCGTCGGTGATGTGGTTCAGCGTCCCGCGCTCATCGTCGTCGCCCCACCGCCCCCAGTTCGACAGCGTGTCGAAGTACCCGAGCACCTCGTCCTGCGTCGGCATCGGTCGCCCTACCGTCATCTCAGCATCGACCCCTCCGGTCACGCGCTTCCGAGGCACGCAGGTAGGCTATCCCGCCGCCGGATCGACGACCGCTACGACGGTGTCCCGGGGTCGCAGCACGTGGACGAGGCAACCGGGCCCGGGCGGACCGATGGCCCCCGCCATCGGGCGGAGGCCATCGGGGGGACGCGGGTGTGGCTCAGCGAGCCGGTACGACGTAGGCCACCAGCCGGGCGGCCTCCCGTTCACCCACCGCGACGACGACTGCCTCGGCAACGTCCGGACTGGCCCGGATGACGGACTCGATCTCACCCAGCTCGACCCGGAAGCCTCGAACCTTCACCTGGTCGTCCACCCGGCCGAGGAATTCGAACTCACCGGTTGGCCGGCGCCGGACCCGGTCGCCGGTGCGGTAGAGCCGCCGGCCGGGCAGCCCGGAGAACGGGTCCGCGACGAACCGGGAGGCGGTCAGCGCTGCTCGGCCCAGATAGCCCCGCGAGACGCCGGCACCACCGACCAACAGCTCACCGACGACCCCGGTGGGCACCAGCGCGCCGTACCTGTCGACCACACAGAGGAACGCGTTGTCGACAGGTACGCCGACCGGCACCGGTGGCATCTCCTGGCGCCGGACGGTCCACGCGGCCGCGTTCATCGTGACCTCGGTCGGGCCGTACAGGTTGTGCAGCAGGGGACCGAATGCCGCCGCCCGGGGCGGCACGTCGGCGGCCAGCTGCTCGCCACCGGTGAAGACGTTCCGCAGTGTCGGGATCCGGCCTCGGAGGTCCTGATCGAGGAAGAGCGAGAGCAGATGCGGGGCGAGCTGCGCGGTGGTGACCCGGTGCCGTTCCATGTGATCGACCAGGTAGCCGAGGTCGGCGTGCCGGTCCGGTTCGAGGACCACAAGGGTGCCGCCCATCATCAGCGGCATCCAGAACTCCCAGACCGAGCCGTCGAAACTGAACGACGTGCGTTGCAGCACCCGCTCGTCCGACCGGATACCGAACCGGCTGGTGATCCAGTGCATGTGGTTGACCAGGTTACGGTGGGTCACCGCCACACCCTTGGGTGCGCCGGTGGAGCCCGAGGTGTAGATGAGGTACGCAACGTTCTCAGGCGAGACACCCGCCCGCGCAGTCGGCAGCGCGGCCGCCGGTGGGACCTCGGGTGTGGTCACCTCGAGCGTCGCTACGTCGTTCCCGACTACCAGCGCCCGCAGTTCCCCGATGGTGAGGACCGCGGTCAGTTCGGCGTCGCGAGCCATGAAGGCCAGCCGCTCAGCCGGGTACAGCGGATCGAGTGGCACATAGGCCCCACCGGCCATCAGCACGCCGAGCAGGCCCACCACCAGCTCCACTGACCGCTCCAGACAGACGCCGACGCGGGACTCGGGCCCCACGCCGGCCTCGGTGAGCCGCTGGGACAGCAGATCCGCCCATGTGACCAGCTGTCGGTACGACACGGACCGGTCGCCGAACTCGACGGCCACCGCGTCCGGCGTCGCGGAGGCCTGTGCCAGAACGAGCTCGTGCAGCAGGGTGGGATCGTCCCCGTTCACCTGGACGGTGCCGACCACGCCGGCCTGGCCCGGCGACACCATCGGCACCGCGCCCAGCGGCCGATCGGGCTCGGCAGCCATGCCCGTGAGCAGCGTCGCCAGGTAACGGGCCAGCTGTTCGACGGTGGTGCGGTTCCAGAGGTCGGGCGAGTAGCCGAGACACAGTTCCACGGCCGCGTCCTCCACCGTGAAGTCGAATGTGAGGTCGAACGCCGAGCGTGGCGGATTGCTGAACAGTTGCGACACGGCGACCCCGGGCAGAGCGAAGGCCGCTGCGATGGGCTCGTGCAGCGTCACCATCGTCTGCAACAGGGGGTGTTGGCCACCGCCGGCCCCGGCCCCGGCCAGCTCGACTATCTCGGCGAACGGGATGTGGGCATGCGCCACCGCGTCGCGATGCACCCGGTGAGCGTCGGCGACGGCCTCGGCGACCGTCGGGTCACCGGCCAGGTCGCAGCGCAGCGGAACCGGCTCAACGAGCCGGCCGACGACGTCGGGAGCGGCGGGGAGCGTGCCCAGCACGAAGTCGTCCATGCCGGACACCCGCGCGAGCAGGCTCTGTACGCCGGTGCTGAGCACGGCGAACAGATCGGCCGAGCAAGACTCGGCGAGCCGGCTCAGCTCGGACCGGCCGAAGAACCGGTACGCCACCTGGGACGTCACGGCGCGGCCCACCGCCGGCCGGACCCGGTCCAGCGGCAGCTCCAGCAGGTGCGGCGCGGTCGCCAGCACACTCTTCCAGTACTGACGATGCGCGGTGACGCCGTCGCTGCGCAGCCCCTCGCGGTACGCCATGAGCGTCTCGAGGAACGAGACCGTCGGAGCCATCGGATCTGCCGTGAGCGCGGCCGCGATCAGTCGCATCGAGCCCGGGTCGGCGGCCAGTTGGTGCGCCGTCAGGACCAGCAGATGATCCTTGGGCGCCAGCCGGACGATCCGGGGTGCGAACAGCGGACCGGCGGTCAGGTCGAAGGTGCGGGCGGTCTCTTCGCGCAGCACCCGGTCGACCGTCGCGTCGAGGCTCTCACCGGAGAGACGGTCCTGCACCGGCACGGTCCACCCGTCGGTGACGGTCTGCGCCGGCTCGGCGTCGTCGACGATGCGTACCCGCAGCGCCTCGTGGTGGTCGATCACTCGACCTAGGCGCGCGGCGAGGTCGGCCGGATCAAGCTCGCCGGTGAGTCGGAGCACCAGCGGCACCGTCAGATCCGAGGCGTGTCGGTTCGGTGCCGCCCGTTCCCACAACGACAGTTGCGCGAAAGAAAGGGGCGTCATTGCGTCGGCCATCGGGCTCCCTTGCTCTTGACTCGAACCGGCGACCGCCGTATAGAGGCTGGGCGGAGGCGCGCGGGAACCCCAATCCGAGCGAGCCTGATCGTGCTCGGGCGACGCGGGCTGTGCCGGGACGACAGTGAAAGGTGCGGGGGTACGGGCGCACGACAATCCTGCGGGTCTGCCGCCGGAAAGGACAGCACCCCGGGTGATCGCCCGCGGTGTCCGCACCGCTGACGGGTGCGGCGTTCAACCGTGGTGTTGCGGCAGTTGAACGGCCTCGGCCGGTTGGGCGGCAGCCCGTGACGTCCCACCGCGGTGACTTCGCTTCCCGGCCCGATCGATGGATCAAATATGCCGGGTGGGCCATAGTGGGCAGCGCCGCCCTGCGTGGCACCGGCTCGTGAACGCGCCGGTGCGGCGCGGTCTGTGCCACGGCCCGGGCGTTGGCGTCCGCCACAGGTCAAGGAACTTCCGGCGTACGTCATCGAGCCTGATCAGCCGTGCCGACCCGGCGGCCGCTGCATCGCTAGGAGGAGACGGATGATTCCGTTGTCGTTCGCCCAGCGTCGACTCTGGTTCATCGAACAACTCGAAGGGCCCAGTACCCTCTACAACCTTCCTCCGTTGGTGCTGCGCCTGCACGGCGAACTGGACCCGGCCGCGCTGCGCCAGGCGCTGCGCGACACCCTCGACCGGCACGAGGTGCTACGGACCGTCCTGACCGTCAGTGACGGTGAGCCGTACCAACGCATTCTGGGCCTGGACGAGCTGGGCTGGGATCTCGACGTCGTCCCGGCCACGGATCAGGGGCTGGATGCGGCGGTGCTGGCGGCCACCTCTCACGTGTTCGACCTCGCCAGCGAGGCGCCGATCCGGGCCTGGTTGTTCGCCCTGGCGCCGGACGAGCACGTGCTGACCCTCGTGTTGCATCACATCGCGTCGGACGGCTGGTCGGTCGGGCCGCTGCTCCGGGACGTGTCACAGGCGTACGAGGCGCGGCTGGTCGGGCGTGCCCCGGACTGGGCGCCGCTGCCGGTGCAGTACGCCGACTATGCGCTGTGGCAGCGTGAGCTCCTCGGTGACGGGCAGGACCCGACCAGCCTCCTGTGCCGTCAGGTCGCGTACTGGCGCAGAACCCTGGCCGGGGTGCCGGAGGAGCTGAACCTGCCGTTCGACCGGGCCCGGCCGGCGACTCTCAGCGACCGTGGTCACCGCCTGGCGGTGCAGGTGCCCGCCGAGACGCACGCCGCTCTGACGCGACTGGCGCGGACCGAGGGCGTCACTGTCTTCATGGCACTGCAGGCGTCGCTGGCGGTGCTGCTGTCCCGGCTGGGCGCGGGCACGGACATCCCGATCGGTACGGCTTTCGCCGGACGGACCGACGAGGCTCTCAACGATCTCGTCGGCTTCTTCGTCAACACCCTGGTGATGCGTACCGACCTGTCCGGTGACCCCACGTTCACCGAGCTACTGGCTCGGGTCCGTCGGTCCAGCTGGGAGGCGTTCGAGCACCAGGACGTGCCGTTCGACCGGCTGGTGGAGGAGCTGGCGCCGCCTCGTTCGCTGTCCCGCCACCCGCTCTTTCAGGTTCTCCTGACCGTCAACAACGTCACTCTCGGTGCTGGCCCGCGGAGCGAGGCGCCCGCCCTGGCCGGCCTGCGGGTGGATTGGGGCAGACCGGGTTCGGTGGCGGCCAAGTTCGACGTGGAGTTCGCGCTGGAGGAGGTGCTCGACGCCGACGGTGCCCCGGCCGGGCTGCGCGGCAACGTCATCGTCGCCGCCGACTTGTTCGACCAGGCGTCCGCACGACTCCTGGTCGACCGGTTCGTGCGGGTGCTGGGGGCGGTGGCTGCTGATCCGAAGGCACGGCTGGGCATGGTGGACGTGGTCGGTGAGGCCGAGCGGTCCCGGGTGTTGGTGGAGTGGAACGGCACGGCGGTGGCGTCCGTGGGCGCGACCGTGCCGGAGTTGTTCGCGGCGCAGGTGGCCCGGACGCCGGACGCGGTGGCGGCCGTGTCTGGTGACGAGTCGCTGACGTACGCCGAGTTGAACGCGCGGGCGGAGCGGCTGGCGCGGGTGTTGCTGGCGCGCGGGGTGAAGCCGGAGTCGGCGGTGGGCGTGTGCCTTCCGCGCGGGACGGATCTGCTGGTCGCGGTGCTTGGGGTGTGGAAGGCGGGCGGGGCGTACCTGCCGATCGATCCCGGCTATCCGGTGGAGCGGGTGGCGTTCGTGGTGGCGGACGCGGCGCCCGTGGCGGTGGTGACCTCGCCCGCGGTGCAGGACGTGTTGCCGCCGGGGGTCGCGCGACTGCTCCTCGGGGATCTGCCTGGCGGCGCGGCGAGGTCGTCGCGGTCGGTGGTGCGGGGAGCCCACCCGGCCTACGTGATCTACACGTCGGGGTCGACGGGCCAGCCCAAGGGTGTGGTGGTCGAGCATCGTTCCTTGGCGAATCTGGTCGGTTGGGCGGCCGACCGGTTCGGTGAGGCGGACTTCGCGCGGGTGCTCGCATCGACGTCGTTGAGCTTCGACGTGTCGGTGTTCGAGCTGTTCGGCCCGTTGGTGTGTGGCGGCAGCGTGGAGATCGTGGCGGACCTGTTGGCGTTGGCCGAACGGGACCGGACCTGGGATCTGAGTCTGGTAAGTGCGGTGCCGTCGGCGTTGGCGCGCGTGCTCGGCGACGGGGTGCGGGCGCGGGTGGGCACGGTGGTGTTGGCGGGTGAGGCGTTGACGGCGCGGACGGTGGCAGAGGTGCGTACGGCTTTGCCCGGGGCGCGGGTGGCGAACATATACGGCCCGACCGAGGCGACCGTCTACGCCACCGAGTGGCATTCCACCGGCCCGGTGCAGGGCACCCCGCCGATCGGCCGACCGGTGACGAACGCCCGGGTATACGTGCTGGACGGCGGGCTGTCGCCCGCGCCGGTCGGGGTGGCGGGCGAGTTCTACCTGGCGGGCACCGGCCTGGCGCGGGGCTACCTGGGGCAGGCGGCGTTGACCGGCGAGCGGTTCGTCGCGAACCCGTTCACCCCCGGGGAGCGGATGTACCGCACCGGCGACCTGGTGCGTTGGGACGCCGACGGGGAACTCCACTACCTTGGCCGCACCGACGATCAAGTGAAGATTCGTGGGTTCCGGATCGAGCTCGGCGAGGTCGAGGCCGTGGTCGCCGGCCATCCAGACGTGGTCCGGACCGCCGTGCTCGCCCGCGAGGACACCACCGGCGAGAAACGTCTCGTCGCCTACGTCGTACCGGCGGCCGGCGTCGAGCGCGATCGGCTGCCGGCGCGGGTCCGCGCGCACGCGGCCACCCTGCTGCCGGAGTACATGGTCCCGGCGGCGGTGCTGGTCCTGGAGACGTTGCCGTTGTCGGCGGTAGGAAAGCTGGACCGCCTGGCGCTGCCGGCGCCGGACTTCGCGGCGGGTGTGGGTGTGGGACGGGGTCCGGCTAACGCGCGGGAGGAATTGTTCTGCGCGGGATTCGCCGAGGTGCTCGGGTTGCCGGCGGTGGGCGTGGACGACGACTTCTTCGCTCTGGGTGGGCATTCGCTGCTCGTGGTGCGGTTGGTGGACTGGTTGCGGCAGCGAGGGCTGTCGGTGCCGGTGCGGGCGTTGTTCCAGACACCGACACCAGCGGGGTTGGCCGCGGTAGTGGCCGGTCGTGTCGAGGTGGTGGTGCCGGACAACGCCATTCCCGCGGATGTCACGGCGATCACGCCGGAGATGCTGCCGCTGGTGGAACTCACCCAGGGGCAGGTCGATCGGGTGGTGGCGACGGTCGACGGTGGCGCGGCGAACGTCGCCGACGTCTATCCGCTCGCGCCGCTGCAGGAAGGGCTGCTGTTCCATCACCTGTTGGCCGAGGACGGTCAGGACGCGTACTCGCTGCCGACGGTGCTGCGTTTCGACACGCGGGAGCTGCTCGACGCGTTCCTCGGCGCGCTGCAACGGGTGATCGACAGGCATGACATCTTCCGGACGTCGATCGTGTGGCAGGGGTTGGACTCGCCGGTGCAGGTGGTGTGGCGGCAGGTCACGCTGCCCGTCACCGAGACGCTGGTCGGCGGGCCCGACCCGGTGGCGGAGTTGGTGGAGGCCGCCGGCTCGGTGCTGGACCTGGGCCGGGCACCGTTGATCGAGGTGCACACGGCGGCGTTGCAGGGTGGTGACGAGTGGTTGGGGCTGGTGCGGGTGCACCACATGGTGCAGGACCACATGGGCCTGGACCTGCTCATCTCCGAAGTCGGCGCGGTGCTGGCCGGGCGCGATGACGCGCTGCCGCCGGTGGTGCCGTTCCGGGAGTTCGTGGCGCGAACCCGGACCGCTGTCAGCGCTCAGGAACATGAGCGGTACTTCTCCGAGTTGCTCGGCGACGTTGACGAGCCGACCGCCCCGTACGGGGTCCTGGACGTGCGCGGCGACGGCACCAGCCAGTCCACCGTCCGGCAGAGGCTGGACGCCGCGGTGACGGACCGGCTGCGGATCGTGGCCCGTTCGCTCGGCACCAGCCCGGCCACGCTGCTGCACGTCGCCTGGGCGCGCACCGTCGCGGTGCTGTCCGGCCGGGCCGACGTGGTCTTCGGCACCGTCCTGTTCGGCCGGATGGACGCCGGCTCCGGTGGCGGCCGGGTACCCGGACCGTTCATCAACACACTGCCGGTCCGGCTGCGCACCGACCGCGTCGACGCCCGTGACGCCGTCAGCGTCATGCGCGACCAACTCGCCGGCCTGCTGGAACACGAGCACGCATCACTGGCCGCCGCGCAGCGGGCCAGTGCCGTCGAGGGCGAAGCGCCGTTGTTCACCTCGATCCTCAACTACCGGCACAACTCCTCCCGCGAGACCGGACCGGGGCACGCCGAGCCGGTGGACACCGGGCTGGACGGAATCGCCGTGGTGTACGCCCGTGAGTACGACAACTACCCGCTCTCCGTCTCGGTGGACGACGACGGCGAGAGCCTTGGGATCACCGTCGACGCCGTCGCCCCGATCGATCCGCAGGCGGTGGCCCGGCTGCTGGCCACCACCACCGGCAACCTGACCGCGGCCCTGGAAGCCGCGCAGCCCCCCGCGCTCGCCGCCGTCGATTCGCTCGACGGGGACGAGCAGCACCGGCTACTGGTGGAGTGGAACAGCACCCAGAGCGCCGTGGGGGCGCCGCTACTGCCGGAGGTGTTCGCAGCGCAGGCCGCGGCGACGCCGGACGCGACGGCGCTGGTGTGCGAGGGCTCGACGTTCACGTACGCCGAACTGGACGAGCGGTCGAACCGACTGGCCCGGCTGCTCGCCGCCCGCGGGGTGGGGCCGGAATCAGTTGTCGGTCTGCTGCTGGAGCGGGGCCCGGAGGTGGTCGTCGCACTCCTGGCAGTGCTCAAGGCCGGCGGCGCGTACCTGCCGATCGACCCCGAGTATCCGGCGGAGCGGATCGGCTTCATCATCGCGGACGCGGCGCCGGTGGTGGTGCTGACGTCGAGTCGCGCCGCTGCTCGCGCCGCGTTGGACATGCCGACGGTGCTGCTGGACGACGCCCAGGTCGCCGCCGAACTCGCGGGCCTGCCCACCGAGGCGCCCCAGGTGCCGATCGCGGCGGGACAGGCCGCATACGTGATCTACACGTCGGGGTCGACCGGTCGGCCGAAGGGTGTGCTGGCGACCCACGGTGGGTTGCAGAACCTGTATGCCTTCCACCGGTCGGGCGTGATGGCATCGGCGAACGAGCGGCTGCGGGTCGCATTGACGGCGTCGCTGTCGTTCGACACCTCCTGGGAGGGCCTGCTGTGGATGGTGGGCGGCCACGAGCTGCACCTCATCGGTGACGAGCTGCGGCGGGACACGGTTGCTCTGGTGCGCTACATCGCGGACGAAGGCATCGGCGTGCTGGACCTCACGCCGACGTACGCCGAGCAGCTGGTCGCCGATGGTCTGCTGTCCACCTCGCTGTCGGTTCTCATGCTCGGCGGCGAGGGCGTTGGTGACGAGCTGTGGCAGCTGCTGCGCCGCTCCGACGTCCGGTCAACCGTCGACATGTACGGGCCCACCGAGTTCACCGTCGATGCGCTCTGGGCCGACGGCGCGGACCGACGCCAGGCCATCGGCCACCGGCCGGTCGCGAACACCCGGGCCTACGTGCTGGACTCCCGGCTGCGTCCGGTACCGACCGGGGTGCCCGGTGAGCTGTACCTGGCGGGTGCCGGCATGACGCGGGGGTACCTGCGCCGGCCAGGCCTGACCGCCGGGCGTTTCGTGGCGTGTCCGTACGGCGGGCCGGGGGAGCGGATGTACCGCACCGGTGACGTGGTGCGCTGGGCCGTCGACGGACGAGTGGAGTACCTGGGTCGGGTCGACGAGCAGGTGAAGTTGCGGGGCTTCCGGATCGAGCTGGGCGAGGTGCAGGCCGCCGTCGCCGCTTATCCGGACGTGACCCAGGCAGCGGTGATCGTGCGGGACGACCGGTTGGTCGCCTACGTCGTCGGTGGGGACGGCAGTGGGGTGCGGGAGTTCGTGGCGCAGCGGTTGCCGGAGTACATGGTCCCGGCGGCGGTGGTGGTCCTTGACGCGTTGCCGGTGACCGTGAACGGAAAGTTGGACCGTCGGGCGCTGCCGGCGTCGGCCCTCGCCATCGGCGGCGTGCGGACCTCGTTGGACGCCCGGGAGGAGTTGGTCGCCGGCATGTTCGCGGATGTGTTGGGTCTGCCCCGGGCCGGTGTCCAGGACGACTTCTTCGCTCTGGGTGGGCATTCGTTGTTGGCGGTGCGGTTGTTGAGTCGGTTGCGGTCGGTTTTGGGGGTGGATTTGTCGTTGCGGGTGTTGTTCGAGGCGCCGACGCCGAGGGCCTTCGCGGGGCGGTTGGGTGAGGGTGGTTCTGCCCGGCCGGTGTTGGTGGCGGGGGAGCGGCCGGAGCGTTTGCCGTTGTCGTTCGGGCAGCGTCGGTTGTGGTTCATCAATCAGTTGGAGGGGGCCGGTTCGGCTTACAACATGCCGGTGGTGACGCGTTTGTCCGGCGCGGTTGATGTGGATGCGTTGGAGTGGGCGTTGCGGGATGTGATGGGGCGGCATGAGGTGTTGCGGACGGTGTTTCCGGTGGTGGATGGGGAGCCGTTTCAGCGGGTGTTGAACGTGGCGGAGCTGGATTGGCGGTTGGAGCGGGTGGAGTCGGTGGATGTGGGTGGGGTGATTGAGGAGGTGGTGGGGCGGGGTTTTGATGTGTCGGTGGAGGTGCCGTTGCGGGCGGTGTTGGTGAATGGTGAGGTTTTGGTGGTGGTGGTGCATCACATTGCGGGTGATGGGTGGTCGATGGGTCCGTTGGCGCGGGATGTGTCGGTGGCGTATGCGGCGCGGTGTGCGGGTGGGGTGCCGGGGTGGTTGCCGTTGCCGGTGCAGTATGCGGATTTTGCGTTGTGGCAGCGGCGGTTGTTGGGGGATGAGTCGGATCCGGAGAGTAGGTTGTCGCGGCAGTTGGGTTATTGGCGGGGTGTGTTGGCGGGGGTGCCGCAGGAGTTGTCGTTGCCGTTTGATCGGGTGCGTCCGTTGGTGGCGAGTCATCGGGGTTTTCAGGCGCCGGTGGAGGTGTCGGCGGGGTTGCATGCGCGGTTGGTGGAGGTGGCGCGGGCGTATGGGGTGACGGTGTTCATGGTGTGGCAGGCGTCGTTGGCGGTGTTGTTGTCGCGGTGGGGTGCGGGGGTGGATATTCCGATTGGTTCGGCGCATGCGGGTCGGGTGGATGAGGGGTTGGATGATCTGGTGGGGTTGTTTGTGAATACGGTGGTGTTGCGGGCGGATTTGTCGGGGGATCCGTCGTTCGCGCAGGTGTTGGTGCGGGTGCGGGAGGCGGCGTTGGCGGGTGCGGCGCATCAGGATGTGCCGTTCGAGCGGTTGGTGGAGGAGGTGGCGCCGGTGCGGTCGATGGCGCGTCATCCGTTGTTCCAGGTGGTGTTGACCAAGACCGACACGATCGATGCGGTGTTGGATTTGCCGGGTGTGGAGACGACGGGTGTGTCGCGGGCTGAGTCGGTGTCGGTGTCGGTGTCGGTGAAGTTTGATGTGGATGTGTTGGTGGGTGAGACGTTTGATGAGGAGGGTCGTCCGGCGGGTCTGCGGGGTGCGGTGACGGTCGCGGCGGATCTGTTCGATGAGTCGTTTGCTGCGCGGGTGTCGTCGGGGTGGGTGCGGGTGTTGGAGGCGGTGACGGCGGATCCGTCGGTTCGGGTGCAGGCGGTGGATCTGCTCGATGAGGTGGAACGGCGTCGGGTGGTGGTGGATTTCAATGACACGACGGATGTGTCGCCGGTGGAGTCGGTGTTGGGGTTGTTTGAGGAGTGGGTGGTGCGGACGCCGGACGCGGTGGCGGTGGTGGCCGATGGGGTGGAGACGACGTTCGCGCAGGTGGATGTGCGGGCGAACCGGTTGGCGCGGTTCTTGGTGGCGCAGGGTGTGGGTGCGGAGTCGGTGGTGGCGTTGGCGTTGCCGCGGGGTGTGGATGTGGTGGTGGCGATTTTGGCGGTGTGGAAGGCGGGTGCGGGTTATCTGCCGGTGGACGCGGGTCAGCCGGTGGAGCGGGTCGCGTTCGTGTTGCGTGACAGTCGGGCGGTGTTGTTGCTGACCGACGTGGACACGGCTGATGAGTTGCCGGCGGGGAAGATCCGGATCGTGGCGCTGGACGATCCGGCGTTCGCGCAGGCGTTGGCAGTGTTGGAACCGACCACCCCGCCGGTGGCGGGCCCGGCCGATGCAATGGCGTATGTGATTTATACGTCGGGGTCGTCGGGGCGGCCGAAGGGTGTGGTGGTGACGCAGGCGGCGGTGGCGAATTATGTGGCGTCGGTGCCGGAGAGGTTGGGTTTTCCGGTTTCGGGGGGTCGGTTTGCGTTGTTGCAGGCGCAGGTGACGGACCTGGGGAACACGGTGTTGTTCGCGTCGTTGGCGCGGGGTGGGCAGTTGCACATCCTGCCTGAGCGGGTGGTGACGGACCCGGTGGCGGTGGCCGGGTATCTGGTCGAGCACCGGATCGATCATTTCAAGGTGGTGCCGTCGCATCTGATGGCGTTGGGCGCTGCGGGTGGCCTGGCGGCTTTGGTTCCCGCTGGTGGTGTGGTGCTGGGTGGTGAGGCGGCCCCGGTGGACTGGGTGCGGGACCTGGTGGCGGCTGCGGACGGCCGGCCGGTGTTCAACCATTATGGGCCGACGGAGACGACGATCGGTGTGCTCACGGGTCGTCTTGACGGTGATGCCGTGGTGCCGGTGGGTACGCCGATTCGTAACGTGCGCGCGTTCGTGCTTGACGACCGGTTGCAGCCGGTGCCGGTCGGGGTGGCGGGTGAGTTGTACGTCGCGGGCGCGGCGGTGGCTCGCGGGTACGTGGACCGGGCGGGGTTGACCGGCGAGCGGTTCGTGGCGTGTCCGTTCGGTTCCGGTGAGCGGATGTATCGCACCGGGGACCGGGTGCGGCATCTTCCTGATGGGCGGTTGGTGTTCCTCGGCCGCGTCGATGATCAGGTGAAGATCCGCGGGTATCGGGTCGAGCCGGGCGAGATCCACACCGTCCTGACCGCGCATCCCGACGTTGAGCAGGCCGCCGTGATCGCCCGCGAAGACAACACCGGTGAACGACGCCTGATCGGCTACGTCGTGCCCGACAGGGACGCCGACCCGGCGCACCTCCCCACCCAGCTTCAGACGTTCGCCGCGAAACGACTACCCGCCCACCTCGTCCCCAGCGCCCTCGTCGTCCTCGACGCCCTACCACTGACCTCCAACGGCAAACTCGACCGACAAGCACTACCAGCACCCGAGACCCCGTCCGAGAAGGCCGACAGGCGGGCGTCCTCAGACGTACGGGAGGAGATCCTCCGCGCCGCGTTCGCCAACGTGCTCGGTCTGCCGGCCGTCGGACCCGACGGGGACTTCTTCGGCCTCGGGGGGCACTCCCTGCTCGCCGTACGGCTGATCTCCCGGATCCGTGCACTGCTCGGCGTCGAGGTGGAGATCCGGGTGCTGTTCGAGTCGCCGACCCCGGCTGGACTGCTGGCGCGGCTGACGGACGCCGACGAGGTCCGTGCGCCGCTGGCGGCCCAGGCCCGACCCGAGACGCTGCCGCTGTCCTACGGCCAGCGGCGGTTGTGGTTCATGGCCCAGCTGGAGGGTCGTACCGCCACCTACAACATCCCCCGGACGGTCCGGCTCGGCGGCATCGTGCATCCGGATGTCGTGGCCGCCGCGCTGCGCGACGTACTCGACCGGCACGAGGTGCTGCGCACCGTCTATCCGGTTGCCGACGGCGAACCGTACCAGCGGATCGTGCCCGTCGATGATGTTCCCGAGCCGCTCACCCATGTCACACTCGATGCCGCAGACCTGACCGAAGCGGTCGCGGCGGCCAAGGAGCACGAGTTCGACCTGGCTGTCGAGGTGCCGATCCACGCCTGGCTGTTCAGCACGGGCCCGGAACAGCACGTCCTGGTGGTGGTGATGCACCACATCGCGGGCGACGGTTGGTCCTGGGGCCCCCTCACCCGAGACTTCTCCCTCGCGTACGCGGCACGACGGGAGGGCGTCCCGCCCGCCTGGACGCCGCTGCCGGTGCAGTACGCGGACTTCGCGCTGTGGCAGCGTGATCGGCTGGGCGACGTGACCGAGCCGGACAGCCTGATCTCCCGGCAGGTGGCGTACTGGCGGGAGGCCGTCGCGGGGGCGCCGGAGGAACTGCCGCTGCCGGCCGACCGCCCCCGGGCGGCGGTCGCCAGTCATCGGGGACACGCCGTACCGGTGCGGATCACCGCCGAAACGCACGCGCGGCTGATGGACATCGCCCGCGCCGAGGGCGTCACCCTCTTCATGGTGCTGCACGGCGCGCTGGCGACGTTGCTGTCCCGTCTCGGAGCGGGCACCGACATTCCGATCGGCTCCGCGGTGGCCGGACGGGGCGACGAGGCGCTCGACGACCTCGTCGGCTACTTCGTCAACACGTTCGTGTTGCGTACGGACGTGTCCGGAGATCCGACGTTCGCCGAGATCCTCGGGCGGGTGCGGGAGACCAGCCTGAGCGCGTTCGCCAATCAGGACGTGCCGTTCGAGCGGCTGGTGGAGGAGTTGGCACCGAGTCGATCGCTGGCGCGGCATCCGTTGTTCCAGGTGATGTTGCTGCTGGAGAACACCGCCGACGTCGCGTTGATCCTGCCCGGCGCGGACGCCGCAGGCGGCGGTGTACCCGGCGGCCCGACCACCGTCAAGTTCGACCTGGACTTCAGCATGGCCGAAGTCCGCGATCGTGATGACGCTCCGGCCGGGCTGGTCGGGGCCGTGGCTGTTGCCGCCGACCTGTTCGACGAGGCGTCCGCCCGGCGCATCGCCGACCGGTGGGTACGAGTGTTGGATCTGCTGGCCGCTGATTCCTCCGTGCGGGTCAGCGCCGTGGACGTGCTGGACGCCCACGAGCGGCATCAGGTGGTCGCCGGATGGAACGACACCGCTCTGGACGTGCCGGGCGCCACCGTGGTCGAGATGTTCGAGGCGCAGGTGGCACGCACGCCGGACGCGATCGCCGTCGAGTTCGGCGAGACGGTGTTGACCTTCGCAGAGTTGGACGCGCGAGCCAACCGGTTGGCCCGACACCTGGTCGCCCGAGGTGTGGGCCCGGAGTCGATCGTGGCGACGGTCTTCGAGCGCACCGACGATCTCGTCGTCGCGCTGCTCGGCACCATCAAGGCCGGTGGCGCGTACCTGCCGATCGACCCGGCGTACCCGTCGGAGCGTACCGCCTACGTGATCGGCGACGCCGGAGTGGTCTGTCTGTTGACAAGCGCCCGGCTGCGCGCGCAGCTTGCGGACTTCGGGGTTCGTCCGGACGAGCCGGGCGGTCTTCCGGTGATCTGTCTCGACGACCCGGCGGTGGTGGCCGACCTGGCCGGGCGTGACAGTGGCCCGTTGCGTGTCGGGCCGCGTCGGGAGCATCCGATGTGGGTGATCTACACCTCCGGCTCGACCGGACGTCCCAAGGGTGTACTTGTGGAGCATCGTGCGATCGGGAACTTCCTGGCCGCGATGCAGGAGCGGTTCCGGCTGACCGGCGAGGACCGGCTGCTGGCGGTGAGCACGGTGGGCTGCGACATGGCGGGCTTCGAGCTGTGTCTGCCGCTGGTCACCGGAGCGCGGATCGTATTGGCGTCGCAGGAGCAGGTACTGGATCCGTGGGAGCTGCGCCGGATCGTCCGCGACCGCGAGGTGACGGTCGTGCACGCCACTCCGAGCCTGTGGCGAGGGCTGGTCTCCGACGACGATGACCCGGTCGACTGGACGAGGGTGCGGGTCACGGTCGGCGCAGAGGCGCTTCCCGAGGAACTGGCGCGGACACTGATACACCGGGCCGGCGAATTCAGCAATCTGTACGGTCCGACGGAGACGACCGTCTGGTCCACCGCCCGCCGCACGACCGCCGACGCGGGGAGTGTCTCCGCCATCGGCGGTCCGGTGGGAAACACCCAGGTGTACGTGCTCGACGCCCGGTTGGCGCCCGTGCCGCCGGGAGTCGCCGGTGAGCTGTACATCGCGGGCAACGGACTGGCCCGTGGCTATCTCGGTCGGCCCGGCCTGACGGCGGAACGGTTCCTGGCCTGCCCCTTCGGCGGGGCGGGTCGACGGATGTACCGCACCGGTGATCTGGTGCGCTGGAACCCCAGCGGTGATCTGGAGTTCCTGGGGCGGGCGGACGACCAGGTGAAGGTCCGTGGCTTCCGGGTCGAGTTGCGGGAGATCGAGGCGGTGCTGGCCGCCCACCGGAGTGTCGCGCAGTGCGCGGTGCTGCTGCGCGAGGACAGCCCGGGGGACCGGCGCCTGGTCGCCTATGTGGTTCCGGCGCCCGGCGCGGACAAGGACCTCGGCGTCGTCCTGCGCGCCGAGGCGCAGGGTCGGCTGCCGGGATACATGGTCCCGGCGGCGGTGGTGGAACTGGAACGGTTCCCCCTGATGCCGAACGGGAAGCTGGATCGTAGGGCGTTGCCGGCGCCGGAGTACAGCTGCGGGGACGGCGAGCGCAGCCGCAGCAACGCCGTCATCGAGGACGCCCTGTGCGAGGTGTTCGCCGAGGTTCTGGGCGTGCCCAAGGTCGGCCCCCAGGATGACTTCTTCGCTCTGGGCGGCCACTCGTTGCTGGCCGTACGGTGGGTCGAGTCGGCGCGGCAGCGGGGCCTGTCGTTCGCGGTGCGGGACCTGTTCGTCGCCCCGACCGTGGCTCAGCTGATCGAGCGAATCGACCTCGCGTCCATGGCCAATGGCTTGGACGTGTTGCTGCCCATCCGCACCAAGGGCGACCGGCCTCCGTTCTTCTGCCTGCCGCCGGCCGGGGGGTTGAGTTGGACCTACAGCCCGCTGGCCCGGTTCGTGCCGAAGGGCATCCCGCTGTACGGGGTGCAGTCGCCGGGTATGGACGGCAGCCGCCCGTTGACCAGCTCGCTGCGGGAGGCCGCGGCGATCTCGATCGAGGCGATCCGGGCCGTGCAACCCACCGGCCCCTACCATCTGCTCGGCTGGTCGTACGGCGGGGCGCTCGCCCACGAGATGGCGGTGCAACTGCAGGCGGTGGGGGAGCGGATCGGTGCCCTGATCATCCTCGACCAGTACCCCACGGACCCGGGTATCGCGGCTGTCATCGGTGACCAGCCGGTCGTGGACGAGGAGACCCAGCTCGACCACCTGACCGAGGTCGTCCGCAAGGAGGCCGGCGCCGTGCTCGGTAACGCCGCGGAGGAGGAGTTGCGACGCTTCGCGCGAGTGTGGGCCAACAACTTCACCTGCATCGAGAGCCACGGGTACGGGCGGTACGACGGTGACGCCCTGGTGATCGTGGCCGGCCAGAACCCGGAAGGCTGGCCCACCCCCGAACTGTGGCAGCCCTACATCACCGGGACGATCAGCGAGGCCCGGGTACCGTGCGCACACTCGGACATGAACACCCCGGCGATGCTCGGCGAGATGTGGACCGCCGCGGCGACCTGGCTCGGCCTCGGCGCGCAGGATGAGGCGACCGAGCCGCAGGACTGATCGCAGCGTCGCCGTGACCGCGCCGTCGAGCCGGGCCAGCGCGGTCGACGTGGACCCGTCCGGGCGGACCTGCCGCCTCGGGTGACGCCCCACCGCACACCAGTGGCCGGTAGCCCGGCCCGGTGTCCCGACAGCAGATCGGTCCGGGACGGCAGCCGTCCCGGACCGATCGGGGGAGTCAGCGGTTACGCCGTCGCCGGGACATCCGCGGTGCGCTGGGCGAACTGGGTCCGGTACAGCTCGAAGTAGAGCCCTCCGGCCAGCAGCAGCTCCTCGTGGGTGCCCCGCTCCCGGACCCGGCCCTGGTCGATGACCAGGATCTGGTCGGCCTCCCTGATGGTCGACAGTCGATGCGCGATCACCAGTGAGGTGCGACCGGCCAGCGCGTTGCGCAGGGCGTGCTGAATCGCGAGCTCCGACTCCGAGTCCAGGTGCGCGGTCGCCTCGTCGAGCACGACGACCGAGGCGGCCTTCACCAGCAGTCGGGCCAGTGCCAGCCGCTGCTTCTCGCCACCGGAGAACCGGTAGCCGTGCTCGCCGACCACCGTGTCCAGACCGTGCGGCAGGACCTTGACGGTGTCCCAGATCTGGGCCGCGACACACGCGTCTATCAGCTCCTGTTCCGTCGCTTCAGGCCTCGCGTACAGGAGATTGGCCCGGAGGGTGTCGTGGAACAGGTGCGCCTCCTGGCTCACCGTGCAGATGGCGTCGCGCACCGACTGCAGGGTCAACTCACGCAGGTCCTGACCGCCGAGATACACAGTCCCGGAGCGCGGGTCGTACAGCCGCTGCACCAGGTGCGTGATCGTCGACTTGCCGGCGCCCGAGGGGCCCACCAGCGCGGTGAGCTTGCCGGCCGGTGCGTGGAACGACAGCCCTCGCAGGGTCAACCGATCCTCCGGCTGGCCGGGCTCCGGCATCGCGATCGACTCGAGCGAACCGAGCGGCATGTCGGCCGCCGTGGGATAGTGGAAGGTGACGTCCTCGAAGCGTACGTCCGGCGCCGAGCCGTCGGGTGGTACGGGCAGCGACCGAGCGGCCTCCCGTTCGCGCACCTGCGGCTGCATGTCGAGCAGCTCGAAGAGACGCTCGAAGCTCAGGGCGGTGGTGAGCGCTGCGACGTGGATCTCGGAGATCTCGTTGACGGGGCCGTACAACCTGCTCAGCAGGGCAGCCATCGCGACCAGGGTGCCGATCTGGACGGTGCCCTGGATGGTGAGATAGCCACCGACGCCGTAGACGACCGCGGTGATCAGCGCCGTCACCACGGCGACCAGGATGCCCATCATCCGGGCCTGCAGCACGGTGACGGCACGGACGTCGCGCAGTCGGGCCGCCCGATCGCCGAACAGCCGTGACTCCTCCTCGGGCCGTCCGAAGAGCTTGGTGAGGATCGCTCCCGAGACGTTGAACCGCTCACTCATCATCGAGCTGAGTTCGGCGTCGAGCTGCATGGTCCTGCGGGTGAGTCGTTGCATCCGGCGGGCCAGCAGCTGGATGGGCGGCAGGAAGATCGGGATCAGCACCAGCGAGAGCAGCGCCAGTTGCCACGACAGGTAGATCATGGTGCCGATGACGAACACCAGGGTGAGAATGGTGCTGGCCGCGTTGGACAGCAGAGTGGTCACCGCCTGTCGGGCACCGATGACGTCGGTGTTGAGGCGGCTGATCAGTGCACCCGTTTCCG
Source organism: Micromonospora matsumotoense (assembly GCF_050951065.1). Lineage (NCBI taxonomy): Bacteria > Bacillati > Actinomycetota > Actinomycetes > Micromonosporales > Micromonosporaceae > Micromonospora > Micromonospora matsumotoense. The sequence continues at coordinate 4,838,691 of NZ_CP192025.1, read as the reverse complement.
CCCTGGTGAAGAACGCCACCGACTGCTTCTGAACGTGGGTGAAGACCTGGGTGCGGAGGTCGTAGACGAGCCCTTCGCCGACCCGGCCGGTGAGCAGACCGGTGGCGTACGCGACCGCGGCGTCGACCAGGGCCAGGCCCACCACGGCTGCGCAGAGCCACAGTACGACCGAGGTGCGGCCGGGCAGGATGCCGTCGTCGACCACGGCCTTGAGAATGACCGGGCCGGCCGCGACGATCGCCGCCTCCACGACCGTGAGCAGCAACAGCAGGCTGAGCCTCCAGCGATACTTCAGCACGTACGGCAGGATGCGCCGCAACGTACGCCAGCGGACCTCCGGTCGTTTCGTCGAAGATGCGGCGGGACCGTTCTCCGCCATGCCAATCCGCCTTTCGTCGGGGTGCCCGGCCGGGCGCGACGCCCAAGGGCTGGGGTGGCGTGGTCGTCGACGTGTCCGGCGCCGGCTCCACGAGCCTGATCAGGCCGATCTCACCGCACCGTGCACTGGGTCGGCGAGTTCTGCCGGCGCTGGGATCAGTGCTTCTGCAGGAATTCGAGGATCGCGGCATTCACCTCGTCAGGACGTTCCAGGTAGCCCAGGTGCCCACACCCGTCGATCTGGACGAGGTCACAGCCGGGGATGGCCTCCGCCGTCTCCGCCACCAGGTGCGGCGGACAGATCAGGTCGTCGGTGAAGGCGATGGCCCGGCAGGGGGCGGTGATACCAGCCAGGGCGGGTCGTAGGTCGCCGAGACTGTCGATGACGGCCTCCTGGCCGATGGCGACGTCCTGACCGCCGGAGAGTTCCATGATGTCGATCCATCCGGCGATGACCTCTTCGTCGTTGAGGGTCGCGGGGGACAGCATCTCCAGCGCCGTCCGCACGGCCCGGTACGAGGCCGGAAGCACGAGGCCGCTCTCCCGCAACGCCTTGTCGGCAAGGGACATTCTTGCCCGCAGCACATCGGTGCGGGCGCGGGTGGCGATCAGGACCGCCGAGCGCACCAGGTGCGGCCAGCGGATCGCCACCGCCTGGGTGACGATGGCGCCGAGCGAGGTGCCGACGATGTGGCACGGACCGAGGTCGAGCGCCTCGATCAGGCCCTGCGTGTCGGCCGCGAGCTCGTCGAGGGTGTAGTCACCGGGCGGCACCGAGGACGGCGACACGCCCCGGTTGTCGAAGGTGACGGTTCGGTAACCAGCCTGTTGTAGCGCCGGTGTCTGGTGCATGGCCCACACGTGGCCGGCGGCTGACGATCCCATGATGAGCAGGACCGGGTCGCCGGTGCCCCCGCTCTGGTACGACAGCGTGATTCCGTTACTCGTTGCGAAGGGCACGAGGCGGCTCCTCTGCTGTGGTTGCCGAGGGCGCGCCGGGTGCGGAGAGTCGCGACGCCGTAAGGCAGTCGCCCCCGGGGTCGCTCGCTGCTGACGCATCTGCCGTGCACACGATGGCATCGGCCCGTGCCCTCGATCAATGTTCGTGGTCCGCCGTGGGAGTAGACGGTGTTCAACTGCCACTGTGCTGCACCTGAACACGACCAGGCTCTGGCAGGGCTTCAGCGGCGAGTCCCATACATCGGCCGGTGGCACACCCCGTGTGACCAGGTGATCTCTCTCCGGAGTGGAACTTCCATGCCAAACGTCTCGACCCGTTCGACGGTCGGTGGTTAGGATAGACCGGCACGCTATTTTATTCAGGTTTGTCAATGCACGGGCCGGTGGGAAGAGGGAAAGGTAATTCTGCCGACCTTTCGCACTAACGGGGAGTGCAATTGAATCAGTCGCAATTCTTCACCGTCGCAGCCGTGGGCTCGATACCTGAAAGTGTGTCCCCAGTTCAGCATCTCGATCTGTTGAGAGGTGGGGTCGCGCCGACGTGTCGGGTGCCGGTGAGCTCCCTTCTACCTGCGGATTCGCCGCGCAGCGAGGGTGAGGACCCGGAGCATATCCGGGTGCTTGCGAGTATTGAGGCGAAACTACCGCCCATCATTGTGCACCGGGCGACGATGAGAGTCATCGATGGCATGCATCGACTTGCCGCCGCAAAGCTCCGCAATGACGAGACGATCGGTGTTCGCTTCTTCGAAGGCACGGAACGGGAAGCGTTCGTGCTGGCCGTGAAGGCCAACATCGCCCACGGCCGTCCATTGTCGCTCAATGACCGGACGAGCGCGGCTGAGCGCATCATGGGGTCCCACCCGGCTTGGTCGGACCGAGCCATCGCGGTGGCCGCGGGGATCAGCGCACGGCTCGTGGGCAACCTGCGCCGACGACTCGCGGTGGAGGATGACTCGTTCGACGAGGCGCGGTCCCGAGTCGGCCGCGACGGGCGGATACGCCCGTTGGACAACGCGGAGGGACGCCTCAAGGCGGCCGAGGTGATCCGAGAGTCACCGATGGCCTCGCTGCGTGAGATCGGCAAGCGAGCGGGCATCTCCCCGGCGACTGCCAGCGACGTCCGCAAGCGGATCGAGCGCGGTGAGGACCCGGTCCCCGGCAACAACGAGCGAGCCGAGCGTCGGCCGGTGCGTCCGGCGCGCCGAGGCGGCGACCCGGCCGACGAACCAGACATCGAGGCGATGCTGCACGGGCTACGGGTTGATCCGTCGCTACGGTTCAGCGAGACTGGTCGAGATCTGCTTCGGTGGATTCTCTCCAAGGCGCTGCGGCCCGGTGAATGGGAGCACATCAGCGACGGGCTTCCGCCGCACGCCACCTATATTTTGGCCGATGTTGCCCGTCGGTGCGCCGACGAATGGCGTGAGATCGCCGACGACCTCGACCAGCGCTCCCGCCGCATGGCCTGACGTGGGCTGCAGCGTTGTCGCTGCCGACGCCGGGAAACGCCCACCCTCACTCTTCCCGGACGACTGGTCAGGCCAGAAGGGCTCGCGCCAACGAGGAACCATTCCGGCAATTCCCATACTTCCCCTGGTGCGCGTCCGGCCGGTCGTGCTGCACCATCTCCCAGCTGGAGGAACAGCGATGAACCCTGAAAGCGAACAGAAGTACCTCCGCTCCAATGTCATCATCGAGCCGCTGGTGGACCGGTTCTACGCCTGGCTGTACACGGTTGCACCGGCCCAGGCGGCAATGAATCTGGCCAATGTGCAGATGCCGCTGCTGGAGTCGTATCTGCACTCGCCCCAGGTGCATATCGCGGCCAGCAACAATCCGGAGCTGCGGGGTGGCTACTTCGTCAACATCGAGGAGTCCCGCGCCCACGAGGTCGCCACCCTCGTCGATGCGATCAAGCGCGACCGGGCAGACATGCTGGAGTTCGCCGCCGCTGTCGCCGAGGCGGAGGATCTGGTTCGGGAGAACGCCATCGGCTTCGATCTGTCCCCGCTGTACCCGAAGCTGCCGGCAGCGCTGCACGGTCTCGTCGAGCTGGCCTACGACACCAGCAACCAACCGTCGGTCCGGTTCCTCGAACCGCTGCTCTACCACAGCTCGGTCTACGACGAGCGCCGTCAGTCGATCCAGATCTCGCTCGACGACGGTGTGGAGCGGCCGTTCATCCTCAGTACCCCCCGCCTGCCCCGCCCCGGGGTGCTGGACCTGGCGATCCCGTTCCGGCACCCGGGCCTTGAGGCGCTGGTCCGGGCGCGGGTCGAGCCCACCACGCTCGCCGCGTTGCGCGAGGCCCTGGAACTCGACGATGAGCAGGCTGCCCTGCTGGAGACCATGCTCGACGACCAGCCGAGCCTGTCCCCGGACCGGCACATCACCAGCGGCGGGCGGATCCGCTACTTCGGCCACGCGTGCCTGGTGCTGCAGACGCCGGAGGCGGCCATCGTCACCGATCCCTTCATCAGCACGGACAACACCAAGGGCGGCCGCTACACCCTTGACGACCTGCCCGACTTCATCGACCTGGTGCTGATCACGCACGGCCACCAGGACCACATCGTCCTGGAGACCCTCCTGCAGTTGCGGGGGCGGGTCGGCAAGGTCGTGGTGCCGCGGACCTCCCGCGGCAATCTGGTCGACCCGTCGATGGGCCTGTACATGAAGCACCTCGGGCTGCCCGTCGTCGAGGTGGACGACTTCGATGAGATCCCGTTCCCTGGCGGCACGGTGATGGCGACACCCTTCCTCGGTGAGCACGCCGACCTCGACATCCGCGGCAAGTCCACGTACGCCGTCCGGCTCGCCGGGGCGTCCGTCTTCGTCGGCGCCGACTCCTCGGGCATCGACCCCACTCTCTACCGCTACATCCGGGAGAAGGTCGGGAAGGTCGACATGGCCTTCCTCGGCATGGAGTGCGACGGCGCCCCACTCACCTGGCTCTACCAGGGCCTGATCACCAAGCCGGTGAGCAAGAAGATGAGCGACTCCCGCAAGCTGTCCGGCTCCAACGCCGCGCAGGCGGCCGCGATCACCGTGAAACTCGGCGCCGACGAGGCCTGCATCTACGCCATGGGCGAGGAGTGCTGGCAGGGGCACGTCATGGCGACGACGTACACCGAGGACACCTACCAGCTCAAGCAGATCGACGAGTTCCTCGCCTGGTGCTCGGAGCACGGCATCACCGGTGAACACCTGCTCAACCAGCGGGAGTGGAGCTGGTGAGGCACCGCCCCGAGTCACATCGAGAGGAAGGCTGGCGATGAGCGCCCAGTCTCTGGCATATGTGGAGCTGTACGTCGGTGACTCACCGGCCGTCCAGGACTACTTCATGACGGCCATGGGCTTCACCCGTGTCGCGGAGTCGGTCACGGACCGCCACACCTCCTCGTTGCTTCGCCAGGGCGAGGTGGACCTGGTCGTCACCTCCGGGCCGGCAACGACGCAGTTCCTGAACGAACACGGAGACGGTGTCGCCGACATCGCCCTGAGTTGTGACGATGTTCCGGCGACGAGTGATGCCGCACGCGCGGCCGGAGCCGACGTGACGGTCGTCGACGGGCAACCGGTGGTCTCCGGCTTCGGCGCGGTGCGGCACACGCTCGTCCCCGCCGACTTCGGCCGGTGGCCGGCGAATCGGGTCAGGACGCGCCAGCCCGGCGCGCCGACTGAGTCGGGCCGGCACGTCCGACTTCTCGACCACGTGGCGATCTGCGTCGCCGGCGGATCGCTGCAGAGGGTCGTCGACTTCTACGGCGCTGGCCTCGGCCTGACCCCGTTCTCGAGCGAGTACGTCGACGTCGGTGGTCAGGCGATGGACTCGGTGGTGGTACGCAGCGCCTCCGGCGGGGTCACGTTCACGCTCGTCGCGCCCGACCTGGCCCGGAACCCGGGCCAGCTGGACGCCTTCCTGGAGCGCAACGGTGGACCCGGAGTGCAGCACCTGGCATTCCTGGTCGACGACATCCTGTCGGCAGTCGCGCAGTTCAGGGAGCGCGGCGTGACGTTCCTGAGCACGCCACGGTCGTACTACGACATGCTGGGCGAGCGGTTCCCGGAGATGGCGTCCGAGATCGGCGCGCTGCGGGCGGCGAACGTGCTGGCGGATCGGGACGAGTGGGGATATCTGTTGCAGCTGTTCTCCCGGTCGCCCCACGATCGGAACACCCTGTTCTATGAACTCATCCAGCGTCGTGGATCGCGCGGATTCGGCTCGCGCAACATCCGAGCGCTCTACGAGGCCGTGGAGCGTGACCGTCTGGTCGCGGAGTGACCGAGGCGCAAGCTCCAGGTGATGTCGTCGATCTGGCCGACTTCGCCCGTCTCGCCCGGCAGCGACTGGAGCCCGGGGTCTGGGACTTCATCGCCGGCGCCGCGGGGGACGAGCGTACCCTCGCGGCGAATCGGGCGGCCTTCGACCGGCTGCACCTCGTACCCCGGGTGCTGACCGGGTCCGCTCGGCCCACTGCGGAAACCCGCGTGCTCGGGCGTACCTGGGCCGCGCCGCTGGGCATCGCGCCCACCGCCTACCACACTCTGGTGAACCCCGACGGTGAGGTGGCTACGGCCGCTGCTGCCGGGTCAGCGGGGTTACCGTTCGTGGTGAGCACGTTTGCCGGGCGCTCGTTCGAGGACATCGCCAAGGCCGCCAGCGCGCCGCTCTGGTTGCAGGTCTACTGCTTCCGGGACCGCTCGACCACCCGTCGGCTGATCGAGCGGGCCGTGCAGGCCGGTTTCGACGCCTTGGTGCTCACGGTCGACGCGCCCCGGCTGGGGCGTCGGCAGCGGGACATCCGCAACGGATTCCGGTTGCCGATCGGGGTGTCCGCAGCCAACATCGCGGGCACCGACGGGCGTTCGCCCAGTAACCACGCGTTGGACGAGTTCGACGCGGGGCTGGACTGGTCGGTGGTGGGTTGGCTGCGTTCGATCAGCCCACTGCCGATCCTGTTGAAGGGCATCCTGCACCCGGCGGACGCCCGGCGGGCAGTCGACGTCGGGGTGAGCGGTCTGCTGGTGTCCAACCACGGTGGTCGGCAGCTCGATGGTGTGCCAGCCACCGTCGACGTCCTGCCCGCCATCGCCGCCGAGGTCGCCGGTGCCGTGCCGGTGCTGCTCGACGGTGGTGTACGCCGCGGTATCGACATCCTGATCTCGCTCGCGCTGGGAGCGGACGCCGTGCTGGTGGGCCGTCCGGTGCTGCACGGCCTAGCGGTCGGAAACCAGGAGGGCGTCCAGCAGGTACTGGACATACTGGTGGACGAGATGCTCGACGCGATGCTCCTCTGCGGCACCGCCACGGTCGCCGATGCTGGTCCGCAGCTCCTATTGGAACGAGGGCTGTCGCCGTCGCACGGCCCGGTTCGGACCGAACCGGTGCACGGGCCGGCCGCGTCGAGGCCATCGGTCGGGCTACTGAGGCAGGACCTGCATGCCAGCTTGAGCGACCCGGTGCTGGACACCATGAACTTCCTGAACGAGGTGGCGACCCACTTCCCGCGAGCGGTGTCCTTCGCTCCGGGACGCCCGTTCGGCCCGCTGTTTCCCGATCCGGAACTGATGTTCGATCACGTGCGGCGCTACCTGGCGCACCTGGAGGCCGGGGGTAGCTCGGCCGAGCAGATCCGGGAGCAGCTTCTCCAGTACGGGCCGGCCAGCGGGATCATCCGAGACCTGATCGCCGACTCGCTCCGGCTGGACGAGGGGATCGAGGTGTCTCCGGACGCGGTGGTGGTCACCACCGGAGCCCAAGAGGCGATGCTGTTGACCGTGCGGGCGCTGATCGCCGGCCCCGACGACGTCCTGCTTGTGTCCACCCCGTGCTATGTGGGCATCACCGGGGTGGCCCGACTGCTGGGCGTCACAGTGGTGCCGGTGCCGGAAGGGCCAGCCGGCTTCGATCCGGCCACGGTGGAGGCGGTGGTGCGCACCGAGCGGGCCCGGGGTCGTACACCACGCGCCTGCTACGTGGTGCCGGACCACTCGAACCCCTCCGGCAACACCATCCCGATGGCCGCGCGGGCCGCGTTGCTGGACCTTGCCGCCCGGTACGACTTCCTCGTTCTCGAGGACAGCCCGTACCGGCTGGTCAGCCCGGGCGGTCAACTCCCCACCCTGAAGAGGATGGACGATCGGCGTCGCGTGGTGCAGCTCGGCTCGTACTCCAAGACCTTCTTTCCCGGGCTCCGGGTCGGGTTCGTGGTAGCCGACCAACCGGTCACCGACGGCGCCGGGCAGAACACCCTGCTGGCCAAGGAGATCGCCAAGATCAAGAGCATGGTCACGTTGAATACCGCACCGCTGAGCCAGGCGGTGGTCGGCGGCATGCTGCTGGCGGGCGGGCGAAGCGCGACCGCCCACACCACGGAGTCGTCCCGGTTCTACGGCGATGCCATGGCGAGCACGCTGAGCCTGCTCGACAGGTGGTTCCCGGCCGAGCGCCGAGAGTCGCTCGGTGTGCGGTGGAACGCGCCCGCTGGCGGGTTCTTCCTCAGTCTTGAGGTCCCGTTCCCGGCGGACGAGGCCGCGCTTGCCCGATCCGCCGAGGAGTTCGGTGTGATCTGGACGCCCATGTCGTACTTCTATCCGGATGGTGGCGGTGAGACCAACATCCGGTTGTCGGTCAGCTACCTCTCCCCGGAACAGCTTGAGGAGGGCGTGGCCCGGTTGGCGCGGTTCATCACCGCCGAAGCCGCCCGCTGCCTCCCGGCTCGCTCGACAGCCCTTCCCCCGCTCTGACCGGCGGGGGAGGGCTCTCGGCCTACTCACTGCGCAACACCTGCCCGATCGGTAGGCGGGCCGCCGACCGTGCCGGCAGTAGCGCACCGATCGTCGCGATCACCAGCCCGGCCAGGGGCAGCAGGAGGACGACTGGAACATTCCAGACGTTCAGGAGGAACCCCGGGGTGTCGATCTGCGCTGCCCTGGCGGTCAGCGGCACGATCAGGCGGTGGGCCAACACGCCCAACGGTGTCCCGAGGAGCCCGCCGAAGATGCCCAGCGCTGCCATCGACACCACCGTCATCGTCACGACCTGGCTCGGCCGCATGCCGATCGACTTCAGGATCCCCAGATCGCGACGGCGTTCCCGGACGGTCAGCAGGACGGTGTTGAGGACGCCGAGTGCCGCGACGAGGCCCAGCAGCACCGACAGCGTGATCGACAAGCTCAAGACCGAGCTGCTGAAGGAGTTCGTTCCGCGGTTGTCCCAGGCGTACAGGCCGGGCGTGGCCGCGTTGACCCGCCGGACCAGGTCGGTCACGTCAGTGCCCGGCGTTTGTTCGATCTGGTAGAAGAGGTCGGAGCTGGGGAGCTGGTACCCGGGTGCCAACGCGTCGAGGGTCTGCCAGCCGGCGAAGAAGTCAGCCGATCCCACTCCGCTGGACAGCGTCGCACCGACAATCGACACCTTTCGGATCCGTTCGCCGAACTGGAGTGCGACGTCCTCGCCAACGCCGAACCCGCGCTCGTTCAGCACCGCGGTCGGTACGACGATCTCGTCCTCGCCGCGTAGCCAACGGCCCTCGACGATCATTCCCGCCAGTCCAGCGTCGGTGTCGCCGCGCAGGAAGCCGCCGCTCATCGTGCGGGTCTGCCCGGCAATGGTCACCGGCACGACCGTGCTCACGCTGAGGTGCGCGACCCCGGGCAGAGCCCGCAGCAGCGCCTCGGTCTGGGCGGCGTCCAGTTCGGGGGCGACCTGTCCGAAGGCCGGGTTCCCGGGGCGCATGGCGATCGGGGCGGCGTTGTTGACGTCGCTGACCTCCGCGTAGCGCGACACGGTCGCGGCCAGCCCACCGGCGAGCACCACGGTGGCCACGCCGAGCACCACGGCGGCCAGGGTCAGGGCGGTCCGTGCCGGCCTGGCGAACGGCTGTCCCAGTCCCAGGCTCACCGCGCGGGGCAACCGCGTGCCGCTGAGCCAGCGCTGTACGCCAAGGCCGCGCCCGGCACGCGGCGCGCTGCCTGCGCTGATCGCCTCGGCGGCGGAAAGCCGGTACGCGCGCGCGGCGGGCACCAGTGCGGCGACCACCACGACGGCCGGCACCGCGACAAGTACGACCACCGGCACCCACCAGGCGACGCCAACGTTTCCGCCGAACCCCGACCCGCTGAAGGCGTCGCTCAGTACCGAGCGTGCCACGAGGTAGCCGAGCCCAGTGCCGAGCACGGTGGCGACCATCGCCGGGAGCAGCGCGATGCTGAGGTAGACCAGCACGACCTGGCGCGGCGTGAACCCCAGGGCCTTCAGCACACCGATGTGCCGGAAGCCGGACACCACGGCCCCGCTGACGACGTTGCCGATGATGAGAATGGCCACCGCCAGGCCGAGTAGACCGAACGTGGTCAGGAACGGGATGTAGGCGCCGGGGCCGGCGGCGACCGCCTGCCGGACCGTCAACCAGGACTGGGAGCCCAGCAGGGCACCCTGGGGCAGTCCGTCGGTGACCGCCGAGGCGTGGGCCGCCACGGCCGCAGGCGTGTCGGCGTCGGCGAATCGATAGAGCACCTGGGCGGTGGTCGGCCCGAGCGCGACGATCTGGTCGGGGGGGACCCAGGCGTCGGCGGTCTGGCTCACGCTGTACGCCCGACCGACGATGGTCAGGGCGGAGCGCCCGGGTACCTCGATCCGCGCACCGAGCCGGCCCGGTCCGGACTCCGCGTCGGAGGGCGCGGCGTTGAGTACGATCTCGCCGGGCGCGGTGGCCCACCGGCCGGCCCACAGGTCGAGACGATCCACCGGGCCGCCCGGGTCGGCGCGGCCGACCACGGTCAGCGCGCCAAGTCCGACCGCGTCGCTGGAGTCAGCCGGCAGGTTGAGGACCGCCCGGGGGAACGGACCTGCGACCGCCTGCACGCCAGCGGAGCGGTCCACTGGCGGCGGAACTGCCGGGGCCTTGGTGGCGTCCAGCACCAGCACCAGGTGCGCGCCGTGTTGTGCGTCGAAGCTCCGGTCGAACGGTCTGGATGCCGCGCTGATGAGGGTCAGCGCGACCGTTGCCGTGGCGGCAGAGACCAGTACCACCAGACCGATCACGAAAGTCTGCACCCGGCGGCGGCGCACCGTCGCTCGGATCGCGCGCCAGGTGGCGGTCATGCCGTTTGCTCCAGCACCCGTTCACCGATGATCGCACCGTCGGCGAGTTCGACCACGCGGGTGGCCACCCGCTCGGCGAGCATCTGGTCGTGGGTGACCAGCAGCAGTGTCTGGCCACGCTGGTTGAGCGCGAGGAGCAGGTCGGCGACCTGGGCACCGGAGGCGCTGTCGAGAGCCCCGGTCGGCTCGTCGGCCAGCAGGAGCGCGGGCTCGTTCATCAGGGCGCGGGCCACCGCGACGCGCTGTCGCTCCCCACCGCTCAGCGTCGCCGGGTAGGCGTCCGCCCGGTCGCCGACGCCGAGTTCGGTAAGTCGTTCCCGGGCGCGCTGGCGGGCCTGAGCGGTAGGCACGCCGGCGAGCTGCCCGGCCAGCGCCACATTGTCCAACGCCGGTAGATCTTCGAGCAGGTTGAAGAACTGGAAGACCATTCCGATCCGCCGACGCCGGAAGAGAGCGAGGCCGGTTTCGTTCAACTGGCTGAGGTCCTCATCGTGCACCACGACGGAACCGGAGGTGGGACGGTCCACCCCAGCCACCAAGTTGAGCAGGGTCGACTTGCCGCAACCGGATGGCCCCATCACCGCGACCGCCTCGCCGGGCCGAACATGGAGTGACACGCCGCTGAGCGCTCGTGTCCCATCAGGGAATTCCTTGCACAAGTCCGTAAGACTTACGATCTCGCCTGATTCGTCACCTTTCAATGGCATATAGCCATCCTATGAGTGCGACCCCCACGGAACATCCGCCCACGGAATGTAGCCCGCGGGCGAGTCGGCCGGAGTCGCCGCGCCGGTGTCGCTGAGCAGCGACGCGAGCAGCTCCGGTTCGACGTTTCCACCGGAGAGCAGCACCCCCACGTCGACGCCGCGGCCGGCTGCGTACTGCGCCGCGCCGGCCAGCGCCGTGGCAGCGGCCGGCTCGACAGTCAGACCGGCGTGCAGGAACAACGCGCGCATCGCATCGGCGATGCCCGGTTCGTCGACCGTCACCACTGCGGCCACCCCGCGCTGGGCAAGCGCGAAGGGCAGGTCGCCGATCCGGTCGGGACGTAGCCCGTCCGCGATGGTGTACGACGCCGCGACCGACACCGGTTCTCCGGCGCGCAACGCTGCGGTGAACGCCGGTACCGCCTCCGGCTCGGCACCGACCACCGCCACCCCGTGGGGATGGGCCGCCAGGCAGGCGCCGGCGACGGCGCTTCCACCACCGATCGGGACCACCACGGCGTCCAACCGACCCCCTTCAGCGGCGACCTGTTCGATCAGCTCAGCCGTCGCGGTCCCCTGGCCGACCACCACCGAAGGGTCCTCGTACGGGTCGACCACGTCGTAGCGGTGCCGGTCCAGCAACTGCAGCACGGCGGCGACCCGCTCCGCCATCGTCGTGCCGGCGAACATCACCTCGGCACCCGTTTCCCGGATCCGCCGCACCTTCACCGCGGAGATGTCCGTTGGCACGACCAGCACGGCGGGGAGTCGGTGTCTGCGGGCGGCCAGGGCGACTGCGATGGCGTGATTGCCGGTGCTCTGCGCCAACACGCCCCGACTGCCCCGAGCGGCCAGGCGATCCACCGCCAGCAGCGCCCCGCGCAGTTTGAAGGAGCCCCCACGCTGCAGGTTCTCGGCCTTCATCCACAGTCGCACGCCGTAGCGGGCGGTCAGTTGGTCGGAGCGGAGGACCGGAGTCCGGCGCACCCTTCCGGTCAGAGCGCGCCGGGCCTGTTCGAGGTCTCGGTGGAGGAGTCGGAGCGCCGACGTTCCGGCCCGGGTGGCACCGTTCCCCTGATCGGACGGCACGGTTGGTCCCCTTCCTGATCGCGTCGGCCGCCCGTGGCGGGGTCGGGCGATCGGAATCCGACGAGACGGCGTTGTCGACCGATTGCGTTGGTCATCGTCACACGGGCCTCAATGCCCGGGAAGAGCCCGCTGAACAGGGCGCGCGACGGGCGGCGGGCACGCCCGGTGATGGTTGCGGCGGCCGGTGTCCTGGCACGTTCAACCGCGAAAGGTCGGCAGTCGAACGACCAGCCGGTGCGCGCCCAGCGCACGCCGTGCCGACCCGCACCGCCGCCCGCTCCGCACCACTGCCCGCTCCGCACCGTGAAGCGACCGCCGTCCGTGGGCAGCCGCCGCCTCCTGTGGGGTGGCCGTCTCCAGGAGGCAGCCGCCGAGGCTTCGTGCCATCACCGCCTCGCCCGGCCGGTTGCCGAATCGACGGCAGGTTTCCAGCGCCGCGAGCGTAGCCTGGTGCCAGCCCTCGTGATGTGCGCGCAACGCGCAGAAGTCCGCTCCCCATCCGGCCAGGCAGCGGGCCGCGCCAACGAGCCCTGCCCTGGCGCACGAGACGACGATGGAGGTCAGGGTTCCCGTTCCGACTCGAACCAGTCGATGGGTCTGCGGCGGGCAAGATCGACCACCCGTGGGGCGTCGAGGGCCGCCGGGATGCTGGGATCGTCGAGATGCAGCCGCTCGCAGCGAAGCTGCTGCTGAACGTGCCGGGCCAGGGCCAACCAGGCGGCCGCGACCCGAGACAGCGCTTCCGTCCAGTCGGTTGCCTCGATTTGCCGGTCCAGGCATTCGCCGGCATACCGCCTGGTGACCTCGTGCAGCCGAAAGCGTGGTTGGCCGGCCTGGTCGAGACCGATCGCGTCCACCAGCCGGGCGTCCAGCAGTTGCCGGTAGTGGCGGGCGACGAGGTCGGCGGCTGGGTAGCGGCGCGGTCGAGCAGGTGGTGATCAGCCGGAAGTCGTCGACGTGGTGGCCGGTCGTGGTGGTGATGCTGATCCGGGCCTCGATCACGCGGACGTGCTGTCCGCCGAAGACCGACCGCCAGGACCCGCCACGGTGGCGGCGGATCAAGGGGAGCCCTGGCCCGGCCGTTACCAGTCGTCCACGGCGTTCCGTCGGACGACTCCGTCGCGCGCACCCGACGGCCAGGGTGGCGCCGTCGGGTGCGTACGCGAGTGAGGTGACCGGGCCGTACCGGCTGACGGGCTCGGTCCCGGGGGCGGGTCACGCGGTCAGCAGCGCGGGGGGACGGGGAACCGTGCCGGCCTGTGCCTCCGCGGTCGCGGTGCAGGTCGTGAAGTCGACTCCGACGTACTCCTGGTAGGCAGACATCGGGCGAACCGGGCCGATGCCGAGCCCGCCGACCATCGCGTACCGCAGGATGGCGAGCACCCGGCGGCGGCCGGCCCGGTCCAGGTCGTACCAGTAGTCGGTGCCGGGGACGCGGTGATCCATCCAGTGCCGGAACTGGTTCTCGCGGATGTAGTAGTGCCAGGCCAGCACCTCCACCGGGTGGAACAGGTCGTACCCCCAGGTGAACGCGCGGGTGGCGAGGTTGATCTCCTCGCCCTGGTAGTAGATCCGGCCGTCGTAGGGCACCTCGCGGACGAACGACCCCGGGGCGAAGAGGAAACCGGCGGCCACGAAGCGCGCCGGGATCGGCGCGGTCGCCGCCTGCCACTCGGGGATGCGGAAGTGCTTGAACTGCGGTAGCCCGTCATGGGTCCAACCACTCAGGAAGATCAAAGTCGGCTCGCCCCCACCGGTGAACTCCACCGCCGGGTCGTACGTCGGGGGATAGCAGCTCAGGATCGGCTTCGCCACCCCGGTCTGCTCGGCCATCGCGATCAGCCGGGAGTCCCAACCGGGTGCGAACCGGGTGTGGCTGTCCACCTGTAGGTACCAGTCGGAGTCGACGTAGTTCTTCTGGATCTCCGCCCGCGCCCAGCAGACACCACGGCTGCGCCCGGCGTCGAACTCGAGCACCGTGACCCGGGGATCGGCCTGCAACGCCGACACGTCCTCGCCGCCGAGATGCTGCCAGTTGACGACGACGCGCAACTCGTCCGGGTGGTCGGCCTTCGCCAGGCAGTCCAGCACGGTCGGCACCAGCTCCGGGTCACGGTACGCCGCGACCGAGACGAAAATGCTCACCACACCTCCGTGGAATGATGCGAAAAGGGGGCCTGCCCCGATCACCGAAGTGATCGGGGCAGGCCGTGGTCAGCTGACGGGCAACGGAGCCACCCGGGACTCGACCAGGAAGCGGTCCGTCGCCGGGTCGAAGTAGCGCGAGCCGTCGTACTCCAACCCGGTCTCCGCGTCCAGGTACCGCCCGCCGAGCCGCAGCGGAACGCCGTCCGGGTCGTCCGGCCGGCTGCCGTCGGTGCCGACGAGCACCATCGGGGCACCCGCGACATCGGCCAGTACGGCGTGCACCGCGCCGTCGGTGATCTGGGCAACCGGATCCGCCATCGCCGGGTGGTACTCCCACGCCGTCGTGGTGACCCTGCCGCCGCGATCCCGGTGGTGCTGCTCGACCAGCAGACCACCGGACCAGACGAACTCCGTCTCCTCCTGCACCGCACCGTCCGTGCCGCACAGCTGCTTGGCGATCCGCCGGCCGAACGCGTCGTACCGGTAGCGCCACCGGTCACCGCGGGGCGTGGTGACCGAGGCCAGCCGGTCCTGGTGGTTCCAGGACAGGTGCCAGTCACCGTCGGCGCCCGACCGGACAGCCGGCCGGCCCAGCGCGTCCACCGTGTACCGGACAGCACCGTGCCCGCCCGGTCGCTCGGCGAGCGCAGCCGCCGGGTCGGCGTCCCGCTCGATCGTCAGACCCGCGTCCCAGACGCGGCTCACCTCGCGTGGGCCGTCGTAGGCGAACCGGAGGTGCTCCCCGCCGGCCACCAGCACGGCCGGCCGGCCGGACTCGTCGTACGACCACTGCGTCGACGCGCCGGAGGGACGGGTCCGCCCGGTGATCGCGCCGAACTGCTCGCTGTAGGAACTGGCGACCGTGCGCCCGTTCACCGTCTCGGCGACCACCCGGCCGGCCGCGTCGCGCGCCAACCGGATCTCCGAGTCGGCGTCGTCGGCCGCGACGACGCGGCCGGCCGCGTCGTACGCCAGCCTGGTGACCGTGGTGCCGGTGCGGCGCTCGACCACCCGGCCGAGCACGTCGTAGCTGAACCGGGTCACCTCACCGGCCGCGTCGGTGTGCGCGACGAGCTGCCCCGCGGCGTCGTACGCGTACCGCTGGGTGCGGCCGTCGAAGTCGGTCTCTGCGATCATCCGGCCGTTCGGGTCGTACGTGTACCGCCACGTCCGACCCTCGGGGTCGGTGATGGTGGTCAGCCGCAGCTCGGTGTCGTAGGCGTACCCGGTGCGGTTGCCCGCATCGTCGATCCGGGCGGTCACCAGGTCGAACGCGCCGTATTCGAGGAACGTGCGGCGGCCGGTGGCGTCGAGCGACTCGACGAGGTTCCCCTCGCCGTCGTACGCGAACTTCTCGACGCTGCCGTCCGGGTTCTCCCGCCAGGCCAGATCGCCCTCGAGCGTCCAGCCGAACTCGGTCACGCCGTGGTCGTCCTCGACGAGGACGACGCGGCCGAGGCTGTCGTACTCGTACCGGGTCTCAGTGCCACTCTTCGTGACCGACGTGACCAGCTTCGCCGCGTTGCGGACCATGGCCGTCGCACCGGCCTGGGTGACCGTGCCCGGCCCGTCCTCGACCGGCCGGTCGAAGCGCACCACCTCGCCGGCGGCGTCGGTCTCGGCGACCACCCGCCCGTCGGTGTCGAACGCCCGGTGCCGGGTGCTGCCGTCGAAGTCCCGCCACGACGTCGGACGGCCGAACTCGTCATAGGTGATGGTCGACTGGCTGCCGTCCGCCCGGGTGACCGTGGCGCACCGGCCGTCCGCATCGTGGTCGAAGGTCGTCGTGCGGCCCAGCGGGTCGGTCCGTGACCGGAGCCGGTTCGCGCCGTCCCACTCGGTCCGGGTCGTCGCACCGAGCGCGTCGGTCTCCGCGACGACCTGGAAGCGGTCGTTGAGCTCGTACCTGCGCACCGCGCCGAGGGAATCGGTGACGACGGTCTGGCCCTTCTGGTACTCGAACCGGTACCGCAGGTAACCACCCTTGCCGTCGGTGCCGACGCAGCGACCGGCCTCGTCATAGGTGTAGGAGTACCACTCGCCGTTGCGGTCCTCCCACCGCACGATCCGGCCGTCGGTGTAGTCGAACCGCTCGGCGTCGCCCGAGCTGTTGAGCACCTCGACGAGGTTGCCCGCGCCGTCGTACTCGAACTGGTACGCGGCCTGCATCGCGCCGACCTGGTTCGGCAGCCAGAGCATCGTCACCCGACCGGAGGCCGAGCTGAAGCCGACCTGGGCGCCGGCGGAGGAGCGCAGCTCGATCGGGGTGCCGGCGCTGTCCCGGGCGATCGACCAACGGAGATCACCCTCGGCCACGTCGCTGAGCACCGACTCCGCGTCGTTCGCGGGAGCGAACACCAGTGCGCGACCCGAGACCGGATCGGTCAGCAGCCAACCACCATCCACCAGCCGGCGCAGCGGCAGCGCCCGGCCGACCTGCGGCAGCGTCACCTCACCCACAGCGGGCAGCGGATAGGTGAGCATCGACCCATCGGCGGCCAGGTAGCGAACCTGATCACCGGAGACGACGACGCGCTGGTCGAGCGTGGAGGCCCAGGAGCGGCCGAAGGACCGGCCCCAGCGGTAGTCGGAGCGGTACGTCCGCTCCAACGTCAGGCCCGGCAGCACGACGTCGGTCTCGGTCAGGATCATCCGGCCGGTGGTCACGTCGATGGGATCGGCGGCGGTCGGCGTCTGCTCGGTGCTCTTGGCCACCGCGTCCGGTGTCACCTCGGTGAACGGTGCGGTCGGGGGGTAGGTGGCCGGCTCCCCGGTTCGACGAGGGGCGCGGGCGTAGTCGTGGTAGTTGTCCTCGTAGATGTCCTCCTCGGTGTAGTAGCGGTCCTCGGTGGTCTGGTTGTCGTCCCAGTCGTCGTCGGTCTGCGTCGTCGGGTCTTCGGGGGTCATGGCGACGTAGTCCGCGACGTGCAACCGGAAACTGTGGAACAGCTCCGCCCGGACGCGGTGCACCGCTTCCTCTTCGGACAGCGGTGGCCGGCCCTGTGCCGCACGTTGGTCGTTGATGAAGTTCGCGATCCCGCGCATCGTCTGCGGGGTGGCCGGGAAGGTGAAGCTGTACGTCGGATCTTCCGCCGGATAGTTGCGTACCGGTGGGATGGCGTTGCCGTACTGCTGTGCACCACCGGGGTAGTTCACGTCGCGGCTGAAACCGGCGCCGGTGGTGAGCACTCCGACCGGTGCCGCGCCCGCAGGCGCGTCCGCGGTCACCGCTGCGGTCGTCGTCGGTAGGGACCCGGTCAACACGTAGGTGAAGGTGGAGTCCGTCTCGCCGTCGGGTAGGCCGATACCGCGCCCCGCGCCGGGCCGGACACCCTCGTTGTGGATTGCGCTGTAGTTCGCCAGGCCGGTGACGTGCAGGTTCACCTGCACGCCGGGCGGCAGGCTGCCGGCCCTGCGGAACTCCTGTTCCAGTTGGGTCAGGTTCGCCGGTGTCGGTGTTCCGAACGGCGTGTACACGGTCCGTTCCGCAGCCCTCGATCCCCGGATGCTCTGGGCCGCGGTGGGCCTGCTCCGGGAGGAGGTCTGCCGGTCACGCTGACGCCGGACATCGTCGCGTTCCTGCTGGATCATCTCCATCAGTTGGCGCCTGGTGCGGTCCAGCCGCCGGATCCGGGAACGGTTCAGGGTCCGAAGCCGGACGGCAGGCGTGTCGTGGTAGGCACGCCAATTGTCCAACGACACCCGGAGGGCGTTGAGGGCGAAGTCGCGTTCGCCGAGATCGTCCCGACGGAGCCCGAGGTATTCCCGCAGCGCCGTCTGCACCGACGACCACTGTGAACTGTCGGTCGTCTCCTCACCCAGGGTGTCGCGTACCCGGTTCGAGGACAGCCACGCGTCCGGCCCCGCCGACGGCGTCCGACTTCTACTCGGAGTACTGACGTAGTCGGTCGATCCGTCCTCGGTCCCGGCCGAGGGGTCGTCGGGTGCGGCGTCCGGTGGCACCGCCTCGGGTCCGGTCGACCGGCCGGGGTCCGGCGGGACGACCTCCACGGGCAGCCGCGAGATCCGGTCGAGATCGCGCTGCTTCAGCTCCGGCCGGTCCGCCGCATCGATGGTCGTCATGATCGAGTTGTCGGGAGCGGGTCGGTGTCGCCGCAGCACCCACCTGACCGGCCTGCCGTCGGAGTCCAGGACGGTGTTCTTGCCATCGAGCAGGTACTGGTCGAACAGCCCCAGGAAGTGCGCACCCTCGTGCACGACGTCCAGGGCGGTGGTGTCCGGTGACCAGACGACCTGGGTCGTGCCGGCATTCCCACCGGTCACCCTGATCGAGCGGTGTGCGTGGGGTGCGGTGTCGACGAGATTCATGGTGAAGTTGAACTGGTCCTTCTTGGGACCGATCCGGTACTTCTGGTTGTAGAAGTCGCTGAATACGCGCTCGTACTCTTCCCGCTTGGCGGGCGGGAACACCTCGGCCGCTCGGGAGTCGTCCGGACGCAGTTGCAGCAGCAGTTCGAAGTCCTGGATCCGGCGGCCGTCAGCCGTCACCAATTCCCGGTAGTTGAACGCCAGGTCGCGTCGCTGGGCGCCGATCGACGGCTTGACGGGCGCGAAATCGGGAACCTCCAGGCCCGCCTCGCGGTAGGAGTCACGTACCACCTGGGGGATGGACGGGTCCTTGGCCTGCCTCTCGACGACGTCGAAGACCGTCGTCGCCTTCACCACCCGTGGGGGCACCTGCCTGCGGAGGGCCTCGATCTCCTCCGGGGAGACCCATGCCGGGTCCGGCGGCCCCGACCGCTCCACTGTGACCTCGCCGGTCTCCCGCGAGCCGGTCGGCGCACGCCCGTAGTCGTCGTAGTTGTCGTAGTAGACGTTCTCCTCGGTGTAGTAGTTGTCGTCGGTGGTCTGGTTGTCGTTCCAGTCGTCGTCGGCGGTCTGCGTCGTCGCAGGGCTCTGGGGCAGCGCGAGGTAGTCGGCGACGTGCAACCGGAAACGGTGGAACAGTTCGGCCCGGACGCGGAGCATCGCTTCATCGTCGGACAGCGTCGATCGGCCCTGTGCCGCACGTTGGTTGTTGATGAAGTCCGCGATCCCCCGCACCGTCTGCGGGGTGGGCGGGAAGGTGAAGCTGTACGTCGGGTCGCCCGCCGGATAGGTGCGTGCCGGTGGGATGGGGTTGCCGTACTGCTGTGCACCACCCGGATAGTTCACGTCCCGGCTGAATCCGGTGCCGGTGGTCAGTACCCCGACCGGTGCCGCACCCGCAGGCGCGTCCGCGGTCACCGCCGCGGTCGTCGTCGGTAGGGACCCGGTCAACACGTAGGTGAAGGTCGAGTCCGCGCCGGCTCCCGGCAGGCCGATACCGCTTCCCGCGCCGGGCTGGAGACCTTCGTGCCGGATCGCGCTGTAGTTCGCCAGCCCGGTCACGTGCAGGTTCACCTGCACGCCCTCCGGCAGGCGGCCGACCCCGTCGAACTCCTGCCGCAGTTCGTTCAGGTTGGCCGGCGCCGGTGTTCCGAACGGCGTGTACGCGGCCGGCTCCGCAGCCCTCGACCCCCGGATGCTCCGGGCCGCGGTGGGTACGCTCCGAGCGGAGGAGGTCGCCCGGTCACGCCGACTCCGGATGTCGTCGTCTTCCGTCTGGATCAGGGCTCTCAGGTCGCGCCTGATCTCGTTCAGCCGTCGAATTCGGGAACGATTGAGCGTCCGAGCGTTCGTGTCCCACCGATCGTGATACTGACGCCAGTTGTGCAACGATCCCTCAAGAGCGCGGAGGGCGAGCCCTCGCTGATCGAGATCGTCCCGACGAAGCTCGCGATACTCCCGCAGCGCCGTCTGCACCGGCAACCACCGTGAGGTCTCGCTCGTCTCCTCGTTCAGGGCACGCCGCACCACACTCGAAGACAGCCACGCCTCCGGCCCCGCCGACGGCCTCCGACTGCTGCTCGGAGCGCCCACGTAGCCGGCCTCGTCGTCCTCGCGGCCTCGGCGGCGGGGCGCGGCGGCGGGGGCCTCGTTCAGGTTGTCGTCCCGGTCGACGTCCGGACCCGACTGGGGGAGCGGCTGAAGCTGTCGTTGGATGCTCTCCAGCGTGGGGTTCTCGGACGAGAGCTGTTCCGTGAGGCTGGACGGTGCGGCGGCGGACTCGGAGTACCAGTCGTGGGCGTGCGGCGACGTGCCGACGGTCGACGGGTTCGACGGCGGGCGCAGGGCCGGGCGCGGCTCGTGCCGGATGCGCTGACTGCCGTCGGGCTGGAGGGTCACCACCTGCGCCAGTGGAGGCATGCCGTACAGCGCCTCCGGCGGTGGCGGGGCGGCCCGGTCCGGCAGTTGGCTGGGCTCACCGTCGAGGGTGACGGGACGCGCCGGATCGTGGTCGCCGAGCGGGTCCAGTGACGGCTGGGTCACCGTGCAGTTCGTCAGGCCGAGCGGGTCCGCGACGGTCAGCGGGTCCGGGACGTACGCCGTGGGGTTCGGCCCACCGGCCAGGCCGATCGGGTCGGGGCTCAGATAGCGTGCCGTCGCGGGATCATAGAACCGGAACCGGTTGTAGTGCAGGCCGGTCTCGGCGTCGAAGTACTGCCCCGGGAAGCGCAGCGGGGTGGCCGCGCCGTGGCCGCGACCCCACAGATCGCTGCGTGACCACCAGTGCAGCGCGCCGGTCGCCTCCACCAGGTGGGTCGGCGTGCCGATCCGGTCGGTGACGACCGTGCGCAGCAGGTCGCCGTCGCGCTGGGCCAGCGGCGTCGATCCGTCCTGCCGGTAGTCCCACGAGGTGGTGGAGGTGGTGCCGTCCGCGTCCCGATGGGTCTGCTCCACCACGAGGTCGCCGGACCAGGCGAACCGCACCTCTTCGAGCACCCGGTCGTCGCTGGCGAGGCGTTGCTTGAGGATGCGGCGGCCGAAACCGTCGTAGCGGTACCGCCAGCGATCCCCGCCGGGGGTGACCACCTGCACCATCCGGTCCTCTGCGTCCCAGCCGAAACGCCACACGCCGGCCGCGTCGACCCGGAGGACCAGCCGGCCCTTCCCGTCGTACTCGAACCGGGCGTCGTCCGACCGCACCAGCATGGTGCCGTCGAACTCCCACCGGTCGCCGACCGTGCCGGCCAGGTTGCCGGCCTCGTCGTAGGCGTACCGTTCCCGCTGCTCCCCGTCGGCGGTCACGGTGTGGACCCGGCCCACCTCGTCGGCGTGGAAGGACCGCTCGCCGGCAAGGGAGTCACCGATCGCGGTGATCCGACCGGTGGCGTCGTAGCGGAACTCACGCTCGGCGGTGTCGGCGATGCGCTGGGCCGCCAGCCGTCCGGCGGCGTCGAAGCTCTGGCGCAGCGCGACCACGTCGTCGACGGTTCGGCTGATCTCCCGCCCGGCGGCGTCGTGCCGGAACCGCATCAGGTGCCGGCCGGTGGCCAGGCTCTCCGGTCGGCCGTCGGCGTCGAAGGTCCACCGGCTCGACCGGCCCGACGGTGTGGTGCGGGCCTGCACCCTGCCCAGCTCCGGGTGGTACGAGGTGTGGACGGCCTCGCCGTTGACGGTCTCGGTGATCACCCGGCCCTGCTCGTCGCGCGCGAACCGGACCACCGCGTCGGGGCTGAGCACCGCCGCGAGCCGGCCCTGCGCGTCGTACTGCAGCCGCGTCACGGCGTCGCCGACGCGCCGCTCGGTCACCCGTCCCAGCAGGTCGTAGGCGTAGTGGGTGGTGTCACCGGCCGGGTCGGTGTGCGCGACCAACTGACCCGCGGCGTCGCGGGCGTACCGCTGGGTGCGGCCGTCGAAGTCGGTCTCCTCGGTCAGCCGGCCGGCCGCGTCGTAGGCGTAGCGCCAGACCCTCCCGGCCGGGTTCGTGACCGCGACCAGCCGTAGCTCGGTGTCGTAGGCGTACTCCGTGCGGTGGCCCGCCTCGTCGACCCGCGCTGTCGGCAGGTCGAACGGCCCGTACTCGATCCGTACCGTGCCGCCTGCCGCGTCTGTGCTCTCCACCAGGTTCCCCTCGCCGTCGTAGTGCCATTCCTGCCGGTAGCCGGCCGGGCCGACGAGCGACGCCAGGTCGCCCTCGGCAGTCCAGCCGAACTCGGTGACGGCCCCGTCCGGGAGCCGCGCCGATCTGGGACGTCCCAGACCATCAAGATCAAAAATCGTCCCGGGTACGCGGTGCGGGCGCGCACCGATCACCGGGGAGTTCACCGTGTTGCCGTCCGGGCGGGTCAGCACGGTCGGCCGACCCCGACCGTCGTAGCCGAACCGGGTGGTCCGGCCGAGCGGGTCGGTACGCGACAGCAGCCGGTTCGCCGCGTCCCACGTCAACCTCGTCGTGGCGCCGAGCGGGTCGACGATCGCGACGACCTGGCGGCGTGCGTTGAGCTCGTACCGGTGTGCACCGCCCAGCGAGTCGGTCGCGATGGTGACGTCGTCGCCGTACTCGAACGCGTACCGCAGATAGCCGCCGTTACCGTCGGCGAGCACGCACCGGCCCGCCTCGTCGTAGGCGTACGAGTACCACTCGCCGTTGCGGTCGGCCCACCGCACGATCCGGCCGTCCTCGTCGTAGTCGAGCCGGACCGGGTCGCCGGACGAGTTCCGCACCTCGACCAGGCGACGTCGGTCGTCATAGCCGAAGGTCGGCAGCTCGACCCGGTCGTGGACCTCGCCTGCGGACACGAACAGCGCACCGGTCACCAGGCCGTCGCGGCTGCGCAACCGCACCCGGTCTCCGGTTGCCGACTCCAGCAGGACGGGAGTGCCGGCGTCGTCCCGGGTGATGTGCCACCGCGTGCGGGCCGTGGCGACATCGGAGAGGATTGCCTCGCGGCCGTCGCCGGCGGGGGCGAACAGCAGGACGGTGTCCTGCTGGGTGAGCGACCAGCCACCCCCGGCCAGTCGGCGCAGCGCAGCGGGGCGGCCGAGCAGCGGCAGCGCCTCGCCACCTTCGGCGGGCACGGGGTACGTGAGAATCGAGCCGTCGGCGGACAGGAACCACACCCGCCTGCCGTCGGTGACGACCCGCTGGTCCAGAGTGGACGACCAGCTGGGGCCGAAGGAGCGGCCCCAACGGTAGTCCGAGCGGTGGGTACGCTCCAGGGCCAGGCCCGGCAGGCTGAGGTCGGTCTCGGTGTAGATCATCCGGCCGGTGGTCACGTCGATCGGGTCCCCGGCGGTCGGCGTCTCGGCCGTCGACTTCGCGACCAACGCGACCGGTACGTCCCGCAGCGTCGGCACCGAGCCGGGTGGCGCAACTGCGGCGGAAACCAGCGAGCGCCGGCCGTCCCCGCCATCGGATGGCGGCCCCGGCGCCTGAACCGGCGGCGGCACGGGTCGGGGAGACGACGGCACCGGCTGAGTCATGCGTTCGGCGCGGTCGACAGCGAGGTCCGGCACCCTCTCGTCGCCTGGCCCGTCCACCGTGGTCGCCGCCTCAGGTGTGGGCGGTGGTGGCGCCTCGGCGACGGCTTGCGGAAGCGGCTTCTGCGCGGTGGTCGGAGGCGGAACCTGCTCTCGCCGGCCGACCCCAGTCGACGCCGATGCGCCCGACGTCGCCGGGCCCGACGACGATGCGCCCCGGACGGCCTCGGCAGGCTGAGCCGGGAGGGAACGATCCGGTAGCGGGTTCGTCGGGAGCACCGGTACCGGTACCGATCCAGCGGACTCCGGGTCGGACCCCACCTCCGTTGGCGTCGGCGTCGCACGGCCGGTCGGGTCCGGAACCGGGCCGACGGTTGCCGACGGGCCTCCCCGAGTGGTGGTCGTCTCCGTCGTGCCTGACGGCTCGGTCGCGGTGGTGCCGGCCACCTGGCCGGTCGAGAGCGGCCCGGCACCGCTGCCGGTCGTCTCGGCCGGGGTTTCCACCCGCACCGGAACTCTCAGCTGACCCGAGTCGGTGGGCATCGGTCCGGGCTGGCCGATCTCGGCAGATGTGCCGCGGGGCTGGGTCGGCTCGGCGGAGACGCCGCCGGGTTGTGCCGGTCCCGCCGGGGTGCCGGCGGGCACGGCCGGGGTGCCGGCGGGTGTGGTTGGGGTGCCGGCGGGCACGGCGGGTGTGGTTGGGGTGCCGGCGGGCACGGCGGGTGTGGTTGGGGTGCCGGCGGGCACGGCGGGTGTGGTTGGGGTGCCGGCGGGCACGGCGGGTGTGGTTGGGGTGCCGGCGGGCCCGGCGGGTGTGGTTGGGGTGCCGGCGGGCCCGGCGGGTGTGGTTGGGGTGCCGGCGGGCCCGGCGGGTGTGGTTGGGGTGCCGGCGGGCCCGGCGGGTGTGGTTGGGGTGCCGGCGGGCCCGGTGGGAGTGGCTGGCGTGCTGCCGGGTGTGGCTGGGGTGCCGGCGGGCGTGGCCGGCATGCCGCCAGGTGTGGTGGGGGTGTCGCCGGGTGTGGCCGGCGGAACGCTCTGCGGGGTCGGATGCGGCGTGGTGGGGTCGACGGCGGCCGGCTGCTGGTTGACGACCGGGGGCGGTCCCTGCGCCTCCACCGGGGCTGGCGGCGGCACGGTCAGATGCTGTGTCGCGATGCCGTCCGGTGGCCTCGAACCGGCCGAGCCCTCCGGCTGGTTGGCGTCCGAGGGAGCGCCGACCGGGCTCGCGGGGGCGCCAGGGCCGGGGGTCGTGGACCGGACCGGAGGCGAGTCGAGGCCCGGCAGGCCCTGGTTCGCACCCGGGATGGGCGTGGTGTCCGACTCCGGCGTACGCCCGGAGTCGGCGGCACCCGACCCCGGAACGTGCCCCGGTCTGCTGCCTTCCGTGTTCGGGCCGCCAGCGACCACGTCACCCGTACCCGCCGTCCCGCCGGGGTTCCGGGGACCGTGGCCGCCCGCCCGCGCCGGCGGCCTGTCGCCGCCGGCGAGTGCTGCCGGGCCTTCGGCACCGGAGCCCCCCGGGAGCCCTCCGCCGCCAGGTCGGCCGGATCCGTTGACGTCTGTGCCGGCGGCGGCGAGATCCTTGAGCCTGCCGGGTCCGTGGAGGTCGGACGCGTCGGGTTTCCCGGAGCCGCCACCGAGCGCCTCCCCGAAATCTTGTGCGTACCGGTCGGCGTAGCTGCCCACTGCGGACGACACGGCGGTGGCCAGCGGGTTGAATTCCCCCCCTGCGCCAAGCATCAACATGAAGGTGTACTCGCCGAGCAGTTCGCCGATCACCCCTGATCCGGCCTGGCCGTGCGAGGTGCCGGAGAACTTGGGGAAGAACTTGCCGCCGATCTGGTGTACGCCACCGGCGACGCCGCCGATCCAGGCACCCGCACCGACAGAGAGGAAGAAGTCCGAGAAGTCGAAGCCGTCGCTCTTGTTGTCCTTGGCGATCACGATGGCCTGGGCGGCGACGTTTTCGGCACCCTCCTGGGCAGCTTCCCCGGCGGCTTCCGCCGCGAGGCGCAGGCTCAGCCGCAGGAGGTCGCTCTGCAGCCCGTTGAGGAGGTCCTGCGCCCACTTCTGGCCGATTCTCAGGTACGCCGGGACGAGCGAGGCGCCGAAGCCGGTCGCCATCGCCGAGGCGATGCTGAGGACGATCGTGAACGCCGCGGTCACGATCTGGACCTGTCCGTAGTCGATCTTCTCGTTGGCCAGGTTCGCGATGTATCCGGCGGTCAGGGCCTTGCGGGTACCCGACGGGATCGGGTGGGTGATCGACTTCTGGAACTGGGCGAACGCGTCGGCTGCGGGACCGTCGAGATTGCCCCGCAGCCCGGCGCCGAGCGACTGGGTCGCCGCCATCCCGCTGAGCAGGTTCCGCCCGAACTGGTCGAGTTTGACGCTGAGCGCCTCCAGCTCCGACGGGTCACCCTTGGGAAACTGCTCACCGATGGTGTAGAGGATCGCGTCGTACGCCCACTGCCAGTTCGGGTCGTTCGGAATGTGGAAGTCGCCCATGGGTGGATGTCAGGAGGGATCGGTGAGCAGCGGAACGGCGGTGCCGTCCGAACGGAAGCTGATCAGCAGTGGACGGTATGCGGATGAGGTCGGATCCGGGGCAGGTCCCTCCTTGGGTTTGACCAGAAAGAACTGGTCGCCGCCGGAGTCGACGGGCTGGCCGTCGGGCCCGGTGACCCGGTGCCGTACACCCAGCGGGACGATCGAGTCGTAGTAGTTGGCATCGGCGCGCGAGGTGCCGTCGGAGAAGGTGCTCAGCGTCTGCAACTGGTAACCCGAGGGAATCGGATCGCCGTCGATGAGAACGCCTGCGGTGCCGTAGTGGCGGAACGAGGAGATGGCCGGCACCATCGGCGTCAGCGCGGCCTGCTGCGCGTCGTGGGCCGGCTCCTTGTCGATGAGCGGTTCCGCGTTGAGCACGCCGGCCTCTATCCGTTGGGCTGGCTCCTTCTCGATGACCGAACCGGCGAAGAGCAGGGCGGCCTCCATCGGTTCGCCGGGCCCCTGCGGTGCCTTCGGGTCGATGTTCCGGCCGGCGATGGTCACGCCGACCTCCAATGACGCTTTCCCCAGCTTGAGCAGCGGCCGAGCGACTTCGACACCAGCCTCGTGCAACGGCGGGTCTTCGCCGGCGGTGGACTGCCGCAACCTGAACTGGGTGGGCAGTTCCTCGAACGCGGAGCTGATCTGGCGACCGGCCTCGTTGGCCTCCTCGTCCGCCTGCCGGTACCCCTCGCCGCTGAGCCGGAGGCCGACGGCCGCGTACTCCAGGGAACCCTTGACACGGCGGATGGTGTCCTCGATGGCATCGATGGTCTGGTCGAACTGTTTCTTGAACTGGTTGCCGATGTCGTCGTCGCCCCACGCGGGGCCGTACTGCGTCCGCAGGTGGGACAACTGGCGAAGGTAGCTGTCGTAGCGGGCGATGTGCCTGGCGTACGAGTCACCAGCTTCGATGACGCCT
Source organism: Micromonospora matsumotoense (assembly GCF_050951065.1). Lineage (NCBI taxonomy): Bacteria > Bacillati > Actinomycetota > Actinomycetes > Micromonosporales > Micromonosporaceae > Micromonospora > Micromonospora matsumotoense. The sequence continues at coordinate 4,811,519 of NZ_CP192025.1, read as the reverse complement.
TCGGGGTCGACCCAGATGGAACCCGACGGCCGGCTCACGGCTGCTCCGGTCGGGGGCCGAGTATCTCGCGGAAGCTGCTGTTGATCCGGGGCCCCTCCGGCGGCAGGAACATGTCGACACCGGCCTCGCCCCGGACCACCTTGGCCGCGTCCACCCCCTCGGGTAACAACGGTGCCAGCAGGTTCGCCGCCTGGACCATGACCTGCTCCTTCGCCTCCGTGAAGGTCTGCATGATGCTGGTCTGCAGCGCGAGCGGGGTCATCCGTCGGTAGGCGCTGGTCGGGAAGGCGATGTCGGTGATCACGCCGTTCTGCCCGACCGTGACCGTCACCTCACGCCGGGGGGAGGTGGCGGACGCCCTGACCTCTTTCATCCGTTCCTGGAGTTCCGTCACGCTGTTGCGCTGACGTTCGTACTCCGCGAACAGCTCCTCCATGCGGTCGTTGAAGCTCATGTCGACCGGCTCCCTTCTGCGCGGGCTCAAGTAGAGGCCGGGATCGGGTACGCGGAAAGGGGTGCCCCGGTTTACGGGCACGAACGTGCAGCGCCTCTTCCCTACCGCACGGGCTGCCGGCCGGCCTCGCGTGTGGTGCGTCGGACGGCGGACAGGGGTGAAGTAGGCAAAGTTGCCCGTCGTTCGGACATGCGCCCCTCGCCGGCCTTGCCGGAGACGGCCGGTCGCCGTGAACACTCGGTACGGCGAGCGCCGAGCGCACGAGACTCGACGTCGTCACCTCGACTTACGACGAAAGGAGAGCCGCTGTGACCATGCCAACGGTCCAGACTTCCGAACCGGGTATGGAGGCGGCGGCCAAGGAGTTCGCCAGCAAGGCCGGCGAGTTCAATGGCCACCTGCGTGCCGTCAACGGTGAGATGAGGACTTTGCAGGCGAGCTGGCGGGGTGACGCCTCCAACAGCTTCAACCACGCGATGGACAACTGGGAGGCGTCCTTCCAGACGGTCATCAACCAGTTGCTTCGCATGATGGACGTCATGGGAGCAACGACCGCCGGTTACCGGGCCGCAGAGGAGGATGCCTCGCAGACCGCCCAGGCATTCTCGTCGGCGCTGCCCGGAGTCTGACCCTTTCCCGGTCACTCACCTACGCACTCGAGAAAGGACCTGACGGTGTCCAACTACCGGTTCGACTTCAACCAGGCAGACGCCACCCTCTATGACATGGGCCGGATCAACGGGCGTATCTCGGATGCGCTCGACGAGATGGAGCGCAACGTCGAGAGCAGCCTCCAGGACTGGAGCGGTGACGCGCAGACCACCTATCGCGACGCCAAGATCGAGTGGCGGAGAGCCGCCACCGCGATGACGGTCCACCTGGATCAGGCGCGTAACACGCTGCTGGCGATCTCGGACAACTACGGGACGACCGAGCAGCGGCACACCAGGATCTGGAACGACGTTCGCGGCGGCTGACCCGCCGGTCGGCTGCCGGGCCGGTGCCGCCCGGCAGCCGACGGGCCGCCCGGCACCACTTCCTGGAAGTCGGCCGCACTGCAAAGGTTGATCAAAGATGGGCGTCGATTACAGCTATCCCAACGATGAGGCTATCGACCAGACCGGCATTCTGGACAAGTTCAACGCCGGCGAGATCGGGGGCTTTCCGGGTAAACACCCGGAGGGCTGGATCCAGGCGGTCATTGACGAGGTCCAGGCAGAGATCCAAAGTAACAGCAACTCGATGCAGAAGGTGGACTGGTCCCACTACAGCGCCGAGGAGAAGGCCGCCTACGACTGGTACACGGACGAGGTGATCCCGCGTGACAAGTGGGACAAAATCGTCGACGATTACAAGGCGGACTCCGCCAAGGAGGAGAATGTCACCTGGGAGAAATACGGTGGCACCGACTACTCCGGCATCGACGGGAAGATCAACCCCCCGGACGTCAAGGTCTACACCGGCGGCGACAACAAGAACGGTGCGCTGAAGGTCAGCACCGAGGCCATTCGCTACTTCGCCAACTCGATCGGTGCCCTCGTCGGTACGGACGGCAAGGGCAACAGCATGATGCTCGACGTCAGCAACAAGCTCGGCGAGCTGAACGTGCTTCCCGGCAAGTTCGCCCGGGCCGAGGTCATGCGGCAGAAGATCAGCGGCGACGGCAGCACCAACACGGGACTGATCGGGGACACCCAGGGTCTCCTGGTGAAGGTCCACCAGACGCTCTTCGCGCTACGCGAGAGCCTGCTCAAGATGGCCGACTCCTACGAGTACACCGAGGACGACAACCTGCGTACCGGCAAGGACCTCGAAAAGAAGACCAAGGAGTTCAACGCCATGACCAAGGAGGAGTTCACCAAGGCCATGGGCAAGCCGTGGGGGCAGATCAGCGACATCGACGACTACGGCCAGGTCGGCACCGAAGGCGGCGGCGGCAAGTCCGGTGGTGGCGAGTCCGGCGGCGGTAAGGGTTCGGACGGCGGCGCCAAGTAGTCCTCGCAGTGCCGGACCTGGGGACTCCGGACCGGGCAGTGTTCTCGTACTCGTACAGAGGTTGGTGGATAAGGCATGCCAGAATCCCAGACGGGCTCGGCGGACACCTGGGGAAGCTCCGTGGACCCCAAGGCCACCTTCCCTCCGTTGACGGTGCCCACCGAGCCCCTCAACGACCTGGAGATCTGGGCGCAGATGGATCCGCCCGGATGGCGGCGGATCAAGGCAGCTGTCACCGGCGGGTCGGCGATCGAGAGCGAGGCGGGACACACCTACGCCGACTCGCTGATCAGCTACGAGAGCCTGGTCGACGCGGCGTCGGCGTTCCAGCAGGCGTACAACACTCTGCACTGGCTGGAGACGTTCGTCAGCCTGCACTCCCATGCGATCGCCGGTGAGGACAAGGCCTGGCAGGGCGAGGCGGCGCAGGCGTTCCTGGCCAAGATGGACTACTTCAGCGAGTTCCTGGGCAACCAGGCGGAGCGGCTGCTCGGCGGGCCGGGAATGCCGTCCTCGGCGACCCTGCCCCATCAGCTGATGAAGGACGCGAGCTATCTCAAGTGGGCGCAGGAACAACTGAACTACCTCGATGTCGCCTGGGCGAAGATCGCCTACGACGACGGCAACACCAGCAAGACGAGCGGCGGCAACGTCGCGATCAGCTCCACCCGGTTCGCCCGGCCGATGACGAACCAGATGCTGGAGGTCGCGCTCACGCTGGCGGAGCAGTACTCGGCGACCGTCGGGAAGGTCACCTCACCCGAGGGCGACGGCACCCTCGGCATCGACAAGCCGACGGACCCGCCCAAGCCGACCGAGCCGCCGACCGATCCGCCGACCGAGCCGCCGACGGACCCGCCGACCGAGCCGCCCACCGAGCCGCCCACCGAGCCGCCCACCGAGCCGCCGACGGAGCCGCCGACTCAGCCGCCCTACGACCCGCCGACGGACCCGCCCACCGAGCCGCCGACTCAGCCGCCGCACGAACCTCCGCTGGATCCGCCGACGAGTCCGCCCGTCGATCCGCCGGTGGGTGGCCTGCCGGGGTCACCGGGCGTCGACGATCCACCCGTTTCCGGCCCGCCCAGCCGCCTCGACAACAACCCGCCGGGTGTGAACGGTCCAGGCGGGTCCGGTGTCGAACCGCCGGTCGTCGCCGACCCGCCGGGAGGAGGGGGCCTGCCGGGAGGAGGGGGCCTGCCCGGCCTCGTCCCACCGCCCGTCAACGGCCCGCCGTTGAACACTCCCGGTGGCGGCGGTGCGCCGCCCGGCGGGGTCGTCCCACCCCCGATTTCGCACCTTCCGGGCTCCGGCAACCAGGGTCCCGGCAACAACGGCGGGGCAAAGCCGCCCCCGGTCGGCCAGGTCCCCGGTGGAGGTGGGGTCGAGCTGCCCGGAGGCGGTCTTCCTGGCGGCGGTGGTCTGCCGCCCGGTGGTGGTGTGCCTGGCGGCGGCGGCCTGCCCGGTGGGGTGGATCTGCCCCCCGGTGGTGGTCTGCCCGGTGGCGGTGGTCTGCCCCCTGGTGGTGGTGTGCCGGGTGGCGGTGGTCTGCCCCCTGGTGGTGGTGTGCCGGGTGGCGGTGGTCTGCCCGGTGGGGTGGAACCGCCGGGCGGAATCGACCCGCCTGGCGGCGCCCATTCGCCGGGTGGTGGCTCGCCGCCGGGTGCGCCGGGTCAGGGGCCGATGCCGGGGATGCCCGGATCCCCTGGTTCCGGGCTGGGTGGTGGCGGCTCGTCGCCGGAGCGGCCGGACTCATCCGGCCTGGTCGAAGGGGATCTGGAGGACTGGACGCCGGGCGGCTCCGACATCGGTGACCCGTTCGCACCCGGCGGTACGGCCGCCGGCGGCGGTGGTCTGCCCGGCGGGGTGAAACTGCCGGGCGGAATCGATCCCCCCGGTGCCCATTCTCCGGGTGGTGGTTCGCCGCCGGGTGCGCCGGGTCAGGGGCCGATGCCGGGGATGCCCGGATCCCCTGGTTCCGGGCTGGGTGGTGGCGGCTCGTCGCCGGAGCGGCCGGACTCATCCGGCCTGGTCGAAGGAGACCTGGGGGACTGGACGCCGACGACTGTCGGGGTGGACGCCCCGGATGCTCCCGGCGGCGCCACTGCCGGGGGCGCCGGCCTCGGGGAGGGATCCGTGCGCCTGCCGGCCACTAGCCTGCCGGCCATCCCGGGGAGCCCGGGTGCCCCTGGGGCCGGGGCGGCCGGCAGCAACCCCGCGGCGCGTCCGGACGCCGCCGGCCTGGTCGAGGGTGACGCCGCAGACTGGGTGACCACCCGCCCCGACCCGATGATCGGTCCCGGGTCGTCCACCGGCACGGCCGCTGGCGGGGCCGGCCTCGGCACCCCTGCGGTCGACCCACCCACCGGCCGTGGAGCCGCGACGTCCGGATCTGGTCCCGTCCTGCCGATGCTGCCGGGGCTGCCCGCTGCCGAAGGACGGGACCGGGAGGCCCCGCCGCGGCCTGACGCCGCCGCGCTGGTCGTGGGGGACGCGCAGGATTGGTCCGCCGTACCGTCGGTCGTCGGCGTGCCGGACTCGGTGCCCCTGCCGGTGGCTGGGGCTGGAACCGGGGCCGCGACCAGGGCCGGGGAGCGTGCCAGGGCCGATCGGCCGGACGCCGCAGAACTGCTTCACGAGGAGGAACCCACCTGGGCCGGTGCCGAGGCGCCGCCGCTGGATGACGACCGGGTGCCGATCGTACGACCGGTCGAGAAGATCGTCGACACGTCGGACTGGGACGACACCGGCGACGCCTGGTGGTTGCACGGCGAGGAGCCCGAGGATGCCGATCGGACGACCAGTGCGTGACGGGTTCGAGCCGGCGCCCCTGAAGGCGTGGAAACGGGGCCGGTCGACCGGCCCGGCCAACCCGGAGCGGACTACGCCGGAGCGGCCGATGATGTGCGGTGGCCCGGAGTACACCAGCGCCGAGCGACTTGAGTTGGTGCGCCAGAAACAGCGGGAGATGGACGAGGCGGCCCGCCGTGAGCGGGAGGAGGCCGAGGCGCGCGAGGCAGCCAAGCGTCGGGGCCCGAAGCCGGCCGACGATGAGGACGAGTACCCCGCCGGCGAGCGGCCCCGCAAGGACCGGTACGCGGTCACGCTGCTGCGCCAGGACGACTCGGCCTGGGGCGGCGGCAGTGAGGGGTCCGGGGTGCTCGGATGAGCGGAAATGGAGCGCCGGCATGAGCACGGTCACCGTCAAACGTCCGCCCCGCGCCGCCGGTCCGGAGGCACCGGACGGAGAGGTCGAGCTGCAGGAACCGCCGCTGATGGCGGAAGAGGCGCCGCTCGACTTCCGCTCGTTCGCGATGATCGTGCCGATGGGCCTCGGCATGGGCGCCATGATGGCGATGTTCGGCCTCTACAGCCGCGCCCCGATGATGTACGTGATGGGCGGCGCGATGGCCGCCGGCATGCTGCTGATGGGCGTCATGCAGATCGGCCGTGCCGCCGCCGACCGCAAGCGGCAGATGCGCGGCGAACGTCGCGACTTTCTGCGTTACATCGCCCAGCTGCGCAAACAGGCCCGGACCGCAGCCGAGGAACAGCGCCGGGCGGTGATCTGGAACAACCCGCAGCCGGACTGGCTCTGGTCGGTGGCGATGAGCAGCCGGCTCTGGGAGCGACGACCCAGCCACGAGGACTTCGGCCGGATCCGGATCGGGCTCGGCCGGCAGAACGCGATGCTGCGGTTCCTTCCCCCGCAGACCAAGCCGATCGAGGACCTGGAGCCGCTCGCCTCGATCTCGCTGCGGCGTTTCTCCGAGGCGTACCGGACGGTCTCTGCCGTGCCGACCTCGGTGGGTCTGCGCAGCTTCACCAGCGTCGAGTTCGAGGGCGCGGCGGAGGCGGCCATCGACCTGGTCCGGGCCATGGTGGCCGCCCTGGTCACCCTGCACGCGCCGGACGAACTGCGGATTGCCGTCCTCGCCCCCGAGGTGCACCGCGGCGCGTGGGACTGGATCAAGTGGCTGCCACACAACGCCCACCCGACCGCGTTCGATGCGGCCGGCCCGGTCCGGCTGTTCGCCGGCAGCCACGACGAGCTGACCGACCTGCTCGGCATGGAGATCGCCGATCGGGGCGACCACGACCGGGAGGCCCGGCCCTCGTCCAGCGAACCGTTCGTGGTGATCATCGCGCAGCTGGCCGACCTGCCGGACAGCTCGCGGCTGCTCGGCGCCGGCATCCGCAACGTGGTCCTGCTCGACCTGACCGGGCAGATGCCCGGCGGCCCCAAGGTGCTGCGGCTGACCCTGGACCAGGAGCTGGTGACGTTCCCCGCCGGGGACACCACCGGTTCTGCGGTACGCGACGGGCTCGGCGCGGCCGAGTGCGAGGCGCTGGCCCGGATCATCGCCCCGAAGCGGACCAGCGGCACCCTCGACGTGGTCGAGGAGCCGCTGGAGAGCAGCTTCGAGCTGACCACGCTGCTCGGCATCCGCGACGCCCACTCCTTCGACGTCGCGGCGCTGTGGCGCAACCGCGCACCCCAACGCAACCGTCTCACCGTCCCGATCGGGGTCACCGAGGGCGGTGAGGTCATCGAGTTGGACCTCAAGGAGTCCGCGCAGGGCGGCATGGGTCCGCACGGCCTGCTCATCGGCGCCACCGGCTCCGGCAAGAGCGAACTGCTGCGGACCCTGGTCTGCGCGCTGGCCGCCACCCACTCCTCCGAGATCCTCAATCTGGTGCTGGTCGACTTCAAGGGCGGCGCGACCTTCATCGGGATGGAGAAGCTGCCGCACACCTCGGCGGTGATCACCAACCTCGCCGACGAACTGCCCCTCGTCGACCGGATGCAGGACGCGCTCAACGGGGAGATGACCCGCCGCCAGGAGATGCTGCGGGCCAGCGGGTACTCGTCGCTCTTCGACTACGAGAAGGCCCGCGCCGCCGGCGCCCAACTGGTGCCGTTCCCCGTCCTGCTGATCATCGTGGACGAGTTCAGTGAGCTGCTGTCCAGCAAGGGCGAGTTCATGGATCTGTTCGTCTCGATCGGTCGGCTCGGCCGGTCCCTCGGTGTGCACCTGCTACTGGCCTCGCAACGGCTGGACGAGGGCCGGATCAACCGGGTCGAGGGACACCTGTCCTACCGCCTCGCCCTGCGGACCTTCTCGTCGATGGAGTCCCGGTCGGTGATCGGTGTCGGCAAGGCGTACGAACTGCCGCCCGAACCCGGCAACGGATACCTGAAGATCGACACCAGCAACCTGGTCCGGTTCAAGTCCGCCTACGTCTCCGGACCGTACAAGGGCAGTGGGCTGCACGGCGGGAACGACGACGAGCAGGAGCGGGTCGTCGCCGAGGTCGTCCCGTTCCACGCCGGGCAGGTCGCGGCCCGGCACGACCCCGGCCGGGCCCAGGCCCTCGATCCTGTCGAGGAGCCCGCTGAGGAGCCCGAGTCCACCACCGGTCCGACCCTCGTCGAGGTGCTGCTCAACCGGATCGCCGGCGCCGGCCCACCGGCCCGTCAGGTGTGGCTGCCGCCGCTGTCCGCAGCACCCAGCCTGGACACGCTGCTGCCCAGCGTCGTGCCGGATCCACTACGTGGCATGACGGTGGACGACCCGGGCGCGCAGGGCCGCCTGCGGGTGCCGGTCGGCATCGTCGACCGCCCCGCCGAACAACTGCGCGAACTGCTCACGATCGACCTCGGCGGTGCGGACGGGCACATCGGCATCGCCGGTGCGCCACAGAGTGGCAAGTCCGCGCTGCTGCGCAGTGTGATTCTCGCGTTGGCGCTCACCAACACCCCGCGTGAGGTGCAGTTCTACGGGCTCGACTTCGGCGGCGGCGGTCTCGCCTCGATCGCCGGGCTGCCGCACATCGGCTCCATCGCCACCCGGATGGAACGCGACCGGGTGGTCCGGACCATCGAGGAGGTCTGGCAGGTCATGGAGCGTCGCGAGTACGAGTTCGCCAACCGTGGCCTCGACTCGATGAGCAGCTACCTGGCGGCCCGTGCCCGGGGCGACATCGACGACCCGTACGGGCACGTGTTCCTGGTGATCGACGGCTGGTACACGATGAAGCAGGACTTCAGCGACCTGGAGACGCGGTTCCAGGAGCTGGCCTCGCGGGGACTGTCGTTCGGCGTACACGTGATCGTGTCCGCGACCCGGTGGTCGGAGATGCGGACCTGGCTGCGCGACCTGCTCGGCACCCAGCTGGAGCTGCGCCTGGCCGACTCGATGGAGTCCGAGGTGGGCTCACGCAAGGCCGCCACCGTGCCGAACCAGCCAGGACGTGGCCTGACCAGCGGCGGACTGCACTTCCTCGGTGCGCTGCCGCGGATGGACGGCAGTTCGTCGGTCGACGACCTCGCCGAGGCGACCAAGTCCACGGTCGAGGAGATCAGCACGTTCTGGACCGGTCCGGCGGCACCGGGGGTGCGGATGCTCCCCACCCAGCTGCCCGTGGCGAGCCTGCCGGTGCCGGAACCGGCCTTCAAGGTCTGCATCGGTCGCGACGAGCAACGACTGGCCCCGGTCTGGCACGACTTCATGGTCACCCCGCACCTGCTGGTCTTCGGCGACAACGAGACCGGCAAGTCGAACATGCTCCGGCTGGTCCTGCGGGCCATCCAGCGGCACTACACCCCGGAGCAGGCCAAGGTCGTCCTCGGTGACTCCCGCCGCGACCTCGACACCGCCATCACCACCGACTACCAGGTCGGGTTCGGTTTCACCGGCGACAAGCTCCACGAGTTGGCCGGGCAGACCTCCGTGTCGATGAACCGCCGGGTGCCCGGTCAGGAGATCTCCTCCGAGCGGATGCGCCGCCGCGACTGGTGGGAGGGCCCGGAGCTGTTCGTCATCGTCGACGACTACGACCTGATGACCCGCGGGTCCGGGCCGGGCTCCGCCCTCGACCCGCTCCTTCCGCTGCTGGCCCAGGGCGTCTACATCGGACTTCACGTGATCGTCGCGCGCAGCACGTCGGGCGCGATGCGGGCCATGATGGACCCGGTCCTGCGTCGCATGTGGGAGCTGAGCACCCCGGCCACCCTGCTGTCCTACCCGAAGGAAGAGGGCAGGTTCCTGGGCGAGGCGGCGCCCCGCAGACTGCCGCCCGGACGCGCCCAACTGGTCACCCGCCGTGGCGTCAAGTTGATCCAGACCGGGTACGTCGAATGAGAGGGGACCACCGGTGAGCGCCACGCTCAGCGCCGAACTCTGCCGGATCACCGTGATCGGTCCGGCCCGCAGGGTCGACCTGGCGGTTCCGGCGACCACGACGGTTGCCACCCTGCTTCCCCTGCTGGTGCAGCAGACCACCGACACCGGCCCACGTCTCGAACCCGGCGCGTCCGACGGCGCCGCCTGGGTACTACAGCGCCTCGGTCAGGCCCCCTTCGAGCTGGCCGGTACCCCGGAGAGCCTCGACTGGCTCGAGGGTGAGCAGCTCCACCTCTGTCCGGCTGCGGATCCGCTACCGGAACTGGACTTCGACGACCTCGCCGACGGGGTCGCCACCACGGTCAACCGGCGCAACGACCGCTGGCAGCCCGAGTACCGCCGGATCCTGTTCGCCCTGCTGTCGGTCGTCGCCATGGGGGCCATCGTCGTCGTACTCACCGCACACGGTCCGGCGCTGCCCCAGGTCGTCGCCGGGTCCGTGCTGAGCATCGCACTGCTGGCCGCGGCGCTGGTCTGCGGTCGTCGGCTGGACGACGGCGCCTTCTCGTTGCTGTTCGCCGGGGGTGCGGTCGGCTTCGCCGCCGTCGCCGCGTCCAGTGCGGTCGACGGTGATCCGGAGCGCATCGCGGTGACCGGTGCGGCGGTGCTGGCCACCGCCGTCGCCAGCCTGACCGTCGCCGCCGTCCTGCTGCTGGCACAGCGGACCTTCGCACCGTACCTGCCGGTCCCGCCGTTGCTCGGGGTCGGCGTGACCGGGCTGGTCGCCGCACTGGTGCTGCTGATGCGCGACGGCAGCGGGATGACCATGCAGCGGACCGCCGCCGTCGCCGTCCTGGCGCTTCTCGTCGTGATCGTGCTGGCTCCCCGGCTGGCGGTGAAACTGTCCCGACTGCGCGGCCCACAACTGCCGAAGACCAGCGAGGACATGTCGTACGACATCGAGCCCGCCTCCTCCGACGAGGTCCGGCGGCGCACCGACGACGCGGACACCTACCTGACCGCGGCGATGGCCACGTCGGCGGTGGTGCTGCCGGCACTGTTCCACTTCACGATGCAGGTGCCCGGCTGGGCGGGCTGGAGCTTCGTCCTGGTGGTCGCCAGTGCAATCCTGTTGCGCTCGCGTACCTTCCTCGGCCTCTGGCAGCGGATCGCGCTGGTCGTCGCCGGTACCGTCGGATACCTCATGGTGATCACGAAGCTCGCCGATCTGATGTCGCCAGCCTGGCGATGGGTGCTGCTCAGCGCACTCGTCGCGCTGCTGGTGCCACTCGTGCTGGCGGCGCTACGGCCCTGGCCCCGGCGGATGCTGCCGTTCTGGGAATACGCGGCGACCTTCTTCGACGTCACCACCGGGGTGGCCGTGCTGCCGATCCTGGCGCAGATCCTCGGGATCTACGCCTGGGCCCGCGGACTCTTCGGGTAGCCACCATGCAGACCCAACGAGACCACGTGCACGCCCACACCTTCATGATGGGCCGGCTCAGCTCCGCCCTCGTCCAGGGCGACCCGACGAGCGCGCAGATCCCCGGGCAGCGCGCGTTGACCGGCCTGCTGATCGGAATCATCCTGGTCCTGCTGGCCGGCGGGGGATTCGCCGTCTACGGCTGGATCGTCCCCGGCGGCAGCAAGGCATACCGCCAGGCCGGCGTGATCCTGGTCGAGAAGGAGAGCGGGACCCGGTACGTCTACCGCGACGGCCTGCTCCACCCGACGCCGAACCTGACCTCCGCGATGCTGTTGCAGGGCCCGTCGGCCACCGTCAAGCTGATCTCCCGCAGCTCGATCAAGGACCTGCCGCGTGGCCCGGAGATCGGTATCGCCGACGCGCCGCAGGCCATCCCCGCCGCGAACGCCCTGGTGACCGGCCCCTGGCTGGTCTGCCTGCCGGGCTCGGTGGTGGACCGGCCCGGCCCGGGGTTCGGCGTGAACCTCGATCCGCAGGCCGCCGCCGCACCGCTGGACGACCGCACCTTCGCGGTGGTCGGCGGCCCCGACGGCGTCACGTACCTGCTCGCCGGGCACGACAAGTTCCCGTTGGCCGACGATTCGGTGCTGGTCGCGCTGGGTGCCGCCAACGCGCGGGTGGTCACCGCGCCGGCCGCCTGGCTGGACCGGGTGCCGACCGGCGTCCTGCTCGGCCCGGCGGAACTCCCCGACGCGGGCGACCCCGGCCCACCCCTCGACGGTCGCTCCTACCCGGTGGGCACGCTGTTCCGACAGCGACCGGCGGCCGGAGCGGAACAGCTCTTCGTGCTCCGCAGCGACGGGCTGGCGCCGGTCAGCCGGATGGAGTTCACCCTCGCGGCGGTCCGCGACGGCGGTACGCCGGTGACTCTGGACGCCGCCGCCGTCGCCCGGGCCCCCCGTTCCGGTGACCGGACGCTCGTCGACCGGCTGCCGGACCTGACCGGATTCCAGTGGCGGGACTCCGACGACCGGGTGCTCTGCCTGCGGCAGCGGCCCTCCGGCGAGGACTCGGTCAGCAGCGAGATCGTCGTCAGCGACCGGCGCTCCTCCGGGGTCTACGACAACGGCACGACGACCGTGCTGGCCAAGGCGGGGTCGGGCCTGACCGTGCGGCCGGTGCCCACGGCGAAGGTCAGTGCCGAGGTGGCGCTGATCTCGGACCAGGGGATCGCCTACCCGCTGGCCGATGCCGACACCGTCTCCGCGCTCAAACTCCACGCGGCGGCGGCTGTCCCATTCCCGAGGGACCTGCTGGCGGCCCTGCCGCAGGGCCCGGTGCTCAGTCGTACGGCCGTCAACGGACTTGCTAGGGGGTAGCGTCATGGCATCCATCCGAGATCTGCTGCGCGGCGGACGGAGTGAGTCCGGCGACGTGGTCCAGCACACCGTCGGCAACGCGCTCGTCCTGCACCACCGGGACGAGATCAGCGGCGAGGCACAGTCGCTGGCGCTCTCTGTCGTCGCCGACACCGACAACGACGTGGTGGTGCTGGACCTCGGCGACGGTATGCCGATCGGCTCGTGGGAGTCGATGGCCGCGGTGCTGCCGCGTCGCCGTCGAGGTATCCGGCTGGTGGCCTGTGGACAGCAGCACCACACGGCCGCGATGGCCGGGCAGTGGCTCTCGGAACGGCTGAGCCGAACCGTCATCGCCCCCGACGGCGACCTGGTCCGAGGCTCGGCCGGTGCGCTCTTCGTGCACTCGAAGCCGGGTAGCGGCTGGGTGCGGTTCCGGCCCGGAAAACCACCGGCCTGGGACGCCAAGCGCTATCCGACGCCGATGTGGGACACCGCCGCCACCGACAGCCGGGCCTGTAGCTCGACCGGGGAGATCGAGCCGCTGCCGGGTGGGGTCTGGATCCACGACGTACGCCTGCCGGAGGTCGTCACCGAGCACCGTGGCCGCCTCGTCGCCGACGTGCCGTGCCAGTCGGAGACGATGACCGTCCTGCTCGGCTGCCCGGGCACCGCCGCGCTCTCCCTCGACGACGTGGTCCGCTTCTGGCGCGCTCTGGACCCGGAGAGCCAGCTTCGGGCCCGCTTCGTGCAGTACGGCGACATCCGCATACCCGAGGGCGAGTCGTTCGGTCAGGCCCTGGCGGACCTGCTCGGCACCAACGTCGTCTGTTACCCCGGGGTCCCGATCGGCGCGCCGGGCAAGTTCGAGATCCGGACCGTACGCGCCGACGGCGTCCTCGGTTGGCCGCCGTTCGCCCAGGAACTCGGCTACTCCCCACGGGCGCATCCCCACTCGCGGGCCCGTCGTCCCCGCCTGCTCAGCCATCGCGCTCCGCTGAAGTGGACCGAGGAGATCTCGCCACGGGTGTACTGGTACGCCCCCGACGCGGTGGTCGAGGTGATCGAGGCGGGACTCTGGGTCCGCCCGGCCGACGAGCCGGGCAACGCGGAACGGGTCCGGTCGACACCGCTCGACCCCGAGGGCGGCACCATGATCTTCGACGACACCGTCCAGGGCCGGTCCGCCCGGATGCGGGAGTTGGCCGAGGACCTGGCCGCGCGGGTCGACGCGAGCGTGGGGCAGACCAGCACGCTCTTTCCCGCGTCGGTCCTGGTGCCGGGGCAGAAGCCGGACGGCCGCGCGCAGGCGAACCTGGCCGGCCCCGCGCAGCCGCGACCCGAGGTGGAACGGGGCGAGCCCACGGTGGTCGTACCGCGAAGGGCCCCGGTCGGGGTGGCCTCGGTGATCGGCATTCCGCCGCCGGTGTCGATGTCGGTGGTGATCCAGCCGGCGGCGGAGGTCCCTGATCCGGTGCGACCGGCGATCGCCGCGGCACCCGCCCCACCACCGCCGGCCGCCGCCGCCCCACCGCCGGCCGCCGCCGCCGCACCGCTGGCCGCCGCCGTCACGCCCTCCGTCGTCCCGGTGCCGGCGACCCGCTCCGCGTTCCTCGGCATCGCCATTCCCGTCCCCGCCGACCCGCGGCCCGAGCCGCCGGCTGCGGCTGCTGGCCCGGATCCGGTGCCGCCGGCTGCGGTGGCCGTCGCGCCCGCTGCTGCGCAGGTGGCGGGGGCTGATCCGGTGGCTGCGCCGGTTGCGCCGCTGGTGGCGGGGGCTGATCCGGTGCCGCCGCCCGCGCCGGTGGAGATTCCCACGGAGTCGTCGATCGACGACCCCGGCGGCACGGAGTCGCCGCGCCGGGCGGGACCGGTGCCAGCGGTCGATGCGACCACCGACCCGACAACCCCACCCGCCGCGCCGGTCGCGCCGGGGCCGGCTCGACCGGCACCGGGAACCGACCCGTCCGGTGTCCGGGTGCAACCGGTGGCGTCGCCGGAGGCCTCCGCCCTGCCGGGCAGCCGGGTGCTCGCCGAGGAACGGGCCTGGCTACGCCGCTCACTGAGCCAGGACTTCGATGCCATGGCCAGCTCGGTCTCCCGGATCATGTCGGAACATCCGGGCATGAACGCCGGTGGCGGCAGCACCGCCGACGACGTCCTCGTCGACTCGGTGGCGATCCGTCTGTTCCTGACCCGCCGGGGGGCCGGCATCGACGCCGGTCTGCGTTCGGGTGCGAACGGTCCGCATGTGCCACTGGCCCGGTGCGCGGTCTCCGGCCTCTCCCGGCTGCCCTCGTTCCGGGGGAGCACCGTCGTACGCACCACACCGAGCCCCGGCGAGTGGCACCTGTACCAGGGCCGACGGCTGGTCACCGACTGGAGCTTCGTCACCATGCTGACCGCGCCCTGTGCCGGCCAGGACGGCGACACCGACGTGCTGATCTGGTCGATGACCGCCCGCCGCACCGCTCTGCTGGAGCCCGAGGGCGACGAGCGCGTCGACGACCGGGTGGTGTTCCTGCCCGGCACCCACTTCAAGATCCTGGAGTTGGCGGAGCCGGACGGTGACCGCCGCGGCATCATCGCGCTCCGCGAGATCGGCGCCAACGAGATCGACGACGACGGTCGGGTCGACCAGAACCGGCTCTCCCTCGACGAGTTGGCCGTCGCGTCGCTGCACCGCAGCCTCGACCGGTGGGCCGGCACCGCGGGCCGCCACCGGATCGGCGCCGCCTCGGTCGGTCGCTTCGGCGTGCTACCCGGCCTCGTCCGCCCGCCGGTCGGGAAGAAGGGGTGACCCCGCGATGACCCGACAGGTCCTGACGGTGGGGGGCGGGCAACCCGGCGCGTTCTCCACGATCGGCGCGGCGGTCGCGCACGCCGAGCCGGGTGCCACGATCACCGTCCATCCCGGCCGGTACGTCGAGAAGCTGGTGGTCGGTAACCGGATCACCATCGCCGCCGAGTCCGGTGGCATCGTGCAGGTGCACGTCGAGGAGGGCAGCGTGCTGGCCGTCCACGGCGAGGGTGCGCAGCTGCGCGGCATCTCGCTGTCGAGCGACGACCCGAAGCTGGCCGCAGTCGACGTCTACTCCGGTGAGGCGGCGCTGGACGACTGCCGCGTCGGCGGCGCGGCCTGGGTGACGCTGCTGGCCCGGCTTCAGGGGACGCTCGCGCTGCGGCACTGCGAGATCCGGTCGTCCACGGGTGCCGCGATCGTGGTGACCTCGCCGGGCGCGAGCACGGTGGAGGACACCGTGGTCCGGGACGTGGCCACGTCCGGTGTCGTGGTCAGCGACAGGGGCTCGCTGACGCTGCGGCGCTGCACGATGGAGCGGACCGGCGCGAACAGCATCTGCGTGAACGGCGACGGTCGCCTCGTCGTCGAACGGTGCGAGATCGTCGCCGCCGGGAAGCCGGCGCTCGTGGTGGAACAGCGCGGTCATGCCCGGATCAACCGGTTGCGGGTACGCCAGAGCGCCAACGTCGACGTGTTCATGCGGGGCGAGATCGACGTGGTCGTCGCGGACTCCGAGTTCACCGGCGCGCAGTTGCAGGCCGTGCACATCGCCGGTGGCGCCACCCCGACGTTCCAGGGTTGCACCTTCGGCTCGGCCGGGCGCAGTGCCGCACACGTCACCGGGGAGGCGAAACCGACGTTCGTCGACTGCGTCTTCGCGGACTCGCCGATCGGCGTCACCGTGGAAGCGAAGAGCGGGCCGAGGTTCGAGGGAATCACCGTCCGGGGCAGCAGCGAGCAGGTCGCGGTCGTGACCGGCGCGGCCTCGATGACCGTGCACGGGCTGCGGGCCACCGTCACCAGGGGGGCCGGGCTGCTGGTCACCGACGGTGCCGGCGTGGAAGGCAGCGATCTGGTGGTCGACTCGGGCGGCGCTGCGGCGCTCGAACTGCGGGAATCGGCGCGCGGCACGATCCGCGACGCGAGGTTCACCGGCACGGCGGCCGTCTGCGTCGTGATCGGCTCCGGTGCGAGGTTGGATCTGCGATCGGCGGTGCTCGACGGCACCGGGCTGCGGGTGGCCGACAACGCCGACCTGCGGCTGCTGGACACCGAGTTCATCGACGTGTCGGGTGACGGACTGCAGGTCGGTGCCGCCGGCGCGGTGACCGCAAGCCGGGTACGGGTCCGCCGCGCCCGTCAGGCGGGGGTACGGCTGGAGCGCGGCTCCCGGGGCAGCTTCACCGACTGCGAGGTGCTGGAGAGCGGTGCCGCCGGCTTCGACGTGGACACTGCGGAGCCGGTGTCGATCACCCGCTGCGTCGCCCGCGACAGCGGTGGGGAGGACGTGCGGCAGACCGGCGACGCCCACCTGACGATCACGTCGCTGACCACCGGTCGGGCCGCCCGGCCCGTGGCACCCACCTCCCCGGCACCGCTGGCCACCGGATACGCCTCCGCGCCCACCCCGGAGGCCGATGGGGACCTCGCTGCGGGGCCGGCCGGCGACGAGCTCAGCGGACCGCTGCGCGAACTGGCCGGACTGATCGGTTTGAGCGGGGTGAAACAGGAGGTCACCGCACTGATCAACCTGATCAAGATGTCGCAGGTGCGGCAGCAGATGGGCCTGCCGATGCCGCCGATGAGCCGTCACCTGGTCTTCGCCGGCCCGCCCGGCACCGGTAAGACCACGGTCGCGCGTCTCTACGGTGCGGTCCTGGCCGAGCTGGGCGTCCTGGCCAAGGGCCACATGGTCGAGGCGGCGCGGGCGGACCTGGTCGGCCAGTACATCGGCTCGACCGCGATCAAGACCACCGAACTGGTCACCGGGGCGATCGGCGGGGTGCTCTTCATCGACGAGGCGTACACCCTCTCGGCCGGCTCGGGCGGCTCGGGTCCGGACTTCGGCCAGGAGGCGATCGACGCGCTGATGAAGATCATGGAGGACCAGCGCGACGAGCTCGTGGTGATCGTGGCGGGGTACTCGGAGCTGATGGAGCGGTTCCTGGCGTCCAACCCCGGTCTGGCCTCCCGGTTCACCCGGACCATCGAGTTTCCCAACTACTCCGTCGACGAGCTGGTCACGATCACCTCGAACCTGTGCCGCAAGCACTACTACGAGCTGACCGACGACGCGATCGACGCGTTGCGCACCTACTTCGAACGGGTGCCGAGGAACTCGACCTTCGGCAACGGCCGGGTGGCCCGCAAGCTGTTCGAGTCAATGATCAACAACCAGGCGTCCCGGCTGGCCGTCACACCGCCGACCAAGGACACCGAGATCAACCGGCTCACCGGCGCCGATCTCGCCCCCGAGCTGCGACTGCTGGAGGAACTGCCCGTCGAGCAGCGGAACCAGCCCGACGCCACCAGGAACCCGGGCGGTGCGATCAACGCCGCACGGAGCTGGCAACGGGTCTGCCGACTGGTCGGCGCCGCCGACGTACGCGAGTCGGTCGAAGCGACCCTGCTGAACCTCTGCGAGCTGCG
Organism: Micromonospora matsumotoense; assembly: GCF_050951065.1. Classification (NCBI taxonomy): domain Bacteria; kingdom Bacillati; phylum Actinomycetota; class Actinomycetes; order Micromonosporales; family Micromonosporaceae; genus Micromonospora; species Micromonospora matsumotoense. The sequence continues at coordinate 4,793,707 of NZ_CP192025.1, read as the reverse complement.
CAACCGTCGTCGCTCCCCCGGCAAGCACGGTAACGTCCTGCTCTCCGGCGCGGCCGGCAGCGGCCGTGGCGAGTTCGCCCGCCACTACGCCGCCGGGCTCTCCGAACTGGACCTGGTCCCGATCGGGCAACTGGTGCGCGTCTCGACCCAGTTGCAGCTGGCGCCCCAGTGGTCGGGGCAGCTCCCCAGCCTGGTCCGGGCAGCCCTGGACGACGCCAGCGGGGGCACTCTGCTGGTCCACTACGTCGACGACGGCACCGGCGGCGGCCCGGAGGTCGTGGAGACACTGGTCGAGCAGCTTCGGACCAGGCTGGGTGACCCGGTGGTGGTGCTGGTCGCCGAGCCAGCTGCGATGACCGGCCTCGGTGCCGCGCTGCCGGGCCTGGCCGAGGTGTTCGGGCAGACCTGGCACGTACCCGAACTCACCGTTGCCGAGTTGGCCGAGGTGGTCGTGCGGCACCTGGTGCGGCGCGGACACGAGGTGCCGGACGACGTCCGGGCCGCGCTGGCCGGGCTGGCCGCCCGGATGCCCGAGCGCACCGTCCGCGCCGCGCACCTGCTCTCGCGGAGCCTGACCCGTGCAACCGGGTCTCGCACCCTCGCGCTGGCCGATCTGCACGGGCTGGTCAGCCACGACGATCCGGCCACCGTGGCGGCCCGCCAGTCCGGCGGGCTCGCGGCGGTCGGCTGAGAGGAGTAGCCATGTCACAGCCGAAGCAGCCGACACTCGACGAGGTGGTCAGGGCCGGGCGGATGTTCGAGCAGCGGATGCGGAGCGCGCAGGCCAGTCTCGACCGCGCGCTGGTCACCGGCCGGTCCGCGGACGGCACGGTGGTCGTGCTGGCCAACGGCCTGGGTCAGCTGAAGGCCGTACAGGTCAGCCCGACCGTCTTCGACGGCCGCGACGTGGCGGCCCTGCAGAATGCGATCACCGAGTCGATCCGGGCGGCGGCAGCCAACGCGGCCGTGCTCGCCCGGGAGAAGATGGGCCCGGTCGAGATCAACCTCCACTGATGATGGACTTTCTACGCAGCCATCCGCCAGCGGCGATCCTCCGGCACACGGTCGGGAATGCGCTGGTCCTGCATGCCCGGGAGCGGATCAGTCCGCAGGCCCGGTCGCTGGCTCTGACGGTCGTCGAGGACCCCGACAACGACATCGTCGTTCTCGACCTGTACGAGGATCCGCCCGTCGGAATCTGGGAGTCGGTTGCCGCGACGCTGCGTCGGCGTCGGCGTCGGCGCGGCATCCGGCTCATCGTCTGCGGTGTGCCCCACCAGACGGGTGCTCTCGCCGGCCAGTGGCTCTGCGACCGGCTACGTCGCCCGGTCGTGACACCGCACGGTCAGCTGGTTCGCGCGACGAACGGAACGCTCTTCGTGCCGACGACCGAGGGCAGCGGCTGGGTCCGCTACCGGCCGGGCCGGACACCGGTCTGGGAGTCCCAGCGCTACCCCGCCCCGCCCTGGGACGGCTCCGCCGCGCAGTTCACCCCGACCAGCGCGGTGGCCGCCGTCGAGCCCATTCCCGGTGGCGTCTGGATCCGCGACACCCGCGACGCGGTCGTCGTCAGCGACCGCGGGCAGTGGCTGGTCTCCGCGGTACCCTGCCAGAACGAGGCGATGACAGTCGTCCTCGGCTGCCCCGGTACGCCGCCGCTGGCCCTCGACAGCGTCGCCCGGTTCTGGCGCGGACTCGACCCCGACGGCCGCCGGCAGGCCAGATTCGTGCACTACGGGCCGGTCCAACTGCCGGTGGGTGAGGCACTCGGCCAGCGGCTGGCCGACCTTCTGGAGTCACCCGTGGTCTGCTTCGCCGGCGTACCGGTCGGCAGACCGGACCGTCTGCGCATGTTCACGGTCAGGCCGGACGGCTGCCCCGGCTGGCAGGTCTTCACCCGCGACCTCTGTTTCAGCCCGCGGCGCGCGGCCGCCGACCCGGCCACACTGCCGCGCATCCTCAGCCACGAGGCACCACCGCTGCTCGGCGACCCGGTCGGCCCGTTGACCTACCAGTACGCCAGCGACGCGGTCGTCGAGATCGTCCAGTCCGGGCTCTGGGTCCGCGACGCCGAGGTGCCACCGAACGCCGGGCGGATCCGCGCCCACCTTCCGGATCCGGCCAGCCTCGCCCTCATCGTCGACGACACGGTCCCGGCCCGGCTACCGCGGCTGCGGGAACTCGCAGATGACCTGACCGCGCGCCTGGATCCGGCCACCCGCGGCGGTAGCGCCCTGCAACTCGCGTCGGCGGTGGCGGCCGGCTGGCGGGCGCGGTCCGCCGTCGCCGACGGCGCCCCCGACGACGGACGGACCTACCGGTTCACGGCGGCCGACCTGGCCCCCGACGACGGACGGACCTACCGGTTCACGGCCGCCGACCTGGCCCTCGACGAACCGGTCGAGGTTGCTCCGCCGCCCGCCGAGGTGCGGGCCGCGATGACCGCTCCCGGCCCGCTGTCGCCGTCCTGGGTGCCGACGATCCCGCCGGTGGCCGGCGTGCCGGGCCTTGCCGCTGCGGAGTTCGTGGTCGCACCGGTCGAGCAAGCGCGGGCACCGGAGGCGGCACCCGACCTGAACGGGGCACCCGCTTCGCAAGCACACCGGATCGGTGGCCGGGCGGCGGGTCCGGCCGGCGGAAGGCTCGTCCCGGTCGCGCCGACGGGCGAGCGCCGCCAGCCCGCCGTGCCGGCCGGGCCGGTGCCGCTCCGGACGTCGTCGGGTCGCCTGACGGATCCCGCTACCACCACCGCGCTCTGGCACCAGCCGGCTTCTGTCGACACTCCCACCGGTGCCGGCGGGCCCCGCCCCCGGCCCGCTGCCCCGCGGTCGGGCCCACCGCCAGCGGAGCCGGTGCTCGCCGCGCCGACGTCGGCCCGGGAATCGGCGTCCGCGTCGACGGCCGCGCCGCCCCGGGAGGTGGTGTCCGTGTCGGATTCCCCGGCCGGTGAGGCCGGGCAGTTCGTCCGGTTCCAGGCGACCCCGGCGTCGCAGGCGCGGGGACCAGCCGTGACCAGCGGTCTCGACGCCGAGCGGTCGTGGCTGCGGCGGCGGTTCCACCAGGAGTTCGACGCCGCCACCAGCGCGATCTCCCGGCTGTTGGCCGAGCATCCCCGCCTGCAGGCGGGTGGTGAGTCGGTGACCGACGCGGTCGCCGTACGCCTCTATCTGTCCGCGCCTGGAGATGGGGTGGACCAGGCCCTGCGGTCCGGCGCGGTCGGCGACCCGGTGCTGTTCGCCCGCTGCGTCACGGCCGGGATGAGCCGGTTGCCGTCGTATCGGGGTGCCGTCTGCCTCTCGACCAGACTCTCCGGCGACGAACTTCAGGAGATCGGCGCGAGGCGGGTACTGACGGAGCGGGCGTTCACGCATGCGCTGACCGACCCGGCGGTGAACCTCCCGGGCAACGTCGAGGTCCTGCTGTGGTCGATGACGGCCCGCCGGACGCGGCTGCTGGAGCCGGAGGGTGACCATCACGTCGACAGCCGGGTGCTCTTTCTTCCCGGCACCCGATTCAGGGTGCTGGAGGTGGCAGCACCTGGTCAGGATCAGCCCGGCCGGCTGCTGTTACGGGAACTGGCCGCCGACGAACCGGTCGGTGAGCCGGGACCGTTCGACGATCTCGCGCTGGCCTCGCTGCGCCGCTGCGTCGACCGGTGGGCGGCGACGGCCCGACGCAGCCGGGTCGGTTCGGCTTCGGTGCCCCGCCTCACCTGCCTGCCGGGCCTGATCTGACCGAGCGGGGTGTGCCCGCATCCGGCGACCGGTGCGGGTGGTCTCCGGCAGCGCCGCTCCCGGTGCTGCCCGCCCAGGGGGAGGCGCTGGTTGAGCGTGCAATTATCCTGGGATGCAAGCTGGCGGTATGGACGCCGACGTCGGTGCTCCTCGCGGTTTCGTCCAAGAAGGAGATCTGGTGGACACTGCGTACCGCGTGACTCCGTTGCGTACGAACGATCCCGAACGGCTGGGTGAGTACCTGCTCATCGGCCGGCTCGGATCGGGCGGCATGGGAGTGGTATATCTCGCGGAGAGCGACGACGGAAGCCACGTCGCGGTCAAGCTCATCCACGCGGCCCTCGCGGCGGACCCCGAGTTCAGTGGTCGGTTCCGCAGCGAGGTCGATCGGGCCCGACAGGTGCCGCCGTTCTGCACCGCCGAGTTCCTCGACGCCGACCTCGACCACGATCCGCCCTACCTGGTCGTCGAGTACATCGACGGTCCGGGCCTGGACGAGGTGGTCGCCGAGCGCGGCCCCCTGCGCGGCGGCGCCCTGCACTCGCTGGCGGTCGGGGTGGCCACCGCGCTGACCGGCATCCACGGTGCGGGGATCATCCACCGCGACCTGAAACCGAGCAACGTGCTGCTGGCGCTCGGCAGCCCCAAGGTGATCGACTTTGGCATCGCGCGGCCGTTCGAGGCCACCAGCCAGCACACCCGTACCGACGTCATGGTCGGCACCGTCGCCTACATGGCGCCGGAGCGGTTCTCCGACGGGCCGGACACGCCGGTGACCGCCGCCGCCGACGTGTTCGCCTGGGGCTGCGTGATCGCCTTCGCCGGCACCGGGAGGACCCCGTTCCGAGGGGACTCGGCGTCGGCGACCGCAGCCCGCATCCTGACCCAGCCGCCGCGGCTGGACGGGCTGCCGGACTCCCTCCGGGAACCCGTGGCTCGGGCGCTGGCGAAGGACCCGGCCGACCGGCCGACCGCCCCGCAACTGGTGAGCATGCTGTTGGGCAATGAGCCAGCGCCCCGGCCACCGAGCGTCGACCAGCGACCGCCGGCCGGGCCCGAGCACCGGCCACCGCCAGTCGGGCCCGAGCACCGGCCACCGCCGGCCGGGCCCGAGCACCGGCCACCGCCAGTCGAGCCCGAACGGCGGACGTGGTCGCGCGGCCGACGGCGGGCAGTGTGGACTGCCCTGGTCGTCCTGCCCGTGGTGGTCGGCGTCACGATCGCGAGTCGGGTGGTGAACCTCGACAGCGACACCGGGGCGGGACCCGCCACGCCGTCGGCGGTGGTCTCGTCCCCCACGACCGCGGGGCCCGTCGCGCCGGTGCCGTTACCGGTGTCGGCGACCCCGACGCCCGCTCCGCAGCAGACCCCCTCCAGCGGCCAGCGTCCCGATGCTGCCTCGCCGTCGGTCGAAGACAAGCCGTCGCGGCCCACCGGGAGCACCGGCCCGCCGCCCCCCGCCAACTCGGCCGGCCGGAACCTGGCCCTCGGCCAGCCGGTCACCGTCTCCGGCTCGGAGGGCCCCCCGTGGGCCGCCGCCAACGCCGTCGACGGCGACCTCGTGACCCGGTGGGGTAGCCAGTGGAGCGACGTCGGCTGGCTGACGGTGGACCTGGGCGCGCAGCGGCAGATCAGGGAGATCCTGCTGCGTTGGGAACACGCCTACGCCGTCGAGTACCGGGTGGAGATCTCCTCCGACGGTAGGAAATGGACGGCGGTGTACCGCACCTCGTCAGGTCAGGGTGGCGACGTGCGGGTCACCACCGACAAGGTGGCCGGTCGCTACGTCCGGATGTACGGCACTCAGCGCTCCAACATGTACGGCTACTCCCTGTACGAGATCGAGGTGCGCTGAACGCCCCGATCCGTAGGCGGGTCGCCGCGGGCCGGGTCCACGCCGTACCCGGTCAACCGGCGGTGGGCGCGGCGCAGGTCCCAGCGGGCGCCGAGCAGCGTGTACAGCCCCACCGCCTCACCGCCGATCCGGGCCGCCTCGTGCGGGCGGCGGGCGGCGGCCAGCAGCGCCGCGGCGTCCTCCAACGCCGCGGCCAACTCCGTCACCCGGCCCACCTCGCGGTAGTGCGCCGCAGCGGCGAGCGCGGGTTCCGGGTCGCCGTCGAGCAGGGCGCGGCAGCGTGCCGCCGCCGGGTGCGCCCGCGCGGGCCGGGACTCCTTGGCCGCCTCGTCGGCGCAGGTGGCCGCCGCCCGTTCGGCCACGTCCCGGCGGCCCAGGCTCAGCGCGAGCCGGGTGACGTCGGGCAACCACTGGTGCCGAATCATCAGCGGTGCGTACTCGGGCACCAGCAGCGGGTCGAGGATCCGCAGCGCGTCCTCCGCGCGGCCCTGCTGCTCGGCCACGAGCGAGCGGGCGACCAGCAGGAAGTCGCAGCTCTCCCGCTCGGCGTCGGTGGCCGGCACCAACTCGGCGGCGTCCAGGTGCCCGGTGGCCAGGACGACGTCTTCGCGGCGCGCGGCGACGAGCGCGGCCGTGCCGTGCAGCAGCATCGCGGTCGCACCCGGCTCCCGGGTGCCCAGCAGGGTGGTGCCGGGCGGGTCGTCGGTGACCGCGCTGACCACCGAGAACACGTCGTCCCACCGGCCTGACCAGTAGTGCTGCACCACGGCGGCGACGTACAGGCTGGCCGGCAACCGGTGCCGCAGCGCGAAGAGCGCGGCCTCCCGCAGCGTCCGCTCGGCATCCTCCAGCCGGTCCAGGTTCTGCAGCGTGAACACCCGGTTGTCGAGCAGGTCCAGGTACAGGCCGGCGAAGGCCGGGTTCTCCCGCATGATGTCCAACGCGCGATCGACGTACTCCAACGCCCGTTGGTGGTCGCGGCGGATGGAACTGGTCAACCAGGTGGTCTGCAGGGCGAATGCCGCCTCGTACGGATCATCCGGGTCGGGCGCGGCGGCGTGGATTCCTGCCGCCGTCCGGTCCGCCTGGTCCAGGTCGTCCAGTGGCCCGCGGCGGAAGTTGGCCAGCAGCATCCGGTGGCGGGTGTGCCACAGGGCGGGCACGGTGGGGTCGGTCAGCGCGTCCTGGACGAGGCCGAGCGCCGCCGCAGTGTCGCCGACCCGGTAGGTCATCGCGGCGAGTAGGTGCCGCATCTCGGCGCGGGCGGCCGGATCGGTGGCGATCCGTAGCACCTCCCGGGCCTCGTCCAGCGGCTGCCGCTGGTCCCGGAAGTCCAGCCTGACCAGGGCGATCAGCAGCCTCTCCCGTTGCTGCGGATCGGGCAGGTCGGTGCCGAGCACCCGGCGTAGCAGGTCGCTGCCGAGCTGGGACGCGCGTCGGCCCAGCTCGGCATGGTGGGCGACCAGCCACGAGACCACCCAGTCGTCGACCACCGCAGTCGCCGCGGCGAGTTGTTCGGCCACCCGGCCCACCGGGCTACCGCCGTTCGCCAGCACCTCGGCGGTGTGCCGGTGTAGCGTCGACCGGGCCGGGGGCGGGATGCTCTCGTACAGCACATGCCGCAGGATCGGGTGCCGGAAGGCCAGTTCGGTGCCGTCGTCCACGACGACGTTGGCCTCCAGCGCCTCCTCCAGACTGGACACCAGATGGAAGGGGGAGTGGCCGGTCACCGCGCCGACGTCGTCGATGGAGAAACGGGTACCGAGCAGGGCCGCCGTGCGGAGCACCTCCTGGGTGCCGGCCGAGAGAAGGTCCATGGTGGCGCGGACCACGGCCAACAGCGAGCGCGGTGCCTCGATCGGCACGGCGTCGGGGATGTCGGCCAGCCCGTCGACCAACCGGACCTCGCCCCGACGCAGCAGCGCGATGGTCAGCTCGCGGGCGTAGCTGGGGTTTCCGGCCGAGATGGGGACCACCTTGGCCAGGTGCGGTCCGAGCGGCGCACCCACCAGGCCGGTCACCAGCTCTCCGACCGCCTCGGGTGGCAGGGCTGTCAACCGCAGTAGGTGACCCTGCCGGGCCTGCACGCCTCGGCGCAAGCTCACCAGCTCCGGTTCCCCGGGCTCCAGCCGTGCCGCCGCCACCAGCAGCAGCGGCATACGGCGGGTGGCGGCGACCAGCCTCTCCCACAGCGACACGCCGGACTGGTCGGCCCGGTGCAGGCCGTCGAGGACCAGCAGGAGGGGGGCGGTGGCGCAGGCCGCGCGTACCTGGGCCAGCACCCGGTCGGCGGTCCCGTCGACCGGGTCGTCGAGTCCCGTCGGTTGCCGCCCGAGGGCGGCCGGGCCGGCCGTGAGTCGGGTTTGAAGCCCCAGCGCCCGCGCCGCTGCCTGCAGCGGGACCTGCTGGTCGAGTTCCTGGGCGACGCCCCAGGCGACCTGACAGCCTCGTTCGGCCGCATCGGCGAAGGCCGCGGTGAGCAGCGCCGTCTTGCCGATCCCGGGTTCGCCGTCGACCCAGACCACGGTGCCCTGACCGGCAACGACGGCCTCGACCAGGGTACGCAGCCGGTGCAGCTCGCCGTCCCGGCCGGCCAGCGAGCCCGGCGGTGGCCTGTCGCGCGTCGGTCGGCGCACCGGATCGGGGGGTGCCGCAGGCGGGCGACGCGCGATCGTCTCGGCCGGTCGGGCCGACACCTTCTCGTGCAGTCGGGTGAGGGCGTCGCCCGGCTCGACCCCGAGTTCGGTCAGGAGGGTGTGCTGTGCCGTCCGGAAGAGCGCGAGTGCCTCGGTTCGCCGGCCGGTGCGGTGTAGGGCCAGCATCAGCAGCTCGTAGAAGGGCTCGTGCAGGGGGTGGTCGCGGACCAGACCGGCCAGGTCGGCCAGCACACCGTCGTCGCCGAGCTCGACCAGCATCCGGGCGCGCTGCTCGACGGCGTCGAGTCGTCGCTGCGCCAGCTGGGCCCGCTCCACTTCGATGCGGTGGCCGGTCAGCCCCGCGTACGCCTCGCCGTGCCACATGCCCAACGCCTCGTCGAGCCTGGTCACGGCGGCGGACGGGTCGCCGCCCCGGCGCAGCCGCGCCGCCTCCGCGCAGAGCGCGACGAACCGTTCACTGTCGATGTCCCCGGGGTGCAGGCGCAGGGCGTACCCGGCAGGTCCGGAGGTCAGCGATTCGTGACCGAGGCCACGACGCAGTCCTGAGATGTACGTGTACACACTGCCCACCGCAGTGGTGGGTGCGGACGTACCCCAGATGCCCGCGATCAGTTCGTCCCGCCCGACGTCGCGTCCGGCGGCCGCGGCCAGCAGCACGAACAGCACCCGCTGCCGGGCCGGCCCCAGGGGGAGCTCCTTCGGGCCGCGCCAGGCCCGGACCGGACCCAGGACCGACACTCGCAGCCGGTCGTCCGGTGTTGTCGCCACAAGTCCTCCATGGGGACAGGTGAAGAGGTGTCCGCTCCCGCGTCGGACAGTACGCCGGTCACCGGGCGACAGGGTGCTCGCCTTCGATGATCGCCGATCGGGAGAGGTGCGGCTGGGTCGGGTTGCCCGGCAGGTGTGGTCGTACCCGAGCCAGCAGGGTCCGTAACTCCTCCAGCCAGGGTGGGGATATCCGGCGCTCACGCAGGGCCACATGGGCGATCTCTGCCGCCGCCTCGAACTCGCCTCGTCGCTCGTGGCTGTGCGCCGCCGTCCAGCGCATCTCGCCCCTCAGTTCCGGCTCGGTGGTCCGGGCGGCGACCCAGCCCGCCTCGGCCGCCGCGTGGCGTTCCTGGCGCAGCAGCAGGCGGGCCAGCCAGGCGGTGAACAGGAGCTGTTGGTCCAGATCGAGGGCCTGCTGGGCGTGGACCTGTTGCAGGACGGCGATGGCGATCTGTGGTGCCGTCCCGGCGATCTGTGCGACGTGTTCGGCCAGCCAGCCGCCGAGCCAGTCGTCCACCGGCACTCCTGCGGCCAGCAACTGCGCCACCACCCGGTCGGGTGCCGCGCCGGCGGCGGCGAGCCGTCTGGCGTACAGGCGGCACACGGCGACCCGGAGTGCTGCCGGTGTGCTTTCGTAGAGGGTCCGGGCCACGATCCGGTGCCGCAGCCGCAGCCGCAGCCGGTCGGAGGGGGCGAGGATCCCGTGGGCCCGCGCCGGGGCCAGTGCCCGGGTCAGTTCCTCAGCGCCGCGGTCGGTGACCGCGGCCAGCTCGGTGATGCGGCAACCGGGCGGCTGGGTCCCCGGTGCCCGCAGCTCGTACGCGCTGAGGAACGCGACCGCCCGCAGCACCTGGCGGGTGTCCTCGGTGAACGGGGCGAGGTGCGCCCCGACCGTCGCGGCCAGATCAGCCGTCGGTGGAGCACCGGCTTCGCCCCCGGCGAGCTGCCGGAGGTACTGCGGGTGTCCGCCGGCGTCGTCGAGGATCCGGGCCAGTTCTTCGGGCTCGGGCGGCTCCGGGGCGACTGCCCGGACGAGGGCGCTCGCCGCGTCGGAGTCCAGCGGGGGCAGCTCGATGAGCTCACCGAGGGACTGCCGGGTCGCCAGCGGCTCGCCGGACCGAACCACCGCGACCAGCAGCAGCGGAAGCCCGGCGGTGTGCCGGGTGAGCGTCGCCCACGCCCGCTGCGTCGTCGGGTCGGCCCACTGCAGGTCGTCGACGACGAGTACGAGCGGCGTATCCGCAACCGCGCGGCAGATCAGCCGTACCGCCCGGTCCGCAAGGTCGACGTCGGCCGGATCTCCCAGCTCTGCCCGGTCTCGCGGTTCGGCGGGGTCTTGCGGTTCGGCAACGGTGGCGAGGGTGCCGAGTTCGTGCCGGATCGGGTCGGCGACCTGCGCGGAGTCGAGGCACTCCAGCAGGGTGCCGAGCGGCGTGCGTCGGGAACCGTCATCGCCGACCGCCCAGCCGATGTGGGACCGCTGCGGTGTGGTGACACGACCCAGCGCAGCTTCCAGCAGCGTCGACTTGCCGATGCCGGCGGGACCCCGGATCAGGAGGGAGCCGCCGCGTCCGAGGGCGACGCCGGCTGCGGCCCGGCGTAGCCGGTGCAGGACCGGGTCACGGCCGACCAGCAGCTCCCGGTGGTCCGGCCGGACGTCGGCGGCGGTGCCGGGCGTCGGTGGACTCTCGGGACGGCTGCCGGTCGCGACGGTGCCGTCGGTGGTCGCCGGCACCGGGTCCGCGTCGCGGCCGGCCTCGTGCGGCGTGCCGGTGAGTCTGGCCCGCAGGTCTTCCCGGAGTGGATTCGCGGCCATCAGATCGCGTAGTACCCGGGCCGATTCTTCGTGCCGCCCGGTCTCGGCCAGCAGCGCGGCGTGTCGTTCGGCGGTGGCGAGCCGCAGCGCGGCCAGGCGCAGCCGTTGTGCCTGCGCGAAGGGGCCGGGCACGCCGGCGAGCGCCGCGCCGTGCCAGAGCAGTAGGGCGTCCTGGACGGTGGCCAGTTCGGCGCGGGTGTCCCCGGCGACCCGCTGCTGGCGGGCGGTCTCGCGCAGCCTTTCGAACCTGACGACGTCGACGCAATCCGGGGGGAGGTGCAGCTGGTAGGTGCCGCCGCCCGAACTGAGCAGCCGTCCCGCCGCCCACCGGCTCCGGGCCGGTTCCAGCACCTGGCGCAGCGTCGAGACGTACGTGTAGATGTTCCCGGTCGCGCTCGGGGGCGGGTCCTCGCCCCAGACGGCGGCGACGAGCTCCGCCCGGGAGACGCTGCGTCCGGCGTGCAGGGCGAGCACACACAGTACGGCCGTTCGGCGTGCCGAGCCGAGCGTGAGTTCGGTGTCGTCCCGCCAGACCCGTACCGGCCCCAACATGCGGAGGTCGATCTCCGGGAACTCCGCCGACATGGCTTCCCTGCTCACCGTCGCGAGATCCCGCCCCCGCGAGGTGCGTCAGCCCCACCAGCCCGTCTGCTCGACACCTGGACATTCTTCCCGAGGTGGGAGCGTCCCGCCAGTTGGGGGGCACCGAACGGGGAACTGGCGCAGACCGGGGCGGTAGAGCGGGCAGACTGGACCGAAGTCCGGGCACTTCCGTCGCGGCAGCCTTCCGTCCCCGCTGTCGACCTGATGCACTCCCACAGTGTCGGCCCAACCTGATGCATCGACGAGCCCGTTCGTGGGTGAACTCCTGCTCACCCTCGCCAGCCAGGGGCGCTTGGTGCTGCCGGCGGAGCAGGCCGACGAGGCGATAGCCGCGTTGGAACTCACGCTCTCCGCTGTCCGGGCACGGCTGCGCATCCTGCACATCTGGCAGCACATCCCGACCCAGCGGGTCGAAGAGATCCCCGACGAACTCGCCCTGGACGTGGTCGACGCCCTCTTCGCCGACCAGCTCGCGCCCGGCCGGCTGGAACTGGCGGTGACGGAGATCCCCAAGTACATCGAGGCGCTGCGCCGGGCGCGGCTGGCGCCCCCGGACGCGGATGGTCGCCTCCGCCGCTGAGCCGTGTCGGCGCGAACCTTCACGGCGGACGGGGCAGTGGTGAAGCCGCGTGGAGATTTTCTGAAGAACCCTTTCGGAGACTCTCCTCGCACCCATGACATGCGGAGGTTTCAGTGGAACAGGTTCGGCTGGTCCTACAGGCGTCAGACCCGATCAGCTACGCGGGACTCGCCAGCTTCCTGAGTTCCTGCCCGACGATCGAGCTGCTGCCCGCCGACGATCGCGCCCGGGCGCAGGTGCTCGTGTTCGGCTGCGAGCAGTTGACTGTGGACGTGGTGGCGATGCTGCGCCGTTCGGCCGTCGAGACGGGTCTACCGGTGGTTCTCGTACTGCGCGAGATAACCGAGAGTGAGCTTCTCGCTGCGGTGGAATGCCGAGTGGTGGCCATCCTGCCGCGTGCGGCGGTCACCGGCGAACGGCTGGCGCACAGCGTGTCGGCTGCGGCCGGTGGTGGCGGCGTCATGCCGACGAATCTGGTGGGTGAGCTGCTCAAGCACATCGAGCGGCTGCAGCGCGAGGTGCTCGCCCCGAACGGTCTCAACGCCTCCGGCTTGACCCCGCGCGAGGTCGACGTGCTGCGGTTGATGGCGGACGGGTTCGACACCGGCGAGATCGCCGGAAAGCTCTGCTACTCGGAGCGGACCGTCAAGAACGTCATCTACGGGGTCACCCACCGGCTCAGGCTGCGTAACCGCTCCCACGCGGTCGCCTACGCGCTGCGTACCGGCATGATCTGAACCGAGGTCCGGCAACCTGGCGTGGCCACGGCGTTCGTCCGGTCACCCCTCGGGCCGTCACCGCCCCGGCGTCGCCCGGGTTGCTGGCCGCCGGGCCTGTCTCACCATCGGCGGTCACGGAGGGGTGTGGGGGCTCGTTACCTCCTGCCCGGGCTGGGTGTTTTGTCTGTCCGGTCAGCGGCGCCTTGAACGAGTTGCTGCGCCACAGAGAGCTGCCGGACGGCCACGGTGAGGCCGGCGACGCAGACGACGACGATGAGAACGCCGGTCGTGCCGCCACGTAGGGTCTCGCCGAGCAGCAGCATGCCGATGGTGGTTGCTGCGACCGGGTCGACCACGGTGCCTGACCGCCAGCGGCGCGGCGAGGCCGTGGCGGTAGGAGAGCTGCGTGAGCCACACTCCGGCGACGTGGAGCCCGGCGATGGCCAGTACCGAGATGAACCCGGCCGGTGCGATCATGGCGGCGAGGCCCGCGTCGGTGATCTGCGCGCTGAGGGTCTGGGTGACCGCTGAGGCGACGCCGTATGCCATACCGCCGCCAGCACGGTGGCGTCACCCTCGGTGCGGCTGATGCGTCGCCGGGCGGTGACCGCGCCCACCGGCACGGCCACGACCAGCGTGAGCTGGTCAGGGTCAGGAGGGCCACGGGGCACGAGATCTTCCCGGACTGTAGCCGCTGCGCGCCGTCAACGCCTACCTGACGACCGGAGTATTGCCCACCCGCAACATCACCTGCGCCCCGGGCGCGTTCCACTTCCGAACAGGTCCCGATGGTGTTTCAGGTCGGCGGGGCGTGCCGGATCGATGCAGGGCTCAGCGACCAACTCGCGAGCAGGTTCAAGGCGCGTTGGGAGGGTGAATGGGGTTCGGTGCTGTAGAGGAACATGGTGGTCTCTTTGTCGCCGGGCAGGGTGAGTGTTTCGTAGTCGATCGACAGGTCGCCGACGACCGGGTGGCGAAGTCGCTTGGTCCCGTAGGTGCGCTGGTAGACCCGGTGCTCGTTCCACCATTGGTCGAACTCGGGACTCTGCGTGCGTAGGTCGTCGATGAGCTCGGTTAGCGTTCGGTCGTTCGGATGGGCGCCGAACTCGAGGCGCAGGCTTTCCACGGCGGCTCTTGCTTGCTGGTCCCAGTCGACGAACAGTTCCCGGGCTCCGGGGTCGAGGAGTATCCAGCGGGCGTAGTTCCGTTCGCGTGCTGGCATCTGCTCGAAGTCGGCGAGCAGCGCCCGAGCCAGCCGGTTCGCGGCCAGCACGTGGCTGCCGCGGCCGAGGACGAGTACCGGCACCGTGTCGAGGTTGTCCAGGAGCTGCTGCACGCCGGGCCGAATCCGTTGCACCCCCGGCACGGCTCCCCTTGTGCGACCGCGCGGCGATTCGGTCGAGCCTGCGCCGATGAGGTCCTCGAGGTGGCTCCGGCCGGCCGGATCGAGGTTGAGCGCGCGTGCGAGCGCGTCGATCACCGCCGGCGAGGGCACGATGCGACGTCCCTGTTCAAGGCGGGCGTAGTAATCCGTCGAGACCCCGGCGAGCAGCGCCACTTCTTCGCGGCGCAGGCCCGGCACGCGGCGCACACGGGCGTCTGTCGGTAGGCCGGCTCGCCGCGGATCCTGTTTGCTGCGGGCCCGTCGCAGGAAATCGGCGAGCTCGCGATTGATGGCGGGCATGGGCCCATTGTGCCTCGCGGGCCGGCGGGCTGGGTGGACCTAGGAGTCCTAGGCAGCGCATTCCCAGGTCTGGAAGGGCTCGAGATGACCGCCCACGACGGCCGCGCAACGGACACAGTTGAACTCATACCGATCTCGCCGAATGGCTCGGCGAGACGACACCCCCCGGAAGGACCCCCCATGAGTATCCCCACCGATCGCCCGGCCACCTGGTTCGTGACCGGTACGTCGCGCGGCCTCGGCCTGGAACTGGCTGTTCAGGTACTACAGCGCGGTGACAACCTCGCCGCCACCACCCGCACCGTCGAGCGCCTGACGACTGCGCTCGACGGCCGCGTGGACACCTCGAAGCTGCTCGCCCTCAACGTCGACCTCCGTGACTCCGACGCCGTCGGACGCGCGGTCGAGGAGACCGTCTCGCGCTTCGGCGGCCTCGACGTGGTCGTCAACAATGCCGGCTACGGCTACCTCGGTGCCGTTGAGGAGGCCAGCCCGGACGACGTCCGCGACATGCTCGACGTACAGGTCGTCGGAGTCTGGAACGTCTTGCGGGCCGCCCTGCCGGTCCTGCGCGGCCAGCGCAGCGGTCACGTCGTCACCGTGTCATCCGTTCTGGGTCTCACCGCCGTGCCGGGCTGGGCGCTGTACTGCGCCGGCAAGTTCGCCGTGGAAGGGATCAGCGAGGCGTTGGCGGCCGAGGTCGCGGACTTCAACGTCGAGGTCACCATCGTCGAACCGGGCTATCTCCGCACCGATTTCCTGACCACCGATGCACTGGCACTGCCTGCGGCGCCCTCGGACGCCTACCCGGCCATCCGCGAGATGGTGCACAGTCACCTCAAGCTGCAGGGCAACCAGCTCGGCGACCCCGTCAAAGCCGCCGAGCGGATGATCGAGAAGGTCGTCGCCGGGGGAGGGCCCCTGCGCCTGGTGCTGGGGTCGGATTCCCACGCGTACGCCACGGCGAAGGTGGAAGCCCTGCGAGCGAATCTCGATGCCGCCCGTGACACCGCGGCTGCCACCGATCATCCCCGCGCCTGAACCGCGTTCCCGCCCCTGACGCCCGCCGGAGAGAAGAGCGACGATGAACAGATCGCCCACCAGATCGGCGCCGTGCCCGGACGGACCTCAGCGCAGTTCGTCGGCGAACAGCCCCATCACGAACTTGTCGTACCACCGGCCGTCGCGGCGGAAGGACTGCCGCAACCGGCCCTCGTCGACGACGCCCACCTTCCGGTACACGTGGTGGGCGGCAAGGTTCTCGGTCACCACGGTCAGCGTGATCCGGTGCAGGCGCATGTGGTCGAAGCCGTACCGGCACACGGTGCGCATCGCGTCGGTGCCGTACCCCTTGCCCCAGTGGTCCTGTTCCCCCAGGTAGATGTCCAGTTCGGCGCAGCCGGTCTCCGCCTCGGCGCCGTGCAACCGGACCAGGCCGATCAGCTGGCCGCCCGTGGTGACCTCGACGCAGAACAGCACGTCGCCGTAGTCGTTGCGGGGCCGTTCGGTCAGCCAGGTCCGCACCCGGTCCTCGGTCTGCGGGTAGCCGGCGCTCATCCAACGTACGACGGCGGGGTCATGGTTCCAGCGCCACAGCGCCGACGCGTCGTCCGGTCCCATCGCCCGCAGCGTGACCAGTTCGCCCCGTACGTTCGTCGTCGTCTCCTCCGGCCGGTCGGTTGGCCGGCCATGGTGTCACCGCGGCCGGTCCCGCTCAACGGGATTTCCTGGGCGGTCCGTTGCCCCGGACGCCCGGAACGGACCGTGACCGACGGGCGGTCACAGTTCGTTGCCGGACGAGGGGCGGCCGGCAGGCTCGCCGGTGCGGCGGGCGGTCCGGGCGCAGTGTCGGCGTGGGTGCGGGCGATGGGTGTCGCCTGACCGCGTTCAGGTCACCAACCCGGTCCGGTACGCGTACACCACCGCCTGCACGCGGTCGCGTAGGTCGAGTTTGGTGAGGATGCGCGACACGTACGTCTTGACGGTCTCCTGACTGATCACCAGCCGGGCCGCGATCTCTCCGTTGGACAGGCCGTCGGCGATCAGGCGCAGCACCTCCAACTCGCGACGGGTAAGTCCCACGTCGTTCGGCGTGCCCTCGGCGGGACGGATGCGTGCCGCGTACCGGCCGACGAGCTGCCGGGTCACCTCGGGCGCCAGCAGCGCGGCCCCGCCGGCGATGGTGCGGATGCCGTGCAGCAGCTGCGCGGGTGGGGCGTCCTTGAGTAGGAAGCCGCTCGCTCCGGCGCGCAGCGCCTCGTAGACGTACTCGTCGAGGTTGAACGTCGTCACCACGAGCACCTTGACCGGGTGGGCCGCCCCGACACCGGCCAGCAGGCGGGTCGCCGCGATGCCGTCGAGGACCGGCATCCGGACGTCCATCACCACCACGTCCGGGCGCAGTCGGCCGGCGAGGTCGACCGCCTCGCGCCCGTTCCCGCACTCGCCCACCACCGCCAGGTCGGGTTGAGCGCCGATGATCGTCGCGAAGCCGGTACGGATCAGCGCCTGGTCGTCGCAGACCAGCACCCGGATCGGCGCGGTCACGACGCGTCACCGGTGGGGATGCGGGCCCGGACGACGAAGCCGTCACCGTTCCGGCGCTGCGCGCTGAACTCGCCGCCGAGGACGGTGACGCGTTCGCGCAGCCCGGCCAGGCCGCGTCCGCTCCCACCCGGGCCTGCGGGGTGCGTACCCGGGCCGTCGGTGCTGATCTCCACCGTGATCTCCCTCTTCCCGTGGTGGACGTGCACGGCGGTGCGGCTGCCGTGGGCGTACTTCAGGGCGTTCGTCAGCGCCTCCTGCACGACCCGGTAGGCGGCGGCCTCCGCGCTGCCGACATGTTCTGCCCGGCGGCCCTGCTGGGTGAACTGCACCGGCTGCCCGGCCTGCCGGGTCTGCTCGACCAGCGCGGTCAGCTCCCCGACGGACGGCACGCGCGGGTCGGCGTCGTGGTCGGGGTTGAGCAGGTCGAGCAGGATCCGCAGGTCGGTGATGGCACGCCGGCCGGTGTCGCTGATGGCGGTGAGGGTGGTGTCGAGGCGGTCCGGGGCGGCCGTCAGGTAGCGCGCCGCCTCGGCCTGCACGACCATCGCCGTCACGTGGTGGGTCACGATGTCGTGCAGTTCACCGGCGATGCGGGCGCGTTCGGTGGCCCGGGCGGCCGCGGCGGCCCGCTGGCGGCGCTCGGCCTCGGCGGCCCGGCTCTGCCGCAGCCAGGCACCGGCCCCCCAGGCGAGGACCAACGCCAGGTAGAAGGTGAGGAAACCACCCAGGCCCTCCGTCGACCCCTGCCGGTGCAGGGCGACGGCCAGGGCGACGTACGCGGCGGAGCCCACGACCAGGGTGGTGCGCCGACGACGTTCCAGGTGGACGCCGGCGCTCAGCAACGCGACGGCCAGCGCGGCGCCCGCGACCGTGTGGTAGGCGCGCAGCTGGTCGATGGCGAAGCCGAGGGACACCAGGGCGAGGCAGCTCCCGGGCCATCGCCGGCGGACGGCCAGCGGAAGGCACTCCAGGGCGATCGCCACCACGGCCAGCGCGTCGAACGGACGGCCGGGCAGGTCGCCGAGTTGCGTGCTGCGGTCCTGCAGCACCGGCACCGGCGCGCAGGCGAGGGCGATCAGCAGCGCCAGCGGGAGGTCCCGGACCGTGACGGGCCAGCGCCGCCACCGGTCCGTAAGCGTCCGCAGGTCGACCATCAGGAGACGGTAGCGTCTGCCGCCGGCGCGTCGACCGGGCGGCGACGCGGGACGATGCGACCCCGGCGGTGGGCCAGCCCCAGGAACACCACGGTCAGCGCCAGCCCCGCCAGCACCGTGTACAGGCTGGCCTCCGGCCCGAAGTCGCCGCCGCTGAGCAGCGTCGGGCCCGACATGGTGGCGTCCAGCAGCCCCCTCGACTCGCCGTTGCCGGAGACCACGACGCTGAAGATCCCCGCGGCGGCGAAGTTCCACCCGAAGTGCAGCCCGATCGGCACCCACAGGGTGCGGGTGGCGGCGTAGCAGGCGGCGAGCATGAAGCCCGCCTCGATCGTGATGGCGGTCGCGCCCCACACGCTCGCGTCGGGGTTGGCCAGGTGGATCAGGCCGAACAGCACACCGGTCACCAGCAGCGAGAGCCAGGTCCCGAGGCGTTCCTCGACGAGGCGGAACAGCAGGCCCCGGAAGAGCAACTCCTCGGTCACGGCCGCGGCCGCCATGAACCCGAACAGTCCCACCACGCCGGTCACCGAACCCAGGCCGTGCACGTGGTAGCCGCCCAGCAGGGCGATGGTGACGATGACGGCGGCGAACATGGCGAACCCGATCAACGTTCCCCGGACGACCCGGGTGCCGGCGCCGGCCCGGGCCAGTTCCGTGACGTCCCGTCGTTCGGTACGGCGCACCACCCATTGGTACGCGAGGAGCGCGGCCACGGCGGTCGCCGTGCCGAGGAGCAGGGTGAGCCAGGGGTCGTCCTGCACCGTCGCGACGGCCCGGCTGCCGACGAGACCGGCTGCCGCGACGGCGAGGACCTGCTTCCACACACGCATGACGGGTTCCTTTGCGAGGTGCGCGGCCGGAGTGCCGCGGTCACCTGGAACGCTAGGGATTCACGAGCCGGGAATCGTCACCGTGCGGTGGACACCTGCAGGTAGCTCTCGCGGGGGACAAGCGTGGTGCCGTGCGGAGACAGCAGGTGTACGACGGTCTCCTCGGGACCATGGGCCGACGGCCGCCAGGTTCGTGCCGATCGGAAAACTCAAGGCGGCCGGCACGATCGGTGAGGCGCTCTGTGACTCCGGCAAGGCGCTCTGCAGCTTCGGTGGCGAGACGCGGGTCCTCATGGCCGACGGATCGTCGAAGCCCATCAGCGACGTGCGGGTGGGGGACAAGGTCCTGGCCACCGATCCAGAAACGGGCGAAACGAGCGCGCGACCTGTCACCCATACATGGATCCATGAGGATGGACTGCGGATGCTGAACGGCACCGTGTCGCCGTAAGAGAAGAGCGAGCCGTTCGCCGGGCCGGTGATGGTGACGGTCGGGGCGGTGTTGCCGACGCCGATGGCGTCATCGTTGAAGTAGCCGGTGCCGTAGTCGAGTACGTACAGCGCGCCGTCCGGGCCGAATGCGGAGCCCATGACCTGCTTGCCGGTCCAGGGGAACGACGTGTCGATGGCGCCCCGGGAGCCGTCGGCGTTGACGTGGATGGGCTTGATCCAGCCCCGGCCCAACTCGGTGGCGAAGAACTGGCCGTCGAAGGACTGCGGGAACTTGAACCACGAAAAGTCCACGTCGTCGCGGCGCGGGACCGGGACGCGTCCGCCGGAATGAACCAGCCATCGCGCCCCGCCGCGACCGGGGACGCCCTACTGCGGACCGCGCAGAAACTCCACCAGGGTCCGTACGCCGAAGCCCGTGCCCCCGTGCGGGGTCTCGTCGAAGGCGGCCTCGTCGTTGAACGCGGCTGCCCCGAGGTCGACATGGACCCAGGGGAGCCGTGGCCCCACGAACTCCCGGAGGAAGAGCGCCGCCTGGATCGCGTCGCCAGGGCGGTAGGCGGCGTTCGCCCGATCCGCCACCGACGATCTGAGGTGACGCCGCTCGGACTCCCACAGCGGGAGACGCCAGAACAGCTCGTCGGACCGGGCGGCGGCGGCCGACACCTCGGCGGCCAACGAATCGTCCCGGGCGAAGTAGGCCGCCGCGCGGGTCCCGAGCGCGTGCGGCACCGCCGCCGTCAGGGTCGCCACGTCGATCAGGACGTCCGGGGCAGGGTCGCGGGCCAGCAGCAGAGCGTCGGCCAGCACCACCCGGCCCTCGTTGTCGGTGTTCAGGACCTCCGTGGTCGTCCCGTCGGCATGCCGGACGACGTCCCCCGGGCGCAGGGCCGCCGGGCCGGGCATGTTCTCGGCGAGCGGGAGCAGCGCCCGCAGCCCCACCGGCAGGCGCAGGGCAGCCACGGCGGAGACCGCACCGACGACGGCTGCGGCCCCGCCCATGTCGGCCTTCATCCCCCGCATCTCGGGTGGGCTCTTCAGGCAGAGCCCGCCCGAGTCGAAGGTGATCCCCTTGCCCACCAGGGTGACCCTTCGTCCGGGCATCGGAGGGTCGTACCGGAGTTCCACCAGGCATGGCGGCTCGGCCGAACCTCGGGCCACCGCCAGCAGACCCGCCATGCCCAGGGTGTGCAGCGCCTCGCCGTGGTGCACGACGCAGGACAGCGCACCACCGGCGAGGCCGGTGACGCGCCGACCGAACTCCGTCGGGCCCAGTTCGCCGCCGGGGCTGTTCACCAGATCCCGCGCGAGGCAGACGGCATCGGCGACCGCGACGCCCTCGGCCACCGCACCGGGGTGCGCGGTGCGGATGGTGATCTCACCCAGGGGCGGAGGAGCAGCACCGTAGCGGTGGCGGTCGTAGCGGTAGGCGGCCAGCACCGCACCCTCGGCCACCGCACGGGCACGGGCACCCGCGGACACCGGGCCCTCCGTCGTCTCGGCGAGGTCCAGCCGCAGGGCACGGGCTGGGCCGGCGGCCCGGACGGCAGCGGCCGCCGCCCGGCGGAAGGTCGCCGGGGTCGCTGTCCCGGCGGGACCCAGGCCGACGTTGAGCAGCACCATCCGACCGTCCGGGCCCGGTTCGGCGACGACCTGACCGGCGCGGCCGGTGAACCCGCGACGGAGGGCGAACGTCCCCGGACGCGTGCCGTGGTGCCAGGGCAGGGCCACCACGTCGGCGGGCCGGGCGTCGGCTACCGGGGTCACGATCACGCCCGGCACGGGTCAGGCGCGCTCGTAGGCGGTGCCGGCCTGGTTGCGCGTGAGCAGCCCCTCGTCCACCAGGGCACGACGCAGGGCCACCCAGTCGTCGAACCACTCGCCGCAGAGGGCGTTGACCCGGGCCTCGGGATAGACCTCTCCGGGGGAGAAGGTGTCGACCACCACGGCCAGCACCCGGGCCCGCACCTCGGCGTCCCCGGGAATGGCGGTGATGCGGCCACGACGGAAGTAGGCTCCCGCGCCGTCCCCGCCACTGCGGCCGGCAACCCGGACCTCGGCCTGGACCGCACGGCGGAAGGCGTCGTCCACCAAGGCGTACGTGTTGGTGGCCCGGTCCTCGGCGACGATCCTGCCGTCCACCAGCCGACGCAGAGCGCCCGCGGTGGCCTTGGGGGTGAGCCCGGTCTGCTCGGACACCGACCCCACGGTGCGCGCCCCGAGCACGAGCGCGGCGAACGCCGACCGCCGGGCCGGCTCGGCCAGCAGGCCGACGATGTCCCCGCAGGACGGCGGACGGTCAGCGGAGTCGGTCTGCGGCTCTTCGTCGGCCGGGGGCACCGGACACCTCACCTCTGCGTCGTCGGGCGGGCGGCCACCACGGCCGGACCACTCCCGAATCTGTCCACTGTCGATAACCTAGCAGTCGCACCCCGTCACACCGGCCGAACCGCCGGTGCCACGGCCGTCGACTCAACCACGGACCGTCGGTGCCTCCAACACGACAGGCGGCTGCGTCCGGGCCCGGCGGGGAGTGCTCTCCGCCGGTGGTGTGCGGTACGCCGAGGGACGGTGCCGCACCGCCAGGGCGATCACCTTGGCCCCCTCGATGAACACCCAACGTCGGCGCTGCCAGGCGTGCAGCAACTCCAGTGTCGGCTCCCAGCGCGTGCCGGACCAGTGCCGGGCCTGGAGGTCGCGGAAGCGGGTACCCCCGATCAGGGCACGGAACAGCCGGGCCTCGTCACCGGTGAGGACCGTCTGACCCGCTGGCAGACCCGGCCGCTGCTCGTCGAGGGCGACCGAGCTGAAGCCGAGCCGGTAGGTGAAACGGGCGGTGTGCCGGTGCGCCTTCCACAGCCGCACCCGGGCGGCCAGCCGGTGGCGCAGCTCCTCGTTGCGCGCGTCGTCGTGGAAGTCACCCTCGAAGTGGTACGCGATGTCCCAGAGCTCCTCGTCGGAGAGCCCCGGATAGGCGAACCGGTAACCGGGGAAGGGACGCGACAGGGTCAACCCGAACGACCCGGGCCGTTCCACGTACGGGCTGAACCGGTCGAAGTGGACGGCGAGGATGTCCGCGTCGGGCGGCTCCAGGTGGGTCAGCGAGGCCACGAGGTTGAGCTGGGACAGCAGGGACGCGGGGGTCTCCCCGGGATACCCGGTGAGGATGTTCCACACCGGCAGCACCCCGAACTCCGCGCAGCCCAGCAGGAACCGGACGTTCTGCATCGCGGTGGCGCCCTTCTTCAACGCCCGCAGTCCCTCGGTGCTGAGGCTTTCGATCCCGGGCTGGACCGAACGGACCCCCGCCCGCCGGATCGCCCGGATCTGCGCCCAGTCCATGTTCGCCTTCACCTCGAAGAAGAGCGAGTGGTCCGTCCGCATCTGCTCCACCCGGGGCAGCGCCGTCTCCAGGTAGCCCAGGTCGAGGATGTTGTCCACGGCGAAGAAGTCGAGCACCCCGTAACGGTCCATCAGGTGGTGCAGTTCCTCGGCCACCGAGTCCGGGTGCTTGCTGCGGAACTCCATGGTGGCACCGTTGAGCCCGCAGAACGTGCAGTGCGTCTTCGCCCCCCACCAGCAGCCCCGGGAGAACTCCACCGGAAGCGTGATGTCGGGCTCCAGAGCGTGCAGGCCGACCTCCCGCAGCTGCTCGAAGAAGCCGTCGTAGTTGGGCCGGGGCACCACGAGCTGCGCGGTGGTGCGCCGGGCCGGCAGCGCTCGGGACGTGGACGCGGCGTCCTGCCCGCGTACCACCAGGCGACCGGTCGCCGCGAGCGGGCCACCCGCCGCGACCTGCCGCAGCAACGCGACGAAGGCGTCCTCGCCCGGCCCGTCCACCACGGCGTCGACCGCCGGGAACTTCGCCAGCAGGGTACGGCCCATCGGCCCTTCGCAGTTGCTGCCGCCGAGCACGATGGTCCCGGTGTACCCCTGCGCACGTAGCCGTTCCGCGACCGCGAGCGTCGGACCGTTCTGGCTGAACGTCGTGGTGAACCCGATGACCTGCGGCGCGGCCCGGAGCAGTCCCTCAGCGGTCTCGACCACGTGCCGGTCGGCGACCGCGCGCAACGCGTCGACCAGCGCGATCTCCCGCTCGGTGATTCCCCGCTCCCGCAGCAGCGTGTAGTAGGCGGCGCGCTCGGCGTCGCCGGCCGCCCGCCGGGCGTACACCCAGTCGCCGACCGACAGGTGGTAGAGGCCCTCGGCGACCCGCGTGTAGGCCGCCGCCCAGTCGTCCGGGGACAGGCCGAGCATCCGTCCGGCCAGGGCGTAGAAGCTGAGGTACGCGTAGTCGGAAACCACCTCCCAGCCCTCCGCCTCGGCCACCGCCCGCAGGGTGCCGATCTGGATCGACGGACGGTGGACGTTGTTCCAGGGCATCGAGACGAGTGCCGCGCGGCCAGCGTCGCTCATCACGTCATCACCAGATGATGCGCAGGTCGTAGACGTTACGGAGGAAGGGTGGTTCCACCGTCGGCTCGGGCAGCCGGTAGTCGGGGATCATCTCGTGCCACTCCTCCCAGGCGGTGAGGATCTGCGCGCGGGCGTAGGCGGCACCGAGACACTGGTGGTGACCGGTACCGAAGGCGATGTGGGGATTCTGCGTCCGGTCGAAGTCGACCCGCTCCGGATCCGGGAAGACCGCCGGGTCGTAGTTCGCCAGGGCCAGCGGCAGCAGCACCGTGTCCCCCGGGGAGGCCACCCCGCCCGCACCCTCCCGGGTGGCCAGCCGACCGGGATACATGCAGGAGTTCACCCTGAGGAACTCCTCCACCGCAGCCGGCCGGATCTGCGGCTCGCGCAGGAACCGGCGCCGGTCCCCGGGGTGGTGGGCGAGATGCTGGATGCCGTTGGCCATGTGGTTGACGGTGGAGTCGACCCCGGCCAGGAAGAGGACCGTGAGCAGGGACTCCCGGTCGGCGTCGCTGACCGGGGAGCCGTCGATGTCCCAATCGAAGGTGGCAGTGGTCAGGTCTCCCTCGACCGGCTCCGCACGACGCCGCGCCACGTGCCGCCGCACGTACTCCTGGAGCGCGGGGAACGCGGTCTCGGCGTTGAACGCCTGGCGTGGGTCCGGCGCCTCCCGGGACCGGATCATCGCCACGTTGATGGCGAGCAGGTGATCGAGGTCCGCCCGCGGCCACCCGGCCGCCAGCATGAGGTTCTCCAGCACGTACGGGCGGGCGAACTCGTCGGAGAAGGAGACCTCGCCCCGGTCGACGAACGCCTCGATACGCCGCCGGGCGTTCGCCCGGATCACGGGGGTCAGATCCCGGGCCCGTTGCGGGGTGAACCAGGCCGCCAGGTGTCGCCGCCACTCGTTGTGGGCGCGACCCTGGATCGTCAGTGGGATCCAGCGCTCGTCCTCGGCACCCTCAGCGGCGCTGACCCGGGACACGCTGAAGGTGTCCTCGTCGCGGAACGCGGCGCAGATCCCCTCGTAGGTGGACAGGGCCCAGAAGCTGCTGCCGTGCGAGCTGTGGAACGCGCCGTCGCGGGCGTGTTCCGCCGCGACGCGCCGGTACGCCTGCGGCGCGGCGAAGAAGTCGAAGTCGACCGAGTCCCTCGCCGTCGCGGCGGTGGCCCCGGTGACCGGGCACCTGTCAGCCTGCACCAGCTCTCTCCTTCTCCCGTGATAGGGCGGGCACCGGGTCGAGCCTGCCCCGGGGCCAGACCCCGGCGTTCAGCCCGGCGGTGGTCAGTCGCAGGGACCAGAGTTCGTCGAGATCCCCGGCGTCGAGCAGGACGCCGTCGACCAGGACGGCGTCGGGACGGGTGAGGTCGGCCACCGTGGTCGGCAGCCGCCGGTAGAGCACCAGATCGGCCTCGGTGGTCGCGGCCGGGCCCCGACGCATCGCGGCGTGGGCCGCTCCGGTGGCCGCCTGCAGCACCGCGGCGAAGGGGATTCCCGCGCGGGACAACTCGGCCAGTTCCTTGTGAAACGACGGACCCGCAACCACGAACGGGTTGCCGCAGTCGGTGCCGACCAGCACGCGTGCCCCCGCATCGGCGACGGCGCGGACCAGGCCACCGAGCCGGTCCACCAGCCCGCCACGCTCGGCTGCCGCAGCGCGGTCGAGACCGAGGGCCCCGCGGGCGGCCACGGTCCAGGACTGCATCCGACCCGCGTCGGCCAGAGCCAGGGCGGTGGGCGAGGGACGCGTCCACCGCCGTTCGCCGGTCAACGCCCGCCACGTGACCAGGGTGGGACAGACGAAACGTCCGGCGTACCCCTCGACCCGGGCGGCGGCCTCCGCCTCCACCCGGTCGACAGCGGCGGAAAGGACCTGCCACCGCTGGTCACCGGGGAGCCGGAAGATGTTGGGCACCAGACCGTAGAGATGTTCGGTGGACCACATCGCGGCCTGCGCCTCGGCGATCGGCACCCGTTCGGGGGCGTGTCCGACCACCGGGAGACCCACCCGGTCGGCGGCGGCGGTGATCGCCGCGAACCAGGCAGGTTCCACGTCGTCATAGACCTTGATGCCGTCGAAGCCGAAGCCAAGAGCCTCGTTGAGCACGTGGTCGGCCGAGTGCCGGTCGTCCACCACCATCGCCCCGCCCGGCACCCGGGTGGCCGGGCCGTCGACCACCGCCGTGCTGACCCAGGCGCGGGGCACCACGGCGGTCCGGGCCCGGTGCACGCCCGCCGCGTAGCGGTGTGCGGGCTCGCCCCACATCTGGCGGTACGCCGTCACGCCGTGGGTGAGCAGACCGACCAGGTCACCGGACGACGACACGTGCGCGTGCGCGTCCACGAAGCCCGGCAGGGCGTACCACCGGGCCGGTCCGTCACCGGGCGGCCCGTGCACCAGGACTCCGTCCTCGACCACCAGATCCCGTACCGGTCCGGGGCGGCCGGTGTCCGGCCCGACCGGCGCGACGGCGGGAATGCGGTGGGCGCGGGGCCGGGTCGCGAGGGCCCGCAACGCGTCGGCCTGCGGATCGCCGGCGGGCAGCAGGCCGACCCGCAGCCGCCACTGCGCGTCCTGGCTGGGCGTCATCGGGCACCCGTACCAGCGGCATGCCCGGCGATCTCGGTCGCCACGCGCGCTCCGACCTCGGCGAGGCGGTGGGCCGCCCGCACCCGGGTGGGGCTGTCGACCAACCAGATCCGGGCACCGAGGCGGCGCTCACCCGCGGTGAAGACGTCGAGTTCGGGGTCGCTCTCGGCGGTGACGAGCACGAGGTCCTGGCCGGGGTCCCGACGCTGGACGGCCCGGGCAGAGCCGTACCACAGGCCGCGGGTGACCGCCGCCAGCTCCGGCAGATCGACCCGACGGCACGCGTCGACCATCCAGTCCGGCGCGCCGACCCGGTGGAAGTGGTCGGTCAGGTAGCGGTGTCCGTCGGGGGCCTCGATCGCCGCCGCCTCCTCCTCGACCGCGTCGTCGGGGAGTTCCACCTCCTCGGCGTGCGCGCAGAAGGAGTACGCCCGGGTGACCCTCGAATCGTCGGCGGCGACCCGCAGGGCCGTCCGCCCGCCGAAGTAGACACCGAACACCGTGTACTCGGGATGCCCGAAGAGGTCCATCACCGCCCGGACGTCCTCGACGTGCCGGTCGATACCGTGCCGTTGCGGCAGGCCGACGCGTTCGCTGGCCCCCCGCCCCCGCAGGTCGAGGGCGAGCAGGTCGGCGTCGGGCACAGCGTCGAGGAACCCCGAGTCGGCCCAGATCCGCCAGTCCATCGCCACCCCGTGCACCAGCACCACCGGTGTCCCCGTCCCCGGCCTGCGCATGCCGCGCAACCGGGCGCCGTCGGCGGACGTGGTCTCGAACGGTTCCAGGTCACGCTGCTGCACTACGCCCTCCCAAGGCCATCGCCCGACCCAGTTCGTCGCGCCCGCTGTCGTGTACGGCCAGGACCAGACCCTGCGGCGCCTCCAGGAACACCCAGCCGCGGACGGACCACTCGGTCAGCTTCTCGTGGGCCTGCTCCGGGGTGGCACCCGCCTCGACGGCCGCCGCCACCGACCCGGTGATCCGACCCCCGTGCGTCAGCCCACGGAACAGGACGTTCTCCCAGCCCCGTAGCACCTCCCGACCCCGTCCGACGTGCGGACGGTGGTCGTGGACCGCCGTGACGGTGGGGCCGAGGCGGTAGGTGAAGCGGCTCTGCGGGTGCAGTTTCTTCCACAGTCCGACCCGGGCGCCCAGCCGCCGGCGCAGGGTCAGCAGCAGTGCGCCGTCGGTGGCGTCCGGCTCGGCGTGGTCGAACGAGTAGGCGAGCGTCTCCCGGTCCACGTCGTCGCCCGGGTGGACGAAGCGGTACTTCGCCTCGGGCCCGCGCAGCTCGATCCCGAACTCGTCCGGCCTCTCGAAGTAGGGGCTGTAGCGGTCGACGCGGACCTTGCTCACCGTGGACGGCGGGTCCAGGTGCGACAGGAAGGGGATCAGTCGAAGCTGTTCCTCCAGCATCTCCGCCTGCTCCCCGGGCATCGCGGAGAGCAGGTTCCAGCCGACCTCGATGCCCAGCTCGCGGCAGAGCACCAGGAAACGCAGGTTGTGGAAGGCGGTGGCACCCTTGCGGAGCAGCTTCAGCGACCCGGTGCTGAGGCTCTCGATGCCCGGCTGCACGGTCATCACCCCGGCCGCCCGGAGCTGCCCGAGCGCCCTGGGTCCCAGATTGGCCTTGACCTCGAAGAAGGTGGTGACGTCCACCTCGGCCTCGGCCAGCTCGACCAGTCCGTTGTCGTCCTTGGCGAGGATGGTGTCCACCGCGTACGTGTCGAGCACCCCCTGCCGCTCGGTCAGCTCACGCAGGGTGTGCACCAGCTGCCGGCCCGGCTTGCTGCGGTACGGCATGCCGCTGCCGTTCTCGCCACAGAACGTGCAGTGCATCTTCTCGCCCCACCAGCAGCCGCGTGACATCTGGAACGGCAGCGCCACGTGGGGACGGATCAGCTCGCTCCAGGGAAGCTCCGCCAGCCGGCGGAAGTAGTCGTCGTAGCGGGGCACCGGCACGGCGTCGACCGACTGCACGACCGGCGTGCTGACCACCAGCCGGGTGCCGGCGCGTGTCACCACCCCCGGTGCCGAGATCGGCACGGTTGGGTCCTCGGCCGCGCACAGCGCGGCGACCGCGGCCTCCCCCTCACCCTGCACGACCAGGTCCACGAACGGGTAGGCGCGCATGACCGCCTCGCCCATCGGCCGGTCGCAGTTGGCACCGCCGAGGAAGACCAGCCGGTCGGGGGCCCGGTCCTTGATGGCCCGGCCGACCGCCAGGGCGGGCACCAGTTGGCTGAACGAGGTGGTGAATCCGAACCCCTGGGCGCCGGTGTCCAGGAGCCGGTCGGCGGTGTCGGCGACGAACCGGGGCGCGCTGGCACGCATCGCCAGCACGAGGTCCACCAACTCGGCGGAGACGCCGCGGGCGCGCAGGAATCCGGCGTACTCGGCACGGGCGGCCTCCTCGTCCTCGTCGCGCGCCGCGGGCAGGCCGCGCCCGAAGATCCAGTCACCCACGCCGAGGCCGTAGAGTTCCTCGCCGATGGTGTCGTAGACGGCGGCGAACCGCGCCGGCTCGCAGTCCAGCTCCTTGACGGCGAACTCGAACCAGTCCAGGTAGATGTACTCGGCGGTCACGGGACCGCCCCCGGACCTGGCGGCCAACGCGATCAGCGAGGCGACCTGGATGGACGGCCGGTAGAGGCTGTTCCACGGGGGCGCGACGAGGACGAGTCTCATGGCCGTGCGCCTCCCTGCCCGGCCATGGCCGCACCGAGCCGACCGGTCGGCAGCACCGGGTAACCCGCACGTGCCTTGTCCAGCAGTTCGAGCCCCGGTGCCACCACGTCGACCACGGTGATGGATCCCGGCCGGGTGAGCACCCGGTGGTAGGCGTGCACCCCGACCGCGGCCAGCCGATCGACCAGATGGCGGAGCAGTTGCTCGGGCGTGGCCTCGACGGGCAACCCGTCCTCGGGACGGAAGGGCTCGGTGCGTCGGGGCAACTTGCGGACGTCGAAGCGGGCGGCGGCCAGGTGCCGGGGATAGCGGGCCAGTGCGGAGGTGATCTGCCCCGCCTCGGTGTCCGCGTTCACCGGCCCGTGCTGGAACATGGTGCGTACCTGGAGATACTCCAGCAACGCGCGTTGGAGGGCGTAGGCGCGGACCGGCGAGGCGCCGCTGCCGATGAGACGGATCACCTCGTCGGCGCTGCCGTCGCAGACCACGTAGGCGGGCACCCCGGTGTCGCAGGTGATCGACACGATGAGGATCGGCGCGCCGGTCAGCTTCTCCACGTCGTCGGCCAGGCCCCGCAGCTCCGTCGTGAGCGTCGCCGGATCGACCACCACCAGGTCCGGCTCACCCATGCCGAAGTAGCTGCGGGCGAGTTGACAGGACCACGCGTCACGCTCGATGACCTCGTTGATCGCATGGACCAACGCCTCGTGGAGAGTGGTACCGGCGGCGTAGCCGGCGCTTGAGGTGTAGTGCCACAGCGGACGGAAGGCTCCGTCGTCCTCCGGATGGGGCCAGTTCTGGTAGCCCCCGTCGCGCAGGAACACCGGCTGGCGGTGGGAGCTGCCGCCGTCCTGCCCGAGGGTGGTGGCGATCGGAACATAGTCGCGGGTGAAGACCGAGGAGTCCGGCATGATCCCACCCAGCCGCCGCAGCAGCGCCGAACGGCGCGCGGTGGGTTGCTCGGCCACTGCCCGACCGGGCATGAAGCCACTCCAGCCGGCGCCCACGTCGCGCCGCCAGTCCAGATGGTAGTGCTCGGCGCTCTCGAAGAGGGCGCTCGCCAGGCTGCGGTGGCCGAGGCCCTTGCCGGAGCTGCGGGAACAGAGCGCACCGTCGGCGTCGTGCAGGCGTACCTCGTAGGTGGGTGCGGTGTCCGGGCCGTACCTGCGGATGTCGGGTGTGAGCCGCTCGGCGGTCAGCCAGTCGCGCACGGCGGTGAGGGCGGTGCCGATGGGCGTCTCCCGTTCCGGTGGGACGTCATCGCGCTGTGCCCCGCCCTGCAGGACGGCGGTCAAGAGGTCGTTGTCTGCGTACTCGGTCGTCAAGGATCTTCCTCACTTCTCCCATGTCGAAGACGGGAACGCCCGCGCGGACGAGGCCCAGGAGCGGCTGTGGTCGGGAGACGGCGTGCGCGAAGTGCAGCCGGGTGGTCGGTAGTTCGGGCGCGGTGACCTCCAGTTCCCCGGTGTCGGCCCAGACCCGCACACCGGCGGCTGCCAACTCCTGCTCGGGTGCTTCGGGAGCCCGGCCGGGGACGGGGGCCGGGACCGGTTCGAAGTCGAGGGTGGCGCACCGAAGCAGCAGGGGCCAGCGTTCGAAGCGACGCAGGAAGTACCGCTCAGCCGGTACCGCCGTCTCGTTGGCCCGCCACATGGTGTCGGCCTGTGCCAGTTCCAGCAGGGCGCGCTCGGTGGCGGCGGCGACGGTCTGCGCCGCGCCCAGACCCGTCGCGGGCATCCGCCGGCCGGCTCGGGCCACGACCAGCACCACCGGGGTACCGCCGACGAAGGAGAGGGGGATCGTCTCCACCTCGGCCCGGTCAGTCGCCGCCGTACCGGACCGTCCGGCCGGGGCGACGGCGAGTGACCGGTAGAGGAAGGCGCCGTGGTCGAGGAGTTCGGTCAGTTCCAGCACCGCCCCCCGCAGCGCCGCGGCGGGCGTCGGCGCCACCGCCCAGCCGATCGTGCTGGACAGCCGTGCCACTGGCGGGGTGAGGGTCCCCTCGGCCAACTCCGTGCCCGCCACCCACGGCGCGGACCAGAAGAGCGGGACCGTCAGGTCCGATCCACCGTCGAGCGCCCGGTAACGGCGCAGCCGGCATCCCGGTGGGACCGTACGCGCACCGTCGGGGCCGGACCGCGCATCGGTTGCGGTGGCCCGGCTGGTCGACGGGCGGGCGAGCAGGGCGAAGGGAGTACACGCGAGCATTCGCTCGACGGCTTCGGACAGTGCCTTACGCCGTGCGACGGCTTCGGTGACGGCAGTGCCGTAGCCTTGGGCCACCGCCGTGCCGGCGACGGCCGTACACCGGACGGTGATCGTCTGCTCCGCAGGGAACGCCTGGTACTCGACCCTGCGCAACATGCACGTCACCACCGCGGTCACGGTCATCATCACCCTCCTCCCGGACCCGCTCGCCCGTCGACTGGTCACGCCCCGCCGGTCAGGTCAGGACGCGCCCGCTGGGCGGCTCACGCCGTCCGACTCACGTGGTCGGCTCGGCCTCGTCCGACCAGGTCCCCCACGTCTCGAGCTCGTGCAGTTCCAGCTCGCTCAGCTCGGCGTTGTTGGGGTCGTCGTTCAGGAAATCTGCGGTCATGCAGTCGAACACGACAACCGGTCCCATGTTTCCTCCCTTCTGGGCGTCGTACGGACGGTGGTCCACCGCCACCACGTCAGCGACGCGTGGCGGGGCTGGAGAGGGTGAGCGGGACCTGGGTCCGGACGCGCTTCGGCGTGCCCTTGGCCGGCGGCGTGCGGTAGGCCGAGGGTCGCCAGCGCACCGCCAGGGCGATCACCTTGGTGCCCTCGACAAACACCCAGCGCCGCCGCTGCCAGGACTGCAGCAGCTCGAGCGTGGCGTCCCAGCGTGGCCCGTCCCACCCCTGGGCCTGGAGATCCCGGAACCGGGTACCTCCGATCACCGCACGGAACAGTCGGGCCGCGTCCCCGTTCAGGGTGACCCGCTGCGGTGGCAGGCCGGGCCGCCGGTCGTCGAGCACGACGCTGGCGAAGCCGAGCCGGTAGGTGAAGGACGCCTCCCCGTGACGGCTGCGCCAGAGCCGGATGCGTGCGGCCAACCGGCGGCGCAACTCGACGTTGCGGGGGTCGTCGGTGAATTCACCTTCGAAGTGGTAGGCGATGTTCCACAGGTCCGACTCGGACAGCGCCGGGTAGGCGAAGCGGTAGCCGGGGAACGGTTTGGTCAACGTGAGCCCGTACTCGGCCGGGGACTCCACGTAGGGACTGAAGCGGTCGAAGCGGATCAGGGTCACGTGCGGAGGTACCAGGTGTGACAGGGAGGCGACCAGATCGATCTGGGCGAGGATGGACGCCGGCGCCTCCCCGGGATAGCCGGTGAGGATGTTCCAGTCCGCCCGCACCCCGTACTCGGCGCAGCCGAGCAGGAACCGTACGTTCAGGAAGGCGGTGGCACCCTTGCGGAGTGCCCGCAGCCCCTCGGTGCTCAGGCTCTCGATGCCCGGCTGCACCGAACGCACCCCGGCCCGACGCATCCGGCGGATGTCCGCCCACTCCATGTTGGCCTTCACCTCGAAGAACAGGGAATGGTCCGACCGCAGTTCTTCGACCGCCGGTAGAGCGGTATCCAGATAGCCGAGGTCGAGAATGTTGTCCACCGCGAAGAAGTCGAGCACGCCGTACTGGTCCATCAGGTGTCGGAGTTCGCCGGCCACCGAGTCGGGGTGCTTGCTGCGGTAGCGCATCGTGGCCCCGTTCAGGCCACAGAAGGTGCAGTGCGTCTTGGCGCCCCACCAGCAGCCGCGTGAGAATTCCACCGGCAATGAAACATCCGGTTCCAGTCGGTCGAGACCGGCCGTCGACAACTGCTCGAAGAATCCGTCGTAGTTGGGCATGGGAACGGTCAACCGGTCGGCGGGGACCAGTTCGGCGACCTGGGCGGTCCCCTCCCCGCGCGCCACCAGGCGGCCCGCCGAGCGCACCGGCCCATCTGCCGCCACCTGTGCGAGCAGGGCGGCGAGCGCCTCCTCGCCCGGCCCGTCGACCACGGCGTCCAGGGCCGGGAAGTTGGCCAGCAGCGCGCGGCCCATCGAGCCCTCGCAGTTGCTGCCGCCCAACACGATCGTCCCGGTGTAGCCCGCCTCGCGGAGTCGTTCGGCCACCGCCAGGGTCGCACCATTCTGGCTGAACATGCTGGTGAACCCGATGACCTGCGGCTCGGCGGCGAGCAGCCGTTCGGTCGTGGCGGCGACGTGCCGTTCGGCCACCGCACGCAGCGCGTCGATCACCCCGATGCTGGTCTCGTCCACCCGCTTGGAGCGCAGCAGGTCGACGTAGGCCGCCCGCTCCTCGGGCGCCGCACCGCGTCGACTGAAGATCCAGTCGCCGACGGACAGATGGTAGAGCCGCTCGGCGATGAGTTCGTACGCCTGGGCCCAGTCGTCGTCGGACAGCCCGAGAATCTGCGGAGCCATTGAATAGAAGTCGAGGTAGGCGTAATGGGAGTCGGCCTGCCAGCCCTCGGCCTCGGCCACCGAACGTAGAATTCCCACCTGAATGGATGGTCGTGTCGCGCTGTTCCACGGCATTGATACAAGTGAGACCCTGCGTGGTTTGATGACCGATCACCACCTCGATCGATGTGTCATTCTGGACTCATGTTCACTGCTACGCGGCGCGCCCGTCAAGTCCCTTTCGGTGATCATTCATCCCCAGAACCACGTTCGACGTGCGGAGATTCAGCCGATGAGTTTCAAGTTCGTTGGCGGGATGTTCCATGACCTTTGTCGCCGACGACGGCCACCACATTTCCACCGAAGAGCGCGTCGCGCTGGAGCAGTTGGCCCGGACTCCGGCCGGGACATCCGCGTTCGCGCTACGCGCCCGCATCGTCCTCGCCTGCGCCGGCGGGGACACCACCGCCGAGGTGGCCCAACGACTCGGGGTCTGCCGGGAGACCGTGCGCAAGTGGCGCAACCGGTTCGCCGTCCACCGGCTCGCCGGCCTCGCTGACGAGCCGCGCCGGGGCGCCCCGCGCACGATCGGCGCCGACCTCGTGCACCGGGTGGTGGTCGCCACCCTCGATCTGCCGCCGCCCACCGGCGACCGCTGGACCACCCGCGCACTGGCGGCCTCCACGGGTGTCTCGCAGACCACGGTCTCGCGCATCTGGCGCGAGTACGGCCTGCGGGCGGACCGGGTGCGCGCGTGGCGGCTGGTGACCGATCCGGGGTTCGTGGCTGCCGTGCGTGGCGTGGTCGGCGTACACCTGGCGGGTCGGGAGAGCACCCTCGTTCTCTCCGTGGATCATCCGGACGCCACGGGCGTCGCCGCCCCGGCCGGAGCGACGGCCCCGCCGACGCTGCACAGCGTCGACGGGCCGGGCCCGGCGGACGGTGCGTCGGGCCCGACCCGGCGGCTGATCCCGTTCCTGGCCGAGGTGGAGGCGGCGGTGCCGGACGGGACGCTGCACGTGCTCCGCGCCGATTGCCCAGGGGCGGAGGCGCGGGCGGTGGCCCGCTGGCTGGCCCGCCGCCGACGCTTCCGTCACCAGGTCATCCCCCCGTGCGCCCCGTGGCCGGTCCTGGCCGACCGGTGGCTGGCCGCACCGGGTGTCCGCGACCATCCCGGCACCGCGGAACTCAGGCTCCTGGTCCGCCGGTGCGTCGGGGGGACCCACCAGGCCGGTCGGATGTGGCGGACGGATCCACAGAGGACGGAGGGTGGTGACGGAAAGTCAGTGCCGCCTTGCTTGCCGTAGCCGGCGTCGATAGCATCGACCTGCGGCCGGAGGTCCACTCCAGGTGTGCCGCCACTGCGGGCCCCCGCCGCACCGTCCATCCGTGCCATGGGGCCCGCGTCCACCCGACTGGGGATGTGGAATGAAGGTATCGCTGACCGGAGCGGCGGAGACGACGCTCGCCACCCTCTGCGCGCGGGCCGTCGACGCCCGCTCACCGCACCCGATACTCGGTGACCACACCGCGGCCGGGATCCTCGACATGCTGGACTACGACTTCGCGAAGTTGCAGATCCAACCGGCGACCGCTGTCGGTGTCGCCCTCCGGACGCGGTTCTTCGACCGCTGGACCCGGCGGTTCCTCGATGCCCACCCCGAGGCCACCGTGCTGCATCTGGGCTGTGGCCTCGACGGGCGGGCGCAACGGCTTGCCCCCGGTCCTGGGGTGCGGTGGTTCGACATCGACCAACCCGAGGTCATCGCGCTGCGGGACGCGCTCTATCCCGCGCGTCCGGGCTGCCGCACCCTCGGCGCCTCGGTGGTCGAGGAGGACTGGCTGACGGAGATCCCGACCGACCGGCCGGTGCTGGTGCTCGGTGAAGGACTGGCCATGTACCTCGGTGCCCAGGACGGCCCGCGGATGCTGCGCGCCATCGTGGCCCGGTTCCCGCTCGGCGGCGAGATCGCCTTCGACTCGTACTCCCGGGCCACGGTGCGCCTGAGCGGACCGTTACCGGTGATGCGACAGACCGGCGCGCAGATGCGCTGGGGGATCGACGACCCGCGCGAGGTGCCGCAGGACGTCCCGGGCCTGCGGCTGGTCGAGTCGGTCAGGGCGTACGACACCGCCGATCCGGACGACCACCGACGGTTGCCTCTGGGCCTGCGGCTGCGACTGCTGCTCGACACCAAGGTGCTGGCGAAGCTGCCGGTCTCGCGCGGCGTCGGACACCTCTCGCGCTTCGCCTTCCCCTGACCGGCGAACTGCCGGCCCCTGCCCGGGGCCGGCAGCGTGCGTCAGTCGACCGGCGACGCGCTCTCCACCGTCGGTTCCCGGTCGACGGCAGCGTCCGGTGTCCGCCGTGCGTCCGCCGGCGGCTCCAGCCGGCGCAGAGCGGGCACCAGCAGGGCGAAGGCGGCGACCACCCCCCAGGCCACGGCGAGCAGGACACCCGTCTCGCGCAGGCCGATCCCACTGATCAGCAGGCCGGCGACCAGCGTACCGACCGGAACCGCGGTGGTCGTGGCGGCGTTCTGGAGGCCCAGGACCCGGCCCCGGTAGCGCTCCGGGATGCGTTCGGTGACCAACACCAGGGCCAGGGCCTGCATGGGCCCTGCGCCGAAGCCGGCGAGCGCGGCGGCGGCGAGCAGCACGGGGACCGGTGGTAGCAGGGCCAGGCCCACGGTACCCGCTGCGGTGAGCAGTTGTGCGACGACGAACACCGTACGCCGGGACAGGCCCGCCCCGGCGATCGTGTACACGATCGACCCACCGATGCCGCCCACGGCGAGGAAGGCCACCATCAGACCGAAGCCGCCGGGCGAGTCGCGGTCGACGAGGTACACGGGGAGCAGGAGATTCTGGAGCGGGGCCAGCACGAGGACGCTGATCGTCACCACGAAGGTCATCGTGGCGAGCACCCGGTCGCCGCCGAGGATCCGGAAGCCCTTGAGCAGCTCGGTGCGGATCCCGCCGCCCGCCTCACCCGAACCTCGACCCAGCCGGGCCGGGAGGGTGAGCGTGGCCAGAGCCGCCGCCGCCGAACACGCCGCGGTGACCCAGAGGACCGTGGTGGGGTCGAAGAGGATGAGCAGGCCCCCGGCGGCGGCCGGGCCGACGACCAGGACCACGCCGTTGATCCCCTCGCGGAGGCCCGCCAGCCGTTCCAGGCCGACCCCCGCCGCCGTTGCGACGTCCGGCACCAGGGATTCGCGCGCCGTCATGCCCGGCACGTCGAGCAGCGCACCCGCGACCCCGAGCACCACGAACCAGCCGACGGTGAGCCCCGTGACCTGGTCGACGACAGGGAGCGCGGCCACCGCCACCGCCGAGGCGAGGTCGGCCCAGATCGACGTCCGGCGGCGACCGAAGCGGTCGATGACCAGCCCGCCGGCCACCGCGGCGAGCAGCATGGGCAGGGCGCTCACCGCCGCGATCACCCCGGCTGCCGCCGGGTCCCCGGTGCGTACCAGCACGAGCCAGGGCAGGGCGATCGCGGCCATGGAGTTACCCAGGAGGGACAGGGCGTGGGAGAGGAGGTACCGAATCAACACCTGGCCAATTTTGCGGGACGCGGGGCCGCCAGCGACAGCCGAAATCGCGAAAGATCATGATTTGCCAGGAGGTAACGTCGGGCTTTCAGATACAGCACCGTATTAGGATATGGTGCTGTATCCGGGGCCGAGCGCCCGCACTCCCGGCATCGTCGGCGGGACGCAAACCCGGCCGGTCTACCGCCTGTCCCCGGACGGGCCGCTGGTCCGGTGGAGCCGACGCGGGGCACCGACGGAACCGTCCGCGCCCCGTTCGTCCCTGCCGGCCGGCTCCGGTCGACCGGTCGACCGGCCCACCCTCTGATGGGGAGATCCGCAGTCATGAGCAGCAACACCTACAAGGTCATCGTCCGTGGCAAATTCGCCCCGCTCACCGACGGGCAGCGCGCTACGCTGCTCGCCCGGGCCGACGACCACGACCTCTTCTCCGCCCGCTTCACGTCGGAGGGCACGGTGACCTACGAGCGGTCGCTGCGCACGTTCACCTTCCGCTGTCTGGTCTCGGGCGCTCCCGACGACGGCGAGGCCGCGATCTTCGGCAAGGCGGAGCGGTCGGCCGCCGCCGCCGTACGGGAGTTGGGTGCGGACTGCACGGAGCTGAACTCCGTCTCCAGCGATCTCGAGGACATGCTCCGTCGCCGGGGCCGCTGAGGTGCCGGCCGGCATCCGGGAGGGAATTCGATGACCCCTGAAGAGCTTGCACTGCTGCTCGCCGACTCCGACGTACGTCAGGTCTTCGCCGCCGTCACCCTCGGCGCGGCCACCTCGACCGAGATCCTGGCCGCCGCAGGGCTCACGGGGCAGCAGGCGGCCCCGGCGATCGGAAAGCTCCTGCGGGCAGGGTTGCTCCGGATGGACGGCCCCGGGCGGCTCGCGCTGGCGGGGGAGACCCTTGCCGGGGCGGCGTCGACGGCGGCCCGACGGCAGGAGGAGCGGGCCGTCGCCGACCAGCCGGATCCGGGGTTGCGCGGCTTCGTCCGGGGCAACGTCGTCGTCCGGCTGCCGGAGGAGGACGGTGCCCGGCGGACGGTGCTGCGGCACGTGGCGGGGCAGAGCTTCGCCCCCGATGAGCGGTACGACGAGCGGGTCGTGACCGACCGCCTGCGGCCGTGGTGCACCGACGGCGTGCTCGACGCGGTCACCCTCCGGCGTCTCCTCGTCGATGCCGGACTGCTGAACCGGTCGGCCGGCTGGTACGTGCTGGTCGCGTCCGAAGAGGAGCCGGTAGGCCGGTGACGCCCGACGCCACCCGGTCCACACCATCCCGGATGCCCGGGAGGGAGCGGGCCGGCACCGCCCGGTGGGACGAGGGTGTTCCACCGGGCGGCGAGCGGACGGGTTCGTCGTTCGCACTCCCGCCCCGCCGCAGTTCTGCTGCGGCGGGGGGCTTTCCCGGAACGTGAGTGCCCCGTGTCCGCATGGCAGGACGGATCGACCGGGTGTTTCGCGGGCCCGGCGGTCATGCACAACCGAGGTTGTCTAGTGTGACTTATATCGCAATAACAGTACTTAGTGATCTCTGGGCTTGATGTTCGCTTCCCCTGTTGCTGGTGCGGCGAACCCCGGCCTGTGCTGGGGGATTGGCGGAGTCAGGGTGCCCCGGGGATGACCCCGGGTCGTGGCGGGCGGGTCGCCAAGCAGTCACGTGCATCTATCGACGGACGGTGCCCATGGGCTACGTTCCGAGAGCAGTCGATGACACGGGGTGATCTTTTGAGTCGCGCTCTGGCCACTTCTGGACGTCTATTTCACGAGAGAGGCGGATCTAGCGGGCAGCCGTCCGGCTGGCCACAGCTTCCGAGCCACCGGATTCCCGGCACCCCGTCATGACGGCCCGACACGTCATCCTGGGCCTGCCGACGCTCGCCACCGGCGGTCTCTCCGAGAACTGGCTGTTACGCGAGTGCGGCGACCTGCACTGGTCCCTGATCGGCGAGCACTTCGGCACCTCGGTGACCAAGCTCGCCGACTCCGACGGCACGCGGCTGCTCCCCGCCTTCGTCCGGGTCCGGCACACCGCGAGCGCCTCCTTCGCCTCGTTCGCCGAGCTGGACGAGGGCGAGATGACCGGCCAACTGACCAGGCTGGACGACCGCCGTTTCCTGTCCGACATCCGCTTCACCACCGGGACGGCGCACGTCGACGTCCGGTTGCTCACCGTCTTCGTCCGCCGTTCGGACCGCAACTGGCTGGTCCCCGGCGTGCCACAGGTGCCCGGCTGCCTGCCGGTGCGCGAGCCGACCGCCGACCAGCTCGACTTCCTGCACGACTTCCAGACGCACGGTGGGCGGGAACAGGGTGGATCCGGCCTGCACACCGAGCGTTACGAACTCAATCCGGTCGTGGACGTCAACGCCCTGGGCCTGCTCTACTTCGCGTCGTACCCGCACATCAACGACCACGGCGAGCGCCGGTACCTGCACTCGCTGGCACCCGGCGGCGAGTGGGCCACGGCCGCCGCCACCGTCAGCCGCGACATCGTGTACCTGGCGAACTGCGGCGCCGAGGACGCGGTGCGGTACCGGCTCGACGACCTCCGGTGGGAACGCGGCCACCGGGCGGTGCTGGCCTCGACCCTGCTACGTGAGCGGGACGGCAGGCCGCTGGCCCGCATCGAGACCGTGAAGGTGCTACGCGGTAGCAGCGTGTTCGGTGCCCTCTGGGGCGACCACGTCGCCGCCACCGGTCCCCCCGCCCTGCCGACGGACGCCGGCCCCGAGATGACCGCCCTGCCGGCGGACACCGGCCCCGAGATGACCGACCTGGACGCGCTGCTGCTGCCGCTGCTCGAACGGGCGTTGGACCGGCCCGCCGGCACCCTGGCCGCCGACGACGACCTACGCCGGTACGGCTTGGACAGTGTCGCGCTGGCCGAGGTCGTGGCGCTGGCTGAGGGCGAGCACGGTCTACGGATCGATCCCAGCGCCATGTTCCAGGCATTCACCGTCGCCGCCATGGGGCGGGTGATCCGCGGCGAGGACCGCGATCCGGAGCCGATCGCCGCCGTCACGGCCGTGCCGCAGCCGCAGACCGTGGCTCCGATCGCGGTGATCGGCATGGCGGGGCGCTTCCCCGGTGCGGCGAGCGTCGCGGAGCTGTGGGACCTGCTCGGCCGGGACGAGGACGCGATCCGCGACATCCCGACCGACCGCTGGGACACCGCCGCCCATCCCGGACTGGTGGGGCGGGCGGCGCTGCTCGACGACATCCGCCGCTTCGACCACGAGTTCTTCGCCGTCAGCCCCCGTGAGGCCGCGCTCATGGACCCGCAGCAGCGGCTCATGCTCGAGGTGACCTGGGCGACGGCCGAGGACGCCGGACAGGACCCCACCACACTGGCGGGCAGCCGGACCGGCGTCTACACCGGCGTGTGCCACTCCGACTACGCCGCTGTCCTGGCCGAACACGCCCGGCGCGACGAGCCGCACCTGAGTGTGGCGGTCTCACCGTCGCTGGTGGCCAACCGTGTCTCCTACGCCCTGGGTCTGCGCGGCCCGAGCGTCGCGGTGGACACGCTCTGCTCGTCGTCGTTGGTCGCGGTCGCCAACGCCGTCGCGGCGCTGCGGGCCGGCATCTGCGACCAGGCCTTCGCCGGCGGGGTGAACGTCCTGTGCGACCCGGGACGGCATGCCGCGTACCAGCGGGCCGGTGTACTGAGTCCGCGGGGGCGGTGCCACACGTTCGACGACGCCGCCGACGGCTACGTCCGCGGCGAGGGGGCGTGCGCGCTGCTGCTCAAGCCCCTCGACCGGGCACTCGCCGACGGGGACCGGGTGCACGCGGTGATCCGCGAGGTCGCGGTCAACCACGGCGGCCAGGCCCAGTCGTTCACTGCGCCCAACCCGGACGCCCAGGCCGACCTGCTGGTCAGCGCGTACACTGCGGCCGGCGTCGACCCTACGACCGTCGGCTACCTGGAGGCACACGGCACCGGCACCCGGCTGGGCGACCCGATCGAGGTCTCGGCCATGGTGACGGCCTTCCGCCGGTTGTACGCCCGCAGCCCGCACCCGATGCCGCAGGTACCGCACTGCGGGATCGGCTCCGTCAAGACCAACATCGGTCACCTGGAGTCGGCCGCCGGCATCGCCGGAATGATCAAGGTCATCCTGGCGATGCACCACCGGACCCTTCCCGCCACCCGCAACGTCCGCCGGACCAACCGGATGATCGACCTGACCGGATCACCACTACGCCTCCAGGTGCACCGCACCGCCTGGGAGCCCCCGCCCGGCGGCGGCCCTCGCCGGGCCGGCGTCAGCTCGTTCGGGATGGGCGGCACGAACGCCCACGTGGTCCTGGAGGAGGCACCGCCCACCGCCGACGCGCCGCCCACCGGTCGGGTGGCGGTGCCGGTGTCGGCCCGTACCCCGCAGGCCCTGCGGGAAGCGGTCGCCGCGCTGCGGAACGTGGTCCGGTCGCCACAGGCACCCCCGTTGGCCTCGATCGCCCGGACGATGCGCACCGGGCGTGCCGCGCTGGCCTGCCGGGTCGCCGTCGCGGCGGCTGACCTCGGCGAGTTGGCGGACGGGCTCGCCGCCATCCTGGAGGCCGAGCCGCCCGCCGGTGACGCCCCGGTCGA
The DNA here is from genome assembly GCF_050951065.1 of Micromonospora matsumotoense. Lineage (NCBI taxonomy): Bacteria > Bacillati > Actinomycetota > Actinomycetes > Micromonosporales > Micromonosporaceae > Micromonospora > Micromonospora matsumotoense. The sequence continues at coordinate 4,752,037 of NZ_CP192025.1, read as the reverse complement.
AGGCCCGTTGCCCGCCGCGCCAGTGGTCTCCCTGCCGACCTACCCGTTCCGCCGGGACCAGCACTGGGCCGCGCCCACCGCGACGCCCGAGTTCCTGACCGTGGTCTGGCGGGACGTGCCACCGCCCACGGTCGCCCAGCGGGGCCGCCTCCTGGTCGTCACGACGGACCCGGACCTGGCACCGGCCCTGTTCGGCGACGACGCCGTCGCACACCGGCCCGGTGACCCGTTGCCCGCCGTGGACGGCCTGACCGGGCTCGCCGACCTGGTCGACTGGAGCGAGCCGGGCGCGCTGGTCACCGAGCGGATCGAGCTGCTGCGGGAGGTACTCGGCCGGCTTCCGCGTACCGGACTGCGCTGCCTGCACGTCAGCGGTGCCCGCCGGTCGGTGCTGGCCGGCTTCTACCGTGCCCTCTCCGGAGAGCTGCCCATGGTCGTCTCCCGCACCGTCCAGGTCGACGGCGACCGGAGCGACCTGGCCACCGCCGTCACGGCCGAGCGCGCGGCCGACGACCGCGAGACCGAGATCCGGTACGTCGGATCCCGACGGCAGCGCCGCGCGGTCGGATTCGCCCGACCCACCGACCTCGACCCGCTGACCAACCTGGACGACGGTGCCGTCCTGATCACCGGAGGCACCGGCGCGATCGGCCTGCGCCTCGCCGCCCACCTGGCCGACCGCGGCGCGCGACACCTCGTCCTGATCGGTCGCTCCCCGCTGCCCGTCCGCAGCCGTTGGGTGTCCCTCGCCTCCGCCGAATCGACCGATCCGCTGCTGCGCGCCCGCCTGACCCAACTGCTGGCGCTCACCAACCGGGGCGTGACGCTCTCCGTCCACACCCATCCGCTGGACGACGTGACGTCGCTGCGTCGACTGATGAACCGGGTGCGGGGCACCGCAGGCGACCTCACGATGGTCTTCCACTGCGCGGGGGTGATGCACGCACCCCAGTCGTTCCTGGCCCGGACCCGGGACGAGACAGCCGACGTGCTCCGGCCGAAGCTCGCCGTCGAGACACTCTGGGCGGCGTTCGGTGCCCGGCTGCCGCGGCTGCTGGTGCTGTTCTCGTCGATCGCCGCCTCGTCTCCCCGACTGGCCGGCGGGCACCTCGACTACGCCGCCGCCAACGGCGTCCTCGACGACTTCGCCGAGGCGCACGCCGACGAACCCCGGTGCCTGGTCCGGTCGCTGCGGTTCCCGCTCTGGCGGGGCATCGGAATGGGGGAGCGGCACACCAGCGCCGGGAGCGACCTCGGCATCCCCGACCTGGGCGAGGCGGAGGCGCTACGCCTGCTCGACCTGGCGCTGCGGGTACCGGACGAGCCGGTCCTGTTGCCCTGCCTGACCCGTCGTGCGGGCGTACCGGTCGACGAGTTCTTCCACGCGCCCCACCCCGCCGCCCCGCCGCAGACGGCGCCGGTCCTCGACCCGGGGGACGAGCCGAGGCCGGACGACATCGACTGGCTGCTCGACGTGGTGGCCCGGACGACCCGTACCGAACGGTCCCTTCTGCGACCCGAAACGAACCTCGTCGACCTGGGCGTGGACTCGCTGCTGATGGCCGAACTGGTCCGCGACCTCGAGGTGGCGGTCCGCGACGCCGTGGACCCCAGCCTGCTCCAGGAACACCCGACGCTGGCCGGGCTCGCCCGGGCCCTCACCACCCGGAGCACGCGCCCCCCGGCGGCCCGTCCGGCCGTGGTGCCCGCACCGACGCCCGTCCCACCCGGCACGCCGGTGCGGATCGCGGTGATCGGGATGGGTTGCCGGCTGCCCGGTGCCGCCGACCCGGGGCAACTGTGGCAGGCGCTGCTCGCCGGGCGGGACATGGTCGGCGACGTGCCGCCGGACCGGTGGGACGTCACGGCACTCTATCGGCCGGGTGGCGGCCCAGGGCTCAGCCAGAGCCGGTGGGGCGGCTTCCTCGACGACGCGGCCCTGTTCGACCCGGCCTACTTCGGCTTCGACGACGAGACGGCGCGGCAGCTCGACCCGCTGGTGCGCAAGACGCTGGAGGTCGCCGTCGAGTGTGTCCGCGACGCCGGATACACCGACGAGGAGCTGCACGGCCGCCGGGTCGGCGTCTTCGTCGGCAGCCGGACCGGCAACCACCGCGCCTACCTGCGCCCGCTGACCCGCGAGTCCATCGTCGGGATCAACCAGAACTACATCGCGGCGCACGTGTCGCATTTTCTCGACCTGACCGGCCCGAATCTCGTGGTCGACAGCGCGTGCTCGTCGGCGTTGGTCAGCGTGCACCTGGCGGTGCAGAGCCTGCTGCTGGGCGAGTCCGAGCTGGCCCTGGCCGGCGGTGTCGACCTGCTGCTCGACGAGGAGCCGTACCTCATGCTCAGCGCCGGCAACGCGCTGTCGCCGACCGGACGGTGCCGCACCTTCGACGAGTCCGCCGACGGGTTCGTTCCGGGCGAGGGCGCCGGGCTGGTGCTGCTCAAGCGGCTCGACGACGCGGAACGCGACGGCGACCGGGTCCTGGCGGTCATCGAGTCGTCCGGCGTCAACAACGACGGCCGGACGATGGGTCACACCACCCCGAGCGGTCCTGCCCAACGGGCCCTGATCACCGAGGTGCTGGCCCGTGGCGGGATCGATGCGCGCACCATCGGGTACGTCGAGGCGCACGGCACGGGCACCATGATCGGCGACCCGATCGAGTTGCAGGCGCTGACCGCCGTCTACCGGCGACACACCGACGACCGGGCCTACTGCGGCATCGGCAGCATCAAGAGTTCGATGGGTCACCTGCTCAGCGCGGCAGGAATCGCCGGATTCATCAAGGCAGTGCAGACGCTCCGGTACGGGCTGATCGTCCCGACCCTGCACTGCGACCGGCCCAATCCACGGTTCGCGTTCGCCGAGTCGCCGTTCTTTCCGGCGCGTACGACGACGGAGTTGCCCGCCGGCAGCCGCGTCGCGGTCAGCGCGTTCGGATTCGGCGGCACCAACGCCCACGTCGTGCTCGGCCCCGGCGCACCCGAAGGAACCGGTCGGGCTCCGCTCGCGCCGCCCACGTACCGACGTCGTCGGTTCTGGCCCCGCAGCACCGCGACCCGGACGATCCCGGCCCACCCCGTCGCCACACCGGTCCGATCGGCGCGACTGGACCTGACCGTCACGCCTGTCACCGCCGCGCACGCACCGACCCCCTCCGTCGAGCCATCCCCACCGGCAGGCAACCAGGTGGACCTTCCGGCCGTCAGCTGCCGTCTGCGGGTGATCGGGAACCACCCGATCGTCGACGACCACCGGGTCCACGGGGTGCGCACCCTGCCCGGGGTGACCTTCCTCGACATCGTGTATCGCCTACTCGACGAGTGCGGCATCGAGCCGGGCGGTGTCGGGCTCAGCGACGTCCTCTTCGTCAGCCCGCTGACCACCGGTGCAGACGCCGACCGGGAGGTCACGGTCGCGCTGCAACCGGACGGCGAGGTCGTGCGGGTCACCGCCACCAGCCGGCGGGTCGCAGGTGGTGTCCCGGCCGACGACACGACCACCCACCTGCGGGCCACCGTCCGCACCGGGCTGCCGGCCCTGACCGGGTCGGCACCCCCGGCGGGAGCCGCTGCGCCGCGCGACGTCGGCGAGGTCTACGCGACCGGCAGGTCCGTCGGAGTCGAACACCATGCCTTCATGCGCTGCCACGGCACGCTGCGGGTCGAGGCGGACACGGTGGTGGCGCAGCTCGCGCTCGGCACCGGGGCACAAGCCACGGTGGACGACTTCATGCTGCACCCCGCACTGCTCGACGGGTCCACCATGCAGGCGTACGCGCTGGCCTTCGCCGGTGCCGACGCCGACGGACGGCCCCTGATCCCGCTGCACATCGGGGAGTTCCGGGCGACCCGACCCCTCGGTGACAGGTGCACCGTCGCGGTACGGCTCGCCCCGGCGGGACCGGCCGCCGACATCGTCAGGGCGGACATCGATCTGTACGACGGGTCGGGCGTGCTGTCCGCCCGATTCAGCGACCTGGTCTTCAAGCGGGTCCGGTCCACCGAGGCGATCACCCGGCTCACCACCCCGGCGGCCGCGACGGCACCTCCCGTGACCACCCCCGCGTCGGGGACGGACGGCTCGCTGCGCGCTGAGATCATCTCCATGGTCCGGCAGGCTGCCGGCGACCCGGACCTGCACGTCGAGACCGACTGCGGCTTCTACGACCTCGGCCTGGAGTCGACGCACCTGCTGTCGCTGGTCCGTTCCTTCGAGCAGCGGTGGGGCATCGCGCTCTATCCGACGTTGCTGTTCGAATACCCCACCGTCGACACGGTCGCGGAGCACCTGGCCGGCCTCGTCCCGGCCGCTTCGCCGGGCGGGACGACACCGGGACCGCGCGACGACGCCCCGGACAGCACCGTGTACGTGACCGGCGAGTGGTGCGGTGCGGTCCGGCCGGACGTGCCGTCGATCGGACCGCTGGTCGTCATCGGCGATGCCCCGCTGCGGCCCGACCAGATCGTCGTCCGGCGCGGCCCGGCCTTCCGGCGGTGCGGCGACCGCGAGTACGAACTCCGCCCCGGTGACCGGGCCGACCTGCAGGCCCTGTGGGCCAGCCTGCCCACCGCCCCCGGGGCGGTCGTGCATGTCGGACCGCCGGTCGGCGACGACCTCCCGGCGGCGGTGGAGACCGCGTGCCGGGAGATGCTGGCGATCGCCCAGGTGTTGCTGGCCGCCCCGGTGCCCGTCGTGCACGTGGCGCAGCCCCTGGTGGCCGCGGCGGTGGCGGGAATGGCCCGCACCATCCGACTCGAACAACCGCGCCTCGCGGTGACCGTGGTGGAGTGCGCGGGCGACCCCGATCCGCAGGCCGTGCTCGCCGAACTGGCCGATCACGGTGAGACCTGGGTCCGGCACGAGGCCGGCCGGTTCGTGCGCCGCTACCGGGACGTGACCCCCGGCGACGGGCAGCCGCTGCGGCCCGGTGGCGTCTACCTGATCACCGGTGGGGCCGGCGGCCTGGGGCGGGCGCTCGCCACGTCCCTCACGTCGCGGGGCGCCACCGTGGTGCTCGCCGGGCGTAACCCGACGCGGGAGTCGCCGGCCGCCGAGTTCGTCCGCGCTGACATCACCGTGGCCGCCGACGTGCGGCGGCTGGTCGACGGGATCATCGTCCGGCACGGCCGGCTCGACGGGGTGGTGCACGCCGCGGGTGTCCTGCGGGACGGCCTGCTCGCGGGGAAGTCCCCGGACGACCTGTCGGCGGTGCTGGCACCGAAGGTGCGCGGCACAGTGCTGGTGCACGAGGCGACCCGGCACCTCGACCTGGACTTCTTCGTCGCGTTCTCCTCGGTGACCGGGGTGGCGGGCAACGTCGGGCAGGCGGACTACGCGGCGGCGAACGCCTTCGTCGACGCCTACGCACGCGAGCACGGGTTCACCTCGGTCGCCTGGCCGCTGTGGGCGGGCGGGGGCATGCGCACCGACACGGCCACCGAGGCGGTGTTCCGCCGCCAGGGGCAGACGCCCCTGCCGACCGAGACGGGTCTCGCGGTCCTCGACGCGATCCGGGACCGCCGGGGCACCGAGATCGTCGTGCTGCACGGCCGACCCGACCAGGCCCGTCGAGCACTGGGCCTGCGCGAGCCCGCGACCCCCACGGCGGTCACGACCGCGGAACCGCCCATGGACGGCTTCCGTGCTTCCCGCCTGTCGACGTCCGGGGAACCTGACCGGGCCGCCGTGGGCGGATCCGGGTCGTCCGACCGGGACATCGCCGTGATCGGCGTGGCGGGCCGCTACCCGATGGCTGCGGACCTCGACCGGTTCTGGGCGAACCTGCTCGACGGACGCGACTGCGTCACCGAGATCCCGCAGCAGCGCTGGCGGCTGGACGGATTCTTCGCTCCGGAGCCGGCCGCCGGGCGTTCGTACAGCAAGTGGGGTGGATTCCTGGACGGGATCGACGAGTTCGACCCCGCGTTCTTCCGGATCACGCCGCGCGAGGCCGAGGGTATGGACCCGCAGGAGCGGCTGTTCCTGCAGGTGGCGTGGCACGCGTTGGAGGATGCCGGGATCACCCGCACGGCCGTCGCCGGCCGACCCGTGGGCGTGTTCGCCGGTGTCATGTTCACCCAGTACCAGATGCTCGGCCTCGGCGCCGAGGACCGACTACCGGTGCTGCCGACGTCGTTCGCGTCGTCGGTCGCCAACCGGGTCTCCTACTTCCTCGACGCGCGCGGCCCCAGCCTCGCAGTGGACACCATGTGCTCGTCCTCGCTGACGGCGCTGCACCTGGCCTGCGAGAGCCTCCGCTCCGGGGAGAGCGGGCTGGCGCTGGCCGGCGGGGTGAACCTGATCGTCCATCCGTACAAGTACCTGCACCTGAGTCAGGTCGGGTTCGTCTCGTCGGACGGGCGGTGCCGGGCCTTCGGCGCCGGTGGCGACGGGTACGTCCCAGGTGAGGGTGTCGGTGTCGTCGTCCTGAAACCCCTCGCGGGCGCCGTGGCGGACGGGGACCGGGTGCTCGCGGTGATCAAAGGCAGCGCGGTCAACCACGGTGGACGCGCCAGCGGATTCTTCGTCCCGAACCCGTCCGCACAGGCCGATGTGCTCAGGCAGGCGCTACGCCGGGCCGGGGTCGACCCGGCCACGGTGAGCTACCTCGAGGCGCACGGCACCGGCACCGCCCTCGGCGATCCGGTGGAGATCTCCGCCCTCAGCCAGGTCTTCGACGCCGGGACCACCCGGCTCGGCTCGGTGAAGTCGGGCATCGGCCACCTGGAATCCGCCGCCGGGATCGCCGCGTTCACCAAGGTGCTGCTGCAACTGCGGCACCGCACCCTGGTGCCCTCGTTGCACGCGCGCCCGGCGAACGAGGCGATCGACTGGGAGCACTCACCGCTCAGCGTCCAACAGCAGACCGAACGATGGCACAGCCCGGATGGCCTGCCCCGGCGGGCCGGGATCAGCGCGTTCGGCGCGGGGGGCAGCAACGCCCACGTCATCGTCGAGGAGTACCCGCAACCCGCCCCGGAAACAGGGACCGGGCCGCAGGTGGTGCTGCTGTCCGCGCGTACCCCGCAGGCTCTGCGCCTGCTCGCCGAGCGGTACACCGAACTGCCCGCCGGGGACCGGCTGACGGAGCTGGCCGACGCGGCCGGGCTCAGCGACGCCGACCCGGACGCCTCCTTCGAGGACCTGGGTATGGACGCGGACGATCTGCGCCGGCTCATGCAGGCGGTGGCCGCCCGCAGCGACGGGCGGGTGCCCCGGATGGACGCCCAGTCCAGCCTGGCCGCGGTGGCCCGGGCGCTGGGCGGTGGCATCTCGCTCGCGGACGTCGCCTACACCACCCAGGTGGGGCGCGACGCGATGGTCGAGCGGCTGGCGGTGGTGGCCACCGACGTCGAGGAACTGCGGGCGGCGCTGCGGGCCTTCCTGACCGGTGACGAGTCGCGTGTCCACCGGGGTCGCGCCACGACGCCGGCCACCGCGCCCGCGTCGACCGACCCGGACACCCTGGCCGCGGCCTGGGTGACCGGTGCCGCCCCGGACTGGCGGGCGCTGCCCCGCGAACGGCGGGCACGTAAGGTCGCACTGCCCGGCTACCCGTTCGCGCGGGTGCGGTGCTGGGTCGGGACGGACACCGACGCGACCCGTGCCGTCGACGCGACCGGTGCTGCCGGCACGGGCGGTGCGGCACGACACCGGGAGCCGGTGCGGTGCGACGCCGACGTTCCGTCGTGGGAGGTGTGCGCCGACCCCGAGCCGGTGCCGGTGCAGGGGCTCGTTCTGGTGCTCTACGCGCCCGGGCGCAAGAGGCTGGCGACCGGTCTGGCCGCCAGGCATCCCGGCGCGCAGCTCGTCGAACTCGGCGGCAGGATCACCGGCGACCCGGCCGTGATCTACCTGCTCACCGGGTCGGCACCCGCCGTCGGCACCGAGACCGCGCGGGTCGCCGGCGGCGAGGCGGCCGGGGTACGCACGCTGGCCGCCTACGCCCGTCGCTGGGCGCACCTGCCCGAGCTGCACTGGATCGTGGTCACCGTCGGTGCGGCCGCCCCGCCCGGACGGCAGCTCACGGACCCCTACGTGGCCGGGGTCCTCGGCCTCACCCGGGTGCTGGAGAACGAACATCCGGGCTGGTCGGTCGCGGCTGTCGACGTCGACCCGGCCCACGTGTCCGCCGGCCTGCTCGCCCCGGTGCGGCGCGGCACCCGGGTCGCCTACACCGGGGCGACCGCGCACCGGCTGATACTGCGCACGGCCCCCACCCCACGCGGTCCCGATCTGCTGCGCCGTGGCGGCCGCTACCTGATCGTCGGTGGTGGCGGCGGGATCGGCCTGGCCCTCGCCCGGAAACTCGTGGCGGACCGGGGCACGGAGGTGGTGCTCGTCGGCCGCCGGGAGCGACCCGACCTCGCGGCCGAGCACGGGATCCGCTACCTGCGTGCCGACGCCCGTGACGTCGGGCAGCTCGCCACGGTGCTGGAGCGGGCGGGCACGGTGCACGGGATCATGCACGCCGCGATGGTCCAGCGCTCCCGGCTGGTCCGCGACCTCACCGACGACGATCTCGTCGAGAGCCTGGGCGCCAAGTCCGGCGTCGCCGCCGCCCTGATCGACGCCATCGGCGCACGGGAACTCGACTTCCTGCTCCTCTTCTCCTCCGCCCAGTCCTTTCTCGGCGAGCCCGGCCTGGGCAACTACGCTGCGGGCTCCACCTTCCTGGACGCCTACGCGCACGCCCTCGACGAGCGTCTGCCGTACCCGGTCCGGGCCATCAACTGGGGCTTCTGGGGGACGGTCGGTTCGGTCGCCACCGACAGGCACCGCGCCGAGTTGACCGCCGCCGGTTTCCACTCCATCACCGCCGAAGCCGGTTTCGGCACGCTGACCGAGGCGTTGCGCCGACCGGCTCCCCAACTCGTGGTGGTGCCCGGTACCGCCGCGTTACGGGAGCGGATGACCGCCAGTGAAGGGACGACACCGGTCGTGACCGCCACCGACGGACTGACCGACGCCGAACGGATGGTCATCGACGACTTCCACGCCGTCGACGGGCAGCTGACCGCCATCGCCCGCAGCGCGCTGCTGGCCCTGCTGCACGAGATGCACGCCTGGCGTGGACCCGACCCGGACGCGACCGAGGTCGCCCGCCGGGTGGGTGTCGCCGCCCGCTACGAGCGGCTGCTGCACACCCTGCTGACCATGCTCGCCGACGGCGGTGCGCTCACCGTCCACCAGGGTCGGTTCCGACCCGAACCGGCCGCGCTCACCGACGCTCTGGCCGGCGGCCACGGCGCGCGCCTCGACGAGTTGGCCGCCGCGAACCCCGACTCCGCGGTCTTCGTTGAGTTGCTGCGTCGCTGTCTCGACCACTACCCGGAGCTGCTACGCGGCGAGCTGCTCGCCACCGACCTGCTGTTCCCCGCCTCGGGCACCACCGCCATGGAACAGATCTACCGGGGGAACCCGATCAGCGACCTGTACAACGACCTGCTCACCGCACGGCTGCTGGAACACGTCGGCCACCGACGGGGACGGCTGCGTCCGGACGACCGGATCCGGATCCTGGAGGTCGGCTCGGGCACCGGTGGCACCACCGCCGGTCTGCTGCGTGCCCTGGCCGCCCACGGCGAGCACCTGGAGTACTGGTACACCGACCTGTCGGTGGCCTTCCTGGCGCACGGTCGGCGCGAGTTCGGCGGGCGGTACCCGTTCGTGCGGTTCAAGCGGCTGGATCTCGACACCGACCTGGTCGCCCAGGGGTTCCCCGCAGCCGGGTTCGATCTCGTGGTCGGCGCGAACGTCCTGCACGCCACCTCGGACGTGAGCCGCGCGGCACGGCACCTACGCGCCGTGCTGCGCTCCGACGGGCAGCTGTTGCTCAACGAGCTGACCACGGTCACCCTCGCCGCCACCGTCACGTACGGACTGTTCGACGGCTGGTGGGCACACACCGACACCCGGCTGCGACTGCCCGGGTCGCCGCTGTTGAGCGTATCGGGCTGGGACGCGGTGCTCAGCGGAGCCGGCTACGCCCACGTCCGGGCGGTGCCCGGGCAGGCAACGACCTCCCGGAACTTCCAGCATGTCATCGTGGCCGCCGCCGCGGCACCCGTCGACGAACCGGCACCGGCGCCCGGGCAGGTCGCGGCGCAGGCGCCGGCACCCGACGACGCCCCGTTCACCGCCGAACTGCTGGCGCTCACCTCGGCGGCCTCCGGAATCCCCGTCGAGGATCTCGACCTGGACACCGAGATCGGGGACTACGGGTTCGATTCGGTCAGCTACAGCCTGCTCGCCGGGCGGCTCAACGACACCTTCGGCTTCGACGTCACGCCCGCCCTGTTCTACGAGACCGCCACCCTGCGCGCACTGGTCGCCCGGCTCGGGCGGGACCACGCCGCGCTGCTGCGCGACCGGTACCCGCAGGCCGTACCGGAGACGGCGCAGGCCGAAAGGCGGCCGGAGCCCGCGCGGCGGACCGGAGCCGACGACCACATCGCGGTGATCGGCCTGGCCGCGCGACTGCCCGGCAGCCCCGACCTGGACGCCTTCTGGAACAACCTGGTGGCCGGTGCCGATCTGGTCAGCGACGTGCCCGCGGACCGGTGGGACTGGCGGTCCCTGCCCGACGGCGTGCACGCCCGGCGCGGCGGCTTCATCGGCGACGTCGACCGGTTCGATCCGCTGTTCTTCGGTATTTCGCCGGAGGAGGCCGACGGCATGGACCCCCAGCAGCGCCTGCTGCTGGAGGGGGTGTGGAGTGCGCTGGAGGACGCCGGATTGCCGCCGGGCACCCTCGCCGGTCGACCGGTCGGGCTGTTCGTCGGCGTCGGATCCAGCGACTACGACGAGATCCGCCGCCGCTCGGGCAGACCCGTCGACGCGTACGCCGCCACCGCGACCGCGCACTCCATCCTGGTCAACCGGGTGTCCTACCTGCTGGATCTGCGCGGCCCGAGCGAGCCCGTCAACACCGGCTGTTCGAGCTCCCTGGTGGCGATCCACCGTGCCGCCGCGGCGCTGCGTGCCGGGGAGTGTGACGTCGCGGTGGCCGGAGGTGTCAACCTCATCCTGTCGCCGCACAACCATGTGCTGCTCAGCCGCACCGGCATGCTCAGCCCGTCCGGGCGCTGCCAGGCGTTCGACGCGCTGGCGGACGGCTTCGTCCGGGGTGAGGGGCTGGGCCTGGTCGTGCTCACCCGGGCCGGCTCGGCGGGTCGGCACCTGATCCGTGGGCTGCTGCTGGGCTCGGCGGTCAACCACGGCGGTCGGGCCCGGTCGCTGACCGCGCCCAACCCGGTCGGACAGGCCGCGATGATCGTACGCGCCTACACGGAGGCGGACGTCGATCCGGCCACCGTGGGATATCTGGAGACCCACGGCACCGGCACCGAGTTGGGCGACCCGGTCGAGGTCAATGGGCTGCGGCTGGCCTTCGACGAACTGGCACGCCGCCACGACCGGCCGCTGCCCGACGACCCGTTCTGCGCACTCGGCGCGGTCAAGGCGAACATCGGCCATCTGGAGTCCGCCGCGGGCGTGGCCGGACTGGTCAAGGTCCTGCTGGCGATGCGGCACGGCGTCCTGCCGCCGGTGGCCGGGCTCGGCGAACCGAACCCGCACCTGCGGCTCGACGGCGGCCCGTTCCATCTGATCCGCGAGGCGACGCCGTGGCACCGGCCGCCGGGCGGCCGCCGCCGCGCCGGGGTCAGCTCTTTCGGATACGGCGGGGTCAACGCCCACGTCGTGGTGGAGGAGCCGGCAGCCCCGGCCGTCCCGACGGCGTCGACCGGCCCGTGGGTGTTCCCACTGTCGGCCCGCACTCCGCAGGCGTTGCACCGCTACGCGCTCGCGCTGCGTGCCGCCGTGGACACCGACGTCGCACTGGCGGACGTGGCGCACACACTGCAGCACGGCCGGGACGCCATGACCGTGCGGCTGGCGGTGACCGCCGGTGACCGGACGACGCTCGTCGCGGCCCTGACCGCGGCGATCGACGGCACCGGTCACGCCGCGCTGGCCCACCCCGACGGCGTCACGGCGGCCGACCGGTGGACGGCCGGCGCCGACATCGACTGGCCGGACACCGGCGGCACCCTGATCCCGCTACCCACCTACCCGTTCGAGCGACGTCGGTGTTGGACCGACCCCCGGCCGGAGACGGTTGCCGGGTCCGGCGAGCCGGCGGTCAGCTATGCACCGCGTTGGCGGCAGATCGCGGACCTGGGAACCCACCTGCCGGCGACCGGGACCGTCTGGTTGCTCGGCGACGGCGACTACCCGGCCGCCGACGTGCACCGGATCACCTCCGCGCCGCTGGACTCGCTGCCCACACCCGCCGTGGTGCACGCGGTCGTCACCGGCGGCGAGCCGGCCGTCCTGCACCTGTTCCGGGTGATCCGACATCTGCAGACCCGGCCCGGTGGCGCGGGCGACCTCACGCTGACCGTGGTCACCCGTGCCGCTGCCGCGGTGGACGGACCGGTCGTCGACCCGGTCGCGGCGGCCGCGCACGGGCTGGTGAAATCGACCCGCCGCGAGTGCGAGCGGTGGCGGGTCAGTGCGATCGACGTCGGCCCCGGCGACGCGACGCTGGTCGCGGCCGCCACGCCCGGCGACTACGCGTTGCGCTCGGGCCGCTGGTACCGGCGGGTGCTCCAACCGCTGCACGACGCCGGAACCCGTCCCGTGTTCCGCGACGGCGGGACGTACGTGCTGGTCGGCGGTGCCGGGGATGTCGGCCTGGACGTGGCCGAACACCTGGTCCGCAGCCACCACGCCCGGGTGGTTCTGGTCGGACGGACCCGCCCGGAGGGCGACCGGGCAGCCCGGATCAGCGCCCTCGACCCGACCGGGACCCTCGTGGACTTCCAGCAGGCGGACGCCCGCGACGCCGACCGGATGCGGGCGGTGTTCGACCGGCTCGGCGTGGTCCACGGGGTCGTGCACGCGACCACGGTGGCGCGTGACCGGTCGCTCGCCGCGCTGGACGAGGACTGGTTCGTCGAGGGGCTCATCGCGAAGACCCGGACCACGCTGGCCGTGGCCGAGGCGATCGGTGACCGCCGGTTGGACTTCTTCGCGATCTTCTCCTCGCTCCAGTCGTTCCTCGGCAATCCGGGCCAGGCCACGTACGCCGCGGCCTGCACCGCCCAGGATGCCATCGGCCACGCGCTCGCCGCCCGGCTGCCGTACCCCGTCCGGGTCCTGAACTGGGGACCGTGGTCGGGCTCGACGCTCACCGAGCGTCACCGGGGCCGGTTGGCCGCGGCAGGTTTCCATCCACTCCCGCCCCGTACGGGCATCGAGGTGCTGGCCGGCGTGCTCGACCGGCCGGAGATTCAGGTGGTGGTCATGTCGGGCACCGAGAGCGCCCTGAACGGGATCGGCGTGGAGACGACGGGCCAGACACCCGTCGTCCCGGCCGTGGAGCCCTGGCGGGAGACGGTGGCCACCGAGCTGCTGGCCATGGTGCGTGCGGTGGCCGGGCTCAGCGTGGCCGAACTGGGCGAGGACGACCAGCTCAGCCGGTTCGGCTTCGACTCCATCATGTACACCAGGCTCAGTCACCAGGTCAACGTGCGTTGGGACCTGGACGCGACCCCCGCGGCGTTCTTCGGGGTGTCCACCGCGAGGGAGCTGGTGGCGAAGATCATCGACGAGTACGGGGCGGAACTGGCCCGCCACCACCGTCCCCGGACCCCCGCCGCGCCGACCCCGGCCGCTCCGGTCACCGCGGCCCCCCGGACCACCGCTCCGGCCGTGCTGACCGGGCCCGTCCCGGACCCGCAGCCGACCGCCGCGGACGGGGTGGCGATCGTCGGAATGGCCGGCATGCTGCCCGGCTCCGACGACCTGGACGAGTTCTGGGCCCACCTCGTCGCCGGCGACGACCTGGTCACCGAGATTCCACCGGACCGCTGGGACTGGCGACGGATCCACGGCACCCCCGAGCCGGGCGAGTTCCGCACCACCGCCCGTTGGGGCGGCTTCCTGCGCCGGGTGGACCTGTTCGACGCGGAGTTCTTCGGTGTCTCGCCCACCGAGGCGACCGCGATGGACCCGCAGCATCGTCTCGTCCTCGAGGCGGCCTGGACGGCGATCGAGGACGCCGGCATCCGCCCCTCCGACCTCGCCGGCTCCGACACCGGCGTGTTCGTCGGCAGCAGCACCTACGACTACTTCGAGCTACAGCACGCCCTGGCGGTGCCGCTCGACGGGTACCACACCGTCGGCCGGGCGCACGCGATCCTGTCCAACCGGGTGTCGTACCTGTTGGACCTGCACGGCCCGTCCGAGACGATCGACACCGCCTGCTCGTCGTCGCTGGTCGCCGTGCACCACGCGGCGGAGGCGATCCGCAGCGGGGAGTGCACGGTGGCGCTGGCCGGCGGCGTCAACGTGATCGCGTCGCCGACGCTGTTCGTGGACATGAGCCAGGCCGACATGCTCAGCCCGGACGGTCGCTGCCGGGCCTTCGACGCCCGCGCCAACGGGATCGCCCGGGCCGAGGGCGCCGGCATCGTGGTGCTCAAACGACTCAGCGCCGCCCTCGCCGACGGGAACGTCATCCACGGTGTGCTGCTCGGTAGCGCGATCAACCACGGCGGGCGCAGCAACTCGCTCACCGCGCCGAACCCGGCGGCCCAGGCCGCCTGCATCGTCGCCGCGCACCGTCGGGCCGGGACCGACCCGCGCACGGTGACCTACGTCGAGACCCACGGGACCGGCACCGAGTTGGGCGATCCGGTCGAGATCGAGGGACTCAAGACCGCCTTCCGTCAGCTGTACGCCGATCGTGGGATCGACGGCGGGGGACATCGGGTCGCGCTGGGCGCGGTGAAGAGCAACACCGGTCACCTGGAGGCGGCCGCCGGGGTGACCGGACTCATCAAGGTGCTGCTGGCCATGCGGCACCGGGAACTACCCGGCAATCCACACCTGGAGACGCTCAACCCGCATCTGCGGCTCGACGGCACTCCACTGCACGTGCTGCGCGGCAACGAGCCGTGGCGGCCGGCCGTCGACCCGGACGGAGCCGAGGTTCCACTGCGCGCCGGCCTGAGTTCGTTCGGTCTCGGCGGTGTCAACACGCACCTGGTCCTGGAGGAGTTCCCTGTCCGGCCCGGTGCCGGTAGGCCCGGGCCGTACCTGTTCGTGCTGTCGGCCCGAGACGCCGAGCGGCTGCGCGGGTACGCCGAACACCTGGTCCGCTGGGTGCGGGACGCCACCGACGTGGACCCGGCAGCCCTGGCCTACACGTTGCAGACCGGCCGGGAGGTCTTTGCCCAACGGCTCGCCGTGGTCGCGGACGACACCGCCGCCCTGGTGCGACGTCTGACCGGGTGGCTGGCCGGGACGAGCGACGACGGCGTCAGCGTGGGCGACGGCCGGGGGACCGCCACCGCGCTGCTGCTGGACGGTGCCGAGGGACGGCAGTACCTGCGCGCCGTGATGACGGCCGGAAAGCTCGACAAGATCGCCCGGCTGTGGGTGGACGGTGTCGCGATCGACTGGGCCGACCTGTGGCCGGGGGAGCCCGTACGGCGAATCGCCGCACCGACCTCCGCCTTCGCCCGGCAGAGCTACTGGATCATGCCCGGACCACGCTTCGACCGGGTGCAGGCCGCGGCGACCGGGCTCGTCGCAGCCGATCCGGCCCAGGTCATCGACGCGGTGCCGGAGGCGGTGCCGCCGGACCCGGCACCGGTGACCGCCGTGGCCCCCGTACCGACGGCGACCGGCACCGGCGGCGACCCGGAGGCGGCGGTGCGTGACCACATCCGCGACCTGCTCGCCGCGCACCTGGGCATGAACCCGGACCGGCTGCCGCCCGACCGGGTGCTCTCCGACGTCGGGGTGGACTCGCTGGGCCTGCGTCGACTCAGCCGCCGCCTCGGGGCCACCTACGGTGTCGACATACCGACCCGTCTGTTCACCGTCGGGCAGACCGTACGCGCCCTGGCCAGGACGATGCACGAGACGTACGGGCCGTTGCCCGCGGCCGTCGCGCCGGCCCCCGCCCCGGGCAACGGGATCGGCGCCCTGCTGGCCGGGCTGCGCGACGGATCGGTCAAGGTCGACGACGCGCTGGCCGACCTACGGTGGGGAAACGGCCGATGAGCCCGGCACTGCGGGACATCCTCGCCGCCGTCGCCGCCGGTGAGCTGCCGGACGACGTCGCCGAGTCGCTGTTGCGCGGCCTGACCGATCCGGGACCGGAGACGGCCGGACCGTACCCGTTGAGCCGCGGTCAGGCGGCACTCTGGGCGATCCACGCCAGCCGGCCCGGCACCACCTCGTACAACCTCCCGCTGGGGCTGTGGCTGGGTGACGGGGTCGACCCCGCGGTGCTCACCCGGGCCCTGGTCGCCGCGGTGCGGCGGCAGCCGGGGCTGCGGATCGCCGTCCGCCTGGACGGGGGCACGCCGGTGCAGGAGATCGTCGAGCGACCGGTCGAGGTGGTGCGGCTCGATCTGGGGCACGTCACCGACGGGGAGTTCACCGCCCGGGTCCGACGTCTGGTGCACACCCCGTTCGACCTGGAACACGACGCACTGCACCGGATGTGGTTGATCACGGCGCCCGGGGACCGCACCCTGCTGCTCCTGGTGTTCCACCACATGATCACCGACGGGATCTCCAGCCACCTGTTGCTGCGCGACATCGTGGCCTGCCACGACGCGCTGGCCGGCCCCGGCGTCCTGCCACCTGTCGAACCGGCCGCCACCTACCGCGAGTTCGTCCGCCGGCAGCAGGAACTGCTCGACGGGCCGGCCGCCGGGACACACCGCCGCTGGTGGCTCGACCGGCTGGCCGGCGCGTCCAGCGGTCCCGTCCTCGACGCGATCACCGACCGGCGGCGGACCGGGCCGGCCACCGGGGACACCGGCGCGATGGTGCAGTTCCGCCTGCCGGAGGCCAGCTGGGCTGCCGTTCGCCGCACCGCCGGCGCGGGCGGGCTCACCCCGTTCAGCGTGCTGCTGGGTGCCTTCAGCGTGCTGCTGCACCGGCACTCCGGCCACCGCGACGTCAGCGTCATGGTGCCGACCGACGGCCGGATCTCCGAGCGGTTCGACCGCACCGTGGGCTACCTGATCAATCCGGTGGTGGTGCGGGTGGACTGCGACCCACGACGCAGCTTCGCCGAGCTGATGACCGCCGTGCACGACCACATGGCGCAGGCCGAGGAGCACAGCGACTACCCGTTCGCCGCCGTGGTCGGCGACCTGCGCCGCGAATCCGGCACCGCGGTCTCCTTCGACATCGGCTTCTACCTCCAACAGGGTGTCGGCGGCGATCAGGACATGGCAGCCGGGCAGACCGTCTTCCGAGACGCCCTCGAACTCACCCAGGAGGGCGAGAACCCGCTGGTCGTCGAGGTCGTGGTGCGCGGCTCGGCGGCGCTGGTGCACTTCAAGTACGACCGTGAGCTGTTCGACCGGACCACGGCCGAGCGGCTGGCCGAGCACTTCCGGCTGCTGCTGACGGCCGTCACCGCCGACCCGGGGCAGCGGATCGGTGACCTCACCCTCACCACCGCGCAGGAGCACGCCCTCGTCGAGCGGGCCAACGCCACCCGGGTCGGGCGGCCGTACGACGTGACCGTGGCCGATCTCGTGCTGGCCCGCGCGGCGTCGGCCCCGGAGCGGGTCGCGGTGGTCGACGCCGACGGCACGACCGGCTTCGGCGAGCTGGCCGGGCGGGTGCACGCCCTGGCGCGAACCCTCGGTACCGCCGGGGTGACCCGTGGCGACCTGGTCGGCGTGCTGTCCGGCCGGCGGGCCGCGATGATCGCGGCGATGCTGGCGGTGCACACCGTCGGCGCCGCGTACGTGCCGCTCGACCCGGACTTCCCACCCGCCCGCCTCGCCCACATCTGCACCGACGCCGGTCTCGCCGCGGTCCTGGTCGACCCCGCGTACGCCGACCGTCTGCCCGCCACGGCACCGGGCACCCGGATTCCGCTCGACGGCACCGCCACCGCGGCCCCCGGCCCGGTGGTCGCCTGCCGCGACGACGACCTCGCGTACGTGCTGTACACCTCCGGCTCCACCGGCCAGCCCAAGGGCGTCGAGGTCACCCACGGCAACCTGGTCAACTTCCTCACCGCGATGGCCGAGCGGCCCGGCTGCGCCGACGACGACGTGCTGCTGGCCGTCACCACGGCCGGCTTCGACATCGCCGGCCTGGAACTGCTGCTGCCGCTCACCCGGGGCGCCACCGTCCACCTCGCACCGGCGGAGGTCACCCGCGACGGCTTCGCGCTCGCCCGTCTGCTCGACGACAGTGGCGCGACGATCGTCCAGGCGACCCCGGCCACCTGGCAGATGCTGCTGGCCGCCGGCTGGCGCGGCCGGGTGCCCCGGCTGCTCTGTGGTGGGGAGGCGCTGAACGCCGAACTGGCGGCGGAGCTGCTGGACCGGGCCGGCGAGCTGTGGAACATGTACGGCCCGACCGAGACCACGATCTGGTCCTCGGCGCTGCGGGTGCGCCGCGACCGGGCGATCACGGTCGGCACCCCGATCGCTAACACGACGTTCCACCTCGCCGGCCCGGACGGTGACCCGGTCCCGTTCGGCGCCACCGGGGAACTGCTGATCGGCGGGGACGGCGTCGCCCGGGGCTACCGGGGCCGCCCCGAGCTGACCGCCGGGCGTTTCGTCGTGCGGGACGGGCAGCGACGCTACCGCACCGGGGACCTGGGCCGGTGGACCGACAGCGGCGAGATGCTGCTGTTGGGCCGGGCCGACCGGCAGGTCAAGCTACGTGGCCACCGCATCGAGCTCGGCGAGATCGAGGCGGCGATCCGCCGTACCGGCGTGACCGCCGAGGCGGGCGTGGTCCTGCGCGACGAGCAGCCGCGCCTGGTCGCCTTCGTCGTCGCCGACCCTGCGGCCGCCGCGACGGTCGTCGCGCGGATCGGGGAGTGGCTGCCGGCGTACATGATCCCGTCCCGGACCGTGCCGTTGCTCCGGCTGCCGATGACCCCGAACGCCAAGGTCGACACCGTCCGGCTCGCCACCGTCCCTCTCGACGAGCTAATCCGTGACTTCGGCCACCCGCAGACGCCACGGGTGCCCCGGCCGGACGACAGCGGCCGGCTGCTGGCCACCCTGCGGGAGTTGGCCGCGGGAGTGGCCGCCGTGGACCCGGACGAGATCCCGGTGGACCGGCCGCTCGGCGAGGCCGGCTTCGACTCGGTCGGCTTCACCCGCCTGGCGATGGCGGTCCGCGTCCGCTTCGGCGTCCCGGTCAGCCCCACGCTCTTCTACGCCCACCCCGTTCTCACCTCCCTCGCGGCGCACCTGGGCGCCACCCACCCGGCAGCGGTCACGGACAGTGGACCCGACGCCGGGCCGCCGGCGGTGACGCCGGCCCGGATCGCCGGATCCGACGCACCACCGCCGCGCACCGGCTATCCGCCGGTGGCGATCGTCGGCGTCGGCGGCCGGTTGCCGGCGTCCGGGTCCCTGCGCGAGTTCTGGACGCACCTCGCCGAGGGCCGGGACCTCACCGAGCCCTATCCGGTGGAGCGCGGCTTCTCCGCGCGGCTGTTCCCGGAACGGTTCCGCGGATCGTTCGTGCGGGACGTCGACGCCTTCGACGCGGCGCGGTTCCGGATCTCGCCGCGCGAGGCGGGTCAGATGGATCCGCAGCACCGGCTCCTGCTGCACGCCGCCGACGAGGCGCTGCTCGACGCCGGGCTTCGGCCCGCGGCGCTGGCCGGGAGCCGCACCGGGGTCTTCGTCGGTCTCAGCGGCGCCGACTACCTGAGCCTGCTGCCCCCCGGATCGCCGGACATGGGTGACCACTTCCTGATCGGCAACGTCGCGTCGATCGCGGCCAACCGCATCTCGTACGTGTACGACCTGCGCGGCCCCAGCGCGGTCTACGACACCGCCTGCTCCAGTTCCCTGGTGGCGATCCACCGCGCGGCCCGTGCCCTGCACCTCGGCGACTGCGAGCTGGCCCTGGCCGGCGGCGCGAACCTGCTGCTGTCCCCCTACGGGTTCACCGGCCTGCGCCGGGCCGGCATGCTCAGCCCCGACGGCCGGTGCAAGACCTTCGACGAGCGTGCCGACGGCTACGGCCGGGGCGAGGGCGTGGTGCTGCTGGCGCTCAAACTGCTGGACCGGGCGGTGGCCGACGGCGATCCGGTGCATGCCGTGCTGATCGGCTCGGCGGAGAACCACGGCGGCCACACCCACTCCCTGACCGTGCCCAACCCGCAGGCTCAGCGCGACGTCCTGATCGCGGCGCACCGGGCGGCGGCGGTACCACCCGACACGATCGGCTACGTCGAGGCACACGGCACCGGGACACCCCTCGGCGATCCGATCGAGGTGGACGCGCTGCGGGAGGCATTCGCGCAGCTGTACCGCGACTGGGGACTGCCGGTTGTGCCGGGGCGCACCGGACTCGGCTCGGTGAAGGCCAACATCGGCCACCTCGAGGCCGCCGCGGGTGTCGCCGGAGTGGTGAAGGTGCTGCTGAGCATGCGACACCGGCTGATGCCCGGCCTGGTCGGCCTGCGCACCCCCAACCCGATGATCGATCTGACCGGTAGCCCGTTCCGGCTCCAGGCCGAGACACAGCCCTGGGAACCGGCGGAGGGCGTACCGGCACGCGCCGGGGTCAGCTCCTTCGGCATGGGCGGCAGCAACGTACACGTCGTGGTGGCGGAAGCGGAGAGGCAGTGATGGGCAACAGCACCGAGGACCGCGCCGCCCGGCTGATCGTCCTGTCGGCCGCCGGCCGGGAACAGCTCGACCGGTACCGCACCGAGCTGGTGGCATGGTTGCAGGCGCACCCGCAGACGACGCTCGACCGGATCGAGAACACACTGTGGACGGGCCGGGAGGAACTGGCGGAACGGCTCGCCGTGGTGGTGACCAGCGTCGCGGAGCTGACCGAACGGCTCCGTGACGGCACGGGGATCGTCACCGGCACGGCCACGCGCACCACCGGTGAGCCGGTCGGGACCAGCGACCTGCACGAGGCTGCCAGGCTGTGGGTCGCGGGTGCCGCGGTGGCCCGGCCGCAACGCACGGGCCGGCGGCCGGCCCGGCTGTCACTACCGCAGCCGCCGCCGGTGACCCACCGGTACTGGATCGACCCGCCGGCCGCCCTCGCCGTCGATCCGGCCGAGCGGACCCTGACCGGCGACGAGTTCTACCTGCGTGACCACGCACTGGGCCAGGTGCGCATCCTGCCCGCCGTCGTGGCCCTCGAATTCGCCGTCGATGCCGCCGCCCGGGCCGGGCACGGCACCGCGACGGGCGTCGAGAACGTCATCTGGGCCCGACCGGTGGTGCTCACCGGCGAGCCGGTCCGGGTGCGGGTGCGACTGCTGCCCGCCCCCGACGGCGTCGCCTACGAGCTGCGCCGCCTCGACGGCACCCGGGACGGGGAGCTGTGCTCGACCGGGACCCTGCGCTTCGACGACGTCGAGACGGCGGCCTCCCTCGACCTGACCGCCGTGCGTGCCCGCCTGCCCCGCACCGCCTCGGCGGACGACTGCTACGCGGTCTTCACCGCGCTCGGCGGCGGGTACGGACCGAGCCTGCGCGGGTTACGCGGCATCCGTTCCAGCCCCGGCGAGGCGCTGGCCGAGGTCGGCGTGCCGGACGCCGCCGACCTGCCGTTCGAGGACTTCACCCTGCACCCTTCCCTGCTGGACGCGATGCTGCAGGCGGCGCTCTGGACCGCCGCCGACCCGTCCGCCCCGCGCCCGCGCGAGCTGCCCTTCTCCATCGACCGGGCGGAGATCCTCGGGCCGCTGCCGGAGCACGGGTACGTCCATGCCGTCGCCACCGGTACGGGACACGACATCGCCCTCGCCGCCGCCGACGGCCGCATCGCCGTCCGGCTGCACGGTGTCGTCACCCGCGCGGTCAGGGACCAGGCCGGCGCGGTGGCCACCCACCTGCTGGCCCAACGGTGGCGGGACGCCCCGGTGCGCCCCGCTGTCCCGGCGGGGCGCACCGTGATGCTGGACCCCGGCTCGGACAACCCCTTCCCGAGCCCCGACCCGCTGGTGGTGGTCCGCCTCGGCGACGACGATCCGCTACCCGGCCTGATCCGGCTCTTCCGGGCCTGGGCCGCGCAGCCGGGTCGGCGGCCGGTCCGGGTGCTGCACGTGTTCCGACCGTCCGGTGCGGCCACCGACGCCCACCTGCTGGCCCTGGACGGCATGGCCCGCAGCATCGCCAACGAGCATCCGGACTTCCGGGTCGCGGTGATCACCACCGACGACGCCGACCTGCGGGCGGTCGCCGCCGAGGAGGCCGCCGCCGAACACGAGTTCCGGGTCCGGTACGCCGCCACCGGCCGGCAGGTGGCCCGGTGGGAGCCGATCGTCCCGGCACCCGCCCCGACGCCGCTGACGCCGCACGGGACGGTGCTGGTCACCGGCGGCGCCGGCGTGATCGGCCGACACCTGGTCACCCACCTGGGGCCATCGGCGCGGTACGTGCTGACCGGGCGGTCCGCCGACGCCGACCTGAGCGTCCTGCGTGCCGCCGGGTTCGACGTGCACTACCTGTCCTGCGACCTGGGCGCGCCGGGCGCGGCCGAGCGGTTGGTCGCGCGGGTCCGTGAGACGTTCGGGCCGTTGCGGGGGGTGCTGCACCTGGCCGGCGTCACCCGTGACTCGTTCCTCCTACGCAAGACCGACGAGGAGATCGCCGCGGTGCTGGGGCCCAAGGTCCACGGCACGCTCGCTCTGGACCGGGCGACGGCCGCGGACCCGCTCGACTTCTTCGTCTGCTTCTCCTCGATGTCCGGGGCGGGCAGCCCGGGGCAGGCCGACTACGCCTACGCCAACCGCTTCCTCGACGCGTTCACCGCCTGGCGACGCGACAGCGACCGGCCCGGCCGCAGTCTCAGCGTGCTGTGGTCGCTGTGGGCCGACGGTGGGATCCGGATGGACGCCGACGACGCCACGCAGGACCGCATCGTCCGCCGCTCCGGGTTGCGTCCACTGCCGACCGTGGACGCCCTGGCCGCCTGGGACAGGGCGTTGGGCCACGACGGCGATCACGTGCTGGTCGCGCACGGGGAGCTGGACCGCATCCGGCAGCTGCTCGACGCGCCGGCACCGGTCCCGGCGCCGGTCCCGGCAGCGACGCCGGCCGACGCCACCGGTCCGGTCACCGCAGTCGCCGAGGAGTTCCTGCGGGGCGTGCTGGCCGAGGTCTTCGACTACCCGCCGGAGGACATCGACGCGGACACCGCGTTCGAGCAGTACGGCATCGACTCGCTGCTGATCATGGACCTGACCCGGCGGCTCGAGGACCACTTCGGATCGTTGCCGAAGACCCTCTTCTTCGAGTACCAGGACCTGCGCGGACTCGCCGGCTGGTTCGCCGAGCAGCACGGCACCCGCCTGACCGAACTCGTCCCGACGACACACCCGGCACCGGAGCCGCCGGCGGTCCCGGCCGCGGTGACAGCCCCGCCACCCGACCACGCCGGACCCGGATCCCCGCAGCCGGAGCCCATCGCGATCGTCGGCGTCGCGGCCAGGTTCGCCGAATCCGACACCCTCGACGAGTTCTGGGCGAACCTGCGGGCCGGCCGCGACCTGATCACCGAGATCCCGGCGGACCGTTGGGACTGGCGTGACTACGACCAGGCCACCCCGGCGGACCGGGCGGCCCGGTACAGCCGGTGGGGCAGCTTCCTGCGGGGCATCGACCGCTTCGACCCGCTCTTCTTCGGCATCTCCCCGCGAGAGGCGGAGATCATCGACCCTCAGGAGCGGCTGTTCCTCCAGACCGCCTGGCACGCCATGGAGAACGCCGGGCACACCCGGGCCGGCCTGCGGGGCCGCCGCGTCGGGGTCTACGCCGGCGCCATGTACGGCCTCTACCAGCTCCACGAGGCCGCCGACGGCCGGATCGGCGCGTCGTCGCACGCGTCCATCGCCAACCGGGTCTCGTACACCCTGGGCCTGACCGGTCCCAGCCTCGGGGTGGACACCATGTGCTCCTCCTCGCTGACCGCCATTCACCTCGCCGTCCGCGACCTGCGCTCCGGTGAGGCCGAGATGGCCTTCGCCGGGGGCGTCAACCTGCACGTCCACCCCTACAAGTACCGGTTCCTCGGCCAGGGCAGCTTCACCTCCAGCGACGGCCGGTGCCGCAGCTTCGGTGCGGACGGTGACGGCTACGTGCCCGGCGAGGGCGTGGGCGTGGTGCTGCTCAGACCGCTGTCGGCCGCCATCCGGGACGGCGACCACATCCACGGCGTCATCCTTGGCACCTCCGTCAACCATGGCGGCAGGACCAACGGTTTCACCGTGCCCAACCCGGTCGCCCAGAGCGACCTCGTGGAGCGGGCACTGGCCGAGGCCGGGGTCACGGCCGCCTCGCTCGGTTACCTGGAGGCGCACGGCACCGGCACCGCCCTCGGCGACCCGGTGGAGATCCGGGCGCTGGCCCGCGCTCTGGACGCGTCCGGTCTGCCCCGTGACAGCCTGCCGATCGGCTCGGTGAAGTCCAACATCGGCCATCTCGAGTCGGCCTCCGGGATGGCCGGGCTCTGCAAGGTGCTCCTACAGATCCGGCACGGGGAACTCGTGCCGTCGTTGCACGCGGATCCGGTGAACCCGAACATCGATTTCGCCTCCACGCCGCTGCGGGTGCAGACCGAGGTGGCCCCCTGGCCCCGGCGGGGCGGGCAGCCGCGCCGCGCTGGCATCAGCTCGTTCGGCGCGGGTGGAGCCAACGCCCACCTGGTGGTCGAGGAACACCTCGCCGGGCCCTCTCCGGCCGCCGCGCCGCGCCCCCGGCTCTTCCCGCTGTCGGCCCGTACGCCGGAAAGCCTGCGCCTGCTGGCCGGGCGGCTCGCCGACGCCGTGGCCGACGGTCCCGCCGACCGGCTCGCCGACGTGGCGTACACCCTGCAACAGGGACGCGAGGCATGGGCCGACCGCATGGTGGTGCTCGCCTCGACGGCGGACGAGCTGGTCGGCCGGCTGCGCGCGGGCACCGGAGACGGCGTGTGGACGGGTAGCGTCCGTGGCCGGAACGCCTCCCGCGCCGTCGTTCCGGCCGCCACGGACCTGGCGGACCTGGCGGCGGCCTGGACCGCCGGCGCGACCGTCGACTGGGGCGGCACCGGTCGGCGGCTGCCGCTGCCCGGGTACCCGTTCGAGGAACTGCGCTGCTGGATCACCGAGCAGACCTGGGCGCCGCCGCCGTCGGCCGGCCCGGCCACGCACCCGCTGCTGGGCGCGATCGATCCCGCCGGCAGCATGACCGGGCTGACCTACCGAACCACCTTCCCACCCGGGCATCCGCTGATCGACGGACACCGCGTCGGCGACATGCGCCTGCTTCCCGCCGCGGCGGTCCTGGAGATGGCCCGGGCGGCCGCCGCGACCGTCGGCCACCCGGTGCCGGTCCGCCTGCGCGATGTCCGCTGGCTGCGCCCGTTCGTGGTCGCCGAGGCCACCC
Source organism: Micromonospora matsumotoense (assembly GCF_050951065.1). NCBI lineage: Bacteria > Bacillati > Actinomycetota > Actinomycetes > Micromonosporales > Micromonosporaceae > Micromonospora > Micromonospora matsumotoense. Next base: position 4,726,603 of record NZ_CP192025.1, on the reverse strand, counting down.
GCCGCATCGCGACCCGGCTGCGCAGCGACGGCACCGGCCTGGCCTTCTCCCTGCTCGACGACGCCGGTGACCTGGTGGCCGAGGGGGGCGTCGAGACACTGACCGGCACCGTGCCGGAGCCCGTCGCGGTCGAGCGGATCCGGACGGCCCTGCCGCACCGGCACGACGGGGCGGCCGTCTACGCCGACCTCGCCGCTGCCGGCCTGGTCTACGGCCCCGCCCTGCGTGCCGTCGAATGGATCGTGTCGGGCACCGGGGAGGCGCTGGCCAGCCTGCACCTGCCCACCGAGGCCGCCCCGTTCGCCGGCTGCGCGCTGCCGCCCGCCCTGGTCGACGGTGCACTGCACACGTTCGCGGTGCTGCGCGACCCCACCGACGGACCGGCGATGGTGCCGTTCGCGCTCGCCGCCGCCGAGGTTTTCGCGCCACTACCGGACCAGGTGTACGCCCACGTCCGTGCCGTCGGCCCGGACCGGTACGACCTGACCCTGACCGACCGGGCCGGCGGCGTCTGCGTTCGACTGCGTGACCTGGCGCTGCGCCCGGCTCCCGGGGCGCGGACGTCCCGTACCGGGTCCGCCGTGGCCGGGCCGGCGGTGGACGACCTGATGTACGTACCCCGCTGGTCCCCGGCTCCGGCCCGGCCCCTGACCGTGGACGACCCGGACACCTGGGTGATCGGTCCTCCCGCCGCCGCTCCGCTCGCCGCCGTCCTCGCCGCCCGGCTCGGCGGTGCGGTCACCGCCATCGGCGCCGACGGTTCCGTCGTGCCGCCCGGGCGGCCGGGCCACGTGGTCGTGCTCTCCGGCCCGGCCGCCGGGCGCACCGACGACCTCGCCGCCCTCGACCGCGCGCAGGAGCACGGCGTCCTGGCCCTGTTCCGCGTTGCCAAGGCGTTACAGCGGTCGGGCGCACCGGTACGGCTCACCGTGGTCACCGAGGACGCCCTGAGCACCGGCCCGGAACCGGTCGGCAACCCCTACGCGGCGAGCCTGCACGGACTGGCCCTCTCCCTGGCCCGGGAACACCCGCGCTGGCGGGTGGCGGTGGTCGACCGCTCGTCGACCGATCCACTGTCCGCCGACGTCCTCGACGTGCCCGCCGGCGGCCCGTACGCCCTGCGCGCCGGTGTCCTGCACCGGCGGAGCCTGGTCCCCGTCACCGCCGGGGCGCCCCGCGAGGCGATCCGCCACGAGGGCGTCTACCTGATCCTCGGCGGCGCCGGAGGTATCGGCCTGGAACTCACCGAATGGCTGGTACGCGGCTACCGGGCGAGGGTGGTGCTGGTCGGCCGCAGCGAGCTGGACGACGGACGCCGGGAACGACTGCGCCGCCTGGACCCGGCCGGTGAGCTGGTGTCGTACCGCAGGGCCGACGCCACCGACCCGGCGGCACTCGCCGACGTGGTCACGGCTGTCCGGACCCGGCACGGCGCGTTGCACGGGGTCGTGCACGCCACCATCGTGCTGCGTGACCAGATCGTCGCCACGATGACCGAGGAGACCTTCCGGACCGTTCTTGACGCCAAGACGCGGACCTCGGTGGCACTGCACCATGCCATCGCCACCGCCATCGGGCTCGACTTCGTGCTGTTCTTCTCCTCCGCGGTGGCGCTGTCGGGCAGCGCCGGGCAGGCCAACTACGCCGCCGGATCGACGTTCGAGGACGCGTTCGCGCAGCACCTCGACGGCGTCCTGCCCGCCCGTTCGGCCGTCATCAACTGGGGTTACTGGGGCACCGTGGGCATCGTCGCGGACGAACGGTACCGGGAGCGACTGGCCCGGACCGGAATCCGGTCGATCACCCCGGCGGAGGGCATGGCCGCGGTGCACGACGTGCTGGGTCGCACCGATCGGCAGGTCGTGGTGATCAAGGCGGACGCCGGTGTGCTGACCGCCGCCGGGGTCGAACGGCCCGGGGACCCGGCCGGCGAGGACGAACTCGCACCGTCGGCGGCTGCCCTGGCACCGGTCGCGCCGCTGCTGACCGAAGCCGACCAGGCGTCGCTGGACGGGATCGTGACCGGCTGGCTGTGGGAGCTGTTCCGCAACGAGGGCGTGTTCCGCAGCGACAGCGAGCGGTGGACCGCCGTCGACGTCCAGCGACGGCTGCGGATCGCTGACAGGCAGTCCCGGCTCTTCGCCGAACTGCTGCGGGTGCTCACCGCGGCCGGCTTCCTGCACGACGACGGCACCGCGCTGGTCCCCACGAACCGGTCCGCCCCGGTGGACCCGGAGAACGAGCTGATCGCACTCTGCGCGCGCCAGCCGGCACTGAACCGCATCGACCGCCTGCTGAGGCCCTGCATGCGCGACCTGTTCGGGGTGCTGAGGGGCAGCGTGCGCGCCACCGAGGTGATGTTCCCCGGCGGGTCCACCGTGTTGGTGGAGGACGCCTACCGGGGCAGCCCCGTCGTCGACCGTGCCAACGAACTCGTGGTGGCCGCGGTGCTGGACCGGGTCGGCCGGCTGGGCGGACCGGTCACGGTCGTCGAGATCGGGGCCGGGACCGGTGGCACCACCGCGAGCCTGCTGCCCGCCCTGACCGCCACCGGCGTGGATCTGACCTACGTGTACACCGACATCTCGCCGGCGTTCCTGCAACACGGCCGGCAGCGGTTCGCCGAGCGCTACCCGACGGTGCGCTTCCAACGACTCGACATCTCCGGCGACCCGGCCGCGCAGGGATTCCCGCCCGGCGAGGCGGATCTCGTGGTGGCGGCCAACGTCCTGCACGCCACCCCCGATCTGCTGCACACCCTGCGTGGGGTCGCGACGCTGCTCAAACCGGGTGGACAACTGGTGCTCAACGAGGCCAGCAGCAACGCCGTCACCACGACGCTCACCTTCGGCCTGCTCGACGGCTGGTGGCTGCACCGCGACACCGGCCTGCGCCTGCCCGGATCCCCCCTGCTGTCCGGGGCCGGCTGGCGCACCGCGCTCGAGCTGGCCGGGTTCGCCCGCAGCCGGGCCTTCCCCGCCGACCAGGCACTCACCCAGCACGTGGTCGTCGCGGCGACCGGCCCGGCCGCGGCGACGCCCGTGCCGGCGGTGTCGCCGCCGCGCCCCGGCGAGACGGAGGGGCTGGCCGAGGCAGCCCGCGAGGTGGCAACCGGGTCGCCGCCGCGCCCCGGCGACGCGGAGCGGCTCGTCGAGGCCGCCCGCGAGTACGTCAAGGACGCGTTCGTCCAGGTCCTCCAGGTACCCCGCGACCGGCTGTGGCTGGACGAGACGTACGAGAACTTCGGGGTCGACTCGTTGACCGTGCCCCGCATCGCCGACCTGCTCGCCGAACGGATGGGGGACCTGCCGGCCACGCTGCTGTTCGAGCACCCGACCATCCGCGAGGTCGCCGACCACCTGGTCGAGCGGTACCCGGAGGGCGTCAGGGGCCTGCTGCCCGCCGCACCCCCGCCCGTACCGGTGGTCGGTCCGGCGGCACCGTCCGGGCCGGCGGCGACGGTCGAGCCCGCCGAGCGGCCGACGCAGACGCCGACGACGGACACCCGGATCGCCGTGATCGGCATGGCCGGCCGGTACCCGCTCGCCGACGACGTCGACGCGTTCTGGGCCAACCTGCGGGCCGGCCGGGACTGCGTCCGCGAGGTGCCGACCGACCGCTGGGATCCGTTGGCGGTCTCCGCGGTGGACGGCAGACCGGTCAGCCGGTGGGGTGGCTTCCTCGACCACATCGACGAGTTCGACCCGCGGTTCTTCCAGATGTCGATGCGCGAGGCGGAACTGACCGACCCGCAGGAGAGACTGTTCCTGCAGACCGCCTGGCACACCCTGGAGGACGCCGGATATCCGCACGTCCGGCTCCGGGGCAGCCGCGTGGGCGTCTACGTCGGCGTCATGTACGGCCACTACCAGCTTCTGGAGGACGAGCGCGGGCTGGCCGGGGGAATGGGCTACGCGTCGATCGCCAACCGGGTGTCGTACGTCCTGGACCTGCACGGCCCGAGCCTGGCTGTCGACACCATGTGCTCGTCGTCCCTGACCGCCATCCATCTCGCCTGTACGGCACTGGCCGCCGGGAGCGCGGACTACGCGCTGGTGGGCGGCGTGAACCTCACCCCACATCCGCGCAAGTACCGGCAACTCGCGGCCGGCGGGTTCACCGGCGACACCGGACGGTGCCGCAGCTTCGCAGCCGGCGGCGACGGCATGGTCCCCGGCGAGGGCGTCGGCGCGGTCCTGCTCAAGCCGCTGGCCGCCGCCGAACGCGACGGTGACCGCATCCTCGGGGTCATCCTCGGCAGCGCCGTCAACCACGGTGGCAAGACCGGCGGGTACGCCGTCCCCAGCCCGGGCGCCCAGAGCGAGGTCGTCACGAGCGCCCTGCGGGCCGCCGGTGTCGACCCGGCCGCCGTGTCGTACGTGGAGGCCCACGGCACCGGCACGGCGCTGGGCGATCCCGCCGAGATCGCCGGCCTGACCCGGGTGTTCGGCGACGCCCCCGCCGGATCGATCGCCATCGGCTCGGTGAAGTCGTCCGTCGGTCACCTGGAGTCCGCGGCGGGCATCGCGGGTCTGACGAAGGTGCTGCTGCAGATGCGGGTGGGGGAACTCGCGCCGTCACTGCACGCCGAGGACCTCAACCCGGCCGTCGACTGGGCGGGCGTCCCGTTCCGCGTGCAGCGCGAGGTGGCACCGTGGACCGGCCCGCAGCCACTGCGTGCCGGGGTCAGCGCCTTCGGCGCCGGCGGCTCCAACGCGCACGTCCTGGTCGAGCAGTACCGGGCCGGATCACCCTCCGGCGTCGTACCGGTGCCGGCCGTCTTCCCGTTCTCGGCACGCGACGCGCAGGCGCTGCGCCGCGTCGTCGAGCGGATGCTGGACCGGTTGCGCGGCGGGGCGGCCGGACCTGGCCTGTCCGAGATCGCCTCGGCCGCCGGGGTGCCGGTCACCGCCGTCGACGAGCCGCTCGACGAACTCGGCCTGGACCCCGCCGTGATCATGCGGCTGGCCGGGCGGGACGGCACCCTGAACGTCGGGGCGGTGCACAGCGGATCGACCCTGCGCCAGCTTGCCGCGGCCCTGCCGGCCGCCGCGGACCTCGACCTCGACCGGCTGGCCTACACGCTCCAGACCGGGCGCGAGGCGATGGCACACCGGCTCGCCGTGGTCGCCCATCGGCTGGACGAGCTGATCGACCAGCTCGACTCCTTCCTCGCCGGGCGGCCGTCGGGCTGGACCGGTGTGGTCACCGCGGAGCCCGGCCCCCCGGTCGCGCCGGGCACGGACCCGCGCGACGTTGCACGCCGCTGGGTGGCCGGCGACGTGATCGACTGGCGGGGGGTGCCCGGCCGCGGACCAGAGCCGCTGTCGCTGCCCGGGTACCCGTTCGAGCGGGTCCGCTGCTGGATCCGGTCCGCCGAGCCGACGGCCGCCACGCCGGTGCCGGGCCGGCCGGCCGGCCCGCGCCGCCCCGCGCTGGACACCGTGCTGCGACTGGTCGGCGGAATCAGCGGCTATCCGGTGACCGACCTCGACCCGGATGCGTCGTTCCACGATCACGGGCTCGACTCGCTGGCGCTGCTGAGGCTGGCCGGTGACGTCGCCGCCGCGTTCGGGGTGCCGGTCGGCCCGGACCAGCTGTTGGCCACCCCGACCGCCACGGCCCTGGCCGAGTGGCTCACCCGCGACGACCCGCGTGCGGCACCGGATCCGTCCGGTCGGCCCGAGACGGACGATCCGGTGGTGATCGTCGGCATGGCCGGGGTGCTGCCGGGCTCCGCCGATCTGGACGAGTTCTGGGCCAACCTGGAACGTGGCGGAGACCTCTTCTCCGACGTGCCGGCCGATCGGTGGGACGTGCGGGAGCACCACGGCGATCCCGCCGGCCACCCGGAACACACCCGGGTGACCCGGGCCGGTTTCATCGCCGACGTCGACCGGTTCGACCCGCTGTTCTTCGGCATCTCCCCCCGGGAAGCCCGCTGGATGGACCCGCGGCAGCGGTTGCTGATGCGTACGGTGTGGGCTGCGCTGGAGGACGCCGGCATCGACCCGGGCGACCTGGCCGGCACCGACACCGGGCTTTTCGTGGGCGTCGGTTCCTCCGAGTACGCCGAGCTGATCCAGCGTTCCGGTACCGCCACCGACGCCTACTCGTCGACCGGTCTCGCCCCGTCGATGCTGGCCAACCGCATCTCCTACCAGCTCGACCTGCACGGTCCCAGTGAACCGGTGGACACCGCCTGTTCCAGTTCGCTCGTCGCGCTGCACCGGGCGGCGGAGGCGCTGCGCCTGGGACGGTGCGGCGCCGTCATCGTCGCTGGTGTCAGCCTCATGCTGTCCCCGGTGACGTTCGCCTCGCTGGAACGCGCCGGGATGCTCAGCCCGGACGGTGTCGGTCGGGCGTTCGACGCCGACGCGGCCGGCTACGTACGCGGCGAGGGGGTCGGCGTCGTGGTACTCACCCGGCTCAGCCGGGCGCGGGCCGACGGCAACCCCATCCTGGCGGTGCTACGTGGCAGCGCGGTGAACCACGGCGGCCGGGCCAACTCGTTGACCGCACCCAACCCGCGTGCCCAGGCCGAGGTGATCCGACAGGCGCACCGGGAGGCGGCGGTCGACCCGCGGACGATCGGATACCTGGAGACGCACGGCACCGGCACCGTCATCGGTGACCCCGCCGAGACCAACGGGTTGCGCGAGGCGTTCGCCGACCTCTACCGCGACTGGGGCCACGAGGCTCCGGCCCGGCCGCACTGCGCCCTCGGGGCGCTGAAGAACACCATCGGCCATCTCGAACCGGCGGCGGGAATCGCCGCCGTGCTGCGGGTCCTGCTGTCGCTGCGGCACGGCCGGATCACCGGCGACCCGCACGGGCCGCGGCAGAACCCGCACCTGGGTCTGGAGGGCACCCCGTTCGAGTTGGCGACGGGGCTGCGGGAGTGGGCGCCGCCCGCGCCGGCAGTGCCACGCCGCGCTGGGGTGAGCGCCTTCGGGTACGGCGGAGCCAACGCCCACGTCGTACTGGAGGAGTACCCGACCGCGCAGCCGCACCCGCCGACGGGACCGGTGGTGTTCGTCCTGTCCGCCAGGGACGGCGACCGGCTGCGGGCATACGCGCGTGCCTTCGCCGACCGGCCGGACCGGTGGGCGCACGACCTGGCGGGCACCGCGTACACCCTGCAGGTGGGGCGTGGGGCGTACGCCGAGCGGCTGGCGTTCGTCACGGACTCCGCCGAGCACGCCGTCACCACACTGCGTCGATTCCTCGCCGGTGACACCACCGATCTGCACACCGGGCGGGTCGAGCGGGGCGGCAGCGGTGGCCCGTACGACGGCCACGGCGACGACGAGACGGCTGCCGCCTGGGTACGGGGCGCGCGGGTGGACTGGCGTCGCCGGTGGCTGGACCGGCCCCGTCGGCGGTCCCTGCCGACGTACCCGTTCGCGCGGGAACGGCACTGGTTCACCGACGGCACGACGGCCCCGCAGATCAGCTACTTCACGGCGACCTGGCGGGACGAGCCGGTCCCGGCACCCGGGGAGCACCCGGGCCGGGTGCTGGTCCTGGGTGACCTGCCGGTGCCGGGCGCGGTGCACGTCGTGGCGGGCGCAGAGTACCGCGACGACGGCACGGTGGTCACCATCCGGCCCGGCGCGCAGGACGACTACGCCCGGCTGCTCGCCGACCTGCCGACCCGGATCGTGCACCAGTGGCCGCTGCTCACGCCCGGCCGCGACGACCTGGGGATCGAGGCGATGTTCCGGATCGTCAAGGAGCTGACGGCCCACGGCACCCGTGCCCCGGCCCGCATCCAGGTGCTGGTGCCGGAGGGTCCCCACGCCGAGGCGTGGGGCGGGTTCGACGTGTCGTTGCGGGCCGCGCTGCCGGGAACGAACGTCAGCGTCGTGCGGGTCGAGGGCCCCACCGGTACCGACGAACTACTCGCCGAGATCGCCGCGCACCGGCTGTCGGGTCCGGCCGTACGGGTGTCGGCGACCGGCCGCACGGTCCGGGTGCTCAGTGAGATCCCCGCTCGACCGGTCCTGCCCTCGCCGCTGCGCGACGGTGGCGTCTATTTGATCACCGGTGGTCTGGGCGGCCTCGGCGTGCTGCTGACCCGGACGCTGCTCTCGCGCGGCGCCCGGGTCGCGCTGACCGGCCGCTCGCCGGCTGCCGAGCGGAGCGGAGCACTGGCGGAGCTGCGTGCCCACGGCGACGTCGAGTACCACCAGGCGGCCGTCGACGACCGCGCCGCCATGGCCCGTGTCGTGGCGGAGGTGACCGCCACCTGGGGCCCCCTCGACGGGGTCTTCCACCTGGCCGGCACCGTGTCGCGCACCCCGTTGCCCGGCAAGAGCCTCGACGAGTTCCGTGCGCACCTGCGGGCCCGGCTCACCGGGACCGTGGTTCTCGACGAGGTCACCCGCGACCAGCCGCTGGACGTGTTCGTGCTCTACTCGTCGCTGGCCGGGCAGCTCGGTGACTACGGTCTCCTGGACTACGCGGTCGGTGCCCGGTACCTCGACGGGTTCGCCGCCGCGCGGGAACGGGAGCGCCGCGCCGGACGTCGACGTGGTCGTACCGTATCGGTGGACTGGCCGATGTGGCGTGCCGGCGGCATGCACGTGGACGCCGAGGACGAGCGCCGCTACCTGGCCGCCACCGGCTTCCGCTACCTGGAGGCGGCAGAGGGCGGGCAGGTGCTCGACCTGGTGCTGCGCCTCGACCGTGACCAGGTGGCCGTCCTGCCCGGTGAGCCGGTCGCGATGCGGGAACTGGTGGCCAGGATGCGCCTGCGTGAGGACGGCTACCCGGTGCCGTCGACCGACCCGTACGCCGTTCCCGCTGCTCCCGACCCGTACGCCGTTCCCGCTGCTCCCGGGCCGGACGTCGCACCACGGCCGGACGTCGCTTCCGGGCTGTACGTCGCTTCCGGGCCGGAGCTGGTCGGGCAGGTCCGCGGGTTGGTCGGCGAGATCCTCGGGATCGCCCCGTCCACGCTCGATCCGGAGGCCGGCTTCGGCGAGTACGGCCTGGACTCCTTCGGCCTGCAGAACCTGGCCGCGGCGCTGGCCGGCCGCTACGACGTGACTGTGCCGACCACGACGCTGTTCGCCGCCAACACCATCACCAAACTTGCCGCGCACCTCGCGGCCGAGATGCCCGCGACCCCGGCCGTCGCGCCGGTCGTACCCGAGCCGGTCGTCGCACCCGCACCCGCACCCGTATCCGGGACCGCCCCCTCGGCGTCGGCGGACCACGAGCCGGTCGCGATCATCGGCCTGGCCGGACGGCTGCCCGGCGCCGACGACCTGGACTCCTTCTGGCAGCACCTCGCGGCCGGCCGGGATCTGATCACCGAGACGCCCGCCGACCGGTGGGACTGGCGGGAGGTTACCCGTCGCTTCGGCGGCACCGCCCGCTGGGGTGGCTTCCTGACCGACGTGGACCTGTTCGACCCGCTGTTCTTCCGCATCTCACCGGCCGAGGCGCAGGTCATCGACCCGCAGCACCGCCTGTTCCTGGAGCAGACGTGGGCTGCGCTGGAGGACGCGGGATGCCGTCCGGACCGGCTCGCGGGTGGTCGGGTGTGCGTCTTCGCCGGGGTGCAGTTCACCGACTACGAGTCGATGGTGCTCAACGGCGAGCACGTCAACGCGCACGCCGGCACCGGACTGGCCCGCACCATGCTGGCCAACCGCATCTCGTACCTGCTCGACCTGCGGGGCCCGAGCGAGAGCATCGACACCGCCTGCTCCAGCTCGCTGGTCGCCCTGCACCGCGCCGTCCGCTCGTTGCGCGCGGGGGAGAGCGACCTGGCCATCGCCGGTGGGGTGAGCCTCGTGCTGTCCCCGCAGACCGTCGTCGCCGGCAACCAGCTCGGTGTGCTCGCGCCCGACGGCCGGTGCAAGACGCTCGACGAGCGGGCCGACGGGTACGTCAAGGGGGAGGGCGTCGGCGTCGTCGTCCTCAAGACGCTGTCCCGGGCCCTCGCCGACGGCGACCGGGTGCACGCGGTCATCCGCGGCAGCGCGGTCAACCACGGTGGCCGCGCCTCGTCACTCACCTCACCGAACCCCCTCGCACAGGCGGATCTGCTGGTCGAGGCGTACCGGGACGCGGACGTGCCGATCGAGACGGTGTCCTACGTCGAGCTGCACGGCACCGGCACCGCACTCGGTGACCCTGTCGAGATCGACGGCCTGGTCCGGGCCCACCGGACGCTGGCCGTCCGGCCCCCGGTCACCTGCGGCATCGGCACGGTCAAGAGCAACATCGGGCACCTGGAACCCGCCGCGGGCATCGCGGGGGTGATCAAGGTGGTGCTGGCGATGCGGCATCGACAGCTTCCGCCGACGCTGCACCTCTCCCGGCTCAACCCGCTGATCGAGCTGACCGGCACGCCGTTCGAGCCGGTCCGGCAGACCCGCCGGTGGGAGCCGCGCGACGCCGACGGCACTTCCGTGCCGCTGCGCGCCGGAGTCAGCTCGTTCGGCTTCGGCGGGGTCAATGCCCACGTCGTGCTGGAGGAGCCGCCCGCGCCCGCGCCGTCACCGACGGACACCGGACCGGAGGTGTTCCTGCTGTCGGCGCGCGACGAGGCCGCCCTGCACCGGTACGCCAGAGCGACCTGGACGTTCCTGGGGGACCCGCAGCCCACCCTGTCGTCGCTGGCCCACACCTCGCAGGTGGGTCGGGTCCCGATGGCGGTGCGTCTGGCGTTGGTCTGCACGTCCGTGGCGCAGTTGCGGGACCTGCTCGCCGCGTTCCTGGCTGGCGACTTGGCGGCGAGTACCGTGGCCGGCGACCACGACTGGCTCACCGAGCCGGAGGGCGTCAGCTATCTGCGGCGGCTGGCCCGCGAGGGGCGGCTCGAGCGGATCGCGCGGCTGTGGCAGGACGGCGCGGCCATCGACTGGGCCGCGCTGCGCACCGATCGACCTGCCCTCACCTCGATGCCGACGTACCCGTTCGCGCGGGAACGGCACTGGCTTCCCACCGAGTCCGACCCGGTGTCGGAGGATTCCCGGCGGCTGCTGGTCAAGGCGTGGGAGCCGGCGTCGCTGCCGTCCGCGTCGGCACCGGACGAACCGGTGGTCCTGGTCAGTGCCGAGACCGAGGCGCTCGCGCTGGCGGCGTTCGGGGGGACCGCGCGGGTGGTCCGTCTGGACGACACCAGCGAGGAGACCGGCCTACGGGCCGCCACCGCGATCGGCCGGGCAACGGTCGTGGTGGACCTCGTCGACCTGTCCGCGGTCGCGGTGGCTGAGGTGCACGTCGACTGGGCGCGCATCGTGCTGGCCCGGGAGCTGATCGCGGCGAACCGGACCACCGGATTGGCCTACCTGCACCTGACGCGGGGGTTGGTGACCTTCGGCGTCGAGAACCCGACGCTGCGGGGAGCAGCGTTCGCGGGGCTGGTCCGGATGCTCACCGCCGAGTACCCCGCCGTGTCCGCCCGTACCGTCGACATCGATGTCACGGACCCGGAGGTGGTGCGTGACGTGGTCGCCGCGGAGCTGGCGGCGACCGATCCGGTCACCGAGGCGTGCGTGCGCGACGGCCTCCGGTACACACCGGTGCTGCGGCCCGTGGACGCCTCCGGGGCACCGGCCCGGTGGTCGGCCACGCTGGCCGGGCAGCCGGTGGTGATCACCGGTGGGACCGGTGCGCTCGGCCGGCTGCTGGCTGCGGAACTCGTCGCGCGGGGCGCGGACCGGCTGGTGCTGCTCGGGCAGTCGCCACTGCCCGCCCGGGAGACCTGGGCGGCCCTGATCGCCGCTGCGGACACCGATCCGGACCTGGCCGCCCGGCTCCGCGACCTCACCGCGCTGGAGCGCCCCGGGGTTCACCTGATGATCGAGAGCACCCCGTTGGAGCGCGTCGGGCAGGTGCTCGACCGGGTACGACGGCAGTGGGGTCCGATCGCCGGCCTCGTGCACTGTGCCGGGCTGGGTGTGATGACCGACCCCGCGTTCATCGGCAAGCGCACCGCCGACATGCGCGCGGTGCTGGAACCGAAGACGACCGGCCTGCAGGCCGTGCTCGACGCGTGCGCGGACGACCCGCTGCGGTTCGTGGTGCTGTACTCGTCGGTCGCCGGCCAGGTGCCCACCCTGGCGGTCGGGATGAGCGACTACGCGTTGGCCAACTCGGTGCTGGACCGGGTGGCCGAGTACCGGACCGCCACCGGCACGGGTGTTCCGGTCTTCCGGTCGGTGCAGTGGCCGAGCTGGCAGGCGGCCGGCATGCCGGAGGTGGACACCCCGACCTACCGCGCCCGAGGGCTGCTGGCGCTGCCCCCGCGGGACGGCCTGGCGCTGCTGGACGCGGCGCTGGCCGGGCCCGACCCGGTCGTGCTGCCGTGCGTGGTGGACGCCTCCCGGTTCGATGCGCGTGCCCTCCTGGAGGTCACCCCGTCTGCGGCCGCAGCCCCGTCCGCGCCGGCCGCCGCTCCCGTCCAGGCTCTGCCGGCGGGGCACGGGATCCGGTCCGGCGACGACGCTGTACGGCGGCTCACCGAGGTCTTCGCGGCGACGTTGCGCCTGGACGCCGCGCAGATTCCGCCCGACGCCGATTTCGCCGACCTCGGCGTGGACTCCATCATGATCGCCCAACTGCTCGCCGCCCTGGAGCGCGACCTCGGGGCGGTCGTCGAGCCGTCGGTGCTGCTGGAGAACCCCACCATCGCCCAGCTGAGCACCGCCCTGAACGGCGTACTGCCGGCGGAGCCGATGCCCACGGAGCCGCAACCGGAGCGCGGGACGCAACCGGCCCCGAGGACGCCGCAGGTGCGGGGGATCGCCGTGGTGGGCATCGCCGCACACTTCCCCGGCGCCCCCGACCACGCCACCTTCTGGCGCAACCTCGTCGGCGGGGTGGACTCGGTGACCGAGGTGCCGCCGTCACGCTGGGACGTCGACCGCTTCTGGCACCCGGTCCAGCAGCCCGGCAGAACCGTCAGCAAGTGGGGCGGGTTCCTGGACGCCATCGAGGACTTCGACCCGGAGTTCTTCCGCCTCGATCCGGCCGGCGCCGCCCATGTCGATCCGCTGGTGCGACAGTTCCTCGAGGCCGGAGCCGAGTGCATGGCCGACGCGGGCCTGACACCCGCCGACGTGGCCGGCCGCCGGGTGGGGGTCTTCGCCGGTGCCCGGGTGGCGAACTTCGGCGCCCACCACGCGGCCGCGACCACCCATTCGATCAGCGGCATGGCGCAGAACTTCATCGCCGCGCATCTCTCGCACTACCTGGACGTGCACGGTCCGGCCATGGTCGTCGACAGCGCCTGCTCGTCCGGGCTGGTCGCGGTGCACCTCGCCGTGCAGAGCCTGCGGGCCGGCGAAACCGACGCGGCGCTCGCCGGCGGCGTCGAGATCCTGCTCGACGAGGTGCCGTTCGTCGGCATGAGCGGTGCCGGGGCGCTGTCACCCACCGGCCGGTGCCACACCTTCGACGAGCGTGCCGACGGCATCGTCCTCGGTGAGGGCGTCGGCGTCCTGCTGCTCAAGCGGGTCGAGGACGCGATCCGCGACAGCGATCGGGTGTACGCGGTCATCGAGGGCAGCGCCGTCAACAACGACGGCCGCACCATGGGCATCACCACACCGAACCCCCGGGCGCAGCGCGAGGTCATCGAGTCCGCGCTCGCCGTCGCCGGCGTGTCCCCGGCGCTGCTCGGCTACGTCGAGGCGCACGGCACCGGCACCATGATCGGCGATCCGATGGAGTTGAAGGCGTTGACCGAGGTGTTGCGCGGTGCCACGGACGAGGTCGGGTTCTGCGGCGTGGGGGGCGTGAAGACCAACATCGGGCACACGCTCAGCGCCGCCGGGATCGCCGGCCTGATCAAGACGGTCCTGTCCGTGCACCACGGGCAGCTGCCGCCCACCCTGCACTGCGCGACGCTCAACCGGCGCTTCGAGTTCGACAGGTCACCACTGTTCCCGGTCCGCGAGTTGCGCGACTGGACCGGACGCGACGGCGTGCGCCGGGCCGGGGTCAGCTCGTTCGGCTTCGGCGGCACGAACGCCCACGTGGTGGTGCGGCAGGCACCGCACAGCCGGGCCCGGGTGCGTGAACCGCTGGAGCCACCGCGGTACCGGCGACGCCGGTTCTGGTTCGACGGACCGGTGTCGACGTCGGCCAACGGCCACGGGCACGACCACGGCCCGGAGTCGTTCGCGCCGTTCTTCGAGATCCAGTTCTAGTGCGCGGGGGAGAAGGTCCGGTGGACTCCTTGGATGGTCTGGCCTGCACCGTCGTCATCCGCAGCAGCGATCCCGTGGTGCGCGACCACCGCATCCACGGCACCCGGATCCTGCCCGGAGTGTCCTTTCTCGACATCATCTTCCGGGTGGTGCGGGCGCGCGGCGTCGACCCGGACGGCGTCGAGCTGCGCCGGGTGCTGTTCCGCAACCCGGTCGCCGCCGGCCCGGACTTCGACACGGAGCTGACGGTGCGTTTCGCCCGCGGCGACGGTCACTTCCGGGTGTCGGTCACCGGGACGCGTCGCCCCCGTGGGGACAGCGAACCGGTGCTGGACTGTCAGCTGCACCTGGGCCTGCCGTTCCCGCGACGGCGGCGGGACCTGCCCGCACTGCGGGCCACGGCGCGGCAGACCGTCGACATGACCGAGCTGTACGCGACGGCCCGCGCCACCGGCATCGAACACGGCGCGTTCATGCGCGCCCTCGGCACCCTGTACGTCGGACCGGACGAACTGCTCGCCGAACTGTCGCTGAGCCCACCCGCCGCCGGCTACGCCGGGTACTTCCACCTGCACCCCGCCGCGCTCGACTCCTCGACACTGCTGCCCACCCGGTTCGCCACCGCCCCGCCGGGTGCCGAGGCCCGCCCGTACGTGCCGATGCTGATCGAATCGGTCCGGGCCCGGGGCCCGCTGGGCGCCCGGACCCTGGTGCACGCCACCCCGCCGCGTCCGGCCGGCCCGGATGGGGACCTCACCACCTGCGACCTGGAGTTCCATGCCGAGGACGGGACCGTTGTGGCATGGTTGCACGGGCTGACGTCCAAGCGGATCCGCGACACGGCGGCCATCACCCGTCTCGACGCGCGCCCTCCGGACGTACCGGACACCGGGCGGATCGTCCGTGAACTGATCGAGGCGTCGCTCGGTCGTCCGGACTTCGACGAGACGGCCGGGTTCTACGAGCTCGGCATGGACTCCTCGGCGTTGCTGGGCATCGCGGCCGACCTGGAGCAGACGTTCGGTGTCGACTTCTCCCCGACCCTGCTGTTCGAGCACAACACGTTCGCTCTGCTGGCCGACCATCTGCGGGGGTTCGCAGCGGTGTCCGCGCCGCCCACGGTGCCGGCCGTCGAGATCCCGGTCCCGGCCGAGACGGTGTGGTTCGAGTCGGTCTGGCGTCCGGCTCCGCTGCCGCCCGGACCGCCTCCGGCACGGGTGGTCACCATCGGTGCGCACACCCGGGGCCGGTGGCCGGACGCGATCGGACCCACCTCCGCCACCGGGGTGGTGTGGCAGCCCGGCGACCCGTCGGACCTCACCGGTGAGGCGGTCGCCCTGACCGAGTTCCTCAGGGCCGCGTCCGACGCCGGCCGGGACGCCCTGCGGCTGGTCTGCCACGTCGAGGACGACGACGCGCCCGTAGCGGCGGTCACCGGCCTGTTCCGGACCCTGCTGCGGGAAAGGCCGGGCACCCGGGCCGCGGTGGTCCGTTCGCCGCACCGGTCCGACGCGCTGGCCGAACTCGCGGCCGGGCTGCCCGACGTGGAGGTGCGGTACGTCGACGCCACGCGGCAGGTCCGCGTCGTCCGGACGATGCCGGAGCCGGAGGGCGGCGGCTCGCTGCGGCAGCACGGCGTCTACCTGATCACCGGAGGCCTCGGCGGGGTGGGCCTCGCCCTGGCCCGGCACCTGGCCCGGTCGGTCCGGGCACGGCTCGTGCTCGGCGGACGCACGGGCGCGGACCCGTCCGTGGTCGGCGAGCTGACCGCTCTCGGCGCCGAGGTGTTCACCGTCGTGATGGATGTGACCAGGGCGGATGATGTGCACCGGGCGGTGCGCGC
This sequence comes from Micromonospora matsumotoense, assembly GCF_050951065.1. Classification (NCBI taxonomy): domain Bacteria; kingdom Bacillati; phylum Actinomycetota; class Actinomycetes; order Micromonosporales; family Micromonosporaceae; genus Micromonospora; species Micromonospora matsumotoense. The sequence goes on along the minus strand of NZ_CP192025.1, from coordinate 4,710,586 downwards.
CGCCGTGGACCGCTTCGGTGCCCTGCACGGGGTCGTGCACGCCGCCGGGGTGCTGCGCGACGGGCTCCTGACGGGCAAACGGGCCGAGGACGTCCGTGCGGTGCTCGCCCCGAAGGTCGACGGCGCGCGTCACGTCGAGGCGGCCACCCGGCACCTCACCCTGGACTTCCTGGTGCTGTGTTCCTCCACCGCCGGCACCTGGGGCAATCCCGGTCAGGCCGACTACGCGTGCGCGAACGCCTTCCTGGACCTGTTCGCCGGCAGCCGCCGCGACATCGTGTCGGTGGGTTGGCCGGCCTGGGCGGAGGGCGGCATGCCGGTCGACGCCGCCGGGTTGCGCCGGATGGGGCTGCGGGCGATGGACACCCCGCTCGCGGTCGACGTGCTGCTACGGGCGGTGGGCAGCGGCCGCTCCCACGTCGTGGTCCTGGCCGGGGACGCGGCCCGGATAGCCGCCGCGTTCACTGCGGACGATGCCGCGGTGGACACCCCGGCAGCAGTGACGGCCGGACCGGCCCCCGCCGGCGACGACGCGGCCCCCGCCGGCGACGACGCGGCCTCCGCCGGCGACGACGCGGTGGCCGTCGTGGGGATCAGTGGCCGCTACCCGATGGCCCGCGACCTGGACGAGTTCTGGGTGAACCTGCGCGACGGCCGTGACTGTGTCACGACGGTGCCCGCGGACCGGTGGGACCACTCGGCGATCTACTCCGAGGACCGGCGGACGCCCGGCAGATCGTACGGCAAGTGGGGCGGATTCCTCGATGGCGTCGACGAGTTCGACGCCGGGTTCTTCCACGTCTCGCCGAAGGAGGCGGCCGTGCTCGACCCGCAGGAGCGGCTGTTCCTGCAGGAGTCGTGGCACGCCTTCGAGGAGGCCGGTCATGCGCCGTCGGCCTGGCGCGGCCGGTCCGTGGGCGTGTTCGCCGGTGTGATGTACAACCAGTACCAGCTGTACGGCGTCGGCGCGGCGCCCGAACCGGTGCCCTCGTCGTTCAGCGCGTCCATCGCCAACCGGGTGTCGTACTTCCTGGACCTGCGCGGCCCCAGCATCGCCCTGGACAGCATGTGCTCGTCCTCGCTCACCACGTTGCACCTGGCCGTCGAAGCCATCCGCCGGGGGGAGTGCGAGGCGGCCCTGGCCGGTGGCGTCAACCTGGCCGTGCACCCGAACAAGTACCTGTTGCTGAGCCAGTCCTCCTTCCTGTCCAGCGACGGGCGATGCCGCGCCTTCGGCGAGGACGGGGACGGCTACGTGCCCGGCGAAGGGGTCGGCGTGGTGCTGCTGCGCCCACTGCGGGACGCGGTGCGCGACGGTGACCACGTGCACGCGGTCATCCGGGGAACCGCGGTGAACCACGGCGGCCGTACCGCCGGCTTCTCCGTGCCGAACCCGGCGTCCCAGGCGGCCCTGATCGCCGCCTCGATCCGACACGCCGCGGTGGACCCCGACGATCTGGGCTACCTGGAGGCGCACGGCACCGGCACCAGCCTCGGTGACCCGATCGAGGTGGCCGCGCTGGAGCAGGCGTTCGACCGGATCGGGGCTGGCCGCGGACCATGGCCGCTCGGATCGGTCAAGTCGAACATCGGGCATCTGGAGTCGGCCGCCGGCATCGCGGCGCTCACCAAGGTCGTGCTCCAGTTGCGCCACCGGGAACTGGTGCCCTCGCTGCACGCCGACCCGCCGACCAGCGTGGTGCGGTGGGAGACCTCCCGGTTCCGGGTGCAGCGCGAGCGGGCCCCCTGGCCGGGCCGTGCGCACGGACACCGGGCCGCAGCGATCAGTTCGTTCGGTGCGGGCGGGGCCAACGCGCACGTCGTCCTCGCCGAGTGGCCCGTACCGCCGGCCGTGCCGGAACCGGCTGCGCCGCACCTGTTCGTGGTGTCCGCCCGGGACACCGTCCGCCTCGACGAGACCGTCGGCCGGCTCGTGGCTCACCTGGAGAACACCGGTGGGGACGTGGCCGCGACGGTGAGCGCGTTGCTGGCCCAGGCCGGTGCGCCGACGGCGCTACCGGACGAGCCGTTCGTGGAGTTGGGGCTGGACTTTCCGCGCCTGGCCGATCTCGCTCACCGTGTCGAGGCGGTGTTCGGGACCTGCCCGCCGATCGACGGGGAGACCACCGCCGCCGGCCTCACGGCCGCCCTGGCCACGGCAACCGTCGCCGTGGATCCGGGCGCGCTGGCGTACACGCTGTGGGCCGGGCGCGAGCACTTCGACGAGCGGCTCGCCGTCGTGGCCACGACCACCGCCGAACTCGTGGCGGCGCTGCGTACCGGTGACGGCTGTCATCGCGGCCGTCGGCGGGGGACGGCCGGTACGGCGGCGGGGGACGACCTGGAGGCACTCGCCGCCGCGTGGGTGACCGGGGCCGAGATCACCCCGCCGCTGCCCGCCCGCCCGCGCCGGCTTTCCCTGCCCGGCTACCCGTTCGCCCGGGACCGGCACTGGGTCGCCACCGGCGGTGACCCGGACCGGTCCCGGCCCGACCTGGTGGAGCTGCCCCACCTGGTGGAGCTGCCCGACGGGCACGTCCTGCTGGCCAGGATCTCGCAGGACGATCACGCCTGGCTGGTCGACCACGCCGTCGACGGGACCACGCTGGTCCCCGGGACGTTCTTCGTCGACCTGGCCCTGCAGGCCGGCGACCGGCTCGGCCGTCCGGTGGTCGCCGAGTTGGTCCTCGAGACGCCGCTCCCGTTCGGCGACACCGACGTGCGGCTCACCGCGGCCCTGCCCGGCGACGACGGGCGACGCACCTTCGAGGTACACGCCCGTGCCGTCGGGGAGCCGACCTGGATCCGGCATGCGACAGGCGTGCTCGCCCCCGTCGACACCGGCGCGACCGAACCGCCACCGCTGCCCGGCGACGCCGAGGAGGTCGACCTCAGCGGCTTCTACGACCGGCTGCCCGGCTACGGTCCCGCCTTCCGGGGCCTGCTGCGCGCCTGGCGGGCCGGCGACGCGGTGTACGCGGACGTCTGCGTGCCCGGCGGCGACGCCGGCCCGTACGCCCTGCACCCGGTCCTGCTCGACGCCGCGCTGCACACGGTGGCCCTGGGCGGATTCGTCCCCGAAGAGCGGGCGCACCTGCCGTTCGCCTGGTCCGCGGTCCGGGTCGCGACGACCGGGGCGGTCACCGCGCGCGCCTGCGTCACCCCGGTCCGGGCGGGCACCGTCGCGGTGCGGCTCACCGACGCCACCGGCGGGCTCCTCGCCTCGGTGGACGCGGTGACCCTGCGGCCGTCCGGGGCCCCGGACAGCCCGCTGTACCGCGTCGACTGGGTGCCCCTCGACGACCTCCCGCCCGCCGGCCCGCCAGGCCGGTGTGCCGTCGTGGGCCCTGACCGCCCCGGTGTCGGCGCGTCGCTCACCAAGGCCGGTGTGACCGTGACCCGCGCCGACACCCTGGCGCAGTTGTCCGAAGTCCCCGAGGTGGTGATCGCGCCCGTCGCCGGGGCCGGATCGTCGGCGGACGCCGCGCTCGTGGTGACCCGGGAGGTGCTCGCCCAGGCACGGCACTGGCTCGAACACGACCGGTTCGGTGCCGCGCGGCTGGTCTTCGTCGCCACCGACCCGGACCCGACGACGGCCGCCGCGTGGGGACTGCTGCGCTCGGCGCAGTCGGAGCATCCGGGCCGGTTCACCCTCGTCGAGCTCGACGGGGCGGGCGCCCCGGACGCCCTGCTGCGGGCGCTGGCCGCGGACGAGCCGCAGCTCGCGGTCAGGGACGGTCGGGTACTGGTGCCCCGGCTGGTCCGCGCCCCCGTGACCGGGCCGGTGCCACCGCGCGAGCGGGGCACGCTGCTCGTCACCGGCGGCAGCGGTGGCCTCGCCGTCCCCGTGGTACGTCACCTGGTCGCCCGGCACGGGGTCACCGACGTGCTGCTGGTCAGCCGCGGTGGCCTGGTCCCCGCCGGACTGTCCGGACTGGACGCCCGCGTCGAGGCGGCCGCCTGCGACGTCGGCGACCGCGCGGCGCTGACCGCGCTGCTGGCCGGCCGCACGATCACCACGGTGGTGCACGCGGCCGGGGTGCTCGACGACGGCGTGGTGACCGCGCTGGACGCCACCCGACTGGAGAACGTGTGGCGGGCCAAGGCCACCGGCGCCGACCGGCTGACCGAGCTGCTGCCGGACGCCGAGACGGTGTTCTTCTCGTCGGTGGCAGGTGTGCTCGGCGGACCTGGCCAGGGCAACTACGCGGCAGCCAACGCGTACCTGGATGCGCTGGCCCGGCACCGGGTCCCGGCGGGCGGACGGGTGGTCTCGGTGGCCTGGGGCCCCTGGGACCTCGACGACGGCATGACCGCCGACCGGGACCGGCTCGCCCGCGCGGGCCTCGACCGGCTGACGGTCGACGCCGGACTGCGCCTGCTGGACACCGCCCTGGCCGGCACGGAACCGGACGTGGTCGCGCTGCGGCTGCACACCCGGGCGTCAGCGGTCGTACCCCCGATGTTGCGTGGTCTGCTGACCGACGCGCCGGCAGGCGCGGTCGACCCCGGTCTGCGCGGGCCGGGCCTGGCCGAACTGAGCCCGGCCGTGCGGCGGGCCCGCCTCGCCGGCCTGGTCCGCGGTGAGGCCGCCGCCGTGCTCGGGTACGCCGGAGCCGGCGCGGTCGATCCGGAACGCTCCTTCCAGGAACTCGGATTCGACTCGTTGAGTTCGGTGGAGTTCCGCAACCGTCTCGGCGCGGCGCTCGGACTGGCGCTGGAGGCCACCCTCGTCTTCGACCACCCCACCCCCGGCGATCTGGTGGAGCATCTCGCCGGCCGCTTCGGCGACGCCACCGGAGCCGATGAACTGCCGACCCTCTTCGCCGACTTCGACCGCGTCGCCGTCGGCCTGACCGGGGCGGCGGCCACCGACGACGTGTCCCGTACCCGGGTGGTGCAGCGGGTACGTGACCTGCTCACCGCCCTCACGCCTGCCCCCGGCGCCGCACCGCTGGACGTGTTCGCCGCCGCGACGGACGACGAGGTGTTCGCCATGATCGACGCTGAGCTCGGCAGCCCCGTTGCGGGTCAGGAGGACCGATGACCACCGAGGACAAGCTCCGGGAGTACCTGCGCCGCGTCACCGCGGAACTGCAGGTCACCCGCCAGCAGCTGCGCGCGGCGGAGAGCAGGTCCGCCGAGCCGGTCGCCATCGTCGGCATCGCCTGCCACTACCCCGGCGGTGTCGACTCACCGGAGGACCTGTGGTCCATGGTCGCCGAGGGCCGCGACGGCATCACCGGGTTCCCCCGCGACCGTGGCTGGGACGTGGACGCCCTCTACCACCCCGACCCCGACCACCCGGGCACCTCCACGGTCCGTGACGGCGGTTTCCTGCACGACGCCGCGGCCTTCGACGCCGCCTTCTTCGGGATCTCCCCAAAGGAGGCGGCCTACACCGATCCCCAGCAGCGACTGATCCTGCAGACCTCGTGGGAGGCGGTGGAACGGGCCGGCATCGACCCGGTGACGCTGCGCGACACCCGTACCGGGGTGTACGTCGGGGCCATGCACCACGACTACCACGGCGCCCAGGGCGGCGGCAGCGTCGTGTCGGGGCGGGTCGCCTACCAGCTCGGCCTGCGCGGCCCGGCCGTCACCGTGGACACCGCATGCTCGTCGTCGCTTGTCGCACTGCACCAGGCGGTCCGGGCCCTGCAACGCGGCGAATGCGACATGGCACTGGTCGGCGGCGTGACCGTGATGGCCACGCCGGACGCGTTCGTCGAGTTCAGCCGGCAGCGCGGGCTCGCCCCGGACGGGCGGTGCAAGCCGTTCGCGGCGGCGGCCGACGGCACCGCCTGGTCCGAGGGCGTCGGCGTGCTGGTGCTGGAACGGCACTCCGCCGCGAGGGCGGCCCGCCGGTGGGTCCACGCGACGATCCGTGGCCTCGCCGTCAACTCGGACGGGGCCAGCAACGGACTGACCGCCCCGAACGGCCCCGCCCAGCGCCGCGTGATCCAGGAAGCCCTGGTCGACGCCGGTCTCACCCCGGCCCAGGTGGCGGTGGTCGAGGCGCACGGCACCGGCACTCCGCTGGGCGACCCGGTCGAGGCGCAGGCGGTGCTCGCCGTCTACGGCCGGGAACGCCCCGTCCCACTACGGCTGGGCTCGATCAAGTCCAACCTCGGGCACACCCAGGCTGCGGCGGGTGTCGCCGGGATCATCAAGATGGTCATGGCCATGCGGCACGGGGTGCTGCCGCGCACGCTGCACCTGGACCGGCCCACGCCGTACGTGGACTGGTCGGCCGGCGCCGTCGAGCTGCTGACCGAGCCGGTCCCGTGGCCGGCCGGCGACGAACCGCGCCGCGCGGCCGTCTCGTCCTTCGGTGTCAGCGGCACCAACGCGCACGTCATCCTCGAGGAGCCCCCGGCTGCCGCACCGGCGCCGGTGGCCGATCCCGGTGAGCGATGGCCCTACGCCTGGGCCGTGTCCGGCTGCACCCCGGCGGGTCTGCGCGTCCAGGCCGCGGGGCTGGCCGCTCATCTGGGTGCCCGACCCGACCTGGACCCGTGGGACGTCGCGTCGTCGCTGGTCACCACGCGGACGGGACGAGAGCACCGGGCCGTGGTGTGCGGTGCCGACCGCGACGAACTGCTCGCCGGTCTCGCCGCCGTCGCCGCAGGACGGCCGTCGCCGGCCGTGGTGGAGGGCGTCACCGGGGCACCCGGTCCGGTGGCGTTCCTCTTCCCCGGGCAGGGATCGCAGTGGCGGCACATGGCGGTGCGCCTGCTGGCGGGCAGCACGGTCTTCCGCAGGCAGGTCGCCGAGTGCGAGGCCGCTCTCGCGCCGTACGTCGACTTCGACCTGACCGCCGTGCTGCGCGGCGAGCAGGACTACGACCGGGTCGACATCGTGCAGCCGGTGCTGTTCGCGATGATGGTGGCACTGGCCGAGGTGTGGCGTTCGGTGGGCGTGACACCGGCCGCGGTCGCCGGCCACAGCCAGGGTGAGATCGCCGCCGCGTACGTCGCCGGGGCACTGACCCTGCCGGATGCCGCCCGGGTGGTGGCACTGCGCAGCCGAGCCCTGATGGAGCTGTCCGGTCTCGGCGGCATGATGTCGGTGGCGTTGTCCGCCGGGCAGATGCGCGAGCGCCTGCGTGCCTGGACCGGTCGGCTGTCGCTGGCCGCGGTCAACGGCACTTCCTCGGTCGTGGTCTCCGGTGACGGTGACGCGCTCGACGAGCTGCTCGCCGAGCTGGAGGCCGAGGACGTACGGGCCCGCCGGGTGGACGTGGACTACGCCTCCCACAGCGCGCACGTGGAACGGGTGAGGGACAAGGTCCGCGACGCCCTGGCCCCGGTGACCCCGACCCGACCCGTCGTGCCCTTCTTCTCCTGCGTCGAAGGCCGATGGATCGACGGTGACGACCCGCTCGACGCCGACTACTGGTACCGCAACCTGCGCGAGCCGGTCCGTTTCGACGAGGCGGTCACCGCCCTCGCCCGCCACGGCTGCACCACCCTGCTGGAGGTCAGCCCGCACCCGGTGGTGTCGACCGGTGCCCAGGAGACGGTGGACGCGCTCGACGCCGACGTCGCCGTCCTGCACACGTTGCGGCGTGACGAGGGTGGACCGGAGCAGATGGTCCGGGCGTTGGCCCAGCTGCACGTGCAGGGCGTCCGGCCGGACTGGCCGGTGGTGTGGCCCGGCACCCGGGCGGTCGAGCTGCCCACCACCGCGTTCGTGACCGAGCGGTACTGGCTGCCGACCGGCGGCGGAGACCCGGGCGCGCTCGGCCTGGACGCCGTCGAGCATCCCGTCCTGCGGGCCGCAGTGTCCGGTGCCGACCGGATCGTGCTCACCGGCCGGCTGTCGGTTGCCAGCCACCCGTGGCTGGCCGACCACACCGTCCAGGGGCGCGTCGTGGTCCCCGGCGCGGCCGTGGTGGACATGGTGTCCCGGGCCGGTGACGAGGCCGGTTGCCCCGTGATCGCGCAACTGACCCTGCTCGTTCCCGTCGTGGTGCCCGAGGACGCCGAGGTCCGGCTACGGATCGAGACCGGTGAACCCGGTGCGGACGGCGCACGGGAGGTGACCGTGCACGGTCGGGCCGGCACCGGCGGCTGGACGCTGCACGCCACCGCCGTTCTCACCGCGGGCGGTGACCTGCCGCCGCCGACGGCCACGGCCTGGCCCCCGGCGGACGCCGAGCAGCTCGACGTGGAGCACCTCTACGACCGGTTGGCCAGTGTCGGGCTCCGGTACGGGCCGTTGTTCCGGGGCGTCCGGGCGCTGTGGCGCGACCACGCGCAGCTGTACGCCGAGGTCGCCCTGCCCGGCGTCGAGCCGGGTGGTTTCGGCATCCATCCCGCGCTGCTGGACGCCTGTCTGCACCCGGTGGCGCTCGGGGACTTCGGGACCGGGACGCAGGACCGGCCCGCGCTGCCGTTCGAGTGGACCGGGATCCGGTTGCACGCGGTAGGTGCCGACACCGTCCGGGCCACCCTCGCGGGCACCGGGGACGGTGCCGTCCGTATCGAGCTGACCGACCCGTCGGGGACACCTGTCGCGTCGGTACGGTCCCTGCTGCTCAGTCCGCTCCCGGACGGTGCGCTCGGCCCGCCCGATCACGGCGACCTGCTGCTTCCGCAGTGGACACCCCGCCCACTGCCGGACGGATCTGCCGTCGGGTACACGGTCCGTGATCCCGCCCTGGCGCGGCTGCTGCGCGTGACGCCGAGTGACGAGGCCGCCCGGTTCGTGCTCGTCCCTGCCCCGACCGGCTCACCTGCCGCAGCTGCCGAGCGGGCTCTCGCCGTGGTGCAGGAGTGGCTCGCCGGTGAGCGCGGGGCCACCTCCACCCTCGTCATGGTCACCCGGCGGGTGCTCGACGACCCCGGCGAGGCCGCAGCGGCGGCGCTGGTGCGCTGCGCGCAGCTGGAGCACCCGGACCGCCTTGCGGTGCTCGATCTCGCCGACGGCGACGACGCCACCGTCGCGGCGGTGCCGGCCGCGCTGGCCGCGGGCGAGCCGCAACTGGGCCTCGCCGCCGGCGCCGCGCGGGAGTGGCGACTGGTCCGGGTGTCACCGACGGGTGAACCACCCGGTGACCTCGGCACCGTCCTGGTGACCGGTGCCTCGGGCACGCTCGGCGGCATCGTCGCCCGGCACCTGGTGCACGAACGCGGCGTCCGCGACCTGGTGCTGGCGAGCCGACGCGGCCCACAGGCCCCGCAGGCGGCTGCCCTCGCCGCGGAGCTGAGCGCGGGGGGTGCCCGGGTCGCGGTGGTCGCCTGCGACGTCGCGGACCGGGCGGAGCTGACAGCACTGCTCGGTACGACCGCCGTCACCACGGTGGTGCATGCCGCCGGTCTGCTCGACGACGGCCTGGTGACGGACCTGACGCCGGAACGGCTCGCCCGGGTGCTACGTCCGAAGGTCGACGCGGCCTGGCTCCTGCACGAACTGCTTCCGCAGGCTCGGCTGATCCTGTTCTCCTCAGCGGTGGGCGTGTTCGGCGGGCTCGGCCAGGCCAACTACGGTGCGGCCAACGCTGCCCTGGACGCGCTGGCCCGGGTCCGCCGGGCCGCCGGGCTTCCCGGCGTCTCGTTGGCCTGGGGCATGTGGGCCGACGAGAGTGCGATGACCGGCCAGGCCGACATGGCGCGGTTCCGTCGCTCGGGGTTCCTGCCGCTGCCCCGCGAAGCCGCGCTGGCGGCGTTGGACGCCGCCCTCACCACCGCCGTGCCGGTGCTCGTTGCGGTCCGGCTCGACCTGCCCGCACTGCGGGCCACCGGCGACGCCGTACCGCCGGTGCTGCGGGACCTCGCCGGGGTGCCGGTGCGGCGGCTGGCCGCACGTGGCGGTGCCCTCGCCTCCGAGCTGGCGGGCCGACTCGCCGGCAGGACCCCGGCCGACCGGCACAGGGTGCTGCTCGACCTCGTGCTCGGGCACGCCGCCGCCGTGCTGGGGCACGCCTCCCCCGACGCGATCGACCCGGACGGGGCGTTCAAGGCGGTGGGGTTGGGCTCGCTCAGCGCGGTCCAACTGCGCAACCGGCTCGCCGGCGCCACCGGGCTGCGGCTACCCGCCACGCTCGCGTTCGACCAGCCCAATCCGGCTGCGCTGGCCCGGCATCTCGACGAACGCCTGGCCGGCGCGGATCAACCGGTCACCGTCGGGGACGTCGCCGCCGCCGGGACCGGGACCGAGGACGATCCGGTGGTGCTGGTCGGCGTCGGCTGCCGGTTGCCCGGCGGCGTCCGTGGCCCGGACGACCTGTGGGACCTGTTGGTCGCCGAACGTGACGCGATCGTGCCGTTCCCCGACGATCGCGGCTGGCCGCTCGCCGACCTGCACGATCCGGACCCGGATGCGCCCGGCACCTCGTACGCCCGGTCGGGTGGTTTCCTCGCGGATGCCGGCGAGTTCGACGCCGCCTTCTTCGGGGTGTCGCCGCGGGAGGCCGTGGCGATGGATCCCCAGCAGCGGTTGCTGTTGGAGACCGTCTGGGAGACCTGCGAGGACGCCGGCATCGACCCGGGCGTCCTGCGCGGCAGCCGAACCGGCGTGTTCATGGGCGCCATGTACCAGGACTACGGACGGTTGCTGGAGGGCGGCTCCGCCGAGGGGTTCCTCGCCCCGGGCGTCGGTGGGGGCGTGCTGTCCGGACGGATCGCCTACACCTTCGGGTTGGAGGGCCCGGCGGTCACCGTGGACACCGCCTGCTCGTCGTCGCTGGTGGCGTTGCACCTGGCCGCGCAGGCGATCCGGGCGGGCGAGTGCGACCTCGCGTTCGCTGGCGGGGTGACCGTGCTGGCCACGCCCGCGGTGTTCGTGGAGTTCAGCCGCCAGCGCGGACTCGCCGCGGACGGCCGGTGCAAGCCGTTCGCCGCGGCAGCCGACGGGACCGGCCTGGGCGAGGGCGTCGGTGTGGTCCTGGTCGAGCGGCTGTCGCGGGCTCGCGAGCAGGGTCACCAGGTGCTGGCTGTGCTGCGCGGCAGCGCGGTCAACTCCGACGGGGCGAGCAACGGGCTCACCGCGCCGAACGGGCCGGCCCAGGAGCGGGTGATCCGGGCGACGCTGAACGCCGCCGGGCTGCGCCCGTGCGACGTCGGCGCGGTGGAGGCGCACGGCACGGGCACGGCACTCGGCGATCCGATCGAGGCGCAGGCGGTGCTCGCGGTGTACGGCGCCGAGCGCCCCCGGCCGCTGTGGCTCGGCTCGATCAAGTCCAACCTCGGACATACCCAGGCGGCAGCCGGTGTGGCCGGGGTGATCAAGGCGGTGTTGGCGCTGCGGCACGGCCTGCTGCCGCGCAGCCTGCACGTCGATGAGCCGTCCCGGCACGTGGACTGGTCCGCCGGGAACGTGGCGCTGCTGACGGCGGCGCAGCCCTGGCCGCGGCACGAGGTGCCGCGACGCATGGGCGTGTCGTCGTTCGGCATCAGCGGCACCAACGCCCACGTGGTGATCGAGGAGGCACCGGCGGAGCCGGAGCCGGACCGGAAACGGCCGGTCCTCGACGGGGTGCCGTGGCTGCTGTCGGCGCGGTCCGAGGGTGCGCTGCGGGAACAGGCGGCCCGGCTGGCGGCTACCACCGCCACGGATCCGGCGTCGGTGGCGTACTCACTGACCACCACCCGCGCCACCCACCGGCACCGGGCGATGGTCACCGGCGGGGACGAGACGGAGCTGCGGGCCGGGCTGGCCGTGCTCGCCTCGGGGCGGACCGGCCGGGGCGTGCTGCGGGCCACCGCCACGCGGCAGCGGCTGGTCCTGGTGTTCACCGGCCAGGGCAGCCAACTGCGGGGGATGGGCCGCGGGCTGTACGAGACGTTCCCCGAGTACGCCCGCGCCTTCGACGAGGTGAGCGCACACTTCACACTGGACACGCCGCTGCACGAGGTGGTGTTCGGCGACGGCGACCTGATCGACCGCACGGAGTACACGCAGCCCGCCCTGTTCGCCCTCCAGGTGGCCCAGTTCCGCCTCGTCACCTCGTGGGGGCTGCGACCCGACCTGCTGATCGGCCACTCGATCGGTGAACTGTCCGCAGCGTACGTGGCGGGCATGCTCGCGCTCGGTGACGCCGCCACGCTGGTCACGGCCCGGGGGCGGGCCCTGGCCGGCCTGCCGGCCGGCGGCGCGATGGTGTCCGTCCGCGCCGCCGAGGCGCAGGTCCTGCCGCTGCTGGCCGGCTACGGGGACCGGGTGTCGATCGCCGCGGTCAACGGCCCGGACGCGGTCGTGCTCTCCGGGGACGAGGATGCGGTGCTGGAGGTCGCCGGGATGCTGTCCGACCGTGGACACCGCCACCGGCGTCTCCGGGTCGCGGTCGCGTTCCACTCGGCCCGGGTGGAACCGGCGCTCGCCGGGTTCCGGGCGGTCGCCGAGACACTCGGATTCCAGCAGCCTCGGATTCCGATCATCTCCACGGTACGGACCGAGGAGAAGCTGATCTCGCCGGCCTACTGGGTGGACCAGCTTCGGGGCGCCGTGCGCTTCGTCGACGCGGTGCACGAGGCGGAGCGGGCGGGTGGCACAGCGTTTCTGGAACTGGGACCGAACACGGTGCTGGCTCCGGCCGTCCACGCCTGTCTGCCGCAGGCGCCGGTGTCCTCGGTCGCGCTGGCCCGACGGGGCCGGCCAGCGGTCCACGCCGCCCTCGCGGCACTCGGCACCCTCCACACGCAGGGCCTCCACGTCGACTGGCCGGCCGTGTACACGGGCCGCGAGCCCCGGCGCTGCCCACTGCCGCAGTACCCGTTCCAGGCGCGCCGGTTCTGGCCCGAGCCGATGCCGACGCCCGTCCCGGCCACCGCGCGCCGACCCGGCGCGGATGCCCTCTGGGCTGCGCTCGGGTCCGGGGACCCGCAGGCCGCCCTCGGCATGCTGGGCCTGCGCGGCGACGAGACACCGCAGCAGGTTCTCGCGGCGGTGGCCCGGTTGCGGCCCGATGCGGTCCGGCGGCCGGTGCGGTGGCGGCTGGTGCCGGACGTCGCACCACCGGTGCTGGACGGGACCGTCGCACTGGTGCCACCGCCCGGCGGTGATCCGGACCTGACCGATGCCCTCGCCGGCGCGCTGGCCCGACACGGCGCCCGGGTGACGGTCGACGTCACCGGGCGGCCGGACCTGGTCATCGCCCTGCCCGGCGCCGAGCCGGTCGCGGTGCCCGGGGTCCCGTCGTGGGCGCTCACCCGGGACGCCTCGCTCCCGGTCGCCGACCATGTCGTCGACCTTCCACCGGAGGTGGACGCCCTGGCCAGGGGTCGGCTGTGCGCGGTCATCGCGCAGCGGTACCCCGTGACACGGATCCGGCCGGAGGGGGTGTTCGTCGGCGAGTACGCCGACGACGAACCGACCGGTCCGGCGGTCGCGGTGGAGCCGTCCGTCGCCTGCGTGCCGTCCGTGGCCGCACCCGCCGCCGTCGCGCCGGAGGACCCCGCTCCGTCCGGCGAGTTGCGGGCGGCGCTGATGCGGTTGCCCCGTGACCGGTGGAACGCCGAGGTCCTGGCGGGGGTGCGGAAACTGACGGCGGCCGTACTCGGGCACGACTCCGCCTCCGAGATCGACGCCGGTGACGAGTTCTTCGACCTGGGGCTGTCGTCGGTCACCGCGCTGGAACTGCGCGACCACCTGGTCGCGTTGACCGGTCTGGAATGGGCGGCGGACGTGCTCTATGAATGCCACACCCCGCAGGTTCTTGCCGATGTGGTAGTTGCTCGACTGAGTGAGGAAAAATAGCCGCTGGTTGATACCGGAATCAACTTTTCGAGCGTGGTCCAACGGATCCCCGCCTGCTGAAGCGCGCCCGAATATTGCTTGTCGAATGACTTTTCCATTCGGGTAGACAACGTGAGGGAAAGTGGAATAGTCTCGCCGGAAAGCAGCTTCCGGCGATGCGTCAGAGACAATTAGGTATTGACTTTAGTTGATCAGGAGAACTGTCAGATGCCAAGCCCTGCCGTGTGGAACGTGGTGCTCGACGCAGCACCGGACGCCGACGTCGTGCTGGCCACCGACTTCCCGGTGACGGGCCGGAACGAAGGCGGTTTCGCCGACCTGACGCCGCACCTGGGCCTGGACTGCGCACTGTGGCAGACCGTCGCCCCCGTCCGCGTCCCCACCTCCGGTGTCGACCAGGATGAGTACCTCGCCCCCTGGCTGACCGAGGTCACCCGGAGTGGGCGCACCGTCCGGGCGCTCCTGGGCTACTGCGCCGGATCGGTCTTCGCCGGCGTCCTGGCCGAGCGGATCGCTGCCCGGCAACCCACCGCGCCGCAGGTGGTGGTCTTCGATCCCGAGCTGGTCGACGTGCCCACCGTCCACCTGCAGTTCGGCCGGGTCGTCGGCAACATGACGGCCGTGTTGACCCCGGCGGAGGTCAGCGAACTGGCCGGTGCGGCGCAGCGGCTGGCGGCACGCCCCGGGAGCACACCGGCCGAATTCGCCGCCGAACTGTATGCGGTCTTCGAGCCGGTCGGCTCCACGGCGCTACGCCGCGCCGGCCTCGACGAGGACTACGCCGCCGAGCTGGTGGCGCTGGTCGGGTCGTTCATGACCTATCTCGGCGTCGCCGCGGGGCTGGATCCCCGTCCCGGCTGGTCCCGTGCCACCGTCATCACCTCGGCGACCCCGACCAGCGGGCTCAACCGGATGCGCGTCACCGCCGGAGCGGCCCCCATCGGGATCGCCGACGAGGTCCAGTTCGCGGTGGAGCACCGCGACCTGCTGCGTACCCCGGAGGTCGCCGCGACCGTGGCCGACCTCCTGGCCGCCGGATCGCGGGCCGGCCGGTGAGGGCCGTGGCCCCGGACCCACCCGTCCGCGCCTCGCGGAAGGAGACCGCCCTCTGGCTGCTCGACGATCTTGTGCCCGGCAGCGGCGCGAACAACCTGTCGTTGGCCTTGCGCGTCGTCGGCCGTCTCGACCCGGCTGCCCTGACGGCCGCGCTGGACCTCCTACTCCGCCGGTACGAGGCGCTGCGCACGGTCTTCCACCGCACCGACGCCGCTCTGACCAGGACGGTCCTGCCCAGCCTCAGGATCACACCGGAGCAGGTCAGCCGGCCCGCTGACGAGCGCGGCACACTGACCGCCTTCGTGGCCCGCCCGTTCTGCGCCGACGGCAGCCCGCTCCTGCGCGCCCTGCTGCTGCACGGCCCTGAGGACGACGTCCTGTGTCTTGCCCTGCACCACGCCGTCGCCGACGTGACGTCCACCGCCATCCTGCGGGCACGGCTCGTCGAGTTCTACGAGGCGGTGCTGGCCGGCCGGGACCCCGAGCCCGGCGAGGTGCCTGTCTGGCACGAGCCCGCGCCGTCCGAGCAGAGCGAGAAGTTCTGGCGCGACACCATGAGCGGTTTCCGCGCGTCCGGTCTGGAACTGGGGTGCGAGAAGCCGGCACCGTCGACCACCACGCTCCAGGGTGACGAGGTCACCCACACCCTGTCGCCCGAGGCGCACGCGGTCGTCCGGCGGTTGCAACGCGAGCTGCGCGCCCCCGAGTCGGTCGTCCTGCTCACCGCGTACGCGGTGCTGCTGGCCGGGCACGGCGCCGGCCCCGACCTGACCATCGGATCACCGGTCAACGCCCGCAGCCGGGAGGCAGCCGGTGCGGTCGGCTACCACAGCAATCTGGTCACCCTGCGCCTGCTGACCGAACGCACCGTCGGTTTCCGGGAACTCGCCGGTCGTGCCCGCCGGGTCTTCATGGAGGCGATGGCCCACCTGGACATGCCCGCCGACGAACTGCTCGACGTGGTCGACCGCGACGGTTCCGGCTGGCGCAACGTGCTGTTCCGGCACGTGTTCAACTACGTGCCGTTCGCCGCCGGGCAGCGCCGCTTCACCGTGGCCGGCGCCGCCGCCGAACTGGTCGTGGTCGAGAACGGGTTCAGCCAGTTCGACCTGGAGTTCTTCGTGACGTCCGACCGGGACAGCGCGACCGTGCGCGCGGCGTTCTACACCGGCGTGCTCGACCGTGCGGACGTCGAGCTGATCGTCCGCCGTTACGACGCGCTGCTGGTCGCCGTCGGCGACGACCTCGACGCGCCGATCGGCTCGCTGTCGATCTGGTCGCCGCAGGACCACGCGATCATCGGAGCAGCCAACGCGACCGACCGCCCGATCGAGCTGACGTCGGTGCTTGCCGGATTCGCCGGGCGTGCGGCTGCCGACCCGGCCGCCCCGGCGGTCCGCGACGGCGACCAGCTGGTCAGCTACGGACACCTGTGGTCCGCCGCCGTGCACACCGCCGAGCGGCTGACAGCGGCCGGCGTCCGCCCCGGCGACATCGTCGCGTTGCTCGTGCCCCGGGGCGCGACGCTGGCCGCCGCCGTGTTCGGCACCTGGCTCGCCGGCGCGGCGTACCTTCCCCTGGACCCGCACCACCCGGCGGAGCGGATCGCCTACCAGCTCGACGACGCCGGAGCGCGGGTGGTGGTGACCGGAGCGGGGCTCGTCCCGCCCGGCGACCGGCGGACGGTTCCGGTGCCCGACGTCGGTGCCGCCCCGACGGTCCGGGTCGACACCGCCGCCGCCGACGTGGCGCGACCGTCCGCCCTGGCCTACGTGATCTACACGTCCGGTTCCACGGGCCGGCCGAAGGGCATCCCGATCACCCATCGGAGCCTGGTCAACCACATCACCGACTACGCGGTGCGCTTCGGCGTCGCCGGATCGCAACGGCCGACCGGCTGGCTCAGCACGTACAGCTTCGACACTTCGTCGCTGGAGTTGATGATGCCGCTGCTGCACGGCGGGCACACGGTCGTGCTGCCCGACGAGGCCCGCACCGACGGCAGCCTGCTGGCGGCGGCGGTGCGGACGCACGACATCGGCTTCCTCCAGGCGACCCCGACCACCTGGCGACTGGTCGTCGACCAGATCACCGACCTGGTTTCCGGACGGACGCTGCTCAGCGGGGGCGAGCCACTGCTGCCGGGGCTGGCAGCCACCCTGACCACGGCAGGTGCCCGGCTGTGGAACGTCTACGGCCCGACCGAGAGCACGATCTGGGCGACCGCCGGCCGGGTGCCGGCGGACCCGGGGCCCCGGGTGGACGTCGGGGCACCGGTCGCCAACACCCGCATCTTCATCGCGGACCCGGCCGGGGAGCCGCTGCCGGTCGGTCTGCGCGGCGAGCTGTGCGTCGCCGGGGTCGGCGTCGCCGCCGGCTACCACGGACGCCCCGATCTGACCGCCGAGCGTTTCGGCGTGCATCCCGGGTACGGCCGCTTCTACCGCTCCGGCGACGTGGCGCGCTGGCGGCCCGACGGCCGGATCGACCTGTTCGGCCGGATGGACCGGCAGGTGAAGCTGCGCGGCAACCGGATCGAGTTGGGCGAGATCGAGGGCATCCTCACCGATCATCCGGACGTCGAGGCGGCCGCCGTGGTCGTCGTCGGGGATCCCGGGGCCGACGGCAGCCTGGCCGCGTTCGTCCGGGTCCCGGGCCGGCCGGAGGCCGTCGACGAGCTCTGGGAGTACGCCCGCGGGCGGTTGCCCCGGTCGGTGGTGCCGCACCGGTTCCTCGCGGTGGAGGCGTTCCCGCGGACCGGCAGCGACAAGGTCGACTACCTGGCGTTGGCGGACCTCGCCGTCCGGGAGCCGGCGGGGGCGGGCGGTGCCGCACCGGGTGGGAGCCCTGCCGCCGGTGACCGGCTCACCACGACCCTGGTCGCGCTCTTCGCCGAGCTGCTCGGCCGGTCGGACCTGGACGCCGATGCGCACTTCTTCACCAACGGCGGGCACTCGCTGCTCGCCGCCGCGCTGGCGCAGCGGATCAGGGACGAGACCGGTGTCCGGCTCGCCCTGACCGACGTGTTCGAGAACCCGACCCCCGCCGTGCTGGCCGACCGGCTGCGCGGACTCACCTGAGCGACCGGAAGGGGACATCCATGGAGATCCTGAAACTGGCGATCAGCGGCTGGTTCGCCCGCGCGTTGGCGGTCTTCATCCGCCTGGAGATCCCGGACATCCTGGGCGACGGCGCGATGACCGCGGCCGAGCTGGCGCGACGTACCGACACCGATCCGCAGGTGCTCTACCGGCTCCTGCAGATGCTCACGGTGCCGGGCGTCGTCGTGCACACCGGGGACGAGTTCCGGCTCGGGGAGGGGCACGAGATGCTGCGCGCCGATCACCCGTACACCCTGCGGCACTTCGTCATCCTCTCCGCCGAGCTGTACGACGACGCGTTCGCGGGCCTGATGCACACGGTGAAGACCGGCCGCTCCGGCTTCAAGGAGGTCTTCGGCGAGTCCCTGTACGAGTACCTGGAGACCCATCCGGACGACGCCGACCTGTTCGACAGGGGCATGGTCGACCTGGCCGGGCCGATCGCGGCGTGCCTGGTCGCCGTACACGACTTCAGCGGGGTCACCTCGATCGTCGACGTCGGTGGCGGCAGCGGCGGCCTGCTGCCCGGGCTGCTCACCGCCAACCCCGTCATGCAGGGCACCGTCGTCGACCGGCCGAGCGTCTGCGCACGCGGCCCGGCGACCCTCGCCCGG
The DNA here is from genome assembly GCF_050951065.1 of Micromonospora matsumotoense. NCBI lineage: Bacteria > Bacillati > Actinomycetota > Actinomycetes > Micromonosporales > Micromonosporaceae > Micromonospora > Micromonospora matsumotoense. The sequence continues at coordinate 4,692,114 of NZ_CP192025.1, read as the reverse complement.
GTGACCGACAAGACGGTCATCGACCGGATCACCTTCGCCCCCAGCGACTTCTTCACCGAGGTCCCCGCCGGTGCCGACAGGTACGTGCTCAAGAACGTGCTGCACGACTGGACGTACGACAACTGCGTCCGGATCCTGCGCACCGTGGCGACCGCCCTGGCCGGTAGTCCACCCGGTGCCCGGCTACTGGTCGTGGAGCCGCTGGTGGAGACCGACCTGGACGGCTGGCGTGCGGTGTTCCAGGCGGTCGCCTGCGACGAAGGCACCCTCGGGTTGGGCGAGGAGGAGCTGCGTCGGGCGCTGACCGAGGCGGGCCTGACCGTCGAGTCGGTCACCCCGCTGCCCACCGGCCACAAGTTGCTCGAGACCTCGCTGCGGCCCGCCTGACCATGCTCACACCGGTCTTCCTCTTCGCGGGCCAGGGCTCCCAGTACCACGGGATGGGCCGGTGGCTCTACGGCGCTGACCCGATCTTCCGGGACGCGCTGGACTCCCTGGACGCGGTCGTGCGTGACGTCCGTGGCGACTCCGTCGTCGCGGACATCCACAGCGACGAACAGGGCGCGGAGCGGCCGATGACCCGGTTCGCCCTCACCCAACCGGCCATCTTCATGGTGGAGTACGCGCTGGCCAGCATGCTGCGTGCCCATGGATTCGAGCCGGCGGCGGTACTCGGCGCCAGCCTGGGTGAGGTGGTCGCCGCCGCCGTCGCCGGCATGTTGGACCCCGCAGACTGCCTGCGCTCGCTGCTCGACCAGGTGGAGCTGTTCGAGGCGGAGTGCCCGCGCGGTGGCATGCTGGCGGTCCTCACCGACGCCGGGCTCGTGGAGCGCGATCCGGCGCTGGCCGGCGCGTACCTGGCCGCGATCAACGCGCCGGACAACTTCGTACTTGCCGGCACCGCCGACAGGCTCGACGGCATCGAACGCCACCTGAACGCCTCGGGGGTGCTCTGTCAGCGGCTCCCGGTGCTGTTCCCGTTCCACTCACCGCTGATCGACGGGGTGCGCGCCGCGTTCACGAAACTGGTGGGTGGGCTCACCCTGCGGCCCGCCACGATTCCGCTGATCTCGGGGACGACCGGCACCGAGGTACGCCGCCCCGACCCGGAGCACTTCTGGCAGGTGCTGCGCGAGCCGTTCAACCTGTCGCGGGCCCTCGAACCGCTGCTGGCGCGCGATGACCTGCTCTTCCTGGATCTGGGTCCGTCGGGGTCGATGGCCAACCTGGTGCGGGCACGGCTGCCGGTGGGCAGCCGGTCCCGGGTGCTGCCCCTGCTCTCCCCGTACGCCCGCGACGAGGTGCTGTACCGGGCGGTGCTCGACACCCGTCCCCTGGTCGCCGCACCGGCCCGACGAAGCGAGGTGACCACCGTGACCGACGCGACCCCCGTCGTCGGCCCCGCCACCCCCGGCGATGGCTTCGACGTCTACGTCTTTCCCGGCCAGGGTGCCCAGGCCCGGGGGATGGGCCGCGACGTGTTCGACCGGTTTCCGGACCTGGTCGACCGGGCCGACGCCGTCCTGGGGTACTCCCTGCGGGAGCTGTGCCTCAAGGACCCGGACCGCAACCTGCGCGACACCCGGTACACCCAGCCCGCGCTGTACGTGGTCGAAGCCCTCACCTGGCTGGACGTCCTGCAGGAGGGCGGTCGCCTGCCCGACTACCTGCTCGGCCACAGCCTCGGCGAGTTCGCCGCCCTGTTCGCCGCGGGCGTGTATGACTTCGAGACCGGGCTGCGCCTGGTCGCCGAACGTGGCCGGCTGATGGGGCAGGTCACGGGCGGCACGATGGCGGCGGTCTCGGCCGTCGACGCCGACCTGGTCCTGGAGGTGCTCCGCGGTCACGAACTGTCCGACGTCGACATCGCCAACTACAACGCGCCGACCCAGACGGTCGTCGCGGGTCCGGCCGACGCGGTCGAGCGTGCGGTGGCGCTGTTCAAGGAGAAGGGTGCCCGGTGTGCCCCGCTCAACGTCAGCGCCCCGTTCCACAGCCGCTACATGGCACCGGCGGCGCAGGAGTTCGGACGCCTGCTGGACGCGACGACCTTCGCCGCCCCGAAGATCCCGGTGATCAGCAACGTCGACGCCCGGCCCTACGGGACCGGTGCGGTGGCCGCCACGCTGCGTCGCCAGATCGTGTCGCCGGTGCGATGGACCGACAGCATCCGGCTGCTCATGGGCCGGGGTGAGTTCCGCGTCCGCGAACTCGGCCCGGGGCAGGTGCTGACCAAGCTCATCGCCCGGATCCGCGAGGAGGCCGACCCGCTGCTACCCGAGCCGGCGCGGACCGTCGCGGTCACCGGGCCGGCCCCGATCGCGCCGCGGCGCGCGGAGCTGGGCTCGGCGGCGTTCCGGCAGGCGTACGGCGTCCGGCACGCCTACGCCGCCGGCGGCATGTACCACGGCGTCAGCTCCGTCGAGCTGGTCTCCCGGCTGGCCCGGTCCGGCCTGCTGGGCTACTTCGGGGCAGCCGGACTGCCGGTCACGGATGTCGCGGCCGCGATCGACGGCATCCGGGCCGCCGCCGGGCGTGGTGCGCCGTTCGGGGTCAACCTCACCTACGATCCGTTCGACCCGGGCGCCGAGGTGGATCTGGTCGGCCTGCTGGTGCGCGAGGACGTCCGCTTCGTCGAAGCAGCCACGTACGTCGAGGTGACCGCCCCGCTGGTACGTCATCGGCTGACCGGTGCCAGGATCCTGCCGGACGGCAGCGGGCACGCCCCGCGCAGGCTGTTGGCCAAGGTGACCCGTCTGGACACCGCCCGCCTGTTCTTCGCGCCGCCGCCGCCGTCCCTGGTGCGACGGCTGGTGGACGAGGGCCTGCTCACTCCCGAGGAGGCCGCGGCCGGCGAACGGATCGCCCTGGCCGACGACATCTGCGCGATCGGCGACGGGGCCGACTACACCGACCAGGGCGCACTGACCGCACTGTTGCCCTCGGTGCGCCGCCTGCGCACCCAGCTCGGCGGGGTCGCCTCCGCCGTACGGGTCGGGGGTGGCGGTGGCATCGGCTCCCCGGAGTCGGCCGCGGCGGCGTTCGTGCTCGGTGCCGAGTTCGTCCTCACCGGCTCGATCAACCTGTGTACCGCCGAGAGCGGGCTCGCCGCGCTCACCAAGGATCTGCTGCCGGAGCTCGACGTGCACGACACCGCATACGCTCCGTACGGCGGGCTGTTCGAACTCGGCGGCCGGGCCCGGGTGATGCGCAAGGGCGTGCTCTTCCACGTCCGTGCCGGCAAGCTGTACGACCTCTGGCGCACCTACGACTCCTGGGACGCAGTGCCCGCACCGGTCCGGTCCCGGGTGGAGCGGGACTACTTCGGTGCCGGCTTCGAGGAACTGGCGTCGCGCCTCGCCGCCTCCGGCGGTCCGGCCACCGACCCCAAGCGCCGGATGGCCCTGGTCTTCCGTTGGTACTGCGCCCAGGCACAGCGCTGGGCGATCGAGGGCACCCCCGCCCGGACCGCGGACTACCAGGTGGCCTGCGGGCCCGCGCTGGGCGCATGCAACCACTGGCTGCGCGGCACCCCGCACGCCGACTGGCGCGACCGGCACGTCGACGAGTTGGCCGACCGGCTCATGACCGAAGCCGCCGAGATCGTCGGGTCGGCCGGCATCTAGAGAGTAAGGAGAACGTCGTGTCCGAGACCGTTCGTGTCGTCGAGGGCCTGCCCATGACACGTGGCACATGCCCCTTCGACCCCGCGCCCGAGCTCGCCGAGCTGCGCCGGGAGCAACCAGTGGCCCGGATGGAGTTCCCGGACGGCCATCTCGGCTGGCTGGTCACCGGCCACGACCAGGTCCGCCGGCTCCTGGCCGACAAGGGCATGAGCTCGCGCGGTGACCTGCTGCGCTCGCCCATCCCGCTGCCCATGGCCGGGGACCGCACCGAGGTGGCGCCGGGGATGTTCACGGCGATGGACCCGCCGGACCACACCCGCTTCCGGCGTCGGTTGACCGCCTGGTTCTCGGCCCGACGCACCCGCACCCTGGAACCGCGGCTGGTCGAACACGTCGAGCGGCACCTCGACGACATGATCGAAGCGGGCGGTCCGGCCGATCTGGTCGGCGCGTTCGCCGAGCCGGTGGCCGCGCTGGCGATCTGCGAGCTGCTCGGCGTCCCGGTCGACCAGCGTGAGGTGTTCGTCCGGGGGATCAAGGCGCTGTTCACCGTCCACTCCAGTGCGGCGGAGGCCATCGCCGGCTGGCAGGAGATCGGTGGGCTGCTGGCGGACCTGGTCCGTGCCAAGCGGGTCGAGCCCGCCGACGATCTGCTCGGCACGCTCGTCACCGACGGCGAGTTCACCGACGAGGAACTGGCGACCGTCGGCAGTGTGCTTCTCGTCGCCGGCTACGACACCAGCAGGAACATGATCGGGCTGGGCACGTTCGCCCTGCTGGAGCACCCCGGCCAGTACGCGGCTCTGGCCGCGGACCCGGGCCTGGGTACCAACGCGGTCGAGGAGCTGTTGCGCTATCTGACGATCGTGCACGCCGGGTCGATCCGGGCGGCCGGCACCGACCTGGAGTTCGACGGGCACCGGCTGACCGCCGGCGACGCGGTGTCGCTGTCGCTGGCCGCGGCGAACCGGGATCCGGCGCTCTGCGACGACCCGGACCGCCTCGACATCACCCGGACGCCGGTGCCGCACCTCGCGTTCGGCCACGGCATCCATCAGTGCGTCGGGCAGCAACTGGCGCGGCTCGAACTGCGCATCGCATTCGAGTCGCTGGCCCGGCGGTTGCCGGGGCTGCGCCTGGCGGTACCTGCGGACCAGGTCCGCACCAGTCCGGAGATGATCATCTACGGCGTGCACGAGCTGCCGGTGACATGGTGAACGGAGACCACCCGATGTACCGAGAGATGCTCAAGTCAAAGATCCACCGCGCCAAGGTGACGCAGTCGGACCTGCACTATGTCGGCTCGCTCACGCTCGACTCCACCCTGATGGCTGCCGCGAACCTGCTGCCCGGCGAGAAGGTCGACGTCGTGGACGTCGACAACGGCGCCCGGCTCAGCACCTACGTCATCGAAGGGCCCACCGACAGCGGCGTGGTCGGCATCAACGGCGCCGCCGCCCGGCTGATCAGCCCCGGTGACCTGGTCATCATCATCTCGTACGCGGCGATGGCCGACGAGCAGGCCCGCTCGTACCGGCCGACGGTGGTCTTCGTCGACGGTGCCAACCGCCCCCGGAACATCGGATCCGATCCGGCCGAGGTGCCTGCCGGCGTCGACGACCTGATGCGTGGCGACACCGTCAATGCGTGACCGTACCGACCCGGCGAACTCGGAGACCGCAATGAACCGACCCGACGTGATGACCTCGTTCACCACCGGTCTCGCCGACATCAACCTCGACGAGACCGACGGCCGGCGGGCGGGGACGCAGGCCGCCGCCATGAAGTCGGCCAGCTCCTCGATCTACGACATGGCGGCCACCCTCTCGGGCCGGGGCGAGCTGTGGAACTGGGGCATGTGCGATACCGACCTGGCCGCCGAGATCGAGGCCCGGCTGCCCGGGTTCGCCGAGTTCGGCACGGACGGCTTCAGTGAGCAGCTCTACTACCTGGCCCTGCGCGACCTCCCGGGCGGCCTGGAGGGGTGCGCCGGGCAGACGCTCCTGGAGGTCGGCTGCGGGACGGGGGAGGGGCTCAACTTCCTGTCCCGGCTCGTTCCCGACACCCGGATGACCGGACTGGACCTGTCGCCGAAGGCGGTCGCCCGGGCCAACGCGACCCTGGCGCGCGGCGACAGCCTGCGCTTCGTCCAGGGTGACGCCGAGGATCTGCCGTTCGAGGACTCCTCGGTGGACGTCCTGATCAACATCGAGAGTTCCCACACGTACCCCGACCTCGAGCGGTTCCTGCGTGAGGTCGCGCGGGTGCTGCGTCCGGGCGGGGCCCTGTCGCACATCGACGTGTTCACCCGCCAGCGGCGGCAGACCATGCGGCGGATCACCGCGGACCTGCCCCAGCTGAAGTGGGTCACCGATCACGACGTCTCCGCTGCGGTCCGGGCCGCGGTCCGCCGACGGATGACCCCGGGCAGCCGCTTCCGCCGGACGCTGGACCGTCAGCGGATGAACCCGTTGGTGCGGACGATCGCCACGCACAGCCAGATCCTGATGTTCGGCGGCATGTTCGCAGGCTACCGGCCACCCACGTCGATCAGGGCGCTCAGCCGGTTGGGCGTCGTGCCGTGGATGAGCGGCCTGCCCATGGAGAGCTACCGGCACCAGGTCGCCGTGCGGGTGTGAGGGGGAAGAAGTGACCACCCACCTGTTCGCCGTCGCCGCCGCGACCGGGGACGGCCTGCTCGCCGCGATCCGCGCGCATGCCGACCGGATCCGGGGCGGCCGGAACCTGCCCCCGTTGGACCGGTACTGCCACGACGCGGCGACCGGGACAGCCGGCCTGCCGCACCGGGCCACGCTCGTCGCCGACTCGTACGACAGCCTCGCGGCCGGCTTGGCCGAACTGTCGGCCGGAGGGGCGGACCGCCCGGCGGCGCAGCCGCTGCGGCGGCGGCCGGGCCCGGTGTTCGTCTTCGCTGGACAGGGCGCGCAGTGGGACGGGATGGGCTTGGAGTTGCTGGCCACCGAGCCGGTCTTCCGCGCGGCGCTGCTGCGCTGCGAGGAGCGGGTGCGTACGCTGGCCGGCTTCTCGGTGACCGAGCAGTTGCGGGCCGACCCGGCGACGTCCCGGCTCGGCGAGATCGACGTGCTGCAACCGACGATGGTGTCGTTGCAGGTCGCCCTGGTCGCCCTGTGGCGCAGCTGGCACGTGGAACCGGCCGCGGTGGTCGGCCACAGCATGGGCGAGATCTCGGCAGGGTACGCAGCCGGCGCACTCACCCTCGACGACGCCCTGCTGATCGCCTGCCGCCGCAGCTCCCTGCTGCGCCGGATCACCGGTCGGGGTGCCCTGGCCACCACGGAACTGTCGCCGGAGGCCGCGCACGCGCTGGCCGACGCCAGCGGGGGGCAAATCTGCGTCGCCGGGGAGAACAGCCCCCGGTCGACGGTGCTGGCCGGGGACACCGAGTCCCTGACCGCGCTGATCGAGGACCTCGACCGGCGTGACGTCTACTGCCGGATGGTGCGGGGCACGGTCGCCTCGCACAGCCACTACGTCGACGAACTCCGCGACGACCTGGCCATCGCGCTGCGCCCGCTCCGTCCGGTGGCGTCACGGGTGCCGGTGTACTCGACGGTGACGGGCGCACCCGTGCCCGGCACCGCGCTCGGACCGGCGTACTGGATGCGGAACCTGCGGGAGCCGGTCCGGTTCGCCGCAACCGTCACCCGGCTGGCCGAGGACGGTCACGACGTCTTCGTCGAGATCAGCACCCACCCGGTGCTGATCAGCAGCCTGAGGCAGACGCTGGAGAGCGTGGGCCGGACGGCCGAACTGCTGCCCTCCGGCCGCCGGCGGGCCGAGCGCAATGCCGTGCTGTCGTCGCTCGGCACGCTCTACGCGTGTGGTCACGACGTGCACTGGCCGGCACTCGCCCCGCCGGCACCGGGGCTCACCGCCTACCAGGACGCGGTCCTGGACGCGGTCCGGCTTCCCCGGCCCTCGCCGGCGCGGGCAGGTTCACGATGACGGCCGGGCCCGACGGGGGACACCAGCCGGTGGGTGCCCGACCCGTGGTGCGGGACAGAACCCGGCGATCAGCGGCGCGGATGTCGGGGGCGCGGGGGTCCTCAGGACATCCCCAGCCGCCGCGGTCGCCGGGGCAGCAGGAAGAGCAGACAGATCACCGCAGCCAGTCCGGCGGACGCCCAGTAGAGAGCTTCGCTGAACGTCGCGATGAACGTCCGGGTCTTGATGTCGGCCAGGGTGCTCCCGATCGCGGCCTGCTGAGCGGGGTCGCCGCCGGCCAGCGTGCGGCAGCTCTGCGGTACGGCGGTGATGTCGGCCTGACCGAGCGCCTCGGTGGCGCAGGCGCGGATGGCTGTCTGCTGCGAGGCGACGGCCGGGACGTCCGGGAGCACCCGGTCCGCCTGCGTCCCCGCGTTGGTGGCGAGAGCCGAGAAGAAGATGCCGCCGATGATCGCCACACCGAGGGCGGCACCGAGCTGACCGGCAGCGTTGATCAGACCGGACGCCGACCCGGCCTCCCGTGGCTCGACCTCGGTCAGGATCATGCCGGTCAGCGGGGCGAGCAACATGCCCATTCCGGAACCGAGCAGCAGCATGGGAACGACGGCGTGCCACGAGGTGATCGTCTCGCCGGCCAGTTGGGCGATCCGCGCATACAGCAGGAGCCCGACCAGCATCAGCAGCGCCCCGGCGAACAGGCAGTTGCGGCCGTAGCGGGGGAACAGCTTACGGACGGCGAGGTTGCCGGCGATCGGGACGCCCAGCGAGAACGGAATCGCCGTGAGGCCGGTGTGCAGCGCCGACCAGCCGAGGCCACCCTGAAGGTAGAGCGTCCAGCTGAGGAAGAACCCGGCCGGGATGCAGCTGAACAGCAGCTGGGTGCCGACGCCGGCACCGAAGGTCCGGATCTTGAACAGCGAGAGGGCCACCAGCGGGGATCCGTCCTTGGCGGTCTTGTAGCGCTCGTAGAGCACGAACACCGCGAGGACGGGCACGGAGGCGATCAGCGACGCGATGCTCCAGACGGGCCAGCCGAGCTCACGACCGCGCAGCAGCGGCAGCAGCAACAGCAGCAGGCCGGCGATCACCAGCACCATACCGACGAGGTCCAGCCGGTTGGCACGCGGCGATCGCGACTCACGCATCCACATCCAGCCGGTGACCAGGGCGGCCGCGCCGACCGGAAGGTTGACCACGAAGATGGTGCGCCAGCCCAGGTCGCCCGGGTTCCACGAGATGAGCAGCCCACCCAGCAGCGGCCCGGCGACGATGGCCAGGCCGATCATGCTGGCGTACAGGCTGACGACCCGGCCGATCTCCTGCGGCGGGAAGGTGACGTGGATGATCGCCAGGACCTGGGGGACCATGACCGCAGCGGCGATGCCCTGCAGCACCCGGGCACCGACCAGGACCTCGGAGGTGGGGGCGAAGGCGCACAGGGCCGAGGCCAGGACGAAGCCGGCAACGCCGGTCAGGAACATCCGTTTGCGGCCGAAGATGTCGCCGAGCCGCCCTCCGGTGATCAGGACGACGGCGAAGCACAGCGTGTAGCCGACTGTCAGGGCCTGCACGGCGGCCGCCGAAGCGCCGAGATCCTCCTGGATGCTCGGGATCGCCACGGTGACGATGTTGACGTCGAGAAGGTCCATGAAGGTCGCGACCAGCAGGACCATCAGCGCCAGCCAACGGTGGGGATGTGGGCCGTCGGTGGCCGCGACGGGAGTTCCGATGGCCCCTGCGGGCGCCGGCTCCACTTCCTGACTCATGAAATGTGCTCCAGTTCTTGCGGTTCGTCGCCGGTGGCGGACACCGGCGATGGCTTAGGGGGCGGTCCGGTTCGCAGCGGACGCGCCGTCCGCCTCGGACGTGCCGGTACGGGCGAGCGCGGTCCACGACCGCATCAGCAGCTCCACGACGTCCATGACGTCCCCGGCCGGGCTGTCGCCGGCCAGAAGCACGCGCTGGATGGACAACCCGTCGTCCAACGCGTGCACGATCAGCGCCAACAGCTCCACCGGCGCGGGTGGCGTGACCGACCGGGCGGCGAAGCCCCGCGCGAGCGCCTGGGCCATGGCCTCGTGGGACCGTCGTTCGCGGTCGGCCATCAGGGACAGCACCTGCGGATCGCGCCTCGCGTAGAGCCACAGTTCGGTACGCAGCGCCAGCCAGCTCGCGAAGTTCTTGTCCCGCTCCCGGTGCCAGGCACGCAGGTGCTCGATCGTCTCCTCGAACGACCCGGCCTTACTGCTCAGTGCCTGCACCTCCTGCAGTTCGCGTTCGGTGCGCTGTTCCAACAGGGCCAGGACCAACTGTTGCTTGCCGTCGAAGTTGCCGTAGAAGGCACCCCGGGTGTACCCGGCGCGTTCGACGATCTGCTCGACCGAGGTGCCGTTGACACCGAACTCGGCGAACAGCTCGGCTGCCGCCTGCAGCAGCTCCTGGCGGGTGATTTCTCGGCTCTGCTGGCGGGTGAGTCGTTTGCTGATGATCAACCTCCTCGTGAGACTCAGATACGGTACCGTATTCTGATACAGTGTTGTATCCGAATGCCGCATAACCCACCCCGGGGCGTGTCGCAGCGAACATCGGCGGCGCACCGACACTCGGGTCAACGTCGTGAGCAATCGAATGGGGATGCTGGTGACCGGAGCCTTCGACTGGACGGACGTCGAGTTCGACCTGTCCAACGTGAACTTCGTGACCGACCGGGACGCCGGGGAGCGCTGGCTGGGCGCGCCCCGGCCGGTGTGTCCGGGCCGGTTCTCCGACGGTAACGAGGTCTATGTCGTCACCCGCTACGACGCGGTCCGTAGCCTGTTCACCGATCGTCGGGTCAGCAACCATCCCCCGGAGGGCGTCCATCTCGACAGCATGCGCCGCCGGGGTGTGCCCGAGGAACTACTCAAGTACTTCGATTCCACAATCATGACGATGGTGCCGGAGGACCACCGGCGGGTGCGGTCGCTGATCGACCGGGCGTTCTCGGGGCGGCGGGTCAGGACCCTGCGCCCCCGGATCGAGCAGCTGGTCGACGACCTGCTCGACCAGATGGATGCCGCCGAGGAGGTCGACCTCGTCGCCGAATACGCCCATCCGATCTCCACGACGATCATCTGTGAGCTGCTCGGTGTCGACGACGAGTACCGCGACAGATGGCTGCGGTGGACCGAGGCGTTCACCACCTTCGTCCGCCCCGACCCGGTGATGCTGCCGCCCGCGCTGCGCGGCATGGTCGACACGGTCATCAGGTTGATCGGCGCGCGGCGGGCCCAACCCGGCGACGACCTGATCTCCGATCTGGTCAAGGCGAGCGACGAGACCGAGAAGCTCGACGAGGTCGAACTGGTCGCCCTGGTGCTGGTGCTGGTGCAGGCCGGCCTCGACACCGTCCGGCACTCGATCTCGCTGAGCCTCTTCCACCTGCTGACCCATCCCGATCAGCTCGAACTGGTCAGGTCGCAGCCGGAGAACACCGTCCAGGCGGTGCGGGAGCTGATGCGCTACGCCGGCCCGATCAAGATGGCCCTGCCACGCTTCGCCGTGGAGCCGATCGAGGTCGACGGGGTGACCATCCCCAAGGACGGGCAGATCCAGCTCGTGGTGGGTGCCGCCAACAACGACCCGCAGCGGTTCACCGACCCACGCACGCTGGACGTCACCCGGGTCGACAATCCGCAGCTCAGCTTCGCTGCCGGCGACCACTTCTGCCCGGGGGCGTCGTTGGCCACCGCGGAGACCGAGATCGCGCTCAACAAGCTGTTCGCGCGCTTTCCCGGTGTCCGCCTGGCCGGCGACCCCGACGAGGTGGGTCCGCGATTCCTCAAGGCCGTGGCACGCCTGCCCGTATGGCTCGTGTGATCACCGTTCTCCAAGACCGACAACGATCAGTAGGATGAGAAGTGTTACCCACAGTAGTAGCAACGCAGTATCTGACCGCCCTGCGTGAGGGTGGATCCCTGCCCGGGGTGGTGGAGGCGGACAACGACGGCGTGTACGTCGTCAAGTTCCGTGGCGCGGGCCAGGGCAGCGCCGCCCTGGTCGCCGAGATCGTCGTCGGCGAACTCGGCCGCCGGCTCGGCATCCGCGTCCCCGAGCTCGTCACCATCGACATCGACCCGGAGATGGCGCGCCGCGATCCCGATCAGGAGATCCAGGAACTTCTGCGGGCCAGCGCCGGGGTGAACCTGGGCATGGACTTCCTACCCGGCTCGGTCGGCTTCGACGGCGTCGGGTGGCAGCCCCCGGCCGAGGAGGCAGCCAGGATCTACTGGCTGGACGCCCTCACCGCCAACGTGGACCGCACCTGGTCCAACCCCAACCTGATCATCTGGCACCGCCAGCTCTGGGCCATCGACCACGGAGCCGCGCTGCTGTTCCACCACTCCTGGCCGACCGTCGCCACCTGGGCTGAGCGCCGCTACGACCTGTCCCAGCACGTGCTGGCCGATCTGGTCGCCTCGCTGGGTCCCGCGACGCTGGCCAAGCTGGACGCCGAGCTGGCCGAGGCGGTGACCGAGGACCTGCTGACCGAGGTCGCCGCCATGGTTCCGGACAGCTTCCTGTTGGGCATGAACTCCGTTCCCGAGGACGCGGACCCGCCCGAGCTGCGACAACGCTACGTCGACTACCTCCTCGCCCGGCGGACCGGCGTGGGTGCCTGGTGGCCGGGGGTCGATGCATGACCGCCAAGGCGTCCATCCTCAGCTTCGACTACGCGCTGTTGCGCGCCGTGCCCCGTGTCGACCGCGGTGAGCAGGTCAACGTCGGAGCGTTGCTCTACTGCCCCGGCGCGGACTTCCTCGGTGCCGCCATTCATGTCGACGCCGACCGGCTACGGATGCTGGATCCGGACATCGACGTCGACATGGTCGCTGCGGCCCTCGACGCCATCCGTGCGATCTGCGCCGGTGATCCCGCTGCTGGTCGGGCGGGAGCCGGCACCCGGGGGGCGCGGTTCGGCTGGCTGACCGCGCCGCGCAGCACGGTGATCCAGACCAGTGCCGTCCATGGCGGGCTCACCACCGATCCGGCGGCCGAACTCAAGCGCCTGATGGGACGGCTCGTGCACTGAACGGCGAGGCAGCGGGCCGCAGCCACCTCTTTCCTCAGTCGCGTTACCCGAGGAGCACCGATGGAAGACATCATCAGCGCCGTTCTCGACCCGGACACCCGACCGGAGGACTTCGCGGCCCTGCCTGTTCCGGAGCACTATCGCGCGGTCACCCTGCACGCCGACGAGGTCGAGATGTTCGCAGGGGTCGCCGCCGAGGCCCGGGAGCCCCGCCGGGCCGTGCACCTCGACGACGTGGCGGTCCCCGAGGTCGGGCCCGGCGAGGCGCTGGTGGCGGTCATGGCCAGCTCGATCAACTACAACACCGTGTGGTCGTCATTGTTCGATCCGATGCCCAGTTTCACCTTCCTGGCCCGGTACGGCCGACGCTCACCGCTGGCCCGCCGCCACGACCTGCCCTACCACGTGATCGGTTCCGACCTGTCCGGAGTGGTGCTGCGTACCGGGCCAGGGGTCTACGCCTGGAAGCCCGGCGACGAAGTCGTGGCGCACTGTCTGTCGGCCGAGCTGGAGGCACCTGAGGGACACAACGACACCATGCTCGACCCGGATCAGCGGATCTGGGGCTACGAGACCAACTTCGGGGGTCTCGCCCAGTTGGCACTGGTCAAGGCGAACCAGTTGATGCCCAAGCCAGCGCACCTGACATGGGAGGAGGCGGGGACTCCCGGTCTGGTCGCCTCGACGGCGTACCGGCAGTTGGTCTCCCGCAACGGCGCCCAGATGAAGCAGGGCGACAATGTGCTCATCTGGGGTGCCTCCGGCGGAGTGGGCGCGTTCGCCACCCAGCTCGTGTTGGCTGGAGGGGCGAAGCCGATCTGTGTGGTGTCCAGCCCGACCAAGGCCGCCATCTGCCGGGCGATGGGTGCTGACGCGGTGATCGACCGCACCGATGAGGCGTACACGTTCTGGAAGGACGAGTACACCCAGGACCCCGGGGAGTGGAAACGGTTCGGACGGCGGATCCGGGAACTGACCGGCGGGGAGGATCCCGACATCGTGTTCGAGCATCCCGGGCGGGACACCTTCGGTGCCTCGGTGTACGTGACCCGCAAGGGAGGCACCATCGTGACCTGCGCTTCCACCTCCGGCTACCGCCACGAGTACGACAACCGCTACCTGTGGATGTCGCTCAAGCGGATCGTCGGATCGCACTTCGCCAACTATCGCGAGGCGTGGGAGGTCAACCGGCTCATCGCCAAGGGTCGGATCCACCCCACGCTGTCCAAGGCGTACGCCCTGGCAGACGCCGGACAAGCGGTCGACGACGTGTACCGCAACCGGCACCTCGGCAAGGTCGGCGTGCTGGCGCTGGCACCCCACGAGGGTCTCGGCGTCCGCGACACGGCGATGCGCGAGCAGCATCTCGACGCGATCAACCGGTTCCGGCGGGCTGACCGGCCGACCACTAGCCCTCGCTGACCCGGCCGTCAGCGAGGCAACGCCGGTCAGCCAACTGCCCACAGGCACCCGCGTGCCGCGCCGGCCCCCCGGGTGCGACAGCGACACGTCGTCCGGAGGCCCGCTCGATCGGTCCCGCAGCGGAGCGGGATCACCGGGTCACCCGTCCGCCCCACGATCGTTCGAGGTGGAAGGCCGGTTCGACGTCATGCCCTCATCGACGGAAGGACTACCCATGGCACGCCGCCTGTTCACCTCCGAATCGGTCACGGAAGGCCACCCGGACAAGATCGCCGATCAGATCAGCGACGGGATCCTCGACGCCCTGCTGACCCAGGATCCGCACAGTCGGGTGGCGGTCGAGACCCTGATCACCACCGGTCAGGTCCACGTCGCCGGCGAAGTGTCGACCAAGGCGTATGCCGACATCCCGACGATCGTGCGTGAGACGATCCTGGGTATCGGTTACGACTCGTCGAAGAAGGGTTTCGACGGCGCTTCCTGTGGTGTGAGCGTTTCCATCGGTGCGCAGTCGCCGGACATCGCGCAGGGTGTGGACAACGCCTTCGAGCTGCGGACGGGTGCGTCGGGGAGCGCGTTGGACGCGCAGGGCGCTGGCGACCAGGGCATGATGTTCGGTTTCGCCTGTTCCGAGACGCCCGAGCTGATGCCGCTGCCGATCGCGCTCGCCCATCGGCTGGCCCAGCGGCTGTCGGCGGTGCGCAAGGACGGCACGATCCCGTACCTGCGGCCCGACGGTAAGACCCAGGTCACCATCGAGTACGAGGGGTTGCGTCCGGTACGGCTGAACACGGTGGTGGTGTCCAGCCAGCACGCGGCGGACACCTCGCTGGACTCGCTGTTGACCCCGGATGTGCGGGACCACGTGATCGCCCCGGAGTTGGAGAGTCTGGGCCTGGACACCGAGAACTACCGGCTCCTGGTCAACCCGACCGGCCGGTTCGAGATCGGTGGTCCGATGGGTGATGCCGGTCTGACCGGCCGGAAGATCATCGTTGATACCTACGGTGGGTATGCCCGGCACGGTGGCGGTGCGTTCTCCGGCAAGGATCCGTCGAAGGTGGACCGTTCGGCGGCGTATGCGATGCGGTGGGTGGCGAAGAACGTGGTCGCCGCCGGTCTCGCGGAGCGTTGTGAGGCGCAGGTGGCGTACGCGATCGGTAAGGCCCATCCGGTGAGTCTGTTCATCGAGACCTTCGGTACGGAAAATGTGCCGGTGGAGCGGATCGAGCGGGCGGTGGGTGAGGTGTTCGACCTGCGTCCGGCGGCGATCATCCGGGATCTGGACCTGTTGCGTCCGGTCTACCGGCAGACTGCGGCCTACGGCCACTTCGGCCGGGAGCTGCCGGAGCTGACCTGGGAGAACACCGAGCGGGCCCAGAGCCTCAAGGCCATCGCGGCCTGAGGTGCCGACTCCGCCGCCGCGCTCCGCGTCGGGCTGGTCCGCAGCGACGACCCAGCTCGGATGGTCATCAGGCGACCTTCGGCGCGGGTCGACACGATCCCGGCACACCACCCGTCGGGCTCAGGGACCGTCGAGCCGATCCCGCACCGAGAGGAAGAGATGACTGACAACGCCATCGTCACGGTCCATTCCGACGCCGACATCGACCGGGTCTGCGCCCTGCTCGACCACGACGGCGCCATCATCGTCGAGGAGTTCCTGGACGCCGGGACCCGGCAGGCGCTCTGGGACGATCTCGGACCCGCGCTGGAGAAGTCCGGCTACGGCGACAACGACTTCTCAGGCCACAAGACCAAGCGGATGTCGTCGTTGTTCGCCCGCAGCCGGCACATGGCCGCCGTCGCGCTGCACCCGCTGTTCCTGGGTGCCGCGCGCCGCCTCATCCAGCGGCCGGTGCCGGTGTGGTTCGGCGGCGAACAGGTGAGCATCAGCCCCAACATCCAGGTCAGCGCTACCCAGGTGATCCAGATCTGGCCGGACGAAGGGGTGCAGTGTCTGCACCGCGACGACACCTCACACCTGCGGCCCTACCCTGCACCGACGACCCGGGCCCAGGTGATGGTCGCGATGAGTGACTTCACCGCGGAGAACGGCGCGACAATGGCGATCCCGGGCAGTCACCGCTGGGACGACGAGCGGGCGCCGCGCCGCGACGAGGCGGTGCCGGCCGAGATGCCGGCCGGGTCGGCGCTGATCTGGCTCGGTGGTCTCTACCACGGCGGTGGGCAGAACACCTCCACGCAGCCGCGCACCGGGCTGACGCTCTCCTACATCGCCGGCAACATGCGCCAGGAGGAGAACCAGTACCTCGCGGTGCCGATGGAAGTGGTCCGCGGGTACCCCGAAGAGTTGCAACGCCTGCTCGGCTACGATGTGTGTCCCCCGTTCCTCGGCTGGTACGAATCCCGCGACCCGCACACCCTGCTCGCCGAGCGCGCTGCTGGAGGTGCTCCCCGGGCCTGATCCACCACAGAGCTGATCATGGCCGCTGCCCCGGACAGCCGCGAGCATCGTGACGAGTCGGGCCCGTCGGCCGCGCCATGTTTCACCCCGGGGGAGAGGGGCACTTTCCGGCGGCGACCCGTGCGGGCCGCACATCGCCCGTCCGGAGGTGCCCCGATGACGCTTGACCGTCCGGAGACGGTGCCCCTGGTCGACGGCAGGTCGAGCCGGGCCGGACGGCATCCGGTGCGGTCCGGGAACCCGCCCCGGGCGTCAGGCACCCCATGGTGAGCCCCGGAGGCGACGACCCCGGTACGGCGTTCCGGTCGGCCGTGCTCGCCGGGCTGCTCGACCTGCCGTTGCCCGGCGGCGGACGCACCCGTGACCGCTTCCTGCGTTTCGTTGAACTCGGCCGCGCCGGCCTGCCCCTGGCCCGGCTGGGCGAGGGGCACGCCGACGCCCTGGCGATCCTCGCCGAACTCGGCGTGACGATCGACCCCGACCGGCGTCGTGAGCCGTGGGGTGTCTGGGCCGCCGTGCCGGCGTCGGTCACGGCGACCCGCGACGGCGACCGGTGGCGGCTGACCGGTGACCGGCCCTGGTGCTCCGGGGCCGGTCTGCTCGCCCGCGCCCTGGTCGCCGCGACCACCGACGACGGCATCCGGCTGTTCGCCGTCGAGGTCGACGCCGCCGGGGTCACCGTGTTGCCCGACACCTGGCCGGCCGTCGGCATGGCCGCCAGCGACAGCCGCACCGTCAGCTTCGACGGCGTGACCGCCGTTGCGGTGGGCGGACCCGGCAGCTACACCGCGCGGCCGGGTTTCTGGCACGGCGGGCTGGGGGTGGCGGCGTGCTGGTACGGCGGTGCGGTCGGGGTCGCCGACACCCTGTACGACGCGGCGCGGCACCGCCGTCTCGGCCCGCACGCCTTGGCGCACCTCGGTGCGGTCGACGCGGTCCTGACCGCCGCCCGCGCCGTCCTGTTCTCCGCCGCCGACGAGATCGACGCGAACCCCACCGGGGACGCGGACCGGTTGGCCCACCAGGTTCGCGCCACCGTCGAGGCGACCGCCACCACGGTCGTCGACCGGGTCGGCCGGGCGCTGGGGGCGGGCCCGCTGTGCCAGGACGCCCACCACGCCCGGCGGGTCGCCGACCTGACGGTGTATCTGCGGCAGAGCCACGCGGAGGCGGACCTGGCCCATCTCGGTGAACTGGTGGCGGCGGTCGGGGACCCCGGATGGTGAGGCCGATCGTCGACGCGGGCACCGACGAGGGCACCTGGGGTGCGTGGCCCGCGCCGGCCGGGTGGCCCGTACTGGCGCTGGACGACCGGGCGCGGACGGTGCCGCCGCTGGTCGTCGCCCCGCATCCCGACGACGAGGTGCTCGGGGTGGGGGGCCTGGTCGCGATGCTCGCCGGCGACGTCGAGATCGCGGTCGTCACCGACGGCGAAGCCTCGCATCCGGACTCCACGGTCCACTCGCGGGCGGCGCTGGCCGCGATCCGGCGGGCCGAGACGGTCACGGCCTGCGGACTGCTCGGGGTCGTCCCCGCCGCCATCGCGCATCTCGGGCATCCCGACGGTGGCGTCGACGAAGCGGCACTCACCGACGCGTTGACCACCCGGCTGGCACCGGGCCGGTGGTGTGTCACGACGTGGCGCGGCGACGGACACCCGGACCACGAGGCGGTCGGGCGGGCGGCTGCGGTCGCCTGCCGGCTTACGGGGGCGACACTGCTGGAGTTCCCCGTGTGGATGTGGCACTGGGCCGGGCCGGACCATCCCGACGTGCCGTGGCACCGGGCGCGCCGGGTCGACCTGACCGGGGCGGCCAGATCGGCCAAGCGGGACGCGATCGACGCCTTCCGTAGCCAGGTGTCGCCGCTCGGGCCGACGCCCGCCGACGCGGCGATCCTCCCCCCGCACGTTCTCGCACGCTTCGCGCGTTCCTACGAAACGGTGTTCCTACCATGACCGCACGCGGCACGCCGGCCGAATATTTCGACGGCATGTATGCCGGGGCCGAGGACCCGTGGGGTTTCGAGACCCGCTGGTACGACCAGCGTAAGCATGACGTGACGGTGGCCTGTCTGCCGCGTCGGCGTTACCGGTCGGCATTCGAACCGGGATGTTCGACAGGTATGCTCACCCGCCGCCTCGCCCCGCGGTGCGACCGGTTGCTGGCGGTCGACATCGCCGCGGCGGCGGTGGCGAGTGCCCGGCGGCGGCTGGCGGACCAGCCGCACGTACGGGTGGAGCGGATGAGTGTCCCCGACGAGTGGCCGGCCGTGGCGGACGACCGTTTCGACCTGATCGTGCTCTCCGAGCTGGGTTACTACTTCGACGACGCCGGGTGGGATCGGCTGGTGGCCCGGACGGTGGACTCGCTCGCACCCGGCGGCACGCTGGTGGCCGTGCACTGGCGGCCCGCGGTGGCCGAGCACGTACGTGGCGGCGACGACGTGCACCGGCTGCTCGACGGCGTGGACGGCCTGGCGCGGACGGCACGGCACGAGGAGGCGGACTTCCTCCTCGACGTGTTCCTCCGGGTGCCGCCGCCGGCCAGATCCGTCGCCCAGGCCGAAGGTCTGTGGTGAACCGGATGGCGGTCGTGGTGCCCGCCCACGACGAGCAGGCGCTGTTGCCCGGCTGTCTGCACTCCGTCCTCGACTCGCTGCGTCACCTGCCGGTGCGCGCGGAGGTGATCGTGGTGGCCGACGACTGCCGGGACGCCACGGCCAGCGTCGCCGAGCGTCTCGGTGCCGTCGTGCTGACGGCGCGGGTCCGTAACGTCGGCCGGGCACGCGCCGCCGGCATGGCGCACGCGCTGCGGCACGGCCCACAGGGGCTGTGGCTCGCCACCACCGACGCGGACAGCCGGGTGCCCCGGCGGTGGGGCGGCTGGCAGCTGCGCCACGCCCGGGCCGGCACCGACCTGCTGGTCGGGACCGTGCGGGTCACCGACTGGGCGCCCCGCTCCACGCAGGTCCGGGAACGTTTCGAGGACCGGTACCGACAGGGTCTGACCGGTGCCGGCCACCGGCACGTCCACGGTGCGAACCTGGGCTGTGCCGCCACCGCCTACGAGCGGCTGGGCGGATTCGCCGACCTGTGCCACGGCGAGGACCACGACCTCGTCGAACGCGGTCGGCGGCGTGCCATGCGGGTCGTCACCGACGCCGGTTGCGCGGTGCGGACCAGCGCCCGCCGCCACGGCCGGGCCCCGCACGGCTTCGCCGGCTACCTCGACGCCCTCGAAACCGGCCTGCGGTCCGTGCCGGTGGAGCCTGAGCGGGCACCGTGCGGCGGGTGAACCGGGGACGTGGCGAATTGCCTTGCACCGGCGGCGCGTGGCGGGCGATAGTCGTCGCATGATCCCGTACCGGAAGGGCGACGACGCCCTGGCGCGGTGAGCGCCCCCGCGCGGCGCGACGCCGCCGCGAAAACTCCGCAGGCCGCTTCCCACCGCGACCCGCACGACCTGTGGCAGCAGGCGACCCGGATCCGCCAGGTGTGGCTCGATCACGCCCTGTCCACGCAGCCGGCCGACCGGGTGACCGCCGAGCGGTGCCTGACCGCCCTCTACGCCCGGGTGTCCCGGCCGCGACCTCGGTTCGTCTGGGTCGACTCGCCGGACGCGGCACGTCCCCTGATCACCGGCTGGCCCACCCTCGATCAGCTCTACGAACAGATCCGGGACCCCCGGCCCCGCCGGACACCACCGCTGGCCAGCGATCTCGCCATGATCCTCTCCCGGCTGCGCGGTGCGCTGGGCGCGGGCGTCACCCACCCCGATCCCGAACCGTCCCCCGGGCGCACGGGCAGGACCAGACAGCCCTGGCCCGAACTGACGCCGTCACACGCGCTCGACAGCGGTGTCCCCCTGGCTGTCGTGCTGCACCAGGGCATCCGTACGGCGTTGCACCGCAGCCTCGCGCACGGGTTCTACCTGCCCGTGCGCGGCGCTCTGGCCGGCGGCTCTGCGGTACCCGTGTGCTGGTACGGGCAGCAGGACGCGTCCTGGATCGCCTACTACGACGTGCTGCATCGCCTCGGCCTGGCCAGCTACGGTCCGGACGAAACCGAACACGTCACCGCCTGGGCCGACCTGGCCCGCTCCTGCGGCTGGTGGTGGCCCGGCGAGGACGTCTGCGTCGTGGTGGACCGCCCCCGGGAGATACGCACCGAGCCGGTCGCCGCAACGGTGCACGACCAGTTCCGGCTCCAGCCTCGCGGCGTGCGCTACCGCGACGGCTGGCAGCCGTCGCTGGCACGATGACATCTAAAGTGAAATCCATTACCATAAAGTGGTCCGCGAGGTAGGGGGTACCTCCGAGGCGGCGGACCCGGCCGGCGCGGCGCCCTTCGTGGGCACGCGTCGGCCGGCCCGTGGTGTGCGGGGGATGCCGGGGCCGCAGCCGGGTCGGGTGCCCCTGGGTCGGCGTGGACGCCGGTGTCCGGTCCCGCGCGTCGTGCCCGCAGGTGGCGGCGGCTGCCGACGGGTGCGCTGCCCGGCCCCGCTGGCCGGGGTTGCCCGTCCGGAGTGCGGGCCGAGTCGGCGTCGAGCTGCGATGCGGGAGTCTGTCCGGTGTTCCCGGTGGCTCCGTGGTGGGTCCCCGGATTCCTGGGTGGGTTTCCTGTGGGCGTGTCGCTGGCTATCGCTAATGGAAACGGTTACCGTCTTCTGGTCCGGGGGTCCTTGAGCGACAGGAGTGCGCGGTGGGTCATGTGTTGCTGGTCGAGAGTTGGGTCGGTGCGATGAGCACCCTGCTGCCCCGGGCGATCCGGGAGGCAGGGCATCGGTTCACGTTCCTGACCAGGAACCTGCACCACTACCTGCGTCAGGGCGGCGGCTCGGGGGTGCATCCACTGCTCGACGCCGACAACGTGATCACCGCCGAGACCAACGATCCGCAACGGCTGCTGCCGCACGTGCGGCAACTGCACGAGGTGCTGCGGTTCGACGGCGTCGTCACGTCCTGCGACTACTACCTCGGCACCGTGGCCCGGCTCGCCGCGGACCTGGGCCTGCCGGGTGCACGGCCGGAAGCCGTCGAGTGCGCGTACCGCAAGGACCTGGCGCGGCAGCGGATGCAGGCGGCCGGCCTGCCCGGCCCGGCGTTCGCGGTCACCGGGGACTGGGCGGGCACCGAGGCCGCCGCCCGCGCGCTGGGTTTCCCGCTGATCGTCAAGCCGGTCGACCTGTGCGCCGGGATGTTCGTCCGGCTGGTGGCCGACCGGGACCAGCTGCGCCAGGCGTTCGACGCCCTCGGCGAGTTCCCGGTCAACGCCCGGGGCCAGCAGCGCTCGCCGCTCGTGCTGCTGGAGGAGGTGTTGGTCGGGCCGGAGGTCAGCGTCGAGACCGTCACCGTCGACGGGGAGACGACGGTGCTCGGTGTGACGGACAAGAGCCTCGCCGGTGCGCCGTGGTTCGTGGAGACCGGGCACATGTTCCCCGCCGCGCTCGACGCCGCGACGGCCGGCGCGGTGAGCGACATGGCCGTCGCCGCCCTGACTGCGGTCGGGTTCGACCGGGGGGTGGCGCACACCGAGCTGCGACTGACGGCAGCCGGGCCACGGGTGGTGGAGATCAACCCCCGGCCGGCGGGCAACCAGATCACCGAGCTGGTGCGGCGGGCGACCGGGGTGGATCTACCCATGGTGTACGCCCGGCTCGCCGTGGGCGAGCAGCCGGACCTCACGGTGGCCGACACGGGCGTGCGCAGCGCCGCCATCGCGTTCCTGCTCCCGTCCCGCGCCGGCACCGTCGCCGGGCTCGACGGTGTGACCGCGGTGGCTGCCGCTCCCGACGTGGTCGACTGGGCGGTGAAGCCCGCCGGGCACCGCACCGGCGACGCGGTGAGCAACAACAACTACCTCGGTCACGTCATGACGGTGGACACCACGGGCCTCGGCGCCCGGTCCCGGGCCGACGAACTGGTCGCCGGGCTCGGCGTCCGGTACGCCGACGAGCCGGCCGGGGCCCGCGCGTGACGCCGCCGACGCCGGTCAGGACCGGTGCGCCGGTCACGTCGGTGCCGGACCTGATCGAGGCGGTCCGGGCGGCCCGCTTCGGCCCCGATCCGGCCACCGCACAGGTCACCGTCGCGTTCACCACCCGGCAGGGTGCCCGGCACGCCGGCCGTGCCCGCGGTTACCGCAACCATGTGCTGAGCCTCCGGGTGGACGCCGCCGTCGGCTCGTGCGCGACGGAACCCGACGAACTGGCCGACGAGGTCGCCGACGACTGCGTCGGTCGCAGCGTCGCCGAACTGCTCACCCATCCGGTGCCGGCGGTGCGCGTCGCGGCCCTGGACGCCTACCTCGCCACGGTCCACCCGCACCCGCACGCCGCCCACGACACGGTCACCATCCCGGCCGGCACCTCGCTGGCCAAGTCGACCGCCCGGGCCGCCGCCGTGGTGGACCTGCTACCGGTGGAGCCGGGGCAGCAGGTCCTGGTCGTCGGGGTGGTGAACTCCCTGCTGGCGCAGTTGCGTCGCCGGGGCGTCGGCTACCTGCCGTGCGATCTGGCCGGCGGCAGCACGGAGTGGGGGGAGCCCTGCCTGCCGGATGCCGCCGTGCTGCTGGAGCGCTGCGACGCGCTGCTGGTGTCCGGTATGACCCTGGGCAACGGCACGTTCGCCCCGCTGCTGCGGCACGCCCGCGTGACCGGCAAGCCGATGGTGGCCTTCGCGCAGACCGGCAGCGCCGTCCTGCCGTGTTTCCTCGGCGCGGGGTTGAGTGGCCTGTCCGCCGAGCCGTACCCGTTCTTCTGGCTCGACGGCGGGGCGACGACGGTCTACCGCTACCGTGCCGTGGGCGGGTCGCCGTGCTGACCGCCTCCGTGCCGGCCGGCTGCGCACCGCACTTGCTGGGCCTGCTGGGACGTTCGCCGGTGGCGTTCGTCGACACCCCGCTGCCGCACCCGCACGGCGGCTTCCACGCCAAGGTGGAGTACCTGAGCCCGGGGGGCATGAAGGCGCGGGCCGCCGTGGCCATGCTGCGGGCCGCCCGGCGGCGCGGTGACCTCAGACCGGGCGCCACCGTGGTGGAGTCGACCAGTGGCACGCTGGGGCTCGGTCTGGCGTTCGCCGGGCAGGCCCTGGGCCATCCGGTCGTCGTCGTGGTGGACCGGGAGATCGAACGGCCGATGCGGGCGCTGCTCGCGGCCCACGGGGCGACGGTGGAGGCGGTGGCGCAGCCGCACCCGGTCGGTGGTTGGCAGCAGGCCCGCCTGGACCGGCTGCACGAGGTGCTGGCCCGCATCCCCGACGCCTACTGGCCCGACCAGTACCACAACCCGGACAACGCCGCCGGTTACCGCAGCCTCGCCGAGGAGTTGACCGGTCAGGTCGAGGCGGTGGACGTGCTGGTGTGCAGTGTCGGCACCGGTGGGCACAGTGCCGGTCTGGGCCGGGCCTTGCGGCGGCACTGGCCGGGGATGCGGCTGGTCGGGGTCGACACCGTCGGCTCGACGATCTTCGGGCAGCCCGCGCGGCCACGGCTGATGCGCGGGTTGGGCAGCAGCATCTTCCCCCGCAACGTCGACTACGCCGCCTTCGACGAGGTGCACTGGATCGGCCCGGTGGAGGCGGTGGACACCTGCCGCCGGTTGGCCCGGGCGGCGTTCGTCACCGGCGGCTGGAGCACCGGGGCCGTCGCCCGGGTCGCCGCGTGGGTCTGCCGGATGCAGCCCGGTGCCCGGGTGGTGACGATCTTTCCGGACGGCCCGCACCGCTACCTCGACTCGATCTTCGACGACGCGTACTGCGTCCGTCACGGGCTGTTCGCCCCGGCCCCGGACCATCCGATCGAGATCCCGTACCCGGACGCCGTCGAGGTGACCCGGTGGAGTCGCTGCCGGACCGTCCTCGACCCGCTGCGCCACCTGGCGGTGCCGGCATGAGGCTCGACTGGCGCAGCTACCCGCTGCGGCTGCGGGAACCGCTGCGGATCTCCCGCGCGACGATGCCGGGACGTGACGCCGTCCAGCTCGACCTGTCCCACCACGGCGTCACCGGCCATGGCGAGGTGGTGACCAGCGTCTACTACGGACTGGACCTGCCCGCCATCCGCGGGCTGCTGCCCGGACTGCGGCACCGGGTGCGCGCCTGCGCCGAACCCGAGGTGCTGCTCGCGGAGCTGCCGGCGCTCGCCACGCAACTGCCCGCCGGTGTGCTGGCGGCTCTGGACGCCGCCGTCCACGACCTGCTGGGCAGGAGGGCCGGACAGCCGGTGCACCGGTGGCTCGGCCGGCCCGCCCCGGCCCCGGCGGCCACGGCCCACACCATCGGTCTCGTCGCGCCCGGGCACGCCGGGGCCACCGCGCGGGACCTTGCCCGACGTGGCTTCCGGCTGGTCAAGGTCAAGTGTGGGGATCCTGCGGACGTGGCCCGGGTCGCCGCCGTCCGCGCCGCGCTGCCGCAGGCGCGGCTCGTGCTCGACCCCAACGGTGCCTGGACGCCCGAGCAGACCCTGCGCCTGCTCGACGTGCTGCGCCCGTACGACGTCGACGCCGTCGAGCAGCCCATCGCGCCCGGCACCCCGCAGCTGCTCGCCTGGATCAGCGCGCGCACCGACGTGCCGGTCATCGCCGACGAGGACGCGGCCACGGCAGCGCACGTCGACGCCCTCGCGGGCGCGGTGGCCGGCATCAATGTCAAGCTGGCCAAGTGCGGCGGTATCCACGCCGCGCAGCAGATCGTCGCCACGGCCCGGGCCCACGGCATGGATGTCATGCTGGGCTGTCTGGTGGCCAGCTCGCTGGGCATCGCGCCGGCGGTGCACCTCACCGGCGACGCCCGCTGGATCGACCTGGACGGGCACCTGCTGCTCGCCGCCGATCCGTGGACCGGCATCGGCGGCCACGACGGCGTCCTGCGGGTGACCGGGGCACCCGGTCTCGGCGTGCGGGCGGCCCGATGAACACGTGGTCCACCCTGCGCAGCTTCCCGCTGCCGATTCGGCTGCTGGTGGTCAACCAGTGCGGTGTCAACGTCGGTTTCTACCTGCTGCTGCCCTACCTCGCCGGCTACCTGGCCGACGACGTCGGTCTGTCCGCCGCCGTGATCGGCATCGTGCTCGGCGTGCGCAACCTCAGCCAGCAGGGCCTGTTCCTGCTGGGCGGCTCCGCCGCCGACCGGCTCGGCGCCCGGGGTGTCATCATCGCCGGCTGCGCCCTGCGTACTGTCGGCTTCGGGTTGTTCGCCCTCGGCACGGCACTGCCGGTGCTGCTGGCCGCGTCGATCCTGTCCGGGCTGGCCGGGGCGCTGTTCAACCCGGCCGTCCGCAGCTACGTGGCGCAGGCCGCCGCCGACCGGCGGGCCGAGGCGTTCGCCCTGTTCACCGTCTTCGCCAGTGTCGGCGCGCTGCTGGGGCCGCTGCTCGGCTCGGCGCTGCTGCTGGTCGACTTCCGGGTCGCCGCGCTGACCGCCGCCGGGCTGTTCGCCGCGCTCACCGTGGCGCAGGCGGTCTGGTTGCCCGCCGCGCCGGCCACCGCCGCCGGGGCGACGGTCTGGCAGGACTGGCGTGCCGGTCTCGCCGACCGCCGGTTCCTGGCCTTCAGCGTCGCGCTGGCCGGCATGTTCGCGTTGCAGACCCAGCTCTACCTGATCCTGCCGGTGCAGGCGGAGCACGTCACCGGGCACCCGGTGGCGGTCGCCGTGCTGTTCGTCGTCTGCACCGCCGTGACGCTCACCCTGCAACTGCCGCTGACCGGCTGGCTGCAGGGTCGCTGGAGCCGTGGGGCGAGCATCACCGTCGGGATGGCGGTCATGGGGACCGGGTTCCTGCTGCCGCTGCTGCGCGTGCAGTCGTCGTCGCCGGTGCTGCGGCTGGTGCCGGTGCTGGCCGCGGCCGTGCTGCTCACCCTGGGGGTGACGGTCGCCCAGCCGTTCGTGCTGGAGCTGATCCCCGCCTTCGCCGGCCCCCGACTGACCGGCACCTACTTCGGCCTGTTCTACCTGGTGTCCGGGGTCCTCGCCGCCGGCTGCACCGCCGCCGTCGGCGCGACGGTGGGCACCGCCACGGCAGCCGGGGTGCCGCCGGTGGCGTGGCTGCTCACCGCCGCCGTCGGGGTGGCCTCGGCGGGCGCGGTGTGGCTGCTGCGCCTCGACGGCCCGCGCACGCCCGCCCCCGCGCCGGACCCGGTGGGGGTGTCATGAGCGGCGGGAACCTCCTCACCGACAACCCGGAACTGTACGAACAGCAGTTCCCCGACCCGGGCCACCGCGCCGCCCGGTTCGTCGACGACGTCGTACGCCGGTTCGCCGACCGCACCGACGCCGCGCCCCGGCTGCTCGATGTCGGATGCGGCACCGGCCGCGACGTCGGGCACCTCGCCACCCTCGGCTACACCGCCGTCGGGTTGGACACGTCGGTGCCGATGCTGACGTACGCGCGGCGTCGCCACCCCGGCGTCCGGTTCGTCCACGCCGACCTGCGCGACTTCGACCTGACCGGCCCCGTCGACGTCGTCACCTGCCTGGACAGCGCGCTGCTGTACTGCCACACCAACGCCGACCTGACCGCGTTCCTGCGCTGCTGCCACCGGCACCTGCGCCCCGGTGGGCTGCTGCTGGCCGAGATGCGCAACGGCGCGTTCTTCCTCGGCAACACCGAACTCCTCGACGGCACCCGCACCCGCACCGTGACCTGGCACGGCGTCCCGTACACGTCCGGGACGCGGCTGTGGATCGACCACGGTGCGCAGTTGCTGCGTCGCGAACGGATCTGGACCTGGCCGGCCTGCCCGCAACCGTTGGTGCAGACCTCGGCCTGGCGGCTGCTGTTCCCCGCCGAGCTGCGGTACCTGCTCGACACCACCGGGTTCGACGTGGTGGCCCTGTTCGACGCTCCCGGCCCCCGTACCGACCCGCCCTGGCATCCGACCGCCGCGTTGTCGCCCACGTTGTCCGGTGACCGCCTGCACCTGGTCGCGCGCCGCCGTACCGACCCGGCCTGACGTCCCTCGCCGCAGCGCCGCGGCGTGACCTACCGCCTTATCGGAAAGGACATTCATGATGGATAACTTGCCTGTGGGTGCGGCAAGAGTGTCCCGCCGCGGTCTGCTCGGCGGTGCCGCCGCCGTCTCCGCCGCCCTGCTGGCCGGCTGTGGCGCGGGCGACGACCCGGCCCGCACCGCCGCCGGGCAACCCCGGCGCGGCGGCCGGCTGCGGGCGGCGTTCGCCGGCGGCGGCGTCAACGAGACGCTGGACCCGCACCTGGCCAACCTGTTCAACGAGGCGTCCCGGGCCAAGGCGATGTTCGACAAGCTCGCCGACTACGGCCCCGACGTCTCCATCCGACCCCGTCTCGCCGAACGCTGGGAACCCCACAGCGACCTCACCCGCTGGCGGATCACCCTGCGCGAGGCGACGTTCCACGACGGGCGGCCGGTCCGCGCCGCCGACGTGCTGCACAGCTACGCCAGGATCACCGACCCGAAGAAGGCGTTTCGGGCCAGGGCCAGCCTCGGCCTGCTCGATCTGCCCCGCAGCCGCGCCATCGACGACCGCACCGTGGAACTGGCCCTCACCCGCCCCTTCGCCGAGTTTCCCAACGCCCTGGCCGCGTTCGGCGCGTACATCGTCCCCGAGGGCGCCGACAGTTTCACCCGGCCCGTCGGGTCCGGGCCGTTCACCTTCGACTCCTGGCAGCCCGGCCGGTCACTGCTGCTCAGCCGCTACGACGGCTACTGGGAGGGTGCCGCCCACCTCGACGAGCTGGAATTCCTGATCAGCAACGAGGAGTCGGCCCGGGTCAACGCCCTGCTCGCCGGGCAGGTGGAGTACGCCCACGACATCACCCCCACCACCGCCCGCACCCACGCCGGCAGCACCCGGCTGACCGTCACCCGGATGCCGAACAGCACCATGCAGTCCTTCGCCATGAAGGTCGACCGGCCGCCGTTCGACAACCGGGACCTCCGCGAGGCCATGTTCCTGCTCACCGACCGCCGACAGTTGGTCGACACCGTCCTCGCCGGCGCCGGGCAGATCGGCAACGACCTGTTCGGCAGGGGCTACCAGCACTACGCCGACGACATCACCCAGCGCACCCACGACCTCGACCGGGCCCGCTTCCTGATCGACAAGGCCGACGCCCGGGGCCTGCGGATACGCCTCGACACCGCCGCCGTGGCCAGCGGCTTCGTCGAGGCCGCCAGCATCCTCACCGAACAGGCCAAGCAGGCCGGTCTGGTCATCGACACCGCGCTGGGCAACAGGGACACCTACTGGAAGGACATCCTCGACAGTGGAGTGCTGGCCTCGTACCGCTCCGGCGCCATGCCCATCGAGACGCACATCTCGCAGCGGCTGCTGACCACCTCCACCACCAACGCCACCCGGTGGACCCGCCCCGACTTCGACGCCCTCTACACCCGGGCCGTCTCCAGCACCGACGAGGCGACCCGCCGGCAGGCGTACGGCGACATGCAGCGCCTCCTGCACGCCGAGGGTGGCTTCCTGATCTGGGGCTTCGCCGACTTCCTCGTCGCCACCGCACCCCGGGTGGGAGGCGTGTCCGCCCAGGCCCCGGCCAACACCCTCGACTGGGCCCGCTTCGACAAGGTCTGGCTGGGGTGAGCCTGGCCCGCTACGCCGCCGGGCGGCTACTGCTCGGCCTCGGGCAGGTCGCCGGGATCACCACCATCGTGTTCGTGCTCACCGAGGCGCTGCCCGGTGACGCCGCCGTGGTGACCGCCGGCGACCAGCCCGACCCGGCCCGGATCGCGGCCATCCGCGAGCAGTTGGACCTCGACCGGCCGGCCTGGCAGCGCTACCTCGACTGGCTGACCGACCTGCTCCACGGTGACCTCGGCGTGTCACTGATCTCGGGACGGCCGATCGCCGACCGGCTCGCCGACAGCGCGGGCGTCACCCTGCTGCTGGCGGCGGTGACCCTGCTCGTGCTGGTGCCGCTCGCCGTTGCGCTGGGCATGCTGGCGGCCCGCCGGGAAGGGGGACCACTGGACCGGACGGTGTCCGCGGTGTCGGTCGCCCTGTACGCGGTGCCGGAGTTCGCCCTGGCGATCCTGCTCATCGCCGTGTTCGGCGTCCGCCTCGGCTGGCTGCCACCCACCGCGTTCGGTGCCGACCTGCTCGCCCAGCCGTCGGTGCTCGTGCTGCCCCTGCTCGTGCTGCTCGCCCGACCCGTCTGCACCATCAGCCGACTCACCCGCGCCGGCCTGCTCGACACCCTGCGCGCCGAGCACCTCCGCCACGCCCGACGCCTCGGCATCACCGGCGGCCGGCTCTGGCTGCGCCACGCCCTGCCCGACGCGCTGGCACCGGTCGTGCAGCAACTCGCCCGCACCACCGACTGGCTGCTCGGCGGGGTCATCGTCGTCGAGGCGGTGTTCGTCATCCCCGGCCTCGGCACCGCCCTGGTCGACGCGGTGTCCACCCGGGACGTGCCCACCGTGCAGGCGCTGTGCGTCCTCGTCGCCGTCACCACGGTGCTGGTGAACCTGGCCGCCGACCTGGTGGCGTTCCGCCTCGCCCCGCGTACCCCGGTGGGCCGATGAGGCGGCTGCGCACCCTGACCGCGGCGGCACTGCTCAGCGTGCCGCTCGGCCTGGCCGTGGGCGGGCCGCTCCTGGCCGGCGCGCCGGCCGGCCGCACGTTTCCGTTCGCCGACGACGGGCCGCTGGGCACCGACTTCGTCGGCCGCGACGTCGGACAGCAGATCCTGCTCGGCGGCCGGTCGGTGGTCGCCGTCGCCGTCGCCGCGACGCTGCTGGCGTACCTCGTCGGGGTGCCACTCGGGCTGTTGGCCGCGTCCACCCGCCGCCGGTGGGCCGACGAACTGCTCATGCGCCCACTGGACCTGGCGCTGGCCGTGCCGTCGCTGCTGCTGCTGATCCTGCTGGCCGCCACCGCACCGCCCGGACCACTCACCCTGGTCGGGATCGTCGCGCTGATCGGGCTACCGGAGATCACCCGGATCACCCGCGCCGCCGCGCTGCCCCTGGCCCACGGGCCGGCCATGGAGGCGATGCGCCTGTACCGCGAAACCTGGTGGCGACGCGGCCCCGGCCACGTCGGCACCGGTATCCGCCGGGTCCTGCTCGCCGACGCCGGGGTACGGTTCGTCGGCGCGACGTATCTGGTGGCCACCGCCAGCTTCCTGGGCATCGGCGTGGCACCCGACGCCGCCGACTGGGCGGTCATGGTGGACCGCAACCGCGCCGGGCTGTTCCTGCAACCCTGGGCCGTCGCGATGCCGGCCGCCCTGCTCATCTGCCTGGCCGTCGGCCTCAACCTGGCCAGCGACCGGATGCTGGTCACCCGCCGCCCCGACCCGCCGCCCCGGCCCACGCCCACCACGACCGCCCCCCGTCCGTCGGCACCCGGAACCCTCCTGGAGGTACGGGACCTGACCGTCACCACCGGCGACACCCGCCTGGTCGACGGCGTCTCCTTCGACCTGCCCGCCGGGGGGATCCTCGCCGTCATCGGCGCCTCCGGCAGCGGCAAGACCACCACCGGTCGGGCACTGCTCGGCGACATCGCCCACACCGGCACCGTCACCCTGGCCGGCGCACCCGTCACCACCCGCACCCCGCCACCACCCGGCAGCATCGGCTACGTCCCCCAACAAGCCGGTGCCGCGCTGCACCCGGTACGCCGCATCGGTGCCGTGCTCGACGAGATCGCCCGGCACCACCCGCCCGGCGCCCGCCGCAGCGCCCGCCGACGCACCGTGACGGCCGCCCTGGAACGGGTCAGCCTGCCCACCGACCGCCGGTTCCTGCGCCGCTTCCCGCACCAGCTCTCCGGCGGTCAGCAACAACGCCTCGTCATCGCCCACGCCCTGCTCACCCACGCCGTCCTGGTCATCGCCGACGAACCCACCACCGGGCAGGACGCCCTCACCCGCACCGATGTCGCCCGGGAACTCACCACCCTCGCCCGCGACGGCATCGCCGTGCTCCTGCTCAGCCACGACCTGCCCCTCGTGCGTGCCGTCGCCGACCAGATCCTCGTGCTGCACCGGGGAGCCGCCGTCGAGTGCGGCCCCGCCACCGACGTGCTTGCCGCCCCCCGCCACCGTCACGCCCGGGACCTGCTCGCCGCGCCACCGCACCGGCCACCGGCGGCGGCCGGAGAGGACCGGCCGCTGCTGCACGTCGCCGGCCTGAACGCCGCCCACCGCGACGGCGGCCGACGACGCGACGTGCTCCACGACGTCACCCTGACCGTCCCCGCCGGGCGGTGCCTGGCCGTGGTCGGCCGCTCCGGCAGCGGCAAGACCACCCTCGCCCGCTGCCTCGCCGGCCTGCACCCCGCCCGCACCGGCCTGGTGACCCTCGACGGGCGACCCCTCGCCAGGCACCTCGACCGCCGCCGCCCGGACGAACTCGCCGCCATCCAGTACGTGTTCCAGGACGCCCGCGCCAGCTTCGACCCGCACCGGACCGTCCTCGACCAGACGGCCGCCCCGGCGCGCCGCCTCCGCGCCGCCCCACCGGAGCAGGCCCGCCGCACCGCCCTGGACCTGCTCGCCCGGGTGGGCCTCACCGAACCCACCGTGACCCGACGCCCCGACCGGCTCTCCGGCGGCGAACTGCACCGCGCCGCGCTCGCCCGCGCCCTGGCCAGCGGACCCCGGGTGCTCATCTGCGACGAAACGACCGCCGGGCTCGACCGGCTCACCCGGCACGGCATCCTGACCCTCCTCGACGAACTGCGACACCGCCTCCGGCTGACCGTCGTGGTGATCAGCCACGACCGGGACGTGGTGGCGCACCTCGCCGACCACATCGTCGTTCTCGACGCCGGCGTCGTCGTCGACCGTGGCCCGGCCGACGACCTGCTCCACCGGGCGCACCATCCGCTGACCCGCGCCCTGCTGCACACCCACCCGGCGGACGACACCGCCCCCACCCACCCGTGACCGGAGGAACCATGCCGCACCACCCACACCGCATCGGCCCGTACGAGGTCCAGTCGGCTGAGCACCGGCACGTCGACGGGGCGCGCAGCGTCATGCTCGACACCTTCTACCGCGACTTCGGCTTCGGCTACCGGCCCGAATGGCACGCCGACGTCATCGACCTCGACGGCACCTACCTCACGCCCGACCAGCACGCCCTGTTCGTCGCGACCAGGGGCGACGATGTCGTCGGCACCACCGCGGTACGCGCCGCCGCACCCCAGAGCCCACCCCACCCGCGTTTCCTCGCCGAGCGCTACCCCGGCGACACCACCGCGCAGCTGTTCCGGGTCTACGTGCGGCCCGGACACCGACGCTGCGGTCTCGCCCGGGCACTGGTCGGCCTCGCCGTCGACTTCGTCACCCGGCAGCCCCGCTACCACGCGCTCTACCTGCACACCGACGCCCGTGTCGCCGGTGCCGAACCGTTCTGGCGGAGCCTGGCGACGCCGGTCCACGACGCCCGGGACGGCCACGCCGACACCTGCCAGACCGTCCACTTCGAGATCCCGCTGTCCGGCCGGTAGCGGACCGACCGGTGGGTGCGATGGACGGGCCCACGGCAGTCGGTGTGGCGGGCACACCGGGACGAGGGAGGTGCGGCAGACCTTCCCGGCGAACGGCCCGGGGGAAGGGCTTGATCTGGAGCGCGCCTGTCGCGGCGGGGTGTCGACGCGGTCGATCTGCTGTGGGCGCACGGCGAAGACCGCGCGGGCACCGATGCCGCCGGCGTCGGCGGTCGCACGGACAGTTCTCTCGCGGGCGCGCACGACAGCGGCACGGGCTGAGGTCGCATAGGGCGTCAGTGCTGACTATCCCTACTGAATGGGCACATCGCTGACCTGCCCATATTTGGTCGGTGATCGGACTACACAATCAACTGTCCTATAGCTGACACCGCTGTCGGGGCCGGTCGCCGTTTCTGCCGGTAGGCGGTCTGGTCACCGTGAGTGAGCGGGTCGAGGGGTCCGCTGTTCACCAGGCCATCTATTCCGGTTGATGCATCTCGCCTATCTTGCCACCCAGAAGCGCGTCTGAGGAGGCAGCATGTCGGGACCGCTCGACCGCCGCACCATCCGATCGAGGGTCTGGGCAGGTGCCCGGCTGCGATCCACCGCGACGCTCGCCACCCTCGTCCTGCTGTTGGCCTTCGCCGTCCGGGCGGACCTGCCGGACATGGTCCCGGCCTCCGTCTCCTGCGACTCCGTCGGCTACGCCTACGACGCCGCCGGGCAGTTGGCCGGGGTGCAGGACCAGGCCGGTCGGACCGCCCGCTACCGGTACGACCCCACCGGCAACATCACCTCGGTCGCCAACGACGGCAGCCCCGCCCCCGCGCTGGCACTGCTGTCGGTGGTGCCGGCCCGTGCCGCCGTCGGTGCCGAGGTGACCCTGCAGGGCGGCTGCTTCTCCGACGTGGCGGCCGAGAACACCGTCGCGTTCCACGGCGTCCCCGCCACCGTCACCCGTGCCGACGGCCGGCGTCTGGTCGCCCGGGTTCCCGCCGGGGCGACCACCGGCCTGGTCACCGTCACCGTCGGCGGGACCACCGCGACCAGCCCACAGTCCTTCGTGGTCACCGGGCCGGACGAGTCCGCGCCCACCGTCACCGCCGTGACGCCTCCCGTCGTGACGCCCGGCGGCACCGTCACCGTCACCGGCACCGGGTTCGCCGCCCAGACCGCCGACAACGCCGTCACCCTCAACCGCACCCGGGCCTTCCCGTCGACGGTCGCCGCCGGCAGCCTGACCGTCGAGGTCCCCGCCGGCGTCGCCTCCGGCCGGATCGGCGTCCGCACCGCCCACGGCAGCGGGGAGAGCGCCGCCGACGTGTTCGTCGCGCCCGCCCCCTACACCGTGGCCGACGTGGCGCACACCGCCCGGGTCGCGCTCGGCGTCACCACGCCGGTCCCGATCGCGAGCGCGGGCGACATCGCCCTGGTCGTGTTCGACCTGGCGGAGGGGCAGCGGGCGAGCGTGCAGCTCGCCGACGGCACCTTCGGCTCCTGCGGCATCTCCACCGCCAAGCTCCTCGACCCGTTCGGGCGTACCGCGGCGTCGGCCGGATGCGTGGGGGCCACCGGCTTCATCGACACGGTGACGGCCCGCACGGCGGGCACGTACACGCTGCTGCTGGCGGCGTCGGGCACGGCCACCGGCTCGGTCTCCGCGACCGTGCGGGAGGTGCCGGCCGACGCCGCGGCGGGCACCACGGCGGGCGGGGAGGCGGTCACCGTCACCACCACCGTGCCGGGGCAGAACGGCGCGGTCACCTTCGCCGGCAGCACCGGCCAGCGGGTCTCGGTCAAGCTCAGCGGCGGCACCTACGGCACCTACAACGCCGCGGTGACGCTGCGCAGGCCGGGCGGCGGCACGGTCGTCTCCAACGGCTCCTGCGGTGCCTCCTGTTTCCTCGACACCACCGTGCTGCCGACCGAGGGCACGTACACCCTCGTCGTCGACCCGCAGTCCACCACCACCGGGACGATCACCGTCCAGGTGTACGACGTGCCGGCCGACGCCGCGGTGGCGACGACGCCCGGCGGCCCGCAGGTGACGGCGACCACGACGGTGCCCGGCCAGAACAGCGTCGTCTCCTTCCCCGGCACGGCCGGCCGGCGGGTCCTCGTCCAGATCACCGGCGGCACGTACGGGACGTACAACGCGTCGGCGGTGGTGCGGAAGCCGGACGGGTCGAACCTGACGGGCAGCGCGTACTGCGGGGGGTCGTGTTTCTTCGACACGGTGGTCCTGCCGGTCGACGGCACCTACACCGTCCTGGTCAACCCCGACACCAGCTACGTCGGCGCGGTCACCGTGCAGGTCCACGACGTCCCGGCGGACGCGACGGCGACCGCCACCTCCGGGGCCGGCGCGGTCACGGTGACCACCGCCGTCGGGCAGAACGCCGTGGTCTCGTTCGCCGGCACGGCGGGGCAGCGGGTGTCGGTCCAGTTCACCGGTGGGACGTACGGGACGTACAACGCGTCGGCGGTGGTGCGGAAGCCGGACGGGTCGAACCTGACCGGCAGCGCGTACTGCGGGGGGTCGTGTTTCTTCGACACGGTCGTCCTGCCGGTCGACGGCACGTACACCGTGCTGCTCAACCCCGACGGGGTCACCGTGGGCCAGGTCGCGGTGCAGGTCCACCTGGTGCCGGCGGACGCCACGGCGACCGCCAGCCCGGGCGGCGTCCCGGTCACCGTCACCACCACCGTGCCGGGGCAGAACGCCGTGGTCTCGTTCGCCGGCACGGCGGGGCAGCGGGTGTCGGTGCAGTTCACCGGTGGGACGTACGGGACGTACAACGCGTCGGCGGTGGTGCGGAAGCCGGACGGGTCGAACCTGACGGGCAGCGCGTACTGCGGGGGGTCGTGTTTCTTCGACACGGTCGTCCTGCCGGTTGACGGCACGTACACCGTCCTGCTCAACCCGGACACCACCTACGTCGGCCAGGCCACCGTCAAGGTCCACGAGGTGCCGGCCGACGCCTCGGCGACCACCAGCCCCGGTGGGGCGGCGGTGTCGGTGACCACCACCGTGCCGGGGCAGAACGCGGTCGTCTCCTTCCCCGGCACCGCCGGTCAGGTCGTCTCGGTGACCCTGAGCGGCGGCACCTTCGGCACCTACGACGCCGGCGTGACGCTGCGCGCCCCGGACGGCTCCACCGTGGTCAGCGAGAGCTACTGCGGCACCAGCTGCGCGTTCAACGCGGTCACCCTCCCGACCGGCGGCACGTACACGGTGCTGGTCAACCCGACCGGCACCACCCTCGGCGCGATCACCGCCCGGGTCTACGACCTGCCCAACGACGCGGTCGCCAACACCACCCCGGGCGGGGCGGCGGTATCGGTGACGACGACGGTGCCGGGGCAGAACGCGGTGGTGTCGTTCCCGGTGGCGGCGGGGCAGCGGGTGGCGGTGCAGCTTTCGGGTGGGACGTTCGGGTCGTCCGAGGCGGCGGTGACGTGGCGTCGTCCGGACGGGAGCACGGTCGGGTCGAACACGTCCTGCGGGGCGTCGTGTTTCCTGGACACCGCCACCCTGTCGGCCGCCGGCACGTACACCGTGCTGGTCGACCCGAAGGGCACTGTCGTCGGCGGCATCACGGTCAAGGTGTACGCCGTACCCGCCGACTCCGCCGCGACCACCACCCCGGGTGGGGCGGCGGTGTCGGTGACGACGACGGTGCCGGGGCAGAACGCGGTGGTGTCGTTCCCGGTGGCGGCGGGGCAGCGGGTGGCGGTGCAGCTTTCGGGTGGGACGTTCGGGTCGTCCGAGGCGGCGGTGACGTGGCGTCGTCCGGACGGGAGCACGGTCGTGTCGAACACGTCCTGTGGGACGTCGTGCTTCCTGGACACCGCGACCCTGTCGGCCGCCGGCACCTACACCCTGCTGGTCGACCCGAGGACGACCGCCGTCGGTGCGCTCACCGCCCGGGTGTACGCCGTGCCCGCCGACGCCACCGCGACCACCACCCCGGGTGGCACGGCGGTGTCGGTGACCACCACCGTGCCGGGGCAGAACGCCGTGGTGTCGTTCCCCGGCACGGCCGGGCAGGTCGTCACCGTCAGTCTCACCGCCGGCGCGTTCGGCGGCGGCAGCGTGACCGCGACGCTGCGGGCGCCGAACGGCAGCGCGGCCGGCTCCTCGTCCTGCGCGACGAGCTGCGCGTTCAGCTCGGTGCCGCTGCCCACGGCCGGCACCTGGACGGTGCTGGTCGACCCGGCTGCGGCGGCCGTCGGCAGCCTCACCGTGCAGGTGTTCGACGTGCCGGTCGACGCCACCCTCAGCACCACCCCCGGCGGCGCCCCGGTCACCGTCACCACCGTCAGCCCCGGGCAGAACGCCGTGGTGACGTTCCCCGGCACGGCCGGGCAGCGGATCGTGGTGCAGGGCACCGGTGGCACGTACGGGACGTACAACGCGACGGCGATCGTGCGCAAGCCGGACGGGTCGAACCTGACCAGCAGCGCGTACTGCGGGACGTCGTGCCTGTTCGACACGATGGTGCTGCCGGTCGCCGGCACGTACAGCATCCTGGTCGACCCGGCGTCCACCTACACCGGCGCGCTCACCGTCCAGGTGTCCGACGTGCCGGCCGACGTCACCGCCGGCACCGCCCCGGGCGGCGTCGGCGTCACCCTCACCACCACCGCCCCGGGGCAGAACGCGGTGTTGTCGTTCGCGGGTGCGGCGGGTCAGCGGATCGTGGTGCAGGGCACCGGTGGCACGTACGGGACGTACAACGCGACGGCGATCGTGCGCAAGCCGGACGGGTCGAACCTGACCGGCAGCGCGTACTGCGGGGCGAGCTGTTTCTTCGACGTGACCACGTTGCCGGTGGCCGGCACGTACAGCATCCTGCTGAACCCCGACGCGGCCTACACCGGCGCGGTGACCCTGCGGGTCTACGACGTGCCGGCGGACGCGGCGGTCGGTGCCACCGTCGGCGGCGCGGCCGTGCCGGTGACCACCACCGCCCCGGGGCAGAACGCGGTGTTGTCGTTCACGGGTGCGGCGGGTCAGCGGATCGTGGTGCAGGGCACCGGTGGCACGTACGGGACGTACAACGCCACGGCGATCATCCGCAAGCCGGACGGGTCGAACCTGACCAGCAGCGCGTACTGCGGGGCGACCTGTTTCTTCGACGTGACCACCCTGCCGGTGGCCGGCACGTACAGCATCCTGCTGAACCCGGACGGCATGTACACCGGCACGGTCTCGCTGCGGATCTACGACGTCCCGGCCGACGCGGCCGCCGGCACGACGCCGGGCGGCAGCGCGGTCACCCTGACCACCGCAGCCCCCGGCCAGAACGCGGTCCTGTCGTTCCCCGGCACCGCCGGGCAGCGCATCTCGGTGCAGGGCAGCGCCGGCAGCTACGGCACCTACAACGCCACGGCGATCATCCGCAAGCCGGACGGGTCGAACCTGACCAGCAGCGCGTACTGCGGGGCGACCTGCTTCTTCGACGTGACCACCCTGCCGGTGGCCGGCACGTACAGCATCCTGCTGAACCCCGACGGCATGTACACCGGCGCGGTCTCGGTGCAGGTGTACGACGTCCCGGCCGACGCCACCGCGGCCGTCACCCCGGGCGGTGCGGCAGCCACCCTGACCACCACCGTGCCCGGCCAGAACGCCACCCTCACCTTCCCCGGCAGCGCCGGCCAGGTGGTCACCGTGGCGATGACCGCCGGCACCTACACCCGCTACAACGCCACAGCGGTCATCCGCAAGCCGGACGGGACGAACCTCGGCAGCAGCGTGTACTGCGGCGACACCTGCACCCTCAGCGCGGTCACCCTGCCGGTGGCCGGCACGTACACCGTCCTGGTCGACCCGTCGGCGGGCACCGTCGGCGCCATCACCGGCGAGGTACGGCTGCCGGCGGGGGCCGCCACCGCGAAGAAGACGCCACCGGAGAAGACGCCGTCGAAGCAACCGGTCCGGCCGGTCGGGGAGGTCACCGAAACCTGGACCCCGGACCGGTTCAACCTCGCCGGTGAGGACTGGGCGAGCCACCGCACCGGCGCGTACGGCCACCTCCAGCCGGCACTGCGGGCCGACCGGGGCACCACCGCCCTCGCCGGGCAGGCCCTGCTGCTCAACGGTCAACCGCTCGCCGACGTCACCCTCACGGTGGGCCGGCGCAGCACCCGCACCGACGCCACCGGCCGGTTCCTGCTCACCGGGCTCACCGCCGGCCACCACGTCCTGGTCATCGACGGGGCGACGGCGAGCCGCCCCGGCCGGGCGTTCGGCCGCTTCGAGACCGGGGTGGACCTGCGGGCGGGGGAGACCGTCGAGCTGTCGTACCCGATCTGGATGACCCGGCTCGACACCGCGAACAGCGTCCGCTTCCCCTCACCCACCCGCAAGCAGACCGTCATCACCACCCCGGCCATCCCCGGCTTCGAGGTGCGGCTGCCCCAGGGCTCGGTGATCCGCGACCGGGCCGGCAAGCGGGTCACCGAACTGTCCATCACCGCCCTGCCGGTGGACCAGCCGCCGTTCCCGCTCCCGGCCGGGGTGCGCACCCCCGTCTACTTCACCGTGCAGCCCGGCGGGGCGGTCATCCTGCCCGAGGGCGCGCAGATCATCTACCCGAACACCCAGGGCCTCGCCCCGGGTAGCCGGCTCGACTTCTGGGACTACGACCCGGGGCGCCGGCCGTGCGTCAAGACGCCGGTGAAGTCGTACCCGAAGAAGCCCGCCACGGTGGCGAAGGCTCCGGCCGTCTGCGCGGTGACCGGCGCGCAGGCCGGCTGGTACATCTACGGCCACGGCACCGTCACCCCGGACGGCCGGCAGATCATGCCCGACCCGGACGTGCGGGTCTGGGAGTTCACCGGGGCGATGTTCAACGGCAGCGGCAAGCGCCCCGCCGGCACCGGCCCGGGTGAGGACGGCGACGCGGGCGGCGACCCGGTCGACCTGGCCAGCGGCCTCTTCGTCGACGAGCACACCGACCTGACCGTCAACGACGTGCTGCCGATCTCGATCACCCGCACCTACCGGCAGAACGACACCCAGAACCGCGAGTTCGGCATCGGCGCGAACTTCACCTACGGCATCTTCATCAACTCCAAGCAGGAGTACGTCGAGGCCGACCTGATCTTCCCGGACAGCGGCAAGGTGCACCTCGTGCGGACCAGCCCCGGCACCGGCTGGACCGACGCGGTGTTCAAGGCCGTCGACACCACCGGTCCGTTCCGCGACGCGGTGATGAGCTGGAACGGCGACGGCTGGGACCTGGTCCGCACCGACGGCATGGTCTACGTCTTCGGGGAGAACACCCCGTTGCAGTCCATCCGCGACCGGCACGGCAACCAGATCACCCTCACCCGCGCAAGCGGCGGGCAGTCCGGCGACATCACCCAGATCACCTCGCCGAACGGACGTTGGATCAAGCTCAGCTACACCGGCGGCCGGGTGACCCGGGCGCAGGACAACGCGGGCCGGGCCGTGCAGTACGGCTACGACTCCGCCGGCCGGATGACCACTGTCACCTCGCCGGGCGGCCGGACCACCACGTACACCTACGACACCGCGCACCGGATGACCACCGTCACCGACGCCCGGGGCGTCACCTACCTCACCAACAGCTACGACTCCGCCGGTCGGGTGGCCGCCCAGACCATGCCCGGCGGGGTCAGCTACGGGTTCGCCTACACCACGGACGCCACCGGTCAGGTGGTGAAGACGGCGGTCACCGAACCCGACGGCAGCGTCCGGGAGACCCACTTCGACGGCGACCACCGGGTGACCGCCGAGACCACCGCCGCCGGCACCGCCCACGCGCGTACCTCGACCACCACCCGGGACCCGGCGACCCACCTGCCGACCGCGCTGGTCGACCCGTACGGCCGGCGCACCACCCTCGGGTACGGCCCGAACGGGCAGCTCACCGGCCTCACCGCGCTCGCCGGCACCGCCGCCGCGCAGTCCGCCACGGTCACCTCCGGCGGGCCGTACCGGCAGCTCACCTCGGTCACCGACGACCAGGGCCGGACCACCCGGATGGAGTACGACGACGGGGGCAACCTGACCGCCGCGACCGACGCCGCCGGCCGGACCCGACGCTACGCCTACAACGCCGCCGGACAGGTCACCTCGTTCACCGACCCGCTCGGCAACGTCACCCGCTACACCTACGACCAGGGTGACCTGGTCGCGGTGACCGACCCGCTGGGCCGGACCACCCGCAGCTTCGTCGACGCCGTCGGCCGCCCGGTGGCGGTCACCGATGCCGACGGGGTGCTGGAGCGGGTCCGCTACGACCCGGACAACCAGGTCGTCACCAGCACCGACGGCCTCGGCCGGGCCACCACCTTCGGCTACGACGGCAACGGCAACCTGACCATGGTCACCGATGCCCGGGGCAACAGCACCAGCGTCGTCTACGACAGCTCCGACCGCCCCGTCACCGTCACCGACCCGCGCGGCAAGCAGGCCCACCAGACCTACGACGTGCTCGGTCGGGTGGTGTCGGCCACCGACCGGCGCGGCAAGACCACCGTCACCGAGTACGACGTCCTCGGCCGCACCACCTTCATCGGGTACGGCGCCACCGCCGGCCCGACCTACGAGAGCACCAAGCGGTTCGGCTACGACACCCTGGACCGGCTCACCACCGTCAACGACTCCACCGGTGGCCTGCTCACCCTCGGTTGGAACGACCTCGACCAGGTGGTCAGCGTCGCCGGCCCGACCGGCACCGTCGGCTACAGCTACGACGCGGCCGGCCGACGCTCCGCGATGACCGTGCCCGGTCAGCCGGCCATCTCCTACGGCTACGACCAGACCGGGCTGATCGCGCAGATCACCCAGGGCGGCACCACCGCCACCTGGCACCGCGACGCCGCCGGCCGCACCACCCGGGTCGAGCAGGCCGGCGTCACCGCCCGGTACGCCTACGACGCCGCCTCCCAGCTCACCCGGCTGTCCTACGAGACCACCGGCGGGGTGCCGATCGGCGATCTGCGCTACGGCTACGACGGCACGGGTCGGGTGGCGGACCTGACCGGCAGCCTCGCCCAGGTCACCGTCCCCGCCACCGGGCCGGCGGCCAGTTACGACGCGGCGAACCGGCTGACCAGCCGAGGTGCGCAGACGTTCGGCTACGACGACGAGGGCAACCTCACCGGCGACGGCGTACGCGGCTACACCTGGAACGCCCGGGGTGAGCTGACCGGGGTGACCGGGCCGGGCCTGGCCACCGCGTACGGCTACGACGCCGCCGGGCGGCTGGCCAGCCGTACCTCCGGTGCGGCCACCACCACCTTCGGCTACGACGGCCCGAACCTGGTCCGGGAGCAGACCGGCACGGCGGTCGCCGACCGGCTCACCGCCGGGCTGGACCAGACGCTGGTCCGCACCGACGCCGCCGGTGCCCGGGTGCCGGTCACCGACCCGCTCGGCAGCGTGCTCGGCCTGGCCGACTCCGCCGGCACGCTGACCACCCGGTACACCTACGACCCGTTCGGCGCGGTCACCACCAGCGGCGCGACCAGCAGCAACACCCAGGGGTTCACCGGCCGGGAACGCGACGCCGACACCGGGCTGAGCTACCACCGGGCCCGCTGGTACAGCCCGGACACGGGCCGGTTCCTCAGTCAGGACCCGGCCGGGTTCGGCGGCGGCAGCACCAACCTCTACACGTACGCCCTCAACGACCCGGTCAACCTCTCCGACCCCAACGGCGACTGCCCGATCTGCGTGCCGATCCTGATCGGGGCGCTGATCGGCGGCGCCTCCTCGGTCGGCATCGGCGCGGGCCTGGCCGCGCTGACGGGACGCAAGTACAGCGCGGGCGACGCCCTGAAGGACTTCGCCATCGGTGGTGCGCTGGGGGCGCTCACCGGCGGCCTCGGTGCGTACCTGAAGGCCGGCAGTTCGGTCTGGAAGCTCAACCAGTTCGAACGCGGCCTGGCCATCGAGGCCAAGCTCGGCGGCAACCTGCCGCGTAGTTTCCCGACCATCGACCGGTTCGCCAACGGCACCGCCACCAGTATCAAGAGCGTCGATCTGACCGCGAAGAGCTACCAGAGCGCCGGCCAGCTCACCAGCCGGTTGCAGGGCTACGTCGACAAGGCGGCCGGCTTCGCCAAGAGCAACCCGGTCACCTGGGACGGCGTCACCATCAGACCCGGGCAGGTCGCCGTCCGGGAGCTGGAGATCGCCGTCCAACGCGGCGCGGCCACCAGCGCCCAGCGCAACGCGCTCAACCAGATCGTCCAGTACGGTGCCCAGAGGGGGGTGACCGTGCGGATCATCCCGATCAGATAGACCACCGGGGGCGCCCACGGGTAGCCCGGGGGCGCCCACCTTCCACAGAGGACACCGATGACCAGACTCGCCGCACTCGACCTACGCAGAGGTCGGTACGTCGCGCACTCCTCCTCGCTGACCGGCGACGGCATGTGGATCGCCAACGGCGCATTCGTGCTTCTCGACGAGCCGGCCGACGACCGGGAACTCGGCGCGGCGGTGTCCCGCATGCTCGACGCCTCGCGTACCGGGGTGCCCACCCCGGACCTGCGGGGCGGGCCGTCGGCGTTCGCGCCGGTCCTCGACGCCCTCGGCCTACGCACCTACGCCACCTACGCCAAGGGCACCCGGCACGTCGACGTCGAGCGGGACGCCGACGTGGTACTGGTGAGCCCCACCCGCAACGGCGGGGCCCGGGAGGGTTTCGTCGGGCTCACCGAACACGCGGTACG
The DNA here is from genome assembly GCF_050951065.1 of Micromonospora matsumotoense. Taxonomy (NCBI): domain Bacteria; kingdom Bacillati; phylum Actinomycetota; class Actinomycetes; order Micromonosporales; family Micromonosporaceae; genus Micromonospora; species Micromonospora matsumotoense. Next base: position 4,648,427 of record NZ_CP192025.1, on the reverse strand, counting down.
GCTGACCGCTCCCGGCGACGGGGAGTTGGGCGAGGCGTTGCGCGCCGCGCTCGACCGGTCGAGCTGAGGCATGGGCGACGAGCCCCGGCTCAGCCGCCGGACCATGCTGGCCGGCGGCGCGCTGGCCATGGCCGCATCGGCCCTCGCCGGCTGCTCGGCCGACGCGCGTGTCCCGGCCCGACCGGCCGCCCCCGACCCGGCGGCAGGGCTGCCCGACATCCAGTTCGACGTGGCCCGGTTCAGCGCGCCCGAGCAGTCCTCGCCCACCGGCGGCCCGTTCGTCATGCCGCCGGTGCACACCGTCTACCTGACCGCCGCGCTGTCGCGTACCCCCGGCGGCGACGACCAGCGGGAGCTGACCCGGGTGCTCGCCGCCCTGGAGTCGCGCTACCCGTTCGGCGCGGCGGACCTGATGACGTTCGTCTCCTACGGCCTGCCGTACTTCCGGCGGCTGCCCGGCGGGCTCACCGGTGACCTGGTCGGCGCGCACCTGCCCCGGCTGCTCGCCGACCCGACCCGGACGGTGCTGGAGGAGGCGGTGCCGGCACCGACCGACGTCCACCCGGACAACCCGGGGGTGACCAAGAGACGGTTCACCGTGCCGGTCCGGATCGAGGACAACGACCTGCTGCTCACCTTCCGCAGCGACCGGGCGGCGGTCATCCAGGACGTGCTGGCCTGGTTCGACGGCAACGGCACGCTGGCCGGCCGGCCGACAGCCCCGCCCGCCTTCGCCGGGCTGCTCACGGTCACCTCCAGCCGGCACATGTTCACCCAGGTCGGCCTGCCCCGCTCGGTGGCCGAACAGAACCAGCTGCCGTACGCCCGGTTCATCCAGCCCGATTCGCCGATGTGGATGGGCTTCTCCGACCAGCAGGTCAACGCCTCCGGGCCGCCGGAGATCTGCACCTTCGCCGGCCACCCCTCGGCCCGGCTGAGCACCGCCCGGCCCGGCGACTACCTGGACAACGGCGGCATCCAGCACCTGTCGCACGTCATCCTCGACATGCTCCAGTTCTATGACATGGCCGCGCCGGGCACCCCGCCCAGCGAGAACGGCAACTTCACCAAGCGGGTGCAGTACATGTTCCACGCCCCGCCGGTGCACCCCGGCAACCCCGACCAGCTCACCGACGGCGGCGGGCCGTCGTTCCTGCCCGCCGAGAACCGCGGCCCGGAATACGCCGAGCGCACCGCCCGGGGGGTCGGCCTGCCCCCGGGCGAGCGGCGGATGGGTCACCTGTCCACCCTGCAACGCAGCTCCCGGGCTTCGGACGGCACCCCCATGCACCTGCGGGTGGACGGTCCGGGCTTCGACCCGATGGACGTGCCGGACGGCAGCAGCCAACCGAAGCTGCACTTCAGCGTCTTCGTGCCGACCGCGGACTTCTTCACCCGGATGCGGCGCAGCCAGGCCTCGGTGGACCTGGTGCGCAAGCACCGGGTGGCCGAGCAGGACAACGGCCTGGAACGCTTCCTGACCTGCACCCGCCGGCAGAACTTCCTGGTCCCGCCGCGTCGGCACCGGGCCTTTCCCCTCGTCGAGCTGGCCGGGGGGTAGCGCTCTTCGGGCCCGGTGACGTTGGTGGCATCGAGATCACGGATCGGCGGCAGGTGGTGCCGTCGTGACGGCACCTCAACGGGGTGGTGACCGCCACGCGGGGGCCAGCGGCGGCGGCGGATCAGCGGCGGCGGGCCATCCACTGCCAGATGTGGGTGCCGTCGAGGCTCGGGTCGTTGCGGGCCACGTAGATCCAGGAAAAGTGACCGGGGAACTGGTAGCCGTTCCAGACGACGTGGTCGTACAGGGTGACCAGTGATCCCGGGATGAGGTGGTGGGCGTGGACCGTGTTGGTCTCGGGAGGCACGGTGTCGTCGTCGCGCGAGGTGACCAGCCAGGTCGGGGTGTGGATCTTCGTCAGCTCCGCGTCGGTGATCAGCGGCGGCCCTTCTCCGCCCAGTGGCTCGACGACGCCGCAGACCGGCACCGACGCGGCGAACAGGTCGGGGTAGGCGACGGTCATCTTCAGGGACATGTAGCCGCCGTTGCTGCAACCGGCCACGTAGATCCGGTCGGGGTCGACGCGCTTGCGGCGTACGAGGTCCTCGATGATCTCGCGGATCAGCGGGGCGAACCGGGGGCCGTCCTCCATCCAGTAGGAGGTGCTCTGCGGGGCGACGACGTACGCGTCGGAGAAGATCCGTTGCGCCTGCGGGGTGGCGAAGCCCAACGCCCCACGGTTGGCGCGCAGGGTGGTCTCGTTGTCGTAGTAGTCGTCGGGCAGTGAGGCACCCTCGCCGGCCCCGTGCAGCCAGAGGATCAGCGGCAGCCGACCGGGGCGGGGTGAACGCTTCGGGGAGTACAACCGGTATTTCATGCCCGAGCCCGAGACGTGGTGGCTGAAGGCGTCCACCTCGGGGTTCGACAGCCGTCCCTGCACGAAGCTGGTGATGGTGAGCGGTGGGCCGTGACGCCGGACGAGCGGGGTGTTCTGCGTGATGGTGTAGACGAGGTCCAGCCGGACGTTGCGGCCCTTGCTCAGGATGTAGCCGAGGGTGCCACCGCCGAGTTGACCCTCGGCGTGGCTCAGCTCCAGCACGATGTTCCCGTGCCGGTCGAGCCGGGCTGCGGTCACCGCACGGTCCAGGTCGTACTCGCTGAAGATCAGATCGCCGGGAGCGATCGGGATCGGGCTGGTGGCCTTGGCGTGCACGGTGAACGTGCCGGGGTGGAGCCCGGCGGGATCGATCGGCCCGAGCCGGCCGGTGTCGAGGGTGACCGAGGTGACCTGCTCGCCGCCGTCGAGCGTTGTCGCGTCGAGGGTGAAGCTCACGCTGGTGGGGCGGTGGCCGCTGGCCTCGGCGGCAGGGCCGGGCAGCGCCAGGCCGACAGCGGCGCCGACGCCACCGGCCAGGACGGTGCGGCGAGTGACCGACGTGGACATGCGACCCCCGACAACTACGTAGACATCTGTCGATAGAGGGTCAACGTAGCGCCGGGGAGATCCGCTGGCAACCGGTGTGCGGTGGCCCCACCACTCACTCCCCCCGCAACGGCACGTCCGCGAGCACCTGCCAGCCCGCACCGGGCACCCGGCCCGCCTCGAACCGGCCGCCGAGCAGCTGCACCCGTTCCCGCATGCCGACCAGGCCGTAACCGCCGCCCCCGGACCTTCGCGGTCGGTCGGTGTGTCGTCCGTCGTCGCGTACCTGCACGCGGACGGCCCCGTCGCCGACCCGTACCGTCGCGGTGATCTCGCGGGCGTCCACGGCGTAACGCCGCGCGTTCGTCACTGACTCCTGGACCAGCCGCAGCACCGTGGTCGCGACCGCCGCCGGTACGGGCTCGGCGAGTTCCACCGCCAACCGGACCGGAGTGGCGTCCCCCGGGGTGACCGTCGCCGCGCGCAGGTCGGCGAGCAGGTCCGTGGTCGGCGACGCCGGTTCCCCGCCGACCTCCTGCAACATGGCGACCATCCGCTGCATCGCCGACAGGGCGTCCGCGCCGGCACGTTCGATCACCGGCAGCACCCGCGCCGGAGCGCCGGGATCAGGTACGGCCACCGCCTGCGCCGCCTGGGCCTGCACCACCATGCCGCCGATGTGGTGTGCCACCACGTCGTGCAGTTCCCGCGCCAGGGCCACCCGCTCACGCAACTGCGCCGCCACCATCACCGCCCGCAGCTCGCGCGCGTTCCGGGCATCGCGCACCCGCAGGTACCATCCGGCGAGAATGGCCACCGCCGGCAGGATCACGGACCAACCCAGGTCCTGCGGAGCACTGGGGTGCTCCGGCCGGATCCCCCCGACCACCGGGCAGCTGAGCAGGAGCAGCCCCACCAGGCCGGTGGCGGTGGACCGGGACGACCGGCGGACCAGCGCGACGATGACGGCCAGGACCGCGACGACCTCGGCAGCGCCCAGCCCGCCCGCGGCGGAGGGCACCGTGACGTCGGCGAGCCGCAGCACCACCGACCACACCAGCAGGACCGCCGCGACACCCACGCCCGCGACAACCGGCCACCGGGACGCCAGCAGCGCGAGGGCACACACCGCGAGGAAACCCGGCAGCTCCCACCGTTGGTCCTCATGTCCCACCTCGCTCGCCGCCGCCCCGTCCAGAAGCAGCGCAAGCAGGAGCAGCCCGGCCAGGGGCCAGTCCCAGGTGAGCAGACCTCGCCGGTCGAGTTTCACGCCGCCACCACAGCAGTTCCTCGCGTCGGTCCGATTCCGGCAGAGCCGCTGGTGACAATAGTGCAGCAGCCGTTCCGCTGCGATGACGAGGAACCGTACTGTCTCCGGTGTCCTCCCGGCGAGTGTGGAGGCACTGCCCGGGATGGTGACGACGGTGGTATCGGCGCTGGTGCGGCGGCAGTGGCCGTGGGTTGTTCTGCTGGTGGTCCTTGCCCTGCTCGACGTGCTGATCACCGGAGAGTGCGGCACCGCGGGCCGGGGATGGATGGTGCCGGGCACCGCCCTGATGGTGGCCATGGCGCTGCTGGCACGGGAACGGCCGGTTCCCGGGGCGCTGGGAGCCGCGGCAACGCTCGTCGTCTCGACCGGGGTACTGCGGGCGGTCGGTGCCGAGATGCTGCCGGGTCTGGCAGTGACCGAGTTCGCCGCGGTGGCGGTCGTCATCGTGGCGGTGGTCCGGCAGGTTCCCGGGGTCGCCGCCGCCGGCCTCGCCGGGTTGGTCCTGGCCACCAGTGCGGCGGCGGAGCAGCTACGGCCGCTACCGGCGGGGTCGGAGCCGGAGCCGTGGTGGAGTGTGTCGCTGTCGGGCATGGCGCTGGTGGTGCTGCCGGCGGCGTACGGGTGGTATCTGCGGGGTCGTGACCGGCAGCGGGCCCGGGCGAGGCGGGCCGGCGTGATCGCGGTGCAGCAACGGGAGCGGCTCGGCCTGGCGCGGGAACTCCGCGAGGTGGTGACGGACCAGGTCAGGGGGATGGTGGAGCAGGCACAGGCCGCGCAGGAGCGGTCCGCGTCGGATCCCGACGCGGCAGTCAGGGCCCTGCCGGTGATCGAACGCTCCGGTATCGAGGCGCTGTCCTCGATGCGGCACCTCGTCGCCGCGCTGCGTGAGGGCGAACCGGGCGACGGTAGGGCAGCGGCACCGCTGACCCGTACCACCGACCTGTCGGCCGACCTGCGGGCGATGACGTCGGCCGGCAGTCCGCCGCGGTACGGGTGACCATCGATCTGGCTGAACCGGTGACCGACGAGGTCGCGACCTCGGTGCTGCGCCTGGTGCAGGAGTCGGTGTCCGACGCCCGTCGGCATGCCGCCGGAGCACGGCAGATCGAGGCAGCGGTACGGACCGGGCAGGGGTACGTCCGGGTGGAGGTCCGCGACGACGGGAGGGTGAACCGGACGATCGGCAGACGTCGTGGTGGCTTCGGACTCGTCGGGATGCGGGAGCGGGTCCGCCCTGCTCGGCGGCCGGTTCACCGCCGGCCGCACGGACGGCGGCTGGCAGGTGACCGCCGACCTGCCGCTGCACCGGGCCGAACCGTAGTGCTGTCGCCGACCGACCCCCGGCAGGCGGAGAGGGCTGGTTCTGGCTGCTCGACTGTCCATTGTCGCAGCAACGGATCAACGGCGTGCCGGGCGCAGGTGGCTCCGGGACAGCGCCGCGTACACCCGTATCATCCGTGCTCGATGAGCGGGGATCTCCGACGAATACCGACCGAGGGCTGCCAGTGTCCACCGGAAAGCGGTCACGAGGACAGGGACGGTGGCCGGTGCGGGTCTTGATCGCCGATGACCAGGAGCTGATGCGGGTCGGGTTCCGCATGATCCTGGAAGCCCAGCCCGACATCACCGTGGTGGCTGACGTCGCCGACGGGCGAGCGGCAGTCGAGGCGGCACGTCGGCTGCGCCCGGACGTGTGCCTCCTGGACATCCGGATGCCGGGCCTGGACGGATTACAGGTCACCCGGCTGCTCGCGGGCCCCGACGTGGCCGATCCGATCGCCGTCGTCGTCATCACCATGTTCGACGACGACGAGTACGTGGACGTCGCCCTGCAGTGCGGGGCGAGCGGGTTCCTGCTCAAGGACTGCGGACCGGCCCTGCTGGTCGAGGCGGTCCGCGCGGCCGTCCGCGGCGACGTCCTGGTGGCGCCTCAGGTCACCGTCCGGCTGCTGCGTCATTTCCGGCACCGGCCGCAGGTCCGCGCGACCGCACCGGTGGAGGCGCTGACGGACCGGGAGAGCGACGTCGTGCGGGCGGTGGCCCGGGGACTGACCAACCAGGAGATCGCGGGCGAGCTGTTCGTGGCGGTGTCCACCGTCAAGACCCACCTGGCCGCCGCGCAGGCGAAGCTCGGGGTACGCAACCGGGTCGAGGTCGCCTCCTGGGCGTGGCGGACCGGCCTGGTCGTCGCCTGACAGCACCCCTGTCCGGGGCGAAAGGCGCCCGCTCTGCCGTGGAGCACCCTGGACTCGTCCTGCCGGGGACAGGCCCCCGGTCGCCGTGGTGAAGTCGTCTCCACCTTGGGGGGCGGGGCGGCTGATCTCCGCTCAGCGCCGAGCCGACGCCGGCTCGTGGACGGAAGAGGTCGCAGCTCCGTCATACCTCTGCCGAAGGAAAAGCGCATGCGTCACACCCGTTCGTCCGTCATCGGGGCTGTCCTCGCCACCGCCGGCCTGCTCACCGCCTGCGCCAGCGGCGAGGGCACGTCCGCCGCTCCGTCCGGCCCGTCCGTAGCCGAGACGTCCACGCCGGCCGGGTCGCCATCCGTTTCGGCGGCCCCCGCCGAGCCGTCGACCGCGCCCGCCTCTGCCGTGCCGAGCGGGCAGCACCGCTGCTGTCCCGGCCAAGCCGACGAACAGGTCGAAGGACTTCACCGGGACCGACCGGACGGACTCCACGATGATGGCCATCCACCCGGCTGCGGTGGCGGCGAAGAACCGGATGGTCATCAAGCCACCGTTCTGGAACGAGGAGGTCGGTGGCGGGTACTGCGTCGCGGACACCGCCGGTGCCGTGTTGAAGCTGGAGAACTGCCAGGACGGGAAGGCGTCGCAGGTCTGGCGGGTCGCCCTGGCAGGTGACTCCGGCCTGTTCGAACTGCACGGCGCCTCCGGCGTCATCGGGGTCAGGAACGGCCGCATCACGGCCTCCGGGGACGGCGACACCGGACTGCAGGTCCTGCCGTACGCCCCGTGACAGTGCTCGACCGGTCGGTCTCCTCGTCGACGCCAACCACCCGGACAGCCGCGCCCCACCATCGCGTGTCCGCACCGCACCGCCCGCATGCTGCGGAACGCCTAGCAGAGAGAAGCAGAACATGGGATTTGCGGCATACCTCGCGCTGTTCGCTGTGGCCGCGTCCGTAGTCGTCTTCATCGTGACCCGCAAGCGCCGGAATCTCGCTGCCGCGGTGGGACTGTCGGCGCTCACCTTCCTGGGCATCGCCGTCGCCTCGATCCTGTGGGTGCAGTTGGCCGTCAGCGGCATGGACGGCTGACCCTCGCTCCGCTGCTCCGGGCAGGCACGAGCAGCAGGGGATGCCCGACCGCTCCGCGTGCCTGACCAGCCTCATCGACGCCGCGACGAATCAGGTCGGGCGACCAGACCCGATGATCGTCGACCGTTGGCTCGCGTCCGCAGGGCAAGCCTGAGGACGATGCACGGTGCGCCCGTGTGCGGGGAGTCCAGGACTCCCCGCACACGGGCGCGGTGCGTTTCCGTTGGTCCATCCCGTTGTCCGACAGCGACGACGACTCGTTGCGACGGCCCGGGGTTCGAGTCCAGGAAGCCGGCGGACGGCACCCGGCGAAGCAGGAACGGCTCGTCGTCGTGATCCTCGCAGCGCCGCGGTGGAAGGGCCCTCGAGCGCCGGTGGGACCGATCAAGGACCCTTCCTTCCTGTCAGGCAGCCGGACTCACCCGTGCGCTACCCGCCTGGCCGCTTCAGCAGTGAACGAGCGCAGAAATCGTGATGGTGGGCGCGCCGGTGACCGGCAACGGGCGTCCGGGTCGGGCTGCCGCGTCGACATCCATGTCGATGATCCCGTCGCCGAGATCGGCATCGCCGAGTAGCAGCTCCAGCAGGTCGTCGTCGGCTTCCGTCAGTGCGGACTCGTTGGCCATGGCAACTCCTTCGTGTGATGAGTGTGGTGCGTACCGGCCAGTGGGCAGGTAGACAATCGACGATAGGAAGATCCCCGGACCGGCGGCAATGCCGAGGAATCGGGAGTGCCCCGAATCGCTTTCTGCGGGCACTTTGGGGAAGATCTGCCGGTGTGGTCGCGCCGGAGGAGCTGTGTGGCGGCTATGTTCTGGGCACGGTCGACCCGGCTGCGCGGAAACTGTTCCCGACAACACGACACTGTTCCTGAAAGCAAAGCAGAACCACGTCGGACCATGCCCGGTCAGGACGGCTGCGCCAAGGTCGAGTGGGATCGCCGACCACGCCTCACGTCTCCACCGATCGGGGGAGACGGGGTGGGTGATCTCCCGCCCGGAGCCGACCCGGCCCCGGCTCGCAGGTGGAGTTCGAGGCCGCCCCTGACCGGCAGGCTCTGGTGCATGACCGAGACATCGCTGCGCCAGCCGAGCGGAACCGGGCGACACGACCGTCGTGGGCAGGTGAGGCCGCCCGTGCGAGTCGCAGTTCATGCGGATGATCCGATCACCCTGGCGGGGCTGACCACCCTCCTCAGTGGGGACCCGGATCTGGAGACCGTGCACGCCGACCGCAGCCTCGACGCCGACGTGCTCGTCGTGGCGCCCCGGCAGGTGGACGTCGATGTCCTGGCACGGCTGCAGCGGTCGACCCCCGGCGATGCGGTTCCCCTGGTGCTGATCGCCAGTGAGGTCGCCGATGCCCAGTTCGTGGCAGTCGCCCGCGCGTGCCGGCTGGCCGCACTGCTGCCCCCGTCGGCGGTGACGGGCGAATACCTGGTGCGGGCCGTCACCGCGGTGGCCGATGGTGGCGGAATTCTGCCGAGCGACCTCAGCGGGGCGTTGCTGAGGCGTTTCCGGCAGTTGAGCGAGGAGGTGCGGCGTGGCCGATCGGAGACGGGCCGGCTGACCGCCCGCGAAGTGCGGGTGTTGCGGTTGGCGGCGGACGGTCTCGACACGAGGAGCATCGCCACCGAGTTGGCCTACTCGGAACGGACGGTCAAGAACACGGTTCAGGGCGTGACGCGCCGGCTGGGCCTCCGGAACCGTACGCATGCGGTGGTCTTCGCGATCCGATCCGGCCTCATCTGAGGGTGACCGGGGCACCCTCAGCCAGGTGGCACCGTGTCGGCGGCGGGCAGGCCCATGGCCGCCCGGCGTTCCGCCAGGCCCCAGGGCTCCTGGGACGGGCACAACTCCAGCCCGGACCTGCCCGCGCGGTACTGGGTGCCGTACCGTTGCAGGTCACCCCTCTTGCGCAGCACCCGGTCCGCGAGGTACGCCACGTGTGGACGCGGCGCCTCCCCCCGGTCGACGGCCTCGATGAGAAGCTCCAGACACTGGCGTTGGAAGACGACGTCGTGGTCCGCGTGTTGGGCGAGCATCCAGGCTGCCTCCGCACCCGTAGTGCCTACCAGGCCCGTACCGGGCCAGCCGTGCCGGCAGAGCACCTCCCTCAGCCACCGTGCGTTGTCCCGGTCAGCCGCGAGCATCCGGCCCGCCCCGTCGTCCGTCGTGATCCACGCCCGTCGAGCCTCCTGATCGTCGTGCAGACGACGCACCAGCTCGGCCGCCAGGGACGGGTCCGTCGCTCCGGTCACCGCGCACCGTCGTCGACGGCAGCCGTCGGATCGACCTCGGCGGCGACCCAGCGGGTGCCCGCGATCCCGGGCGTCAGGGCCATTGCCTTGTCGATGTCCGTCGTGACGTCGAAGCCGGCGGCTCTCAGCTCCGTCCGCACGTCCGCCGGCGAGAACAGATGGTAGGAGAGCCCTCCGACGTACCGTTCGGCGTCGCCGCTGGTGGCGACCAGTTCGCAGAGCATGCTCACGAACGTGCGGCCCGCCGCTGGATGTCGGGACCACTCGACCAGGTAGAAGCCCTTCCTGCTCCGGTACCTGACGGGGAGCGTGAGGCTGCCGGACGTGGCCGGTTCGGTGCGGGTCGCCGGTGCGTAGTCGAGAAATAGCCGGCCCTGCGGCCGAAGGTGCATCCGGGCCCTGCGCAGCAGACGTGCGCGCGTCGCCGGGTCGAAGAGGGTGAACGTGAGACCGCCGAGGGCCACCGCGTCGAACCGGGTCCGCAGGTCGATGGTCGTGGCGTCGTCGGTCACGAGGCGCACCCGAGTCCGGTCGACGGTCCCGTCCCGGGCAATCCGGGCCCTGGCCTGCTCGATCATGGACGGGGAGTTGTCCACGCCGACGACATCGCATCCCGCTGTCGCGGCGGCGGTCAGCAGACGCCCGCCGCCGCAGCAGAGGTCGAGGAGGGAACCCTTCGTCCGGGCGAGTTCGTCGACCAGCCACCGGGTGTCCTCGGGGACATCTCGGACCGTGGCGGCATAGCAGTCCCCGAGCACGCCGGAGAAGGGGCTCTGCCGGGTCGTCCGCGGCAGGGCGAGGTCAGCGACCGTCTTGGCGGTACCGAAAAGATCGTCCATCGCGTCACGCTCCTGAGTCGCTGTAGGTGAAGACGGCGTCGCCGAAGCGCGGGAACTCGCCGAACTGATGCTCGACGAACGTCGCGAGATCGCCGTCGGTGTACACGTCGTCCACGGCGGGACGCCAGCCGGATTCGTCGGCCCACCGCAGCGCCTCGACGAGATCGGCCCGGGTGCCCAGGTGCACTCCGGTGAGGCTGGCTCCCCTGATGACCAGACGGTGGAGCACGTCGGCGTAGTCGTCTGCGCCGCCGCCGGCTGGCGGCGTGCAGGTCAGGTAGCTTCCGCCGAGGCCGAGCAGGGCGACCGCCGACCGGATGCCCTGCGTCGTGCCGCTGACGTCGATGACTGTCGCGAAGCCACCGACCTCCCTGGCCAGCCGGTGGGCCTGGGCGAACGAGGTGCCGTCGGGGTCGACGAGATCGGCGATCCCGAGCTGGTCGACCCGACGGAGGTGCCGCCGGGGCACACCGTGCAGGGCCGGTCGCAGGCCACGGTTGACCAGGGCGGCCACCGTCGCCAACGACGTCCCGGACGCCCCGCCGCAGACCAGCACCCGGCTGCCCCGGGAAGGGTCGGCCCGTCGGACCAGCGCGAACCCCGTCGACGCCGACGCCGACAGGGCCGCCGCGGCCTTGTCGCCGATGGCCGAGCCGACGCAGATCAGGCTCGCGGCCGGCAGCCGGGCGTACTCCCGGGACGCGGTGCAGGTGACCAGACCCCTCGTTCCCGGCGCACCGGTGTCCGCCGGCCAGTCCGGGCACGGGATGACCCGCTGCCCCGGCTGGAACCGCGTCACGTTGGTGCCGGTGGCGACGACCTCGGCCACGAAGTCGACACCCAGCCCTCGATGCGGCCCGAGAACGTCGTCGTGCCGCCGGGTGAGCAGGTCCCGCCACCGGCCGAGGGCGAAGGCCTTCAGCCGGAGCAGGACGTGGTCCCGGTTGTAGTCGGCGGTCGGGTCGAAGGCGGTCCGTGGGACGTGCGCCATCCCGAACCGGGTCGGTACGCCGTCGACCGGCACGACGGCGTGCTCGGACCACCCCGCTGGTGCGGGAAGGTCCGTGTGCTGGTCCGCGACGACGACCCGCATCAGGGTCACCGGACCCACCGTCCCGTCGTGCCGAGTTGCCGCAGGTAGTCCATCGTGTCGGAGATGACGGTGTCCGCCACGATCAGCCCCTTCTCGTCGAACGTCGAGAAGGTGACGGCCCGCAGCCGGACGACCCGCAGCTCAGGTATCTCGTCGGCCATCGACCGCAGTGGTTCGGACAGCAGCTCCGGTCGGACCACTGCGGTGGCCTGCCACCGCCACGCCACCGTCTCGGCCCCCGCCACCGTGGTCAGTACCTCCGTCGGCCCGCTGCCGAACGTCTCGTGCCAGACGGTGACGGCGGCGGCGAGCCAGTCGATTCCCCGACCGACGACGCGTCCCGCCGCATCGTGCTGCCGGTACCCGGGATGGACGAAGTCGGCGCAGCGGTCGACCCGACCCGCGCACCACACGACCGCGACGAACTGGTGGAGGAGGTCCACCCGGTCGGGACTCATCCTTGACCGCTGCCGTCCGGCGGCGCCTGCGGCGACCGGTGAACCCGCTGGATCTCGGCGACGACGTGCTCGACCGACACGCACGCGCCGTCGCTCGGCCGCAGGTCGGACAGGCTGGTGCCCACCACAGGGTCGATGACCGTGTGTCCGTCGCGCCGCAGCAGGCTCCGGGCGCGGCGGTATGGCCCGCCCTGCACCGCGGCGGGCGCCAACGACGGGGCGAACACCACGGGTGCCGCCGTCGACAGGACGGTCGCCGCGGGCACGTCGGAGGCGAGCCCGAACGCGCACCGGGCCAGGAACTCCAGGGTCGCGGGCCAGACGACGACGACGTCCGGCCACCCGGCCCACCGCATGTGGGCCACCGTGCCGTCCGCCGGCCAGTCCTCGGGTATCACCGGATGGCCGCTGGCGGCGGACACGACAGCCGGGGACACCATCGTCCTGGCCTGCCGGGTCAGCACCGCTCTGACCTCCGTCTCGCCGGCTTGCCGGAGGGCGAGGAGCAGCGCCGGCAGGTAGGCGACCGTCGGTGCGCCGGTGCCCACGATCAGGACCCTGCGCACCGGGCCGTGGGACGAGGCGTCCGTCGTCGCCGCGCCCCGGCCCGTCGCGCCGCTACGCATCCGACCGGGTCGGCAGGCCGGCGACCGTGCGGTCGAACAGTCCCTGGAGTTCGACGAAGAGGTGGTCGACCTGACCGTCGTCGCCCGCCAGGTAGGCCTCCGCCAGTCGGTTCGACCAGGTCCACCCCAGGCTCTCGGCGAAGGGCAGGGGCCCGTCGGACAGCCCCAGGGACACCCCCCGGCCCAGCGGTACGGCGAAGCCCGGCACGTCCGGCCGTAGCCGGTCGGCATTCACCACCCGGCGTACCGCGTCGATGATGTCCGGGACGGCCGTCTCGTCGCCGTAGACGACGACACAGTCACTACGGCGGGCCAGGTCCGTCGAGCAGGCGACCTTGGCCGCGCTACGGATGTTGTTCCTGGCCAACTCCTGCACCGTGTCGAGCCAGGCGTCGAAGGCATGCTCCGGCTGGGCGCTGACGTAGACGCGGTAGCCCTCGCGGGGCAGTGGATCGGCCGAGCTCCACTGCAACCAGCGACGATCCGGGAACGGCGCGAGCGACGGGGCGTACAGCACCGGGCCCTCATCGGTGTCGCCGACCGTCGCCCCGACCGGGGGCACCACCTCGATGCCTCGTCTGTCGAGGAGAGCGCTGCGGTCCGGGTTCCACCCCGTCCACCCGCGGCGGGGCGCCACAAAGGGCATGAGCCGGTCGTACGCCCGCCGAAGGTACGTGCCCAGGAGCGCCATGTCGGCGAAGAGCTGCACGTCGGGAGCGGTTCCGCAGTGCACGGCGCGGTAGAGGTCCCAGCCGAACTCGTCCGGGGCGGCCGGGCGACCCGCCCGCGCGCAGAAGGTGTCGAATCGACCCCGCAGGTCGGCGGAGAACGGCGCGTCCATGCTCACCTGCCGTGCCTCTGGTCGAGGGTGCCCCAGCGCTCGGGGTGCCGCACGAGACTGGATCCGAGCTGTACGAGCATCGCCGTCACCCGGTCGTACGCGTACTCGGCGGACCTGGCGAACGCTCGTGCGATCAGCATGCTGCCCACCCGCCTGCCCAACACCGGGGCGTCGAGAGCCCTGCCGCCCGCGCTGCCGTAGCCGCGCAGTGCCGCGGTGACGAGACCGCGAAACGTCACCAGCGTGGAGCCGACTTCCTGCCGGACAGCGTGCGGGGCGGAGAGTGCCTCGGCGAGGTCGGACACCAGCACCGACGCCAGGAGCGCGGCGACGTCGACCTCCGGTCGGGCCCGGCCGGAACACTCCCAGTCGATCAAGACGGGACCGTCCGACACGACGAGGAAGTTGTCGGACCGGGCGTCGCCGTGGCACCACACGTCAGCGTCGAGCACCGTCGCGTCGGCACGCCGGCCGGCGGCCCGCAGGTCGGTGTCGCGGTGCAGTTCGCCGACGATCTGCCGTTGGGCGTCGGTCATGCCCACGTAGAACGGGTAGGCGACCGGATCCCAGGGCGGCCTCTCGGGGATTGCCCGGCGCGCCACCGGGCTGGGCGCCGCGTGCAGGTAGGCGAGCAGCGCCGCCGCGTCGCCCACCAACTCCGGCGCGTTCCGGCCCGTCGGGTCCCACACCCCGTTGAGTCGGGGGCCGGCGACATGTTCGAGCACCGGGCGGCTGTCGCCGACCCGGGCGACGGGAGGTGACACGGGGCGGCCTTTCGGGCCCGGCATCCCCGCCGCGCGCAGCGCGATGGTCGCCTCGTCGGACCGGTGTTGCTCCAGGACTCTGTTGACCATCGTGCGCGCCCTTCCCAGCGAATCACTTTACGTGTGGGTATTGGTCGTGCCGGGTGCTCGAATTCGGCCACGAGCCGTTCGTGCCGGCGCGGATTCATGAGCGACACGATTGTGCTGTCCCACCAGGAACGGCTTTCTCAGCACGTCCGGTCGGTCGCTCGACGCAACATATCCGCCACCGGTCCGGGGGGACCCACACGGAGGGTTTTGTTTCCCCTAAGTGCGCCCTGAACACGATTCGGGGCAATCACGTTCCTGCGGCGTTGCCCCCGGTTCGGGGATCTCCCTACCTTTCGGGTATCTGCCTGCTGGCCCACCGGTGGCGCTCATCGCACGGCAGGGGGGTCCGCCCGGTGCGTTCCCGCCCCGGACCGGCGGGTCGTACGTGGCGAACCGGGGGTCGCAACGCGCTCATCACACTGAAGGAGTTGCCATGCCCAACGAATCCACCCTGACGGTCGATGCTGCGGCGGAGGATGACCTGCTGGAACTGCTGCTCGGCGACACCGGTCTCGGCGACGGGATCATCGACCTGCCCGTCGATGCGACGGCCCGACCGGGGCGCATGATCCCCGCGCTCCCCAGCGCCACCCCCCTGTTGAGTGTGGCCATGCACTGCTGACGGCGGCCCGGCAGGTAGCGGACGTGTAGGGCCGGACCGAGTCCGGCCGCCAACAGGTGGGGTCCCTAGCGGGTTGCCACCGATCAGGGACCCCACCCACGGGGTGGTGGTGAGCGAAGTGGAGTTCCGATGCAGTACAAGTTCGACGAGGCGGGTTTCTACAGTGCCGGCGCAGCCGACCGGTTCGGTCAGCTCTTCTCCGGCACGGACATGGGCAGGGCGGAAGCCGTCGAGACAGCCCGCTTCATCGAGGGTTACGCCAACGGTGGCAGCATCCTGGAGCTCGGCGTCGGCGACGGGCGGGTGGCGGTCGAACTGGCGGCTCTCGGCCTGTCCGTCCACGGGGTAGACGGTTCGGACGCCATGCTGAGCGCGCTGAAGGAACGCGATCCCGACGGCCGGATAGAGGTCACGCAGGGCGACTTCGCGGAAAGCCTCCCGGACGGCACGTTCGACGTGGTCTTCATCAGCTACGGAACGCTGTTCCTCGTGGGCACCCAGGAGCGGCAGCTCCGCACCATGGAGCTGGCGGCGTCGCGACTCAAACCGTCAGGCGTCACCATCATCGAAACCTACAATCCCTACCTTCACCTCCATCCGCGCGACGAGAACATCAGGGCGCTCGTCCTGAAGGACCGGGTCATGCTCGAAGTCGAGGTGGTCGACCGGAACGACCAGCGCGTCGTGAACGTCGTCGTCCCCCTCGACGGCGGCACCGAAGCCGACATCGCGACCCATCGGTGGATCTGGCTCTCGGAGTTGGACCTGATGGCCCGGCATGCCGGCCTCGAGCTACGGGCCCGGTTCGGCGGCTGGAACCGGGAACCGGTGGGACACGCGATGAAGGGACGCCGGTCGGAGCGGTACGTGTCGGTGCACGGAGTCGCAGTTCAGGGGTCACCACCGGACAGCCACTGACACCCGGGGCGGCTCACCACGACCGCCGCTGGCCGGCTCAGGGGGAGGTGAGCCGGCCAGGAGACCGACGAGGCGGGGGTGGGCGTCTGCGGGCTCGCCGATGGCGGTGATTTCCTGCTCGGGGGCACCGAGGCGGCGGTCCCGGGTGGGCACGAGGGTGCCGTCGACGGTGGTGATCTGCTCGACCCTGTGTCGGCGTCCCCGGGGGTGAGGGCGAGCAGGGCCGAGGTGACGATGACCCGGTGGGCGGCGGAGTGCGACACCCCGACCAGTGGCCGATCTGCCGCATGGTCGCGCTGATCACCTGCACCCCGACACGATCCACCACGGACGACCCCTGAGGTACGCGACGTCGGCTAGTCGCCGACGCCGAGGCTGGCCATGAACGCCGCCGGGTAGCGGTCACCGCGCGCGGCGCCCTTCGGCACGGCCGCCTCGATCTCTTCGAGATCAGCGGCCGACAGCTTCACGTCCAGCGCCGGCAGCTCCTCGGCCAGCCGCTGCCGGGTACGTGCACCGACGAGCGGAACGATGGACGGGTCCTGCGCCGCCACCCACGCGATCGCCAGCTGCGCCACCGTGCACCCCTTCGCGTCGGCGACCCGGCGCAACGCCTCCACCAGGGCGAGGTTGTGCGACGCGTTCTCGGCGGAGAAGCGGGGAGCGTGGTTACGCGGGTCGTCCGCCCGCCCCGGCACCCAGTTCCCCGAGAGCAGGCCCCGGCCCAGCACCCCGTACGCGGTCAGCCCGATGCCCAGCTCCCGAAGCGTGGGCAGCACGTCGGCCTCGACCGCCCGCGAAAGCAGCGAATACTCCATCTGAAGATCAGCAACCGGGTGTACGGCGTGCGCCCGGCGGACGGTCTCCGCATCAACCTCGGAGAGCCCCACATACCGTACGTAACCGGCGTCGACCATGTCCTTGATCGCGCCGATCGTGTCCTCGACCGGCACCGACCGGTCGAGCCGGGCCGGCCGGTAGATGTCCACGTGGTCGACGCCGAGCCGGGTCAGCGAGTAGCTCAGGAAGTTCCGCACCGAATCCGGGCGGGAGTCCTGGCCGGCGAACCGCATGCCTGGCCCCACCTGCTGCCCGAACTTCACACTCAGCAGATAGCTGTCCCGGTCGCGTCCCCGCAACGCCTCCGACAACAGCATCTCGTTGTGCCCCATGCCGTAGAAGTCACCGGTGTCGACGAGCGTGACCCCCGCGTCCAGCGCGGCCCGCACGGTGGCGATGCTCTCCCCACGATCGGCCGGGCCGTACGCGCCCGACATGCTCATCGCCCCCAGCCCCGCCGCGGAAACCGTGGGACCCGTGTCGCCCAGTGTGCGTGTCTGCATCGAAACTCTCCCTCATCGGTCGATCTCGGCTCCACCCTGCGCCGCTTTCCGGCCCGCCGGCAGCGGAGCGCTTGTCGTGGGAGCGCCACTCCCTGGCTCGGTGCACGGTCCCCGGGGGAGCATGGAGGCATGCAGCGTGAGCAGCTCGCCGACTTCCTGCGGCGTCGGCGTGAGGCCATCCGCCCCGCCGAGGTCGGCATCGCCGCCGGCCCCCGCCGCCGCACCGCCGGCCTGCGCCGCGAGGAGGTCGCCATGCTCGCCGGCATGTCCGTCGACTACGTCGTCCGCCTTGAGCAGGGCCGCAGCAGTCAGCCGTCGGTCCAGCTGCTCGGCGCCCTGGCCCGGGCCCTGCGCCTGACCGACGACGAGCGAAGCCACCTGTTCCACCTGGCCGGCCACCAGCCGCCGCCCGCCGAGGGCATCGCCAGCCTGGCCCGGGCCGGCCTGGTCCGCCTACTCGACCTGGTGGGCGACACTCCCGCCATGGTCCTGTCCGACCTCGGCGAGGTCCTGGCGCAGAACCGCATGTCGATCCTGCTCAGCGGCGACCACACCGGGCTGACCGGCGACCGCCGCTACGTCGCCTACCGCTACTTCACCGAACCGGCCATCCGCGACCTCCACGGCACCGGGGAATGGCAGCGGCACGCCCGCCAGCAGGTCGCCGACCTGCGCGCAGTGGCCGGCCGGCGGGCCGGTGACCCGGCCGTGACGGGCCTGATCGATCGGTTGCGGGCGGCGAGCGACGACTTCCGGCGGCTGTGGGCCGAGCACGAGGTGGCAGTACGCCGGGCTGACCGCAAGACGTTCAGGCACCCGCGCGTGGGCCGCATCACGATGGACTGCGAAACCCTGGTCACTCCCGACCTCGGCCAGCAACTGCTGGTGCTGACCCCGGCCGACGCCGAGGCCCGGGAGCGGCTTGAGCTGCTGCGCGTGCTGGGCGTCGAGGAGTTCCCGGCGATCGTGCCCCACTGACGGTGCCCGCGCTGCGCCGACATCACCCGGCGCGCCGTCGAACGCGGTGAGATCCCGGTGGGCACCGACCCGTGGACACCCGACCGTGCGGGGCAGGGAGCGCGGCCGGAGAGCCACGTTGCGGTGCGGGGGCATGCGCCCTAGCGTGTGTGACATAGATGCATAGAGGTCGATGGTTGGGGGCCTGGATGCGCGCGGTGGTCGCTGTCGTCGTCACTTGCCTCACCATGGCCGTCGCGCCGGTCGGGGCGGCCAGCGGGGCGACTCTGGCGTGGCGGGCCTGCCCCGGTGTCGATGACACGCGCCTGCGCTGCGCCTCCCTCAAGGTGCCGCTCGACCATGCGCGGCCAGCCGGCCCCACGATCGACATCGTGATCTCCCGGCTGGCCGCGACCGACCCGGCACTGCGCCGCGGTGTCCTGATCACCACGGGCGGCGGGCCGGGTGGTGCCGGTGTCCCCGAGCCGCTGAACCTCGCCGCCGTCGTCGATCCCGCGGTGCGCGCGCGGTACGACATCGTCGGGTTCGACATGCGCTTCGTCGAACGCAGTACCCCGATCACCTGCGGCCAGCCGGAGGAGGAGCCGGGCGGCTACTGGGTACGCACCGCGACGTACCAGTCCCTGGAGGACACCGCCGTCGAGGCCCGTGAGTACGCCCGCGCCTGTGCCCGGCATGCCGGTTGGGCGCTGCCGTTCGCCACGACCGCACAGGCCGCCCGCGACATGGACGCCATCCGGGCAGTTCTCGGCGAGCGGAAGCTGTCCTTCCTCGGGGGCTCGTACGCGGCGATGCTCGGCGTCGCGTACGGCACACTCTTGCCGCACCGGGTGGACCGGTTCGTGCTGGACAGCCCGGTCAACTACGACCTCGCCTGGCGTCCCTACGAACTGGAACGGCTCCCGGCCTTCGAGGAGAACTACGCTGCCTTCACCAGGTACCTCGCCGACAACAACGCGACGTTCGGGCTCGGCGGCACGCCGACCGAGGTCGCCGAAACCCTGAGCGAGGCTCTCGCCGAGGCGGCGATCGACCCGATCGTGGCCGGAGACCACGCCTGGACCGCCGGCGAACTCGGCTCCCTGACGGTCATCGCGACGTACTTCGCGCAGCTGTGGCCGGTGGTCGCGACCGACCTGGCCGCCATCCTCGCCCACATTCCGCCGCCGATCCCCCTCGACCCGCGACCGGCACCCCTGCCCGGGACCCCGGGTGTGCCGGCGGACAACCACACCGCGGTCAACATGGCATTCCGCTGCGGCGACGACGCGTGGCCGCGCGGCCTGGCGACCTACCGCCACGACCTGGCCCGCCTCGGCACCCGCTACCCCGTCTTCGGCCCGTCGATCGCCAACCTCAACCCCTGCGCCTTCTGGCCGGTCAGCCGGGACAACACCCCGTCGCTTGCCCGCAACCGGGCACCGGCGGCGCTCGTCGTCGCCGCACTGCGCGACGCCTCGGTGCCGCCGGCCAACTCGATCGCGACCGCCCGGGCCATCACCGGCTCCCGGCTGGTCACCGTGGACGAGCAGACACACGTGCCGCTGCTCAGCGGCCAGGCCAACGCCTGCCTGACCGGCACGGTCACCGCCTATCTGGTGCACGGACGCCTACCGAGGCACGACACGGCCTGCTGACAGCGCCCTGCCAGGTCGTCGTGGCGGTGTTCGGCTGCGGCGGTGGGATCAGCGTGCCACCGGGCGGCGAGGGCTGATGCGGGATGAGCGGGTGCTTCGCCACGCCGGCCACCGTTGGCCGTGGCTACGAGGGGAACCGCCCTTGGAGACGACCTCGACGATGCCGTCGGTCACCGTGATGGCCGTCTGGTCGTCGATCGCGTACGCCGGAACCGCGATCTCGGCCGCCCATCTGTCGGCATCAGCCATGATGTTGTCCGGCTCGAGACCAAGGTGCGGGAAGATCGAGAAGTCGACGACCCCCAGTGTGCGGTCGTCGGACGCGGACTGCCACGCGACGAAGTCCGCGCCGATCCGGGGGATCGGCACCATGCTTCCCGCACTCAGCCCCGCCCAGACGTGCCCACCGGTCCGCCGACGCAACAGCCCCCTACCGCCCGCTCGGCTGGCCGGTGGTGCCCGCAGCCTCCGGCTCGGCGGTGTCCCGCTCCGGGCCGGCCGGTCCGACCTCGGCCGGAGCGCCGGGGCTCGCGGCGGTCTGCAACTGGTACGACCGGTAGGTCAGCCAGAGCGCGGCCAGCCCGGCGACGGCCGCCGCCACGCTGGCGATCTGGTCGGCCAGGTCGGGGCCGAGCGCCAACACCCCGACGACGATGATCAGGACGGCCAGCCCGCCGAGCGCCACGGTGCGGACCTGCTGCTTGGCCAGGTGCGCCGTCCAGCGGCGCGGGATCACCCTGATCACCAACTCCGCCAGGATGATGCCGGCCATCACCAGGATCGGCACCTGCCACGGATCGACCTTCATGGACTCCCCTTCACCCCGTCTCCGGTCATCCGAGCGCCGCCTTCATGGCGGCGATGAACTCCGAGGTCAGGTCGGACTCACCGGTCAGCATCTGGTTGGTGTGGTCGACGAAGACCTCGGCGAACGTGCGGTATCCCGGGTGCATCGGCCGGGGCCGGGCACCCTCCACCGCGCCCCGTAGTGCTTCCAGGTGTGGGATGACCGCTTGGAGGTTCCTGTCGTTGTACGCCTCGGCCAGGGTCGGGGCGAAGCCGTGCCCGGCGAGGATCTTCTGGGCTGCCGCGCCGGTCATGAAGTTGATGAACCGGAGGGCTTGGTCGGGGTGGGGGCAGGTGCGCACCAGGGCGAGGCTCTGGCCGCCGAGCACCCCGGGCTTCAGTGGGTGCACCTGGATCTTTCCGGCCAACAGGTCAGAGTCTTTGCGCTGCTGAAGTTCGCGGTACTTCACCGGCCAGTTGCGCATGAACGTCGGTTTCGTTTCGACGAACGTGTCCAGGCTCGCGTTCTCGTCGCTGGAGAGGGTGACCTTCCCGGCCCCGATGGCCGCCCGCAACGGTCGCAGCGCTTCCTGCCAGGGTTTCAGCTCGAACAGGATCTCGCCCGTCGGACTCAACAGTTCAGGGTCCACGGACAGGGCGTGCTCCAGGATGTTGACCAGGAAACCCTCGTTGTAGTTCGACGAGTTGGGACGTAGCTGGCCGACGAACGAGCGCTTGTCGGCGGCGGCGAAGGTGCCGAGCACGAGCGACAACGTCACCTTGTCGGGCTGGTCGGTCTCGGGGTTGCGCCAGAACAACATGCCGACATCGGCGTTCAGTGGCGCGGCCCAGTAGCTGTTCGGGGCGTCGGCGACCTGGTGGAGATCCTTCACCGACGTCAGGAAGTTCGGGTCGGTCAGCCGGATCGGGGTGATCAGCTTCTGCGCGGCGAACTCGGGAATGTCGACGATGTCCAGGTTGAG
Source organism: Micromonospora matsumotoense (assembly GCF_050951065.1). NCBI lineage: Bacteria > Bacillati > Actinomycetota > Actinomycetes > Micromonosporales > Micromonosporaceae > Micromonospora > Micromonospora matsumotoense. Next base: position 4,626,718 of record NZ_CP192025.1, on the reverse strand, counting down.
GATGTCGGCGCTGCCGTTCTGGGCCGCCGTCAACAGCCTCTTGCGTTCATCGCCGGATCCGCCCTCGACCTCGTCGGTGAACCGGACCGGGGTATCGGGGTTGGCCTGGTTCCACATGTCCATCAGCAGCTTCCGTGCGCCGGTGGGGTCGGCGCCGGTGGCGAGTCGGAGCTCGGCCGGTGGTGGGCGATGTCCCCCGGGCACCAGGTAGACCGCTGAGGCGCTCAGCGCGCCGCAGGTCAGCACCCCGCTGAGAAAGGAGCGCCGCGAATACTGCTCGGACATGGTGCGGACTCCTTCGATCCAGGCCGGTCGCATGTGCGCAACGAGTCATTCATCACATTACGCTTTGGTGTTGATGAATGACGGGTCCGGTAGGGACGGTTGGCGGAGTCGTACTGTCGGAAACCGGATTCCATGCCGGGGCCGGCTGCGGTGTCACCCGACAACTGGCGGCCAGGTGCCGCCCGATGCCGGTGTGCGGTCGTCCGACGCGTCCGGGCAGCGGTTTTCACCGTGTGGGGAAACGGCAGCCGGCCGGTCCAGAGTCATTTACCGACGCTATGGTCAGCCCTGGGATATGCAGCAACGGGTCGGCGCGTCAAGGTAGGCGGCGCAGTTCCCGCACGACAAAGACCGCGGGGCGCTTCGCGCAGTCTTCCGACCACACCGGCAAGAGGAAGCTCCGGAGACGCCCGGGTGGCCCGCGGCGGTCACACCAGCCTGCTGCGGACCACCCGACCAGGCCGGCGGCCCGCGGATCCGTGACGGTGTCCCCACCGGCAGCCCGCGTCGGCGAGCAGCGGAGATTCGGACTCCCTGCCAGTTCGCCGTGGTGGCGTAGAAGTGGACGCTGAGCCCGAAGGTCGAGACGAGCGGGACGGTGAGCCGGCCGAGGGCGGACACGCCCGTCGTGGTCAGGAAGCCGCGGTGGAGTTCCTGTACGGCGGCATCCCGGAACACCACGTCGTCGTCGTGGACGTCGAAGAATCCGACGGTGAAGTCCCGGCCGGAGCCGACCAGCCCACCGACGAAGGGCAGCCTGGCTGCGGTCGCCGCCCGGGCGACCGGGCCGGCGTGCGAGTCGCCGAGCAGCAGGAACCTAGCCGGCGCGGTAGTGGTCGAGGACGGCGTCGTCACAGTCAGGTCAGGACGAGGAGGTCCATCCAACTGGTGGCAGGTTCGGTGGGGTCAGCCTCGGCGGCGGCGCGGAGTCGGGCGAGGCCCCGGGCGTAGGCGGCGTCGGGGAGGGCGCGGAGCTTGGAGTCCGCAGCGCGGCGGAGCCCGTCGGCGTAGGCGGTCAGGGTGGGTGCGCTGCGTTGCGGCAGTGGGCGGAGTGAGACCTGGGCGAAGCCTGCCGTGGCGAAGGCCGCGCAGACCCGGTCGACGGTGGGGTAGGTGTCGACCAGACCCGCTGTCTCGGGGAAGAACCGCACCCGCAGGTCCCGGTCACAGCGGCCCGGGAAGGAGTTGCGGATGAGCACCGGAGCGCCCGGTCTGAGTGCCCTGCGTAGTTCGCGGGCCGATGCCTCCAGATCGTCCAGATGGTGGATCACGGAGCCGAGCCATGCCGCGTCCGCGCAGCCGTCCGGGACCGGCAGCGACTCGGCCTTCCCGTCGAGCGCCCGGATCTCCTCGGACGCAGGGATCAGCGCCCGCATCGCTGCGGCCGGCTCGACGGCCAGCACCCGGACTCCGAACCAGGCGTGGAACGCGCTCGCGAACGCCCCGGTCCCCGCACCCACGTCGAGCACCGTCATGCCGGGTGCGAGACCGGCCGCTGCGGACACCGCGGTACGCCAGGCGTCCAGGCCGTCCCGGGGGACCTCCCGAGCCGCCTGGTAGTCGGCGGCTGCCCGGCTGTCGTAGCGTGTTTCAGCCATGCTCGTCTGCTCTCCGTGTTCCACGTCCGACGTGCTCTGCCCACAGGTGTCGTTCAATGCCCGGACAGTCTCTCGGTGATGTCCCCGAGCTCCGCGTCCGCCTCGCCGAAGACGGCGTAGAAGAGCCAGCCGCGAGGAGGAACCAGGGTGCTGGCCGCCAGCGGAAGGATGCCGTCGCGGCCACCGCTCGCGAGCCGCCCCGCATCATCCAGCAGGTGGATCAGTCGCTCGAAGTAGTCGTCGCCGCCGATCCGGACGAACGCCAGGCGCAACCGCACGCCCAACTGCTGGGCGATCATTCCGGGCGAGAGGCGGGCGTTGACCTCCAGCACCGGGATCAGCTCCCCCGACGCGGTGGTCATCGAGTCGACGGACAGCGGCCCGCGATAGCCCTCCGCCGCCGCGGCCCGGGCCACCGCCTCCACGCATGCGCGGTATTCCGCACGGTCGAGCCGCTGCATCAACTGCGGCGTCGGGGACGACGAACCCCGGTAGGAGTGACCGACGTTGAGGATCTGGCGAACGCCGTGCCACACCAGTTCCCCTTCCGGGTCGATCGTCAGATGCGCGGCGAAGTCGTCGGACCGTTCGAACAGCGGCTGGACCACCAATTCGATCATGTCCTCGGGTCGCCGACTCAGGCTGCGTTCGACCAACGCGAGTCTGGCCGGTGAGTCGAGGATGACATTGCCCTGCCCGGACACTCCGTAGGGGTCCTTGACCACGCACGGCAAGACCGCCGCCTCGCGTAGTTCCCGCAGTGAGGTGACGACCCGTCCGGAGCCGGGTAGTCCCAGCCGCGTCGACCAGGTCTTGGAGTTGACCAGCCGGACGGCGTTCAGGTCGGGCAGCGCCGCGTCCAGTCCGAGGCTCCTGACCGCAGCGGCCGTCCCCGGCAGCACCGCGTACGGTTCGGGCCGCGCGCCGGTGAATCCTGGCAGACCGACCGCAGCCAGGCGCTCCTCGACGGGGAGCGCGGGATCGCCGGGAACCGGCAGGTGCCGCGCGCCGAAACCTGCGGCACGCATCACCTCACCGAAGGCCGCAGGCGGCCGGTGGTGGGTGAGCAGCACGTCGTCGGGGCGACAGAGGACCGCCTGTAGCTCGTCCATCCCGCGCAGCAGTCGCTCGGCGTGCGGATCACGCAGGGTCGGCAGTCGCGCCAACCCGGTCGGTCGCCAGCGGTGCTCCGCGTCACAACTGCCGAATCTGACGACCGGGGCCACCGTCACGACGTGGTTCCGGCTTCGGGGCGCAGGAAGCGGTGCGCGATGCGTTCCAGGGTACGGAAGTCGTCGACGCTCACCTCCTGCAGGTCGATGGGCCTCCCGGAGAGGTCTTCGAGCAGGTAGATGAACTCCAGGAAGTCCAGGGAGTCGATGAGCCGGGCCTCGATAAGGTCCTCCGTCGGGCTGGGCTCGCGGTCGAGTTCGGGGTTCTTGGTCTGGATCCATTCGGCGATCCGCTTCACGACTGCTCCAGGTTGTGTGTCGAACGGTGGGATGACGGATCCGGGGAGCCGGACCTCGGTCGACAGCGGTGGCGGCGGCCCGCTCCCCGTCGGGGTGATGGTCAGCGGCCACTGGTCGACGTCGCTGGGTTCTTTCCGCAGGGCTGGCCGCCGCGTAGGGCGGCGAGAGCCGCGGCGAACTCCGCGCGGAAACCGGCGACGTATGCTGCGGCCGGCCGTACCGTCCGGAGTGCGGCGCACCCGAGGCCCGCGTACCGGGCCATCTGGTCGACCTGACCCTCGGCCTCCGCGGTGGGTGCGGCGGCGGAGCCTCGCGGGACCGGTCGGCGTCCACCCATCACGCTGGTCCAGGCGATCAGCGTCGCCGGCAGCGGCTGCGGCGCGTCGGTGACCGGACCGCGCAGCACCCGGTGCGGACGTCCCGGCCAGCCGATCGAGAAGCGGTCGGTGACGACGGTGTCCCCGGTGCCGGCCCGCAGGAGTGCCGCCTTGTAGGAGGGGTGTGCGGCCGACTCGGCCGTGACCACGAACGCGGTGCCGCACAGCGCGCCGGACGCACCGGCCCGCAGGGCATCGAGCAGGTCGGTGCCGGTGGCCACCGCGCCGGCGACGAACGCCGCAGGCTCCTGGTCGTACTGGGCGAGCAGTTCGCGTATGCCCAACCTCCCGAGGTGGTGGCCGCCGGCCTCGATGCCCTGGAGCACCACGCCGTGTGCGCCCAGTCCGGCCGCGACCGACGCGTCGGCGGCGGTGCCCACCTGGATCAGCAGGCGGTGTCCGGCGGCCAGCACCCGTGCCGCCTCCGGCTCGGGAAGCAGGCCGTAGCTGTTCAGAAGCAGTGGCCGGTCCGCACTGGCGAGCAGCGCGCCCACCTGATCGGTGAGCAGCCGCCCGGCGACCTCGGGGATCACGTTCACCGCGAAGGTGCGCCGGGTGCGCGCGGCGGTGTCGACCACGAGCGCGGCGCTCTGGTCCGGGTTGCTCTTGTAGAGGGCGACGGTGCCGAGCGCGCCGCTGTCGCTGACCGCTGCTGCGAGCGCCGGTCCGGCGACGCCACCCATGCCTGCCTGAATGAGGGGAAATTCGACTCCGAGGGCTCGCGCTCCCCGTTCCGCCGCCGCCACCATCCTGGCGGCCGGATCATCCGGAAGGTCAGCCACGAACATGACGGACCTGCCGCAGCGCCTCCTGTGGTGTGCCGTGCGCCAGCAGCATCGCGTGCACCCAGCGTTCGACACCGAAAGCCGTGCAACTGCTGTGGGCGACTGCGCCCGCACTGGTGATACCGAGCCGCTCGCCGAAGAAGTTACGGTGCCGGTTGACCGACGCGATGGCGGTGCCGTCGGTGGCGACGAATTCATGTTTGACCGGGTCGAGGGCCATCAGTTTGGCCCGCGAGCCGCTCTTGTCGTAGAAGGGGTCGCTGGCGGGCTGGTACGACAGCACGATGCCGAGTCGTTCGGCCAGAGTCCCGATGAGTTCCTGAGAGCGGGCGAGGTGCTCGCGGGCGCCCTCCGCGGTGCCGAAGTAGACGATCTCGCGCATGTGGAAGCCCCAGAGGCGGCGCAGACCGTCGTAGTGGTCCTCGTTGCGGAAGCAGCGGCCGGTCGCGGTCAGTCTCAGTCCCGGGCCGACATCCTGGCCCTGCAACGAGAGCAGCAGGCCGTAGCAGGTGGCCGATGGCAGCAGGTAGCCGGTGGGTCGAACCGGCTGCTCCGCTACCGGGCCCCCGGATGCCAGTGCCTCGACCGCATCCTCCGGAAAGCGGGCGGCGGTCACCCCGAGGTGCGGGAAATTGCGGAAGTAGTCGAGCCGGGCCAGGCCCTCCGCAGGCAGAAGTGGCGGCCCGACCACTGCGGAGGCACCGAGTTCGTCGGCCATGCCGGTGAACAGGGCGTCGAGTGCGAGCAGGAGGGCGGCTCGCTGTGGTTCGAGGACGACCAGGCCGGGGCCGGGGTTCCGTAGGGTGAGAGTTCCGGCCGGGGCGGGTGGTGTGCGCAGTGCCATGGGTGACCTGCTCCTGTGAGGGTGGGCGGGACAGGGAGCGGCGGAGTCGCTCAGGCTGCGGCCTGGTCGAACAGGCCGATCCGACGGTAGAACGCGTCGGTACGGGCCGTGACCGCGTCGTGGGCGGCGCTCCGGGAAGGGTCGGCGAGGACACGGCTGCGGAAGGCGAACGGATCGGGAATTCCCGCGTTGCGGTAGGCGTCCACGCTGTAGAGCTGTTGTAGCGAACTCGCGATGTACTTCTCCACGTACTGGCGGGCCACGGCGATCTCCTTGTCGTCGCCGTCCGTACGCAGCCGCAACCACAGGGCACGTACCAGTTGGGCGCCGAAGGCGATGTGCCGGGACTCGTCCTGGTGGTGTACCCGGTTGATGGCGCGAATGGTCTCCGGGAGGGCGGCGTCGGCAGCCATCCTGCTGTTGAAGTGATCGACGATCTGTTCGAAGATCAGGATCCGGCTGAACACGATGAAGTTGTCCAGCAGGGCGGAGTGCTGCTCCTTGGGGAACGTCATGGCCCGGTTGGCGAACAGCTTTCCACCGTAGCGTAGGCAGAATTCGGCGAAGAACCACATGTGCTCGTTCTCTTCGCCGAGGAAGTGGTGAAAGAACGGGGTGGGGATCTCGAAACCGGGGGTGTGGATCCGCTGTACCACCTCCTGCATCAGCTCGCGGATCCCATGCACGTTGAGGCTGTAGAAGTTGATGCTCTCCCACTTCGACAGGGCGAGATACTGCTCGCGGTCCAACTCCGCGGCGGCAGCGGTGCCATGCACCGTCACCAGATCCTCGCTCATCCACAGCGCACCCTCGGGGATGCTCTCGGGCCACTCGAAAGTCTGGTAGGGGTTGTAGTACTCGCTCTCGGCAGCTGCGGTGAGCCGAGTGACGGCGATGGCGACCTCGTCGTCCCAGATCGTGGCGTTAGTGGTCATCGGGCGATCTCTCCAAGCTTCTTCTCGGTACTGGTTGCCGCACGGGTCGAGCGGAAGCCGGCCAGGTCGAGAGTGCCTGTGGCGCTGTCGACCAGGAGAGTCTCGAAGGCGCGCAGCAGGAGGTCGATGTCGTGGCGCGGGATCAGTTCGGTGTCGGCCAGCAGATAGAGCAGGCAGGTGTCGGGCGCGTAACCGGTGTGCAGGAAGAAGGTGGCGTCCTGGCGCTCCCACGAACCCACGAAGGTGAGCCTGGTCCGGCCAAGGAGCGCACGCAGTCCGTCCGGGCCCGCATCGGTGGGCGGTAGCTTCTCCCAACGGTCGTGCATACGTTTGTCGTTGAAGAAGCAACCGAGGTTGAGTGCGCCGTGGCTGCGTTCGCGTGCCTCGTCGAGAATCTCGTCCACGGCCGACGGGTCGTACTGGGCGTGACGGTAGGCGTTCATTCCGGTCAGAAAGGTCCGGCGTACCGTCTGTTCGAAGGTGTCGTCGCCGACGTTCAATGCGAACAGCGCGTTCTCCACCATGGGGGCCACGAGCCGACGGCTGCGCTCGTCATGCCGGTTGACCGCGATGAGCTGCAGCGCCACGGTGTCGTGCCCGGTGTAGGCACCGAGTACGGCCGCCGTGGCGGCCAGCAGCACCGTGCCGGTGCTGACCTGGCAGCGTTCGGCAAGCACGGTCGTGGCGACCGCGACGGCGGGGGAGTCCATCCCCAGCCGGACGAAGCGCTCGGGTCTGCCCTCGCCGGTGACCGTACGAAACAGCGTCGGCGGCACGGTGTGCAGCGTGCGACGCCAGTACTCCGCCGCCGCCGCACCGCGGGCGGCACCAGGACCCTCCGTCTCGAAGCGTGCCTGGTCGAGCGGCTGCCACTGCGGTTCCGGCGGCCCGCTGCCGTCGAGCAGTTGCTGCAGATCGCGCTCCAGTTCGCGTGCGCCCCAGAAATCGACAGCCAGGTGCGAGAACACCAGCACGGCGACGGCTGGACGTCCGTCCTGCCGGACGAGCGCGCATCGGAAGGGCCATTCCTCGGCGTGGCGAAAGGTCAGGCCCACCAACTCTCGTGCCAGCTCGGCAGCAACGTCGTCGGCGGCGCCGGATGCTGCGTCCGCCACCGTGAGGGACAGCGCGCCCTCGGCCCAGACCTCCTGGACGGGCCCGTCGCCCCCTTCGTGAAAGCGGGTACGCAGCACTTCGTGCCGCGAGACGAATGCGCTGAGGACCGCCTCGACCTGTGCGGTGGAGAGACCGGACGGGATCTTCGCGATACGGCGGATGTTGAAGTAGTAAGCATCGTCACCGAGCCAGCGAATGGCCTTCCAGATGGCGCGTTGACCCCACGTCATGGGGGCGGTTTCGGATCGTTTTCCTTGGAACGTCAACGAATGGGCACCGAGGTGCTGCATTGCCAGATTCCTCAGGTCAGGCATCGCCCGGGGCGACGCGCGGGAGAAGGTGCCACAAGAGAACGGAAGGGCGGTGCCGCGACGACGGCCGGGTGACCGGCGCCGCACGGAAATCGCGGAGAATCTGGCATACCGGTCAGGACGCTGATGAGAAAGGCGTCGGTAAGGGGAAGGGTGCCTCGACACTGAGGCCCGGCTCGGGACGGCCCCGGGCTCGCACACGAACTGTCTCCGGGTAGGGCGGAAACGTCAGCGAACAAGCCCGGAATCGCTGCGCATCACCTCCGATAGCGCGAAGGGTGCGAAGCGGCCCGGACTGGACATGCGGATCCGGCCGAACACGGAGTGCAACGGTAACCACATCGATCCAGGTCTGTCTAGACCGATCCGTGCGACGGATCAGAGATCCGATCCGGTGTACAGAACCAGTAGATGACCATCAATGAAATTCTTGACGTCACACGAGGTCTGGGCCAGACTCTGGACCGCGAGCTTCCCCGGCGACAGTGGCGTTCCCGGGTTCGCGGGAGTCCCGCTGTTTCCCTCCTCCGATCGCAATCGGATCCCGGCGAGTTGCCCTTTCATCCGTGCCGCTTGCTCGTCCTGCACGCCCTGACGGACTCGGAGGAGTTCCTGATGCCTTCCACGACGCCCGACCCGGGCGCCGGACCGCTCCGACGACGCGCCGTCCGATGGCTGGCCACTGTGCGGCTGCTGCGCTACGCACACCCGGGACTGATCGTCGGCACGGGTGTGCTCCACCTTGCAGTCGGCCTGCTCCCGATTGCCTTCATCCTTGCGACAAGTACCCTGATATCGAGAATCCCTGATGCTATGTCAGGTTTCGGTGGCCATGGTGGCATAGGTCGGATCGGGCTCGCGCTGATACTGGCCGTCGCCGCTTTCGTGCTGCAACAGCTTCTTGTCCCGTTCCAGTCGGTGCTGGCCGAACTGGTGGTCCGTCAGGTCGACGGCGCGTGCATCGTCCGGCTGATGGCCTGTGCGCTGCGCGATCTCCCGGTCGCGGAACTGGAGCGGCAGGAAGTGCTCGATGTGCTCTCGGACGCCCGCAACGGCTTCGAACGGGTGGTCCCCACCCCGGGCGATGCCGCCGCCGGAACTCTGGCCCTGATCGCCCGCTACACCCAACTTGTCGGGGCGGCGGTCATGGTGTCCGTGGTCCTGGGACCTGGCACCGGTGTGCTGGTGGCCGTGACGGCGCTCGTGATCCGGTTCGGCCAGCGCGGATCGCTGAGCCGCTTCGGCGCGGTACGGGCGACCCTGGCCGGTCCGCGGCGGCGACTGTCCTATCTGCGACGCACGGCGACCGGAACCGGGCTGGCCAAAGAGGCACGGGTGCTCGGCCTGGTCCCCTGGCTCCGGCAACGCCATGGCCGGGAGGCACGCGGCTACCTGGAGCCGTTGTGGGCGACCCGGCGCAGACTGCTGTTCTGGCCCTTCGTCGCGCTGGCCGTGTTCGGCCTGCTCGGCGGCGGCGCGGCGCTGTCGGTCCTGGCCGAGGGCGGCACGGACGGCTCGCTGACGCTGCTGCAACTGTCCGTCGCTCTTCAGGCCGTGCTGATTCCCCTGCGCTTCGGTGTCTACTTCCCGGAGAGTGACATGCAGACGCTCTACGGGTTGGCCGCCCACGACGCACTGACCCGCCTGGAGCAGGTCGCTGCGGACGGCGGCGGCCACGATCGGCAGCACGACCCCGGTCACGGATCTGATCCGGCCGAGGCCATCCGCTTCGAGAGCGTCGGGTTCCGCTACCACGACGGTGCCCCCGCCGTGCTCGACGGGCTCGACCTCGAACTCGCACCGGGAACGTCGACGGCGATCGTCGGCCTCAACGGTGCAGGCAAGACCACACTGGTGAAGCTCCTGACCAAACTGCACGAACCCACCAGCGGCCGGATCACCGCAGGCGGGGCCGACATCGCCGGTATCTCGCCGTCGGCCTGGCACCGGCGCATCGCCGTGATCTTCCAGGACTTCACCCGCCTTCACCTCACCGCCGCCGAGAACATCTGGCTGGGCCGACCGGCCCTCCTCGGCGACCGCAACGCGCTCCACACCGCAGTCCGGCGCGCGGGTGCTCTGGAGATCGTCGACGGCCTTCCGCACGGCGTGGACACGGTCCTCAGCGCCGAGTACGAAGGTGGCACCGACCTGTCAGGCGGTCAGTGGCAGCGGATCGCCCTGGCCAGAGCCTTGCTGGCACTGGAGTGCGGGGCCTCCCTCCTGGTGCTCGATGAGCCCACCGCCCAACTCGACGTCCGCGCGGAAGCTGCGTTCTTCGAGCGGTTTCTGGACATGACCAAGGGTGTGACCAGCGTCATCGTCTCGCACCGCTTCTCCAGCGTGCGTCGTGCCGACCGCATCGTCGTGCTCGCCGACGGCCGGGTGGCCGAATCCGGCACGCACGAGCAGTTGATGGAACTCCGCGGAAGCTATGCCGAGCTCTTCAGGATTCAGGCGGAACGCTTCACGACGGACGAAGCCGCCGGACCGTCGACGACCGAACGGCTCCTGCCGAGGATCGATGGAGCGACCCGATGACCACCATCCTTGCGGTCCGGCACCTTCTGCGGCTCGCCTTCTGCTGTGATCCAGGGCGCCTCGCGCGTGCCGCAGCGATGCTGGCCGCCGGATTCCTGTCCACCCCGTTGATCGCGCTGTGCCTCAAGTCGCTCACCACCGCAGCGGTCAATCACGACTCCGGCACCGCCGCACGGCTGGCCCTGACAACGGCAGCGCTGCTGGTCTTCGAGCTGATGATGAACCACTTCGCCCACCTCTCCTACTTCGAACTGGGCGACCTCAGCGAGGTGGAACTCCAGAACGAGCTGATCACGCTCGCCCACGGCGTCGGCAACCTCGAACAACTGGACACCCCGGCCTACGCCGACACCCTCGCGTTGGTCCGCGAAGAACTCCCCCGCACCCGCGCCTCCTTGGAGGCCGTTCTGCAACTCGGTGGCCTGGTCCTGCAGATGGGCCTGACCGCGGTCCTGCTCGGCTCGCTCAACACGTGGCTGCTGCTGCTTCCCCTCGCCGGAGCGATCCCCGTCCTGGCGGGCAATCGGGCTCAGCGTCTGGTGGATCGGGCCAAGGAGGACACCGCCGCGCTGACGCGCCTCGGCCGGCACCTGCTGGAGACCACCACCACGCTCGCGTCGGTCAAGGAGATCCGCCTCTCGGGCGCCGAGGCCATGCTGATCGAACGCCACCAGCGCGACTGGGCCACCACCACGACCGCGCTACACCGGGCCCAGACCGGGGCTGCCCTGCTGCGCGCAGCAGGGCAGCTCACCTTTGCCGCTGCCTACGGCGGTGCGATCTATCTCGTGGTCCGGCAGGCGCTACAGGGCGGCTCGGGGCTGGGTGACGTGATTCTGGTGATCGCTCTGGCCGCCCAGATCTCCTTCCAGGTGTCCAATGGACTCGGCCTGCTGACAATTGTCCAGACGGCGGGTGGCACGATGGAGCGGATCCGGACACTCCGCACTGCCGCCGCATCGCCCGCACCTGCCGGACCCGGGTCGGCGCACCTGCCCGCCGTACTCACTCGCGGCATCCGTCTCGACCACGTCAGCTTCCACTATCCGAACAGCGACCGGAAGATCCTCGACGACGTCACCCTCGACATCCCGGCAGGCACCGCGCTCGCCGTGGTCGGCGAGAACGGGGCGGGCAAGAGCACCCTGGTCAAACTCCTGTGCGGGCTGTACCGGCCGACCTCGGGAAGAATCCTGGTGGATGACGTCGACCTCGCCTCCGCCGCCCCTGCCGAGTGGCAGTGCCGGGTGTCGACCCTCTTCCAGGACTTCGCCCGGCTGGAACTGCGACTGCGGGACAACACCGGCATCGGCGACCTCGACCGAATCGACGACGACCAGGCCCTGCACCAGGCGATCGACCGGGCCGAGGCGGGCGCCGTCCGGGCGCTGGTCCCCGGCGGGCTGGACGGGCTGCTCGGCCGGGGGTACGGCGACGGCACCGAACTCTCCGGCGGCCAGTGGCAGAAACTCGGGCTGGCCCGCACGCTGCTGCGCCGAGGCCCGCTTCTCGTCGCCCTGGACGAACCCGCCTCCGCCCTGGACGCGACCGCCGAGCAAGCGCTCTTCGAGCGCTTCGCCGACCTCGTCACGGAAACCCGCGCGGACACCGGCGCGGTCACCGTACTGGTGTCGCACCGCTTCTCCACCGTGCGGATGGCCGACCTGATCGTGGTCCTGGAGCAGGGCAGCGTCTCGGAGGTCGGCACCCATGCGGACCTCGCCGCGAGTGGTGGCCTCTACGCGGAGCTGTACCACCTTCAGGCCCGCGCCTACGCCTAACCTCGGTCCTTCCGGATGGTCGTTCGCGCGGGGACCGGAGGCGACGGTCTTTCGTCGCGGTCGGTCCTCCGCAATGCACGCCGACGTACGGGCGATCCATGCGACCGCGAGAACGTCGACGACCTGCGGCTGCTGGCCGACAGGGGCCGTGGTCGACGCGGCAGGCGGTCGTCGATGCCGCCGGTCGGCCGGGTCCGCTAAGGGACAAAGACAGACGAAGCTGGTGTGACCCTTGCCTCATCATCGACCCATCTCTATCGTTGATGGAAAGCGCTTTCCCTTGCCAGGTGCTCATGCTCGAAAGGGTGACATCAGATGAGACGCAAAGTCGCCTCGCGGTGGCTGGCCGGCGGTGCCACTGCGGTCGCGGGCGCCGTCGTCGCGCTGGCGCTGCAGATTCCCAGCGCCTCGGCCGCCACGAACCTGAGCCTCGGCGCCGGCGCCGACGGCTCCAGCAAGGCCAGCGGCACCAGCTACGGCAACGTCATCGACGGCAACGCCAGCACCTACTGGTCGCCGAGCGGCTCGACCGGCACGGTCTCGGTCAAGTGGGGCGGCGCCACCACGGTGTCCTCGGCGGTGATCGTGCAGGCCTCGGGCGGCGGCTCGATCAGCGGCTGGCAGCTCAAGAACAACGACACGGGCGCTGTCCTGGCCAGCGGCAGCAGCGCCCCGGGCACCATCAACTTCTCCTCGACGTCGCTGAAGAAGGTCTCCTTCGTCATCACCAGCGCGTCCGGCGCCCCGCGGATCGCCGAGTTCGAGACGTACGCCAGCGGCGGGTCGACCCCGACCACCAGTCCGACCTCTGGCCCCACCAGCGGTCCGACGTCCAGCCCGACCAGCAACCCGGGCACGCCGACCGGCGCGTGGCCGTCGTCGGCCGGCCCGGCCAACGTCTCCGGCACGGTCAACGTCTCCGGCACCTTCGACGGCGGGATGAAGACCTACTGCTGCATCGGTGACGGCGGGCAGAACGAGTCGCAGGACCCGATGTTCAAGATTGCCAACGGTGGCACGCTGCAGAACGTCATCCTCGGTTCGCCCGCCGGCGACGGGGTGCACTGCGAAGGCACCTGCACCCTGCGCAACGTGTGGTGGAACGACATCGGTGAGGACGCCGCCACCTTCAAGCAGACCAACGGCGGCACCTCGTACGTCATCGGCGGCGGCGCGCGCAGCGGCAGCGACAAGACCTTCCAGCACAACGGCAACGGCACGGTCAACATCTCCGGCTTCTACCTGAAGGGGTCCGGCAAGCTGTACCGCGGCTGCGGCAACTGCACCACCTCGTACACCCGCCACGTGCGTATCGACAACGTCCTGGTCGACGACATCGACATGCTCGCCGGCATCAACAGCAACTGGAACGACACCGCGACGATCACGCGCGTGGTCGTGATCGGCTCGGCCACCATCTGCGGCAAGTACAAGGGTGTGCCCAAGGGCAGCGAACCCAGCTACCTCGGTGAGGGCTGGAACGACGCCAACTGCAAGGTCAACAGGAGTGACGTCACCTTCCGGTAGTCACCCTGGACGACTTCCTTTACCGAGGGGCACCCGCCGCCGGGCGGGTGCCCCTCCGGGCCCCAGCCGGGCGGACGGGTGCTGGACACCGGCTCCGAGGTGGCGTCGCCCGTGTCGCGGGCGTACCGGAGGACGGCTCGTCCTTGACTGCGTCCCGGTCTGCCGTTGCGTGCTGCCGGTGTCACGTCAGCAGCGGTAGCGCCTGCTGGCGGACGGTGACGTAGCGTTCGTACACCTCGGGGGTGTCGGCGGCGGCGGTGACGTCCTCGGCCGCGACCGGCCACGGCGGTGGCGCGGCCTCGCCGGACAGCGCCCAGGCCGCCTGTCGTGCCGCGCCGAGCGCCACGTACTCGGCGGGGCGCGGCACGCTCACCGGCGCGCCGAACAACGCCGGCGCGACCGCCCGCACCGCGCGGGACTGGGCCGCGCCGCCGATCAGCAACACCCGGTCGACCGGGACATCCTGGGCCCGGAGCGCGTGGAGGGCGTCGGCGATGCCGCCGAGCATGCCCTCCACCGCGGCCCGCGCCAGGTTCGCCGCCGAGGCGTTCGCCCGCGTCAGGCCGGCGAGCAGACCGCGCGCGTCGGGCAGATTGGGGGTGCGTTCCCCATCCAGGTACGGCAGCAGGGTCAACCCGCCCGCGCCGGGTTGCGCCGAGAGCGCCAGCTCGTCCAACTCCGCCAGGGACCGGCCGAGCAGGTCGGCGACCGTGACCAGCACCCGGGCCGCGTTGAGCGTGCACACCAGCGGCAGGAAGCGGCCGGTCGCGTCGGCGTACCCGGCCACCAGGCCGCTCGCGTCGGCGGTCGGTACGTCACTGAGGCCGTACACGCACCCCGAGGTGCCCAGCGAGACCACCACGTCACCCGGCCGCAGGCCGACGCCGAGTGCCCCGCCCATCGTGTCACCGGTGCCGGCCGAGAGCAGCGCGCCGGAGGCGGTCTCTCCGACCACCTCGGCCGGCCCGGCCACCCGGGGGAGTGCCACGTCCCGACCGAAGGCGAGCCGCACCAGATCCTGCCGGTACGCACCGGCGGCCGGTGACCAGTAGCCGGTGCCGGACGCCTCGCCCCGGTCGGTCGTCGGCTCCCCGCCGTCCGCGCGCAGCCGGTGGGTGAGCCAGTCGTGCGGCAGCAGCACCATGCTGGTGCGGTCCGCGAGCGCGGGCTCGGCGTGGGAGAACCAGCGCAGCTTGGTGACCGTGAAGCTGGCCACCGGCACCAGCCCGACGGCGTCGGCCCACGCCTTCGGGCCGCCGAACTCGGCGGTCAGGTCGACGGCGGCGTTCGCCGAGCGGGTGTCGTTCCAGAGGATGGCGGGGCGCAGCACCTCGCCGGCTTCGTCGAGGCAGACCATGCCCTGCTGTTGTCCGGCGACGCCGATCGCTGCCACACCGTCCAGCAGGCCGGCGCTGGCCTGCTCGTACGCGGCCCACCACGACCATGGATCGATCTCGGTGCCATCGGGGTGTGGGGCGCGGCCCGTGCGGAGCACCTCGCCGGTCTCCGCGTCGCAGACCACGACCTTGGTCGACTGGGTCGACGAATCGACCCCGGCAACGAGGGTCCTCGCGCCACCCATGGCGATGCCTCCGTAGCTCGGTGAGACCCGACCCTACGTCCGCAACCACATTAGTTCAATGGCTATACAAAATTCGGCGTCGCGGCAGCGGCATCCTGGCCGTGGCGCGCCATCCGACCGGAGACGTGGTGCTTCTGCGGCTGTCGTGGTGCCGTGCGAGCAGTCGGAGTCCATCGGCGCTGTCGAACCCGATGACCCCGGTCATCGTTCTGCCGTCCGAGGTCGCTGCCGCTCCGAGCCGTATCGCGCGGCGAGCACGGTGCCGATCGCGGCCAGGCGGTCTCGCACCCCCGCAGGGCCGGTCACCTCAAGGTAGTCGACCAGTCCGGCAAGCTCGCCGGCGAGTTTGTTCTCGTCGTTGCCGCGGATGACGACCTCGATGCGGCCGTCGGTCGTGGCGCCTCCCACTTCGAGTCGAGCGCCGAACCCCATCCGGAGCACGCCTATCCCGTGGGGCGCGCACCTCGCGTAGGCCTCGAGGGGTGTCCGCCTGCGTTCGACCTCGTCGGCGATCTCGCGCCAGCTCCCGGCGAGGTCGAAGTCCTCGGGCCGGTGCACGGGATCGGTGGTCGGGTCGACGGACGACACGCGGTCGATCCGGAAGGTCCGCCGGCCGGCCTCGGTGTGGGCGACGAGGTACCACGACGGGCCTTTGGCGACGATGCCCAGCGGATGGACGGTTCGCTCGGTTCCGGTGTGTGCACGGTCGACATAGCCGAGCCGGACCTGGACGCCGCGGATCACCGCGTCCTGGAGTTCGTCGAGGAAGCGCGGCGGTCGGGGCGCGACCGGGCTCGACCCCCATCGTTGCGGGTCCATGACGAGCGACGACGACGACGCTTCGGCCTGCGCCCGGAACGGCTCCGGCAGGGCGTGGACGAGCTTGCGCAGCGCCGCTCTCACCGTCGGTGTGACAGCCGAGGCCGGGCCGGCGACCAGGAACAGGGCTCGGGCCTCACCGGCGGTCAACCCGGACAGGTCGGTGCGGGCGCCGCCCACGAGGCGCCAGCCGCCGCCCCGGCCCTGCACGGAGTAGACCGGTACGCCGGCCATGCCCAGGGCGTCGAGGTCGCGGCGGGCGGTGCGCTCGGAGATCTCCAGCTCCCGGGCGACCTCCGCTGCGGTCACCTGCTCACGCTGTTGCAGCAGAAGGAGGATGGCCACCAACCGGTCGGCTCGCACCCGGACAACCCTGCCACGGAAACCGGTCAGGAGGTGACCGGTATCGGTCGGCAGGATGCCGGCATGACACTCGATTTTCCCGAGCCCACCCGCGTTTCGGTCAACGGTGTGGAACTCGAAGTCTTCGAAGCCGGCCGGCAGAACGCGGGGAACCCCGTCGTGCTGTGTCACGGTTGGCCGGAGCACGCCTTCTCCTGGCGCCATCAGGTGCCGGCCCTGGCGGCGGCGGGCTACCACGTCATCGTCCCGAACCAGCGGGGCTACGGCAACTCGTCCCGTCCCGTCGACGTGACGGACTACGACATCGCACACCTGTCGGGTGACCTCGTCGCCCTCCTCGATCACTACGGCTACGAGAATGCCCCCTTCGTCGGCCACGACTGGGGCGCATTCGTCGTCTGGGGCCTGACCCTGCTGCACCCGCAACGGGTCAACGGCGTGGTGGCGCTGAGCGTGCCCTACCAGGAGCGCGGCGAAGTGCCGTGGATCGAGTTCATGGAGGCCGTGCTCGGCGTCGACTTCTACTTCGTGCACTTCAACCGGCAGCCGGGCGTCGCGGACGCCGTGTTCGAGGAGAACACGTTCCGATTTCTCCGGAACCTGTACCGGAAGAACGTGCCCCCCGCAGCGCCTCAGCCGGGCAATGCGTTGATCAACCTGGCCAGAGCGGAATCCCCACTCGGCGAGCCCCTCATGAGCGACAGCGAACTGGCCGTCTTCGTCTCCGCCTTCGAGTCGACCGGGTTCACGGGCGGAATCAACTGGTACCGGAACCTGGACCGCAACTGGCGGCTGTTGGCGGACGTGGACCCGATCATCCGACAGCCCACCCTCATGATCTACGGCGACCGCGACCCGGTCGCGAGGGCGGAAAGACTGCCGGCCTTCGTGCCGAACGTGGACGTGGTCAGCCTGGACTGCGGTCACTGGATCCAGCAGGAGAAGCCGCAGGAGACGACCGAGGCGATCCTGACGTGGCTGGCGCAGCGGGCTGCCGCCTAGCACTCCAGCAGGACATCCATCGCCCAGGGGCAACCCGCAGGCCGCCGGCGGAGGTGCTGTAGAGGCCCAGAGCCAGACCGCGTTGATCCGGGGGAGCCTGCCACTGCACGACGGCCTGCGACATCGACATGGCGGTGAGGTGTGCCAGCCCGCTGACCGCCCGGGCGGCGACGGCCACCACCAGGCTGTTCGTCAGGGCGAACAGCAGCACGCCGTACGCGGCGCCGCTGTGACCGGCGCCGAGATCCTCGGCGAACTCCGGCATCGTCGACGGTAGGGATGCGCCGACGAAGAACGACCCGAGGCCGGCTATGACGATCGTCGCGGTGACGGGGCGGCCGAAACGTATGCCGCGGACGGCCAGGATGGCGGAGAGGGGACTGGTCCGGGTGGTGGAGGGCTGGGATCGCGGAACTGCCGCGCTTTTCCGAGCGGGGAGAGGTGCAGTTCCGCCGAGGAAAGCTGCCCTACGTACGCGAGACCCGGTGCCGTGCCCGCGCGCGGGCCGGGCGTCCGTGACGTCCGGCCCGCGCGGTCACCGCCTGCTCAGCGCGCCGCGCAGGACAACGACGGTACGCCGTTGGTGCTGCCCGACGACCCCAGGAAGCCGAAGGTCGTGCTACCGCCGGCACTGAGCGAACCGTTGTAGTCGACGCTGCGGGCGGTGACCGTGGAGCCGCTGGCGGTCACCGTCGCGCCCCACGACTGCGTCACCTGCTGTCCGTTCGCGAAGGTCCAGGTCGCCGTCCAGTCGCTGATCGCCGAGCCACCGGCGGTCACCCGTACCTCGGCCTGGAAGCCGCCCTGCCACTGACCGGTCACCGCGTACGACGCCGCACAGGACCGCCCGCTCGACGGCGGCGGGGTCGTCGACGGCGGGGTGGTCGGCGGCGGCGTGCTGGTCGGCGGGGCGGTGGTCGGCGGCGTCGTCGGGGTGGTGCTGCCGACGCCGCTCATGATGGCGTCGATGATGCCCTGCTGGGTGACCGTGGCGTTGCTGCGGTTGAACAGCCCGAACCCGTACACCCCGTGGTAGCCGTTGTCCCAGTAGGCGGTGGCCGCCCCGTACTTCTTGGCGGTGGCCACCAGGGTGCGCGCGTAGTCCGCGCGGTACCTGTTGTTCGTCGAGTCGGCCGACGTCTTGTCGACCGCACCGTATTCACCGACGAACACGGGGTATCCGCGTGAGACGAAGGTGTCGCGCACCTTCTTGAGTTGTCCGTCCATGAAGTCCTGCTGACCCCAGGTCGACTTCCGGGCCGGATTGGTGGCGGCCGGCCCCCACTGCGTGATGGTGCCGTTCTCCTCGCCGGCGAAGTCCCAGGGGTCGTAGTAGTGCACGGAGATCATGAGTCGCTGCTCGTTGGCGGGAATGGACGTCGACCGGTACTGGTCGGTCGGCAGGGTGAAGCCGTAGTTGCCCACGGTGTAGTCGATGTTGGTGTTCCAGCCGGGGACGAGCAACCAGCGCGAGGTGTTGTTCCCGCCGGTCCGGCGGACCGTGTCCACGAAGATCTGGTTGTACGCGTTGATGTTCGAGTAGCACGGCTGGGTCGGATTGCCGTACTGTCCGTCGAATTCCTCGTTCATGGACTCGAGAATGAGGCGCTCGCTGTAGCTCTGGAACCTGGTCGCGATCTGCTGCCAGACCTTCTGGTACTTGTCCCTGATCGTCGTCTGATTCGACGAGTCGCAGATCAGCCATGAGCCGGTGACGGTCTTGAAGCCGTCGCCGTGCATGTTGATCAGCACGTACAGGCCGCGGCCGTAGGCGTAGTCGACGATTTCCTTGATGCGATTCAGCCAGGCGGTGTTGACCGTGTAGCTCGGGGCGGACCCGATGTTTCCCAGGTAGGAGACCGGGATGCGGATCGTCTTGAATCCTGCCGCCTTCACCCGGTCGATGAATGCCTGCGTCACGACCGGGTTGCCCCAGGCCGTCTCGCTGGGGATCCCGTTGGCGTTGGCCTCCAGGGCGTTCCCCAGATTCCAGCCCGCCCCCAGGTTGGCGACGAGTTGGGTGGCGTTCAGCTGGGCCATGCTGTCGGCCGATGCCGCACTCGTCATCACGGCGGTGGATCCGGCCAGCGCCAGTACGCCGGAAAGCAGGGCGAGCTGCACCTTCCTCAGTGTGGATTTCACCACATCTCCCGTCTTCGCGCCAACCGTCACGCGGGGTTGTCGAAGCGATTCGTCGATACGTCGACTGCCGGGAACGGGCAGTCGATGGGCCGCCAAATAATAGATGTACGTAGATGAATGGGGCAAGGCTGCCGGCGGCGCTCCTCCCTGCCGCCGGGACTGCCGACGCGGTCTTCCCCGCCCTGCGCGCGACCCCGGTCCACCCGGGCCGCGCCGAGGCCCGGCCGATCTTCCTGGGCCATGATTGACAGCCGGCGGACGCGCTGCTAGTTGTTAACAGAGTTTCCTAATTCTGGCGGTGCCCGCCTGGGCGAACGTCGCGTCCGGGCACCGACCGGCCGGCGGCCTGCCGCCCCTTCCCCGAGGAACGCCATGGTGCGCAGAAGAACAGTCGCCTACGCGGTGGGCACCCTGCTGGTCGGCATCGCGGCGGTCGGCTACGGCCTGCCGTCGGCCAGCGCCGCGACCGCCGGGCCGATCACCGGTCCGGCCGGCAAGTGCGTCGATGTGGCCGGCGCCAACCCGGCCAACGGCACGGCGGTGCAGCTCTACGACTGCAACGGCACGGCGGCCCAGACGTGGACGGTGGGCAACAGCGACAGCTCGATCCGCGCGCTCGGCAAGTGCCTCGACGTCACCGCCGCGGCGGCCACCGACGGCACCAGGATCCAGCTGTACGACTGCAACGGCACCGGCGCCCAGAAGTGGACCTCCGCCAGCGGTGGCGCCCTGGTCAACACGGCCTCCGGCAAGTGCCTCGACGTGGCCGACCGGAGCACCGCGAACGGTGCCCGACTGCAGATCTGGACCTGCGGTGGCACCACCAACCAGCAGTGGACCCTCCCCGGCGGCGGCACCCCCACCCCCACGCCGACCGCCACCGCCCCGGCCGGCACCAACCTCGACGACCCGGCGAAGAAGGACGTCGCCATGCAGCTCGTCTCGGCGGCGGAGAACTCCTCGCTCGACTGGCGCGCCCAGTTCTCCTACATCGAGGACATCGGCGACGGCCGTGGCTACACCGCCGGCATCATCGGCTTCTGCTCCGGCACCGGCGACATGCGCGAACTGGTCCAGGCGTACACGAACACCAAGCCCGGCAACGTGCTGGCCGGCTACCTGCCGGCGCTGCGCGCCGTCGACGGCACCGCGTCGCACGCGGGCCTCGACCCGAATTACCCCCGCGACTGGCGCACCGCCGCCAACGACCCGGTGTTCCGCGCCGCGCAGGAATCCGAACGGGACCGGGTCTACTTCACCCCGTCGGTCCGTGACGGGAAGAACGACGGGGTCCGGGCACTCGGCCAGTTCGCCTACTACGACGCGGCGGTCATGCACGGGTACGAGGGCATGCGTCAGATCCGCAGCCGCGCCCTCACCCGGGCCAAGCCCCCGGCGCAGGGCGGCAACGAGCGGACCTGGCTCCACGCGTTCCTCGACGAGCGGGTCGTCGAGATGAAGAAGGAGGAGGCCCACTCGGACACCTCCCGTGTCGACACGGCACAGCGGGTGTTCCTCGACAACGGCAACTTCGACCTGAACACGCCGCTGGTCTTCGCCGTCTACGGCGATCAGTTCCGCATCGGCTGATCCGCGCCGTGCCACGGGGCGGTCCAGGGCGTCGGCGCGGTGCCGGCGCCCTGGACCGTTCCCCTCAGGGCGCCCAGGGTGTCGTGACGTTCCAGGTGCTGTCCGCGGCCCACAGCACGGGTGTGTTCCACGCCTCGCCGCCGGTGCCGTTGCTCAGCCAGACCTCCGAGTCGAAGTGCCGCAGGTATCTGCCCCGGAAGTTGTAGGACTCCAGCGAGACCCCGCCTCCGCTGACCCCGACCCGGGCGCACCAGGTGGCATCCGCGCGGAGCAGCGCCGAGCCGTCGTCCGGCGAGTTGCGTACGCGTGACTCCTGGTGCCGGAGGAACTGCCCGGGGAAGTTGACCGACTCGAACGAATAGCACGCCGCGTCGGCCAGACCCGCCCGGACCGTGTACGTCGCGTCGTTCCTGAGCACCGCCGAGCTGTTGCCGTCCACGATCTCCGTGTAGGCGAGGCTGTCCCGATGCCGCAGGAACCGGTTGGTGTACCCGGGAGTCGTCACCTGCAGGGAACGGCGGGCGTTCAGCGGCAGCGCCACCGGTGCCGAGCTGCCGATCGTCCTCGACGCGTTGATGAGGGCCAGGTTCGCGGCCCGCACCCGGGCCTGGTCCATCTTGACCACCTGCCGGTCGTAGGTGAGGAATCCGTTCAGCTCACCCTCCTGGTCGGCGATCTCGGTGTAGACCGAGGCGCTCAGCCCCTTACCGAGCATGAGGTTCTGCGTGCCCTGCACCAGGCCGACGTAGCGGTCGGTCAGCGCGGTAGGGTTCGGCTGCCACTCGTAGGCGAAGAAGCTGCCGTTCGGGCTCCACTCGTGTCCGGGCGCGCGCAGGCCGAGGCCGCCGAACTCGCCGAGCACGGCGATCCGGCTGCGCGACGGCACCGGCGAGTCCGGCCCCAGATAGATGTGCCAGTCGTCGATGTCACCGTTGCCGGGATCTCCCAGCGACTGGCAGCAGTTGTGGCCGCTGTGCGCGTTGACCAGCCGGGTCGGGTCCTGGGTCTTGACGGCCTGGGCGACCCGGCGGGTGTCGGCCAGCGCCCGCTCACCCCACCCCTCGTTGTAGACGGTGTAGGTGACGACGGCCGGCGAGCTGCGATGCTCGTTCACGATCTCGCGGGCCTCGGCTTCGAGCTGCGCCTGCTGCGCGTCGGTCGCGTTGATGTCCTGCGCGGTCAGGGACGGGACGTCCTGCCACACCAGCAGACCGAGCCGGTCGGCGTGGTAGAACCAGCGCTGCGGTTCGACCTTGATGTGCTTGCGCACCATGTTGAAGCCCAGGTCCTTGTGCTTCTGCAGGTCGAAGGCGAGCGCGGCGTCGGTGGGCGCGGTGTAGAGCCCGTCCGGCCAGAAGCCCTGGTCCAGGGTGCCGGTCTGGAAGACGAACTGGCCGTTGAGCTTGGGCCGCAGGACACCGTTGACCAGGCCGGTGCTGATCTCGCGCATCCCGAAGTAGTGGGCGGTCCGGTCGACCTGACCGCCTGCGGCATTACGCAGGGTGATGCGCAGGTGGTAGAGGAACGGGTCGTCGGGCGACCAGCGGCGGGCGCTCGGCACGGGCACCGTGAACTCGGTGAAACCGCCGGTGGCGGAGCCGATCACGGTGGTGCCGTCGAGCGCTTCGGCCAGGACACGGTGACCGCTGACGTCCCCCCGGGTGAAGACCCGGACGCGGAGGGTGTTGTCCGCCAGGCGCGGAGAGAGGTCGACGCTGCTGATCGAGGCCGTCGGCACCGGTTCCAGCCACACGGTCTGCCAGATGCCGGAGCTGGGCGTGTAGAAGATCCCGCCGGGCTGTTTGGTCTGCTTGCCGATCGGCGGCAGACTGCCGTTCTGCCGGCTGTCGGTCGGGTCCCACACCTTCACCACGATCTCGTTCGCACCGCCCCGCAACGGCGCGGTGACGTCGAAGGTGAAGGCGTCGTAGCCGCCGGTGTGGCCACCGACCGCCACGCCGTTGACCCAGACGGTGGTCTGCCAGTCCACCGCGCCGAAGTGGAGCAGCACCCGGCGTCCGTTCCAGCTCTCGGGCACTGTCACCACCCGCCGGTAGAACAGGTAGTTGCGGTTGTCGCCGGCGGCCCGCTGCACCCCGGACAGGGCGCTCTCCACCGGGAACGGCACGTTGACCCGCTCGGGCAGTTCGGTGCCGAACGCCGGGGCGTCGTCGGTGGCGGACTGGCGTAGCTGCCATTCGCCGTTCAGGTTGAGCCAGTCCGACCGGGTCATCTGTGGTCGCGGGTACTCCGGCAGCGGCGTGCCGTCGAGTGCCTGGGCGGTCCAGGGGGTGGTCAGCGGCGGGTTCTTGGTCGGCACGGCGTGCGCCGGGGCGGCCGGCGCGGCGAGCAGGCCGGCGACCAGGGTGAGAACGATGAGCAGGGGGGTGGCGAGGCGGACGGGATCGGGACGTGTCATGCCGTCTCCATCGGACGGGCCGTCAGGGCCGAGCTGCGCCGCTGGCGGCTGGCAGTGGGTGTCGGGCGGCCGGTCGGGTCACGTCCGGTCCCCAGGCCGGGCGCGGACGTCGGGAACTCCGGGAGGGATCGGTGGCGGTCGTCATGACTCTGCCTGCTGTCCGTCCACGGTATCGGACTTTGGGGGGCAAAGGGACGACGGACGGGTGTCAGTCTGAGGGGCATCCCCGAGCGGATTGTTCGGGGCAGGGTGCGGTGCCGGCCAGCGCCAGCAACCGGTCGAGGTCGCGCCATGGCGGGTCGGTGACCGGAAGGTGCGGCGGCTGGTGGAGGCCGAGGTGATCGACGATCAGGGTCGTGGCCGGGGGCCCTCACGAGCTGGTCAGATGGCGTCGGGCCGCCCTGCTGAACTCGGCCAGCAGACGCGAGCGATCACCGGATCGGGTGGCGAGCACCACGTGGCCGGGGGCGATGCCCTCCAGCGCCACGGTGGTCAGGTCCGGGCGCAGACCGCGGAGGCCGCCGGGCACGATGGCCACCGCCTGACCGGCGGCGACGAGTTCCAGCTTGTCCTCGGCGGCCGTCACGAGCGGGCCACCGGGCGCTGGCCGCCCGTCCGGCCGGGGGTCGATCCGCCAGTACGCGTTCCAGGCCGCATCGGGCACCCGGGGCAGCGGCTCGTCGGCGATGTCGTCGAGCGTGACGGATTCCTTGCCGGCCAGGCGGTGATCCAGGGCCACGGCC
The DNA here is from genome assembly GCF_050951065.1 of Micromonospora matsumotoense. NCBI lineage: Bacteria > Bacillati > Actinomycetota > Actinomycetes > Micromonosporales > Micromonosporaceae > Micromonospora > Micromonospora matsumotoense. The sequence goes on along the minus strand of NZ_CP192025.1, from coordinate 4,602,486 downwards.
AGGACCCGTGGTTCGTCGTAGAGGATCGTCACGTGCAGGCCGTCGGTGGCCAGCGGGAGGCGGGCGACCAGCGCGTCCACCCGGTGTTCCAGGAGCGCCTCCCGGGCCTGTCCCCAGTGCAGATGGACGGCCTGCACGTCGGCGTCCGGGTTCCGGTCGCGCACACTGCGTACGGCGGGAGTGACGATCAGGTCGGCCGTGTAGCCGACGGTGAGCCGGTGCGGTTGCGCGGCGGCCCGGGTACGGGCCGCCGCCTGGGCGGCCGATCGCAACAGTGCCCGGGCCTGCGGCAGGAACACCTCGCCCGCCTCGGTGAGGTGGCTGCCCTTGGCGGTGCGTTCCAGCAGGCGGACGCCGAGCTGGTGTTCGAGGGTGCGGATCTGCCGGCTCAGGGACGGCTGGGTGGTGTGCAGCAGGGCGGCGGCGCGGGCGAAGTGCCGCTGCTCGGCCAGGACGGTGAAGTAGCGGACCAGCCGCAGGTCCAGATCGATGGCGGGCCGTCCGTCAGACATGCCTCCACCGTATCCACCGTACGGTCGTCGGCCGCCACCCGATGCGGCGCTCACCAGCGGACATACCTGATCCGTATCGCCGGATACGCATCGGGCCTTGGACCCCCGCCGCCGGACCGGTCCATCCTGGGCAGCATCGGCCCGGCATTCCGCCGCGTCGGCGAGTTCCTCCCCGAAGGGGGCACCATGCTTGTCTTCGTCACCGGCGCGACCGGTTTCATCGGTACCGCGGTCGTTCGTGAGCTGCTCGACACCGGGCACCAGGTGTTGGGGCTGGCGCGATCCGAGGCGTCGGCCGCGGTGCTCACCGCCGCCGGAGCCCGGGTGCACCGTGGCTCGCTGGACGACGTGGCGAGCCTGCGTGCCGGTGCCGCGGCGGCCGACGGCGTCATCCACACCGCGTTCATCCACGACTTCACCGACTTCGGTGCCGCCGTCGCGGCCGACCTGCGCGCCGTCGAAGCGCTGGGGGACGCGCTCGTGGGCTCGGACCGGCCGCTGGTCGTCACCTCGGGCACCACACTGCTCACTCCCGGCCGGGTCAGCACCGAGGACGACGACGCCGGTCCGGCGTTCCCCCGTGGCCGCGCCGAGAAAGCCACCCTGGCCCTGGCCGAGCGGGGCGTACGCGCCTCGGTGCTCCGGCTGCCTCCCAGCGTGCACGGCGTCGGGGACCGCCACGGGTTCCTCCCCCGGCTGATCGACATCGCGCGGGTCAAGGGCTTCTCGGCGTACGCGGACGACGGCACCACCCGGTGGGCGGCCGTGCACCGCCTCGACGCGGCGGGCCTGTTCCGCCGCGCCGTGGAGTCGGCGCCGGCCGGGAGTCGCCTGCACGGCGTCGGCGACGAGGGGGTGCCGTTCCGGGACATCGCCGAGGCCATCGGGCGGCGGCTCGGGGTGCCGGTCACCTCGATCCCCGCCGGGGACACCGGTGGGCACTTCGGCTTCCTCGGGCCGGTCGTCGCCCATGACACCGCCGCCTCCGGCCTCGTCACCCGCAAGCTGCTGGGCTGGGAGCCGGTGAACGCGGGACTCCTCGACGACCTGGACGAGGGCCACTACTTCAGCCGCTGATCTCCGCGACCTGAAGGGCGTTGTCGTCCGCGTCGACGTCACGTGCGGCCCCGATCAAGCGCCTGCGCGCGGGGGAAGAGGTCGGTGGCCCGACCCGCGGAGGCACCCCGGCGTACGACTCTGGGCCACGGCGCCCGCCCGGAGACCGGCGGCGAGCTGCGTCGCCAGCCCACCTGCGGCGGGACCGCACCATCGCGGTCCCGCCGCAGGCCGCGTCAGCGCCGCACGACGGTGAAGCCGCCCGGCAGGCCCCGTGCCGGCACGGTCTCGCCGGCCACCACCGTCCGCGACCGGCGCACCCCTGCCGGGTCGTCCGTCTCGACGACGGCCGGTCCCGTGCCGGGCAGGGTGACAGTGGTGGTACGCGGGGCGGTCAGCTACGCAGGCTCCACCGCTGGTTGGCGCCGCCGTTGCAGGACCAGAGGACGAGCTTGGTGCCGTTGGCCGTGCTGGCGGCGTTGGCGTCCAGGCACAGGCTGGACTGTTGACCGATGATGGTGCCGTTGGCGTTGACGTTCCACTGCTGGTTGGCGCCGCCGTTGCAGTCCCAGATGATCACCGCGGTGCCGTTGCTGGTGCCCTGGCCGTTGGCGTCGAGGCACTTGTTGCCGTACACCTGCAGTTGCCTGCCTCCGGTGTAGGTGAAGCGCTGGCCGGTGGCGCTGCCGCAGTCCCACAGCTGCACCTGGGTGCCGTTGTTCTGGGTCGAGTTCGGCACGTCCACGCACCGGCCGGACTGGGAGCCCACGATCTGCTGCCCGTTACCCGGTGGTGGCGTCGTGGGCGGGGCGGTCGTGGGCGGGGTGGTGGGTCCGTCGCCGTCGAGTGAGGTGATGAATCTCCAGACTTCGGCCTGGGTCCAGGATCTGGCACCGGGTGCGTAGGGGTCGGCAGAGCCGTCGACGGCGTTGGGGGCGTGGGGTCCGTCGAAGGCACCCCAGACGACGGGGTAGCCGGTGCGGCAGCCGGTGTACCAGGTGACGATGTGGGTGAGGCTGCCTTGGGCTGGTTCTGGGGGGTTCCGGGAGGTACAGCCGTTGTTCTGGACGAACCGGTCGCGCATGGAGCGTCCGCCGGAGATGGGGAGTGTGCCGTCGCGGAGACCGTGGATGCCGAAGTAGGCGATGGGTTGGGTGCCGCCCTGGCAGCCGCTGAGGACGCCGCCGGAGTAGACGATGACGCCGCGGAAGACGGTGGCGCGGGCACAGGCGATGGCATAAGCCATGGCGCCGCCGTAGCTGAACCCGGAGGCGAAGAGTTGGGTGGTGTCGACGCAGAGGCTGCTTTCGATCTGCCGGGTCATGTCGTCGACGAAGGTGAGGTCCTGGCCGTTGCTGTTGCCCCAGCCGTTGTTGATGCCCTGGGGGGCGACGAAGATGGTGTTGGACTTGCCGTACTTGTCGACACGAAGCCCGTAGTAGGACCATTCGATGCCACTGGTGCTGCCGTTGTCCACTTGTTCGGCGGTACCGCCGACCCAGTGGAAGGAGAAGACCAGCCGGTAGGGGTGATTGTTGTCGTAGGTGTCGGGGATGCGCAGGATGTAGCTGCGGCTACGGCCGCCGCTGGAGATGGTGTGGGTGCCGCTGGTGAGGGTGGGCGCCTTTCCGCAGCCGGCGGTGGTGGCCAGGGCGGCGGTGTGGGTGGCTGCGGAGGCGAGTCCGCCGCTGATGGCCAGACCGGCGGCCATGGTGAGGGCGACCGCGGCAGCTGCCACGGTCGCCGCGGTTGACCGGTGTTTCACGACCTTCAACTCCTTCTGTCCTGGAGACCTCATCGGGCTGCGGACCAACTCGGCGACCGGGTGGCGGAGCACCGTTTCCCCACGTCTGCGCCTTGGCGGTGGGCCTCCCGGGGTCACCCCCGGTCGCCTCGTCGATTCCGCCGGCCCGCGCCGCACCGTGTGTCGAGCGTCGGATGTGGAGGTGACGCTCTACGGTGTCGGCCAGCCCGGTCGCCGGGGGGTTGGCCCACGGCCGAACTGCTGACCAGGCAAACAGGCCAACTCAGACAGGGTTTGCACGGGCTCGCGAATCGATTCGCCACACCATAGATCCATGTCAATCGATGTGTCAAATGACGATCGTCAATGAATTAATGGGTGCGGCCTCTGTCGCGGACAGCTGGCACCTGCGGCACGACCTGCGCGAAGCCGCGGGAAAGGCCGGTCACTGTCGCTGTCAGGTCCGATCGCCGGTCCAGGCTGCTTCGAGGATCGCGGTCAGGCTGGCCGTGTCGGTCGGGCCGGGATGGTTCTGGATCAGGCGGGTGACGCCACCGGCCATCTCCGCGAAGCGTGGGAGGTCGGCGCGGGCCACGCCGATGTCCGCCAGGGTGGGCGGGATGCCGATGTCGGCGAGGAGCCCGTCGAGCCAGCTGAGGAACGCCTCGGCGGCCTCGTCGTCCGAGGCGTCGGCCACGTCGAGCCCGCACACCCCGGCGAGGACGGCCAACCGGTCGCCGATGGCAGCCCTGGCCGCGTCCAGCGCATAGGGCAGCAGCAGCCCGACGCCCAGGCCGTGCGGCGTGTGCGTGGCCGCGCCGATGGGGTACTGGAGAGCGTGCGGGGCCGCGTTGCCCGCGTGGGAGAAGGCGAGTCCTGCGAGCACGGCCCCGTAGGACATGTCCGCCCGCGCCTGCGTGTCCCCGCCGTCCCTGACGGCACGACGCAGGCTCCGGGCGATCCGCTCCGCGGCCCGGAGCGCGTAGTGGTCGGTGACCGGGTTGCGGCCGAGGAACACCTGCTCCACCGGGTCGCGCGGTCCGTGGGGTCGGGGTCGCGCGGTGTAGCTCTCCACCGCGTGACAGAACGCGTCGATGCCGGAGTGGGCGGTGACGGTCGCCGGGCAGGTGTAGGTGAGTTCGGGGTCGACGATGGCGAAGTCGGGCACGATGTGGACGCTGGAGACCCCCACCTTCAGCGCGCGGTCCGGGTCGGTCAGCACCGACACGGGGGTCAGCTCGGAGCCGGTGCCCGACGTCGTGGGGACCGCGATGAGAGGAATCGTCGGTCCCGGCACCCGCGACTCGCCGTAGAAGTCGCGCGGCGTCCCACCGTGCCGCCGGATGACGCCGACGATCTTGGCGAGGTCGATCACCGTGCCGCCCCCGATGGCGAGGATCACGTCGGCGTCCACCGCGGCGGCCGCCGAGACGGCCAGCTCGACATCGGTGAGTGGCACGTCCGGGGTCGCGTCGGAGAACACCTCGACGACCTCGACCCGCTCCCGCACGGCGGCCACGATCCCGGCCACGCCCGGCTGCCCGAGCAGGACCCGGTCGGTCACGATGAGGACCCGCGAGCCACTCTCGGCCACCACCCGGGGGATGTTCTGTGCGACCCCTTCGCCCACTATCAGCTGGCGCGGTCCGCGGACGGTCTCAAGCATGTCGGTGCCTCTCCGGAACGTCGGCGGCGATGTGCGGGGCGGACGGCCAGGTCACCTGCGGGACCCCGAGGGCGTCGGCAAGGTCGGCCACCCGGGCCGCGTGGACGCCTGCCGGGCGGAGACCGGGCAGGTCAGGTGGGCACAGGGCGCGGTGATCCCCGGCGGACGCCCGCAGCGGCAGGCCGGTCACGGTAGGTCGATCGCCGCGTAGGTGAGGTCGAGGTACTCCAGGATGCCCTCGTGCGACCCCTCCTTGCCGATCCCGGACTGCTTCACGCCGCCGAACGGGGCCGACGGGTCCGATATCAGGCCACGGTTGATGCCGATCATCCCGGTGTCCAGCCCCTCGGCGAACCGGAGCGCCCGCTGCAGGTCACGGGTGAAGACGTACCCGACCAGGCCGTACTCGGTGTCGTTGGCCTTCGCCAGCACCTCGTCGTCGGACGTGAACGAGATGACCGGCGCCACCGGGCCGAAGATCTCCGCCCCCAGCATCCGCGCATCGTCGGGCACGTCGACGAGGACCGTGGGTGGGTAGAAGTGGCCCGGCCCGGCCGGACGCTCGCCGCCCACCAGGACCCGGGCGCCGCGCGCGACCGCATCGGCGACCAACTCGTCGATCCTGGTGACCGAGGCGTCGTCGATCAACGCCCCGACGTCCACACCGTCGTCGAGACCGGGGCCCACCGAGAGCGCACCCATCCGCGCGGTGAAACGCGCGACGAACTCCTCGCGTACCGGCTCCTCGACGTAGATCCGGTTGGCCGCGATGCAGGACTCCCCGATGTTGCGCATCTTGGCCACCATGGCGCCGTCGAGCGCGACGTCCAGGTCGGCGTCGGCACACACGATCAGGGCCGCGTTGCCGCCCAGTTCCATCGAGGTACGCAGCACGTTGTCCGCAGCCTGTCGCAGCAGTACCCGCCCGACCTCGGTCGACCCGGTGAACGACAGCTTGCGGGTCCGGGTGTCGGCCAGCAGCGCCGAGACCACCTCGCCGGAGCGCCTGGTGGTCACCACGTTGACCACGCCCGGGGGTACGCCGACCTCCTCCATGATGCGGGCCAGCAGCAGCATGGTGAGGGGGGTCTGGCCGGCCGGCTTGGTGACCGTCGTGCAGCCCGCGGCCAGCGCGGGAGCGATCTTGCGGGCGCCCATGGCCAACGGAAAGTTCCAGGGCGTCACGAAGACGCACGGTCCGACCGGCTTCGGCACGGTGAGGATGCGGTATCCACCTGCGGGAGCGGTGCCGTAGCGCCCCTCGACGCGTACCGCCTCCTCGGCGAACCAACGGAAGAACTCGGCGCCGTAGGCCACCTCTGCCCGCGCCTCGGCGAGCGGCTTGCCCATCTCCAGCGTTATCAGCCGGGCGATCTCCTCGGACCGCCCGGTCAGGGCCCGGTACGTCGCGGTCAACAGCTCTGACCGTTTCCGCGGCGGGGTCGCCGCCCAGTCCGCCATCGCCCTGCTCGCCGCGTCCAGAGCGGCGAGCCCGTCGACGACGCCGGCGTCCGCCACCTCGGCGATGGTCTTACCGGTGGCGGGGTCCTCGACGGCGAAGGTGGCGCCGCTCGCGGCGTCACGCCAGGTGTCGCCGATCCGCAGCCGCCGGTGCTCCGGGGCCAGGACGTCCATCGGGTCACTCATTGCGTCGCCTCCTGTGATCGTCGTGGTGATGTCCGGCGTGCCTCGGCGATCGCGCGGCGCGCGGGCAAGGAAGGGTCATCCGTCCTCACCGGTGGCGGCCCGCCGAGGCGCGACGGCCGCGCGCTGGCGCATGGTGCCGTCGCCGCCCGGCGCGGCTACCGCCCGGCTCCGGACAGCGACAGCCCGGTGTCCGCATCGAACAGGTGCGCACGGTCCAGGTCGACCGTGACCCGCAGCCGCTCGCCCGGCGTGCCGACGACGGTGGGTCGTGCCTTGACCTTGAGGATCTCCGTCCCCACCCGGACGTCGACCACCGTCCGGTCACCGAGCGGCTCCAGCCCGTAGAGCTCTCCCGCCAACGACGCGTCCCCACGCTGCTCGACGGACAGGTCCTCCGCACGCAGGCCCAGCAGCAGCGCACGACCGTCCTGCGCCGTCGCCCAGCGGGGCCGGGGCAGCGTCCAGCCTGCCGCACCGACCAGGCGATCCCCCTCGGCGCGGCAGACGAGCAGGCTGATCGGCGGGCTCCCGACGAATCCCGCGACCCACCGGTTGGCGGGACGCTCGTACACCTCGGTCGGCGTGCCCACCTGTTGCACCTTCCCCTCCCGGAGGACCGCGACCTGGTCGGCCATCGACAGCGCCTCGACCTGGTCGTTGGTCACGTAGACGAAGGTCGCTCCGAGGCTGCGGTGGATGCGGGTGAGCTCGGTGCGCATCTCGACGCGGAGCTTGAGGTCGAGGTTCGTCAGCGGCTCGTCCATGAGGAACGCGCGCGGACTGCGGACCAGCGCCCGGGCCAGGGCGACCCGCTGCATCTCCCCGCCGGACAACTGCGCGGGACGACGCTGCAGCAGACGTTCGATGTGCAGCAGGCGCGACATCCGCTCGACCGCAGCGGCGATCTCGCGCGATGAACAGCGGCGTGCCCGCAGCGGCGACGCGATGTTCTCGAACGCGGTGTGTCGCGGATAGAGGGCGTAGTTCTGGAAGACCATGGCCAGGTCGCGGGCGGCCGGGGCGTCCCCGGTGGCGTCCTTGCCGTCCAGGTGCACCGACCCGGCGTCCAGCTTGTCGAGGCCGGCGATCGCGCGCAGGGTCGTCGTCTTGCCCGCCCCGGAGGGTCCGAGCACCACGAAGAACGCGCCGTCCGGTACGTCCAGCGTCACCCCGTCCAGGGCCTGGACCTTGCCGAAGGACTTGCGCAGCCCCTGCACCGCAACGGTTCCCATCAGGCCACCAGCTCTTCCGTGCTCACGTCGTAGACCGCCGGGGTCCCGCCGGTGTGCCGTAGCCCGACCGGTGCGTCAGCGGCGAACCGGACGGTCGGTGGCATCCGCACCCGTACGTCCTGCTGGCCGCCGTGGTCGACCACGTAGATGATCTCGTCGCCCAGCCACTCCGCCGAGACCACGCGGGCCGGAACCGACCGTTCCGCCTCCGGTGCGGTGACCTCCAGCGCCTCCGGCCGCACGCCGGCGACCAGGCGACGGTCGCGCGGCAGTCCCGGCGGTGGCGTGAGGGTCAGTCCGCCCTTACCGCGCAGCGTCCCGTCGGCCACCTCCACCTCGATGAGGTTCATCGGCGGGGAGCCGATGAACGCGGCGCAGAAGAGACTCGCCGGCCGGTCGTACACCTGAAGCGGCGTGCCGATCTGCTCCACGCGGCCCTTGTGGAGGATGGCGATCCGGTGACCGAGCGACATCGCCTCGACCTGGTCGTGGGTGACGTAGACCATCGTCGCCCCCAGTTCCCCCTGTAGGTGCTTGATCTCCGTGCGCATGTCCGCCCTCAGCTCCGCGTCCAGGTTGGTGAGAGGTTCGTCCATGAGGAATGCGCGCGGTCGTCGCACCAGGGCGCGCGCGAGCGCGACCCGCTGCTGCTCCCCGCCGGACAGCTGACGCGGTCGCCGGTCCAGCAGCGGACCGAGTCGCATCAACCGGGCCGCCTCCTCGACCCGCGCGTGCACCTCCGGCTTGGGCAGTCCCTCGGCCCGCAGCGGGAACGCCAGGTTGTCGCGGGTCCGCAGATGCGGGTAGAGCGCATAGAACTGGAACACCATGGCGATGTCCCGCTCGGCGGGCGGCAGGTCGTTGACCAGCGTGTCGCCGATGCGGATGTCGCCCGACGTCTGCCTCTCCAGGCCGGCGATGGCGCGCAGCGTGGTCGTCTTGCCGCAACCCGAAGGGCCGAGCATCACGAACAGTTCGCCGTCGCCGATGGACAGGTCCACGTGGTCGACCGCGACCGTCCCGTCCGGGTAGCGCTTGTGCAGCGCGGTCACCTCGATGCCCGCCATCAGCGTCGCACCGCCCCGAGCGTCACACCGGCGACGAGGTGCCGACGCACCAGGTAGGCGAAGACGAGCACCGGCAGGGCGAACACCACCGAGGCGGCGGCCACCAGACCCCAGTCCACGGTGGTGCCACCGATCAGGCCGGCGATGGCCGGTGGGGCCGTCCGCACGCTGTCGCTGGAGGTGAGGAAGATGGCGAACACGAACTCGTTCCACGAGAAGATGAGCGCGAAGACCGCCGTCGCGGCGATGCCGGGCACGAGCAGGGGCAGGGTGAACTTCCAGAACGCCTGCAGACGGGTGTAGCCGTCGAGCATGGCGGCATCCTCGTACTCCGCGGGCACCTCGTCGACGAACCCCTTCATCATCCAGATCGTGAACGGGACGTTGAACGCGGCGTAGATGAGGATCAGGCCGAGCTTGGTGTCGATGAGTCCGACCTGGCGGTACATGAGGAAGATCGGCACCACGACCACCACGGGCGGCATGAAGCGGGTGGACAGGATGAAGAACAACTGGTCCTTCTTGGCCCTCAGCGTGAAGCGCGAGTAGGCCCAGGCCGCCGGGACCCCCAGCACGGTGGCCAGCACCGTGGAGACCCCGGCGACCACCACCGAGTTGAGGAACGCGACGGACAGCGCCGAACGACCGCCGTCGCCGGCGACGAAGACATCCTTGAAATGGTCCAGGGTGACCGTGAAGCCGATGAACTCCGCAGGGATGGCGTAGACGTCGCGGTTCTCCTTGATGGACGTCTCGATCATCCAGAGCACCGGAAAGAGCATCACGACGGCCAGCACGGTCAGCAGCACGACCTCCAGCAGCGACCGGCCCCGGCCCCGGCCGCCGCGGCGACGCACGCGGGGCGGGCGGTCCCGGGCGGGACCCGCGGCCACGGCCTTGTCGACGGAGACGGCCATCAGCCCTCCTTGAGCTTGTTGAGGTAGCGCAGGTAGAGCTGCGTGAGGACGATGACGACGAGGACCATGAGGATTCCGTACGCCGAGGCGGTGCCGGTGTTGAAGCCCAGGAACGCGACCTTGTAGACGTGGAACGACAACGTCTCGGTGGAGACACCCGGACCACCGCTGGTGAGGATGTAGACGAGGTCGAACAGCCGGAAGGCCTCGATGGCCCGGAACAACACGGCGATGAGCAGCAGCGGCCACACCAGCGGAAGGGTGATGGTGCGGAACCGGAACCACTCGGACGCCCGGTCGATCGAGGCGGCCTCGTACAGGTACCTGGGCACCGCGGTGAGGCCGGCGAGGGCGATGAGCATGATGAACGGCGTCCATTGCCAGGTGTCGACCACGATCAGGGAAACCAGTGCCGTCCGCTGCCGGGTGAGCCACTCCACCTGCCCCAGGCCGAGCGAGCCGAGCATGCTGTTGATCACGCCGAACTGCGCGTCGAGCATGAACCGCCAGAACAGCCCGACCACGACCGGCGACAGCATCATCGGCACCAGGAACAGCGTGGTCAGCAGTCCCCGCCCGTGCGTGCGCCGGGAGATCAGGTAGGCGATGGTGAACCCGAGCACGGTCTGCAGGGTGACCGCGCCGACCACGTAGATCAGCGTGGTTAGGGCCCGCTGGTGGACCTGCGCCGACGTCAGGATGGCGGTGTAGTTCCCGAAGCCGACGAAACGGGCGGGCCCGCCGCGGGTGGCCGAGTAGTCGGTGAACGACAGGTACAACGCCCACAGCAACGGGAACACCGACATGCCGAGCAACAGCAGCAGCGCGGGGGAGATGAAGACCACGGCGAGCCCGCGGTCGCTCAGCCGGCGGCGGGACCGGCCCGGTGCAGGTGGCGTCGCGGACGCCACCTGCCCGGGGCGGTCGGTCGTCGCAGGGGCGGGGTCACTCACAGTCCTCCGCCGCCCTTGCGGTTGCTGGAGTCGAGCACGCCCTGCTGCTCCTTGGCGATGTCGTCGAGCGCTTCCTTCGGCTTCTTCGCGCCGTTGAGCGCCGCGTTGACGTTGGTGTTCTCGATGTCGACGAGGCGCGCGTACTCAGGCACGTTCCACATGTCCCGCATCCGGGGCACCGAGTCGGTGTACACCTGGTTGAACGGCCCGGCATTGAGGAACTCGGGCGACTCCAGGGCGTCCGTACGCGAGGGCACGCCACCGGCTGCGGCCCACTTCTTCTGGACATCGGCCCGCTCGAACCACTGCATGAAGTTCAGGGCCTCCGCCTGCTTCGCCGTGGGGGAGTAGGCCGACACGTGCATCCCCATGCCGCCGAGCGGAACCAGGTTCGTCTTCTGGCTCGGCAGGGTGGCGAAACCCAGCTTGTCGAGGATCTGCTCCCGGGTGGTGCCGAGCGTCGACTGCAACGGATCGAGCAGGCCGCCGCTCGCGGCGATCCAGTTGAACGCGATGCAGGCCTTGCCCTGGGCGACCGACGCGTTCACCTCGTCGATGAACCAGTTGCCGGAGCCCTTGGCGGTCAGCGGCTTCATCTTGTTGACCAGGACGTCCATCGCCTCATGGCCCGCGGTGTCGTTGAGGACGCCGTCGATCTTGCGGCTCTTGGGGTCCCAGAGGTTGCCGCCGTAGACGCCGTTGACCGTGTTGTAGGTGACGGCCGCGGCGTCGGAGCCGTTGGCCTGGTGGAAGGCCAGCCCGCTGACGCCGGGGTTGTTCGCCTGGCACTTCGCGGCGACCGAGATCATCTCGTCCCAGGTCTGCGGGGGCTTGTCGCCGATCAGGTCCTTGCGGTAGATCATCGTCCAGGTGTCGCCGAGCAGCGGCAGCCCGTACAGGCTGGCGTTCTCGTCGCGCTTGCCGGTCTCCGCCTGGGGGAACTGGCCGTAGGCCGCCAGGAGGTACGGGTCGTAGGCCTTGACGTCGATGTTCTTCTTGACGAAGTCGGTGAGGTCGAGGATGTTGCCGTTCGTCACGGCCTCGCCGATGTGTTGCGAGTCCAGGATCGCGATGTCGAAGTCGGTCTTGCGCGCGGCGAACTGGGTGAACATCGCGTCGTGCCAGTTCGCGTTCGGCACGGTGTTGACCTTGATGGTCGCGTTCGGCCGTTCCTTCTTGTATTCCGCGTTCGCGAAGTCCTCCAGGGCGTGGGCGGGGGGCCAGTCGAACCAGATGAAGCTGAGGGTCAGCGGGTCCTTGGTGAGCTCCGGGATGGTCGCCGGAGCCTTCGGGGCGCTCACCTTCGCGTCGTCGTCCTGGCCGTCGCCGCACGCCACCAGGGTCGTGGCCACCAGCAGCATGGCCGCCGTCGCCAACTGCACCTTTCGGCCAGAAACGGATGTTCGTCCAATTCGCTTCGGATGCCGCATCGTGGTACCTGCTTTCTGGTGGTGGTGGGGACTTCTAGCGCCTCGCTATGTGCCTCGCCGAGCAGGTGCTGGGTGGTTCAGGCGTGGTGTCGGGCCGACCCGTGGACCGGCGTCACGGGCGCGCCGCGACCTGCCGGGCCGTCATGCCGTCGAGAGGTACGTCGGCCCATCGGTGGCCCGGTGACGAGCCGGGCAGGACGTCGAGCATGCTCATGGAGCTCCAGTTGATCGAGTGGAGCGATGGCAGGCGTTACGGCGACGGTGCAAAGTGACGGGCGTCCGTCACGTTTCCTATACGATCTGGTGGGGGGCGTCAGCATGTCGCAGCGTCGTGACTGATGTCAACAGGTTCCCGAAGGTGCAAGAGAGGACCCCACGTCACGATGGACGACGAAGCGATGGTCGCGCGGGGCCGCAGGGGCGTGCCGGGCGGAACGTCGCCGGGACGAGCTGGCGGCCGGCTTGCCGACGAGGTGTACGACACGCTGCTCGGACAGCTCATGTCGCTACGGATCGAGCCTGGCTCCCGCGTCACGATCGACGTCCTGGCGCGCGAGCTGGGGGTCTCGCAGACGCCGATCCGCGACGCGCTGAACCGCATGGAGGCCGAGGGCCTGGTCGTGCGGGTGCCTCATGCCGGCTACCGCATTCCCCCGCAGATCACCCGGCACCGATTCGAGGACATGCTCGAGGTCCGCCTGCTCCTCGAGCCGGCCGCCGCGCGGAGATCCGCGGAACGCGCATCCTCGGCGCAGGTGGCCGGCCTGCGACGAATGCTGGAGGAGATGGCGGAACTGGAGGGGGGCAACGGGCCCACGGCCTACGGCGCCTTCGGGCTACGCGACGCCGCCTTCCACGATCTCGTCGCCCAGAGCGCCGAGAACCAGGTCATCCGGGAGGCGCTCGCCCGGCTGCACAGTCACGTACACCTCTTCCGGCTGCACCACGACGCCCAGGTCACCCACCTGGCCATGGCCGAGCACGAGGAGGTGGTGGCCGGGATCGCCGCGCGTGACCCGGACGCCGCCGCCTACGCGATGCGTCGGCACATCCTGCTCTCCGGCGAACGTTTCCGGCGGTTCTTCGACGAACTCAGGGGCGCGGACGCGATGGCGGTAGAGGCTTGACGGGCGGGCGGGGCACGGGAATGCTAGCCCAATCGGATTGGATCGGATTGGATCGCTTCCACCTCACCCACCACCAGACGCGAGGAGAAGCAGGTGCCCAGAGCGCTGCTCCTGACCGGCGACGCCGCCGAGGAACTCGACACCATGTACCCCTACTACCGCGTGCAGGAAGGCGGCTGGGACGTCGACGTCTCGTCACGGACGATGCGTGACGTGCAACTGGTCATCCACGAGTTCGACCCCGACTCCGACGCCTACGTGGAGAAGATCGGCCGGAAGCTGCCGGTCGACGTGCCCTGGGCCGAGGTCGACGTCGAGCGCTACGACGCCCTCATCATCCCCGGGGGACGTGCCCCCGAGTGGATCCGGGCCGACGCCGACGTCAGGCGCATCACCGAGCACTTCTTCGCGCGCAACCTTCCTATCGCGCTGGTCTGCCACGGCGCGCAGGTGCCGGCGGTGTACGGGCTGTTGAAGGGCCGGAAGACGGCGTGCTTTGCCCCCATCACCGGTGACATGGAGAACGCGGGCGCGACGGTCATCGACGCGCCCGACGTCGTGGACGGCAACCTCGTCTCCTGTCGGGGATGGCACGACATGCCGCAGTTCGGCAGGGCGATGATGGAGCTCTTCTCGAAGTCCGTCGATTCATCGTCGAGGTGAGCACACCCGGCCCCGCGCCGGTGACGGCACATCGGACCGTCACCGTCGACGGCTCCCCCGTTCACCTCATGGAGAGCGGCGCGGGGCCCGCGGTGTTGATGCTGCACGGCTCCGGACCCGGCACGACCGGGTCCGGAGCCTGGGCGACCACCGCGCAGGCGTTGGAGACGTCCTGGCACCTGGTGGCGCCCGACCAGGCGGGGTTCGGCCGTACACCTGTCCCGGCGGGCTCCAGGGGCGGACTCCGGCTGTGGACGGAGCAGGCCGCGGGCCTGATGGAGGCCCTCGGTATCGCGCACTACGCCGTGGTGGGTCACTCCATGGGCGGTGCCGTGGCGCTGGCGTTGGCGGCCGCCCGCCCCCAGCAGGTCACCCGGGTCGTGGCGGTCGCGACGATGGGCGCCCCCGGGGCACCGTTGTCCGCCGACCTCGACGCGCTCTGGGCCGCCCCCGCCGGCCCGATCGGGGCACGGGACATGCTGAGTCGCCTCGTCCTCGACCAGGCGCTCGTGACCGATGCGGCCGTCGACGCCCGCGCGGACGCGATGCGGGCGGGGGAGGCCGCATACGCGTCGTTGTTCCCGCCACCCCGGGCGCGCTGGGTCGACGACCTCACCCTCCCGGCGCAGACGTTGGCCGCGATCCGCGCGCCCGTGCTGCTCGTGCACGGCGTCGACGACCGGGTCACCCCGCTCGCGACGGCGGCCCGGCCCCTGCTCGCACACCTGGCCGATGCCCGTCTGCACGTGCTCGGCCGGTGCGGGCACGTGCCGGCGATCGAGCACCCGCACGAGTTCCGGCAACTGCTGTCGTGCTTCCTGCGCGGGGACCGCGGTCTCTGATCGCAGCGGTGCCCGGGGACGTCGGGTGCGGTGCGCGACTGCCGCAGGTCGATCAACGTCGGCGTCGACCTGGTCGCCGTCCGGCCGGACGGCGACACCGAGGTCACCGTGTGGCTGTCACCCACCGCGCCCCGCATGTGGTGGGAGACGCGACGACCCGCGCACCCGGCGGTGGCCGCCGGTCCGGATGCTGCGGTATCCGCGGCCGGCGTCCTTCGACGTCGTCGACCCGGACCTGCCCGCTCTGCGGATCGTGACCCGTCCCGGCCGGTCGGCACCGTCCCGGTCGGGGCTGCCTGACCTCATGACGCCCTCACCAGCCCGACGATGGCCATCCGACGCGGCACCCTAATGTCCTAGGATGCTCTTAGGGGTGGAGACGTCTCGCACCAGCGAGCAGTGCGTTCGGCGGGCCGGTGGCCTGGTGACTCAGCTCGGCGGCAGGTCGCTCAGCCGGTGCAGCAGGCGGCTGATCTGGGCGCGTTCGGCCGGGGTGAACCCGCTGAGCAGTTCCTCCTGGGCGTCGTCGACCAGGACGTCCAGCTCCCGCATCCGGGCGGTCCCGGCGGCGGTGATGTGGACGACGTTGCGACGTCGGTCCGCGGGGTCCGGTTCGCGGCGGAGCAGCCCGTCGGCCTCCATCCCGTTGAGCGTGGAGACGGCGTCGCCCCGGTCGATGCCGAGCCGGCGGCACAGTTCCGCCTGACTGGTGCCGCCGAACTCGTCGAGCGCGGCGAGGATGGCGTACCGCATCCGGTCGGCCGGGCGGTCCAGGTGGCGGCCGACGGTCCGGCTGGCGCGGGCCGCAGCGTGGTGGAGCAGCCAACTGGTCAGCCGCCGGAGCCGGGCCGGCGGTGCCCCCGGTGTGAGTTCGGTCCGCTCTGTCACCGGCCCAGTGTACCTAAACGTTGGACCTCCAACGATTTTCCGGTATCGTTGGAGGTCCAACAATTCCTCTGATCGGGATGGTGATGACGGCAGCCAGCGGGAACGCGGGTACGGCCACCGCAACGGGTCGTGCCCCCACCACGGCGGTGCCCGCCTCGGTGTGGTGGATCGCGGTCGTCCTCGCCTCGGGCTCGGTGTTGACCGGCCTCGACACCTCATTGGTCAACGTCGGCATCGAGGCCATCGGGCGCGACCTGGGCGCCTCGTTGACCGAGGCGCAGTGGATCAACAGCGGCTACCTGCTGGCGCTCGCCGCGACGCTGCCGGTCTGCGGCTGGCTCAGCCGGCGGATGGGGGCCGGCCGGCTCTGGCTCTGGTCGCTGGTCGGGTTCACCCTCACTTCCGCGTCATGCGCGCTCGCCCGCGGCGCCGAGCTGCTCATCGTCACCCGGGTGCTCCAGGGGCTCACCGGTGGACTGCTCATCCCCGCCGGAATGGCCATCCTCGGTCAGATCGCCGGCCGGGAGCGGATGGGTCGGGTGATCGCTCTCTCCAGCGTTCCGTCGATCCTGGCCCCGGCCTTCGGACCGATCATCGGCGCCCTGCTCATCGACAACTTCTCCTGGCACTGGATGTTCCTGATCAACGTGCCGATCGGGATCGTCGGACTGCTGCTGGCCCTGCGGGTGGTCCCGCGCGGCGAGGCAGGCCATGCCGGCCGGCTCGACCTGCCGGCCCTGCTGCTGGTCGCCCTCGGACTGCCGCTACTCACCTACGCCGTCACCGCGGCGATGGACCGCGCCGGGCTGCTCGCGCCGGCGGTGCTGGTGCCACTGGTGGCCGCGCTGGTCGCGTTGGCGCTCTTCGTCCACCGGTCGTTGCGCGCCGACGAGCCGCTGATGGACCTACGCCTGGCCGGGGACCCGGTCTACGCCGCCGCCGCGGGCACCATCGTCTTCTCCGGCGCTGCCCTGTTCAGCGGGCTGATCGTGATGCCGCTCTACTTCCAGGTCGGGATGGGGCGGGGCATCATCGACACCGGGCTGCTGCTGATGGCGTTCAGCCTCGCCGCTGCGGTGACGTTTCCCGTCGCCGGCCGGCTGACCGACGTCCACGGTGGCGGCGTCGTGGCCCTGATCGGCCTGGTGGTCGTCGTGGTCGGCACGATTCCGATGGCGCTGCTGCCGGCCGACCCCGACCTCGTCCTCGTCGAGGCCCTCCAGGTCGTCCGGGGCGTCGGTCTGGCGCTGGCCGGCTCACCCGCCGTCTCGGCCGCGCTGGCCCGGGTGCGGTCCCACCAGATGCCGGACGCCAGTTCGCAGGTGAACACCCTGTCCCGGGTCGGCGGTGCAATCGGCAGTGCCCTGTGCGTGGTGGTGCTCTCCGGCGCGCTGGCGGACGCCGGTTCCGACGCCGAGGTCGCCGCGGCCTTCCGGGTCACCTTCCGGTGGTTGACCGGGATGGCGGCGGTCGCCCTCGTCGTCGCCACCTGGCTGACCCGCGCGCAGCGACGCGCCCGACGTGTGGAGGCCCGGTGACCGGGACGCCACCGAACACGTTCCATCGATCAGGAGGTCATGTCATGCGTATCGCCGTCATCATCGGCAGCACCCGACCGGGACGACGGGGCGAGGCGGTGGCCCGGTGGGTCCAGACGCTGGCCGCCCAGCGGGGCGACGCGGTCTACGAGATCGTCGACCTGGCCGACCACGACCTGCCGCACCTCGACGAGCCGGTCCCGGCTGCGATGGGCGCCGAGCACTACACCGGCGAACACACCCGCCGCTGGGCCGAGACCATCGCGTCGTACGACGGGTTCGTCTTCGTCACCCCGGAATACAACCACTCCTACACCGCCGTGCTGAAGAACGCGATCGACTACCTCTACACCGAGTGGCACAACAAGTCGGCGGGTTTTGTCGGCTACGGCCTCAACGGTGGCACCCGCGCCGTGGAGCACCTGCGGGCGGTGCTGGCCGAACTGCACGTCGCCGACGTCCGCGACCAGGTCTGTCTGAACTACTTCACCGAGTTCGGCGCGGGCGGCGAGGTGCTGCCGGCCGAGCACCAGGAGGACATCCTGCGCCGGATGCTCGACCAGGTGGTGGCCTGGGGCGGTGCCCTGGCCACCCTGCGCCAGCCGTGACCGGCCGCCGGCGGCACACCCGAAACCCCTGTCGACGCGTACGGCGGCCGCTAGCCGAGAACCAACTGTCCGAGTTCCTGGGTGCACCGGGTGAGCGCGACGTAGAGGCCGTTCCAGCCGCGCGGCGCGGCGGCGATGCCCTGGGGGTCGACGAGGAGCGCCGCATCCCATTCCAGTCCCTTGGACTGGGTCGCGGTGAGCACCGGCACGTCGGCCAGTACGGAGCGGAGTTCGGCGATGCGGTCGGCGGGGGCGATGACGCCCACCGTGCCACCGTGCCACCGTTGCCGTAGCTGTCGCACCAGCCGGGCGGTGGTGTCGGCAAGCTCCGCAGGTGCGACGGTGAGCACCCAGGGGGCGATGCCGCAGGAGCGCACCGCCCGTGGCGGGGTGTTGTGGCTTCCGGCCTGCCTCAGGACGGGTCCGGTGAGGTCCATGACCTCCCGCGGGGTCCGGTAGCAGATGGTCAGTTCCGCAGCGGTCCAGCGGTCTCCGAAGGCTGCCTGCACCGCTTGTGCCCAGGTGGTGTGCCGGTGCGCCGCCTCCGCCTGGTCGATGTCGCCGACCGCGGTGATGGAGCGACCGGGGCACCGACGCAGGACCATCTGCCACTGCATCTCGGACAGTTCCTGCGCCTCGTCGATGACGACGTGGCCGTACACCCAGCCGCGCTGCCGGCGGGCGTGGTCGGCGACGAACTCGCCCTGCGGCGGCGGGGCCTCGATCTCGCCCAGCAGGTCGGCGAGGGCGTCGAGCAGGGGGATGTCGCTCGGTGCCCAGGGTGCCGGCTCGGCCGAGACGGCGGCGATCTCCGCCGTGGACAACTGGGGTGCGAAACGGGCCAACCGGGCGTGGTCGGTCAGGAGATCACCCAGGAGGCTCCCGGTGTCGAGGGTGGGCCACCATGACTCGACGAACCGGGCGATGGTCGCGTTCTCCGCGATCCGACGGCGAAGGTCCTCCACCTCCTCCTCGGAGAGCAGTCCGTCGATGTCACTGCCGGTGGGTCCGCCGGGCTGATGGTCGCGCTGCACGCTCCTGTCGACGCGGGCGAGGATGTCCTCGAAGCCCTCCTCCATCTCGTGCAGCAGCGCCTCGCGCTGCGCGACGACGGCTTCGGCCAGGAGGTGGTGCAGCTGCTCGGCGAACGCCTCGCGGGCCCGGTGGTACGGGCGTCCCTGCACCGAGGCGAGCGCCTGTGCCACTGCCGTGGCGGGGATGACGTGGAACTCGCCTTCCCAGCGCAGTCGCAGCGCGCGGGGCCGGGGGAGCAGCGCGGTGACGTAGCTCTCGAGCGCGGCCTGCCAGAGGGCGCGGCCCTTGATCTCGGCGAGAATCCGGCTCTCGCCGCGGCCCACGTGGATGTCGGGCAGCAGGGTGTCGCAGGTCGCCGAGACGACGGCGGTCTCACCGAGCGCGGGCAGCACCTGGGCGATGTACCGGAGGAACCGTGGGGAGGGGCCGAGGACCAGGACCGCCTGGTCGGCGATCGCCGAGTGGGTGAACAGCAGGTAGGCGACGCGGTGCAGGGCCACCACGGTCTTGCCGGTGCCGGGACCGCCCTGCACGATCAGTGGTCCGGTCGCGTCCGCCCGGATGACGTCGTCCTGCTCGCGTTGCAGCGTCGAGACCGCAGTCGACATGTGACCGGTACGCCGCTGGTCCAGGGCGGCCAGCAGAGCCCCCGCACCGACGAGTTCCGTGGCGGCGCCCGCCTCCAGCGGCTCGTCGTCCACGCCGTCGACCACCGGTCCCGTCGTGTGGATGTGCCGCCGTCGGGCCTGTCCCTGCGGGTCGACGGCCGTCGCGGTGTAGAACGGCCGGGCCGCGGGAGCGCGCCAGTCCAGCAGCAGCGGCCCACCGTCCTCGTCGTCGGTGCGCAGGCCGACCCGGCCCACGTGCCGCACGGTGCCGTCGAGACCGTCGAGGCGGCCGAAGACCAGCTTGTCCTGCGCCCGCCGCAGCTCCTCGTACTGCTGGCGGAGCATGCGCAGCCGCGCCCGTTCCACCACGTCGAGGGCATCCGCCGACAGTTCGGCCCGCAGGTGGTCGATGAGACTGTCACGCCGGGCCAGGGCCGAGTCGAGGAACTCCTGCTCCTCGGCGACCGCGGATCGGAGTGCGGCGTCCGCAGGGTGGGGGGTTGGCGCTCCGTCGTGGGGATTTTCCGTGCCGATGCCGGCGATGCCATTGTCCAGAGCAGATTTCCGGCGCATTCGCAGATCCTCGTACTGGTGTTTTCCTGCCACCCGGCCGGCCGCAGGCATTCCGGTGGCCAGCATAGGGTCGGCGACTTGTCGTCGTACCGAGATACTGCGGGTGGAGATGAGCATCTCAGTTCATTGTGGTTACTTGCCGTTCGTGGCCTCGTCCCATCTCTTGATTCTTCGTCCCGTCTTTCTGATCCTGGCCGGGGCCCGGTGACGGAGGGCCATGCGTGGGTGGGTGCCGGCGGCGTGCCGGCCCCTGGCCGGGCAAGCTGGCCAGGGGCTGTTGACGCCGACTTCCCGACGGGCTCGGCTGCGGGCACCGATAGCGGGCGGCGGGACAGCATGTTGACATCCCTCAATGTAAGCGTTAACTTTCCGGAGAAACGCCGATGTAAAGATCTCGACATGTTTGTCGACGTTCCGCGTCGGTCGGCATCGGGCCGCCCGGCACCCGACCCAAGGAACTGTCGTGACCACTTCACTCATCCCCGTACCCAATTCCTCCACCGTCCGCCGGTTGGCGCTGCTGTCGCTGTCCGTCGTGGTGGTGGTCGCCGGGGCGGCCGTGGGGTCACGGTCCCCGTCGGCCGCCTCGTCGGCCGCCGCGCCCCGGGCGGCGGTGACACCCACCACGCCACCCGGGTCCTACCCCGGTCCGGGCCGGGTCACCGGCGACGTCGGGGTGCACGACCCGACGATCGTGGTGCGTCCCGGTGGTGGTTACCTGTTGGCGCACACCGGTGACAACATCGCTCTCAAGACATCGAGTGACCGGACCGCGTTCCGTAACGCGGGTGCGGTGTTCCCCAACGGCGCACCGTGGACCACGACCTACACCGGTGGCAGTCGCAACCTGTGGGCACCCGACCTGACTTACCGAGATGGCCGGTACTGGCTGTACTACTCCGCCTCGACGTTCGGCTCGAACCGGTCGGCGATCTTCCTGGCCACCAGCACCACCGGCGCCTCCGGTAGCTGGACCAACCAGGGCCTGGTGATCGAATCCCGCACCTCCGACAACTTCAACGCGATCGATCCGAACCTGGTGGTCGACGCCTCCGGCCGGTGGTGGCTCAGTTTCGGGTCGTTCTGGTCGGGCATCAAGATGGTGGCGCTCAACCCGGCCACCGGGAAGCGCTCCGACACGACCGTGCGCAGCATCGCGGGACGCAACGGAGGCGCGATCGAGGCCCCGGTGATCGTGCGGCACGGCAACTACTACTACCTGTGGGTGTCGTTCGACCGGTGCTGCCAGGGTGCGGCGAGCACGTACCGGGTCATGGTGGGCAGGTCCACCTCGGTCACCGGCCCGTACGTCGACCGCAACGGGGTGGCGATGACCGCCGGCGGCGGCACCCAGGTGCTCGCCGGACACGGCAACATCCACGGACCCGGGCACCAGGCGGTGTTCACCGACACCGACGCCGAGGTCCTCGTCTACCACTACTACGCCGACAACGGCACCTCGTTGCTGGGCATCAACCTGCTCGGCTACGACACCGCCGGCTGGCCGTTCGTCTACTGACGGCGGACGCGGTCCGACGGTGCGGACCTGCTGTTCAGCGGGGTGCCGGCGGTTCGCTGTCCAACGCGGCGGTGAAGCGGGCGGCGACGGCGGCGACGGCGGCCCGCAGTTCGGGACCCTCCTCGACGGTGAAGCCGAACGGGACGGCGGCCAGCCACTCCTGGGCGTACATCCGGGTGTTGGTCGTGCTGCCGGTGAGGACGCAGCGGTCGCCCGCGGGCTCCAGGCGACCCATCGTCGGTCGGACCCAGGGCGCCACCCGCTCGTAGGGCTCGTGGAACACCACCCGGGTCGGGTACTTCCACCCCGAGCCCAGGTGCGCCTCCAGGGTGGCGACGGGGTCGAGGTCGTCGGGTGGGGTGAACCGTTGCGGCAGGTGCCGCACGGCACCGATCCGGTCGATGCGGTACGTGCGGATCGCGTCCGCCCGGTGCGAGTGGCACAGCAGGTACCAGCGGCCGTAGCGCACCACCACCGCCCACGGGTCGACCACCGCCTCCCAGGACTCCCCGCTCTCGGTCGTGTAGGTGACGGCCACCTGGTGCCGGTCGGCCACGGCCGCCACCAGCGTGCTCGTCGTGGTGGGGTCGGCGGGCGCCGACCGACGGTCGGAAGCGGCCGCCGCGTACGACCGCAGCGCCGCTGCCTGCCGTCCGACGCTGTCGGGCAGCGCCCGGATGAGTTTGCTGAGCGCGGAACCGACCAGGCCGTCGGCGTCGATCGCGGCCGGCTGCCCGTCGAGTACGGCCATGACCAGGCCGATGACCTGTTCCTGGGTGAAGACGACGGCCGGCAGTCGGGCACCCCGGCCGAGGCGGTAGCCGCCGTACGGTCCGCGGACGGAGTCGACCGGGATGCCGGCCTCGCGCAGGATGTCGACGTAGCGGCGCGCGGCGCGTTCGGTCACGCCGAGATCGGAGGCGAGCTGCCCGGCGGTCGTGCCGGGGCGGTCCCGCAGGATGTCGAGCGTACGCAGGGCGCGGGCGGTGGGGCTGACGGCATTCTCCACCCGCCGGACGGTACCGGAAGCAGAACGTCCGGAATCGACGCTACGTTGTCGCCATGACTGATGAACAGATCGTGCTCGTCGGCGGCCTGTGGCTCGATGCCTCGGCGTGGGACGGCGTCGTCGCCGAGCTGACGCGGGTGGGGCGACGCGCGGTGGCGGTGAACCTGCCGGGTCAGGGGGACGGGAACACGTCGGCGACGCTCGACGACCAGGTTGCCGCGGTGCTGGCCGTCGTGGACGCGGCACCGGCCGGGTCGGTGGTGGTGGGGCACTCGGCCTCCTGCGCCCTGGCCTGGTTGATCGCCGACGCGCGGCCCTCGGCGGTGGGCCGGATCGTGCTGATCGGCGGGTTCCCGCAGGCCGACGGGGACCTGTACGCCGACTTCTTCCCGATCGAGGACGGGGCGATGCCCTTCCCCGGCTGGGCGCCCTTCGAGGGCGCGGACGCGGCCGACCTCGACGACCGGACGCGGGCGGAATTCCTGGCCGCCGCCATCCCGGTACCCGAGGGCGTCGCCCGGGGGACCGTCCGGCTGACCGACGCGCGGCGGTTCGACGTGCCGGTCGTGCTGGTGTGCCCCGAGTTCACCCCGGCGCAGGCCCAGGCGATGCTCGACGCGGGTGACCTGCCCGAACTCGCCAAGGCCCGGAAGGTCGACCTGGTCGACATCGACTCCGGGCACTGGCCGATGCTGAGCCGGCCGGCCGAACTGGCCCGCATCCTGGCCGACCTCTGACGGACCCGGCGGGAGCCCGACAACTCCGGGCCCCGCGACGACGACACGGCGGTGCCGGGCGACGGTGAACGGGGGCGCACCGGCGAAGTCGGGGAATGTGCCTCGGGGAGCAGCGGCTGCTGCCTCGCTGTGGTGGGCGAGCGCAGCCATGCCGCGCCGACCGGGGCCGTTCCCGGGCTCGACGTGATCGTGCCAGTGCGGTGTCCGGGGGAAGCCGTGGTCTCCGATGCCCCTGGTGTGGCGTTCCCGCTGGGCGGATGACGCCGGCCAGGGGCGGTCCGCGGCGGGGTGTCGCTTCGTGTCGATCATCGGATCTGAGGCGGCACCCCACGGCGCGGCGACAGGTCGCGCGGTGCAGCGGCGCGGCACGGAACCGGTGATCACCCCGGAGCTTCCACCCCGGCGGTGATCAACGGCTTCGTGGCCGGGCCCGCTCCCGTGGTCGCGTCGGCGGCGTCCCCGCCCACGCCCGGCCTGGGAAGCGGTCACTGTCACGCCAGCCGCGTCTCGATCATGTCCAGGTGCCAGTCGACCACGTCGGGGGGAGTGGACCGGATCGCCCAGGTGAGTTGGCGCAGCATCCAGTGGGCCCAGTACAGCCGGAGCGTGGCGGGGGCGATCCGGTGGGCGAGGATCTCGTCCAGGTGGACTGCTGCGGCGGTCTCCACCGGGTCGGCGTCCGCGGCCCGGACGAACCACTCCCGGTCGATCCTGGTCTGGATGAGGGCGAAGAGCCGATCGCCGCGGCTGGCGCCGAGATTCCAGTCGACGACTCCGGTGGCGCGGTCGTGGTCGTCGAAGAGGACGTTGGCCGCGGTGAGATCGACATGCACCAGGTCGTCGCCCGTCATCTCGCGGGGCTCCCGCCGACCGATGGCGAGGATCTCCTCCAGCACATGGCGGCTGCGGGCACCGTGCGTGGCGAGCACCTCGTGCCGCAGGCACGGACCGGTGCCGCAGTCGGGGCACAGCAGCCGCACCGCGGCATCGGGCCACCCGGCGAGAGCGCCGGCGAACCGGTCGTTGATCTCGACTATCGCGTCCATCCTGGCCGGCGTCAGTCGCCGGGGCGGCGCACTGGGTAGCCGCTCCTGCACGAACACCACACCGTCGTCGAGGTCCACCACGAGGTCGTGCCGGGCCACCGGCAGGCCGCGGGCGCGGACCTGGGCGAGTACCTCGACCGTCCGTTCGGCCTCGGCGAGCGGGCCCAGGAATCTGGTCACCACGGCTGGTCGGCCACCCGGCCACTCGGCGTAGATGGCACCGCCGAGCCTCCCGTGCGGAGCCCGGCCGACGACCCGCAATCCCGCACCGGTACGTCGATTGATCGCCGCGACGACCTCGTGGTCCCGTGGGGCGATGATCCTGCTGTCCACATCCACCGCCTCAGGTCGGACCACGATCAGCGATCGGTCTCGGCGGCTTACCGCGATGGCGTGGTAGCAAAGCGTAGGCGAAGCGGAGCAGCCGCGGTACCGGCCGTCGGCGTGACGTCGGGGAAACCGAAGAGCGGCCACGGCCCGACGCCCCGGCAGGATCGTGGCCACCCCCTTGTCCCGCTCCGCGCCGACTGCGGTGTTCCCGGCCGACGCCGGTCCCGGTGGGGACGTCAGGAGGCGTCGGCGGCCTCCCGGATGAGGTCGGCGAGCATGGCGGCCTCCGGGATGGCCACCGTGTGCGAACCCCCGGGGACCTCCACCGTCCGCCGGGAGCCCGCCCGCTCGGCCATGAACCGGTGGGCCGCGACCGGGATGTTGAGGTCCTCGCTACCGAACAGGAACCAGGACGGCAGCGACTGCCAGGCGGGCTCGCCGGAGGGCTCGCCCAGGGCCGCCTCGGTGATCGGCCGCTGGGTCACCGCCATCACGGCGGCCTGCGCCGCCGTCGAGTCGGCCGCGAACTGCTGGTGATAGCGGTCCTGCCGGATGTAGAGGTCGGTCTTCCCGCCGGGAAGCCTGACGGGGGCCAGCGTCTCGCCCAGGGAACTGCCGGGGAACCGTCCGGCCAGGTCGGCGGCGCTCTCGCCGGCCACCGGGGCGAACGCGCCGACGTAGACCAGCGCGGCGACGCCCGCGACCGGCACGTTGGAGATCACCATCCCGCCGTACGAGTGGCCGACCAGGACGACCGGCCCGTCGATCCCGGTGAGCACCGCGCGCAGGTAGTCGGCGTCGTGCCGGACACTGCGCAGCGGGGTGGCCACGGCCACCGCGGGATAGCCGTCGTCGGCCAGGATGGCGATCACCCCGGCCCAGCTCGCCGATTCGGCGAACGCGCCGTGGACGAGGACGACCGTCGGCCTGCCGGGCTGTGCGGTGGTGAGGGCCATTGCCGGGTACCTCCGGATGGTGAGCGAATGTCGGGTCCAGTCTCGGACCACGGGCGCGCCCCGGGCGTGGGTCGGGCGACCGGCTCACCCGGCCGGGGGAACCGGGGCGGGGCACCGACGGGCGAGTCCGGGTACCGTAGCGGCGAGTCGAGAGGAACACGCCGTGGCAGATCAGCCCAAGCTCCTCACCGCGACTGCGGTGGGTGTCGCCCCGGAGGTGCCGCCGAGCGGTCCGGGTTGCGTCGAGTGTGAGTCCTCCGGTGGGTGGTGGTTCCACCTGCGCCGGTGTGCGGCCTGTGGCCAGGTCGGCTGCTGCGACTCGTCGCCGGGCCAGCACGCGACGGCACACGCGGCCGCGACGGGGCATCCGGTGGTACGCAGCTTCGAACCCGGCGAGTCGTGGTTCTGGGACTACTCCGACGATCAGTTCTATGCCGGCGGGCCGGAGCTGGCCGGGCCGGAGTCGCGCCCGCTCGACCAGCCCGCGCCCGGCCCCGAGGGTCGGGTGCCGGGGGACTGGAAGCGCCGGCTGCACTGACGGCGCGCATGACGGGTCGGCGGGTTTGGCGCTCCGGACCGCCGGGCAGCACACCGCAGTGACCACCGCCGATGAGCCTCCCGTCATCGAGTTCCGCCGTTCCCTGGGTCGTCAGGTCGGCTTCCTGGCCACAGCGGTCCCTGTGGCGGCGCTGGCGCTGGCGGTCGTCAACCTGGCCTCCGGCGACCCGTGGTGGGACGGGCTGTGGCTGCCGCTGACGTGGTTCCTGTTCTTCTACCTGTCCCTGCCGATGTCCCGTCCGCCGTCCGCCGGTAACCAGGCGCGGCTGCCCCTGCGGCTCACCGCGGACCACCTCCAGGTGGCGGGTCCGGGCGAGCGCACCCTGGTCATCGAGTGGTCGAACGTCGCGCGTGCCGAGATCAGCGGACGGTGGCAGACGTTCCTGGTGATCGAGCCGGCCGACCCGGACCGGATCCGCCCTCCGCTCGCCCGGTGGGAGTGGGCGGGGTACGGGCAGAGCCGGCCGTACGAGATCCGGGTCCCGCTGGCCTATCTGAGCCCCGGCCGTGACCTGCTCCGGCGCGAACTGGCCCGTCGCCTTCCCGCATGAGGTTCCGGGGTCGCCGGACGGTCGACACGCCGCTCGCCTGCGTCAATGGCGCAGACCGGGGATCCGGAGCCCGATCCCGGTTAGCGGTATTGGTGGTAATGAATTGGGGGAGCCATCTCCCGAGTTTCGTTCAAGCCTAGGCGCGACTTTCCGAAATGTGTAGAGTGAGCGCAGCGCCGCCCCGGTAGACGTTCCGCCGCTCGGGGCATGAGCATCTCGGGGCAGGCCGGGGAGGGCCCGCCGGCGGCGGGGCGACCTTCTCGATGACTGCGCGGCGGAAGCGGGCTGAGGCCATCCGACCAGGCAACCGTTCCCGGACGCGGCCTGCACGGAAGTCCACAGGGGACGGTGACGCTCCCTGGCCTCTCCCGGCGGGTTCCGGTGAGGCGAGACGGAGGAGGCAGATGTCGATGGGTGACAATGCGTTGCAGTCCCGGCGCGGCTTTCTGGGAATGGGGGTGGGGCTGCTCGGCGCGGCCGGCCTGGCCGCCTGCGGAGACACCTCACCATCGACGCCCAAGGTGCAGGCCGAGGTCCCGAAGGCACTCGTCGACGCCGCGGCGGCGTTGAAGGGCTCCTCGTTGGGGATGCTGTCGCAGAAGCTGTACTCGGAGGCGGCGAACGCGGCCCTCGACGCCTCGATCAGGAAGTTCGCCGACACCACCGGCACGAAGATCGGCAACAGCCTGGTCCAGGCCGACGCCGGTGACGTGGTCGCCAAGATCCATGCCGAGGTCCAGGGTGGCGTGGCGCGTGACCTCGCGTTCATGACCGACTCGCGGTTCGTCGCCCAGTTCCAGGCGCTCGGCGACCTGGAGGACGTGACGGACGTCGTCCAGGCGCTGACGGCGACGTACGGCGAACCCACCGCGGAGTCCAAGAACTTCTGCGTCTTCGACGGTAAGTGGTTCGCCATCCCCTACCACTTCATCGGGATCGGATCGTTCCTGCGCAAGGACTGGATGCGCGACGAGGGCATCACCCCCCGGGACGTCTACACCTGGGAGGAGCTGCGGGACCTGTGCCTGGCGATCTCCGACCCCGGCAAGCGGCGGTTCGGCTGGGGCATGACCGTGAACCGCTCCGGTGACGCCAACGGCATGATCGAGGCGCTGATCAACTCCTACGGCGGGGCGATCGCCTCCAACGACGGCCGGAAGGTCACGTTCGACTCTCCCGAGACGGTGCAGGCGGTGACCTTCCTCGCCGACATCTACACCAACCCCCGGTACAAGCCGATGCTGCCGCCGGGGGTGGCCGCCTGGACCGACTCCAGCAACAACGAGAACTGGCTCGCCGGCATCCTCGGCTACACCCGCAACCAGTTCAGCGTCTACGCGGACTCCAAGACCAAGAAGAACCCGGTCTACGACAACACCCACGTCTTCGCCGACTGCACCGGGCCGGCCACCGACAAGTCCCTGCTGCTCGGCCAGTCCCAGGGCTTCGTCATCTTCAAGGGCGCCAAGAACCCCGCCCTGGCCAAGCTCCTGACGCAGTACCTGGTCACCGCGCCCGCGTTGGTCGGGGTGGCGAAGGAAGCGCCCGGTCTGGCGCTGCCGGCCTGGGAGAAGGTCTGGGACGCCGACCCGTTCTTCACCAGCGGCGACCCGGCGTTCCCCATCATGCGCAAGATCACTCAGCAGCAGCTGCCACTGTCCACCAAGAACGGTCTGGACTTTCCGCAGAAGGCCAGCGCGGGACAACAGGCCGCCGTCGGCGCCTACGTCCTCACCGACATGATGCAGCAGGCCATCCAGGGCACGCCGCCCGCGCGGGCCGTGCAGGCCGCGCACGCCAAGATGGTGCAGATCTTCACCCAGCAGGGGCTGCCGCAGTGACGTCGGTCCGCCCGACGTCCGCCCCGGCGTCAGGAGGGTCCTCGCCGCCGGAGTCCCGTTTCCGCATCGCGACCCGACGCCGGCTGGGCCGCGACTGGCGGCTCGCGGCGCTGTTCCTGGCACCCACCGCCGTGCTGGTCGGCGGCCTCGTGCTCGTGCCGATCGCCTGGTCGGTCGTCACCAGCACGACGGAACGGCACGGGCAGCAGAGTGTGTTCGTCGGCCTGGCCAACTACCTCGCCCTGGCCGACGACGAGCAGTTCCACGCGGGCGTGCTGAACTCGTTCGTCTTCACCGCGTACGCCGAGGTGTTCAAGGCGGTGCTGGGGCTGTCCGCGGCACTGCTGCTGCACCACCGACGCCGGGGCCGGGCCGTGCTGGCCGGGCTGCTCCTGCTGCCGTGGGTGGTGCCGACGGTGGTCACCGCGTTCAGTTGGCGCTCGCTGCTCGACCCGATCTTCGGCAGCGTCAACATGCTGCTCACCGAGTCGGGGATCGGGCCCCTGCTGGTGCAGTTGCACCTGGTCGACAGTTGGCCGGCGGGCTGGCTGTCCGAGCCGTCGCTGGCCATGCCGTCGGTGATCCTGGTGAACGTGTGGAAGGGGGTGCCGTTCTTCACCGTCGCCTTCCTCGCGGGGTTGAAGGCCATCCCCGTCGACCTGTACGAGGCGGCGACCGTCGACGGCGCCTCGCCGTGGCGGCGGTTCCTCCACGTGACGCTGCCCGGACTGCGCCACGTGATCACCGTGACGGTGACCCTGTCGTCAATCTGGACGTTCAACAACTTCGACCTCATCTGGCTGCTGACCCAGGGCGGACCGGGCAACGCGACGGCACCGTACGTGCTGGTCGCGTACTCGAAGGCGATCCTGCAACTGCAGTACGGCGCGGGAGCGGCGGTCACGCTCGTCATGCTGCCGGTCATCGGCGGGTTGGTGTTCGTGCTGGTCCGGCTGTTGCGCCGGGACTCGGGCGTGGCACCGCCCCGACGGGCCCGCAAGCTCCGGCCGGCCCGCTCGGCCCGTACCACCCGCACGGTCCGCACCGCCCTGCCGTGGGTCGTCGCCGCGGCGACCACCGCGCTGCTGGCCTGGGCGTCGCCGCACATCTTCTGGAAGGCGGCGGCGGTCCTCGGGGTGTTCCTGCTGGTCGCGGCGGCGGTCGGCCGGGTGGTCTCGGCGCTCGGGGCCTGGGGGCGTCGCCGGGCGTCGTCGCTGGCGTCGGGGCTGGCCTCCGGTGTGGCCCTGGCCGGGTTGCTCGTCTTCGTCCTGGCCCCGCTGTACTGGATCGTCGTCACGGCCTTCAAGTCCGACGGTCAGATCGTCATGCACGACCACGACCTGTGGCCGACGCCGTGGAGCCTGCAGCAGTTCACCGACCTCTTCGCCACCAAGCCGTTCGGCCGCTGGTACCTCAACACGGTGCTGGTGTCCGTGGCGTCCACCGTGGTGGCACTGGTCTGTGCCGCCCTGGCGGGCTACGCCCTGGCCCGGCTGAGGTTCCGCGGGGCGCAGGGCTTCACCGTCACGGTGCTGATCACCTACGTGATGCCGGGTGCGCTGCTGTTCATCCCGCTGTACCAACTGCTCATCGGGGTGCGGCTCACCGACTCGCTGTGGTCGCTGGTCGTGACGTACCCGACCTTCACACTGCCGTTCGCCACCTGGCTGCTGGCGGGGTACTTCGCGTCGATCCCCGTCGAGTTGGAGGAGGCTGCGCTGGTCGACGGCTGCACCCGCTTCCAGGCGTTCCTCCGGGTGATGCTGCCCCTGGCCAAGCCGGGACTGCTGGCGGTCGCGCTGTTCACCCTGACCAACGCCTGGAACGAGTTCCTCTTCGCCTTCGTGTTCATCACCAAGGACGAGTACAAGACCCTCCCGGTGGGGATGCAGTCGATGATCACCGGGGACGTCGTGCCGCAGGGACAGCTCGCCGCCGCGTCACTGCTGGTCAGCATCCCCGTGGTGATCATGTACGCCTTCGGGCAGCGCTTCCTGACCGAGGGGCTCACCGCCGGGGCGGTGAAGGGCTGACCGGGGAGGTCGCCCGCCCGGTGCGGCCGGGGCGGGTCGCCGGGACCGTCGCCGGTCGGCCGCCCAGCAGGTCAGCAGCGTCGCGCCGGCGATCAGCAGCAGGACGATCGCGAGGTGGCGGCCGTAGGGCAGCGGCAGCACCGAGGGGTCGTCCGGCGGCCGGCCGAAACCGAGGACGAGCGGCACCGCCACGACGGTGACCGTGGCGGCGCTGATCACGCCGGCGCGCACCACCGGCCGGTGACGTTCCGGAACCCACCGGGCGAGCAGGGCGCCGACGGCCAGCAGCACGGCCATCCAGACGAGGTCGTGACCGGCCACCACCCCGGCCAGGAAGAGCAACACCCCGGTCGGCCTCAGATCGGGGTCGGCGAGCGCGCCCACGACGGCGTACCCGATCAGCAGGGTGCCGACCGCGACGAGCGCCGCCCGGGTCCTCACGACGACTCCCGTACGGTGAGCCGGCCGACCCACTTGGTCTGCAGCACCCCGGGCCGGTTCGGGGCGATCAACCGGGCGGGGTAGCCGTGGTCGGGGTGCAGGGGTTCCCCACCCAGCCGCAGCGCGATCAGCGTCAGCGGGTCGGCGACGTGCGCCGGCCCGACGGTCGACGTGCGGTAGCGGCCGGCCGTCTCCAGCGACTCGACGAGCACGGTCGCCCGGTCCGGGTCGACGCCCACCAGCGCGACCAGGTCCCGCAGCCGTACGCCGGTCCACCGCCCGGTGGCGCTCCACCCCTCCACGCAGGCGATCGGCAGCTCGGCGGTGTGCTGCGGCAGGGCGCGCAGGGCGGCGAGATCCAGGTCGGTGCGCCCGCCGGGGCCGGTGACCACCAGCCGGTACGCCGGGTCCTGCGCCAGGGCGCGTACCCCGGCGCGGTGTGCGGTCTTGTTGACCGGCAGCCCCTGTGGCCCCACGTCCGGCCGGCGCGGGGCGAGCACCGCCAGGCCGGACAGCGGCCGGACGGTCTGCCCGACCGTGGTCAGGGTGATCAGTCCGGCCGCGGCGGCGACCCCACCGAGCAGCCCGCGCCGGCTGAGCCGCTCCTGCGACGACTCGACGACGGAGCGGCCGAGAGCACCGCGCACCGCCGGCAGCTGTACGCCGATGTGCACCAGCAGCGCGCCGACCGCCAGCCATCCCACCCAGTAGTGCCCGGCGGTGAAGAAGAACGGCATCGGCCCGTACCAGCGGGCGATGTTCAGGATGCCGCCGACCACCTGGAACAGCGCCGCGGCGACCAGCACGGCGACGCTGGCGCGTTCGACCGCATGGGCGATCGACCGGATCGGCGGCCAGCGGAACAGGTGGTGGTAGACCGACCACAGCTTGGCCCCGAGCAGCGGCACCGTGGCCAGGCCGGTCGCCACGTGCAGGCCCTGGGTGAAGCGGTAGAGGCCCACCGGGCGGGCCGGCCACCGGAACCAGCCCGGCGGGTGCTGGATCAGGTGACTGAGCAGCCCGGTGACGAAGCAGACGGCGAACGCCACGCCGAGCGCGACGCCGAGCTGGCTGGTCAGCCGGGTGGACCGTAACCGGGACGGGAACCCGTCGGGCCGCAGTGGCCCGCGCCGCAGCGCCCCGGGCGGGGCCGGCAGCGGTGCCGACCACCGCCGGGCGAGCCGCCGTAGGGCAGTCGGCCGACCGGTCACCGGGGGGTGAGGGTGGCGAACCACCGGCCCGCCTCGCTCCAGGTGTCGCGCACCCGCATCGCGGTTCCCTCGGCCAGCGCGGCAAGATCGTCGAGGGGTACGCAGGCCCACCGCAGCGGGCTGCCGACGCCGCCCGGGGTCTGCACCATGGCCGTGCCGGACCAGGCCGGCGTGCCGGGCGGCGCGAACTCGGCGTGCAGGTGGCCGTTGGCCGCCAGCAGCCGACGACAACGGCGCAGCAGCCGGTACGGGTCACCGCCGATGCCGACATTGCCGTCGGCCAGCAGCAGGTGCGGCCAACGTCCGGCACCCGGCACCGGGCCGAAGACGTCGCGTTGCAGCGCGACGGCACCGCGTTCCCGGGCCAGCCGGACGGCGGTGGCGCTGACGTCGATGCCGAGCGCCGGCCGGCCGGCGTCGATCAGCGCACCGGTGAGCCGCCCGGGGCCGCAGCCGACATCGAGGGTGGGGCCGGTGCAGCGCTGGAGCAGCGTCGCGTCCCCGGCGACGGCGTCCCGGCACCAGACCGCCGGGTCGAACCGGAGCACCCCGCCGCTCGGGTGCCGGGCGGTGAACGCGGCGGGGACGCCCGACGCGGCCCGGTCGAACACGGCGTCGAAGAGGGCCACCGCGTTCACCGGGCGACCGCCGTGGGGGAGGGGACGTCGGTGGCGACGGCGACGGCGAACCGGCTGTCCGGCGGGCACGACGCGGCCACCGCGTGGGCGTCGGCGGCGGTGTCCACGTCCCGCAGCCGGGGCAGCAGGTGGACCCGCAGACCACGGTGGCGCAACGCGGCCAGGGTGAGCTGTCCGGTGCTCGCCAGAGAGGTGGGGACCGCGCGCAGGACCGAGGCGTGACCAGGCTCGCGTAGCCCCAGCGTCCACCACCCGCCGTCGTCCGCCAGTCCGAGCACCGCGTCCGGCCCGTCCGGCCGGCACAGCAGCCCCAGCGCGCTGTCGAGGTGACCGGCGGTGAGCTGCGGGGTGTCCATGCCGATCAGCAGGGTGGCCGTGCCCGCCGTGCGGGTGTCGGCGAACGCGTGGGCGAGCCGGTCGCCCAGCGGGCCGCCCCGCTGGGCGAGTCTCGTCCAGCCCTCGGGGGCCGGGTGGTCGCCGTCGACGACCAGGACCCGGGTGCCGGCCGTGGCCGTGGCGACGGTGTCGAGGGTGTCGGCCAGGGCCGCCGCGGCGACCCGGGCGGCCTGGGTGGGAGTGCAGGGCGGGCAGAGCCGGGTCTTGACCCGGCCGGGTTCCGGCGTCTTGGCCAGCACCAGCACCTGCGGGGCGCGGTGCGCGGGGGCGGTCGGCTGGCGGGAGGCGTTCACCGGGCCAGCACCGCGCTCATGTCGCGTACGGCGCGGGCGGTGCCGAGCACCGTGCCGGTCACCTTCGACCGGGTCCCGGCCGCCCGGGGGTGGTAGTCGACGTCGACCTCGACCACCCGCCAGCCGGCCCGACCGGCCGAGATGAGCAGCTCCAGCGGGTAGCCGAAGCGGCGGTCGCGCAGCCCCAGCGCCAGCAGGTCGGCCCGGCGGACGGCCCGGATCGGCCCGATGTCGTGGACGTCGAGGCCGGTGGTGCGGCGCAGCCGGTGGGCCAGCAGGGCGTTCGCCGCCCGGGCGTGCAACGGCCACACCCCCCGCGCGGTGGGGCGGCGTCGACCGGTGCCCAGTTCCGCCTCGCCGTCCCGGACCGGATCGGCCAGCCGGGGCAGCTGCGCCGGGTCGAACGACCCGTCGGCGTCCAGCACGCACACCACGCCGTCGACCGGGTCGGCCGCCAGGACCCCGGCGTGTACGGCGGCGCCGTACCCGGGTTCGGCCACGCTGATCACCTCGGCGCCGCAGGCGCGGGCCACCGCCGCCGAGCCGTCGGTGGAGCCGTTGTCCACCACGATCGGCCGGTACCCGGCCGGCATCCGGGCCAGCAGGTCGGGCAGGGCCGGGGCCTCGTTGCGGCAGGGAAGAACCACATCGGTCATGCTGCGGACGGTAGGACACGATCCGGCCGGAAGTTCTTACCTGGTGATGACGGAATCCGGGGCAGCGGCGAACCGCTGACGGAGTTCTTACGAACCGCTGACGGGCGGCCGTGGCCGGGGCACGACGACACGTCCCGGCCCTACCGTCGGCGGGTGACTCACGTACTCGTGACCGGCGGCGCCGGTTTCATCGGCACCCACGTGGTGACCGCCCTGCACGACGCCGGCCACCGGGTGACCGTGCTGGACTCCGGTCATCCCGGTGCGCACCGCATGCCGTTGCCGGACACCGTGGCGGGCGCCCCCGTCGTCCGGCTCGACCTGCGCGACGGGCCGGGCGTCGCCGGGGTGCTGGCCGGTGTCGACGCGGTGGTGCACCAGGCGGCCATGGTGGGTCTCGGCGTCGACCTGGACGACCTGCCCGAGTACGTCGGCTGCAACGACCTCGGCACCGCCGTCCTGCTCGCCGCGATGGCCCGGGCGGGCGTGCACCGGCTGGTCCTCGCCAGCTCCATGGTGGTCTACGGCGAGGGCGCCTACGACTGTGCCGCGCACGGTCCGGTCCGCCCCGCCCCGCGTACGGTCGCCGACCTGGCCGCCGGTCGCTTCGAGGCGACCTGCCCGAGCTGCGGCGTCGCCGTCACGCCGGGCCTGGTCGCCGAGGACGCTCCGCTGGATCCGCGCAGCGGGTACGCCGCCACCAAGGTCGCCCAGGAGCACCTCACCTCCGCGTGGGCCCGGCAGACCGGTGGTGCGGTGGTGGCGCTGCGTTACCACAACGTCTACGGGCCCGGCATGCCCCGGGACACCCCGTACAGCGGGGTCGCGGCGATGTTCCGCTCGTCGCTGGAGGCGGGCCGGGCACCGCGGGTGTTCGAGGACGGCGGCCAGCGCCGCGACTTCGTGCACGTGCGCGACGTGGCGGCGGCCAACCTCGCCGCCCTGGACGCAACCGATACGGGCACCGGCTGGCGGGCGTACAACGTGGCTTCCGGCCGCCCGGCCACCATCGGCCAGTTGGCCACGGAGCTGGCCCGAGCTGCCGGCGGGCCGCCGCCGGTGGTCACCGGCGAGTTCCGGCTCGCCGACGTGCGGCACGTGGTCGCCTCGCCCACCCGGGCCGAGACCGAACTCGGGTTCCGGGCCGCGGTGGGACTCGTCGACGGGATCGCGGAGTTCGCCCACGCACCGCTGCGCGGATGAACGGCACACCGCGCCGTCGCCCGCCGGGCGCGGACGGTCCGCGGGGCGCGGGCGGCACCCTGCACAGCGGCCCGGCGCGCGCCGGCAGCCACCCGGGCGGCCGTCCGCGCGCGCCGGGTGACACCCCGCGTCACCGCCCGGCGCGGGCCGACCTGATCGCTGCCGCTGCCGCGATCGGCCTGTTCGCGGTGGCCGCCGTCACCGGCGGCCTGCTCCACCTGTGGGGACGCCCGGTGTACGCCAGCGCGGCGCCGCTGTTCGCGCAGTGGCTGCCGCACGTCGGCCCCGGCACCCCGCTGGCCCTGCTGGTGGCGGCGCTGGTCTGGTGGCGCGGGCCCGCGCTGGCCGCCCGGCTGACCTGGCGACCGCTGCTCGCGGTCTCCTACGCCGCCGCCGTGGCCTGGACGCTGTCGCTGGCCCTGGTCGACGGCTGGCAGCGCGGCATCGCCGGTCGGCTGACCACCCCCTTCGAGTACCTGGACGAGGTCCCCGGGGTCACCGACATCCCCGCCATGCTGGCCGGCTTCAGCGGTCGGATCCTGGACCTCCAACCGGACTCCTGGACCACCCACGTGTCCGGTCATCCGCCGGGGGCCCTGCTCGTCTTCGTCTGGCTCGACCGGATCGGGCTGTCCGGCGGCGGTTGGGCCGGGGTGCTGTGCATCCTGGCGGCGGCACTCGTCGCCGTCGCCGTGCCGCACACCGTACGGCTGTTCGGCACCGACGAGGCGGCCCGCGCGGTGGTGCCGTTCGTGGTGCTGTTCCCCGGGGCGGTCTGGTCCGGAGTGTCCGCCGACGGGCTGTTCGCCGGGGTGACCGCCACCGGTGTGGCCCTGCTGGCGTACGGCGTCGTCCGGGGGCGTGCGGTGGGCGCGGTCGCCGGTGGCGCCCTGTTGGCCTTCGGCTGCTACCTCTCCTACGGGCTGGTCCTGATGGCGCCGATCGCGCTGGCGGTCGTCGTGCTGGCCGGCCGGCGCTGGCGCACCGCGGGCTGGGCGTTCGTCGGGGCGGTGCCGGTCGCCGCCGCGTTCACCGCCGCCGGCTTCTGGTGGCCCACCGGCTACCACCTCGTCATCGAGCGCTACTACCAGGGCATCGCCTCCGAACGCGCGTACGGCTACTGGGTCTGGGCCGACCTGGCGTTGGTGGTCGTGGCCGCCGGCCCGGTGGCGGCGGTGATCCTCCGGCGCGCGGTGCTGGCCGGCCGGCAGGCTCTCCCCCTCCGGCAGCCGGGTGCGGCGCACGCCACCTGGCTGCTGCCACTGGCCGCCACGGTGGCGATCCTCGCGGCGGACCTGTCCGGCTACAGCAAGGCCGAGGTCGAGCGGATCTGGCTGCCCTTCACCGGCTGGCTCCTGGCCGGGGCGGCCCTGATCCCGCCCGCCGACCGCCGTGGCTGGTTGGCCGCGCAGGCGGCGGTGGCGCTCACGATCAACCACCTGCTCCTGACGGTCTGGTAGAGAACCGGCGCGACCGCCGCCACACCACTCACGCGGCGGCCGGTGACCTTGTCACCGGCCGCCGCATCCGGCTGGCTGCAGGTGGGGCCGGGAGCCGGGGGAGGGCTACTTCTTACCGAATCATGACGGCCCCGGCAAACATTGATCGTTCACCGGATGCCGGCCCGTACCGGTGGGGGACAGCACATCACCGGAGCCGCTCGCGGCTTTGAGGAGATTCCGATGAACCGCAGAAAGAACGGGACCCCACTGGTCCAGACCCGACCGGTCAGGCTCGCCCTGGCCGCGGTCGTGCTGGCGGCCACCGGTGCGCTCACCGTCACCTTCGTCTCCAGCGGTGGCAAGGGCACCGCGGACGCCGCCACCAGCCTGGACCAGTTCGTGCCGATCGAGAACGTGTCGCCGAACGTGCAGAACCTGAAGCCGGCCGCGGGCGGGTCGACCGGCCGGTTCACCGTGGACTGCGGCACGAACGGCAACGGCAAGTTCAGCCCGGACAACCCGGTGGCCCAGCCCGGCATCCGCAACGGCGCCGAGCACGTCCACGACTTCGTCGGCAACCTGGCCATCACCGCGAACTCCTCCAACGCGGATCTGGACGCCTCCGGCACCACCTGCCGCAACGGTGACAAGTCGTCCTACTTCTGGCCGGTGGTGCGCATCGACAAGAGCGTGCGCAGCAACAACCAGGTCCAGCAGGCCCTCGCCCAGACCCAGCCGGTGGTCGTCTGCCCCTCGGTCGGCAAGCGGCTGCGCGCCGTCCCCACCGGGGCCCGCAGCACGGTGGACCGGATGCTGGCCGAGCTGGACCGCCAGCAGGCCGCCGCGAACCAGCGGATGACGGCCAGCCGGGGACGCATCGACGCCGCGTTCAACCGGGAGGTCATCGACTCGCTGCGGGAACGCCGCGCCGCGATGATCAAGCAGATCAGCACCACGGTCACCGCCGCCGGCGGCAACCAGCCCGGCCTGGTCTCGCTGGTCGAGTGCGACATCAGCTACGACGACATGCACGCCCGGATGCCCGGCAGCGCCCACCGCGCCAGCGTCAAGGCGGCCGAGGCCGCGAACCCGCGCATTCAGTGCCCCACCGTGCGGGACAAGCTGCCCGGTGTGCCCGCGGGGGCCCTCGCCGAGGTGAACCGCAACCTCGACGAACTCGACCGGCAGATCTCCGAGGCCAACGAGCGCCTCGTCACCAGCCGGGGCCAGGGCGGCCCGGCCTTCGTCGACAACGCCATCCTCGGCCCGCTGCGCGCCAAGCGGACCGCCGTGCTCGACCGGATCGCCATCGCGATCGGCCGGCAGGCCGCCCGCCCGCAGGGCCTCGAAGCGTTCGCCACCTGCACCCTGGACCAGGCCCCGGGTGCCTCGGCGGCACCGAGTAACGCGCCGACCGCCGCCGCGACCACCGCCGCCGCACCCACCACCCCCGCCGCGCTGCCCGACCCGCAGGGTCCCAACTTCGAGCTGCCCGGCAACACCGGCGGTATCGTCCGCCCGGCGCAGGTGCTGATCGAATACCGCGGCAACCCCGTCAGCAAGGTGGTGCCGATGCCGAAGTTCCTCCGGGCCCTCACCGGCGACGCCAAGCCCACCAGCCGGGGTCCGGCCAACGCCCGCGCCACCTGGAGCTGCTCGGGCTTCGCCGACCGGCTCTCCGACAAGTACCCGATCTGCCCCGCCGGCAGCCAGGTGCAGCGGGTGCAGGACTTCCCCGGCTGCTGGGACGGCAAGAACATCGACAGCGACAACCACCGCAACCACGTCGCGTTCGCCGACAAGGCCACCGGCGCCTGCCCGCAGGGCTTCCAGGCGATCCCGCAGCTGCGGATCACCATCGGCTACGACATCGCCCGCGACGTGCAGGTCAAGGGCCAGTACGCGCTCGACTCCTTCCCCGAGGAGAACCACAACCCGTTCTCCGACCACAACGACTTCGTCAACGTCAACTCGGCCCAGACCATGCAACGCATCGCCACCTGCATCAACAAGGGCAAGAACTGCTCCTGACGCGCCGGGGCGGGAGCCTGCACACGAGGCTCCCGCCCGGGGTGGCAGGGCGGACGGGGGTGGGTGCGGCGAAGTCGCCGCACCCACCCCCACCGCTACTCCGTCGATCGCGTCACGGACCGCCGACGCCGGGTTGCTGCCGGCGGGGGAGGGCCGGGGGTCGGTTACGGCGTGACGGAGAGCAGATGGGCCCGGTAGCCCTCGCCGTAGCTCTTGGTCGGGGTGCCGTTGTAGTCCTCGATGAGCACGTTGCCACCGCTGCAACCCCACGGGTTCCAGGTCCACGCCGTGTAGCCGAGCCGGTTGCGGTCCAGCCAGGTCGTCAACCGGTCGATGTAGTCGTGGGCGCAGGTGTCCTGGCCGATCTCGCCGGCGTGTACCGGCACCTGCGCGGCCACCGGCGCGATCTGGGTGTCCCAGCAGGTCTCGGTGACACAGGCGTTGAAGTTGTACGAGTGCCACGAGGCCACGATGTTGTTGCGCGGGTCGGTCGGCTTGTAGGCCAACCACTGGGTCAGGTCGTTGGTCCAGGTCAGGCCGGGGACCAGCAGGACGTTGGTGGCGCCGGTGGCGCGTACCGCGTCGACCAGGTCCTGCATGCCGGCCACCGGGTAGTCGATGCCGGTGCAGGTGCCGCCGTCGCGCAGGCAGCGCCAGGCGGCCGTCATGTCCGACCAGTTGTTGGCGGCGTCCGGGTAGGGCTCGTTGAACAGGTCGAACAGCACCGCGTCGTTGCCCTTGAACGCGGTGGCCACCCCGGTCCAGAACTGCGGCGTGTACTGCCTGCTCGGCATGGGCTTCTGGCAGGTGGCGTTCACGTCCGGGCAGGCCGAGATGTTGCCGGTGTACGCGCCGTGGGTCCAGTGCAGGTCGAGGATCGGGTTGATGCCGTTGGCGACCAGCAGGTTCGCGTACGCCTTCACCGCCTGCTGGTAGGTGGCGCCGCTGGGCGAACCGGACAGGCCCAGCCAGCAGTCCTCGTTGAGCGGGATCCGGACGGCCCGGATGTTCCAGGCCTTCATCGCGTCTACCGAGGCCTGGTCGACCGGGCCGCTGTCCCACATGCCCTTGCCCTGTACGCAGGCGAACTCACCGCTGGCCCGGTTGACGCCGAGCAGGCGGTAGGTCTCCCCGGCGGCCGTCACCAGCCGGTTGCCGGAGACCCGCAGGCTCGGTGCGGCACCGGTCGGCGGCGCGGTCGTCGGCGGGGGCGTGGTCGGCGGGGGAGTCGTCGGCGGTGGGGTGGTGGGCGGTGGGGTGGTGGGCGGTGGGGTGGTTGTGGGCGGGGGGGTCGTCGGGGAGGGGCTGACCGTCCCGGTGCAGGTCGTGCCGTTGAGCGCGAACGACGTGGGTACGGGGTTGACGCCGCTCCACGCCCCGTTGAAGCCGATCGTGGTCGATGCGTCGGTGCTCAGCGAGCCGTTCCAGTTCAGGCTGGCCGCCGACACCCGGGTGCCGGACTGCGACCAGGTGGCGCTCCAGCCCTGGGTGACCTGTTGGCCGGCATTCGGGAAGTCGAACGTCAGGGTCCAGTTGGTGAGCGCGGAGCCGAGGTTGGTGATGGCGATGTTGCCGCTGAACCCGCCGGTCCACTGGCTCTGCACGGTGTAGGTGACCGCGCAGCCAGAGGCCGCGGCCGACGCGGGAAGGGTGGCTGCGGTCAGGCTGGCGGCCACCAGGGTGCCGGCTGCTGCCGACGCCAGCAGGGCATGTCGACGTGTCATGAAGCTCTCCTAGATATAGCGGGGAGCGTCGATGGGAGCGCGTCTGCGAGCTTTCTTTATGAGCCTCACTAAGTCAAGCGTATCGATACGCGTTTCGATGAACTGCCAGGTGGACCGCACATGTCGACCTATTGTGGCGCGGTGGTCGTCTCCCGGGCGACCACGGTCTCGGTCGCGCACCAGCGTTCCGGCGCCGACCCGCCGTCGATCAGCCGCAGCACGGAATCGCCGACCGACTCACCGAACGAGTGCACGTCCAGGCTCATCGTGGTGAGGGCGGGCGAGGCCAGGCGGCACAGGCTGGAGTCGTCCCAGGCGATCAGGCTGACGTCGCGGGGGACCCGGTGGCCCAGCTCCTTGACCGCGTGCAGGCCCGCCACCGCCATCAGGTCGTTGTCGTAGATGATCGCGGTGGGTGGCTCGGGCTCGGTCATCAACCGGGCGGTCAACCTGGCCCCGGACTCCGCCGAGTAGTCCCCCTCCACGACGACGGCGTCGACGGCGGCGGCCAGCATGGCGGTGGTGCGGGTCCGGGTGTGCAGGAGGGTGCCGGGCCCGGTGATCCGGGCAATCCGGTGATGCCCGAGACCGACCAGATGCGCCAGGGCCGCCCGCATCGAACCGACGTCGTCCCGTCGTACCGCCGGGGTGCCGTGGGTCGGCTCACCCGCGACCACGACGGGCAGCCGCAACTCCCGCAGCACCGCCGGCCGGGGGTCGTCGATCGACGGGTTCACCAGCACGATCGCGTCGACCAGCCGCTGCTGTGCCCACCTGCGGTACGCGGCGATCTCGGCGGCGTGGTGGGCGACCACGTGCAGCAGCACCGACCGGCCGTGCGCGGCGAGGCGTTCCTCGATGCCCGCGATGAACTCCATGAAGAACGGCTCGGTGCCGAGCAGCCGGGGTGGCCGGGCAAGGACCAGGCCCACCGCGCTCGTCCGCCACGCGTCGTCCATTGCGCACCCCCGGGTCAGTCAGCTTGCCGATTCGGTGAGCCGGGCCCGCTCCTCGGCCCGTGGTCGGGCGGGCGCGACCCGTGGCTCAGTGGGACGAGTTCGGATTCGAGGATCAGGGCGGCGGCGCCGATGGCCGAGGCCGTGGCGGCGGAACGGGAGAGCCGTACGTCGACGGTGTGCGTGCCCCGGGAGAAGGAGGCGCGCAGTTCGTGCCGGACGATGGGGAGGTAGACCGACCCGGCGGCGGCCAGACTCGGACCGGTCAGCACGAGCACTTCGAGGTCCATCAGGTTCGCCAGGGTCCGGGCGGCCGTCCCGACGTGCCGGGCCGACCGCTCCAGCAGCGCCAGCGCGTGCGGCTCGCCCCGGCGGGCGGCGCGGCTGATCGCGGCGAAGTCGGCGACCACCGAGGGTCGCCGGACGCCGACCGTGAAACCCACCGCCCGGGCCGCCGCCGGGTCCGACCGGGCGGCGGCGACCACTGCAGCCGGCCCGGCCAGCGCCTCCACGCACCCCCGGGCGCCGCACCAGCACCGCGGACCGTCGGCCGACACGCAGACATGGCCCAGTTCACCGACGTTGCCGCTCGGCCCCCGGTAGGTGATGCCGTTGATGACCAGGCCGGCACCGATGCCGGTGCCCATGTAGAGGGCGGCGGCCGAGGTCGCGGTGCCGAAGCCGCCCGTCCAG
This sequence comes from Micromonospora matsumotoense, assembly GCF_050951065.1. Taxonomy (NCBI): domain Bacteria; kingdom Bacillati; phylum Actinomycetota; class Actinomycetes; order Micromonosporales; family Micromonosporaceae; genus Micromonospora; species Micromonospora matsumotoense. The sequence goes on along the minus strand of NZ_CP192025.1, from coordinate 4,560,116 downwards.
TGCTCGCCCAGCGCCGCCGCGGTCGAGTCGTTGTCCAGCACCACCGGCAGCGTCGTCGCGTGCTCCAGCGCCGGGCCGAGTGGAAACCCGGTCCACTGCCGCATGGCGGGGGCGAGCCCCACGTCCGGTGGGCCGCCGATGCCTCGGGTGGCGTCGACCGGGCCGGGGAACACCACGCCGACGCCGAGGATCCGGGTGTGTTCCACACCCACACCGTCGATCAGCGCGGCGATCTCGGTGGCGATCCGGGCGACCACCACCCCCGGCTCCTCGGCGCCCGCGCCGGGGCGGGAGATCCGGGCCACCACCGTCCCACCCAGGTTGGTCAGGGCGTAGGTGATGACCCCGTGGTCCAGGTGGACGCCGACGGCGTACCGGGACGCGTGGTGGAGCTGGAGCAGCACCTGCCGCTTGCCCCCGGTCGACTTCGCGTGCCCGGTCTCGACGACCAGATCCTCGTTGATCAGCTTGCGGACGAGGGTGGAGATGGTCGGCGCGGTGAAGCCGGTGGCCCGGATCAGGCCGACCCGGCTGATCGTGCCGGCCGCCCGGATCGCGTCGAGAACAACCGATTTGCTACTCGCCTGGGGTTTGCTCGCTGCTGGTCCGCTCGCTGCTGGTCCGCTCACTGCTTCTCTGCCAGGGGCTGTTAGGTCGGCCGCCCAGAGTATACAAGGATCCCGATGTCGCCGGGCTCAGCTGCGGCAGATGGCCGTCGCGTCGTCGGTGGCGACGCCGTGCCGTGCCTCGGCCTCCCGGACCCGCCGGATGATCTCGGCAGGTCCGTGGTCCAGCAGGCGCAGCAGCCCCGCCCAGTCGGTGAGCCCGAAGGTGTCCACGAGCCGGCTCGCGCCGTTGCTCAGCAGCGCGGCCCGGTTCACCCCATTTGCCGGGCAACTGCCGGTGACCGCCTCGTCCACGACCTGCGGGTCGTCTTTGGCCACCCAGAAACCGCCTGGGTTGTTGCGGTGCCCCCGCAGCTCGCGTAGCAACCGCCGGTGCTCCTCGCTCCCCGCGTCGATGCCCACCAGCCGGCGCTCGAAGGACCGAGCGATCACCACCTCGCGCGGGTCGTGGGCGACGACCGGCGCACCCGATGCCCGCCCGACGACCGCCACCGCGTCCCCGAGGACCAGGTGCTCGACCAGGTCGCCGGAGAACCGGAGCATCGCCACGGCCGCGTGCGGGCTGCTCGGGTGGGTGACGTCGCAGGTGCCCCGGTGGATGTCGGTGACCTGCGCGATGCCTTCGGCCAGCACCGCCCGCAGGCTCCGGTCCGCCGACAAGCCGCCCAGCAGGGTGCCACCGAGCCGGCTGGCATACCAGGCCACGCCGTGGCGGCAGACCTTCTCGGCCCCGGCGATGCCACCGGCGCCGTCGACCAGCACCAGACCGGCCGGCACGGCACCGGCGAAGTCCTCATTGGTACGACCGGGATGTCCCGCGTCGGTCGCCAGCACCACCCGCACGCTCTGATCATCACACGGTCGGCCCCGCGCGGCCCAGGGAGTCGGCCGACCCCTCGAGTTTCCGCGGCCACCGAACTGGTCGCCGGCCGGGGCCGGGCGGTTTCACGTCGTACCCCCGCAGTCCACCAGCACCTTCACCTCGCCGCCGGTGGCCAGTGCCCGGAACGCCTCGGACACCTCGGCCAACGGCACGATCCGGGTGATGAGCCGCGCGGCGGGCACCAGCCCGGCGTGCACCAGCCGGACGGCCTCGGTGTAGTCCGCCCGCTCGTAGACCCGGACGCCGATCACCTCCAGTTCGCGCCAGAAGACGCGGTGCAGGTCCACCTCCCGTGGGGTGGGATGGATCGCCACGACGACCAGCCGACCGCGCGCGGCGAGCAGGTCGGTCGCGGTGCGGACCCCGGCGGCGGACCCGGACACCTCGAAGACCACGGCGGCACCGGCCCCGCCGCTCGTCTCGTGGACGTGTCGCGCGACGTCGACCGTTGCCGGATCGACGGTGTGCAGCCCGAGTTCGGTGGCGAGTTCCCGGCGACGCGGGTCGAGTTCGAGCACGGTCACCTCGGCGCCGGTGGCCCGGGCGACCGTGCCGATGAGCAGGCCGACGGGGCCGGCGCCGATGACCACCGCGTGTTCACCGGCGGTGAGCCGGGAACGCCGTACGTCGTGCACGGCGACCGCGGTCGGCTCGATCAGCGCGGCGTGGGTCAGGGGCAGCTCCTCGGGCAGTGGCACCAGGATCCGCGCGGGCACCGTCCAGGAGCGCTGCATCGCGCCGGGCGAGTCGATGCCGACGAAGGTGAGCCGGTGACAGATGTGGGTGTGACCGGCCAGGCAGGCGGCGCACCCACCGCACCAGTCCAGTGGCATCACGGTCACCGGATCGCCCACCCGGTGGCCCTCGACCCCCGGGCCCAGCTCGGCGATGCGGCCGGACATCTCGTGGCCGATCACCGCCGGCACCCGGACCCGCTGGTCCATCGCCCCGTGCGCGATGTGCAGGTCGGTGCCGCAGATGCCGGTGTACGCGACGTCGATGCGGACCTGGTCGGGGCCGGGCGGCACGGTGGCGGTCCCCTCGACGACGAAGGTGTTGTTGCCGACGTAGTGCGCGCTGCGGTTCACGACGGCTCCCCGGTCAGGTGCCAGACCTCGTGCATCGGGGCCCACCAGTGCCCGGAGCCGGGTTCGGCGAGTGATTCCTGGCACGGATCGGTCAACGTCCACCAGGCCTGCGTCTGCGGGTCGTCGGCGATGCGGCGCTGGTCCGCGTCGTGGTCCTCGCCGACGTACTCGTAGTAGCCGAACAGCAGGTCCTGATGCAGGAAGATGCTGTAGTTGCGGATGTTCGCCGCGCGGAGCGTCTGCTCGACGTCGGGCCAGACGGCGGAGTGCAGTCGGAGATAGGTTTCCCGTTGATCCGGTCGGAGCCGGATCACCCAGCCGTAGCGTTGCACGTCATGCCTTTCCGGTGGGGGTGTCGGTCGGCCGGTCGGCCGGGTGCGGTGCGGCACCCGCGCCGGGTGACCGCAGCAGGAAAAACATCCGATGTCTCTATATTGGGGTGGGCTGTCGTCGCCGGCCACGGGGGGACCGGCGTGGCGACGCCTGCCGCACCGGCCAGAGGGGGACGTGGATGGCACTGACCGACGACGCGATCGCGAAGATCCGGAGCATGGTCCAGAGTGGTGAGCTGCCGCCGGGGGCCCGGCTGCCCCCCGAGCCGCAACTGGCCGAGCAGATGGGGTTGTCGCGCAGCGGGGTCCGGGAGGCGGTCAAGGTCCTCGAATCGGCCCGGGTGCTCGACGTACGACGCGGCGACGGGACGTACGTCACCAGCCTCGCCCCCCGGCTGCTGCTGGAGGGCCTGGGCGTCGCGGTGGAGTTGCTGCGCGACGACACCCTGCTGGAGGTCATGGAGGTGCGGCGGCTGCTGGAACCGATGGCGACCGGACTGGCGGCGCTGCGGATGACCGACGCCCAACTCGACGACCTCAGCGGCATCCTGGAGGAGATGCGGGCGGCGGCCGACGACGCGGAGAAGCTGATCCGGTTCGACACGGCCTTCCACCACACCGTCGTCGCGACCACCGGCAACGAGACCCTCACCTCGCTGCTGGACGGGTTGTCCAGCCGTACGTTGCGGGCCCGGGTATGGCGGGGGTTGATCGAGAGCAACTCGGCGCACACGACGATCGAGGAGCACCACGCGATCTACCTCGCGCTGCGCTCGCGCGATCAACTGCTCGCCCAGGCGAGTGCGTTGATGCACGTCAACACCTCCGAGGCGTGGCTGCGTACGGTGCTCGCCGCCAAGGCGACGGGTGCGTGACCCCGTACCGGTCGGGATCACGCGGGCTGCGCCGGGACAAGGTGCGCGACCCGGGGTGCCAACCGGTAGGTGCGCACGGCGGTGCCGGCGAGGATCTCGTGCCGTTCCCGGGCCGACAGCGGGGGCAGCGCCGCCGTCAACGCCCGGAGCACTCCGGGATAGTCCGACCTGAGCAGGCAGACCGGCCAGTCCGAACCAAACATCAGACGCTCGGCACCGAACTCCGCGATGGCCACCTCGACGAAGGGACGCAGATCGTCCGGTGACCAGTCCGGTCCGGCCTCGGTGACCAGGCCGGACAGCTTGGCGGTGACGTTGGGGTTGGCGGCCAACGCGGCCAGCGGGCCGCGCCAGCTCCGCAGACCCGCCGTACCCTCGTCGATGCGGGGTTTGCCGAGGTGGTCGAGGACGAACCGGAGCTGCGGCACCGCCCGGGCCGCCCGGGCCGCCGCCGGCAGTTGGTCGGCCCGGATGACCAGGTCGAACGCGAGCCCGGCGCTGGCGAGCGCGGCGAGCCCCCGCCGCACGTCGGGTCGGTCGAGATAGTCCGGGTCCGCCTCCCCCTGCACCTGCGAGCGCACCCCGGCCAGGAACTCACCGCCCCGCAGCCGGCGGTACCACTCGACGGTGGCGGGCACGTCGTCGTCGGCGACGTCCAGCCAGGCCACCACCGCGAGGATCGACGCGGTGTCGGCGGCGTGGCCGAGGAACTCGGCCGCCTCGTCGGGATGGCAGCGACCGCCCTCCACCAGCACGGTGCCGGTCACCCCGGCGGCGGTGAGTTCGATGGTCAGGTCCGCCGGGGTGAACGGCCGCCGGATGGCCGCGAGTTCGGGTGCGGCGAGCCAGGCGTAGCCGCGCTCCGGCCGCCACAGGTGGTGGTGCGCGTCGATGATCATTGCATCGGCGCTTCCGCCGCAGCCCCGGTGCCGGCCCACTGTGGACCGTCCGGGAACCGGAACGCGGCCAGGGAGGTCGGCAGGATCTCCGCGCTCATCCCCGGGGCGGTGGGTGCCAGGTACCGCCCGCCGGTGACGCGGACCGGGTCGACGAAGTGCTCGTGCAGGTGGTCGACGTACTCGATGGCCCGGTCGTCGGTGCTGCCGCTGACCGCCACGAAGTCGAACATCGCCAGGTGTTGCACCAGTTCACACAACCCGACCCCACCGGCGTGCGGGCAGACCGGCACCCCGAAGTGCGCGGCGAGCAGCAGGATCGCCAGGTTCTCGTTGACCCCGGCGACCCGGCAGGCGTCGATCTGCACCACGTCGACGGCATCGGCCTGGAGCAGTTGTTTGAACACCACCGCGTTGTGCACGTGCTCACCGGTGGCCACCCGGATCGGGCTGAGCGCCTTGCGGACCGCGGCGTGCCCGAGCACGTCGTCCGGCGACGTCGGCTCCTCGATCCAGTACGGGTCGAACGCGGCCAGCTCGCGCATCCACCCGATCGCCTCGGGCACCCCCCAGATCTGGTTGGCGTCGACCGCGAGGCGGATCTGGGGTCCGACGGCCTGCCGGGCGATGCCCATCCGGCGTACGTCGTCGGCCAGGTCCCCGCCGACCTTGAGTTTGATCAGCTGGTAGCCGTCGCGCACCGCCTCGGCGCAGAGCCGGGCCAGTTTCTCGTCGTCGTAGCCCAACCAGCCCGGCGTCGTGGTGTACGCCGGATACCCCTCGGCCCGCAGCCGCTGTTCCCGGGCGGCCCGGCCGTCGTTCGCCCGCCGCAGCAGCGCGAGCGCCTCGTCCTCGGTGAGGGCGTCGCGCAGGTAGCGGAAGTCGACCTGCGCGACGAGTTGTTCCGGGGTGAGGTCGGCCAGCAGTTTCCACAGTGGCTTGCCCGCCCGGCGGGCGGCGAGGTCCCACACCGCGTTGACCAGGCCGCCGGCGGCCATGTGCACGACCCCCTTCGCCGGGCCCAGCCAGCGGATCTGACTGTCGCCGACGAGCCGGCGGGCCAGTGCCCCCGGATCGGCGACCAGCGCGTCGACCGGCTGGTCGATCACCATCGCGGCGAGCGACCGCACGGCGGCGACCTGGATCTCGGTGCCGCGTCCCACGGTGAAGATCAGCCCGTGCCCCTCGGCGCCCGCCGAGGTCCGCAGGACGACGTAGGCGGCGGAGTAGTCGGGGAACGGGTTCATCGCGTCCGACCCGTCGCGGTGCACGGAGGTGGGGAAGCGGACGTCGATCGTGTCCACCGAGGTGATGCGTTCAGTCACGGTGACTCCTGGGATGGGAACGGTCGGCGGTCTGCTGCCCGCCTCGTGGGCCTACCTCGTGGGGTCCCGGCGGACCGGGCCGGTTCAGGTCTGTGCCTTGCCGCCGGTGATGCGGGAGACCACCAGGGCGACCAGGATGACGGCGCCGTTGAGGAAGTTCGTCCACTGGGCGGGCACGCCGGCCAGGGTCAGCACATTAATGATCATGAAGAGCAGCAGGACGCCGGTGAACGCGCCGAAGACGCTGCCCTTGCCGCCGTTGAGGCTGACCCCGCCGATCACCGCCGCCGCGAACACCTGGAAGATCGCGCCGTCGCCCTGGGCCGCCGGCACCGCCGCCAGCCGGCCGCTGATCAGCAACCCGGCGAGGGCGGCGAGCACGCTGGCCACGATGAGCGCGATCCACAGCACCCGGTCGGTACGGATGCCCGCCGCCCGGGCCGCGTCGGCGTTACCGCCGATGGCGTACAACGCCCGGCCGGCGCGGGTGTGACCGAGCACCACGATCCCGACGGCGAACAGCAGCAGCGACACCCAGATCGAGGCCGGTATCCCGAACCAGCTGGTGGAGCCGAGGTACGTCATCGACCCGGGCAGCGCGAAGAAGGTCTGTCCGCCGGAGATGCCGGTGAGCAGTCCCCGCAGGATGATGAGCATGCCCAGCGTCACGATGAAGCCGTTGAGACCGAACCGGACGATGAGCAGCCCGTTGAAGGCCCCGACGAGGGCGCCGACGAGCAGCACCACCGGGACCGCCCAGGCGTCCGGCAGCAGGCCGAGCCCCAGACCCCGGGTGAGCGCGGGATCGATGACCAACCAGGCGGCGATGCCCGGGGCGAGCCCGAAGGTGGACTCCAGCGACAGGTCCATCTTGCCGGTGATCAGCACGATGGTCTGCGCCAGCACCAGGATGGCGATCTCCGACATGCTCTGCAGCACGTTGACGATGTTGTCGGTGCTCAGGAAGACCGGGCTGATGATCCACCCGACGATCGCCACCGCGATGATCGCCGGCACCAGTGCCAGGTCCCGCAGCCGGGCGAGGGCCAGGTGCCGCGACGGCGGGCGGGTCGGTGGTGGCACCGGAGGCGACGCCTTCCCGGTGGACAGCGTTTCAGACATGGTGGAGGTCCACCCCTTCCATGGCGGCTACCAGATCGTTGTCGCTCCAGCCGTGGGCCATCTCGCCGACGACCCGACCCTGGAACATCACCAGCACCCGATCGCAGTTGCGCAGATCGTCGAGTTCGTCGGAGACCACCAGCACGGCGGCGCCCCGCCGACGCACGTCCTCGACGACCCCGAGCAGGGTCTGCTTGGACCGCACGTCGACCCCGGCGGTCGGCGTGATGAGCACCAGCAACTGCGGGTCGTTGGCCAGCGCCCGGCCCATGACGACCTTCTGCTGGTTGCCGCCGGACAGCTCGGAGACCGGCACCTGCGGCCCGGCCGCCTTGATCGTCAGGTCGGCGATCGTGTCCCTGGCCAGGGCGTCGCGACGGGCCGGCGAGATGAGGCCGTACCGCCCGACCCGGTCCGGCACGGTCATCGTGACGTTCTCCGCGATGGACAGCGACGGCACCAGACCCTCCCGGTGCCGGTCCTGCGGCACCAGCCCCACACCGGCGGCGAGGGCGTCGGGCACACTGCCCGGCCGCAACACCCGACCGGCGAGGGTGACCGTCCCGCCCGCCGGGCGGGCGAGGCCCACCATCGCCTCCGCGACCTCGACCTTGCCGCTGCCGCCGCCACCGGCGATGCCGACGACCTCGCCCGCCCGGGCCTCCATCGACAACTCGGCGCCGGACGAGGTGACCAGGTCACGCACCGACAGCAGCACGGGCGCGTCGGACGTCAGCGGTCGGCGGCCGGCCTCCGGCATCGTCACGTCCTCTCCGGTCATCGCGGCGACCAGTGCCTGCCGGCTCAGCTCGGCGACCGGGGCGGTGACGATGTGCCGGGCGTCGCGGAAGACCGTGACCCGGTCGCACAGCTCGTAGATCTCCTGGAGGTGGTGACTGATGAACAGGAACGTCACGCCGTGCGCCCGCAGGTCGCGGATCCGGGTGAACAGGCGGTGGATGCCGGCGGCGTCGAGCTGGGCGGTCGGTTCGTCGAGGATGATGAACCGGGCGCCGAAGGACAACGCGCGGGCGATCTCCACGAACTGCCGCTGCTCGACCGAGAGCGTCGAGGCCGGCTGGCGGACGTCGACCTCGACCGACCAGGCGGCCAACAGCTGTTCCGCCTCCCGACGCAGGCTCGACCAGCGGATCAGTCCGCTGCGGGAGCGCGCGTGCCGGTTGAGGAACAGGTTTTCCGCCACGGTGAGGGTGGGGATGATCGTCGACTTCTGGTAGACGCACGCCACCCGCTGCCGCCAGGCGTCGCGATCCGCCAGCGGCGGGGCGGGACGCCCGTCGAAGGCGACCGCGCCGCCGTCGGCGGCCTGCAACCCGGTGAGGATGCTGACCAGCGTCGACTTGCCGGCGCCGTTGCGCCCCACCAGGGCGTGGGTCTCACCGGGGCGGACCATGATTCCCGCCCCGGACAGGGCGAGCGTGGACCCGAACCGTTTGGTGATGTCGACCGCCTCGACGACGGGCCGGTCCTCGCCGACCGGCCCGCCGCCGGGGCGGTGCGGGGTGGCACTCATGCGTTGCGGCCCCACAGCGACGGGTCGTCGAACTTCACGGTGGGCTGCCCCCCGATCGGTGCGCCGTCCAGGGTCACCAGGGGGGCCGGAAGCTGGTCCTCCAGCAGACCCTCCCGCACCTGGATGATGGTGCTGCCGTGCGCGGTGGGTCCGGGCTGGAAGGTCTTCCCCTCGATCGCCGCCTTGGCGTACTCCAGCCCGTATCTGGCGTAGAGGTCGGCGGGCTGGCTGACGGTGGCGTCGATCAACCCGCCGCCGATGTTCTTCAGCTCCTCGGGGATGCCGTCGTTGGAGACGACGAAGACGTGCTTCGGATCGGTCGGGGGCACCTGGAGCCCGCGCTGCTTGAGGATCTGCAGGGTGCCCGACAGCGCGAACGAGGACTGCATGTAGACGCCCTTGATGTCCGGGTCGGACGCAAAGCGGGTCTGCAGCTTCGACGCCGCCACGTCGGCCTTCCAGTCGGTCGCCTCACCGAAGACCTTGATGCCGGGGAACTCCTTGCCCATGCACTCGTTGAACGCCTCGGTGCGGTCCCGACCGTTGATCGAGTCCAGGCCGCCCTGGAGCATGACGACCTTGCCCCGGCCGCCGAGCTTGGTGCCCAGGAACTGGCACGCCTTGGTGCCGTAGGCGCGGTTGTCGGCGCGTACCACCATGAACACCGTGCCGCTGTCGGGCCGGGTGTCGATGGTGACCACCGGGATCTTGCGGCTTTCCAGTTGGCTCAGGGTCGGCGCGATGGCGGCGGTGTCCTGCGGGGCCATCACCACCCCCTTGACGCCCTGGCTCATGAAGGTCTGGGCGTTGGAGATGAGGTTCGCGATGTCGTTCTGCGAGTTGGTGGTCTTGAGTTCGACCCCCAACTCGTCGGCGGACTGCGGCACATACTTGATGTAGGAGTTCCAGAAGTCGGTGTCCGAGCGGGGGTAGTCGACCCCGACGAGCGGCTTGCCGCCACCCGATCCGGTCGCGTCGCCCGACCGGTCACCGCAGCCGGCGGTGAGGGCGGCCGTCGCGCCGAGCAGCACCGTCAGTCCCGCGCTCAACAGATGTCTGTGGTTCATCGTGTTCGCTCCGTTCCTCAGGGAGTGTCCGGAGCGGGTCGCCGCAACCCGTGGGGATCGTGGCGGCTCCCGCGTCGGAGGGGCTGCGCGGATCAGACGGTGACCGTCCACAGCGGGGTGGTGGCGCTGTGCCTGCGTTGTGGCAAGACATCAGACGTTAGAGTTTTCAATGTCCAGCGTCAATGCCTGGCATGTCGATCCCGAGTGCGGGATATCCCGGCGGTGTGCCCGACTCCCCGGATTGGGTGGCGGACAGACGTCCTATCAATGGGCTCGCGGCAGCCGTCAGCGGGCCGAGGGGTCGGCCGGGCGGCCCTCGCCGGCAGGCGCGATCGCGAGGACGCGGCGCGGGGGCGTCGTCCGTGCGGTGCCGGAAAGAACGTAACATCGATGGCCGTATTTTTTCTGGTACGCGCCGGTGCGCGCGCCGCCCCACGCCCCCTCCGCCGCCGGGCCGCCCCGGCCGCAGTGGTCGTGCCGCGCCCCGGATCTAAGAGATTTCCCATCTGCATTGGCGAACATCGATCCTGATCGCCGCGCAGGGCGGCTGGTCAGAACAGGAGCAGCCCATGTCCGTACGACAGCCCCGCACGATCGACGACCCGGCGACGCGCACCCTCCCCACCGCGCCGGACGGCTGGCGGGGACCCCTGCTGGACCAGCTCCCACCACGCGAACGCCGGCTCTTCCACCGGTTCGGCCAGGGCCCGCTGACACCCGCGCCGGACCTGCGCATCCACCAGGCGTTCGCGCACTGGGCCGCCACCACCCCGGACGCCGTCGCGGCCGAGCACCTCGGGGTACGGATCGGCTACCGCGAGCTGGACCGCCAGGCCAACCGGCTCGCCGCCCGGCTCGCCGCCCTCGGCGTACGGACCGGGGACACCGTGGGCGTCTTCGCCAGCCGGTCCATCCCGATGCTGGTGGGGATCCTGGCGGCGCTGAAGGCGGGGGCGGCCTACGTCCCGCAGGACGTCCGGGTCGCGCCCACCGCGCAGTTGCGGCAGGTCGCCTCGGCCGCCCGGTGCCGGGTGGTGCTGACCACCTCGGCCACCCTGGACGCGGTGCCGGCGCTGCCCGGGGTGGCCCGGCTCGCGGTCGACGAGGTGATGGCCGAGCCGCTGCCACCGGGCCGGCACCTGACCGCCCCCGTCCCGGACCGGCCGGTACGCGCCGACGACGGCTGCTACGTGCTGTTCACCTCCGGCACCACGGGCACCCCGAACGGCGTCACCGTCACCCACGGCAACGTGGCCAACATCCTGCTCACCGCCCCGGGCAACCTGGGGATACGGCCGGGCCGGCGGGTCGCCCAGCTGCTCAACGTCGCCTTCGACATGGCGGCCTGGGAGATCCTGGGCTGCCTCGCCAACGGTGGCACCCTGCTCGTGCGCGACCGGGACCTCACCGCCACCGCCGCCCGCGCCGACGTGGTGATCGCCACCCCGTCGGTGCTCGGCCGGATCGACCTGGACCGGTGCGACCGGGTACGGGTGGTCGCCGTGGCGGGGGAGCCCTGCCCGCGCCCGCTGGCCGACCGGTGGGCCGCCGGCCGGGTCTTCTACAACTGCTGCGGGCCGACCGAGACCACCATCGTCAACACCATGCACCGGCACCGGCCCGGCGGGGCGCTCACCATCGGCCGGCCGACGCCGAACAACACCGTCTACGTCCTCGACGCCGACGGTCGGCCCTGCCGCATCGGCGAGGTCGGCGAGATGTGGGCCGGCGGCGGCTGCGTCTCCGCCGGCTACCTGGACAACGCCGCGCTCAACGCCGAGCGGTACGCCCCGGACCCGTTCCTGGGTGGCGGCCGGCTGATGTTCCGCACCCGAGACCGGGGCCGCTGGCGTGCCGACGGGGAACTGGAACACCTGGGCCGCACCGATGACCAGGTGAAGGTCCGGGGCTTCCGGGTCGAGCTGGACGCGGTCTCCACCGTGCTGGAGACGGTGCCCGGTTGCCGGCTGGCGGTCACGCTCCGGCTGACCGACCGGGACCTGGTCTCCTTCGTCGCCCCGGCGGAGTTGGACCCGCAGCGGTGCCGGGACACGGTGGCCGCCGCGCTGCCCTACTACTGCGTGCCGGCGGCCGTGCACCCGCTGGCGGAGCTGCCGATGACCGGACGGGGCAAGGTCGACCGGGACGCGCTGCGCCGGACCGCCCTCGACCTGCGGTGGCAGTGGGCGCACATCGAGGAGGCGGCGGCGTGACCACCACCCCCCTCCGATCGCAGCCGGCCCCGCCCGCAGGCCCGCGTACCGTGGCGGCGACCGCGATCGGCGACGTGCCGCCACCGCCGGTCTCGGCGCTGCGCCGGATCCTGGCCCATCCCCGGTTCATGCACCACCACCGCCTGGTCGCGGCGGTCGGCGCGACCAACCTCGCGTTGCTGGCGTACGGGCTGACCGCCGGCTGGTGGAGTGGCCCCGACGCGCCCGACGCGCTGGGCTCCGCCGCACTGGCGAACGTGGCGCTGGCGGTGCTGGTGCGCCAGCAGTACGTGGTCAACCTGCTCTTCTGGCTGGCCACCCGGGCGCCCACCCACTGGCCGCTACGGGTCCGCGCGACGCTGGGCAAGGTCTACCACTTCGGTGGGTTGCACGTCGGCGCGGCACTGGCCGGGACCGCCTGGTTCCTGGCGCAACTCGGCGCACTGACCGTCGGCGACGGATCCGCCGGGGCGCTGGTCACCGGGTACGCCGTCGCCGTCCTGCTGCTGGCGGTCGTCGGCACCGCGCTGCCACCGGTGCGGGCCCGCCGGCACGACCTGTTCGAACGCACCCACCGGCTCGGCGGTTGGGCGGTCCTGCTGCTGCTCTGGGTGCAGGCCGGCTTCCTGGCCGGCGGGCCGGCCGCGCTGGCCGCCTCCCCGCAGGGCGGGGTGCTCGCGGTGCTGACCACCAGCATCGTCCTGCCCTGGTTGCGGCTGCGCCGGGTGCCGGTCGTGGTCGAACGCCCCTCCGCGCACGTGGCGCTGGTCCACTTCGACCACGGGGTGACCCCGTTCCCCGGCTCATCCACCGCGGTGAGCCGCAGCCCACTGTGGGAATGGCACTCCTTCGCCAACGTGCCGACGCCGGGCCGCAGCGGATTCCGGCTGACCGTCTCCCGGGCGGGCGACTGGACCGGGCGGTTCATCGACGACGCGCCGGAGCGGGTCTGGGTGAAGGGGATCAGCACCGCCGGGGTGGCCAACATCGAGACGCTGTTCCGGCGGGTGGTGTACGTGGCGACCGGCAGCGGGATCGGCCCGGTGCTGCCGCACCTGCTGGCCGAACAGGTGCCGGCCCGCCTGGTCTGGGTGGCCCGCCGGCACCGGGAGACCTTCGGTGCCGACCTGGTCGACGAGATCCTCGCCCACCAGCCCGACGCGTTGCTGTGGGACACCGCCCGCGACGGCAAGCCCGACATGCTGCGGCTGGCCTGGCAGGCGTACCGCGAGTTCGACGCGGAGGCGGTCATCTGCATCTCGAACCGCCCGCTCACCTGGCAGGTGGTGCGGGGCATGGAGGAACGCGGGGTGCCCGCGTACGGCGCCATCTGGGATTCCTGACGACATGGAGGCGACGATGAGGATCACCGTGGAGAAGGACGACCGGGTGGTCACGGTGCGGCTGTGCCGCCCCGAGGTGCGCAACGCGCTGGACACGGCGCTGCTGACGGAACTGGTGGAGGCGCTGCAACCGCTGGACCGCGATCCGGGCGTCGGCTGCTTCGTGATCACCGGATCGGAGCAGGTCTTCGCGGCCGGCGCCGACATCCGGGAGATGGCGGGCAAGTCCTTCCTGGACGTGGCGCTGGAGGACCACTTCGCGGGCTGGGACGCGTTCGCCGCGCTGCGTACCCCGAAGATCGCGGCGGTGGCCGGCTACGCCCTCGGCGGCGGGTGTGAGCTGGCGATGATGTGTGACCTGATCTTCGCGGCGGAGAACGCCCGGTTCGGGCAGCCGGAGCTGCGCCTGGGGGTGATGCCCGGCATCGGCGGCACCCAGCGGCTGACCCGGCTGGTCGGCGTGGCCCGGGCGATGGACCTGGTCCTCACCGGGCGGCAGCTCGACGCGGCGGAGGCGGAGCGGTACGGCCTGGTGTCGCGGGTGGTGCCGACGCAGCGGCTGCTGGCGGAGGCCCAGGCCGCGGCGGCGGTGGTCGCCGGGCACCCGAAGCTGGCGACGCTGCTGGCCCGGGAGGCGGTCCGGCAGGCCGAGGAGGTCGGCGTGCACGCCGGGGTGCTGTTCGAGCGGCGGGCCTTCCACGCCCTGTTCGCCACCGAGGACCAGCGGGAGGGCATGGCCGCCTTCCTGGACAAGCGCCCGGCCCGGTTCGCGGGCCGCTGAGCCGCCCCGGCGGCCCGGGACCCGCCGGTCCCGGGCCGCCGCCTCACAGCGCGCCGATCTGGTAGCCGAGTCCGTGCACCGTGCGGACCACCCGGTCGCCGAGCTTGCGCCGCAGGTAGTGCACGTACGTGTCGACCACCGCCTCGGTCCGGTCGGCACCGAAGACCCGCCCGCGTAGCTGGCTGCGGCTGTGCACCATCCGGGGCTGGGTGGCGAGCAGCCGGATCAGCTCGAACTCCCGCCCGCTGAGCGTCACCTCCCGGCCGTCGGGCAGCCGTACCCCCCGCTGGGCCAGGTCGAGCTGCCCGGCCCCGATCGGGATCAGCTCGGCCCCGTCGTAGCGGCGACGGGTCAGCGCCCGGACCCGGGCCATCAGTTCCGGCACCTCGAACGGCTTCGGCAGGTAGTCGTCGGCGCCCGCGTCCAGGCCCCGGATGCGCTCGTCGGGATCGGCCAGGGCGCTGAGCATGAGCACCCGGGCGGCGACCGCGCAGCGCCGCAGCCGGATGAGCAGGTCGACGCCGTCGATCGCCGGCAGCCGACGGTCCAACATGATCACCTGGTACGGGCCGCGCAGGGCCAGGTGCAGGCCCCGTTGGCCGTCCCGGGCCAGATCGATCCGGTACCCCGCCTGACGGAACAGCTCGACCAGCATGTCGGCGAGTTCCGCGTCGTCCTCGACGAGCAGCAGCGGGCCGTGCGCCGGGGCCGGCGGGTCGGTCATCCGTTCATGGTCGCACCGAATCGGGCGAAGGTTGACCGGTGGAATATTTCGCCGGTCAGAATCTGCTCCACTCGTGTTCCTGCGCCGACCGGTCGCGGTGGGCCCCCCACCAGCAGAAGGGCCACCGGGCCGCGCCGGGGTCGACGTCCGGTGGCGGTGACCCGGCCCGCCCCCCGCCGCGCACCGGCAGCCGTACGGTGAAGGTGGCTCCCGTCCCCGGCCGGCCGGCGGCGCTGATCGTGCCGCCGTGCGCGGTGACCACCTCGCGGATCAGGGCCAGCCCGAGCCCGACCCGGCGGTCCCCGGCCCCGGGACCCCGGTGGAACCGGTCGAAGATCCGTTCGGTGTGCCGGGGGTCGAGCCCCCGGCCCGAGTCGCTGACCACCAGCTCGACGTGGCCCGCGGACGCCGGACGCAACCGCACCTCGACCCGACCATCGGCCGGGGTGTGGTGCAGGGCGTTCGTCAGCAGCTCCGTCACCACCCGGCGCAGCGCGGGCCCGACGCCGTGGACCGGGACCGGGGCGTCCGCGCCGGCAACGGTGAGCGTCACGCCGTGTGCGGCGGCGCGCGGCGCGTCGGCCTCGACCGCGTCGACGACGAGCGCGGCCAGGTCGACCGGAGCCGACGGCCGGGTCACCGCCGACGGGTCGGCCAGCCGGGCCGACAGGAGCAGCTCGTCGACGATCTCCCCGAGCAGCCGGGTGGTGCGCAGCAGCCGGTCCAGGTCCTGCCGGTCGGCTGCGGTGTCGGTGCAGGTCGACCGCTGCGCCAGCAACTGCGCCGCCGTGTGCACCCGGGTGATCGGGGCGCGCAGTTCGTGGCTGGCGTCGGCGACGAAGCGACGTTGCCGGTCGAGCGCCTCGGTCAGCGGCTGCACCGACCGCCGACGCAGCCGAAGGTCGGTCGCGGTGGCCGCGACCAGGACCGCCACCGCGGCAGCCGACACCCCCCAGAGCAGGTATTGCCGCTCGGCGAGCTGGAAACGGGCGTCGAAGACCACCTGGACCACCTCGTCGCCGCGCAGCTGCGTGCGGACGTGGTAGACGGTGCCGTTGCGGGCCACCTGGTCGACCTGCGGGCGGCCGGTGCGGGCCACGGCATGGATGGCCGCGTGCTGCGGGAAACCGGCCGGCGGCGCACCGGCGTGCCCGGTGTCGCTCGCGCCCCCGAAGATCCAGGTGCAGCCGGACGGGTCGGCCGGGCGGCCGTGCACCATCGCCCAGTCCAGCTCATGGCGGATCTTCGCCCCCTGGACGTGCAGCAGGGCGGCGTACGCGAGGCCCCCGACCAGCGCCAGCAGGGCGACGGCCAGCAGACCGACGGCAAGCCCCGTGCGGGGTCGGGCGCCGGTGGACCGCTGCACCCCGCCGGTCAACGACACAGTGCTTCCGCCCCGTGCCTGCGTGCCCGGGCGCGCCCTCGTCCGCCCGCGCGGCCACCGACCCACATCCATCGAAGATGACACACCACCCATCGGATCGGAAGGGATCCGGGTCTCCTCCCGGATGGCGGGGCCCGTGGTCGGGGGCCGGAGTCGGTGTCCGTCCGCAGCACATGCGTGAGCGTTAACATTCCGCTCGAGATCACCCTGGTTGCGCCGGCCAGCGGGGTGGTGGCCGGCGCGGGCAGGCCTGCTGAGCGGCCCTTGAGCCGCCCGAAATGCTCTGGTAACATCGCCGGATCTGAATGGGTCCCGGCCGGCTCATTCGCCCCCACCTGCCCGCCCACGCAGTAATCGTCGAATACCTGTCGATGTGAGCGTTCACATTGCCCGGTCGGTTCCTGTCTCGACGAAGGAGCGCCCGACGAACGCGGGTCGACCACACCACCCCGGCCTCGGCGACCGTGTCACCGCAGGCCACCGCGCAGGGACCCCGAAGCTCCACCCGTCCTCATGAAGGAGCACCCTCCATGCATCTCCAGGCTGACCAATCCGGTCCGGCGTTGCGCCGTGCCGGCCTGCGGCGTCGGCGATGGTTGCTACCGGCGGCCACCGCGATCCTGACCGCCCTGAGCGGCGGGATCGTCGTCGCGACCAGCACGACCGAGGCCGCCGCCGCCACGATCGACACCGGCGCCTCGTACGTGCTGGTCAACCGCAACAGCGGCAAGGCCCTCGACGTGTACAACCTGGCCACCACCGACGGGGCCCGGATCACCCAGTGGACCCGCAACGACGGCAGCCAGCAGCAGTGGCAGTTCGTCGACTCCGGCGGCGGCTACTACCGGCTGAAGTCGAGGCTGTCCGGCAAGGTCCTCGACGTCTCCGGCAAGTCGACCGCCGACGGCGGGGCGATCGTGCAGTGGACTGACAACAACGGCACCAACCAGCAGTTCAGCATCCAGGACATCGACGGCTACATTCAGCTGATCAACCGCAACAGCGGCAAGACCATCGAGGTGCAGGGCGCGGCCACCACCGACGGGGCCAACATCGTCCAGTACGCCGACTGGAACGGCACCAACCAGCAGTGGCAGCTCGTCCGGGTCGGTGGCACCACCACCCCGCCGCCCACGACGACCCCGCCGCCGGGTGGCAACTGCACGTTGCCGTCGTCGTACCGGTGGTCGTCGACGGGTCCGTTGGCCAACCCGAAGTCGGGGTGGGTGTCGCTGAAGGACTTCACCGTCGCGCCGTACAACGGCAAGCAGCTCGTCTACGCCACGACGCACGACTTCGGCAATACCTGGGGCTCGATGAACTTCGGCCTCTTCACGAACTGGTCGGAGATGGCGTCGGCGTCGCAGAACGGGATGAACTCCGGCACTGTCGCGCCGTCGTTGTTCTACTTCGCGCCGAAGAACATCTGGGTGTTGACGTACCAGTGGGGTGCGGGCGCCGCCTTCTTCTACCGGACGTCGAACGACCCGACGAACCCGAACGGGTGGTCGGCGGCGCAGGCCATGTTCACCGGGAGCATCACCGGCTCGGGCACCGGCCCGATCGACCAGACGGTGATCGGTGACGGCCAGAACATGTACCTGTTCTTCGCCGGCGACAACGGCAAGATCTACCGGGCCAGCATGCCGATCGGGAACTTCCCCGGCAACTTCGGCTCCAGCTACACGACCATCATGAGCGACACCTCGGAAAACCTGTTCGAGGCGCCGCAGGTCTACAAGGTGCAGGGCCAGAACCAGTACCTGATGATCGTCGAGGCCAGGACCAGCTCCTGGGAGCGCTACTTCCGCTCGTTCACGGCGACCAGCCTGAGCGGCACCTGGACGCCGAACGCGACGACCTACAACAACCCGTTCGCGGGCAAGGCCAACAGCGGCGCGACCTGGACCAACGACATCAGCCACGGTGAGCTGCTGCGCACCAGCGCCGACCAGACCATGACCATCGACCCGTGCAACCTGCAACTGCTCTACCAGGGCCGTTCCCCCAGCTCCAGCGGCGTCGACTACGGCCTGTTGCCGTACCGGCCGGGGCTGTTGACGCGGCAGCGCTGACGGCCCGCCGGCGGGCCACGGAGGTTCCCGACCTCCGGGGTGACCCGACGTAGGTCGCCCAGAGCGATCAACTGAACAGCACCTGCACCACCGGTCGGCAGGGCCCGCACAGCGGGCCCTGCCGATCCCTGTGCCAATCAGGCCGAGTTGCATCTGAGGCGACTATTCGACCTTCCGTTCTCAGCGCGGCGGCGTGGACGTTCTGGCAGGGTTGCATGCTCGTTCGGGTCTGGCGCGGGCGAGTGCTTGCTGCGTCCCGGTCCGCCGCTCAGGGATGTGGGGTAGCAGGCGGCTGGCCGGCGCTGCGGACGATGTCGCGGTAGACGGCGAGAGCGGGCTTGGGCCGGTAGGTGTCGGTGACGATGCCCAGTGTCCCGGTGGGTTCCGTGGAACTGCTGTCGGCGTCCCTGAGGCTGAACAGTTCGTAGTGGGTGATGTTCAGAGACTCCTGTTCGGTGAGGATGACGCCGAGCATGTCCGACAGTGAGTCGCGCTGTGCCTGCTCGGTGCGGGGTGACCCGCTCGGGGTGCCGTTCTCGACGATGTGGAGGGGAGTGGTGGGCGGGATGTGCGCGCGGGGCAGCGACCGACCCCGCACGTGGTGCAGGGCGTGGGTGGTGAGGGATGCGGTATCTCCCGGGTTGCCCCGCGGCGCGACGGGCGAGAAGGCGTCGGGGTACAGGCCCAGGCCGACGTAGTCGACGTGGGCCGCGAAGTCCTGGTATGGCACCGAGGACAGGGACGACCAGAACTGGTCGTCGCCGCCCAACCATTCCGGTGGTTCGGCGACGGAGAAACCGATCCGCACGTGCTGGAGACCCCGCCGGTCCAGTGCGGTGCGGGCGTGCGGGACGCCGAAGGTCAGGGCTTCGAGCACGCCGGGTGCGCTTCCGTCGATGAGTGGGATGGGGAAGTTAGGCTCAAGCGTCACCTGGAGGTACCGCGTCAGGTGACCGTAGCGGTCGATGACAGTGTCGAGGAAGGCCAGCCATCCGGAGAGGTCGGCGGTCCGGGGGAGGTAGCTGAGCACGAGGTCCAGTTCGCGGTTTCCCTCGACGTACCATCCGTCGGGCATCGTGAGGTGCGCAAGTTCGTGTTCGGCTCCGAGTGAGGTGACCACGTCCGGCGGTGTCGCGTCGCCGAAGAAGTGCACGTACTCGCGGACGACGAAGGGGCGACCGCCCGCGATGTCGTCGACGAGGTGGCGGATCGCGGCGACATCGGGTGGGTGGGAGCAGACCGTGCCGGCCCGCCCGCCCGGATAGATACCGAACTTCACGCTTGCGCACTCCGATGCTGGTCGGTTTGCTGGGCTGGCCAGCTGATCTCGTGTGACCGGATCCGCCGTACCAGGTTCCTGATCCAGGCGACTTCGGCGGCGACGATGGTGCGCCAGTAGGCGACTTCGAGCATGTGCACTTCGAGTACGTCACCGTCGGGCAGCCCCGAAAGGGCAGCCAGTTCCTGGTCGAGCCGGTCGGCGCGACCATCCAGGATGGACGCCGCCTGGTCGATCGGGAGAACTCCGACGTAGGCGACCGCCATGACGAAGTCCACGGACGCCGCTACGGAGTCGCGCACCCCGGCCTCGACCCTGTGGCGGAAGTCGGCGAGGCCCGCCGAGGTCAACTCGTAGGCCGTACGCGGTGGCCGGTTGCCCACTCGTTCGGGGAGCCGGGAGGAGATCAGGCCTGCCTTCTCGAGCGTCTTCAGCAGGGACGTGACCGTGCTGCGGGTGACCGAGAGGTGCCCGTACCGCTGGCGTAGGCGTGTCGTGATGTCGTAGCCATGCGCCGGCTCCTCGACGAGGAGCCCGAGCATCGGCAACACCAGGCTGTTCTGTGTCGCGTTCGAAGGCACCCGAACAGCCTATAGGCGTATACGCCTAACCGCACAGTTGAGTCGGACACCCGAGACGAACGGCGGGGGTCGCGCATCGCTACGTCGATCACGTCAGCTCGACGCCCGCACATCGGCCAGATCCGGACGCCGCGGGGTCGACCAGCAGGTGGAGCCACCCGGGTGGCGTCCGCCACCCGCCGCCCCGGCCGGGGCCGTCAGCACAGCCAGCGGGGGCCGGCCCCGGGTGTCGGAGCCGGCCCCCTCAGCCCACCGTCAGGGCGGCGGGTGGTGCGTCACGCCAGGGTGAACCGCCACTGCTGGTTGGTGGCGCTGTGGCAGGTCCACTGCAGCAGCCGGGCGCCGTCGGTGGTGGCGCCACCGTTGACGTCCAGGCAGAGCCCGCTCTGTACGTTGCGCACCGTGTAGACCCCGGTGGTCGTGGTCGCCGTCGCGGTGAACTTCTGCTGGTTGCTGTTGTTGCAGGTGGCCTGCTGGAGGAACGCGCCCGCCGTGGTGGAGCCGCCGATCACCTCGGCGCACTTGTTGCTGTGCACCGCCTTCAGGTAGACCGCGCCGCTACCGGCATCCACGGCCTGCCACTTCTGGTTGTTGCCACCGGTGGCCGCCCACTGGGTGAGCTGGGCGCCGTCGGCGGTGGAGACGCCACTGACGTCCATCAGCTTCCCGCTGTGCAGGGCGGTGAGCGTCCAGGTCTTCCCGGCCACACCGGTGCCGGTGCCGGTGCCGGGAGTGCCGACACCATTCCCGCCGAAGGTGTGCGAGTCGAGGTCGAACGCGTTGTTCGCGCTGCTCTTGAACACCAGGTAGAGCGGGTGTGTCCCGGACAGCGCGGACACGCTCACCGGCGCGGTGGACTGGTAGTTGTTCCAGCCACCGGTGTTGGGCACCGTGGTGGTGGCCAGCAGGGTGCCGGTCGGGGAGTCGGCCCGCAGTTCGATCGAAGCGCCACCGGACGGCGACGACAACCGGTAGCTGACCGTCGAGATGCCCGACAGGCTCATCGGGTTGAACGCGATCCAGTCGTTGTTGGAGATGTCACCGACCCGCTTGGTGCTCTCCGCGCTGGCCTCGTCGACCACCCGGATGCCGGACTGGCTGCTGAAGTACTCGGCCTGCTTGTGCTTGGGCTGGAGGATCGCCTGCGCGGTGCCGGTGAGCGGGGACGAGCCGCCCGGGCCACCGCTGTCGGTGTACCGCGCGTTCAACACGTAGAACAGGTTGGCGCCGTCCGGGTGCCCACCGAGCAGGTCGGTGGAGATGGTGCCCGAGCAGCCCGGGTACTCGGTGGTCTCGTGCGCGTGGTCGTCGTGACCCAACGCCGGGTTCAGGAGCACCTTGGAGCAGTCGACAGTGCCGCCGTCCGGATCGGTGACGCTGATCTGGTACGACACCTTGTCACCGAAGGTGAGCATGCCGCCGTTGGCCGGTGTGGTGATGGTGACCACCGGCGCGGAGTTGCCGACGGTGATCTGGACGTTGGCGAAGCCCGTCTTGCCGGTGTTGTCGGTGACCTTCAACTGCGCCGTGTAATTGCCGTTGGTGGTGTAGACGTGCGACGGGTTGGCCGCCGTGGAGGTGGTGCCGTCCCCGAACGTCCACTGGTAGCTGAGCGTGTTGCCCGCGTCCGGGTCGGCGGTGCCGGCGCTGCTGAACTGGACGTTCAGCGGGGCGAGGCCGCTGGTGGGCGTGCCGACGGCCTTGGCGATCGGCGACCGGCCGCCCTGGATGTAGTCGATCCGGTAGAGCCCGGAGTCGCTGTTGCCACCACCGAAGTTGGTGCCCCACTCCAGCACGTAGAGCGAGCCGTCCTTGCCGAACTCCAGGTCCATCGGCTTGTTGAACCGGCCCCCGGGCAGGAACGAGTTGGTGCGGGTCACCGCCGTGGCGGAGTCGAAGTGCACCTCCTTGATGTAGCTGCGCGACCACTCGTAGAAGAAGTGCACGCCGTCGTAGTAGGCCGGGAACTTGGTGGCGGACGGGTTCGCCGGATCGTACCGGTAGACCGGCCCGCCCATCGGCCCGGAGCCGCCGGAACCGAGCTCCGGGAAGTTCGACGAGGTGCCGTAGCCGTACCACATGTTGGGCGCGACGACCGGTCGCAGGCTGGTCAGGCCGGTGTTGTTGGGCGAGTTGTTGACCGGGGCGTTGCAGTTGAACTTGGCGCCGACGACGCCGGTGTCCGGGTTGAACGGCGCGTAGGGCTGGTTGTCACCGTGGCAGAACGGCCACCCGTAGTTGCCGGGCTGCTTGATCACGTTCAGCTCGACCAGGCCCTCGGGGCCGCGGTTGGTGGTGGGCGGGTTGCGGTCCGGTCCGTAGTCGGCCAGGTAGACCCAGCCGTTGGCCGGGTCGATCGAGAACCGGAACGGGTTGCGGAAGCCCATCGCGTAGATCTCGGGCCGGGTCTGCGCCGTGCCCTGGGGGTAGAGGTTGCCCGTCGGGACGGTGTAGCCGCCGGTCGCCGAGGGGCGGATGCGCAGCAGCTTGCCGCGCAGGTCGTTGGTGTTGCCGGCGCTGCGGGCGGCGTCCAGGTTGGACTTGCCGGACCGCCAGTCCAGCGGGGCGTAGCCCTGCCAGTTGGGGTCGAGGTTCGGCGGCGTGTCGTCGCCGGTGCCGATGTAGAGGTTCCCGTCCGGGCCGAAGTCGATGTAGCCACCGGTGTGACCGGGTTCGGGGAAGGTACGGTCCCGGTACGCCGGGATGTCGATGATCCGGGCCTCGGTGGACAGGTTGAGGGTGTCGCCGGAGAGCGTGTAGCGGGAGACGCGGTTGACGTCGGTGCTGCTGCTCGCCGGTGAGTGGTACAGGTACACGTACCCGTTGGTGGCGAAGCTCGGGTCCAGCGCCAGGCCGGTGAGACCGTCCTCGCCGCCGGTGTAGACGCTCAGGGTGCCGGCGGTCACGGTGCTGTTGGTGGCGGGCTTGAAGATCTTGACCTGGCCACCGCGCTGGATGTACATGACCCGACCGTCCGGCAGCACGGCCAGGGCCATCGGGTCGACCGTGTTGTCGTCCAGGGTGCGCTTTTCGAAGTTGCTCCAGACGGTGCCGCCGCAGTCGCCGGGTTGGTTGCCGGCGGCCCACTTCACGCCGCCGAGGACGTGGTTGCGGAAGTTCGTCTCGCTGTAGGAGGCGATCGCGTGGCCCATCGCGGTGGCCCACACCCGTCCGCCAGCGGCGTTACGGCACCAGGAGATCGGGTGGTCCGGGCCCATCGCCCGGGACCCCGGGTTGTAGGTGCGCTCGTCGGCGGTCACCAGGACGTGCACGTTGCCGCGCGGGTTGGCGTCGAAGTTGTACCACTCCTCGCTGCGGCTCCAGCGGTCCGGCAGGCCGGTCGTCGACGGGTGCTGCTTGTCGGCGACGATGGCGGTGCCGGGCAGCACACCAGGGGAGTGCTCGGGCATGTGGGCGCCACCGTTGAGGGTCTGGTCCCACCAGGGGTACTCGCCCTCGATGCCCATGTCCAGGGCGTTGTGGATGCCGACGATGCCCTTGCCGCTGGCCAGGTAGCCCTCCACGGCCTGGCGTTGGGCGGCCGAGGTCCAGACCATGCCGGAGGTCTGGAACATGATGATCACGTCGAAGGTGGCGAGGTTGGCCGGGGTGAAGACGCTGGAGTCCTCGGTCTGCACCAACTCGAAGTTGTTGGCCGCCGCCTGCTGCTGGAACATGCTGATCCCGGCGGGGATCGAGTCGTGCCGGTAGCCCACCGTCTTGGTGAACAGCAGGGCGCGGAAGGCCGGGGCCGCCGAGGCGGGTGGTGCGAGGCCGAGTGACAGTAACAGGCCGGCGATCATGGCGATGAGCAGTGTGGTGCGACGCATGCCGTCTCCTAGTTTTCGGCGGGCAACTCCGGTGGTGGCCGTGGGTCCGTCGGCGCGTCAGGGGGGTGCCTGTGCACGCGAAGGGCACGGGTGTGCTGCTCGGGTCGTCGTGCCGTCCGCCGTAACGGCCGTCAGACC
Organism: Micromonospora matsumotoense; assembly: GCF_050951065.1. Classification (NCBI taxonomy): domain Bacteria; kingdom Bacillati; phylum Actinomycetota; class Actinomycetes; order Micromonosporales; family Micromonosporaceae; genus Micromonospora; species Micromonospora matsumotoense. The sequence continues at coordinate 4,536,020 of NZ_CP192025.1, read as the reverse complement.
CGTAAAGCGTCACGGAGAGTGACTTCGGTGGTGCTATCGGCCGTGGCCGCGAGGTCAGGATCGTTCAGTCATCGATGAGTGTCAACGGATGCGGGTGGGTTCGATGTTTCGACGGGCTGGCGGCAGCCGCCCGCGAGGCCCGGTGCGGCTTCCGTGCCGGGTGGAGGGGTGGGCCTGGGAATTGCGTCGAGAGGAGGATTGTGGACACGCATCGAAACATCTATCTTCATACGTGTGATGTTTCGTCGATGTCAAGGAAAGTTTGCTTCGCCGAGACGTAAGCACTTGTGGTAGGCGGCGAAAGTCGTCCCGCCGCGCCCCTCGCACAAGCCGGACGTGGGGTACGTACCGCATCGATGACTACTTTCTGTGAGGGTTTTCGGAATGCCAGATCCGCCACCGGCACCGCTGCTCACCCTGCGGGGCATCGGCAAGTCGTTCTTCGGGGTGCGCGTCCTCGACGGCGTCGACCTCGACGTCGCGCCGGGTGAGGTGCACGCCGTCGTCGGTGAGAACGGCGCCGGGAAGTCCACCCTCATGAAGATCGTCTCGGGTGGCTACGCCCCGGACGGCGGCACCGTCGAGGTCGCCGGCGCACCACGGGTCTTCCGGAGCCCGCGCGACGCCCAGCGGGCCGGGATCGGCATCATCCACCAGGAGTTCAACCTGCTGCCGGAGCGCACCGTCGCGGAGAACGTCCACCTGGGACACGAACCGGTGCGGCGGGGGTTGGTGGACCGTCGGGCGATGCGCGAGCGCACCGGTCGGTTGCTCGCCTCGATCGGGGAGACCACCCTCGCGCCCGACGCCCGGGTGGGACAGCTCGGCGTCGCCCAGCAGCAGGTCGTCGAGATCGCCAAAGCGCTCGCCCTGGACGCCCGGGTGCTCATCATGGACGAGCCCACCGCAGCACTGGCCGACCACGAGGTCGAACTGCTCTACGGGTTGGTGCGCCGACTCCAGCACCGGGGCATCGGCCTGCTGTACGTCTCGCACCGGCTCACCGAGGTCTTCGACCTGTCCGGTCGGATCACCGTCCTCAAGGACGGCCGCCGGGTCACCACCGTGAACACCACCGACACCAGCACCGACGACCTGGTCCGGCACATGGTCGGCCGGGAGTTGTCCAGCTACTACCCCGACCGGGCCGGCCCCGCCGACCGCGGCCCGGTCCGGATCACCGTCCGCGACGCGGGAAACCGCAAGCTTCGGGGCGTCGATCTCCAGCTCCGGGCCGGGGAGGTGCTCGGCGTCGGTGGCCTGCAGGGCTCCGGGCGGTCCGCGCTGGCCCGTGCGCTCTTCGGTGTCGCCCCGTTCACCACCGGCGACGTGACCCTGGACGGCAGACCGGTCCGGCTGCGTTCACCGCGTACCGCGATGCGGGCCGGCATCGCCTACGTCACCGAGGACCGCAAGGGCGAGGGGATCGTGCCCCGGCAGTCGGTGCTCGACAACGCGCTGCTGGCCAGTCGTGCCGTCTTCGCGGCCCGCTCCGGTCGCGCCGCCCGGACCCGACGGGTGCGGGAACTGCTCGCCAGCGTCGAGGTCCGCGCCGCCGGCGACGACCAGGAGATCCGCTTCCTGTCGGGGGGCAACCAGCAGAAGGTCGTGCTGGCCCGCTGGCTCGCGCTCGACCCGCAGGTCCTGCTCTTCGACGAGCCGACCCGGGGCATCGACGTGGGGGCGAAGTCGGCCATCCACGATCTCGTCCGCCGCCTCGCCCGCGACGGCGCTGCCGTGTTGATGATCTCGTCGGACCTGCCCGAACTGCTGGGGATGAGCGACCGGATCGTCGTCATGCGCGACGGCCGGATCGCCGGCGAACTGCCCGCCGCCGCCACCGAGGAGGACGTCGTAGCCCTGGCCGTCGGCCACGTCACGGAGACCGACCGGTGAGCGCGAGGAGTGAGCCGGGTTTGCGAGCCCCGCAGTCGCGAACGAAGAGTGGGCCGGTGAGCGCGAGGAGTGAGCCGGGTTTGCGAGCCCCGCAGTCGCGAACGGAGACCGACCGGTGAGCGTTCTGTCGCTGTTGCCGGCCCGACGTCCCGTACCGGGCGTGTTCGTGGCCCTGACCATCACCCTTGCGATCGGCTGGCTGGTCGTCCTGGTCGACGGCGGTCAGCTGTTCAACCAGTCCACGACGGTGAGCCTGCTGCACGTGGCTGCCGGCCTCGGGTTCGTCGCGGTCGGTCAGACCCTGGTCATTCTCGGTGGTTCGCTCGACCTCTCCGTGGCGTACGTGATCAGTCTCAGCACCCTCGTCGCGGCCGAGACGATGAACGGCAGCGACGGCGCGCTGCTGCCGGCGATCGGCCTGGCGCTCGCGGTCAGCGCCGGTGTGGGGTTGCTCAACGGGCTGCTCGTGACCAAGTTCCGGATCAACGCGTTCATCGCCACCCTCGGCGTCGGGTTACTGCTCAAGGGGTATCTCGACAGCAACTACGACGGCCCGGCCGGCGTCACCTCGCCCAGCCTCGTGCAGTCCCTCGGCTATCAGCGCGTCGGCCCGGTGCCGCTGTCGTTCCTGCTGCTGCTCGCCGTGACCGGGGCCGCCTGGTTCGTGCTGTCCCGGACCCGGTTCGGCCACCACCTGGTCGCCGTCGGCGGTGATCCGGAGGTCGCCCGGCTCTCCGGCGTCCGCAACGACCGGGTCCTGGTCGCCGCCCACGTGCTGTGCTCGCTGTGTGCCGGACTCGCCGGGGTCTACCTCGCCAGCCGGCTCGGCTCGGGCGCGCCCCGGGTCGGCACCGAGGGCCTCTACGACCTGGAGTCGATCGCCGCGGTGGTGATCGGCGGGACCCTGCTCGCCGGTGGGCGTGGCGGCGTGGTCGGCACGGTCGGGGGAGTGCTGCTGCTCGCCAGCATCGACGCGATCTTCAACCAGCTCGAGGTGGACGCCTTCTTCAAGCAGGTGATCCGGGGCGTCATCATCATCGCCGCGGTCGCCGTCTACGCCCGTCGGACCCTGCGAAAGGCGGCGTCCTGACCATGCAGATCGTCCAGCGTCGTCCGCTGCCACCGCGCCGCGTCCGGCTCCGTCCCGGCGGGGTGCTGCCGATCCTGGCCATCCTCGCGGTGCTCCTGGTGCTCGTCGGCATCCGGCAGCCCAGTTTCCTCGATCCGCCGTCGTTGATGTCCTTCCTCGGCCGGTCGGCGCCGATCATCCTGCTCGCCGCCGGGCAGTACTTCGTGATCGTCTCCGGCGAGTTCGACCTGTCCGTCGGTTCGCTGGTCACCGCGCAGGTGGTGGTCGCGGCCCGGCTGATCGACAGCGATCCGGCCCGGACCTGGCCGGTGGTGCTGCTCCTGCTCGCCTTCGGCGCGTTGGTCGGGCTGGTCAACGGCCTGATCACGACCCGTCTGCGGGTGCCGTCGTTCATCACCACCCTGGGCATGTTCCTGATCCTGGTCGGCGCGGTCTACCTGTGGTCCGACGGCGCGCCCAAGGGTGGGCTCTCCGAGGAGTTCCGGCGGTTCGGGCGGCGGGCCGTCGAGGACGTGCCGCTGCTCGGTCGGGTGCCGTACGCGCTGCTGGTCCTGCTGGCCGTCGCGGTGCTCGCGGTGGTGTTGATGCGGTCGGACTTCGGCCGGACCCTGGTCGCCGTCGGCGACAACCCGCGCACCGCGCAGCTGAGCGGGGTGCGGGTCTGGCGTACCCGGACCGTCGCCTTCATCCTCAGCGGGCTCGCGGCGGCGGTGGCGGCGATCCTGCTGGGCGGCTACAGCGGGGTGTCGTTCCAGGCCGGCGCGGGCCTGGAGTTCGGGGCGATCACCGCGGTCGTCCTCGGCGGCGTCGCGCTGGGCGGGGGTCGCGGCTCGGTCGTCGGCGCGATGCTCGGCGCGCTGACCCTCGAACTGCTGTTCGCCCTCATGAACTTCTACGGCGTCTCCGGCGCCCTCCGGTCCACCGTCCAGGGCGCGATCATCCTGCTCGCCGTGGCGGTCTCGGCAACCCGTTCTTCGTCACGATAAGGGGAAACCATAGTGCGACGTTCCATGGCGGCGCTGGCCGCTGTCACCCTGCTGTCCCTCACCGCCTGCGCCACCGACGAACCGGGCGCGGGCCCCTCGGGCGGTTCCTCCTCCTCCGCCGCCGGGTCGGGGACCGGGGAACAGTCGAAGTTCTTCGTGCAGGCCGACTACGACGCCGAGTTGGCGTTGCTCGGCGCGACCCCGACCGGGCCGGCGGACAAGCCGTGGGAGCAGATGCTCAACCCCACCATGGTGGACACGGCGAAGTTCAAGAAGGCCGGTCCGCACAAGATCTGCTTCTCGAACGCGGCGCTGAACAACCCGTGGCGGCAGGTCGGGTTCAAGACGATGCAGGCCGAGGTCGAGGCACAGAAGAGCCGCATCAAGGAGTTCGTGCACGTCGACGCCGAGGGCAAGGACCAGAAGCAGATCGCGGACATCAACGACCTGCTCGGTAAGGGCTGTGACGCGCTGATCGTCTCGCCGAACACCACCGCCACGCTCACCCCGGCCGTCGAGGCGGCGTGCCAGGCCGGGCTGCCGGTGGTCGTCTTCGACCGTGGGGTCAACACCAAGTGCCCGGTGACCTTCATCAACCCCATCGGTGGGTACGGCTTCGGTCACGCCGGTGCCGAGTTCGTCAGCCAGAAGATGAAGCCCGGCGGCAAGGTCCTCGCCCTGCGCATCCTGCCCGGGGTCGACGTGCTGGAGACCCGCTGGTCGGCCGCGAAGGTGGCGTTCGACAAGGCCAAGGTCGACGTGGTGGGGGTGGAGTTCACCGATGGTGACCCGGCCAAGACCAAGAAGATCGTCGACGACTACATCCAGCGGTACGGCACCATCGACGGCGTCTGGATGGACGCCGGCGCGGTCGCCGTCGCGGCGGTCGAAGCGTTCCAGGACGCAGGCAAGCCGGTGCCGCCGATCAACGGCGAGGACCAGCTCGACTTCCTGAAGGTCTGGAAGGACAAGAACCTCACCGCGATCGCGCCGACCTACCCGACCTACCAGTGGCGTACGCCGATCATCGCGGCGCTGCGGATCCTCGACGGCCAGCAGGTGTCCAGCCCGTGGAAGCTGCCCCAGCCGACCATCACCCAGGACAACCTGGACCGGTATCTCGACCCGGCCATGCCGCCGCTGCACTACGCGATGTGCGGCTGCACCGACCTGCCCGGTTACCCGCAGCGCTGGAAGTAGTCCCGGTGTATGCCATCGGCGTGAACCCCTGGGTGTGGGCGTCGCCGGTCGATGACGACGCCCTCGCCGAGCTGATCCCCCGGATCGCCTCGTTCGGCTTCGACGCGGTCGAGTTGCCGATCGAGCAGCCGGGCGACTGGGACCCGGTGCGCACCCGGGACCTGCTGGCCGCGCACGGCCTCGTCGCGGCCGGCGTCTGCGCGGTCACCCCGCCGGGCCGGGACCTGGTGAACGCCGCCCCGGCCGTCGTGGAGTCGACCGTCGCGTACCTCAGGGGGTGCGTGGCGGCCGCGGCGGCCGTCGGCGCTCCCTGTGTCGGCGGCCCGGTGTACGCCTCGGTCGGCCGCACCTGGCGGATGTCGCCGGCGGCGCGGGCGGCCTGCTACGCGGAGTTCCGGCGAGCGCTGACGCCGGTGGCCGAGCAGGCCGGTGAGTGTGGCGTGAGCATCGGTGTCGAGGCGTTGAACCGCTACGAGACGAGTGTGGTCAACACCGTGGCGCAGACGGTCGAGCTGATCGACGGACTGCCGTCGAGCGTCGGCATCATGATCGACACGTACCACATGAACATCGAGGAGTCCGATCCGTACGCGGCCCTCGCCGCCGCTGGCCGGCACATCAAGCACGTCCAGGTCAGTGGGACGCACCGGGGCTCTCCCGGGGCGGACCACTTCGACTGGCCGCGTTTCTTCGCCGTGCTGGGGCAGACCGGCTACCGGGGTGCGGTCTGCATCGAGTCGTTCACGGCGGAGAACGAGACCATCGCCACCGCCGCGGCGATCTGGCGTCCGTTGGCACCCTCGCAGGACCGTCTCGCCACGGACGGTCTGCGCTACCTCCGGGGGGTCGTCGCCGGCCCTTCCGCCGCAGCCGGTTGATGCGTGAATGCGCTGATGTCCTGCCGGCGGCAGGACTGCCGGGTGTGCCTTGACACTAAGGCCGAACGGCAGGACAGTCGTCATGCGTATCGATGATTAACGATTTATAGGCGAGGGGTGCCATGCGGAAGTCGCTGACGGCGGTGTTCGCCGTCGTTGTTGCCATGGTCGCGATGATGGCCGCGGTCTCGCACGCCAGTGCGGCGAACGCGGCCGCCGGGTGCCGGGTGGACTACGTCGTCACCAGCCAGTGGACCGGCGGCTTCCACGCCGACGTCGCGGTCACCAACGTGGGCGAGCCGGTCAACGGCTGGACGCTGCGGTTCGCGTTCCCCGCCGTCGACCAGCAGATCGCCCAGACCTGGAGCGCCACCTGGGCCCAGTCCGGCCAGCAGGTCAGCGCGACCAACCTGGGCTGGAACGCGACCCTGGGCACCAACGGCTCCGTGAACATCGGTTTCGTCGGTGCCTGGTTCGGCAGCAACCCCGTCCCGGCGTCGTTCACGCTCAACGGCGTCGCCTGCACCGGCGGGGTCCTGCCCAGCAGGACACCGACCGGGCCGACCACCTCGCCGCCGGTCGCCGACTACCCGGCGATCGTCCACTGGGTCAGTCCGGCCGTCGGCGCGGTGTACACCGCGCCGGGCCCCGTCCCGCTCGCGGTGACCGCGACCGTGGGTGGCGGCCACTACATCACCTCGGTGTCGTTCCGGGTGGACGGCGTCACGCTGGCCCAGGGAGTGCGGACGACCGGCGACCGGTTCGAAGCACAGTGGACACCCCCGACCGGCGCTCCCGGGACCAGCACCACCTACCTGCTGTACGCCTCGGCCGGCACCGACCAGTCGCTGTCCGGCGGTGCCCCGCCGCTGCTGGTCACTGTGGTCACCCCACCGTCCACCGGCACCAACCACCCGCCGGCGGCGGCGCTGAGCACCCCCGGTGGGCAGACGTACTTCCTCGAACCCACGACGGTCACGCTGGTTGCCGACGTCACCGACACCGACCCCGGGGACCCCGTCAGCCGGGTGGAGCTGTATCTCGGCGCGACCAAGCTGGCCGTGACACCGACCAACAGCGGACAGCGCTACCAGTTCCAGCTGCCGCTGTCCGCCGGCACGTCGTCCACCTTCACCGTGCGGGTCCACGACTCCCACGGCGGCGTCGGCATCTCCAACCCGCTGACCTTCACCATCCGCTAGCCCTTCGCCGCCGCCCCGACGCGCGGTCGCCCCGGCGACCGCGCGTCCCCGGCTACCGGAGGCGTCCCCGGCGCGCACCGGCCGGGGCGACGGGAAGGTACCCGCGAGCGACGAAGAACTCGACGTGCCGGCGGAACAGCGCCCGGGTCACCGCTGGGCGGATCGCGGTCGGTCACCCGGCAGCCGGCCGGCCGCAACTCGTCCACCATGTCCCCGAACGTGACGGCACTCTGGTTGGCCAGGTGGAACGTCCCCGCGGCCCGGGGCGCAGCGCATCGGTGGCGATCGTGCAGCGGCCCGGATCAGAGCTTCTTGATGACCTCGATCATGCTGGCCAGCGCCTCGTCGCCGTGCCCGCTGGTGGCCCGCTCCCGGAGGATGTCCCGGATCGGGATCATGACGTCCGGCCGGATTCCCTGGCCCTTGCTGGCCTCCACCATCTTGGCCAGACCGACCGCGTTCAGCCCCACGGTGGAGATGTTGGTCGCGTACTGGCCCGCGTCGACCTGCCGGGCGGCACCCTTGATGCTGGGCAGCACCACATGGGTGATCCAGGACTCGGCGAACGGGGTCAGCGCCGCCGCCGGGATGCCCTCGCTGGCGAGCATGGCGAAGCCGTGCAGCGCGCCGGCCAGCGACGACCACAGGATGCCGAGCAGCGCGAGGTCGTACAGGCCGGCGACGCCCGGGTCCTCGCTCAGGAAGATGCTGTTGCCGCCGAGGACCTTCAGGGTCGACTCGTACGTGTCGAAGACCTCCTTCGAGCCGCCGTAGAACAGCAGGGTCTGGGGGAGCCCGACGGCTGGCGGCACCGTCATGATGTAGCCGTCGAGGTACTTCGCACCCAGGGACTGCGCCCACTGCGCGGCGCCCCGGGCGTCCTGCGGCACGCCGGAGGTGAGGTTGACGATGACCTTGCCGTTCAGCGACTCCTTCACCGGATCGAGGATCTCGTGCAGTGTCTGGTAGTCGACCACGCAGGCCACCAGGACGTCGCTCGCGGCGACCGCGTCGGCGATCGTGTCCGCGCGGCTCGCGCCCTGCTCGACAAGGGCGTCCGCCTTGCCGGCGGAGCGGTTCCACACCGTCGTGCGGTGGCCGGCCCTGAGATATGCGCCCGCCAGTGCCGCCCCCATCATTCCGAGGCCGATCACCGATACGGGCACGCGATTTTCTTCGGACACCAGTGCCACTCTCCTCTGTGCTCCTGAAAAGGCAAAAATGCCATCGGTGCTGGCCACGCAGAAAGCACGTGCCATCGCCGACATCGCTTTCGGAGCCTAGACGCCGGCGTGTGGACCCCTCAAGTACTTACTGCAAAGTATGTGGCCGGTTGGCGGTCGACACCGCCGCTGAACCGGTGCCGATGCGGTGGAAGGCGCCACCGAAGAACAGCAGACCAGCGCCGTCGTGGCCGATTTCCGCGCCGATCACCGAACCGACGAAGATGGTGTGGTCGCCGGAATCGTGCGCCTCGAACAATCGGCATTCCAGCCAGGCCAGGGCACCCGAAATGAGGGGCGCCGGAGGCCGGCCCCGGCCGGTGCGGCAGCGTCTCGAACTGGGCCGCCCCCAGGCCCGGTGCGGATCGGACAACGCACCTGTCGGCTCACGTTAACCAGCCGGGCGCACGGGGGGCATCGAATGGTAATCCCGGAGACCGGCCGCCGGGTGGTCGCAGGTTACCGGCACGTTACCGCCTATTGGTGGCCGGCCCGTCGGGTGGCGTTAACCTGTTTGCGGTTGCGAAAACGGCAGCCGTCCAGGTGCCCGACTGACGACAGGACCGGAACCGGCATGCATTCCGTGACACCAGAGCAGATCCTCGCCGAGCCCGCGATGCAGGAATTTCTGAACATGCTCGACATCAATGTCGAATACACCCGGGCCGAGGGCGGCACCCTGCACCACGCCGGCCCCGACAGCACGCCGGAGACGATGGTGGACTATGCCGGCGGCTACGGTGCCCTGGTGCTCGGCCACCACCATCCGGCGCTCCTCGACACCGCCGTGGCCTTCCTGAACGAGCGCCGTCCGGTGCTCGGCCAGGCATCCCGGCAGCCGGCGGTCGACGGGATCGCAGCCCGTCTCAACGACATCGTCAGCCGCGAGTTCGGCACCGACGAGCGGTACTTCGCCATCTTCTCCCACAGCGGTACCGAGTCGATCGAGGTGGCGCTCACGCACGCGTAGTTCGACCGGGTGTTGCGGGTGCGCTCCCTGCTGGAGGAGGTGGAGGCCGGCATCGCGGAGGTGTCCGCCCAGGCGGCGGGAACGGTAGCGGCGCCCCCGGGGCCGACGGTGACCTGCTCACCGTCCTGTCCGGACTGCGTCGCGACAACGCCGAGGCCGCCGTGCGACCGCCGGTGTTCATCGCGTGGGAGGGCTCCTTCCACGGCAAGGAGAAGGGCGAGAAACTGGCCGAGATCTTCCACGACCTGCGTCGTCGCTTCCCCGGGGTGGTCGGCGAGGTCCGGGGCCGGGGGCTTGATGCTGGGGTTGGAGTTCACCGACCAGTCCCACGCCGCCGCACCGGGGATCGCCGCTGTCTCCGCCAACGGCATGCGGGGCCACGTCATCTCGGGCTACCTGCTGCACGCGCACCGGGTCCGCACGTTCCCCACCGCGAGCGCGGCGGACACGCTGCGCTTCGAGCCGTCCCTCGACCTCGCCGACGCCGACATCGAACGGCTCCGGCTCGCGCGGAAGGTGCGCTGCGTCGTCCTGCGTGGCCAGGACGAGCAGGCGCTGCTGGGCGGTGCGGCAGGGTGAACCGTACGGAGGAGCTGTCACGTGTTGTCAGTTCCTCCGCAACACAGTGCGACCGCGTGACCCTCGCGCGCTAGACTCTGCGGTATACCGGAACTCACGGGAAGAGTGCCGCCGGCCGGTCGGGAGTGAATGAACTGAGTGTCAGGGTGCGGCCGACACATTGCGGTCTGGACGCCGCGATCGAGGTGATCAGCGGTAAGTGGAAGGTCGTCATCCTGTGGGCCCTCAGCGACAGTCACAGACGGTTCGGTGAGCTGAGAAGGCTCATCGGAGTGAGCGAGAAGGTGTTGTTCCAACACCTGCGCGAACTTGAGGCCGACGGCATCGTCCGCCGGGAGGCCTCCGAGGATCTGCCGATGCGGGTGGAATACTCGCTGACCGACCGGGGCCAGGCACTCAATCACGCGCTCAAGCCCCTCGGGGCGTGGGGTCGGGAATACCTGCCGGATCGGGCCGTGCCCGTGCCCGCGCCGGGCGACAGCTGACCGCGGGACGGCATCTGCGAGGTCACCGACTGACCGGTGGCGTTATCGGGCGGCTGCGCGCCCCGTGGGGCTCCGGTCCGCCCGTCGCTTACCATGGGTGTCGCGCCGATGGCGGTGCCCCTTGCGGCGGTGTCCGTTCCGGTCGTTCTCCTGTTCTGGTGGTTCCTGTTCTGTGGGGTGGTGGTCGCGGTGGCGGTCGGTACGATTCTCAGCTTCGACGACGTGAAGGGGTACGGCTTCATCAGCCCGGAGGGCGGTGGTGAGGACGTCTTCGTGCACGCGAACGACTTCGGCGACCAGCGGCCGTCGGTGGCACCCGGCATGCGGGTGGAGTTCGAGTCGGTGGAGGGCAACCGTGGGGTCAAGGCGCTCTACGCGCGCCTGCTCAACCCCGGTGCGCCGGTCGCGTCCCGGCCGGCGGTGTCCGGCGCGACGACCGTGACCCGGCTGCCGGTGACCGACCGGGGCGACGACGAGGAGTGCGACGTCCTGACCTCCTTCACCTTCCGGTCCAACATCACGGACCTTCTCGTCGAGCAGGTGCCGACGCTCACCGGCGCCCAGATCAGCCAGATCCGGCAGCACCTCACGCAGTTCGCCCGCTCGCACGGGTGGATCGAGGACTGACAGTCGCCCGGTCCGGCCCACCGCCGGTGGGCCGGACCGGCGTCAGCCGGCCGCGTAGCCGAAGCGCGAGGCCCGCTCGGCGAGCCACAACCACCGGCGCTGCACCTCGCCGCCGGTGGCCGCGACCATGGCGAGCGCGTCGGCGGACACGGCGGTCAGCGCCGCGCCGGTTGCCGCCGGGTCGTCGAGCAGCGCCGCGCCGTCGCGGAACGCCGCCGCCTCGGCCGGGCCGCCGAACCGGGGGGCGACCTCGTCGCGCCAGAAGTCGGCCCAGGCCAGCTCCGGGTCCCAGGAGAACCGGGCGTACGCCAGGTAGCTGATCTCGTTGGTCGGGTGGTAAGCGGACGGCTCGGCGAAGATGGTCAGGCCCCGCATCCCGGCCGCCCCGGACCGGGTGGCCAGATCGGCGTACAGCTCGGGGACCCAGGAGTGGCGCTGCCGGTTCCACTGCGATCCGGCGTGGGTGCGCAGCACGTTCGTGGTGTGCGGGAGCCGCTCGACGTGCGCCGCGGTCAACCGGTCCCGCTGGTCGTACCAGAAGCCGCGGTTCACGCAGTACTGGTAGGCCACGTCGTCGGGCAGGTCGGCCAGGGGCTGCTGGGCGTCGAGGTCGAAGATGTTGTCCCAGTACACCTCGACGAGGTGGCGCAGCGGCACCCCGGCCGGGCCGGGCCGCCGGGCGGTCTCCAGCAGCGTCGGATAGACCGACCGCATCGCCTCGTACGACCAGGAGGTGCGCTCGCCGCCGGTCCGGTTGGCGCACCGGGCGCAGGCGCAACTGCCGTAGTCGCCGGTCTCGAAGTTGATCCCGCCGACGGGCAGGGTGTCGAGCAGCCAGTCGATGGCGTCGCGGTGCCAGGCCAGGTTGTCCGGCTGGGACGGGCAGGCGGCCATCATGTATTCGCTGGCCGGGAAGTGCAGGTCACCGAACTCGTCGATGTCGAAGCCGACCTTCCTCGGCAGTTCGGCGGCGAGGTCGGGGCGTTGCCGCAGCCAGGTGGCCAGGTTGTACCGGTGCCGCCCGTCGAAGTAGATGCCGCCGTAGGCGTTGATCCCCACCCCGGCGATGATCCGCACCCCGCGCGCGTTGGCGTAGTCGCACAGGTCGCGGGCCGCTTCGATGCCGCCGTGGGCGTCGCGCAGCAGCCCGTAGACGACGATGCCGCCGATCCGTTCCCGGCTGCAGAAGTCGACCAGCCGGCGGTAGTCGGCGCCGAACGCGTCGGCGGACTTCGCGTACGGGTTGAGCGCCCCGATCTCCTGCTGTCCGAGCTGCCGGGTGTCCCAGTTGGTGGAGTGGTCCCAGGTCCACAGGGTGCGCAGCGGCAGCCCGGGGGCGCTCACCGTGGTGCCCACCGGCAGCCCGTCGGGGGTGGCGGCGGCGACCAGGGCACGGGCGGCGTAGACCAGGCCGGCGAACGGGTCGCCGGTGAGCCGGATCTCGCCCTGCTCCGGCACCTCGACGCGGTGGCCGCCCTCGGGCAGCGCCGGGTCGACGGTGAACCGCACCGGCACCGCGTCGGGGCCACCCTCGCCCCACGCCTCGCGGAGCAGGCCGGCGGCGAACGGGGCGTGCGCGTCCCCGAGCACCCGTACACCGGAAATCTGGCGGAGTGACGACATCATGACCTCCCGGGGGTCGGTGCGGTGGCGGCGAGGAAGTCGACCACGTCGATCGCGGTCCACACCCCGTGCCGCCAGTAGGGATCCTGTTCGAGGTGGGCGCGGGCGGCGGGCGCGTCGGCGGCCCGCAGCACCAGCACCGAGGCGCGCAGGTCGGCGCGCGCCCCGACGACGAGGGCGACGCCATCGACGAGCAGGGCGCGCATGTGCGCCAGGTGTGCGGCCCGGTGCGGTTTCCGCCGGACGGCGGCGTCGGCGGCGAGGGTGGCGGTGACCAGGTAGGTCGGGGCGAAGCGCAGCTCCCCGCCCGGGTCGCCGTCGGGCCGGTGGGGCCGGGCTGCTCCGGCGGGTGTCACGCGTCGACCCCGATCGCACCGAGCAGTCGCTGCATGGCGACCCGGTAGACGGTCTGCGGGCGGCCCGCGCCGGTGCTGACGTGCACCCCGACCTCCTCCGCGAAGCCGGCCGCGCGCAACGCGTTGAGCAACCGGCGGGCCGAGCGGGCCTCCACCCCGTACGCGTCGGCGAGACCCCGGGCGGTGATCTGGTCCGGGTCCATCTGGTGCAGCGCCTCCAGCAGCCGCCGGGTGGACAGCGGCCCGATCCGTAGCTGCTCGGAGACGCGCAGCATCCCCGGGTCGGTCTCGCGCAGCCGGGGACGCACGGCGGTCTCCCGGCTGGAGTGGACCTCCCCGTCGGGGAACACCACGTGGGTGTCGCCGCTGTGCCGGCCCAGCGCCAGGGCCTTGCGGGCGTTGTCCTCGGCGGCGGCGATGGTGGTGCCGGCACCGAAGCCGACGGCGTGCGCGACGTCGACGCCGCGCAGGGTGAGCAGGGAGGCGTGCCCGTCGCGGTGCCGGGCCAGCGCACTCTCCACGGTGCCCCGGGTGGTGGTGATCAGCATGGTCCGGTCGTCGACGGTGGCCAGCCGGCCGCGCATCCGCTCGGCGTGTTCCAGCAGCGCCTCGCGGACCCGGAGCCGTTGCCGTTCGGCCTGGTAAGGGTCCTGCGCCCGGTTCGTCGGCGTACCCAGGTCGACCATCATGACCGCGATCTGGGTCGCCCGGGACTGGCGTACCTCGGCGGCGAGCCAAGCCCGACGCAGCGCGTCGCGGACGGAGGCGCGGGTGTGCTCGACACGCCACACCGGCACCCCGCTGTCGGCGAGGTCCCGGTGCACCGCGCCGAGACAGGTCAGGCACGCCTCGACCGCGCCGGAGGCGTACCGCTCCCGGTGGTAGGCGGTGATCTCGTCGAGTCCGGCGAAGAGCAGCCCGGACGAGTCGGCGATGGGCAGGATCTCGGTGGGCGGGTCGACCTCGATGTCGTGGTAGGTCTCCCGGACGATCTCCGCCTCGATGGTGTCGACGCTGACCCGGGGCAGCCGTCCGCCGGTGGCCAGCAGCATCCGCGACAGCGTCCGGTAGAGGTCGATGCCGGCGTGCGGGACGAAGTCGATCTCCGCCCGCAACTCCCCGGTGGCGTTGGCGAAGGCGTACGGGATGCGCCCGGTGAACAGCAGCACCTGGCACATCTCGTCCAGCTCGCGGGCCAGGTCGGGAGCCTGCTCCGGGCGGGTGTACGCGCGGGTGGTGACCGCCTCCGCGCGGCCCTCCCCGGCCGCCACCTCCCGGACGAGCCGGACCGAGTCCTCCGGGCCGATAATGCCGATCACAATGCCTCCACGTGGTGTGCCGCTGCCCTGGTGGGTGGGGTGCTCAGCCGGTCCAGACCGTGCCGGCGAGGCCGGCGCTGGCCGGCGACGCCAGCAGGACCAGCACCGAGGCGACGTCCTCGGGGCGACCCAGCGTGGCCTCGACGGCGGCGATCCGGTCACCGCCCGTGCCGTTGGCCCGCGCCTCGTCCAGCGACCGTCGCATCAGCGGTGTGTCGATGTCGCCGGGGCAGAGCGCGTGCACCCGGATCCCCTGTGGACCGAGCTGGCGGGCCAGGGTGAGCGCCAGACCGTGCAACCCTCCCTTGCTCGCGCCGTAGGGTACCGAGCCGGAGCCGGTCTGCACGCCCGCCTTCGACCCGACCAGCACGAGCACCCCACCGTCGGGGCGCAGGTGCCGGGCGGAGTGCTTGGCGACCAGGAAGGGCCCGGTGAGGTTGACGGCGATCACCTGGGCCCAGAGCGCGACCGGCACGTCCCGCACGTCCAGGCCCTGACCGCGCATCACCCCCGCGACGTGCAGCACCGCGTCGATCCCGCCCAGGTCGGCGGCGGCGGCGTCGAGCGCCCCGGCGACCTCGGCCTCGACGGTGACGTCCACGCCCCGGGCCCAGGCCCGCGCCCCGGCGGCGCGGGCCTGGGCGGCGGCGGAGTCCGCGCCGGCGGTGTCGGCGTCGAGCACGGCGACCGCCGCGCCGGCGGCCGCGGCGGCGGCGACGGTGGCCCGGCCGATGCCGGACGCGCCCCCGACGACGACCACCCGCCGGCTGGCGAGCAGACCGGCGGGCGCGCCGCCGTCGGTGCCGGCCGGCCGGGTCCCGCCGTGCTGGCCCGCACCGGCCGGTGTGCTTGCGTCGCCTCCGCCGGCACCGGTGGGCGGGACCGCGTCGCCGGCAGCGGCGGGCGGGACTGCGTCGCCTCCGCCGGCAGCGGCGGGCGGGACCGTGTCGTTCACGCCCGGACCGTCCGGCGGACGGCCTCGGCGACGGTGGCCGCTTCGGGCACCACCACCGCCTGGAGGGCGGGTGCGGCGGGCATCGGCACGTCCGGGGTGGCCACCCGGGCGATCGGGGCGCGCAGGTCGGCGAAGCACTCGGCGGCGGCCCGGGCGGCGATCTCCGCGCCGAACCCGCCGGTCAGGTTCGCCTCGTGCGCGACGACCAGCCGGCCGGTGCGGGCGACCGACGCGGCGACGGTGTCGAAGTCGAGCGGGTTGAGCCAGCGCAGATCGATCACCTCGACGTTGACGCCCTCCTCGGCCAGGGTGCCGGCGGCGTCGAGGGCCGCCGACACCATCCGGGACCAGGCCACCACGGTGACGTCGGCGCCGGGTCGGACCACCCGGGCCCCGCCGACGGGCTCGACCGGCGCGTCGGTGCGCACCGGGCCCCGGGTCGGATAGAGCATCCGGGCCTCGGCGACCACCACCGGATCGTCGCTGACCACGGCGGTCCGCAGCATCTGGTACGCGTCGTCGGGGGTGGCCGGCAGCGCGACCCGCAGCCCGGGGGTGTGCGCGAAGTACGCCTCCGGCGAGTGCGAGTGCTGGGCGCACGCCCCGGGGGAGTAGCCCTGCTGCATCCGGATCACCAGCGGGGCCTTCCACCGCCCGGCGCTGGAGTAGTGGACGGTGGCGATCTGGTTGACGATCTGGTCCATCGCGACGAACGAGAAGTCGGCGTACATGATCTCGGCGATCGGCCGCAGCCCGGTCATCGCCGCGCCGAGGGCCATGCCGAGGAAGCCGGTCTCGGAGATCGGGGTGTCGAAGATCCGCTCGGAGCCGAACCGCTTGTGCAGCCCCTTGGTCGCGCCGAACGGCCCACCGGGCAGCGCGACGTCCTCGCCGAAGTAGATGGTGTCGGTCCGGCTGTCCAGGGCCCAGGTGAGGGCGGCGTTGACGGCCTGGATGTAGCGCAGCGACTCAGACATAGACGTGCTCCTCGGCGGTCGCCGGGTCCGGGTACGGCACGGCGCGGGCGGCGGTGACGGCGGTCTCGATCTCGGTGGACACCTCGGCGTCGATGGCATCGAGCCGGGCGGTCAGGTCGGCGTCGGCGGCCCGGCGGATGCGGGCCAGCGGTTCGCGTTCCCGGGCGGCGGCGATCTCGCCGGTCGGGCGGTAGTGCTGCGCGTCGCCGCTGTAATGGCCGACGAGCCGTTCGGTCATCGCCTCCACGATGGACGGCCCGGAGCCCTCCCGGGCCCGGTCCACGGCCTCGGTGACCGCCTCGGCGACGGCGTCGGGGTCGTTGCCGTCGACCACCCGGCCGGGCAGGCCGTAGCCGGCGGCCCGCTCGGCGAGCTGCCGCACGCGCACCATGTCGGAGATCCGGGACATCTCGGAGTAGACGTTGTTCTCCACCACCAGCACCAGGGGGAGGTCGAGCACGGCGGCCAGGTTGAGCGCCTCGTGCACGTTGCCCTGGTTCATCGCGCCGTCGCCGATGGTCACCACCGACACCGCCCCGCTGCTGGTGCGCTGTGCGGTGAGCGCCGCACCGGTGGCGATCGGCACCCCGGCGCCCACGATGGAGTTCTCGCCGACGAACCAGCGCCCCGGGTCGGACAGGTACGGCGAGGCCGCGCGTCCGCCGCAGAGCGCCGAGTCGCGTCCCATCATCTCGGCGAACAGGCCGGTCAGGTCGACCCCCCGGGCGATCGCCCAGCCGTGACCCCGGTAGGTGGCGGTGACGTGGTCGCCGTCGCGCAGTGCCCGGCACGCGCCGACCGGGACGGCCTCCTGGCCGTTGCACAGGTGGATCGAGCCCGGGATCTCGCCGGCGTCCTTGAGGGCGGTCAGCCGCTCCTCGAACCGGCGGATCCGGGCCATCAGCCGATAGTCGTCGAGCTGCCCCATCACACCCCCAGAGATAATTGAGCCCTATTCCGGCTCGTTGGTTGAGGAGCCTAGACCAGCAGTCCAAGGCTATGGAAGAGTGCACAAGCAAGTTTGTGGCCGTTATTGGTCTCTTATTTGGGGGAGTCGGCATGGAGATCGCCGAGGTGGAGTCGGTGGTGCGCGGGGACGCGCATTTCGTCCAGCTACGCACGTCCGACGGGTCGACCGGGGTGGGCCAGTCCGCCTGCTGGGGCTACCCCGGCGCGGTGCACGCCGTGGTGCAGACCTTCCGGCCGTACCTGCTCGGGGCCGACCCGAACCGGATCGAACACCACTGGCACCACCTCTACCGGATGGGTCCTTTCCGGGGCTCGGTGCTCTCCGCCGCCGTCTCGGCCGTCGACCTGGCGCTGTGGGACCTGCTGGGCAAGCGGCTCGGGGTGCCGGTGTGGCAGCTGCTCGGCGGCCGGGTGCGCGACCGGATCCGGCTGCACCTGCTGCTGCCGGGCACCGGCGCGCAGGCCCTCGCCGCGCAGGCCGCCGCCGCGGCGGCGGACGGCTTCACCGCGGTGAAGTTCGACCCGCTGCCGGCGGATCACGGCGACCTGTCCCAGGCCCGGCTGGTGACCGAGACGGAGGCCACCACGGCCGCTGTCCGCGACGCCGTCGGCCCGGACGTCGACCTGCTGATCGAGCTGCACCGCAAGCTCACCCCGTTGCAGGCGCAGGCGGTGGTGCCGGCGCTGGCCCGGCACCTGCCGCTGCTGGTCGAGGACCCGATCCAGATCGACAGCGTGAGCAGCCAGGCCGAGGTGGGGCGGCGGGCGCCGCAGGTGCCGATGGCCAACGGGGAGCGGCTGCACACCATCTGGGAGTTCAAGGAGCTGCTGGCGCAGGCCGGCGCCCAGTACGTCCGGCCCGACGTCGGGCTGGCCGGCGGGCTCAGCCACGCCCGGAAGATCGCCGCGCTGGCCGAGGCGTACCACGCGGCCGTGGTCACCCACAACTGCCTGGGCCCGCTGCTCACCATGGCCTCGGTGCACCTCGACACGGTCATCCCGAACTTCGTCACCCAGGAGTACTCGCCGTTGGACGACCAGCTCGCCGACGGCCCGGCGCGGGCCTGCGTCCGGCGCGAGGGCGGGTTCCTGCCGGTGCCGCAGGAGCCGGGCCTGGGCGTGACCCTCGACCTGGCCGACACCCGGCCGCTGGACCTGACCGGCCGGCCGGTGACCCGCATCCCGCTGCGTGCCGACGGATCGGTGGCGTACGCGGTCTGACGGCGGGCACCGCGACGGCCCGGCGGGGACCTCCCCACCGGGCCGTCGCGGCATGGTCGCCCCCGTCACGGCGGCGGCTGCCCCGGATGGTGGAACACCGGGTACGCCCACAGCGGCTCGCCGTCGGCGTCGGCGATCTCGGCGAACAGGCCCGCCAGCGACGCCGTCCAGCGGGCCTGCACCAGCGAGGCGGCGGTGACCGCGTGGGCGTCGGCGACACCCCGGCGGGTCCGCAGCACACAGATCAGCAGCAGGTCGTGCCGGTAGATGTGGTAGTCGTAGATGCCCGCCTCGTCGAGCAGCACGGACAGCTCCGGCCATACCCGGGCGTGCCGCCGCTCGTACTCGGCCTCCGCGCCGGGGCGCAGCCGGTAGAGGTGGCACACCTGCACGCCCGGCCCGGCCGCCCCGCTCACCGGGGCCCCCACCGGACCGGGCCGACCGCCGTCACCCGGGCCCGGCCGGTCGTCACTTGCCGGAGCCGGCGAGCGCGCCGGAGACGAGTTGCCGCTGGAAGACCAGGTAGACGATCAGCACCGGCAGCAGCGCCACGATCAGACCGGCGCTGACCAGCGGCACCGACACGTCGTACTGGCCGCTGAGCAGGGAGACGCCGACCATCAGCGTCTTGCTGTCCGAGCCGCCCATGATGACCAGTGGCAGCAGCAGGTCGTTCCACATCCAGACGAAGTTGAAGATGGCCAGCGCCGCGATGGCCGGGGTGGCGATCGGCGCGAGCAGCCGGAACAGGATGGTCAGGTGCCCCGCGCCGTCGACCCGGGCCGCCTCGATCAACTCGTCGGGCACCTGCTGGAAGTAGCCGGCGAGCTGGTAGGTGCCCAACGGCAGCCCGAACGCCGCGTACGCCAGGATCAGGCCCTGGTACTGGCCGGACATGCCGAGGTCGAGCACCGTCTGGTAGAGCGGATAGATGATCGCCTGGCTGGGGATGGTCAGCGTCACGATGATCAGCAGGAAGACGACCTTCCCGCCCCGGAACCGCAGCTTGGTCACCGCGTACGCGACCAGCAGGGCGGCGAGCACCGACAGCACCAGCCCGCCGAGCGTGGTGATCAGCGAGTTGAGCAGCAGCCGGGGCATGTCCATCCGGCGGAATGCCTCCAGGTAGTTCTCCAGGGTGATCCCGGCCGGCAGGCCCAGCGGGTCGTCGGCGAAACCGGACTGGGTCTTCACCGAGCTGACCACGGTGAACAGCAGCGGGTAGATCGCCGCGACGGCGACGACGACCAACGCGAACGTCAACAGGTAGCGCCCGGTCCGGGCGAAGTGGCGCGGGTTCATCGCGGCTTCCGGGTCCCCTCGGTGAACATGTGCCGGACGCTGAAGATCGACAGCACGGCGACGAAGACGAACAGGGCGATGCCGATGGCCGAGCCGTAGCCGCGGTCCAGGAACTGGAAGGTGGTGAGGAAGACCAGGTACTCGGGGAGCATGGTGGCGTCCCCCGGGCCGCCCTGGGTCAGCGCGTAGATCAGCGGGAACAGCCAGATCAGCACGCCGGAGGCGCAGAGCACGCTCCAGTACGCCACCGTCGGGCGCAGCATCGGCACGACCACCGACCACAGCCGCCGGAAGAACCCGGCCCCGTCCAGGTAGGCCGCCTCCAGGTTCTCCTCCGGGATGGTGGCCAGGCCGGCGAGGTAGGTCATCACCCCGAGCCCGAAGAAGCTCCACAGGGCGACCGCCACCAGCGAGAACAACGCGCTGTAGCGGCCGTTGAGCCATTCCAGCGCCAACGGGTCCAGCCCGACGAAGCGCAGCAGGGCGTTCAACGGCCCGTCGGGGGCGAGGATCTGCCGGAACATGATGCCGACCACGATCGGCGCGATGGTGTATGGCACGAAGTAGACCGCCCGGAAGAACTTCCACCCCGGCGACCGCTGGTGGATCAGCAGCGCCAGGATCAGCGGGAGCACGATCCACACCGGCAGGGTGGCCACCACCAGCAGCGCGTTGCGGAAGCTGGTGAGCACCATCGGGTCGTCGAACATCCGGGTGTAGTTGTCCGCCCCGGCGAACTCGCTGCCACCGAACCCGCTGGACGACTCGAAGCTGGTGAGCACCCCCCGTACCAGCGGCACCAGCTTGAACAGCACGGCCAGGACCAGGGCGGGGAGCACCAGCGCGGCACCGAGCCACCACTCCCGGGCCCGCCCGGGGCGGGGCGGCCGGCGGGTCGGCGCGGGCGGGGCGTCGGTGCCCACCGGGTCCGACACCGGCGCGGTGGAGATGGTCATCAGGGTTCCTCCCCGGGTCGGCCGGGCGGGGCGACGTCACGTCGCCCCGCCCGGGGCGGCTACTTGCCCTGCTTCTTGGTGGGACTGCGCTCCAGCGCCTGTTGCATCTGGTCCGCCCACTTGTCCACGCTGAGCTGGCCGAGGGTGACCTGCTGCCAACCCCGGGCCAGGGCGTCGGCCTCCGGGCCGGAGAGCATCACCCCGGCGTGCAGGGTCGGCTGGGCGACCAGTTCCTGGATCTTGAGGAAGGCCGGCGACGACGGCAGCAGCGCCTTGTCGACGGTCTTGTTCAGCGGCTGGCCCTTGCCGTACTTCACCCAGAGTTCGCCGTTCTCCTTGCCGGCGAGCCAGCTGATGAACTCCAGACCGGCCTGCTTCTTCTCACTCCACTGGGTGACCCCGTAGACCGCGCCCTCGATGCCGGAGAACTTGCCTGCGAGCGGCGCGGCCGGGTTGATCGTCGGCCACCGGGTGACGCCGAGCTTGTCGTCGCCGAGGGCCTTGCCGAACGCCTCCCAGTTCACCGCGTCGGAGATGATGGTGCCGGCGAACGCGGCGTCGCCGCGCTGGAAGATGTCCGCGCCGTCGGGGAGCATGGTGATCGACGGGGCGTTCTTGTTGGCCCAGCCCTTGGTGGTGATCTCGGCCAGCTTGCCCAGCACCGCCACCAGCTTCGGGTCCTTCCAGGACAGCGTGCCGGCGAGCAGCGCCCGGATGTCGTCCTCGCTGAGGTAGTTGCGGGCGATCTCCGGGAAGTCCCAGTAGGCGGGGAAGGTGCCGGACAGGCCCAGCGCCAGGCAGGTCTTGCCGGCCTTCTTCACCGCCTCGCAGGCGGCCCCGAACTCGTCCCAGGTGGCCGGGGGCTGCTCCGGGTTCAACCCGGCGGCGGTCAGGACGGCCTTGTTGTAGTACAGGACGTTGCCCTGGTAGGAGAAGGGCACCCCGTAGCACGGCTTGCCGGTGTCGAAGCCCTCACAGGCCCCGCTGTAGGTGACCAGGTCCTTGGTGATCTCGGCGGCCTTGTCGCCCAGCGGGACGTACGCCCCACGCCGGTCGAACAGCTCCAGCCCGGCGTTGTTGGCCATCACGTCCGGCCCCGACTGCGAGGTGATGTACGGGCCCTGCACCTCGGGGTACTTGTCGAACGGGACGGACTGCATCTCCAGCTTGATGCCCTGGTGGCCGGCCTCGAAGCTGGTCTTGACCTGCTTCCAGTACTCGACGCCGCCCGGCTCCCAGGTCAGCACCTTGAGGGTGACCGGGCCGTCGGCGGCGTCGTCGCCACCGCATGCGGTCAGTAGGGCGGCGGCGGCCATGCCGGCGGCGAGGACGCCGGCCAATCTCCGTCGAAACATCGGTTAGCTCCTGTCACAAGTGGGGGGCTCAGGGGAGTCGGCGGACCGCGCCGCCGGTGGCGGCGCTGTCGACCACGGCCTCGGCGACCTGCACCACGTGCAGTCCGTCGGCGAGCGGGACGACCGCCGTCGGCGCGGTGCCGTCGATCCGGCCGAGGAAGTGCCGCAGTTCGGCGGCGAGCGCGCCGCCGCCGTCGGCCGGGGACAACAGCCAGTCCGGCGCTTCGGTCGGCTCGCGCTGGACGAGCAGCGTGGGGTGGCCGAGGTCGACGTGCGCGACCCCGTCGGTGCCGTACACCTCGACCAGGTCCGAGGTGTGGTGGGGGGTGCTCTCGGGAAGCAGATAGCTGTTGCGGATCGACGACACCACGTCGTTTGCGTGTCGCAGCTCCGCCCACACCAGGACCGGGGTGGCCGATCCGGGTCGGGTCCGGGCCGCCGCGCGGACCTCGACCACTGGCGCTCCGGCATACCAGAGGGCCAGGTCGATGTCGTGTACGGCGGTGAGCAGCGCGGGGTGTTCGCGCGGGAAGAGCCGGCTCAGGGTGCGGGGCCGGTCACGGCGGGACGACACGGCGAGCACGTCGCCGAGCCGGCCGGCGCGGATCGCGTCGTGCAGGGCCCGGTGCGGTGGGCTGTGCCGCAGGAGGTGCCCCGGCTGGCAGAGCACCCCGGTGCGCTCGGCGGTGGCGACGATGGCGGCGGCGTCGGCGACTGTGGTGGCGAGCGGTTTCTCCACCAGCACCGGCACCCCGGCGTCGAGCAGCGCGACGGCCACCGCCCGGTGCGCCGGGCCGGGCACGCAGACCGAAGCGGCGTCCGGCGTCGCGTCGGCGAGCAGGTCGGCCACGTCGGCGTACGCCTGCGGCACCTGGTACTCGGCGGCCACCCGGGCGCGGGTCGCGGCGTCCGGCTCGACCAGGGTGCGCACCGGCACGCCGAGCGACCGGTACGCGGCCAGGTGCCGGACCCCGAACGCCCCGGCCCCGATCACGGCGATCGACGGGCGGCTCATGCTCCGACCGCCTCGACGGCGTCGGCCCGGTCACCCGTGCCGGGCCGGCCGGCCCCGGCGTCCCCGTGACCGTCGGGGGCGGTCAGCCGGCCGTCGAGCACCGCCCGGGTGAGCCGTTCCAGGGCGGCCACCCCGACGCCGAGGCAGCGTTCGTCGACGTCGAATGCGCCGGAGTGCAGCGGTGCGCCGCCCCGCTCGCCGGTGACGCCGAGCTTGACGTACAGGCTGGGGCCCAGCGCGGCGAGCAGCGCGAAGTCGTCGGTGGTCAGTGGGGGCTCGGTCAGGTCGGCCAGCTCGACCACCCCGGGCAGTTCGGCGCGGGCGAGCGCCACCAGGGCTGCCGCGTTGCGGACCGGGGGCATCTCGTTGGCCCAGGTGAACCGCAGACCGAGGTCGAGCGCGGCGGCCTGTTGCCGGGCGATCCGCTCGATGACCTCCTTGAGCCGGGCGCGGGTGGCCTCGTCGTGGGTGCGCAGCGTGCCGGTCGCCTCGGCCCGCTCGGCGACCTGGCTCTGGCTGGCCCCGCCGGCGATCGTGCCGATGTTGAAGGCCACCAGTTCGTGCGGGTTGTGGGAGCGGGCCACCCCGGCGTGCAGCAGGTTGACGATGCCGGCGAGGCCGAGGATGGCGTCGCGGCCCAGGGCCGGGGTGGCGGCGTGCGCGGCCCGGCCGAACACCTCGAACCGGAAGGCGTCCTTGGCCGCCATCGCAGTCACCCGGTCCACGCCGACCGTCCCGACCGGCAGGTCGGGCCAGCAGTGCAGGCCGAGGACGGCGTCGAAGCGCCGGTCGCGCAGGGCTTCGTCGGCGAGCACCGCTGCGGCGCCGGAGGCCGCGCCGAACGGGATCTCCTCGGCCGGCTGGAACAGCACGGTCACCAAGCCCCGGGCGGGCGGGTCGGCCGCGAGCCGGGCCACGACGCCGGCCATCACGGTCATGTGCACGTCGTGTCCGCAGGCGTGGCAGACGCCCGGGTTGCCGGACGCCCAGGGCACCTGCTTGGCGTCCTGCACCGGATAGGCGTCCATATCGGCCCGAAGTAGCACCGAGGGTCCGTTGGTACGTCCTTCGATCTCCGCGAGCAGGCCGGTGCCGGCGACACCGGGGCGCACCCGGGCGAGGGGAGTGAGCCGTTCGGCAAGGGTGGCAGCGGTCTGCTCTTCAGTGAACCGCAGCTCGGGGTGCTGGTGGAGCTGCCGGCGCAGCCGTACCAGATCGTCAACATCCTCGTGTGCCTGCACCACGCGGTCCACTCCTCGCCTACGTCCGATAATCCGGACCTAATTGAGACAAGAACCTAAGCGAGGGGTCCTCCCGCGTCAATGGGCAGCTCAGAATCGGTTAGGGTCCGGCCATGGAACGCGCCGACGCCCACCTGCACCTGTTCGCCGACGGTTATCCTGGCCGTTACGGAAGGTCACCGGCCGGGGGTGACGAACTCGCCGTCTACCGGACGTTGCGCCGCGAACACGGCATCGCGCGGGCGCTGGTGGTCGGCTATGAGGGCGGGCCGGAGTTCACCGGCAACAACCGGCACCTGGCCCGGCTCGCGGCCGCGCACGACTGGATCGCCCCGCTGGCCTACGTTCCGGTCACCGGCGTCGACCGGGCCGGACTGGACCGGTTCCGGGCGGCGGGGTTCGCCGGCATCGCGGCGTACCTGCCGGACCCGGCCTCGGCGGACGCGTTCGCCGGCTGGCTGGCGCTGGTCGCCGGGGCGCTCAACGACGCGGCGACGGTGCTCAGCCTCAACGCCGCGCCCGAGGCGGCCGGGCGGCTCGGCCGGGCCCTCGCCACCCTCGACGGGTGCCCGGTGCTGTTCAGCCACCTCGGGCTGCCGGGCCGGCAGTCGACCGTCCCGGGCCCGCAGGACGCCGCCGACCGGCTCGCCCCGCTGACCGACCTGGCCCGGCTGCCGCACGTCGGGGTCAAGGTCTCCGGCCTGTACGCCGTCAGCGACCCCGCCGACGGTTACCCGCACGCCGCCGCCCGACCCTTCGTCGACCTGCTGCTGCACCGCTTCGGCGCGCGGCGGCTCTACTGGGGTTCGGACTTCGCCCCCAGCCTCGACCACGTGTCGTTCGCGCAGACCCTGCACCCGGTCGGCCTCGACGGGCTCTCCGCCGCCGAGGCGGCCGACGTGTTCGGCGGCAACCTGTGTCGCGCCCTGCGCCGCTGAGCGGCCGGGCGCGGCACGGGAGCGACACCGACCCGTCGCGGCGTCACTCGGCGGTAGGGGATGGCCCGAGTCATCATGGAGTCATGAATACATTGACGCACTTCATTGTCTTGGGGGTGCTGGCGGTCGGCACCGCGGTGCTTCCCGGCACGGAACCCGGGTTCGAGGAGGACCGCACGTTCCAGTCGGTGGCGGTGACCCAGGGCGGCCAGCCCCGCCCGCTGCTGCCGGGCACGGTGATCCGGCTGCGGATCACCGACGGGAGCCTGCGCGCCCAGGCCGGTGGGAACCTCGTCTCCGGCCGGGTCGACACCGGGGACGCCCGCCTGGTCGTCACCGGCCAACGCACCACCGACCTGTCGTACAGCCCCGAGCAGCGGGCCCAGGACGCCTGGTGGGGGCAGTTCCTCGGGGCCGGCCCGCAGTGGGCCCGGACCGGCGACGAACTGCTGCTGTGGGTCGACGGCACGCAGATCCGGCTGGCCGCCGTACCGGAAGCCGACCGGCCGCTGGCGCAGACGTACTGGCTGGTGGAGTCGACCTCCCGGCCGGGGACGGCACCGGTCCCGGCGGGTGTGCACGCGCACCTGGTGTTCCATGGTGGCGCGGTGACCGGCGGGCTGGCCTGCAACTGGCTCGACGGCGGGGCGGCGGTGGACGGGGGAACCGTCCTGGTGTCCGGCCTGGGCCTCACCAAGCGCATGTGCCGGGAGGCGGACATCAGGCTGGAGATCGCCGTCTTCGACGTGCTCGACGGCGCGGTGGCCGCCGACCTCGACGTCGACCGGCTGGAGTTGACCGACGCCGACGGCAACCGGCTGCACCTGGGCGCCGCGTTCTGAGCGAGGCCGGCGGCCCTACAGGCAGCGGAGGTACCTGGCCACTCCTGCCGTGTCCGTGGGGTCGGTGACCAGCCCGAGATAGCCGTCCGGGCGGACCAGGACCAGGGCGTCGGTGCCGTACCCGGCCGTCACGTGCCCGTCGTGGTCCAGGAAGCCGCCCGGTCCGACCGGGTACGACCGGACGATGCCGGGCGCGACGTCGGCGAGCGCCCCGGTGCCGCGCTCGCCCAGGCCGAGCAGGGTGAAGTGCGGTCCACGGAAGAGGTCGAAGAGGCGCGTCGGCGCGCCGGTGGCGTCGTGCAGCGGCGCGTCCGGTGCCCGGTCGCCCGGTCGGGGCCCGGTGCGTCGGCCGGTGCTCCGCGGGGACAGCCGGCTCCACGGGTACCGCAGCGAGAGCTGGGTGAGTTCGGGCGTGGCGACGGCGTCCACGCCGCCCCCCTTCTCCCTGATGGCGTCGAGGACGGTGGCGAGTCGTTGCGAGGTGATGTCGAGTAGCCGGGCCGCAATCGGCAGCCGTTCCTCCTCGTACGTGTCGAGCAGGCGTGAGGTGGCGTTGCCGGCGAGTACGAAGCCCAGTTTCCAGCCGAGGTTGTAGGCGTCCTGGATGCCGGTGTTCATGCCGAGGCCGCCGGCGATCGGGTGGACGTGCGCGGCGTCTCCGGCGAGGAACACGCGGCCCACCCGGAGCCGGTCGACCATGCGGACGTTGACCCGGTAGGTGGAGCTCCAGGCCAGATCGTGCAGTCGCACCCCCGGGACGCCGGCGAACCGGTCGAAGGTCCGCTGGAACCGTTCCAGGGTCGGTGCCAGCGGTGCGCCGTCCCGGTCGAGTTCGGGGGACGCCTGCACCTGGAAGGCGTTGGTGCCGGGGAGTGGGCAGAGCATGATTCCGCCGGTGCCGGTGAACCACTGGTGCCAGGCGTCGCGGCCGAGCCCGTCGACCTCGACGTCGCCGACGGCCATCAGGGGAAGGTCCGGCGTCTCGCCGTGCAGCCGCAGGCCGAGTGCGCTACGGACGGTGCTGTGGCCGCCGTCGCAGCCGACCAGGTATCGCGCCTGGAGCGGGGTGCCGCCGATTCTGGCGGTCACGCCGTCGGCATGTTGGTGGAGGTCGTGCAGTTCGGTGCCCCGTTCGACGGCGACACCGAAGTCGGCCAGCCGTTCGCGCAGGATCTGCTCCACCCGCCACTGCGGGATCAGCAGGCCGGTCGGATACGGGACGTCGGGCGTGGGCACCTGTCCGGCCTCGGGGTCGACCTCGGCGACCACCTCTGCCCCGTGGTATTTGCGATGCGGCAGGTGGGTGGTCCCGGAGGCCAGCACCCGGTCGATCACCGCGAGGTCGTCCAGCACCTCCAGGCTGCGGGGGCTCAGTCCCTTACCGCGTGAACCATGCGGGAACTCCGGTGCCCGGTCGACGATGCGGACGGCGACGCCGCGCCGGGCGAGATCAACTGCGAGCGTCAGGCCGGTCGGACCGGCACCCACCACGAGGACATCCGTCAGCGACATGGCTCCATAAAAACGTTACTGGGTTAAAAAAGCAACCCGGTAAAGGATGTTACCTTGGCCAAGTGGTAGAACCGACCGGCCTGCGGGCCCGCAAGAAGGCGCGGACCCACGACACGCTCGCCGACGTGGCGATCACCCTGTTCCTGGCGCACGGCTTCGACCAGGTCTCGGTCAACGACATCGCCGCGGCGGCCGAGGTCTCCAAGCCGACCCTCTTCCGGTACTTCGCCACCAAAGAGGACCTGGTGTTGCACCGGTTCGCGGATCACCACGGCGAGTCAGCGCGGGTCGTGCGGGAGCGTCCGGCCGGCGTGACGCCGCTGACCGCGCTGCACCGGCACTTCCGGGCCGGTCTCGACCGCCACGACCCGGTCACCGGCCTCAACGACCACCCCGAGGTGGTGGCATTCCACCGGTTGGTGTTCACCACGGCGAGTCTGGCGGGACGCCTGGCGCGCTACCTGATCGAGGACGAGGAGGTGCTGGCCGCCGCCCTCGGCTCCGGCATCGAGGCGCGGCTGCGGGCCGCCCAGGTGCTCGCCGTCCACCGGGTGCTCGCCCGGGCCAACTGGCAGAAGATCGCCGACGGGCGAACCGCCCGTGCGGTCCACCCCGAGGCTGTCACCGACGCCGACCGGGCATTCGCCCAACTGCGGTCGGGCATCGACGACGCCGCGCGGGACGGCCCGTAGGGCGATTCGGGGTGGGGACAACCCGCAGGTCCACAGTGCCGGCCCGGCGACGCCGGGTCCGAGCGGATGCGGATTCGCGGACCGTGTTAACACTTGACGTCATCGATGTTAGCGATAACGTACGGGGGTCAGTGCCGCACTGCCACCCGCCACCCCCGAGGTGACCCGTTGAAGCGTCGCGCCCTGCTGTCCGCCACCGGTGCCGCCCTTGCCGGAGCGACCCTGCTCCGCCCCACCAGCGCCGCTGCCGCCCCCGGTGACGGCTACGTCATGGCGTACTTCACCGAGTCGCCGAGCATGACCGCCGCCAACTACGGCCTGCACCTCGCCGTCAGCACCGACGGCCTGAACTGGACCCCGCTGAACCAGAACCGCCCTGTCGCCACCCCGACGCTGGGCAGCCGGGGCCTGCGCGACCCGTTCATCCTGCGCAGGCAGAACGGCGGTTTCGTGGTGCTCGCCACCGACCTCAACGGCACCGACTGGAACTACCAGAGCCAGTACCTGCACGTCTGGGACTCCACCGACCTGCGCACCTTCACCGGCTACCGGCTGCTGAAGGTGCACTCCCTCGCCACCCACGCCTGGGCGCCCGAGGCCTACTGGGACGCCGGGCGCGGGCAGTACGCGGTCGTCTACTCCGCCGTCGCCGGCGGCCGCAACGTGCTGATGGTGAACTACACCGGCGACTTCGTGACCGCGTCCGCCCCGCAGACGTTCTTCGACCCCGGCTACGACGCCATCGACGGCAGCTTCGTCAGCGTCAACGGGGTCAACTACATGTACTTCAAGAACAACACGAACAGCACCCTGCTCGGCACCCGCTCGAACAGCCTCAACCCGGGCAGCTTCAGCATCCACACCGCCGCCATCGGCCCCGGCCGGGGCGTCGAGGCACCGCAGATCGTCAAGTCCCACACCGCGAACACCTGGTACCTGTGGGGCGACACGTGGAGCCCCAACGGCCGGTTCTTCTGCTGGCAGACCACCAACGTGGCCGGCGGCGCGTGGAGCCTGCTCAACGACCGGTCGTACACCCAGCCGCTGAACTCCAAGCATCCGGGGATCGCCCCGGTGACGTCGGCGGAGCTGACCGCGCTCACCGCCGCGTGGGGGCTGCCGGCGTGGAACCGGCTGAAGTCGTACAACTTCCCGGACCGCTACGTGCGGCACGGCGACAACGTCGGGCGCATCGACGTGTACCCGTTCGAGCCGTACCAGGACCAGCTCTGGACCCTGGTGCCGGGTCTGGCCGACGCGGCCGGGGTGTCGTTCCGCTCGGTGAACTATCCGGACCGGTACCTGCGCCACTACGACTACGCGATCCGGTTGGCGGCCAACGACGGCACGAGCGCGTTCCGGGCCGACGCCACGTTCTACCGGACGGCCGGCTTCGCGGACGCCTCGTGGACGTCGTTCCGCTCGTACAACTATCCCGACCGGTACCTGCGCCACTACGACTACCTGCTGCGCATCGACCCGGTCACCAGTGGGTCGCCGACGGCCGACAAGCAGGACGCCACCTTCCGGGTCGGGTACTGACCACGCCGGGGGAGCGGACGGCACCTGCGCCGTCACGACACCTCAGGTACGGCGACCGGTGCAGACCCGCGCCGCCGACCTCCGGCGGGCCGGCCGCGCAGCACCCGGTTCTGCACCGGGTGAATGGGCGGTGGCTTTCTGTCACCGGCCTTCCGTATCCTCAGTGGATCGGATCTCCCGCAGCGGAAGGGGCGGCATGCCGCGCCGTTCGAGCCTCAGCTACCGAGATGCGCTACGACTGCTGGCCCCCGGCAGCGCCCGTCTCACCGCAGCCGGCAAGATCGCCAATGCGGGGATCCTGGGGGCCGGGGCGCTCACCCATGGTGCGGCGCTCGCCCTGCTCGGTCCGACGAACACGCTCATGCAGCTCGTCCGGGAAGCCACCGGCAACCAGGCCGGGCGCATCCGGTCGTCCGGCGGGCGGTCCTACTACGAGTTGCTGGAGGCCAGCCACACGGTGCTGGCCCTCGCCGCCTTCTTCGACGGCTTCCGGGACGTGGTGGGGCCGGGCGTCGAGCGGCTGCAACTGACCGACGCGGAGAAGGTCGCGCTGGTGCCGGCCGGTCGACGCCAGCACACCCTGCCGCAGGAGATCGACGGTGGCTGCTTCCCGTTGCCGTCCTCGGTGCACGGCATGGCGGACACCCGCCGCGACATCGAGGAAGCCTACGTCCTCCTGCACGACGCCACCATCGCCTTCTGCGAAGGGCTCGCCGCCTGGGCCGAGGTGCAGCGGGGTCTCGACCTGACGTCGCTGCGGTCCCGGGTGGTCGAGCGCAGCATGCGGCACTACGAGGATCGGTTCGACCGGCTCGCCGCGGACCTTCCGGAGTTCGGGTTCCGGATGCTCCGGCAGGCGATCGAACACCATATGCGCGACAACCGGCAGTTGACCGTCGAGGTGGTACAGCGGATAGACGCCCTGGCGGCGTTGTCCCACAACCTGTCGGCGTTGGCCGGCCCCACCCCGACCGACCGGCCCGACCTGCTCCGTGAATCCCTCGACCGGCTCGCCGGGTCGCTGACCGCGGTGTTCCGGCAGCCGCTGTTGACGATCAGGGACACCGTCTTCCACCTGCGACTGCCGACGGTGGAACACGGCTTCATCAGCCCCGATTTCCGGGTCGCCGTGCACGGCAAGCACGCCGCGCCGGAGCGGGAGCACTGGTGGGCGGAGCAGCCCCGCCGCGGCGACCTCGTCGGCTTCCTGTCCGACTACCTGACCGATCCGGCGAGCCTGCACCGTCCGCTGCTGGTCCTCGGCCAGCCGGGCGCCGGTAAGACGCTGCTGAGCCGGGTCATCGCGGCCCGACTGCCGGCGAACCGGTTCACCGCGATCCTCGTGCCGCTGCGCCGGATGGCCGGTGACGCCTCACCGACCGAACAGATCGAGTCCGCGATCGAGCAGGTGATGGACGAGCGCCTCCGGTGGGCGGACCTGCGCCGGGCCACGAACGGGACCACTGTCGTGGTCGTGTTCGACGGGTTCGACGAACTCGTCCAGGTCACCGGCACGGCCCACGCCCAGTACGTCGACCGGGTCGCCGAGTTCCAGGAGGCCCAGTGGGACCTGGGCTGCCCGGTCATCCCGATCATCACCTCACGGATGCTGGTGATGGACCGGACCAGCGTGCCGCAGGGCACGGTGCTGGTCCGGCTCGAGGATCTGACCGACTCCCAGGTGACGACCTGGGTGGCGGCCGTCAACACCGCCAACGAGGGCCAGCCCGGCTACCATCGGCTGGAGGCCCGGGACCTGCTCTCGCACGGCGAGCTGGCCCGGCAGCCGCTGCTGCTCACCCTGCTGGCCATCCACTACCACGAACACCGGGTCGACCGCCGTCCCGACTCCGGTATCTCCCGCTGCGACCTGTTCACCGGTCTGCTCACCGCGTTCATCCGCCGGCAGGTCGGGGAGAAGGCGTCGAGCGTCCTTGCGCCGCACGAACGTCAGGCCCGCGAACACCGGCTGCGGCGCGACCTGGCCATCACCGCGTTCGCCATGTTCAACCGCAACCGGCAGCTGGTGAACCGGGCCGCGCTCCGCGCCGACCTCGGCTGCTTCGGCACGGGAGCCGACGACGGGTCCCGGTTCGAGCTCGGCGACGTGCTCGGGCCGGAGCAACTGGTGACCGCCGCCTTCTTCGTGGTGTACGGCCCGGACGACCTACAGGGCGAGGACGCCCGCCGGACGTACGAGTTCCTGCACGCGACCATCGGCGACTTCCTGATCGCCGAGTACGTGGTCGGATCGCTGCGCGAACTCGCCGAGCTGCACCGGCGTACCCGCACCCCGGCGGGCTTCGGCCACCACCTGGACACCGGCCAGTTCCGCGCCCTGCTGTCCCACCAGCCACTGGTCAAGCGGGAGGCGGTGGTCGGGTTCGTCGAGGAACTCAGCTCCCGTCATCCGCAGGAGCGCAGCGGCATGGTCGCCGCCATCATCGGACTGCTGGCCGAGGCACGGCAGCGGGGCAGCCTCGCGGGGGTGGACGCCTACCGGCCGTCGCCCTACGATCCGGTGCGCCTGCTCGCCGCCTACACCGCCAACCTGGTGGCGCTGGCCGTGCTGCTCTGCGCCGACGGCGTGCCGTACACCGATCTGATGGACGACCGGACCTGGGTCTCCACGGTGCGGCTGTGGCGGGCGGGTCTCGACGAGAAGGACCAGATGACCCTGCTCAGCTGGCTGGGTCGCGACGGCGACGGTCGCCTCACGGCCGAGCGACGGCGTGGCCGCCGCAGGGAGGCGTCGGTGGCCGCCGAGGAGGCCCGGCTGCTCGGCGACATCACCACGTACGGCCAGTTGCACGCCGGAGCACGGACCTGGCGCGACCGGCAGCCGGAGAGCTTCGAGGCGGGCCGGTTCCACGCCGATCTGGTCTCCCTGGCCACCAGACGCTGGCCGGTGCCGTCGCTGCACCACCTCATCCTGTACGACGAGAGGAGCTACCGGCGGCTGTGGGAAAGTGCCACGGAACGCCCGGAGGCGGTGTCCAGCACGAGCGCCACGGTGCTGCTGGAGTGCCTGGCCGAGGACGGCGCGCAGCTGCCCCGGGAGGTGGTCTGCGGACTGACCCGGGTGGCGTTGGACCGGCTGCCCAGTTCCGTGACCGCACCACCGGAGCTGATCATCTCGTGCCCGTATCTGATCGACGAGTTCCCCGCGTTGCTCGACTCGATCGGCACCCCTGAGGACCATGCCGTGCTGCACGCGCTGATCCTCCGACACGGGCTCGACCGGCTTCCGCAGCACTACGTCCCCCGGGTACGGGCGGTGCTCGCCGACATCGAGGCACGTTTCGCCGAGCTTCCGCTGGAGGACGGCGTGGTCTCGGCGGAGATGGTCGAGCAGTTCGCCGCCGCAGGGGTCGACAACCGCACTGCGTTGTGGCTGCTGATGGCGTTGAGCGAGTACGCCGACCTGGCGTGGCACAAGATCCCGCCCCGGACGATGGTCGGCCTGCTCGCACACCGGCTGCCCGACGAGTTCCTCGACGAGGAGAGGCTCCGCCGGTTGCTCGTCGACTATCTGCGGGCGCACGGTCAGACGCCGGCCAGGAGCACCCTGCCGGCGGCTCTCGACGCGCTGCGTCTGCTCGCGCAGACCGGCCAGAAGTGGTCCGCCGATGCGGTCTGACCGTCCGTGCGGCCGGGACGTCCGCCGCACCGCCACCATCCCTCCGGAGGTCACGATTGTCCCGGCTGCCCTCCCCACGCCAGCACATCGTCCGCACCGGAAGGAGAAGCCTGGCAGTCGACGTGGCGGGCGCTGAGCGCGGCTGGCCGGTGTTCCTGATGCACGGCACGCCGGGCAGCCGGAGCGGTCCGCGTCCACGGTCGAGTGTGCTCTACCGGCTCGGCGTCCGACTGATCTCCTACGACCGGCCGGGCTATGGCGGCTCCAGCCGGTTGCCGGGCCGCCGGGTGTCCGATGCCGCCGCTGACGTCGCGGCGATCGCCGACCACCTGGGCATCGACGAGTTCTCCGTGGTCGGCCGTTCCGGTGGCGGGCCACACACGCTGGCCTGCGCTGCGCTGCTGCCGGAACGGGTCCGGGGCACCGCGGTCCTGGTCGGCGTCGCGCCGGCCGGCGCCGTCGGACTGAACTGGTACGACGGCATGACGGAGGCCAACATCCGCGACTACGGCACCGCGGAGAGCGATGTACGGGTGCTCGCCGAACAGTTGCGGCTGCGGGCCGAACGGACGGTGGACGATCCCGGCTTCCTGCTCGCGCTGCTGGTGACCCAGATGACGGAAGCCGATCGACGGGTGGTGGCGGGGGTGCCGATCCGACGACAGCTGACCGATGCGTACGCCGAGGGGCTGCGCCGGGGGGCGGACGGCTGGATCGACGACGTCCTCGCGTTGCGGGCCGACTGGGGCATCACGCTGACGCAGATCCGGACGCCGTTACGCCTCTGGCACGGCGCGGACGACAACTTCGCCCCGGCCAGTCACACCCGGTGGCTGGCCGGGCAGATCCCCGGGGCGCAACTGCACGTCCAGCGGCGCTGCGCGCACTTCGGCGCGGTCGAGGTACTGCCGGAGATACTCGCCTGGTTGACCCGCCGACCCGACCGGGCCCCGGTCAGATCGGATGGGGGTCGATGATGCGCCGTTGCAGACGGTTCTGGCGTACGGTCTCGACCGCCGGATGATGCTCACCCAGCCGACGGGCGAGGTCGCGGGTGGCAGCCTCGATCTCGGCCCGTCGGCCGGGCTCGATCCGCTCCCGCATCAGCAGCAGGTTCGCCCGGGACCGCAGCGCGTTGGGGTGGTCCGGACCGAGCATCCGGGTGAGGCCGTCATGGGCGTGCCGCAGTAGGCCCAGCGCCTCCTGGTCGGCCGCCTCCCGCCCCTCCGGCGGGTCGGGCTGCTCGGCGATGCAGATGCCCTGGTTCATCCACCCGGAGAGCGGATACGGATGCTCGGGGCCCAGCACGGTGGCCAGCGCGTCGGCCGAGCTGCCGGCGAGCCGGCGGGCCTCGGCGAGGTCACCGGCGCGGCGGGCGACCATGGCCAGGTTGACCAGGCAGACCAGGGTCAACGGGTGGTCGGGACCAAGATTGCGCTGGTAGACGCGGTGCACCTCGGTGAGTTCCCGGCTGGCCCGTTCGAAGAGGTCGAGGGTGAGCAGGTTGATCGACAGGCTCAGCCGGCAGGTCAGGGTTTCCGGATTGTCCGGCCCGAACCGCTGGGTGAGCAGCTCGTAGGCGGCTTCGAGGAGAGTGTCCGCCTCGACCGCGTTGCCACCCGCGCGCAGCGAGACCGCCAGGTTCGTCTGCGTCCGCAGGGTGATCAGATGTTCGGCGCCTGCGGTGTGCAACAGGTCCCGGTGCACGCTGCGCAGTCGACCGGTCGATTGTTCGTAGTCGCCCGCGTCGCGCATGTCGATGCCGACGTAGGCGGACGAGGCGAGGGTGTCCGGATGGCTCTCGCCCAGGATCGCGCGCCGCCCGGCCAGCACCGCCTCGTCGTTGCGGCGGGCCTCCCGGAACCGGCCCATCAGACGCTGGGTGCTGGCGAGGTTGTTGAGGGCGGCGAGGGTCCGCGGGTGTTCCTCGGTGAAGTTGCGCTTCCAGGCGTTGAAGGTGACCTCGTCGAGGCGCAACGCCTCGCTGTACATGCCCATGCCCCGCAGGTCGCGGGCCAGTCCGCCCGCGGTCATCAGGGTGTGCGGATGGTCCTCGCCGAGGAGTTCCCGTTGCGCCGCGAGCACCTCTTCGTCCAGCGTCCGGGACTGCGTGAACTGCCCGAGGAAGGCGAGGATGTTGGCCAGGTTGAACTGCAGGTGCAGCAGTTGCCGGCGCAGGTCGTCCCGTGCCCGCGCGTCGGTCTCCTCGGCCAGCATCCGCTCCCAGGTCGCGGCGACCTCCTGCCCGAGCCGGCGGCCGGCTTCCAGATCGCCCCGCAACTGCAGGTAGCGGACCCGGTCGATCATCAGGGCCCGCACCTCCACCTTCCGGCTCAGCAGCGCCTTGGACGCCTCCAGGTGCGGCCAGATGACCCGGAACCGGGGCCACCCGTCGGGGTCGTCGACCTCACCCTCCGGTCGGGCGGCGGCCAGAACCAGGTGGACCTGGCGGTGTGCCTCGTCCAGTTCCTCCTCGGTCATCCGGGAACGGACGGCATGCTGCAACAGGCGGTGCATGAGCACCAGCCCGCCCCGGCCCCGCTCGCCCCCTGCCGGGTTGTCGGCCCGCAGATCCACCCGGACCAGGGCGAGCCGGTTCGCCTGCTGCACCAACTGCTGGCGGACCAGGCGTTCCTTCGCCTGCGGATGGAACGGCACCAGCGCCTCGGCGAACTCGTCGCTGTAGACCAGGTCGGCCGAGATCTCCGGAGCGAGCACCGCGCAGAGTTGCAGCACCCGGTAGGCCGCCGGGTTCCTGGTGCGCAGGTGGTTGAGCGACAGTTCCCAGGTGGCCTCCACCGAGACGTTGCTGTTCGGCGCCATCACCGCGCCCGGCCCGAAGCGGGCGATCTCGGCGAGGTAGCTGTCGACCGAGTGGCCGGTGTCGGCCAACCAGGCCGCCGCGGCGGTGACCGCGATCGGCAGGTCACCCAGCAGGGCGGCGACCGTGTCGGCCTGATCGGCGCGCATGTTCGGCACCCGCTCGGTGAGGTGCTGGATGCTCTCCGCCCGCTTGAACACGTCGACCTGCACGGTGGTGGCCCGCTCCACCCACTGCAGGTTGCGGGAGGTGATCAGGACGTGGCCCTTGCCGTCCGGCACGTACGGCAGGACGCCCTCGACCTCGTCGGCGTTGTCCAGGATGAGCAGCCACCGCAGATCGGTGTGGCGTAACGCCTGCAGCACCAGCCGGGCATTCTCCCGGTTGGAGTCCGACGAGGGCACGCCCAGGTAGGGACCCAGGTCACCGATGGCGGATTCGATGAACGGCACCTGGTCGGCGTCGATCCACCACACCATGTCGTAGGCGGCGCGGTAGCGGTGGGCGTACTCCAGGGCCAGTTGGCTCTTGCCGATGCCACCCATGCCCTGCAACGCCACCGGGCCGGTGCCCGCCAACACCACCTTCGGGCTGCTGCGCAGCAGCGTCCGCAGCTCCCTCAGGTCCTCCTCGCGGCCGGTGAAGCGCTTGTTGCGGCCGGGCACCTCGAAGACGGCGTTGTCGCGGCCGGGGAATCGCGGCCCGGTCGGCAGCTCGACGTCGGCGGTCGCCCCCTCCCGGCCGACGAGCCGGAGGATGCGGGAGGCCGCCGTCCGGGCCTCCAGCCCGGCCACCGACACGGTGTGCGCGGCCGGGACGTTGGCGAGCCGTCGGACGTCCGCGACGTAGACGACCAGCGGCACCTGGTCGGGCGACCGGTCCGGCGCGGTGAGCACGGCCTCCTCGTGGGCGTTGGCCTCGGAGACGATGATCAGCTCCCGGGCGGTGCCGGTGGCCTCGCTGTCGGCGAACCACGGATCGGTCACCCGTACGTCGGCCGACGCGAGCAGATGACCGATCCACTCCGCCCACACCCGGTCGTAGGGGGCGTGCTCCAGCAGGATCTCGTTCTCCACCGACGTGGCGGTACGGGTGAAGCGGACATTGACCCGGTCGCGTACCGCGCTGCTCATCGGGGGCAGCGACGCCACCTCACCCCGGGTGATCTCCCGGGCCAGCACCTCGTACGCCGACAGCAGCGAGCCGTTGACGCCGGGCTGGTCGGCGAAGGTCGCCAGCAGCTCCTCGTACGCGTAGAAAGCCTGGTAGGGGACCTGCGTCCGGGCCCAGTAGCGGTCCCGGTCGGCCTCGCTCATGCCGCTCGGCAGGCCGCTGAAGCGCTGCCGGGCCACGGCCCGACCGGTGTCGGCCTTGACCTTCTCCGCGGGATCGATCCGCATCGGCACGGGGAGCACCCGGATCCGCCGTGAGCCGTAGCGGTGCTCGACCAACCGGGCCACCTTGGCCGCGCCGGTGATGCCCTGTTCGCTGAGGGTGAAGCAGGTGACGAGCACGTCCGGCAGATGGATGGTGCAGATGTCGGCGACGTCGGAGAAACCGGTGCGGCTGTCGATCAGGACGTAGTCGTAGTTGCGCCGCATGTCGGCGCGCAGGGCGTCGAAGAAGTGGCCGCCGTTGTGCCGCTCGTAGAACTCGTCCCAGTTCATCCCGGCGAGCGTGCCGGCGTAGTCGTTGTTCTGCCGGCCGGCGGAGAGGAAGTCGAGCGTCCCCTCACCCGGGAAGTTGGACCAGTTCAGGGAGAAGGAGTACTTGTGCACGCGGGCGTACTGCTCGTGCCAGCGGTCGTCGCCCTTGTCGTGCTGCGTGGTGGTCGCCCACTCGTACTCCCGGATCAGGTCGATCACCCCGCCGCTGCTCTCCAGCGCGTCGCGGTCGATGAACGGGGTGAAGAAGCGGGACAGCCCGGGGGACTCGAGATCCCAGTCGACGGCCAGCACCCGCTTGCCGTTGGCGGCGAGGATCCAGGCGACGTTGGCCAGCGCCATGGTGCGGCCGGTGCCGCCCTTGTAGGAGTAGAAGGTGACGACCTGTCCCTCGCCTGGGGTCATGTGTCCACTCCTTCGTGGGCCGGCGGGTGCTCCCATAGTCGGGGCCTGGTGATCGGCGGTCCCGGCGGTGGATAGGCCGGGCCCGCGTCGAGGTAGCGGCGTCGCATCCGGCCGACCAGGCCGCGGATGCCGACCTGCCACTCGTCGTACGTCGTCACCGCGAGCGGACGGACGGTGGCGGGCAACAGCGCCACCGTCCGGTCGAGCAGGCCCCTGGCGTGCGCGCGGTGGCCTGGTGCGGATTCGTCGATGACGACCGCGACACCCACCCAACCGTGCAGGCAGTCGACCGCCGCGCGGACGGCCGCCGTGCCGTCCTCGGTCTCGACCACCCACGGGTCGATGATGAGGATGCCGGGACAGCCCCGGAACAGGTCGACGTCCGGGACGAAGCTGCGGACGTCGATCGGCATCCGTAGCTGTTGGGCGGCGTCGGTCACGTCGTCGACGACCGGCCGTCGGTCGTGGAACGGCCGCCAGTGCTCAGCGTGGGCCGGCAACCGCCCGTTGCGCCGGCCCGGGTGCGGCAGCAGGTCGGGGGCGAGGACGACGGACAGGAAGGGCACCTCGCTGGACGGGGACGGCGGCACGTCGGTGCGCCCGGACGGCGGCTCCGCCGGTTGCAGAGGTGTCCGTTCGGCGGTCTCGACGATGTGCCGGGCCAGCCGGCCCAGGACCTCCTTGTAGGCGCCCTGGTATTTCTGGAGCCGGCAGAGGGCGCTCATGCCGTGGGCGACGTAGGCGTCCACGTCGGTGGCCAACGCCAGCGCCCAGCTCTGGTCGAGCGCGTGGACGGCGGCGGGGGACGGGGTCCACAGGACCGGGAGGATGTTGTCCCCGTCGACGGCCCGGCCGGCCCGCAGCAGCCGTTGCCGGAACCACTCGCGTTCCCGCCGCGAGTCGTTCCGGTTGAGGTAGTCCGGTGAGTAGAGCGGGACGAACACCTCGGCCTCGGCGAGCGCCAGGCGCCGCTGTTCGGCGCGGTCCTGCGGTGGACGCACGGTGAAGTCGGCGAAGCCGCGCCGACGCAGCCGGGCGCCGGGCTGCCCGTCGATCGCCAGGTGCAGGTCGTAAAAGAAGCGCCGGACCCAGTGGTCACCGAGAGTGCGGTCGTTGGGCGTCGGCGGGGGAACGTAGCTGAGGAAGAAGTAGCGTGCCCCGGTGAGGACGGGACTGTCGTGACTCACGTCGACCCGACCCGCTGGGTGTGCACAGAGCGGCCCGACCACCCACCGGCAATGATCACGCTCTGCTCTCCCGTCGACACGATGTGGAGTGTATCGATTAGAGTAAAGAGGCTGCCATGAGTGATCAGGTCCGCGCCGTCCCCGGCGGGTGGGCCGGCCGGGCAGCGGTCAGGACGGCCAACCGGCCACGGAGTGGGCGATCTGCCGCAGCAACCGCGAGCCCGCCGGGGTGAGCGCGTCCGTCCGGTCGAGGGCGCCGATGGCTTCGGCCGTCCAGTCGCGGTACCGGCGGTAGGCGGCCCGCGCCCCGTCGACCTGGCGGTCGGCCCGGATCCGCCAGATGTCGGCCACCGCCGCGTGCGCGTAGATGCCGTGCAGCACCGCTTCCGCCGGGCGCGGGTCGGGCCGCCAACCGACCGTGACGCTGGTCGGTCGTCCGCCGTCGACGAGGTCGAAGATGTCGAGCAGCGCGTTCATCTTGCTGTGCTGGAACTCGTGCACGAGCAGCACGGCCAGGGAGCCGGCGTCGGTCTCCGTCGCGGCGACGCCGCCGAAGGCCTGCCGTGCGGTCGACGCCTCACTCGCCCCCGTGCCGCTGCGGCGCAGCGGCACCAGGGCCCGTAGTCCCGCCCGCAGCTCCTCGGCACGGCCCGGCACCTCGTCGGTGATGATCTCCCACGCCGCGGCGAAGGTGGCACCCCAGCGCGCCGCGTCCCCGTCGTCGAGCCGCCCGCTGGGGGGCAACCGGTGACATTCGCGGTACGGGTCGCCGTCCTCCAGCAGCACCGTCACGTCCTGCGTCTCCAGGGCACGGGTGGGTTGCCAGCGGGGCGCGTCCCCGGCCACGCCGGTGCGGACCGCCACCGTCACGTCCCCGGCGGTCACCGACAGCGAGCCCCGCTCGACGTGGACCTCCGCCGTGCCGTCGCCGACCTCGGGCAGGAGCACCGTACCGACGGTCGGCAGGTGCAGGCGGCCGGCCCGCACCGGCACCGGCAGGTGAACCGGCACGTCGGCGTCGATCGCCGCGGCGGCGGCGATCGCGCAGAGGTAGCTCGCCCCGTGCCGGTTGCCACCCGCCGCGCCGGCCAGGCAGTCGACCGCCCACACCCGTACGTACGGGTGTGCGGTGACGCGGGCGACGGAACCCGGCGCGCGCCGGTCGAGTTCGGCGAGCGCGGCCCAGCCGTCCGCCCCGGCCCCGCCGCTCGGCAGGCCCTCGGCGACCCCGCGGAGCAACGCGCGGACGATGGCGGTCTGCGCGTCGACGAGTTGCCCGATGGCGACCCGGTCGCCGGTCGAGGCCGCCATCCGGTCGATGAGATCGTCGGGTAGCCCGGCGTCGAGCCGGGTCGGCGCGGGGGTCGGCGGGTTCTCGTTCACGTGCGCTATCAGCTCTTTCAGATCGGCGCAGTAGACGCTCGGGTGATCGAAGTGCCCTGCGCCGTAGCGGTGGGCGAAGAGTCCGCCGCCGCACTGGTCGATCACCGGACACCGCCGGCACTCAGCGCCGAGTCCGGCCCGGCCCGCGCGGCGGCGGGCCAGATGCGGGCTGGCGGCGACGTGGTCGGCCGAGTGGGAGAAGACCGTCATGCCGGTGGCCGGCGCACCGTGGTAGGCGGTCTTGAGGGAGTCCGCCTGCTCCCACTCGCCGTCCGTCTCGATCACCGCCAGGTCGACCGGGTCGAGTCCCAACACCTCGGTGCCGCTGGGTCCGCCCCGGGCGGTGGACAGCAGCGAGTCGTAGAGCCGGATCGGGACCGGGCGTCCGTCGGCACGCCAGCGGTCGTAGACGGCGCGCAGCCAGCCGCCGTACGCGGTCGATCCACGGCCCGACCGTGGGGGTGGCGCGTCCCAGTTGGCGTGTGGGAGGAGGAGGTCGATCCGGGGCGGGTCCTGGGCGAGCAGCGACTCGTACACCTCCACGGGGTCGTTGCGGACGTCGACCGTGCACAGCAGGCCGGACCACAGCCGTCGGTAGGCCGGGCGGCGGAGCAGGGCGAGGGCCCGGAGCACCCGGTCGTAGCTGCTGTCGCCGTTACGGAACCGCCGGTGCAGGTCGTTGGCGGCACGGCCGCCGTCCAGCGAGACTCCGACCGAGACGTCGAACTCGGCGAGCAGGTCGCCGAACCGCTCGGAGAGCAGCACCCCGTTGGTCTGCATGCCGATCCGGAGTCGGGTGACCGGGCCGATGACCCGTCGGAGATCGGTGAGGGCGCGGCGCATCCGCGCGGGCCCCAGCAGGAGCGGTTCTCCACCGTGCAGGATGACCGAGACGCTCGGCAGGCGGTGGGTGGCGGCGTGTTCGGCGATCCGGCCGGCCGCGGCCACGAGCACCTCGGGCGTCATCCGCACCGGTCGTCGACGCCAGCTCTGGTCGGCGTGTTCGTAGACGTAGCAGTGGTCGCACGCCAGGTCGCACCGGGAGTGGACCTTGAGGACGAACTCGGTCAGCGCGGGGCGGACCGGTGCGGGAGACATGGCTGGTCAGATGAAGGACGAGAACTTCGCCGCGGGGATGCGGGTCTGGTCGAGGTGTGCCGCCATCACCCGGCGAACGATCGGGGTGACGTCCGCGGCGGAGAGGCGGTCCAGAGGCTCCGCGCGAACCGTGCCCAGCGACACCGGGTGCTCATCCTGGCGCATGGGTGCGGTTTTCATCAGTCTTCCTTCGGTATCCGTGAGCGCGCCGGGGCGAACACATGAAGCGAGCGCTTACCGTAGTGCGTCCTGAATGGTATTCACCATCGGCTCGGCGGTGAGACCTGGGACTCTCATATGGCTGAATGGCCCACCCGCTTTGGTCGCCACCCCTTATGGCCAGGCGCTTCACATTATGCGACGCATCCGACCAGGTTCGTGGGCAGATGTTATATTCCGTCGGATATGTGCTAGTAGCGTGTCCGGCGTGTCGTGGGGTGACCGTGGGCGGCAAGGGCGGGCACAACCCGGGCCGCCGTCGGTGTCGCCTCCCGGGCCAGGATGGTTCCGGTGGGACGCCCCGCGCCATGACCGATGCCGCCGGCACTATCCTGGCCCCGTGCCGTACGCCGAAATCGACTTCGTGCAGTGGAACGACCGGTCCGACGAGGC
Organism: Micromonospora matsumotoense; assembly: GCF_050951065.1. Taxonomy (NCBI): domain Bacteria; kingdom Bacillati; phylum Actinomycetota; class Actinomycetes; order Micromonosporales; family Micromonosporaceae; genus Micromonospora; species Micromonospora matsumotoense. The sequence goes on along the minus strand of NZ_CP192025.1, from coordinate 4,493,259 downwards.
CGCCGGCCGGCTGGCCCGGGAGCTCGCGGCGCGGCACGACCTGACGCTGGTGGGCCTGCGCGGGACCGTCTACGCGGGACGCCCGCACCGGACGGCGTTGTTCGACCGGTCCGGGCTGCGGTTCGCGCTGGTGCCCGGTGGTCGTCCGACGCTCGGCTACGACGCGGCCCGGTTCCGCCCCGGCCGGAGCCAGTCGGACAGCTACGCCGACAGCGCCGAGGAGTACGGCCTGCCACCGCTGGCCGAGTACCTCGACGCGATGACCTCACCGCTGCGCGACGTCGACCTGCCGGCGATGCTGGTCGCGGTGGAGGCGTTCGACCCCGCCGAGACGCCGGTGTCCCCGGACGACCCCCGGGTCGGCGAACTCGTCGCGTCGATCGGCCACCGGGGCGACGGGGCGGGCACCGTGCGCGCCGCCGACGGACTGACCGTCGAACTCGACCACACCGGCCAGGTCGCCCGGGCCTGGGAGGTCGAGGAGGTCGACCACGACGAGGCGATGGCCGCCCTGGCCGCCCTCGGCCTGCGGACCACCAGCCCGGACGAGTGGGAGTGGGCCTGCGGCGCGGGTGCGACCACCCTGTTCCGCTGGGGCGACGACAGCCCCGACGACGGTTACCCGGTCGAGCACCGGACCGGGGCGCATCGGACGGCGAACCTGTGGGGCCTGGCGATCGGGCAGGACTCCTACCGGTACGAGGTGACGACCGAGCCGACCGTGGTGTGTGGCGGTGACGGTGGCGTCACCGCCTGCGGCGGCAGCGGCTTCTTCCTGGGCTGGCTCACCCTCGCGACCGCCTACCGTGACGAGGGGTTCGGTCGGTGGCTCGCCTCCGACGACGGCTACGCCGACGAGATCCTGACCCGACCCGTGATCAGCCTGAGCTGAGCGGGAGCGTCCGCCGCACGGGCCCGGGCGTATCGCCCGGCGGGGCCGGCTACCCGGCTGCCGCCGACCGCGGCGGTGCCGGGTGCTCCGCCCGGCCCCCACCGGAGTGTGCGCGGTCGTACGCCTCCTGGGCATCGAGCATCTCGGTGAGGTGGTGCTGCGCCCACTCCACGGCCAAGGCGATGGCGGGCAACAGGGTGCGCCCCAGGGGGGTGAGACCATAGTGGACCGTACGGGGCGGTCCGGGCTGCTCCATCCGGTCGACGAAACCGTTGCGCTCCAGGCCCCGCAGCGCCGCCGTCAGCACCTTCGCCGTGACCGGGCCGACCTGCGCCCGGATGTCGGAGTGACGCATCGGTCCCGCCGCGAGCAGGGTGATCACCATCGCCGTCCACTTGTCGCCGATGTGGATCGGCACGATGCCGGACGGGCAGACCGGATCGAAGCGCGAGGTGGGGACCGGCACCGGTCCAGCGTAACCAGGCACCCGGCGTGGGCCCGGTCGCCGCCGTCGGGTCAGCCCTTCAGGGGGTACGGGATGAAGGTGCTGCGGTTCTCGTCCAGGTCGAGCCGGCCGCTGATCGGCGCGGCAGCCCGCTGCGGGCAGGTCATCCGCTCACAGGTCTTGCAGCCGGGTCCGATCGACGTGACGGCGTCGGCGGCGTACAGGTCGATCCCGGTGGAGTAGACCAGCCGGTCGGCGTGCCGGGTCTCGCAGCCGAGCCCGATCGCATAGACCTTGCCGGGTTGGTTGTAGCCGCCGTGGTGCCGGGTGATGGTGCGGGCGATCCACAGGTAGCGCTGCCCGTCGGGCATCGCGGCGACCTGCACCACCACCCGGCCGGGCGCGCTGAACGCCTCGTACACATTCCACAGGGGACAGGTGCCGCCGGTGAGCGAGAACGGGAAGCCGGTGGCGGACTGGCGTTTGGACAGGTTGCCGGCCCGGTCGACCCGGACGAACGAGAACGGCACCCCGCGTGCCCGGGGCCGTTGCAGCGTGCTGAGCCGGTGGCAGACGGTCTCCCAGCCCATGGTGAAGTGCTGGGTGAGCAGGTCGATGTCGTACCGGTGCTGCTCGGCGGCCGCCAGGAACGGCTCGTAGGGCAGGATCAGCGCGGCGGCGAAGTAGTTGGCCAGGCCGACCCGGGTGAGGATCTGGGTCTGCGGGTCGTCGAACCGTTCCTCCTCCACGATCTCGTCGATCACGTCGGCGTACTCCAGCAGGGCGATCTGCGCCGCCATCCGCATGGCCTCCTGCCCGGCCCGCAGCGACGTCGACAGGTGCAGGGTGCGGGTCTGCGGCCGGTAGCGGTGCAGCTCGTCGCCGAGCAGGGTGGCCTCGTCGCGGCGGACCTGCACGCCGTGCCGCTGGGCGAGCCGGTCCTGCAACGTGGAGCGGACCTCACCCCGGCGCATCCCGATCGTCGCCGCCAGCCGCTCCGCCGCCTCGTCCAGATCCGGCACGTAGTTCTGCCGCCGGTAGAAGAACTCGGTCACCCGGTCGTGCGGGCTGCGCCCGACCGTCTCCCGGTCGCCCAGCAGCTCGGCCAGCTGCTCGTCGGCCTGCCGGTAGCGGCGGTGCAGGTCGAGCACGGCCTCCGCGACCTCGGGCAGCCGGGTGGCGAGCTCGGTGAGGTCGGCGACGCCCGGCCGGCCCGGCAGCGCCTCGCGTAACCCGGCGACGAGCCGTGGGGTGTCCCGGGGGGCGAACACGGTCGGATCGACGCCGAACACCTCGGTGATGCGCATGAGCACCGGCACGGTCAGCGGACGCGTGTCGTGCTCGATCTGGTTGAGGTAGCTCGGTGAGATGTTGAGCAGCCGGGCCAGCCGGGACTGGCTCAGCGCGCGGTCCTCGCGCATCCGGCGCAGTCGGGCACCCGCAAAGGTCTTGCTCACCACACTCACCTCCCCGCTGCTCTTTCGGCAGCCCAGCACCCTTGGCAGAGTGCGAATATACCTGTTCGCAACTTCGCAGAACCGGGTGCGAACTTCTCAGAACTTGGCTCGTTCCGTCCCTCGACCCCGCCCGGGACACCGTGTGACCGTGGGTGACACGCCGGCCGGGCGACGCGTCGACGACGCAGTGCCGGCGTCACGACATCCGAGGAGACGACATCATGCAGAACGCCGTGGAGCGGTTGCGTACCGAGTGGGAGACCGACCCGCGCTGGCGGGGAGTGCGTCGCAGCTACCGCCCCGAGGACGTGGTCCGCCTGCGCGGCGCCGTCCAGGAGGAGCACACCCTGGCCCGGCGCGGGGCGGAGCGGCTGTGGGAGTTGCTGCACACCGAGGACTACCTCCACGCCCTGGGCGCGCTCACCGGCAACCAGGCCGTGCAGATGGTCCGGGCCGGGCTCAAGGCGATCTACCTCTCCGGCTGGCAGGTGGCCGCCGACGCCAACCTCGCCGGGCACACCTACCCCGACCAGAGTCTCTACCCCGCCAACTCGGTGCCCGCCGTGGTGCGCCGGATCAACAACGCGCTGCTGCGCGCCGGCCAGATCACCACCGCCGAGGGCGACGGCGGCGGTACCGACTGGCTGGCGCCGATCGTCGCCGACGCCGAGGCCGGCTTCGGCGGCCCGCTCAACGCCTACGAGCTGATGACCGCGATGATCGGGGCCGGTGCGGCGGGCGTGCACTGGGAGGACCAGCTCGCCGCCGAGAAGAAGTGCGGCCACCTCGGGGGCAAGGTGCTCGTCCCCACCGGGGCGCACATCCGCACCCTGGAGGCGGCGCGGCTCGCCGCGGACGTGGCGGGGGTGCCGTCGGTGGTGATCGCCCGCACCGACGCGCAGGCCGCCACGCTGCTCACCACCGACGTGGACGAGCGGGACCGGCCCTTCGTCACCGGCGAGCGGACCGCCGAGGGTTTCTACCGGGTGCGCAACGGCATCGACCCGTGCATCGCCCGGGGCCTGGCCTACGCCCCGCACGCCGACCTGCTCTGGATGGAGACCTCCACCCCCGATCTGGAGGTCGCCCGGCGCTTCGCCGAGGCGATCAAGTCCGAGTACCCGGACCAGCTCCTCGCCTACAACTGCTCGCCGTCGTTCAACTGGCGCAAGCACCTCGACGACGCCACCATCGCCAAGTTCCAGCGGGAACTCGGCCACCTGGGCTACCGGTTCCAGTTCATCACCCTGGCCGGCTTCCACGCCCTCAACTACTCGATGTTCGACCTGGCCCGCGGCTACGCGGCCGACGGCATGTCCGCCTACGTGGAGTTGCAGGAGCGGGAGTTCGCCGCCGAGCCGGCCGGCTACACCGCCGTCAAGCACCAGCGTGAGGTCGGCACCGGCTACTTCGACCTGATCAGCACCGTGCTCAACCCGGCCGCCGAGACCACCGCCCTGCGCGGCTCCACCGAAGAGGAGCAGTTCGCATGAGGTACGAGATCATCGGTCCACTGGCCGACCGGTTCGACGAGGTCCTCACCGCCGAGGCGCTGGAGTTCCTGGTCGCGCTGGACAGTGAGTTCGCCGCCCAGCGGGTGGCCCTGCTGGACACCCGCCGGGCCCGCCGGGACCGCTACGCCACCGGGCAGTTCCCTGACTTCCTGCCGGAGACCGCCGCGATCCGCGCCGACCCCGACTGGCGGGTGGCCCCGCCCGCACCCGGGCTGGTCGACCGACGGGTCGAGATCACCGGACCGACCGACCGCCGGATGACCGTCAACGCGCTCAACTCCGGGGCGCGGGTGTGGCTCGCCGACTTCGAGGACGCCACCGCACCGACCTGGCACAACGTCATCTCCGGCCAGCTCAACCTGATCGACGCGCTGGACCGGCGCATCGACTTCACCGACCCGCGCGGTAAGCGGTACGCCCTCGGCGCGGAACTGGCCACCATCGTCGTCCGGCCGCGCGGCTGGCACCTGGTGGAGAAGGGGATCGTGGTGGACGGCCGACCCATCTCGGCCAGCCTGGTCGACTTCGGGCTCTACCTGTTCCACTGCGCCCGGCGGCAGCTCGACGCGGGCGCCGGCCCGTACTTCTACCTGCCCAAGCTGGAGAGCCACCGGGAGGCGCGGCTGTGGAACGACGTCTTCGTCTTTGCCCAGCAGCGCCTCGGCCTGCCCCGGGGCACCATCCGGGCCACCACGCTGATCGAGACGATCACCGCCGCCTTCGAGATGGAGGAGATCCTCTACGAGCTGCGGGAACACTCGGCGGGGTTGAACGCCGGCCGGTGGGACTACATCTTCAGCGTGATCAAGAACTTCGGGCAGTGGCCGGACTTCGTCCTGCCGGACCGGTCCGAGGTCACCATGGCGGTGCCGTTCATGCGCGCGTACACCGAGTTGCTGGTGGCGACCTGCCACCGGCGGGGGGCGCACGCGATCGGCGGGATGGCCGCCTTCATCCCGAGCCGGGACCCGCAGGTCAACGAGGTGGCCCTCGACCGGGTGCGGGCGGACAAGCGGCGGGAGGCCGGCGACGGTTTCGACGGCTCCTGGGTGGCTCACCCGGGCCTGGTCGACACCTGCCGTCAGGAGTTCGACGCGGTGCTGGGTGACCGCCCGCACCAACTCGACCGGCTGCGGGACGACGTCGCCGTGACCGCCGCCGACCTGCTCGCCGTCGACAAGACACCGGGCCAGGTCACCGCCGCCGGCTTGCGGGCCAACATCGCCGTCGCGGTGCGCTACGTCGACGCGTGGCTCGGCGGCACCGGCGCGGTGGCGCTGGGGAACCTGATGGAGGACGCGGCCACCGCCGAGATCGCCCGCTGCCAGGTCTGGCAGTGGCTGCACCACGGCACCCCGCTGGCAGACGGCGGCTGCGTGACCGAGGGCCTGGTCCGGACGATCCTCGCGGAGGAGTTGGCCGCCCTGCGCGACGGGCGGGTGGGCGCCAACCGGGACCGCGCCGCGCAGGCCGCGCGGATCGTCGAGGACACCGCCCTCGGCGAGAACCTGCCGGCGTTCTTCACCACCGGCGCGTACGCCCGGCACCTCGGTCCGGCCCGGCGGCCCGTGCCGGTGGGCTGAGACGCCGTGGCACCGTCTGGTCGTCAGCCAGCCCGGCCGGGCTGGCTGACGGCGCGTCGCCGGACGCACCGGACGTCACCCTCGTCGGCCGCCGCCAGCAGCACCCGTCGTGTCAGGTCCGCACCCTGGTCGACCCGACCGACGGGCACGGCGGTCTGGTGGTACGCCTCGACGAGCGGCACCACTACGACATCGAGGCGGGCGGCGGCGAGGTACGGGTGGTGGCCTGGATCGGGTCGGTCCTGTCGACGCTCGCCATCTGCCCGGTCGGGCCGGTCCGGTCCGCCTCCGGATCGAGGTGCTCGCCCCGTCGCCCGGCGACTGGCACCCGGCCAAGGAACCCGACCTGCTCCGGCTCGGCGTCGAGGGCCCGGACGGGGTCTTCGAGGTGCTGGCCGAACTCGACGGCCGGTACCTGTCCACCGAGGTCGCCGGTGGTTTCACCGGCCGCGTCATCGGCAGGTGCGCCGCCCGTGGCACCGTCGCCTTCGACTGGTTCGACTACGAGTCACGGTAGCCCGGCGGGCGTCGGCGGACCGGCACGCCGCCCTGCCCGCTCCACCGGCCCGGCCGGTCCACCCGCGTACCGGAGCGCCGGGCGTGGGCGGTGCCGGGCCGGTGACCGTCCGTTGGGCTATGGTGGGCGGGTCGCACAGGACAGGAGCAGACCGTGGCAGGTGACGACGACATCTCCGGGTGAGAGCCCGGTTGCGGTGACCGACGGCGCATGACCGCCCCGTCGCGTCGCCCATGTCGTCCTGCCCTGTTCACCCCGGGCAGCGCTGCCGCGCCCGGATCACCTGTCTTCGAGGTTCCCCATGTCCGACAGTTACGTCGTCAGCTCCGCCCTGTCCTTCTCCTGGCCGGATGACACCCCGGTCTTCGAGGACCTGTCATTCTCTCTCCCCGGTGGTCGCACCGGCCTGGTCGCGGCGAACGGCGCCGGCAAGTCGACCCTGCTGAAACTCCTCGCCGGGGAGCTCCGCCCGACCGGCGGCAGCGTCACCGTCGAGGGGGTGCTGGGCTATCTGCCGCAGCACCTGCCCTTCGCCCGGCACCAGAGCGTGGCCCAGTTGCTCGGGGTCGACCACGTCATCGCCGCGCTGCACGCCATCGAGGCCGGTGACACCGCCGAGGAGCACTTCACCACCGTCGGGGACGACTGGGACGTCGAGGAACGTGCCCGGGTCGCCCTCGACCGGCTCGGGCTGGCCGAGGTGGCGCTGGACCGGCGGCTCGGCACCCTCAGCGGTGGCCAGGTGGTCTCCCTCGGCCTCGCCGCCGAGCTGCTCAAGCGGCCCGACGTGCTGCTGCTCGACGAGCCGACGAACAACCTCGACCGGGAGGCGCGGGCGCGGCTGCTCGCCGTGCTGCGGTCCTGGACGGGCTGCCTGCTCGTGGTCAGCCACGACCGGGCGTTGCTCGACGAGATGGACCGCATCGCCGCCCTCGACCACGGCGAGATCCGCTGGTACGGCGGCAGTTTCACCGCCTACGAGCAGGCGGCGGGGGCGGAGCGGGAGGTCGCCGAGCGGCAGGTGCGCCAGGCCGAGCAGGACGTGAAGCGGCAGAAGCGGGAACTCCAGCAGGCCCGGGAACGGGCGGCCCGGCGGGCCTCGACCGCCGCGCGGAACCTGGCCGACGCGGGACTGCCCCGGATCGTCGCCGGCAACCTCAAGCGCGACGCCCAGGTGTCGGCGGGCCGGGCCAGCGACGTGCACGCCGCCCGGGTCAGCGACGCCCAGGCCCGGCTGGACCAGGCGAGCGGGGCCGCCCGTCGCGACGACCACCTCGTCATCGAGCTGCCGGACACCACGCTGCCGGCCGGCCGTACCGTCTTCCACGGTCAGGGGGTGCAGGCCGCCTACGCGGGCCGGCCGGTCTTCGCCGGCGACGGGGTCGACCTGGCCATCCGGGGCCCCGAGCGGATCGCCCTGACCGGGCCCAACGGTGCGGGCAAGTCGACCCTGCTGCGGCTGATCGGTGGTGACCAGGAACCGGTGGCCGGCGTCGCCGTCAGGGCCGGGGGACGGGTGGCGTACCTGTCGCAGCGCCTCGACCTGCTCGACCCGGCGGGCACGGTCGCGGAGAACCTCGCCGGGTTCGCGCCGTCGCGGACCGAGGCGGACCGGATGAACCTGCTGGCCCGGTTCCTGTTCCGGGGCGCCCGCGCCCACCTGCCGGTCGGGGTGCTGTCCGGCGGGGAACTGCTGCGCGCCACCCTGGCCTGCCTGCTCTTCGCCGAACCGGCACCGCACCTGCTGCTGCTCGACGAGCCCACCAACAACCTGGACCTGGTCAGCGTCGCGCAGCTGGAGAGCGCGCTGCTGGCGTACCGGGGCGCGTTGGTGGTGGTCAGCCACGACGACCGGTTCCTGGCCGGGATCGCCGTGACCCGCTGGCTCCGGCTGGCCGACGGCCGGCTCACCGAGGCCGGCGCACCGCAGTGACCGGCGGGTGACCCGGTCCGGCCCGGTGGTGTCACGCACCACCGGACCGGCCCTGGCCGGGAACCGGCCCGGTCCGGTGGTCGTGCGGGTCGGCCGCGCCCGGACCGGGCCGGGGCCCGTGCGGTCGGCTAGAAGTCGTCGTCGAAGGTGACGCTGCCGCTGACGCCCACCTGGTAGGCCGACACCCGCCGCTCGAAGAAGTTCGACAGCTCCTGTACGTCCTGCAGGTCCATGAATGCGAACGGGTTCTGCGCGCCGTAGCGCGGCGCGATGCCGAGCTGGACGAGCCGCCGGTCCGCCACATGCTCCAGGTACGCCCGCATGTCCGTCAGCGAGAGCCCCGAGACGCCCTGTTCGAGCAGGTCCTCGGCGAACTGCACCTCGCACTCGACCGCCTCGGCGAGCATCTCGGTGACCTGCCGCTCCAGCTCGGCGTCGAACAGCTCCGGCTCCTCCCGGCGGACGGTCTCCACCACGTCGAACGCGAACGCCATGTGCATCGACTCGTCGCGGAAGACCCAGTTGGTGCCGGAGGCCAATCCGTTGAGCAGCCCCCGGGACCGCAGGAAGTAGACGTAGGCGAACGCGCCGTAGAAGAACAGCCCCTCGATGCAGGCGGCGAAGCAGATCAGGTTGAGCAGGAACGCCCGCCGGTCGGCGCGGGTGCGCAGCTCCCGCAGGCCGAAGACCGAGTCGATCCAACGGAAGCAGAACTCGGCCTTGCGCCGGATCGAGGGGATGTTCTCGATGGCGGCGAACGCGGCGAAGCGTTCCTGCTCGTCGGGGACGTAGGTGTCGAGCAGGTTCAGATAGAACTGCACGTGTACGGCTTCCTCGAACAGCTGCCGGGACAGGTAGAGCCGGCCCTCCGGGGAGTTGACGTGCTGATAGAGGTTGAGCACCAGGTTGTTGGCGACGATGGTGTCGCCGGTGGCGAAGAACGCCACCAACCGGGACACCAGATGCCGCTCGGCCGGCGAGAGCCGTTCCAGGTCGGCGAGGTCGGAGTGCAGGTCGACCTCCTCCACCGTCCAGGTGTTGCGGATGGCGTCCTTGAACCGGTCGAAGAAGTGCGGGTAGCGCATCGGCCGCAGGGTGAGGTCCATGCCGGGGTCGAGCAGCAGGTGCCGCTCACCGGTGCGGGGTTCGTCGACGGTGGTCACTGGCAGGCCTCGCAGCTCTCGGGGTTCTCCAGGGAGCAGGCCAGCGCCTCGGCATCGCCGGCCGCGACGACCGGGGCGACGGTGACGGTGGCCTGCTGGATCCGGGTCGCGGGACGCGACCGCAGGTAGTAGGTGGTCTTCAGCCCGGACTTCCAGGCGTGCAGGTACATCGAGGACAGCTTGCCGATGGTCGGCGCGCTCAGGAACAGGTTCAGCGACTGCGACTGGTCGATGTAGGGCGCCCGCGCGGCGGCCAGGTCGATCAGCGCCCGCTGCGGCAGCTCCCACGCGGTGCGGAACAACTCCCGCACCTCGGCGGGCAGGTCGACGATCCCCTGCACCGACCCCTCGGCCCGCTTGATCTGGTCGCGGATCTCCGACGTCCACAACCCGCGCGCCTTCAGCTCGCGGACCAGGTAGGTGTTGATCTGAAGGAACTCCCCGGACATGGTCTCGCGCTTGAACAGGTTGGACACCTGCGGCTCGATGCACTCGTAGCAGCCGGCGATCGACGCGATGGTGGCGGTCGGGGCGATCGCCACCAGCAGCGAGTTGCGCAGGCCGTGCGCCGCGATCCGGGTCCGCAGCGCGGCCCACCGGTCGACCTGGGTGGGTTCGACCCCCCACAGGTCCGGGTGCAGGTCACCCCGGGCCGCCCGGGTCTCGGCGTACGCGGGGTGCGCGCCGAACCGTTCGGCCAGGCCGGTCGACGTCTCCAGGGCGGTCAGGAAGATCTCCTCCTGCACCCGGGTGGACAGCTCCCGGGCCCCGGCGGAGTCGAACGGCAGACGCAACGCGAACAACGCGTCCTGCAGGCCCATCAGCCCCAGCCCGACCGGCCGCCAGCGCGGGTTGGACGCCGCCGCCTGCGCGGCCGGGTAGTAGTTGATGTCGATCACCCGGTCCAGGAACACCACCGCCGTCCGTACCGTGGCGCGCAGCTTCTCCCAGTCGACGCCGTCCCCGGTGAGGTGCGCGCCGAGGTTGACCGAGCCCAGGTTGCAGACCGCCGTCTCGGTGTCGCTGTTCACCTCCAGGATCTCGGTGCACAGGTTGGACAGGTGGATCGTGTTGCCCGGGACGCCGGTCTGGTTGGACAGCCGGTTGGCCGGGTCCTTGAACGTGATCCACCCGTTGCCGGTCTGCGCCAGGGTGCGCATCATCCGGCCGTACAGGTCCCGGGCCCGGACCGTCCGGACCGCCTTCTTCTCCGCGACCCGGTACGCGGCGTCGAACTCCTCGCCGTACAGGTCGGGCAGCTCCGGGGCGTCCGACGGGTCGATCAGCGACCAGTCGCCGTCGGCCTCGACCCGGCGCATGAACTCGTCCGGAATCCAGTTGGCCAGGTTGAGATTGTGGGTACGCCGGGCCTCCTCGCCGGTGTTGTCCCGCAGCTCCAGGAACTCCTCGACGTCCGGATGCCACGGTTCCAGATAGACGCAGGCCGCCCCCTTGCGCCGGCCGCCCTGGTTGACCGCCGCCACCCCGGCGTCGAGGGTCTTGAGGAACGGCACGATTCCGTTCGACCGACCGTTGGTGCCCCGGATCAGCGCGCCCCGGCCGCGTACCCGCGACCAGGAGATGCCGATGCCGCCGGAGAACTTCGACAGCTTCGCCACCTGGTGGTAGCGCTCGTAGATCGAGTCCAGCTCGTCGCGCGGCGAGTCGACCAGGAAGCACGACGACATCTGGGTGTGCCGGGTGCCGGAGTTGAACAACGTCGGCGAACTCGGCAGGTAGGCCAGCGACGACATCAGCCGGTAGAACCCGATCGCCTCGCCCGGCGTCTCCGACAGCCCGCAGGCCACCCGCAGCAGCCAGTACTGGGGGGTCTCCACCACCAGCCGCGACTCGGGGTGCCGCAGCAGGTAGCGGTCGGCGACCGTGCGCAGCCCGAAGTACTCGAACCGCAGGTCACCCGCCGGGTCCACCGCGTCGTCGAGCTTGCGGGCGTTGCGGGCCACGAACGCGGCCGTGTCGTCGGAGACCAGGCCGAGGCCGTGGCCGTACCGGATGGACTGGCTGAAGCTCGCCACCGCCTGCCCGCGTACCTCCTTCTCCACGTAGCCGGCCAACAACCGGGCGGCCAGCCGGGAGTACTGGGGTTCCGTGCCGATCAGCTCCGCGGCCGTCTGGATCGACAGCTTGTCCAGTTCGGCGGTGGTCGCCCCGTCGTAGAGGCCACTGATCGTCTTGGTGGCCACCCGCAGCGGGTCGACCTCGTCCAGGTCGGTGGCCCACCGCTCGACCGCCTTGACGATCTTGTTGACGTCCACCGGCTCGGTGTCGCCGTTGCGCTTGCGCACCCGCATCGCCGGTCGGCGTGACTCCGCGCCGTCGGTATCGGACGGGGGACTCTCCGCTACGTTCGTCATGACCTCTCCTCGCTGTCACCGATGGCCCTCGGACGCGGGAGAACGCCAACGGACGCGGCGCAGCGGCCGGCCCGGGTGCTGGCGTCGGTCGTCCCGCGCGACCTCCGACCGCCGCGCGCAGCAGCGCACGGCGCACTGGCAGGTCTTCGGACTCGCGGGCCTGACCGGGGTCGCCGGTCGCCTACTGGCCGTCGCTTCCCAGACCTTGCGGTCCAGTGCTCGATGACGGCGGTCGTTCCCACTCACCGCTGCGGGGCAGTCCCGGATTCACACCGGGTTCCCTGTTGCCTCGACCGCACCCTTCGGGCTTGGTAGAACCAGCTGCGTGGGACACCATATATGGCGTGGATGGGGGAGATGCAACACTAGATGTCGCGTGGGCGTGTCGGATAACTCTCCTGCGACCGCCCGGTCGCGCGCAGCGAGGCAAGCAGCCGCAGCGCGTCCGCGTCGGCGCTGCCCGGCTCGGCGGTGAAGACCAGCATGACCGGGCCGGGACTGCCGGGCAGCGGGTAGGTGTCCCAGTCCAGGACGATGTCGCCGACCTCGGGGACCTGGAAGGTCTTGGTGCCGCTGACCGACCCGCGCACGTCGTGCCGGGACCACAGCCGCCGGAATTCGGCGCTGCGGATGCTCAGCTCACCGACGATCGCGGTGGCCCGGGGATGGGTGGGGTCCGTGGCGACGGCGGCGCGCATCATGGCGATGTAGTCCATGGCCTGCTGTTCCCAGGCCGCGCAGCCCCGCGCCCCGGTCATCCGGTCGTCGAACATCAGCAGGAGCATGTTGAGCCGGTCCGGCGGGTGGGCCGCCGGGTCGCCGAGCAGCGCCACCGCCCACGGGTTCCAGGCGAGCAGGTCCAGGTGGCGACCGAGCACGACCGCCGGGGTGTCCAGCACCCGCAGCAGCCGCCGGGTGCTCTCCGGCACCCGCTCCGGACCGTGGTCCACCCGGGCGGGCACCGGCCGGCGGGCGGCGCGGGCCAGGGTGAACAGGTGCTGGCGCTCCTCGTCGTCGAGGCCGAGCGCGCTGGCGATCGCGTCGAGCACCTGGTCGGACGGGCGAACCTCGCGGCCCTGCTCCATCCGCTGGTAATAGTCGGTGCTCAACCCGGCGAGCAGGGCCAGTTCCTCGCGTCGCAGCCCGGTGACCCTACGCCGGCCGCCCGGCTCCAGGCCCACGTCGCGGGGGTGCAGCCGGCCGCGCCGGGCGCGTAGGAAGTCGCCGAGTTCGCGGGCGTACGGATGGCTCATGCCGCCAGTGTGTCGCGGCCCGGACCGTCGATGGTAGGTCCAGCAGACCTGGGCAACCGGGAACGACCGATCCCGTCCGGATTGCTCCTAACGTCGACGGTCCACCCGACCTCCCAGGAGCAGCAGATGACCGAGTGGACCGCCGACCGTATCCCCGACCAGCACGGCCGTACCGCTGTGGTGACCGGCGCGAACTCGGGCCTCGGCCTGGTCACCGCCGCCGCGCTGGCCCGCCACGGCGCGCACGTCGTGCTCGCCGTGCGCAACACCGCCGCCGGCCGGCAGGCCGCCCGTCGGATCGGCGGGAACGTCGAGGTACGCGAGTTGGACCTGGCCTCCCTCGCCTCGGTGCGGGCGTTCGCGGCGACGCTGACCGTCGACCACCCGGTGCTGGATCTGCTGGTCAACAACGCCGGTGCGGTGCTGCTCGGCCCGCGCCGCACCAGCCCGGACGGCTTCGAGCTGCACCTCGCCACCAACCTGCTGGGCCACTTCGCCCTGACCGGCCTGCTGCTCGGCAACCTGGCCGCGGCGCGGGCCGCCCGGGTGGTCAGCCTCAGCTCGGTGACCCACCGGAACGCACACCTGGACTTCGCCGACCTGATGGGTGAGCGTGGCTACCGGGCCGCTGCCGCCTACGGCCGGTCCAAGCTCGCCACCACCATCTTCGGCGTCGAACTGGACCGCCGGCTGCGCGCCGCCGGATCGCCGGCCCTGAGCACGCTGGCCCACCCCGGAATCACCCGCACCAACCTGACTCCCCGGGCGTGGGAGAACCGGGGTCGCCGCGGCCGGGTGATCGCGTGGCTCGGCCTGCTCGCCACCCAGTCGGTGGAGCGGGGCGCGTTGCCGCAGCTACGCGCCGCCACCGATCCCGGGGTACGGGGCGGCCAGTTCTTCGGCCCCTCCCGGCTCTTCCAGACCTGGGGTCCGGTCACCGAGGTCCGGTGCAGCCGGGAGGCCGCCGATCCCGCCGTCGGCCGGCGACTATGGACGGCGGCGCAGGAACTGACCGGCGTGAGCTATCTCTGACCGATCGCATTAGCATGGCTGCGGTCGGTGACGGCGGCGGAGACGAGGCGACATGGGATGGCTCGGGCGGGTGCTGGGTGGCGCAGGCCGGCAGGTCCAGGACGATCCGGTCCGGCAGGCGGCCCTGTCGGCCGAGGTGCGGCAGCGGTTCGGCGCCCACCTGGCCGTCCGGCCGGCCGAGCAGGTGGCGGAGATCGTCCGTCTGCTCGACGACGGCGATGGCCTGGCGGTGGCGGCCGCGATCGTCGGTGAGTTCGCCGACGCGGCCCACGCGGACCTGCTGGCCCAGACGGCGGAGCTGTACCGGCGTACCGGCCACCGGTTCCCGGTCGACCGGCGCAACTACCGGCCACTGTGGCGGGAGGCCGGTGGGCGGCTGCAGTGGCCGCTGTTCGCGCTGCCGGGCGGCCTCCACCCGTACGTGCACGTCACGGCCGCCGCCACGGTCGTCGGTGGGCGGGCCCCGCAGTTCGTCCGGGCGACCGATCCCCATCCGCTGCTCGCCGGCCTGTTCGAGGTGCTCGACCTCACCACCTGCGGCTGGGAGTACGGCCGGGTGCGGGTGGACCACGACGGCGCGTCGCTGGTCGGCCGACTGATTTCGACCGCCCGGGACGTCCGGGCGGCGATGAAGGAACCCCCGTCGCTGCCGCCGTCGATCCGGGAACTCATGCGCACCAACCGGGCGGTCGACGTCTTCGACCTCACCGGTGCCCGGGTGGTCGGCACGATCAACGTGGGCGCGGAACTGCGACCGGCGCTGTTGACCTGAGGCCGCTGCCCGACCTGGTCTGCTGGCTCCGGCCGGCCCGACCCGTCCCCACCCGGCTGTCTTTCGTGGCCAGTGGCCCGCCTGTGCCGCCAGGCCCGCCTGTGCCGCCAGGCCCGCCTGTGCCGCCAGGCCCGCCTGTGCCGCCAGGCCCGCCGGTGCCGCCAGGCCCGCCGGTGCCGCCAGGCCCGCCGGTGCCGCCAGGCCCGCCGGTGCCGGCTGGCACGACGACCGCCCCCACGTCATCGGGACGGCAGGGGCGGTCAGTCGTGCCGGGCCGGGCGACCGGGACGTCCCCGACCGGGGGACGGTCAAGCGGTACCGGCGGAAGCCCACCTCGTCCTATCTGAGGTGGTCACCGCCGCCCCTGACCTCCGTTCGCGCCGGTGATCTGGTGTTGCGCCCGACCTCGTTCAGGCCACGCGGTGTGCGGCGAGCCCGTTCGCGCAGTCGGCGATGGTGACGCTCTGCGAGAAGCGCAGGGCGTCCCGCCGGGCCCATCCGTTGATCCCGGTGGTGGTGTTCCGGACGAAGAACCAGAGGTCGCCGGTGAGCGTGGCGCAGTGGACGTCGATCCCCTGGCTCGGGTATCCCTGGCCCTTGGACTGGCAGTCGCGGTGCGGATAGGCGTGGATGTAGGTGCCCTCGCCCCACGAGATCCCGCCCCCGCTGTAGAGGTCCGGGTGCTGGCCGTGGCCGTCGCAGTGCGCGCTGGCCGGGCCGGCGGGTATCAGGGCCAGCACCGATCCACTCACCGCGAGCGTCAGCGCGGAGGCGATGGAGAGTAACCGAGATCGCATGTGGGGTCTCCTTGTGATAGACGGCAATGACCGTCCACAGAGGATTACACGGATCCGCCCCGGCCGCATGGTGGACGGTCCGGACCGGGGGTGGGCCGCCACGACAGGCCGGGTGAAGGGGTGTTCCCCGGCTCGCCCAGCAGCCCCGCCGCGGCGGCCGACGCCGGTGCGGACGGCAGCAGCCCGGCGATGAACTCCACCAGTTGCGCGGTGTCCGACCGCAGGCCGGGCGTCACCGCCGGATGCAGTGCCGTCCAGGAGCGGAACGCCGGCGCCACCCGCCCGTCCTCGCGGGCCGCCTCGTCCAGCGGCAGCAACGCCTCCAGCAGGGTGCGCAGCAGCAGCCGGGGCTCGGGGTGGGGGCCGAGCGCCGGGGTGCTCTCCACGTCGGTCCCGTCGGTCGGGCCGCCGGGGTTCAGCTCCGGGCCGCGACGACGATCGGCAGCCGGACGGTGAAGGTGCTGCCCTGACCGAGGACGCTCTCGACACCGATCGTGCCGCCGTGCGCCTCGGCGAGCTTGCGGGCGATCGACAGGCCGAGCCCACTCCCACCGGTGCTGCGGGTCCGGGAGTCGTCGGCCCGCCAGAACCGATCGAAGATCTTGGCCTGGTCGGCCGGGGCGATGCCGGTCCCGGTGTCGGACACGGCGATGTGCAGTTGGTCGTCGCGTACCCCCAGGTGCACGACGACCGAGCCGCCCGCCGGGGTGTGCCGGACCGCGTTGGCGACGATGTTGCCGACGATCTGGCGCAGCCGGGCACCGTCGACCGCCATCTCCAGGTCGGTGCCCAGCGCGGTGCCCAGCCGTACCCCGGCGGCCTCGGCGGCCCCCCGGTGCGCCTCGACGACCTGCTCCAGCAGGTCGGCCACGAAGGACGGCTCGCGGTGGATACGCAGGTCACCGGCGTCGGCGGCGGCCAGGTCCCGCAGGTCGTCGATGATGTGCTGCAGCAGCAGGGCCTCGTCGAGCAGCAGGGTGAGCAGTTGCGTGTCGAGCTGGGCGAGGCCGTCCTGGGCGGCCTCCAGCCAGCTGCGCATGTTGGTCAGCGGTGTCCGCAGCTCGTGCGCCACGTCGCTGACCATGCTCCGACGCAGCGCCTCGGTCTGTTCCCGCCGGGCGGCGAGGTCGTTGAGCGCGGTGGCCAGCAGGCCGATCTCGTCGCGGGTGGTCACCGGCACCCGGGCCGGTTCGTCCATCGGCTGCCGGGTGGCGTCGGTGAGCGCCCGCAGCGGCCGGACCAACCGTCGCCCGACCAGCACGGTGATCAGCACGGTGGCCACCAGCACCGCCCCGGTGACCTGGGCGATGCGGACCACGTTCGCCCGGGACAGGTTGAACACGGGCTCGGCGCCGCCCTGGGCCTCGTCGGTCACGAACAGCAACGCCGGCGGCGCCACGTACGCTCTCAGCTGGGTAGCGCGCGCCTGCTGGAGGCAGTCGTCGACCTGTTGTGCGAAACGGGTGTCGCGGCTCGGTGCCACGGTACGGTCCGCGCGGAGTTCGACCCGGGGCGGCACCCCCAGCTCGCGTAGGCAGTTCTTGGTCAGGGTCTCCAGTTGGGCGATCCCGCCGGCCTCGCTCGGCAACGGCTTCGTCAGATCCGCCGACAGGCAGAACTCGACGATGCCGCGGTCTCTCGCCGCGGTCACCTGCACCGAGGCCCGCCCGGTCGGGCCGACCACCACCTTCGCGTCCGCCCTGGACTCGGCCTGGACGCAGCCGAGCTGCCGGGTGGCCAACTCCCGGGTGGTGGTGCTCTCCCGCCTGGTCAGCCGGTACGGCCCGACCGCGCGCGGATCGACCCGCTCGGTCCCGCCGGTCAGGCCCAGATCCACCTGCAACGGGTCGACGGTCGCCGACGGCCGGGCCGTCTGCAACGACGGGCCGTCCGGCGCGGAGTCGGCGATCACCTGCCGGTCCGGGGTCATCAGGGTGATCCGCCGTTCGAGCCGGTCGGCCCGCTCGGCGAGCACCGCCTCCACGCCCGTCCAGTTCCGGTGGGTGGCGGCGTGCGTCAACAGCGTGTCGTAGATGCTCTTGTCGTCGGCGAGCGAGCGGCCCTGCTCCTGTCGGATCGCCCGGGTGGTCGACTGCACGGCCAGCCAGGTCGTCGCCAGGATCGCGCAGACCGCCACCAGCAGCGAGGTGGCCAGCAGCCGCACCACGAGGCTGCGGTGCGGGGGGACCCGCTGCCGCTTCACGGTGTCCCTGCGCCCAGCTTGTAGCCGACCCCGTAGACGGTCAGCAGTTGTTGCGGCCGGCGGGGGTTCGCCTCGATCTTGCGGCGCAGGTTCATCACGTGGACGTCGATGGTGCGCCCGGTCGACTCCCGGTCGACGCCCCGGGTGTGTTCCAGCAGTTGACCGCGGCTGAACACCCGGCCGGGCTGACGGATCATCGCGGCGAGGATGGCGAACTCGCCGGCCGTGCAGTCGACCGGGGTGCCGCCGACGGCAACCAGGTGTCGGGACTCGTCGACGGTGAGCTGCCCGAGCCGGTGCACCGGCGACTCCTGGGGCGTCGTCCGGACCCGGCGCAGCAGCGTCCGGATCCGGGCCACCAACTCGCGTGGGCTGTACGGCTTGGTCATGTAGTCGTCGGCGCCCAGATCGAGCCCGCGCAGCAGGTCGTCCTCGGCAGACCGCGCGGTCAGCATCAGCACCGGCACGTCCGACTCCTGCCGGATCATCCGGCAGACCTGCATGCCGTCCAGTTTCGGCAGCATCACGTCGAGCAGCAGCAGATCGAAGGGCTGCTCCCGGGCCTGCCGCAGCGCCGTCTCGCCGTCGGCCACGATCGTCGCCCGGTGGCCCGCCGCGACGAGGTACCGGCGCAGCGCCTCGGCCTGCCGTTCGTCGTCCTCGGCGAGCATCACGTGTGCGCACATGGTGGGGAATATAGAGCAGGTCACCGGGGTCGCGAATCCGTCCAAAGGTGGTGACATCGGGTGCCGCGCGGTCCTTTCGCAGGTGGGTGGACGTGCGGGGTGGGGGCCCGGCGACCGTGAGAAGAAGGTCATCTCCGACCCTGACCGCTTCCTGACAAGTCGGTGTCACGATCGGCCCGGCGGGCTGGCCGTCGGCCCCGGGCCGACGCGGTCCGCCTTCGCGACCGCTCCTTCCGGCAGCCGGCAGCGTCGCGGTCGGCGGCGTCGCCCGGTGCGGGCGACGCCGTCGGGTGCCGCGGCTACTTCCGCTTCGCGGCGACCTCACGCTCACACGCCGGGGAGTACTTCAACCCCTTGGAGATCGACTCTGCGTCGTTGTTCTTGCCGCCGAAGGCCCAGCCGCTGCCGTCGGAGCCCACCTCGACGTACCGGACGCCCTTGCCCTTGAGGCACTTCACGACGTCCCGGGCGAAGTCCTCCGCCTCCGGGTTGGCCGGGTCCAGCTCCCACGGCGGCAGCGGCATCAGCGCGTCGCACGCCTTGCTCGCCTCGCCGATCCGGCCCGACTTGGCGCCGCCGGCACGTTCCTTGTGGACGTCGACGCCGTGCTCCAGCATGCACTTCTCGTACGGTTGGTAGCGTGCCTTGATGTCCGCCTCGGTGTCGTCGAGGCGTTCCCGTGGCCGCTCGGCCTGGGACGGGCTCGGGGCGGCGGCGGAGGGCGTGCCGGTCTGGAGGGTGGCCACCTCCGCCCCGGCGCTGCTGGTCTGGGCACCGGCGTCGGGCCGGTCGTCGCTGCTGGCCGAACACCCTGTGCCGCCGATCAGTACGGCGGTGCACAACGCAGCCATCAGTTGCTTCCTCATCGTGACGCCCTCCGGTCAGCTCCTCGGCGATCTCGCCGAAAGCCAGCATCACCGGTGACTGTCAGGAAGCTGTTTGCCGCAGCGGGCGGTCCCGAAGACGGTCAGACCCGTGGGGAAGACTGGCGGGCATGACTGAGCGGGACGATCCGAAAGCGGCACTGCGGCACTACCTCCGGGCGACGCGCGACGACCTCGTCTGGAAGCTCGACGGGCTCGACGAACGGGCGGTCAGGCTGCCCCGCACCGCCACCGGCAACAACCTGCTGGGCCTGCTCAAGCACTGCCTCAACGTCGAGGCGGGCTACTTCGGGCCCACCTTCGGCCGCGAGTTCCCGACCCCCGGCGAACTGGTCCCCCTGCAGGCGTACGACGAGGACCCACAGGCGGACTGGTACGCGCGGGAGGACGAGACGAAGGACGGGCTGATCGACCTCTACCGCCGGGTGGGGGAGTTCGCCGACCAGACGATCGCCCAGCTGCCGCTCGACGCGCCGGGGCGGGTGTCGTGGTGGCGGCCGGGCCAGCAGGACGTCACCCTGCACCAGATCATCATCCACGTGACCTGCGATCTCGCCCGGCACGCCGGACACGCCGACATCCTGCGCGAGCAGCACGACGCGGCGGTCGGCTGGCGACGGGAGAACCCGCAGGTCCTCGACGCGCAGGACTGGCCGGCATACGTCGCCAAGCTGACGGCGCTCGCCGACCGGTTCGCCTGACCCGCCGACCCCGCCGAACGGTCACCGACCGGGTCCGGGGTGCTCCGGCCCCGGGTCCGGGGTGCCCCGACGACGTCGGCAACCCATCCACCGGTTAACCCGGCAGGAGCCGCGACGAGGCCGCCCGGACGGCGTCCCGCCCGCCCTCAGCCCGCCGTGACGGGTGTCGTCGGGCGGGACACCGTGGTCGCCGGCGGGGTGCCGTCGGCGGATCAGCCATTCGGCGACGAGCAGGTTGAGCGTCCAGGAGGCACCCATCAGCACCGCCCGGGACAGCTCGGTGGTCGGCCCCACCGCCAGTGCCCAGGTCGACAGCAGCACGGCCTGTGTCCCCGCGCCCTGCCCGATCGCGTAGCCCCGCATCATCCAGGCCCGGTGCCGGTGCAGGCGGCCTCGCCGGATGGCCACGAAACCGGCGGCGATGGCGACGACCATGCCGCCGGCGAACAGGTAGCGCAACACCATGAGCAGCGGACCGTCACCCGGCGGCAGCGGGTAGGTGGCGTGCATCCACCACCCGGTCGCGGCCACCACGAGTCCACAGCCGACCAGCACCCGGCCTGCCCGGCGGTGCCAGGCCCGGTGCCGCCGACGGAACCCCGGGGCGAACTGGAGCGCCCCCGGCAGCCTGAACGTGACGGCGGCGGCGATGTGCAGCAGCACCGGACCGGCGCGGACCGGGAAGGCGACCACCGTCATGAACAGGGGCCTGGTCCGCCGCCACCGCAGGACCGGGGTGAGGCCGACGCCGATCACGACCGGCACGACGGCCGGCGACGGCAGGCTGCCCCACCGGGCGAGCCCCTCCACCGGCCCCGCCGCCGCGCGCGGGGCCGACCGTGTCGGCGGATACGAGTACGGTTTCGGTGCCCGGCCGGCGCGGTCGTCGGCGGCACGTCGCCGGGTGGGAACGGTCGGCCCGGCGGACGACGGACCGTGGAGGGGAGCGAGGGTGACGCAGCGCAGAGCACTGGTGGTACGCGGTGGCTGGGAGGGACACCAGCCGGTCCGGGCGACCGAGCTGTTCCTGCCGTTCCTGGAACGTCACGACTTCACGGTGCGGATCGAGGAGTCCACGGAGGTCTACGCCGACGCCGCCGCGATGGCCGACACCGACCTCGTCGTGCAGTGCATGACGATGGCGGAGATCACCGCCGACCAGGTGGCCGGCCTGCGCGCGGCCGTCGTCGCCGGGACGGGCCTGACCGGCTGGCACGGCGGCATCGTGGACGCGTTCCGCGCCTCGTCGGACTACCTGCACCTGGTGGGCGGCCAGTTCGCCACCCATCCGGGTCAGGAGCCCTGCGCGCGGCGCGGTGGCGAACAGGACAACTTCCTGCCGCACACGGTGACCGTCACCGATCTCGGCCGGGAGCACCCGATCACCGCCGGGATCGCCGACATCGACCTGGTCACCGAGCAGTACTGGGTGCTGCACGACGATCTGATCGACGTGCTGGCCACCACCGTCCACCCCACCCGGGACTGGCACCCCTGGCACCGGCCGGTCACCTCGCCGGCGATCTGGACCCGGCGCTGGGGCGCCGGTCGGGTCGTGGTGACGACCCCCGGGCACAGCCTGGACGTGCTGGAGCACCCGTCCGTGCGGACCGTCATCGAGAGGGGGATGCTGTGGGCGACCCGCACCGCATCGGCGTCGTAGGGCTCGGGGTCATCTCCCGCGCCTATCTGGACACCCTCGTCGGCCACCCCGAGCTGCGCGTCGTCGCGGTGGCCGACCTCGACGCCGACCGGTCCACCGCCGCTGCCGCCACCCTCGCCGACGCAGCGGCGCTGAGCGTCGCGGACCTGCTGGACCACCCGGACGTGCAGACGGTGCTCAACCTCACCATCCCCGCAGCGCACGTGGAGATCTCGCTCGCCGCGATCAAGGCGGGCAAGCACGTGTACGTGGAGAAGCCGCTCGCCGTGTCGTTGCCGGACGGCCGTGCGGTCATCGAGCGGGCCACCTCGGCCGGCGTCCGGGTGGGCTGCGCGCCGGACACCGTCCTGGGCACGGGGACGCAGACGGCCCGCGCGGCGATCGACGGCAGGCTGATCGGGCGTCCGCTGGCCGCCTCGGCCGTCATGGTCACCCCCGGGCACGAGCGCTGGCACCCCCACCCCGACTTCTACTACGCCCCGGGCGGCGGCCCGTTGCTGGACATGGGGCCGTACTACCTCTCGGCGCTGATCCACCTGCTCGGTCCGGTGCGCGCGGTGACCGGGACGGCCAGCCGGCTGCGCCCCGAACGGGTCATCGGTAACGGCCCGCGCCTGGGCCAGCGCATCCCGGTGCAGGTGGACACCCACGTCACCGGCGTGCTCGAACACACCAGCGGTGTGCTGTCCACCATCACCACGAGTTTCGACGGGGTGACCACGACAGCCGCGCCGATCGAGGTGCACGGGGAGACCGGCACCCTCGCCGTACCCGATCCGAACTATTTCGAGGGTGAGGTCCGGTTGTGCCCGCTCGGTGGCGACGGGTGGCGGGTGCTCGCCCCGACGGCGGGTTACCGGGACGGCTCCCGGGGGCTCGGGCTGATCGACGCCGTCCGGGCCGGCCCGGGGCGCCCGCCCCGGGCCGGCGGTGACCTGGCGTTGCACGTGCTCGACACGATGACGAGCCTGCTGCGGTCGGCCGCCGAGGGCCGGCGGATCGCGCTGACCACGACGGTGCAGCGACCAGGTCCCGTCCCGCTCACCCCGGCCGGGGACTGGCGGGGACGCTGAGCGGGACGGGAGGATGCCCGCACCCCGGCCGCCGGGAACATCCGGCGGGCCGTGGCGACGTCGTCCGGCCGCCACGGCCGATCCGACCGGCGGCACCCGGCCGACGCCGGCGGTCAGCGGCTGAGGGCCGGTCGGGCGGCCGGTGACTCCCGCCCGACCTCCGACCGGGTCCACCGGCCCCCGATCCGACGGTGGGAAAGGACGCATCGCATGGGATCGACCGGGCGGATGTGGTCGCCGAGGTGACAGCGGCCTTCGCCGGCTAGCGGTACTGACCACAGGCGCTGGTCGACGGCGACGCCGACCGGATCTGCGGCTACGTCGGGGAGTCCGGCCGCCCCGCACTCCCCGGCCTGACCAGCCGGTTTCCCCGCGTGGTCCCACCCGGGCACTGTCCATCGTCGGCACGGCGCGGCAGGAGACCGGCCCGGATCCGGCACCGCAGCGCCCGCCGGTGCGGGTCCGGCCCTAGATCGGGAAGCGGCCGTGCCGCCAGTGCCAGTGGCCGCCGGCCGCCAGGTGGTCGATGATCGCGCGTTGCAGCCCGGTCCGCCGGGGCAGTCGATCGAGCGGAGTGCTGAGCGTACGGAAGGCGAACCGGCGCACCTCGACGTCGGCGTCCGGCCCGTCCTGCGGCACGTAGGGCTGCAACACGAACCTGCGCTGGAACCGGATGATGTTGGAGTCCTCGGGGAGGTAGTCGCGCAGTTGCGGGTCGAGCAGCCACGAGCCGCAGGAGAACTCGGTGTAGTGCTCGTCGGGGAAGTGGCGGGGAAAGAACTCCCGGGCCTCGTCGAGCGACGCGTCGACCGCCGCCGGGGTCATCGGCCCGGCGTCGGGAATGTGCAGGCCGATGGCGGTGCCGCCGCGCTCGTGCTGGAGCCGGCCCAGCTCGTAGAGGCCGCCCCGGGCGTGCAGGGTCAGCCAGCTCTGCATGACCGGCCAGCCTTCGCCGTGCATCCGCCGGTCGATCGCCAGGTTGCGGCCCAGGTCGGCGAGGGTCGCCCAGGTGACGCCGTCGGCGATGCCGTGGTCGCGGTGGTAGCCGGTGACCACGTCGAGCAGGGCGAGATAGCCGTAGACGTAGAGGTGGCGCCAGGCGGGGCCCCGGTCACGGGGCAGCTCCGGGCCGGGCGACAACCACTCGTGCCCGCCGAGGTCCGCGCGGACCAGGGCGGTCGAGCGGTCGAGTAGCCAGCGCAGCTCCGGAGTCCACAGCGGAGAGCCGGGGTCGGGCCAGCCGGCAACGATCTCGGCGGCATCGTCCGGTCGCACCGCGAGCCGGTCGAGGAGCGCGGGCGCGTCGGCCCGGGCGGGCAGCGGGGCCGACGGTCGGTCACCGGCGAGCCGGTGCACCCGCTCGACCTCCTCGACGGGCACCCCGAGCCGGGCGGCGACGTCGTCCAGGTCCACCGGCCGATCCTACCGGCCACCGGACCGCCCTGGGGCTGGCGGATCCCCGGCCGGCCCGCCCCGCCGCCGGTCCGCGGGTCCCGTCCGCCGCCCGGCGCGGGAACCGCGGTCCGCTCCAGGCGGGCCCGGACCTTGGCCTGGGACAACTCCGGACGGTACGCCCGGACCAGCGCGGCGACCCCGGCGACGTGCGCGGCGGCCACCGCCGCACCACCGACGGTGTAGTGACCGCCTCGTGCGGGGCGATGCCGAGCCCGGCCCCCGGGGCGGCGAGGTCCGGTCAGCGAGGGGGACCCACTGGTCAACAACCGGGCCCACGAGTACCTGCTCGTCGCGCAGAAACGTCAGCCGGGCCCGGGCGGCTCAGACGCCGGTGGCCACGCCCAGGGCGCGCTTGTCCGGCTTGCCGCTCGGCCCGACCGGAACCCGGTCGATCATCTCGACGGTCTTGGGGGTGGCGGCCTCACCCAGGGCCGCCGCGACCCGGGCGCGGAGCCGTCCGGCGTCCGGCGGGGGTCCGGCGGCCGGCACCACGTACGCGTGCACCGCCTCGCCGGTGGCGTCGTCGGGGCGGCTGACGACGTACGCCTCGGCGACCGAGGGGTCGGTGGCGAGCACCCGTTCGATCGGGCCGGCGTACACCAGGTTGGCGTTGACGATGATGACGTCCCGGACCCGGCCGGACAGGTGCAGGTAGCCGTCGGCGTCCCGCCGGGCCAGGTCGCGGGTGCGCACCCACCCGTCGGCGAACACCTCGGCGGTCTCGGCGGGGTCCGCCCAGTAGGCGCTGGCCTGCGCCGGGGTCCGGACGAAGAGTTCACCCTCGGTGGCCGGCCGGCCGGCGGCGTCCCGGATGGACAGGTCGACCACCTCGGGCGCGCGCCCGACCGAGGCGAGCCGGCCCGGGTCGGCCAGCAGTTCGGCCGGGGTGACCATCGAGATCATGCCGGTCTCGGTCTGCCCGTAGCCGTGGAAGACCACCGGCCCGAGCACGTCGAGCGCCTCGGCGAGCCGGGACGCGGTGAGCGGGGAACCGGACACCACCAGCGCCCGCAGGCTGCTCAGGTCGACCGGGTCGGTGCGCTGGTCGCGGACGAGCTGGTGCAGCTTGCCGACGGTGATCACACTCGCGGTGGCCCGGTGTCGGGCGATCATGCCGGGGAAGCCCGGCGGGCGGGCGGCGACCAGGGTGCCGCCCGCGGCGAGGGTGAGGATGCCGTACTCCAGCATCACCTGGCTGCTCAGCGAGCCGAAGACCAGGTAGCGGCCCAGCCGGGGCGCGAGGTCGGCGATCGCCGCCGGCCACCGGTCGGGGTACGGTGCCCAGGCCGCGCCCATCGCCGCGTACGTCTGGGCGCAGCCCTTGGGGTTGCCGGTGCTGCCGCTGGTCCAGGTGATCCGGGCGATGTCACCGGGCCGGCCGGCGGCGACCAGCGGGACGCCGTCGTCGGCGGTCCGCGCCAGCGCGGCCAGCCGGGTGTCGTCGACGAGCAGCGCGTCGTCGCTGGCGAGCAGCCGGTCGAGTTGCGCCGGGG
Source organism: Micromonospora matsumotoense (assembly GCF_050951065.1). NCBI lineage: Bacteria > Bacillati > Actinomycetota > Actinomycetes > Micromonosporales > Micromonosporaceae > Micromonospora > Micromonospora matsumotoense. Next base: position 4,467,368 of record NZ_CP192025.1, on the reverse strand, counting down.
TCAGCTCGGGCCGGATACCGGAGACCCGGGCACCGACGGTGAACGCCGCGAGGACGCCGGCGAGCGCCTCCGGGGTGACCCCGATCCGCAACGCCACCCCGCTGCCCGGCCCGATGCCGGCGGCGCGCAGCCCGGCGGCGACCCGCCGCACCAGCTCCGCCAGTTCGGCCGCGCCGACGACCCGGTCACCGTCCTCGAAGACCGGCCGGTCGCCGCCGGTGGTGAGCAACCGCAGCACGGGCTGCGGCCACCGCTCACCACCGGCGGCGAGCCCGCCGGCCCCGGGCCGGCCGCGGTCCGCCGACCCGCGACCGGCCCGGTCGTGCCCGCCGTGGTGGCCGGGCTCCGTCGCGCGGCGGTCGGCGTGGTCGTGCTCCGCCGCGCGACGGTCGTCGTTGTCGTGCTCAGCCGACATCGGACAGGACGCCCTTGAGGAACAGCGCCAGGGGTTGCTGGTGCACGCCGGGGAGGTCCCAGTTGTTCTCCAGGTTCTCCGCGAGGTGGTGGGTGGCGACCACCCGGCCGCCCCGGTGCACCCGGACGACGGGGTGCAGGTAACTGGCGTCGTGGGCGCGTTCGGCGTCGTTCTCGGCGATCCGGGGGATGGTGATGTCGAACGGGTCGACCTGGTCGTGGTCCGGGCCGTACTCCAGGGTGGTCACCAGGGCGAACGGCTCGGGGCCCAGGCCACCGTCGTGCAGGTAGGCGACCGGCACCTCCTCGTGGTAGCGCGCGGTGCCGTCGGCAATGACCACGACGTCGCCGAGGACGCCGAACTGCTGCCACAGCGCCGAGGTCCGGTTGATCCGGGCGATGATCGCGTCGGTGATCGCCTCGGGGGTGGCGTCCAGCGCGGTGGACGGCCACGGCGTGCCGTGGTGCCGGGCGTCGAGCATCCGGTGCAGGGCGCGGACGCCGTACCGGAAGCCGTGGATGAAGCCGTTCGTCGAGCGCTTGAAGTCGCGCTGCTGGGTGAGGGTGCCGGCGAAGTACAGGCCGGGCACGTTCACCGACTCGTAGCCGGAGGTCTGCTCGGGGAAGCGGTCGTTGATGACCAGCCGGGGCCGGGCCGACGGGTCGAAGATGCTCGCGTCGAACCGGAAACCGGTGCAGAGGATGACCCGGTCGTAGTCGAGTTGCCGGATCGACTCACTGGTCCGGGCGTACCGGAAGTCGATCCGGTAGCCGCCGTCGTCGCGTCGGGCGATCCGCTCGACGGTGCCGTCGAGCACCGCGTTCTGCGACTTGAGCTGGTAGGTGTCGAGGAAGTTGTTGTTCACCGCGCGCAGGTGCCCGACGTAGTGGGTCTGCCAGGCCAGCCGGATCGAGTGCGGGCCGGCGACGTGGATGACCGCGGCGGTCTCGACCAGGGCGTCGGCGGTCTCGAAGGCCGAGTTGCCCTTGCCGATGATGAGGACCCGCTGGTTGGTGAAGTCCTCCGGGTCGACGCTGACGGTGTCGTAGCGTTCGGCGAGGTCGACGCCGTCGATCGGGGGGACGTACAGCTGGGAGACGCCGGTGGCGACGACGACCCGGCGGGCGGTCAGGGTGTCGCCGTCGGTCTCGACGGTGAACAGGTCGCCGTCGCGGGCGATCCGGGTGACCCGGGTGTCGTACCGGACCCGCAGCCCCTCGGCGAACGCGGCGAGGTAGCGCACCAGGTCGGCCGCGTCCGGGAAGTAGCGTCGACTGAAGTTGCCGAACAGCAGCGCCGGGTCGTCGGTGAGCAGCGAGTTCCAGTCGGAGCGCAGATTGAACTCCGGATCGTCGGAACCGGTCCAGACCTTGTTGATCGAGATCAGTTGCCGGTGCCGGGGATAGCGGGTGAAGAACGTCCCCGGCTCCGGCCCGGCCTCCAGCACCAGATGGTCGCGGCCGTCGCGCTCCAGCAGGGCGGCGAGTTGGAGCCCGGCCGGCCCGGCTCCGATGATCAGGTAGTCGAGCGTCATGCGGCGCACCGTATCGGCCCGATTTCAAAGCGTTCTGAGATTTCGTCTCTAGGGTCCCGTCGCATGACGACAGAGGTAGATCTCGCGGCCCCGCTGCGGATCGCCGACCTGGGCGCCGCCCGTGACCCGGTCCGGGTCGTGGTCGGGCCGCAGGTCCGCGATCGGGTCACGCACACCCGCATCTTCCTGTCCGAGGTGCTCGGCGAGGACCGCCCGGTGTACGGCAGCACCACCGGCTTCGGCGCTCTCGTCGGGTACGCGGGCCGGGCCGACCTGCGCGACCAGGCCGACAACACCCTCGCCCACCTCGGTGCGGGCCACGGCCCGGATCTCGCCCCCGAGATCGTGCGGGCGACGGCGCTGGTCCGGGCCTGGTCGCTGGCCCAGGGCGCGTCGGGGGTGTCGCCGCACGTCGTCGACGCGTTGGCGGCGATGCTCGGGACCACCTTCGTGCCGGCGGTGCCGAGGTGGGGATCGGTCGGCGCGAGTGGTGACCTGATCCCGTTGGGCGCGGTGGCCCAGGCGCTACGCGGTCGCGGCCACGCCTACCTGGACGGGGTCCGCCTACCGGCGGCCGAGGCGCTGCAACGGGCGGGTCTGGAGCCGTTGCCGCTGGACGGTCGGGACGCGCTCGCCCTGGTCAACGGCACCTCTTTGACCACCGCGGCGACGGCGTTGGCGTTGTCCGCCGTGCGCGCCGCGCACCGGTCGGTGCAGGTGCTCACCTGCCTGCTCGCCGACCTGCTCGGCGCTGATCCGCAGTTCCTCGACGCCCGGCTGCTGCGGGCGTACGGCCACCCGGGCGCGATCGACGTGGGCGCGCGGATGCGGCGGGTCAGCGACGGGCTGGTCCCGTCCGGCAAGCGCCCGTTGCAGGAGCCGTACAGCATCCGGTGTGCGCCGCAGCTGCTCGGCGCGGCCGAGGACGCGCTGCGCCACGTCGATTCCGTGGTCACCGCCGACCTGGGCAGCGTCAGCGACAACCCGCTGTTCTTCCCCGACGACGATCTCGTGGTGCACGGCGGCAACTTCTTCGGACAGCCGGCCGCGTTCGCCGCCGACCTGCTGTCGATGGTCGTGGCGCAGGTCGGCAACCTCGCCGAACGTCAACTCGACCTGCTCGTCGACCCGCACCGCAACGGCGGCCTGCCGCCGATGCTGGCCGCCGGCCCGGGGCAGCAGCACGGGCTACAGGGGGTGCAGTTGGCCTCGACCGCGCTGATCGCCGAGATCCGCCGGGACGCCATGCCGGCGAGCATGCAGAGCCTGCCGACCAACCTGCACAACCAGGATGTCATCCCGCTCGGCACCCAGGCCGCCCTGCGGGTCTTCGACCAGGCCGGGCTGCTCCGGCTGATCGTCGGGTCGCTCGCGCTGGGGCTGCGGCAGGCCGCGTACGTGGGCGCCCGGACGCCGACCGCGCCGGGCTGCGGCGAGGCGCTGGCGGCGCTGGTCGCGGCGATCCCCCCGGTCGATCCGGACCGGCCGTTGGACGGCGACGTCCGGCGGGCCGCCGACGTCATGGACACGCTCGAACTCCCGCTGACCTCTCTCACCCTGGATGGCCGTCGTGACGCTTGACTATCTGATCATCGGGGCCGGGCCTGCCGGTCTGCAGCTGGCGGCCCTGCTGGAGGCCGACGGGCGGCGCGACTACCTGGTGCTGGAGGGTGCGGACATTCCCGGCGCGTTCTTCGCCCGCTATCCCCGGCACCGGCAACTGATCTCCATCAACAAACCGCACACCGGCTCCGACGACCCCGAGGAGAACCTGCGGCTGGACTGGAACTCGCTGCTGAGCGACGATCCGACGTTGCGGTTCACCACGTACACCGAGCGGTACTTCCCGGACGCCGACGTGATGGTCCGCTATCTGGCGGACTTCGCCGCGAAGACCGGGGCGAAGGTGCGCTACGGCAGCCGGGTGACCTCGGTGTCCCGGGTGGACGGGGTCTTCGAGGTGCAGGCCGGGGAGACCTTCCGGGCCCGGCGGGTGGTCGTCGCCACCGGGGTGTCCCGGCCCTACCTGCCGGACATCCCGGGGCTGGAGCTGGCCGAGCAGTACGCGGACATGCCGGTCGACCCGCGCGACTACCTCGACCAGAAGGTGTTGATCATCGGCAAGGGCAACTCCGCGTTCGAGACCGCGGACAGCCTGATGGAGACCACCACCCTGATCCACCTGGCCGGTCCGAGTTCGGTGCGGATGGCCTGGCGCACCCACTACGTCGGGCACCTGCGCGCGGTGAACAACAACTTCCTGGACACCTACCAGTTGAAGTCGGCGAACGCGATCCTGGACGGCACCGTCCGGCAGATCACCCGCGACGACGACGGCTACACGGTGACGTTCGCGTTCTCCCGGGCCGACGAGGTCACCAAGGAACTGCGCTACGACCGGGTGCTCGCCTGCACCGGGTTCGCGTTCGACGCGTCGATCTTCGACGACTCCTGCCGACCGGAGCTGGCGATCCGGGACCGCTTCCCGGCGCAGACGGCGGCGTGGGAGTCGGTCAACGTCCCCGGCCTGTACTTCGCCGGCACCATCAGCCAGGAGCGGGACTTCAAGCGCTCGACAAACGGTTTCATCCACGGCTTCCGCTATGCCGTCCGGGCCCTGCACAAGATCCTCGAACGCCGCTACGGGGACACGCCGTGGCCGGCGGAGAAGCTGGACGCCACCGGCGCGTCGATCACCGACGCGATCATCACCCGGGTCAACCGCACCTCCGCCCTGTGGCAGCAGTTCGGTGTCCTCGGCGACGTGGTCACGGTCGCCGACGCCGACGCGCGCTACCACGAGGAGGTGCCGGTCGAGTACTTCGCCCAGACCGGCCTGCGCACCGCCGACCACGACTACTCCGACGCCTTCGTGGTCACCCTGGAGTACGGCCCGGAGCACGACCAGGTGGACCCGTTCGACATCACGGTCAGCCGGGTGGCGCAGAACGTCGTCGGTCAGGCCCACGACGCCGCCTACCTGCACCCGGTGGTGCGCCACCACCGGGCGGGGCAGGTCGTCGCGACCCACCACCTGGCGGAGAACCTGGAGAACCGGTGGGACCGGCCGGAGGTGCACGTCACGCCGCTGGCCGCCTTCGTCGACCGCTGCCTGCGCAGTGTCCGGGACTGACGTGCTGGCGTCCGACGAGGTGGGGCTGAACCTGGCCGACGTGGCCGAGGCCGCCCGGCGTCGCCTGGACCCGGTGCACTGGGACTTCTTCGCGGGCGGGGCCGGCGACGAACGTACCCTGCGGGCCAACGAGGCGGCCTTCGGCCGGCGCTGGCTGCGGCCCCGGGTGTTGCGCGGCGTCGGTGAGCGTGACCTGCGGGTCTCGCTGTTCGGCAGTCCACTGTCGATGCCGGTGCTGATCGCGCCGACCGCGTTCCACCGGCTGGCCCACCCCGACGGGGAGGTGGCCACCGCGCGGGCCGCCGCCGACACCGGCACGGTCATGGTGGTCAGCATGGCGGCCACCCGGTCGGTCGAGGAGATCGCGGCGGCCGGCGGGCCGCTGTGGTTCCAGCTCTATCCCCACACCGATCTGGGGTTCACCACCACCGTGGTACGACGGGCGGTGGCCGCCGGCTGCCGGGCCCTGGTCGTCACGGTCGACTCGCCCGTGTTCGGTCGGCGCGAGCGCGACCTGCGGCACGGTTTCGTCGACCTGCCGTCCGGCATGGTCTGCGAGAACATGCGTGACGCGAGCGGCCGGGTCCGGGACATCGAGATGAACGCCCGGGTGAGCTGGGAGCTGGTCTCCGTGCTGCGGCGGCTCACCACCGTGCCCATCCTGCTCAAGGGGGTGCTGCACCCCGAGGACGCCCGACTGGCCGTCGAGCACGGGGTGGACGGGGTGTTGGTCTCCAACCACGGCGGTCGGCAGCTCGACGGGGTGACGGCCACCCTGGACGCGCTGCCGGCCGTCGTGGCGGCCGTCGACGGGCGGCTGCCGGTGCTGGTCGACGGCGGTCTGCGGCGTGGCACGGACGTGCTGGTCGCGTTGGCGCTCGGCGCGACGGCGGTGCTGGTCGGCCGCCCGGTGCTGTGGGGGCTGGCGGTGGCCGGGGCGGCCGGTGTGCGGCACGTGCTCGACCTGCTGCGCGCCGACCTCGACCGGGCGTTGGCGCTGGTCGGCGTCGCCCGACCGGGTGACCTGAGCGCCGATCTCGTCGTCTCGGGGGCACCGGGATGAGCGGGCCGGTCATGGTGGGCGCGCTGGTCGCGCTCGGGGTGTGCTGGAGCCTGCCGCGGTGGCTGCCCCCGGCGGTGGTGCGGCTGCGGCAGTGGGTGTTCGCGAGGGTCAACGGCGGGGAGGGCATCCCGGTGCCGGGCCCGCTGGTCGGCGTGGAGCACTTCGAGCGGGTCTATGCGGACCCGGCGGCGGACGGGCGCAGCCGGGGCGCCGGCCTGTCCGACCTGTTCTGGTACTGGCTGTCGCCCGGCCCGCACATGCACCAGGAACACCTGGAGCCGGGGGAGCGCTACCGGGCGGTGGCCGGGGTGACCCGGCGGGTGCTCGCCCTGCGCCCGCAGCGGGCCGACGCGTTGGCCACCGCCGCCACCCGGCGGGTGCTCGACGAGTTGCCGGCCGGGCGGATCAACCGTGTCCGGTTGCGCGACCTGATGATGCCGGTGTGGGCGGAGGTCTACCACGAACTGATCTTCGACGAGGTGTGCCCGAAGGAGGTCCGGGCGCTGTTCGTCGCCAACGCCGCCGACGTGGCCGCCGCCCTGAAGTGCACCGGCCTGCGGCACATGCGTCGACGTGACCCGCTGACCAGGTACCTGCGCGGGCGGGTCGAGGCGGGCACCTGCCCGGTGACGTTGCCGGCGCCGTTCACCGTCGAGGAGACGGCCTGGTATCTGCACGGCGCGTTCGGCACCACCGCCGTGGTGCAGATGTCCGAGGCGATGGCGCACGTGCTGCTGACCCTGGCCAACCATCCGGACCTGCAACGTGGCCTCGACGACGACGACGCGTTGGACCGGGTGATCGACGAGACGCTGCGGCTGCATCCGCTCTTCGGTGTCGCCCACCGGATCACGTCCGCACCGATCGCGCTGCCCGCCGGGGTGACCCTGCCCGCGGGGTCGGTGCTGCTGTTCAACTATCTGGCGTTCCAGCGCAGCGGACCGGCCGGCGACGACCGGTTCGACCCGGACCGGTGGCGCACGCTGACGCGCCGGGAGGCCCGCTTCATCCCCTACGGCGTCACCGCCAACCGGGCCTGCCCGGCACGCGGGGTCGCGCCGGTGATGATGCGCGCCGCGACCCGCGAGGTGCTGCGCCGGTACGCCCTGGCGTCCTCGGCCGCACACAGCCGGTCGTTGCCCAGCCGGGGACCGGCGTACCTGACCCCGGCCGGTGTCCCCGGCCCGGGGTGGCTGCGGCTGGCCGCGATGCGGTGGCGGGACCGCTGGGCCGACGTGGGGCGCAGCGTACGGCAACTCGTGTTCGGCGCCTGGATGGTCGTCGACGCCCGGCGACAACGGTTGTGCACCCACTACTTCGAGGAGGCGGTCCGGTGACCCCCACCCAGTTGGCTCCACGGTTCTTCATCGCGGTCGCGGTGATCCTGATCTTCTGCAAGGCGGTGGCCTGGCTGCTCGGCCGGGTGGGTCAGCCCGCCGTGGTCAGCGAGATGCTCGCCGGCGTGCTGCTCGGCCCGTCGCTGCTCGGGTTCGTCCTGCCGGAGGTGAAGGACGCCCTGTTCCCCACCGCGCTGCTGCCGGTCCTCTACGTGGTGGGTCAGGTCGGCCTGGTGCTGTTCATGTTCCAGGCCGGGTACGCGTTCAGCGCCCACCGGGTCACCGGTCTCGCCGGCACCGCCGGGCTGGTGTCGTTGGCCGGGGTGACCGCGCCGCTCGTCCTGGGCGTGGGGCTGGTCCTGGTGACCGCGGACGCCGTGCCGATGCGGGCCGACGGGACGTCGATCGGCGTGTCGGCTGCGTTCGTCGGGGTGGCGCTGGCCATCACCGCCTTTCCGATGCTGGCCCGGATCATCACCGAACGCGGGCACGCCGGCACCCGGCACGGCACCCTGTCCCTGGCCAGCGGCGCGCTCGACGACATGGTCGCCTGGATCATGCTGGCCGTGGTGCTGGCGTTCGCCTCCGGCCGGGCCGGACCGGCGATCGTCACCGCCGGGGGCGCGGTCCTGTTCGGGTTGGCGCTCTGGCTCTGCGGGCGGCGGGTGACCAATGCGCTGATGACCAGTCCCCGCCTCAACGACGGCGCCCGGGTGCTCGGCACGGTGGCCCTGCTCTTCCTGGTCGCCTGGTACACCGACGAGATCGGGCTGTACGCGGTCTTCGGCGCGTTCGCGGTCGGGGTGGTGATGCCGCACACCGAGAACACCGACCGGGTGGTGGACACCCTCACCCCGATTGCCGCGACGGTCTTCCTGCCGCTGTTCTTCACCTACTCGGGGCTGCGGACGGAGTTCGGGTTGCTCGGCAGTGCGCCGGTGCTGCTCTTCGCGGCGGCCTGTGTGACGGCGGCGATCGTCGGCAAGTTCGGCGCCTGCTGGGCGGCGGCCCGGTTCCGGGGCGAATCGCAGGGTGTCGCGCTGCGGGTGGGCGCGCTGATGAACGCCCGGGGTCTGATGCAGCTCATCGCGCTCAACGTCGGGTTGGAGGCGGGCATCGTGAACGCGTCGTTGTTCACCGTGCTGGTGGTGGTGGCGCTGGTCACCACGATGATGACGACCCCGCTGCTGAGCTGGATCGAGCGCCGGGAGGCCCGCAGGCAGACCACTGTCCGACCCCCGGCCCTCGCGGTGGTGAAATGATAAAAAGATAGCTATCACTATTTAGCCTCACTCTGTGCGATTGTGGACGCATGTGCGGGGGAGGACCGAACCGGTTGCTGTTGGTAGAGGACGACGAGGAGATGGCCGGCCTGCTCACCGAGACGCTGGTCGGCGACGGGTTCGTCGTCGACCACGCCTCGGACGGTCAGCGCGGTCTCCATCTCGGACTGACCCGCACCTACGACGTGATGGTGATCGACCGGATGCTGCCGGCGCTCGACGGGCTCGACCTGGTGATCCGGCTGCGTTCGCGCAAGGTTCCGGCCCGCGCGCTGATGCTCACCGCGCTCGGCACGGTCGGCGACCGGATCGCCGGGTTGGACGCGGGCGCCGACGACTACCTGATGAAACCCTTCGACCTGGACGAGCTGAGCGCGCGGATCCGGGCCCTGTGCCGGCGCACGTCCGAGTCCACCACGGCCCTGCGCATCGGGGCCGGGCTGCTGGACCTGACGCCCCGCGACGCCGTGCTGGCCGACGGCACCCGGGTGGCGCTGTCCGCCCGGGAGTTCGAGCTGCTGCGGGTGCTGGCGGCCCAGCCCAACCTCGTGCACTCCCGGGCGGAGCTGCGTCGCCGGGTCTTCGACGAGGCCGCGGCGGCGTCGATGGTGGACACCTACGTCTACTACCTGCGCCGCAAGCTCGGCCGGTCGGTGGTCCGCACCGTGCACGGGCTGGGCTACCGCCTCGGGGCGCTCTGATGGAGCTGGTGGAGCAGGCGATGGTCCGGCGGGCCCGGCTGCGGATCGGCCTGCTGGTCGGGCTGGCCATCGGCACCCTGCTGTTGCTGGCCGGCGGCATCTCGTACGCCGTCCTGGTCCGCAGCCAGGAGGCCCAGATCCACCGTGAGTTGGCCTGGGGCACCAACCACGCCACCATCCCCGGCCCACCCGCGTGCAGCTGGATCTTCCGGTACAACGGCCTCATCACCGACACCGGCCTCAACCCGCCGCCACCGGGCTTTCCGCTGACCGGTGCGCTGACCTCGGTGGCTGCCACCGGCATCACCGAGGTCACCACCGTCGCCCGAAACGGCACGACGTATCACGTCCGCACCGAGTCCCGCAGCGACGGGCTGGTCGTCCAGGCGGTGTTCGACGCGCGTTTCCAGCTGTCCGACCGTCGGCACCTGCTGCTGGCGTTCAGCCTCGCCGCGACGGTCGGGCTGCTCGTCGCCGTGCTGACCGGCGCGCTCGTCGGCCGACGGGCCGTCGCCCCCCTGGCGGAGGCGCTGACCCGGCAACGTCGGTTCATCGCCGATGCCAGCCACGAACTGCGGACGCCGATCGCTCAGGTGCACATCCGCGCCCAGCTGATGGCGCGGCGGGCCCGTACCGGCGGCGGCGCCACGAACCTGGAGGATCTCGACCGGCTGATCGGCGGCACCCGCCGGCTCGGCGAGATCGTGGACGACCTGCTGCTCTCGGCCCAGCTCGCCGCCGCGCCCGCCGACCGCCGTCCGTATCCGCCGGTCGATTTCACCGCCCTGGTGGGGGCGGCGGTCGCCGCCGAGGCGGAACGGGCCACCGACCGCCAGGTCACTCTCGCGGGGGACCTGCCCGGCGTCCCCCTGCCCGTGCCGGGTGTCGAGTCGGCGCTGCGCCGGGTGGTCGGCGAACTGCTCGCGAACGCGCTCACCCACACGCCGGCCGGGGGGCGGATCGACGTGTCACTGCGGGCCGGCGGCGACTACGCGGAGTTGGTGGTCGCGGATACCGGGGACGGGTTCGACCAGGCGGACGCGCGGCGCATCTTCGACCGGTTCCACCGTGGCGGGGGCTCCGGGGAGCACCGGTTCGGGCTGGGGTTGGCCCTGCTCCAGGAGGTGGTGACGAGCCACCGGGGCACGATCGAGGCCGAGGGCCATCCGCACCGGGGGGCGGTCTTCACGGTGCGCCTACCCGCCGCCCGGCCGCCCGCCCCGGTCGAGCGGGTCTCGGGGATCCGACGACTGCGGGTACGGCAGCTCGTGGAGCGGTGAGCGGGGCGGTGTGGCCGCCGCCGCGCCGGTCCTCTCCCGGACGTCGGCACCCGGGCAAAAGAACCCCGGCCGGGATGTCGAGAACGGGGTGCCGGCGTCGTCCCTGGGGTGAACGCGGCCAGAATAAGGGTCGCACCGGCACCGAGGAGACACCCGATGGCGAAGTACCTGCTGCTCAAGCACTACCGAGGCGCCCCCGCCGCGGTCAACGACGTCCCGATGGACCAGTGGACGCCCGAGGAGATCACGGCCCACGTGCAGTACATGAACGACTTCGCGGCCCGGCTGGAGGGCAGCGGGGAGTTCGTCGACGGGCAGGCGCTCGCCCCCGAAGGGACGTTCGTCCGGTACGACGGGCCGGGGCGTCCGCCGGTTACCGACGGGCCCTTCGCCGAGACCAAGGATCTCATCGCCGGCTGGATGGTGATCGACGTGGACAGCTACGAGCGTGCCGTCGAGCTGGCCGGGGAGTTGTCGGCGGCCCCGGGGGCGGGCGGGCGACCGATCCACGAGTGGCTGGAGCTGCGCCCGTTCCTGACCGAGCCGCCGACCATCACCGACTGACCGGTGGACGGTGACCTGCTGCGCCGGCTCACCCCGGAGGTGCTCGGGGTCCTCGTCCGGCGCGGGGCCGACTTCGCGGCGGCCGAGGACGCCGTGCAGGACGCACTGGTCCAGGCGGTCCACGGCTGGCCGGCCGACCCGCCCCGGGACCCGAAGGGCTGGCTGGTCACCGTGGCCTGGCACCGGTTCCTCGACGCGGGCCGGGCGGACGTTGCCCGCCGACGGCGGGAGTCACTCGTCGTCGAGGAACCGCCCCCGGGGCCCACGCCCGGGGTGGACGACACGCTCCAGCTCTACTTCCTGTGCGCCCACCCGTCGCTGACCCCGTCGTCGGCGGTCGCGTTGACCCTGCGCGCCGTCGGCGGGCTGACCACCCGGCAGATCGCCCGGGCGTACCTGGTGCCGGAGGCGACCATGGCGCAGCGGATCAGCCGGGCCAAGCGCACCGTGTCCGGCGTACGCCTCGACCGGCCGGGCGACGTCGCCACCGTGCTGCGGGTGCTCTACCTGGTCTTCAACGAGGGCTACTCCGGCGACGTCGACCTCGCCGCCGAGGCGGTCCGGCTCACCCGGCAGCTCGCGGCGATGGTCGACCACCCCGAGGTGGCCGGGCTGCTCGCCCTGATGCTGCTGCACCACGCCCGGCGCGCGGCCCGGACCACGCCGGACGGCAGCCTGGTCCCGCTCGCGGCGCAGGACCGGAGCCGGTGGGACACCGCCCTGATCGCCGAGGGGGTGCGCATCCTTCAGGCGGCGCTGGCCCGGGACCGGCTGGGCGAGTTCCAGGCCCAGGCCGCCGTCGCCGCGCTGCACGCCGACGCGCAGGCCGCCGGGGAGACCGACTGGGTGCAGATCGTCGAGTGGTACGACGAACTGGTGCGACTGACCGACAGCCCGGTGGTGCGGCTCAACCGGGCGGTGGCCGTCGGGGAGGCCGACGGGGCGTGGGCCGGGCTGGCGGCACTGGCGGCGGTGGACCCGTCGGTGCCCCGCCACGCGGCGGTGACGGCGTACCTGCACGAGCGGGCCGGTGACCGGGCGACGGCGGCCCGGTGGTACGCCGAGGCCGCCCACCGGGCCGCCCACCTCGCCGAACGTGACCATCTGATCCGCCAGGCCGCCCGCCTCAACGCCCGTCTGCCCGGCTGACCTCCGGTGCGCGCCGCCCGGCGGGCGGGGCTGACGGCGGCGTCGCGTTGCATCGACGTACTCGATCGTCGTGGTCGCCTGCGACTAGGCTTCCCGTGCCGATGACACGACGTGGTGGGGACGCTGCCACTTCCCTCCCGCCGGATGGGCGGGCGGGCCCGTCGACCCGGCCGGTCGTCGACCGTTGGTCGCTCGGGGCGGTGGATCGCGGCGGCGTACCGCCCCGGTGGCGGGCCCGGCACACGCCGACGGCACCGAGAGATTGGTGGGACAGTGACCGGGTAGACCGCCGCCTGGACCGGGGACGACCCCGAACCGGACTGGCACGCCCTCTGTGCCCGGTTGGAGCTGACCGGGACCGGCGTCCCGTTGACCCGGGAAGACCTGTGCCGACTCGGCCTGTCCGGCATGCTGGCCCCGGGCGGGCTGCCCCGGTTGACCACGCCGGACCTGCGCAGGTACGTGACCGGTTACCTCGACGGCGGTGACTTCTACCGCGAGCACCGGCAGCGGCTCATGCGTCTCGGGGCGAGCCCGCAGGACATCCCGCAACGGCCGGCGTTCATGCTGGAGCAGATGCTCCAGTTCCACGGGCACCGCTGGATCTACGACCTGGACGAGTTGCGGTACGCCCTCACCATCGCGGGCTTTGACCCGGAGGCTGTCACCGTCCGATCGTTCGGCGCGGGGGCGGTGCCGGACGTGGCAACGCTGGACCGGGAGGTCCGCAACGACGAGACGATGTACGTCGAGGCGGTCCGCTGACCGACCGGATCGGTACAGGCGCGGGCAGCCGACGACCGTGTGTCGCAGGTTCGAATCCTGCCGGGGGCACACAGCCGGACATAATGAACCGATCCTTAAACACCCTGGTCAACAGCTTGCACGGAATTGTCGCAGGTCTTGGCCCCTCGCATCTCTAGCGGCAAATACTGGCAGGTCAACGCGGTGCGGGTTCGCGCAGGTTCGTGCCCCTCCACCTTGGCCGTTCGGTCACGTCGGCCCATCCGTTCGAGCCGTGGTGCTCTAACGCCGAGCGCGAGGTCGGAGACACGGCGTTCTGGCACGTGTCCACTGTGCTCATTGGCACAGGATGGCTAGGAGTTCGGCGTAGCGTCCCACAGGCGGCGTTCCCTGTCGTGGGCGATCGGGCGTACGTCGGCCACCTTGTCGCGTACGACGAAGGCGCCGTCGCGCAGGTGTGCCCACTGGTCGTCGAGAGCGATTGAGGCCCGCACCGGCCCGGAGCGCGCCGGAGTGGCGATCCGGGCAGGCGGGTGAGACCCCCCCGATCGCCTGGGCGGCGACGGGCGCTCCGCAGCCCAGCGACGTGCCGGGCATCCAGCCGGCTCCAACATCGACGCGGTGACGCCGGGTCCGACGCGCCGCCGCAAGCTCGTGCGCGTAGTAAAGGATGGCCAGCTCGGCGTTGGAGGACCACCCCGCGGTCGGCCGGATCGCGCTCGACTGCGACACGCTCATCGTCGCCCTCGACGACCTGCGCATCACCGTCTACACCACCGAACCGGGCACCCAGGGCACCGAACGCCGCGCGCTCGCCGTCGTTCTCGGCGCGCAGGCGGTTGCCCACCTGGCACAAGGTCGAGATCGGTCACCCGGCGGTCTGAGACCCCGGCAGAAGTCCTGGTGACCGGACCCGCGTCGGCCACCGGTGACCAGGCATTGGCTCTAGGGCAGCACGAGGACCACTTTGCCCTTCGCCCGGCGTGTCTCGACGCGGGCGAGGGCTTCGTCCGCCCGGGCGAAGTCGTAGGTGCTGTCGATCTTCACGCGCAGTGCGCCGTCGTCGATCAGCGACCCGAGCTCGCGCAGGTCGTCGCCGCTCGGGCGCATGGAGAGGAACCCGTATGTGTAGCCGCCCCTGCGGGCGTGGCGTCGCGGGCCGAGGGTGGCGAGCCGGAGAGCCGTCTCGAGCAGCACGGCCCGCCACGCGGCCATGGTGTAGTCGTGGCGGACGGATCCCGGTGTGGGTGTCGCCGAGACCGTGACCAGGCGACCGCCGGGTGCGACGACACTGGAGAGTGCGGCGGCCGGTGCCCCGCCGACCAAGTCGAAGACCTTGTCGAAGACCCCGGAACCGGTGTCGATCGCCTGTGTGCGGTAGTCGATGACCTCGTCGGCACCCAACCCGCGCAGAAGTGACTGGCTGCTGGACGAGGCTGTCGTCACCACGTGCCCGCCGGCACGCGCGGCGAGCTGGATGGCGAACATGCCGACCATGCTGGAGCCGCCGGTGATGAGCAGGCGGTCCTTCGGTCGGACGTCCAGCGCGTCGCGGATCGCCTGCAGGGCGGTCGTGCCGGCGAGCGGGACCGCCGCGGCAGTGACGAAGTCGAGGCTGCGGGGCATGGGTGCCACCAGCCTCTCCTCGATGGCGACCCGCTCCGCGAGCGCTCCGAGTCGTGCCTTGTCCGTGCGGGCGAAGACGGCGTCGCCGACGGACAGGGAGGTCGCTTCCGCACCGACCGCCGACACCACACCGGAGAACTCGTTGCCTGGCACGACGGGGAACCGCGTCGGATTGGCGAACCGGAACGTGCCGGACCGCTGCAGGATGTCGATGGGGTTCAGGCCGATCGCGCGGGTGTCCACAACCACCTCGCGCGGGCCCGGGACCGGCTCGCGCCGGGCGCCGAGGCGGAGCACCTCCGGCCCGCCGAAGCCGGTGAGTTCATAGGCGCGCATATCGACTCCGGGAAGAAGGAAAAGTTGAGGAGTGCCGAACGCCGGGAGCCCGCCCTCGCGGCGCGGACCGGCTCTAGCCGCGGCGCGGACCGGCTCTAGAGCCGCGGCGCGGGATGCCGGGCAGCCACCGCCGCAGGAGCGCGCCGACGTCGGCGCCGGTCATCGGCGTGCCGAGATCGCCCGCGCCGGGCGCGTTCCGCAGGCCATCGATCATGATTTGCAGGTAGCGTGTCCAGGCCCTGGGGCTCACCTCGCGGCTGTGCAGGGCGACCTCGCTGATCATCGTCAGGAGCAGGGGTACGTCCTCCGCGGCGACGTCGGGCCGCAGTGATCCCTCGGCATGGGCGCGGTCGACCAGTCGCCGGACGACGGGCATGATCCGGTCGCGGATCCGGGCAAGGTAGCGCGCGTCGAAGTCGGCGCCGAGCTCGATGTCGCGTAGGCCCCGGTCGGTGGCGTGCAACTCGGCGGCGCGTCGCAGGAAGCAGACGAACCCGTCCCAGCCGGTCGGCGCGTCCAGTGCCGCCTCGATCGCCGTGGCGTGCTGTTCCAGGCGCTCCTCGAGTGCGGCCTCCAGCAGCAGCTCCTTGGCCGGGAAGCGGCGGTGGACGGTGCCGACGCCGACGCCGGCCTGCTGTGCCACGTCGTCGTAGGTCGCGGACAGCCCGCGTGCTGCGAACACGTCACGAGCGGCCTTGATGATGCGCTGCCGGTTGGCCTGCGCGTCGCGCCGCAGTGGCCGGTCGGACACGGCGGGGTCGGTGCTGTCCATGACGCCAGCCTAGCAACTGGAACGACATATTCCAGTTATGTGATTCCGCCGACAAGACAGCGCCCGGACGCCGCACTTGGGGCTTAGCCTCTCCGGCTAAGTGGAATGATCGGTTCAACTTATGGAGAGTGCGATGGAGACACGGCAACCCTGGCGGTGGTGGGCGCTGGCAGTGCTCGCCACGGGCCAGCTCATGGTGGTGCTGGACGCGACGATCGTGAACATCGCGCTGCCCGCCACGCAGCACGAACTCGGCTTCTCCGACGCCGGCCGGCAGTGGGCGGTGTCCGGCTACGCGCTCGCGTTCGGCGGCCTGCTGCTGCTCGGTGGCCGGCTCGCCGACGCCGTCGGCCGCAGGCGGATGCTTCTGATCGGGTTCGCGGGATTCGCCGCCGCCTCCGCGCTCGGCGGCGCCGCCACCGGCATCACCATGCTGATCATCGCCAGGGTTCTCCAAGGCGTGTTCGGCGCCGCACTCGCACCGACCGCGCTCTCCCTGCTCTCCGTCACCTTCACCGACCCGGTCGAACGCGGCAAGGCGTTCGGCATCTTCGGCGCGGTCACCGGCTCCGGCACCGCCGTCGGCCTGCTGCTCGGCGGGACGCTGACCGAGTACGCCTCCTGGCGCTGGTGCCTCTATGTCAACCTGATCTTCGCCGTCGTCGGCATCGTCGGCTGCCTCCTCAAGCTGCGTGACGAACCCCGGCTGCCCGGCGGCGCCCGGATGGACTGGCCCGGCGTGGTCACCGCCGTTATCGGGCTGGTCGCCCTGGTCTACGGGCTCGGGAATGCCTCCTCGGACGGGTGGACGGCTGCTGGGACGTACGTTTTCATCCTCGCCGGAACGGCGATCCTCGCCCTCTTCGTCGCCGTCGAACGTCGCGCCCGCAACCCCCTGCTGCCGATGCGCGTCGTGCTCGACCGCAACCGCGGCGGTTCCTACCTCGCCCTGACCATCGCCGGTGCCGCCATGTTCGGCGTGTTCCTGTTCCTCACCTACTACCTCGTCGGCGTCCTCGGCTTCTCAGCGATCCGGGCCGGCTTGGCCTTCATGCCGCTGATCGTCGGCATCATGTCGTCGGCGATCACCAGTGGCATGCGGCTGACCCCGCGGTTCGGGCCCCGCCCGGTGGTCACCGCCGGTGCGCTGATCGCCGCGGGCGGCATGCTCTACCTGACTCGGCTGGGACTCGGCTCCGCCTACGCGCCCGACGTGCTGCCCGGGCTGCTCGTCGCCGGCCTCGGCATGGGCATGATCTTCTCCCCCACCCAGAACGCCGCCACAGCCGGCGCCCGCCCCGGCGACGCCGGCGCCGCCTCCGCCATGATCAACATGGCGCAGCAGATCGGCGGCGCGATCGGCACCGCCCTGCTCACCTCGGTCGCCGCTTCGGCCACCGCCGGATACCTGGACGACACGACCCCGGGGCCGCAGACCGCGGCACTCGCCACCGTGCACGGCTACCACGCCGTCTTCTGGTGCTCGGCGGGCTTCTTCCTGCTCTGCGCGGTCATCTCGGCTGTGACCTTCCGCAGCGTCCCCCTCGTCGTCGAGCCTGATCCGGTACCCGCTGACGCGCCCCTGCCGCGCGGCGCGCTCAGCCCTCGCGGAGGCTATGACGGCGCGTGCTCACCTCGGGTGTGTCAACGCCGATCGAAAAATTCGACCGGCGTTGACAGGTTCGAGTCCCGTCCTGGATCTTCGATCCCCCGGACGGGACTCAAGCGCCGCGGCGAAGGAACACCCAGGGTTGTCAAGCACTCACCATCCGATCAAGTCAACACCTTAAAGCCGCACCGAGTCCGACGCGATGCGGACTACCTAGAAGGCAGCACGTATCGGCATTCGATCTCCACCGGAGCACGTTTCGCAGGTCAGATATTGTCGCGGATGCTTCGTGTGGCCTGCCGGAGGCACGTCGCAGAACTGCAAACGCGCAACGCGACCGGCCGACCACTAAGGGCGGAGGCTGCTTTCGCATCTGCGTGGACGATCAAGGATGCCCCGGCCGAGTGGCCGGGGCATCCTTGCCTTGGCTCGATGCACGGGCCCCCGGATCGCTGCTTCCCGGATGCTGAATGCGGCGCCAACCACCGCTCAAGCGACGCAGAACTCGTTGTCTTCCGGGTCCTGCATGACGACGTGGCCGAGGACGTCGCCGTACCGCTCCTCGCGGATCACCGTCGCGCCGGCCACATCATGCGGCCGGCGCGCTGCGGCCCGTCGAGGGGCGGACGGCTCCACCAGGTGCGCTCAGGAGGCGGGTTGGTCGCTGGGGAAGAAGACCTTCTCGACCTGGTCGTGTTGGGTGTGCAGTTCCCAGTACAGCGGCGCGATCTCTTCCGGTGCGGTGGCACCCGGCTGGCGGCCGATCCACGCGCCGATCGCTATGTGGCCGACCTGTACTCCTCGGGGAGCGGTGGCGGCGTGCAGACCGTGGGCCCAGTTTCGCAGCCACGCCGCGGCCGGGGCGACGTTGCCGAACATGTCGTGACCCATCTCCGGGCGCACGGATGAGGCGCCGGTGGTGAACAGGATCGTGCCCGAGCCTCGGGCGAGCATCTCCGGCAACACCTCGTTGACCGCCGCCACGGCGCCGTGCACGTAGAAGTCGAGCTGGATCTGCACGTTGTCGTGGGTCAGCTCGGTGGAGGAAGCCATCGGCAGCGCCGAGCTGGCCGGCGAGTATTCGAGGACGTCGATCTGCCCGAATCGCTGCTTGACCGCCGCGAGGCCGGAGGCGATCGATGGCCGGTCGAGCACGTCGGCGGCGAAGGCCGCCGCTTCGACGCCCTGGCCGGTCAGCTCGGCCACGACCGGGTCCAGCTTGGCCGGGGTACGCGACAGCAGCGCGACCTGGTGGCCTTCCTTGCCGAAGGTCTGGGCGATGGCGAGACCCATTCCGGGACCGGCACCCATGATGGCGATGGTAGGCATAGCTTCTCCTTCGATGACAACAGCGTGGTGAACAGGGGTGGTGAACAGCGGGATTCGGTTGGGACCGCGTGCCGCTCGAGTGGGGAGGCGCAAGAGGTGCAGGCGGGGCGCTGTGGATAACTGCGCGGCGGTGGCGTGCCGTGTGGGTGTCAGTTGCTGATCCGCAGTTCCTGCTGGGCGTATCGCAGGTCGTCGGCCTGAGTGAGCATGAACTGCGCGAGGTCGGTCCGAGAGATGCGTGAGCTGACCCGGTCTCCGGTTCCGGTCCCGGTGCGCACCTTGACCCTTCCCGGGCCGGGCTTGTCGTGGGGTGCGGTGACGACCACGATGGTCCAGTCTCGATCCGAGCTGCGGATGGCCTGGCCCACCTCGACCGTCTCGTTGACCATGGAGCGGGTGGCGGGTAGCTGCCCGAGCAGGGCGAAGCTCGCGCTGCGCACCGCGTCCAGCAGTGGGTTGCGGGGAATTGTGATGCTTGGTCCCCAGCTGTAGATGAGCCTGCTGACGCCGTAGGTGCGCATCGCGGTCAGGATGGTGCCCGTTCCCGACGCGAGGGGCAGGTCCCGGGGCCCGCCGAAGATCTTGGGGCTCAGGGCGGCGAGGACGGCGTCGGCGCCCCGGACGGCGTCGGCGACGGCCGCCTCGTCGGTCAGCTCGCCCTGCGCGACCCGCAGCCGTTCGTGGCGCAGGGTCAGCTTCGCCGGATTGCGCATCAGCGCCATCACGTCGTGCCCGGCGGCGAGTGCCTGCTCGGCCAGGTGCATGCCGGTGCGACCGCTGGCACCGAAGATGGTCAGTTTCATCAAGTCCCCCGAGCCTGGTCAGGGCCGCATCGCGGCACAACTTCTCAAAATGAGGGTGGCCTCACCTTGTGAGGCGAGCGTAGCACAGAAGTTGAGGCATTCCTCAAGTTGGTATGGTGTGGAACATGTCCCCTGAACGCGCACCAGTC
This sequence comes from Micromonospora matsumotoense, assembly GCF_050951065.1. Lineage (NCBI taxonomy): Bacteria > Bacillati > Actinomycetota > Actinomycetes > Micromonosporales > Micromonosporaceae > Micromonospora > Micromonospora matsumotoense. The sequence continues at coordinate 4,447,541 of NZ_CP192025.1, read as the reverse complement.
GCGACCGCGACCGCGGCCTCCGCTCCCGCCCGGCGGCTGCGCCGCGACGCTCAGCGCAATCGCGATTCGCTGCTGGCCGCCGCCCGGGCCGTGTTCGCCGAGCACGGGATGCAGGCGTCACTGGAACAGGTCGCCAAGCGCGCCGGGGTGGCCATCGGCACGCTCTACAACCACTTCCCCGCCCGGCTGGACCTGGTGCAGGAGGTCTTCGCCGGCAAGCTCGCGATCTGGGTCGCCGCTGCCGAGCAGGCCCTGAGCATGGACGACGCATGGGAGGGGCTGTGCCTGTTCCTGGAAACCATGTGCGAACTCCAGGCCCGCGACCGAGGCTTCAACGACTTCGCCTCGATCCGGCTGCCAGAGAACGCCTGCCTGGCCGGCCAGCAGACCCGGATCCATGACCTCGGCGTGCGCATCGTCGAACGGGCGCGAGAACAGGGCCGCCTCCGGCCCGACCTGGTACCCGAGGACCTCGCCTTCGTCATCTGGTCCCACAGCCGGATCATCGAGGCGACCGACGGGATCGCCCCGCACGCCTGGCGCCGCCACCTGTACCTGATGCTCGACGGCTTCCGCGCCGAGCGCGCCCACCCGCTCCCCGAACCGCCCCTGACCCCCACACAGCTCTACCGCGCCATGCGCCGCCTCGGCGGCACCGACTGACTACCCGGACGCGCCGAGCCGGTGACCGTCATGCCGGACGAGTCCGTTCCCAACGCCTGGCCGTCAGCGCACCAAGCGCCCCTCCGGAACCGCCAACCTGCAACCGTCTTGGCAGCTCGAACACGAGGTCAGACCGCGCATCGGCCCAGCTCAACGCGGGCGATGCCACGGGCAAGCCCTGCAGGCTTGTCTCCAGCCGGGGGCACACTACAGAACTGCATGCCCCGCAACTCGGCCCAGATCGGGCATGTATGCCCCAAGATGCCCGTCCGGTGGTCGAGGACGCGATCACGCTGGCAGCCATCAGCGCTCACGGCAAGGACGTCGCGATCGAGCTGGCCGCGAGGCTGATCACCGAGCACCGAGCGAAGGCGAGAATCTGATAACTCAGTTCTGGGGTGCGGCGTTCTCCGTGTTCGGCTCCCGGGTGTGATCGAGGTTGCCGGATAGTTACTCCCGGTAACCGCATGCTGCCGGTTGCTGCGGAGCGTGCGAGGGTGCCGTCGGGCCCGCCCCAACGTCGGCCAGATCATATTGCGAGACGGTGTCTCTGTTGACGTCGCAGCGGGGGTTGGTTAGCCTGGAGCGATCATCGCCAGCCGCAGGAGAACGCCATGATCCGAGTTCCGCAAGGCTCTGGATTGCTGGTGCGCGGCTACGAGGAGCCGTTGCGGGTACACCCGCCGCGGGAGGGCATGCGCCCCGGGACCGCCGCCGGGGACCCGCAGACCCCGTTCTGATGGATAGGCGCGCCGCCTCCCGTCCGGGACACGGCGATCGCCCACGTCGTTGATCAGCCCGGTGGGCGGCACCGCCCACGCCGGGACATTGACCCGTTTTCCGCAGAACCGACCCTCGGAGCGCACCATCATGACCACCGCAATCGATCTCGCCCCCATCTCCGGCCCGTCCGCCTGGCGCGGTGACGAGCTGCGTACCTCGACCGAATGGGTCTACCAGCTCAGCGACGCCGAACTCGCCGAGCTGGAGACCGTCGGCCGGCGGTTCGTCGCCGACAACCCCGACCTGCGTACGGTGACCGCCGCCGACTACCCGTTGCCGGCCTGTGCCGGGCTCAACGAGGAGTGCGCCCGCCAGCTCGACAGCGGACGCGGCTTCATCCTGGTCCGGGGCCTGCGCACGGAGGAGTACGGCGACGCCCTCGCCGGGGCGATCTTCTACCTGATGGGGCTGCACCTCGGCGTGCCGATGGGGCAGAACCAGATGGGCGACGTGCTCGACCACGTCATCGCCACCTCCAACAAGACCCTCGACGACCCGTCGGCCCTGCCGTCGCGGGTCCGCGACCGGCTGCCGTTCCACTCCGACAGCTCCGACGTGGTCGCGCTGATGTGCCTGCGGGCGGCCAAGGCCGGCGGGGCGAGCAGCCTGGTCAGCGGCACCACCATCTACAACGAGATCCTGCGCCGCCGGCCCGACCTCGCGCCGCTGCTATTCGAGCCCTGGCACTGGGACTGGTACAAGCAGGACCACCAGGCCCCGGCGAAGACCTACGCCTCGCCGATCTGCAGTTACGTCGACGGCGTGTTCAGCACCTACGCCGGCAGCTCGATGATCTTCTCGGCGCAGGACTACCCCGAGGTGCCCCGGCTCACCGACGCGCAGATCGAGCTGCTGCACCTCTACGACGAGGTCTCCCAGTCCGCCGGCCTGGCCCTGGACATGGACTTCCAGCCCGGCGACGTGCAGTGGCTGTTGAACTACGCCGCCCTGCACTCGCGTACCGGTTACGTCGACTTCCCGGAGCCGGAGCGTCGCCGGCACCTGCTGCGCCTGTGGCTCAAGCGGGACGTCGGCCGGCCGCTGGTCGACAGCTTCGGCAAGCACGTGGTGACCGACCGGGAAACCGCGGTCGTCACGCCGGGCGGCCGGTTCCACATCGCCGAGGCGGTCGAGCCCAACTTCGAGTGGGGCAACTGACCCACCGGCCCCTCGTCAGGACGGCCCGCAGCGCCCCAGTGTCGTGGCGCGGCGGGCCGTCCGCGTGTGGTCTCCGGTAAGGCCGTCCGGTCACGCGTGGTGCTGCGGGTCGTTCCCGGGGGGTTGTGGCGCTGCGGCCCCGGCCGGGGCCGGTCTCGGGTGGTGCCGCGCCGTCCGGTCAGCTCACCGGGTGGCGGTGAGCGGCCGTGTACCGGTGTCCGGTGCGACCCGGCGGGCCGCTTGGGCGTTGACCCTGATCGAGACCCGGACCAGCCCGGGCCCAGCATGCTGTCGTGATGGCGCAGGGTGGCCGGGCCGTGCCACGCAACGTCCCGCCCGGAATGGGCCGCCCGGCCAGGGACAGTCGGACGGGCCGGCCCCAAGGGGTGGGCCGGCCCCGTCCGGGGGAGGGTGCTACAGGTCGAGCACCAGCCGCTCCGAGCGGCACCGTCCGACGCAGATCATCATGCTCCGGCCAGCTGCGCGCTCCTCGTCGGTGAGCAGCGAGTCGCGGTGCTCCGGAGTGCCGGCCAGCACCCGGGTCTCACACGCGCCGCAGTAGCCCTTCTCGCAGTCGTAGGTCAGGCCGGGCACCACCTCGCGCAGCACGTCGATCATGCGGCGGTCCCTCGGCACCCGCAGGGTCGCCCCGGTCCGCGCCAGGTGCACCTCGAACTCGGTGTTCGCCGCCGGGTCGAAGGCGACCTCCAGGTCGTCACCGGCGGTGAACCGCTCGACGTGCAGCTGCCCCGACCGGTCCGTCTCGGCGCAGACCCGCTCCACCGCGTCGATCATGCCGGTCGGCCCGCAGCAGTAGACGGCGGTGTCCGCCCCGGTGGAGTCGAGCAGCGCCCGCAGGTCGGGCAGGCCGGCCTCGTCCTGCGGCAGCAGGGTGACCCGGTCCCCGGCCAGCGCCACCACCTCGTCGACGAAGGCCATCGAGGCCCGGCTCCGCCCGCCGTACACCAGCCGGAACGGCACGCCCCGACGGTCGGCCTCGCGGGCCATCGCCAGGATCGGGGTGATCCCGATGCCCCCGGCGAGGAAGAGGTAGCCGGGGGCGTCGACGAGCGGGAAGTGGTTGCGGGGGCCGCGCACGGAGAGGGTGACGCCCGCGCGGGCCAGCGTGTGCAGCTCCACCGAACCGCCCCGGCCGGCCGGCTCGCGCAGGGCCGCGATCCGGTAGTGCCGGGCGTCGTCCGGGTCGCCGCACAGGGAGTACTGCCGGACCCGCCCGGACGGCAGCCGCACCTCCAGGTGCGCGCCCGGCGTCCAGGGCGGCAGCTCCGCGCCGGCCGGGTCGGCCAGGCGTACCTCCAGCACCTCGTCGGTGACGGTGCCGGTGGCCGCCATGACCAGGTCCCGGTCGCCGGTCAGGCTGGCGGTGGGCCGGGTCCCCGCCGCGTCGGCGTCGCGGCGGGGACCCGGAGTGAAGACGGCCGGGATGGCGTCCCAGCCGCTCTGGTTGCCCCGGGTGGGGTAGGCGACGAGGCCCTCCTCCACGACCCGGAAGTCGGGCAGCCGGGTGAGCACCTGCGTGATCATCTCGCGGAACATCAGCCGGGCCAGGTGGGCGCCGGCGCAGCGGTGGCTGCCGATGCCGAAGCTCAGGTGCCGGGCGGCGTCGCGGTCCAACCGGAGCTGCTCGGGGTCGGGGAAGACGACGGGGTCGTGGTTCGCCGCGACCCAGGGGATCAGGACCCGCTCACCGGAGCTGACCGGGCAGCCGCCGACCTCGGTGTCGGCCCGCACGGTACGGGCCATCGACTGGGACGGGGCGAACACCCGCAGGAACTCGTCGGTGGCGGTGAGCAGCAGGTCGGGGGAGTCGATCAGGCGCTGCCGGTCGTCGGGGTGGCGGCTCAGGTGAACCAGGGTGGAGCCGGTCAGCGAGGTGGTGGTGTCCACCCCGCCCGCGATCAGCAGCCCGATGACGGAGACCAGCTCGTCGGCGGCGAACAGCTCCCCGTCGGGGCGACGCTGGGCGGCCAGGTAGCTCACCGCGTCGCCGGTCGGCGCGGCGCGACGATCGACGATCAGCTCCCGGATCCGCTGGTCGAGGTAGGCCAGGCCGGCGGCACCGCGCACGGCGCGCTCGCTGCCGGGCAGCGCGGCGAAGATGTCGTGGATCGGGCCGGCCAGCTTGGCCCAGTCGGATTCGGGGAAGCCCAGCCAGTCGAGGGTGACGGCAGCCGGCAGCGGGTTGGTCAGGTCGCGGACGAAGTCCACCGACCCCTCGGCGATGAAGGCGTCCACCACGCGGGTGGTGTGCCGGGCGACCATCGGGGCCAACTCGGCCACCGCGTCCTGGGTGAGCAGCGGGTTGATCAGGTCGCGGTAGCCGGTCGCGGCGGGCGGGTCCAGCTCGATCGGGTACTGCTCCAGGCCGGGGCCCCGGGGGATGACGATGGCGGTGCCGTCGCCGCCGGCGGTGGACCGGGCGGAGGAGAAGGTGTCGTCGTCGCGGGCGATCCGGACCACGTCGGCGTACCGGGTGGTATAGACGAAGCCGCCGTGCGCGTCGGTACGACCCACCGGGCAGGTCTGCCGGAACTCCCGGTAGTAGCCCACCGGGTCGGTGTTGCACTCGGCCGAGTGGTGGTCGAAGGGCGCGACGGGCCGGTCTTCGGTCGCGGTCTGCGCGGCGGCCGGGGCGGTGCGCTGCTGTTCGGTCATCGGGACGTGCTCCACAGGTGCGGGACGCTGCGCGGTGTTGCCCAGCCGCGCCACTGGGTGTGGGTCTGACGCCAAGGGTAATGTCGCTCACATGGCGAGACAATGTTTCGCCATGAGATACAGCGCTGTCGATTTCGCCCGATCCGGCCAGGTGGGCGGGGTTGCCGGCCTCGGCGGGTGGTCGCGCCAGCGGACGGGGGCCGGCCCGTCAGAGGGTCAGGACGGCCTTGCCGACCTCGCCGGACCGCAGCGCCGCCACCGCCTCGTTGATCTGCTCGAACGGGAACCGGGTGATCAGGCGGTCCACCGGGAAGTTGCCGGCGGCGTGCAGGTCCAGCAGCTTCGGCAGGAAGACCTGGGGCAGGCTGCTGCCGCCGATGATGCCGGTGATGCTGCGGCCGTTGAGCACGCTGCGCCACTCGAAGCTCATCTGCTCGCTCGGGCCGATCCCGACCACGCCGCAGCGGCCGAGCGGGCCGAGCGACTCGACGGCCAGCCGGAGTACGTCCTCCCGGCCGGTGGTGTCGATCGCGACGTCGAAGCCGTGCGGGGCGATCGCGGTCAGCAGCTCGCGCGGGTCGCCGTCGGCGGAATTCACCCCGTGGGTCGCGCCCAGCAGTCGGGCCGTGTCGAGCTTGCCGGCGTTGACGTCGACCGCCGCCACGACGGCGCAACCGGCCACCCGCGCGGCCAGGATCGCCGCGACGCCGACCGCGCCCGCGCCGAAGACGACGAGCGTGGAGCCGACCTCCGGGCGCAGCACGTTGAGCACCGCGCCGGCACCGGTGCCGAAGCCGCAGCCGAACGGGCCGACCACGCCCAGGTCGACCTCCTTGCTGATGGGCACCACCGCGCGGGCCGGGGCGACCACGTGACTGGCGAACGACGACTGACCCAGGAAGTGGCCGTTGACCTGCTGCCCGTCGCGGGACAGTGCCGAGCTGCCGTCGGGTCGCCGGCCGGAGAAGTTGACCGCGTCGAACTGGCGGCAGTAGGCGGGGTTTCCGCCCCGGCACAGCGGGCAGTCGCCGCAGGAGGTGAAGCTCATCGCGACGTGGTCGCCCGGGGAGATGCCGGTGACCCGCGCGCCGACCTGCTCGACCACCCCGCTGCCCTCGTGGCCGAGCACCGCCGGGGTGGGGAAGAAGTTGGCGAACTCCAGGTCGGTGGCGCAGATCCCGACGCTGTGCACCCGGACCAGCACCTCGTCCGGCCCGGGGTCGGCGAGGTCGATCTGCTGCAGGGTGAACGGTCCTCCCGCGTTCTCCAGCACCGCCGCTGTGATCCGCACGCGCCCTCCTAGTGACTCACAAAGCGAGATTGCATCTTGACATGCGAAACGTAGAGGGTCAAGGATTCGCACATGGCTGACCTGGACATTCCCACCGCCCGCCAGCTCATCGACGGCGCCTGGACCGCCGCCGCCGACGGTGGTGAGCTACCGGTGCTCGATCCCGCCACCCGGGAGACCATCCAGTCGGTGGCCCGCGCCCGCGCGGTCGACGTCGACCACGCCGTCGCCGCCGCCCGGCGGGCCGCCCCCGGCTGGGCGGCGACCTCGCCCAGCGAGCGCGGCGCGATCCTGCGTCGCTGGGCCGACCTGATCGGCGCGCACGTCGAGCAACTCGCCGAGCACGAGTCGCGTGACGTGGGCAAACCCCGTTCCGGCGGGCGGCTCAACATGTACATCACCCAGGGCATCGTCGACTACTTCGCCGGGGCCGCGGACAAGCTCACCGGGGTCACCCTGCCCACCCGTACGCCGGACTACTTCGGCTACACCCGGCCCGAGCCGTACGGGGTCTGTGCGGTGATCATCCCGTGGAACGTGCCGGCCGTGCTCACCGTGGCCAACGTCGCCCCGGCGCTGGCCGCCGGCAACACGGTGGTGCTGAAGCCGTCCGAGATCGCGCCGCTGTCGCCGTTCGCGCTGGCCGAGCTGGGCCGCCGGGCGGGGCTGCCGCCGGGCGTGCTCAACGTGGTCACCGGGCTCGGCCCCGAGGCCGGGGTCGCGCTCACCGGGCACCCCGACATCGACCACATCAGCTTCGTCGGCTCGACGGTCACCGGCCGGGCCGTGATGCGGGCTGCCGCGCAGCACCTGGTGCCGGTCAAGCTGGAGCTGGGCGGAAAGTCCCCGAACGTGGTCTTCGCCGACGCCGACCTGGACGTGGCGATCCCGGCGATCATCGCCTCGATCACCGAGAACGCCGGGCAGAACTGCTACGCCGGCTCCCGGCTGCTGGTCGAGGAGTCGATCCGGGCGCAGGTGGTGGAGCGGGTCGCCGCCGGCATGGCGGCGATCCGGACCGGCCCCTGGGACCAGGACCTGGACATGGGGCCGCTGGTCAGCCAGGCCCAGTACGAGCGGGTCCGGGGCTTCCTGGCCGAGGCCCCGTCCGCCGGGGCCCGGCTGGTCACCGGCGGCGAGCCGGCCACCGCCGCGTTCGACGACGGCTGGTACGTCGCCCCGACCGTCTTCGACCAGGTCGACTCGGACATGCGGCTGGCCCGGGAGGAGGTCTTCGGCCCGGTGCTGGCGGTGCAGGGCTTCCGGGGGGTCGACGAGGCGGTGGCACTGATGAACGGCACCGACTTCGGGTTGCTGGCCTGCATCTGGACCAGCGACGTGTCCCGGGCGCTGCGGGTGGCCGGGCAGGCCCGCGCCGGGCAGGTGGCGGTCAACCAGTTCCACGACGCCGGAGTGATCGGCTTTCCGTTCAACATGCAGAAGGAGAGCGGCTTCAGCCGGGGCGGCGGCTACGCGGCGCTGCGCGAGTACACCCAGGAGAAGGCCGTCGCGGTCCGGCTGCTCGACCGACCGTCGGCGTGAGCCGACCGGGTGAGCTGGCGGCGGCGCGACCACGGCTGGCCGTCGCCGCCGGACCGCCACCGGCCGCGTTCGCCCAGTGGCTCACCGAACTCGCCTTCGCCGGTGCCGGCTGGCCGGAGCTGCTGGCCGCGCTGGCCGAGCGGACCGGGGCGGCCTGCCGGCTGGTGGCCGAGACGGGGAGCTGCTCGCCGCCAGCGACGGTGCGGACGGCCCTCGTTGCGCCGCCGCGCCGGACGACGTGCGCCGCGCCCTGGTCGCCCAGGATGCCCGCCGACCCGTACCGGGCGGTCGGGCCGGCGGCGCGGGGGTGCCGGGCGGCGTGCCGACCCCGGTGCGCTGTGCCGACGGGTGGACCGGTCGGGCGGTGGCGGTGGGCACGGGGTCCCGCCGGCTCGGCGCGCTGCTGCTGGCCGAGCCGGTCACGGCGGGGCAGTTGGCGTTCGCGGGGGCCGCGACCACCGCACTGTTGATCGAGGCGGTCCGGCACGAGTCGCCGCCGCCTGCCGTCCGGGACGCCGCGACGGTGCTGCGGGCCCTGCGCGACGGCCTCGGCGACCCCGCCGGGTCGTCACCCGGACCCACCGGGGGCGAGGCCGGACTGCTCCGGTCGGGCGAGACCGGGCCGTCCCCTGCCGGGGGACCGGGCTGCTGCGGGCCGGCGAGGCCGAGCTGCTGCGGGCGGGTGCGGCGCACGGCTGGCGGTTGGACCAGCCGCACGCCGTCGCCGGGATCGCGTACACGGGGGCGCAGCAGCGCCGGTGGGCGTCCGCGCTGAGCTGGCTGGACCGGCCGGTGCTGGCCGAGGGGCGACGGGCCTGGACCCTGCTGCACGGTGACGTGGAGCACGAGGTGACCCGGCTGCGGGTCCGGTTGGACCAGATCGTGGGGGCCGGTCAGGTGCGGGTGGTCGCCGGGTCGCTGGTGACCGGGCCGGCCCGGACGGCGGTCTCGTTCCGTGACGCGGACCGGTTGCTGCGGCTGCTGCTGCGCTCGCCGGACGAGCGGCCCGAGCTGCCGTTCGGGCAGGCGGGGTTGGCGCAGGTCCTGTTGGCCGTGCCGGACGAGCGGTTGCGCTGGTTCGTGCACCGGCACCTGGGGCCGATCGCGCACCGCGACGACCTGCTGCGCACCCTGGACTGCTGGTTGGCGACCGGGGGCAGTCGGCAGGCGGTCAGCGAACGACTGCATCTGCACCGCAACTCGGTGGGCTACCGGGTCGGCCTGATCAAGCGGCTGCTGGGGGTCGATCCGCTCGATCCGCAGACGGTCGCGGTGCTGCGTACGGCGCTGGCCGCGCGGGAGTTGCTGGCCGCGTCCGAGGCCGGTTGATCCCCTGGTGGGCGGCCTGTGAACGGCCTGTACGACCGGCTTCGTTAACCGTTCCGCCTCTTTTGCGGCAAGCCGTTGACACGCCGCCGCCCCGCAGGCAGAGTACGTCGCTAAGCAACGAGAATCACAATGCAAGACGCCATATTGACTGGTAGACCATGGGGGAGGTTGCGATGCGGGCGATGGTCCAGACCGGTTTCGGGGGTCCCGAGGTGCTGCGCCTACGGCACCTGCCCGACCCCGAGCCGGGCGCGGGCGACGTGGTCGTCCGGGTGCACACCGCCGCCCTCAACCGCCTCGACCTGCTCCAGCGGCGGACCGCCCTGCTCCCCGGCTTCGCGCTGCCGCACGTCGGCGGCATGGACGTCGCCGGGCAGGTCACCGCCGTCGGGCCGCAGGTCACCACGGTACGCCCCGGAGACCGGGTGCTGATCGACCCGACCATCGGCTGCGGAGCCTGTGCCACCTGCAAGAACGGTCAACCGGGCTACTGTGCGACGCTGGCCGTGGTCGGCGGCAACCGCCCCGGCGGCTTCGCCGAATTCGTCACCGTCCCGGCCACCGTGGTGCACCGGGTGCCCGCGCACGTCGACCTCGCCGACGCCGCCGCGCTGCCCACCGCCTGGAGCCTCGGCTGGCACGCCGTGCACCGCGTCGGCGCGGTCCGCGCCGGGGAGTGGGTACTGGTGCAGGCCGCCACGAGCGCGGTCAGCATCGCCGCCATCCAACTTGCCCGCCGGGCCGGCGCCCGGGTGCTCGCCGTGGCGCGTACCGAGGCCAAGCGGGCCGTCGCCGCGGACCTCGGCGCGGACGTGCTCGACCTGAACGACCGGACCGTCGAGCAGGTGCGCGAGCGCACCGACGGCCACGGCGTCGACCTGGTCGTCGACCACGTCGGCACCGCCACCTGGGCCACCTCGCTGGCCAGCCTGCGCACCGGCGGACGGATCGTGCTGCTCGGCAACACCACCGGCGACCAGGTCAGCTTCTCCCTCTCCGACGTCTACCGGCGCGGGCTGCGGCTGCTCGGGGCGGGGGCGTACAGCCCGGCCGACTTCGCCGACATGCTCGACGCCTACTTCACCGGTGGCCTGCGGGTCGTCCGGGGGGCGGAATACCCGCTGGCCGACCTGACCGAGGCGTACGCCCGGCAGGAGTCCGGCGACCTCATCGGCAAGATCCTCGTCCGGCCATGACCGCCCCGACGGCGCACACCGCCGACCTCCGCCCGGCCGACCTGCTGATCGTCGACGCCGAGATCGTCACCATGACGCCCGACCGGGTGGTGGTCCCCGGCGGCACCATCGCCGTGGTCGACGGCCGGATCGCCGCGATCGGGCCGGCGGCGACGCTGCGCGCGGCGTACCCGGGCAGTCCCGAACTCGACGCCGCCGGCTGCCTCGTCGTCCCCGGCCTGGTCAACGCCCACCAGCACACCACCGCCGACCCGCTGGTGCGCAGCAGCATCCCCGACGACGTCCCCGCCCAGCAGGCCATCTTCGACTGGATCGTGCCGCTGCACAGCGCGGTCACCGGCGACGACGACGAACTGTCCGCCACCCTCACCGCCGTCGAGTCGCTCAGCTACGGGGTCACCACCCTGCTGGAACCCGGCACGGTGGCCCACCCGCTGCGGGTCGCCCGGGGGCTGCGCGCGGCCGGCATCCGGGCCCGGGTCGGCGGCTGGGGCTGGGACGCCCCCGACGTGCCCTACGCCCGGCCGGCCGCCGACACCCTCGCCGTGCAGGCCGACACCGTCGCCGCCCTGGCCGGCGACCCGCTGGTCACCGGTTGGATCACCCTGGTCGGGCACGACCTGGTCAGCGACGAGCTGTTCACCGGCGCGGCGGACCTGGCCGACCGGCTCGACGTGGGAATGACCTGGCACCTGTCGCCCGGCCCCGAGGACGCCGCCGCCTACGCCGCCGCCGGTCGGGCCCGGCCGGTGCGGCACCTGCGTGACCTCGGCGTGCTCGGCCCCCGACTGCTGCTCGGCCACGCGGTGTGGCTCGACGACGCCGAGGTCGACGCGCTCGTCGAGACCGGCACGGCGGTCGCCTCCTGCCCGGGGGCCTACCTGCGGCTCGGTCAGGGCTTCAGCCGGGCCGGCCGGCACACCGCGCTGCACCGGGCCGGCGGCCGGCTCGCGCTGGGCTGCGACTCGCACAACGCCGGGGACACCCCGGACCTGTGGCGGGCCGCCCGACTCTTCGCCGGCCTGGAGCGGGACCGGGGCGTCCCCGACCCGCTGCGCGCCGACGAGGTCTTCGCCCTGGCCACCGTCGACGGCGCCGCCGCCGTCGGGCTGGGGGCGCAGACCGGCTCGATCGAGGTCGGCAAGGCCGCCGACCTGGTGCTGCTGGACACCCGGACCATCCCCTGGACCCCGCGCGGTGACCTGCCCACCCAGCTCGTCTGGGGTGCGGCCGGGCACACCGTCCGGGACGTCCTGGTCGACGGCCGGCTGGTGGTCCGCGACGGGCGGATCACCACCGTCGACATCGACGCCCTGCGCGAGGAGGCCGCCCAGCGTCGGGCCGCCCTGCTGCGCCGGGTCGGCATCGACATCCCCCCTCGCTGGCCCTCCGTGCCAGCGACCGAGTACTCCGCGCGCCGGTCCGTGCCGGGCCGCGCGCCGACCCCACGTGAAGGGAAAGCACCATGACAATGAGGATTGGTCGGGGTCCGGCAGCGCTGCTCGCCGGCGCGCTGGGATTCACCCTGTTCGGTTGCGCCAGCAACGACGCGACCGCCCCCTCGACGGCGGGCTCGGCCAGCAGCAGTGCGGCCCCCGCCGGGCAGCCGGACGCCAACGGCGACGGCAAGGTGGTCATCGGGGTACTCAGCCCCGGCGACATCAACGACAACGGCTACTACGAGAGCTTCGTGGTCGGTGCCGAGAAGTTCGCCACCGAGAAGGGCTGGCAGGTCATCAAGCGCGGCAACGTGCCGCCGACCGAGGCGCTCAGCTCCGCCCGCGCGCTGTGCCAGCAGGGCGTGGACATGGTGGCGCTCGGGGCCTCCGAGCTCAAGGACGCCATCCCGGCCTCCGAGGAAGCGGTCTGCGCCAAGACCTCCTGGTACGTGCCGTCGTCGGAGAACATCCCGCAGACGCCCCGGGTGACGCTGTCCAGCGACGACCCCAACCAGAGCATGCTCGCCGCCGGGTACGCCACCGGCCTGGTCATGCAGCAGAAGAACGCCACCAAGGCCGGCTTCGTCACGGGCATGGAGGCCGACTTCTCGGTCAACGCCGCCAAGGCGTACAAGGCGGGCATCCGGATGGTGGTGCCGAACGCGACCCTGGTGACCACCTACACCGGTGACTTCAACGACTCGGCGAAGGCCCGGGAGGCCGTCCAGGCGCAGATCAGCCAGGGCGTCAAGGTCGTCTACCCGTACCTGGGTGGGGCCACCGACGCCGCCGCCAAGCTGGCCAACACCGGCGGCGCGCTCACCCTGACCCCGGGCACCGACCGGTGCGACTCGACCGACCCGCGCTTCGACATCTCGGTCATCTTCGACCCGGGCGCGTACTTCGCCGCCGCGCTGGAGCTGTTCGCCAAGGGTGAGATGACCCTCGGCACCACCAAGAAGTGGGAGCTGGGCAAGGACCCGTACCCGGCCGTCAAGATCTGCAAGCCGACGCCGGAGCAGACCCAGAAGATGGACGCCTTCGTCGCCGACGTGGCCAGTGGCAAGACCGACACCGCCGCGACGGTCGCCAGGCTCGGTTCCTGATTCCCGCTGCCCGACGACCAACGAGGTGAAACGGACTGTGGACGTTGACGACAAGCTGACGCCGGCTCTCACCCTGCGCGGGGTCAGCAAGCGTTACGGTCCGGTCGTCGCCTGCGACGCCGTGGATCTCGCCGTACGACCCGGCGAGATCCACGGCCTGCTCGGCGAGAACGGGGCCGGAAAGTCGACCCTGATGAAGATCCTCCTCGGCCTGGTGCACCGCGACGCCGGCACCATCACGCGCGGCACCGAACCGGTCGAGATCGACAGTCCGCAGGTCGCCGTCGAACTCGGCCTGGGCATGGTGCACCAGCACTTCAGCCTGATCGAACCGCTCACCGTCTGGGAGAACGTCATCCTCGGCGACACCGGGCGGATCGACCGGGCGGCGGCCTGCGCCCAGGTCGAGGAGGTGTCCCGCCGCTACGGGCTGCCCATCGACCCGCACGTGCGGGTAGACCGGCTCTCGGCCGGGGAACGGCAGCGCGTCGAGCTGATCAAGTGCCTGCGCCGCGACCCGTCCGTGCTGATCCTGGACGAGCCGACCTCGGTGCTCACCCAGGCCGAGTCGGCGGAACTGTTCACCGTGCTGCGCCGGGTGGTGCAGGCGGAGCGGCGGGCGGTCATCCTGATCAGCCACAAGCTCGCGGAGATCATGGCGGCCACCGACCGGGTGACCGTGCTGCGGCGCGGCGCGGTGGCGTTCCACGGCGCGACGAAGGACACCACCGCCCAGGAACTCGCCCGGCAGATGGTCGGCCGGGAGGTGTCGTTGCAGGCCGAGAGCGCGGCGCTGGGCCTGCTGCCCGTCGAGCGTCCCGCGCCGGTCGCGGGTGCCGACGGTACGGAGGTCGCCCCGTCGGCCGCGGGCCCGACGCAGGAGAAGCCGGCGGTGTTACGGCTGCGCGAGGTGACCCTGCTCGTCGGCGGCCTGCCGGTGCTGGACCGACTCAGCCTCGACGTGGCCCCCGGCGAGATCGTCGGTCTGTACGGGGTCGAGGGCAACGGCCAGGCCACCGTCGGTGAGCTGCTGTCCGGGCTGCTCGTCCCCGACTCCGGCACCGTCGAGATCGACGGCCGCCCGGTCGACCTCGTCCGCCCCGGCGCGCTGCACCACGCCGGCCTCGGCATCGTGCCCGAGGACCGGCACCACTCCGGGGTGGTGCTGGACATGAGCGTCGCCGAGAACCTGGTGATGAAGTCCCTCGCCGGGGTCACCACCCGCGGGGTGCTCAGCCGGCGGCGGATGCACCGGATCGCCCAGCGGCAGATGACCGAGTTCAACATCGTGGCGCCCTCGCCCGACACTCCGCTGCGCAGCCTCTCCGGCGGCAACCAGCAGCGGGTGGTGCTGGCCCGGGAGTTGTCCGCCGGCCCGAAGGCGCTGGTCGCCGCCCAACCCACCCACGGGCTGGACGTCGGCGCGATCGAAGACATGTACGTGCGGCTGCGGCAGGCCGCCGCGGAAGGGGTGGCGGTGTTGCTGATCTCCACGGAGTTGGAGGAGGTGATGGCCCTGGCCAACCGGATCGCGGTGATCTCCTCCGGCCGGATCGTCGGGGTGCTCCCCACCGCCGAGGCCACCGCCGAGCGGCTCGGCATGCTGGTCGGCGGGGTGAGTCACTGATGGCCACCCTCGGCATCGACGGCACCGGCCAGCGGCTGCTGCGCCGGCTCAACCCCGGACCCGGCGGCTGGCAGGTCGGCCTTGCCACGGTCGCCACGGTGGGCGTCGCGGTCGGCCTGTCCGCCCTGCTGATCGCGGTCACCGGCGGTTCGCCGACCGCCTCCGCCAAGGCCCTCTACCAGGGCAGCATGGCCTCCCCGGCGGCCTGGTCCACCTCCCTGCTCTATGTCGCGCCGCTGCTGCTGGTCGCGGTCGGGGCCTGCGTCAGCGCCCGCTCCGGCTTCTTCAACATCGGCCAGGAGGGGCAGGTGCTGATCGGCGCGCTCGCCGGCGCGTGGGTCGGTCTGCGGCTGGCCGTGCCCGGGCCGCTGCTGCTCGTTTTGGTGCTGCTCGCCTCGGTGGTCGGGGCCGGGATCTGGGCCGGGCTCAGCGCCCTGATGTACCGGTTCCGGGGCGTCAACATCGTGGTGAGCACGATGCTGATGACCTTCCTGGCCCAGCAGCTCGTCTCGTTCGCGGTGAACACCCCGTGGCTGCTCCAGGAGTCCCGGCTGGGCCGGGGCACCCTGTCTCCGCAGTCCAACCCGGTGCCGGAGAACGCCCGGCTCGCCTCCCTCGGCGACTACCCGAACCTCCAGCTCAACGGCGGTCTGGTGCTGGCCGTCGTGGTGGCGGTGGCGCTGGCGCTGGTGATGGCCCGTACCCGCTGGGGTTTCCGGTTGAAAATGGTCGGCCTCAACCCGGCGACGGCCCGGCACGCGGGCGTGCGGGTCGGCGCCCTCGGCGGCATCGCGCTGGCGATCTCCGGGGCGCTGGCCGGCCTGGCCGGTGCGCTGCTGCTGACCAGTCCGGTCAGCACCAACCGGTTGCAGCCGGGGATGTCGCTCAACATCGGGTGGGACGGCCTGCTGGTCGCCCTGGTCGCCCGGAACAATCCGCTGCTGGCCATCCCGGTGGCGGTACTGTTCGGCGTGCTGCGGGCCGGCGGCAGCTTCCTGGCCGCCACCGGTGTGCCGTCGTTCCTGGTCGACGTGGTCAAGGCGCTGCTGGTGCTGGCCTTCGTCGCGCCCCCGGTGGTGATCGGCATGCTGCGCCGACGTCGCCTGGCCGACGAGCCGGCGACCCCCACCTCCACCCCGACGGCACCGGCCGCTCCGATGGGCGCTCCGGCCCCGACGGCGCCGACCGCCGGGTCGGCCGAGGCTGCCGGGTCGGCCCCGGCCGGATCGGCGGCCCCGGTGCCCGGCCCCCGGACCACCGCGCCGCCACCGGCGGACCCCGGCGACGCCGGGACCGCCGGCAACAAGGACGCCATGGAAGGCAGGTTGGCATGAGCGCCGCCGACAACATCGCCACCATCCTCTCCAGCGGGGCCCGGCTCACCGTGCCCCTGGCCTTCGCCGCCTGCGGGGAGTACGTCGCACAGCGCGCCGGCACCCTGAACATCTCCGTCGAGGCGATGATGCTCGGCGCGGCGTTCGGCTCGATCGCGGTCGCCAGCGCCACCGGCAGCGCCACCATCGGCCTGGTGGCCGGCGCGCTGGTCGGGGTGGCGGTGGCGTTCGTGCACGGCGTCCTGTCGCACCGGGTGCAGATCAACACCTTCGTGGTCGGCCTGGTGCTCAACGCCCTGGTGCTCGGCCTGACCAGCTACCTGATCACGGTGAGCACCTTCACCGGCCACCAGGTCTGGCAGGTGAACGTCCCCGGGCTGCGGGACATCCCGATCATCGGGCCGATGCTGTTCGTCCAACGCTGGCCGGTCTATCTGCTGCTGGCGGTGATCCCGCTGACCTGGTGGCTGGTCGAGCGCAGCCGGTGGGGGCTGGAGCTGCGGGCGGTGGGGGAGAACCCGCAGGCCGCCGACGTGAGCGGGATCGAGGTCAACCGGCGACGACGGCAGGCGCTGCTCTGGTGCGGGCTGCTCGCCGGGCTGGGCGGGGCCTACCTGGCGGTCGGCGAGGTGGGGTCGTTCAACCAGAACATGACCGCCGGCCGGGGTTACCTGGTCATCGCGGCGGTCATCTTCGGGGCCTGGCGGTTGGGCCGTACCCTGATCGGCTGCGTCGTCTTCGGTCTGGCCGACGCGATGCGGCTGGCGCTGCCGGCGCTCGGGGTCACCATGAACTCGCAGCTGCTGATCGCCGCGCCCTACCTGCTCGCCCTGCTGGCGATGCTGGTGTTCGCCACCACCCACCGCGAACCCCGGGCGCTGGCCCAACCGTTCCAACGCGGCACCACCTGACGGGGGATTCCTCGACTCCGGTCCGCCCACACGGCGCAGCGGCCACCCTCCTCCGGTGGCGGTCGCTGCGCCGTGTGGGTCCTGGGTCGGCACCCGCCCGCCGTGGTGGTCGTATCTCGTTGATCACGAGGACCCGGGGGCTCACGGGGCATACCATGACTTTTTGTCACGATCGGTCGTGACAGCAGGACACTTCCGCAGCGCCTCGCGCGCTTGATTGGCTGGTCAGGCATCACGGGAGTGATCCGGATGCGCCGCCGATCCGAAATGAGAACCCATGCGAAAGCCCGTGCGAGTCGTGCTCACCACCCTCGGTGTCCTGGTCGCCGTGCCGGTGCTCCTGCTCGCGACCACCGCCGTGGTGAACGTGGTGGCGACGAAGTCGGAAGCCTCCTCGATCACCCGTTACGGGCAGCTCGTGCCCGTGGACGGCAAGCAGATGAACGTGGTGGTCGCGGGCAGCGGTGCCGAGACGGTCGTGCTCCTGCCCGGCCTCGGCACCGCCGCCCCCGGGCTCGACTTCCAGCCGCTGATCACGGAACTGCGGAGCACCTACCGGGTCGTCGCGGTCGAACCGTTCGGCACCGGCCTGAGCGACCCCGCCGACACCGACCGCACCGCCGCGAACATCACCCGGGAGGTGCACGAGGCGCTCCAGCACCTCGGCATCGACCGTTACGTGCTGATGGGCCACTCGATCGCCGGGATCTACGCGCTTACCTACAGCGCCAGCTACGCCGACGAACTCGTCGCCTTCGTCGGCATCGACAGCAGCGTCCCCGACCAGCCCGGCCGGGACGAGCCGATCCCGACCGGGGTGATCGTCGGCCTGAGCAAGCTCGGCATCACCCGGGCGCTGGCGGCGATCGCCGACGACCCGTACGCGGGCCTGCCCTACGACGAGCGGACCAGGAAGCAGCTGCGGTTGCTCAGCGCGAAGAACACGGCCGCCCCGACCATGGTCGACGAGATGGACCACGCCTCGGCGAACTTCGCCGCGGTCAGCGGGAAGACCTTCCCGAAGGGGCTGCCCGTCCTGTTGTTCGTGCGGTCGGACGACCCCGACGTGGCGGGCTGGGTCGCGCTCCACGAGCAGCAGGCGGCGAGCGTCGACACCGGTCAGGTCGTTCTCCTGACGGGCGACCACTACCTGCACCACACCCTGTCGCCGGAGATCGCCCAGCAGACCAGGGCTTTCCTGGCGGCGCGGTCGCTACGCTGAGCCGGTGACGGACACCTGGCCGGGTGCACCGCGGGTGACCGCCGACCTCAGGGCGATGCGGCTGTTCACGGTGTTCTCCCTGGGGCTGGGGATGCTCGTCGGCGGCGTCGTGCAGCTGGTGCTCGGCGCGGGCACGGCCACCGGCGTGCGGGCGGTCACCCTCCTGGTCGCCACGATCGCCGCCGTCCTGGTGGGGCTGGCCGCGATCCCGCTGCTGCTCCGGGCCCCCGACGAGGCGACGCCCGGGCATCCACTCGTCCTCGTGCTGCTGGCGCTGTCCGGCGCGGTGTGGGTGCTGGCCGTGCTGCCGCCGTTCGCGGGCTGGGGGTGGGCGTTCACGCTCGCGATGGCGGGCGGCGTGCTCAGTTGCCTCGTGCGGGGCTGGTGGCGGGCGGCGGTGATCCTCGGCTCCTGGGCCGCGATCGGGCTCGGCGGCCTTATCGGCGTGCTGGCCCGGCCGCAGGCCGCCGTCGTGGCGTGGCGTGCCGAAGCGGGTGCCGAGGCCGTCGTGATCGGCACCCTCGCGCTGGTCACGCTGCTGCCCCTGAGCGCGGTCTGGGTGCAGCAGGTGGTGTGGCGGCTGGAACACGCCCGCCGGCTCGCGTCCGACCTGGCGGTGGCGAAGGAACGGCTCCGGTTCGCCACCGACCTGCACGACATCCAGGGCCACAACCTGCAGGTGATCGCGTTGAAGAGTGAGCTGGCGGAGCGGCTGCTGCCCGATCGGCCCGAGCGGGCCGGCCGGGAGATCGCCGAGATCCGCCGGATCGCGCAGGTGGCCCTCGACGACACCCATGCCGTGGTGAACGACTACCGCACCGTCACCGTGGCGGTGGAGGCGCGCAACGCGGCGGCGGTGCTGCGCTCCGCCGGCATCCGCTGCGCGGCGCGCATCGAGACACCGGACCTGCCGGTGGCCCTCGGCGCGGTGTTCGCCGTCGCGATCAGGGAGGCGGTGACGAACGTGCTCCGGCACAGCAGGGCGACCGAAGCCACGATCGCACTCGTCCGCGTCGCGGCGGAGTACCGGCTGACCGTCACCAACGACGCCGCAGGCGTGCCGCGCCGGGACGGAACGGGCCTGGCCGGCCTCACCCAACGCGTCGCGGCCCACCGCGGGACGGTCGAGACCACCCGAGAGGACGACACCTTCACCCTGATCGTCCGCATTCCCGCGACGGACGCCGCCGTGCCGGGGCCTGTTCCGCAAGAGCGGACCCCGCCGGGGAGAGGAAAGGGGAACCGCCGGTGATCCGGATCGTGATCGCCGACGACGAGGAACTCATCAGGGGCGCGCTCGTGGCGTTGCTCTCCCTCGAACCCGACATCGAGGTCGTCGCGGATGTCGCCGACGGCGAAGCCGCGGTCGCGGCTGCCGTCGCGCACCGACCCGACCTGACCCTGCTCGATCTCGAAATGCCGGGACTCGACGGGGTCGACGCCGCCCGACGACTGCTGCGTCTCGTTGCGACGCAGGTCGTCATCGTCACCCGACATGCCCGACCGGGGACGTTGAAGCGTGCGTTGAGCGCCCGGGTGCACGGCTTCGTGCCGAAGTCCACCCCCGCGTCGGAGCTGGCCAGGATCATCCGGTCGGTCGCCGCAGGCGAACGCTACATCGATGCGCGTCTCGCCGCGTCGGCCCTCACCGAGCAGGAGAGCCCGCTGACGCCCCGGGAGATCGACGTGCTGAGACTGACCCGGGACGGCCTGCCCACCAAGAACATCGCGCGGCAGCTCGGCCTGGCCCACGGCACCGTCCGCAACCACCTCTCGTCCGCGATGGCGAAACTGGACGTCGATTCGCGCACCGCCGCCGCCACGATCGCCTGGGAACACGGCTGGATCTGAG
This sequence comes from Micromonospora matsumotoense, assembly GCF_050951065.1. Classification (NCBI taxonomy): domain Bacteria; kingdom Bacillati; phylum Actinomycetota; class Actinomycetes; order Micromonosporales; family Micromonosporaceae; genus Micromonospora; species Micromonospora matsumotoense. The sequence continues at coordinate 4,427,412 of NZ_CP192025.1, read as the reverse complement.
CGTCCGGCCGTGGGACGCCCCGTTGACGCTTTTCGCTATTTCGCCGATATGGCGGTATCGAAGTGACGTGATGCCGCAACATCGGCGACATTGAGTCGATCGAGGCTGTTGCCGGTAAGTCGGCGGGCAACCGTGACGGCGTGGAACGAGGGGTTATGCGGTGACGGGACGCTCGGTAGCGTTGGTGTGACGGCGGCCGGTGGGCCGGTGGCGCATCCCGTGCTGACGAGGAGGTCGGGGTGGATTCCTTGCCGGAGTTGACGTTCGGGCAGCGGTTGAAGGTCTACCGGGAGCGTTCCGGCAAGACCCGCGCAGTGCTCGGCGGGTTGGTCGGCCGGAGTGCCGAGTGGGTCAAGGCGGTGGAGACCGATCGTATTCTGCCGCCGCGTATTCACATGTTGGACCGGATCGCGCGCGCCCTCAAGGTCGACGTCTCCGTTCTCGCTGGTGAGCTGGGCAACCGGGCGGCGGTGGTCAACGGCCCGGAGCATCCGGCGCTGGCGTCGGTGCGGGACGCGGTGAACCGCTTCGTGGTCCTTCCGGATGCTCCGGCCGAGTCGTTGTCCAGCCTGCGGGAGCGGCTTGCGGCGGCGTGGCGGGCGCGTCATCAGGCGTCCGATCACCGGACGGTGCTGGGTGCGTTGCTTCCCGGCCTGCTGCGGGATGTGCAGCACGCCGCTCTAAGGTGCGAGGGCACGCAACGACGACAGGCGCAGGCGTTGTTGGCCGAGACGCTCGGGCTGGTGCAGATGTTCCTCGCCTACCAGCCGGCTGCGGAGCTGATCTGGCGGGTTGCGGATCGGGCGATGGTGGCGGCGCAGGAGTCGGGCGACTCCGAGGCGATCGCCAGCGCTGGGTGGTTCCTGGGGCAGGTGCACCGCGACTCCGGCGATTGGGATACCGCGATGGTGGTGACGCTGGACGTGCTGTCCGCCCTGGAACCCCGGGCGGCTGAGGGGGGTACGGGTCTGCTAGCCCTGTGGGGGGCGCTGAACTTCGAGGCCGCCTACACCGCGGCTCGGGCGGGAGAGGAGGGCCGGGCATGGCGGTACTGGGACCGCGCGGACCGGGTCGCGCAGCGCCTGCCGCAGGGCTTCTACCAGTCGCAGACGTCGTTCTCCCAGGTCATCATGGGTGCTCATGCCGTGACCGTGGCCGTGGAGTTGCAGAAGCCAGGCGAGGCGCTGCGGCAGGCACGCCGGCACGAGGCGGCGGCGATTCCGTCGAGGCCACGCCGGGCGCGGCACCTGATCGAGGTCGCCCGGGCGCACTACGGCAAGGGTGACAAGGAGACGACCGTGGCGACGCTCCGGCAGGCGTACGAGTCGGCCCCGGAGACGATCCGTTTCAACGGGTATGCCCGGCAGATCACCCTGGACCTGCTCGACGGTCCACGGTCCACCCGCGACGAGGCCCGCGACCTCGCGGTGAAGGTCGGCCTCGTCCCGTGAACCGGGGGTAGAAACCCTACCCATTCCCCATGGTCACCGTACGTAACGTCTTCCGCACGGGATGCGGCGGGCGGTGCGACGTCGCCTGGTCGCCGCGTCCCCCTCAGCACGGAGGCGAGCGATGCCCCGTGATCCGGCGCGGCGGCTCCCGACCACACCGCCGCGCCCCTTCCGAAGGGGACGCGCGTGGGTGAGCTGGACAGTGATCGGGGCGCAAGCCGGGGCGAGCAGATCCAGGCGGCGGAGCGGGAGGCGGCGCGGCAGCGGCTGCTCGCGCAGGCCGAGGCGGAGCGGATACCGGTGGAGGAGACGACCCGGGCGGTGCCGGATCGGCGGTGGCGTGGTGGACGGTAGCGGGTTGTTGCCGGTGGGTCGGCGGGTGGCGTACTGGCGGGGGCGGCGCAACCTGTCGCAGCAGGTGTTCGCCGACCGGTTGGGCAAGTCGAAGAGCTGGGTGGACAAGGTCGAGCGGGGTGTCCGCACCCTGGACAAGGTGTCCACCCTTCAGGACATCGCCGTCGTGTTGCGGATCGACACCAGCGTGCTGCTCGGCCGGGACGTTCCGCCGGCCGGGACGGCGGGGCAGGTCGAGGGGGTGGGGCGGGTCCGGGAGGCGCTGTCGACGTACGACATCGTGGTGGGCCGGCCGGCAGCGCCGGGTCAGGTGCTGTCGGTGGATCGGCTGGCGCGGGACGTCAGCCTTGCCTGGGCGACGTTCCAGCACGCCCGGTATCCGCAGCTGACCGGGATGCTTCCGGGGTTGTTGGCAGGCGCCCAGCGCGCCCATGCCGCTGATCCGGCGGCGGGCCGGGTGGTACTGGTGCAGGCGTACCGGCTCACCGCGTCGCTGCTGGTCAAGCTGGGTGAGCTAGAGCTGGCGTGGTTGGCCGCCGATCGGGCGATGACCACCGCAGCCGGTGACGTGGTGCTGGTGGCCGCCGCGACCGTGCCGCTGGTGCAGGTGTTGCGCGCGTCGGGGCGGGCGCATACGGCCCGGTCGACGGCGCTGGCCGCCGCGTACCGGATCGCCCCGCCCGACCTCGATGCTGCGCCCGCGCCGGTGCTGTCGCTGTGCGGGACCCTGGTCGTGCAGGCCGCGTTGGCCGCCGCCCGGGTCGGCGACGACCGGGCCACGGCCGACCTGCTCGACGAGGCGGCGGCGATGGCGGCCCGGGTCGGCGACGGGCACGACCACCACCGGACCGGGTTCGGGCCGGTCGCGGTGGACCTGGCCCGGGTCGCCGCCGCCCTCGACCTGGGCGACGCCGGTGACGCGGTGGCCCGGCACGAGAAGACCACCACCTGCGACGCCTGGCGGTGGTTACCCGCCGAACACCGCGCCGCCCACCTGCTCGACGCCGCCCGCGCCTACCTGCACGTCGGCGACCCGGTCAGCGCCGGCCGCGCCCTGCTGGCCGCCGAGCGCACGGCCCCCGGCGAGGTACGCCACCGGCCCGCCGCCCACGCGGTGCTCATCCCACTGGCCCACGACCCGCACGCCCCCACCATGATCGTCCAGCTCGCCGCCGCCCTCCGGGTGACCTGAGGATGACCGCCTCGTTGCTGTCGCTGGCCCAGATCCGCAACCGGCTGATCCTCCAGGCCCGCCGCGCCGGGCGGCTCGCCGCCGATGGCCGCTGCCCCTGTGCGGGACGGTCAGGGACGACGGCGCAGGGTCGGGTCGGTCAGCGCCGGCACCTGGTAGCCGGCGTCGGCCGGGTTGACGTCGTGGCCCGGCCGGACCAGCGTGTCGATCCGGTCCAGCACGTCGGCCGGCAGCCCGGCCGGCTCCCCGGCGGGCAGTTGGCTGCGCAGTTGGGCCAGGGTGCGTGGGCCGATGATGGCGCTGGTCACCGCCGGGTGGCTCAGCACGAAGCCGAGCGCCAGCTCGATCAGGGTCAGGCCGCTCTCGTCGGCGAGCGTGGCCAGCTCGTCGACCAGGGCGAGCTTGCGGTCCCGGGTGGCGGCGTCGCGGAAGTCGAAGTGGTCGCCGTTGCGCCCGGCGCGGGAGTCCGCCGGCACCGCCGTGGACCGGTACTTGCCGGTCAGCCAGCCGCCGTTGAGCGGGCTGAACACCAGCACGCCGAGCCGGTACCGGGCGGTGGTGGGCAGGGCGGCGGCCTCGACGCCCCGGGTCAGGATCGAGTAGCCGAGCTGTTCGGTGGTGAAGCGTTCCCGCTGCCGGCGTTCGGCCACCCACTGCGCCTCGACGATCTGCTCGGCCGGGAACGCCGAGGTGCCGATCATCCGGACCTTGCCCTCCCGGACCAGGTCGGACAGCGCGCCGAGGGTCTCGTCGACGTCGGTGAGCGGATCGGGCCGGTGCACCTGGTAGAGGTCGATCCAGTCGGTGCCGAGCCGGCGCAGGCTGCCCTCCACCGCCTGCCGGATCCAGCGGCGGGAGTTGCCGCGCCGGTTGCGGTCGTCCCCCATCGGCTCGTGGAACTTGGTGGCCAGCACCACGTCGTCGCGCCGGCCACGCAGCGCCCGGCCGAGGATCTCCTCGGACTCGCCGTGGGCGTACACGTCGGCGGTGTCGACCAGGTTGATCCCGGCGTCGAGCGCCTCGGCGACGATCCGATGGCACTCCTGCTCGTCGGGGTTGCCCCAGGCGCCGAACATCATGGTGCCGAGGCAGAGGGTGCTCACCTCGACCCCGGTTCCGCCCAGTCTGCGGTACTGCATGATCCGATCGACCTCCCGTACGCGGTGTGCCCCCACGCTGGCACGCCGGCCGGCCGGTGGCACCGTCCCGGCGCGTCGAACCCGGCACGCCGGCTTTGTGTCCCCGGCACATCGACCCCGCCGCCGAACAGTGAATAGGCTGGTGGAGGCGATAATGATGGACATTTCGGTACGGTGGAGGTAACAGTGGCGACCGGTCTGACCCAAGCCCGATGGACGCACGTGGCGTTGCCCACCGGCGACCTCGACAAGGCGATCTCCTTCTACACCGCGCTCACCCCGCTGGTGGTCGTGGAGCGGTTCGCCGACGCCGACGGGGAGAGCGTCTGGCTCTCCAACGACAAGCAGGCCGACACCCCGTTCGTGCTGGTGCTCGTCTCGTTCAACAAGGACAAGGGCGGCCAGCTCGGTCTGCTGCACCCGTTCGCGCACATCGGCATCGAGGTGCCGCAGCGTGCGGACGTCGACGAGATCGCCGCGCGGGCCCGGGAGCTGGGCTGCCTGCACTGGGAGCCCCGCCAGATGCCGCCGCCGGTCGGCTACATCTGCGCGCTGAAGGACCCCGACGGCAACGTCATCGAGATCTCCCACGACCAGCAGGTCTTCGACACCGTGCGGCGTCGGTGGGGGAGCTGACCGCAGCGTCCACCCGCGCCGCCGTACTGCGGTACCTGGCGGCGTTGAACGCCCACGACGCCGATGCCGTCGCCGGCTGCGTCAGCGCCGACTTCGTCAACGAGCACACCGCCGCCCTCGGCCGGACGGTGGTCGGCCGGGTCCGTTACCGGGCCCGGCTCGACGGCTTCCTCGCCGAGTTCGTCGACCTGCGCTACGAGGTGGAGGAGCTGCTCGTCGACGGTGACCGGGCGGCGGTGGCCTACCGGATGTCGTTCCGGCTGGTGTCGGCCGGCCGGGCACCGGTGCGCATCCGCGGCGTGTTCCGGTTCCGGGTCGACCCGGACGGGCTGATCGCCCACCGGGTCGACTACTGGGACAGCGGCGAGGTGCACCGTCAGCTCGCCGCGGCCACCGGACCGCCGCCCGCCCCCGGTTCGGGGGCGGGCGGCCCGGCGTAACCCGCCCCCCGCGCCGCGTCCCCGGGCGGCGATCTTGGTGGCAGATGGCCCCTCCGGGGGCCGCGATCCTCCAAGATCTGTCGGGACACCGCGCGTCGCCGTGCGGGACCGGCCACGTGCCGGGCCTGTCCGTTGTCGGGCGGGACGCCGGTTGCGGGGGAGAAGTCGGCGGCGTGGTGTGGTGTCCGTGTCGCCGGATGCGGTCGGTGCTCGGTAGAGTTCGCCTTTCGGTGGACGGCGGCGAGTGCGGGGTGACGCGGTGACGGGCGGAGTCGACGAGCCGGCCGGTGACGCGCCGGCGATCCAGACCGTGCAGCGGGCCGCCACGATCCTCCAGGCGTTCTCGGTCGAGCGGCCCCGGCTCACCCTGGCCGAGTTGACCGCCGACCTGGCCATCAGCCGGGCCACCGCGCACCGGTACGCCCGCGCGTTGCGGGCGGCCAACCTGCTGCGCTTCGACGTGGCCACCGCCACCTACACGCTGGGTCCGCAGGTGTTGGCGATGGAGGCCGCCGCCCGTGCGGCGCTGCCCATCGTCACCGCCGCCGAGCCGTACCTGGACCGGCTCACCCGGTTGACCAACCAGACCTCGGTGCTCAGCGTCTGGAACGGTGAAGTGCCGACGGTGGTCCGCTGCATGGACAACACCAGCGGTGACGTGCGGTTGAGTGTGCGCACCGGCTCGCCGTTGGATCTGCTCCGCTCGGCGCAGGGCCGGGTGTTCTGCGCCTACCTGTCGGCCGCCGAGGCGCCCGCGGTGGCCCGCCAGTTGCGGCTGTCGGCGGGGTTGCGGGTGGTGGTCGAGCAGGTCCGCCGGGACGGTTTCGCCGCCAACTCCCCGGAGGATTTCGGGGTACGCGTGCTGGCCGCGCCGGTGTTCGAGCGTACCCAGGTGGTGGCGGCGTTGGCCGTGCTGGGCACCAGCACGACGCTGTCCGGCGCGGTGGAAGCCGCCGCGGCGGACAGCGTCGTGCTGGTGGCCCGGGAGTTGTCCGAGGCGCTCGGCGCAGGCTGAGCCGGGGCCTCCCGCCCGTCAGCGGTGGCCGTTGCTGCCGGCCGGGGGGTGGTGGCCGTTGCCGCCGCTGCCCAGCTCGGCGGTGACCAGGGCGGCGACGCGTTGCAGGGCGATGGCGAGCGGGCTGTCGGTGCCCTCGGGGACCGAGGTGGTGGTGCCGACGATCGCCATGGCGGCGATCAGGGTGCTGCCCCGGAAGATCGGCGCGGCGATGCTGCGGACCCCGTTGGCCGAGGGCGTGTTGGCCGAGATGCCGGTACGCCGGATCTTGTCGACCTCCCGGCGCAGCTCGGCGGAGGCCGCGATCTCGCCGGCCAGCCCCGGGACGTCGGCCTCGGGGAGGAAGGCGCAGAACACCCGGCCCTGGGCGGACTCGGTGCGCGACAGCCGCGAGCCGGTACGCACGCTGACCCGGATGACCCGGTCGGTGTTGTCGTCGGCGCGGACCACCACGGCGGTGTCGCCGTCCCAGACGCTGAGCACGACGGTCTCGTCGATCTCACGGACCAGTTGCTGCATGCGCGGGCCGGCGATGCTGATCACCGGCATCGCCGCGCGGGCGGCGGCGGAGAGGGTCAGGATCTGTGGACCGAGGGAGTAAAGTCCCTCCCGCTCGTCGTAGCGCAGCAGGTTGCTCTCCCGCAGCGCCTTGGTGTAGCGGTGCGCGGTGGCCTTGCTGGTGCCGAGGCTGGCGGTGAGTTCGTTGAGGCTCAGGCGCGGACGTGCCGCCGTGAACGCGTTGAGGATGACCGCCGCGCGCTGCACGGTCTGGATCGCCGGTGAGCTGGGATCAGCGCTCTTGACCGGCGAAGGGGCATCGTCCGCCATCTGGATTCCTTTGTGCGCAGAGTGAGACAGTATCATGGCATATGACACGTCAGCCTGTCGATGCCTGCTGGTGCCGCAGTGCGATGTCGGCGTACAACCGGGCGAAGCGCATCAGTTCCGGCACCGCGTACCTTTCCCGTCGGGGATCGGTCGGATCGGGCGGTAGCGCCGGCGGGCCCAGTCGGACCGTCGGCACCCCCCGTCGACGCAGCACCACCCCGTCGGTCGAGCCGGTCCAGCCGCGCACCGGTGGGGCCGGCCGACCGTATGCGGCGAGCCAGGCTCTGCCCGCGTGCCGGCAGATCGGCGCGTCCGTCGGGGTGGCGGCGGACGGATGGGCCGGGTGGCCGGCCACCGCCAGCCCGCAGCCGGCCAGGGGAGTGCCCCGCAGTCGCTGGACCAGGGTCGCCCGCAGCGCGTCGGTGATCTGCCCCGGATCGTCTCCGGGCACCGTGGTCAGGTAGAGGTGGACGTCGACCGCCCCGGGCAGCAGGTCGGGTTTGCCCGGTTGGCCGGCCCGGACCGCCCCGATGCCCAGTTCCGCGCCGACCAGGGCGTCCGGGTCGGCCCGACGGGCCAGGTGCGCGCGCCGGAACTCCTCCAGCGCCTCGACGAGCACGCCGAGGTGGGTGAGCAACCCGCCCGGGGGGGTGGCGGTGTCCCGGAACAGGGCCGGATGGAACCCGCTGGACAGTCGTACCCGCAGGAACATCGCCCCGGGCTCGGCGGTGAGGATGCCCGGGCTGGTCTTGGCCACGATCGCGGCGGCCGGCAGTGGCCGGTCGCGCAGGTGGTGGAGCACCCCGCCGGTGGTGGGGGCGGGCGCCACCCCGTCGTCCGGACCGGCGGTGGGATCGTCGCGGTGGGTGCCGGTGGCGGCGAGCAGCAGGGTCAGCCGGTGCGGCCGGCCGGCGGCCCGGCAGGCCTCGGCCGCGGCGGCGTAGCCGACCAGGGCGGCGGCGGCTGCCGCCCGCGCCACCCCGAGGCCGAAGCCGCTGACCACCTCGCGGGCCGGGCCGGACAGCTCCAGCGCGGGGGCGGGGGTGCGTCGACCGGTGATCGGGGCGTCGAAGTCGGTGGCACCGGTCAGTGAGGTGTCCAGGTGTGAGTAGATCAGCAACTCGGGGCGTGCACCGAGGTCGGAGCCGCCGACCAGGTTGGCGCTGTCCGGCGTGGCCGCCGTGCGCGGCACCGGGTCGACCCGCCAGGACAGCTCGGGCCAGCGGGTGGCGGCCCAGTCGGCGACCCGGTGCGCGGTGGCCCGTTCCCGGCCGTACGGGCTCGGCTGCGCGGTGAGCGCCGCCAGGGCGTCGAGCAGGGTGGCCTCGTCGACCGCCCGTTCGGCGGCGTGGCGCAGGGTCGCCGGCACCTCGTCGTCCATCCGGTTCCTCTCGCCAGCGTGACTTCATTCAAGATGACGTCTCGTATGTTGACATACTCTGGGCCAGGTCTCTAGCGTGGCCTGACACCCAACGACATCGCCCCCGCATCCGGCGACGTCACGGAACGGGCCCGGCACGCCGGATCGGCTGCGCGCCCCGACCTGCCGCGTCGGCTCGGATGTGGCGGGCCGACCGAACCGCAGGAGGACCGATGACCTACGTGGTCACCGACGAATGTGTGGACGTACAGGATCGGTCCTGCGTCGAGGAATGCCCGGTGGACTGCATCTACGAGGGCGACCGGATGATGTACATCAACCCCGACGAGTGCGTCGACTGCGGGCGCTGCGAGCCGGTCTGCCCGGTCACCTCGATCTTCCATTTCGACGACCTGCCCGCCGACCGGGCCCGCTTCGGGCCGATCAACGCCGAGTTCTTCAGCGAGATCGGCACCCCGGGCGGCGCCCGCAAGATCGGCCGGGTCGGCCACGACCACCCGGCCGTCGTGGAAAGCGCCAGCTGATGGCCCCGCGGCACGAGGTCGATCTCGCCATCATCGGCGCCGGGCCGGCCGGCCTCTACGCCACCTACTACGCCGGCTTCCGGGGGATGAGCGTGGCGGTGATCGACTCGCTGCCCGAACCCGGCGGGCAGATCGCCGCCCTCTACCCCGAGAAGGCGATCTACGACATCGCCGGGCTGCCCGCCGTCCGGGGCCAGGAACTCGTCGACGCCCTGCTCACCCAGGCCGCCACCGCCAAGCCGACGTTCCTGCTCGGAGAGAGCGCCGTCGAGCTGACCTGCGCCGAGGACCACGTGCTGATCGGCACCGACGTCGGCACCCAGGTCCGGGCGGCGGCGGTGCTGCTGACCGCCGGCATCGGCACCTTCACCCCCCGGGAGCTGCCGGTCGGCAGCGACCACCTCGGCCGGGGGCTGCGCTACTTCGTACCCCGGCTGGAGGAACTCACCGGGCAGGAGGTCGTGGTGGTCGGCGGCGGCGACTCCGCCGTCGACTGGGCGCTGGCCCTGGAGCCGTACGCCCGCAGCGTCACCCTGGTGCACCGACGGCCGCAGTTCCGCGCCCACGAGCGCAGCGTCACCCAACTGCACGACTCGACCGTGCGGGTGCTCACCCCGTACGAGGTGTGCGGGATCGACGGGGAACAGACCGTCGAGGCGGTGCACCTCGCCGAGGTGCGCGGCGAGGGCCGGGAGACCCTGCCCGCCCAGGCGGTGGTGGCCGCGCTCGGTTTCATCGCCGACCTCAGCGCGATGGAGCGGTGGGGACTGGAGATGCGTCGCCGCTACGTCGCCGTGGACCGGACGATGCGCACCAACCTGCCCCGGGTCTTCGCCGCCGGCGACATCACCGACTACGACGGCAAGGTACGCCTCATCTCGGTCGGCTTCGGTGAGGCCGCCGCCGCCGTCAACAACCTGGCCCCGCTGGTCAACCCGGCGCTGGGCACCGTTCCCGGCCACTCCTCGGACGCGGCATGACCGCCCCGGGGCCCACCGCCCCGCACCTGGTCGTCACCCGGTACGGGCTGGGCCGGATCACCGGCGACGACGTCGAGCTGCTCGACCTGCCGTACCCGGACGTGGCGGCCCTGCTGCGCGCCGGCCTCGGGCTCACCCCGGCCGCCGAGGCCCGGGTCCGTCGCCGGCTGCCGCTGGAGACCCTCGTCGGCGATCTGCGCCCACCGCTGGCCGGCACCCGGGCGGTGTGGGGGGTCGGGCTGAACTACCACTGCAAGGCCCGGACCACCGGGCGGGCGCTGCCCACCCGACCGGTGCTCTATCTCAAGTCGCCCAGCGCCGGTTCCGGCCCGGGGGACACCGTGCCGCTGCCCGGCTCGGTCAGCGAGCAGCCCGACTACGAGGGTGAGGTGGCTCTGGTCGTCGGCGCGCGGATGCACCACACGCCGGCCGAGCAGGTCTGGGCGCAGCTCGCCGCGATCACCGCCGCCAACGACCTGACCGCCCGGGACGTGATGGCCGCCACCGGCAACCCCACCCTGGCCAAGAGCTTTCCCGGCTTCGGGGCCCTGGGCGCGTCCGTGCTCGGCCTGGGTGCGGTCGCCGACCGCGAGGCCATCGGGGTCCGCACCACCGTCAACGGCGAGCTGCGTCAGCAGGCCAGCACCGCCGACCTGATCTTTCCGGTGCCCGAGCTGCTGGCCTGGATCACCCGGTACGTGGTGCTGGAGCCCGGTGACGTGGTGCTCACCGGCACCCCGACCGGCACCGGCCAGGACCGGGGCTGCTTCCTGGGCCCCGGCGACCTGGTGGAGGTCACCGTCGCCGGGGTGCTGCCCCTGCGTACCCGGTTCCGTGCCGAGAGCCCGGACCACCCCGCGCCGGCCGCCGTCAGCGCGTCGACCCACTCGCTTCGCACAGAGAGCCCGATGTCATGAGTGAGAATTCCGACCGATACGACCTGGTGCTGGCCGGTGGCCAGGTGTTCGACGGCGAGACCGGGGCCAGTCGGGTCGCCGACGTCGCGGTCACCGGCGACCGGGTGGCCCGGATCGCGCCCGGCCTCGCCGCCGACGCCGTCCAGGTGGTCGACTGCACCGGGCAGTACGTGCTGCCCGGCCTGGTCGAGGCGCACACCCACATCTTCGCCGAGGTCTCCAAGGTCGGCGCCCCGCCGGACGAGGCGCACCTGCACCGGGGTGTCGTCGCCGCCTGCGACGCCGGCACGGTCGGCGCGTCCACCTTCGCCGCCTTCGAGCGGTACGTCGCCGAGCCGGCCCGGATGCGGCTGGTGAACTTCCTCAACGTCTCGGTCCTCGGCCTGATCGACTTCCGGTTCGGCGAGCTGATGAACCCGGGCACGCTGGTCCCCGAGGACGCGCTGGCGGTGGCCGAGGCGAACCCGCACCGGGTCCGCGGCTTCAAGATCCGGCTCTCCGAGGACGTCGTCGGGCTGGACTGGCGTCCGCTGCTCAAGCGGTCCCTGGCGCTCGCCGCCGAGGCCGGCCTGCCGCTCATGATCCACATCGGCGAGACGCCGGAGCCGCTGCCGGTGATCCTGCCCCTGCTGCGCCCCGGCGACGTCGTGGCGCACTGCTACACCGGCAAGCCGTACGGCATCCTCCACGACGGCACCGTGCTGCCCGAGGTGTACGCCGCCCGCGAGCGCGGGGTGCTGTTCGAATCCGCCCACGGCAAGAGCAACCTCAGCTTCGCCGTCGCCCGGCCGGCGATCGCGCAGGGCTTCCTGCCCGACGTGGTCACCTCGGACACCAGCGCCCGCAACTGGCGCGGCCCGGTCTTCGACCTGGTCACCAGCATGGCCAAGCTGCGGGCGATGGGGATGACCCTGGAGCAGTTGGTGCCCCGGGTGACGTCCGCACCGGCCCGGCTGACCGGCCTGGACGCCGAGGGTTACGGCAGCCTGGTCGAGGGCGGCCCGGCCCACGTCACCGTGCTGGCCGAGGCGGAGGAGGCGGTGCTGCCCGACGCCGCCGGCAACAAGATCACCGCGCCCCGGCTGGAGCCGAGCGTGGTGCTGCTCGCCGGTGAGCAGGTGCCGACCGTGCCGTGGCGCGGCCTGCCCGCCACCGGGGCGTGACCCGCTGATGTCCGCCGCCGAGCCGCAGCCGGGGAGCGCGGCGTCGACGTCCACCGGGTCGACGCCGGGTAGTGCGGCGTCGATGCCCGCCGGGTCGACGCAGGCGTCGACGTCCGCCGAGCCGACGACGCCCACCGGCGTGCACGGGTCCCGCGCCCGGCTGCGGGCCGTGCTGCGCGGCGGCGGGCAGCTCGTCGGCACCTTCGTCAAGCTGCCCGGTGCCGACGTGATCGCCCTGGCCGCCCGCGCCGGCGTCGACTTCGTCGTGGTCGACCTGGAGCACTCCGGGCTGGACGAGCGCACCGCCACCGACCAGCTCCGGCTCGCCGCCCTGGCGGGCCTGCCGGCGCTGGTCCGGGTGCCGGCCGTCGACCCCGGCCAGGTCAACCGGCTGCTGGAGGCCGGGGCCGTCGGGGTGCAGCTGTCGACCGTGCGTCGCCGGGCCGACGTCGAGGCGCTGCGCGCGGCCAGCCGGTACGCCCCACACGGGCGGCGCAGCATCAGCCTGGCGCACCCGTCGGCCGGGTACGGCGGCGACGGACTGGACCGGTACCTGGCGGCGGAGGCCGCGCACCCGCCCGTACTGGTGGCGCAGATCGAGACGGCGACCACCGACGACCCGTTGCCCGCCCTGCTGACCGGGGTGGACGTCGGCTTCGTCGGCACCACCGACCTGGCGGTGAGCCTGGGCCTGTCGGGCACCGACGACCCGGGGCCGTTGCTGCGGCGCACCGGGGACATCGCCGACGCGGCCCGCGCGACCGGGGCCGCTCTCGGCGGGTGGGTCGCCGAGCGCTCCGTCGGGGCGCTGGGCCGCTACGGCCTGACCGACGCGCGGTACCTCGTCGTCGGCTCGGACCTGCAACTGCTCGGTGCCGGCCTGCGACGGCTCGCCGCACCTGCCTGACCCGCCTGAGAAGGGACGCGTTCACATGCTCAATGCGCAGCTGTACGGCATCTCGGTCAACTGGGACGACATCCCGGCCACCGAGGTCCGCCCGGGGGTACGCCGCAAGGTGTACGCCACCGACGAGGTCCTCTTCGCCTGGCACGAGCTGGCCGTCGGGATGGACCTCAACCCGCACCACCACGACGACTTCGACCAGCTGGTGCTGATCCTCGGCGGCCGGTGCAACTACTACGTCGACGGCGTGCCGCACCCGATGGGGCCGGGCTCGCTGCTGCTGGTGCCGCGCGGCGCGGAGCACTACATCGAACCGACCGAGGGCCCGTGCATCAACGTGGACGTCTTCGCCCCGCCCCGGGCGGACTTCCTGCCGCACGCCTGGCGTCCGGGACAGGGCTGACCGTGATGACCGACATCGTCGTGGTGGGCAGCCTCAACGTGGACGTGGTGGTGCCGCTGCACGAGCTGCCCGCCCCCGGTCAGACCGTGCTCGGTGCGGCCGACCACCGGCGCACCGGCGGCGGCAAGGGCGCCAACCAGGCGGTCGCCGCCGCCCGGCTGGGTCGCCGGGTGGCGATGGTCGGCGCGGTCGGCATCGACGCCGACGGGGACTGGCTGCTCGGGCTGATCGCCGCCGAGGGGGTGGCCACCGAATCGGTGCTGCGTGCCCCCCGGCCGACCGGGCAGGCGATCGTGTTGGTCACCGCCGACGGCGACAGCACCATCGCGGTGAGCTCGGGGGCGAACATGTGGCTCGCGCCGGAGCACCTCGCGCCCCTGCGGGACCTGCTCGGGTCGGCGCGGGCGGTGCTGCTGCAACAGGAGGTCGACGCCGCGGTGGTGGCCGAGGCGGTACGCCTGGCGGAGGGCCTGGTGGTGCTCAACCCGGCCCCGGCCCGCCCGGTCGACCCGGCGACCCTGGCCCGGGTCGACGTGCTGGTGCCCAACCGGGGCGAGCTGGCCGCCCTGGCCGGTGCGTCGGCGACGGACGCCGGGGTCGACGGGTTGGCCGCGATGGCCCGCTCGCTGGGCACCCGGGGGCCGGTGGTGGTGACCCTCGGCGGTGACGGCGCGCTGGTGGTGACCACCGACCGGCAGTGGCTGGTGCCGGCGGAGCAGGTCGACGCGGTGGACGCCACCGGTGCCGGGGACACCTTCTGCGCCGCCCTGGCCGACGCGCTGCTCGACGGCGCGGCGATCGACGAGGCGGCCCGGTGGGCGAGCCGGGCGGCGGCGGTCACGGTCACCCGCCCGGGGGCGATGGCCGCCGCGCCGCGCCGCGCCGAGGTGCCCACCGCCGCCTGACCTGCCCGCCTGCGGTCCTGATTCTGCCGCCCGTCGTGCCGTTTGCGGCGAGGGAGCGGCCCGGCTCCGGCCGGCTGCGCGCGTTGCCCCCGGCTTGTCCCGGTCGGGGGCAGCGGCGTGGCGGCGGCTGCACCGGCGGGGCGGGCGCTGAGGTGCCACCCGGTCGATCCGGGTCCGCTGCCGACCTCCCGGTCCCGGCCCGCAGCACGGTGCCACGGGCCGGGACGTCACGCGCTCCGGTCAGAAGTGGGCCGGGAAGTCGGCCTTGCGGATCAGGCAGTGGATGCCTTTCACCCCGTCGACGACCTGGCTGACCTCGAAATCGGCGGCGGCGCTGAGGTAGGCCAGGGCGGTCTGCGGGGGCATGCCCTGGGTGCGGACGAGGAAGTCGACGGCGGCCCGGACGGCCCGCCGCATCGCCTCGTCGAGATCGCTGTGCAGGCCGACCGGCAGCCAGTGGGTGGCGGTCTCGCCGAACGGTCCGTCGATCCCGCCGAGCAGCAGGCCGGCCTGCGCCCGGGGGATGACCGACAGCCGCAGGGTGGCCCGCAGCGGTGCCTCCAGGGCGGTCAGCGCCACCTCGCCGTCGCCCTGGGCGTAGTGCGGGTCACCGGCGTAGAAACCCGCCCCGGGCAGCTGCACCGGCAGGTAGAGGGCCGAGCCGACCTGCAACTCGTTGATGTCGAGGTTGCCGCCGAAGGCGCCGGGCGGCACCGAGTGGACCGGCTCGTCGGTGTCGACGGCGACGCCCATCAGGCCGAGGAACGGCGCGAGGGGGAAGCGGGCCGCGCGACCGTCGCCGTACGGCAGGGTGCCGAACAACCGGCCGCCGTGGTGGACCACCGGGGTGAAGTGGCTGACGGTGCCGTACTCCCGGGGACCGTCGCCGTCCGGGCCGGTGTCGGTCGGGGTGAGCGGGTACTCCCCGGGCAGCGCGCCGTAGCCGTGCCGGCTGCTGATGAAGCCGTAGGGGGCGCGGATGAGCAGGTCGACGACCTCGACCCGGAGCAGGTCGCCGGGTTCGGCCCCGGCCACCGTGATCGGCCCGGTGACCACGTGCGGGCCGTCGGCGTCGTAGTCGTGGGCGACGTCGGAGGCGGCCAGGTTGCGGGCGTCGGTGAGCACCTGGTCGGTGGGTACGTCGAACTGCTTGAGGTAGCCGACGGGGTCGCGCCCCTGGTCCTCCAGGATCCCCTCGTGGCTGAGCGTGTCGATGGTCACGGTCTCGCCGGAGCCGACCCGCAGCACGGGTTCGTGCCGCCGGTTGGGCAGCCGGCCCCACAGGCAGGTGTCCGGGGTGCTGGGCAGGTAGTGGGTTCCACCGATCGGGCCATCGTGCGGCTGGAGCATGACATCCTCCGGGAGGGGTGACACCGGCTGGCGGTGCGACGGGACGGCGCTGCCCGGTGCGGGTGGCCGGCGGCCGGCGACGGGGTGCGCGGGCCGCATCCGGGGGCCGGTGATCGCCGTGGGGCGGATCGGCCGGGCCGAGTCGGATGTGGGGCATCGTGGCCGGCGAATCAGCAGGTACGTGTTGCGTTCGTATTAACAGCGAGTAACCCGGTGCCGGAGTCTGCCCTGCTCTTGACAGTTGCCATGGCGGAGTAGCAGCATCGTGTAGCGAGATGCTGTCTCGCATGACGTAGAAGGCGGTGAGGTGATGGCGCAGCAGACGCCGGTACGTCCGCTCGGTGCAGCCGGCGCGATGATCGACGAGGACTGGGAGGCGCTGCGGTTCCGGGTGCACCGCTCGGCGTACCGCGACCCGGAGGTCTTCCGGACCGAGGTCGACCGGATCTGGAATCACACCTGGCTCTATCTCGGCCACGAGACCGAGATTCCGAAGGCGGGGGACTTCAAGACCCGGACCCTCGGCGGTCGACCGCTGATCTTCTGCCGGGACGCCGACGGCCAGGTGCGGGCCTTCTTCAACGCCTGCACCCACCGGGGCACCGTGCTGTGCCGGCACAGCGAGGGCAACACCAAGTTCTTCCAGTGCTTCTACCACGCCTGGGCGTTCAGCAACGCAGGTGACCTGGCCGCGCTGCCCGGCGACGACGCGTACCCCGACGACCCCGCCTTCCGGGCCTCGATGGCCCTGCGGCAGGTGGCCCGGCTCCAGATCCACGAGGGATTCGTCTTCGTCTCCTTCGACCCGGACGTGCCGGACCTGCTGACCCACCTCGGCCCGGCCGCGCACTACATGTCGCTGACCGCCAAGATCGGCGAGCACGGCATGACCACCCTGCCGGGCGTGCAGCTCTACAGCGTGAAGGGCAACTGGAAGCTGGCCGTCGAGAACGCGATGGACGGCTACCACTTCGCCCCCACCCACAACACCTTCGTCGGCTACCTGCGCGAGACCGGCTTCGCCGTCACCGACGACGACCAGTACGCCTACGACCTCGGCGGCGGCCACGGGCTGCTCGTGCTCACCGGGCACAACGGCCGGATCGGGATGGTGTGGGAACCCCGCTTCGGCGACGAGGAGAAGACCCGCACCGTCACCAAGCGCCGCGAGCTGGAGGCCCGTCTCGGCCCCGAACTCGCCGCCGAGGTGGCCGACGCCAGCCGCATCCTGTTCGTCTTCCCCAACCTGCTGCTGTTCGACCTGGAGGCGCTGACCATCCGGCAGCTCGAACCCGTCGCCGCCGACCGCACCGACGTGCGGGCCTGGCAGTTCGTCGAGGTCGGCGAGCCGGAGTCGGTCCGCGCGCTGCGGATCAAGACGATGGTCAGCTTCGTCGGGCCGGGCGGCCTCGCCACCCCCGACGACATCGAGGCGTACGAGGCGGTGCAGCGCGGCATCACCGCGACCGCCGACTCGGTCGACCCCGCGCACGACTGGAGCGACATGTCCCGGGGCATGGCCAACGAGAAGCAGGGCAACCAGGGCCGCTCGATCGACGAGGGCGCGATGCGCAGCTTCTGGCGACGCTGGGCCGAGGTGGTCGGGGCGAGCACCAGCGTGGCCGGCGACCCGCCGGCCGGTACGCCCGCCGCCGGACCCGCCGCGGGTGGTGCGGGCAAGTGAGCGCGATGTCAACGACGGTCGGTAGCCCCAGGGGAGTGGTCAAGGTGGAGTCGCGTGAGGTGACCCGGGCCGAGGTGGAGGACTTCCTCTACCGGGAGGCCCAACTGCTCGACGAGTGGCGGCTCGACGAGTGGCTCACCCTGATCGAGCCGGGCGGCCGGCTGGAGGTGCCGACCACCGACTGGGCCGGCTGGGACGCCACCACCGCCGGGTACTTCGTCGCCGACGACTACGAGCTGATCCAGGCCCGGGTCAAGCGGCTCAAGAGCCGCAAGGCGCACGCCGAGAACCCGCACTCGCGTACCCACCGGATGATCTCCAACGTGCTGCTGTTGGAGGCCGGCGCGGAGACCGTCTGGATCAGCGCCAACTTCCTCATCCACCGCTACCGCGACGGCGGCGCCTACACCTACGTCGGCCGGTACGAGCACGTGCTCAAGGTCGACCCGGACGGGCTGCGGTTCCGACTGCGCCGGGCCGTGCCGGTGATGGAGTCGATGGACCCCGGCGCCCGACTCAGCTTCATCCTCTGAGCCGGCCTGCCATGATCACTCACATCCTGGTCTTCCGGTTCCGCGACGACCTGCCGCCCGGCGCGGCCGAGTCCGTCCTGGCCGAGCTGGAGACCTTCCCGCGCCGCTATCCCGCGATGCGCAACTGGCGCAGCGGGGTCAACGTCAGCACCCGGGACACCAGCATGACCCACGGCTTCGTCGTGGAGTTCCCCACCGAGCAGGACCTGCTCGACTACCTGCACAGCGACTCGCACGAGCAGTTCGTCCGGGAACGCTGGCGGCCGGTCGTCGCGCGTCAGGCCATCGTCAGTCTCCCCACCGCCGGGGACGCCCAGCCCATCGAGAGGGGTCACAGATGACCACCGAGGCCACCGCCCGCCGCCGTGGGCCGTACGGCATGGAGTACGCCCGGATCGAGGTGCCCGACCTGGCCGCCTCCATCGAGTTCCTCCAGTACCACGTCGGGCTGCAACTGGAGCAGCACGACGACGAGTACGCGTTCCTGCGCGCCGACCTGGAACACCACAGCATCGAGCTGATCGCCGCGCCGCAGCGCACCGAGTCGTGGACCACCGCGGTCGGGTTCAGCGTCGAGAACGACGCGGTCCTCGACGACCTGCGCGAGCGGGTCACCGCCGCCGGGCACGAGGTGTTCGAGCTGGCCGACCGGGTCAAGGGCCTGGTCCAGCGGGGCTTCGCCGTCCGCGACCCCAACGGGCTGATCGTCGAGCTGTTCACCGAGTTCCAGGAGTACGCCGAGCCGCCGCTGATCGAGCTGCGCCCGCTGGACCTGGTACACCCCTTCCTGGCCACCGACAAGTACGACGAGACGCTGGCGTTCTATACCACGGTGCTCGGCTTCCAGGAGTCCGACCACGTCGGCGACGTCACGGTCTTCCTGCGCAGCGAGGACCGCTATCACCACAGCCTGGCGATCCAGCGCAACAACGAGTTCTACGTCGCGCACCTGTGCTTCATGATGAAGAGCTTCGACCACGTGATGCGCGGCCGGGCGCGGGCCCAGTACAAGCAGATCCCGATCGCCTCGGACCTGGTCAACCACTCGGCCTCGACGTCGATCGCCTTCTACATGCACGACACCCGGCACGGGCCGCGCTACGAGCTGTGCGACCGGCACCGGGTGTTCACCCCCGAGGAGCACGAGACGCACCGGGCCCGGCGGATGGCGGTGGACCCGCGCAACATCGACGTGTGGCGGCCGGCCGCCGACGACTGGGCGCGCTTCTGACCGCTCGCCCGGTGACCGGTGGGCGGGGTGTCGTACCCGCCCGACCGGTAGGGCGCGCTGGAGCGGGGTGGCCCGGTCAGGGGGCCACCCCGCCTTCCTGCGCGCGACGTCCGGTCCCGCCGCGCACGCGATGACTTGACCTTGCCATTGATGTCAGGGTTCTAGCATCGCCAGGTGCGGAAGGGGACCAGCGACATGCGGATCGGAGAACTCGCGCGCCACTGCGGCGTCAGCCCCCGGTCGGTGCGGTACTACGAGCAGCAGCGCCTGATCGCGCCACGCCGTGCCGCCAACGGCTATCGGGAGTACGACGAGTCGGCGGTGGTCAGGGTCCGGAACATCCACGAGCTGCTGGACTCCGGCCTCACCATCGAGGACATCCGGCTCTCGATCGACAAGGGCTGCCTCGACGAGCCGTTGAGCACCCTGCCCCGGTGCCCCGACGCGCTCCGGGTCGCCACCGACCGGCTCGGCGCCCTGGACCGGCGGATCGCCGCTCTCCAGGACCTGCGCGGGCGGCTCGCCCGGCAGCTCCTGGCGACCGAGTCGGCGATGGCCCGCACCGAGGCACGCATGGCCGACGAGTGGTCACGATGAGATTCGGACTCTCGCTCGAACCGCAGGCGTGGCCGGGCGACGCGGGTGCCGCCATGCTCCGGGCGGCGCGGGACGCCGAGCGGATCGGCCTGGATTACGTGCTGATGGCCAACCACGTGCTGGAGAACCCGCACGGCACCGGCTTCGACCCGGTGGTCCTGCTGGCGGCGGTCGCCGGGGCGACGACCCACCTGGGGATCGCGACGAGCGTGCTGGTCCTGCCCTACTACCAACCTGTGGTGCTGGCCAACCAGCTCGCGACGCTGGACGCCGTGTCGGCGGGTCGGCTGACGGTCGCCGTCGGCACCGGATGGAACCCGCAGGAGTTCACCGCGCTGGGGGTGCCGCTCCGGCTCCGTGGCCGGCGGACCGACGAGAGCCTGGAGATCATGAAGGCCCTCTGGGCCGGCACCACCGCAGACCTGGACGACAGGTTCGCGAGCCTGCGCGACACCCACATCGGCGTCCCCCCGTACCGGTCCGGCGGGCCACCGATCTGGGTGGGTGGGCACAGCGACGCGGCGATCCGGCGGGCGCTGCGGTTCGGGGACGGCTGGCACGGCTCCGGCATCGACCACGAGGAGGCCCGCCGCTTCCGGCGTCGGATCGAGGAACTGGCCGACGGCACGGGACGTGACCCGGCGACGATCGGGATCAGCACGGTCGGGTTCCTGGTACCACCGGGAGTGCCGGCGGCCCGGCCCGCGCCGGGCCGGCTGATCGGCGGCACCGACGCCAGCACCGAGTCGATCATCGAGGACCTGGGCCGGCTCGCCGACGCGGGGGTGTCGATGTGCTCGCTGTGGATGCCCATCGACGGTCGCCTGGTGGCTGCGGCGTTGGAGTGGCTTGCCGGCGAGGTTCTGCCCCAGGTGCAGCGCACGGGCGGGTCAGGCCCGCGCTAGCCGCCGCTCGGCGGAGGGGGCCGGACAGCCGGCCCCACCCGGCGTGCCGGTTCTTGTATGGCGGGGCCCGTCGCCTTACGGCAGCGGGACGACGTAGGAGTCGACCCGGGCGATCAGCCCGTCGCGGAAGGTGAACAGGTCGTTGAAGGCGAAGCGGAACGGCCCGTGGTCGACGCTGACGCCCCGGCCCTCGCCCGTGACGACGACGACCGGGCCGTCCTCGTGGACGCGGTGGACGTCGAGCGCCGGGCTGCCGGTGAACGCCGGGTTCTCGATCTCGCCGTCGAACTCCGCCCGGCCGTGGGTGGTCCGGTGCCCGTGGATGACCCACTCGACGTCGTCGGTGAGGGTCGCGAGGATGCGCGGGTGGTCGCTCGCCCGGAACCCGGCGAAGTACTCCGCGACGAGGTCGCGCTGGGTCTGCTGGGTCATGGCTGCTCCGTCTTCAGGTGGGCTGGTGCAGGCTTCAGGTGGACTGGCGCAGGTGTGCGGCGAGGGCGTCGAGGATCGCGGTGAGCCCGTCGACCGCCTGGGTGGTGCGTAGCTCAGGGGGGAGCCGTCGCTGGTGGACGGTGAGGTCCGTGCCGTCGGCGGTGGGGCGGAGGGTGACGATCGTGCGCAGGCCGGTGACCGGTTCGTCGAAGACGAGTTCGTGTGGTGCGGTGACGCGCACGTAGACGAACCGGAGCCGGTGGGTGCGGCCGTCCGGCGCGCGGCTGTCGAGCGCGAACTCTCCCCCGGGGCGCAGGTCGACGGTCACCGATCCGGGTGGCACGGCGGCGTGCGAGCCGCCCCAGAAGGCGGTGATGCCGGCCGGCGAGGTGAACGCGGCCCAGACCCGCTCGGGTGGCGCGGCGAGCTGCCGTCGGGCGATCAGCTCGTCGCCGCGCAGCTGCGCGGCGGTCACCGGGCCGCCCCGTCGTCGGTGAGGTGTTGCTCCAGGGCGTCGAGCCGGTCGTTCCAGGTGCGCCGCTGCTCGTCGATCCAGGTGCCGAGCAGCGAGAGCTGATCGGTCCTGAGCCGGCACGGGCGTCGGGTGCCTTCGCGTCGCTGCTCGACCAGGCCGCACCGGCGCAGCACCCCGACGTGGTGCGAGATGGCCTGCGGGGTCAGGTCGAACGGCGCGGCGAGCTGCCCCACCGTGGCATCCCCGCGGGCGAGGCGGGCCACCAGGGCACGCCGGACCGGGTCGCCGAGCGCGGCGAAGGCCGCGTCGAGATCCGGGCCGGGTGCGACGGGTACGGGTGCGGTGGGTACGGGGGCGGTGGGTACGGGGGCGGTGGGTACGGGGGCGGTGGGCACGGGGGCGGTGGGCACGGCCCCACCATAATGCAAACCATTATTTGTGCAAGCGACTATTTGTCGACGGGTTCCGCCGGCGTCGCGCCGGGCGGTGGGCGTCGTGCCGGCCGGGCGAGCAGCAGCACGACCGTGAGAACGGCGGCGGCGACCGGCAGTCCCCAGGGCCGCCGGGCCGCCGACACGGTGAACGCGAGCGGCCGACCGGGCACCGCGATCCGACCATCCACCTCGTACCGGCCGAACGGGGCCGCGTCGGTGGGCACCGCGACGTGGTACTCCCGGGTCTGCCCGGCGGCGATGGTGCCCACCGCCGGGGCGGCCACGATGGTCCGGGCCCGGCCGGGCGGCCCGACGGTCAGCTGGAACGCAGGATCGGTGATCTCCTGCGGGCCGGGGTTGTGCACGGTGATCCGCACCGCGAGTACGCCCGGCAGGCCGAACCACCCGCGCGGCCCGGACCGGTCGGCGGCCCGCAACGCCACCAGGGTCAGCTCCGCCGGGGCGGTCGGCGCGACGGCCGGGGCGGTCACCCCGGCCAGCGTCAGGTCGGCGACGGCGGTGGCCGTGCCGGTCGGCGTCCGGACCCGCAGCACGCACGGGCAGGCCACCGGCGGGGCGGCCAACAGCACCGGCAGGGTGGCCCGGCCGACCGGCGGCACCTGACCGTGGGTGGCGGCCCCGGTCGCGCAGTCGAGCGCTCCGCGCTGGGCGGCGTTGCCGCACACCTCGATCTGGACGGTGCCGGCGGGCCAGCCGTCCAGGCTGACCAGCACCCGCTGCCCGACCCGCAGCGCTCCGGCGGGCAGGGTGACGCCCGGTCCGGCGGCTGCCGCGCCACCGCCGCCGCCCTCCGTGGCATCGACCTTGGCGGCTGCCCCGGGGGCCGGCGTCGTCAGGACGGCGACCACAGCCAGCAGGACGACGGCGCGGACCGGTCGGGTCATGAGGCGTCGGGGCGTCGGGCGTCGGGGCGCGGGTCGACACCCGGAACCGGCCCGGCGGCCGTACCGCCCGACGCGGCCTTGGCGGCCGGTTGCGGTGCGGCCGGGGCGTCGGTGGGGCCCGGGGCGGTTCGCTGATCGGCGGGAGCGCCGGTGGGGCCCGGGGCCGGCCGTTGATCGGCGGGGCTGGGGGCGGGCGGTTGCCCGGCGGGGGCGTCGGCGGGGCCCGGGGTGGTCACCCGGCCGGCGGTCGGCGCGTCCCGTCGTCGCCACCACCGCAGCCCGCCCCCACCGGCCGCAGCGGCGAGCAGGGCCAGCAGCAGCCAGGGCGGGGCCCAGATCCCGGCGGCGCGGACCACCGGCGGCAGCGCGGTGTCCGTGCTGGTGGCCGCGATGTCGACCGCGGCGGTCAGGCGCAGCAGCGGGGGTACGCCGGTGATCCGCTCGGTGACGGTGAAGGTGGCCCCGGGCAGCAGCTCCGGCAGGTCGGTGGGGGAGGTGCGGGCCTGTTCCCACCCGAAGGGCGCGTCGACGGTCACCGTGCCGCTGCCGCCGAGCCGGACGTTGCCGTCGTTGCGCAGCCGGTAGCGGACCACCACGTCGCCACCGGCGAACGGGTTGACCGGGTTGTCGTAGGAGACGTCGACCGCCTCGACGGTGACGGCCGGCCGGACCGGGCCGTTGACCCGCAGGTAGACCCGGGCGGCCAGTCGCTGGTCGACCAGGACCCGCTGCCCGTCGGCGGTGGTCCGGACCCGGGCGACCGCCCCGATCACCCCGCCGGTGTGGTCGCCCGGGGTGGCGTTGGCCGGCACGGCGAGCCGGAACGGGATGTCGACCCGCTTGCCCGCCGGGATCGTCCACTCGCGCCGGTCGACGCTGATCCAGGAACCCACGTCGGTGGCCGGCCGGTCCGCCGGCAGCAGGGCGAACGCGCCGTCGGCGGCGCTGTACGCGTCGGTGCCGTACACGGCGAAGGTGACCGGGCGGTCGCCGAGGTTGGTGATGCCGACGTGGTCGGTCAGGGTGCTGCCCGGGGCCAGGTCGTAAATGAAGTAGTTGCGCCCGGTCGGGCCCTTGGCGCTGGACGGCTGGACGGCCCAGCGGGCCGCGCCGGTCTCCCCGACGCCGGCTGCGGTGCCGGGGGAGGGGGTGGGCGCGGCGTGGGCCGGCGCGGGCAGGGCGGTCGCCACGAGCAGCGCGGCGGCGAGGGCGGCGCTCGTCCGGGACAGGGCGGTACGCAGGGACATGCCGGGCTCCGGGGAGTGGTCGGGCCGGTGGGACGGGAGCGGGTCCCGTCCCACCGGTGTGGTGCCGAATCAGGAGAGGGTGAGGGTCAGCACCGCGCTGTAGTCGCCCGCCGGGGCGGACGCCGGGACTCCGAGGTGGAGTTGGGCGCCACAGGTGAAGGTGCCGTTGCTCGCGCCGGTGGCCGAGGTGCACAGCGCACGTGCCGTGCCCAGGCCGGCACCGGGCGCGGCGGGCGCGCCCGGGGTGACCACGCCGGGGGCCCCGGCGAGACCGTCGACGCCTACGGTGGCGCTCGGCGTCCAACCGAGGTTGTCGGCGGCGATGGCGCCGCCGCTGGCCGAGGCGAAGTCGGCGACCTGCCCGACCAGGCTCCAGCCGGCGTTGGTGCCGCGCAGGTCGGCCACGGTGGCGGCGTTCAGTGCCCCGTTGGTGACCTGCCCGTTGCTGACCGCCGGCAGGGTCACCGAGGAACCGGTCACGCCGAGGGTCAGCGCGCCACCGGTGACGGTGGTGGTGATCTGCTGGCTGGCGTCGCCGCCACCGGCCGGGGTACGGCTGAACGTCACCGGGGTGAAGGTGTCCTGGCTCCGGTCGGCCGCGCCACGGGCGGCGAAGGTGATCACGTAGCACTGCACCGCAGTGCAATCGACCCGGGTGCCGGTGCGGTCGGTGTAGACCGCGCTGATCGGCAGGGTGGTGCGGAACGTGCCGTCGGCGTTGAGGCGGTCGCGGGCCTCGGTCGGCTCGTTCGTCTTGTTGACCCACTTGGTGACCTGGAGGACGCCGGCGTTCGTCCAGTGCTCGTCGACCTTGGGGCCGAAGGAGACATAGATCCCCGCCGCCCCGTTGGCCTCCGGGTCGAAACCGCTGCCGGTGACCGTGATCGTCGCCCCGGCCGGGTCCAACCCGGTGGCCGGGGTGACGCCGACCGCCGGCCCGGTCTGTCCGCTGCCGCCACCGGTGGAGAAGGTGAAGGACAGCGGGTCGAGCGCGGAGCCTGCGGAGTAGAAGCCGTTGAACGCCGAGGCGCCCTCGGCGGTCAACGTCGCCGCCAGGTTGGTCGCGGTCACCGTGCCACCGCTGCCACCGGGCTTGCCGTCGATGGTGGCGATGGTGGCCTGCCGGACCGACACCGGCTCGGCCGCGGTGGTGAGCAGGTCGACGTCCGCCGTGACGGACGTGGTGCCACCGGTGACGACGATCGTCGGGTTGGCCAACGAGATGGTGAAGAAGTGCGCCGGGTACGAGAAGACGATCTTTCCGCCGTACCTGGCGTCGATGGCGCCGGTGTCGGGGTCGTGCGTGCCGCCCTTGGCGGGGAAGGTGAAGGTGCCGTCGCTGTTGATGCTGGCGCCCTCGCTGGCCGCGATCGGCGGGTTGCCGTTGCCGGTGTTGACGTAGGCGCGGAACGACGCCTTGAAACCCCAGGTCAGGCTGCCGGAGCGGATGTCCGTCCCGGCGGCCTGGGCGGGGCTGACACCGATGAGTGCGGCCGATGCGCCGAGCAGGGCGACTGCCGCCCACCGCGCCGACCGCCACCGACCGGTACCGGTTCTGGATCTGACCATGCTGCTCCCTCTCTTGTGCCCAATACGGACAGTGGTTGAGGTTAGGCAAACCTAACTACCGGAGCACAGTGGGCGACAGGTTGAAGATCTTGATCCGAAGAACCCCTTGTGAACTGCGGATCTCTCGCTTAGGTTAGGCAAACCTTAGCTACGGTCGGTGTGTCAGCCGGCCCGATCCGTCATGGGGGGAGCCTGATGCGAGCACTGCGTCGCGCCGTTCTGACCGCCACCCTGATCACTCTCGGTGTTGGCGTGCTGCCGACGCCGGCCCACGCCGGCACCGGTCGGGGCGCTGCCGGGCAGACCCTCACCGTCACCCCCAGCGCCGGGGTGGGCCGCACCGGGGCGAAGGTGACCGTCGCCGGCAGCGGGTACGACGTCACCAAGGGCATTTACGTCGCCTTCTGTGTGGACAACGGGGCCGGCGTCGCCCCCAGCCCGTGCGGCGGCGGGGCCGACACCACCGGCAGCACCGGCGCGTCGCACTGGATCTCCTCCAACCCGCCCTCCTACGGGGAGGGCCTGGCCGTGCCGTACGGCGCCGGCGGCTCGTTCCGGGTCAGCCTCACCGTGGCCACCCGCATCGGCGACGTGGACTGCACCGTCCGCCGGTGCGTGGTCGCCTCCCGGACCGACCACACCCGCACCGCCGACCGCTCCCAGGACGTCCGGGTGCCGATCACCTTCGCCGCCGGGGCCGCTCCGGCGCGTACCACCGCGGCCGCCCCGGCCACGACCGGTGTCGGCGGCAGCACCGGTCGGACCACGCCACCGGCGGCGGCACCGACCGGCGCGGTCGCCGCGCCCACCGGCGCGGGCCCGGCGTCGGTTGCCGCCGGCCCCACCGGGAGCGTCCCCGCCGGGGCCGGCGGCGGGGCCGACCAGGCGGGCCGGACCGACCAGGCCGGCCAGGCGCAGGTGACCCGGGTCAGCGCCGCCTCCGACACCGACCGCTGGTGGCTCGCCGTGCTGGTCGTACCCCTGCTCGGGGTGGCGCTGCTCGCCGGCCTGCGTCGTCGCCGTCGCCGCCGGGCCACGTCGTGACCCGGCGCGCGCTGCCGCTCGTCCTGGTGCTGCTCGCCGGTGCCCTGGTCGGCTGCACCGACCCGGCGGCCGAGGCGCGGTCGACCACACCGACGTCCTGCGGCCCGGTCACCGCCACCCTGCCCGACACCGACGTCACCCCGCTGGACCCGCCGCCGGCCCCGGCCCTGCCCGTCACCGTCACCTCCGCCGACGGCGTCGCCAGCACGGTCACCGACGCCGCGCGCATCCTGCCGGTCAACCTCTACGGCTCGATCGCCGAGATCGTGTTCAGCCTCGGGCTCGGCGGCAACGTCGTCGGCCGGGACACCTCCACCACCTTTCCGGCCGCCGCGCACCTGCCGGTGGTCACCCCGGCCGGGCACGACCTGTCCGCCGAGGCGGTGCTCGCCCTCGCCCCGACGGTGATCCTCGCCGACGACAGCATCGGTCCACCCGAGACGCTGCGGCAACTGCGCGCCGCCGGCATCCCGGTGGTCCTGGTGGCCGCCGAGCAGAGCCTCGACGCCGTCCCCGGGCACGTCCGGGCCATCGCGGCGGCGCTCGGTGTCGGCGCGGCCGGCGACCGGCTGGTCACCCGGATCGAGGGGGAGATCGCCGCCGCCCGCGCCGGGGCGCCCGACGGCCCGGCCCCCCGCGTCGCCTTCCTCTATCTGCGCGGCACCGCCGGGGTCTACCTGATCGGCGGGCGGGGCGCCGGCTCCGACGCGATGATCGAGGCAGCCGGGGGAGTGGACGCCGGCACCGCGATCGGCCTGGCGAAGTTCCGCCCGCTGACCAGTGAGGGCCTGATCAACGCGGCCCCGGACGTGCTGCTGGTGATGAGCGGTGGACTGGAGTCCGTCGGCGGCGTCGACGGACTGCTCAAGCTCCCCGGGGTGGGGCAGACCCCGGCCGGGGCCGCCCGCCGCGTCATCGACATGGACGACGGCGTCCTGCTCACCTTCGGCACCCGCTCCGGCCGGGTGGTGCGGGCCCTGGCCGACGCGCTGCACTGCCGGGGCCCGCGATGACCGCCACCGACACCCGACCGGCCACCGGGGACACCGGTGTCGGCCGGGACCGCCGCCGTCCGGTCCGGCGCGGGCCGGTCCTGCTCGCCGGGCTCACCGCCGGCCTACTGCTGGTCGCCCTGATCGCCGCCGGCCGGGGTCAGGTGGCCGTCGCCCCGGCCGAGGTGCTCGGCTCGGTGCTGCACCGCCTCGGCCTGGACCTCGGCCCCCGGCCCGCCGCCCCGCACGGCGAGAGCGCGCTGTGGCTGGTCCGCTTCCCCCGGGTCGCGCTCGCCGCCGTGGTCGGCGCCGCGCTCGGCTGTGCCGGTGCGGTGATGCAGGGGGTGTTCGGCAATCCGTTGGCCGAACCGGGCATCATCGGCGTCTCGGCGGGCGCGGCGGTCGGCGCGGCGCTGGCCATCGTCACCGGTGTCACCGTCCTCGGTGGCTGGACGGTGCCCGCCGCCGCGTTCGCCGGTGGCCTCGCCACCGCCTGGCTGGTCTACCTGCTGGCCCGCTCCGGTGGCCGGACCGAGGTGGTCACCCTGGTGCTCACCGGGGTCGCGGTCAACGCCGTCGCCGGTGCCGCCATCGGGCTGCTGATGTTCGTCGCCGACGAGTCGGGCGTGCAGGCCATCGCCTTCTGGAACCTCGGCAGCCTGGCCCAGGCGAACTGGTCGGCGGTCTCGCTGGCCGCGCCCTGCCTCGCGGTCGGGCTGCTCGCCACCCTCGCCGACGCCCGCCGGCTCGACCTGCTCGCCCTGGGCGAGCGGTCCGCCCGCCACCTCGGGGTCGACGTGGAACGGTTGCGGACCCGGATGATCGTGGTCACCGCGCTGCTCGGTGCGGCGGCGGTCGCCTTCACCGGCATCATCAGCTTCGTCGGCCTGGTCGTGCCGCACCTGGTCCGGATGGTCGCCGGCCCCGGGCACCGACTGCTGCTGCCGGCCAGTGCCCTCGGGGGCGCGATCGTCGTCATCGTCGCCGACCTCGCCGCCCGGACCCTCGTCGACTACCAGGAGCTGCCGTTGGGGGTGCTGTCCGCGATCGTCGGCGGGCCCGCCTTCTTGTGGCTGCTGCGGCGCACCCGGGACCGCGCCGGAGGTTGGGCGTGAACGGCTGCGGGGCGTCGACCCGTACCCACCCGGGGAGGCCGTGATGACCGTACGCGTACGTCGGCGGCGAGGTCCGCTGCGGCTGCTCGGCCGTCGGTCGGCGCCCCGGGTGCCGACCGCCACGACGTCGGGCAGCACCCGGGTCCGGGTCACCGGGGTCCGGGTCGAGCGCGCCGGCCGACCGGTGCTCGACCAGGTCGACCTCGCCATCCGCGCCGGTGAACTGCACGCCCTGCTCGGCCCGAACGGTGCCGGCAAGTCCACCCTGCTGGCCGCCGTCAGCGGTGACCTGCCGCTCGCCGCCGGGACCGTCGAGGTGGACGGTCGTCCGCTGGCCGAGTGGTCGGCCGTGGAGTTGGCGATGCGTCGGGCGGTGCTGACCCAGCGCAGCACCCTGAGCTTTCCGTTCGCGGTGGTCGAGGTGGTCCGGATGGGCCGGGTGCCCTGGGCCGGCCGCCCCGAGGAGGCCCACGATGATGCGGTCGTCGCCGAGACCATGCGACGCTGTGACGTGATCCGGTTCGCCGCCCGACCCTTCCCGTCGCTCTCCGGGGGCGAGCAGGCCCGTGCCGCCCTGGCCCGGGTGCTGGCCCAGCAGACCGGGGTGCTGCTGCTCGACGAACCGACCGCCGCCCTCGACCTGCACCACCAGGAGCTCGTCATGCGGATCGCCCGGGACCGTGCCGACGCCGGCGACGCGGTCGTGGTGGTGCTGCACGACCTCGCCCTGGCCGGGGCGTACGCGGACCGGATCACCCTGCTCGCCGACGGGCGGGTACGGGCCGCCGGCCCGCCCGACGCGGTGCTGACCGCGCCCCTGCTCAGCGAGGTCTACCGGCACGACATCGAGGTCGTGCCGCACCCGGACACCCGCCTGCCGCTGGTCGTGCCCCGCCGTCGGGGCCCGGCCCGGAACGTCCCCCTCACGGAGGAATAGATGGACACACCACCCATGCCGTTCTCGGCCCGGCTGCGGGCTGCCACCCAGGGGGCCCACTCCGCCGCCGAGAGCCAGCGCTACGTCTCCGCGCTGGTCGCCGGCGAGCTGGACATCGCCGGCTACGTCGACCTGGTGGTGCAGCACCACGCCCTCTACCAGGCATTGGAGTCGGCCGCCGAGGCGATGCGCGCGGACCCGCTCGCCGGTGGCTTCGTCGACGACGCGCTGACCCGCTTGCCCGCGCTGGAGGCGGACCTGACCCAGCTCGCCGGGCCGGACTGGGCGTTGCGCACCGCCCCGCACCCGGCGACGGTGGCCTACGCCGACCGGATCCGGGCCGTCTGCGGCACCTCCCCGGTGCGGTTCATCGCCCACCACTACACCCGCTACCTGGGTGACCTCTCCGGCGGCCTGTACATCGGGCGGGCGGTGTCCCGGCGGTACGGGTTGACCGACGGGTCCGGGGTGGCCTTCTACGCCTTCGACCGGATCACCCGGCCGAAGGCGTACAAGGAGGCGTACCGGGCGCGGTTGGACGCCCTGCCGTTGAGCGCGGCCGACGAGGCGGCGCTGCTGGACGAGGTGCTGGTGGCGTACCGGCACAACATGGCGGTCTTCTCCGCCCTGGCCCGGCACGTGCCGGACGGCCCGGAGATCACGGAGGCGGTGGCGTGACCGGGCAGCCGTTCGACGCCGACGTCGTCGGGGCGGTCAGCCGGCACATGAACGACGACCACGCCGGGGACTCGCTGCTGATCTGCCGCACCCTCGGTGGCTGCCCGGACGCCAGCCGGGCGCGGGTGACCGGGCTGGACGCCGACGGGATGGACTTCGCCGTCACCCTCGACGACATCGAGGTGCCGGTGCGGGTCCCGTTCGCCCACCGGCTCACCGAGCGGGCCGAGATCCGCCGGGAGGTGGTCCGGATGTACGAGCAGGCGTGCGCCGCGCTCGGTGTGCCGCCGCGTCGCGCCGACTGAGCGCCCACCCCCGCCGGCCGACGTCACGGGGGTCGGTCCTGCGCGGGCCTGTCCTGCGCGGGCCGGCCCCCGCGAGCGGGGTCGACCACGTCAGGTGGCGGGGCGGTGGGTGGCGGGGTGCCGCCGGCCGCCTCAGGCCCGGGTCAGCTGCTCCGGCAACGGCTTGCGGTGCAGGATGACCAGTTCGCCGACGGCCCGGGTCAGGGCGACGTAGAGCCGGTTCATCCCCCGGGGTTCGGCGGCGACGATGTCGGCGGGTTCGACCAGCACCACCCGGTCGTACTCCAGGCCC
This sequence comes from Micromonospora matsumotoense, assembly GCF_050951065.1. Classification (NCBI taxonomy): domain Bacteria; kingdom Bacillati; phylum Actinomycetota; class Actinomycetes; order Micromonosporales; family Micromonosporaceae; genus Micromonospora; species Micromonospora matsumotoense. The sequence continues at coordinate 4,396,455 of NZ_CP192025.1, read as the reverse complement.
TTGACCTGACTGACCGGGATCGCGTGCAGGGCGGCGGCCAGGTGGTCGGGGGCGATGACCGTCCCGGTCTCCCGGGCCACCGCCTCGGCTAGGTCGTCGACCCGGCGGATCTCCAACCGGCCGCCGGGCCGGAACGACCGGGTCGGCGCGATGCCGGGCGGCAGGGCCCGGGCCGCGAAGTCGGCGATGACCTCGGGGACCCGGTAACCGGTGGGCAGGTCCAGCGTCCGGGCGGTCCGCTTGCCCAGCCGGTGCACCAGCTCCGGCCACGAGCCGGCGGCCAGCGGATGGGTCGCCTGGCCGAGGTCGCCCACGATGGTCATCGAGGCGTACGTGGCCCGGCGGGCGATCATCCGGCACTCCATCGGCGACAGGTCCTGCGCCTCGTCGAGGATGACGTGCTGGTAGGTGTCCTCGACGGGCTCCTCGGCCGCCGCCACCGGCAGCGGCTCGGACAGCACCGGCACGTGCCCCTCCTCGCCGTACGGGTCGAACCCGTCGACCCAGCCCACCACCTGGTGACCCTCCCGCAGGATGATCGCCGCCGCCCAGCGCTGGGCGCCCCAGTGGCCGCTGTCCAGCGACTGCCCGGACTGCGCGATGGGGGTGGCCAGGCCGGGCGCGAAGAGCTGCCACCCGTCGCCGAGGCTCAGGCTCAGCACGAAGGTCTCCGCCAGTCGGGCGCCGCTGCGCAGCTCCCGGCGCTGCCACTCGGGCCGGACCTCGGCCACCCGCTGCGGCCGACCGAGGATCTCGGCCAGCTCGTCGAGCAGCGGGACGTCGTCCACCGACCACTGGCCCTGTTGGGCGGGCAGGACGTCCTGCGGGGTCAGTGACGGCCACCAGGCGGTCAGGAAGGCGGCCGGGACCTCCCGGCCGTCCAGCAGCTCCGTGAGCACCGTCGCGGCCTGGGCCCGCGCGGCGTTGGGGGTGATCCCGGCGGCCTCGCACCTGCGGCGGACCTCCCGGCGGGCCCGCGCCAGGTCGTCGGCGTCGAGACCCCACAGCCGGTCCGGCGCGTTCGGCGGGGTGTCCCAGGCCAGGTCGGTCAGCACCCGCACCATCCGCAGGTCACCCTTGGTGCGGGCCACCTCGGCGTTGTCCCGTCGGGTGGCGACGACACCGTCGAACAGCTCACCGATCGCGCGCAGGTGGACGCTGTCCTCGCCGAGGCCGGGCAGCACCCGGCCGATGTAGGCGGTGAACACCGTCGACGGGCCGACCACCAGCACCCGGCCGTCGGCGAACCGGCCCCGGTCGCGATAGAGCAGGTAGGCGGCCCGGTGCAGGGCCACCTGCGTCTTGCCGGTCCCCGGACCGCCGGTGATCAGGGTGACCCCGGCGGCGGGTGCGCGGATCGCCTCGTCCTGTTCGCGTTGGATCGTCGAGACGATGTCGCGCATGTGTGCGCCGCGTTCCCGGATCAGCGACGCGAGCAGGGCGCCCTCGCCGACCACCCCGTCGACCGGCGTGTCCGTCAGCACCTCGTCGTCGAGGCCGACCACGGTACGGCCGGTGCAGGTGATCACGCGGCGACGAGCCACCCCGAGCGGTTCGCCGGGGGTGGCCCGGTAGAACGGCGCGGCGGCGGGGGCCCGCCAGTCCACCACCAGCGGCTCCCGGTCGGCGTCGCGGACCCCCAACCGACCGATCCGGTACGTCTCGTCGTCGTCGAAGTCGAGCCGGCCGAAGACGATGCCCTCCTCCTGGCCGTCGAGATCGGACAGTCGGGCGGCGGCGCCCAGCACCATGGCGTCCCGCTCGACCAGCCCGGCAACCGGTCCGCCGCCGGCCCGGCGGTGTCCCTCCTCGTTCAACTGTCTGGTCTGCGCGCGCATGACCTCCAGGCGGGCGTACACCGTGTCGACCACCTGTTGTTCGATGGCGATCTGTCGGGCCGTCTCGGACACGTGCTCCCCGTTCTCCCGCCGGGCCCTCCGGCACGGACCGGTCGAGCGTAGGCGTGGTCGCGGGGGCAAAAATCGTTATCTGGGACGATCTGGACGGCTTGACCGGCGCATATGATGAATGTGGCGGCCGGAAACGGGTGCCCCGTTTCCGGGGTCGGGCGTCGCGCCACCCCGCCACCCCGCCACGTTCATCCTGTCACCGGGCGCGGTCTGGGGCCGGCTCGTGCAGACCTCCACCACCCACGACGGCATCCGGGGCTACAGCGGGCGAACACCTCGGGGTGAGCCTGCGCCGGATTCTCATCGGTGCGGCGGTGGGCGTACTGGCCGGTCTCGTGCTCGGCCTGCTGATGGGCACCGTCACCTGGGTCCGGGTGGCCACCGGACCGGTGGTCACCTTCGTCCGGGCGCTGCCACCCCTGGCGTACTTCAGTCTGCTGATCATCTAGTTCGGCATCGACGAGACGCCGAAGCTGTGGCTGCTGGCGATCGCCGCCCTGCCCCCGGTCGCGGGTGTCGCACCCCGCGACGACCGGGCTGCGGCCCGTCGGTACGTCCGCCGTACCCGCCGTCGGTGCGGTGTTCACCCCCACCGGGCCGCAACCGGCCCCGGTGCCCCTGGCGCTCGACAGCACCGAGGTGCCGGAGCAGGCCCGGTCGTACGCGCTGGCGGCCCGCCGCGCCGTCGAGGCCGGCTTCGACGGGGTGGAACTGCACGGCGCGAACGGTTACCTGATCTCGCAGTTCCTGTCGGGCAACGCCAACCTGCGCACCGATGCCTACGGCGGATCGGTGACCAACCGCATCCGGTTCGCCGTCGAGGCGGTGGCCGCCACCGTCGACGCGATCGGTGGTCACCGCACCGGAATCCCGCCTCTCGCCCGGCGTCGGCTTCTGGGGCGTCGAGGAGGACGACGTCCCCGAGTTGTACGCCGCGCTCCTCACCGAACTCGCCGCCGTCGGTCCGGCGTACGTCCACCTCGAGGCCACCACCGACGAGGAGGTCCTGCGGGGGTTGCGTGAGGTGTGGCCGGGCACGCTGATCATGAACCCGGTCCTCCCGATGGGTCCCCGACAGACGGACCGGGCGGCGGCCGACCGCTGGCTGGGCTGGGGCGCCGACCTGATCAGCTTCGGCCGTGCCTGTCTCGCCAACCCGATCTGGTCGAGCGGCTCCGGCAGGGGCTGCCGATGGCGGCGCACGACGAGGCGACCTGGTACGCGGGCGGCGACACCGGCTATCTCACGCATCCGACCTTCCCGCATCCCGGCGCGGCTCCGTCGTCGGCCGGGCCGGACCCCGGCACGGCTGCGGCGCCGGCCGTAGCGGACCGGGCGTGACCGGGGTCCGTCGCGGACCGGAGGGATCCGTCGCGGACCGGCCGGGGCCGGGTGGTCCGTCGAGCTGCGGACCGGGAGCGTGCTCGCCCCGGTGCCCAGCGTCAGCGGGTCTTCTTCGTCGCCCGTTTGCGGGGCGGGGTCAACAGGTCGGCGATCGCGGCGATCGCGGCGGGCACCGTGCGGTAGTACGCCCAGACGCCACGCTTCTCGCGTTCGATCAGGCCGGCCTCGGTGAGGATCCTCAGGTGATGGCTCACCGTCGGCTGGGACAGGCCCAGCGGCGCAGTGAGGTCGGTGACGGACGCCTCGCCCTCCGGGGCCGACTGGATGAGGCTGAGCAGTCGTAGCCGGGCCGGGTCGGCGAAGGCCTTCAGCACTCCCGCCAGCCGCTCCGCGTCGGCGCGTTTGATCGGCTCACCGGCCAGCGGCGAGATGACAGGCGTATTGGTTTTCGCAGCTCCCACGTCCGCCATCATGGCAGCAAGAGGCACGTCGGGCCGCTCGTTCGACGATCGGCCACGACGAATTCGCGGATCGGGTGACTCCTGCCGGCGAGTCGGCCGACCCGCCGTCGCGGACCGGGCGACGCCCGGGGCCGGGTGCACCGGACGTCATTCCCGTGCACCCGGCCCCGCCTCGTGTTTCCTGGTGATGCAGCCGAACCGCGACCGGTCCGGTCAGCGGGTGGTGCAGGTGGGCGTCAGCCCGGACCCGCTGCCGTTGCCCTGGAAGCCGAATTCCGCCACCTGACCGGCGCCGAGTTGGCCGTTGTAGCTGACGTTGGTGAAGCGCACCGTCCCGGTGCTGCCACTGGCGGTGGCGTTCCAGGTGTTGGTGACGCTGGCCCCGCCGGGCAGGATGGTGCTGACGGTCCAGCCGGTGGTGCCGGAGGAGCCGGCGGTGACGCGTACGGAGGCGGTGAAGCCACCGGTCCACTGGTTCACCGACACCGTGGCGGTGCAGCCGTTACCACCGGGCGGCGGCGTGGTCGGGGTCGCGGGCGGGGTCGTCGGGGTGGGCGGCGGCGTGGTGGGCGGCGTAGTGGTGGGCGGCGGCGTGGTGGGCGGCGTCGTGCCGTCGAACTGGGTGAAGAAGCTCCACACCACCGGTCGCGTCCAGGACTTTTCGCCGGGCGCGTAGGGGTCGGCGGTGCCGTCCACGGCGTTGGGGGCGTGTCCGCCGTCGAACGGCGCCCAGGCGACCGGATAGCCGGCCCGGCAGCCGGAGTAGTAGGTGACGGTGTGCGTCAGGCTGCCCTGCGCCGGCTCCGGCGGGTTCTGCGGGGTGCAGCCGTTGTTCCGGACGAACCGGTCGCGCAGCGACCGCCCGGTCGCGATGGGGAGCACGCCGTCCCGCAGACCGTGGATGCCGATGTACGCGATCGGCTGGGTGCCGCCGTTGCACCCGCTGAGCTGGCCGCCGGAGTAGACGGCGACGGCGCGGAAGACCGTGGCCCGGGCGCAGGCGATGGCGTAGCTCATCCCGCCGCCGTAGCTGAAGCCCATGGCGAACCGCTGCGTGGTCTCGACGCACAGGGCGGACTCGATCTGGCGCATCATGTCGTCGACGAAGGTCAGGTCCCGGTCACCGCTGTTGGCCCAGCCGTTGCCGATGCCCTGCGGTGCGACGAAGATCGCGCTGTTGTTCGACAGTGCCCGGATGCCGTAGTAGGACCACGGGTATCCGCTCGTCCCGCCCGAGTCGACGTCGTTGGCGGTGCCGCCGTTCCAGTGGAAGCCGAAGATCAGCTTGTAGGGGTGGTTGCGGTCGTAGTTGTCCGGGATCCGCAGGATGTACGAGCGGTTCTGGCCGCCACTGGAGATGGTGCGGTTGCCGCTGGTCAGCGTGGGTGCCTTGCCGCAGCCGGCGGTCGCCGCGAGTGCGCCGGCGTCCTTCGCGTAGGCGGGCGGGCTGGCCCCGGCGGTGATCGCGGCGCCGCCCATGGCGAGGGCGAGCGCCGCGACCCCCGCGACGGCACCGGCTACGAGGCGGTGTCTCGACATCAGGAAGGGCTCCTTTCGGGAGCGGGGTGATGCGGTGAACGCGATCGACCGCCCGGGGCAGGGGTACGGCGGCCACGGACGCGGCGGCGCTAACTCTCGATCAACCCCGGCAGGTGATGATATGTATCGATGATTACAAACGTAATCCGTATGACGTATGATGTCAACGTGGGGGCGATCGGTGCCCGGAGCAGCGCAAACGGGTCAGTCATCCGAGGTCGTCTGTCCGACGAAGACCTGTCCGGCTACGCCGCGGGGCCGACGGTGCACGCGCCGCCGGCCCCGCGGCGGCCGGGAGGCCGGTCCTCCGGCATCCGCCGGAGGACCGGCTCACCAGGCCAGCGGCAGGGTGTTGACGAACCGGGTGAGCGCGCCGGCGAGGAGCTGGTCGTCGCGGCGGGAGGGGTGCCAGTCGCAGCCGAGCTTGTCCAGCCCCAGCGCGTTGTCGTCGTAGTAGAGCGAGCGGATCCGGGTGTCGCCCCGGCTGACGCGGGTCTGGACGATCTGCTGGACGGAGCTGGCGAGCGCGGTGGTGGGGGACAGGTCGGGGTAGGTGAGCACGATGAACGTGTCGGCCCCGTACCGGCTGCGGAGCTTGTCGATGAAGGCCAGGTAGGCGGTCCGGTAGTCGGCGGCGAGCTGGTCGACGGTGGACCACCGCTCACCGGGGTTGAGGGCGGTGGAGAAGTCGTTGATGCCCAGCCCGACCACGACCAGTTGCGGCTTCCAGGTGCTCGGCTTCTGCCACGTCGTGCTGTTCCACAGGGCCTGGAGATCCGTCTCGTAGTAGGTGCGGAAGTTGTCCGTGCCGCCACCGTTGTAGTTGCGCACCATGCCGAGGCCGGACCAGGCGGTGAGCTGGTAGTCGGCGTTCAGGCTCTGCGCGGTGAGCGCGCCGAAGGTGACGTCGGCGTTGGAGTTGCGGGTGACCCCGCCGTTGCTGTTGCAGTCCCGGGTGGTCGACATGTTGCCGTACCCGGCGGTCCATGAGTCGCCGATGAACTCGATCTGCCGGCTGCGGGGGGCGGGCCTGGCCAGGATCGCGCCGCCGGAGGCGGCGACCAGACCACCGAACTCGCCGGCGGCCCACGGGCTCTCGGTGCGCTTGGCCAGTCGTACGGTGTGCTCGGCGTTGGTGAGGTTCCGCACCCAGTAGGTGGTCCGACCCGGGGTGACCAGGGTGGCGACGGTCGCCCCGTCGATCTGCACGACGTAGTCGTTCTGCGAGTCGTTGAGGACGATCCCGACCCCGGTGCCGCGGAACCGGCCCTCGAAGTAGATGCCGGGCCAGGTGTACTGGGCGCTGGTCCCGACCGCCTTGACCCGCCCGACCGTCGACGTCTGGTCCAGCGCCCCGGATGCCGGCGGCGCGGTGGTCGGCGGCACCGTCGTGGGCGGCGCGGTGGTGGGTGGCGTCGTGGTCGGTGGCGTCGTGGTGGGCGGCGTGGTCGTCGGCGGCGCGGTGGTGGGCGGCGCGGTCGGGCTGGTGGTACGCCCGGTGCACGGCACCCCGTTGAGGGCGAAGTCGACCGGCACCGGGTTCGACGAGTTGTTCCACGAGGCGCCGAAGCCGAACTGGGTGCTCGCCCCGGAGCCGAGGTTGCCGTTCCAGCCGGCGTTGGTGACCGTGACCCGACCGGTGGCCTGGGTCACCGTGCCGTTCCACAGCTGGTCGATCACCTGCCCTGCGGCAAAGGACCAGGTCAGCTGCCAACTGGTGAGCGGATCGCCGAGGTTGGTGAGGTCGACGCTCGCGCCGAATCCGCCTGGCCACTGATTCGTCACCGCGTAGGTGACCCGACAGCCGGCGGCGGCCTGGGCGGGCGCGGTGCCGGCGAGCGCGGCGGTGGCGGCGACGGTGGCGGTGGCGAACAGCGACACCGCCAACCGGAACCGGGAACGGGTGAGTCGCATCGGTGGTCCTTCCACGAGGATGGCGGCGACAGTTGTCGGCCGTGGTGCTGGGACGGCTGCACCGGATCTCCCGTTCGGGGGCGGTGGCCGCGCGGATGTCGAGGGGATGCGCCGGGTGGTGACGTGCCGCCAACGGCCCTGATCCGCCGTCGGCCGGCTCACGTCGGTGGTGTCGTGCGGTGTCGCTCGCCCTGCAGCCAGCCCGGCTCCGCGGAGATTATCCCGCCCGGCTTTCACGTCCGTCAATCGATCTGGCTGCTGTCCTGGGCGTCGGCCCGGCGGCGTCCGGGCCCGTGCCCAGGTCGGCAATTTACTGAGATCCATCTATATTGACGCCGGGCGTCAGCAGCGGCAGGATCGCGGCACCACCCCCGTGATCTGCCCTGGAGGCGTCATGCCCCGTCCCCGCCTGCCGCTGCTGCGGTCCGCCACCCGGACGGTCGCGCTCGCCGCGGCCACCGCCGGTGTGCTGCTCGCCGCCGTGCCCGCCAGCGCCGCCGCCCCCACCGGTCGCTACGTCGCGCTCGGCGACTCGTACACGTCCGGTCCGCTGATCCCCACCCAGGTCGACCTGAACTGCCTGCGCTCCAACCGCAACTACCCGTCCCTGGTCGCCGCGTCCGCCGGCTCCTCGTCGTTCGCCGACGTGAGCTGCTCCGGAGCCACCACGGACGACATCCGTTACGGCGGCAGCGGCTCGTGGGGCGGCGCGCTGCCACCGCAGCTCAACGCGGTCACCCCGAACACGGACCTGGTGACGGTGCAGATCGGCGGCAACGACATCGGCTTCTCCAGCATCATCAGCGACTGCGCGCAGGCGAGCTTCAGCAGCCCGCTCGGCTCGCCGTGCAAGAACCGGTACACCGCCGGTGGCACCGACCAGTTGCAGGCCCGGATCACCGCCACCGCGCCGAAGGTGACCGCCGTGCTCCAGGCCGTCCGCCAGGCCGCGCCCGGCGCGCGGGTCGTGGTGCTCGGTTACCCGGCGATCGTGCCGGACTCCGGATACGGCTGCTGGCCGCTGGTCCCGATCGCCTACCAGGACGTGCCCTACCTGCGGGGTGTGGCCAAGTCGCTCAACGCGATGCTGGCCGGCGTCGCCGCCGCGAACGACGCCAGCTACGCCGACGTCTACACCCCGTCGATCGGGCGCGACACCTGCAAGAGCAGCGGCACCCGGTGGGTGGAGGGGCTGGTGCCGGAGAGCGCCGCGGCGCCCTTCCACCCCAACGCCCGGGGCGAGCAGGGCATGGCCACCGCCCTGCTGGCCACGTTGAACAGCTGAGCGGGCCGTGCGCGACGACTGACCAGGTGCCCTGCCGGATCGGGTCGGTGCCACCGATCGTCCTGCGGGGAGGAGGTTCCCCCTGTCATGAGCCGGCCCGGTACCGGGCCGGCTCATGACAGGGGTCCGCACGTCTGCGGGCGAGGGCCGGTTTCCCGGTCAGGCCACGCCGCACTCCTGGCCGTTGAGGGTGAACCCGGTCGGCTTGGCGTTGCCGCCGGACCAACTGGAGATGAAGCCGAAGTTGGCGCTGCCGCCGGGGCTGATGGTGCCGTTCCAGCCCACGTTCGTGGCGGTGACCTGCGCGCCGCTCTGGGTGTAGGTGGCGCCCCACGCCTGGTTGAGCTGCTGGCCGTTGGCGAACGACCACCGTAGGTTCCAGCCGTCGACCGCCGTGGTGCCGGTGTTGCGGACGATCACCTCGGCCTGGAACCCGTCCGGCCACTGGCTGCTGATCGCGTACGTGACCTGGCAGGACGCGGTCGACGGCGGCGGCGTGGTCGGAGCCGGGGTGGTCGGGGCCGGCGTGGTGGGCGTGGGGGTGGGCGTCGGGGGAGTGGTGGTCGGGGTCGGGGTGCTGGTCGCGCCGCTGACCCGATAGACGACGGTGCCGTGGCCCGGCACGCTGGCCGAGATGGTCCCGGAGGTGGTGCTGGTCGTGTTGCTCCACGCGTCGCGCAGGGTGAACGAGCCGCCCGACAGCCCGATCGCGGCCGGGGTGGTGCTGATCGTGGTGGTGGCCGTCCCCTGGTTGAACAGGGCGACCGCGACGTCCCCGTTGGCCAGCCGCTTGGCCAGCACCCGGCGGGTGCCGTCGAAGGAGACCTGGCTGGCCTGGAGCGCGAGCGGGTCCTGGCTGATGCCGAGGAGGTTGGCGTTCTTCAGGATCGTCTGGGTCGCCGCGTTCATGTTGCGCAGGTCGTTGCCGGCGATCATCGGTGAGGCCAGGACGGCCCAGAGCGCGAAGTGGCTGCGCATCTCGGTGTCGGTCATGCCACCGCGGCCGACCTCCATCATGTCCATGTCGTTGAACGCGCCGGGCTTGGCCCGCGCGGCGAGCGGCACGGTGACGTCGACGATGTTCTGGATGCCCATCGGGTAGCCGTTGGTCTGGCCGCTGTTCCAGGTGTTGGTGATGTCCTCGGTGGTGCGCCACATGTTCGACACGTCGCCCCAGTTGCGCTGTGGCCCGGTCTTGGCGTGGATGCTGTTCGAGTTGATGCTCAGCACGATGGGTCGACCGGCTGCGGCCAGCCCGTCGCGCATCTTGGCGAAGGCACGCACCTGGTCGTCGATGCTGCCGCTGGGCGAGCACCAGTCGTACTTCAGGTAGTCGACGCCCCAGGCGGCGAACTGGCGGGCGTCCTGGGCCTCGCGTCCCTGGGATCCGGTGGCCCCGGGGTAGCTGTTGAAGTACTGGGCGCAGGTCTTGTCCAGCGGGGCCTGGTAGATGCCGAACTTCAGCCCCCGGGCGTGGATGTAGTCGCCGAGCGCCTTCATGCCGGAGGGAAACCGGGTCGGGTCACCCTGGAGGTTGCCGGCCGAGTCCCGGTTCGGGTTCATCCAGCAGTCGTCGACCACGACGTACTGGTAGCCGGCGTCCTTCATGCCGGAGCTGACCATCGCGTCGGTCATCTGCCGGATCAGAGCCTCGTTGATGTTGCAGCCGAAGGTGTTCCAGCTGTTCCACCCCAGCGGCGGGGTGCGGGCCACCCCGTTGTCCAGGGCCAGCGCCGGGGAGGTCCGCAGCACCACCGCCGGGCCCGCCACCAGCAGCAGCCCGGCCGCCAGAGCGGTCAGCAGGCGACGCCCGCGGGTAGATGGTCTTCTCATGTTCTTCCGTCCGTTTCACAGAGGTGGGATCGTGCGCGCCGGCCGGGGGCAGGACGCGCGCCGCCACCTCGACCGGCCCGGGGGCGGGGCGAGGCGGCGACGCGCGTCCCACGCCGGTCAGGTCGTGGTGCAGGTGAGGTTCGTCGGTGCGTTGTTGGTGCCGTTCACCGTGCCGATGAAGCCGAACGTGGTGGAGGCGCCGGCGGCCAGCGCCCCGTTGTAGTCGACGTTCTTCACGGTCACGTTCGCGCCGCTCTGGCTGTGCGACCCGCCCCAGATCTGGCTGATGGTCTGTCCGTTGGCGAACGTCCAGGACACCGTCCAGCCGCGGATCGCGGTCGCGCCGGCGGTCACGGTGACCTCGGCCTGGAAGCCACCCGACCAGGAACCCGTCACCGCGTAGGTCGCCCGTGCGCCCGAGGGCGCGGGCGAACTGGTGGTCGGGACCGGCGTCGTCGGCGGCGGGGTGGTGGTCGGCGGGGGCGTCGTCGGCGGCGGGGTGGTCGGCGTCGGGGTCGCCGTGGGGGTGGGCGTCGGGGTCAGGGTCGGCGTCACGCCCGGCCGGGCCGCCCGGTAGGTGTGACCGGCGCGGACGGTGAACTGGACGACGTCGGTCTCTGGACGGGTGGTGGCCGGGGCGCTGTCGTCGGCGACGTCGACGAGGGTGAAGCTGCCGGTGAACAGCCGGGAGCGCAGCCGCAGCGTGCCGTCCCGGTCGGCGCGGATGCCGATCTGGTCGGGCTGACCGCTGCTCCACGCCACGCCGACGGTGTATCCGCCGCGCCCCCGCAGGCCGGCGACCTGGCCGGTGGGCCAGGCGCTCGGCAGCGCGGGCAACACGTTCAGCTCGCCGGTGTGGCTGTGCAGCAGCATCTCGGCGATGCCGGAGGTGGCGCCGAAGTTGCCGTCGATCTGGAACGGCGGGTGCAGGTCGAACATGTTCGGTGCGAGCCGGTCGGTGCGGACCAGGTCGCGGATGAGCTTGTGGGCGCGGGTGCCGTCCTCCAACCGGGCCCAGAAATTGATCTTCCAGGCGAGGGACCAGCCGGTCCCGTCGTCGCCCCGCAGCTCCAGCGTCTTACGGGCGGCCTCGTACAGCGCCGGGGTGCCCCGCTTGGTGATCTGGTTGCTGGGGTGCAGGCCGTACAGGTGGGAGACGTGCCGGTGGGTCCGTTCGGTCTCCACCCAGTCGGCCAGCCACTCCTGCACGTTGCCCCGGGAGCCGACCCGGCTCGGGGGCAGCCGGTCCTTGGCCGTGCGGACCTGCGACCGGAAGGTGGTGTCGACGCCGAGGGTCTCGCTGGCGCGGGCCGCGGCGTCGAACAGGTCCCGCAGGATCTGGTTGTCCATCGTCGGGCCCGCGCAGACGCTGGCGTTCGAGTGGTGCGGCAGCTCCGGCGAGTTCGACGGGTTCGTCACCAGGTAGCCGAGCGTCGGGTGGGCGACCAGGGTGTCGAGGAAGAACTGGGCGGCGCCCTTGAGCGCCGGGTAGTTGGCCTGGAGGAAGCCCAGGTCACCGGTGAACAGGTAGTGGTCCCAGATGAGGGTGCCCAGCCAGGCGCCACCGGTCTGCCACATGCCCCACAGCGCCCCGTCGACGACCGAGGCGCCCCGCCACGCGTCCGTGTTGTGGTGGGTGACCCAGCCACCGGCGCCGTACTGCGCCTGGGCGACCCGGGCACCGGTCACCGTCAGGTCCTTGACCATGTCGAAGACCGGTAGGAAACACTCGGCGAGGTTGGTGGTGTCGGCCGGCCAGTAGTTCATCGGCAGGTTCGCGTTGATGGTGTACTTCGAGTCCCACGACGGCGTCAGCGAGTCGTTCCAGATGCCCTGGAGGTTCGCCGGCTGGGTGCCCGGCCGCGAGGAGGAGATCAGCAGGTACCGCCCGAACTGGAACAGCAACGCGGAGAACTGCGGATCGTTGCCGCTCGCGTGCTGCGCGATCCGTACGTCGGTGGTCTGGTCGGCCGCGGCGGTACGCCCCAGGTTGATGCTCACCCGGTTGAACAGCGCCTGGTAGTCGGCGAGATGGCGGCTGCGTAGCTGTTCGATGGCGACGCTCTTGGCGGCGTTGAGCCGGGTGCGGGCGATGCCCTGGTAGTCGCCGTTGACGGTGCGGTAGTTGACGTAGCTGGAACCGATCGAGATCAGGATGGTCACGCTGGTGGCACCGGACACCCGCAGGGTGCCGCCGGAGCTGCTGACCGTGCCCCCGGTCGCCGCGGCGTGGGCCAGGGCCAGGAACCGCACCGAGCCGGTGACCCCCTCCTGGCTGCCGGAGATGCCGTCGAGCCCGATGGTGGCGGCGTCCGGGCTCGACACGGTGGTGCGTTGCGGGCTGTCGAAGGTGGCGGAGAACGTGATCGCGTTGGCCCGGTCAGCGGTCAACCGCACCACGATCACCTGGTCGGGCGCGCTGGCGAACACCTCCCGCTGGTGCCGTACGCCGCCCAGCAGGTAGGTCGTGGTGACCGTGGCGGTGGTCAGGTCGAGGGTCCGGACGTACTGGCTCGCCCCGCTGGCCGAGCCGAAGGCCAGCCGGAGGTTGCCCACGGTCTGGTAGGCGAGCTGACCACCCGGGTTGCCCATCATGGTCTGGTTGATCAGGTCCTGCGCCGAGGTCCACTGGTCGGCGAAGACCCGCCGCCGGATCTCGGCCAGGTTGGCCGCGCCCCGGGTGTTGGCGGAGTCGTACGGCCCGCCCGCCCAGACGGTGTCCTCGTTGAGCTGGAGCCGCTCGGTGTCGACGTTGCCGAACACCATTGCGCCGAGTCGTCCGTTGCCGATCGGCAACGCGCGGAGCCAGTCGGTGCCGGCCCCCTCGTCGTACCACAGGGCCAGGTCGTTCGCGGCCAGCACCTGGGGTGGCGCGGCCGAGCCGGCGCGGGCGGTGGCGGTCCAGGCGACCGGCAGCAGCGCGGCGCCGGTCCCCGCCGCCCCGGCCTTGAGGACGTTCCTTCGGGTGACTTCAGACATGATCACTCCCAGCGGTGCGGATCAGGGACGGGTGCGGGTGGGGGCGGGCGTCGTCGCCGAACCAGGTGCGGAACCGCCGCGCCCCGGGCCGTCGGGGCGGCGTGCCGGTGTCGGCCTGGCGTCTTGCCATGGCGTGACTCCTGTCGGTGGTGCGCGGTGGCGGGCCGGCAACAGCGCAGGGTGGGGTGTGTGTCGCCGTGGACCCGATCGGGGACACGGCCGATCGCCACCCGTCCCGAGCCGGTGTGGCGATCAGTCAGCAACGGAAACGCTGCTGTGAGCGTTAACAGGCGCGGCCCCTCGCACCCTGACGTCGGCATCCACGAATGCCACGACGGCGCGTCGAGCTCCCGACGGCGCACCATCTCGCCTTATATGGACTCTCGTGGATTCACGGGGCCCCGTCAAGATATGACCGTCATGTTGCGCGAATGTTCCTTGCCGGGTTTCGGCGGCCCGGGCGGTGTGCCGTACGCGGCCCCGCCGGGCCCGGCGGGTGCCCGGGTGGGTTGCCGGCCGGTGGGACGGCCACCCGTGCGCGGGCGTACTGCCAGATCAGGGCTTCTTCGCCGAGGTGGCGGGTGAACTGCCCCCGGTGCGGGGTGGGTCGGCACGCGGGGGGACCTTGAACCCGGGGCGGGCCTTCCGTAGCATTCAGGTTGCGAAATGTTATCGCAAACATTTCTGGACCGTGGCGGTGTCCCTGCCCCGCAGACGCCGTCTGCCGTGGCCGACGACCCAGGGAGGTGGCACCCGGTGTCCGCCGGACCGTCCTACCGCAATCCGGTCGTCCCCGGTTTCCATCCCGACCCGAGCGTCTGTCGGGTGGGCGAGGACTACTACCTGGTCTGCTCCAGCTTCGAGTACTTCCCGGGCGTACCCCTGCTGCACAGCCGCGACCTGGTCAACTGGCGGCAGATAGGCAACGTCCTCGACCGGCCGGGCCAGTGCGAACTGCCCCCGGACGCCGAGGCGTCCCGGGGCATCTTCGCGCCGACCCTGCGCCACCACGACGGGCGGTTCTGGTTGATCACCACCAACGTCAGCCTGGGCCGGCACCTCATCGTCACCGCACCGGAACCCACCGGCCCGTGGTCCGATCCGGTCTATGTCGACCTGCCGCACGTCGACCCCTCGCTGGCCTGGGACGACGACGGCAACTGCTGGCTGACCACCTCCGGCGTGGACGCCTACCGGATCGACCCCGACCGGGGGGAGGTGCTGGAGGGGCCGATCGCGCTGTGGTCGGGCACCGGCGGCCAGTACCCCGAGGCGCCGCACCTCTACCGGATCGACGGCTGGTGGTACCTGCTGCTCTCCGAGGGCGGCACGCACACCGGCCACGCGGTGTCCGTCGCCCGCTCGCGTAGCCCGCGCGGCCCGTTCACCCCCGCGCCCGCCAACCCGATCCTCACCCACCGCAGCAGTGACCGCCCGGTGCAGGCCACCGGGCACGCCGACCTGGTCCAGGCCGTCGACGGCAGTTGGTGGCTGGTCCTGCTGGGCATCCGGGCAAAGGGCCACTGGCCGCCCTATCACGTCCTCGGCCGCGAGACCTTCCTCGCGCCGGTGCGCTGGGTCGACGGTTGGCCGGTCGTCGACCCGGTCGAGGAGCTCACCGCCGCGCCCGCCGGCAGCGCCCCGGCCGACGCGGCCCCGGCCGACCCGGGCACCTACCGTGACGACTTCGACGCGACCGCGCTGGCACCCGGGTGGATCTCGCCACGCCGCCGACCCGCCGGGTCCTGGTCGCTGACCGCCCGGCCGGGCTGGCTCACCCTGTACGCCGCGGGCGCGACCCTCGACCTGGCCGGCGCGACGATCGTGGCGTTGCGGCAGCGGCACCACGACTGCCGGACCAGCGTCCGGATGGACCCGGACGGTGGCACCGCCGGGCTCACCATCCGGATCGACGAGGCGCACCACTACGATCTGGAGGTGCGGGCCGGCACGGTCCGGGTCATCGGCCGGGTCGGGCCGTTCCGGCAGGTCTTCGCCACCCACGCCGTACCGCCGGGGCCGCTCGTGCTGACGATCGCCACCCGCACCGACGACGTCTTCCCGCCGACCGTGACCTCCGCCGCCGAGCTGGCGGCCGAGACCGCGCCCCGGGGGGTACGCGCCGTCGGCTGCGACATGATCACGTTCGAGGTGACGGGCCCGGTCGGCCCGGTCGTGCTGGCCGAGTTGGACGGGCGCTACCTGTCCACCGAGGTGGCCGGCGGCTTCACCGGCCGGGTGATCGGCATGTACGTCACCCAGGGCAGCGCCGCGTTCGACTGGTGCGCATACCGGCCGGGGGCGCGTGCGCCGGACCCTGCGGAGGTCGGGCCCGTCGGCGCTCCCGGGGTCCGGATGGAGCACGCACCGTAGACTTCCCTTCGTGATCGAGGAAGGTCGACGCCGTGGCTCCCGCAAGCCCCGGCGGGGTGACCTGCCCATCGCCGCCATCGCCGAACTCGCCGGGGTGTCCCCACCGACGGTGTCCAAGGTGCTCAACGGCCGCCGGGGGGTGGGCGAGCAGACCCGCCAGCGGGTGGAGGCGCTGCTGCGCGACCACGGCTACCGCCGTCGACCGGCCGGCAGCGTGACGCCCTGCATCGAGGTGGTCTTCCATCAGATGCTCTCCTCGATCGCCATGCCGATCCTGCGCGGCGTGCAGGAGGTCACCGGCCCACGGGACCACACGGTCGGCTTCACCGACGTGCAGCACAGTCTGCGGGCGGGGCGGCCCTGGGTGGAGTCGCTGCTGCTGCGCCAGCCGGCCGCCGTGATCACGGTGTTCTCGCTGGTCACCGCCGAGGATGGAGCAAGATTCGCCGCCGTCGGCATTCCGCTGGTCGCGGTCGATCCGATCGGCAACCTGTTTCCCGTCCCCGCCGTCGGGTCGAGCAACTGGAGCGGGGCGCTGTCGGCCACCCGGCACCTTCTCGATCTCGGCCACCGGCGGATCGGGGTGCTCACCGGCCCGGTCCGGGACCTGTCGGCGCGGGCCCGCCGGGACGGCTTCCGCGCCGCGCTGGACTACGCGGGTGTCCCGTTCGACGAGCGCCTCGAACGCAGCGGTGTCTTCACCTTCGAGGAGGGCCGACGCCTCGGTGCCGAGCTGCTCGTCCGGCCGGAGCCGCCCACCGCCGTGGTCTGCGGCAACGACCTGCAGGCGTTGGGCGTCTACGCGGCGGCCCGGGAGGCCGACCTGCGGATTCCCGACGACCTCAGCGTCGTCGGCTTCGACGACGTGGACGAGGCGGCCTGGCTGACGCCAGCGCTGACCACGGTGCGGCAGCCATTCGGGGAGATCGGCGCCACCGCCGCGCGGCTGGCGCTGTCCCTGGCCGACGGCCACCCGCTCGCCCAGGACCGGTACGAACTCGGCACCTCGCTCGTGGTGCGGGGCAGCACCGCGCCGCCACGTTCCCGCTGACCCCGCCCGGCCCGATCACCCGGCGGTGGGGAGATCGTGTGCCGCCACACCGGGGATAAACTTGATTTGTTCCAGAACAGCGGACTAGGGTCGTACCATGACGGCCGACCTCGAGGCACGGTTGCGGGCGGCCTCGCTGCGCGTGACCCGGCCCCGACTGGCCGTGCTCGCCGCGCTGCGGGACCACCCGCACGTCGACACCGACACGGTGATCGCGTTGGTGCGGGCCGACCTGCCCACGGTCTCCCACCAGGCGGTCTACGACGTGCTGCGGGCGCTCACCGAGGCCGGTCTGGTGCGCCGCATCCAGCCGAGCCGGTCGCCCGCCCGCTACGAGTCGCGGGTGGGGGACAACCACCACCACGTCGTCTGCCGCTCCTGCGGTG
Source organism: Micromonospora matsumotoense (assembly GCF_050951065.1). Lineage (NCBI taxonomy): Bacteria > Bacillati > Actinomycetota > Actinomycetes > Micromonosporales > Micromonosporaceae > Micromonospora > Micromonospora matsumotoense. The sequence continues at coordinate 4,379,380 of NZ_CP192025.1, read as the reverse complement.
CGATCGCCGACGTCGACTGTGCCGTCGGCCATGTTCCCTGTCTCACCGCCTCCGACGATCACGGTTTCGTGGTCGACGAGGCGGAGGTCGTCTACTGGGGCACCTGCCCCGACTGCGCGACCGACCGCACCTCCCAGTGATCCACCAGCTCGGAAGGAAGTTCATGAGCGACACCCAGGACAACGCCCCCGCCAGCGCGCAGGGCGTGGACCAGAAGGCGGCGGCCGGCTGCCCGGTCGCGCACGACTCGGTGACCGCGCACGGCAGCGAGAGCGAGAACCCGGCGATCGACTCGCCGACGCCGAAGACCGGTGGGCGTCCGCGTACCAACCGGGACTGGTGGCCCAACCAGCTCGACCTCTCGGTCCTGCACGCCCACTCGGCCAAGGGCAACCCGCTGGGGGCGGACTTCAGCTACGCCCGGGAGCTCGCCAAGCTCGACGTCGAGGCGCTCAAGCGGGACATCACCACGGCCCTCACCACCTCGCAGGACTGGTGGCCGGCCGACTTCGGCCACTACGGCGGCCTGATGATCCGGATGAGCTGGCACGCCGCCGGCACGTACCGGATCGAGGACGGCCGCGGTGGCGCCGGTGACGGCGGGCAGCGGTTCGCGCCGCTGAACAGCTGGCCGGACAACGCCAACCTGGACAAGGCCCGCCGGCTGCTCTGGCCGGTCAAGCAGAAGTACGGCCAGCAGGTCTCCTGGGCCGACCTGCTCGTGCTCGCCGGCAACGTGGCCCTGGAGTCGATGGGCTTCAAGACGTTCGGCTTCGGCTTCGGCCGGCAGGACGTGTGGGAGCCGGAGGAGATCTTCTGGGGCCCGGAGGACACCTGGCTCGGCGACGAGCGTTACGCCTCCGAGAGCGAGATGACGGCCGGTGTCGGGGCGACCGAGATGGGCCTCATCTACGTCAACCCGGAGGGCCCCCGGGGCAGCGGGGACCCGCTCGCGGCAGCGCACTTCATCCGGGAGACCTTCCGCCGGATGGCGATGAACGACGAGGAGACCGTCGCGCTCATCGCCGGCGGCCACACCTTCGGCAAGACCCACGGCGCCGGCATCGCCGACGACCACGTCGGCCCCGAGCCCGAGGGTGCCCCGCTGGAGGCGCAGGGCCTGGGCTGGCTGAGCACCCACGGCAGCGGCAAGGGCGGTGACACGATCACCAGCGGTCTGGAGGTGACCTGGACCGACCGGCCGACGCAGTGGAGCAACCGCTTCTTCGAGATCCTCTTCGGCTACGAGTGGGAGCTGACCACCAGCCCCGGCGGGGCGAAGCAGTGGGTCGCCAAGGACGCCGAGGCGATCATCCCGGACGCCCACGACCCGGCGAAGAAGCACAAGCCGACGATGCTCACCACCGACCTGTCGCTGCGCGTCGACCCGGCGTACGAGAAGATCTCCCGGCGCTTCCTGGAGCACCCGGACGAGTTCGCGCTGGCGTTCGCCAAGGCCTGGTACAAGCTGCTGCACCGCGACATGGGCCCGGTCAGCCGGTTCTTCGGCCCGTGGGTCGCCGAGCCCCAGCTGTGGCAGGACCCGGTGCCCGCCGTCGACCACGAGCTGGTGTCCGACGCCGACGTCGCCGCCCTCAAGGCGAAGGTCCTGGAGTCCGGCCTGACGACCGCACAGCTGGTCGCCACCGCGTGGGCCTCGGCCGCGAGCTTCCGGCACACCGACAAGCGCGGTGGCGCCAACGGCGCGCGGATCCGCCTCGAACCCCAGCGCAGCTGGGAGGTCAACCAGCCCGAGCAGCTCGCGACGGTGCTGGACACCCTGGCGGGGATCCAGCGGGAGTTCAACGCGGCCGGTGCGGCCACCATCTCCCTCGCGGACCTGATCGTGCTGGCCGGCTCGGCCGCCGTCGAGCGGGCCGCCCGCGAGGCCGGCGTCGAGGTGACCGTGCCGTTCCACCCGGGCCGCACCGACGCCTCGCAGGAGGAGACGGACGTCGAGTCCTTCGCCGTGCTGGAGCCGCGGGCCGACGGGTTCCGCAACTACCTGCGTCCGGGCGAGAAGACCCAGCCGGAGGTGCTGCTCGTCGACCGGGCCTACATGCTCAATCTGACCGCGCCGGAGATGACCGTCCTGGTCGGCGGCCTGCGTGCCCTCGGCAACAACGTGGGTGGCGCGTCGCACGGCGTGCTCACCGACCGGCCCGGCGTGCTCAGCAACGACTTCTTCGCCAATCTGCTCTCCCCGGGCACCCGGTGGAAGGCGTCGGAGTCCGACGAGCACGTCTACGAGATCCGGGACCTGGCCACCGACGAGGTGAAGTGGACCGCCACCGCGGTCGACCTCGTCTTCGGGTCCAACTCCCAGCTGCGGGCCCTCGCCGAGGTCTACGCCAGCCAGGACGCGGGCGCCAAGTTCGTGGCCGACTTCGTGGCGGCCTGGACCAAGGTCATGGAGCTGGACCGCTTCGATCTCTCCTGACCCGAGGTTGCTGCGCGGGCCCCGGCCGATCGACGATCGGCCGGGGCCCGTCCGTGTCGGGGCTTCCGGAGTCGGTCAGCCGGCGGTGTTTCATATTGGGCAAAAGCCCCAAATTTCCGATGGTGTCGTTCGTGCATCTTCTGGCAGCCCTGCTCGGTCCGTTGCTGCTCGTGGGTGGGGTGGCGCCGCCCGGTGCGGCGCCGGTCGCCCGCGTGCGGGCGTTGGCGTTGGTGGTCGGGCTCGACATCACCGTGCCCCTGCGGTGAGCCTCGGTGGGGACCTCGCGGGGAGCGCCCTCAGTGGGTCGTGGAGCAAAAAGTGCGCGGCACGTAATATTGCGTTCCGCGCACTTTTCTGTATGCTGGGTTCGTGAGCGGACTACGCGAGCGTAAGAAGACCGAGACCAGGGCGGCGCTGAGCTGGGCGGCCATCCGGTTGACCGTGACACGGGGCTTCGACAACGTCCTGGTGGAGGACATCGCCCAGGCGGTGGGCGTGTCCCCGCGTACGTTCAACAACTACTTCTCCAGCAAGGCCGAGGCGATCGCCTTCCGGCACCTCGACCGCAGTCGGCGGGTGGCCGAGGCGCTGCGCCAGCGGCCTGCCGACGAACCGCTCTGGGCGGCACTGATCGAGGCGACGCTGACCCGGTTCACCCCCGGTCCGGAGGTCGCGCAGTCACCGCCGGGCTCGCACACCGAGTGGGTCGACGGGCTCGCGGTGATGCTGGCCGAGCCGGCGCTGCAGGGGGAGATGCTGCGCGCGAGCGCGATCGCCGAGGCCGACCTGGCCGCAGCCGTCGCCGAACGCACCGGCACCGACCCTGAGCGCGATCTGTATCCCCATCTGGTGGCGGCCAGCGTGACCGCCGCCGTGAACGCGGCGATCCGGCACTTCCTCCGCGCCGATCCGCCCGTGGCGATGGAGCGGTTACTCCCCGACGCCCTGGCCCAACTCGCCGCCGGCCTGCCGGTCCCCACACCGCGCTGACCGCCCACCCCGCCCTGCGGCCCACCCCGAACCGCCGCGCGGACCGCTCACCCTGCACTGCTGCGGCCCACCCCGGACCGCTGCGCGGACCGCGCTGACCGCGCACTCCTGAAACATCCCCGGCAACGGCGCTGACCGCCCGCTCCGCACCGTCCGCGCGCGACTCGCCGCGTCCGCCGGCACCTCGTCGGGGTGTCCTGCCCTGTCCACGGCCCGCCACCTCGGCGGGCGGGTCGACCACGCCCTCAAAGGATCTTGCCATGATCGATGTCATAATCGTCGGCGCCGGCCCGAACGGCCTCATGCTCGCCGTCGAGCTGGCCCTGGCCGGCATCCGCCCGGTCGTGTGCGAGCGGCTGTCGGCACCCACCACCGAGCAGCGCGCCAACGGGTTGGTCGGTCAGGTGGTCCGGATGCTCGACCGGCGCGGCCTCTACCACCGCCTCGTCGACGATCCGGCCCCACCGCAACCCGCGCCCGGATTCGTCTTCGGGGCGTTGCCGCTGGACCTGCGGGCGGTGCCGGACAACCCGCTGCACCTGCTCCAGGTCCCGCAGGCACACCTGGAGCGGGTGCTCGCCGAGCGGGCCGCCGAGTTGGGCGTGCAGGTCCGCCGGGGGCACGAGGTGACCGGGCTGACCCAGGGGGTCGACGACGTACGGGTGGCATGCTCCGACGGCACCACCCTGCGCTGCCGCTATCTGGTCGGCGCGGACGGCGGGCACAGCGTCGTACGCCGGCTGGTCGGGATCGGCTTCCCCGGCGTGTCCACGGATCGCGCGGTCTCCCGTACCGCCCACGTCGGCCTGCCGGCGGAGCTGGTCGACGTGTCGACCGGGGGCCTCGCGATCCCCGGGTACGGCACCGTCCCGCCGTTCCGGCACACCCGTACCGAGCGGGGGCTGATCGTGTGGGCACCCTTCACCGGGCGTCCGCCGGGCCTCAGCACGATCGAGTGGCCCGACTCGGCGCAGTTCGACGGGCCACTGACCCTCGCCGAGCTGCGGGCCAGTGTCGCCCGGGTGCTCGGGGTCGACGTACCGATCGAGCCGCCGGCCGGGGCCGGGCCGCACCTGCTACGCCGCCTGGTGGGGGGCAACACCCGACTCGCCGAGCGGTACCGCGCCGGACGGGTGCTGCTGCTCGGCGACGCCGCCCACGTGCACTCCGCGATCGGGGGGCCCGGACTCAACCTCGGCCTCCAGGACGCGGTGAACCTGGGCTGGAAGCTGGCCGGACAGCTGCACGGCTGGGCCCCGGACGGGCTGCTGGACTCGTACGAGGCGGAACGCCACCCGGTGGCCCGGCGGGTGACCATGTCGACCCAGGCCCAGTCGGCGCTGATCGCCCCGGGCAGCGAGGTCACCGCGCTGCGCGTGCTCGTCGGTGAGCTGCTCGACCGGCCGGAGAACGCCGCCCACGTCGCCGCCCTGCTGGCCGGCGCGGACATCCACTACGAGATGGGAGAGCCCGGCGGGCCGCTGGTCGGGCGTTGGGCACCCGACCTGGTGCTGCACACCGACGCCGGCCCGGTACGGCTGGCGGAGCTGACCCGGCCCGCCCGTGCCCTGCTGCTCGACCCCACCGGCGCCCTCGCCCCGGTGGCCGCACCGTGGCGGGACCGGGTCGACGTCGTCACCGGGCGGACCGAGATCGGCACCGGACCGGCCGACCAGCCTCCCGGGCGGACCGACGGCGGCACGTCGACCGCTCTGCTGCTGCGCCCGGACTGCTATGTGGCCTGGCAGTCCACGGCGGACGGCGGGGACGGGGACCGGTTGCGGGCCGCGCTGACCCGCTGGTTCGGCCAGCCGCGTACCGACCGGTCCTGACGGTCGACGGCCGGCCCGGCGGAGAGGCCGGGCCGGCCGGTACGTGCTGCGGTGTCAGTCCCGTTGGATGACCATCCCGGCGCCGACGGTGCGGTTGGTAGCCTCGTCGATGATGACGAAACCGCCGGTGGTGCGGTTGCGCTGATAGTCGTCCACCAGCAACGGCACGGTGGTCCGCAACCGGATCCGCCCGATCTCGTTGAGCGCGAGTGCGGTGCTGCTCTCGTCCCGGTGCAGGGTGTTGACGTCGAGCCGGTAGTGCAGTTCGCGGACGATGGCGCGGGCGGAGCGGGTGGTGTGCTTGACGACGTACCTGCCGCCGACCTCCAGTGGGCGGGTCTCGTCCATCCAGCAGACCATCGCCTCGATGTCCTGGGAGACGGCGGGGGCGTTGTGCGGCCGGCAGATCATGTCGCCCCGGGAGACGTCGATCTCGTCCGCCAGTCGGACGGTGACCGACATCGGCGGGAACGCCTCGTCGAGCGGGCCGTCGGCGGTGTCGATCGAGGCGATCCGGCTGGTGAAGCCGGACGGGAGCACCATCACCTCGTCGCCGGGTTTGAGCACACCGGAGGCGACCTGACCGGCGTAGCCCCGGTAGTCGGTGACGGTGGTCGACTGCGGGCGGATCACGTACTGCACCGGGAACCGCACGTCGACCAGGTTCCGGTCCGAGGCGATGTGCACGTGCTCCAGGTGGTGCAGCAGCGACGGGCCCTCGTACCACGGCATGTTCTCGGAGCGGGTGGCGATGTTGTCACCCTGGAGCGCCGACACCGGCACCACCGCCAGGTCGGGTACGTCGAGCTTGGCCGCGAAGGCGGTGAACTCGTCGGCGATCTGCTCGAAGACCTCCTGGGAGTAGTCGACGAGGTCCATCTTGTTGACGCACAACACCAGGTGCGGCACCCGCAGCAGCGAGCACAGGAACGCGTGCCGCCGCGACTGCTCCACCAGCCCCTTCCGGGCGTCCACCAGCACCAGGGTCAGGTCGGCGGTGGACGCGCCGGTGACCATGTTGCGGGTGTACTGGGTGTGCCCCGGGGTGTCGGCGATGATGAACTTCCGCCTCGGGGTGGCGAAGTAGCGGTACGCCACGTCGATGGTGATGCCCTGCTCCCGCTCGGCCCGCAGACCGTCGGTGAGCAACGCCAGGTTGGTGTACTCGTCACCCCGGGCCGCGCTGACCGCCTCCACCGCCGCCAACTGGTCGGTGAACAGGGATTTGGTGTCATAGAGCAGCCGACCGATCAGGGTCGACTTGCCGTCGTCCACGCTCCCGGCGGTGGCGAACCGCAACAGGTCCATCGGTCGGGCCTCGGTCGGGGAACCGGCCGGTGCCAGCATGTCGGTGCTCATCAGAAGTAGCCCTCCCGCTTACGGTCCTCCATGGCGGCCTCGCTGACCCGGTCGTCGCCCCGGGTGGCGCCTCGCTCGGTGATCCGGGTGGCCGCGACCTCCTCGATGACCTTCTCCACCGTGTCCGCGTCCGAGCGCACCGCCGCCGTGCAGGAGGCGTCGCCGACGGTGCGGTACCGCACCCGCGCGGTGAACGGCTGCTCACCCGCCCGGGGCTGGAAGAACTCGTTCACGGCGTAGAACATGCCGTCGCGTTCGACCACCTCACGGTCGTGGGCATAGTAGATCGACGGCAGCGGGACCTGCTCCCGGGCGATGTAGTGCCAGATGTCCAGCTCGGTCCAGTTGGACAGCGGGAACACCCGGATCGACTCGCCCGGGTGGTGCCGGCCGTTGTACAACGACCACAGCTCCGGCCGCTGGTTCTTCGGATCCCACTGCCCGAACTCGTCCCGGAACGAGAACACCCGCTCCTTGGCCCGCGCCTTCTCCTCGTCCCGCCGCGCCCCACCGAACAACGCGTCGAACCGGTGCTTCTCCACCGCGTCCAACAACACCGGCGTCTGGATCCGGTTACGCATCCCGTCGCCGGACTCCCGCACCAGGCCCCGGGTGAGCGCCTCCGGCACGCTCGCCACGATCAGGTGCAGGTTCAGCTCGGTCACCCGGCGGTCCCGGTAGTCGAGCACCTCGGGGAAGTTGTGCCCGGTGTCCACGTGCATCACCGGGAACGGCACGCCGGCCGGGGCGAACGCCTTCTGCGCCAACCGGAGCATCACGATGGAGTCCTTGCCACCGGAGAAGAGCAGCACCGGCCGCTCCATCTCGGCGACCACCTCACGCATCACGAAGATGCTCTCCGCCTCCAGCTCGTCGAGCTGGGAGACCTGGTACGCAGCCGATCCGCTGCTCATCTCGGGTCCTTTCCGGGGTGGGGGGCGGGGGAGCCGGACGGGACCGCCGTACCGGCCAGCTGCCGTCGCAGCGCGGCCAGCAGTGGCGCGGCCAACTCGTCGCGACAGACCAGCAGGTCGGGCAGCCGGGGGTCCGCCTCGTTGTAGGTCAGCGGGGAGCCGTCGATGCGGGACGCGTGCAACCCGGCGGCCGTGGCCACCGCGACCGGCGCGGCGGAGTCCCACTCGTACTGGCCGCCCGCGTGGATGTAGGCGTCCACGTCACCGGTCACCACCGCCGCGATCTTCGCCCCCGCCGAACCCATCGGCACCAGCTCGGCACCCACCTCGTCGGCTAGGTCCGCCAGGAAGGCGGGGGGACGGCTGCGGCTGGCCGCCAACCGGAGCGCCGTGCCGGGTGGGGTCGGCGTGGCCGGCGGTGCGACCGGGACGTCGGTGGCCAGCACCCGCTGCTGCGCCGGCAACCCGACCGCCCCGGCGATCAGCCCGTGCGGGGTGGCCGCGTCGCGGGCCCAGAGCGCCACGTGCACCGCCCAGTCGGTGCGCCCCTGCTCGGAGAACTCCCGGGTGCCGTCGAGCGGGTCGATGATCCACACCCGGTCGGCGGTCCGCCGCGACACCCCGTCGCCGCCGTCGACCAGCCGGGAGCCCTCGTCCTCCTCGGACAGCACCGCGTCGGCCGGCCGCCACCGGGCCAGCTCGGCCCGCAGGAAGTCGTGCGACGCCCGGTCACCGGCGGCCTTCAACGCGGCGGGATCGGCGTGGCCGTGCGTGGCGCGTACCCGCAGCAGCAGCTCACCGGCGAGGACGGCGAGCCGGCGGGCGAGCGCCGCGTCGGATTCGGCGATGGTGGGGTCAACCATGGCAACTCCTCGACCTGTCGGGTACGGGCGTGGTGCGGGTGCGGTGCCGGGCGTGGCGGGTCACTGGATCGCCCGACGGCTGAAGCAGCGGACACTGACCCAGGTCAGCACGACGGCCACCCCGGTCAGCACGGTCAGGCACACCCACCCCGGCAGGTGCGGCACGCCGGGCAGCAACGCCCCGCGCACCCCCTCCGAGACGTACGTCATCGGGTTGAGCGCGGTGACCACCTGGTACCAGGGCACCGACGACAGCCGGGGCCACGGATAGTGGATGCACCCGGTCCAGATGATCGGGGTGAGGATCACCGAGAAGGTGACGTTGATCCGCTGCACCGGCAGGGTGGTGGCCAGGCTCATCCCGATCGCCCCGCCGATCCACGCGCCGAGCAGCGCCACCACGAACGCCAGCGGTAGCCCCGCCGGTCGCCACGGCGCGGAGCCGACCATCAGCGCCCCGAGTGGGTAGATCAGCACGGCCGCGAGCAACCCCCGGATGGTGGCGATCACCAGTTTGCCGATCGCGACGTACCCGGTCGGCAGCGGCGCCATCAGCCGGTCCTCGATCTCCATGGTGAAGCCGAACTCCTTCACCAGCGGCAGGGCCACGCTCTGCAACGCGGTGGTGAGGGCGGCCAGCGCGATGATGCCGGGCAGGAACACGTCGGCGAAGCCGCGCCCGACGAGGCCCTGGCTGCCCAGGACGGTGTTGAAGACGAAGAGCATGAACAGCGGCGTCAGCCCGACCTGCACCAGGATGACCCAGAGTTCCCGGCCGGTGACCATCAGGTCGCGGCGCAGCACCGCGGCGAACACCCGCCCGGTCCCGGGGCGGGAGCGCGGCGCGATGGTCGGGCGCAGCGGGGTCGGGGTGTCGAGAGCGGTCACCTCGGTTGCCTTCCGGTGAGTTCGATGAAGACGTCCTCCAGGCTGGGTTCGCCGATGTCGACCGCATTGATCGCCGCCGACCGGGCGGCGAGCACGGTCACCGCCGGGCCGAGCAGGGTGGCGGCCTCGCCGGCCAGGTGCAGCCGGATGCGCAGCCGGCCCCGGCCGCCGTTGCCCGCCGCGCCGCCGCCGCGCCCGAGCAGGCCCGCGCCGGCCAGGGCGGCCAGTCGGCCGGCGCCGGGACGGCCACCACCGGCCCCGGCGGCGAGCGCGGCCAGCATGCCGGCGCCACCCGCGCCGACCCCGGCCAGCCCGGCACCGCCGCCACCCGGTCGCCACCCGGCCGGCCCGGTCGGCGTCGCCAACCGTTCCGCCTTGCGGACGCCGGTCAGCTCGCCGAGGGCGGCGCAGATCGCGTCCGGGTCGTCGCCACCGGCCGGGGTGACCGTGAGGTCGAGCAGCGCGTCCCCGGCCAGGCCCCGGACCAGGTTGGTCGGGGTGTCGAGGGTGAGCAGCCGGCCGTGGTCGACGATGCCGACCCGGTCGACCACCCGGGCCGCCTCGTTCATCGCGTGCGTGGTCAGCACGATCGCCACCCCGCGGGCCCGCAGCTCGCGCAGCTGCCCCCAGATCAGCAGGCGGGTCTGCGGGTCGAGGGCGTTGGTCGGCTCGTCGAGGAAGAGCACCGTCGGCTCGTGGGTCAGCGCACGGGCGATCATCAACCGCTGCGCCATCCCGCCCGAGTACGCCTCGATCCGCCGGTCCGCCCGCTCGGTGAGGCCGAACCGCTCCAGCAACTCCGCGGCGCGGGCCTGCGCCTCCCGTCGCCGTACCCCGTGGTAGGTGGCGTGGTAGACCAGGTTCTGCCGGGGGGTCAGGGCCCGGTCCAGGTTGTTGTGCTGCGGCACCACGGCCAACTGGGCGCGGGCGGCGGCCGGGTCCCGGCCCACGTCGACCCCGCCGACCGTCACCCGGCCGCCGGTGGCTCGCAACCGGGTGGTCAGGATGCCGACCGTGGTGGACTTGCCGGCCCCGTTCGGCCCGAACAGCCCGAAGATCTCGCCCGGCGTGACGGTGAACGACAGCCCGTCCACCGCGTTGGTGTCGGCACGGGGATAGCGCTTGACGAGATCGTGGACCTCGACCACTGCCGGCCCGTCTCTGCTGGGCATCTCAACTCCTGTTCTGGGGGTGCGGGTGCCGGCGGGGCCGGCGGTGGTGCCGTCAGCCGCCGGAGGGCTGGGGGTGCGCGGCGAAGAACCGCCAGATGGTGTCGGTGGCGTTCAGCGCGGTGGAGGGGGGATCGAGGTCGAGCAGCTTCTCCGCCCGGGGCGGGTTGGGCCGGCCGCCGGGCCACTGGTGTCCCGCGTCGGCGACGGTGATCAGCTCGACGGCGCGGCCCTGGGCGCAGCTGGCCGTCGACCGGGTGACCGGCCCGTCGGTGGTCACCTTCGGTGCGCCACAGGAGTCGACGGACCGCCACCGGGCGGACAGCTCGGGGGCGGGCGGGCCGTCGATCTTCACCGGGTTGCGGCCGGTGCCGCCGTTGTCCCGGCGACCGGGGCCACCGCCGTACGGCATGGTCTGGTCCTGCCGGCCGTGGATGTGCAGCACCGAGACCGGCTTCGGGTCGGCGCACTGCCCGGTCAGGGTGCTCGCCACCGCGCCGATCGCGGCGAACGTCGTGGTGTCGCAGACCAGCTTGTACGCCAGCAGCCCACCGTTGGAGATCCCGGTGACGTACCGGCGGGCCGGGTCGACCGGCAGCTCCCGACCGACGGTGGCGACCAGTTCGGTGATGAAGCCGACGTCGTCGACACCCTCCCGGGCGGGTGCGCCGCAGCACTGTGGACCGACGGCCCAGGCCCGGTTCAGCCCGTCCGGGAACAGCACCAGGAAACCGTCCCGGTCGGCCTGGGCCGTCCAGCCGTACGCCTGCTCGGCCTGCTCGCCGGTGCCGGCCGCGCCGTGCAGCATCACCACCAGCGGGAGCGGCTTCGCGAGGTCGGCCGAGGCGGGCCGGTACAACCGGTAGCCGCGCTCGCGTCCGTCCACGGTGATGGTGTGCGTGGAGCTGCCGACGGGGACGCCCGGTGCCGGCCGTGCGTCGCCGGAGGACGGGGCGTCGGCCGACGGGCCGGTGGGGGAGCCGGTGTCCTCCCGACCGAGGCTGCATCCGGCGGGGGCGGTCAGGGCGACGAGCAGGGTGAGCGTCCCCACGAGCCGGCCGGTCGAGCGGCCCGGTCGACGGAAGCGCGGCCCGACTTCAGGGCGAAAAACGGTAAAAGGCATCATATCAATACTTTCGCCCGGGAATGTTCGAGCAACGTCAGGGACGCGCCAGGATTCGGCAAGAGGCAGGGAGGGGTCGCCGGCCCGGCGACGGTGCGGTCACCGGGCCGACGCCCCGGTTTCTCAGTAGCCCCGGAGCCGGAGCAGTTCCCAACCACCCTCGGGAACGTCGTCGGTCGGGTCCGCCCGCAGGTTCATCGGGTTCGCCATCCCCAGGTAGAGGGTGGGACCGTCGGCGACCATGTTGCGGATGCCGTAGTTCAGGTAGTTGCCCAGCCCGGTCTTGTCGACCGTCGTCGCCGGTTTCGTCGGCGACGGGAAGGCGTACAGGTCACCGCCGTAGACCGCCTCCGGCAGGGCGCTGGCCCGCATCCCGGCCGCCGCCATCGGCGCCTCGGCCAGCTCGTCCGCCAGCTGCGGCAGGCCCAGCTCGGTGGCGGTCTCCTTGCCCAGTTCCTTGGCCAGGTAGCTCCAGTCCATCGTGCCGACGTACAACTTCCCGCCGGCCACCACCATCTTCCAGGTGTAGTTGTTGTACGGGTTGCCGAAACCGGCCGGCCCGAACTTCGGCGTCTGGTGCGTCGACTGCAACGCCCAGGCACCGACCCCACCGTTGGCCGCCGGGTCGAACGCGGGCAGCTCGGTCGCGCCGTACAGCAGCTCGACCTTCTCGAAGTGGGAGCCGAAGTTACGGCCCCGGTAGATGCTGATCGACCGCTGGGTGTTCTGGATGGTGGCCTGGGCCGCCGCATCGTCCGCCGGCGGGTAGGTCGTCATGTGCACAGTGGTCGCCTTCATCGGCACGTGCATCGTGCCCCAGTAGAGGAAACCGCCGTAGGAGGCCAGGCCGCCCAGGGCGTACGCGCGGGCCACCACCGGGTCCGGCTCGTACGCCGACGCGGTCCACACCTGCTGCCAGCCGTCGGCGTCCTCCGGGTTGAGGCCCGGGGTGCCCGACGCCAGCAGCGGGCTCATCCAGACCGCGGCGATGCTCGGCGGCGGGGCGGCGGCACCGGCCGTCGCAGCGGCGGCACCGGCCGTCGGCCCGGCCAACTCGGCGTCCGAGCCCGGCCAGGTGGTGACGAAGAGCCGTCCCTGGTGGACGGTGAGGTCGGCGGCCTGCGCCGGCAGGTTCGCCACCACCGTGAACGCGAACGGGTCGGACTTGCTGCCCGCCCAGCGCAGCACGTGGCCGCGTTCACCCCCGTTGGCCCCGACACCCACCCCGGCGTACAGCGCGTCACCGGCCACCGTGAAGTGCCGGATGTTGCCGTACATGGGGAAGTTGCGCGAGCCGAGGAACGCGCCGGTGTCGGTGTCGAACGCGAACAGGTTGACGCTGGTGCCCAGCGCCGGACCACCCAGCAGGGCCACCCCGCCGAAGCTCCCGGCCGCCCGGATGCCGGCCGTGGTCTGCAACCGGTTGGCGTCGTCGGTGGAGGCCGCCTTGATCAGGTCGGTCTTCTCGGTCAGCTTGTTGGCGCGGGTGTCGTAGGTGTAGAGGCGCGGCTGACGGTGGTCGCCGAGGATGGGGGGCAACTGCGGGTTGCGCTTGGCGACCTGGCTCTCGCCGTACTCGCAGACCCAGTCGTCGTTGACCGTCGGTGTGGTGTTGCGCAGGGCCCGTCCGCTGGTCAGACAGTTGACGTTCGCTCCGGTGCCGAACCACAGCATCTTGCCGACCCGGGTCATGCCCCACAGGTACGCCTGGTTGACCTTGGTCTTGCCGGTGGCGCACGGCGGACCGGCCGGGTACGGCAACCCGATCCCGGCGAAGCACTCGTCCGGCTGGGCCTTGGCGAGCAGCTGCGGGCTGCTCTGCTGTGCGCTGGCCGTGCTGGCCGCGCTGCCGGTGTCGGCGGCGTCGAGTGGCGCACCGAGCGCCGCCGAGGGTACCGCCAACACCGACCCGAGCCCGAGTACGGCGACGGCGGTCGACAACCGCCGTGCGGAGAACCGGAGTGGATTCACCAACTGTCTCTCTTTCGAAGGAAGGGGAAGACCCGCCCCCGGGCCCGGCGGACCGGGCCCGGGGTGGGCAGGGACAAACAGGGGACCGCTCAGACGGGGGCGGGCAGCTTCCGAGTCGCCGGGGCCACGACCCGCGACGCCATCCGCTCGGCCCACCCGGCCGGGTCGGGGAAGTCCAGGAACCGGCCGAGACCGGTCAGCTCGGCCACCGGGTCGGCGACCAGGTCCTCGTACGACATCCGCAGCAGGTGCGCCGGGGGGACGTCCCGCAGCGCCTGGTCGGCCTGGCTGCTCATGAAGGCGCACAACCCGAGGTAGCGGCGCAGGTCCTCGCCACGCTCGCGCAGCGCGTCGGCGGTCAACCGGTCCGGCAGGAACCGCTGGAGGTCCTCCGGCACCGCCTGGTCCGCGCCGACCCGGAACGGGTCCAGGCCGCACCGGCCGAGGAACTCCACCCGCAACTGGATGAGCTGGAACGACGAGTGCCGGCTCATCGACCGGGCGGTGTCCTCCCAACTGCGGGTCAGGTAGACGACCTTGCAGTCCGGGAACCCCCGCAGCAGGTACGGCGCCACGTGGCTGGAGCCGCCGGAGCGTTCCACCCACCGGGTCTTGCCGGTGAGCACGGCGAGCAGGTCCAGGAAGTCGTGGTGGTGCTGGGCCACCGACTGGGTGCGGAACTGCGGCACCCGCTCGGCGAGCTGGTCGAACAGCGCGTCCGGGTCGGCGGTGAGCTTCGACAGGGTGATCGCCAGGATGCGGGGCAGCTCGACCAGCCGGTCGGCCCACCGGCCCGTCGACGGGTAGCGGACCTCCTTCGGCGGCAGCCCGATCCGGAACAGCGTGGACAGCTCCGCCTTGGGGCTGGCCAGCACCGCCCAGTACTCGTCGCCGGTGAGCACCTCGGCGCTGCGTGCCCACGGCGCCACCGACATGAAGAACTCCTGGGCCGACAGGGTGTCCGGCTCCTCGTGGATCAGGTCGGACAGCAGCGTGGAGCCGCACCGACCGTTGCTGATGATGATCGACCGGCCGGTGATCGGGGTGTCCATCGGAAGTCCTCCTGCGTGTCGCGTCGTCATGCGGTGGTGGGTTGGGCCACGTCGAGCGAGCAGTCCTCGGCGAGCCAGGCGAAGACCAGCCGGCGGACCTCCTCCGGCCGGTCGATCAGCACCGTGTGCTTCTGGTCGGGCAGCACCACGACCCGGGTCTGCGGCAGCAGCCCACGGACCGTCGGGGCCAGCTCCACCACCGCCGAGTCGCCGCCGTAGAGACAGAGCACCGGGCAGCCGATCGCGGCCAGCGCCCCGGCCGTCGGCAGCGGGCTCGCCGGCAACTCCTGCGCCAGGCTGGTGTCGGTGAGCATCCGCTGCGTCTCGGCGGCCCGTTGGGCGGCGACCCGGCCCCGCCGGGCCCCGATCTCGGTGACCGCCCCGGCCCGGGGCAGCCGGGCGGCGACCCGGGCGAGCCGCTCGCGGACCCGGCGCATCCACTCCGGGACCGGCGGCCCGGACTCCACGGTCACGATGCCGGCGACCCGGTCCGGGTGCCGGGCGGCGTAACCGAAGGCGATGGTCCCGCCGAACGAGTTGCCCAGCAGCAGCAGCGGACCGGTGACGTCCAGGCTGTCCAGCAGCGCCGCCAGGTCGTCGACGAAGTCGTCCAGGGCGTACCCGGTGGCGGGGCGTTCGCTGCGCCCGTGGCCGCGCAGGTCGTACAGGACGGTCGGGAAACCGGCCCGGGACAGCGGCTCGGCCAGGGTGAAGTACCAGCTCGCCATGGTGTCCGAGGCCATCCCGTGGATCAGGACGGCGGTCGGCGTCGGCCCGGTCCGGCCGTCGACGGCCGGACCGGGGGGATCGAGCCGCTGCGTGTGCAGGGTGATCCCGTTCGCCCGGACCATGGTCACCGGCTGCCCGCCCCGACCTCGTCGGCCTGCCCCAACGAATCGGCGATGTGCCCGACGAGCTGTCCGACCTTCAACTCCCGGACGGTCTCCAGGTCCAGCTTGGCGACGAAGTGGGCGAAGTTCACCGTGTCGCCGTAACGGGACTGGAGCCGACCGGCGAGCGCGACGACGTCGATGCTCTCCATCCCCAGGTCGGCCGAGAACGTGGTGTCCATCGTGACCACCTGGTCGTCGGCGAAGTCGCCCAGTACGGCGTCGATCATCTCGGTGAGCTCGGCGAGGATGGTGTCCTGGGCCGGGGGCATGATCGTTGCTCCTTCTGCTGATCGGATGGGAAGGGCGGTGCTGCGCACCGGGTGCCGGTTCACGGCCGGGACACCCCGGGCGGGGTCGCGGGTGCCGGCTCCGGCCCCCAGGTCCAGGCGACGACGTAGCGGCGTGGCGGCAGATCCTCGGGGTTGGCCACGTCCCGGTGACCGACCCGGTACGCCCGCCCGCCGATCTGGACGGTCATCCCGACGTCGGTGGCCGAGTAGACCCGGAACCGGCGCGGTGAGCCGTCCAGCCCGGTGCCCTCGGCCTTGGCGACCGCCTCCTTGGCCGCCCAGAACCGGGTGAACCACAGCCGCCGGGCCTCGGCGTCCGTGCCGGCCAGGGAGGTCAGCAGGGTCAGCTCGGCCGGGGTGAGGGCGAAGGTGAAGGTGCTCTCCGGATGGTCGGTGACCTCCGCGACGTCGATGCCGACGCCGGGTCCGCCGGGCACCGCGTCGGGTGCCCGTCGGCGGGCGATCGCCACCCCGATCTCCGCGCAGTGCGCCAGCGAGACGTCGCAGTCGCCGAGGCCCCGGCCGGGCCGTCCGCGCACCCACGGCCGACCGTCCGGGTCGTTGCCGACGGTCAGCTCGATCGGGTAGATGTCGGTGTGGCCGTCCTCCCAGAGCCGGGCCCGCACCGCGTCCTTGGCCGCGATCCGGCCCAGCATCCACTGCTTGCGGTTCTTCGCCGGGTGCCGCTCGTACTCCGCGTAGGCGGCGCCGCCGAGGATGCCCCGGGCCGCCATCCCCCGGGTGACCAGGTCGGTCCAGCAGTCGAAGGCCATCGTCCAGCCCTCGGGCTGCAACAGCGACATCGGGTGCCGCTCGGGGAACCGTTCCGCCACCCGGGCCTGCGGGTGGCTGTCGAACCGCCGGTCCACCGCCCCCTCGATCTCCGACCACACCCGACCCTGGTAACTGAGCTGGGTGTCGGCGACGAGCTTGCCGTCGTCGATGACGCGGACCCGGGCGACGCACTCGAACGCCCGGCCGGCCGGTGGGGGCGGCCCGTAGAACCGCACCTGGCCGAGCCCGACCGGCAACGCGACCGTCCGGAACGGCTGGGTGGTGATCAGCCAGTTGCCGATGAGCTGGAGGGCGTTGTCCAGCAGCGCCCCGGGCGGCACCGGGGCGGTGACGATGCCCCGCACGTGCATGTCGCCGAGCGCGTGCACCTCGGTCACGCCCTGGAACTGCGGGCCGTGGAACATCAGCCGCTCCGCGTACATCTCGGCGGCGCCGAGGGTGGGCGGCCGTTCGGTGGCCGGGTCGTGGGTCCAGACCGGCGGCGGTGCCGGATACGCCGTGCCGACCTCGATGGTCGCCCGGGCGTACCCGGCGAAGGCGACCGCGTACCGGTTCGGGCCGGCCGCGCGGACCACGATCTCCACGTCGGTGGCCGGCTCGGCGATCAGCCACCTGTTGAACTTGGCGTCGTGCACCGCCACCACCGGGACGCCGGGCACCAACTGCTCCACGGCCTCCATCATGTGGGCGACCAGGGCGGTCGCCGGCACCACCGGCCACCGGTCCTCCGGGTCCGGCCAGTCGTCGGGCTGCACGAAGAAGCAGTGGTCCAGCAGGTAGGGCATGGTCTCCAGAGAGATCCGCCGGGTGATCCGACCGATCTCCGCGCCGACCGCGGCGACGGTCGCCGGGGCGGCCGGCGTCGCCGGCAGGCTCGCCGTCGGCGCGGTGGGCGTCCTCCCCGTCGGTGCGGCGGGTGCGGGGGACGGCGCGGGTGCCGCGGGCCGGGGCGGCGTCGCGGTGCCGTTGCCACCGGTGGCCGTCTGCCGGCTCATGGTGTCCCGGGTGTTCTCCCGCAGCAGGGCGGCGAACTCGGCTGCGGCGCTGGACCCGCCGGAGAGCCGGTGCAACGCGTCCAGCGCGGCGGCCGGCGCACCGGCCGGCGTGGCGACGGCGGGCTGTGCCGTGCCGCCCGGCCCGCCGGGCTGTCCGGCCACCCGCGCGGCCGGGGCCGGCGCGGTAGCGGGTCGGGCAGCTGCGGCGGGCACGGCGGTCGGCCGGGCGGCGGGCGTCGGTACGACCGGTCGGGTGACCGGGGGCGGTACGGCGGCCGGCGTCGACGCGCCGCCCTGGCCGGCGGCGGGGCGACCGGCTCCGACGACGGCCGGCCGGGCCGCGCCGTTTCCGTTGCCCGGCGTGGACAGCGGCCCGTCCGGCGAGGCGGTCACCCCGAGCAGGCCGGCGGCGTCCGCGCCGAGGCGGACCAGCGGCCCGCCGAGGTCGAGCTTGATCCGGGGACCGCGTCGGCCGGTGCCCACCCCGGGCTTCGTGGGGCCGTCGGTGCCGGCCGCCGCCGGGGTACGACTGGCGGTCGTGGCCGCCGTCGTCGCCCGGTCCACCCTGTTCAGGGCACCCAGATCCGGGGTGCCACCCTCCACCCACAGCGCGGTGGCGACCCGGCGCAGCTGGTTCAACCCGCTGCGGTGCGCGGTGTTCACCGGCATCGCCAGGTGGTCGCGTCCGCGCAGGTTGTCACCGATCAGCGAGGCGAGCTGCCCCGCGCCGACCTGGAGGAACACCCGGAACCCGGCGGCGTACATCGCCTCGACGGTCTGCCGGAACCAGACCGGCTCCATCATGTGTCGGACGAAGATCCGGTTGACGTCCTCCTCGTCGGCGGGGAACGGCGCGTGCAGGGTCGCCGACCAGACCGGCATCCGGGTCGGGTGCACCTCCCAGCGGCCCAGGGCGGCACCGATCGAGGTGAGCCCGTCGGCGAAGGCGGGGGTGTGGAACGCCGAGCGGAACGGCAGCTTCTGGCACAGGATGTTGCGGGTACGCAGCGCCTCGACGAGCCGGTCGACCTGCGGCTCCGGGCCGTTGACCACCGACTGCGCCGGGGCGTTGTCGTGCGACAGGACCACCCCGGGAAAGTCGCCGAGCAGCGGGGTGACCCGGTCCGCGCCGGCCCCGACGGCGGCGAAGACGTACCCGGAGACCTCCACCGAGTCGGCGTTGAACAGGTCGAGGAACTCGTCCATCGCGGCGGTGCTGACCTGGCCGCTGACCGCGGCGGCGGTCCACTCGCCGATGCTGTGCCCGGCGACCGCGTCGGGTCGTACTCTGATCCGGGCGAGGGCGTCGTCGAGCAGCTTGCCCACCTCGATCAGGCCGGCGCCGTGCCGGCCCAGGTCGGCGGCGGACCACTCGCGGTCCGGCAGGCCGAAGTGGGCGGCCAGGTCGGCGGTGCGCGGGGCGAACTCCGCCTCCAGGCCGGGGAAGACGAAGGCGAGCTTGCCCGCCCCCGCGCCGAGCAGCGGGCGGGGGCTGAACCAGATGTCCCGCCCGCCCCGCCAGGCCTGCCCCCGGGCCACCGTCTTGCGGGCCACCGCGAGCAGCTTGTCCGTCGGGTTGACGATGCCCAGCCGGGCCGACCCCGGGGTGTCACCGCCGGAGCGGGCGGCCAGCTCGACGCCGAGCCGGCGTACCTCGTGGTCGTCGCGGGCCAGCAGCTCGGCGAGCCCGGCCGGGTCCGGCGCGGCCAGCCAGAGCACCTGGTCCGGCTCGTCGACCACGGCGCGGCCGGCGGCCGGGGCGGTCAGCGCCACCACCGGCTCACCCACCGACACGGGTGCCTGCTCGATGATCAGGTGGGCGTTGATCCCACCGAACCCGAACGCGTTGACCCCGGCCCGGCGCGGCCCGTCGCTCTCCCACGGCCGGGCGGTGTCGATCGGCGCGAACCGGGTCGCCGCCATCTCCTTGCGCGGCGTCTCGCAGTGCAGGGTGGGCGGGAGCACCCCCCGGTGCACCGCGAGCGCCGCCTTGATCAGGCCGGCCACCCCGGCGGCCGGCATGGTGTGCCCGATCATCGACTTCACCGAGCCGATCACCGGGCGGGGACCACCGGTGTACGGGCCGAACACCTGCGCCACCGTGGTCAGCTCGGCGGCGTCCCCGGTCGGGGTGCCGGTGCCGTGCGCCTCCAGCAGCCCCAGCGCGTCCGGGGCGGTCGGGTCGAGCCCGGCGGACTCCCAGGCCCGCTTGATGGCCAGCACCTGACCGGAGACCGCCGGGTTGAACATGCTCGCCGACTTGCCGTCGCTGGACACCCCGCTGCCCCGGATCACCGCGTAGACCCGGTCGCCGTCGCGCACCGCGTCGGCGTACCGCTTGAGCACCACCACGCCGGTGCCCTCGCCGATCAGCAGCCCGTCGGCGGCGGCGTCGAACGGCCGGATCTCACCCTGCCGCGACAACGCCCGGAGCTGGTTGAACACCGACCAGAAGCTGATGTCGTGCACGTGGTGCACGCCACCGGCGAGCACCGCGTCCAGCCGGCCGTTGTTGAGTTCGGTGATGCCCTGGTCCACCGCGATCAGCGAGGAGGCACAGGCCGCGTCGATGGTGTACGCCGGGCCACGCAGGTCGAGCCGGTTGGCCACCCGGGAGGCGGCCAGGTTGGGCACCAGGCCGATCGTCCCCTCCGGCTGGTACGGCCCGAGCCGCTCGTCGAACTTCTTGCGCAGCAGCTCCAGCCGGGCCGGGTCGACGTCGGGGATCAGCTCCCGCAGGATGCTGACGACCTGGCTGGACATCCGCACCCGCTGGGCGTAGCGGGCCTGGGCGGGGCTGAGGATGCCGCCCCGGCCGAGGATCACGCCGATCCGGTCGCGGGCCGGGAGCCGGTCGCCGCCGCCCGCGTCGTCGATCGCCGCGGCGGCCACCTCCAGTGTGATCAACTGGTCCGGCTCGATGTCGCCGACGGAGGCCGGCATCACCCCGAAACGCAGCGGCTCGAAGGTGGCGTACTCGTCGACGAATCCGCCGCGCCGGCAGTACATCCGGTCGGCCCGGTGGGACTGCTCCGGGTCGTAGAACTCCTCGTCCCAGCGGTGCGCGGGGACGTCGGTGATCGCGTCGACCCCGCTGATCAGGTTGCGCCAGTAGCTTTCCAGGTCACCGGCGGAGGGCATCAGGGCGGCCATCCCGACGATCGCGATCTGGCCGGGCGCAGCGGCGCCGTTGTTCATCGGTTCCTCCGGCTTGCGGGGCGGGCGGGGGCGGGGCGGCACATCGACGCCGTCACCACCCGGAGGCGGTGTAGACGACCGAGGTGACCGACGCGTCGGCCCAGGCCAGCTCGCGCAGCAGGGCCAGCGCGCCCTCCTCCGGGTCGATCAGGCCGATGCCGCGCCGGGCGTACTCCCGGCTCAGCTCGGCGGTGACCATGCCACCGTGGCCGACACCCGGGGCCCACGGCCCCCAGTGGACGGTCACACAGCGCACCCCGGTCCGGGCCGCGTACCGGGTGCCGATGGCGTCCAGGGCGTCGTTGGCCGCCGCGTAGTCGGCCTGGCCCCGGTTGCCGTAGGCGGCGGCGATGCTGCCGAAGAAGACCACGAACCGCGGCGCGGTGGGCAGCGCGTCGAGGCCGGTGAGCAGGCCCCGCGCCCCGTCGACCTTGGTGTCGAAGACCCGGGTGAACGAGGCCGGGTCCTTCTCGGCGATCAGCTTGTCCTCGATGATCCCGGCGGCGTAGACCACGCCGTCGAGTCGGCCGTACTCGGCGTGGATCCCGGCCAGCAGGCTGCGGGTCGCCGCCGCGTCCCGGACGTCCAGGGCGTGGTAGCGGACCTCCCCGCCCAGCTCGGTCAGCTCGGCGATGGTCGCGGCCACCTCCCGGGCGGCCAGGATGCGCTGCGCGGTCCGGGCGATCTCGGCCGGCGAGGACAGTCCGCGCCGGGCCAGCACACCGACCAGCGCGGCCCGGTCGACGGCGCCCGCCAGCTCCGGGTCCTCCGGGCCGGACGGCAGCGGGGTACGGCCGACCAGTTCGATGCGGCACCCGGTGGCGGAGGCGAGTGCCCGGGCGAACCACGGGGTGATGCCCCGCGCCCCGCCGATCAGCACCACCACCGAGTCGCGTTCCAGGCCGATCGCGGCGGCCTCGGACACCCCGTCACCGGCCGGTCCGGCACCCCCGGCGGCCAGCGCGCCCAGCTCGACCGGGACCAGGTCGGCGACGTACCGGTCGACGCCGCGTCGGGCGACCACCGGGGCGTCGGAGGCGGTGAGCAGCTCGTCGAGGAGCTGCCGGGCGAGGACCTCCGGCGTCGCGGCCGGGTCCACCGCCACGAAACGGGCGGTCAGCTGCGGATACTCGCGGGCGATCGTGCGGAACAGGCCGGGCATCCCGTCGGCCGCGCCGGTGACGTCCTGCGCCCCGGCGGCGAGCAGCCAGCGCGGCCCGGCAGCCAGGGCCCGCTGCAACAGCGGGAACACGTCGGGCAGCAGCGGCTCGTCGAGGTTGGTCAACCCGTCGAGCACCAGCACCCCGTCGAACCCCTGGTCGGCCTGGTCGCTGTCGAGCACGCCCAACTGCCCGCCGGCACCGTGCGCGCCGAGCAGTTCGGCCAGGTACGCCCCGACCGGGCCGCCCCCGGTGATCAGGAAGCGCATGCCGGCGAGCGTGGTCGCCGGGTCGATCTGCTGTCCGGCCTGGACGCTCTCCAGGGCGACCAGCCGCTTCGGCGCGATTCCCACCCCGACCTCGGTCGGCGCGGGCGGTGCGGCGGCGACGGCCGTGGTCATGGTCGGGCCGGCGGTGACGGCGGGCGTCGGGGTCACGGTGACCGTGGCGCTCATCTTGTGGTCGAGCCAGGTGACCATGGCGCGGACGGTGCGGGCCTTGACGAGGTCTTCGAGTTCGCTCTCGTCGCCTTCGACGGCGAGGGAGAGTCGTTGGGCGACCTCGCCGGCGACTTCGGCGCGTTTGATGGAGTCGATGGAGAGGTCGGCTTCGAGGTCGAGGTCGAGTTCGATGAGGTCGACCGGGTAGCCGGTGCGCTCACTGATCACCGTGAGGATCGCCTGCTGGAAGTCCGCCAGGCTGGTACCGGCCGGCGGCGCGGCCGGGGCACCGGCAGGCAGCGCGGCCGGTGCGGCAGGGAGCGCCGCGACGGGGGCGGGCGCCAGCGGGCCGGTCGTGGTGGCCGAGACGTGGATGGTGCCGCTCATCTTCTGGTCGAGCCAGCTGACCATGGCGCGGACGGTGCGGGCCTTGACGAGGTCTTCGAGTTCGCTCTCGTCGCCTTCGACGGCGAGGGAGAGTCGTTGGGCGACCTCGCCGGCGACTTCGGCGCGTTTGATGGAGTCGATGGAGAGGTCGGCTTCGAGGTCGAGGTCGGGCTCGATGAGGTCGACCGGGTAGCCGGTGCGCTCACTGATCACCGCCAGGATCGCCTGCTGGAAGTCGGCTGCGGTGACGCCGACCTGGTCGCCGGAGGGGAGCGCGGCGGTGAGGGTCGCGGTGGCGGTGACCGTGCCGCTCATCTTCTCGTCGAGCCAGCTGACCATGGCGCGGACGGTGCGGGCCTTGACGAGGTCTTCGAGTTCGCTCTCGTCGCCTTCGACGGCGAGGGAGAGTCGTTGGGCGACCTCGCCGGCGACTTCGGCGCGTTTGATGGAGTCGATGGAGAGGTCGGCTTCGAGGTCGAGGTCGAGTTCGATGAGGTCGACCGGGTAGCCGGTGCGCTCACTGATCACCGCCAGGATCGCCTGCTGGAACTCGGCGATGCCCGGCCCGGCCGGGGCCGGAGCCACGACCACGGCGGGGGCGGGGGCGACGACCAGGCCGGCCGGGACGACGCCGCCGACCGCGGGAGAGACGGGCATGACGTCCGGGGTGACCGGTGCGGGCCGGGTGATCACGGGTGCGGTGGCCAGCGCGGTGCCGCCGTTCGATCCCGCCACGGTGGGCATCGCCGCCGGGGCCGCCGCAGATCGGGGGCCGGGGCGGGCATCGGGGTCGGCACCACGGCCGGGCGGGGAGCCGGCGCGGGCGTGGCGGCCGGGGTGGGCATCGGCGTCGGGCCGGCGGGCAGCGCGGTGTACCCCTCGACCCGGTACGTCTCGGTGGGCTGCCAGCCCGGCCGGCCGCCTCCGTCACCGGAGTCGCCGAGGAAGGCGAGCATCACGTCCCGCTGGGTGGCGATCATCTCCCGGGTGGTGCGCAGGTACTCGCTGAGCAGCTCGCCCCGGATGTCCCGGACGGTCGCCGGCTCGGGGCCGGTGACGGTCCGGACCTCCCGGACGGTCACCGGCTCGGGGGCGCTGACGGTGCCGGTGGCGGTGCCGGGGGTGGTGGCGGTGCCGTTGGCGGGGGTCATCGACAACTCCTTGATCCGTCGGGGTGGGGTCATGCCACCGGGAAGACAGTTGCCGTGCTGGTCCCGGACGAGTTGACCGTCGACCGTCCAGAGCGGACGACGGCTCGGTGCGGTGGTGGTGGAGTCGTCCGCGACCCGGCCGTGGAAGAGCCAGTCGGGGCGGACCGGCGCGCCGGCGCAGGCGAGCTCGGCCACCGAGATCAGGAATCCGCGCAGCCCGTCGGACGGGCCGCGTTCGCAGGCGACCGTCTGGTGGGGTCGGTCGCCGAGCACCGCCTGCACCAGCCGGCTGAGCACCTGACCGGGACCGACCTCGACGAACAGGCGGGCGCCGGCGGCGTACATCGCCTCGATCTGCTCGACGAAGCGCACCGGTGCGCCGATCTGCTCGGCGAGGTGGTGCCGGACCTGGCTGGCGTCGCCGGAGTACGGCGCGGCGGTCAGGTTCGACCAGACCGGGATGCGGGGTTCGGCGATCGGCCGGGCGGCGAGCACCTCGGCGAAGGTCTCCACCGCCCCGGCCACCACCGGGCTGTGGAAGGCGCAGGCCACCGGGATGGCCCGGGCGGACAGGCCGGCCTCCTTGAGCGCGACCACCGCCGCCCGCACCTTCGCGGTCGGGCCGGAGACCACCACCTGCTGCGGCGCGTTCCGGTTGGCCAGCACCACCTCGCTGGTCAGGCCGGCGCTGGCGAGCACCTGGGCGACCTGGTCGGCGGTGGCGTTGACCGCCGCCATGGTGCCCGGGTCCTCGCCGCAGGCGCCGAGGATGGCCGCCGCCCGTTGCCGGCTCAGGTCGAGCAGGGTGGCGGCGTCGAACGCCCCGGCGACGCAGAGCCCGACGAGTTCGCCGTAGCTGTGGCCGGCGGTCATGTCGGGGCGGACCCCGAGGCGGCGCAGCAGGTGGTCCATGGCGAGACCGCCGATGCCGAGCACCGGCTGGGCGGTCCGGGTGTCGCGTACCCGGTCCTCCTGGGCGCGCCGGGAGTCCTGGTCGAAGGCGGTCGGCGGGAAGAGCAGCTCCGCGGCGGCCGGGTCGAGTTCGAGGTAGTGCCGCAGCTCGGGGAAGGCGACGAAGAGTTCCCCGAGGGCGCCGGGACGCTGGCTGCCCTGGCCGGGGAAGAGGAACGCCAGCTGGCCGGGCCCGACCGGGTCGACCCCGGTCGGCTGGACCAGGCCCCGGGCCGGGTCGTGCTCGCCGGCCAGCGCCCGGTGCAGCAGGGTCTCCAGCTCGGTCAGGTCACGGGCGACCACCGCGACCTGGGTCGTCCCGGGCCGGTTGGCGGCCCGGGCGGCGACCGACGCGGCCAGCTGGGCGAGCCGGGCCGGCCGGTCCCCGGCGGCGTCGCCGGCCAGGCTCTCCAGCAGTTGCCGGACGGCCTGGTGGGCGGCGGCCCGGTCCGCGCCGCGGAAGCAGAACAGCTCCGCCGGCCAGATCCGTTGCGCGTGCCGGGGTTCGGCCGCGTTCGGGTAGGCGCTGAGCACGACGTGGAAGTTGGTGCCACCGAAGCCGAACGCGCTGACCCCGGCGATCCGTTCGGCGGCCGGCACCGGCCACGGGCGGGCCTCGGTGAAGAACGCGAACGGGCTCTGCTGGGGGTGCCAGGCCGGGTTGGGCCGTTCCAGGTGGATGGTGGGGGGTCGGATGCCGTGGTAGAGGGCGAGCGTCGCCTTGATCAGCCCGGCCAGCCCGGCGGCGCACTTGGTGTGCCCGATCTGGGACTTCACCGAGCCGAGCGCGCAGCCGCCCGGCTCGGCGCCGGCCTCGACGAACATCCGGGTCAGCGTCTCCAGCTCGGTGCGGTCGCCGACCACCGTGCCGGTGCCGTGCGCCTCCACCAGCCCGACCTCGCGGGGCGAGATGCCGGTGCGGTGGTAGGCCCGGTCCAGGGCCCGCCGCTGCCCGTCCGGGCGCGGCGCGGTCAGGCCGAGGGCCCGCCCGTCGCTGGCCCCGCCGAGCCCCTTGATCACGCCGTAGATCCGGTCGCCGTCGCGCTCGGCGTCGGACAACCGCTTGAGTACGACGCACGCGACGCCCTCGCCGAGGGCGATCCCGTCGCCGGTGCTGTCGAACGGGCGGGACCGGCCGGTGGGGGACAGCGCGTGCGCCGAGGTGAACATCAGGTAGTCGTTGACCCCGTTGTGCAGGTCGGCGCCGCCGCAGATCATCAGGTCGCTGTCCCCGCTGGCCAGCTCCTTGCAGGCGGCGTCCATCGCGGCCAGGGACGAGGCGCAGGCCGCGTCGATGGTGTAGTTGGGCCCGCCCAGGTCGAGCCGGTTGGCGACCCGGCCGGCGATCACGTTGGCCAGCACGCCGGGGAAGCTGTCCTCGGTGACCGTGGGCAGCAGCTCCTGCATCTGGTCGGGCACCTCGCCGAGGTACGCCGGGAGCATGGTGCGCAGGGTCTGCGCGTGCCCCATGTCGCTGCCGGCCTCCGCGCCGAACACCACCCCGGTCCGGGCGTGGTCCGCGCCCGGGGCGTCGTAGGCGTAGCCGGCGTCGACGAGCGCCCGGTGGGAGACCTCCAGGGCGAGCAGTTGGGTCGGGTCGATGCTGCTCAGCGCGGCCGGCGGAATGCCGTAGCCGATGGCGTCGAAGGGCACCGGGTCGATGAACCCGCCCCACTTGGAGACGCTGATCCGGCCGGTCTGCCCGGGCCCGACCTCGGGGGCGTAGTAGTGGTCGGTGTCCCAGCGGTCGGCCGGGACCTCGGTGACGGTGTCGACGCCGCTGAGCACGGTACGCCAGAAGCTGTCCAGGTCGGGGGAGCCGGGCAGC
The DNA here is from genome assembly GCF_050951065.1 of Micromonospora matsumotoense. Taxonomy (NCBI): domain Bacteria; kingdom Bacillati; phylum Actinomycetota; class Actinomycetes; order Micromonosporales; family Micromonosporaceae; genus Micromonospora; species Micromonospora matsumotoense. The sequence continues at coordinate 4,352,691 of NZ_CP192025.1, read as the reverse complement.
ATGCAGGCCATCCCGACGATGGCGATGTCCAGCGGGGCGGGCGCCTGGTCGATGTCGGCGGCCGGCGGGGTGAGCCGGGCCCGCAACGTGTCGAGCCGGCCGGCGTGGAAGCCCCGTACCTCGGTGGTGACCTCGTCGTGCAGCGCGGCGACGGTGGTGGCGACGGTGCGCAGCACGGCGACCTGGCCGGCCATGAAGAGCCCGTCGCTGGCCTGGATGCTCTCGTCGACGGCCTCGACGACGTCGCCGGAGCGTCGCAGGCCCTTGCTGGCGATCCGGAGCCGGCCCACGTTGAGCAGCTCCAACTGCTCCCACACCTGGCGGTTCTCCGCCCCGGCGCCCTCCAGTTGGGTGCGCAACTCGTGGAAGTCGTCGACGAACGGGGTGTGCAGGCAGCGGGTGGCGTGCCCGGGGGCGGTCTCCAGCAGCGCGGTGTGCTCGGCGGTGAGCGCCTCCCGCTGGAACAGCGGCTGGACCGCGCCGTGGGTCACCGCCTCCTCGGTGAACAGGTAGGCGGTGCCCATCAGCACGCCGATCCGGGCGCCCCGGCGGGCCAGCGGCGCGGCCATCGTGGCGACCATCGCCGCCGACCGGGCGTCGTGCACCCCACCGGCGAAGAAGATCTGCAGCTGTGCGCCGGCGGCCGGATCGGCGTCGAGGTACTCGTCGAGCACCGCCAGTTGGGCCTCCCACAGCGGGAAGCTCGCCCGGGGACCCACGTGCCCGCCGCACTCGGCGCCCTCGAAGATGAACTTGCGGGCGCCGGAGCGCAGGAACTGGCGCAGCAGGCCGGGGGAGGGCACGTGCAGGAAGGTGCTGATCCCCTGCTCCTCCAGGGCGCGGGCCTGCGGTGGCCGGCCACCGGCGATGATGGCGCAGGCGGGGCGGATCTCGCGGATGACGTCCAGTTGCGCCGCGCGCAGCTCCTCGGGGGCGAAGCCGAGCACCCCGACGCCCCAGGGCTTGTCGCCGAGCTGCGCGGCGGTCTCGGTGAGCATCCGGCGGCACTGGTCGGCCGAGTTGAGGGCGAGCGCGACGAACGGCAGCGCGCCACCGTCGGCGACCGCCGCGGCGAAGGCGGCCTCGTCGCTGACCCGGGTCATCGGACCCTGGGCGACGGGCACCCGTACCCCGAGGGCCGCCGCGAGGGGAGCACCGGGCTGGAGCAGGTCGGCGGCGTCCGGGCCGTCGACGGCGTCGAGCATCGCCGCGCGCATTCCGCGTACGGCGGCGGCGGTGTCCGGCCAACGGTCGGCGAAGGCGGCGGCCAGCCAGCCGTCCTGGCCGACGGGGAGCAGTTCCGCGTCGGCCTGGTGGGGGCCGCCCCGGCGGATGCCCCGCACCCCGGCGCGCAGGACGGTTTCCGAGCCGTCCATCCGCCGGATCACCGCCTGGACGTCGACCGGCAGCTCCGACTCGGGCATCAGGGCGAGCTGGGTGTCCAGGACGACGCCGGCCGCGCCGCCGACCAGGCAGGCGCCGGCGGTACGCGGGCCGATCCCGCCGGCCACCCAGACCGGCAGGTCGAGGGTGTCGTCGGCGACGAGCTGCTGGAGCAGGACGAACGAGCTGAGTTCGCCGACCCGGCCGCCGGCCTCCATCCCCCGGGCGATCAGTCCGTGCGCCCCGGCCGCCGCTGCGGCGTGCGCCTCGGCCCGGCTGGTCACCTCCACGAGCACCCGGTGGTGCCCGGTGATCTCGGCCAGCGGCCACGGGCTCGTCGGCTCGACCACGACCAGGTCCACCCGGCCGGCGGCGACGCGTGCCACGTCGGCGGGGGTGGCCTGGCAGCCGGCGGGCACCCGGATGCCGATCGGGTCGGCCGACCAGTTTGCCGCCCGGGCGAGTGCCCGCAACGCCCAGTCGTCGCCGGTGGCGAGGTCGATGATGCCGCGCCCACCACCGACGGCGGTGGCGGCCGTGATCCGTGGGCCTGGTTCCAGGACGCCGACCGGATTGACGACCAGGATCAGGTCACGCGTGTACGGTGCGCTACTCATCGGGCTCCCACTTCGGTCGCGAAGGATCGCGTGGTGACGGGGGGATTTGCCGGCCGAACGCCAGCGAGTGCGGTTCTGATTTGCGGCAGTCAATGTCGCGCTGAGTCACAATCTAGCGCTGCCCAGTTACGGCCCGGTTAAATCCAACCATCGGCGCCGCTTCGGTGAAGATTTCCTACCAAGGCTACCGGATATGCCGTCGGGGTAACCAGGCAAAATGACGGTCGATGAGTCGACGCTGTCGTCAGATCGTGCCACGGTAAGTTGCCAGTTCATTTACGGGCTTATTTCCAAACTGTTTTCTGCTGAACGTGAAGTTCCTGGTAGCAGAGATCAACTCGCCGCGCGTCCCACTGTGTGGAACGGGTCTTGCCATGGATTGCGGTGAACATCAAGGATCCGTACCGGCATTCTTGGCGTCATTACCCATCGATTTGATGTGGCATTCGTGAGGCGAGGTGGGATTGGTCTCGATCATCAGATTCCCTGGTCAAGGACCGGGTGTTCACCGCCCGAGCCCTCGCCTCGCCCATCGCCGCTGACCTCGGCAGTGACCGCCGACCGGGCGAAGATGCCCCGAAGGTGTCGCCGATAACGGCTCTGGGCTGGTCAAACGTCAAGCGTTGACGACAGTCGACGTACTCACTTAACGAACGTTTCACGCGCTGTCTGCCGGGCCGTCCTACGAGCCGGCACCAAGCGACCTGCGGGGGCGATTCCTCCAGCAGCACCGCCCCCCACACAGGCCCCGACCAGCCGGGACGTCCGTCACCGCCACGGTGATCCGCCCTAGCCGGGCCGACCTTCCCATTCATCTTCCGGATCGGCGGTAATTGTGCGAAGCCTGCTTCTTCTTGCCCTCGTCGGCCTCGGTGCGCAACTGGTCGACGGCAGCCTCGGGATGGCGTACGGCGTGACATCCACCACATTGTTGCTGGCCCTCAACACAGGTGCGGCCAGCGCCTCGGCGACCGTTCACCTGGCCGAGATCGGCACCACCCTGGTCTCGGGGGCCGCGCACTGGCGGTTCGGCAACGTCGACTGGACGGTGGTCCGCCGGGTCGGTGTGCCGGGTGCCGTCGGGGCGTTCGCCGGCGCGACCTTCCTGTCCAGCCTCTCCACCGAGACCGCGGCGCCGATCATGTCGCTGATCCTGTTCACCCTCGGCCTGTACGTGCTGATCCGGTTCACCGTCGCCGGACTGCCCCGGGACCGTGTCGGGCTGCCCCTGCGCAAGCGTTTCCTCGGGCCGCTGGGGCTGGTCGCCGGTTTCGTCGACGCCACCGGCGGCGGGGGCTGGGGCCCGGTCGGCACTCCCGCGATCCTGGCCAGCGGCCGGCTGGAACCCCGCCGGGTGATCGGCTCGATCGACACCAGCGAGTTCCTGGTGGCGGTCGCCGCCAGCCTTGGCTTCCTGGTCGGCATCGGCTCCGCCAACATCAACTTCGCCTGGGTGGGTGCGCTGCTGCTCGGCGGCATGATCGCCGCGCCGATCGCCGCCTGGCTGGTCCGGATGGTCCCGCCCCGGGTGCTCGGCTCCGCCGTCGGCGGGGTCATCGTCCTGACCAACACCCGGACCCTGTTGCGCAGCGACTGGATCGGCGCTCCGGACGCCGTCCGCTACGGCTGCTACCTGATCGTCGTGGCGCTCTGGGTGGCGGCGGTGAGCTGGTCGCTGCGCCGGCACCTGGCCGACCGGCAGGCCACGCCGGTCACCGTCGGACCGGAGGCCGGCGCCGGGGAACACGCCACCACGTCCAGCTGACCGGACGGCCGGCGGCTCCTACACCTCCGGGTCCCAGGCCACGAGCAGGTCGAAGAGCCGCCGGTCGCCGTCCAGTTCCAGGGGCGTCCACCGGAATCCGGCCGTACGGCGCCGGGACCAGATCGCTGGCCGTGCCCCGGGCGGAGGCGTCGGCCGCCGGCGCATCCGGGGGAGTGCCGGACCCGGATAGGCGGGCCGCCCGTACGCCGTCGGCGGAGAGCCGGAGCCGCAGGAACGACCCTCGGTAGCATGGTGGTCGACGGCGGCCGGTGCGTGCGGTCAGGCCGCCGTCGTGGCGCAGCAGGTGAACAGGAAATCCTCGACGCCGTCGAGGGCCACCTCGGCGGGCAACGGCTGCGGGGGCGCCCACGGTGAGCTGGGCGTCGTAGGTGTGCACCGCGATCTCCTGGAGTTGACGCCGGGCGACCTCGCCCTCGGTCGCGGTGGTGACGGGCACGATAGCGCGGGCGGTCTCCAGTGGAGGGCCGGGCCCGGGCCGGTTCTCCCCACCGCGCCCCTGCTACCGATTCGTCGGTGCGAGCGCGGTGGTGCACCGGACCGGACACCGGGTCGGGCGGTCCCGGGTGATCTACGATCCTGCATGGCGTCAACGGGGCGCCGGAGCGTGGAGAGGTCGTCGGATGAAGCTGATGCGGGTGGGCCCGGCCGGCGCGGAGCGGCCGGTGCTGCACGTCGACGGTCGGCACTTCGACCTGTCCGGGCTCACTGCGGACATCGACGCCGCCTTCCTCGCCTCCGACGGTCCGGCCCGGGTCCGGGCGGCGCGGGACCTGCCGGAGGTGGACGTCACCGGCCTGCGGGTCGGCGCTCCGGTGGCCCGGCCGGGCGTGGTGCTCTGCGTCGGGCAGAACTACGCCGCACACGCCGCCGAGTCCGGCGCCGCCCCACCGGAGACCCCGATCATCTTCTACAAGGCACCCAACACCGTGGTCGGCCCGTACGACGACGTGCGGGTGCCGCGCGGGGCGACCGCCACCGACTGGGAGGTGGAGCTGGCCGTGGTCATCGGACGGCGGGCCCGCTACCTGGAGTCGCCCGCGCAGAGCCTGGCCCACGTCGCCGGCTACCTGGTCTCCAACGACGTGTCCGAGCGCGACTTCCAGCTGCGCGACTCCGGCGGCCAGTGGTCCAAGGGGAAGTCCTGTGAGACCTTCCAACCGCTCGGCCCGTGGCTGGTCACCCCGGACGAGATCGCCGATGTGCAGGACCTCGGGTTGCGTTCCTGGGTCAACGGCGAGCCCCGGCAGGACTCCCGCACCGGGGACATGGTCTTCGACGTGGCGTACCTGATCTGGCATCTGTCGCAGTACACGGTGCTCGACCCCGGTGACGTGATCAACACCGGTACGCCGGAGGGGGTCGCCCTCTCCGGCCGGTTCCCCTACCTGCGGCCCGGTGACGTGGTGGAGGTCGAGGTGGACGGCTTGGGCCGGCAGCGGGTCACCATGACGGCGGCCTGACCGCCGGGCTGCCGGCCGCCGGGCTGCCGGCCGGCCGGATCAGCGGACCAGCCGCAGGCCGGACATGCCGCCGTCGACGGCCAGCGCGGTGCCGGTGGTCGCCCCCGACAGCGGGGAGGCGAGGAACGCCACCGCCTGGGCGACCTCGTCGGCGGTGACCAGTCGACCGGTGGGCTGTCGGGCGGCGAGCCGGCGCTTCTCCGCGGCCGGGTCCCCGGCTCCGGCGAGCAGCCGGGCCACCCACGGGGTGTCCACCGTGCCCGGTGCCACCGTGCACACCCGGATGCCGTCGCCCACCAGGTCCGCGGCCATGGCCAGGCTGAGCGCGTGCACCGCGCCCTTGGTGGCGGAGTAGACCGCCCGGTCGACCAGCCCCGCCGTCGCCGCGATCGAGGTGATGCTGACGATGGCCCCGCTGGACGAGCGGCGCAGGTGGGGCAGGGCGGCCCGGCAGGCCCGGGCGACCCCGACGACGTTGACGTCGAGGCAGCGGTGCCACTCGGCGTCGTCGGCGGCCTCCACCGCCCCGACCGCGCTGACCGCCGCGCAGTTCACCAGCACGTCGAGACCACCCAGGGTTGCCGCGACCCGGTCCATGGCCTCTTCCAAGGGGCCGGTGACGTCGGCGGTGAGCCGCAGGTGCGCTCCGCCGGCACCGGGGTCGCGATCCAGGACGGCGACCCGGGCCCCGCGCGCGGCCAGCAGGTCGGCGACCGCCGCGCCGATGCCCGAACCGCCGCCGGTGACCGCCGCCACCAGACCGTGGAAATCCGTCATCTCGGCACCTCGTACCCACGGGCGGCGGGGACCGGGGGGACACCCCCACCCGCACCGGGCGTCCACCGGGGCCGGTACGCCGCAGCGATCGGCGGGCCAGCGGCCCGCCCCGGCCGACGAGACCGCAGGACGTCGCACCTCGCACCGAACTCCATAGATCATATACGATTCGTCAAACACGGCCGGGGACGGCGAGGGGGCTCGGTGCGCATCGCGTTGTTCGTCACCTGCCTCAACGACGCGTTCTTCCCGCGCGTCGGCATCGCCACCGTGACGGTGCTGGAGCGACTCGGCCACACCGTGACCTTTCCCGCCGGGCAGAGCTGTTGCGGCCAGTTGCACGCCAACACCGGCTACCCGGACCCGGCCCGGGTGCTCGAGCGGAGCACCGAGGCGGCGTTCGCCGGCCACGACGTCGTCGTCTCCCCGTCCGGTTCCTGTGTGGCCCACCTGCGGGCGCACACCCGGTTGCCGGTGCACGAGCTGTCCGAGCTGCTGGTGGACGTGCTCGCGGTGACCGACGTGGGGGCCCGCTTCCCCCACCGGGTCACCTACCACCCGACCTGCCACGGGCTGCGGATGCTGCGCCTGGGCGACCGGCCACGCCGACTGCTCGGCGCGGTGCGCGACCTGGAGCTGCTGGACCTGCCCGAGCCGGAGCAGTGCTGCGGCTTCGGTGGCACCTTCGCGCTGAAGAACGCCGCCGTCTCCGGCGCCATGCTCGACGACAAGTGCGCCCACGCGGTGGCCACCGGCGCCGACTACCTGGCCGCCGCCGACAGCTCCTGCCTGGCCCACATCGGCGGTGGCCTGGCCCGCCGGCCCGGTGCCCCGCGCCCCGTCCACTACGCCGAGATCCTCGCCGCGACCGGGCCCGGGACGGGCCCGTGACGCCCCGACGCCATCCGGAGGGCCCGCGATGAGCCGGCAGTTGCCCATCGTGGCGGTCACCCCCTTCCCCCGGGCGGCGGCCGGCGCGCTGCGGGACGCCCAGCTCCGGGCGAACCTGGGTCGCGCCACCCGTACCATCCGGGACAAGCGGGCCGCGGTGGTGGCCGAGGTGCCCGACTGGGACCGGTTGCGCGACCGGGCGGCCCGGGTCAAGGACGACGTGATCGACCGGCTGCCCGAGCTGGTGGCGCAGTTCGCGCGGGCGGCCACCGCCGCCGGGGCGACCGTGCACCACGCCGTGGACGCCGCCGCCGCCGACGCGGTGGTCACCGAGCTGGTCCGGGCGCAGGGCGTCGACCGGGTGGTGAAGGTCAAGTCGATGGCGACCCAGGAGATCGGCCTCAACGAGGCGCTGGCGGCGGCCGGGGTGACGGCGGTGGAGACCGACCTGGCCGAGCTGATCGTCCAACTCGCCGACGACACCCCGTCGCACATCCTGGTGCCGGCGATCCACTACAACCGGGGGCAGATCCGGGAGCTGTTCGCCCGTCGGATGCCCGGCTTCCACGCCGACTCGGACGACCCCGCGGTGCTGGCCGGCGCCGCCCGGGAGTATCTGCGGCGGACCTTCCTGGCGGCCCGGGTCGCGATCTGCGGGGCCAACTTCGCGGTGGCCGAGACCGGCTCCCTGGTGGTCGTCGAGTCCGAGGGCAACGGCCGGATGTGCCTGACCCTGCCGGACACCCTGATCGCCGTGGTCGGGGTGGAGAAGCTGCTGCCCCGCTTCGCCGATCTCGGTGATTTCCTGCGCCTGCTGCCGCGCTCGTCGACCGGTGAGCGGATGAACCCGTACACCTCGATCTTCACCGGGGTGACCCCCGGCGACGGGCCGCGCCGGCTGCACGTCGTGCTGCTGGACAACGGTCGACGCCGGATGGCGGCGGACCCGGTGGGCCGGGCGGCGTTGCGCTGCATCCGCTGCTCGGCCTGCCTGAACGTGTGTCCGGTCTACGAGCGGGTCGGCGGCCACGCCTACGGTTCGGTCTATCCCGGGCCGATCGGGGCGATCCTGTCGCCCCAGCTCACCGGGCAGGACGCCGGCCACAACGCGACCCTGCCGTACGCCTCGACGCTCTGTGGGGCCTGCTACGACGTCTGTCCCGTCAAGATCGACATTCCGGCGATCCTGGTCCACCTGCGCCAGACGGGACCGAAGCCGGCGGCCGAACGCGCGGCGATGGCGTGGCTTGCCTGGACGATGCGCGACCGTCGCCGGTGGCGGGCGGCGCTGCGGACGGCCCGCGCCGGCGGTCGGCCCCTGCGGGTGCTGACCCGGCGGCACGGCGGGCGGCTGCGCCGGGCACCGTGGCCGCTGTCGGCGTGGACGGCGCACCGGGACGCCCCACTGCCGGCCGCCGAGTCCTTCCGCGACTGGTGGCACCGGACCCATGACTCCTGAACTGTCCGCGCTCTTCGCCGCCCGGGCCGGGGACTACCGTGCCGGGGTGCACCACTGCACCCCGGCGGAGCTGCCCGACCTGCTCGCCACCCTGCTCGCCGGGGCTTCCGGGGTGGTGCTGCCGGCCGGGACACCACCGGAGTGGACCGCCCGGCTGGGCCGGCCCACCCTGTCCGGCGACACGCTCACCGCCGCCCAGCTGGACGCCCCCGGGCTGGCCGTGCTCACCGGTTGCGCGCTCGCCGTCGCCGAGACCGGCACCCTGGTGCTCGACGGGGGCGCGGCGCAGGGCCGCCGGTTGCTGACCCTGGTCCCCGACCACCACGTCTGCGTGGTCCGCGCCGCGCAGATCGTGGCCGACGTGCCCGACCTGGTGATCGCGCTGCCCGACCCGACCCGCCCCCTGACGATGATCTCCGGACCCTCCGCGACGAGCGACATCGAGCTCAACCGGGTGGAGGGCGTGCACGGCCCCCGCCGCCTGGACATCGTCTGCCTTCCCCCGCACCGGTAGCGGGGCGGCGAGCGCGCTGCGGCTACCCTCGCCGCCGTGGACGCTGTGGAGATCGAAGCCCCCGTGGTCGCCGTCACCGTGTATCCGGACCGGGCCCGGGTCACCCGCCGGGGCGGCACCCGGCTGACCGCCGGTGAGCATCGGATCCGGATCGCGCCCCTGCCGTTACGGCTGCGCCGGGACTCCCTGCGCATCGGGGGCGGAGGCGCGGTCACCGTCCTGGGGGTGGAGGTGAGCACCTGGCGGCAACCCCGTAGCACCGACGGTCAGGTCGGCGAACTGACGCGGCGGGCCCGGGAGTTGGCCGACGAACTGGCCGAGGTCGACGACGACGCCGAGGTCGAGACGCAGCGGCGGCAGTTCCTCACCCGGCTGGCCGAGCGGGCCGGCAGCACGTACGCCCGCACGCTGGCCGCCGGTGACACCGGCCCGACCGACGTGGCCACCTTCGCCGACTCGGTGGCCGCCCAACTCGCCGAGTCGCACCGCCGCCGACGCGGGCTGGCCCGGCGGCGCACCGCGCTGACCGAGGACCTGTCGGCCGTCGAGCGGGAGTTGGCCGCCGCAGGCGGCAAGCAGGAACCGGACCGGTTGGCCGCCGAGGTGACGGTGGCGGTGGACGCCGACGACACCGAAGTGGACCTGGAGCTGAGCTACCTCGTCGACGGGGCCCGCTGGGAGTCCTCCTACGACCTGCGGCTGGTCGAGGAGACCATGACGGTCACCTGGTTCGGTCTGGTCACCCAGGACACCGGCGAGGACTGGCCGGAGTGCGCGCTCCAGCTCTCCACCGCCCGCCCGGCGGCGGCTGCCGACGTACCCGAGTTGTCGCCCTGGTATCTCGACCGGGTCCGGCGGGCGCCCGCGCCGGCGGACCTGCCGGTGGCGAGTTTCGGCGCGCCGCCACCCCCGGCGCCCGGCGCGGCACCGGCGGGCGGCGGTGGTGGCCCGCGGGGCGCACCACGCCCGGCGATCCGCCAAGCCGTGGCGGAGGTCGCGCAGGGGGTCAGCGCGGCGACCTACCGGCCGGCCCGGCCGGTGGCGGTGCCCGCCGACGGCAGCGCCTACCGGGCCGTCATCGCGGTGCTGGACCTGCCGGTCCGCCTCGACCATGTGACCGTGCCGGTCCGGGCGGCCGAGGCGCACCTGCGGGCGACGGTCCGCAACACCTCGGCGCACACCCTGCTGCCGGGCGCGGCGGCGGTCTTCCACGAGGCCGACTTCGTCGCCGCCACCCGGCTGCCCACGTGGGCGCCCGGCGAGGAGACCGAACTGGCGCTCGGGGTGGACGACCGGGTCCGGGTGGAACGCGAGCTGACCCGGCGGGCCGACACCCGGGCCACCCTCGGCTCCACCCGGCGGCGGGACGTGGAGTACCGGATCAGCGTGGCCAACCACACCCCCCGGCCGGCGACCGTCGAGGTCCGCGACCAGTTGCCGGTCTCCCGCGACGAGGCGGTGACGGTTCGCGAGTCCACCGTCGTCCCGCCACCGGACGAGCGCACCGAACTCGGCGAGCTGACCTGGCGGCTGCGGCTCGGCCCGGGGGAGAGCGGCCAGATCACCCTGGGCTTCCGGGTCGAACTCGGCAAGGGGGTCGAGCTGGCCGGCTGGCGGGAGTGACCGCCGCCCCCGCAGCGACCCGCCCCACCGGCCAGCCGGCGGGGCGGGCCCGACAGCGGACCTGTCACCCGACGGTCGTCACGGTCAACGCGGCGACCGACGGGTGGGGTCGTCCCGGCGCGTCGTCGATCGCCACGGCCAGTCCGCCGGTGGCCCCCGGCCCGGTGGGGGTGACCACCCGCAGCACCGGGCCGCCGTCCACCCGGGCCACGGTCTCGCCGTCGCGCACGGTGACCGCGATCCGGTGACCGGCGGCCGGGGTAAGGGCGGCCTCGGCGACCACCCGGCCGGCGCGCAGCAGCGCCACCCGGCCGTACGCCACCCGCACCGACACCGTGGCGTCGCCGTTCACCCCGACCAGCAGGGTGACCGTGCCGCCGTCGGTCCGCAGACCCCGCACGGTGGCGTCGGCCGTGTAGCCGGCCCAGTCCGCGCTGGCATAGGCGAGCAGCGTGCCGTAGGCGCGGCGGGGACTGTCGGCGGTGAACCGGCCGGCGGTCAGTGGGGACAGCTCGGTCATCGGCTCGCCGTGCTGGTCACGCCAGTCCCAGGCGCGGGCGAACGGGTCGGTCACCACGGCGGGCACGGCCGTCCGCTCGACGACCGCGCTGACCAGTTCGGCCGCGCCGGTCGTGGCGTACACCTCGGCCCGCTCGACCTGGCCGTCGGCCGCCGACCGGCGGCTGCTCGGTTCCGGGGCGAGCGACTTGTTGGTCAGCGCGCCGACGAACCGCGCGGCGATCAGGTCGCGGCTGAACGCGGCAGCCTCCGGGTCGGTCGTCACGTCACCGATCTCGGAGAACGGGTACGCGAACAGCCGCGGCCGGGGCAGCTGATGGGCGGTGAACGCGGTGAACATCGCGTCGAAGTCGGCGGTCAGCCGCTGCCGGTAGGCGGCCAGGCTCTCCCGGGTGCCGGTGGCCGGCTCCCAGCGCCGGTGCGTCAGGGGGGAGCCGAGCTGCCCCGGCGCGGTCTGCACCCGGGTGTGCAGGTCGTGGGTGTGCGCCTGGAAGTCCCACCGGCCGGAGCGGCTCATCCGGCTGATCTCCGCCCAACTCAGGTAGTACGGCCGGTGGGTGTCCACGTGCCCGGTGATCAGGTAGGAGGCGGCCACCATGCGGTGCCGTTTCAGGATCGGGTCGGCGTACGTCCAGAGCCCCCGGGTGCCGTCGTCGAAGGTGAGGTAGACCGAGCGGGCCGGGACGCTGCCGCCCCGCAGGTAGTCGACGTACTGGGCCGAGGAGATCGTCCGGTAGCCGGCCGTGTGCAGCGCGGTGAGCTGGGCGTCGAACGCCTCCGGGGTGACCACGTAGTGTTCCCGACCGGCCGGTGCGGTCGCCGCCGGGTCGGCGCCGTGCGGCCTGATGTCGTGGTAGGCCACCACCACCGGCGCGGCCCGGTCCGGCAGCCGCCCGGCCGTCTCGGCGAAGCGGCGCAGGTCGGCGGGGTCGACCCGGGTGACCGGGGTGTCCCGCTGCCCACTGACGTGCCGCCGCAGGTCGGCCAGGTACCAGGACACCCCGAAGGGCGTCGCCACCACCAGCAGGGTGACCAGCGAGAGCAACCCGCCGAGGGCGCGGGGCCACAGCCGCCTCACCGGAGCACCTCGCCCCGGGAGAACACCACCGCGTAGAGCAGCACCAGCACCACCGCACCGGCGAGGGTGAGCGCCACCCGGGCCAGCCGGGTCAGCAGCCGACCGCCGGCGTTCACACCGTGCTCCGGGACCACACGCCACGACGGATCGTCCCCACCGACCAGGGCAGCAGCCAGGACAGCATGGTGGCGGACAGCACGCTCATCAACGGCCGGTACGCCCAGCGCGGGTCACCCGGGTTGTCCAGCCGGTACGCCAACCCCCAGACGGTGCCCTTGAGCAGCACCCCGCACAGATAGAGCAGCGGCACCGCCCACCAGCCGCGCAGCGGCGCCCAGACCAGATGGGAGAAGGCCATCGCCGGGGCCAGCGCCACCCAGAGCGCGTGTCCGTAGTAGAGCGCGGCCGGCCCGGGGCCCCGCCGCCACATGAACGTGCCGGTGAAGAAGAGGTTCCGCACGTAGCTCTTCTTCCAGCGGGTCTGCTGGCGCAGGAACGGCCGCAGCCGGGCCGGCACGGTGGTCCACACCTTCGCCGAGCGGACGTAGCCGACCCGCCAGGCGCGGGGCGGGTGGTCCTCGTCGCGGACGAACGGCGAGTCGGCGAAGCGCCGCTTGAGCCGGTCGCCGATCCAGCGTTGTCCCAGCACATAGCCGGTGAGCTGCCGGTCGGTGGCGAACCGGAACTCGCCGCCGAGGAAACGGTCGGCCGCCCAGGCGGGCAGGTAGTTGAGCACCGCCTCCCGACGGAACACCGCCAGCGGGCCGGAGACACAGGTGACCGCGCCGAACGACGCCTCGGCCGCCTTGGAGACCCGGAACTGACCCTCGTACCAGACGTCCTGGACCCGGGTGAGCAGCGACTCGTCGGGGTTGAGCGCGCGGGCGTGGCCGCTGACCGCGCCGAGGTCCGGTTGGCGCAGCAGCGCCTCGACGCAGCGACCCAGCGCGTCCGGGGCGAGCACGCAGTCGGAGTCGGTGAACGCGAGCACGTCGCCGGTGGCGTACCGGGCGGCGTGCACCAGGGCCCGCTTCTTGCCGACGTTGCGGGGCAGGTGCAGCACGGTGACCGGGAGTTCGGCGGCGAGCCGGTCGAGCACCTCGGCAGTGCCGTCGGTGGAGCCGTCGTCGACCACGATCACCTGCAACGGCCGGTGGTTGCTGCCGATCATCGACCGTACGCACGCCTCGATCCCGTCCGCCTCGTCCTTGACCGCCACCAGCAGGCTGACCCGGGGAGCCGGCGGCAGCGGCGGGAACTCGGCGGCGTGCCGGGGCTGCGCCGGTGCCTCGCTGGGGTCCACGTACCGGGCGTAGGCCAGGTAGAACACGGCGACGGTGGCGGTGAGCACGGCGAAGCCGTAGAACGCCAGCAGCGGGGCGTACGGCAGTTGGGGCAGCTGGCGGGCCAGCAGGACGATCAGCGGGAGCAGCGCGAGCACGGTGAGCAGCCGACGCAGGCCGCGCCGGACCGGCAGGGACACCGGCATCTCAGACGACCTCCCGCCGGGGCAGCCCGGCCAGCCGGTAGGTGGCGTCGAGCACCATGGGCTGCCCGCGCAACCACGCCTCGTCCAGGCCGGGCTGGCCGGTGTGCACGACCACCAGGTCCCACTCCCGGTCGGTGTGGTCGGCGACGCGGTGCAGGGTCCCGCCGTCGGGGGTGCGGACCGTGTCGACGAGGTCGTCGACGAAGCCGACCTCCGCGCCGGCCCGGACCAGCTCGCCGATGATCTCCAACGCCGGGGACTCCCGCACGTCGGCGACCCCCGGCTTGTACGTCACCCCGGCGATCAACACCCGGGCCCCGAGCAGGGGACGACCGGCCCCGGCGAGCAGTTCCCGGATGCGGTCGACGACCCGCCGGGGGCGGGCGGCGATCCCCCGCATCGCGGTCTCGATCAGGGGTGCCTCACGGCGCTGCCCGCGCACCTGCCAGAGCAGGTAGTGCGGGTCGCAGGGAATGCAGTGCCCGCCCACCCCGGGGCCGGGCTGGAAGGCCATGAAACCGTACGGCTTGGTGTCCGCCCCGTCGATCACCTCGGTGACGTCCAGGTGCAGGTCCCGGCAGAGGTCGGCGAACTCGTTGGCCAGGGCGATGTTCACCGCCCGGAAGGTGTTCTCCAGCAGCTTGGTCATCTCGGCGGCCTCGGGCGAGCCGAGCCGGTGCACCACGGGGGTGATCCGGGCCAGCGCGGCGGCGGCCCGCGCGGTGCAGTCCGGGGTCGTCCCACCGACGACCCGGGGGGTGAGTTCCTGGCGGTGCCGGTCGTTGCCGGGGTCGACCCGTTCCGGGGCGAAGGCCACCCACACCTCCTGTCCGACCCGCAGGCCCCGGGCGGCCAGCGGCGCGACCAGCAGGTCACGGGTGGTGCCGACATAGCTGGTGGAGGTGAGCACGATGGTCTGGCCGGGGCGGGCGTGGGCGACCACCGCCGCGCAGGCGGCCCGCAACGCGGTGAGGTCCGGGGCGAGGTGGCGGTCCACCGGGGTGGGCACGCAGATCAGCACCGTGTCGGCGTCGGCGATCTCGCCGATCGCGGTGGTCAGGCGCAGCGCGGGGTCGGCGGCCCGCAACGTCTCGCGGAGCCGGTCCCGGTCGTCGTCGAGCAGGTCGGCCCGGTCGGCCCGGATGTCGTCGAGCCGGTCCGGGGAGATGTCCACGCCGATCACCCGGGCGCCGCTGGCGACCAGGGCCAGGCTGGTCGGCAGGCCCACGTAACCGAGGCCCACCACGGCGGTACGCGCCCCAGGGACGGTGGTGACGGCGGCGGCCGGCTCCGGTGGGGCGGCCGGGGATGCCGGGGCGATGGCCGGGACGTCGGACCGGGCGGCGGGCAGGAGCTGCGACATGGTCGGTGACCCTCACGGAAGGTGAACGGGGATGACCTAAGAGTGCCGATCGGGTCACCCCGGCGGCTGTCCGTCGAACAGCCTCCCGGAAGCAGAAAGACTACGGCCAGTCACTGTCCGTTCGGTCAGTTCTCGGCGTGGCAACCGCCCACCAGCGTCCTTACCGCACCGCTGGGACGCCCCGGGGTCGTCCCAGCGGCCTCATCGACCACCGACGTCCCACCTGTCCCGCCGTCCCGGGCGGAGTAAGAATCATCACTGGTGGTGAACTGGACGGCCGTGCTCCACTCCCTCGCCTCGGGTCGGGTGACGGCCGGCCCTGCGGGCGTGGTGTCCCGCCCCACCAGGAGCGAACCGGTTGCGGGGGCACGGTTCCTCCGGTGCGGATGGCGGCGGTTCCATCGGCCGGGGTTCGCCTTGACCCGAGGCTCATCACCGACAGTCATGGTGGGGGAGGTGTCGGCCCCGCCGCCGGGTGGCGGGACGACGGCGGGTTCTGTCGCCCGGGTGGGCTAGCCTCCGGTGTCTCTACTCGCCGATCATGAGGATGTCCACATGGGATGGTCAGCGGTGTCGGGTGGCTACCAGGTCACTCTCCGCGATGGTGACGTCGTCGCCCGGAACGCCAAGGGCCGGGAACTCCGTTCCGTCCCGGCGACCCTGCGCGACGATCCGACCGTGGTCGGGCTCCGACAGCTCACCGAATGGCTGACCCGGCACGAGGCCCAGTGCCGTACGGACATCGAACGCTGGATGGTGCGCTCGCTGCCGGTGCCGGTGTCGGTCCTGACCGAGGTGTGGCCGGACGAGGCGTGGCGCACCGCGCTCACCGACCTCGTCGTCGTGGTGCTCGACGACGACGGCCACCGGGACCCGGACGACGTGGGTCTGCTCCGCGAGGTGGGCGACGGCCAGGTCGGTCTGGTCAACCTGGACGGCGACTCCGTCCGCCGGGCCGCCCGACGGATCGTCATTCCCCACCCGGTTACCCTCGACGACCTCGACGACCTGCGGGAGTTCGCCGCCGAACTCCAGGTCCGCCAGTCCGTCGACCAGCTCTTCCGGCAGACCTGGGTCCGGGGGCCGGACGTCGACCCGACGTCGACCCGGTGCGGCGACTACGCCGGCGGCCGGTACGACCAGCTGCGCCACCTGACGGCCCGGGCGACGAAGCTCGGCTACCCGGTGCGCGGCGGCAACGCGGTGTGCCGGATCGTCGAGGACGGCCACACCGTCGAGGCCCGGTCGTGGGTCGGCGCCGACGACCCGTACTACGAGACCGAGACCGGTGACCTCGTCTTCACCGACCGGCACGGCACCGCCCTGCCGCTGGGCGCGGTCGGCCCGGTGGCCTGGTCGGAAGGAACCCGGATGGCCGCCGCGCTGTACGCCGGCCGGGTCGTGGCAGCAGAGCAGGAGGAGGACCAGTGAGCGTCGACGCGATGGACCTGTTGGAGGCGGGGGCGGTGCTGCCCGCCGGCACGGTGGTGGCCAAG
This sequence comes from Micromonospora matsumotoense, assembly GCF_050951065.1. NCBI lineage: Bacteria > Bacillati > Actinomycetota > Actinomycetes > Micromonosporales > Micromonosporaceae > Micromonospora > Micromonospora matsumotoense. Next base: position 4,336,236 of record NZ_CP192025.1, on the reverse strand, counting down.
GACGACACCGCCGACACCCTGACCGCCCGCCGCTACGCCCATCCGGTCCTCGCCGGACGGACCGTCGTCCGGCTGGTCATCGACGCGCTCGGCGAGGCCGAGGACCTGTCCATGGAGTTCCTGGGCTTCGACCGACCGGACCGGGTGACCCCGGTCGGGGTGGTCCGCCGGCAGGCGCTCGGCTTCCCGGCGTGGGCGCTGGTCCACGACCCCGCCAACGGGCACCACGCGCTGGCCCTGGTCAAGGAGATCGAACGGCTGGCCCGGACGGCCAGGTCCCGGATCGGCCCGGCGAAGGACGGCTTCAACGCCCTCGGCGAACGACTCGCCCGGTCGGTGCCGCACTTCCTGCCGACGTTCTACGAGGAGGCCGGCCGGGCGTTCCTCGCCGCCGACAGCGTGACCCACGCGGCGAGCATGTTCGGCAAGGCCCGGGACGCGGAGCGCGCCTACGGGCTGACCATCGACGAGGACCGCCAGCACGCCGTTTTCCTGGAGTTCGCGCTGGCCGGCGCGTTGACCGCGAAGGCACTCTCCGGCCACGCCCGGGACCTCGCGACCCGGTGCGCGCCGGCGGACGCGTACGCGATGTTCCTGCGGCTCTGCGTGGAGCGCACCCTGGGCGGGCTGCCGCCGTACGCGGCGATGCACACCGACCTGCGTCGGCTGGCCCGCGCCGCCGGGCTCGACCCGGCCGCCGAGGACGAGCGGGTGCTGACCGAACTGCTCGCCGCGCCCGCGCTCAACCGGGCACCGGAGGCGTTCTGGAACGCCTACCGGACGCCGTTGGCCCGGCTCGCCGCGACCGACCCCGCCCTGCGCGGCCGGCTGCTCGGGCTGACCCCCCAGCACTGCGGCGACGACGTCTGGCTGAGCGTGCTGGAGGAGGCTGGCGCCACGGCGGCGCTGACCGGGCCGGCGGACGGCGTACCCGCCGAGGCCGCCTCGCCGGACGGACCCGCCGGCTGGCTGCGCCGCTTCGACGAGCATAGAGAGCGGCGCTCCTGGCGGGCGCGCAAGCGCCACCCCGGGCTGCTGGCATTGGTCGCCCGGATGGCGGGACGGCTGAAAGGCGACGGGGTGCCGGTCGCGCTCTGCCGCGACCACGACACGGTGGACCTCGACCTGCTCGACACCTGCCTGGCGCTGGGGGTGCCCGTCGCCGATCCGGCCCACGACGTCCGGCACCGGCTGGAGCTCTGGCTGGCCGACGAGACCGACGGCCGGCGTGACCTGGTCGCCGTCGCCGCCGACCGGCGTTTCCTGCCGTTGCTGGTCGAGGGTGTGGAGCGGCGGCTGCGGACCGGCTCGCGCGACCTGCGCGACCCGACCGCACGGGTGCAGGAGATCGTCGCGGTGCCCGGCCTGCGGACCGCCCTGCGGCGCTGGCTGGACACGCTCGCCGACGCCGTCGGGCGGCAGGGGCTGCCGACGATCGACCATCACCTCGACCGGGTCGGCACCGTCGCCTGCCCGACCGGGTTCGCCGTCAACCCCGACGCGGCACGCCGGCTCGTCGACCACGACCTCGGCCCCGTCCTCGGCCGTACGCTGCGGTCCGGTCTGTTCGACGAGTACGGCTGGCCGGCCCTGGACGCCGCGGTCGAACGTCTCCCCGAGTCGGACGTGGGCGTACAGCTCGTCGGGCAGTGGCCCTACCTGCTGCTGGTTACCGGGAACCTGGTGTCGGTGGTCGGGCCGGACGGGGTGGAACTCGAGCACCTGATGCGGATTCCGGCCGGGGAGAACCGGCACCGGTGGCGGCTGGTGCTGCGCTACGTCGACGGGCAACTGCTGGTCTGCTGGGACCGGGGCCGGGACCGGGCCGCCTACTGGAGCGGCACACCGGACGACGTCTTCGCCCTCGCCGACGACGCCTTCACCAACTATCCCCGGCTGTCGCTGCCGCTGCCCGGTGGGGGACGTACCCTGGGCCGCCGTCCGTTGCGGGTCGGCGACCGCAGCGAGCGGACCGGCGGCCGGGTGATCAGCGACGGCGACACCTACTGGGTGCGTGCCGCCGACCACCCGCTGGGCTGGCGGGAGTACGACCCCGCGACGGGCGAGCCGGGCCGGTTCTCCCGGCCGACGTTCTTCGAGGACGGCACGGTCGACGGTCAACCCCTGGACGCCGAGGCGTCCTGGCTGCGCCCCACCACGTCGGCCGGCAGCCCGCTGGGCCCCGCCGACGGGCTGGCCGGCTGGCGGGCCCGGCACGCAGCGGGCGGCGGCTGGGCCGGCGAAGCCGCGAACGGCCTGTCCTTCGCCCTGCCGGCGGGTACCGGCCTGGACGGGCGGCTGGTGGCGGCGGTGCGTTTCCCCGGCGCGACCGCCACCTTCGGTCTGCTGCACCACAACCGGGGCCGAGGCGGCGAGCTGCTGATCTGCGCCGAGGACGGCTTCCTGCTCGGTCGCTACCAGCTCGGCGGTGAGCGGTCGGCCTTCGCCGCCGGCACCCGGCTGGTGCCGCCCCTGGAGTTCTGGCACTTCCTGCGGCCCCGCGACGAGGCCGGTTCGGCGGCACTGCGGGTCGTCACCGACGCGCAGGCCGGTGCGCTGCTGGCCGAGGCGGCCGGCCTGGACGCCGCGCAGGTGCCCGCCCTGGTCGGCCGGCACCTTCCGCAGCTCACCGCGCCCGCCCTCGTCGCCGGGGTCGCCGGCCTCGTCACCCGGGCCGCCGCGCAGGTGGCGCGGCTGCGGACGTTGGCCGCCGTGCTGGACGGCGAGCAGGACAACGCCCTGCCGGCGGTGGAGCAGACCCCGGCCGGGGCGCCGGCGGTCGACCGGCTGCTCGCCGAGGGGCTGGCCGGGCTGATCCAGTACTGCTACGCCGCCGGGGACAGCTCCCTGCGACTGATCAGCCAGGCGGGTGCCGCACTCACCGGCACCGGGCCGACGTCGGACGCCCGGGGCCAGCTGGACGGTGACCTCGACTGGTTCGACGTGCTGGGGGTGCTGCCGGCCGCGATGTACCGGGCGGTGGCTCCGGTCTGCCTGTCCGAGGTGCGCGAGGCGCTGCTGACGCTGCTGGAGGTGTGCGCCCGCTCCGGGCTGCTCGCCCCGGGCAGCCGGCTGCGGCGGGCCACCCTGGTCGCCGACGGCACCCACCCGGTCGACCAGGTCAGGGGACAGGTGCTGACCGAGGGCGGACGGCGGTTGCTGGTGCTCGCCGTCGACACCGACGACCGCGAGGTCGAGGTGCTCGACTGGACGCCGACCGGGCAGTTCTCGGCGGTGGCCGGTTTCCGGATCACCGAGGAGGAGATCCTGCCGACCGGTGACGTCACGCCGCAGCGGCTCGACGAGTTCGTCCGGCTCGCCCGCGAGAACGGGCCGGTGCCCTGGCACACCGAGCGGGCCCAGGCACTGTCCGAGGCGGCGGGAATGAGCTACGCCGAAGCGGTGCTGCTGCTGGCGGGCCTGCCCCGGCTGATGTGGGAGAAGGCCCCGGCCGAGCTGCGTACCACCCTGGGGTTGCCCGACCCGGCGGCCGCCGCCGCGGCGGCCCGGTTCTGGGGCACCGGCGGTCGCGGTCGGCAGGGCCTCACCGGGCTGCTCGGGCGGCTGGTGCCGGAGGACCCGGCGACGCTGTGGATCGACGGACCCCGGCAGGACCTGATCGTCGAGGAGTGGGTCCGGCGGCACGGACGACGTCGACCCGTGTCCGACGAGTTGATCGTCCAGGTGCACCGCGCCGAGGTGGCCAGCCCGCTGCCGGCCTCGACGGTGGTCCACTGGGTCGCCAACGCGGCCACCTGCCACTGGCTGGCCGGTACCGACCAGGGCATCGACGACGGCGACGCGTTGATCGCGCTGACCAGGACGCTGCCGTGGCTGGCCTACCACCTGGCCCTCGACGACCCGATCCGGGCGGCGTTGCCGGTGGCCGCCCGACTGGCCCGGGAGCGGTTGGCCGATCCCGGGTGCACCGTCACGGTCGGCCACCTCGACGGCAGCAAGCTGTCGGCGTTCACCGCCGCGTTCGGCCTCCCGGCGACGACCGGCCCGGCCGGCACCGAGGTCGGCCCGGTGCTGATCCCGTCGTCGGCCCGCTGGCACCAGGTCCGGTTGGTGCCGTCCCGGCTGTCCGGGGTGGACGATCCGGCGCTGGCCGTGCTGCGGGCCCGCCTCGACCGCGTCGACGAGCGGGTGCTCGCGGCACTGCGGGCCCTGGTCGGTGACCAGCTCACCGAGGTGGTGTCGCACGTCGTACCGGCGATGGACGACGGCTTCGCGCAGGACCCGACCCGGTCCGCCCCGGACCTGGTCGCGACGGTCGCCTCGACGCTCGGGCTGAGCGCCGACGCCGCGGCGCTCTATCTGCAACTGCTCGCCCTGCCCGACCCGACCGACCGCAACGTCGCCCGGTGGACCGGCTGGAAGCCGGCCCGGCTCAAGGCGGCCCGTGCCGAGTTGGCCGGCACCACGCACGTCGTGGCGGCGAAGCGGCCCCGGGCCGGTCGGTCGCTGTTCCTGCCCGGTGGTTGGTTGGCGTTGAAGGCGCCGCTGCTGCCGCTGGAACGCTGGAAGCTCCCGCTGCTGATCGGGGGCGAGGGCGGCGTGACCGCGCTGGGCATCGTCTCCCCGGTCGCCCCCGCGCCCCGCCTGTTCGCGCTCGCCTGGGCCCGGCTGGGCGACGGCGACGCACCCCGCTTCGACGATCTTGTTACGGAAGGGCGCCGATGACCACCACGGCCACCCCGGCGGCGCGTCAGGTCGCGCCGGCCGAGCACGCCCACGCCACCGAGTTGGCGTTCCTCGCCGCGTACGACGACGGGCCCCGCCCGCCGGGCTGGCGGTTGACCCCCCGCGCGGTCGTCACGTTCATCGTCGGCAGCGCCGGCACCGCGCTGGACCTACCCCGCCAGGCACGCCGCGACGACCTGCCCCGCACACTGGCCGTGGCCGCCAAGTTCGTCGGGGAACGGGCCCTGGTCGAGCGCTGCGTCGTCACCCTGGCCGGGGAGCGGGGCCTGCTGCTCGTCGGCGAACCGGGCACCGCGAAGTCGATGCTGTCGGAGCTGTTGGCCGCCGCGATCTGCGGCAGCAGCGAACTGGTCGTGCAGGGCACCGCGGGGACCACCGAGGACCAGCTGCGGTACGGCTGGAACTACGCGCTGCTGCTGGCGCACGGGCCGAGCGCCGCCGCGCTGGTGCCCTCGCCGATCCTGTCGGCGATGCGTACCGGTGCGGTGGCCCGGGTGGAGGAGATCACCCGCTGCCTGCCCGAGGTCCAGGACGCCCTGGTGTCCATCCTGTCGGACCGGCGGATCGCGGTGCCCGAGCTGTCCGGCACCGCCGAGGCCACCGTCCCCGCCGCGCCCGGTTTCACGTTGATCGCGACCGCCAACCTGCGTGACCGGGGGGTGTCGGAGATGTCCGCGGCGCTCAAGCGCCGGTTCAACTTCGAGACCGTCGGCCCGATCGGCGACCTGGCCCAGGAGATCGCCCTGGTGCAGCGGCAGGCCCGCGCCACCCTGGAACGGGTGCACGCCCCGTTCGCGGTCGACGAGGCCGTGCTGGAGGCGCTGGTCACCGCGTTCCGGGACCTGCGGGCCGGGCGGTCGGTCGAGGGCTGGGAGGTGGAGCGGCCCTCCACGGTGATGAGCACCGCCGAGGCGGTGGCGGTCGCGTCGTCGCTGGCCTTGGCGGCGGCCTACTTCCCCGGCGACCGGGACGTGTTGTCGCTGTTGCCGGGGCACCTGCTCGGCGTGGTCCGCAAGGACGACCCCGCCGACGGGGCCAAGCTGCTCGGCTACTGGGACGGCGCGGTCCGGCGTCGGGCCGAGGACGGCGCGCGGCTGTGGCGGCAACTGTGGGAACTGCGCGATGTCCTCGCCGACTGACCCGTCGCCCCCGACCGGGCCACCGTCCCCGCCCGCGTCCCGGCGGCCGGCCGGGCCGCCGACGCCCTCGGGGCCGCCGGCCGGCGCGGAGCTGGTCGATCCCTCGGACGCGGTCGCCGCGCTGGCCGGGCACCGGCGGCCGTACCTGATCGGGGTACGCCACCACTCGCCCGCGCTGGCGGTGGCCCTGCCGCGGCTGCTGGCCGAGTGCCGACCCGAGGTGCTGCTCCTCGAACTCCCGCCGGAGCTGGGCGAATGGCTGCCGTGGCTCGCCGACCCGGCCACCACCGCCCCGGTGGCGCTGGCCGGGGTGGCCGGCGAGGGCGGGGGACCGGCGTTCTACCCGTTCGCCGACTTCTCCCCGGAGCTGGTCGCGGTGCGGTGGGCGGCCCGTAACGGGGTTCCGGTCGTACCGTGCGATCTGCCGCTGGCCGACCCGGCCTGGGGGGAGCACGCGCCGGGCGGGGCCCCGACGCCGGGCCGGTCGTTCGCCGACGCGCTGCGCGCGGCGGGCAGCGGGCGTGCCGACGAGGACCTGTGGGACCGCTCGGTCGAGGCCCGGGCACCCGGCGCAGACCCGGAGGCGGTACGCCGGGCGGCGCTCGCGGTCGGTTGGGCGTTGCGCGTGGACGCCGAGCGGGGGCCGGGGTGCCCGCCCTCGACCTGCGGCGGGAGGCGCGGATGCGGCAGTGCCTGGCGGAGGCGGGCCCGCGCCGGGTCGCCGCCCTGGTCGGCGCGTTCCATGCCCCGGCGCTGCTGACCGGATCGGCCGGTCCGCCGGCCGGACCGGCCGGCCCGTCGTCGGTGGTGACCTCGATGGTGCCGTACACGTTCGGGTTGCTGGACGCGCGGTCGGGCTATCCGGCCGGCATCCGCGATCCGCAGTGGCAGCAGTCGGTCCTCGCCGCCGACGGCGATCCCGGTGCCGTCGAGTCGGCGACGACGGCCGCCGTGGTGGCCATCTGCGCGGCGGTCCGCCGGGCCGGCCACCCGGCCGGCCCCGGCGAGGCCCGGGAGACGGTTCGGCTCGCCCTCGACCTGGCCCGGCTGCGCGGCCTGCCCGCACCGGGCCGGGGCGAACTGGTCGAGGCGATCCAGAGCGTGCTGGCCCACGGTGAGGTGCTCGGCCGGGGCCGGGCGGTGGCCCGCGCGATGGAACAGGTGCTCGTCGGGGACCGGCGGGGCGCGCTGGCCCCCGGCACCCCCCGTTCCGGGCTGGCCCCGGCGGTGCGGGAGCTGCTGGCCCGGTTGCGCCTGCCCGGCGCCGGTGACCCGGCCAGGGAGCTGCGGCTGGACCCGCTGCGCTCCGCCCTGGACCGGCGGCGGGAGATCACGCTGCACCGGCTCGTGGTCTGTGGCGTCGGCTACGCCGCGCCGGTCGCCGGTGTGGGGGTCGGTGGGGTCGACCCGGTCACCGCGCGCTGGCGGGTGGAGTGGACGCCCCGCACCGAGGCGACGATCGAGGTGGCCGGGCTGCACGGGGTGACTCTCGCCCAGGCCGCCGAGGGTGCCCTGGTGCAGCGGCGACGGCGGGAACGGGCCGAGGACGGCCCGACCGTCGCCGCCCTGATCGTCGGGCTGGAGGACGCCGCGCGGTGCGACCTGGCCGGGTTGGCCGCGCGCCGGCTCACCGAGCTGTCGGTCACGGTGCCGGCGGAGGGCACCCTCGGCGAACTGGTCGCCGCGTTGGCGCTGCTCGACCGGCTGCGCCTCGGCCACCTGCCGGGCGGGTCGGGGCTGCCGTCGGACGACCTGGGCCGGGTCGTCGAGACGCTGGAGAGCGCGGCGATCCGGCAGGTCGACGGGCTGACCGGTGCCCAGGACGTGGCCGACGCCGAGGCGTTGGCCACGCTCGCCCTGCGGGCCGACGCCGCCGGGGCGGGCCTGCGCCTGGCCGACTGTCTGGCCCGGCTCGCCGCGCAGGGCACGCCGCTGATGGCCGCCGCCGCCGGGGCGGTCCAGGTCCTGCTGGGCCTGCGGGAGCCGGCCACCTTCGGACGGCTCGCCGCGTCCTGGGTGGACACCGCGACCACGCCCACCGGGCGGCAGCAGCTCCAGGGCCACCTGACCGGGCTGCTGGTCGTCGCCGAACCCCTGCTGCGGGCCAGTGGCGAGGTGCTCGACGGGCTCCTGGACCGGGTCGAGACGCTGCCCGACGAGGAGTTCCTCACCCGGCTGCCGGCGCTGCGCGCCGGCTTCCACGTGGTCAGCCCGGCCGGCCGGGACCGGCTGCTGGAGGTGGTCCGCGAGCGGCTCGACGAGACCGGTCCGGCCACCGACATCACGCTGCTCGACGACCCGGACGCCCTGCTGGTGCGCCTGCGCGCCGACCGGGCGGGCCGGGAGGCGCTGCTGGCGCAGGGCCTGCTCGCGCCCGAGGCGGCGGACCCGTCGCCGGATCTTTCGGCAGCGGTTGCCGACGCGGCGCGACCGGCCACCCGCCGGCCGCCGGCCGCTGGGCTCCCGGCCGTCGACCGGTGGCGGCTCGTGCTCGGCCGGGAATCCACCCGGGTCGGGCCGCGCGCCCGCCGGTACGCCACCGCGCTCGACGAGCTGTACGGGGCCGGCCGGGGCGAAGGGGCCGGTGCCGAGGCGGCCGGCCGCGCCGGTCGGGAGGCGTCGTTTCCGGGCGTACGGGAGTGGGCGCAGGAGCTGTCCGTCCTGTTCGGTGCCGGTGTGCGGGAGGAGGTGCTGGCCCGGGCCGTCGAGGCGGGCCGGCTGGACGCGGCCACCGAGCTGGACCCGACGGCGGTGCGCCCGTCGGTCGAGTTGCTCCGCGACCTGCTCACCCTCGCCGGTGGGCTGCCGGAGTCCACGGTGGCGCGACTGCGCCCGCTGGTGGCCCGCGTGGTCGAGGAGCTGACCAGACAGCTGGCGGCCCGGCTGCGGCCGGCGCTGACCGGGCTGACCACCCCCCGCCCCACGTACCAGCCGGGCGGGCCACTGGACCTGCCCCGGACGCTGCGGGCCAACCTGGCCACGGTCCGCCGTGACGCGCAGGGCCGGGTCATGCTGGTGCCGGAGCGGCCGGTGTTCCGGACCCGGGCCCGCCGGGGGGTCGACTGGCGGCTGGTGCTCGTCGTCGACGTCTCCGGCTCGATGGAGGAGTCGGTGATCTGGTCGGCGCTCACCGCCGCCGTGCTCGCCGGCATTCCGGCGCTCAGCATGCACTTCGTCGCCTTCTCCACCGAGGTGGTGGACCTGTCCGAGCGGGTGGACGACCCGCTGGCCCTGCTGCTGGAGGTCAGCGTCGGCGGGGGCACCCACATCGCGGCCGGGCTGCGCTACGCCCGGTCGTTGGTCACCGTTCCGCAACGGACGATGGTGGTCGTGATCAGCGACTTCGAGGAAGGGTTCCCGATGGGTGGACTGCTGGCCGAGACCCGGGCATTGGTCGAGGCGGGCTGCCAGGTGCTGGGCTGTGCCAGCCTGGACGACTCCGGCCGGCCCCGGTACTCGGTCTCGGCGGCGGGTCAGCTGGTCGCGGCGGGGATGCCGGTCGCCGCGTTGAGCCCGCTGGAGCTGGCCCGGTGGGTCGGCGAGCAGGTGCGTCGATGACCGGCCTGCCGGCGGTGACCGCCCCGGTGCTGGCCGAGGCGCTGGATGCACTGCCCGCCCGGCTGCGCCGCAAGGTCGACGACGCGGTCACCCGCGCCAGCGGCTGGCCGGTCACCGGCATGACCGGCGGGGTGACGGTCCGGGTCGACGAGGCGACGACGGTGACCCTGGTGACGGTCGACGGGGTGGTGCGCAGCGCCGCCGACGCCCGGTGCAGTTGCCTGCTCGCGCCGAACTGCCTGCACCGGATGGCGGTGCTCGCCCTGGCTCCGGTGGACGACACGGCTGCGCCGCCGCCGCCGGCCGCCGACCGGCCCGTCGATCCGGCGGCCGGCCCGCCTGCCGGCCCGGTGCCCGGTGCGTCGGCCGATGCCGCCGCCGACCCGTCCGCCGACGTGGGGGCTGTGGCGGCCGGCGGTCCGGCAGCTCCGGCACTGGACGGTGCGGCGGGGGCCGGTGGGGCGGCGCGCAGCGAGCTGACCGCACGTCAGCGGATCGCCGCCGACGGGTTGTGGCAGGTCGCGGTGGACGTGCTCGCGGCGGGGACCGTCGGCTGCGGCGTCGTGTTGCGGACCGCCCTGCTGCGGGCCGTGCACGAGGCCAGGGCCAACGGTCTGCACCGCGCCGCCGCGTCCGGCACCCGGGTCGCGGCGGGACTGCGGGCCGCCCGGGCCGCCGAGCCGCAGTACCGGCTCGCCGACCTGACCGACGACCTGTGCGAGCTGCTGGCCGTGTCCCGTCGGCTGCGCGGGACCGACCCGCCGGCCGGTGAACTCGGGCCGTTGCTCGGGACCGCCCGGCGGGCCTACGACCCGCAGGCCGGCCTGCGACTGTACGGGCTCTGCACGGTGCCGGTGGTGACGGACTCCGGGTACGCCGGGGTGGTCACCTATCTGGTGGACCGCACCGGTCGGGTGTGGACGGTCGCCGACCTGGCCCCGGGGGACGTGGCACGGGCCGCCGGTGCGGGTGACGCGACGGTGGCGGTGGGCGAGTCGGGGCTCAGCCACCGGCAGCTCACCCGGGCCGGGCTGGTGGTGTCCGGCGGCACGGCGTCGGAGTCGGGGCAGCTGGGCGCCGGCCGGGCGGTCCGGGCGGCGCGGGCCGCCGGCGTCGGCTGGGCCGACGAGCCCCTCGCCGGGCTCTGGGCGCAGCCCCTGCCCGACCAGGTACGCCGGGCCTTCGGCGCGGCAACCCTGCCGGTGCCGGAGCGCCCGGCCGGGGCCGACCTGCTCTTCCTGACCGTGCGGGTGCTGGGCGGTCACGACCACACCGTCCTCGTCGCGACCGGGGACGGCGCGGTCCTGACGTTGACCGTCGCCGACGAGCACGCCGCCCTGCCGCACCGGGACAACCTGCGGCTGCTGGGGCAGGCGGTGGGGGCGGAGCTGCGCCTGGTGGGCCGGCTCGATCCGACCCGACGGGCGACGGTCCAGGCGCTCGCCGTGGGGCCGACGTCCGTCGACGGCCCGGTGCTCGTCCTGCCGCCGAGCTGGGCGGGCCACGCCGACCTCGGCTACGACCGGCTGCACTCCAGCCAGCTCGGCCCGGCAGGCGGCCCGGCACCGGCGCCGGCGGACGGTCGGCTCCCGGGCCAGGGTGGTCCCGTGCCGCGTCCGCGCCTCGGCGATCCCGGGCTGGGACTGCTGCGCCGGCAGGTGGAACGGGTCGTCTCGGGCGGCCGGGCGATCCAGGCGCTGGCCGACCCCACGGCACGGGGACTGCGGCTGGCCCGACTGGATCTCGGTGCGCACCTGCTCACGGCGATGGGCGACGCGGCACGGGCCCGTCCCCGCAACGCCTTCGGCCGACTCACCGACGACGACGGGCAGGCGTTCGCGGAGTCCTGGCTGGCGCTGGCGGTCTACGAGCAGGCGGCGTCGCGGGCGCTGGCGGAGGCGTCCTGGCTGCCCTGACGACTGTCACACGAGGGCGGCGGCCGGTGTCTGCATGTCGAGACCAGCCGACCAGGAGGCGACATGTCCCGCAACACCCGGATTCCCAGAGCCGAGATCACCGGCCGCTACGGCGCGGTGCTGAAAAGCCCTTGATCGAGATGGCGGTCACCGCCACCGAGCTGGCGCTCGCCCTCGGCCGGGGGGGAGCGCACCAGCCAGGTCCGGCTGGAGCTGGCGACCACCCTCACCGTCCGGCAGAGCACCGCACCGCCGGCACCCTGAGCGGACGACGCCCGGCGGCGGGCCACGCCGACCCGGCCGGTGCCCGGTCCGGCGGGCGGCTGTCCGTGCGGGACCGCCGTGTCCGGCGGGCGGCTGTCCGTTCGGGGACCGCGCTGTCCGGCCGGCGTCGGCTCACAGGCCGGCGCAGGGGCGCTCGTCGACCGTGCAGCCCTGCGGCGTCTTGGTGACCGGATCGGCGGTACGGACGTCGAACCGGATGGCCTGGGCCCCGCCCGCCGGGACGGCCGGCCCGGTGAAGGTGACCGACTGCCCGTCCTGTCGCCAGTCGGCCCCGGTCACCTCGGCGGCCGAGTTGCCCCGGGGCAGGGTGACGACCACCGTCCAGCCCGAGGCCGGCGTCCCGCCCGGATTGTCGACCACCACCTCGCCGGTGTGCCCGAAGACCCGGGTCGAGACGGTCTCGTAGCGGGCAGCCACCGGGTCCGGGGCCGACGGGGACGCCGAGGGCGTACGCGACGGGGTCGGCAAGGGGGTCCGGCTCGGCCGGGCGCTGCTCGGCGTGGTGGTCGGGGTCGGGCGTGGGGTCACGGCGGACCGGGTCGGGTCGGGCGCGACGGCCGACCGGGCCGGCGGAGGCACCGGGTCCGCCCCGGTCTCGGCCGGCGGCCCACCCGGCAGCAGGGCCCACCCCGCCAGCCCGAGGGTCAGCGCCGCCGTGCCCGAGCCGGCAACAACCCAGGTGGTACGACGATGGGTCGGCCGCCGGCCGAGATCGGCCATCAGGGCCACCGGCAGTACGGCGGTCGGCGCGGCACTGTCCCGTCGCAGGTCGACCTGCTGGAAGGCCAGCCAGTCGAGCAGCGCGGGCAGTCGTCCGGCCAGCGACTGCCGGTAGCACGCCGCGCGGCGCGTACCTCGTTCGGCAGGCCAGTCGCCGTGCTCCACGGTCTCCCGGACCAGGACCCGACAACCCACCGTGGTCGGAGTGACGGCACAGGTCAGCAGGCTGCGGTCGGCACCCTCGTGGCACCGTACGACGATCAGCTCCGGTTCCCGCCGGTCGACCACCTCCACCTCGACGTCGGCCTCGAAACCGGGCAGCCCGGCCGTGCGTACCCGCCACCGGCCCGGCCCGTCGGGGATCGGCTCGGTCTCGGCGAACCAGCGGCCCAGCAGCTCCGGATCGGTCATCGCACGCCAGACCCGGTCAGCGGGGTGGGGCAGGTCGATCTGCGTGCCGATCTCGATCACGGCGAGAGACTCTACGGCCCGCGCGGCCCGGTCGCGAAGGTGGCCGACCCGATCGACCCGGGGCAATCGTTACGACTTGACGAATGGCATGTTATCGCTCACAGTCGATGCGAGGACGACAGCACCTGATGGCTCACCGGGCGAGCCGCGCTGGTCGCACCTCGGATCGCGACGTCCCCCCAGGGCATGCGGGACGTCGGATCGGATTCCCATCAGCAGATTCCGGTGACGGTGTGACCCGGTCCCGTACGCGTGGGGGCTGGATCATCTCGCCGAGGGCCGGCCCGGTTTCCTCGGTGAAGGAGGATCATGGCTCCCTTTTCGGGCGGCGTGCCGCTGTTCCCAACAACGGACGATCCTCCCGCCGGCCCCGGCGTCGAGGTCACCGGCGTCGCCGGCCCGGGTGGACCGCGGCGAGGCTGTCGCCGGCACCCGCAGTCGCTGGCCGGGCGGCATGCCGCGTCGGCCGTCGCGGCCCACCGCCGGAAGCGGAATCAGGCACCCCACCACCGCTGCACCCACATTGCAAAGGATGCGACATGAGACCCAAGAGAGCCCTGCTAGCGACGGCGACCCTCGCCGTCGCCGGCGCACTCACCGTCGGGATGACGCTGGCGATGGCCCCGTCCGCCAGCGCCGGCACGACCCTGCGGGCGGCGGCGGCCGAGAAGGGCCGCTACTTCGGTGCGGCGGTCGCGACGGGCAAGTTGTCGAACGGCACCTACACGACCGTGCTCAACCGCGAGTTCAACTCCGTCGTGGCCGAGAACGAGATGAAGTGGGACGCCACCGAGCCGTCCCAGGGTCGGTTCGTCTACACCGGTGGTGACCGGCTGGTCAGCCACGCCCAGGCCAACGGGATGAGCGTGCGCGGGCACGCCCTGCTGTGGTACCAGCAGCAGCCGGTCTGGGCGCAGAACATGTCCGGCAGCGCGCTGCGCAGCGCGATGATCAACCACGTCACCCAGGTCGCCACCCACTTCCGGGGCAAGATCTACGCCTGGGACGTGGTCAACGAGGCGTTCGCCGACGGCAACAGCGGCGGGCGGCGTGACTCGAACCTCCAGCGCACCGGCAACGACTGGATCGAGGCGGCGTTCCGGGCCGCCCGCACCGCCGACCCGGGCGCGAAGCTCTGCTACAACGACTACAACACCGACGGGATCAACGCGAAGTCGACAGGCATCTACAACATGGTGCGCGACTTCAAGACCCGGGGCGTGCCGATCGACTGCGTGGGCTTCCAGTCGCACCTGGGCACCTCGCTGTCCAGCGACTACCAGGCCAACCTCCAGCGCTTCGCCGACCTCGGCGTGGAGGTCCAGATCACCGAGCTGGACGTGATGACCGGCGGCAACCAGGCCAACGTCTTCGCCGGGGTCACCCGGGCCTGCATGAACGTCTCGCGATGCACCGGCATCACCGTGTGGGGGGTGCGGGACTGCGACTCGTGGCGCGGCTCCGACAACGCCCTGCTGTTCGACTGCAACGGCAACAAGAAGCCGGCGTACGACGCCGTGCTGAACGCCCTCAACTCCGGCCCCAGCATCCCGAACCCGACGACCACGCCGCCGAGGCCGACGACGACGCCGCCGAACCCGACGACCACGCCGCCGAACCCGACGACGACTCCGCCTCCGGGTGGGGCGGGGTGTTCGGCGTCGGTGTCGGTGAATTCGTGGACGGGTGGTTTCGTGGCCACGGTGAAGGTGACCGCGGGTTCCTCGGGTACCCGGGGTTGGACGGTGGGTCTGACGTTGCCTGGTGGGACGAGTGTGACCGGGACGTGGTCGGCGTCGGCCAGTGGTAGTTCCGGGACGGTGCGGTTCACGAATGTGGACTACAACGGTCAGCTCGGTGCGGGTCAGGTCACCGAGTTCGGTTTCCAGGGCAACGGCAGTGGTGCGGGGCTGACCCCGACCTGCACCGCCAGCTGATTCCCGCCGTCGGCCCGACCCGGTGTTCCCGGGTCGGGCCGACGGTCCACGGCCCGACTGGCGTGGGCCGGCTGGCGGGCCGGGGATCTCGTCCGCCCGCGCCGGGCCTTCCATGCGGAGGCCCCACCGACCGGGCAGTCGACCGAGGACGTCCCCCACCACCGACTCCCGACAGAGGAACCGTCGATGAGACCAAGAATCGCACTGCTGGCCGCCGCGCTGGCGACCGCGCTGGCGACCATGACGGCCGTGGTCACGGCCGCCACCCCGGCGTCGGCCGCGACGCTGACCCAGGTGACCAACTTCGGCACCAACCCGACCAACCTTCAGATGCACCTCTACGTCCCGGATCGGGTGGCCGCCCGGCCGGCGCTGCTGCTGGCGCTGCACTACTGCAGCGGCAGTGGCCCGGCGGTGCACTCCACCTTCGGGCTCAGTACCCTCGCCGACCGCTACGGCTACATCGTGATCTACCCGTCGGTGACCCGGAGCAGCAAGTGCTGGGACGTCTCCTCCCCGCAGGCGCTGCGACGCGGCGGCGGCAGCGACCCCGTCGGCCTCAAGTCGATGATCGACTACGTGCGGAGCCGCTACCCGGTCGACGCGAACCGGATCGGTGTCGCCGGCTTCTCCTCCGGCGCCATGATGACCAACGTGATGGCGGGGGTCTACCCGGACGTGTTCCACGCCGGGGTCAGCTCCTCCGGTGTGCCGTTCGGCTGCTTCGCCACCACCAACGGCTCGGAGTGGAACAGCGAGTGCTCCGGCGGCCGGATCGTCAGGACTCCGCAGCAGTGGGGTGACCTGGTACGTAACGCCTATCCCGGCTACACCGGCAAGCGCCCCCGGATGCAGATCTGGCACGGCACCACGGACACCACGCTGAGCTACGTCAACTTCGGCGAGCAGATCAAGCAGTGGACCAACGTGCTCGGGGTGTCCCAGACCCCCAGTGCCACCGACTACCCGCAGACCAGCGCCACCCGTACCCGCTACGGCGGCACCGGGGGCACGGCGCCGGTGGAGGCGATCAGCTTCCAGGGCTACGGCCACTCCATCCCGTTCGACGCCGCGCAGGCCGTCCGCTTCCTCGGCTTCGACAGCGCGAGCCCCACCACGCCGCCGCCGAACCCGACGACCACCCCGGCCAACCCGACGACGCCGCCGCCGAACCCGACGACCACGCCGCCGAACCCGACCACGACGCCGCCGAACCCGACGACGACTCCGCCTCCGGGTGGGGCGGGGTGTTCGGCGTCGGTGTCGGTGAATTCGTGGACGGGTGGTTTCGTGGCCACGGTGAAGGTGACCGCGGGTTCCTCGGGTACCCGGGGTTGGACGGTGGGTCTGACGTTGCCTGGTGGGACGAGTGTGACCGGGACGTGGTCGGCGTCGGCCAGTGGTAGTTCCGGGACGGTGCGGTTCACGAATGTGGACTACAACGGTCAGCTCGGTGCGGGTCAGGTCACCGAGTTCGGTTTCCAGGGCAACGGCAGTGGTGCGGGGCTGACCCCGACCTGCACCGCCAGCTGAACGACCTGCTCCACCTGGCTCCGGGCGGAACAGAGCCCCAGGGGCGTTCCGCCCGGAGCCAGGTGTCCGCCAGCCAGGTCGGTGACCCGGTCCGCGTTCGACCGGGCCGGATCGTCGACCGCGCCGGTGGATCGCCGCCGACGGTCCGGCGTCGCCGTGGTCGACGCCGCCCCCGTCACCCATCCCGCCGGCCGGTGCCTGGACGTCCCGTCGCAGCCGCAGTCCAACGGTACCCAGCTCGCGCTCTGGGATTGCAACAGCGGGACCAACCAGCAGTGGAACGTCAACACCGACGGCACGATCACCGGCGTGCAGTCCGGGCTGTGCCTGACGCCCCCACGGGTCAGGCACGGCCAACGGCACGCTGATGGTCCTGTCGAGCTGCACCGGCGGCAACAGCCGGAAGTGGACCCGGAGCTGACCGGGTACCGGTGACACCGGCACGCGCCCGGCACGCACCGCGCCGGGGGCGTCACCCCGCCCGCAGGCATGGTCCCGGCCGGGTCGGGGGTCCCGATCCGGCCCGGGGCGGTCGGCGGGTGCCGCCCCGAGGGCACCTGGGCAGACAAAGGCGCAGGGCCGGGGAACGAACCCGACCCTGCGCCTCCCTCACCGGCGGCGATCGCGCCGCCGCGTCACACCGGGGTACGACGCCACTGCTGGTTCGTGCCGGTGCCGCAGGTCCACTGCACGACCTGCACCCCGTCGGTCAGACCGGCGTTGAGCACGTCGAGACACTTGTTGCTGTGCCGGGCGACCAACTGCACCTGACCGTCACCGACGTCCTGGAGCCGCCACTGCTGGTTGGTGCCCCCGTTGCAGGTCCACTGCACCACCCGGGCGCCGTCCGTGGTCGTGCCGGCACCGCCGGAGACGTCCAGGCACTTTCCGCTGTTGACGCTGGTCACCGTGTAGTAGCCAGCACCGGCGTCCTGGAACCGCCACCGCTGGTTGGCCTGACCGTTCGCGGCCCACTGCACGACGTTCGCGCCGTCGGCCGTCGCGGCGTTGTTGACGTCCAGCAGCTTCGCGCTGTGCCGCGCCGTCAGGGTGTACGTCGTCGGCGTCGGGGTGGTGGTCTGGGGCGTCAGCCGGTAGAGCCCGGCACCGTGGGCGGGCAGCGAGCGGCTGAACGTCCCGGTCGACGTGCCGAGGGCCGCGCCGGACCAGAGGTCGGTCGCGGTGGCCGAGCCGATGCCGAGGTCGGCCAGGTTCACCGACACGGTGGCCGCCGCGCTCTCCCGGTTGAACAACGCGACGTACCGGTCGACGCTGTCCGGCACGTCGGCGACCCACACCTGCCGGGTGCCGCCGGTGAGCTGCCGGTTGTTGGCGCTGCGCTGGTCGACCGCGAGCACCGCGCTGTTGGTCATCAACGCCAGCTCAGACGCCCGGTTCTCCACCAGGTTGCCGCCCCACATCAGCGGCGCCCGGTTGATCACCCACAGCGACATCAGGGTGCGCTGCTCGTCCGCGCTGAGGTTCGAGTAGCGCGGCGAGCCGACCGGCCCGTACTTCGACAGCCGGCCGATCGGGATCATGTCCGGATCGGGCCAGGCCCCCGCCCTGCGGTACGGCGTCCAGTTGCGCAACTGGTCGAACAGCGCGTCGACGGACGACCAGTTGTCCCACAGGTCGTTGACGATCCGCCACATGTGTGCGTTGGTCTGCACGTGCGGTCCGGCGGACAGCGGCGTGGCCCCCGGCGACAGGCTCAGCACCATCGGCCGGCCGCTGTGCTGGATCGCCAGCCGGTAGCCGTCGACCTCCGACTGCCGGTAGGTCGGTGCGGCGATGTCGTCGATCTTGACGAAGTCGACGCCCCAGCCGGCCAGCAGCTGGAACACCGAGTCGAGGTACGCCTGCGCGCAGGGGTTGGCCATGTCCAACCCCCACATCAGGTTGAGCCAGGCCGCGCTGTTGCTGGCGTCGATCTGGTTGGCCCGGCAGGAGGTGCCGAGGATCGGCACGTTGTCCGCGACCGCCTGCCGGGGAATCCCCCGCATCAGGTGTACGCCGAACTTCAGCCCCTGGGCGTGCACGTGGTCGGCCAGGGGCTTGAACCCGTTGCTGCCGGTCGCCGACGGGAACCGGGTGGTGTCGGGCAGCAGCCGGCCGTTGGCGTCCATCCGGAGCCGGGGTTGCAGGTTGGCGTCCTGGTTGGGGCTGCCGTTGTGCTGGCCGGGGAAGTACCAGGCCCAGTCGACGACGATGTACTGCCAGCCGTACTGCCGCAGGTTCGCGCCCATGTAGTCGGCGTTGGCCCGGACGTCGGCCTCGGTGACGCTCCAGTTGAACGAGTCGTAGCTGTTCCAGCCCATCGGTGGGGTGTCGGCGACGCCGTTGTCCCACGCCTGCGCCGGCCGGGGTGCGGCGGCGCCGACCAGGCTCGTCATGAGCAGCAGGGTCGTGACGAGCAGGACGGCCGCCCGTCGGGTCGCCGGATGGATGACATGGTGGTACATCGGGCCTCCTCAGCCATCGGGTCAGCGGTAGCCGGCGGCGGTGATGTTCGCCTGGACCGCGTTCTCGGTCGCGTCCGACGCCTGGGTGTAGCTGCCGTTCCACAGTTGGGTGACGGTCTGACCGGCGGGGTAACTCCAGGTCAGTCGCCATCCGTTCACCGCGTCGCCGAGGTTGGTGACGGTGACGTTGGCCCTGAAGCCGCCCTGCCAGGACGAGCTGACGGTGTAGTTCACCTGGCATCCGGCGGCAGCGGCCGAGGCCGAGGTCTGGGTGGCGGCGGCGGTGACGAGCAGGAGGGCGGTGGCGGTGGCGGCGACCAGCGCCGGCCGTCGGCGGAGGAACCGGGTTTCTCGCACGGGATCTCCTGATGGTGGATGGACGGTGCGGTACGCCTCCGGCAGGGCGGCGGACGGTCACCCCGCGACCCCGTGCGAGGGCGACGGGCGCGGTCGGGTGCGGTCGGGTGCGGCGGGTCAGGCGACCACGCAGGTCGCGCCGTTCAGGGTGAACGCCGTGGGGGCGGTGGCGTTGCCGGTGTGGTTGGCCTGGAAGCCGATCGTCGTCGACGCGCCCGGGGCCAGGGTGCCGTTGTAGCTGACGTTCGTGGCGGTGACCTGGCCGCTGCTCGGCGAGTAGCTGGCACTCCAGCCGCTGGTGATGACCTGCCCGGCGGGGAGGGCGAACCCCAGGGACCATCCGTTGAGCGTCGTGGTCGCGGTGTTGACGATGGTGATGCTCGCGGTCAGCCCGCTGTTCCACGCGCTGATCGTGTCGGTGACCCGGCAGGCCCCTGACTGCGGCGACGACGTCGGCGTGGGCGTCGGGGTCGAGGTGGGGGTCGGGGTGACCGTCGGCGTCGGCGTGGGGGTGACCGTCGGAGTCGGGGTGGGGGTGGGCGCGGTGCCGTCCAGGCCGAGGAAGGTGATGGCGTACGCGAGTTGGCCGGCCATCGGCAGTTGGTGACCCACCCCGGCGATGCTGATCCCCTCGACGGGGGCCTGCGGGCCGGTCCCGCCGTACCGGGTGCGCGTCCAGGCCGACTGGGGACGATCGGTGAAGGTGGGCGTGGTGCTCAACCCGTGCAGGTTGGTCCACTGCTTGATTTCTTCACCGTAGTTGGGATACGCCAGGGTGGTGTCGGTGGCACCGTGCCACAACTGCATCCGGGGGTAGCGGCCCGTGTATCCCGGGTACATCGCGCGGGCCTGGTCACCCCACTGCTGCGCCGTCTTGATCACGTTGCCGCCGGAGCACCGGCTGTTCCACAGCGATCCGTCGGTGGTGGCGAAGCACCCGGCCGGAACCCCGGAGAACGCCGACGCGGCGGCGAAGACGTCGGGATACTGCGCCGCGAGCACGTTGGTCATCATCGCGCCGGAGGAGAAGCCGGAGACCACGATCCGGGCCGGGTCGACCGCATAGCGCTGCCGCGCGTACGCCACCATCGACATGATCCCGGTCGAGTCACCGCCCCCGTTGCGGGTGAGGGCGGCCGGGGTGGAGACGTCGAAGCAGTTCCCGCTGCGGGTGGCCTCGGGCACGACGACGAGGTAGCCGTAGCGGTCGGCGGCGGTCACGTAGTCGCGTCCGTTGCCGTTGAAGATCCCGCTGGCCGAACCGCCGCAGTAGTGGACCAGGAGCAGCAGCGCGGGCCGGGCCGCCAGGTTGCTCGGGGCGTACATGTACATGTTGAGGTTGGTGGGATTGTTGCCGAATCCCGTCACTCTGGTCAGGGTCGCCGCGGTCGCAGGCTGTGCCGTCACCAGGACGGTGGCTGTCGCGATTCCGAGGACGACGGCTGCCAGCGCGGCGCGCAGACTGCCCTTCATCGGTGGCCTTTCTTCCGGGGTGGGATCGCCGCGCCGGGGGTGTGGTGCGGGCGTCGGGTCCGGCCGTCGACCCCCGGGGCGCGGGCGGCGGGCGGGGCGGTCCTGGTGGCGAGGACCGCTGGGCGCCGGCCCGCCTTCGACCGGCCCTGCCCGTCGCGACGGCGTCGGCCGTGGCCTTCCCGGATCGGACGAGAGTGTCACCAGGGCGGTCGAATGCGGTCCCGAGAATCGACGATCGTCGGTTACGTTAACGTTAACAGCAGAGGCTGTCCATAGATGACGATCAGTGCACGGGCTTTGCTGGTGCCGGTGCGGCCGGTGCGGCCGGTGCGGCGGCCGGCAGCGGTGCCGGCCGACCCGTCACCGGGGTGGAGCGACGCTGTCCCGGGTGATCAGGGTGGGGGAGATGGTCTGCCGCAACGTGTGGTCGACGCCCGCGTCGATCTGTGTCAGCAGCAGACCGAGGCTGGCCTCCGCCACGGTGTCGAAGTCCGGCCGGACGGTGGTCAGCGGCGGGATGAAGTAGGCGGCGTCCGGGACGTCGTCGAAACCGACGACGCTGACCTCCTCCGGCACCCGCCGGCCGTGCTCGTGCAACGCGTGCAGCACGCCCAGCGCGAGATCGTCGTTGGCGGTGAAGATCGCGGTGACCTCCGGGGTCCGGGCCAGCATCTGCCCGCAGCGGTACCCCGAGGCGGCGGACCAGTCCGCCTGGAGGACCGGCGGAACCTCCGCGCCCGCGGCCTGCAACGTGTCCCGCCAGCCGGCGATCCGCCCCGCGCTGTCGAACCAGTCGGCCGGGCCCGACACGTGCCAGACCGTACGGTGACCGGCGTCGAGCAGGTGCCGGGTGGCCAACCGTCCCCCCTCCACCTGGTCGATGGTGACCAGCGGCACCGGCCGGCGGGGATCGCCGTCCACGGTGACCAGCGGAATGTCGGTGGGCAGGCACTCCAGTGCCTCACCGGCGGACTCCACCGGGGCGATCACCACGATGCCGGCCACCCGGTGCGCCAGATGCCGCTCGACGACGGCGGTGATGGAGGTGCGGTCCAGGTTGCGGACGCTGCCCACGCTGACGGCGAAGCCCGCCTCGGCTGCGGCGAGTTCGAAGGCGGAGAGCAGGGACGCCGGACCGTAGAGGGTGGTGTTGAGCGCCACCACACCGAGCACCTGCGATCGCCCGGTGACCAGCGTGCGGGCGGCCCGGTTCGGGCGGTACCCGAGTTCGGTGATCGCGGCCTGGACCCGTAGGCGGGTCTGTTCACGTACGTGCGGATGTCCGTTGAGGACCCGCGAGACGGTCTGGTGGGACACTCCGGCGAGGCGGGCCACGTCTCTCATCGCAGGAGCGCGCACAGTCATCCCACACCTCTCGGTCCGTCCCGCAGCCCGTAGACGGCGAGGCGGCCCGGTCCGGGCGTCCGAATAGGACGTCGGACACGAGGCATGGGCGCACACGCCGTGGACAACGCTGGATCAGCGAGATTCTACGCGGCGTATCGCCCTGGGTGGGGTCGGCGACGCGGCCGCGTGTCGCCCGCACGCCGTGATGTTCGTCATCACGGATCGGGGACGACGCGCGAACTGGCGGTGACGGGTGGCCTCTGCTGTCCCCCTCGGTCCTCGACGGTTGCTGTCGTGCGCCCGGGTCAGGCCGGCGCCGCCGACCCGCACGGTGAGCCTGACCTCGACCGGCACGTCGCGCGGGGCGTCGGGCGGTGCGCCACCGGTGGAACCGGAAACCGCCTCGGGTACGGGAACCGCGCCGTGCCGACCTGCCGTATCGATCGAATCGGATGCTACTCGAAACCGTTCGGTAACGACAAGGACAGGTTTCCGGGACGTACTCCCGGTGACCGCGTCGTGTCGGCCGGCCCGGTCAGTGCTGCGGTGCGACCGCGGTGCTGCCCCGCACCACCAGCGTGGTCGCCAGTTCCACCCGGGTCTGGGCAAGGCTCTCGTTGGCGGCCAGGGTCAGCGCCATCCGCGTCGCGGCAGCGGCCATCTCGGTCAGCGGCTGCCGTACCGAGGTCATCGGCGGTCCGCAGAACATCGTGTACGGGATGTCGTCGAAGCCCACCACGCTGAGGTCCTGGGGAATCCGGCGGCCGGCCAACCGGGCCGCCTCGTAGACCCCGAGCGCCTGGAGGTCGTTGCCGCACACGATCGCCGTGGGCGCCGGGTTCTGTCGGAGCAGTTCCTGGCCGAGGTTGAGTCCGTCCTCGAAGGAGAACCAGTGGCCGAAGCGCAGCCAGCGTGCGGGCAGTCCCACCCCCGCCGCCTCCAGCGCCGCCCGCGCGCCGTCCAGGCGAGCCTTGGCGCACAGCCGTTCGGTCGGGCCGGAGATCACCCCGATCTGCCGATGGCCGAGGTCGAGCAGGTGTCGGGCGGCCTCGAAACCGCCGCTCCAGTTGGTCGTCGCCACCGACGGGACGGCGTGCAGCGGCGGCTCGCCCGTGGGATCGAGGACCACCAGCGGGATCGCGCTCGCCGCCAGCAGGGCGTGTTGTTCGGAGGTGAAGCCGAGGTGCACCGCGATCACCCCGGTCGGGCGACGGGCCAGCAGGTCACGAGCCCAGAACCGCCCCTCGGAGACCTGCCGACGGGCGTCGGTGAAGCCGACGGCGAGCCGATGCGCCCCGGCGACCTGCTGCACCCCCTGCATGATCAGCACCGCCAGGTTGCTCTGCATGCCATAGAAGACCACCTCGACGCTGGCGTTCGGGGTGCCCAGCTCCGGCCGGCGGTAGCCGTGCTCCCGCAGCAGCGACTCCACCCGGGCCCGGGTCTCCGCCGCGACTCCGGTGCGGCCGTTGAGGACCTTCGACACCGTGGGTGCCGACACGTCCGCCAGGAGGGCGATCGTGGTCAGCGTCGGTTCACCCCGTCGGCTCCGCCGTCGTCCCCCGGTCGGGGCGCCGGCCGCCGGGGAGACGGTGGGCGCGGGGCTGCCGGGGGCTGCCGGGACGGTGGCGGCTGCCGGCCTGACGCCGGTGGCGGGGGGCGCGGTGGAGGTGCCCGGACCGCCGTGGACCGGACCGCCGGTCGGGGCGGACGGGGGGCGCTCGTGCTGTCGCCTTACCTGGTCGAGCAGTCGACTGCGGACCGCTTCGGCGTGGCGGGCCGCGACCGGGCCGGCGGGCACGGTCTCGGTGAGGTAGCGCCGGCGCTTCGACACGGGGTCGATCCCGGCGTACACCCGCACCCGCAGTGAGCCGCTGGGTAGCTGCTCGATCTCGCCACGGGCGCGCCGGCCGCGCCTGGAGCCAT
This sequence comes from Micromonospora matsumotoense, assembly GCF_050951065.1. Lineage (NCBI taxonomy): Bacteria > Bacillati > Actinomycetota > Actinomycetes > Micromonosporales > Micromonosporaceae > Micromonospora > Micromonospora matsumotoense. The sequence goes on along the minus strand of NZ_CP192025.1, from coordinate 4,312,402 downwards.
TGGACATGGAGCCAGGGTATTCGATGTCAGGCGGCGCAGATGGCTCCACGATGGCTCCATGCTCCCGTCTGCCTGTCTCCCTGCCCGGCGGTGTCTCGGGGCCCGCCGGTTGTCCGCTGGCGGGTCGACGCGCCGGGGTCCTCCGCGCGAGACGTCTACAACATGGAAGCAGTTGAATACCTCGAAACGCTTCCGTAACATGGGGGGCCATTGTTAGCGCTCACACCGGGTGGCTCGTGTCGACGACTCCCGTTCGTCCGGCCGGCATTCCGTCCGACGTGGCGCCACTGATTGGAGACTTCGTGAAGCGATTCGTGCGAGCCCGGAGCTGGGGGCGGGCACTGGCCGCCGGCCTGCTCCTGGCCGGCGTCCTGGTGGGCATCCGGATGCCGGTGGCGCAGGCGTTGGAGAACGGGACGGCCCGGACCCCACCGATGGGTTGGAACAGTTGGAACTCCTTCGGCTGCAACATCAACGAGACGTTGATCCGGCAGACGGCCGACGCGCTGGTCAGCAGCGGGATGCGGGAACTGGGCTACCAGTACGTCGTGGTCGACGACTGCTGGTTCAACCCCAACCGGGACTCCGCGGGCAACCTCCAGGGTGACCCGACCCGGTTCCCCAGCGGCATGAAGGCGCTCGGCGACTACATCCACGCCCGGGGGCTGAAGTTCGGCATCTACCAGGTGCCGGTCGACAAGACCTGCGCCCAGTACTTCAACTCCTACCCGGGGGCGACCGGCAGCCAGGGCCACGAGGTGCAGGACGCCCGGCAGTTCGCCGCCTGGGGCGTCGACTTCCTCAAGTACGACTGGTGCTCGCCGAACGGGTCCATCGACCAGCAGGTGGCCACGTTCGCCAAGATGCGTGACGCCCTGGCCGCCACCGGCCGGCCGATCGTCTACAGCATCAACCCCAACAGCATCCACGCCAAGACCGGCCCGCAGCGCAACTGGGGCGACGTGGCGAACATGTGGCGCACCACCGAGGACATCACCAACACCTGGAACAGCGGCCAGACCAACGGCTACCCGATGGGCATCCAGAACATCATCGACGTCAACGTGCCGCTGGCCCCGTACGCCAAGCCCGGCGCGTTCACCGACCCCGACATGATGGAGGTGGGCCGGGGTGGCATGACCGACACGGAGATGCGCAGCCACTTCGCGATGTGGGCGATCATGGCCTCGCCGCTGATCGCCGGCAACGACGTCCGGTCGATGAACGCGGCCACCCAGACCATCCTCAAGAACGCGAACCTGGTCGCCATCAACCAGGACTCCCTGGCGTTGCAGGGCGCTCAGGTCTCCTTCGACGGCACCCGCCGGGTGCTGGCCAAGCGGCTGGCCAACGGGGACGTCGCGGTCGCCCTGTTCAACCAGGGTGGCTCGACGACGACGATCTCCACCACGGCCGCCGCGATCGGCAAGTCCGGGTCCTCCTTCACCCTGGTGGACGCCTGGACCAACACCAGCACCACCAGCACCGGCACCATCTCCGCGAGTGTGCCGTCGCACGGCACGGTGGTGTACCGGGTCAGCGGCGGCGGGACGGCCCCGCCGACGACCCCGCCGCCGTCCACGGCGAGCGCGCTGGCCAGTGTCGCCTCCGGACGCTGCCTGGACGTCCCGCAGAGCAGCACCGCCAACGGCACCCAGCCGGTGATCTGGGACTGCAGCGGGGCCGCCAACCAGCGCTGGACGGCCAACGGCCAGACCCTCCAGTCCCTCGGCAAGTGCCTGGACGCGCCGACCAACGCCACCGCCGGCACCAAGGTCCAGATCTGGGACTGCAACGGTGCGACCAACCAGCAGTGGACGTTCAACACCAACGGCACGATCAGCGGCGTGCAGTCCGGTCTCTGCCTGGACGTGAACAACAACGGCACCGCCAACGGCACCACCGTGCTGCTCTGGTCGTGCACCGGGGCGACCAACCAGCGCTGGAACCGCCGCTGACCGACCAGGTGTCGCCGCTCGCCCGACGCGGGACCGGGCGTCGGGCGAGCGGCGACGGCGAGCGGTGCCGGACCCGGACGGTGTGGTGCGGACATCGTCCGGGTCCGCCGCCCGGCGTCCACCCCGCATGGCGGTGGACGCTGCGGCGTCCGCCCGGCCCGTGCGACCGGGCGGTGACCGGGGATGCTCAGCCGGCCGCGGTGGTGGCCGGCGTGCCGGCCGGGGTCAGCCCGCTGCCGGGCCGGTAGCGGACCGGGACCGGGTCGCTCAGTGCGCCGACGAACTCCCCGTCGACGTGGTCGAGGAACCCGATGAGCGACCAGTCGCCGGCCGGGCCCGGGACCAGCCGGGGCGCGTAGAGGTGCGGATGCGGGAACGGGCGGGCCGAGGCGATGTCCCACGGGCCGCGTACGTCGGGGCCTTCCGCCACCCAGATCCGGTGTCCGTCGCGGCGGGTGCCGGCGGCGTCGGTGCAGAACAGCAGCAGGGGCTGCCCGTCGACGACGGCGACCTGGGGCACCTCCAGGTGCCCGAAGCCGGCCGGGATCGACAGCGGTGGCTGGACGGTCCAGTTCACCAGGTCCGGTGAGGTGGCGTGACCGATGACGCCGCGCGCCTCGGTCGGCCCGGTGGTGACCCGGGCGGTGACGAGCATGTGCCAACCGTCGCCGGCCGGGTCGGGGAACACCCACGGGTCGCGCCAGGCCTGCTCGTACCAGAGCGTCCGGTCGAGCAGTTCGTACCAGGTGGGATCGGCTTCGACGAGCGGTCCGGTGCCGTGCCGGTGCCAGGTGGTCAGGTCGTCGGAGACGGCCAGGCCGATCCGCTGGACCAGCCCGTCCTCGGCGCGACCGACCCCGGTGTAGAACAGGTACCACCGTCCGTCCGGGCCGCGCACCGTGCAGCCCGTCCAGGTCGCGAGGTCGTCCCAGCTCGGCGCGTCGGCCGGGACGAGGGCGTCGGCGACCAGCTGCCACGTGTGCAGGTCGGTCGAGACGGCGTGGCCGATCGTGGCGCGGCGGTGCCGGCGGTGCGGGTCGTGCAGGGCGCGGGAGGCGCGCAGGAAGAACGCGTGCCACCGGTCGTTGTCGTCCCGGGCGTACCAGCTGTCCCACACCCAGTGGTCGGGTAGACGTAGCATGGCGGGGAAGCTAGCACTAAATCGTTTTAGCGGCCAGGTCGGGTCCATCGCCACCGCACCCCGCCCGGCCGGTGCGAGCGCTGCGGCGGTGCCGGACCGGCGGTCCGGCCGGGCTGATCCGGGCTATTCGGCGGGGGTGGCCACCGACCTGCGCCGCCGCAGCGGCATGGGGACGAGGGACGGTTCGGCGTCGCCGCCGTCGAGGAGGATCTCGACTGCCCGCCGGCCCATCTGCTCGTGCGGCAACGCGGTGGTGGACAGGCCGGGGCGCAGCCAGGCGGCGATCGGGTCGTCGTCGAACGAGACCACCGAGATGTCGTCCGGGACGGTCAGTCCGGCCTCGGCGAGGGCCTGGTAGGCGCCGAACGCGAGCCGGTCGTTCATGCAGATGATCGCGGTCGGGCGGGCCGGCCGGCTCAACAGCGTGCGCATGGCGGCGTAGCCGTGTTCGGGCAGCCACTCGGCGCAGAAGCACTCGGTCAGCAGGTCGACCCCGGCCGCACCGAGCGCCTGGTGGATGCCGCGTAGCCGGGCCCGCGCGGCGAGGGAGACCTCGGTGTCGTCCTCCTTGAGGCGGTTGCGGCCGATCAGCGCGATCCGGTCCCGGTGTCCCTGGTCGAGCAGGGCGGCGGTGACGGTGCGACCGGCCCGCTCGTCGTCGGGGAGCACACAGGGCAGGTCGTCCGCGCTGGTGGCGTTGAGCAGCACCACCGGGCCGCCCAGGATGGCCGGGGGTACGGTCAGCCGGCGGGTCGCCATCGCGGCGTAGATCACCCCGTCCACCTGCCGGTCGAGCATGGCCTCGATGGCGTACTGCTCGAAGGTGGCGTCGCCCTGGGTCTCGGTGATGAGCAGCACGTGGTCCCGCTCCCGGGCCGCGTCGAGCGCGCCCCGGATCAGACCGCCGGCGAACCGGGTGGTGGCCACGATGTCGGAGACGAACGCGATGGTGGCGGTCTTGCGGGTACGCAGGCTGCGGGCGGCCAGATTGGGCCGGTAGCCGAGTTCCTCGGCGGCGGCGAAGACGCGCTGGTGTGCCTCGGCCGAGAGGCGGGTGCCCTCCCGGCCGTTGAGGACCATCGACGCGGCGGTCTTGGACAGCCCGGCCCGCCGTGCGACGTCGGCCAGGGTTGCTCTGTTGCGGCCCATCAATCCTCCGAATCGCCGGCGGTGTCCCGGACGCCGCTCCCGCCCATCATGATGCGTCGCCGCCTCCGGTCCGTGTCGGCGGCCACTCGGCGTGGTGTCGGCGGCCACTCGGTCCGGCCGTCCGGCCGGGGTGGCCGAGCGTGAACCAGACGTTTCCGGACCGTTGCAATTTTGTCCTTGACAGCTCAAGCCGCCGCGCGCATGCTCTGCTAAATCAGTTTAGCGGCTACTTCTGGCAGGTCGGGCGGCACTCTCGGTCGTCCCCGGGCGCAGCCATGGGTGGCGGCATCGCGTGCCGTGGCGGCACGCCGGTCGCGACGTACTGTTGCGGTTGGTCACCCACCGTGACGGTCCGATGGGCCGGCAGAACCAGCGGCCAAGGCACGCACGGACGAGTCGAGGAGTGCTCAATTGGCTACATCGTTGACAAAATTCCCCCGCCGGGCGGCGCTCCTGGCCCCCGTGCTGGCGCTGGGGCTGGCCGCCACGGCGTGTAGCGCACCCGGGGCGGACGAGTCGCCGACCACCGGTGCCGACGCCGCCGTCAGCACCGACCTCGGCACCCACCCGATCACCCTGGAGATGTACGCCGAGACCGGCTTCCCGCTGGCCAAGGCGCTGGCCGACGAGTTCACCAAGCAGCACCCGAACGTCACGTTCAACATCCGCGAGGACCAGTTCACGGTCATCGTGGAGAACGCGCCCCGGGTGATGGCCTCGGACAACTCGCCGGACATCATCCGGCTCCCCACCATGGTCGACCTGGTCAAGGACGACCTGCTCAAGAACCTCGACCCCTACTTCACCGCGTACGGCTGGGACAAGTTCCCCGCCTCCCAGCTGGTGCAGCTGCGGGTCGGTGAGGGCGGCACCACCCGGGGCACCGGCTCGCTGTGGGGGATGGGCCTCGGTTACAGCGTCACCGGGGTGTTCTACAACAAGAAGCTGGCCGCGCAGGTCGGGATGACCCAGCCGCCGGCCACCATCGCCGAGTTCGCGCAGCTGCTGGCCAAGGCCAAGACCGCCGGGGTCCAGCCGATCATGCAGTTCAACAAGAACACCGCGGGCATCAACTTCCCGCACCAGGCGTTGCAGAACCAGTTCGGCGACCCGGCCCAGGTGGCGGACTGGATCTTCCAGAAGCCGGGCGCGACGTTCGACACCCCGGCTGCGCTGAAGGCCACCCAGACCATCCAGAAGTGGGCCCAGGCCGGCTACTTCCCGAAGGACGCCAACGCCCTGGACTACGCGAGCATGGTGGGCGAGTTCCAGAAGAACAACGGTCTGTTCATGTTCAACGGCGACTGGGAGTCGGCCAACCTCGACAAGACGATGCCCGGCAACGTGGGCTTCTTCCTGTTCCCGAGCGAGTCGGCCGGTGGCAAGCACGTGGCGATGTCCGCCCCGAACACCTTCGGCATCGGCGCCAAGGCCAAGAATCCCGACGCCGCCGCGTTCTTCCTGAACTGGGCGCACACCAACCCCACCGCCCGGGAGATCGCCGTCAAGATCGGCGGCTCCAGCCCCGGTGGCCCGAGCGACCTGGCCGTGCCGGCCGCCGCGCCGAACACCGTGCTGGCCGAGACGCTCAAGGCGTCGCAGCAGCTCGGCGAGGAGAACGGCGCGGTGGACTTCACCGCGAACGCCACCGGTGGCATCTTCGCCGCCGCGATCACGCCGGAGATGCAGAAGCTGATCGCCGGTCAGCAGACGCCCGAGGGGTACGTGAAGGCGGTCCAGGCCGAATACGCGAAGGAACTCTCCCGATGACGTCTGCCTTCGGCAGCGCACCGGCCGGGCGGGGCGACCCGGTGGCGACACCGGCCCGTCCCACCCGTCCCTCCGCCGCGCGGGCCCACCGGAAACGGTGGGCCCGCGCGGGCGGGACGGGCTGGCTCTTCGTCCTGCCCGCCGTCGTGATGTACGCGGCCTTCGTCCTGCGCCCGCTCGTGCTCACCATCCAGTACTCGTTCTACAACTGGAACGGCATCGGGGTGGCCCGCTGGGCGGGACTGGACAACTACCTCACCGTGTTCACCGACAGCGACCTGCTGAAGATCATCGGTAACGCGCTCGTCCTGATCGTCTTCTTCAGCTTCGTCCCGGTCGCGCTCGGCCTGCTGGTGGCCAGCCTGGTCCGCCGGATCACCACCGGCGCGTTCGGCACCGTCGTCCGGACGGTGCTCTTCCTGCCCCAGGTCATCCCCCTGGTGGCGGCGGGCATCGCGTGGAGCTGGCTGCTGTCGACGAACGGGTTGATCAATCAGGTGCTCCGCGCGGTCGGCCTGGGCGGGGTGGCCCGTGCCTGGCTCGGTGACTTCGACACCGCGCTGCCCGCCGTCGGCGTCATCGGCGCCTGGGTCCTGCTCGGCCTCTGCACGATCCTGCTGGTCACCGGGATGAGCAAGATCGATCCCGCGCTGTACGAGGCGGCCCGGCTCGACGGCGCCGGCCCGATCCGGGAGTTCTTCGCCGTCACCCTGCCCAGCCTCCGCCAGGAGATCGGGGTCTGCCTGACGGTGACCATCATCGCCGCCCTGGCCAGCTTCGACATCGTCTACATCTCGACCAGCGGTGGTCCGGGCCTGCAGACCACCGTGCCGGGCCTGGAGATCTACCGGCTCGCCTTCTCGCAGCGGCAGGTCGGGCTCGCCTCGGCGCTGGCCGTCGTCCTGATGCTGCTGGTGCTGCTCTGCGTGCTGCCGATCCAGCGACTGACCCGAGGGGACAAGTCATGAACCTGAGCCGGCGCGAGAACCTGACCGGCCGGGTCTTCCTGATCGTCCTGGTCGTGGTCACCCTGCTGCCGTTCGTCAGCATGCTCTCCGCGGCGCTCCAGCCGCGCGGCACCGTCCCCAGCGGCCTGGCCTGGCCGTCGGACCCGCAGTGGGGCAACTTCGCCGACGCCTTCACGGTGGCGAACATGGGCGCGCTGCTGCGCTCCAGCCTGCTGATCGTGGCCGGCGTGGTGCCGGTCTCGGTGCTGATCGCCACCATGGCCGGCTTCGGGCTGGGCCAGTTGCGGGTCCCCGGTGGCCGGATCGTGTTCGGTCTGCTGCTGCTCGGACTGACCCTGCCGTTCGAGGCCGTGGTCACCCCGCTCTACTACCAGATGCAGGATCTCGGCCTGCTCAACACCCGGTGGGCGATCATCCTGCCGTTGATCGGGCTGTACATGCCGTTCGCGGTGTTCTGGATGCGGGCGCACTTCAGCAACGTGCCGGTCGAGCTGTCCGAGGCGGCCCGGGTGGACGGCAGCAGCACCTGGCAGCTGTTCTGGCGGGTCCAGGTGCCACTGGCCAAGCCGGCCATCGCGTCGCTGACGATCCTGATGTTCCTCTGGACGTGGAACCAGTTCCTGCTGGCCATCGTGCTGGTCGACGACCCGGCCAAGCGCACGATGGCGGGCGCGCTCGGGGCGTTCCAGGGCCAGTGGGGCACCGACCTGGTGCTGCTGTGCGCCGGTTCGCTGCTGATCCTCACCCCGACCCTGATCGTGTTCCTGATCTTCCAGCGTCAGTTCATCAAGGCCCTGATCCAGGGCTCACTGAAGGGATAGCAGTGGCCACGCAGCCGCAGATCCACGGCGACGCCGACGGACGTTTCGGGCGGGTGGCCGACGTCTTCCGCGACAACTTCGCCACCCGGGGGGAGGTCGGCGCGGCGGTCACCGTCTACGTGCGGGGTCGCCGGGTCGTCGACCTGTACGGCGGGACGGCCGACCCCCGTACCGGCCGGCCCTGGACGCCGCAGACGCCGGTCGTCGTCTTCTCCTGCACCAAGGGCATCCTGGCGATCTGCGCCTACCTGCTGGTGCAGCAGGGCCGGCTCGACCTGGACGCGCCGGTCACCCGCTACTGGCCGGAGTTCGGCCAGCACGGCAAGGCCGACATCCCGGTGCGCTGGTTGCTCACCCACCAGTCCGGCCTGCCCGCGCTCGACCGCCCGCTGTCCCTCGACGAGGTGCTCGGCTGGGACCCGGTGATCAAGGCGATCGAGGCGCAGGCCCCGCTGTGGCGACCGGGCACGGCGCACAGCTACCACCCGATGACGTACGGCTGGCTGATCGGCGAGGTGATCCACCGGATCACCGGCCAACTGCCCGGGGCGTTCTTCCGCGACGCCCTGGCGGCACCGCTGGGCCTGCGGACCTGGCTCGGTCTGCCGGCCGGCGAACGCGACTCGGTCGCGTGGAACCTGGCCCCGGCGCCCGACCCGGAGCCGTTCGTCGACCCGGTGGCCGACCGGGGGATCACCATGGGGGGCGCGTTCGCGTTCCCCGCCGACGACGCCGGCCTGGTCAGCTTCAACGATCCGGCCATCCAGGCCGCCGGCATCCCGGGCGCGGGCGCGGTGAGCACGGCCGACGGCCTGGCCCGCCTCTACGCCGCCTGTGTGTCGCCGGTGGCGGGACCGCCCCTGCTCGACCCGGCATCGGTGGACGACGCGACGGTCGTGCGGTCCCGGGGCCAGCAGCGGCACGGCCCGCCCGACACCGGCCAGCGCTGGGGCAGCGGCTTCCTGCTGCACTCGCCGCCGGCCCGGCCGCTGCTCGGTGAGCGCAGCTTCGGTCACGACGGCGCGGGTGGGAACCTCGCCTTCGGCGACGACGCCCACCAGGTCGGATTCGGCTACGTGGTGAACCAGATGCAGGGCATGGGCGACGAACGGGCCAACCTGCTGACCGCCGCCCTGCGGTCCTGCCTGGACGACTGACCACGCGGGACGACCGACGTGCGCCCCGGCGGCCCCTCATCGGGCCTCCGGGGCGCACGTCTGTGCTGGTCACCGCAGCGCGGCTGCCCGGTGACTCAGTCGGCCGACTTCGCCGGCCTGCGCTGGGCCAGCAGCCAACGCAGGATGCGACCGTCGGAATAGGTCGGCCCGAACGCCGCGTGGTAGTCCGGCAGGGTGAACGCCGAGTCGGCGTACTCGGTGTAGCGGACCAGGCCGGCGATCTGCGCCGGGGTCTTGCCCCGGGCCTCGTACGCCTGCCGCAGCGCGGCCGAGGAGGTGCGCGCGCCCGAGACGTCGAGCAGGTGGTCGTGCTCGCCGTGGGTGATCCAGATCGGGACCTCGGCGGCGGCGATCGCGGTGGCCTGGCCGGCGTTGACCGGGAAGCCCCCGGTGACCAGCCCACCGGCGAACAGGTCCGGACGCTTGGCGAACGCCTCCCACATCAGCTGGGAGCCGTACGACACGGTGGTCGCGTAGACCCGGCGGGTGTCCACGGCGTACTCGCCGACGAACGTGTCGAGCAGCTTGACCAGCAGGTCGGCCTCGGCCACCCCACCGACCCGCTGGTGCTGCGGGGCGAGGACGATCACGTCCTCCCGGCTGCCGGTCCAGCTCGGCTGCGACCAGGCGGTCGCCGGGATGTCGGCGGCGAGCTGTACGCCGAGGTTGTCCCCGTCCCAGCCCATCCCGTGTCCGGGCAGGACGACCACCAGCGGGTAGGTGCGGCCCGGCTGGTAGTTGCGCGGCAGCCGGTAGTGGTAGGGCAGCACCATGCCGGCGCTCAGGAACGATCCGTAGCGGAACTCGTCGACCTGTGGGTCGACCGACGCCTCGGTGACCGGGCGGGACTGGCGCGGGGTCGCCTTGGCCAGCACCGGGCCCTTGCCCTTCCCCCGGCCGGGGGCGGCGTGCACGTCCTTGCGCTGCACCACCCGGGTCGGCAGCTCGGGGTTGACCTTCACCGAGCAGAGGAAGGTCGGGCACTTGGAGACGATCACCGTCCAGCCGCCGGGGTCGGCGGGGTCCAGCTCGACGATGACGTACCGCCCGGGCGTCGAGCGGTGGTCGGCACGGGGGGCCGGCGCGTTGTTGGTGTAGGTGCGGGTGACCGTGCGGTCGGCGAGTTTCGGCAGGTCCTCGATGGGGTTGAAGCGGAAGTTGTAGATCGTGTCGGCCACCCCGAAGGTGCCGTTGTCCAGCGTCCGGGGGTTGACCGTCGCGCCGTACTCGACGGCCACCGCGGAGACCTTCTGGCCGTAGGTGTAGACGGTGGTGATCGGGGTGATGCTGCGGATCGCGTCCCGGCCGCCCCGGTCACCGCCCGGGACGCCGTACGCCGGGCCGGCGGAGGCGGCCAGCACGAGCGTCGCGGCGAGCGGGATCAGTCCTCTGCGCAGTCTCATCCGGGTCCTTTCCGCGGGGCGCGGCCATCGGCTCCCGGCGGCACCGGCATCCGGAGCACCGGATGCGCGCGGGAGGAGGCTGGCCGCTAAATGGATTTAGCCGAGCATGTAGCGCCGATTGTCCGGTGTCAATGACGGGCCCGTAACAAGTCTGAAACCAGGCGTGACGTCGTCGGCGGCCGACCAGCCGCCCCGGTGCAGGTGGGCGGGTCGGAATCGGCGTGGCCGCAACGGAAACCGCCCTGCGCCGACCCGGTGGGCGGGGGGTCGGTGGGGGGACAAGTCGGAGACGCCCGTTACGAGACCGTGACGTCCGGATTTCCGGGGGGGTGTTGACGGGGGCGATGTGAGCGCTAACACTACCCCGAAAGGTGACAGGTGGTCCCCGCAGTCGGCGGGAGTTCTGGAGAGGAGAAACCTGTGCGCAGGAAATTCCTGGTCGCGCTCGGCGGCGCGGCACTGGCGTTCAGCCTTGCCGCGTGCAGTGGCGGGGGAGCGGGCGGCGGCGGCGACAGCAGCGACAAGAAGCCCGCCGATCTGACCATCGGCGTTTCCATGCCGACGCAGACCTCGGAGCGGTGGATCGCCGACGGCAAGGCGGTGAAGGAGAAGCTGGAGGCCAAGGGTTACAAGGTCGACCTCCAGTACGCCGGTGACGACATCCCCACCCAGTCCCAGCAGGTCGACCAGATGATCACGCAGGGCGCGGACGTCCTGATCATCGCGGCCATCGACGGCACCGCGCTCAGCGGCCAGTTGGACGCCGCCGCCGCCGCGAAGATCCCGGTCATCTCCTACGACCGGCTGCTGCTGGGCAACAAGAACGTCGACTTCTACGTCAGCTTCGACAACTACAAGGTCGGGGTGGCCCAGGCGACCGCCCTGCTGGTCGGCCTCGGCCTGCAGACCAAGGACGGCGCGAAGGGCACCGCGAAGGGCCCGTTCAACATCGAGCTGTTCGCCGGCTCGCTGGACGACAACAACACCCAGTACTTCTGGGGCGGGGCGATGGACACCCTCAAGCCGTTCATCGAGAGCGGCACGCTGAAGGTCAAGTCCGGCCAGACCCGGATCGAGCAGGCGGCGATCCTGCGCTGGCAGCAGGAGACCGCGCAGCAGCGGATGGAGAACCTGCTCACCTCCACCTACAACGACGGCACGGTGGTCAACGGGGTGCTCTCGCCGTACGACGGGATCTCCCGGGGCATCATCACCGCCCTGCAGAACGCCGGCTACGGCAAGGGCGCCAAGAAGCTGCCCGTGGTGACCGGCCAGGACGCCGAGATCGCCTCGATCAAGCTGATCAACGACGGGGTGCAGAGCTCCACCGTCTTCAAGGACACCCGGCTGCTCGCCGAGCAGGCTGTCATCGCGGCGGAGGCGTTCCTCCAGGACAAGCAGCCGCAGGCCAACGACACCAAGACCTACAACAACAAGATCAAGGTCGTGCCGGCCTACCTGCTGCCGATCGAGACCGTCTTCAAGGACGACATCAAGAAGGTGGTGATCGACTCCGGTTACTGGTCGGCCGAAGAGGTCGCCGCCGGCCAGGCCAAGAAGTAAGCCGGTCGTCGGGCGCGGCGGTGACCGGCCGCCGCGCCCGACGCATCGGAAGCCCGCCGCAGGCTTCGACGATCAGGACGCTGACCATGGACGACACCATCCTCGAGATGCGACGCATCACGAAGACCTTTCCCGGGGTGACCGCGCTTTCGGACGTCTCCCTCGCGGTGCGCCGGGGGGAGATCCACGCCATCTGCGGCGAGAACGGCGCCGGCAAGTCCACCCTGATGAAGGTGCTCTCCGGGGTGCACCCGACCGGCTCCTACGACGGTGAGATCGTGCTGGACGGTAAGCCGGTGCACTTCCGGGGCATCCGCGACAGCGAGTCCCAGGGCATCGTCATCATCCACCAGGAACTCGCCCTGGTGCCGCACCTGTCGATCGCCGAGAACATCTTCCTCGGCAACGAGCGGCGCGGCCCGGGCGGCCTCATCGACTGGAACCGGGCCAACGCCGAGGCCGCCACGCTGCTGGCGTCGGTGGGCCTGCACGAGAACCCGGTCACCCCGGTGATCCAGCTCGGCGTCGGCAAGCAGCAGCTGGTCGAGATCGCCAAGGCGCTGTCCAAGAAGGTCCGGCTGCTCATCCTGGACGAGCCGACCGCCGCGCTCAACGACATCGACTCGGCGCACCTGCTCGACCTGCTGCGCCGGCTGCGCGACCAGGGCATCACCTGCATCCTGATCTCGCACAAGCTCAACGAGGTCACCGCGATCTCCGACTCGACCACGGTCATCCGGGACGGGCGCACCGTGGAGACGCTCTCCCTGGCCTCCGGGGAGGTCACCCAGGAGCGGATCATCCGGGGCATGGTCGGCCGGGACCTGGACAGCTTCTATCCCGACCGGGTCTCGTCGCCGGGGGAGGAGGTGCTGCGCATCGAGAACTGGAGCGTCCGGCACCCCAGCCAGGACCGGCTCGTCGTCGACGACGCCAGCCTGGACGTCCGCGCCGGCGAGGTGGTCGGCATCGCCGGGCTGATGGGCGCCGGTCGGACCGAGTTGGCGATGAGCGTCTTCGGCCGGTCGTACGGCCGGGACGTGCGGGGCCGGCTGTTCGTGCGGGGCCGGGAGGTCCGGGCGCACAGCGTCGCCGAGGCCATCGAGCACGGCATCGCCTATGTCACCGAGGACCGCAAGCGCTTCGGTCTCAACCTCATCGACGACGTACGGCGCAACGTCTCCGCCGCCGCGCTCGGCCGCCTCGCCCGGTTCGGCTGGGTCAACGGCAACGAGGAGATCAAGGTCGCCGAGCAGAGCCGGCGCGACATGAACATCAAGACGACCAGCGTGATGGCCGTGGTGGGCAAGCTCTCCGGCGGCAACCAGCAGAAGGTCGTGCTGTCGAAGTGGCTGTTCACCAACCCGGACGTACTGATCCTGGACGAGCCGACCCGGGGGATCGACGTCGGCGCGAAGTTCGAGATCTACACGATCGTCAACCGGCTCGTCGCCGAGGGCAAGGCGGTGATCCTGATCTCCTCGGAGCTGCCGGAGCTGCTCGGCATGTGCGACCGCATCTACACCCTCGCCGCCGGCCGCATCACCGGCCAGGTGCCGGTGGCCGAGGCGACCCAGGAGAACCTCATGGACCTGATGACGAAGGACAAGGAGCGCGTGGGATGACCAGCGTCAAGACCTCATCGCCGCCGTCCCCGCCGCCCACCGGGAAGAGCCCGGGCGTCGCCCTGCACGCCGGCACCAGCAACCTGCGTGCGCTGATCATGAACAACCTGCGGCAGAGCGGCATCTACGTCGCGCTGGTCGTCATCGTCGGGCTCTTCGCCGTGCTCACCGACGGGGTGTCGCTGAGCCCCGGCAACATCACCAACATCGTGCTCCAGTACTCCTACATCCTGGTGCTGGCGATCGGCATGGTGATCATCATCATCGGCGGGCACATCGACCTGTCGGTGGGCTCGGTGGTCGCCCTCACCGGGGCGGTCTCCGCCGTGCTGGTCATCCAACAGGGCTACCCGTGGTGGGTCGGCATCCTGGCCGCGCTGGCGGTGGGGGTCGCGGTCGGCGCGTGGCACGGCTTCTGGGTGGCGTACGCCGGCATCCCGGCCTTCATCGTGACGCTCGCCGGCATGCTGCTGTTCCGGGGTCTGACCCTGCGGGTGCTGGACAACATCTCGCTCTCCCCGTTCCCCGCCGACTACCAGCAGGTCGCGGCCGGCTTCCTCAACGGCCTGCTCGGCGGGGACGGCTTCGACGCCTTCACCCTGCTGATCGGCGCCATCGCGGTGGCCGGGTACGCGGTGAGCGGCTTCCGGACCCGGGTGGCCCGGGTCCGCTACCAGCAGCCGGTCGAGTCGTTCCCGCTGTTCGTCGCCCGGGTGGTGCTGGTGGGCGCGGTCATCATGTACTTCGCCTGGCAGTTGGCGCACGCCCGGGGCCTGCCGATCGTGCTGATCATCCTGGCCGCGCTGGTGCTGGTCTACGGCCTGCTCACCCGGCGTACCGTCTTCGGCCGGCAGGTCTACGCGATCGGCGGCAACCTCTCGGCGGCGATGCTGTCCGGCGTGAAGGTGCGGACGGTCAACTTCTGGATGTTCGTCAACATGGGCTTCCTGGCGGCGGTGGCCGGGGTGATCTACTCCTCGCGTTCCAACGGCGCCCAGCCCGCCGCGGGCAACATGTTCGAACTCGACGCGATCGCCGCCGCGTTCATCGGCGGCGCTGCGGTCACCGGCGGGGTCGGCACCGTGGTCGGCGCGATGGTCGGTGGTCTGATCATGGCGGTGATGAGCAACGGGATGCAGCTCATGGGCATCGACCAGTCCATCCAGTCGGTGGTCAAGGGCCTGGTGCTGCTTGTCGCCGTGGCCTTCGACGTCTACAACAAGCGCCGCGCCGGCTCCTCCCGCTGACGGCGGGGCGGCGCTCGGCCGCACTCCGGTCCTCCACCCAGGCACCCCGGAACACCTCGGCTCCACCCGACGGTGTCCCGGGGTGCCTGCCGTCTGTCCATCGATCGTGTCCGCGATGTTTCCGCTTGACGGGCATCATGTTATCGCTCACAGTCTATGGATAGCTGAAGCCGTTCCCGTAGTGGCTGGTCGCTATCCCTGGCCGGCCGCTGCCCCGTGTCGCGCGCCATCGCGGACGCGTCGCCGAGTGAACGTTGACATCGGCAGGCTTCGAACAATGCGACGACGGGGTCCGGACGGTGTTCCGGGGCGACCGTCGATCGACCGTTGGTGAAGGAGGGTCATGGTAGCCATGGGTGAGGTGCCGATCGCGGTCCGGCGGCGGCGCGGCTGGTGGTCGCGGGTCGTCGCCGCGCTGTTGACGGTGCTGGTCGGCGGTGGTCTCGTCGTGGTCGAGTCGACGGGGGCGGCCGCGGCGACGGTGGACACCAACGCCTGGTACGTGTTGGTGAACCGTAACAGCGGCAAGGCGCTGGACGTGTACAACCGGGCCACCAACGACGGGGCGCGGATCACCCAGTGGACCCGCGGTGACGGTACCAACCAGCAGTGGCAGTTCGTCGACTCCGGCGGCGGCTACTACCGGTTGAAGTCACGGAACTCGGGCAAGGTCCTCGACGTCTCCAGCCGGTCCACCGCCGACGGCGCGGCGATCGTGCAGTGGACCGACGGCAACGGCACCAACCAGCAGTTCCGGCTCGCCGACTCGGCCGACGGCTACGTCCGGCTGCTCAACCGCAACAGCGGCAAGGCGGTGGAGGTGCAGGGCGCCTCGACGGCCGACGGCGGGAACATCGTCCAGTACGCCGACTGGGGCGGCACCAACCAGCAGTGGCAACTCGTCCGCGTCGACGGCACCACCCCCACCACGCCTCCCACCACGCCACCGGCGAATGGCTCGTTCACCAACCCGGTGGTGTGGCAGGACTTCGCCGACGTCGACATCATCCGGGTCGGTGACGCGTTCTACCTGTCCGCCTCGACCATGCACTACTCCCCGGGCGCCCCGATCCTGCGCTCCTACGACCTGGTGAACTGGGAGTTCGCCGGGCACTCGGTGCCCAAGCTCGACTTCGGCGCGAAGTACGACATGTCCGGCGGGCGGGCGTACGTCAACGGGATCTGGGCGTCGACGCTGAACTACCGCCCGAGCAACAGCACCTACTACTGGGCCGGCTGCATCGACTTCGCCAAGACCTACATCTACACCGCCGCCGCGGTGGACGGGGCCTGGAACCAGCACGCCACCATCAACAAGTGCTACTACGACGCCGGCATGCTGGTGGACGACAACGACACCATGTACGTCGCCTACGGCAACAGCCAGATCAGCGTGGCGCAGCTGTCGGCGGACGGCAAGAGCGAGGTCCGCAGCCAGCAGGTCTTCTCCACCCCGTCGAGCGTGGGCACCCTGGAGGGGGCCCGGTTCTACAAGCGCAACGGCAGCTACTACATCTTCCTCACCCGGCCGGCCAACGGTCAGTACATCCTGAAGTCGTCGAGCCCGTTCGGCCCGTACGAGATGCGGCAGGTGCTGCTCAACATGCCCGGCCCGATCTCCGGCGGCGGCGTGCCGCACCAGGGCGGACTGGTGCAGACCGCAGGTGGACAGTGGTACTACATGTCCTTCGTCGACGCCTACCCCGGTGGGCGGGTGCCCGCCCTGGCCCCGATCACCTGGACCGCCGACGGCTGGCCGCAGATCCAGACGGTCAACGGGGGCTGGGGCGCGTCGTACCCGAATCCGTTGCCGATCCGGCCGGTCAAGCCGCTGACCGGCACCGACACCTTCGCCGGCAGCACCCTCGGCCCGCAGTGGGAGTGGAACCACAACCCGGACAACACCAAGTGGTCGGTCAACAACGGCCTGCGGTTGCAGACCGCCACCGTGACCAACGACCTCTACAGCGCCCGGAACACGGTCACCCACCGGATCCAGGGGCCCACCTCCACCGCCACCGTCGAACTCGACTACTCGGCGCTGCGTGACGGCGACCGGACCGGGCTGGCGGTGCTGCGCAACTCGTCGGCCTGGATCGGCGTCCGGCGCGACAACGGGGCGACCCGGGTGTCGATGACCAACAACCTCACCATGGACGGCAGTTGGCGAACCACCAACACCGGTACCGAGATCGCGTCCGCGCCGGTCAGCGGGGGCCGGATCTGGCTGCGGGCCACCGCCGACATCCGGCCCGGCTCCGGCCGGCAGGCCCGGTTCTCCTACAGCACCGACGGCACCAACTTCACCGCCCTGGGCAACGCGCTCACCCTCGACAGCAACTGGCAGTTCTTCATGGGCTACCGCTTCGCCATCTTCAACCACGCCACCCAGGCCCTCGGTGGCACCAGCACGATCCGCCAGTTCCAGCTGACCACCCCCTGACCCATCCGGTCGCGGCCGGCAGACGCCGGGGCCGCCCGTACCGTCGGACCGCCCAGCGGCCCCGGTCGGCACGGGCGGCCCCGGCGGCCAGGCTCCGGTTCGTGCCGGCCCCGGGTTCGTGCCGGCTCTTCGTGCCGGCTCCGGTTCGCCGGCTCCGGTTCGTGCCGGGTTCAGGTGCAAACGGAATGGGGCTGCCCCGATCGGGGCAGCCCCATTCGTCAGGCCGCAGGTCCGCCACCGTCTCGCCGGCGGTGGCGGACCTGCGGCCGGTCCACACCAACCACTACTGGTTGGCGACGATCCGCCACCGGTTGTCCGCGCTGCCGTTGTCGGAGTCCTGCACGGCCTGGGCGCCCTGGGTGGTCGAGCCGTTGAGGATGCCGAGCAGCTTGCCGCTGTGGACGTTGCGGATCTTGTAGGTGCCGTCACCCTGGTTCACCAGGACCCAGCGGTGGTCGGCGGTGCCGTTGTCCGCCCACTGCAGGACCCGGGCGTTGTCGGCGGTGGACATGTTCTCCACGCCGAGGACCTTGCCGCTGTTGACGTTGCGGAACCGGACCGCGTCGCCGTCGGTCACCACCACCCAGTTGTGGTCGGCGGTGCCGGTGTCACCCCACTGGAGGGCGAGCCCACCGTCGGCGGTGGACATGTTCTGGATGCCGAGGACCAGGCCGCTGCCGACGTTGACGAGACGGGAACTGGCGCCACCCGGGCTGCCGCCGGTGGTGCTCCAGTAGACCGTGTAGTTGAACCCGTGGGCGTCGTAGAACGGCCCGAGGTTGACCGTGGACCCGTTGGCGGTGGCGGTGAACGCCAGCGTGCTGGTGCTGGTCCGGGTGACCGACGAGACATTGAGCGACGGCAGGGCGTTCAGGGCGGTGTTGCCGTAGTTGCCGGCCAGCACCGCCGGCCCGTAGGTGAGGGCGCCGACGTTGGCGTTGTCGTTGGCCTGCTGCACGACGACCTTCATCGGCAGGCGGACGGTGATGGTGTCGCCGGCCGCCCAGGTGCGGGTGACCGTGGCGTAGCTGCCGGGATTGGTCGACACGCTCTGGGTCTCGCCGTTGACGGCGATCGTCGCGCCGGTGGCCCAGGCCGGAATCCGGACCCGGATGCTCCACGAGCCGCTCATCGTGCCGTCGATGGTGAGCGTGCTGGTGTCGCTGGCCGGGTAGCTGGTGCTCTGGGTGACGGTGATCCCGCGCTGCGACCAGGTCAGCACCGACGGCACGAACAGGTTCACCGTCAGCGTGGTGCCGTTGTAGAAGTAGATCGAGTCCATCAGCTTGGTGTTCGCCTCGATGCCGGTGCCCTGACAGCACCAGAACGAGTTGTAGTCGGTGCTGAAGGTGCCGCCGCCCCAGGCCGGGCCGACGCCCCGGCGTCCACCCGGCTTGAGCGGGGTGAAGTAGGTGACGTGGCCGTGGCCGTCGGCCGGGTTCTGCGCGCCGACGACGTGGTTGAGCAGCGCGCGCTCGTAGTAGTCGAAGTACGCGACCCGGTTCGGGTCGAGCAGCCACAGCTCCCGGGTCAGCTTGAGCATGTTGTGGGTGTTGCAGTGTTCGCAGGTGTCGTTGCTCAGGTAGCCGGCGATCGCGTTCGGCGGCCGGAAGTGCTCGGCCTGGCTGTTGCCGCCGATGACGTAGGTGTGTGCGTTGACGGTGATGTTCCACGCGTTGCTGGCGATGTCGCGGTACCGGGTGGTGCCGGTCGCCTTGAACTCCCGCGCCGCGCCGATCCACTTGGGCACCTGGGTGTTGGCGTGCTTGCCGTTGAGCTGGTCGGAGTTGGAGGCCAGCGGGCTGAACACGCTTTCGTGGTCGAAGCGCTGGGCGACGGTGAGCCAACGTCCGTCGCCGGTGTACTGGTAGATGTCGGTCAGCGCCTCGTTCATGCCGCCGAACTCGGTCCCCAGCATCGACTGCATCTGGTTGTAGCTCAGCCGCGAGGTGCGGGTGTCGACCCAGCCGGCCAATGCCAGCAGCACCGAACGGGCCTGCGTGTTGCCGATGTAACGCCAGACGTCGAGCAGCCCGATCAAGGTCTTGTGGATGCAGTAGTAGGGCACGTTGCCGTTGGACAGCGTCCGGGCCTCGAGCGCCGCGAAGTCGGACTCCGGGAAGCCGGACAGGTAACCGGCGGTGAACCCGGCCGCGCCGTTGTTGGCCTGGCACTTGGCCAGCTCGGCCACCATGTAGTTCGCCTTGTCCCGGCAGGTGGTGTCGCCCAGCACGGCGTACGCCTGCGCCCAGGCGGTCAGGAAGTGGCCCTGCATGTGGGAGCGGAACGGGAACGACGGCGCGTCCCAGCCACCGTTGGAGGCGGCGTTGTTGGTGCCGAGCCGGTGGTTGGCCCGGAAGTTGCGGAGCATCCGGTCGACGTCGACGAACCGCAGGTAGCTCAGCGTCCGGTTCTGGTTGTCCAGCAGTCGGCCGGCGGTCAGCCGGACCTGACCCAGCTCGAACGGGTACGCGGAGACGCCGAGGTCCGGCCGGGCCGGGGGGACCACCAGCGCCGCGGCGGCCGGCGTCGACCCGAGGAGGGCGCTACCGGTGGCGGAGACCAGCGCGGTGGCGCCTGCGGCCTGGAGGAGCTGGCGTCGGTTGAGGGACGGGACTGACATGGGGACCTCCGGTTGACCGGACGGCGGGCTAACGCCTGCCCGGGACGTGTCGTACGGGATCGTTGGTGGTGCCGGTGCTGGGGTGCCGGCCCGCCCTGGTGGGGCGGAGCGGGCCGGCACCGCTGTGGGGTCAGACGGGCGTGCAGGTCAGGTCGGTCGGTGGCTGGTTGCTGCCGGTGGTCGAGCTGATGTAGCCCACGGTGGTGGACCCACCCGCCGCGAGCTGTCCGTTGTAGCTGGCGTTGGTGACGGTGACCTGGTTGCCCTGCTGGCTGAGGGTGCCGTTCCAGGCCTGGGCCACCGTCTGTCCGCTGGGGAAGGTGAAGTTCACCCGCCAGCCGCTGACCGCGACGGACCCGTTGGTGATGGTCAGCTTCCCCTCGAAGCCGCCCTGCCAGGTGTTGACCACCGTGTTGGTGACCGCGCAGGAGCGGCCGCCGGGCGTGGTCGGAGCCGGGGTGGTCGGGGCCGGGGTGGTCGGGGCCGGGGTCGTCGGGGTGGGGGTGGGGGTGGGGGTAACGGTGGGCGTCGCGGTCGGGGTGGGCGTCGGGTTGGTCCCACTGCCGAACTGCCACCAGTTGACGTTGAACAGGGTGCCGCTGCCACCGGTGAACCGCAGGTACATGTCGTGGGTGCCGGTCGCGCCGGACACCGGGCAGGAGACGGTCTGCCAGTTCTGCCAGCCGCCGGTGACCGGTACGGAGCAACTGGCCACCCGGGTGCCGGTGGCGCTGTCCAGCCGGACCTCGATGGTGCCGCCGCTGCCGGCCGAGGCCACCCGGGCGTTGAAGGTCGTCGCGCCGGTGCCGAAGCCGACCCCCTTGACCTTGATATAGTCGCCGTTCTCGATGAAGCCGACGTTCATCCCGCCCTCGGTGGACGCCTCCGTCTCGATGCCGGAGCCCCACGCAATGGTCTCGGCCTCCTGCCGCACGTACGGGTTCAGCGTGCCGATCTGCGGTGCGCCGGTGGTGCTCATGTTGAGCGTCGGGATGGTGCCGTTGGTGTTGTAGGCGAACTTCTCCACCGCCACCGAGCGGGTGTAGCCGCCACCGCCGGGCAACGCACCGTTGTGGTAGAAGAAATACGACCCGCCGTTGAAGTCGACGATCCCGGCGTGGTTGGTGAAGCTGCCGCCCTGCCGGGGCATGATCGTGCCCCGGTAGGTCCACGGCCCGGTGGGGCCGGTCGCCGTGGAGTAGGCGATGAACTCGCTGCAGCACTCGGCGGCGAAGACGTTGTAGTAGAGCCCGTTGCGCTTGTAGACCCAGGGTCCCTCCTCGTAGAGGGTGGGCCGGGTGGCGTTGCCGTTGCGGGTGCCGAATCCGGCGGTGGTCAGCGGGATCTTGGTGACGCTGCCGGAGAACGAGATCATGTCGGGGTTCAGCTTCACGTACCACAGGTTGGGGTTTCCCCAGTAGAGGTACGCCTGCCCGTCGTCGTCGATGAAGACGGTCGGGTCGATCTCACCGTTGGCCGCCAACGGTCGGCCGATGGCGTCGCGGAACGGGCCGGTGGGGCTGTCGCTCACCGCCACCCCGATGGCCATCGAATTGGTCGACTTCGCGGTCACCGGCACGTACCAGTAGAACTTGCCGTTGCGGGCGATGACCTGGCCGGCCCAGGCGTCCGCCTTCGCCCAGCTGAAGGTGGCGACGTTCAGCGGCGAGCCGTGGTCGGTCCAGTTGACCATGTCGGCGGAGGACCAGACCCGCCACTCCTTCATGGTGAACCAGGTCGAGCCGTCCTCGTCGTGGCCGGTGTAGAGGTACACCCTGCCGTCGTGCACCAGCGGGGCCGGGTCGGCGGTGTAGATGTGCTGGACGATGGGGTTGTCGGCCTTCGCGGTGCCGGCCGGGAACAGGGTCGAGACCAGGAGCAGGGCAGCCAGCCAGGCGAAGGAGCGTCGCAGTCGGGTCAGTGGTGGCAGTGCGGGTTTCACCAGTACCTCCCAGGAGGGGCGATGCGGGTCTCTGTCGGTGGCGTCGCGCCTCGGTGGCGTACCCGGACGCGCCGGTCCCGGGCCGGCGGACCTCCGGTGGGGCCTGGACTCGTCTGAGCTGCCCGCCGTACAGGTGCGCGGGTGTGGCGTCGCGGCCCCGATCGCGTCCGTGCCGGCCAGGGGCGGCCCGGCGGTCAGCACGCGATCGGGTCGGGCCCCACGGTGCTGGACGATGTGCGCCGGGGCTCCCCGGGCAGGCGAATGATCGACCTGACCCGCCGACGTGCAGCGTCCACGGAGGTGCCCGGAGGTGTCCGACCGGCGTCGCCCGTGCCCGCACTCCGCTCCGCCGACCGGTCCGGTGGGTGGAGCGTGGAAGCGTGCCCTTCGCTTCTGCGGCCGACGGTATCTTGTTATCGTTAACACCCGCAAGCCATTGATGGCCGTGGGTTGAGCTGCCCCGGCCGGCCCGGTGCGGACACCGCTTCCCCGGGTGGTCCGGGGTGGGTCGTCGGGTCGGGTTCCGGTGTCAGCGCACCAGCCGTGCGGTGTCCGGTCCGCTGCGGCGGACCAGCCATGCCTCGGTGATGTGGGTGACCATGGCCTCGGCGGCGCCGTCCGGGTCGTGGGCGGCGATGCGCTCGTAGATGCGCCGGTGCCCCCGGTTGGACGCCACGCACAGCGCCCGTTCGGAACGGCCCATGTACCGGGCGGTGTTCACCACCTGGCTCTCCAGCGACCGCACCACACCCCGGGCGATCCGGTTGCCGGACGCCTGCATGATCACGTCGTGGAACGCCCGGTCGTGCTCGTGGTAGGCGGCCGGGTCACCGACCAGTTCGTCCATCCGGTCGACCAGGGCGCGCATCCGGTCGACGGTCTCCCGGTCGGCCAGCCGGGCGGCGACGTTGGCCATGTCGGACTCCAGCACCCGCCGGGTGGCCACCAGGTCGTCGAGGATGGTCAGGCTGTCGTCCTCGGCGATGGTGGCGGCGAGCACCAGCTCGTCGAGCATGTCCCACATCGACGGCGGGGTGACGATGGTGCCGCTGCCCTGTCGGACCTGCACCAGACACTTCTCCTGGAGGATCTTCACGGCCTCCCGGACGACCGTGCGGCTGACCGAGAACGCCTCGCACAGCGCGGGCTCCGGGGGCAGCGGGGAGCCGGGCGGGTGAACTCCGCGTACGATGCGTTCCACCAGCTCCGCGGTGACCGCGGTGGCGAGGTTGGCCGGTCGTCGCGCCCAGGTCGGGGGCGCTGCCGTGTTCAGGGTGATCTCCCGTGCCGTCATGTCCCCTCCAGTGACTCCCCGCGGACCGCGCCACGACCTGCCTGCCGCGAATTCTACGTCCCGCTGTTGACGTCATACGTCATACGAGTTACTTTCTCGTCAATTCAAGCGTCTCGATCCAGCGGTCCGCGCGATGTCGAAGGTGAGCAGCGATGAAGCAGCGAGCAGTGTGGTCGGCCGTCCTCGTCGCGGCATTGGCCCTGGCGGGCTGTGGGAGCGCCACCGACACGCGCTCCTCGCCCGGGGGCGCCGACGGGAAGCTGGTGGTCTGGGACTGGAAGTCCGGTGAGGCGTCCGCCGGAGCGTACCTGCAGAAGGCGAAGGCCGACTTCGCCAAGAAGCACCCCAACGTCACCGTCGAGTTCGTCGCCCAGCCCTACGAGCAGTACTACACCCTGCTCGGCACGGCGATCCAGGCCGGCAAGGGACCCGACGTGATCCTGTTCAACGGCGGCGGCCAGATCCGGGACCGCGCGGACGCGCTGCTGCCCCTGGACGAGTACGTGGCCGAGGACCGGCAGCGGCTCGCCGGCTGGGAGGCGTTCAGCAAGGACGGCAAGACCTACGCCGGCCCGGTGACCCTCCAGGGCCACCCGATCTACTACAACCGGACGCTCTACGAGAAGGCCGGCCTCGACCCGGCCAACCCGGCCAAGACCTGGCCGGAGTTCGTCGCCAACTGTGCCACCCTCACCAAGCAGACCGGCGCGAAGTGCCTCGCCCTCGGCAACAAGGAGGGCTTCGGCATCCAGTTCTTCCTCTCCGCCTTCGGCACCGGCGTGTTCACCCCGCAGGAGCAGGACGACTGGATCGCCGGCAAGCGGGACTGGAACTCCCCGCACGTCAAGCGGATCTTCGCGCTCTGGAAGGAGACCCAGGACGCGAAGCTGAACAGCGACGGGGCGAACTCGACGGCGATGTTCAACGACTCCTTCGCGATCTTCCAGTCCGCGAAGGCTGCCCACGTCATCGGGCTGATGTCGGACATCGGGCACTGGAAGGACTTCAGCGAGTTCGTCACCGCCGAGAAGCTGGGCGTGATGCGGGCCCCGGTCGTCGTACCCGGCGCCACCCCGAACCTGCCCTACGACGGTGGCATCGGCTACGGGGTCGCCAAGTGGACCAAGGACCCCAAGGTCGCCGCCGACCTGGTGCGTTCGCTGACCTCGACCGACGCGCTCAAGTCCTTCTACGCCGACGCCGGGGCGATCGCCTCCGACACCACCATCGACGTCTCCCAGGGTGGCCCGGCCGTGGCCACCATCGTCGCCGACCTCAAGGCCGGCAAGCCCGCCCTGCACGTGGCGCTCTCCTCGAAGACCCTGGAGCTGATGGGCCGGATCTCCCAGCAACTGCTGAGCGGCTCGATCACCGTCGACGAGGCGGTGAAGCAGCTGGCCGCCTCCGATCAGGCCGGCTGACCCGTGCCGGTCGACGAGGCGATCCCGTCGGTCCGCCCGGCGCCCGCCGGACGGGCCGACGGGACGCCGCCGCGGCAACGCGTACCCCGTGCTCGGGCCGCCTCGCGCGGTGGGCGGCGCGCGGAGCGGCTCGCCCCCTTCGTGCTGCTGGCCCCGGCCCTGCTGATCCTCGCGCTGCTGCGGTTCTGGCCGCTGCTGCTCGGGGTCAACTTCTCCTTCACCGGGGACGGCGACCGCAACGGGCTGATGGTCGGCCTGGACAACTACCTGGAGCTGTTCGGGGACCCGCTGTTCCGGGGCGCGTTGCGCAACGTGGGGCTGCTCGTGCTGCTGCTGCCGGTGGCGGTGGCGATCCCCGGCCTGCTCGCCACCTTCATCTACCTGCGGGTGCCCGGGCACCGGCTGTTCCGCAGCGTCTACTTCTTTCCGGCCGTGCTGTCCCCGGTCATCGTCGGTGCCATCTTCAACCTCCTGCTCGCCTTCGACGGCCCGCTCAACGCCCTGCTCGGCGGGGTCGGCATCGGGCCGGTGGACTGGCTCGGCGATCCGGACGTGGCGATGTTCGTGGTGGTCGGGGTGCACGTCTGGGCGACCTTCGGGATGGCGCTGGTGGTGTTCCTCGCCGGGTTCGCCACCCTGGACGCCTCGCTGCTGGACGCCGCCCGGGTGGACGGCGCGTCGCTGCCCCAGACCATCCGGCACGTGATCGTGCCCAGCCTCTCCCGCACCATCCAGTTCGTCTTCGTCACCACGATGATCGGGATGCTGACCTCCATGTTCGGCCTGCTCTACGTGATGACCAGCGGTGGTCCGGAGGGCTCGACCTACCTGCCGGAGTACTACATCTGGATCCAGCAGGGGCAGATGAACCGACCGGCGCTCGCCTCGGCCGCCTCGACGGTGCTCTTCCTCATCATGCTCGTGGTGGGGCTGTTGCAGATCAGCCTGCTCCGGCGGGCGGTGAGAGAGGCGTGATGTCCCAAGCCCGGTGGGGTCGGTGGCTGCTCGCCGTCCCGATGGCCGTGCTGGCCCTGGCGACCGTCTACCCCCTGGTCTTCACCGCCAACGTGGCGATGAAGACCCGCCGCGACTACATCCTCGACCGGTTCTCGCTGGCGGACGCCCTGCACTGGGAGAACATCGCCACCGCGTGGAACAGCGTCGGGATGGCCCGGTACCTGGCCAACTCGGTGGTCGTGGTGACGGTCTCGGTGTTCCTGCTGCTCTTGTTCGGGTCGATGGCCGGTTTCGCGTTGAGCCAGCTGCGCTTCCGGGGTTCGTCGGTGCTCTTCCTGTGCTGCCTCGCGGCGCTCTTCGTGCCATTCCAGGTGATCATGGTGCCGTTGGCCCGGATCATGGGGGACGCCGGCCTCGTCGACACCTACCCGGGGCTGGTGCTCGCCTACGTGGCGCAGTTCCTGCCCTTCACGATCTTCCTGATGACCAGCTACTACCGGACCATCCCACCGGAGATCATCGACGCGGCCCGGATCGACGGCAACGACGTCTACGGCGTCTACCGGCGGATCATGCTGCCGCTGGGCACCCCGGCCCTGCTGTCGGTCGGCATCCTCAACGCGCTGTTCTGCTGGAACGACGTGCTGATCTCGTTGCTGCTGATGCCCTCGGCCGACCATCGGACCCTGATGGTCGGCGTCACCTCGCTGCGGGGGCAGTACTCCGACGACATCCCCACCTTCGCCTCGGGGGTGCTGATCGCCGCGGTACCCGTGCTGGTGATCTACCTCTTCCTCCAGCGCCAGATCGCCGACGGCGTCGCCGCCGGTGCCACGAAGGGCTGACATGCGGATCACCGGATACCGGACCCTGACCACCGTGCAGGAGTGGGGTCGGCCCGTCGGCGACGCGAACGGCGTCTTCACCGACGGGGCGACCTCGGTGCCGATCATCGTGGTCGAGACCGACGAGGGCATCACCGGGATCGGCCTCGGACCACATGCGGACGTCGAACGGATCTTCGCCGCGATCGACGGCGAGGACCCCCGCGCCGTGACCACCCTCTACGACCGGATGCTGCGGCAGACCTTCAAGGCCGGTCACGCCGGCTCGGTGTTCGGCACCATCGGGGCGCTGGACACCGCGCTGTGGGACATCAAGGCCCAGGCGGCGGGTCAACCGCTGTGGCGGCTGCTGGGCGGCCGCGACCGGCGGGTGCCCGCCTACGCGTCCGGCCTCGACATCGGCCTGGACGACGACGACCTGGCGGCGGCCTACACGGTCTACGCCCGACACGGGCTGCGGGCCGCCAAACTCAAGGGTGGCCTCGACATCGAGCGGGACCGGCACCGGCTGCACCTGGTCCGGGACGTGTTGACCGAGGCCGGGCGGGGGCAGCGGCCCGGCCTGATGCTCGACGTGAACGAGGCGTGGACCCGCAAGCAGGCCGTCCGGCACGTCTGCGAACTCGAACGCACCCTGGACCTCGTCTGGATCGAGGAACCCGTCCGACGGTGGGACGCCGAAGGCCTGGCCGTCGTCGGGCGCGGGGTCCGGGCGTCGGTCGCCACCGGGGAGAACCTCACCGGCCTCGAACAGTACCGGCCGCTGCTCGCCGCGGCGGCGGTCGACATCGTGCAGATGGCCGCGGTCTGGGGGGTCACCCACTTCCTGCGGGTGGCCGCCCTGGCCCACGCCTACGACCTGCCGGTCAGCCCGATCGGCAACAGCCCCGTCGGGTTGCTGCACGCCGCCACGTCGGTGCCGAACCACCTGGTCAGCGAGTTGCAGGACCTCCGGCCGCCGGTCGGGATCACCCGCGACCTGCACGTCGAGGACGGCGCGTTCATCCTCGGCGATACCCCGGGCCTGGGCGTCACGATCGCCGAGGAGGAGATCCGCACCTATCCGCGCCGGTCGGACGTGCCCACGCCCGACGGCCCCAACGTCCGGCCGGAACGGGCCGGCCGCCGACTGCTGGCGGAGGTCGACCAGGTCGTTGCCGGGCCGGGGCGGTACGTCACCCCGCTGCCCGGCACCCCGGCGCACCACCACGACGGCCTGCCGTCCGCCGTCGGGCACTGAGACCCCGACCCGCGAGGGAGTACGCATGAAGGCAGTGGTCTACCGGAGCGCGCGGCACCTGGAGGTCGAGCGCCGCGACCCCGAGCCGCCGGGGCCAGGTCAGCTGCGGATCGCGGTGGCCTACACCGGGATCTGCGGCACCGACCTGCACGTCTACCACGGGGACATGGACGCCCGGGTGGGCGCGTCGGCGGTGATCGGGCACGAGATGTCCGGGCGGGTCGCCGAGGTCGGCGCGGGGGTCACCGGGCACGCCGTGGGTCAGCCGGTCACCGTGCTGCCCACCCGCTTCTGCGGCCGGTGCGTCGCCTGCCGGCGCGGGAACCCGCACATCTGTCACGCGATGAACTTCCTCGGCGTGGACTCGCCCGGGGCCATGCAGTCCTCCTGGACCGTCCCGGCCGAGCTGGTCGTGCCGCTCCCCGACGGGCTGCCCCTCGACGAGGCGGCCCTGGTGGAACCGGTCGCGGTCGCCGTGCACGACGTACGGCGGGGCCGGGTGACCGACGCCGACCAGGTCGTGGTGGTCGGTGGCGGGCCGGTCGGCGTGCTCATCGCCACCGTGGCCCGGCAGCGTGGCGCGCGGGTCCTGTTGGTCGAACCGGACCCGTTCCGCCGTGCGGTGGCCACCGGGATCGGGATCGACGCCGTCGACCCGGGGGAGACCGACGTGGCGGCGCTGGTCGACGCGCGCACCGAGGGTGCGGGCGCCGACGTGGCCTTCGAGGTCTCCGGTTCCGCCGCCGGTGTCGGCACCGCCGTCGACGTGCTGACCACCCGGGGCCGGCTGGTGATGGTGGCGATCCATCCGCAGCCCCGACCGGTGAACCTGCACCGGGTCTTCTGGCGTGAGCTGGAACTGCTCGGCGCCCGGCTCTATCAGCGCGACGACATGGTGGAGGCGGTCCGGCTGGTCGCCTCCGGCGCGATCCCGGCCCGGCAACTCATCTCCCGGGTGGTGCCCGCCGACGCGGCGGCGTCGGCCTTCACCGCCCTGGAGGGCGGCGGCGTGATGAAGGTGCTGCTCGACTGGCAGGAGGGGGACCGATGAGCGCCCTGTTCGACCTGTCCGGCCGGACCGCCGTGGTGACCGGCGCCCGCCGGGGCATCGGGCTGGCCATGGCCGAGGCGCTGGCCGTGGCCGGTGCCGACGTCGTCGGCGTGTCGGCGCAGCTGGAGGCCACCGGCAGCGAGGTGGAGCAGCGGGTACGCGCGGCGGGCCGCCGGTTCACCGCGCTGCGCGCCGACCTGGCCGACCGCGTCGCGGTGCGTCGCCTGGTCGGGGACCTGCACGACCTCGGCCCGATCGACATCCTGGTCAACAACGGCGGCACCATCGCCCGCGCCCCCGCCGCGGAGCACCCCGACGAGATGTGGGACCACGTCATCGAGGTCAACCTGACCAGCCAGTTCGTGCTGAGCCGGGAGATCGGCCGGGAGATGGTGGCCCGGGGCCGAGGGAAGATCATCTTTACCGCGTCGCTGCTCAGCTTCCAGGGCGGCATCACCGTCCCCGGCTACGCCGCCTCCAAGTCCGGCATCGCCGGGCTGACCAAGGCGCTGGCCAACGAGTGGGCGGCACACGGGGTCAACGTCAACGCCATCGCCCCCGGCTATATCGCCACCGACAACACCCGGGCGCTGCGGGAGGACCCGGAACGCGACCGGGCCATCCTGACCCGGATCCCGGCCGGCCGGTGGGGAAACGCCGACGACCTCGCCGGCGCGACGGTGTTCCTGGCCGCGCCCGCGTCGGACTACGTCAACGGCGTTGTCCTGCCCGTCGACGGCGGGTGGCTGGGCCGATGACCGTGCCGGCCGGACCCACCGACATCGTCGACGCCCACCACCATCTCTGGGTGCGGGCCCGGCACCCGCAACCGTGGATCGACCCGGCCACCATGGCGGCGATCGACGCCGACTTCACCGCGGCCGACCTCGACCGGGTGGCCCGCGACGCCGGGGTGACCCAGACCGTCCTGGTGCAGGCCAACTCCACCGAGGCGGAGACGGTGGACCTGCTGGGCGTCGCCGCCGACAGCCCGCTCGTGCGCGGTGTCGTCGGCTGGCTGGATCTCACCGCGGACGACGTCCCCGACCGGGTGGCCCGGCTGCGGGCGGCGCGGGGCGGCGAACGGCTGGTCGGCGTCCGGTACTCCGTCCAGGACGAGCCCGACCCGACGTTCCTCGACCGGGCCGACGTGCGGCGGGCGATCGCTGCGGTGGGCGCCGCCGGTCTCGCCTTCGACCTGCTGGTCCGCCAGCACCAACTGGCGGCGGCCAGCCGGGTGGCCCGCGACCTGCCCGAGGTGCGGTTCGTCCTGGACCATCTCGGCAAGCCCGCGCTGGGCGGAGCGGACCTCGGCGGGTGGGCCCGCGACCTGCGCGCCCTCGCGGCCTCGGCCAACACCACGGCGAAACTCTCCGGCCTGGTCACCGAGGTGGGCCACTCGCCCTGGACCCCGGAGGACCTGCGGCCGGCCGTGGAGCACGCCCTCGACGCGTTCGGTCCGG
Source organism: Micromonospora matsumotoense (assembly GCF_050951065.1). Lineage (NCBI taxonomy): Bacteria > Bacillati > Actinomycetota > Actinomycetes > Micromonosporales > Micromonosporaceae > Micromonospora > Micromonospora matsumotoense. Next base: position 4,282,300 of record NZ_CP192025.1, on the reverse strand, counting down.
ACCGGCTGATGTTCGGCTCCGACTGGCCGGTCTGCCTGCTCGCCAGCTCCTACCCCCGCTGGGTCGACACCCTGGCGGGACTGCTGGACCCACTCGACCCCGACGGCCGGGCGGCGATCTGGCGGCACACCGCCCGGCGGGTGTACCGGCTGGAGGCGTCGTGAGAGCGCACGCGCTGCCGCGCCGGCCGGCGGTGCGCCTCACCGAGCTGGGCTTCGGTGGGGCGCAGGGTGGCGACCTCTACCGGGCCACCACCGACGAGGGGTTCGCCGCCGCCGTCGACACCGCCTGGGCGGGTGGACTGCGCTACTACGACACCGCGCCGCACTACGGGCTCGGGTTGTCCGAACGGCGGCTCGGCGCGGCCCTGCGTACCCGTCCGCGCGACGAGTACGTGGTGTCGACGAAGGTCGGGCGGCTGCTCGTACCGTCGCCGCAGGACGCGCACCGGCGCGACCCGGAGGGGTTCGACGTGCCCGCCGACCACCGGCGGGTCTGGGACTTCAGCCGGGACGGGGTGCTCCGCTCGCTGGAGTCCAGCCTGGCCCGCACCGGCCTGGACCGGCTGGACATCGTCTACCTGCACGACCCCGACGACCACTGGGAGCAGGCCGCGACCGAGGCGGTGCCCGCCCTGGTGGAGCTGCGCGACCAGGGCGTGGTGGGGGCCATCGGGGCCGGCATGAACCAGTCCCACCTGCTCACCCGGTTCGTCCGGGAGACCGACGTGGACGTGGTGATGTGCGCCGGCCGCTACACCCTGCTTGAACAGGGCGCGCTTGCCGACCTGCTGCCCGCCGCCGAGGAGCGGGGCGTCGGCGTGGTGATCGCCGGGGTCTACAACTCCGGGCTGCTGTCCCGGGACCGGCCACCGGCCGACGCGACCTACAACTACCAGCAGGCCCCGCCGGAGCTGCTCGACCGGGCCCGGCGGATCGCCGACGTCTGCCAGGCGTACGGCGTCACCCTGCCCCAGGCGGCGCTCGCCTTCGTCGGGTCCCATCCGGCAGTCGTCTCGACGGTCGTCGGCCTGCGCAGCAGCGCGCAGGTCACGCAGACCCTGGCCCGCGCGGACGCCGACGTCCCGGCGACGCTGTGGCCGGCGCTGCGGGCCGCCGGTCTGCTCACCCCGGTCGCGGCATGATTCCACCGCCGGCCGGGACGTCCCATCACCCCCCACCACGATAGGAGTCCCACCCGTGTCCGTCCCGACATCCCCCACAGGGCGCAGGCAGGTGCTGGCCGGCCTGGCCGCCACGGCGGTCGCCGCCGCGGTCGCCGTGGTCGCCTCGGCCACCCCCGCCCTGGCCGCCACCACCACCCTCTACGCCTCCCCCGCCGGCAGCGGCACCGCCTGCTCCGCCAGCCAGCCGTGCGCGCTGACCGAGGCGCAGAACGCGGTGCGCTCCCTCAACACGTCGATGTCCGGCGACATCGTCGTCGAGCTGGCCGACGGCGTCTACCGGCTCGCCGCACCGTTCCGGCTGACCGCCGCCGATTCCGGCACCAACGGCTACACCGTGACGTGGCGGGCCGCCGCGTCCGCCCGCCCGGTGATCAGCGGGGCCCGGGCGGTCACCGGCTGGTCGCTGGTCGACTCCGGGAAGAACATCTGGCGGGCGAACGTCCCCGCCGGCCTCGACAGCCGGCAGCTCTACGTCAACGGCGCGGTCGCCACCCGGGCGCGGACCGCCGTGAACCGGGCCGACTTCACCTTCACCACCAGCGGCATGCGGTTCAGCAACGGCGCGCTGAGCTACCTGAACAACCTGGGCAACCAGAACCGGGTCGAGGTGGAGAGCGTCGGCTCGTTCACCGACCGGTACTCACCGGTGCAGAGCATCAGCGGCAACTTCCTGACCATGCAGCAGCCGGCCTGGAACAACAACACTTTCGGCTTCGACACCCTGTCCAAGCCGCACCGGGCCGGCCCGTTCTACCTGGCCAACGCCTACGAGTTCCTGGACAGCGCGGGGGAGTGGTACCTCAACCCCGCCAGCGGGCAGCTCAACTACATCCCGCTGGCCGGGCAGAACATGAGCAGCGTCAGCGTGGAGCTGCCCCAGTTGCAGTCGCTGGTGAACGTCGGTGGCAGCTATGACGCTCCGGCGCACCACATCGCGTTCAGCGGGATCACCTTCACCGGCACCAGCTGGCTCGGCCCGAGCAGCAGCAACGGCTTCGCCGACCAGCAGACCGGCGCGCACATCACCGGCACCTGGGCCCGTCCGGCCGACGCGCTGACCTCCTGCCAGGAGGGCTGCCAGCTGTTCGAGGCGACCCGGCCGCATTGGAACCAGATGCCGGCCGCCGTGCAGGTCTCCGCCGCCAACACCATCACCTTCAGCGACTCCCAGTTCGTCAACCTCGGGCAGACCGCCATCGGCATCGGCAACGACGCCAACGCGCACGCCAGCGGGGTCGGCCTGGGAGCCAGCAACATCACCGTCACCCGTTCCGAGATCGCCCGCAACTCGGCCGGCGGTGTCGTGGTCGGCGGGGTGCGCGCCGACGCCCACCACCCGGGCGACCAGCGGATGATCAACCGGAACATCACCATCAGCAACAACCGGGTGCACGACCTCGGCCTGGAGTACCGGGGCGTCGTCTCGATCCTGACCACCTACGTCAACACCTCGCTGGTGTCGCACAACGAGGTCTACAACATGCCGTACACCGGGCTGTCGGTCGGCTACGGCTGGGGCGCCAACGACGCGGGCGGCAGTCAGCACTACGCCAACCGGGGTCTGTACAACTACCAGCCGCGTTACTCGACGGCGACCACGGCGGCCAACAACCAGGTCATCGGCAACTACATCCACGACGTGATGCAGCAGATGACCGACGGCGGCTGCCTCTACACGCTGTCGGCCAACCCGGGCGGGACCATCAACGAGAACTACTGCCTGCGCACCAACGGCTGGTTCGGGCTCTACTTCGACGAGGGCTCCCGCTACTACACCGCCCGCAACAACGTGTTCTCCTCCACGGGCACCTGGGCGACCGCCAACTACTGGTACGCCGAGAACATGGGCAACTTCACCGTCACCAACAACTGGTCGACCAACAACAGCACCAACGTGACCAACGGTGACCGGGGCAACGTCGTCAACAACAACACCGTGGTCAGCAACAACAACTGGCCCTCGGGCGCGCAGACCGTCATCGCCAACGCCGGGGTGCAGGGCACCACCAACCCGCCGACGCAGGGCGCGCAGCTCGTCGGGGTCCAGTCCGGCCGGTGCGCCGAGGTCACCGGTTCCAGCACCACCAACGGCACCCAGGCCCAGCTCTGGGACTGCACCGGCGCGGCCAACCAGCGGTGGACCCAGACCGCCAGCCGGCAGTTGATGGTCTACGGCAACAAGTGCCTGGACGCCTCCGGGCAGGGCACCAGCAACGGCACCAAGGTGGTGATCTGGGACTGCAACGGCGGCACCAACCAGCAGTGGAACGTCAACGCCAACGGCACCATCACCGGCGCGCAGTCCGGGCTCTGCCTGGACGCGAACGCCGCCGGTACGGCCAACGGCACCAAGTTGATCCTCTGGGCCTGCAACGGCGGCACCAACCAGCAGTGGAGCCTGCGCAGCTGACCGGTCGACCATCGGGGTACGCGCAGCCGGGCCGTCCGCCCGGCTGCGCGTACCCCGACGTCGTTGTCGACCCGGTGTCGCCACCGTGACGTGCGGCCGGTCAGGAGGTGCGACGGCGGCAGCGGGCGAGTGCGGTGCGCAGGTCGCGACGCAGTGACCGGTCCAGGTCGGGTGCGGCGAGCGCGTCGGCGAAGTCCCGGGCCGCCTCGTCCCACCGGTCCAGCCGGGCCAGCGCGGTGCCCCGGTTGTAGCGGGGCACCGGTGCCGCCGACAGCGCGACCGCCCGGTCCAGGTCGGCCACGGCGGCGGCCACCTCGCCCCGGTCGAACCGGACGGCGGCCCGGTTCGTCCACGCCTCGACCAGCTCCGGATCGCCGGCCAACGCCCGGCTGAACAGCTCCTCGGCCCCGGCCGGGTCGCCGCGCTCCGAGCGGATCAGCCCGAGGGTGCACAGCAGGGCCGGCTCGTCCGGGGCCCGCATCAGCCCGGCCCGCGCCCCCGCCTCGGCGACGTCGAGCGCGCCCCGGCCGAGGTGCAGGTTGACCAGGGCGATCCGGGCGTCGAGGTGCCCGGGCTCGATGGCGAGCACCCGTTCCAGGTCGTCCCGGGCCCGCCCGGCGCGGCCCCGTTCCTGGTGCAGCACCGCCCGGTTGTAGTACGCCTCCGGCAGGTGCGGCCCGAGGCGGATCGCGCTGCCGTGGTCCCGGATCGCGGCCCGGTGCCGCCCGGCCGCCCGGTGCAGGGCGGCCCGGTCCACGTAGTACTCGCAGTTGTCGGGGTCGTGGGCGATCACGGTGTCGAGTTCGGTCAGGGCCCGCTGCGGATCGCCCAACGCCAGATAGACCTGGGCCCGGTTGTGGCGCAGCCGGGCCAGGTCCTGGGGGCGTTCACCGGGGGCGAGCACGGCCGTCAGCCGGGCCAGCCCGTCGTCGATCAGCCGCAGCGCCCGCTCCGGTTCACCCGCCCGGCTGTCCAGCAGGGCCACGCCCTGTTCGTAGAAGACGGTCGACAGCACCCGCTGCCGGGGGTCGGTGACCGTGCGGGCGAGCCGGAGCGCCTGTTCCAGCCAGTGCCGCGCCCGCGCCGGGTCCTGGGCCGCGGCGGGCAGGTGCCGGGCGTACAACATGGCGGTGGCGTACGCGGCCGACATGGTGATCTTGGGGTCGTCGGTGACGGTCCGCGCCTCGTGATAGAGGTCGAGCGCCTCGGTGGCCTGGTCCAGCGCCGCCAGGGCGGTGGCCAGGCCGGTGGTGAACGCCCACCAGTGCGGCAGGTCGTCGGCCGGGGTGACCAGGGCACGTCCGTGCCGGCCGGCGCGGGCAGCATGGTGGTAGAAGCCGCCGGCCAGGCTCTCGCCGAGGCTGGTGCGCAGGGTCGCCGGGGTCGGGTCGGCCGCCGGCCGGGCCGGGCCGTCGTCGCACAGCTCCAGTCGCACCGGGTACGCCCCGAGCCGGCCGGCCACCGAGTCGAGCAGCTCCCGGGTGGTCTCGTCGGCCGCGCCGACGTGCGCGAACCGGAGCGTGACCGGGCGTCGGAGGGTGCCCGCCCAGGCCGCCACGAACTCGGTCGCGCCGTAGGCCAGGGCGGCGGTGCGTCGGGCGGGGTGGAACCGGATCGGCGCCTCGTCGGCGGCGGTGCGGGCCGTCGGGTCGAGCCGGGGCGCGATGGCCCGCAGTTCGGTCCGGTGCCGGGCGGCCAGCCGGGGGTGGTCGGCGGCGATGCGGTGGAGCAGATCCGCGACCCCGGCGTACGGCCCGTGGTCGCGGTGGCAGTCGTACCCCGGTGGTGCGCCGGTCACGATCGGGCCGGTGCCGCCGAGGGCGGACGCCCGGGGGCGCCCGCCGGGCCGGCAGTTACCAGCACCACTCGATCCAGAGCCGGCGGGCGCCGGACACCAGACGCAGTGCACTCGTACGACGGACGGTCATCTTCTTCATGGGCACCTCCGTGGTCGTCCACTCCGGACTGCGCAGAGCCTAGTGCCGCTCAGGGGAAATGCGAAGGGTGCTCGTGGAACCGGTCGGCCCGATGGCCTGGTCGCCGACCGGTCCGGCGGGCTCGCATTGACAGATGTCCCTCAATTAGTAAGGATTGTTGCCTGAGAGCGCTCTCACATCCGTCGAATACTCTGGAGGGTGCAGAATGATCCGTCTCCTGGGTGCTGTTCTCGGGGCCGCGACGCTGGCCGGTGCGCTGGCCGCCGCGCCCGCCGCGGCCGCGCCGACCGTCCCGTCGGCCGACCCGGCCGCGTCGGCCGCCGTCGACCCGTCCGCCGGCCTTCCCGCCGGGCACCGGGCGGCGCTGCGCCGGGACCTCGGTCTGACCGACGAGCAGCTCCGCGTCCGCTCGGTCGTCGAGGCCGTTGCGCCGTCGACCGAGCGCCGGCTCCGGGCCGAGTTGGGCGTCGCGTACGGCGGGTCCTGGATCGCCGGGGACGGGAGCACCCTGGTGGTCGGGGTGACCACGGCCGCCGACGCCACGCGGGTCCGCCGCACCGGCGCCCAGCCGCAGGTGGTCCGCCGGAGCCTGGCCGAGCTGGACCGGGCCAGGGCCACCCTCGACCGGGCGGCCGGCCGGGCCGGCCCGGCCGTGCACTCCTGGTTTGTCGACCCGGCGAGCAACAGCGTGGTGATCCAGGCCGCCGACACTACCTCGGCCCGAGCGTTCGCCCAGGCCACCGGCACCGCCGAGGTGGCCCGTCCGGTCGTCGCCGCGCAGCCGTACCGCCCGGTCTACGACATCCGGGGCGGCGACCAGTACGTCATCAACAACAACACGCTCTGCTCGGTCGGCTTCGCCGTCGCCGGTGGCTTCGTCACCGCCGGACACTGCGGTGGGGCGGGCGGCACCACCAGCGGCAGCGGCGTCGCGCAGGGCACCTTCCGGGGCTCGTCCTTCCCGGGCAACGACTACGCCTGGGTGCAGACCAACTCCTCGTGGGTGGCCACGCCCACGGTGAACACCTACGACGGCGGCGCGACCGCGGTGGCCGGCTCGGCGGAGGCCGCCGTCGGCAGCGCGGTCTGCCGGTCCGGCCGGACCACCGGCTGGCGGTGCGGCACCATCACCGCCCGGGACGTCACGGTCAACTACTCCGGTTCCCTGGTGTACGGCCTGGTGGCGAGCAGCGCGTGCGCCCAGCCCGGCGACTCGGGTGGCGCGTTCATCTCCGGCAACCAGGCGCAGGGGGTCACCTCCGGTGCCGGTGGCGACTGCAACTCCGGTGGCACCACGGTCTACCAGCCGGTCAACGAGATCCTCGGCGCGTACGGGCTGTCGCTGACCACCACCGGCGGTGGCGGTGCCGGCCAGCTCGTCGGGTACGCCGGCAAGTGCATCGACGTGCCCAACTCCCACGGTGTCGACGGCCAGTACCTGCACCTGTGGACCTGCAACGGCACCAACGCCCAACGGTGGACCTTCGCCGGTGACGGCACGGTCCGGGCGCTCGGGCTGTGCATGGACGTGGCCTGGGGCTCGACCGCCAACGGAGCGGTCGTCCAGTTGGCCAGGTGCAGCGGCAACCCGGCCCAGCAGTTCGTCCTCAGTGGTGCCGGTGACCTGGTCAACCCGCAGGCCAACAAGTGTGTCGACGTGCAGGGCGCGAACAGCGCGGACGGTGCCCGGCTGGTCATCTGGGAGTGCACCGGCGGGGCCAACCAGAAGTGGCGGCGCGGCTGAGCGACCCGGGCGCGGGGCGGGCGACCCGGGCGCGGGGCGGGCGACGACCGGGTCGCCCGCCCCGCGCGCCGTCGGTACCGCCGGTTAGCATCGCCGTAGCGTCGCGTGCCGGTGGCGGACGATCGTCAGGCATGGAGGCGTGGTAGCGAAAGGTGGCACTGCCATCTCGCCGACTCAGGCAACAATCTCCGAGCGGATCACGGTCTATCCGGCCGCCGACGGTTTCACCGGCCCCCGGCCGGCCGTGCTGGTCCTCCCCGGCGGCGGCTTCCGGGAACTCCCACGGCACGAGGGGGAGGGCTACGCCCGCTGGCTGGCCAGCATCGGGCTGCACGCCTTCGTCCTCGAATACCGGCTGCTGCCCGACCGGTTCCCCGCACCGTTGCAGGACGCCCGTGCCGCGCTGGACCATGTCAGGAGCGGTGTCCACGGGCTGGAGACCGGCCCGGTCGGGGTGATCGGCTCCAGTGCCGGCGGGCAGTTGGCCGGCCTGCTGATGACCGGTGCGGTGCTGTCGATCGAGACCGGTGTGGTCGACCCGCCGCGCCCGGACTTCGCGATCCTGGCGTACGCCCTGGCCGATCTGGATCTGCTTCCCCCGCCGGCGGTCGAGGGGCTGCTGGGCGAGCTGATCCCGATCAAGGACGAGTTGTCGCCGGCGCGGCACGTGGACTCGACGGTCTGCCCGACGTTCGTGTGGGCGGCCGCCCAGGACCCGCCGGGGGTCCCCAACGCCCTGGAATGGGCCCGGGTGCTCGTGGCCGCCGGGGTCCCGGTCGAACTGCACATCTACCCGCGCGGTGGACACGGCATCGGGCTGGCCGACGGCATCACGTACGGCGGCCGGAGCCACCCCTTCATCGCCCGCGACGCGCACACGGCGACCTGGACCGACGCGTGCGAGGCGTGGCTGCGGGCCGAGGGCTTCCTGACGCCCTGACCGGCCCGTTCCCCGGGCGGGGGACCGCGCCGGACGCGCGTAGGCGGGGGCACCGTGCTGCCCACCGGCGCCGGCGACACCCTCGGTCGTCGCCGGACGATCCGCGCCGGTCGACGCCGCAGCCGTGGCGTCGACCGGCGCGGGCCGTACCGGCCGACCCGTCAGGTCGGCGTCGGGGCGCGGTCCGGGGTGGAGCGGGGGCCGCCGGGCAGCCGGTCGCGGCAGAAGTCCCGGAACGAGCGGGGTGGGCGGCCGGTCACGTCCGCGACGGTGCTGGTGGTCCGGTCCTCCGCGCCGCCCGCGATCGCCGTGTCCAGGCTCGCGAGGAACCGGGCGAAGTCGGGTGGCAGGCCGTTGGCCTCGTGGTACGCCGTGAGTTCGGCCTCGCTGACGGCACGGTGCCGGACCGGTCGGCCGCCGGTGTCGGTGAGGACGGCGGCGATCTCGGCGTAGCTCAGGCGTTCGGGGCCGGTGATGAGGTGCTCGGTGTCGTGCGACGTCGGATCGGTGAGGGCGCGGACCGCCACCTCGGCGATGTCGGCCGGATCGACGATGCCGACCCGGGCGTCGCCGGTGGCGCTGATGATCTCGCCGCGTTCCCGGGCGCTCACGCCGTGCGGATGATCGCCGACGAAGTTCTCCATGAACCAGGAGGGCCGCAGCACCGCCCACTCGGGGAAGAGCGTGCCCAGTCGGGCCTGCACCTCGCCCAGGCCGGGAGTGCCGGCCTCGATTGCCGAGGAGCTGAGCAGGACGGCCCGCCGCACTCCCCGGGTGCGGGCCAGTTCCAGCAACGGCAGCATGACCGGTGCGGGATCGACCTCACCGACGGGCGGGATCAGGTACACGCCCGTCACGCCCTCCACCGCGGCGTGGTGGGTGCCGGGGTCGTACCAGTCGAAGCGGACGTCCCCGGCGCAGGCCCGGCGGCTGGCGACGCGGACCGGGCGGCCGGCGGCGGCGAGGGTGGCGGCGACGAGCCGGCCGGTCGTCCCGGTGCCGCCGGTGACCAGGATCACGAGCGCACCAGCCCGCCGCCGAGCAGGTCCTGTGCGGCCTGCGGGTTCCAGTAGTCGCGGTAGTGCACGATGTGGCCGTCCCGGATGGTCAGCACGGCGATGTACCGCAGTCGGTAGGGCCGGTCGCTGGCGACGACGACGCCACTGGCGGTGAACTCGGCGACGAGCACCGCCGGATCGGTGGTCTCGTGCACGGTGACCTCGGTGATCTCGCGAACGTCGAGGATGTGCGGGTAGTCGATGAGGTAGTCGTGCACGGCGGCCCGGCCGGTGACCCGGCTCGGCTGCCCGGCCGGCGCGAACGGGAACTCCATGACGCCGTCGTCGGCGAACAGGGCGATGAATCCCGGCATGTCCTTGGCGAGCAACAGGTGCATGGCCCGGTGGAACAGGGCGGTGGAAGGGTTCGACACGGTTGTCCCCTGGTCGTCGGTGCCGTCCCGCTGCATGGCTACCATAGCGGACGGCTGGTCCGCTTCACTGTAGCGGACCGATAGTCCGTTTCGCGAGGGGAGAGCGTGTGCGCGCCGACGCGGCACGAAACCGGACGGCCGTACTGGCCGCCGCGGATCGGTTGTTCGATGCCGCGACCGACCCCGACCAGGTCTCGATGGACGACATCGCCGCCGCCGCCGGCGTGGGCAAGGGCACGCTGTTCCGCCGCTTCGGCGACCGGATGGGGCTGCTCCGTGCCCTGTACGCGCAGCGCGGCGACCAGTTGCGGGCGGCACTGACGGCGGCGCCACCGGCGGGCCCACCGGCGGAGCGCGCCCTGCACCTGCTCCGCGAGGTGGTGCGGTTCAAACGGGACAGTCGGGTGCTGACGTTGGCCCTGGAGAACGCGGGCGACGGCAGCCCCTACCGCACCGGGTCGTACGAGGAGTGGCACGCCCTGCTGGTCGCGCTCGTCACCGAGGCGCGCGGCCCGGCGTCGGCGGACTACCTCGCCCACGCCCTGTTGGCAGCCGTGCGCAGCGACCTGGTGGAACACCTGCGGGACTGGCCCGACGCGCGCTGGGAGGCGGGATTGGCCACCCTGACCCGCGCGGTGCTGGGCGGTGACGCGTCGCCGGCGGCAGCCGGGCGGGCGGCCCCGTACGCCACTAGGATCGGTGGGGAGGTGGACGAGGCATGAGACTCGGACTGCACTACTGGAACTACTCGACCCCGACCGATCCGGCGGCGATCGCACCGACGCTGATCGAGACCGCGACGATCGCGGAGGAGGCCGGGGTCGTATCGTTCACCGTGATGGACCACTACTTCCAGATGGAGGCGATGGCCCCGGCCGAGGAGCCGATGCTGGAGGCGTACACGACGCTGGGTTTCGTCGCGGCGCGGACCTCGCGGATGACGCTCGGCGTGCTGGTCACCGGCGTGATGTACCGCTACCCGGGGCTGCTCGCCAAGATCGTGACCACCCTGGACGTGCTCTCCGGCGGCCGGGCCCGGCTCGGCATCGGCGCGTCCTGGTACGAGCGCGAGCAGCACGGCCTCGGGGTGCCGGTGGTGCCGGTGGCCGAGCGGTTCGAACGGCTGGAGGAGACGCTGCGGATCTGCCGGCAGATGTGGAGCGACGACAACGGGCCGTTCGAGGGTCGGCACTACCGGCTGGCCGAGACGCTCAACTCGCCGCAGCCGCTGCGACGGCCCCACCCGCCCATCATGATCGGCGGCAGCGGCGAGAAGAAGACCCTGCTGCTGGTGGCCCGGTACGCCGACGCCTGCAACCTGTTCGGCAGCAGCCCTGCCGAGGTGGCGCACAAGCTGGACGTGCTGCGGGGGCACTGCGCCGCCGAGGGCCGCGACTACGACGCCATCGACAAGACGGTCCTCGTGATGCGACCGCCGCTGGCCGACGTGGACGGATTCCTGGCCGAGGTGGCCGGATACGCCGCGCTCGGCGTGACCGAGGTGCAGGTCACCCCGGACCGGCACCCGGTGGAGTTCACCCGGCGGGTCGCCGACGAGGTGCTGCCGAAGCTGACCACGATCGGCTGAGGTCGGTCACCACCGGTCGACTCCGGCCCGCCGGGTGCCGCTGCCGGCGATCCGGCCGGGCGGGATGCGCTGGCGGCGGCACGTCCGCCCGCCGGCTGTGGTCTGCCGCCGGCTGTGGTCTGCCGCCGGGTGCCGTCCGCCCGCCGGTGAGCCGGCGGGCGGACGACCTGACGGTCACTGGCTGAGCTGGGCGACCTCCTCGGCGGTGAGCCGCAGGCCGGCCGGGGCCGCGCCGCGCGCCGCCGCCGGGGTGGCCGGCGGATCGGCAGGTCGGCGCAGATGCCAGTCGGTCACCGCCTGGTAGGCGGCGGCCACCGACAGCAGCCGGTCCTCGCCGTACGGCAGGCCACCGAGGACGGTGCCGATCGGCAGGCCCGCGCCGGTGAACCCGATCGGGAAGGCGATCTCCGGCAGGCCGAGGATGTCGAACGGCACCGGGCCGGTCTGCACCACCACGTCGCAGTCGGCGAAGAGTTGGTCCAGCACCCGCTCCATCAGCAGCAGCTTGGCCCGCTGACCGGTGATGAACTCGCTGCCGCCCAGCAGCGCGCCCTGCAACCAGCCGGTCACCGAGACCCCGAAGCCGCGCAGGTCGGTGCGCAGGTAGGGCAGGAAGGGCTCGGTGCGCTCCGGCAGCCGTACGTTGTTGAACGCGGTGCCGGTGAGCAGCTCCCACTCGTCGGGCAGCGGCACGTCGACGATCGTCGCGCCGGTGATCGCGGCGAGCTTCGCCAGGTAGGCCTGCCGGGCCAGCGCGGTCTCCGAGGTGCCGGCGGTGAAGCCGGGCAGCACCCCGATCCGGGTCTTCCACCGCAGCTTCAGCTTGCCGCCCTGGTAGGTCGGGGTGGCCGCGTCGATCAGCTTGGGCACCTCGGGCAGGCCCTGGCTGCGCGGGTCGGCCGGGTCCTCGCCGGCCATCGCGGTGAGCATGATGGCCGCGTCCTTGGCGTCCCGGGCCAGCGGACCGGGATGGTCGCGGGTGTAGCTGAGCGGGATGATCCCGTGCAGCGACACCCGGCCCATGGTCGGCTTGAGGCCGGTGAGGTTCTGCGCGTTGGACGGCGCGGTGATCGACCCACCGGTCTGGGTGCCGGTGCCGGAGGTGGCGAGCCGTCCCGCCACGGCGGTGGCGGTGCCGGTGGAGGAACCGCCCGGGTCGGTGCCCGCGTTGGTCGGGGTCCAGGCGTTGACCGTGGTGACCACCCCGCTCGGGGTGGTGGCCCGGGTGGTGGCCAACGGACCCATCTGGGTCTTGCCCAGCACGATCGCCCCGCCGCCGGTGACCAACCGGGTCACCGCCGTGGCATCGTACGGTGGCCGGAAGTCGGCGAACAGGTACGAGCTGGCGGTGGTCGGCACCCCGGCGGTGTAGTAGTTGTCCTTGATGGCCAGCGGGATGCCGTGCAACGCGCCCCGGTGCGGTTTCTTCGCCATCGCCCGGGCCGCCTTGACCGCCTGGTCGGCGAGCACCAGGTTGAACGCCTGGTAGGTCGGCTCGTAGGTGGAGATCCGGGCCAGGTACGCCTCGACCAGCTGCTGTGGGGTGAGCTTGCCAGCCCGGATCAGCCAGGCCGCCTCGGCGATGGTCAGCTCGGTCGGGTCGGCCACCGCCTCCGGGCGCGGCTTGACGTAGGCGTTCGGCACGGCCAACGCCGGGTTGTAGCGGCCCGCCGGCACGGCGGATGTTCGGCTGTCGCCGGCCGCCGAGGCCACCGCGGGCAGCCCGACGATGCCGCCGGCCGCCGAGGCGGTGGCCAGCGCGGCGGTCCGGGCGAGGAAGGCGCGACGGTCGACGCCGCGGTCGGCAGGTGCTGTGCTCATCACTTCCGCCATTCCGTGCTGATCGAGGGGTAGAGCATCGGCGCGGGCTGCTGGGACAGTGCCCTGGCCACGGCCGGGTCGGTGCCGGCCGGGGCGGGCAGCTGGTAGGCGGCGAGGGTACCGACCGTGCCGCGGACGAAGGAGCGCAGCGACGCCAGGACGGAGTCCCGGCCGGGGGAGCCGGTCTGCGGGTCGGCGGTGGTGCCGGGCGGGAGCTGGTCGAGATCGATGCCGAGCGACGCGAGCCGGGCGCGGATGAGGACGTCCAGCTCGGCGTCGGTCGGTGGGGTGGGGGCCATGACGCTCCTTGAGGGGTGGGCGACGATGACCCACTGTTGAGCCGGATCGTGTCACGGGCGTGACAAGTTGATCTCGACGCGGTGAAGCCACGCAGGTCAATGCCGTGGTGAGACCTCTCGACGTCGGCCGGCCAGCCTCCGCCGTCGACAGATCGATCCGCCGCACCCCGCCGGCCGACCCGCCCTCGTCCGACACGGACGGAGTACCCGGGGCGCCGCCGACCTGTTCCGGCCCGCGGGGGTCACCCGGGGCGGTGGTTCGCCGGCCACCATGGTGTCTTCCTGCCGGATGAGGCGTACGGTGGCGTTGTCGCTCGGGTCCCCGGTGGCCCCGCCAGTTCGCCGTAAGCCGGCCTGACGGGCCTGATCCATGATGATCACCGCGACGACGTCCTCCGCGTCCCGGCCGCCCGGCGGCCGGCACCGTTCGTCGCGCGGGCGGCTGTTCTCCCCCGCACCCGCCCGGCTGGGCCCCACCGACGTGGGCCCGTACCGACGAGGACGACCAGCACGCCCTCTTCCGCACGCCGAAGGGCCCACGAACACCCCCACGGCTTCATGAGGGAGCACCCGATGAGGATCGCCAGGAACCGGATCGTCGACGCCCTACGGGAGCGGGGCCAGCCGGCCAGAGCCACCTGGGTCGAACGGGAACTGCCGGAGTGGGTGGACCCGGACAAGCACTCGGGCCTGCTCGCGACCCTGCGGCTCGATCCGGCCGCGCTCGTCGACGCGCCGTCCCCGTGAGACTGGCCCTGCTCGGGCCGGTCGCGTGGCGGACCCCGCCGTACCACTACGGCCCCTGGGAGCAGGTGACCGGCCTGCTCGCCGAGGGTCTGACCACCCGCGGCGTGGACGTGACCCTCTTCGCGACGCTGGACTCGGTCACCTCCGCCACCCTCGACGGGGTGTGCCCCCGCGGGTACGCCGACGACCCGTCGATGGACGGGCGGATCTGGGAGGCGATGCACGTCTCCCACGCCTTCGCCCGCGCGGCGGAGTTCGACCTGGTGCACAGCCACCTCGACTGGTTGCCGCTCGCCTTCGCCGAGCACTGCCGCGCGCCGCTGCTCACCACAGTGCACGGCTTCTCCGGCGCCGCCATCCTGCCCGCGTACGCCGGGGCCCGCTCGTCGTACGTGTCGATCTCCGACGCGGACCGGGCCGCCGGGCTCGACTACGTCGCGACGGTGCACCACGGCGTGGACCTCACCGCGCTGCCGTTCAGCCCGCAGGCCGGCCCGGGGCTGGTCGCCTTCGGCCGGATCCACCCGGACAAGGGCACCCACACCGCCATCGAGATCGCCCGGCTGGCCGGCCGGCCCCTGACCATCTGCGGCATCGTGCAGGACGAGCGGTACTTCGCCGAACAGGTGGCCCCGCACATCGACGGCGAACAGGTCGTCTTCCTCGGCTCGGTGGGCCCCCGCCGCCGCGCGGAGGTCCTCGGCGCAAGCGTCGCCCTGCTCCACCCGATCGCCTTCGACGAGCCGTTCGGGCTGTCGGTGGTGGAGTCGATGGCCTGCGGCACACCCGTCGTGGCGTTCGCGCGCGGATCGATGCCGGAGGTCGTCGACGAGGGGGTCACCGGGTCGCTCGTGCACACCGTCGCGCAGGCCGCCGCCGCAGTCGCCGGGATCGGGCGAATCGACCGGGCCGGCTGCCGGGAACGGGCCCGACTGCGCTTCGGCGCGGACCGGATGGTCACCGACTACCTGGCCGTCTACGAACAGCTCATCGGCTCGCCCTGGCGCGGAAGGCGCTGACCGGCCGACATCCGCCGCCCGGCCGGACCCCGCACCCGGCCACCCTGTTCCCCCGGCGACACCCGCCGGCCCGCGTCGCGCCCGTCACCCCGGGCCGCGGCCGACAATCGGAAGGCCAGACCCATGCCCCGCTACGGTTTTCTCAGCACCCACCCACCGACCCGGTGCGGCCTGGCCACCTTCAACGCCGCGCTGGCCGCGCACCTCACCGGCGGCGGCGAACCCGGCGGCGTCGTCCGGGTCACCGACGGCACCGACGACCAGGGGGCCACCCCGCCCGGCGTGGTGCACACCTGGTCGGCGCGGACCCCGGGTGGCTGGCGGGAAGCCGCCGCCGCCCTGAACACCTACGACATCGCCGTCGTCCAGCACGAGTACGGCATCTATCCGGGCGTCGACGGCCGGGACCTCCTGCCGCTGCTGCGCCGGCTCGACGTTCCGAGCATCGTGGTCCTGCACACCGTGCTGCGTCAGCCCACCCCCCGGCAGCGGTCCCTGCTGGAGCAGATCGTCGCCGAGGCGGCGGCGGTCGTCACGATGACCGACACCGCCCGGGACCGGCTGCTCGTCGGCTACGCCGTGGACCCGACCAGGGTCACCGTCATCCCGCACGGCACCGCCGACCCGGTCGGCGGGTCCGGCCCGCGCCGCACCCGCCCGCACCTGCTCACCTGGGGGTTGCTCGGCCCCGGCAAGGGCATCGAGTGGTCGTTGCGGGCGCTGGCCCGGTTGCAGGACCTCGAACCGACCCCCACCTTCACCGTCGCGGGCCGCACCCATCCCAAGGTGATCGAGCAGCAGGGCGAGCGGTACCGGGCGGGCCTGCACCAACTCGGCGCGCAACTGGGTGTCGCGCACACCGTGGACTACCAGGCGGTCTACCACGACTCGGCCACGCTCGGCGCGCTGATCCGCTCCGCCGACGTGGTCCTGCTCCCGTACGACTCCCGCGAGCAGGTCACCTCCGGCGTGCTCGTCGAGGCGGTGGCCGCCGGGATTCCCGTCGTGGCCACCCCGTTCCCGCACGCCGTGGAGCTGCTCACCGGCGGGCCGGGTCTGGTCGTACCCTATGCGGACCCGACGGCGCTGGCCACGGCGGTCCGGCGCATCCTGACGGAGTCGGGCCTGGCGGCCCGACTCGCCGGCCGCCGTCGACCGGTGGCCGCCGAGCTGCGCTGGCCGGCGGTGGCGGCCCGGTACGCGGCCCTCGCCGACCGGCTCACCGCCACCGGGCCGCCCGTGGTCAGCGGGGTGCCGGCGTGACCGCGACCGTCGGCCGGGCCGGTCCACCGGCCGGCAGCGCGGCCACCGGGCACCGACCGGCCACGCCCGCACCGAGCTTCGCCCACCTCGCCCGGTTGAGCGACGACACCGGGCTGTTCGAACACGCCCGGCACGCCATCGTGCGGCGGCGGCACGGCTACTGCACCGACGACGTCGCCCGCGGCCTCGTCGTCACCAGCCGTGAGCCGGAGCCGACCGGCGCGGTGCTCCGGCTCGCGGAGTGCTACCTCGCCTTCCTGACCCACGCGCAGAACTCCCGGGGCGCCTTCCACAACCGACTCGGCCTCGACCGGCACTGGGCCGACCAGCCCGGCCTCGGCGACTGGTGGGGACGGGCGCTGTGGGGGCTGGGCACCGCAGTGGCCCGCAGCCCGGCACCCTGGATCCGGGAGGAGGCGCTGGTCGCCTTCAGCACGGGAGCCGTGCGTCGCAGCCCGGCCCCGCACGCCATGGCCTTCGCCGCGCTCGGTGCCGTCGAGGTGCTGCGCCGTCACCCCAGCCACGCGGTCGCCGCCGCGCTGCTGTCCGACGCGGCCACCTCGATCGGTGCTCCGCCGGCCGATCCGGACTGGCCCTGGCCGCAGCCGCGGCTGAGCTACGCCAGCGCGGCTCTCGCCGAGGTCGTGATCGCGGCCAGCCAGCTGCGGCACGACGGACCGCTGCTCGACAACGGCCTGCGGATGCTGGCCTGGCTGCGCGACGTCCAACTGCGCGACGGGCGGCTGTCGGTCGTGCCGGCCGGGGGCTGGGCGCGGGGCGCGGTGCGGCTGCGCCACGACCAGCAGCCGATCGAGGTGGCCGCCTTCGCCGACGCCTGTGCCACCGCCGCCACCGTCACCGGTGACGCCGGCTGGGAGACCGGTGTGCGGCAGGCCGTCGGGTGGTTCCTCGGCGACAACGACGTCGGCACCCCGATGTGGGACCCGGCCACCGGCGGTGGCTACGACGGGTTGACCCGGCACGGGCCCAACCTCAACCAGGGTGCCGAGTCGACCCTCGCGCTCATCTCCACCCTGCAGCACGCCCGGCGGTGGTCGTGACGGGACCCCCGGTCGTCCGACGGGACCTCACCCTGCGCCCCGACCCGGGCCGGGTCGTCGTCAGGCTCTTCGTCCCCGGTGAGGACGCGGCCGTGGCCCGCAGCCGGGCGCAGGCGCTCATCGACCGGATCTGCCGACTCGACGCCGAGGAGACCGGCCGGCTGCTGCGGGACACCCGGCACCGTTTCGGCGACCGGCACCGGGACCTGGATCGCACCTTCCACCACCACCACGACCTGGTCCGGCACCGGGCCTCCCGGTCCCGGGACCTGGACCCGGCCACCCGCCTGCTGGTCGGTGCCTACTTCAGCCACGAGTACGCGGTGGAGTCCGCCGCGTTGTGCAACCCGTCCATGGTGGTCCACCCCGACCAGGGCGGGCTGGCGGCGGGTCAGCTCCGGGTCGCGATCAGCCTGCGCCAGATCGGCGAGGGGCACCTGTCGTCGATCGGGTTCGCCGACGCCGTGCTCGGGCCCGGCGACCAGTTGACCGTCGATGCCCGGTCCGGCCCGCTGACCGTGGGCCGGCGGGTTCCGCTGCGGCACCGCCGCGATCTGCTCGCCGCCGGGCTCGCCGAGATCGACTGCGACGACGAGGTGTCCGCCACCGTGCTGGATGCCCTGCCGGCCCGCTACGACGAGGCCCTGCTCGACCGGGTCATCGCCGACCTGCCGGCCGACCTGCTGTCCCGGGGCACCGCCCCGGCCACCGTGGCCCACCTGCGACGGATCGACTCGGCCAGCTACGCCGTCGAGTTCCCCGCCGACAGTCGACTGCCGCAACGGGTGCTCTGGCCGGCCACCCCGGACGAGCGGAACGGGATGGAGGACGCCCGGTTCGTCAGGTTCGTCGACGAGTCGGGACCGGTGTACCGGGCCACCTACACCGCGTACGACGGGCAACGCATCGCCACCCGGGCCCTGAGCAGCACCGACCTGCGGCGCTTCGAGATCACCCCGATGCGTGGTCCGGGCGTCCGCAACAAGGGGGTCGCGCTGTTTCCCCGTACGGTCGGCGGCCGGCACCTCGCGCTGTGCCGTGCCGACGGGGAGACCATCGGCCTGACCAGCCTGGACGGCGACAACCAGTGGCAGCGGCCGGTACCACTGCACGCCCCCCGCCGGGGCTGGGAGCTGATCCAGGTCGGCAACTGCGGTTCACCCGTCGAGACGGACGCGGGGTGGCTCGTGCTCACCCACGGTGTCGGCCCGATGCGCCGGTACGCCATCGGCGCGCTCCTGCTCGACCTGCACCGCCCGGAGCGGGTCGTCGCCGAACTGCCCGGCGCGCTACTCGCCCCCGACGAGACCGAGCGCGACGGGTACGTGCCGAACGTCGTCTACTCCTGCGGCGCGCTCGTGCACGCCGGCCTGCTCTGGCTGCCGTACGGGGCCAGCGACGCCCGGGTCGGTTTCGCGACCGTACCGGTGGCCGCGCTCGTCGCGGCGATGGCCGAACCCGCGCTGCCGCCCGGTTGACGCCGGACGGCGGCGTCGGCGTTGCCGGGGCGGTGCCCGACCAGGAGCGAGCGGTCCGAAAGGCCACCGATGGGGGAGAGGTTCGGTCGCAGGACCATGTCGATCGATGGATTCCCGCCCGTTCGGGCGCTGTCCGGGGTACGACGGCCCGTCCGTGTAGATCGGGATCCCGGCCGGCAGGCGGTGGCAGAGTCGCCAGGTGATCGGACGTCCGGAGAAGACGGTGCGCGACTGTTCCGATCCCTGGGCGCCCGCCGCCTGCTACGCCGCGTCCTGGGCATGCGCATCAACGAGGACAGCGGGCCACCCGTTCTGCCCGGTGTGCGGACGACACTCTGGGTAACCGCTCCGGGTCGTCGATGCTCATCGTCCCCTGGTTGTCGGGGGTGCCGGAGACTCAGTCGTGGAGCGTGACGTGGGGCAGTGGGCGGCCGGTGGCGTCGAACAACGCGGCGCCGCAGTCGCAGCGTTCGTCGGCCAGGGTCTGGGTCGCCGGCAGTTGCCAGACCAGCAGTTCCGCGCAGTTCGGGCAGTCCAGGCTGACCAGCGTCTCCTCGGCTGCCGAGCCCCAGGCCCGCACCGGGAGGCCCTGGTAGGTCAGCCCGGTCAACTCATCCCCACCGGTCAGCGCGACCAGTATCTCGTAGGTGTCGGTGCCGCTGTCCCACACCGCGAGCGTGCAGCCGAGATGTGCCAGCACGCCGGCCAGATGGTCGAGCTGGCGGATCGGGAAGTCACCGCGGCGTAGCGTCGGGTCGGCCTCGGCGGCCTGGTAGACGACGGTGGTGTCGACGTCTGTGGGCTCCGCCCCGAAGGCCCGTACCCGACCGGCCACGAATGCGGCCAACTGGCCGGGGTGCTCCTCGCCGGTCCAGTCCATGCCGAACAGCACGCTGTCGACCCGGACCCCCCGGGCCCGTTCGTCGGGGGTCAGGACCAGCTCTTCCAGCTCCACCATGATGATCACGCTAGCAACTGTCGGGCGGCGGACCGTCCCGGGCGGTTTGCTCACGGTCGTCGCGTACGCCATAGCGGTGCGCGACGATCGGAACACCGCCCGGATCGGCACGCCCCTTTGTGCGGCCTGCGCATGCTTGACCCCTCCGGGGGCGGAAACTAAACTCCGGCCGTTAACGTTCACAATCATTACAGTCGATATGTTTCGTCGAAACGCCGCCGGTGAGGTCGAGGTCATCCCCGTGGCGACGCAGCAGATTCGGTGCCGACCGGGTCGATGGGACCGGGAAGGCGCGTATCACCACCACCAGGAGGACGAAAGAAATGACGCAGGATCAGATTGGGCCGGTCAGCGGCGAGCGAAAGCAGTTGAGCCGCAGAGTCGTCCTGACGACGCTGGGGGCCCTGCCGGTGGCGGCGGCCACGGCGGCCCTGGGGGCCACGGAGGCCTCGGCCGCGCCGGCGAGCATCAATCCGTCGGCATCGCGGCAGACGATCAAGGGTTTCGGTGCGATGGCCCATGCCGCCTGGATCGGCGACCTGACCGCCGCCCAGCGGGATACGGCGTTCGGCACCGGCGAGGGGCGACTGGGCTTCTCCGTGCTGCGGATCCCGGTCGGCGAGAGCCAGGCGGACTTCGGCCGTGACCTGGCCACGGCGAAGCGGGCTGTCGAACTCGGGGTGACCGTCTTCGCGTCGCCGTGGAACCCCCCGGCCAGCATGATCGAGACCTTCACCCGGGGCAGCCAGACCAACGCCAAGCGGCTGCGGTACAGCTCGTACGCCGCCTATGCCCAGCACCTCAACGACTTCACCGCGTACATGCGCACCAACGGGGTGCCGCTGTACTGCATCTCGGTGCAGAACGAGCCCGACTACGCGCACGACTGGACCTGGTGGACCACCGCCGAGATGAACCGGTTCCTGCGGGAGAACGCCGGCTCGCTCACCACCAAGGTCATGGCGCCCGAGTCCTTCCAGTACGTCAAGTCCGTGTCGGACCCGATCCTCAACGAC
The DNA here is from genome assembly GCF_050951065.1 of Micromonospora matsumotoense. Lineage (NCBI taxonomy): Bacteria > Bacillati > Actinomycetota > Actinomycetes > Micromonosporales > Micromonosporaceae > Micromonospora > Micromonospora matsumotoense. Next base: position 4,261,401 of record NZ_CP192025.1, on the reverse strand, counting down.
GCCACGGCGCTGGCCAACGTGGACGTCATCGGGGCGCACCTCTACGGCACGTCGTACTCCAACTTCCCGTACCCGCTGTTCAAGCAGAAGGGCGCGGGCAAGGAACTCTGGATGTCCGAGGTGTACTACCCGAACAGCAACGCGAACTCGGGGGACGCCTGGCCGGAGGCGCTCGACGTCGGGGAGCACATCCACCACGCCATGGTGGACGCCGAGTTCCAGGCGTACGTCTGGTGGTACCTGCGGCGCAGCTACGGCCCGATGCGCGAGGACGGCCAGATCAGCAAGCGGGGTGCGATGATGGCGCACTTCGCCAGGTTCGTCCGCCCGGGATTCGTGCGGGTCGACGCGACGGCGAACCCGGCGTCGAACGTCTACGTCTCGGCGTACCGGGGCGGTGACACCGTCGTCATCGTCGCGGTCAACAAGAACACCTCGGCGGTGAGCCAGCAGTTCACCCTCTCGGGCGCCACCGGGTCCCGCAGCGTCTCGAACTGGCTGACCGACGGGGGCCGGACCGTCGCACCGCAGGGCGCGCTCACCATGTCGAACGGCTCCCTGACCGTCAGCCTCCCCGCGCGCAGCATCATGACCTTCGTGACCAGCGTGAGCGGCACGACGCCGACCCCCACGCCCACCATCACCCCGACGCCGACCCCCACGCCGACCCCCACTCCCACTCCCACTCCCACTCCCACTCCCGGTGGTGGGACCGGCCCCCGGGTCACCTACACGATGAGCACCTGGGCCTCCGGTTTCACCGCCAACATCGCCATCACCAACACCGGCACCTCGACGATCGACGGCTGGACGTTGGCCTTCACCCTGCCGTCGGGCCAGTCCGTCACCTCGGGCTGGAACGCCACCTTCTCGCCCACCAGCGGTCAGGTGAGCGCCCGCAACGTCAGCTACAACGGCACGCTCGCCCCCGGTGCCACCGTCGAGATCGGCTTCCAGGCCAACCACACCGGCAACACCGCCGAACCGACCGCCTTCACCCTCAACGGCATCCCCTGCACCGTGGCCTGACCGGCACGCGGAAGGCGAGCCACCAGACGGGTACCGCCCCTCCGTCGCCGGAGGGGCGGTACCCGTTCGGGTGCGCCGGCCCGCTTGCTCCTCACGCGGCGTCAGGGCACATAGTCGGTGCCGTGGAGGAACACCTGACCGTGGGGCGGGTGGCGGAGCTGGCCGGGGTCACCGTCCGCACGCTGCACCACTACGACGAGATCGGCCTGCTGACGCCGTCCACGCGGACCCCGGCGGGGCACCGGGCATACTCCGCCGGCGATGTGCGACGGCTGCGGGAGGTGCTCGGCTACCGGCGGCTCGGCTTCGGACTGCGGGAGATCGCGGCGCTGGTGGACGACCCGGCGACCGACCCGGTCGCCCACCTGTGCCGGCTGCGGGGCCTGCTGACGGACCAACGCGACCGGGCCGCCGCCATGGTGGCGGCCATCGACCGGGAACTGGAGGCGCGGGCGATGGGGATTCCGACGACACCGGAGGAACAGCTGCGCGGGTTCGGCGCGCAGTTGTACGACACCATCGGGTCCGCCTACCCGGCGACGCGGCGCACCGAACCACGGATCGCCGCGCGCCTCTGGGCCGCGCTGGGGGACGCCCGGACGGTGCTGAACGTCGGGGCCGGCACCGGTTCCTACGAGCCGCCCGACCGTGCGGTCACGGCGGTGGAACCGTCGGCGGTGATGCGGGCCCTGCGTCCGGTGGGCGCGGCGCCGTGCGTGGCCGCCACCGCCGAGCGGCTGCCGTTCGAGGACCGGTCCTTCGATGCCGCGATGGCGGTCAGCACCGTCCACCACTGGCCGGACCCGGTCGCCGGGCTGCGGGAGATGCGGCGGGTGGCCCGCCGCGTGGTGGTGTTCAGCTACGACGCCGACGAGACCGGTTGGCGGGAACGGTTCTGGTTGACCCGCGACTACCTGCCCGAGTTCGCGGGCCTGCTCGTCGGCTGGCCCCCGCTGGGCGAGCTGACCCGGGCGATCGGCGGGCGCGCCGAGCCGGTGCCGGTCCCGTGGGACTGCGCCGACGGACTGTTCGAGGCGTACTGGCGGCGGCCCGAGGCGTACCTGGACGAGCGGGTGCGCCGGGCGATGTCGGTATGGACCAGGGTCGGACCGCCGGCCGAGCAACGGGCCGTCCGGATGCTGGGGGAGGACCTCGCCTCCGGCCGGTGGGCCGAGCGCAACCACGACCTTCTCGCCCGCGACACCGCGGAGTTGGGTCTCCGCCTGCTCGTGGCCTGACCGCCCGCACCGGGGCGCGACGTCGTGCGGCGTGCCCGCTGTCGCGGGCCAGGAGGTTGTGGACGGGCGCCCTCGTAGGGCTGACCCGGGATCACTGGAGTATGCGGTCGACGAACTCGGCTATGGCGGCGTCGACGGACAATCCGGTGTCGAGTGGCGCGGTGAGGTGGTCGAGCATCAGTCCGTCAATGGCGTAATGAAAGAGGGCGAGTTCGGTTTGCCCTCCGGGCAGACCGGAGTCGCCGTGGAATGCGACATCCTCCTGGAAGGCTCGCTGTCGCCACGCTCCGAGCGTTGCGGCGATGGCGGGGCGTCGCGCAGCTTCCAACCGCAGCTCGAAGAGGGCGAGTGACACATGCGGGTCAGCACTCAGTCGTCGCACGACGTCGCGTAGGTAGTCGGCGAAGAGTGCCCGGTCGGGAGGCCGCGTGTCACGGGAGGCAACGACCTCGGGATCGGGCGTGAGCCGCTCTCCGATGCGGTCGACCAGTGCGGAGATGAGATCGTCGCGGGTGGGGAAGTAGTTCGAGGCGGTGCCGCGTGGTGTGCCGGCTGCGGCGTCGACGGCGCGGTGAGTGAGACCGCGGGCTCCCTCCTCGGCGAGCACGCGGATCCCGGCGTCGGCGAGAGCGGAGCGTCGTTCGTTGTTGCGAGCCATGTCGCTCATGCTAGCCAAACCACGACTCCTGTTGTAGTTTTACTACGACAGATGTCGTGATTGGAGACGCCATGCGAAAGCTCGTCTACTACGTCGCCGTCAGCGTCGACGGGTACATCGCCGACCCGACAGGCGGGTTCGATGCGTTCCTCGTCGAAGGCGATCACGCGTCGGTGGTGTTCGGCGAGTACGCGGATGCGCTACCCGGGTACGCCCACGCAGCGCGGGGAATCGAGCCGCCGAGAACGCGATTCGACACGGTGATCATGGGGTGGAACACGCTCACCCCCGCACTCGATGCCGGTGTCGCCAGTCCCTACCCGCACCTGCGTCAGGTCGTCGCGAGCCGCCACCCACGCGACGTCGACCCGGCGATCGCCCTCACCGACGATCCGCTCGCCACGGTCCGCAGCCTGAAGCAGGAAGGCGGTCTGGATGTCTGGCTCTGTGGTGGCGGCGAACTCGCAGGCACGCTCCTGTCGGAGATCGACCACCTCGTCCTGAAACGCAACCCCGTCGCCTTCGGCTCCGGCATCTCCATGTTCGGCAACGCCTCCTACGCACCGCGCGCGTTCACGCTGACCGGCAGCCGCTCATTCGAGTCCGGCGTCGCGATCGAGGAGTACGCCTCCCGGGGCAGAGCGTGAGCGCCGCGATCATGCGGATCCATCGCGCGACGGTCACCCGCGCCCGAACGCTCCGTTGACGCTCCAGGGTCGTCGCCGGCTGATCGAGCCGCTGCATCAGCCCACGGCGACGGTTCCGGCGGTGGTGGCGCGGATCGAGGGGGTGAGGGCACAGGTGGTCGGCGGCGCGGATCGAGTTCGGGCTCGCTACAGCTAGCCTGCCGGCATGGTGAGCACCGAACTGGATGAGTTGATCGTCGCCGACGCGGACGCGCTGCGCGGATGGCTGTCGGCCCACCACGCCACCTCGCCCGGCGTGTGGCTCGCCCTGACCCGCAAGGGCGGCACGGTCACCACGCTGACCTGGCAGCAGGCGGTCGACGAGGGCCTGTGCTTCGGCTGGATCGACGGGCAGGCCCGCAAGCGGGACCTGGAGACCTCCTGGATCAGGTTCACCCCGCGCCGGCCGCGCAGCTCCTGGTCGCAACGCAACGTCGCCCACGTGGCCCGGCTGGAGGAGCAGGGGCGGATGCGGCCCTCGGGCCGCGCCGCGGTGGAGGCCGCGAAGGCGGACGGGCGGTGGGCGGCCGCCTACGCCCCGCCGTCGGAGGCCCAGGTGCCGGCGGACCTGCTCGCCGCCATCGCCGCCGACCCGGCCGCCCAGGCCATGTTCGACGTGCTCACCAGCGCCAACCGGTTCGCGCTCATTCACCGACTCCACGCGCTGAAACGGGCGCAGACCCGCGAGCGGAGGATCGGTGAGTTCGTCGCCATGCTGGCCCGCCACGAGACGATCTACCCGCAGAAGGCCAGGCCCCCACAGTCGCCGTGATCCCTGTCTATCGTGGCGTCGCGCGCCAGGCGTCGGCGTGCAGGGCGTAGGTGTAGCCGTCCACCCAGCCCCGTTCGGCGTGCCAGGAATCGCCGACGCCGTGCTGCTCCCGACGCATCCCGACCTTCTCCAGCACCCGCACCGAGGCGAGGTTGTCGGCGAAGCAGCCGGCGGTGATCCGGCGGACGCCCAACCCGGTGAACGCGTGGGCCACCATCGCCGCGACCGCCTCGGTGGCGTAGCCCCGGCCGGCGTGGGTCGGGTCGAAGATGTAGCCGAGCTGCGCCTCCGTGCGTGCCGGCATGCCCGGCTGGCCCATCCCGTCCACCACGTCGAGCGAGACCGTGCCGATCACCAGGCCGGCCAGGGTGACCGCCACGCTGTGGTCGTGGGGGTCCGCCGCCGCGCGTCGCCACGCCGCCCGGAAGGCCGCCGGCTCCACCTCGGTACGCAGCAGCCAGTAGGTGACCTCCGGCAGGTTGCGGTATTCGAGGATGCGGTCGACGTCCTCGTCCCGGACCGGGCGGAGTGCCAGGCGGGCGGTGCGCAGTGTGGTGCCTTCCATGCGGTCGGACTCTAACCCACCGTGGCCGGGGTCAGCCTGCCGGTCGCAGGTCGGCGAGGAGTTGCTCCACCCGGGCGCGGATCTCGTCGCGGATCGGGCGGACCGCCTCGACGCCCTGGCCGGCCGGGTCGTCGAGCTTCCAGTCCTCGTAGCGTTTGCCGGGGAAGACCGGGCAGGTGTCGCCGCAGCCCATGGTGACGATGACGTCGGAGGACTCCGCGCTGGCGTACTCCAGGAGCTTGGGGGTCTGGTCGGTGAGGTCGATGCCGACCTCGCGCATGGCCTGCACGGCGGCGGGGTTGACGGTGTCGGCGGGCGCGGAGCCGGCGGAGCGGACCTCGACGGTGTCACCGGCGAGGTGGCGCAGCCAGCCGGCGGCCATCTGGGAGCGGCCGGCGTTGTGCACGCAGACGAACAGGACGCTGGGCTTGTCGGTCACGGTGGTTCCCTTCGGGGTGGCCCGGTGGCGGGCGGGCCGCGCGGGTCAGGAGCGGGCGGCGGTGGTGGGGAAGAGGCGGTGGCGGGCCCAGCGGGAGACGTAGACCAGCCCGACCAGGACGGGCACCTCGATGAGCGGGCCGACCACCCCGGCGAGGGCCTGGCCGGAGGCGATGCCGAAGGTGCCGATCGCGACGGCGATGGCCAGCTCGAAGTTGTTGCCGGCGGCGGTGAAGGCCAGCGTGGTGGTACGCGGGTAGCCGAGGCCGACGGCCCGGCCGAGCAGGTAGGACCCGGCCCACATCACGGCGAAGTAGACCAGCAGCGGCAGGGCGATCCGGGCCACGTCCAGCGGGTGGCCGGTGATCGCGTCGCCCTGGAGGGCGAACAGGATCACGATGGTGAACAGCAGCCCGTAGAGGGCGGCGGGGCCGATCCGGGGCAGCAGGCGGGTTTCGTACCAGTCGCGGCCCCGGGCGCGTTCGCCGAGGCGGCGGGTGAGGTAGCCGGCGAGCAGCGGGATGCCCAGGAAGATCAGCACGTTGCCGGCGAGGTCCACGCCGGAGACGGCCAGCCCGGTGCCGGAAAGACCGAGCCAGCCGGGGAGCACGGCCAGGTAGAACCAGCCGAGCAGGCCGAAGGCGACGACCTGGAAGACGGAGTTGAGGGCGACCAGGACGGCGGCGGCCTCCCGGTCGCCGCCGGCGAGGTCGTTCCAGATGATCACCATGGCGATGCACCGGGCCAGGCCGACGATGATCAGGCCGGTGCGGTACGCGGGCTGGTCGGCGAGGAAGATCCAGGCCAGGGCGAACATCAGCGCCGGGCCGACGAGCCAGTTGAGCACCAGCGACGAGACCAGCAGCCGCCGGTCGCCGGTGACCGTGCCGAGCCGGTCGTAGCGGACCTTGGCCAGCACCGGATACATCATGATCAGCAGGCCGATGGCGATGGGCAGCGAGATGCCGCCGACGGCCACCGCGTCGAGCACGCTGTCCAGCCCGGGGACCAGGCGGCCCAGGAGCAGTCCGGCGACCATCGCCAGGCCGATCCAGAGCGGCAGGAACCGGTCGAGGCGGGACAGCCGGCCGACCCCGGCGGGGGCGGTGGGGGAGTCGTGGGTGGCGGTGCTCACGGGCATTCCCGGCGGGCGGTCGCCGGCACGACGGTGAGCAGCGCGGCGAGTTGCCGCAGCAGCGCCGGCCGGGCCCGGTAGTAGACCCAGGTGCCCCGCCGCTCGGCGTCGACCAGCCCGGCCTCGCGCAGCGTCCGGAGGTGGTGCGAGATCGTCGGCCCGGTCAGGTCGAACGCCGGGGTCAGGTCGCAGACGCACACCTCACCGCCCTCGGCCGAGGCGATCATCGACAGCAGCTGCAACCGCACCGGGTCGCCGAGGGCCTTGAAGGCCGGTGCGAGCACCGCGGCGGTCCCGGCCGGTAGGCGTTGCTCCACCAGGGGCGGGCAGCACGGCGCGTCGGCGCTCAGGTCGACGGGGGCGAGGGGCCCCGCTTGTTTAGACATGCATCTAGGTTGACACTAATCTAATCAGCGTGCAACTGTCTGGTCCGACGGACGTCGCCTCGTGCGGCGCTCCGGTTCCCGCCCGCCGCCGACCCGGTCCCGGGTGGTCCCGCCGATGCCGAACGGAGCCCGCCCATGGCCGACGTCACCCTCCGCAGCATGCGCGCCGACGACGCCGACCGGGTGCTGGCGATCTACCAGGCCGGCCTCGACGCCGGTGACGCCAGCTTCGAGACCACCGCGCCCACCTGGGCGGCGTTCGACGCGGGCCGGTCACCCGGGCACCGGCTCGTCGCGGTCGACGGCGACGGCGTCGTGATCGGCTGGATCGCGGTCGCCCCGACCTCGGCCCGCGCGGTCTACGCCGGGGTGGTCGAGCACTCCGTCTACGTCGACCCCGCCGCCCGGCGGCGCGGGGTGGCCCGGCTACTGCTGGACGCGCTGATCGCCTCGACCGAGGCGGCCGGCGTCTGGACCATCCAGTCCGGGGTCTTCCCGGAGAACGCCGCCAGCCTCGCCCTGCACCAGCGGGCCGGCTTCCGGGTGGTCGGCCGGCGTGAACGGGTGGGCCGGCACCACGGGCGGTGGCGCGACGTCGTCCTACTCGAACGCCGCAGCCCCGTCATCGACTGACCACCCCGCCCCACCGCCCTGAGGAGTCACCTGATGAACACCATGGACACCCTGCCGGTCGTGGTGATCGGCGCCGGCCCGGTCGGCCTCGCCGCCGCCGCCCACCTGCACGAGCGCGGCCTGCCCTGCACCGTCCTCGAAGCCGGCGACGGTCCGGGCGCGGCGGTCCGCCAGTGGGGACACGTCCGGCTCTTCTCCCCCTGGCGGTACGACATCGACCCCGCCGCCCGGCGACTGCTCGACGCCGCCGGCTGGACCGCCCCGGACCCGGAGGCGCTGCCCACCGGCGCGGAGTTCGTCGCCGACTACCTGCGACCGCTCGCGGAGCTGCCGAGTCTGCGGCCGTGGCTGCGCTACGACGCGCGGGTCGAGGCGATCAGCCGGGTGGGACTGGACCGGCTGCGGACCGCCGGCCGCGACACCACCCCGTTCCTGGTCCGCCTCGCCGACGGCGAGGAGATCGCGGCCCGTGCGGTGATCGACGCCTGCGGCACCTGGGGCACCCCGAACGTCCTCGGCGGGGCCGGCCTGCCCGCCCGTGGCGAGCGGGAGGCCAGTGATTTCCTGGAACACGCGCTGCCCGACGTGCTCGGCGCGGCGCGGGACCGGTTCGCCGGCCGGCACACCCTGGTCGTGGGGGCCGGGCACTCCGCCGCCAACACCCTGCTGTCCCTGGCCGAACTGGCCGCCACCGGGCCCGGCAGCGAGGTGACCTGGGCGATCCGGTCCGCCTCGCCGGCGCGTACCTACGGCGGCGGCGACGCCGACGCGCTGCCGGCCCGGGGCGCCCTCGGCGTCCGCCTGCGTGCGCACGTCGACGCCGGCCGGATCCGGCTGCTCCCCGGCTTCTCCGTGCACGCCCTCACCCCCGCCGCCGGGCGGGTGACGGTGGTGGTGCGGCACGCCGACGGGAGCGCGGAGACGGTCACCGTGGACCGGGTGGTGGCCGCCACCGGCTTCCGCCCCGACCACTCGATCACCACCGAACTGCGGCTGGACCTGGACCCGGTGCTGGGCGCGACCCGGGCCCTGGCCCCGTTGATCGACCCGAACGAGCACTCCTGCGGGACGGTGCCCCCGCACGGCGTGGACGAACTCACCCACCCGGAGCCCGGCTACCACGCCGTCGGGATGAAGAGCTACGGCCGGGCCCCGACGTTCCTGATGGCCACCGGCTACGAGCAGGTCCGCTCGGTCGTCGCCGCCCTCGCCGGGGACTGGGCCGCCGCCCGCGACGTGCGACTCGACCTGCCCGAGACGGGCGTGTGCCGCAGCAACCCCGACGACACGGTCGACGGCGACGACTGCTGCGGTGCCCCGACCGTCGAGCCGGCCGGGCGGGGCCTGGCCACCGGTCTCGCCGGCGGGCTGCTCGCCGCCCCGCTGAGCCTGGTCACCGTCGATGCCGCACCCGCCGGGGGATGCTGCTCCGGCTGACCCGCCCCACCGGCTCCCCGGTGCCCGCCGACCCGTCGGCGGGCACCGTCCGTGGTGGCCGGCGGTCGCCGCAGGCACCGGTCCGGAGGCGAAACCATGGTTCCGGTACGCGCAGCAGCACAGTGTCAGGTAGGCGACGCAGCCCGCGCGGCCCCTCGCCACGGCCGGATCGACACCCGCTCCAATGCCTTCTGAGCTGGGAAAACTGGTAGGAACAGATCGAGATTCGACTTCCCGTCGACGGCGGGGAGCGGGTCGATTTCCGCCGGTCACCTTCGCGGTACGGGGCATCAGGCACGCGGTCCAGAGCCGAACGGCTGCCTCATCCCTTCCTCCGTGGTGGCCCACCGCCCCCCGATGAGGGAGAACACTTCATGTCCCTGGTGCACCGTCTCCACCCACGGGCGGCCTTCGTCGCCGCCCTGCTGCTGCTCGTCGGCCTGCTCACCGCACCCACCTCCGCCTCGGCGCGTGACCCCGGCCGGTCCGTCCCGCCCCCGGCGTCCACACTCCACCGCCCGCTTCCTGCCGCGCCGGCCACCACCGTGGCGGCCCGGCCGAAACCCCCGGCGGCCCCGGCCGCACCCACCGCCACCCGCTTCCGCACCACGGCCACGGTCACCTGGAAGGCGCCGGCCTCGCCGGACACCGCCATCACCGGGTACGCGGTGACCGCCTACCGGGACGGAAAGAAGACCCGCTCGGTCTCCTTCGACGCCTCGACGACCAGCCGGAAGGTCTCCGGGCTGACGGCGAAGGGCAGCTACACCTTCACCGTGGCCGCGAAGAACGCCGCCGGGACCAGCCCGGCCAGCGCGCGCTCGAAGGCGGCGAAGCTGCTCGCCCTGCCGGGCGCCCCGACCATCATCGCGGTCACCGCAGACACCGCCTCGGCGGTGCTGAGCTGGACCCCCGGCCCGGACGGCGGCTCGCCGATCCTCGGCTACCGGATCACCCCGTACGTCGCCGGGGTGCCGCAGGCCGCCCAGACCTTCGGGCCGGCCACCACCAACACGGTGACCGGCCTGGTCCCGACCACCACGTACACCTTCACCGTGGCGGCCCGCACCGCCGCCGGCACCGGCCCGGAGTCCGCGCCGTCGTCGGCGGTGACCGCGAACGTGTCGCCGACCCTGCTGTTCGACGCGCCCACCGAGGCCACCCTCGGGGTCGCCTACACCGCCACCCTGAACGTCACCCACGGCGTGCCGCCGTTCATCTGGTCGGTGGCCTCCGGCACGCTGCCACCCGGGTTGATCCTCAACCCCACCACCAACGGCATCTCCGGGGTGCCGACCGTCGCCGGTCAGTACCCGGTGGTGATCCGGGTGGTCGACGCGGTGGCCCGCTCCGGCACCCGGTTGATCGTGATGACCGTCAACAAGACGCCCATCCTGAACTTCCCGCCGCCCCCGCTGGCCGAGGTCGACGCGATCTACTCCGACCTGCTCACCGTGGTCGGTGGCACCGCGCCGTTCACCTGGGGGTTGGCCGACGGCGTGCTGCCGCCGGGGCTGACCCTCGACCCGGCCACCGGCCTGATCTCCGGCCGGCCGACCACGGTCGGCACCTTCCCGGCCACCGTCCAGATCACCGACGCCAACGGAGTCACCGCCACCAAGCAGATCCGCCTGGTGGTGCAGCCCAAGAGCATGGTCACCCTGACCGCCTCCACCGCCGCCACCACCTTCGGCACCTCGGTGCACTTCGCGGCCGTCATCGGGCCGGGCCAGGCCGACGGGACCGTGACGCTGATCGAACAACAGCCCAACGGCGTCGAGACGCGGCTCGGCACGTTCCCGGTGGCGCTCAACCGGTCGGAGTTCGACCTCAAGCTGCCGGCCTTCGGGCTGAACGCGTTCCGGGTCCAGTACGACGGGGTCTCCCCGCTGGCCGAAGCGGTGTCCAACGAGGTCACGGTCGAGGTGTCGGCCGTGCCGGGCCAGGTGTTGATCAACCAGTTCGCCCAGTCCGGCATCAACGGGCCGAACGACCAGTTCGTTTCGGTGATCAACACGACCGGTATCGACCTGCCGATCGCCGGGTTCCGGATCGAGTACCCCGGCGGCGGGACGGTCCTGGTGCCGGGCTCCGCCCGCGCGCTGCCCCCCCGCCACGCCTTCCTGTTCACGTCCCCCGGCTACTCGCTGTTCAACATCCAGCCCGACCTGGTGGTGTCCAACCTGGGCCAGAACGGCCTCCGGCTACGCGCGCCGGACACCGCGCACACCGTCGTCGACGCCGCCGGATCCACGGTCGGCTACGCCGAGGGCACCCCACTGCCGGCGTTCGGCAGCCCGCCGTTCGTGCCGCACGCCTGGAACCGGCTCGGCGTCGCCGGCGTGCCGCAGGACACCAACGACAACGTGGCGGACTTCCGGCTGGTGGCCACCGTCTTCGGCCCGATCAACGGGGTGCCGTCCGCGCTCGGCACCCCGTCGCCGCAGAACAGCCTGGGCACCTACCAGCAGAACGCCGCGGTGCAGTCGACGCTGCTCGACCCGGTCGTCGCCCAGGGCAGCCCGCCCAACCGGGTCCGGGTCGACGGCAGCCCGGGGTCGCTGACCATCCGGCGTACCCTCACCAACCGGTCCAGCGCGCCGATCACCCAGGCCCGGATCAGGATCACCAGCCTGAGCCAGGAGAACGGGGCGCCGCTGCCCGGTGCGTCGTCCCCGCCCGTGCACGCCCACATGCGGGTGGTCAACCCGGTCAACCCGACCAGCTCGATCACCATCAGCAACGGTCAGACGCTGCTGGTGCGCAACCTGTCGATGGACGCGCCGGCGACCAGCCCGCCCGGCGGCGGGCTCGGCACCACCCTGACGATCCCGCTCGAACTCGGCGGGCTGCGGCCCGGTGGTGAGCTGCACATCGCGCTGACCTTCGCCGTCGACACGCCGGGGACCTTCTGGATCGCGTACGACGTCGACGCGCTCGGCGGCGGTGCCGTGCCCACGGTGGCCGGGTCCGGCAAGACGGCCAAGAAGGCCACGGCGGCCAAGTCGGCCAAGCAGCGGGCGCTCGACGCCCGCCGGTTGGCCGAGTCGAAGAAGTTGAGCCTGATCACCGGCACCGTGCGCTGAGGCACTGCCGCATCAGGGGTGCGGGTGGCGGGTCACCACGACCGCCACCCGCACCGCTGCGCCGACGACGGTCGTTGACCAGGACATGAACGGGGCGGTGATGGGGGCGACCGGGCGGTCCGTCTACGGGCTGTGCGTACACGGGTTGGACGAGGTCGAGGAGCTTCCCCCGGCCGAGGCCCACCCGGATCGTCCGGCGGTACGCGTCCGGCAGACCACCGCCGCGCCGCCACCGCCGGTGCCGGTCGACCTCGACGGCGGGGTGCGGGTCCTCGCCGACGGGCGGACCCTCGCGGTGGACCGGCGGCGGGGCACCGCCACCTTCCACGGCCCGCCGCTCGCCCCCGACGTGCTCGCCCACCCCTACCTCGCCCCGGCGGCGACCGTCTTCAACCGGTGGGCCGGCCGGGAGACGTTCCACAGTGGCGCGTTCGTCCACGCCGGGCGGGCCTGGGCGGTGCTCGGCCCGCGTACCGCCGGCAAGAGCAGCCTGCTCGCCGCCCTGGCCGCCCGGGACGTCCCGGTGGTCGCCGACGACATCCTGGTGGTCGGCCAGACCGAGGTCTACGCCGGCCCGCGCTGCATCGACCTGCGGGAACCCGTGCCGGGGCCGGCGTTGGCCACCCGGACGGTCCGGGCCGGTGAGCGGCTGCGGGTGGCCCTGCCGCCGATCGCCGACCGGACCCCGCTGGGCGGCTGGCTCTTCCTCGGCTGGGGCCGGACGCCGGCGACGACCCCGGTGCCCCCGGCGGAGCTGCTGGCCCGGCTCGCCGGCTGCCGGTCCTGGCACCGGTTGCCCACCGACCCGGCCGCCCTGCTGGGCCTCGCCGCCCTGCCGGCGTGGGACCTCACCCGGCCGCGTGACTGGGCCGCGCTCGGGCCGACCCTGCGGCTGGTCGAGCGGACCCTCACCGCCGCGCGGGCCGTGGCGGCGTCCCGGTGACCGCACCGCAGGCCACCGGCGTGGCGGTCCGGCACCTCGCCCTCGACGCGACCGCCGTGGCGACCTGCGCCCGGCTGGCCGACCGGGGCATACCGGCCATCCTGCTCAAGGGGGCCGGGCTGGCCCGCCGTCTCGGCACCGAGGGACGCCGGGTCTATTCCGACGTCGACCTGCTGGTCGCGCCCGACGACTTCGACCGCGCCGAAGCGCTTCTCGCCGGATCGGGCTTCCGCAGCGCGCTGCCGCCGGGCCGCCCCGATCCCCGCCTGCACTGGTATGAGCGCCCCTGGTATGCGCCCGGCCCGGCCCCGATCGTCGTCGACCTGCACCGGGGCTTCCACGGGGTGACCGACCCGCAGGCGTTCTGGGCCCTGCTGTCGGCGTCGGCGCAGCGGCTGCCGTTGGCCGGCGGCACGGTCGCCGTACCCGATGTGGCCGCCACCGCCCTGCTGGTCGCCCTGCACGCCGCGATGCCCGGTCGCTCCGACCGGCCGTACGCCGACCTACTGCGTGCGTTGGTGGTCTTCCCGGTCGAGGCGTGGCGGGCGGCCACCGTGCTCGCCACACGGACGGGCGCGCTGCCGGCGTTCGGCTTCGGGCTGCGCCTGGCACCGGGCGGCGCGGAGCTGGCGGACCGCCTCGGCCTGCCCCGGCAGACGAGCCGGACGCAGTGGGCCGCCGTGCGTCGGGTCTCCGGCCCCGCGTACGTGCTGGCCCGGCTCGCCGAGCTGCCCACCGGACGGGACCGGTGGCGGCACCTGGTGCCGTACCTCCTGCCACCACCCACCGCGATGCGGCACGGCAGCCGGCTGGCCCGGCGCGGTCCGGTGGGCCTGTCGGCCGCCTACCTGCTGCGTTTCGCCCGGCACGTGGTCAGCCTGCCGACGGCGGTGCGGGAGCTGCGGACCGCCACCCGGTTGGCGCGGCGCTCCCGCCATGGCTGACCGGCACCGGTCGACCCTGCGTGCCATGGCGCGGGCGCTGCGCCGGGGTGGCCTGCCGGCGGCCCGGACGGCCCTCTGGGCGGGCCGGGCGGTGCGTCAGGCGCGTCGGCAGCTCGCCCGGCAGGGCATGACCGACCTGCGGCTGCCGGCCCCGCCGCCCGGCGCGGCCGCCCACCGCGCGGTGGTGCTCGGCGTGCTGCGCCGGACGGGGGCCAACTGCCTGGAACGCTCCCTGGTGCGGCAACGCTGGTACGGCGCTCAGCTGGTCGCCCGGACGGTCGTCATCGGGGTGACCGCCCCGAGCACCGGTTTCCACGCCCACGCCTGGCTCGACGGCGACACCGACGCCGAGCGGGAGGCCATGGTGGAGATCCTCCGCCGGCCCACCCCGCCGGCCTGGCTGGGCGAACGGCCCTGACGCCGGTCACCCGGGCCTGGCGGTCGGCCCTGACGTCGGGTCATCCGGGCCGGTCGGGCTGGCGGGCCGACAGCGGGTCACGGCCCCGGTAGCAGGCCGTGTCGGCGCAGGTCGTCGAGGAAGGCCGCGACATCGGCGCTCGCCCGGTCCCGATCCACGGCGGCGTCGGCGACCAGCACGGTCACCAGTTCCCGCTGCGTCGCGCCGCCGACCAGGCGCTGCCACAGCAACGCCCCGCAGCGGTCCAGCCCGAAGTAGACGGAGCGGTCGGTGTCCAGCACGACCACCTCGTCGCCGGCCCGCCGCCAGGCCACCCGGGTCGGGTCCACCCGGTGCACGGTCTCCGGCCGGCTCATCCGCTCACCTCCGCGTCGGCCCCGGCGCGTCGCCCTCCGGCCGGCGGCAGCGCCCGGATCGGCGTGGCTCGTGGTGGGAACCGGGGGGCCGCGGGTGGTGTGGTCGCCAGCCAGAGCTGCTGGACCAGGGCGGCGGTGCCGCCGGGGATCGGCCAGCGGGACCAGGTGTCGCGCAGCGCGGCCACGTCGACCAGTTCCGGGTCCGCGCCGGTGCCGTCCCAGGAGCGGACGAACTCCCGGGTCGGGGTGCGCAGGAAGACGTCGCGGAAGTGGGCCTTGCGGCGGGGCGCGGTGACCTCGGGCGGCAGGGCGTCGCCGACGATCTCGGCGAGCAGAGCGTCGCGGGAGGTGTGGTGCCGTCGCCCGGCCAGTGCGGTGAGCGCGTCCAGGAACCCGTGGTCGAGCAGCGGGTGGACCGGGGTGACGTCGTGGTCTTCGGCGACGGCGGTGAACGCCGACCGGGTGATCACCAGGTCGCGGCGGCGGAGGTGCCACGCGACGCGCGGGCCGAGCCGGCGCGGCTCGGCCCGCTGCTCCGCCCGCAGCGCGCGGTTGACCTGCCGGGCCGTCTCCGCCGGCAGCCACGGGAACAGCCGCCTCGGCCGGTGCCGGCGCGACAGCTCACGGGCGAGGACCCGGACCCGGCCCAGGCGGGCCCGGGCCGACCGGGGTGGCGGACGACGCCACCCCGACAGCACCTGGTCCCCGCCGAGGCCGGTGAGCAGGCTTCCGCCACCGGCCAGCTCCAGCAACGGCAGGTGCAGGTGCAGGTTCACCGGATGCCGTACCCCGTACCGGTGCAGGAAACGGCCGGCTACCGGGCCGATCAGGTCCAGGTCGTCGTCGGCCCGCAGGATCTCCCACGAGGCCCCGACGCCGAGCGCCGCGACGACCCGGTCCTGCCAGGACGACTCGTCGGCCCGGGGCGCGCCGGTGAACCGCCAGGTGACCGGGACCGGGTCGGGCAGGCCCTCCCACCGGGCCATCCGGACGGCCACGGCGAGCACCAGCGACGAGTCCAGCCCGCCGGAGAAGCTCACCACGCACGGCGGTCGGCGCAGCGCGGGCAGCACCGCCCGGCCCAGCGCGGCGAGCGGGTCCGGGGCGACCGGCGGGACGGCCCGCAGCGTCGGTGGCCCCACGCCCAGCACGGTGCCGGACGCGATGTCGAACGGGGTCGGACGGAGCATGGGCACCTCAATCACGGGTGAGGGTTCCCCGGGCGGCGGCGATCCGCAGCGCGCGCCCGAAGACCCAGGTCGACAGGGGTAACAGCAGCACGGTGGCGGCCAGCAGGGTGAGTGCGGAGGCGGCCCAGGCGCCGCCGGACAACGCGGCGCGCAGGCCGTCCAGCGCGATCCGGCTGGGCAGCACGGCGGTCAGGGTGGGCAGGACGCCGGGAAGCGCGGCCACCGGGAAGTACGTCCCGGACAGGAAGGACAATCCGACGATCAGCAGCCGGGCGGCGCTCTCGCCGTACCCGACGGCAACGGCGAACGCGGTCAGCCCGATGCCGATCCCCATCATCGCGGCGCTGCCGGCCACCAGGACCGTGACGACGCCCCACCAGTCGGCCCGCGCGGTGTGCAGGCCGAACAGCGCGTGCAGCAGGACCAGGTAGAACCCGGCGCGCAGCAACGCCAGCAGGAACGGGTACGCGGCCGTGCCCACCGCGAGGGCGGACGCCGGCACCGGCTGGGCGGCCAGCAGTTCCAGCGTGCCCCCGCGTTGCTCCCGGGTCATCCGGGAGGTCAACTGGGTGCTCGCGGCCTGGAGGACGAGCATGAAGGTGATGCCGACCGCGACGAAGTCGAAGTAGGTCGTCGCACCCAGCAGGCGGTGCGCCTCCGGTGGCGTCAACACCCGGGAGATGAACAGGAAGACCAGCAGGTTCACCACCCCGAACACGAGATCCAGCAGCAGTGGCAGCCGGATCAGCTGTCGCTCGCCCAGGTCCCGCCGGGCCAGGGCGAGCACGGCTCGACCGCCCGCCGCCGGCCCGAGCCGGGGAGCCGGGCCGGCGGCGGGCGGTGCCGGCCGGGGGTGCAGACGCGGGCCGGTCAGTGGCGTCATCCGGCCGCCGTCAGGGTGAGCCGCTGCTGGCAACGGTTACCGTCGTCGGCGTGGTGGGAGGCGACCACACAGGTCAGCTCCGTCCGCCGGTCGATGGTCTGCCAGAGCAACCGCCGGCCCTCCTCGTCGAGGGAGCGCCCCGGCTCGTCGAGCAGCAGGAGCGCGGGGGTGGCGACGAGCGACCGGGCGATGCTGATCCGGGCGCGCATGCCGGCCGAGCAGCGGACGGCCGGCATGCTGGCGTAGCGGGCGATGCCCAACTCCTCCTCGATGGCGTCGACGGCGGCGCGGACGGCCCGTCCGGGGAGCCGGAGCCGGGCGACGAGCGTGATGTTCTGGTGTGCCGTGAGCTGTTCGTAGAGGCCCTGTTCCGGCGCCAGGCACACGCCGGTCGCGCGCCGGGCGCCCGGCGAACCGACCGGATGGCCGGCCACGGTGGCCTGCCCGGCGCTCAGGGCCAGCGTGCCGGACAGGCACCGCAGCAGGGTGGTCTTGCCGGATCCGTTGGGCCCCGCCAGGAGCACCCGTTCGCCGGCCGCCGCCTCGAAGTCGAGGTCGGTGAAGACACTGCGGTGACCGAACCGTCGGGTGGCCCGCACGAGACGCAGCATCGGCATCCGGCCCTCACCGTTGGTTCAGAGCAGCGAGGCGTCGCCGTTGCCGCCCAGCCCGTCGTCGGGCCCGACGGTGCCGCCCTGGGTGAGTTCGGCGAGGGTGCCGAGCCGGGTGACGGTCGGGGGCCGGTAGCCCGGGGCGTCGGGTGGGGTGGGGGTGCCGTCGAGGTCGCGGAGTGAATCCATGTCAGTTCCCTGCTTCGGTAGGTGGACGCCGGAACGACAACCTTGCAGGCGTTCCGGGGTATTTGGGCGATAGTATCCGATATGGAGTTTTCCTGGGGCAGGCTCCCGTGGTGTGGCCGTCGCGGGAATCAACGCTTCAAGACTGCGGTGGTCACGCCGCTCGGCGGCCTCGTTCCACGAAGTGCGGGCCGTGGGCGGCGTCGCCGCCGGTGCGGAGACCCGGCGCGGGTCGGCCGGGCGCGTGGACCGTCTGATGACTGCCGCCGGCGGCCTGTGTCGGAGCGGTTCCCGGGCTGCCGCCGCCGCCCACTGTGCTCTGTCGTGCGAGCCTTCTATGCTGGCCAAGCTGCGGTGTCCGGCCGGCGGGGCACGCGACGGGTGGTACGCCCCGGGGTGATTTCGACCCGGCCGCTTCGCCTTTCGCAACCCTTTCTCGTGAGCGAAAAATCTGTTTTGGCGCTGCTCGGATCTGTTTTGCTTTCGCCTTTCACCACCTTGATGCGCGTATCGAGAATGTGTGGCGCGACTAGGGTGCCCGATCCGGGGTAGTACAGCTGGGGCATTCCGCGATGTCGCCTATAGTGCGGCATTGTTAGATTTTCACCGCCCGGTGCGTGGCCGGGCGGTGTGGCCACGGGAGGGCACCGGATGGCGGGCTACCGGCCGCCCCTTTCCCGGCGATCGACGGCGCAATCAGCCGTGGAAGCCGATCCTGAGGCCGGGGTGCAGCCATTGCCCTGGCAGCGGTACACCATGACCGACGCCGACGAGGTGCGCGCGTTCTTCCGGGCCACCTTCGCCGACGTTACCGCCGTGTTGTCCGAATTCGGGGCCGGGGGGGCGAAACCGCAGGGCATGAGAACCATGCTCGGCGATGTCATGCTGCACGGACTGCGATACTCGGCGCGTATCCGGGTGGAGGGCGTCGCGCACGGACTGGTCAACATCATCCACGTGCGTGACGGTCGGTTGTCGGTCAGCGACCGCGGGGACGTCCACCGGGTCGCACCCGGCCAGGTGGCCCTCCTGCCGGCGGAGCAGTTGCTGGAACTGGAGTGTGAGGCCGTCGAGTCGTTCACCGTCGGGCTGCCGACGTCGCTGGTCGACGAGGTCGCCCACAGCCGGCTCGGAGGCGACGGTGGGCGGGTGCGGTTCGCGGGAACCCGTCCGGTCTCGGCCGGACTGGAGCGGCACTGGCTGGGGACGCTGGCGTACGTCCGGCAGGTGGTGCTGGCCGACCTCGACCTGGCGACCAACCCGCTGATCATCGGGCAGGTCCGGCACATGCTGGCGACGGCGGCGCTGGCGGTCTTC
The DNA here is from genome assembly GCF_050951065.1 of Micromonospora matsumotoense. Classification (NCBI taxonomy): domain Bacteria; kingdom Bacillati; phylum Actinomycetota; class Actinomycetes; order Micromonosporales; family Micromonosporaceae; genus Micromonospora; species Micromonospora matsumotoense. The sequence continues at coordinate 4,242,490 of NZ_CP192025.1, read as the reverse complement.
CCGAGCGCCGCCGTCGTGCCCCAGCCGCGCGGCCCGGGTGACATCGCGCCCTCGGTGGTGCGCCGGGCGATGGACCACGTGGAGGCGCACAGCGATCGGTACGTGTCGCTGACGGAGCTGGCCGAGGCCGCCGGCGTCTCCGCCCGGGGTCTGCAGTACGCGTTCCGCCGATACCAGGACACCACCCCCGCCCGGTACGCCCGCCGGGTCCGGCTGGGCCGCGCCCACGAGGACCTGCTCCGGGGCGATCCGGCAGCGGGCGACACGGTGGCCGCGATCGCCGCCCGCTGGGGGTTCACGGACGCGAAGCGCTTCGCCACCGACTACCGGGCCGCCTACGGCCAGCCGCCGAGCCGCACGCTGCGATCCTGACCCCGACGTCGCGTGTTTGGATGGTCCGGTGGAGTTCACCGTGACAGACGCGCCGGACCGGCAGCGGTTCGAGGCGCGCGACGAGACCGGAACGCTGGCCGGGATGGTCACCTACCAGTTGACCGGCACCATCATCGCCTACACGCACACCGAGGTCGATCCGGCCTTCGAGGGACGGGGTGTCGGGTCGACCCTGGCCCGCGCGGTCATGGACGACGCCCGCGTCCGGGGGCGCACGGTGGTGCCGATCTGCCCGTTCCTCGGTGACTGGCTGGGCCGGCACCCGGAGTACGCGGACATCGTGGTCCGGTCCACCCGCAAGATCAAGTAGGGTGCCGGGGCGGTTCCGGGTCGCTCGACGGTGTCGAGGCGGCCGTCGGTCGCCCTGCGGTGAGCGGGCGTGCGCGCAGCGCATCGCCGGGGTTCACCTCCTTGACGGGGTCTGTTTGTTGCGCTGACAATTCCAGCCTGTTAACGCTCACATGACACCGAGGAATCCCCCCATGCGCTCAGCAGTTCCCCGGGACCACCACGCCACCCCCGCCCCCACCCGCCGCCGTACCCTCGCCGCCGCCACCCTGCTCACCCTGCTCGCCGCGCTGACCCCCGCCGTGGCGACACCGGCCGATGCGGCGACCGCCGACGTCACCGACGGGCTGCTGCTGCGCTACGACCTCGACCAGCGCACCGGCACCACGATCACCGACACCTCCGGGCGCGGCAACGACGGCACCCTGGTCGGCGGCGGCACCTGGACCGGCCCGGACGGGCTGCTGCTCGACGGTGTCGACGACCACGTCAAGCTGCCGAACAACATCCTGGCCGGCCTGTCGTCGGTCACCGTCGCGGTCGACGTCCTCGTCGACCCGGCACAGCAGACCCCGTACTTCCTCTGGGGACTGGGCAACCCGGCCACCTCCGCCGCCGGCACCGGTTACCTGTTCGCCAGCGGCGACGCGTTGCGTGCCGGCATCACCACCACCAACTGGTCCGGTGAGAAGGTCACCGGCACCGGCGGCAACCTGGCCCGGGGGGTGTGGAAGTCGGTCGTCTACACCCAGACCGGCACCACCGGCACCCTCTACGCCGACGGCGTGCAGGTGGCCCGGAACACCGCCGTCACCGTGCCGCCCAGCGCCGTCGGCAACGGCGTCACCACCGCCAACCACCTCGGCCGGTCGAACTACGGCACCGACCGGTTCCTCAAGGGACGGGTGGCGAACTTCCGGATCTACGACCGGGCCCTCACCGCCGCCGAGGTCGCGGTGGTCGCGCAACCCGAGGAGTCCGACCAGACCCGGGCCGAGACGGCCGCCGCCGCCCTGTCCCTGGTGCACGCCGACGACGTACGCGGCAACCTGACCATGCCCGCCACCGGCCGGCACGGCGCGACAGTCACCTGGCGCTCGGCCCGACCGGAGGTGGTCGCCGCCGACGGCGTGGTGCGTCGCCCGGCGCACGGCGCGGGCGACGCGACGGTCCCGCTGACCGCCACCGTCACCGTCGGCAGCGCCACCGCCGAGCGGACCATCCCGCTGACCGTCCGTGAACTGCCGGCCCCCGCGCCGTACGCCGGCTACGCGTTCAGCTACTTCACCGGCAACTCGATCGCCGGGGAGAAGATCTACTTCGCCGCCAGCCGGGGCAACAACGCCCTGCAGTGGACCGAGGTCAACGGCGGCCAGCCGAAGCTGGAGTCGACCCACGGCACACTGGGCCTGCGCGACCCGTTCCTGATCCGCAGCCCGGAGGGGGACCGGTTCTTCCTGATCGCCACCGACCTGTCGATCGGGCGTAACGGCGACTGGGACGCCGCCCAGCGCCGGGGCAGCCGCTACCTCGAGGTGTGGGAGTCCACCGACCTGGTGAACTGGTCCGCCCAGCGGCACATCGAGGTGTCGCCCCCCACCGCCGGCAACACCTGGGCGCCGGAGGCGTACTGGGACGCCGAACGCGGTGAGTACCTGGTGTTCTGGGCCTCGAAGCTGTTCGCCGAGAACGACCCGAACCACACCGGCAACACGTACAACCGGATGTTGGCCGCCACCACCCGCGACTTCGTCACCTTCAGCCCGGCGACGATCTGGCAGGACCGGGGCGAGTCGCGGATCGACTCCACGATGATCCGCGAGGGCGACACCTACTACCGGTTCACCAAGGACGAGGGCGGCGGCGGCACCGGCTGCTCCGACATCATCCAGGAGAGGTCGACCTCGCTGACCGCCGTCGACCTGCCCGGCCGGCCCGCGTGGACGATGCTCGACTCGTGCATCGGCCGCGACGCCGGCACCTCCGCCGTCGAGGGCCCCACGGTCTTCAAGGCCAACCCCGGCGACACCTCCGGCTCGCGGTACTACCTCTTCGTCGACGAGTACGGCGGCCGGGGCTACATCCCGCTGGGCACCGACGACCTGGCGAAGCCCAACTGGAAGGTGCCGGCCTCCTACCGGCTGCCGGCCAGCCCCCGCCACGGCACCGTCATCCCGGTCACCCGCGCCGAACTCGACGCGCTGACCGACGCGCCGCCACCGGTGAGCGCCAACGCCGACGGTGTGGTCGCCCACTACCGGCTCGACCAGGCAGGCGGCGGCACGGTCACCGACGACTCCGGCAACGGACACCACGCCACGCTGGCCGGCGATGCCCGCTGGGACGACGGCAGCCTCACCCTCGGCGGCACCAACGGTCACGTCGACCTGCCCGACAACATCATGGCCGGGCTGGACGAGATCACCGTGTCGATGGACGTCAACATCGCCGCCGACCAGGCCACCCCGTACTTCCTCTGGGGGCTCGGCAACACCGACTCCGCAGGTGCCGGCAACGGTTACCTGTTCACCACCGGCAACGACTACCGCACCTCGATCAGCCTGGGCAACTGGACCGGCGAGCAGACCGTCACCGGTGGCCGGGCGGTGCCCCGGGGAGCGTGGAAGACGTTGACGTACACCCTGAACCGGGCCGGCACCGCCCGGATCTACCTGGACGGGGTGCGCGTCGCCGAGAAGACCGGGCTGACCGTCGCGCCCGGCGACATCGGTGGCGGCCGGACCACCGCCAACTACCTCGGCCGCTCCCAGTACGCCAGCGACCGCTACCTCAAGGGCCGGGTGCGCGACTTCTCCCTCTACAACCGGGCGCTCACCGACGCCGAGGTCGCCGCGCTCGGCAGCAACGGCACCAGCGTGGTCTCCGTCGAACTCGACAGCCTCAAGGTGCCGGCCATCGTGGACGCCGCCACCGGCACCATCACCCTGCCGGTCCGGCCCGGCACCGACCTGACCACCCTCGCCCCGCGCTACCTGGTCGCGCCGACCTCCACGGTCAAGCCCGCCGGGCCGCGCAACTACACCCGGCCGGTGACGGTCACCGTCACCAGCGCCGCCGGGGCCAGCCGGGCCTGGACGGTCCGTGCGGTGCCGATGAACACCCCGGTGCTGCCCGGCTTCAACGCCGACCCGAACATCGTCCGGTTCGGCGACACCTACTACATCTACGCCACCACCGACGGCTTCCCCGGCTGGGGCAGCTCGACGTTCACCGTCTGGTCGAGCCGCAACCTGGTCGACTGGACCGCCCACGACACCATCCTCGACCTCGGGCCGGACATCAGCTGGGCGGACACCAACGCCTGGGCGCCGGCGGCGATCGAGAAGAACGGGAAGTACTACCTCTACTTCTCGGCGCAGCAGAACATCGGTGTCGCGGTGGCCGACTCGCCGCTCGGGCCGTTCGTCGACCCGCTCGGCAAACCCCTGGTGAGCAAGGCCGACTACGGCAACGCCCAGCAGATCGACCCGGCGGTCTTCACCGACGACGACGGGAAGAGCTACCTCTACTGGGGCAACGGCACCCCGTACGTGGTGCCGCTCAACGACGACATGATCTCGTACGACGTCGGCAAGCGGGTCCGGTTGACCGGGCTCACCGGCTTCCGCGAGGGCCTGTTCCTGCACAAGCGCAACGGGGTCTACTACCTGTCCTGGTCGATCGACGACACCGGCAGCGAGAACTACCGGGTCGGTTACGGCATCGGCAGCAGCCCGCTCGGGCCGTTCACCAGCAAGGGGGAGATCCTCACCAAGGACCCGGGCCAGGGCATCCTGGGCACCGGTCACCACTCGATCATCCAGGTGCCGGGCACCGACGACTGGTACGTGGCGTACCACCGGTTCGCCATCCCGGGCGGCGACGGCACCCACCGGGAGACCACCATCGACCGGCTGTACTTCGCGGACGACGGCACCATCAAGCCGGTGGTGCCGACGTTGAGCGGCGTCGAGCCGCTGCGCTACCGGGGCGGGCAGCCTCGGCTGCGGATCACCGACCCGGGCACCGACGGCTGGTACGGCGCCAACGCCACGCTCACCCTGGCCCACGGGGAGCTGATCCGGCTGGTGGAGTACCAGATCGACGGGGGAGGCTGGTTCCCGTACCGGGAGCCGGTGGCCCTGCCCGCCGGCCGGCACACGGTGGAGTACCGGGCGCAGGGGGTCAACCTGTTCTGGAGCGCGCCCTGGTCGACGTCGGTGCAGGTGGACCGGGTCGCGCCGACCGCCGAGGCGACGCTGACCGGCCGCGCGTTGGTCGTCACCGGTCGGGACGCCGACTCCGGGGTGGCCCGGGTGGAATACCGGCTCGACGGTGGGGAGTGGACCACCTGGAGCGGTCCGGTGCCACTCGACGACCGGGCGCACGGGGTCCGCTACCGCGCGGTCGACGTGGCCGGCAACGTCGGCGAGGTGGCCGTCCTGCGGGTCCCCGCGATCCGGTAGCCGCCACCCGGACGCGCCGCCCGACCGGAGCACGGTCGGGCGGCGCGTCTGCGCGGCGGTGTCCCCGCCGATGGCCATGCCCGCCGTCGGCCATGCCAGCGGCGGTGTCCCCGCCGTCCTCCATGCCCGCCAGCGTCCACTGTCGGTCACGTCCGCTGTCGGTCACGTCCCGGCGGCGACGGCCGGGCTGCTGCTCGGGGTTCTCGGCGGCCCCGGGCCGGAGCACGATGCGACTCCGGCATCTCACATGCCGGTAGCCCGGGTGGACGGGTCCCGCGCCGCAGGCCGGTCGGCTGACACCGACGCGCCTGAAGTCCGTTGATGATGTCGGGCGAGCGCCTGACGCATCTCCTCCGGGGTGGTGATCCACCGTGTCGGCGGCTCCCCGACGCCGGCGGGCCCGCCCCCGCCGGGAGGGACCGGCCCGGCACCGTCCGGATGCCGGGCGGCGAGCAGGCCCGACCAGCGCCGGACCTGGTCGGCCCAGGACCCCCCGGCCGGGGTCAGGTGCAGGTGGAAGCGGGGGTGCCGGGTCAGCCAGCCCCGGACCGCCGGGGCGTCGTGCCGCGCCGGGTCGTCGGCGACCACGTGCACCAGCAGGCCGGCGGGCACCACTCGGTCCACCGCCACCAGGAACCGACGGTACGCGGCGGCGCGACGCCGCCGCTGCGGGGCATCCTCCGCCACGGGTATGGACGATCCCGGTCGGTCCGGGCCGGCCCCGGGTGGGGTCGGCCCGGACGGCGTGAGTAGGCCCAGCGATCCGAGCGGGGCGGGCGCGGGCCGGGCCGGGCCGGGCGCGAGCTGCCCCGGCCGGACCGGGGCCGTGCTGCCGCTGGTCGGCGGCCGGTCGTCCCGGGGCACGGCGCAGAGCACCAGGGCCTGCTCCGGGGGGTGGCGGTAGAGCCCGACCAGGGCCACGACCGAGTCGACGAACCCCGGGTCGGCGGCCAGGGTCAGGCCGTCCTGGAGGTGCGGGCGCAGGTCGAACTGTCGCCAGATCCGGCCGACCGTGGACGCCGACAGGCCGGTCCGGGCGGCCATCGACGCCCGGGACCATCTCCGGGCGGGGGCGGGCGTGCCGTCGAGGGTGTCCGCCACCACCCGGTCCACCTGCTCGGGTCGGACCGAGGGGGGCCGGCCGGCCCGCGGTTCGTCGGCGAGCCCCGGCAACCGTGCGGCGGCGAACCGTGCACGCCATTTCCCGACCGTCGCCGGTGAAACGTTCAACCGGGTCGCGACCTCGATATTCGTGGCCCCTTCGGCGCATGCCAAAACGATTCGGCAGCGAATGGCGAATGACTGCGGGGAGTGCGCCGCCCGCGCTCCCCGGATCAGCGCGTCCCGTTCCTCGTCGGTGAGTGTCAGTCCTGCCTTCGGCCGCCCTCTCCCCATGCCATGATCCTATCCGGACATGTTACGGACTAATGACGCATGACGATGGTGGGAGCGGTTGCTGACGATTGCTCCGACGGTTGCCCTGGACGGTTCACGACGCGACTGAGTATGGTCCCGACGGGTCCCGAGACATGTTGGGGGAAGGGACCGCTGCCGCAACGTTGCCGTGGCCCGTGTGGTGATCTGACATGGGGGGACCGCTTCAGTGACCACGACCGATCTGCACGAGAACATGACCTCGATCTGCGCCGAAGTCCTGAACAGACTCACCCTCGGCCCCGACGACGACCTCGTCGCGCTCGGCATGGACTCGGTGGGCGCGGTCGAGATCGTGACCCGGGTCGAGGCGGCGTACGGCGTCGACGTGGTCGACGTCATCTTCGACACGCCCACGGTCAACCGGCTCTGCGCGGTCGTGCAGGGGTCCGCCGCCCGCGACGAGTCGCATGCCTAGTCCGCTGGCCGAGCCGGATCTCACCGTCACGGCGAACCTGCTGGACCTCGTCTCCCAGGCCGCGGCGGCCTACGGCGACGATCCGTACCTGCTCCCGGCGGAGCCCGGCGGGCGGGTGGTCAGCTTCGCCGACGTGCTGACCTTCACCCGGGGTTGTGCGGCGTTGCTCGACGAGCACCGGGTGCCACCGGGTGGCCGGGTGGCCGTGGTCCTGCACAACTCCTCGCTGGCGGCGCTGCTGTTCCTCGGGATCATCGCCGCCCAGCGGATGCTGGTGCCGCTGAACCCGAAGTCCGGCCCGGCCGAACTGGACACCCTGCTCGCCCACGCCGACGTCGCGTTGGTGCTCGGTCCGTCGTCGACCGCGGCGAAGGCGTCGCCGGGCCGGCGCTGGCTGACGGTGGACGACGCGGAGGGGTTCCTCACCGAGGTCCTCGGCCGGGGTGTCGCCCACCGGGGGGAACTGGTCGCGCCCGCCGACGGCGGGGCGGGCGACGCCGAGATCGTCTACACCTCCGGCTCGACCGGCGCGGCCAAGGGTGTCGTGCTGTCCCACCGCGCCCTGCTCGCCAACTCGCTGGCCATGGTCAAGTGGGCCGACGCGGGCCGCGACGACGTCTTCCTCAACGTCATTCCCATGCTGCACGTCGGCGGGCAGGGCCTGCCCACGCTGACGCCGCTGTGGTCCGGGGGGCGTACGGTCTGCGTCCGCTCGGAGGTGGCGCTGGCCCGGTTCTGGACCTACGTGGACAGGTTCCGCCCGACCTGGACGCTGGTGGTCAACGCCTACCTCGCGCACCTGGTCGAGCGACCGCAACGGCCGGCCGCGAGCCGGCTCAAGGGCGTTCTCGCCGGCGGCTCGGCGCTGAGCCCCGAGCTGATCCACCGGTTCGAGGACACCTTCGGCATTCCGGTGTTCCAGGTCTACGGCATGACGGAGCTGACCTCCCTGACGGTGGTGGAGCCCCGGGACCGCCGGCCGGGGGACCGCCGCACGGCCGGGCTGCCGGTGCCGTTCGCCCGGGTCCGGGTCGTCGACGAGGCCGGCCGGGACGTCCCGCCGGGGGAGAGCGGCGAGGTGCTGCTCAGCGGCCCGAGCATCTTCACCCGGTACGAGAAGGCACCCGACCTGACCGCCGCCCGGCTGGTCGACGGCTGGGTCCGCAGTGGCGATCTCGGCCACCTCGACGAATGCGGCGAGCTGACCATCGTCGACCGGATGGACAGCATGGTCATCGTCAGCGGCGAGAACGTCTACCCCGCCGAGATCGAGAACGTCGTGCCGCAGCTCGACGGGATCGAGGACGCGGTGGTCGCCGCGCTGCCGCACCCGGTGACGGGGGTGGAACTGGTGCTGGTCTACACCCTGCTGCCCGGCGCGGTCGTCCGGGACGACGAATGGCGCGCGCTGCTGATGAAACAGCTCAGCGCCTTCAAGGTGCCGCGCCGGTTCGTGCCGCTCAAGGAGATCGGGGTCGACAGTTTTCCGCGTACTCCGCTTGGCAAGATCCAACGGTCGGACGTGCGAAGACTGGCGATCGAGAACCTGACCTGAGTCACCGTCGGTGGCGGGCGAGGAGGAACGGGGGGATTTCTCAGGGGATCGGGTCACCGGGAGTCACCCCGGGCCCGTCGTGATGGCGCAGCAACGCCGGTGTCCCCTTTTCCGTAATTTGCGGGTGTGAATGTCGACAGGAGGCGGTCTGCGCCATGCCGGTGGAGATCTTTGACGACGAAGAAGTAGTGGTACGGACCCCCGAAGAGTTGAAGCGCATGCCTCGGGGTTACCAGAAGGCGCTGATCAGTCAGATCATGATCAATACGGAGGGTGAGCTCTCCGGTGGCGACGACTACACCATGATGTTCCTTCCGCTGGCACCCAACGCCGAGGAGCGTCAGGTGTGCGCGGAGCGGGCCGCCGAGGAGTACGACCACTACAAGATCGGTAAGCGGGTGCTGGCCGAGATCGGCATCGACACCTCGCACATGGAGAGCCAGTCCATCGAGGAGCGTCGGCTCTTCGCCGACAAGCGGCTGCACCAGTGCACCACCTGGGCCGAGCGGGGGATCTACTCCTACATCGGCGAGGAGAGCGCACTGATCATGATCAAGGAGTTCGCCCTGGGCAGCTACAAGCCGTGGGCGGACGCGGTGCGGACGATCATCCTGGACGAGAAGATCCACATCGCCCACGGTGCCCGGGTCTGCCGCAACCTGGCCACCACCGACGAGGGACGCGAGCAGTTGCAGGCCGCGCTGGACCGGCTCTGGCCGGTGTTCCGCGACCTGTTCGGCACCCCGGAGTCCGAGCGCTCCAAGCGGGCGGTCCGCTACGGCCTGCGGCGCACCACCAACGGCGAGGCGTTGCAGCAGTGGGAGGACGCCGTCATTCCGCGGATCCACGCGCTGGGACTCGTCGTCCCGACCGCGAGCAGCTGAGAGGACGGCCGCCCATGCCCACCCCCATCGCGATCAATCCCCGTCCGCTGTCCCGGCGGGAGGCGAAGACCCGCCTGGCGTCCCTGCTGGCCGACCGGCCCGACCTGGCCGCGCGGTTGCAGGTCGTCCGGGACATGGGCCGCCGGGTCAGTGCGACCGAGGTGCACCTCACCACCACCTGCAACATCCGGTGCAAGGGCTGCTGGTACTTCGAGGGCGGCTTCGACGCGGCCGTCCCGGAGACCTCGGACCCGGCGCTGATCTCCCGGTTCGTGGACTCGCTGGTGGCCAAGGGCGTCACCCAGGCGACCCTGATCGGCGGCGAGCCGACCCTGGTGCTGCCCCGGGTGGTGCCGTTCGTCGAGCGGCTGCCCTACGTGACCATCTCCACCAACGGCATCCGGCCGCTGCCCATGGTCGGCTTCGCGCACGTCGCGGTCGCCATCAGCCTGTTCGGCGGCGGCCCGCTCGACGACGCGCTGCGCGGCTACCGGGTCAACGGGTCGTCGTTCTCCGGGCTCTTCGAGACCGCCCTCGGGCACTACCGCAACGACCCCCGGGTGATCTTCGTGTACGCGCTGTCGGAGGAGGGCCTGCAGTACGTCGAGCCGACCGTCCGGGCCATCCAGGACAACGGCAACCAGGTCACCTTCAACTTCTACTCCGCGCACGGCAGCGACCATGCCCTGCGCATCGAGAACGAGCAGCGCACCCTCGCCGAGGCGCTACGGGTCAAGCAGGCGTACCCCGAGACGGTGGTCTGCCACCCGTACTTCATCGAGGCGCTGATCACCGGCCGGACCCACTGGGACGGCCAGTTCGGCTACGACGTCTGCCCCAGCATCAGCGTGGACCACCCGGACCACGCCGAGCGGCTCCGCAACGGCAACCCGGTCCTGGACGGCTTCTCGGTCTACGGCGCCGACTACCAGACCCTCCAGTTCTGCTGCACCTCCGGCAACTGCGCGGACTGCCGGGACAGCCAGGGCGTCTACAGCTGGCTGCTGGTCAGCATGAACCGGTTCCTCGACGACACCGGCCGACTGGAGACCTGGCTGGAACTGGCCGAGAGCTACTGGCGGCAGTGGTACTGGGCGCAACGGCACGCCCCCAACTTCGCGCGCCAGGCCCCGTTCGCGGCCTAGGCGACTCCCACCCGAGAAAAGGAGCACCGGATGTCTTCCCCTTCGACTGAGATCACCGCGTCCGCCGTCGAGGAGCGCCTGCGCGCCGAACTGATCGACCTCGGCGTCGAGGAGGACGCGATCAGCGCCGACGCCAAGTTCGACTCGCTGGACATCGACTCGCTGGACGTCGCCGACCTGATGGCCATGGTCGTCAAGGAGTACGGCGTGGAGATCCCGCGCAGCGAACTCGCGGACGTCACCATCGGTCAACTCGTCGAGCGGATCGTGGCGGGCGCGTCGCATTGAGCTCGTTGCTGAGCCTGGACAAGCGCACCTACCTGGTCACCGGGGTCCTCAACAACGAGTCCATCGCCTGGCACGTGGCGGCGGCCCTGCAACGGGAGGGCTGCGAGGTCATCCTGACCTCGTACGGGCGGGTCGGCCGGATCACCCGGAAGGTGGCCGACCTGCTGCCGTCCCGGCCCGAGGTGCTCGAACTGGACGTGATGTCCGACGAGAGCGTCGACGCGCTGGCGGACCGGATCGGGAGCCGCTGGGGTCAGCTCGACGGGGTGCTGCACAGCATCGCCGCCGCCCCGCCGGACGCGCTGGGGGCCGGATTCGTCACCGCCGGGGCCGCCGGGGTGCTCGACGGGTTCCGCGCGTCGGCGTACTCCTTCCAGCAGCTCACCACCGCGCTGTCGCCCCTGCTGCGTCAGGCGCCCGGTGGCGGCGCGGTGGTCGGGCTCACCGTCGACTCGACCCGGGCGTTGCCCGGCTACGGGTGGATGGGGGTGTACAAGTCGGCGCTGGAGGCGGTCTGCCGCTACCTGGCGATGCACCTCGGGCCGACCGGGATCAGGGTCAACCTGGTCGCCGCCGGGCCGGTCGAGACCGTGTCGGCGCGCGGGGTGCGCACCTTCTCCGCCCTGGCCGACCAGTACGAGCAGTGGGCGCCGCTGGGCTGGGACCGCGCCGACCCGGCCCGGGTGGTGGGGGCGGTGCTGTTCCTGCTGTCGGACCTGTCCCGGTACACCACCGGGCAGGTGGTGCACGCCGACGGGGGCATGCACGCCGTGTTCGGCGGCGTCCCGGCTCCAACTCCGGCGGCACCGTCGCCACCAGACACCGCCGGCTGACACACACTGCGGGGAGGGACTGTGCGTCTCGTCATCAAGGGCACGGCCGAGCCACTCGTGGGTGAGTTCGACGTCCCGGCGTCGAAGTACCACGCGCACCGGGCGTTGATGCTCGCGTCGCTGACCGACGGGACCAGCCACATCCACGGCGCCTGCCACGCGGGTCACGTGCAGCACACCATCCGGGCGCTGCGTGACCTCGGCACGGCCATCACCGTCGAGAACGACGCCTTCGTGGTGCGCGGCGGCCGGTACCGTCCGGTGCGTCCGGAGATCTCGGTCGGCAGCTCGGGTACCACGCTCTACTTCCTCACCGGGCTCGCCGCCCTGGCCGACACCCCGGTCGGCATCACCGGCCAGAAGTACTTCCGGCGGCGACCGATCCGCCCGCTGCTCGACGCCCTGGCCGGCATCGGCGTGGAGATCACCTCGACCGGTGGACTGCTGCCGATCCGGGTCGCCGCCCGCCCGCCCACCGGCGGCCGGGTGCAGATCCCCGGCACCCTCTCCCAGTGGATCTCCAGCCTGCTGCTGGTCAGCCCGTTCGCCACCGGCCCCACCGTGATCGAGGTGGTCGGTGAGTTCAACGAGCGGTCGTACGTCGACCTGACCGTGGCGATGATGCGCCAGTTCGGTCTGCACGTGCAGGTCGGTGGCGACGGCCGGCGGTACGACATCGAACCCGGCCAACGGCCCACCCCGGCGGTGGTCCGGTTGCCGCCGGACGTCGGCGCCGCCGCGTTCGGCCTGGCCGCGACCGCCCTGCACCCCGCCGACGTGTTGTTCCGGGGACTGCCGGCAGTGGGCCCGGGGGAGCTGGACCATCCGGAGGCCGACCTGTTGGAGAGCCTGACGACGATGGGCGTGCCGCTGTCCCGGGACCCGGCCACCGGCTGGGTCCGGGTGCGTCACGACGGCCTGCGGCTGGCACCGGTGCGGGTGGACTGCCGCACGGTGCCCGACATGCTGCCGGTGCTCAGTGTGCTCGGCTCCCACGCGCACGGCACGACCGTGCTGGACAACGTGGCCCACGTACGCCTCAAGGAGTCCGACCGGGTGACGGCGATGCTGCAACTCAACCGGATGGGCGGCCGGCTGCGGCTCGACGGCGACCGGCTCGTGTGCGAGGGGGTCGGGCAGTTGCGGGAGGCGGACCTGTCCTCGTTCAACGACCACCGGGTGCTGATGGCGCTGGCGGTGGCCGCCTCCCGGGCCACCGGTGAGAGCCGGCTGACCTATCCGAACGCCCACCGGATCTCCTTCCCGCAGTTCCTCGACCAGATGAACTCCGTCGGCCTCCACATGTCGGTCGACCGGGCCCGCGCCCGCCGGCTGCCCCGGCCCGCCGCCGAGCCGGCCGGTCGGCAGCGCCACGAGATCGCTCCGGCGACCCGCCCGGCGCCGGCGCGGCCGGCCGGGCCGCCGTCGTCACCGGTGCGGTCGGCTGGCACGTCGTCGTCGGTGCGGTCGGCTGCGGTGCCGGCGCCGGCGCGGTTGGCCGCGACGCCGGTCGCCGAGCTGGTCCGTCGGCACGCCGGCGCGCACCCCGACGACGAGGCCGTGATCGAGGCGGCCTCGCCGGGGCGGTCGGGCACCACGCTGAGCTGGGGTGAGCTGGACCGCCGCGCCGACCAGGCCGCGTCGTTGCTGCTGGAGCTGGGGGTGGGCCCCGGCGAGGTGGTCGCCTGGCAGTTGCCGAACTGGGCCGAGTTCGTGGTGCTCACGCTGGCCACCACCCGGATCGGGGCGGTCTGCTGCCCACTGATGCCGTTCTTCCGGGAACGGGAGATGGCCCGGCTGCTGGATCGGTCCCGGGCCCGGGTGCTGGTGATCCCCGACCGGTTCCGCAGCCGTGCGCACCTCGCGGAGACCGCGTCGGTGCTGTCCGGACCGGACGCCCCGGCGGTGGCGCACGTCCTCGTCGTCCGCGCCACCGACGATCCGCCTGCCGGCCCTGCCGGGCCGCCGTCCGACGCCCTGACCCGGCCGTCGTCCGGTGCCGCCGATCGGCCGGGCGACGCCGCGCTGTCCGGGGACGCCGCGCTGTCCGGGGACGCCGCGCTGTCCGGGGACGCCGCGCTGTCCGGGGACGCCGCGCTGTCCGGGGACGCCGCCCTGTCCGAAGACGCCGCGCTGTCCGGGGATGCGGCCTCGGCGGGAGACGGCGGGCTGCCGGTGGACACCGCTGCGGTGCGGTGGCAGTGGTTCGGTGAGGCGCTGGGCCGGCAACGTCCCGACGGCGCGGTGCTGGCCGCCCGCCGGCCCGCACCGGGGGCGCTCGCCCAACTGATGTTCACCTCCGGCACCTCGGGCGAGCCGAAGGGCGTGCTGCACCGCACCGACACGCTGACCCGCGCCGCGGCGATGCAGGCCCGGCAGCTCGGGCTGACCGTCGCCGACCGGCTGTTCATCCCGTCGCCGCTGGCCCACCAGACCGGGTTCCTCTACGGGATGTGGCTGGGGTTCACCCTCGGCGCGCCGGTGGTGCTGCAACCCGTCTGGGACGGCCGGACCGCGCTGGCGACGTTGCACCGCACCGGGGCCACCTTCGTCCAGGCGGCCACGCCGTTCCTCGCCGACCTGGTCGAGGCCGTCGAGACCGGCGGGGAGCCGGCCCCGGCGCTGCGGGTCTTCGTCGCCACCGGCGCGGCGGTGCCCCGGACCCTGGCCGAGCACGCCACCCGGACCCTGGACGCCGCCGTCTGCGGCGCGTGGGGCTCCACCGAATCCTGCCTCGGCACGCTGTCCGCGCCGACCGACGAACCGGCCCGGGCCTGGGGCACCGACGGGCGGGCGGTGCAGGGGGTCCGGATCAGGATCACCGACGACGCCGGGACCGTGCTCGGCCCCGGTGCCGAGGGCAACTTCGAGGTGACCGGGGACTGTCTGTTCGCCGGCTACCTCGACCGCCCGGACCTGACGGCGGCGGCCCTCACCCCGGACGGCTGGTACCGCAGCGGTGACCTGGCCACCATCGACGACGCCGGGTACCTGCGGATCACCGGCCGGGTGACCGACGTGGTCAACCGGGGTGGCGAGAAGATCCCGGTGGCGGAGGTGGAGCAGCTGCTGCACACCCATCCCGCCGTCCGCGAGGTGGCGATCGTGGCGATGCCCGACCCCCGCCTCGGCGAACGGGCCTGCGCGTACGTGGTGACCCGGGAGGCGTTCACCTTCGCCGAGATGCAGCGGTTCCTCGACGCCCAGAAGCTCGCCAAGCAGTACTGGCCCGAGCGGCTGGAGATCGTGGCCGCGCTGCCCCGCAACGTGGTCGGCAAGGTGCAGAAGTTCGTGTTGCGTGACCAGATCAGCGCAACGATCGGCGAGGAGGCAGAGTGACCCAGGCCGATGGCACGTCGTTCGCGACGTTGGCCCGTGAGGTCGAGGCGTTCGTCCGTGGCCCCGGCGAGGCGTACGCGACGGCGATCGAACGTGACCGCAGCGTCCCCGCGCAGCTCTGGACGGACCTGCGTGATCGGGGCTACCTGCGGCTCGCCGCGCCGGTCGACTACGGCGGTGCCGGCCTGTCCTTCACCCAGTACCTGCACCTGCTCGAACTGTTCTCCATGTCGCACGCGTCGCTGCGGATGATCGTGCACGTGTGCAACGGGGTGTGGCGCTCCATCGACCAGTTCGCCTCCGACGAGCAGCGCAAGAAGTTCGTGCTGCCGCAGGTCGCCGGGGACCTGCGGGTCGCGTTCACGCTCACCGAACCGACCGCCGGCACCGGCGCGGACCTGCGCGCCAGCGTGACCCGCGACGGCGACACCTACCTGCTCAGCGGTGAGAAGCACCTGATCACCTTCGGGGTGAGCTGCGACTACTGGCTGCTGTTCGCCCGGTGCGAGGGCAGCACCGGCAAGGACGGCACGGTGGCGCTGATGGTGGACCGGCACGTCGACGGCGTCCGGGTCACACCGATGCCCGACACCATGGGCGTACGCGGCACCGACCACGCGCACCTGACCTTCGACCGGGCGCCGGTGCCGGTGGCCAACCGGCTCGGCGGGGAGGGCGACGGACTGACCGTCGCCCTCGGCGGCTTCCTCACCCCGAGCCGGATCGGGGTCGCGATGACCTGCGTGGGGCTGGCCCGTCGGGCCCAGGAGCTGGCGGTCGAGCACGCGGGCAACCGGGTCACCTTCGGCAGGCCGCTGGCCGCCCGGCAGGCGGTCGCGTTCGCGCTCGCCGAGAACGCCGCCGACATCGAGGCCGCCCGGCAGCTCACCCTGCACGCGGCCCGCCGGTGGGAGGCGGGCGAGAGCGACGCCGGGGCGCTGTCCTCGATGGCCAAACTGGTGGCGGTGGACATGCTCACCCGGGTCACCGACAAGGCGCTCCAGGTGCACGGCGGCATCGGCTACTGGGAGGGCAGCACCATCGAACGGGTCTACCGCGACGCCCGCGCGCAGCGCTTCGAGGAGGGCACCAACGAGATCCAGAAGACCGTGATCGCCCGGGAGATCCTGGCGGCCGGCCGATGACCGGCTACCAGGGGCGTACCGCCCTGATCACCGGCAGCTCGCGGGGCATCGGCCGGGCGCTGGCGCTCACCCTGGCCCGGGGCGGCGGCTCGGTGGTGGTCAACTACAAGAAGAACGCCGAACTCGCCGAGCAGGTCCGCAAGGAGATCGAGCAACTCGGGGGCCGGGCCGTCGCGGTCGCCGCCGACGTGGAGCAGCCGGAGGAGATCGAACGGCTCTTCGCGGTGGTCGCGCAGGAGTTCGGCACCCTCGACTACTTCGTGTGCAACGCGGCGGCCAGCTCGTTCAAGAACATCATGGACCTCAAGCCGCACCACCTGGACCGCTCGTACGCGATGAACATGCGCGCGTTCGTGCTCGGCGCGCAGCAGGCGGTGCGGCTGATGCCCGACGGCGGCCGGATCGTCGCGTTGTCCAGCTACGGCAGCATCCGGGCCTATCCGACGTACGCGAACCTGGGCGCCGCCAAGGCCGCGATCGAGGCGTGGGTGCGCTACATGGCCGTCGAGTTCGCCAGCCGGGGCATCAACGTCAACGCGGTCAACGGCGGCATCATCGAGACCGAGTCGTCCGGCTACTTCTACGACGTGCCCGGCATGGCACCGCTGTCCGGGGTGCTGCCGCTGATCCCCAAGCAGCGGATGGGCACCGCCCAGGAGGTCGCCGACGTGGTCGCCTTCCTGCTCTCCCCGGCCGCCGAGTACATCACCGGACAGACCCTGGTGGTGGACGGCGGTCTGTCGATCGTCGCGCCACCGTTCACCCGGGACCTGAGTGGTCCGCTGGCATGACGACCGGACTGGAACGGGTGCTGCGTCCCGGCCGGATCGGTCGGCTGCCGCTGCCGCACCGGATCGTGATGGGGGCGATGCACCTGGGCTGGGAGAACCGGGACGACGACGGCCGGGCGCTGGCCGCGTTCTACCTGGCCCGGGTCACCGGCGGCGCCGGGCTGATGGTCACCGGCGGCGCGGCGGTCAGCGCGGCCGGTGCCGACGTACCCGGCTACGGGGTGCTCGACGACGCCGCCTTCCGGGCCCGGCTGCGTCGGGTCGCCGGGGAGGTCGGCGTGGCCGGTGGCCTGCTCGCCCTCCAGCTCTTCCACGCCGGCCGGTACGCCCGGCCGGCAGCCGGCGGCCCCCGCCCGGTCGCCCCGTCGGCGGTGCCCAGCCCGATCTCCCGGCTCACCCCGGACACGTTGTCCGCCGCGGGGGTCAGCCGGATCGTCGAGGACTTCGCCCGGGGCGCGCACCATGCCCGTGAACTGGGCTTCAGCGCGGTGGAGATCATGGGCTCCGAGGGCTACCTGATCGACCAGTTCCTCTCCCCGCTGACCAACCGGCGCGACGACGAGTGGGGCGGCGATCCGCAGCGCCGGATGCGGTTCGGGGTGGCCGTGGTGCGGGCGGTCCGCGCGGCCGTGGGCACCGACTTCCCGGTGGTGATGCGGATGACCGGCGACGACCTGCTGCCCGGCGGCACCGACCGGGACACGGTGGCGGAGTACGCCCGCGCGCTCGCCGCCGCCGGCGCCGACGCGTTGAACGTCGGGGTCGGCTGGCACGAGTCACCGACCCCGACGGTGCAGGCGGTGGTGCCGCCGGGGCACTGGGTGCCGGTGGCGTCGGCGGTCAAGGCCGCGGTGGGCGCGCTGCCCGTACTGGCCAGCAACCGGATCAACCGGCTGGCGCAGGCCGAGGCGATCCTGGCCGGCACCCCGCTGGACCTGATCTCGATGGCCCGACCGTTCCTGGCGGACCCGGCGCTGATCGAGCGCAGCCGTGCGGGCCGGCCGGTGAACATCTGTGTGGCCTGCAACCAGGCCTGCATCGACCGGTCGCTGGTCGGTGCGGCGGTGTCCTGCATGGTCAACCCGCTCGTCGGCCGGGAAGCCGACCCGGAGTTCGAGGCTGAGCGGGAAGACCGGGCCGCGCCGCCGGCCCGGGCCGCGCCGGCGACTCAGGCCGAGCCCGGCGTCCGGGCCGCGCCGTCGGGGCAGGTCGGATCGGTGGTGCGGGTCGGGCCCGTGGCGGTGCGGGAGCCCCGGACGGTGGCCGTGGTCGGTGCCGGTCCCGCCGGGCTGCGCGCCGCTCGCGACCTGGCCCTGGCCGGGCACCGGGTCACCGTCTACGAGGCGGACCGGGAACCCGGCGGGCAGTTCCGGCTGGCCTGCCGGGTGCCCGGCAAGGCCGACTACGCCGAGACGATCCGGTTCCTCACCGCCGAGCTGACCCGGCTCGGCGTGGTGCTGCACACCGGCCGGCCGGTCGCCGGGGCCGACGAGGGTCTGCTGCGCCGCTACGACGGGGTCATCGTCGCCACCGGGGTGGTGCCGAGGCGGGTGGACCTGCCCGGCGGCGCGCTGCCGCACGTCCGGGACTACGGCTCGGCCTTCACCGACGACGCGCTCGGGCCACGGGTCGCCGTGATCGGTGGCGGCGGCATCGCCGTGGACCTGGCCCACCTGGCCAGCCAGCCGGACGCCGGCCCACCCCGGCAGGTCACCGTCCTGCTGCGGGGTGAGCGGCTCGGCCCCCGGATGGGGCGTTCCACCCGGTGGGCGGTGCTGGCCGAGTTGCGCCGCCGGCAGGTGGCGGTGGTGTCGGGCGTCCGGGACCTGCGCATCGACACCGACGCCGTGCACCTGGTCGACGGCACCGGCGCGGCCCGGTCCGTACCCGCCGACACGGTGGTGATCGCCGCCGGTCAGCTGCCCGCCGACGGGCTGGTGCGGACGGTACGCCGGGCCGGGGTCTGGCACCGGGTGGTGGGCGGTGCCCGGGACACCACCGGGTTGGACGCGGTCCGGGCGTTCGCCGAGGGGCACGCCGCCGCGCTGGCGTTCCAGCGGGCCGCCCAGGGCGCCGGCCGGACCCTGCGGGTGGGGGAGCCGGCATGAGCGCCGACGGGACGGCCCCCGACACCGTGGCCGGTGTGCTGCGGCGGACCGCCGAGGACCGGTGGCGCATCGTCGGGTTGCTGCCCCGGGCGGGTGGCCCGGCGGTGTGCGCCGCCGTCGTGGTCAACCTGCTGCTCGCCGCCGCGCCGGTGCTGTTCGTCGTCGCGACGAGCCGGATGATCGGGTGGCTGCCGCCGGCGGTACGCGACGGCGTCGACTCGCCGGCCTTCGGGCACCTGGTGACCGCCTTCGTGGTGGCGGCAGCGGCGCTCAGCGCCCAGCAGTTGCTGGCCCAGCTCCAGGTCGCCACGGGTCTGCTGGTGCAGCGGCGGATCGACGGGTGGGTGGCCGACGAACTGATGACGGCCGCACTGGGCAGCGTCAGCACCACCCCGCTGGAGGATCAGGCGCTGCTCGAACAGCTCACCGAGGCGTCCCGCGAGGTCGAGCACGGCATCCAGAGTCCGGGGGCGGCGGGCGCCGGGATGCTGGCGCTGCTCGCCCGCTACGGGCAACTCCTCGGGTACGCGGTGCTCGTCGGGCTGGCCTTCGCCTGGTGGGCGGGGCTGGGTCTGCTCGTCGCCGTGCTGGCCTTCCGGCACGGGCAACGCGGCGGCCTGCGCCGGTACGCGGCGATCTACGGTGCGGTGGTCGCCCGGGTCCGTCGGCTGACCTACTTCCGGGGCGTGGCGATGGGCCGGCCCGCGGCCAAGGAGATCCGCATCTTCGGCCTGCTGCCGTGGCTGCGCGAGCAGTACCGGGAGGCGTACCTGAACTGGATGCGCCCGGTGTGGGCGCAGCGGCGGCGGGTCTACCTCAAGCCGTACTTCCTCTACACGGCCGTCGGGCTGACGGCGCTCGTCGCGGTGCTCGCCGCGCTGGGCCTGGCCGGTGGCGACGGGCAGGTCGGGCTGACCCGGCTGGCGCTGGTGATCCAGGCCGTGCTCGCGGCGGTCCAGCTCGGGGAGTTCTATCCCGAGGCCGACGTGCAGACCCAGTTCGGCATGAACGCCTACCGGGCGGTCGGCGAGTTCCGGACCGGGATGCGCGAGCGCACGTCCACCGGGGACGTGGCGACCGGCCCCACGGTCGCGCCCCCGCCGGGGCGGGTCGTCGACCGGCCGGCCGGCCCGGCGGACATCCGCTTCGAGGCGGTGTCCTTCCGTTATCCGCACCGCACGGCGCCGGTCTTCACCGATCTGGACCTCACCCTGCCGGCCGGTGCGTGCACCGCGATCGTCGGGCTCAACGGCGCCGGCAAGACCACCCTGGTCAAGCTGCTGGCCCGGCTGGCGCTGCCCGACGCGGGCCGGATCACCGTCGGCGTCACCCCGATCGACGACCTCCCGCCGGCCGACTGGCGACGTCACCTGGCGGTCATCTTCCAGGACTACCTGCGGTACGAGACCAGCGCCGCCGACAACATCGCGCTGGGCGCGATCGCGCACGCCGACGACCGGGACGGCATCCGTGCCGCCGCCGACGCCGCGGGCATCCTCGACGCCCTCGACGCGCTGCCGCTCGGGCTGGACACCCCGCTGACCGGTCAGCTGCGCGGCGGGGTGGACCTGTCCGGCGGGCAGTGGCAGCGGGTGGCGATCGCGCGGGCGTTGTTCGCCATCCGGCACGGCGCGTCGGTGCTGGTGCTCGACGAGCCGACGGCCAGCCTGGACGTCCGGGCCGAGGCACGGTTCTTCGACGAGATCATCGCCGCCACCACGGGGGTCACCACGGTGCTGATCTCGCACCGGTTCGCCACCGTCCGTCGGGCGGACCACATCGTCGTACTGGCGCAGGGGCGGGTGGTCGAGCAGGGCTCGCATGCGGAGCTGCTCAGCCTGGGCGGCCGGTACGCCCGGCTGTTCTCCCTCCAGGCGCAGCGCTTCGCCACCCGCTCCGACACCGACCTGTCGGACGGCGACCTGTCGGACACCGACCTCGGCGGCGGTCCGGTGGATGCCGACGGCATGCCGGTGGACGTCGGGTCGCCGCGGAGCGCCCGATGAGCCGCGGCCTGCTCTCCGCCGGGTGGTCGCTGTGGCGGACCTCGCTGCGCCAGGATCGGCGCAAGGCGCTGACCGCGCTGGTCCTGGTCGTCGCCGGGGCGGTGGCGTGGCCCCTGGTGGCGGTGCTGCTGCGGGTACTCTTCGACGCCGTCAACGCCGGCCGGCCGGTCACCGCGAGCCTCGCCGGGGTCGCCGTGGCCGTCGGATTGATCGCCGGGCTGACCTTCGGTCACTTCGCCCACATCGCCTACTTCGAACTCGCCGAACTCGACGTCCTGCACGTGCACCAGGAGCTGATGGAGGCCACCAACGGGTCGTCCGGGATGGCGCACTTCGAGCGGTCCGAGTTCGCCGACAAGATCACCGTGCTGGAGCAGGACGTCGAACAGCTCCGGGTCGGCCTCCAGGCCGTGCTGACCGGCGTCGGCCTGGCCGTGGCGATGACGCTGACGACGGTGGTGCTGGCCGTACTCCATCCGTTGTTGTTGCTGTTGCCGTTGGCCGCCGTGCCGCCGCTGCTGGCCGGGCGGTGGGCGGAGCGGATGGTGAACCGGGCGCGGGAGGCGGGCGCCGAGTCCACCCGGCGTGCCGTCGGGCTGTTCCGGCTCAGCACCGACGCCGCCGCCGGCAAGGAGCTGCGGATCTTCGGCCTGACCGACGAGGTACGGCGGCGGCACCGCAGGCACTGGCAGGACGCCACCCGCCGGTTGTGGCGGGCCCAGCTGGTGGCGAGCCTGGTGCGGATGACCGGGCAGTTGGCGTTCGCGGCCGGTTACATCGGGGCGGTCCTGGTGATCCTGCGCGACGCCGTCGCCGGCCGGCGCGGGGTGGGCGACGTCATCCTGGTCGTCACCATCGCGGCGCAGGTCAACCAGCAGGTGGCGGCGGCGGTCGGGGTGTTGCAGGACCTCCAGCGGCTGCGCAGCGTCTACCGCCGGCTCGACGAGGTGCACGACCTGGTCGGCGTCGCCGACCGTCCCGCGTCCCCCGGTCACCGCACCCCGGTCGACCGTCCCACGTCGGTCGACGCCCCGCTGGCTGCGGCCGGCGACCCGGGGTCCTCCGTCGAGGCCGCCGACCGGCCCACCGGGGGCGGTGGTGTGCCGCCGGCCCGGCTGCGTGAGGGCATCCGGCTGGCCGGGGTCGCGCTGCGCTACCCCGGCGGGTCGCGACCGGTGGTCACCGGCCTCGACCTGCACCTGCCGGCGGGCACCACGGTCGCCGTCGTCGGCGAGAACGGCGCCGGCAAGACCACGGTGGTCAAACTGCTCTGCGGCCTGCTGGCACCGACGTCCGGCCGGATCCTCGTCGACGGTGTCGCGCTGGGTGAGCTGTCCCTGCCGCGTTGGCGCGAGCGGATCGCCGCCGGCTTCCAGGACTTCGTCCGGTTCGAGCTGCCGGCCCGGCACACCGTCGGCATCGGTGACCTGCCCCGCCACGACGACGACCCGGCGGTACGGGCGGCGCTGGGCCGGGCCGGGGCGGAGGACCTGGTCGGGCAGCTCGACGAGGGGCTGGACACCCCGCTCGGGCGCAGCCACACCGACGGGGCGGAGCTGTCCGGCGGTCAGTGGCAGAAGCTCGCCCTCGGCCGGGCGTTCATGCGCGACGACCCGCTGCTGGTGGTGCTGGACGAGCCGACCGCCGCCCTCGACGCGGAGGCCGAGCACGCGTTGTTCGCCCGCTACCGCGACCAGGCGCGTGAGGTGGCCGCCCGGACCGGCGCGGTGAGCGTGTTCGTGTCCCACCGGTTCTCCACCGTGCAACTGGCCGACCTGATCGTGGTGCTCGCCGACGGCGGCGTCGCCGAGGTCGGCAGCCATGCCGACCTGCTCGCCGCCGGCGGCCGATACGCCGAGATGTTCGCACTCCAGGCCAGGGCGTACCGGTGACCGGCCCCCATCGATTCCGGAGGACATGGCAGTGACCAGCGCGACGCGTACCGAAGAGTTCGATCCCTTCTCGCCCGAGTCCATGGACGACCCGTACCCCGCCTACGCGGACCTGCTCCGCGCGGAGGAACCGCTCTACCTGGCACAGCGCGACATGTGGTTGGTGATCCGGTACGACCACGTCCGGCTGGCGGCGAAGAACCACACCGGACTCTCGTCGGCCGACGGGATCGCCTACCACCGTTCCAAGCTGCCGGTGCTCTTCGGGCTCGACCAACCGGACCACACCCGGCTGCGCGCCCTGATCCGGCACGACTTCTCCCCGCGCGGGGTGCAGTTCTGGCGGCCGTTCATCGAGCAGGTCTGCGGCGAACTGCTCGACGAGGCCGTCGCCACCGGCGACATCGACCTCGTCCAGCAGGCGATCATCCTGCAACCGGTGAAGGTGATCACCACCATCGTCGGGGTGCCCGACGACAACCTCGCCAAGCTCAAGCTCACCGCCGGTGTGCTGGAGAGCTTCATCGCCAACGCGAAGGTCGGTGAGGACGCCCCGGAGGACCCGGCCGAGAACGCGCTGCGGTTGCAGGCCGCCAAGGCCGCCCTGTCGTCGATCGCCGGCCTCTCCGGCTACCTGGGCAACCTGCTCACCCGGCGGCGGACCGAACCGGCCCGCGACGACGTGGTGTCGAAGTTGTTCGCCGCGGCGGCCTCCGGCGGGGTGACCGCGAACGAGATCCTCTGGCTGTGCCTCACCCTGCTGGTGGGCGGGCAGGAGACGATGACCCACTTCCTGGGCAACATGCTCGACGCGCTGCTCAACCACCCCGACCAGCTCCGGCTGGTGCGGGAGCGGCCCGAGCTGATCGCGTCGACGATCGAGGAGACCGCCCGGTTCTACCCGCCGGTGCAGAACGTCTTCCGCACCGCCACGACCGACGTCGTCGTCGGCAACACCACCATCCCGCAGGGCGCCCGGGTGGAGTTGTCCTTCGCCGCCGGCAACCGGGACCCGCGCAAGTTCCCCGACCCCAACGCCTACCGGATCGACCGGGTGACCGACGGCCACCTCGGTTTCGGGGCGGGCATCCACACCTGCGTCGGCGCGCACCTGGCCCGCCTCCAGGCCACCACCTTCCTGCGGATGCTCATCGAGCGCACCGACGACATCGCACTCATCGGCGAACTGGTCAAGGTGCAGAGCCCGGCCTTCCGGGGGCTCGACCACCTGCCGCTGCGGCTGACCCCGAGGTCGTCCGGTCCGCTCGCGTCGGCGCAGCGCGCGTAGTGCGTACCGACGATCGTCCGGAGGGGGACCGGGTGAGTGACGCGACCACCGACGTCGGCACGGTCAGCCTGCCGTTCGCCACGGGTGAGGCCGCGGCCGGGCCGCTGACCTGGGCGCAGAGCGTGATGTGGGGGCCGATGCAGTGGTTCGGCAAGGAGGCGAACCAGTTCAACATCGGCGAGGCCCTGGTGCTCCCCGCACCGGTCGCGCCGGCCCGACTGCACGCCGTCCTGCGGACCCTGATCGAGGCGCACCAGACCCTGCGGACCCGGTACGTCGACCGTGCCGACCAGCCGCAGCAGCAGGTCGCCGCCGCCGGGGCGTACGACATCGTGGTGGTCGACGACCACGGCGACCCGGCACGGGTCGGTGCGGAACTCGTCGCCACGTTGACCGCTGCGGCGTTCGACCACGAGGCCGAGTGGCCGCTACGGGTCGGCTGCGTCCGGGACCGGGCCGGCCGGATCAGCGCGGTCGCCCTCGTCGGCTCCCACCTGGCGTTCGACGGCTGGGCCTTCAACACCCTCACCGCGCTGCTGCGCGGCCGGCTCACCGACGCGCCGTCGCCGCAGGAGACGCCGACCGCCGGGAGCGGGGCGCAGCCGTTGGCACAGGCCGCCTTCCAACAGTCGACGGCCGGCCGGCAGCAGAGCCGGCTGGGGCTGCGGCACTGGGAGCAGGGGTTGTCGGCCGCCCCGCCCTCGATGTTCGACCTGCCGCGCGCGGCGACCGGCGACCAGCCCATCGAACGGCACCTGCTGGACTCCACGGCGGTCACCGCGGCGGCGACGGCGCTGGCCACCCGGACCCGTACCTCCTTCTCGACCGTGCTGCTCTGCCTGACCACGCTGGTCCTGACCGCCTACAACGGGCACCGCACCGGGGTGTTCAAGCTGATCGCCGGCAACCGCCTGGACCGGGACAGTCGTGACCTGATCGCCCTGAACACGTTGGACGCCCTGCTGGTGCACCGGGTCGACGAGGACGCCGACCTGCTCACCGCCATCCGGCAGCTGCACCGGCCCGCGTTCGACGCGTACCGCCGAGCCCCGTGCGACCCGGCCGGGGTGCGCACGGTGGTCGAACAGGTCGGCCGGCGGCGCGGGGTGGCGTTCGACCTGTCCGCCTACTTCAACAACGGGCACCGGGGCAGCGACTGGGCCACGGCCGACCCGGACCCGGGATCGGAGCGCCTCGCCGTGCTGCGCCGGGACTCCCGATACTCGCGGCTGGAGCCACTGTCCAAGAGCGACATGCGGTTCTATGTCGCGGCCAGCAACCTGGGTGACGGTCGGTGCCGGCTCGGGCTGCTGGTCGACACGGCCTACCTCCCCGGAGGGCTCGGCGAGACCATCATCCGGGGGATCGAGACGCTGCTGTGCCAGGCGGTCACCGGCGCGGTCCGGGTCGCCGAGATCGCCGACCGGATCGGCCTGACCCCGGCCCACCGGGGCCCCGACTGGGTGTCCACCCCGGCCGGTTGGGTCCGTCCGCACACGGTGGCGGAGCTGGTCGGCGAGGTCGCCGGGGCGGCGGCCTTCGCCGAGCCGTCGGCCGACGGCGGGGTCACCGCCTACGTGTCCGGTTCCTGCTCGCCCGAGGAGTTGCACCGGCGGGTCCTCGACGCGCTGCCCGGCCGACCGGGGCTCGTCGCGCCGACCGAGTACGTGATCTGCGGGTCGGCGCCGCCCACCGGGGCCGGGGCCGACGCGTGGCGTGCCGGGCCCGTGCTCGCCCGGGGGACGGGGCGCGATGCGTAGGGCGCTGCGGCCGGTCGACGGGATCGACCAGGGCGGCCGTCCGCGCGCGGCACGCGGTGCGGTGGACGGCTGCCGGACGTCGATGGTGACTGATAGTGTTCTATCGGTCGTTCAGTGGCGGGAGAGCGGAGCCATGGCGGGATGCTGGGGGGCGACGGCGAGATGGTGACCGACGACGTCGTCATCACCGGCATCGGCGCCGTCACGCCGCTCGGTCTCGACCGCGACAGCACCTGGCAGGGCCTGCTGGCCGGCAAGTCGGGCGTCGGCCCGGTCACCGCCTTCGATGCCGCCGCGCTGCCCACCCGGATCGCCGCCGAGGTGCGGGGCTTCGCGCCGGCCGAACACTTCACCGGCAAACAGCTGCGACGGATGGCCCGGTTCAGCCAGTTCGCGGTGGTCGCCACCCGCGAGGCGGTCGCCGACGCCGGGCTCACCGTCGACGCCGGCAACGCCGCCCGGGTCGGCGTGGTCGTCAACGCCGCCGTCGCCGGCTTCGACACCGTCGAGGCCACCGTACGCGGGCTGCTCGCCCCCGACCCGACCGCGCCCCTCTCGCACTTCGTGCCCTCCTCCCTGACCAACATGCCGGCCTGCGAGGTGGCCATCGAGGTGGGCGCGCACGGGCCGGTCAACGCCAGTGCGCTGGCCTGCGCCAGCGGCGCGTACGCGCTGCTCGACGCCCGCCGGCTGATCCTGGCCGGCGAGGCCGACGTGGTCATCTGCGGCGGCACCGACGCGGCGATCACCCCGGCCATGTTCGCCGGCCTGGTCAGCATGGGGGCGATGTCCCAGCGCAACGACGACCCGACCGGCGCGAGCCGGCCGTTCTCCGCCGACCGGGACGGCTTCGTCTTCGGTGAGGGCGCGGTGATCCTGGTGCTGGAGTCCGCCGCGCACGCCCGTCGCCGGGGCGTCACCCCCTACGCCACCGTCGCCGGTGGCGCGTTGACCAGCGACGCGTTCCACGTGAGCGCGCCCCGCCCCGGCGGGGTCTACGCGGCCGAGGCCATCCGGCAGGCGCTGGACCGCGCCGGGGTGCGCCCCGACGACGTCGACTACGTCTGCGCCCACGGCACCTCGACGAAGGCCAACGACCTGACCGAGACGGTGGCGATCCGGGCGGCGCTCGGCGCGGCGGCCGACCGGGTCGCGGTCAGCGCGCCGAAGTCGATGCTCGGCCACCTGATCGGCGCGGCGGGCGCCCTCGGCGCGATGGTGTGCGCGATGGCGATCCGCGACGGCGTCGTCCCGCCGACGGTCAACCTGCACCAGCCCGATCCGGACTGCGACCTGGACTACGTGCCCCACCAGGCCCGGGAGATGCCGGTGCGGGCGGCGCTCACCAACGCCTTCGGCTTCGGCGGGCAGAACTGCGTCGTCGTGTTCACCGAAACCCCGTCGCGAGGAGAGCCCGGATGACCGCGCAGTTCCCGTTGGTCCCCACCGACCACCCGACCCCGCCGCAGACCCGGGAGGAGATCCTCGCCGACCCGGGATTCGGCCGGCACTTCACCGACCACATGGCGACCGCCGTGTGGTCGCCGGACGCCGGTTGGCACGACCAGCGGGTGGGCGCGCTGGCGCCGTTCACGATGCACCCCGGCGCGGCGGTCCTGCACTACGCGCAGGAGATCCTGGAGGGGCTCAAGGCGTTCCGGCACGCCGACGGCAGTGTCTGGCTGTTCCGCCCGGAACTCAACGCCCGCCGGTTCGCCGCCTCGGCCCGCCGGATGGTCCTGCCCGAGCTGGACGAGGAGACCTTCGTCGAGAGCGTGGCCGCGCTGGTCCGCGCCGACGAGGCCTGGGTGCCGCCGTACGGGGGTGAGCAGAGCCTCTACCTGCGACCGTTCATGTTCGCCTCGGAGGCGTTCCTCGGGGTGCGTCCCGCCCAGCAGGTCACCTACTGCGTGCTGGCCTGCCCGGCCGGGTCGTACTTCCCCAACGGGGTCACCGGTGTGACGCTCTGGGTCAGCACCACCTACAGCCGGGCGTCGATCGGTGGCACCGGCGCGGCCAAGTGCGGCGGCAACTACGCGGCCAGCCTGGCCCCGCAGCGGGAGGCCCTCGGGCACGGTTGCGAGCAGGTGCTCTACCTGGGCGGCGAGGGGCGGCGCAGCATCGACGAGTCGGGCACCATGAACGTCTTCTTCGTGACCCGCGACCACCAACTGCTCACCCCCGGGTTGGGCACCATCCTGGACGGGGTGACCCGGGACAGCGTGCTGACCCTCGCCGCCGAGCACGGGCTGGAGCCGGTGCAGCGCACGATCGACCTGGACGAGATGCGGGACGGGTTCGCCGACGGGTCGATGACCGAGGCGTTCGCCGCCGGCACGGCGGCGGTGATCACCCCGATCATCGGGCTCAAGAGCGACGACTTCGCCCTGACCATCGGCGACGGGGCGCCGGGCAAGTACACCCAGCAGTTCCGGGAGCGGCTGCTCGACATCCAGTCCGGCCGGGCTGCCGACACCCACGGCTGGATGCGTCGGGTGCTGTAGTGCCCACCCCGATCGCGGTCGTCGGGATGGCGGTCCGCGCACCCGGCGGGGTGTCGAGTCTCGACGCGTACTGGTCGGCGATCCTGGCCGGCCGGGACCTCACCGGCGAGCTGCCCGACGACCGCCGGGCCGGGTTCGGCGCCCAGTGGGACGGCATGGTGACCCGGGGCGGCTACTGCGACGCGGTGTTCGACTTCGACCCGAAGTTCTTCGGCATCTCACCCCGGGAGGCGCGGGTCCTCGACCCGCAGCACCGGCTGCTGCTCGAGGTGGTGTGGGAGGCGTTCGAGCACGCCGCGATCCCGGTCGCCGCCGTCGCCGGGGCGACCGGTGTCTTCGTCGGGGTGACCGGGCGGGACTACCGGCAGTGGCTGACCGGCGATCCGAACTCGTACTGGACGATCGGCAACGGGCACAGCTTCACCGCCGGCCGGATCGCGTACACGCTGGGGTTGCAGGGGCCGGTCTTCGCGCTGGACACCGCCTGTTCGTCGTCGCTGGTGGCGGTGCACACGGCGGGTCGGGCGTTGGCGGCCGGTGACTGCGACACGGCGGTCGCCGGCGGGGTCAACCTGATCCTCGCGCCGAGCACCACCCGGTCGGTGGCGCAGACCGGCGCGTTGTCGCCGGACGGCCGGTCGCGTCCCTTCGACGCCGAGGCGAACGGGTTCGTCCGGGGCGAGGGCTGCGCGATGCTGGTGCTGAAGCGGTTGGCCGACGCGCACCGCGACGGTGACCGGGTGCTCGCGGTGCTGCGCGGCACCGGGATCAACCACGACGGGCGGACGGCGACGTTCACCACGCCGAACGTGTCGGCCCAGTCGAGGCTGATCGACGCGGTGCTGGCCGCCGCCGGGATCGCCGTCCGGGACGTCGGTTACCACGAGGCGCACGGCACCGGCACCCCGCTCGGCGACCCGGCCGAGATGGCGGCGATCGTGGCGGCGCTGGGTCGCGCCGACGGCCCGCCGCTGTACGTGGCCTCGGTCAAGGGCAACCTCGGCCACACCGAGTCCGCCGCGGGGGTGCTCGGGCTGGTGAAGGCGGTGCTCTGCCTGCAACGGCGCACCATCGCGCCGCAGGCCAACTTCCGGACGTTGAACCCCCGGATCGATCTCACCGGCACCGGCGTCGACATCCCGGTCGCCCCGGTGCCCTGGGACGACCGGCTCGGGGCCTGCGCCTCGACCAGCTCGTACGGGATGAGCGGCACGAACGCCTTCGCGGTGCTGTCACCCGCCCCGCCGGTCGCGTCGTCTGCGTTGCCGGCGGCGGACGGGTTCCCGGTGTCGGCGGCCACCGGGCCGGCGCTGGCCGTGCTGGCCCGGCACTACGCCGACCGGCTGGCGGTGCTGCCGGCGGCGGACTATCCGGCGTTCGCCACCACCGCCGCCGGGGGGCGTACCCGGCTCGCGCACGCGGTGTGGGTGCGGGCGTCCGGCCCGGCGGACGCGGTGGCGGCGTTGCGCGCGGTGGCGGCCGGCACCGCCCACCCGGACGTGCGGGTGCTCGGCCCGGACGAGCCGGTGCCGACGCCGTCGGGCCGTGCGGTGGTCGACCTGCCGACCTATCCATGGCAGCGGCGCACCTGTGTGGTGGACCGCCCGCAGTGAGCCGGCGCGGTGACCCGCGTCGCCGGGTGACCCGGTGGTCGGGTGACCCGGTGGTCGGGTGAGCCCGTCGTCGGGTGAGCCCGTCGGCGGCCCGGCCCGGCCGGGTGGGTCAGCTGCTGGCCTGGGCGGCGTGCTCGGCGCGCAGGGCCGCCCGGGCGGCCCGGGACGGCAGGGCGAAGTGCAGGGTGGCTGCGGCGACCAGACACCCCCGGTGGTCACTGGCCCGGGCGTCCACCACGGCCGACCGGCTGGCCAACTTGATCACCTCGGCGGTGACCCGTAGCGCGCCGGGTTCGGCGGGTTCGAGGAAGCTGATGCTGCTGTGTGCCAGGACCATCGCGGGCGCCGGACCGATCAGCACGGTGACCGCGACGAAGCCGGTCAGGTCCATCGCCCAGAACATGGCCGGCCCGGAGATCGTGCCGTCGAGGCGGAGCTCCAGGCAGTCGGGGCCGGCGACCGCCACCACCTGAGCGCCGTCCACGGACTCCAGGCGCAGCCGGTCGGCACCGGAGATGACCTCGGCGAGCCAGGCCCGCGCCTCATCGACCGACATCACCGCTCGGCTAGCCATGGAGGCTACTATAGGCCATGATCGGGTAGCGCTCCGTCCCTGAACGGTCGTCGTCGATCACGGGTGCCGACCGGCCTGCCGGGCCACCCGTGCGGGCGGCCCGGCAGGCGTGGGGTCACTCCAGGACGAAGGTGGCGTCGGCGTTGCCGGTGGCGTCGGTGACGGTCCGCAGATAGAGCAGGCCGCCGCTGTGCCGCAGGTACTGGCCGGGATAGTTGATCGCCTCGAACGACACCCCGACGGAGTTCGACAGGCCGGTCCGTTGCGCGAAGCTGGCATCGGCGCGGTACGTCGAGGAGGCGTCGTCGCGCTCGACCCACACCTCCCAGTTGCGGTGCCGCAGGTAGTAGCCGGGGAAGTTGGTGGACTCCAGGGAGACCGTGTTGCCGCCGGCCAGGCCGGGCACCAGGCGGAACTGCGAGTCGGCCAGGTTCGTCACGTTCGCCTCCAGCCGGGCCCGGTACTCCCAGTGCCGGACGAACCGGTCGGGCTGGTTGTCCGACCGCAGCCGGACCGGGGTGACGCCGTCGGGCACCGGGATGCCGAAGTTCGGGGTGCCGTCGGCGTTCCAGTAGACCTTCTGGACCCGGGTCCGCCGGTTGGGGTCGCGCAGCGGGTCCCCGCTGATGTCCCGGTAGTTGCGGTCGTGGTAGACGAGGATGTCGCTGAGCCCGTCCTCGGAGACGGTGAACGAGTTGTGCCCCGGCCCCCACTGACCGGTCGCGGCGTTGCTGGTGAAGACCGGTTGCGGCGACTTCACCCAGGACGACGCCTGGAGCAGGTCACTGCCGGCCGACGCGGTGAGCAGGCCGAGGCAGTAGTTGGCGTCGGTGGCGCTGGCCGAGTAGGTGAGGAAGATCCGGCCGTTGCGTTGCAGCACGGTCGGCCCCTCGTTGACCTTGACCCCGCCGCGCATCTCCCACTCCAGGGTGGGCACGGCGATCCGGGTCGGGGTGCCGCTGAGCGTCCACGGGTTCGCCATCCGGGCGATGTAGAGGTTGGAGTTGGTGGCGATGCCCGGCTCCCCCTGCGCCCAGATCAGGTAGCGCACGCCGTTGGTGACGAACGTCGACGCGTCCAGGGCGAAGGTCTCCCAGGGGGTACGGATCTGACCCTTCTCCGCCCAGCTCGCGGTCAGCGGGTTGGCCCCGGTGCCCTCCAGGACGTACATCCGGATCGCCCAGACGTTGTCGGTGGCCCCGGCGGCGAAGTAGACGTACCACCGGCCGTCGATGAAGTGGATCTCCGGGGCCCAGATGTGCGCGCCCATGATCCCGCTGCTGTGCCGCCGCCAGATGACGGTCTCCGGGGCGGTGGACAGGCCCTGCAGGGTGGTGGCCCGGCGCAGCACGATCCGGTCGTACTCGGGGGCGGTGGCGGTCATGTAGTAGTAGCCGTCGGTGTGCCGGACGATGTGCGGGTCGGCGCGCTGCGCGACCAGCGGGTTGGTGGCCCGGACGGCGGGGGCCGCCTGGGCCGGGGTCGCGGCGGTCAGCATGCTGGCCAGCATCGTCAGGACCAGCAGCACCGCCGTCCGGGTCCGGCCGGCGCGGGGCCCGGCCGGGGCGGCCGTGGCGTGCGCCGGCAGGCCGGTGCGGGGTGTGGACGGGTGAGGTGGGACGGTGGCCCATCGGGTGTGTGAGGCGGGCACGGTGAGGCTCCTTGCGCGGGGTGGTGGGTGGGACGCGGTCCGCCGCCCGAGCACCCGGAGGCGGTCGGACGGCGGACCGGGAACGGGGGCCTACGACTTGGCGAGGTCGAACTTCTTGACGGTCACCGCGCCACCGAGGGAACTGGTGGCGTAGTTGAACATGGCGAACCGGTAGCCCATGAAGAACTGCCAGGCGTTGTTGAGGGTGAAGGCCGGGCCGAGCGAGGTGAAGGTGACCCCGTCGGTGCTGTAGGAGAAGCGGGCCTGCCGACCGGAGCCAGGGCTGATGTCCGCGTTGATCCGCAGCCAGATCTTGCCGCCGGAGATGCCGGCCCCGGCGACCTCGGTGCCGGTGTTGGTGGTGTTCCAGTTGCTGTCCATGGTCAGGTTGTTGACCACGGCGACCCGGGTCGCGCCGTTGTCGCGGCGCACGCCGATCCAGGCCGACTGGTCCCGTAGCATCGCCAGGCCGCTGCGGTCACCGTCGCGCATGGTGGAGTAGTCGAGTTCGATGGTCGCGGTCGACCGGGGACCCTGGATGCGGTGGGTCAGCGTGTTGCGGGCGTTGTAGAGATCGTTGGTCACCGTGGCGGTCTGCAACCGCAGGCCGTCGTTGACCGACCACTTGGTGTTGTCCGGGTTGTGGTTCCACTCGTACTGCGGGCCGAGGGTGGTGCCGGCGAAGGTGTCGGTGCCGGTCATCGGTTTGACGGTCCGTGGTGGTCGCGGCACGTTCGGGTACGGGTACGAGCCGCCCCAGGTGTTGTTGACCGTCTGCAGGACGGGCCAGCCGCTGGAGTTCCAGGTGACCGGGGCGAGCACGGGCACCCGGCCGCCGGGGTAGGCGTCCACGAACCCCATGTAGTACCAGTCACCGTTCTGCGTCTGCACCATGCCGCCCTGGTGCGGCACACCACCGCCGGCGATGGGTCCGGGCAGGTTCAGCAGCACCTGTTGCATGGTGTACGGCCCGAACGGGTTCGACGCCTTCAGGATGTACTGACCGTTGGCCGGCCGGGTGAGGAAGATGTAGTAGCTGCCGTTGCGCTTGTAGAACCGGGCCCCCTCCAGGGTGCCCACGCTCGACGGGGTGCTGAACACCTGCTGCGACCGGACCTGGGTCTTCCCGTCAGCCGACAGTTGGGCCACGCTGATCTGCGTGTTGCCGTACGCGACGTACATGGTGTCGTTGTCGTCGACCAGCAGGCCGGCGTCGTAGTAGCACTGGTCGAGCGTGGTGTGCCTGGTCCACGGTCCCTCGGCCGACGGGGCGGTGTAGATGTAGGTCTTGTTGAAGTCGATGCAGCCGCCCCAGTAGAACGTCTTGTTGCTCTTGCGGTAGCCCAGGAACGACGCCCAGATGCCCCGGACGTAGCCACGCCCGCCGGTCATGTCGTACTTCTGGCCGAAGTCCAGCTTGGGCACCGAGTGACCGGCGAACTCCCAGTTGACCAGGTCGTAGGAGCGCAGCACCGGCGCGCCGGGGGAGTAGTGCATGGTCGACGCCGAGTAGTAGTAGGTGTCGTCCACCCGAAGGATGTCGATGTCCGCGAAGTCCTGCCAGAGCACCGGGTTGGCGAAGGTGGACGACGGCGGCCACTGTCCCGGCGGGGTGGTCGGCGGCGGCGTCGTGGGCGGCGGGGTGGTCGGCGGCGGCGTCGTCGGTGGCGGCGTGGTCGGTGGCGGCGTCGTCGGCGGGGGTGTGGTGGGCGGCGGGGTGGTCGTGCCGCCGGTGCAGGTGACGCCGTTGAGGGTGAAGCTCGTCGGCTTCGGGTTGCTGCCGTTCCACGAGCCGTTGAACCCGAACGACACGTTGGCCCCGGTGCCGATGGCGCCGTTGTAGCTGACGTTGCGGGCGGTCACCTGGGCGCCGGACTGGGTGACGGTGGCGTTCCATGCCTGGGTGACCTGCTGCCCGGCCCCGTACGACCAGGTCAGGGTCCAGCCGTCGATCGGGTCGCCCAGGTTGGTGATGGCCACGTTCGCGCCGAAGCCACCGCCCCACTCGGACGAGACGGTGTAGTCGACCGTGCAGCCGGCGGCCGCGGCCTCGGCCGGCAGGGCGACCGCTGTTCCGGCGGCGATCAGACCGGCGGCCAGGACCAGCCGTGCCGGCAACTTTCTGGTGAGTGGCATGCGGTACTCCTACTGGGGGTGGTGGGAGTCGGGTGGTCGGGAGGCGTCCGGCACCGGTGCGCACGCACACCGGTGCCGGACGGCGGTCAGGCGACCGTGCAGGCGGTGCCGTTGAGCGTGAACGAGGCCGGTCGGGCCGTGTTGCCGGTGTGCGTGGCCTGGAAGCCGACGTCGACCGAGGTGTTCGGCGCGATCGTGCCGTTGTAGGAGACGTTGCGGGCGGTCACCGCCCCGCTGGTCGGCGCGTAGCTGGCGTTCCAGCCGCTGGTGATGGTCTGCCCGCCGGGCAGGGTGAACGCCAGCGCCCAGCCGTCGACCGCCGTGCCGCTGGTGTTGGTGACGCTGATGGAGGCGGTGAGACCGGCGTTCCAGGCACTGACCGTGTACCCGACCCGGCAGCCGGCCGAGGGCGGCGGGGTGGTCGGCGGCGGGGTGGTCGGCGGCGGCGTGGTCGGCGGCGGCGTGGTGGGCGGGGCGGTGGTCGGCGGGGTGGTCGGCGTGTTGCCACCGAGGCTGCCGGGCACCGCCCGCAGGGCGTTGTACCAGGTGTTGGCCATCTTGCGATAGCCGGTGGCGTTCGGGTGGAGGCCGTCGGCCAGGTCGGCCGTGCCCACCGCGCTGAACATGTCCACCAGGTGCACCCGCTTGCCGGCGCTGACCTTGCTCTGCACGATGCCGGGGATCGCCGCGTTGAACGTGCGTACCGCCGACTCGGTGCCGTTGCGCGGGATGATGGTGGCGACGAAGACGTCCGCGTTCGGTGCGGTGTTGGTGATCTTGTCGATCAGGGTGGAGAGCCGGGCCGGGGCGCCGGAGGCGTTGTACATGTCGTTGGTGCCGATGTGCAGCAGCACCGTCCGGGGGGTCGTCGTCCGCAGCCAGTTCACCACGTTGGCGTCGACCTGGGAGATGGTCCACCCGGAGTGGCCCTCGTGGTCGTGGTCGCCCAGGTTGGACGGGCCGTTGAACATCGAGCCGACGAAGTCGACCCGGTAGCCGTCGGCGACCAGCCGCTGCCACAGCTCGATCCGGTAGCCGCCGGGGACGTTGAAGCCGTCGGTGATCGAGTCGCCGAGGGGCATCACCCGTACCCCGCCGTTGGACTCGGCGCTGGCGGGTGCGGTCACCACCGACCCGGTGGCGACCACGGCCACCAGGGCGGCGGTGGCCAGGCCCAGCAGGCGCAGCCCCCGGCGCATGGTGGGCAGCCGTCGCCCGGCGGGGGTGGTGTCGACGAGGCGTTGGCGGTCGGACGGGGGTGGCCCGGCATTCGGGCAGCTCGTGCCGCTCATGGAGACTCCCTGGGGTGGCGGTGCGGACCGGTGCGGCGCGGCGACCGTCCCGGGAGGTCGCCGCCTCGTCCGGTGGGTGGACGAAGAGGTGCGTCGGCACGCCACCCGGACGTCGGCTCGCGGGCGACCGAGCACCGCTTACCGGCGGGTTTCCCTGAGGTGATGGGCGGACGGTGCGCCACGCGCAACGACCAGGAAGCCGGACTCGTCACTGGTCGTGGACGCCGTGCGGTGCCGGTGGTCACCGACCCCGAAGTGGACGAACCGGTGATCCACAGCCGGAGCGTGCCCTGCGCTCCCGCCGGGATGCACCATATCGTGTTATCGCTAACATCGGCAACATCGGTGAGCGACGATGCCCAGGTGACCTGCCGGACGGACGACCCACCGGGAGCACGAATGGGGACCGGAGTCGACCCTGCCGGCCGCGAGTCACCCCACCGCCTGGTCGGTGGCCGGTCGCAGCAGCGCGTCGAGCCAGCGCAACTGCCGCGCGACCTGCCAGGCCTCGCCACCCTCGTGGCCGTTGAACGGGTAGGTGTGCAGGTGCCGGGAGGGTGCCTCGGGGCGGCCGTTCGCCGCGCCGTACTGGTTGTAGGCGGCGAAGCCGGTGCTCGGGGGGCAGACGTTGTCGCGCAGGCCGATGCCGAAGTGCGCGGGCGCGATGGCCCGCCGGGCGAAGGTCACCCCGTCGACATAGGACAGCGTGTGCCGGACGGCCTCCTCGACCTGCCGGTGCACCGCCAGGTACCGGGCGATCTCGCCGTACGGGGCGGCATCGGTCAGTTCGATCCCGCGTTGGACGTCGCAGAGGAACGGCGCGGTGGTCAGCAGCGCCGCGAGGTCGTCGCGCAGCCCGGCGACCGCCAGGGCGAGTCCGCCACCCTGGCTGTTGCCGACGGCGGCGACCCGGGCCGGGTCCACCCCGGGCAGGGCGTGGACGGCCTCGACCGCCCGGACCGCGTCGGTGATCAGCCGGCGGTAGTGGTAGTCGTGCGGGTCGAGGATGCCCCAGGTGGCGGGCCACGGCCCACCGGAGACCCCGTGCGGGTCGGGGGTGTCGCCCGCGCCGTGCAGGCCGGACTGACCGCGGTTGTCCATCAGCAGGTGCGCGTACCCGGCCACCGGCCAGGTCAGCCGCTCGTGCGGCAGGCCCCGGCCGCGCCCGTAGCCGGCGTACTCGACCACGGCGGGCAGTGGGGCGTCGACCCCCGCCGGGCGGGTGTACCAGGCCCGCACCGGGTCACCGTCGAAACCGGCGAAGGTGACGTCCCAGGTGTCGACCAGGCGCAGGTCGGTCGGGTGCGGGCGGACGTCGACCAGCACCGGCCGGGTGCGCGCCCCGTCGAGGGTGGTACGCCAGAACGCATCGAAGTCGACGGGCTCGACGACGGTCGGCGTGTACCGCCGCAGGTCTTCGGTGGCAGCCATGGGTTCCTCGGGGGGTCAGGGGCGGGTGGTGGGTGGCGCGGTGCTCTCCCGGACGACCAGTTCGGTCACCAGGTCGATCCGGCTGGTCGCCACGGCGCCGCCCCGGGCCAGTTCCAGCAGTATCTGGGTGGCGGTGCCGGCCATGTCCCGCAGCGGCTGGTGCACGGTGGTCAGCGGCGGGTCGGTCCAGCCGGCGACCGGCAGGTCGTCGTACCCGATCACCGAGAGGTCCTCGGGCACCCGCAGGCCGAGCTGGCGGGCGGCCCGGAGCACGCCGATGGCCTGGAGGTCGGAGCCGGCGAAGATCGCGGTGGGCCGGTCGGGCCCGGTCAGCAGCTCCAGCCCGTGGGCGTGCCCGCCGTCGACGTAGAAACTGCCGTAGCGCACCAGGTCGGCGTCCAGGGTCAGCCCGACCTCGTCGTGCGCGGAGCGGAAGCCGGCGGCGCGGGCCTGGCTGCACAGCACGTCCCGGGGCCCGGAGATGACGGCGATCCGCCGGTGCCCCAACTCCATCAGGTGTCGGGTGGCCAGCAGGCCGCCGTTCCAGTTGTTCGAGCCGACGGTCGGCACCGAGGCCGAGGTCGCGCTGTCGGTGTCGACCACCACGAACGGGATG
Source organism: Micromonospora matsumotoense (assembly GCF_050951065.1). NCBI lineage: Bacteria > Bacillati > Actinomycetota > Actinomycetes > Micromonosporales > Micromonosporaceae > Micromonospora > Micromonospora matsumotoense. Next base: position 4,204,640 of record NZ_CP192025.1, on the reverse strand, counting down.
CGGTGCTCGGTCAGCAGGAGCTGCTGCGGCGGGGTCGGGTGGCAGAGCACGAAGAGCAGGCCCAGCGGCCGGCGGGCGATGAGGGCGTCCAGCCGGCGCGGTGCGGGTCGGTGCTCCCCGTCGAGCTGGGAGATGGCGATGCCGAGCCCGGCGGCGGTGGCCACCGCCTCCACCCCGCTCATGATCTCCATCGCCCAGCCCGAGTTGAACTCGTGGAAGACCACGTCGATCTGGTCGATGCCGAGCGACTGCCGACGGATGCGGCGACGGTACCGGTGGCGTTCGAGGCTCTCCTCGACCCGCGCCCGGGTCTCGGCGGCGACGTCCGCGCGCCCGTTGAGCACCTTCGAGACGGTCGCCACGGAGACGCCGACCTCCTCGGCGATGGTGGCGATGGTGGCCGAGGACTGTGGGGTGATCGGGCGGGACGCGGTCATCGAAGCCTCACCAGGCACTTCCGAAAGTTTCGGAGGACTCTAGCACGTCCGCTGCGAAACGGGGATCGACATCGATACGGTATTTCGACAGGGGTGAATGCGCCTTGCGAGAAGAGTGTTAATGTATATCCCATTTGGGACCCTTGACATGTCCCGTGGATGCCTCCTAAGTTGCCCGAAAAAGGTAACCCGCTGTTTACGAAATTTTCGAACCCTCCGCCGATACACCGCGTCGATCCGTGCGGCGCGGGTGGGGGAGCGGTCGAGGTGAGAGGTGTGGCATGAGAAGTCAGGTGCCCGTCGACGACGGCCCGGCGCCCCAGGACACCCAGCCGTGGCGGGACCCTCGACGCTCACCCGCGCAACGGGCCGACGCGTTGGTCCCGGTCATGTCGCTGGAGGAGAAGATCGCCCAGCTCGTCGGGGTCTGGGTTGGCGCGGAAGCCTCCGGCGAAGGGGTCGCCCCGCACCAGTCCGACATGATCGACGGTGCCCCGCCGTGGAGCACCATCATCCGGCACGGGCTCGGCCAACTGACCCGACCGTTCGGCACCGCGCCGGTCGACCCGGTCGTCGGCGCCCGCTCGCTGGCCGCCTCCCAGGCGCAGATCGCCGCGGCGAGCCGGTTCGGCATCCCCGCCCAGGTGCACGAGGAGTGCCTCACCGGCTTCGCCGCCTGGCGGGCCACGGTCTATCCGACCCCGTTGGGCTGGGGCGCGTCCTTCGACCCCCCGCTGGTCGAGGAGATGGCCGGTCGGATCGGCCGGTCGATGCGGGCCGCCGGCGTCCACCAGGGACTGGCCCCGGTGCTCGACGTCACCCGGGACTACCGGTGGGGGCGCACCGAGGAGACCATCGGCGAGGACCCCTACCTGGTCGGGACGACCGGAGCGGCGTACGTGCGGGGCCTGGAACGGGCCGGCATCGTCGCCACCCTCAAGCACTTCGCGGGCTACTCCGCCTCCCGGGGCGGCCGGAACCTCGCCCCGGTGTCGATGGGCCGCCGGGAGCTGGCCGACGTCATCCTGCCGCCGTTCGAGATGGCGCTGCGCCTCGGCGGGGCCCGCTCGGTGATGCACTCGTACGCCGAGATCGACGGCCTGCCCGTCGCCGCCGACGAGGAACTGCTGACCGGCCTGCTGCGCGACGAGTGGGGCTTCACCGGCACCCTCGTCGCCGACTACTTCGCGGTGCGGTTCCTGGAGACCCTGCACGGGGTGGCCGCCGACGCCGCCGACGCCGCCCGGCTCGCCCTGCGCGCCGGCATCGACGTGGAACTGCCCACCGTGGACGCCTTCGGCGCGCCGCTGGTGGCGGCGGTCCGGGCCGGCGAGGTCGACGAGGCGCTGATCGACCGCGCGCTGCGCCGGGTGCTGATTCAGAAGATCGAACTGGGGCTGCTCGACGAGGGCTGGCAGGAGCTGCCCGAGGACGTGGCGAACCTGCGGCTCGACGACGAGACCAGCCGGGACGTCGCCGTACGGCTGGCCCGCGAGTCGGTGGTGCTGCTGCGCAACGACGGCGTGCTGCCGCTCGCCCCCGACCTGCGGGTCGCGCTGGTCGGTCCGGTCGCCGACGACCCGATGGCCCTGCTCGGCTGCTACTCCTTCCCCAACCACGTCGGCGTCCGCCATCCCGAGCACGGGCTGGGCCTGGAGCTACCCACGCTGCGCGACGAACTCGCCCGACGGGTCCCGGGACTCGTGCACGAGCCGGGCTGCGCCATCACCGACGGGGACACCTCGGGCATCCCGGCGGCGGTCGCCGCGGCGGCGGGGGCCGACGTGTGCGTGCTCGCCGTCGGTGACCGCGCCGGCATGTTCGGTCGGGGCACCTCCGGCGAGGGCTGCGACGCCGACGACCTGCGGCTGCCCGGCGCCCAGGCCGAACTGGTCCGGGCCGTGCTCGACACCGGCACGCCGGTGGTCCTGGTGCTGATGACCGGCCGGCCCTACGCGCTCGGCCCCGAGTACGACGGCGCCGCCGCCGTCGTCCAGGCGTTCTTCCTCGGCCAGCGTGGCGGGCAGGCGCTCGCCGAGGTGCTCACCGGCGCGGTGAACCCGTCCGGGCGGCTGCCGGTCAGCGTCCCCCGCGACGCGGGCGGCCTGCCGGGCACCTACCTGACGCCGCCGCTGGGTCGACGCTCCGAGGTCTCCTCGATCGACCCCACCGCGGCGTACCCGTTCGGCCACGGGTTGAGCTACACCACCTTCGCGTGGACCGACCCGGTGGCGTCGGGCACCGGGGAGTCCGGCGGGCCGCCGGCCTGGCCGGTCGACGGCGAGGCGACGGTACGGATCACCGTGCGCAACACCGGGCAGCGGGCCGGCACCGAGGTGGTCCAGCTCTATCTGCACGACCCGGTCGCGCAGACCACCCGACCCGTGGTCCGGCTGGTCGGCTTCGCCCGGGTGCCGCTGGACCCCGGTGCGGCGGCGCACGTCAGCTTCACCGTGCCGGCCGACCTCACCTCGTTCACCGGGCGCGACGGCCGGCGCATCGTCGAACCCGGCGAGGTCGAACTGCGGTTCGGCCGGTCCAGCGGCGAACCGGCGGCCACCCTGCCGCTGCGACTGACCGGCGTGGAACGCCAGGTCGGCGTCCGCCGGCACCTGCTCACGTCGGTACGGGTCGAGCCCGCCGCGACCGGCCCGCACGCCGGATAGGAGGCCGAGAATGACATCCGAGACGCTACGGCCGCCCCCACCGGCGCCGGGGCGGGCTGCGGCGGCCCCCGCCCCGACACCGCGCCGACGTCGCCGGCATCCCTGGCGGCGGGCCCTGAGCCGGGACTGGCAGCTCTATTCGCTGGCCGTCCTGCCGCTGCTGTTCTTCCTGGTCTTCCGGTATCTGCCGATGATCGGCAACGTGATCGCGTTCCGCCGGTTCAGCCCCGGCGGGAGCGTCTTCGGCGAGTACTGGGTGGGCCTGCGGTACTTCCGGCTGTTCCTCGCCGACCCGACCTTCTGGCAGGTGTTCACCAACACCCTGGTGCTGGGCACGCTGACCCTGCTGTTCTGCTTCCCGCTGCCGATCGTGCTGGCGCTGCTGCTCAACGAGGTCCGGGCCCGCCGGCTCAAGCGGTTCGTCCAGTCGGTGTCCTACCTGCCGCACTTCCTGTCCATCGTGATCGTGGCGGCGATGGTGATGCAGTTGCTGTCGATGGACGGCTCGGTCAACCAGGTGGTCCGGGGCATCGGCGGGGACGGCGTGGCGTTCCTGCAACAGCCGGGCTGGTTCCGGGCCGTCTACGTCTCCTCGGAGGTCTGGCAGACCGTCGGCTGGGGGACGATCCTCTATCTGGCGGCGCTCACCACCATCGACGAGAACCTGTACGAGGCGGCCCGGATCGACGGTGCCAACCGCTGGCGGCAGACCTGGCACGTCACGTTGCCGGGCATCCGGCCGACGATGGTGACCCTGCTGATCCTCAACATCGGCACCTTCATGGCCGTCGGGTTCGAGAAGATCCTGCTGCTGTACAACCCGTTGACGTACCCGACCGCCGACGTGATCTCCACGTACCTGTTCCGGTTGGGCTTCGAGTCCAGCAACTTCAGCTACGCCGCCGCCATCGGCCTGTTCGAGGCGGTGATCGGGCTGGTCCTGGTCCTCGGGGCGAACACCATCTCCCGGCGCACGGTCGGGACGAGCCTGTGGTGACCGTGGCCCCCGGCACGGCCGGCCCGAAGACGACGGATCCCGTGCGGGCCCGCCGGCCGCGGGGAATCCGACCCACCCGAGGCTACCGGGTGTTCCAGGCGGTCAACGGGGTCGTGCTGACCCTCGTGGTGATCGTGACGCTCTACCCGTTCGTCAACATCGTGGCCCGGTCGCTCAGCGACGAGGCGCCGATCATCGCGGGCAAGGTCAACCTCGTCCCGCAGGGCTTCAACCTCACCGCCTACCGGTTGGTGATGTCCGACCCGATGTTCTGGACGAACTACCGCAACACCGTGGTCTACACCGTCGTGGCCACCGCCATCTCGATCGTGTTGACCACCTGCTACGCGTACGTGTTGTCGAAGCACCAGCTCAGAGGGCGTGGGGTGCTCGTCGGGATCGCCGTGTTCACCATGTTCTTCTCCGGCGGGCTGATCCCCAACTACGTGCTGATCACCAGCCTGGGGATGAAGAACAGCATCTGGGCGGTGGTCCTGCCCAACGCGATCAACGTGTTCAACCTGCTGGTGATGAAGGCGTTCTTCGAGAGCCTGCCGGTCGAGCTGGAGGAGGCCGCCGCGGTCGACGGGCTGAGCACGTACGGCACCCTGCTGCGGATCGTGCTGCCGCTGTCCAAGGCGATCATCGCCACGATGCTGCTGTTCTACGCGGTGTCCTTCTGGAACTCCTGGTTCACCGCGTTCCTCTACCTCGACCAGCAGGATCTGCTCCCGGTCACGGTCTACCTGCGCAACCTCATCGCCGGGGCGACCGGGGCGCAGTCGGCCGGTGGTGTCGCCGAGTCCGACGCGGTGCAGGCGGCGGCCACCATCCAGGCCGTGACCATCGTGCTCACCACGCTGCCGATCCTCGCGGTCTACCCCTTCGTCCAACGGTTCTTCGTGTCCGGCGTGATGCTCGGCGCGGTCAAGGGGTAGCCCGGCCGACCGCTCCACCCCACTGCACCCCCACACCACCTGATCGAAAGGACGAGCCATGTTGCACAGGACGTGGCGCCGCGTGGCGATAGCCGCTGCCGGGCTGCTCACCCTCACCCTCGTCGGGGCCTGCTCCGAGGAGGCCCCGGAGGCCAAGAACCTCGACGGCAACCGGGCCGGCGCGATGGCCGACTACGGGATCGACACGCAGTTCAAGGCGACCGAGCCGCTCTCCTTCCCCATCCTCTACAACAACCACCCGAACTATCCGCTCAAGGACGACTGGCTGTTCTGGTCGGAGCTGACCAAGCGGACCAACGTCAAGCTCGCACCGGTGGCCGTGCCGCTGAGCGACTACGAGCAGAAGCGCAGCCTGCTGATCGGTGCCGGCGATGCGCCGCTGATCATCCCGAAGACCTACCACCCGCAGGAGAACGCCTTCGTCTCCTCCGGCGCGATCCTCCCGGTGAGCGACTACCTGGACCTGATGCCCCACCTCAAGGACAAGATCGCCAAGTGGAACCTCCAACCGGAGTTCGACACGCTGCGACAGTCCGACGGCAAGTTCTACCTGCTCCCCGGCCTGCACGAGAAGCCGTGGGCGGAGTACTCGATCGCGATGCGCACCGACATCCTCCAGCAGCTCAACCTCCAGATCCCCAAGACCTGGGACGAGCTGTACACCGTGCTCAAGGCGATGAAGGCGCGCTACCCCGACACGTACCCGTACTCGGACCGGTGGAGCAAGCCGAACCCGGGCGGGGAACTGCTGAGCATCGTCGGCGCCGCGCACGGCCTGCGGACCGGTTGGAGCTGGAACCCCGCCACCTGGGACCCGGCGGCGAAGAAGTTCGTCTACACCGGTGCCACCGAGCAGTACAAGCAGGTGATCGTTTACCTCAACAAGCTGGTGGCCGAGAAGTTGCTCGACCCGGAGAGCTTCACCCAGACCGATGACCAGGCCCGGCAGAAGCTCGCCAACGGCAAGTCCTTCGTCATCGGCAGCAACGCCCAGACCCTCATCAACGACTACCGCCCCGACCTGGCCAAGACCCAGCCGAACGCCAAGCTGACGAAGATCCCGCTGCTGGTCGGCCCGGCCGGCGAGATCAACCCGGCCAGCCGGCTGGAGAACGGCATCATGATCTCCAAGAAGGCCCGGGACAGCAAGAACTTCGTGGCGCTGATGCAGTTCATCGACTGGGTGTACTACTCCGACGCCGGCCAGGAGTTCGCCAAGTGGGGCGTCGAGGGGACCACCTTCACCAAGGACGCCGCCGGCAAGTACACCCTGAATCCCGACGTCGACATGATCGGGCTCAACCCCAAGGGCAGCAAGCACCTGCAGAAGGACTTCGGCTTCGGCAACGGGGTGTTCTCCTACGGCGGCAAGCTCGACCTGGTGCAGTCCTTCTTCTCCCCGGAGGAGATGGAGTTCCAGAAGGTGATGAACGCCCGGACGCCGTTGCCGGTGGACCCGCCGGCCCCGCTCACCGACGAGGAACGGGAGCAGGCGTCGCTCTGGGAGACCCCGCTGAAGGACCACGTCGTCCAGAACACGCTGAAGTTCATCCTCGGCCAGCGGCCCCTCACCGAGTGGGACGCCTACCTCGGTGAGCTGAAGGCCAAGAACGCCGACCAGTACATCGGACTGGTCAACAAGGCGCACGAGCGGTTCGAGAAGGACAACGGCTGACCGACCCGGTCCGGCCGGGCCCCGCCACGGGCCCGGCCGGACCGGTCACCGGCACCGGCACGGCGACCACCGGAGGACGACGACGATGCGGATCACCGTTCCCGCCCAGCCCGTGGGGCGGCTCACCGATGCCTGGCGGCACTGCGTCGGCACCGGGCGCTTCGAACTGGCCCTGCGCCGCGACTACCAGGACTCGCTGGCCCTGATCCAGCGGGACATCGGCTTCCGGCACATCCGCGGGCACGGCCTGCTCAGCGACGGCGTCGGCGTCCACCGCCCCTACCAGCACCAGGGCGAACGCCGGGTGCACCACGCCTTCACCTACGTCGACCAGGTGATCGACGCCTACCTCCGGCTGGGTGTCCGACCCTTCGTGGAGCTGGGCTTCATGCCCTCCGGGCTGGCCTCCGGCGACCAGACGGTGTTCTGGTGGCAGGGCAACGTCACCCCGCCCCGCTGCTGGTCGGAGTGGGCCGACCTGGTCCGCGCCACGGTGGCCCACCTGGTCGACCGGTACGGTCTCGACGAGGTACGGGGCTGGCCGATCGAGGTGTGGAACGAACCCAACCTGACCGACTTCTGGCAGGGCGCGGACCGGGACGCCTACCACCGGCTCTACGAGGTCACCGCGCACGCCGTCAAGGAGGTCGACGCCGGGTTGCAGGTCGGCGGCCCGGCCATCTCGCCCGGCGCGGACGACTGGCTGGAACCCTTCGCCGACTTCGTCACCGCACACGACGTGCCGGTCGACTTCGTCAGCCGGCACGCCTACACCTCCGGCCCTGCCCAGCACGTACCCTTCGGCACCCACCAGACGCTGGCCCCGGCGTCGTCGCTGCTGGAGCAGTTCGCCGCGCCCCGGCGGCACCTGTTCGGCACCGCCCTGGCGGAGTTGCCGGTGCACATCACCGAGTTCAACTCCTCCTACCGGCCGGACAACCCGATCCACGACACGGCCTTCCACGCCGCGTACCTCGCCCCGGTGCTGGCGGCCGGCGGTGACCTGGTCGACTCCTTCTCGTACTGGACGTTCAGCGACATGTTCGAGGAGACGGGGGTGCCGACGGCGCTGTTCCACGGCGGGTTCGGCCTGCTCACCCACCACCAGATCAAGAAACCCACCTACCACCTGTACGCCTTCATGGCCCGCCTCGGCGACGAGGTGCTGGCGCGCGGCGCGGACCACCTGGTCACCCGGTATCCCGACGGCCGGGTCGCCGTGCTGGCCTGGGCGCCGGTGGACGTGACCGGCCATGCGCCGGTGCCCGATCGGCACCCGGTGGCCCTGTCGGTGCCGGTGGGCCCGCCCGGCGCCTCGTCGGTGTTCCTGCTCCGCTCGTCGGTCAGCGAGGAGGCCGGCAACGCCTGGGCCGCCTGGAGCGAGATGGGCCGCCCCCGGTCCCCCCGACCCGACCAGCTCGACACCCTGCGGGAGGCCGCCGAACCGGCCCGCTCCCACCGCGCCCTGCCGGTCACCGCCGGCCGGGTCGACCTCGACCTCACCCTGGCCCGGCACGAGGTCACCCTGGTCGAGTTGGCGGCGGTACGGGACGAGACCCCGCCGTGGTGGGACGAGGCCCGGCTGCTCGGCGGCCCCACCGAGCGCACCCCGTCGCCCGACCGGGACGAGCGGTCGTGAGCGCGCAGCCCTGGCGGGAGTTCGGCGACGGCCCACTGTCGCGGGCCGCCGCATCGGTGTACACGGTGCTCGTCGTCGGGCTGCTGCTGGCCCTGGTCACCCTGCCCGGACTGGTCCCGCTGCTCCTGCTCGGCCGGGACGCCAGCAACCTGCCGCTGGTCGCGGTCTGCCTGCTCCCGGTCGGCCCGGGGGTCTCCGCCGCCCTGTACGCCCTGCACCACCAACGCCCCGACCTGACCGACCTGCGACCCGCCGCCCGGTTCCGGCAGGGCTACCGGGCCAACCTGCCGCAGGTGCTGCGGATCTGGGTGCCGCTGCTGCTGTGGCTGACCGTCATCGGGGTCAACCTCACCCACCTGGCCACTGCGGGCGTCCCGCCCGGCTGGGCGGTGCCGCTGGTCGGACTCGGCGTGGCGCTCGTGCTGGTCGGCGGCAACGCCCTGGTGATCGCCTCGCTGTTCACCTTCCGCACCCGCGACGTGCTCCGGCTGGCGGTGCACTTCCTGATCCGCACCCCCGGCGTCACCGTCGGCAACCTGCTGTTGCTGGCCGCTGCCACCGCGCTCACCGTGCTCTCCTCCGAGGCGCTGCTGGCGTTGCTGGCCGTGCTGTTCGTCCTGGCGTACCTGCGGGTCGCCACCCCGATGACCGATATCGTGCGGAAGGACTTCACCGGATGACCAGACCCGCCACCCTCCCGGCCGGAGCGACCGACGACGGGGAAAGCCCGCCGCACCCCGCCTGGCTCCCGGCGGAGGCGTTCCGGGCCCTCGGTACGCGCCGGGTGCTGGTGCACGGCGACGGTCCGCTGGTCGACACGGTATTCGCCGAGGTGGCGCGGGCCTGCGCCGCACACGGCGGACGGGCCGGACGGACCGGCACGGGTGCGACCTCGGGTGACGCACTGCCCGTCGGCCCCGTCGACGTGGCGCTCGCCCTGCGCACCACGGGCGGGCTGCCGTCGGCGGTGCCGGCCGGCGCGTCGGCGGTCCCGGGCCCCGACGACGGGCCGCTCGGCGACGAGGGGTTCCTGCTGACCCGGGTCGACGACGTGACCGTGGTGCTGGCCGACGCCCCGGCCGGGCTGTTGTACGGCCTGTTCCACCTGGTCCGGCTCGGCGCGTCCGCGTACGCCGGGGAGCATCCGGCGCGGGCGCACCGACCCGCGCTGCGCCGCCGGATGCTCGACCACTGGGACAACGTGGCCGTGCACCCGGTGATGGGTCAGGTGGAGCGCGGCTACGCGGGCGGCTCGATCTTCTGGCGCGACGGCGCTCCCCACGGTGACCGGGACCGGCTGCGGGCGTACGGGCGGCTGCTCGCCTCCATGGGGGTCAACGCGATCTCGGTGAACAACGTCAACGTCGGCCTGACCGAGGCGCGGTTGCTGACCGACCGGCTCGACGACGTGGTCGACCTCGCCGACCTGCTGCGCCCGTACGGCATCCGGGTGCACCTGTCGGTGACCTTCGCCGCCCCCGTCGTCCTCGGTGGCCTGCCCACCGCCGACCCCCTCGACGACCGGGTGCGGGACTGGTGGGAGAGCGCCACCCGCCGGGTCTACGCGCGCATCCCCGACTTCGGCGGGTACGTGGTGAAGGCCGACTCGGAGGGACAGCCCGGCCCGTTCAGCTACGGGCGCGACCACGCCGACGGGGCGAACCTGCTCGCCGCCGCGCTCGCCCCGCACGGGGGAGTGGTGCACTGGCGGGCGTTCGTCTACGACCACCGGCAGGACTGGCGGGACCGGACCACCGACCGGGCCCGTGCCGCGTACGACCACTTCGCCCCGTTGGACGGGCGGTTCGCCGACAACGTCGTCCTCCAGGTGAAGTTCGGCCCGGTCGACTTCCAACCCCGGGAGCCGGTCTCGCCGGTGATCGCGGCCATGCCGGCCACCCGGCTGGCGGTGGAGTTGCAGGTGACCCAGGAGTACACCGGCCAGCAGTGGCACGCCTGCTACCTCGCCCCCTGGTGGCGTGAGGTGCTGGCCTTCCGGCCGTGGGGGGCGGCGGAGCGCAGTGTCGCCGACGTGCTGGCGGACGTGCCCGGCCCGGGGCCGCGGCGGGGCGGCGACCTGGTCGCCGTGGCCAACGTGGGGGACGATCCGTTCTGGTGCGGGCACCCGCTGGCCCAGGCCAACCTGTACGCCTTCGGGCGGCTGGCCTGGGATCCGGGCCTGGACCCGGGCGCGCTCCTCGACGAGTGGATCGACCTGACCTTCCCGGCGTCGACGGTCGGTGACCCGGCGTTGGTGCGCGAGACGCTGCACGCGGTGCTGGACGACTCCTGGCGCACCTACGAGCGCTACACCGCCCCGTTGGGTGTCGGCTTCATGGTCAATCCGGCCGGCCACTACGGGCCGGGGGTGGACGGCTACGAGTACAGCCGGTGGGGCACCTACCACTTCGCCGACCGCGACGGCGTCGGCGTGGACCGGACCTGCGCGACCGGCACCGGCTTCGCCGGCCAGTACCCGCAGCCCTGGTCCCAGGTGTACGAGTCGCTCGAGCGGTGCCCGGACGAACTGCTGCTCTTCTTCCACCACGTGCCCTACTCCCACGTCCTGCACAGCGGCGTCCCGGTCATCCAGCACATCTACGACACCCACTTCGCCGGGGTGGAAGAGGTGGTGGCGATGCGGGACCGGTGGACCCGGCTCGCCGGGGTGATCGACCGGGCCGTGTACGACCGGGTCGTCGAGCGCCTCGACGAGCAACTGCGCTGCGCCACCGAGTGGCGGGACCAGGTCAACACGTACTTCTTCCGCAAGTCCGGGGTGCCCGACGCGAAGGGCCGCCACATCTACTGACCGCGCCCGGCGGCACCGCCGGACGACGGCCGGTGCCGCCGCACGCCGGTGCCCGGCCGGCCGGGCTGAGGTCGCCGCCCGCCGACCGGGACGGGCCGCGTGGGGACGGGCCGCGTGGGGACGGGCCGCGTCGGGGTGGGGCGACCCGGCGGGACGTGGCACGATCACGGGATGACCAGCAGATCCGCCCCGGAGCAGCAGTTGCGCGACCTGGCCCGGCTGCGCCGGGTGCGGGACCGCATCGACCGGGAGTACGCCCGGCCGCTGGACGTCGAGGCGTTGGCCCGGGGCGTGCACATGTCGGCCGGGCACCTCAGCCGGCAGTTCCGCCGCGCCTACGGCGAGTCACCGTACGCCTATCTGATGACCCGGCGGATCGAGCGGGCGATGGCGCTGCTGCGCCGGGGCGACCTCAGCGTCACCGCGGTCTGCTTCGCGGTGGGCTGCGCGTCGCTGGGCACCTTCAGCACCCGCTTCACCGAGCTGGTCGGCGTTCCGCCGAGCAGCTACCGGGCGTCGTCGACGCCCGGGTCGGCGGAGCCGCCGCCGTGCCTGACCAAACAGCTGACCCGGCCGGTCAGGAATCGAGAAGCACCCGCCCCGATCCTCACCTAGCGTGAGCGGCATGGATCTCACCATCGACACCTGTTTCCTGCCGCACGACGACCCGGACGCCTCGCTGGCCTTCTACCGCGACATCCTCGGTTTCGAGGTCCGCAACGACGTCGGGTCGGGCAGGATGCGCTGGATCACCCTCGGCCCGGTCGGTCAGCCCGGCACGTCGATCCTGCTGGCGCCGCCGGCCGTCGACCCGGGCGTCACCGACGAGGAGCGCCGGACCATCGCCGAGATGATGGCCAAGGGCACCTACGGCTGGCTCATGCTGGCCACCCCGGACCTCGACGGCACCTTCGAGAGGGTGCAGGCCAGCACCGCCGAGGTGGTCCAGGAGCCGATCGACCAGCCGTACGGGGTGCGCGACTGCGCCTTCCGCGACCCGGCGGGCAACCTGATCCGCGTCAAGGAGCTGCGCTGACCTTGGCGGCCCGGCTCACCAGGGGTGGACGGTGCCGTCCTCCAGCCGGTTGACCGGCAGGTACGCCGGGGCGTACGGGTAGCGGGCCGCCGCCTCCTCGTCGATGTCCACCCCGAGGCCGGGGGTCTCCGCCGGGTGCAGGTAGCCGTCGGCGTAGCGGTAGCCGTGCGGGAAGACCTCGTCGGTGGCGTCGGTGTGCCGCATGTACTCCTGCAGGCCGAAGTTGGGGATGGCCAGGTCGAGGTGGAGGGCGGCGGCCATGCAGACGGGGGAGAGGTCGGTGGCCCCGTGTGAGCCGCTGCGCACGTGGTGCAGCGCCGCCAGGTCGAAGATGCGCCGCAGGTGGGTGATCCCGCCGGCGTGCACCACCGTGGTACGGATGTAGTCGATGAGCTGTTCCCGGATGAGCTGGGCGGCGTCCCAGATGGTGTTGAACACCTCGCCGACGGCGACCGGGGTGGTGGTGTGCTGGCGGATCAGCCGGAAGCCCTCCGGCAGTTCGGCGGGGACCGGGTCCTCCATCCAGGTCAGCGCGTGCGGTTCCAGGCTCTTGCCGAGCCGGGCCGCCTCGATCGGGCTGAGCCGGTGGTGCACGTCGTGCAGCAGCCGCAGGGTCGGGCCGAACTCGTCGCGTACCCGGGCGAAGACCGTCGGGACGTGCGCCAGGTACCGCGCGGTGGACCAGGTCGCCTCGCTGGGCAGGGCCGCGTCGGCCGGTTCGTAGAACAGCTTGTCCGCGCTGACCCCGTAGGTCCTCGGCAACCCCGGCACACCGCACTGCACCCGGATCGCCCGGTAGCCGAGGTCGACGTAGCGGGCGACCTCGACCAGCACGTCCTCGACCGTCTCGCCGTTGGCGTGCCCGTAGACGGTGACCCCGTCGCGGGACCGACCGCCGAGCAGTTGGTAGACGGGCAGGTTGGCGACCTTGCCCTTGATGTCCCACAGCGCGGTGTCCACGGCGGCGATCGCGCTCATCGTCACCGGCCCGCGCCGCCAGTAGGCCCCCTGGTAGAGGTACTGCCAGGTGTCCTCGATCCGGGCCGGGTCCCGCCCGATCAGCAGCGGCACCACGTGGTCGCGCAGGTATGACGCGACGGCCAGCTCGCGGCCGTTGAGGGTGGCGTCCCCGACGCCGGTGACCCCCTCGTCGGTGACGATCTTCAGGGTGACGAAGTTGCGGCCCGGACAGGTCACGATGACCCGGGCGTCGACGATCCGCACACGGCCTCCTTCGGGTGGCGACGAAGGCCGTGTGGTCCGCCGCGCGGACGAAGGCCGTGGTCCGTCCCGCGCGTGCGGCCGGTGGGCAGGGGGTGACGTCGGTGGACCCGTCGTCGCCCGTCCGGCCCGGCTTCCGGCCCGCGGCGCGGTCGCCCCGAAGTCTGGAACCGCCCGTCCAGGCGTGTCAAGGGCCCGCCCGGCCGAACGGATGTGACCGCTCACCTGTTCGTCGTATGCGACCTACTCGATGGCTGGTCGGAGCGGTGTTGATGGATGCCGTGCCGGGGCCGCTCAGGATGGTTACGGCAGTGTTACATGGATGCGCCTTGACGGATTCCATGTGAGCGCTAACACTTGCCCCCAACGATTGAACGGAGAACGGCATGGATGCAGGCGCAAAGCCGCAGGACCGGTACGTCGTCGGCGTCGACTACGGCACGCTGTCGGGTCGGGCGCTGGTGGTGCGGGTCGGCGACGGCGCCGAGCTGGGCACGGCGGTGCACGAGTACCGCCACGCGGTGATGGACACGACGCTCGCCGCCGACGGCCAGCCCCTGCCGGCCGACTGGGCGTTGCAGGACCCGGACGACTACCGCGACGTGCTGCGCGAGGCGGTGCCTGCGGCGTTGGCCGCGAGCGGCGTCGACCCGGCCCAGGTGGTCGCCGTCGGTATCGACTTCACCGCCTGCACCGTGCTGCCCACCCTGGCCGACGGCACCCCGCTGTGCGAGCTGCCCGACCTGCGTACCCGCCCGCACGCCTGGGTGAAGCTGTGGAAGCACCACGCCGCCCAGCCGCAGGCCGACCGGATCAACGCGCTGGCCCATGCCCGGGGCGAGTCCTGGATCGGCCGGTACGGCGGCAAGATCTCCGCCGAGTGGCAGTACGCCAAGGGGCTGCAACTGCTGGAGGAGGACCCGGAGGTCTACGCCCGTGCGGAGCGCTGGATCGAGGCCGCCGACTGGATCGTCTGGCAGCTCTGCGGCGTCGAGACCCGCAACGTCTGCACCGCCGGTTACAAGGGGCTGCTCCAGGACGGCCACTACCCGTCCCCGGCCTACCTGTCCGCGTTGAACCCCGGCTTCGCCGACTTCGTCGCCAAGATCGACGGGCCGTTGGCGCAGCTCGGCACCCGGGCCGGCGGGCTGACCGCGCAGGCCGCCGCCTGGACCGGGCTGCCGGAGGGGATCGCGGTGGCCGTCGGCAACGTCGACGCCCACGTCACCGCCGCCGCCGCGCAGGCCCTGACCCCCGGCCGGCTGGTCGCCATCATGGGCACCTCCACCTGCCACGTGGTCAACGGTACCGAGCGGGCCGAGGTGGCCGGCATGTGCGGGGTGGTCGAGGGCGGGATCAGCGCGGGCTCCTGGGGCTACGAGGCCGGCCAGAGCGGCGTCGGCGACATCTTCGGCTGGTACGTCACGCACGCCGCCCCCGCCGGGTTCGCCTCCCACGAGGAGTTGACCGCCGCGGCCGCCGCGCAGCCCGTCGGCGGGCACGGCCTGGTGGCGTTGGACTGGTGGAACGGCAACCGGTCGCTGCTGGTCAACCACGACCTCAGCGGGGTGCTCGTCGGGCTCACCCTGGCCACCCGCCCGCCGGACGTCTACCGTGCGCTGCTGGAGTCCACCGCGTACGGCACCCGCATGATCATCGAGGCGTTCGCCGAGGCGGGCGTCCCGGTCGACGAGCTGATCGTGGCCGGCGGGCTCACCAACAACAGCCTGCTGATGCAGATCTACGCCGACGTGACCCGACGGCCGCTGGGCATCATCGGCTCGGCGCAGGGCCCGGCCCTGGGCTCCGCGATCCACGCGGCGGTCGCGGCCGGCGCGTACCCCGACGTGCCGACCGCCTCGGCGGCGATGGGCCGGGTGGACCGCGAGGTCTACCGGCCCGACCCGGAGCGCGCCGACGCCTACGACGCGCTCTACGCCGAGTACCGCCGGCTGCACGACCACTTCGGCCGGGGCGGCGACGACGTGCTGCTGCGGCTGCGGGCCATCCGCAACGCCGCCCGCCGTCCGGCCGTCGCGCCGCCGGTCGACGCGACCACCGACCCCCTGGAGGTGCCGGCATGACCCTCGACCTCGACGCCGAGGTGGCCCGGCTGCGCGCGCAGGTGGCCACCCTGCACGGCGAGCTGGTGCGCTACAACCTGGTGGCCTGGACGGCCGGAAACGTCTCGGCCCGGGTGCCCGGCCGGGAGCTGATGGTGATCAAGCCGAGCGGGGTGTCCTACGACGACCTGCGGGCCGACAACATGATCGTCTGCGACCTGGAGGGGGTGGTGGTCGACGGTGACCTCTCGCCGTCCAGCGACACCGCCGCCCACGCCTACGTCTACCGGGCGATGCCCGAGGTCGGCGGGGTGGTGCACACCCACAGCGGGTACGCCACCGCCTGGGCCGCCTGCGGCGAGGCGATCCCGTGCCACCTCACCGCGCAGGCCGACGAGTTCGGCGGTGAGATCCCGGTCGGTCCGTTCGCGCTGATCGGCGGCGACGACATCGGCAAGGGCATCGTGGCGACCCTGTCCGGTCACCGCTCACCGGCGGTGCTGATGCGCAACCACGGCGTCTTCACCATCGGCCGGGACGCCCGCGCGGCGGTGAAGGCCGCCGTGATGTGCGAGGACGTGGCCCGGACCGCCCACCTGACCCGGACCCTCGGCACCCCGGTGCCGATGGCCCAGACGGACATCGACTCGCTCTATCACCGCTACCAGAACGTCTACGGGCAACCGGGGCCGTAACCGCTACGACCCCGCCCGTCCTCGCCACCGGCCCGCCCCGTGCGGCCCGGTCGATCCACCGCAACCCGATGCACCACCCCTGGAGGGTCCGGCTCGTCCGGCGTGCCGTGCCGGCCGGTCCTTCCCGCAGTAGCACCATCCCCCACCTCATCCCCATACAAGGAGTCTTCACATGGCGAAGACCGGTATTACCCTCACCCGACGCGGCCTCGGCGCGATGCTCGCCGTCGGCCTGCTGGCCGGCGGACTCGCCGGCTGTGGCAACAGCGACACCGGCGGCGACAGCGACAGCAGCGGCGGCGGCAACAGCAAGCTGGTCATCGGCTTCTCGCAGGTCGGCGCGGAGAGCGGCTGGCGCACGGCGAACACCAACTCGATCAAGGAAGCCGCCACCACGGCCGGCTACGAGCTGAAGTTCGACGACGCGCAGGGCAAGCAGGAGAACCAGATCAAGGCGATCCGCAACTTCATCCAGCAGAAGGTGGACGTGATCGCCTTCTCGCCGGTGGTGGAGTCGGGTTGGGACACCGTGCTCAAGGAGGCCAAGGACGCCAAGATCCCGGTGATCCTGACCGACCGGGCCGTCGACTCGGCCGACAAGAGCCTCTACAAGACCTTCATCGGCTCGGACTTCGTCAAGGAGGGCAAGCTCGCCGGCGAGTGGCTGGTCAAGGAGAAGTCGGCCGCGACCGGCCCGGTGAACATCGTCGAGCTGCAGGGCACCACCGGCGCGGCGCCGGCCAACGACCGCAAGAAGGGCTTCGCCGAGGCGATCGCCGCCAACCCCAACCTGAAGGTCGTCGCCTCGCAGAGCGGTGACTTCACCCGGGCCGGCGGCAAGCAGGTCATGGAGCAGTTCCTCAGGGCCAACCCGAAGATCGACGTGCTCTTCGCGCACAACGACGACATGGGCCTGGGCGCGCTGGAGGCGATCACCGCGGCGGGCAAGACGCCCGGCAAGGACATCACCATCATCACCGTCGACGCGGTCAAGGACGGCATGCAGGCACTGGCCGACGGGAAGTTCAACTTCATCGCCGAGTGCAGCCCGCTGCTCGGCCCGCAGCTGATGGACCTGGCCAAGAAGGTCAAGGCTGGCGAAGAGGTCCCGGCCCGGGTCGAGACCGAGGAGACCACCTTCACCCAGGAGCAGGCCAAGACTGCTCTGCCCAACCGGAAGTACTGATCCGACCGGAGGCCGCCGCGTTCGGCGCGGCGGCCTCCGCCTCCGAGGAAAGGTTCGGTGGGATGTCGGATAGGCATCCGGTCCTGACGATGACCGCGATCAGCAAGCTCTTCCCCGGGGTCCGCGCCCTCGACGGCGTCGACCTCCGGCTCTTTCCCGGTGAGGTGCACGCCCTGATGGGCGAGAACGGCGCCGGGAAGTCCACCCTCATCAAAGTGCTGACCGGCGTCTACGGCACCGATTCCGGCACCATCGCCCTCGACGGCGCAGAGGTCTCCTTCTCCGGCCCGATGCAGGCCACCGCCGCCGGGGTGAGCACCGTCTACCAGGAGGTCAACCTCCTGCCCAACCTGTCGGTGGCGGAAAACATCTACATCGGCCGGGAGCCGCGCCGGCTCGGTGCGGTCAACTGGCGCGAGATGCGCCGCCGGGCGCAGGAGCTGCTGGCCCGCATCGACCTGAACATCGACGTCACCGAGCTGCTGGGCAGCTACTCGCTGGCCGTGCAGCAGATGGTGGCGATCGCCCGCGCGGTCGACATCCGGGCCCGGGTGCTGATCCTCGACGAGCCCACCTCCAGCCTGGACGCCGACGAGGTGGCCCAGCTGATGCGGATCATGCGGCAGCTGCGCGACGACGGCATCGCGATCATCTTCGTCACCCACTTCCTCGACCAGGTGTACGCCATCGCCGACCGGATCACCGTGCTGCGCAACGGCCGGCTCGTCGGCGAGTACCTGACCAGCGAACTGCCGCAGATCGCGCTGGTGGAGAAGATGATCGGCAAGGAGCTGGACGCCCTGGAGCGCCTCGACGAGGCCACCAGCGGCGACGACCGGGCGGCCCTCGAACAGGGCACCCCCCTGGTGGCTGCCGACGGCCTCGGCCGGTCCGGTTCCGTCGCGCCGTTCAGCCTCACCATCCACCAGGGCGAGGTGGTCGGCCTGGCCGGGCTGCTCGGGTCGGGACGTACCGAGGTGGCCCGGTTGTTCTTCGGCGCGGACCGCGCCGATGCCGGCCGGCTCGCCGTGGACGGCACCCCCGTGACGATCCGCAACCCGGTGGCCGCCATCGACCGGGACATCGCGTTCTGCTCCGAGAACCGCCGCACCGAGGGTCTGGTCGGCGAGCTGTCGGTGCGGGAGAACATCATCCTGGCCATGCAGGCGTCCCGGGGCTGGCTGCGGCCGGTGCCCCGCCGCCGGCAGGACGAGCTGGTCCAACACTGGATCAAGGCGTTGAGCATCCGGCCGGCCGATCCGGAGATGCCGGTGCGCAACCTCTCCGGCGGCAATCAGCAGAAGGTGCTGCTGGCCCGGTGGCTGATCACCGAACCCCGGCTGCTGATCCTGGACGAACCGACCCGGGGCATCGACATCGGTGCCAAGACCGAGATCCAGCGCCTGGTGGCGCAGCTCTCCGACGGCGGGATGGCGGTGCTGTTCATCTCCGCCGAGCTGGAGGAGGTGCTCCGGCTCAGCCACAAGGTCGCCGTGATGCGCGACCGGCAGCTGGTCAGCGAGCTCACCAACGACGACACCCTCGACGCGGCCCGCATCATGCAGGCCATCGCCAGCGGCAGTTCGCAGGAAGGGACGGTGCCGGCATGAGCACCGCACGGGCCCGCCTCGCGGGCGTCACCGGTCACCGGCTCTTCTGGCCGCTGGTCGTGCTGCTGCTGCTGCTGGTGGCGAACGTCATCTACCGGCCGAGCTTCCTGTCGGTCGAGTTGAAGAACGGCCACCTCTACGGCAGCCTCGTCGACATCGTCCGGCTCAGCGCCCCGCTGATCCTGGTCGCCCTGGGGATGTCCCTGGTGATCGCCACCGGCGGCATCGACCTCTCGGTGGGTGCGGTGGCCGCCGTCAGCGGCGCAGTGGCCTGCCTCTACATCAGCAAGCAGCCCGACCAGAACAGCCTGGCCGTGGTGCTCACCGCGGTGGCGCTCGGCTTCGGGGTGGCCCTGCTGCTCGGCGTGTGGAACGGCATCCTGGTGGCCGGGATCGGCATCCAACCGATCATCGCCACGCTGATCCTCATGGTGGCCGGCCGGGGCCTGGCCCAGCTGATCGCCGAGGGACAGATCATCACCATCAACAGCGATCCCTACAAGGTGATCGGGGTGGGGCACCTGCTGACCCTGCCGTTCGCGATCGTCATCGCGCTCGCGGTGACCCTGCTGGTGGCGGTGCTGACCCGGCGTACCGCGCTCGGGATGATCATCGAGTCGGTCGGCGGGAACGCCGAGGCGAGCCGGCTGGCCGGCATCCGCTCCCGCCGGATCACCTTCCTGGTGTACGTGGTGAGCGCCGCCTGCGCGGCGATCGCCGGGTTCATGATGACGGCGAACGTCTCCAGCGCCGACGGCAACGCGGTCGGGCTCTGGGTCGAGCTGGACGCCATCCTGGCCGTGGTCATCGGCGGCACCGCGCTGGCCGGCGGCCGGTTCTACCTCGGTGGCAGCGTGATCGGCGCGTTGCTCATCCAGACCCTGACCACCTCGGTGTACGCCATGAACATCGACCCGCAGACCTCACTGCTGTTCAAGGCGGTCGTGGTGATCGTGGTCTGTCTCATCCAGGCCCCGGCCTTCCGGGCGCGGTTCCGCCGTCGGCGCAGTGTCCCGGTGACTCCGGTGGAGCCGGTCGGCACAGAGAAGGAGCAGGTTCCGGCATGACCACGACCCCGTTGGCCGCCCGTCCGGGCCGTGCCTGGTGGCGGGTGCCACCCCGGCACGTGCCGGTGCTCGCCACCGCAGCCCTGCTGCTGGTGATGTACGCCGTCGGTGTTTCGCAGTACCAGGCGTTCTCCAACATCCAGGTCGTCTTCAACGTCTTCATCGACAACGGCTTCCTGCTGGTCGTCGCGGTCGGGATGACCTTCGTGATCCTCACCGGCGGCATCGACCTGTCGGTCGGGTCGGTGGTGGCGATGACCGCGATGGTGTCGGCCTCCCTGTTGGGCGACGGCCTGCACCCCGCCCTGGTGTTGCTGATCGCCCTGCTGCTCGGCCCGACCCTCGGCTTCGCCATGGGCTGCGTGATCCACTTCTTCGACATCCAACCGTTCATCGTCACCCTGGCCGGGATGTTCTTCGCCCGGGGCATGTGCACCTGGATCAGCACCACCTCGATCCCGATCACCGACGGCTTCTGGACCACCGCCGCCCAGCACCGGATCCATCTCGGTGAGAACTTCGTCTCGATCAGCGTGCTGATCGCCCTCGCGGTGCTGGCGATCGGGGCGGCCGTGCTGGCGTACACCCGGCTGGGTCGCAACGTGTACGCCATCGGCGGCAACCAGCAGTCCGCGCTGCTGATGGGCCTGCCGGTGGGCCGTACGAAGATCGCGGTCTACACGATCAGCGGGCTCTGTTCGGCGATCGGCGGCATCCTGCTGTCCTTCTACACCCTGTCCGGCGCCCCGCTGATCGCGGTGGGCATGGAGCTGGACGTGATCGCGGCGGTCGTCATCGGCGGCACCCTGCTCACCGGCGGCTCCGGTTACGTCTTCGGCACCCTGCTCGGGGTGCTGGTGCTCAGCATCATCCAGACGCTGATCACCTTTGACGGCACGCTCAACTCGTGGTGGACCAAGATCGTCATTGGTGGCCTGCTGTTCGTGTTCATCCTGCTCCAACGCCTCGTCGGCATCCGTACCAAGTGACCCTCGCCAGTCCCACCGGAAGGCAACGCCCATGACCAACCCATCCCCGGTCGCCGAGGTCTGGTTCCTCACCGGCAGTCAGGGCCTGTACGGCCCGGAGACCCTGCGTCAGGTGGCCGAGCAGTCCCGGCGGATCGCCGAACGGCTCGACGCCGACGCGGCCGTCCCGGCCCGGGTGGTCTGGAAGCCGGTGCTGACCTCCAGCGCCGAGATCCTGGCCGTCTGCCGCGACGCCGCGGTGCAGGGCGCGGTCGGCGTGATCGCGTGGATGCACACCTTCTCGCCGGCCAAGATGTGGATCTCGGGGCTGGACGCGCTGCGTACCCCGCTGCTGCACCTGCACACCCAGGCCAACGTGGAACTGCCCTGGTCCGAGATCGACATGGACTTCATGAACCTCAACCAGGCCGCCCACGGCGACCGGGAGTTCGGGTACGTCCAGACCCGGCTCGGCGTCGCCCGCAAGACCGTCGCCGGGCACGTCAGCGACCCCCGGGTCGCCGCCCGGATCGGCGCCTGGACCCGGGCCGCGATCGGGCACGCCGAGATGCGGTCGCTGCGGCTGGCCCGCTTCGGCGACAACATGCGCGACGTCGCGGTGACCGAGGGGGACAAGGTCGAGGCCGAGCTGCGCTTCGGCGTCTCGGTGAACACCTACGGGGTCAACGACCTGGTCGAGGCCGTCGACGCCGTCGCCGACGCCCGCATCGACGACCTGGTCAAGGAGTACGACGACAGCTACCGCCTGGTCGCCGAGCTGCGCTCGGGCGGCGACCGGCACGACTCGCTGCGCTACGCCGCCCGGATCGAGGCGGGGCTGCGCGACTTCCTCGACGCCGGTGGGTTCCGCGCCTTCACCACCAACTTCGAGGACCTGGGCGGGCTGCGGCAGCTGCCCGGCCTCGCGGTGCAGCGGCTGATGGCCGACGGGTACGGCTTCGGCGGCGAGGGCGACTGGAAGACCTCCGTGCTGGTGCGCACGCTCAAGTCGATGTCCGTCGGCACCACCGGCGGCACCTCGTTCATGGAGGACTACACCTACGACCTCACCCCCGGCCGGGAGTTGGTGCTCGGGGCGCACATGCTGGAGGTCTGCCCCACCATCGCGTCGGCCACCCCGAACGTCGAGATCCACCCGCTGGGCATCGGCGGCCGGGAGGACCCGGTACGGATGGTCTTCGACGCCCAGCCCGGCCCGGCGGTGGTGCTCGGCCTGGCCGACATGGGGGAGCGGTTCCGGCTGGTCGCCAACGAGATCGACGTGGTCGCCCCGCCGTACCCGCTGCCGAAGCTGCCGGTGGCCCGGGCGGTGTGGCGGCCCCGACCGGACCTGGCCGCCTCGGCGGAGGCCTGGCTCACCGCCGGCGCCCCGCACCACACGGTGCTGTCCCAGGCCGTCGGGGTCGAGGAGCTGCACGACCTCGCCGAGATGGTCAGCACCGAACTGGTCGTCATCGACGCCGACACGACCCCCCGGCGGCTGGCCGACGAGCTGCGGTGGAACCAGGCCTACTACCGCCTGGCCCGGGGTTTCTGACCCGCCATGGGCCAGCAGCGGCCCGAACGCGCCGCGGTGATGAGCGACGTCGCGCAACTCGCCGGGGTGTCGCACCAGACCGTGTCCCGGGTGCTCAACAACCACCCCAGCGTTCGGCCGGAGACCCGGGAGCGGGTGCTGCGTGCCGTGCACCAGCTCAACTACCGGCCGAACGCCCTGGCCCGGGGGTTGGCCGGCCGACGCTCCCGGGTGATCGGGGTGGTCAGCTTCGACACCATCCTGTTCGGGCCGGCGGCTACCCTGCTGGGCATCGAGCGGGCCGCCCGGGCCGCCGGGTACGGCATCAGCATCGTCACCCTGGAGCGGCTGGACCGTAGCGGGATGCGCTCGGCCATCGACGCGCTGACCGAGCAGTCGGTGGCCGGCGTCGTCGTCATCACCCCGATGATGACGGCGTCGGTCGCCGTGCACGGCCTGCCCACCGGGGTACCCGCGGTGGTGGTGGAGGCCAGCGGGGAGCGCGGCGAACTGCCCAGCATCTCCGTCGACCAGGTGGCCGGCGCCCGGCTGGCGGTGCGGCACCTGCTCGACCTGGGACACGAGACGGTGTGGCACATCGCCGGGCCCCGGGACTGGCTGGAGGCCCGGGACCGGGTCGACGGGTGGCGGCAGACCCTGGAGCAGGCGGGCCGCCGGGTGCCCCCGGTCATCGTCGGCGACTGGAGCCCCCGGGCCGGCTACGAGCTGGGCCAGTCCCTGGTCGAACGCCCCGACGTGACGGCGGTGTTCTGCGCCAACGACCACCAGGCGCTCGGTCTGCTGCGCGCCCTGCACCAGCGGGGGGCCCGGATCCCCGAGGACGTCAGCGTGGTCGGTTTCGACGACATTCCCGAGGCCGAATACCTCTCACCGCCGCTGACCACCGTGCGGCAGGACTTCGACGAGGTCGGCCGCCGGTGCGTGGCCGCGCTGCTGGAACTCTTCGACGGCGCGGGCGGGGACGCGCCCCGGCCCCAGGTCGAACCGGTCCTCGTCGTCCGCGCGAGCAGCGGCAACCGCCGCTCCTGAGTCCCGCGCGCGGCGACCGCCGCTCCTGAGCCACGCCCGGTGACCGTCGGTCCTGAGCTGCGTGCGCCGCCCCGACCGGTCCCGCAGTGGGCGTGCGGTGGCGGCCGTCGGTCTGGGTCCGGCGGCGGAGACGGTCCGGGTGGGTGGGCCGTCCCGGCGGCGTCAACGGGGGGCGACCCGGGTCGGCTCCCCGGTGACGGCGGGGTGACGCGCGCTGCGACAGGGTCGAACGACGACGCGCCGGTGCAGGTTCCCGGCGGTCGGACCCTCGTCCGGGCAGGCCGTCAAGGGAGACCTCATGATCAGGACAATGCTCCGGATCCGCGCGCGTCCCGGTGCCGAACAGGCCGTCCGGTCGGCCTGGCGCACGGCTGCGGCACAGATCGGTGCACTGCCCGGCAACCTGCGCCGGGACCTGTTCGTGGACGCGCACGACCCCCGCACGTTCGTCATCGCCACCGAGTGGGTCGACGACGCGGCCCTGCGCGACTACGAGGACGGCGCGGTGGCCGCCGACCTCGCCGACGCCCTGCGCGCCGGGTGCGCGCCACCCACCGCCGACGACCAGCGGGTGATGCGCGACCGGCCCGGCGAGCACCCGACGATCCTGGTGGACGTCGAGGTCACCGTGCCGACCGCCCGGCTCGCCGAGTTCCACCGGGGCCACGCCGAGGTGACCGCCCGGATGGCCGGGGTCCCCGGCTACCTGCGCGAGGACCTGCTGCGCGAGCCCGGCACGGACGTCCACCACATCTTCGCCGAGTGGCGCACCGAGGCGGAGTTCCACCGCTGGGTCGCCAACCCGGCGCACGCGCGGGAGGAGGCCGGGCCGATCGCGCCGTTCCTGCTCGACTTCCGCCGCCGACTGTTCCACCTCGCGGCTCATCCCGGCACCGACCGGGCAGCCACCACCGGTAGGGAGACCGACGTGCACACGACAACGGACGTACTCATCGTCGGGGCGGGGCCGACCGGGCTGACCGCCGCCGTCGAGCTGGCCCGGCGCGGCGTCGACTGCCGGGTGGTGGACAAGCTGGTCGCCCCGCCCGCCCAGGCGGACAAGGCGATCGGCGTGCACTGCCGCACCATGGAGATCTGGGCGGAGCAGGGCATCGTGCGGGAGGCGATGGACGCCGGCACCTGGCTCACCGGCAACGTGGTGTTCGTCAACGGCACCCAGACCCACCGGATGAGCTGGGAGCTGCCCGACCTGCCGTACGCGCACCTCGGCCTGCCCCAGTACGAGACCGAGCGCATCCTCACCGACCGGCTGGCCACCCTCGGCGTACGGCCGCAGCGCGGCGCGGAGCTGACCGGGTTCACCCAGGGCGCGGACGGCGTGCTGGCCACCCTGGCGCTCGCCGGTGGCGGCACCCAGACGGTGCGGGCGCAGTACCTCATCGGCGCCGACGGTGCGCACAGCCGGGTCCGTGACCTGCTCGGGCTGACCTTCTCGGGTGGGCTGGGCCGGTTCCCGCAGCTGTTCATGCTCGCCGACGTCGACGTGAACTGGGACATGCCGGACGGGCACCTGCTGCGGTTCCTGCACCAGACCGACGGCCAGATGGACGGCATGCTGGTCTGCGTCCCACTGCGCGGTGCGGGCCGGTACCGGATCGCGACCCTCGCGCCGCCCCGGTTCTTCGCCCAGACCGGCGGCCGGGACGCCCCGCCCGGGTTCAGCGAGGAGCTGGCCGAGCCGAGCCTCGACGACGTGCAGGCCGCCCTGGACCGGCTGGCCCCACCGGGCACCCGGGCGGCGAACCTGCGCTGGTCGTCGGTGTTCCGGATCAGTCACGGCATCGTCGACCGGTACGGCCACGGCCGGGTCTTCGTGGCCGGTGACGCGGCCCACCTGCACCCACCCGCCGGTGGGCAGGGGATGAACACCGGCATCCAGGACGCCTGGAACCTGGCCTGGAAGGTGGCCCTGGCGGCGCGGGGGCTGGCCGCTCCCGGACTGCTCGACAGCTACGAGGCCGAACGCCGCCCGGAGGGGGAGGAGATCGTCGGCCGGGCGGTGCGGATGGCGTTCACCGACGAACTGGACCGCGCCGACCTGGAGCGGCAGTTCCGCCAGGAGATGTCCCTGCTGCTCAGCTATGCCGACAGCCCGCTGGTCGGGGAGTGCGTGACCGATCCCGAGGCGCTGCGCGCCGGCCCGCGTCCCGGTGACCGCGCGCCCGACCTGGGAGGGTTGGCCCGGCAGGGGGTCGGGCATCCGCTGCGGTTGCGCGATCTGACCGGCGGCACCCGGCACACCCTGCTGGTCTACGCCGACCGGTCGGCGCAGCCGGCGGCGGTGGCCGCCGTGGCGGGGCTCGCTGCCGACGTCCGCGCCCTGAGCCGGGGTGAGATCGACGTCTACCTGCTGCTCAGCCCGGACGCCGAGGAGCCGGGGCTGCTCGCGCCGCCGGTGGTGCGCGACACCGGGGGCGAGTTCCGGGCCCGGTACGGGGTGGCCGGCACCGCGCTCTACCTGATCCGCCCGGACGGTCACGTCGGCTTCCGCAGCCAGCCGATCGACGCCGACGCGCTGCGCAAGAACCTGCACCTGGTCTTCGGGGGTGCGCGATGACGGCGGTGCGCACCGTGCTCGCCATGCGGACCCGCGAGGGCTGCGCGGAGCGGTTCGAGGCGGAGTGGCTCTCGGCGGCGGCACAGATCCGGCTGCTCGACGGGTGCCTGCGGCAGGATCTCGTCCGCGACGCCGACGACCCGCGCAGCTACCTGATCATCAGCGACTGGGCGGACCGGGAACGGTTGGACGCCTTCGGCCGCAGCGAACACCGCGACCGGCTGCTGCGGGTGGTGCGTGACCTGCGGGAATCCGCCGAACGACACACCTACCAGGTGCTGCACAGCATGCCCAGCAGGGCGGAGGAGACCAGATGACCGAGCCGGTGCCCGCGTCGCAGCTCTACACCGAACAGTTCGCCGCCGACCCCTACCCGTCCTTCGCCCGGCTGCGCGCGGACGCGCCGGTCTGTCCGGTCAGCTCGCCCCGGTTCGACTCGTACCTGCTCACCCGGTTCGACGACGCGCGGGCGGCGCTGACCGACCCCCGGTTGTCCAAGGACCTCTACGGCCCCGGCCAGCACTACCTCCAGCTCTTCGGCCCGAACTCCGAGGCGTTGAACCGCAACATGCTCAACTCGGACCCGCCGGAGCACACCCGGTTGCGCCGGATGGTGTCGCAGGCGTTCGCGCCGCGCCGGATCGAGGCGCTGCGACCCCGGGTGCGGCAGATCGTCGACGGCCTGATCGACGGGTTCGTCGCGCAGGGCCGGGCCGAGCTGATGCACGACTTCGCGATCCCGTTGCCGATGGTGGTGATCTGTGAGCTGCTCGGGGTGCCCCGGGCCGACCAGGACCGGGTGCTGGACTGGACCCAGGTGATCCGGACCTCCGGGTCGTCGCGGCGACCCCCGGCGGAGGAACGGGCGGCGGTGGGCGAGGCGCAGGTCCGGCTGCACCACTACCTGGCGGAGCTGGTGGCCGCCAAGCGGGCCGCGCCGGCCGACGACATCATCAGCGCGTTGATCGAGGGCTGCGACCAGGACGGCCGGCTGTCCGAGGCGGAACTGGTCACCACCAGCTTCCTGCTGCTGTTCGCCGGGCACCAGACCACCGCGGACTTCCTGGGCAACGCGACGGTGGCCCTGCTGACCCACCCCGACCAGCTCGACCTGCTGCGCGACACCCCGGATCTGTTGCCCTCGGCGATCGAGGAGCTGCTGCGCTTCGACGGTCCGCTGCCGGTGGCCAGCCCCCGGGTCGCCACCGAGGACGTCGAGTACCAGGGGGTACGCATCCCGGCCGGGTCGATCGTCGGCGTGGTGCTCAACGCGGCCAACCACGATCCGGCGCACTTCGTCGACCCGGACCGGCTGGACCTGCGCCGGGTCCGCGGGCCGCACCTCGGCTTCGGCCACGGCGTGCACTACTGCCTCGGGGTCTCGCTGGCCCGGATGGAGGCCCAGATCGCTCTGGCGGCGTTGCTGCGCCGGTTGCCCGGGTTGCGCCTCGGGGTGCCGGCCGCCGCGCTGCGTCGGTTGCCGGCCGCGTCACCGTTCCGGGGCCTGCTGGAGCTGCCGGTCCGGTTCACCGCCTCCGCCCCGCCGGTGTCGTACCCGCCGGCCAGTCGCCCCCGCCCCACCGAGCCGACCCGTACCGTCTGATCTCCGAGGAGTTTCCATGACCTTCCGCAACGTGATCGTCTGCCGCATGGTGCCGGGCAGCGAGCAGACCGTCGCCGACGTGTTCGGGTATTACGACCGGACCACCAGGCCGCAGGACCTGGGCGTGGTCGGGCGGACCCTGCTGTCCTTCCACGGCCTCTACATCCACCTGATCGAACGGGACGCGGACCCGAAGGTGACCGGGCAGACCCGGGGGCTGCCCGCCTTCCAGCAGATCGCCGAGAAGATCGGCCCGTACGTGACGCCCTACCCCCGGGACTGGAAGAACCCGTCGGACTCGGTGGCCAAGGAGTTCTACCGGTGGGCGCCGACCGCCCCGCCGACCGAGGGTGCCGGGTTGCCGGCCGACGCGGGCGAGCCGAGCCGGACGGTCATCGTGGCCCGGATCAAGCCCGGTGCGGAACCCACCGTCGCGCAGATCTTCGCCGAGTCCGACGCCGGCCCGCTGCCCGGCATGATGGGGGTCACCGGACGGTGGCTGTACTCGATCGACGACGTCTACCTGCACGTGCTGGAGCGCGTCGGCGAACCGTTCGACGGCGCCGTGGAGCAACGCCACGACCAGCCGGTCTTCGCCAAGATCATGGACGATCTCAGCCCGTACATCAGCCCGTTCGACCCGGAGACCTGGGGCAGCCCGCTGGACGCGGTGGCGACGGAGTTCTACCGGTGGCGGGCCGAGGACTGAGCCCGGTCGACCAGCGGGGGTCCGGCGGCGCGGACCCCCGCTGGCGCATTCCGGACCTCAGCCGGTGGGCAGGGTCGCCCAGCCCCGGTTGAAGGTCAAGCTGGCGTCGTCCGGCCGGTAGTTACGTTCGATGTTGCCGGCGGCGTCCACCGAGAACCAGTGGACCTTGGCGCCGACCGGGACGGTCAGCGTCTCGCCCCCCTCCCGGATGCCCCCGGAGGCGTACAGGGTGGAGTCGAACGTCGGCCGGCTGCCGTCGAGGGTGTAGAACACCGCCGCCGGCTCGCTGACGTCGAACCGGACGCTGACCGTGCCCTCGGTCGGGCCCGGCGCGACCGACAGGGTGCTGGTCGGGCGCTTCTTGTCCTTGTCGAAGTCCCGGGCCACCCGCAGCAGCTCGACCAGGCCGTTGCTGAACTCCATGGCCTCCTGGTGCGCCTCGTCCCAGGTGGGCTGGAAGCTGGTGCCGACCTCGAAGTTCCAGGCGTAGATGCCGTACTTGTACCACAGCATGTCGCCGGAGTTGCCGGCCGCCGAGTAGAGCACGTCGGAGATCGGGCCGGTCCGGGCCGGGGTGACCGCCATGTTGCGGTGCCGCTTGATGGCGGTGAGGATCCGCGACGACGCGCCCCAGAAGAACGACTCGTCGGCCAGCGTCGGCCGGGGCGCGGAGATCCGTCCCGGGGTGGCGTATGCGCCCGGCGACCACATGAAGTAGTTGCCGGAGGAGTGCAGGTTCATCGAGAACTTCATGTTGGGCCGCTGGGCCAGCCAGTCGACGTTGCGGTTCTCCGGCTCGGAAAGCTCGCTCGGCCCGGCGTACGTGTCGCCGGTGCAGCTCGCCGACGCCCCCGAGTAGCCGTCGAAGAGGCTGTACTCGGTGTAGTTGCGGTTGTTGTCCACCCCCCACGAGTTGCGGGCCAGCGCGTCGGTGGCGCCGCCCGGGGCACAGTGGTTGGTCATGTTGCGCCGCTGCGAGGCGTAGTCGTAGAACGAGTAGTGCCCGCCGTCCGGGTTGATCGACGGGACGATCCAGATGTCCAGGGTGCGCAGCAGCTGCTTGGTGTTCTCGTCGGTGGCGTGGTTGCGCAGCAGCCGCTCGGCGGTCTCGATGGTCACCAGCGGCGGGACCCACTCCCGGGCGTGTTCCTGGGCGTACGCGAGCACGCCGGTGCGGGAGCCGTCGCGGTACTTGCCGATCCGGATGGCGTACACCGGATGCGGGTCGTGGGACACCCCGGCCGGGGCCTTCAGGTTGTCCGTCAGCGGCGTCGGCGCGACCGGCGCGACCACCCCGGCACCGGCGTCACCCCGATAGGTGTACGCCGTGACCAGCGCACCCGCCTCGGCGGTCAGCGCCGCGGCGACCTGGGCGGCGGTGCTGGTCACCGCCCCGGCGGCGTCGGTAGCCAGGCTGACCCGGATGTCCTTGCCGGTCACCGTGACCGCGAGCGGCCGGTCGGCCGCGCCCGGGTCGGCCAGCGCGACGGTGATGTCGTTGCCGCCCTCGTGCCCCCAGGCGAGCGAGTCCACCGCGACCCGGGTGGCGTTGGTCCCGCCGAGCACCACCTGCGCCTTACGCCGGTACCCGTTGGTCTGGTACGGCAGCTTCACCACCTCGGCGAGCTGCGGGTAGGCGTCGGCCAGCCGCTTGATCCGGTCGTACAGCTCGGTCGGGGTGAGGTAGCTGGTGACGAAGTCCTTCTGGTAGCCGGGCCCCTCCGGGCTGTCAGCCGGGATCGGCAGCCACTCGGAGACCTCGGCGACCGCCACGTCCCCGGTGGGGCTGGTGATCTGGATGCGTTGCGGCCGGGCGGTGACGGCGGCGGCGCCCCGGTGGTAGAGGTAGACCCCGGCGTCGACGAACCGGGAGATGTTCTGGGTGCCGCCGGAGCCGATCTCGGTGCCGGGGCCGCTGTCCCGGGCCACGGTCAGCGCGCTGGTGGAGGTCTGCCCCTGGGCCCACTTGGCCTCGACCGAGAGCACCTGGTTGGTGCCGGAGGTGTAGTAGTCGGCCCGGATGATCTTCACGTCCGAGGCGGCGGCGCTGCGCGCCAGGGTCGCCGTGTACGCCCGGTTCTCGGCCTGGTGGGCGGCGATCGTCGTGTCCCGCTCGCTGACCCGCTGCGCGGAGTCGGCGGCGTCGTGCAGCACGGCGCCGACCCGGTAGCCCATCCGCGTGAGCGCGGCGACCTCGGTGGGGGTGACCACGGCGTGCACCACGATGCCCGCCTCGGTGCGGGTGACGTGGTGGTCGAGGTCGACCCCGGTGGCGACCAGCTCGTCCAGCCGGGCGGTGTGGTCGACCACCACCTCCACCACGTCGGCCTGCTCGTCGGCGGAGCGTTCGAGCACGATCGGGGCGTCGGCCTCCCGGTCGGGCGGAGCGGCGGTGCCGGCGGTCGCCGGGCCGGCGAGCAGCAGCAGCGCCACACCGGCGGCCGTCGCGGCGGGTAGCCGCCGCCAGCGGCGGGGGAGTGCGGAACGGGACATCTCGGGCCACCTTTCCTGGGGGTGCGAGACGGGCCGACGGCGCGCGGCAGCGCCCGCCGTCGGGCGGGGGTGCGGTAACAGGGAGGTCGGACGCCGACAGTCGGGCGACGGTGGGTGACCGATCACGACGTCGACCCACCGGACGACGGGAGACACGGGTGTCTCCCGGACGCGCGGCGGCGTCGGACCGGCGCCGATCCGGTCTGCGTGACGGGCGGGGGGACGTACCTGGTTACGGTCGGTCGTGGGGGCATTGCCGATCGGTGCGCCCATCCTGGCCGTACCCGCTCGGATCTGTCAATGATCTGTCCGGCCGGACACGGGCTGTCACAGCGCGGCGGCGCGAACGTCCTCTCCCGACGGTCGCCGGAGCGGCCGGGGCGGTCAGGACGGGGCCCGGTAGTGGCCGGTCAGCCGACCCAGTTTCATCGCCAGGTGCAGGCACAGCCGCTCGTTGCCGTCCTTGAGGTCGGTGTCGGCGAGCTGCTCGACCCGTTGCAGCCGGTAGTAGAGGGTGGTCCGGTGCAGCCGCAGTTTCTCGGCGGTCGCGTGGGCGTTGCCGGCCAGGTCGAGATAGGCCTCCAGGGTCTCCAGCAGCACTTGGTGGGCGTCGTCGCGCAGCAGCCGCTCCAACCCGGGGTGCACCCCGGCGACGTCCAGGTGCCGGCCGTCCAACTGGGACAACACCCGGTAGATGCCGAGGCCGGCCCAGGAGACCACCCGCCCGAGCGCCGGCAGCTGGACACCGACCCGGGCGGCCTGCACCGCCTCCCGGTACGACTGCACCGCGTCGACCAGCCCCGGGCGGGACTGACCGATGCCGGTCACCGTCCGCTCCACCGAGGACAGCCCCCGGGTGGCCTGACCCAGCGCCTCGTCCAGGTGCCCGGCGGTGGCCGCCGGGGTGGGCCGGCCGGCGATCCGGCCACCGCAGATCAGCAGCACCCCGTGGTCGGGCCAGACCATGTGCAGCGACTCCCGCACGCCGAGCCACCGGCGGGTCGCCACCAACGCCTGTTCCAGCGCGATCCGGGCCACCTCGTCGGGGTGCCGCCCGGTGGCGGGGGCGAGTTGGGCCACCACCGCCGTGGTCGTGCCGTCGCCGGCGACCGTGCCCTCCTCCAGCAGCGCCCGCACGGCGTGCGCACGGGCCTGGGGACTCTCCACCAGCAGGGTCCGGGTGGCCTCGGCCTCCCGCTGCGAGGCCAGCTCGCCGAGCAGGTTCTCCCGGTAGAGCGCCAGCGACAGGTCGGTGAAGGCGCCGGTCGCGGTGGCGATGTCGGCGTCGGTCATCGACCCGTCGTCGTCGATGAACCAGACGAACCCGAGCAGCAGGTCGTCGTGCCAGATCGGCACGCAGACCCGGGGGAGCAGGTCGAGGTCGACGTCGGCGGGGGTACGCACCGGCTCGCGGGCGGTCAGCACACCCATCCGGCGGAACCAGGCGATCACCTCCGGGGTGGTCTGCCGGCGCAGGATCGACATCCGGCGCACCTCGTCCATCGGCCCGTCGTGTTCGCTGTAGACGACCACCCGCTGCCGCCGGTCCTCGATGAGGGCGGGACGCCCCACCCGGGCGGCGACGGCGTCGACTATGCGCTGAAGCTCACCGTGCATGGATCTCCCCTGGTTGGCTGCGCGGCAGGGGTGCGACAGCCGGTGCCCTACCCTCTGCGGCCGGTGGGCCTGTGCGCAAGGTCCACCACGGATCTACCGACAAAAGGACGGCCCCCACGGCGACTGTTCCGGCAATTGTCCGAAGAGCCACGGCGATCGACGATCGTAGGGTTCCTCCTGCGGTGGGCAGCGGGCCGCCGCCGCGCAGGAGGGAACGCCCGAGTGACAGCTGGTAGGCCCTGGCGTGGCGTCCTGGTCGCCATCACCACGCCGTTCCGCGACGACCTCGGCGTCGACTTCGACCGGCTCCAGGAGCACGTGCGCTGGCTGGCCGAGGCGGGTTGCCACGGGGTGACCCCGTGCGCTTCGGTGGGGGAGTACCGGGCCCTGTCCGACGACGAACGGGCCGACGTGGTGCGGGCGACGGTGCAGGCCGCGCCGCCGGGCTGCGCGGTGCTGCCCGGCGTCGGCGGCTACGGCAGCCGGCAGTCCCGCCGCTGGGCGGAGCAGGCCGCGGCCGCCGGCGCCCACGGGGTGCTCGCCCCACCCCCGGACGGCTACCCCGCCGGGGACGCCGACGTGGTCGCCCACTACCGGGAGGTGACCGCCGTCGGCCTGCCGGTGGTCGCCCACAACGACCCGTACGACACCCGGGTGGACCTGACGCCCGAGCTGCTCGCCCGGGTCGCCGAGACCGACGGCATCGTCGCGGTCGAGGAGTTCTCCGGCGACGTGCGGCGGGTGCACCGGATCAGGGACCTCTGCCCGCACGTGGACGTGCTGGCCGGGGCCGACGACATGCTGCTCGAACTGGTGCTGTGCGGGGCCCGGGGCTGGGTCGCCGGCCTGTCCAACGCGCTGCCCCGCCAGGCCCTGCGGCTCTACGACCTCTGTGTCGCCGGGGACCTGGCGCGGGCGCTGCCGCTCTATGCCGAGTTGCACCCGGCCTTCGGCTGGCGCTCCCGGCCGGAGGCCGTACAGGCGATCAAGCTGGCGATGGACTGCGCCGGGCGGTTCGGTGGCCGGTGCCGCCCGCCGCGCGGTCCGCTGGCCGGGCCGGCCGCCGCCCGGCTGCGCCGGGACCTGGTGCGGGCCCTGTCGACCACCGTCGATCCGGTCACCGACGGTCGGCCCCGGTGAACCATGCCGGCCGGTCCGGCCCGGTCGACCGACGGCGCGGCGTTGCGCCCGGGCCGGGGGTGGGCGGCCCGCCGGGCCCCGGCGTCGGTCCTTCAGGTGTCGGAAGCCGCCGGTCCACCTGCCGACATCTGCACGGTGACCGGCCCCGGCCCGTCCTCCTAGATTCGCTGCGCGGCCCAGTGACAGGTGTCCCGGCAGCCACCCCTCGCCGACACCGGACCGGACGCCGTGTCCCTCCCGACGAGAGGTGAAGCTGTGCACCGTGCTACCCGCAACAGACCCCGACTGAGGCGCTCCGTGTTGGCCGCGGTCCTGGCCGGCACCCTCGTGGTGACCGGCGCGGCGCAGGCCGCCGCGGCCCCGGCCAATCCGGCCGGCGGCACCGCGCCGTTCCAGGTCCTCGACCCGCAGGCCTGGCAGAACCCCGACACCATGACCTGGGACGACTACCAGGCGGTGCCGGGTAAGAACTGGGCCGACCCGAGCGTGCGGGGCGCGGTCCGCAACTTCAAGATCGCCCTGGTCGCGCTCGACTATCCGGACCAGACGTTCGCGGTCTCCCAGCGGGCCCGCTCGACGGTCTTCGGCAACCCCCAGTCGGTCGCGGCCAACATCCCCCGCGCCGACGTGCCGAAGTTCTACCAGGACTTCCTCAACACCCCGAACACCCTGAACAAGGGGCACACCCTGCACGAGTACTGGATGCAGGACTCCAACGGGCGCTACGGCGTGGACCTGGCCGGGTTCGGGCCGTACCAGTTGCCGGCGAAGTCGTACCAGTACGGGCTGGACAACAGCTTCAACCCTGGGGCCTGCCCGAGCGGGGACACCTGCAACAAGAACATCCGCACCGACGGGTTGGGCGCCTGGCGGGCGGCGGTCGGTGACGCGGTCGCCGACCAGTACGAGCTGGTCTTCATCCTCAGCGCCGGGCAGGACGAGTCGTCCACCTGGCAGGAGTTCGGGCAGATGATCTTCCAGAACAAGGAGGACGTGCCGGACGCCTGGGGCCCGCCGGACCCCAACCTGCCGAACTGGGCCAAGACCCGCTATGTGGAGTGGACGTCGTGGAAGGCGGCGGCGACGTTGTGGCCCAACGCCGGCTCCGGCTCGTCCACCCAGGGCGAGAGCTCCGGCATGGGGGTGTACGCCCACGAGCTGACCCACCTGCTCGGCATCGGCGACAACTACAACAACCCGTACGGCGAGCCGTTACGGCGGGCGTACACCGGCATCTGGAGCATGATGTCGCGCGGCTCGTTCAACGGCCCCGGCGGCCCGCACACCCGCTGGCAGATCCCGCCGACCAACGGCGGCTCGATGGGGTCGCTGCACACGGTGCGGGACAAGCTCAAGATCGGCCTGCTCGGTGAGGAGCACGTGCTGCGGCTGTCCCGGGAGGCGCTGGCCTCCTCCGGGCTGGTCGTCGCCCAGGTGACCGCCCGCGCGGTCGACGCCGGCCCGAAGGGGTTGACCGGCGTGAACATCGCCCTGAACAAGGACCTCTCGCCGGCCTGCACGGTCGCCACGAACCCGTTGTGCGACGGCGGGAGCTTCCACAACTACACCGTCGAGGTCGTCGACCGGATGGGCGCGGACTCGTTCACCCCGGACCGGGGTGTGCTGCTGAGCAAGACCAAGAACGCCGACAGCGCACCGTTCCAGTGGGTGGTGGACGCCAACCCGCAGGACATCGACATGATCGACTTCTACCGGCCGGACGGCACCCCGCAGAAGATCACCATGGGTGACTACCGGCAGCTCTCCGACGCGCTGTTCCACGCCGGAGCGGACACCGGCAGCCAGTACGAGTACGTCGACGAGGCCAACCGGCTGCACTTCTACATCATCGACCTCAAGCGGGACGCCGCCGGCTCGCTGTCGTACACGGTGGCGGTGAAGTCGCTGGACGGCACCGGGGGGCCGAGCAGCCACGGGGTGGCCCTGGCCAAGGGCGAGGTGACCAGCACCGGCAAGCCGACGAACCGGGGTGTGACCTGCGCGTTCGAGCTGACCAACACCGGCACCTACTCGGCCGGTGGGCAGCAGCACCCGGAGAACGTGACCGCCTACCTCAAGTCGGACGTCTACCGCCTCTCGGCGGAGGTGGCCGGCGCGGGCTGGCGGACCTGGCTGCCCAACCCGATCGCCACCGCCCAGTTCGGCAAGTCCACCACGGTCCGGGTCTCGGTGGGGGCCACCGCCGCCGCCGCGGACACCGGCTTCGTCAAGCTCACCGCGACCTCGGAGAGCGACCCGTCCAAGACCGTGACGAAGCAGTGCCGGGTGGAGAAGTCCTGACCGGTATCGATGGTCGCGCCGGGTCCGTGGCGGCACCCGTCGGCACGGACCCGGCGCGCGGGTGGGAGGAGACGACGTGCGGCTGACCACGGGCACCCGGCGCGGCACCGGCGCGCTGGCGATCCTGCTGCTGGCCGGGACGACCGGCTGCGGCGCCCCCGACCCGGGGCCGGAGGCGGTCACCCCGACCACCGTCCGGGTCCTGGTCCGCGACATCAACATCAGGGCCGAGGGCGTGGACTGCGCCGGCACCGGGCCGTACCTCTATTTCCACCACAGGGCACCGTTCCGGTTGCTCGACCCGGACGGCGCGGCCCTGGTCACCGGGAAGCTGCCGGCGGGCACGGCGGTGGCCGCCTTCGCCGAGGACCTGGCGGTGGAGCGGGTGCCGACCTACTGCGAGTTCGCGGTGCCGGTGCAGGTGCCGCAGCGGACCGGGTACCGGCTGGAGGTGGCCGGCCGGCCCGCGCTCGACCTGACCCCGGACAGTAGCGAGGGGCCGGCGCTGGTGGCGGTGGTGCCGGCATGAGGCGGCTGCTCGCGCCGTTGCTGGCGGTGCTGGTGCTGGCCGGCTGCACCGCCCGCCCGCCCGGGGAGCCCGCACCGGCGCTCGCCGGGGGCGCCTCGACGATGCCGGGGCCGGTCCCCGCCGATCTGGCGCTGCGCCCGGTGCCCGGCACCGCGCCGGCCGCCCCGGCGTTCACCGGCGGGCTCACCGACGGCACCCCGCTCACCGCCGCCCGGCTGTGGGCGGACCGACCGGTGGTGTTCACCTTCTTCAGCTCCTGGTGCACCACCTGCGTCGCCCGCCAGGACGCGCTCAGCGACCTCGCCCGCCGGCACCGGGACCGGGTGGTCTTCGTCGGGGTGGCCGGCGCGGACCAGGCCGAGGAGTTGCAGGACTACCTGCGCACGCACCGGGTGGAGTACCCCGTCGTGGTCGACGAGCAGCAGACCATCTGGCGGTCGTACGCGGTGCGGGAACCACCGGCCGTCGTGCTGGTCGCCAAGGGCGGTGCGTTGCTGCGGGGCTGGCCGGGCGGCCTGGACGCGGCGGCGCTGGAGCAGCGGCTGGGGGAACTGGTGCTGGCGGGTTCCGGGTAGCGGACCGGAGCACCGGACGGCGGGCCAGCGCCCGGCCGGCCCCGCCCGGCGGTGGACCGGTCCGCGGCGACGCGTCGGGCGTGGTGTCGATTCGATCGTGGGTCGACATCGCGCCCCGCGTCGCGTCCACGTGCCCGCGTCCCGGTCGCCGTCGCTGTTCGTGCTGGTGAGGGCCGGGGAATCGACCGGGAAGCCGGGTCTGGGCGACCGTTCGGGCATTGGCTCCGACCATCGAGAACTTTTGTTCGCGCGAACAAAAGTTTCTCCGTTCGAGGTCTATCTTTAGCCGTCAGCCACCGTTAGTGTCCGGTTCACGGACGTAACACGGCTGACACACCCCCTTGATCGACCAGTCATCCACCGGGCCACGCGTATTCGGCGGCGCAGGTCCTTACCGATCCTCCCAGCAGGACTCGCACGTCTCCGTGGCCCGCAGGGCCACCCTCGAAAGGTGGAAATTGTGAACGAGGAAAAGCGCCGTTTGGCCGCCGACCCGCAGTACCGCGCCCAGGTCACCCGTCGTCGGCTGCTCGCCGCGTCGGCCGGCGCCGCCGCCGTCCTCGGCGCGGCCGGGCTGCCGGTGCTCCAGACCAACGGCCCGGCCCGCGCGGACGGCAAGTGGCGGGTCGACCCGCTGATCCCGGTGCAGAACCGGGGCATCATCCTCTACAGCGTCCGGGACCGGATCGCTGCCGCCCCGGACGACAGCGGTGTGCCCTACGGCTTCGAGCGGGTGCTCGCCAGCCTGGCCCAGATGGGCTACAAGGAGATCGAGTTCGCCGGTTACAACCAGCACACCTCGATCCTGGGCCGGCAGATCACCCCGACCGAGATCCGCAAGATCCTGGACGACAACGGCCTGGTCGCCAACGGCACCCACGCGTCGATCAACGCGGCGACCTTCCAGCAGCAGCTGGACGTCGCCGAGGAACTCGGCATGAAGAACATCGGCACCGGCAGCGACCCGAGCAACAGCGCCTACCAGTCCGACTGGGACGCCGCCGCCGACCTGTGGAACGAGCTGGGCCGGCAGGCCAAGGAGCGCAAGATGCGCCTCTACACCCACAACCACGACGTGGCCTACTCGTTCCTGCTCGACAGCGGCCCGCTGGACGCCAACGGCAAGCCGACCCGCTCCTCCGGCGTGCGCCGGCTGGAGTACTTCTTCGCCAAGACCGACCCGAAGTACGTCTTCTTCGAGCTGGACATCTACTGGGCGTACGTGGCGCGGCACAAGCACACCAAGTACATCAACTCGGCCGGCCAGGAGAAGACCTCGCTGTTCGACCCGATCCTGAACGTGGCGCGCCGCACCAAGCGGTTCCCGCTGTTCCACGCCAAGGACGGCAACCGCAACACCACGCTGCCCAACGGCTACGAGATGATCCCGCTCGGTGAGGGCGACATCAACTTCCAGCAGTTCTTCCAGACCATCGGCGAGTCCGACTTCCACCACGCCAACTGGGAGATGGACACCGCCCCCGGCGGCACCGCCGCCCCGGGCCAGTCGCTGGACTTCGCCCGGCTCAGCTACGCCAACATGGCCGACCTGACCACGTACCACAACGACTGACCGCTCCGACGGCCGTACCCCGGCCGCAGCTGGGCACCGACCGGCGGTCGCACCCCCGTCGGCGGTACCCCCGGGTGGCGGTCGCGTCTCCTGACGCGACCGCCACCGCCCGGACGCCGTCGCCGTCCGGCCGTCGCCACCCGGCCCCGCCCCGTAGACCCGGGCGGCCGGCTGAACGATCCACGGGCGTTCCGCCCCCGGCGGGCCTCGGGCCCGCGCACCGCGTCACCTCTTCCGACCCGTACCCCCGCGGGCCGTGCTGGCGCATGCCCGCAACACGGGCCTGCGACCCCACGCCCCGCCCGGCAGCTCACCGGTCGGCGAACCACCTCGGGGCCGGGACGGCGTCGTCCCGCCCCCACCGGAGAGCGAGGCGCAGCACCGCCACACCCCCGGGTGGCCCCGGCACCCACCCGGAGCAGGTAGCACATCGTCCCCCACCGGAGGAACCAGATGGCAAGATCGGTACACCGATGGCTCGCCGCGATCGCAGGGGTCGGGATCGTCGTCCCGCTCGCCGCGACCGCCCCGGCGTTGGCCCAGCCGGCCCAGGACAAGACCAGTGTCCTGGTGTTCACCAAGACCGACGGTGAGCGGCACCCGTCCATCGACAAGGGTGTCAACGCGATCCGCACCCTGGGCAACGGCAACGGCTTCACCGTCGACGTCACCCAGAACTCCACCGCCTTCTCCGACGACAACCTCGCCAGCTACGGCGCGGTCGTCTTCCTCAACACCACCGGCGACGTGCTCAACGGCGGCCAGGAGGCGGCCTTCGAGCGCTACATCCGCAACGGTGGTGGCTACCTCGGCGTGC
Organism: Micromonospora matsumotoense; assembly: GCF_050951065.1. Classification (NCBI taxonomy): domain Bacteria; kingdom Bacillati; phylum Actinomycetota; class Actinomycetes; order Micromonosporales; family Micromonosporaceae; genus Micromonospora; species Micromonospora matsumotoense. The sequence goes on along the minus strand of NZ_CP192025.1, from coordinate 4,165,087 downwards.
ACGCCGCGGTCGAGGCCGAGCCATCGTGGACGTTCTACCGCGACATCGTCGGCACCACCGCGGCCGGCACGGCGTCGAGCGGGTCGGCGACCATCGACGTGGCCGACCGGGTCCACCCGGCGAGCAAGCCGCTCGCCCGGCAGCTCAGCCTGAACGACCAGTGGTACAACTTCACCACCAACGTGCGGGGCACCGCGCACGTGCTGGCCACGGTGGACGAGAAGACCTTCACCGGCGGCACCATGGGCTACGACCACCCGGTCTCCTGGTGCAAGGACTTCCAGGGCGGCCGGTCGTTCTACACCGGACTCGGCGACTCCGCCGACACGTACGCCAACGGCACCTTCCGCAAGCACCTGCTCGGCGCGATCCAGTGGTCGGCCGGCATGGTCCAGGGCGACTGCGGGGCGACGGTCAAGGCCAACTACGAGAAGGTCATCCTCAACGACGAGCCGGGCGAGCCGATGACCCTGTCGGTCCTGCCCGACGGCCGGGTGCTGCACAACACCCGGGCCGGCGAGATCCGGCTGTACGACCCGAAGACCGGCGCCAGCCCGGTCGTCACCACCCTCCCCGTCTACCAGCACGACGAGGACGGCCTCCAGTCGATCACCGTCGGCCCGGACTTCGCCACCGACAAGTGGGTCTACGTCTACTACGCCCCGAAGCTGGACACCCCGATCACCGACGCGCCGGTGACCAGCACCGACCCGACCGCGTGGGACGCCTACAAGGGGCACAACCAGCTCTCCCGGTTCAAGTGGGTCGAGGAGCCGACGCCGCACCTGGACCTGGCCAGCGAGCAGAAGATCATGAAGGTCGACACCGACCGGGGTGTCTGCTGCCACGTCGCCGGTGAGGTCAAGTTCGACGGCAAGGGGCTGCTCTACCTGGTCACCGGTGACGACACCAACGCCGGTGGCTCGGACGGCTACACCCCGATCAACGAGTCGCCGACCCAGGGCCCGGGCTACGACGCCCAGCGTTCCGCCGGCAACACCAACGACCTGCGGGGCAAGGTGCTGCGGATCAAGGTGAAGGCCGACGGGTCGTACAGCGTCCCGGCCGGCAACCTCTTCCCCGAGGCCGAGGACCGGGACGACAAGACCCGTCCGGAGATCTTCCTGATGGGGCTGCGCAACCCGTTCCGCTTCGACGTGGACTCCCGGGGTTTCGTCTACATCGGTGACTACTCGCCGGACTCGCAGGTGCCGAACGCGGCCCGGGGGCCGGAGGGCACCGGACGGTGGATCGCCGCCAACAAGGCCGGCAACTACGGCTGGCCGTACTGCTACTCGCCGACCCTGCCGTACATCGACTACGACTTCGTGACCAAGCAGTCGAAGGGGGCGTTCAACTGCGCCGCGCCGGTGAACGACTCGCCGCGCAACACCGGCCGTCGGGTCCTCCCGCCGGTGCAGGACCCGCAGCTCAACTACACCTTCCGGGCCACCACCACCTGCGCCGAGGCGTACCTGAACACGCCGCCCGGCACCTGTGAGTTCCAGTGGCCGGTGCTCGGCACCGGTGGCGTCGGCCCGATGGGCGGCCCGGTCTACAAGTACGACGCCGCGCTGGCCTCCGAGACCAAGTTCCCGGAGTACTACCACGACGCGGTGGTCTTCGGGGAGTTCACCCGGGACAAGATCTACATGATGCGCACCAACGGCAGCGGCAAGCTGGTCGGGGTGGAGCAGTTCCTGCCGGGCGTCGTCTTCGACAACCCGATGGACATGGAGTTCGGCCCGGACGGCAACCTCTACCTGCTGGAGTACGGCGACGGCTTCTTCCGGGCCAACCCGGACGCCGCCCTGTCGGTGATCCGCTACGCCAAGGGCACCCGGGCGCCGGTGGCGGAGTTGAAGGCCAGCCCCACCTCCGGGCAGGCGCCGTTGACCGTGCAGTTCTCCGCCGAGGGCTCCTATGACGCGGACCCGGGCGAGACCATCACCTACGCCTGGGACTTCGACGGCAACGGCACCACCGACGCGACCGACCGGGACGCGTCGCACACCTACACCACCAACGGCGTCTTCACCGCCAAGCTGACGGTGACCGACACCAGCGGCAAGACGGCGGTGCTCACCCGCGAGATCACCGTGGGCAACACCGCACCCACCGTGAAGGTCACCTCGCCGCTGTCCGGCACCTTCTTCAACTGGGGTGACACCGTGCCGTGGACGGTCACCGTGACCGACCCCGAGGACGGTCCGATCGACTGCAGCCGGGTGACGGTCTCCTTCGTCCTGGGTCACGACACGCACGGGCACGGCATGAGCGACGCCAACGGCTGCTCGGGCTCGTTCGAGACCCCGGCCGACGGTGCCGACCACGCCGGTGGCTACCTGTACGGCGCGATCAGCGCCACCTACACCGACAAGGGCGCCAACGGCCAGCCGGCGCTGTCCGCCCTCGACCAGATCGTCCTGCAGACCTTCCGGCAGCAGGCCGAGTTCGCCCAGGTGCAGCAGGGCGTCACCCTGGCGAACACCACCGACGCCGGTGGCGGCCAGCACGTGGCCGGCATCGACAACGGCGACCACATCGCGCTCGACCCGATCAACCTGGGCGGGATCGACAAGATCACCTTCCGGTACGCCGGTGGCTCCACGGCCACCGTCGGGACCCCGCGCGGCATCGTCGAGCTGCGGCTCGACTCGCCGACCGGGACGCTGGTGACCAGCGCGACGCTCGACGCCACCGCCGGCACCAGCACCTGGGCCAGCCAGACCTTCCCGGTCAGCCAGGCGGCCGGCACCCACGCGCTCTACCTGGTCTTCAAGCCCGCCTCCGGCGGACCCACGACCAGTCTGTTCAACCTCAACTGGGTGGAGTTCGGCGGCCCGACCGCCTGACGTCACCCTCCGGTCGCCGGGAGGACGGAGACTCCGTCCTCCCGGCGTCGTAACGGCACCGGGCGGCCACCGTCGGTCGGCCGGTCGGCACCGTCGGTGTCCGGCCCGGCCGGAGCCGTCGGTGTCCGGCCAGGTCTGACTGACCGGCCAGTGGTCGGCCGATCATCGATGATCTAGCGTCCCGTGCGCCGGGGGCAGCGCCATCGCCCCGGTGAGAAGCAGAAACGAGGGGGGACAGTGCCGTTCCGTGACGATGCCGCCGATCGGGGCGAGCAGCTCCGCCCCGACCGTTCGGGGCCGACAGTGACCTGCCCGCCGGGTTGGCGCCCGCTGCGGGTGGCGATGATCGGTCAGAAGGGCGTGCCGGCCACCCACGGGGGGATCGAACGGCACGTGGAGGAGATGGCCAGCCGGCTGGCCGGGCTCGGCCACGAGGTCACCGTCTACTGCCGGGACAGCTACGGCGCGGTGGAGGCCACCTGGCACCGGGGCATCCGGCTCCGGCGGACGCGCACCGTGCCCAGCAAGCACCTCGACGCCATCGTGCACTCGGCCACCTCGACGCTGGCCGCGCTGACCGAGCGCCCCGACATCGTGCACTACCACGGTCTCGGCCCGGTGCTGACCGCGCCGCTGGTCCGCTACGCCTCCCGGGCCCGGGTGGTGCTCACCGTGCACGGGCTGGACAACCAGCGCGACAAGTGGGGCCGGACGGCGCGGGCCGTGCTCGGCACCGCGTACCGGCTCAGCGGGCACCTGCCGGACGCCCGGGTGACCGTGTCGCAGGGCCTGGCGGCGCACTACACCAGCCGGTTCGGCCGACCGGCCCGCTACATCCCCAACGGGGTGGCCGCCCCCACCCACCGGCCGCCCCGGGAACTGTCCCGGTTCGGCCTGCGCCCCGGTGGCTACCTGCTGCTGGTCGGCCGGCTCGTCCCGGAGAAGGCCGCCGACCTGCTCGTCCGGGCGTTCCGACGGCTGCCGACCGACCTGCGGCTGGCCATCGTCGGCGGCTCGGCCTTCACCGACGAGTACGTCGCCCGGCTGCGTCAGGCCGCCGGCGACGACCCGCGCATCGTGTTCACCGACTTCGTCTACGGCGACGTGCTGGCCGAGTTGTACTCGCACGCGGCGGCGTTCGTGCAGCCGTCCCGCCTGGAGGGGTTGCCGCTGACCCTGCTGGAGGCCGCCTCGTACGGGCTGCCGGTGGTGGCCAGCGACATCGAACCCCACCTCGAGGTGCTGGACCACGACGGTCCGGGGCAACGGCTGTTCCGCGACGGCGACGTCGACGACCTGCTGCGGGCGCTGGCCACGGTGACGGCTGACAGACCGGCCGAACGGGCCGGCGCCGCGCTGTTGCGCGACCGGGTACTCGCCGAGTACAGCTGGGACGCGGCAGCCCGCGAGTTGGAACGGCTCTACTTCTCGCTGGCCCTGCGGGTGCCCCGCCCGGTTCGGGACGTTAAGTCGCCAACGGTCGACGTAACGGCCCATGTCCCGGCCCGCCGGCGACCGTTAGATTAGGCCGTTCTCCCGGCCGTCGGCGGCGACCGGCAACACAATCTGCGGAAACGAGTGGTCGGCGAGCGGTGGACGGACAGCGACACGGCACGGAGGTCGACCTCGCGCTGCCCGCGGAGAGACGCCGACGGTGGTCCGTCGGTGACCCGACCGCGCGCCTGCTGACCGGCGGCGCGGCGCTGCTCTGCGCCGTGGTCGCGGTCGGCGCCGGGCTGGTCGCGACCGGTGGCGGCCGGATCGGCGCGGTGCTGCCCCTGGTGATCCTCGCCGGGCTGGCCGTCGGGGTGCTCGCGCTGACCCGCTTCTCGGCGTACGTGCTGCTGATGCTGGCGGTCCGGTCCTGCGTCGACCTGTTCAAGCTCAGCGGCCCGACGGCCGGCCGGGCCGACGGTGCCGGGGCGACCCGCACGATGGACCCCTCGACCATCCTGGCGGTGCTGTTCCTGCTCGCCGCCGGCCTCTGGCTCGCCGCCCAGCTACGGCAGCGGGGCCGGCTGCGCGGCTCCCCGCTCGGCGTGGCGATGCTGCTGGTCGGGGCCACCTCGCTGGTCAGCGCGGCCGGCGCCGCCCAGCCGGTGCCCAGCGCCCTGGAGGCGCTGCGGATCGGCACCGTGGTGGTGATGTTCGTGGTCCTGGAACAGCTGATGCCGGACCTGCCGGCGGTCCGCCGGGTGCTGCTCGCCGCGTACGTCTCGCTGGCGCTGGCGGTCGGCTACACCGTCGTGCTGTCCCTGCTCGGCCACCCACCGGCCGAGGTCAAGGGGGACTTCACCCGGATCAGCGGACCGTTCAGCCAGTCCACCACGTTCGGCCGCTACCTGATGTTCATGGTGATCTTCGGGTTCGGCATCCACCGCTACCTGAGCCGCCGACTGCGGCTCGGCCTCGGCGCGCTGCTCGCCGCGTCGCTGCTGTTCCTGCTGCTCACCAACACCCGCAGCGCGATCCTCGGGGCGGGGCTGGGCCTGCTGGTGGTGGCGGTGCTGCACCGCAGCCGGCGGATGCTGGTGGCGCTCTGCCTGGTCGCGGTGGCCGGGGTGGCCCTGCTGCCGAGCGTCGCGCACCGCTTCGGGCAACTCGCCGACAGCAGCGCCGTGGGCGGCGGCCCGACCGGCAACACCCTCGCCTGGCGGGTCGGCTACTGGGCGGAGATCGTGTCGCTGGCCAACCGCAACCCGGTCACCGGGATCGGCCCCAACATGACCAAGTTCGAGGCCGACGAGGCGAAGAAGCCGCACAACGACTTCCTGCGGGCGTACGTGGAGACCGGGCTGGCCGGGCTGCTGGCGTACCTGGCGATGATGGCGCTGTGCCTGCACACCGGGCTGAACGCGCTGCGCCGGGCCCCACCGGGCACCCTCGGTCGGGGCATCGCGATCGGGTTCCTGGGCTGCGCGGTCGCCTTCGTCGCGGTCAGCGCGGCCTCCAACGTGATCTCGAACGTGGTGACCCTGTGGTATTTCGCGGCGTTCGCCGCGGCAGCCGGCGCGGTCGCCCGCGGGCTACCGGACGACCTGTCCCGGCCGGCGTCGCTCCGACCGGTGACGACCGGCCGGCCCAACCGATGAACCGTCAAGCAGTGGGGAGCACCAGGGTGGAGATCGTCGACTATCTGCGGGTCGCGCGGCGTCGACTCTGGCTGCTGGTGGGCATTCCGCTGGTGGCCGGGGTGGCAGCCGCGCTGATCGTCCTGCTCGGCCCGCAGCAGTACGCCGCCACCTCCTACGTCGCCGCGCCCGCCCTGGTCGGTGGCAGCGCGTCCCAGCAGTACACCGGCACCCAGGCCGCCAACCAGTTCGCGGCGGCCTTCGCCGCGGCGGTGACCTCCCCGCAGGTGGTCGACCAGGTGGCCGCCGACACCGGGGTCCCCGCCGACACGCTGCGCGACGGGCTCGCGGTCAAGCAGGTCGGCGCGAGCAGCCAGCTCACCGTGACCTACACCGCCGACGACCGGTCCACGGTCGCCCCGGTGCTCACCGCCACCGGCCGGCGCGCGCTGGCGTTCCTGTTCACCAGCCAGGTCAACATCGCCACCGACGAGGTGAAGGCGGCCACCGACGAGCTGACCACCGCCACCCGGGCGATCAACGACTGGGAGAAGACCAACAAGGTCAGCCAGCCGGACAAGCTCTACCAGTCGACCCTCCAGGAGATCGCCAGCCTGCGGCAGCAGCAGTTGCAGATGCAGGCGGTCGGCAACAGCCGGGGCGCCGACGCCGCCGCCGAGTCGATCAGCGCCGGGCAGAAACGCCTCGACGGCCTCGGCCCGAAGCTGCCCGACTACCAGGCGCTGATCGCGCAGCGCGACAGCGCCACCAGCGCGCTGGCCTCGGCCCGGCAGGGCCTGCAACAGGCCCGCGCCCAGTCCCAGGCGGCCGACCCGGACAAGGTCACCAGCGTCGGCGAGGTGCAGCCGGTGTCCCGGATGAAGGCGCTGGTCGCGCTGGTGCTCCCGGTGTCCGGTGCCGGCCTGCTGCTGGCCGTGCTGCTGGTGGCGGTGCTGGAGTGGCTGGCGCGCAGCCGCCGGGCCGGACAGCCGGCGGCGGTCGGCCGGGCGACCCCGGCCCCGACCGGTGGGCGGCGCAGCAGTGACGACACGGTGGTGTTGCCGGCGGTGCCGGCGACCGTGCCCGAGCAGCACTCCCGGCGTCGGTAGGTGAGGGTGCCCGCAGCGTCCACACGGGGCGACCAGCCCGCCCGGGAAGCGGCGCGGGGCGACCAGCATGTCCGGGGGATGGCCCGGGGCGGTGGGCTCAACCTGCTCGGCGCCCTGCTCAGCCAGGCGGCGGTCTTCCTGATCATGCTGCTGCTGGCCCGGGTGCTGGGCATCCGGGAGGTCGGCCGGTACGCCCAGTGCTACGCGGTGCTGTCGCTGGCCGGGCTGCTGTCGCTGTCCGGGTTCCGGGCCGGGCTGACCCGGTTCGTGGCGGTGCACCTGGCCGACGACGACGCCCCGGCGCTGCGCGGCACCGTCCGGTTGGGGCTGGCCGTCTCGGCCGGCTCGTCGGTCGTCCTGGCCGGGGCGTTGGCCTGGGGCGCACCGTGGCTCGCCGACCGGCTGCACGATCCGGGGCTGGTCACCGGCCTGCGGCTGGTCGCGTTGACCCTGCCCGCCTCGACGATCTGCGAGGCGGCCCTGGCGGCGACCCGGGGTTGGCGTACCCAGCGGCCGTTCACCTTCATCGGCCAGCTCTACGAGCCGGGCACCCGGCTGCTGCTCACCGTGCTCGCCCTGGTCACCGGGGCCGGGCTGACCGGGGCGTTCTGGGCGCTGGTGGCGGCCGGCTGGTCGGCGGCCCTGCTCGCCCTGCTGGCGCTGGCCCGGCTGGTGCGCCGGGTGCCGCCGGCCCGTCCGGTGCACCGGCCGGGGGAGCTGTTCCGTTTCTCCACTGTCAGTTGGGTGTCGTCGCTGTCGTCGACCGGGCTGATCTGGGTGGACACCCTGCTGCTCGGCTTCTTCGCCAACCCGGAGATCGGCGTCTACAACGTCGCCACCCGGCTGGTCACCGTGGCCATCTTCGTCCTCGCGCCGGTCAACGCGGCGTTCGGTCCGTACCTGGCACACCTCTACCACCGGGGGGATCTCGACGACGTCCGCCGGGTCTACGCGGTGGCCACCGGCTGGGTGGTCCGGTTGTCGCTGCCGGCGTTCGTGGCGCTGCTGGTCCTCCCCGGCGACCTGCTGCGCGTCTTCGGCGGCGAGGTAGCCACCGGCGCGGCGGTGACCGTGATCCTGGCCCTCGGCCAGCTCGTCAACGCGGCGACCGGCCCGTGCGGCACGGTGCTGAACATGTCCGGCCGGGTGGCGCTCAACATGGCCGACAACCTGGTCGCCCTGGTGCTCAACGTGCTGCTCAACCTGTGGCTCATCCCCGCGTACGGGATCGTCGGCGCGGCGGCGGCGTGGAGCGCCTCGCTGATCGTGGTCAACATCGCCCGGGTGGTGCAGGTCCGCCACCTGACCGGCGCGTTGCCGTTCACCGTCGGGATGGCCAAGGGGCTGGCCGCCGGGGTGGCCGCGCTGGCCGCCGGGCTGCTGGTGCGCTGGCTGGTGCCGGGCTGGCCGTGGCGGCCGGCGGCCGGGCTGACCGCGATCGTGGCGGTCTACCTGGGGACCGTGCTGGCGCTGGGGCTCAGCCGGGAGGATCTGATGGTGCTGCGCACCCTGGCCCGCCGCCGCCGTCGCGGCGACCCGCCCGACACCGCGCGGGCCGACCCCCGGGTGTCGACCGGCGCGACCGGGCGGTGTCGCGGTGAGCGCGGGGCCGCGCCGGGCCGCCGTGGACCGGCTCCGTCGGGTGGTACGCGGCACCCGCGCCTGGGGGCGCGCGGTGTGGCCCGGCCCGGTCGGCGCGCTGCCCGACTTCCTGATCATCGGTGGGCAGCGCTGCGGCACCACCTCACTGCACCACTACCTCGCCGCGCACCCCGACGTGCGGGCCGCCACCGGCAAGGAACTCCAGTTCTTCAGTCTGCACTTCGGGCGGGGGACCCGCTGGTACCGGGCGCACTTCCCACCGGCCGCCGCCGGTCGGCGCAGCTTCGAGGCCAGCCCCTACTACCTGTTCCACCCCGGCGTCCCGGCCCGGGTGGCGGCGACGCTGCCGCAGGCCCGGTTCGTGGCGCTGCTGCGCGACCCGGTCGAGCGGGCCTACTCGCACTACCTGCACACCCGCGCGTACGGGGTCGAGCCGTTGGGCTTCGCCGAGGCGCTCGCCGCCGAACCGGGCCGGCTGGCCGGGGCGCTGGCCGACGGGGCGGACACCCCGGCGGCCCACCACGCGCTGCGCAACTTCTCCTACGCCGCCCGGGGCCGCTACGCCGAGCAACTCGACCGCTGGTACGCCCACCTGCCCCCGGAGCGGCTGCACGTGATCCGCAGCGAGGACCTGTACGCCGACCCGGCGGCCACCTACGCGGGCGTGCTGCGCTTCCTCGGGCTGGCCCCGTTCACCCCGGCGGAGTTCGCCCGGCACACCCGTCGGGCGGACACCGGCCCGTCCCAGCTCACCCCCGCACTACGGGCCGCGTTGGCCGCCGAGTTCGCCCCGCACAACGCCCGCCTCGCCGACCTGCTCGGCTGGCCGCGTACCTGGTGAACGGCCGCCGGGCCGCCGACGCCGCCCGCCGCCCACCCCCTGGTCGGGGCGGCACACCGGTCAGCGGATCGGGGCGAGGACCGTGGCCGGGTCGTCCTTGGCCCGCAGCAGCACCGGGCTGGGGCCGATCGGCAGCGCGCCGGTGCGGGCGGTCGGATCGACGCCGACCGGGCCGCCGGTCAGACCCGCCGTGGCCGGCAGCGACACGGTGCCGGTCGAGGTCGACCAGACCACCAACGTGCTCTCCGCGCCCCGCCGGAACGCCACCCCGGTCAGGCCCTTGCCGTTCACCGGCTCGACGGTCGCGTCCCGGGCCGCCGCCGCCAGGGCGGCCATCATCGCGCCGGCCTGCCGTTGGGTGCCGTCCGGGTCGAGCAGGCCGTAGCGGACCTCCGCGCCGGCCCGGTTGTTCGGGTTGTACGCCAGTGGCAGCCAGAGCACCTCGTGGATGCCCCCGGCGACCAGCAGGCTGACCACCTTGACCATCTCGTCGCCCCGGGCCGCGGCGTCGTCGCCGCCGTCCTTCCAGAACTGGCCGACCTCCCACGCCTGCACCGGCACACCGGACGGCGTCTCGGCCCGGAGGTAGTCCAGCAGCGCCGGCACCCCGGAGAAGTGCTCGTAGAAGTGCAGTTGCCGGACGTCGACCACCCGGTCGTCGAGCAGCTTCTCGGTGACCGCGAGGTAGGCCAGGTTGCGGGCGTTCGGCGCGTTGTCCAGCGCGGCACGCAACGCCGTCGGGTCGTTCACCGCAGGGATCAGCCGACCCCGGGTGCCGATCCGCCGCTGGAAGTACGCCTGGTAGGCGGCGACGGCCTGGTCGGGCTGACCGGCCCGCAGCAGCCGGTCGGCGACCCCCATCCCGTACGCCACGCTGCTCATGCCCGAGTCGACCACCTTGGCCTTCGGGTCGGCCGACCGGATCGCCTCGGCGGCGGCGGTGACCAGCCGGCGGTAGTCCTCCGGGCTGCCCGCCCAGTACTGCTGCGCGTTGACCTCGTTCTCGATGGCGTACTCGCCGACGCCGTAGGGCGCGTACCGCTTCACCAGCTCGCGGACGAAGTTCTGGTAGGTGGCCAGGTCCGTCGGCATCGCCGACTCGGTCTTGTTGGCCTGGCCCCGGGTGAACTTCGCCGTCCCGCCGGTCGCCCAGCACACCCCGGTACGGATCTTCAGGTGCAGGGTGATGCCGAGCTTGCGGCTGCGTTCGGCGATCTGGTCCACCGCCGAGAAGTCCGGGCTGCCCTGGGTCTTCTCGATGTCACACCAGCTCAGCTCGTGGTAGGTCGTCGAGCCGGAGAGTTTCTCCAGGTACGGCACGAACTGGTCGTGCCGGGTGAAGTCCCAGTGCGCGCCGAACGGGTTGCGGACCGGTGCACCGGCCGGCAGCGGCGTGCCGCTGGCACCGGCCGACGGACCGGTCGCCGACGGGGCGGGCCGGGGAGCAGGAGCGGGATCGTCGGAACAGGCCGCCCCGGCGACCAGGGCGAACAGCAGCGCGCCGGCGATCAGCGTCCGCCGCCCGGCCCGGCGGGCCACCGACGACCCGTTCCGGCGGTTCACCGGTAGCCCAGTTCGCGCAGGGTGGCACCGGAGAAGACCCGGACCAGCACCCGCAGGAAGGGGTCCAGCTCCCGGCGGTAGGTGCCGACCCGGGAGCCGTAGATCGGGGCGTCGGTGCCGGCGGCGGCCCGCCGTCGGTCCGCCTCGGCGGTGTACTTGCCCGCCACGTCGTGTTGCTTGCCGTCGTAGTCGAGCACGCCAGCCTCCCAGGGTTCGCCGAGGAACTCGAACAGGCCGCGCATGGCCTTCTCCGGGTCGGTGACCGTCTCCTCGTAACGCAGTTCGTGGTAGCGGTCGGCCGGCAGCCGGGCCCCGGCGGCGCGGGCGATCCGGATGTAGCGCGGCCACTTCACCACGCACTTGACCGCCGACCAGTAGCCGAACCGCTTGCGGTGCGACACCACCACGTCCCGGCCGTCCCGCACGACGTGCACGAACTGCGCGTCGGGGAATACCTCGGCCAGGAAGTCGATGGAGAGCGCGTACAGCGGTGTCTTGTCGGCCCAGCGGGTCTTGCCCCGGGACCGGGCGTAGTCGGCCTGGATGCCGCCGAAGAAGTCGCCGATGCGGCCCAGCCAGTACTCCCGGGGGAACCCGAAGCGGGACAGCCGTTCCCAGTCCCGCCCGACGATGCGTTGCATGTCGGCCAGGAACCGGGTCTCCGGGCCGCAGCTGACCCGGGAGTGCGAGTCGAGCACCAGGCGCAGCATGGTGGTGCCGGACCGCTGGCACCCGACCAGGAAGATCGGCCCCTGCGCACGACCCACCCCGGCCGACGCGTGCGGTGCGGGGCTGGTCGCAAGTGCGGGCCGGGCCTGCGGGTCCGGTGCGGCGTCGGCCGTTGGTGCGGGCCGGGCCTGCGGGTCGGGTACGGGGTGCGGGATCGGGTCGGCGGGGTCAGCCATGTTCCACCGCCTCGGGTCGGCCGGCCAGCGCGTCCAACCGGCCGGTCAGCGCGGTGCACAGCGCCCGTACCCGGGGGTCGATCTCCAGCCGGGGTCGCGGCGTGCTGCGCGCGCCGACGTGCGCGTGCAGCACCGGGTCGTACGGCAGGTCGAGGAACGCGCACAGCCGCCGGGTGTGCCCGGCCGGGTCGGCGACCAGCGCGTCGTACGAGCAGAGCAGGGTGTCCGGGCGGTCGGCCAGGCCCAGGGAGAAGTACAGCGAGTTGCGGACGTACCAGAACAGGGCGGCGGCGGTGTGCGGGGTCATCCGGTCGTGGTCGAAGCCGGCGATCAGCTCCCGGACCGACGGGTCCAGGCGTTGCCCCTGCCAGCGGTCACCGATCGTGCCGTCGGCGATCGCCCGCAGCGCCCGCAGGTTGGCGTCACCGAACTTCGCCACCTCGGAGCGGGCCCGGTCGTCGACGTCCCGGTACGCCCACAGCGCCCGCCCCGGCGCGACCCCGGCCAGGCCGAGCAGTTCGTCCACCCGGTGCGTGTCGCACAGCGGCTTGACCAGCACGAACCGGTGCCGGCTGCGCCGGATGGCGGCGGTCAGCACGGGGTCGGGGCGCAACCGGAAGCGGTGGAACACCGCGCGGTCGTTCTCGTTGCGCACCTCGACCGACGGGTCCGCGTCCAGCCCTCGGGTGAGCATGTTGGTGCCGGAGCGTTGCAGGCCCACCAGGTAGACCGGGACGGCCCGGCCGGGCGGCCCGGGATGCGCCCGCCGCCACCGCCGTTTGGCCAGCGCGGTGCGGGCCCGCTCGACCGGGTCGAGCCGGTCCTCCTCGACCAGCCGCCGGACGCCCTCGGTGCGGATCCAGCGCAGGTGCCGGCGGACCCGGCGGGCGGTGTACGCCAGCGCCGAGGGTTCGTCGGGGTGGGGCACCGGGTCCTCCTCGGGCACGTCGGGCGGGGTGGGGCACACGGTACCGGCAGATCATCGCGGCTGGCCACGTGGCCGTGTGGTCAGCCGGTGATGGGCCGTGTGGCTACTTGGGGATCATGAACTGGACTCACGACACCGGTGTTGCATACGGTGGGGCCCCTGGTCACCGCTGCTGTCCGGGGCGACCACCCCACCCCCCGACCCCAGTGGGCCGCAGCAGCCACCCCCGGAGCAGGCCGATGCGTGTCCTCCACGTCAACAAGTTCCTCTACCGGCGCGGCGGCGCCGAGGGCTACCTGCTCGACGTCGCCGAGCTGCAACGGGGCGACGGCGACGAGGTGGCCTTCTTCGGCATGACCCACCCGGACAACGACGCCCCGACCCCGTACGCCCGGCACTTCCCGTCTCTGGTGGAGCTGGACCCGGCGCCGCGCGGCGCGGGACCCCGCGCGGCGGCGGCGGCCCGGATGATCTGGTCGCCGGCCAGCCGGCGGGGCCTGGCCCGGGTGCTCGACGAGTTCCGGCCCGACGTGGTCCACCTGCACAACATCTACCACCAGCTCTCGCCGTCGGTGCTGGCCGCGGTGCGGGCCGCCCGGGTGCCGGCGGTGATGACCCTGCACGACTACAAGCTGGCCTGCCCCAGTTACCAGATGCTCGACCGGGGCACGGTCTGTGACGCCTGCGTGACCGGGGGGCCGTTGCGCGCCGCCCGTCGCCGCTGCAAGGACGGTTCGCTCGGGGCCAGCTCGCTGCTCGCCGTCGAGTCCTGGCTGCACCGCTCCACCCGGGCGTACGGGCCGGTGCAGGCATTCGTCAGCCCCAGCCGGTTCCTGGCCGACGTGATGCGCCGGGCGGGTGTCTTCCCCGACCGGATGCACGTGGTGTCCCACTTCGTCGACGTCGCCGCGACGGCGGTCAAGGCGGCACCCGGCGGGCCGGTGGTCTTCGCCGGTCGACTCGCCCCGGAGAAGGGCGTCGACGTGCTGATCGAGGCGCTCACCCGACTGCCCGACGACGTCGTGCTGGAGGTGGCCGGGGACGGTCCGGCCCGGGACGGGCTGACCGCACTGGCGCGGCGGCGGGCCCCCGGCCGGGTCCGGTTCCACGGGCGGCTGGACAAGGCCCGGCTGCACGAGCTGGTCCGCTCGGCCACGGTGGTGGCGGTGCCGTCGCGGTGGAACGAGAACCAGCCGATGGCGGTGCTGGAGGCGTACGGCTGCGGGGTGCCGGTGGTCGCCTCCGACCTGGGTGGGCTGCCGGAACTGGTCACCCCGGGGGTGGACGGCGAGGTGGTGCCCGCCGACGATCCGGCCGCGCTGGCCGTCGGGCTGGGACGTGTGCTGGCCGACCCGCAGCGGGCGTACCGGATGGGGCTGGCCGGCCGGGCACGGGTGGAGCGGGACTTCTCCCCGCAGACGCACCTGGCCCGGCTGCGGGAGGTCTACGCGACCGCCGCCCGGACCGTGCGGGAGCCGGTGTGAACCCGCCGGTGCGGGTGCTCTACCTGGCCGGCAGCGGACGCAGCGGCAGCACTCTGGTCACCACCGTGCTCGGCCAGTACGACGGGGTCTTCGCCGCCGGTGAGCTGCGCTACCTGTGGCAGCGCGGCGAGCTGGAGAACCGGCCCTGCGGCTGCGGCCGGCCGCTACGGGACTGCCCGCTGTGGCGGGAGGTGCGCCGGGACCTGCCGACCGACCGGGCCGCCGCGATCGCCGCCGGGCTGCGCGGCCGGCTGCGGATGCGCGGGCTGCCCGCGCTGCTGCGCCGGCACCGGCGCGGTCGGCGGCCGGTGCCCGCGCACCCCGATGACGCGGCGCTGACCGACCTGTACGCGGCCGTGGCCCGGCACACCGGGGCGCGGGTGGTGGTCGACTCGTCGAAGCTGCCCCCGTACGGCGCGCTGCTCGGCGCGCTGCCGGGCATCGAGCTGCGGGTACTGCACCTGGTCCGTGACCCCCGGGCCACCGCCTTCTCCTGGCGTCGCCGCCGGGGCCTCGACGGTGACACCGACCCGGAGCTGATGAGCCGGCCGCCGGTGTGGAAGGCGGCCCTGCTCTGGTTGGTCTGGAACACCGTGACCGTCCGGCTGTGGGGTGGCGGTGCCCCGGAGAGCTACCTGCGGGTGCGCTACGAGGACCTGACCGCCGACCCGGAGGCGACGCTGCGCCGGATCGCCGGATTCGCGGGCGTCGACGCCGACAGCGGCCCGTTCACCGGCCCGGCGACCGTGCGGTTGGTGCCGACGCACTCGGTGGCCGGCAACCCGTCGCGGCATCGGACCGGACCGGTGCCGATCACCGCCGACGTGCAGTGGCGGCGCGACCTGTCCCGCTGGTCGTACGCGCTGGTCACCGGGCTGACCGCACCGGGCCTGCGCCGGTTCGGCTACCCGTGGCGTCGGGGCGTCCCGGCACCCGCACGGCCGGCCGGGCAGCCGGTGGAGGTCTGGCAGTCGGCGTCGGCCGGGCAAGAGGAGGACTGAGGGATGTTGTCGGTGGTGGTGGGCACCGGGCGGTGCGGCTCGACGCTGGTGCAGGAGTTGTTGTCCCGGCACCCCGGGGTCGGGTTCGTCTCCGGCGTCGACGACAAGCTGTCCCGGCTCAACCTCGCCGGCCGGCTCAACGGGCCGCTGTACCGGCGGTCGGCGCCCCGCCCGGCGGGCATGACCTCGCTGCGGCACAGCCGGCGGCTGCTGGAGAAGGGTCGGCTGCGGGTCGCCCCGTCGGAGGCGTACGACCTGCTGGACCGGCACGTGGTGGCCGGCTTCTCCCGCCCGTGCCGGGACCTGACCGCCGAGGATCTCACCCCCTACCTGCGGCGGCGGCTGCGCGCCTTCTTCGACGCCCGGATCGAACGGCAGGGCTGCCGGCTGCTGCTGCACCACGTGACCGGGTGGCCGCGCACCGGTTTCCTGCGGGCCGGCTACCCCGGGCTGCGGGTGGTCAACGTGGTCCGCGACGGGCGCGCGGTGACCAACTCCTGGCTCCAGATGGGTTGGTGGGACGGCTGGCGTGGGCCGGACAACTGGTTCCTCGGGCCGTTGCCGACCGACCTGCGCCGGGAGTGGGAGGAGTACGACCGGTCGTTCCCGGTGCTCGCCGCCCTGGGATGGAAGATGCTGATGGACCGGTTCGCCGAGGCACGCGCCGCGCACCCCGAGGGGCAGTGGCTCGACGTGCGCTACGAGGACCTGCTGGCCGACCCGCGCGCCGAGGTGGCCCGGATGCTCGACTTCCTCGACCTGGACTGGTCACCGGCGTTCGAGAAGGGGTTCGGGCGGTACCGGTTCCACGCCGGGCGGCGGGCGGCGTACCAGGACGAGTTGGGCGTGGACCAGCTCGCCGCCGTCGAACGGGTGCTGGACAAGCCGCTGCGGCAGTGGAGCTACCGGGACTGACCGGCGCGGGCCGGTCCGGCCCGGTCACGGCGTGCCGTCGTCGGGGCGCGGACGGGCGGGGTGCCGGACCGGGTGGGGGCAAAGTTCCTACACGTGCAGATGGTCGGGACGGTCGGTCGGCCCATAACGTGCGCGGTCTCGGGAGATTCAAGGAGACCGCATGGCTGGAATGGGAACACCCCTCCGCGCCGGGGTGGCCGCACTGTCCGCGATGGTGCTCGCCGCCCTGGGGGCGGCACCGCAGGCGGTGGCGGCGCCGGACGTACCGACGATCGTGGTCCAGGACGGGGTCACCCAGCCGGTGTTCGGCTACGCCGACGCCATCCGGGAGCGCCTGTTCATCGACTCCACCTTCGACAGCGACAACGACGGTCTGCGCGACATCATCGCGTTCGACCTGATGCGGCCGGCGGCCACCGCGAACGGGCTCAAGGTCCCGGTGATCATGGACGCCAGCCCGTACTACTCGACGGTCTGCCGGGGCAACGAGTCCGAGTGCAAGGCCGACCTGGACGGCGACGGCCTGCTCGACAAGTGGCCGCTGTTCTACGACAACTACTTCGTGCCGCGCGGCTACGCGGTGATCCTGCTGGACATGGTGGGCACCAACAACTCCACCGGCTGCCCGACCACCAACGCCAACCAGGACAATCTCAGCGCCAAGCAGGCGATCAACTGGCTCAACGGCCGGGCCACCGCCCGCAACGCCGCCGGGCAGGTGGTCACCGCCGACTGGCACAACGGCAGGTCGGGCATGATCGGCAAGTCGTACGACGGCTCGCTGGCCATGGCGACGGCGGTGACCGGCGTCAAGGGCCTGACCACCGTGGTGCCGATCAGCGGTCCCAGCGAGTACTACGACTACGTGCGCAGCAACGGGGTGGTCACCCGGGGCAACAGCTACGTGTCGTCGCTGGCCAACACGGTCACCAACCCGGAGCGGCGGGAGTACTGCAAGCCGGTGCGCGACGCGATGGGTGCCGCCGACGGTGACGAGCACGGCGACTACACCGCCTTCTGGAACGAGCGCAGCTACGTCAAGAAGGTCCCCAACATGACCGCCAGCGTGCTGCTCTACCACGGTCTCAACGACGACAACGTCCGCCCGGACCACTTCAGCAAGTTCTGGTACGCCCTGGCGGAGAACAACGTCCCGCGCAAGCTGTGGCTGTCCCAGGAGGGGCACGTCGACCCGTTCGACTCGCGGCGCGCGGTCTGGGTGTCCACCCTGCACCGGTGGTTCGACTTCTGGCTGCACGGGGTGGCCAACGGCATCACCGACGAGCCCCGGGTCGACCTGGAGCGGGCCGCCGACGTGTGGGAGACCCACGCCGACTGGCCGATCCCCGGCAAGGCCGACACCGAGGTGTTCCTACAGCCGGGCACCACCGGGGCGGGCGGTCTGGACCTGGTGCCGACCGCCAAGCCGGCGACCGGCGCATTCCAGGACAGCCGTACCCAGACCCAGAACACCATGATCCTCAACCCGGACGCGGTGCAGCCCCACCGGCTGGCGTTCCTGTCCGCGCCGCTGACCGCGCCCCTGCACATCTCGGGTACGCCGACCGTGCAGCTGCGGGCCTCGGCCGACCAGACCGACACCAACTTCGGGGCGATCCTGGTCGACTACGGCACCGATGAGCGGGTGGCGCACCGGGCCTCCGGCGAGGGCATCATCACCCTGACCACCGAGGACTGCTGGGGGCTGAGCAGCCCGACCGACGACGGCTGCTACAGGCAGACCGCCAAGCGGGTCGCCACCGCCGACTACGAGCTGGTCACCAAGGGCATCATGGACGCCCAGAACCGGCAGTCGATCCGTACGGCCGTGCCGCTGGTGGTGGGGGATTCCTACCACTTCAGCTTCCCGCTGCTGCCGGAGGACTACGTCTTCACGCCGGGCCACCGGATCGGCGTGATCATCGTGGCCAGCTACCCGCAGTACTCCAGCCAGGCGGACACCACCGCCGCGAACATCAGGGTGGCCCTGAAGAGCAGCAAGATCGTTCTTCCGGTGGTCGGCGGCACCACCGCCGCGCACGCCGCCGGTCTCTGACCGGTCCCCGGCGGTCGTCTGCCGGTCGGCACCACCGGGGGTGGCCGCTGGCGCAGCGCTGCTGCGCCAGCGGCCACCGTCGGTGCGCCCGGGCCGCGTCGGGCCTCAGCCGGGATCGGATCGCCCGGGTGGTCGGCGTGGCGGCCACCCGGCCCCGGTCACCCGACCGTGCAGGGGGTGCCGTTGAGGACGAAGCCGGTGGGCGGGACGTTCGGGCCGCTGTAGGCCCCGACGAAACCGGCGCTGGCGCTGCCCCCGGCGGCGATCCGCCGGTTGTCGTCGGTGCTGGCGACCGTCACCGTGCGCCCGGTCTGCGTCCAGGTGGCGCTCCAGCCGCTGCTCACCTGCTGCCAACTGGTCGGCCAGCTCCAGGTCAACGTCCAGCCGTCGACGGGGTTCGCCCCGTTGTTGACGATCTCGACGTTGCCGACCCAGCCGTTGCCCCAGTCGCTGGCGGTGCTGAGCCGGACGGTGCAGGCGCTGTCGGCCGGGCCGGCGGTGGTGAAGGTGACCGGCGACGACGACCAGGAGACCTTCCCGGCGGTGTCCCGGGTCAGCACGTTGAGCGTGTACCGGGTGCCGGGGACGAGGTTGTCGACGGTGAACGAGGTGCCGGCCGTCTCGCCGAGCTGCTCGCTGACCGTGCCGTTCTGGCGGTACACCTCGTACTTGGCGATCGGGGCGCCCTTCGGCGGGGCCGGCGACCAGGAGATCGTCGCCGACCGGTCGGTGACCCCGCCGGCGGTCGGCTGCCCCGGCGGGGCCGGGTGGGCGGTGACCGGGGACGAGGGCCGCAGCACCAGCGTGGTCAGCGAGTACGGCGGCAGCGTCCGGCTGTCCGCGCTGCCCGACTGGCCGGTGACGACGCCGGCCGCCCCGTTGGTCAACGAGTACGTCGTCGGCGCGGCGTCCGACGGGGTGAAGCCGGCGTAGTCGAGGGTGACCGGGCGGGCGTTGTCCGGGTCCTTGTTGACCAGCAGCACCGCGAGATCCCCGTCGGCCCGCCGGACGGCGTGCGCGGTGACCAGCGGCTGGTCGGTGGTGGCGCGGACGAACTGGTCACCCGGCCGGGCGAACAGGTTCATCATGGACAGCGCGTGGTACGGGGCGAACGGGGTGTTCAGCGGCGGCTCGCAGACCGAGTTGTCGGCGGTGCAGGTGCCGCTGGACAGCAGCCCGAAGTCGCCGTAGTCGGTCTGCCCGCCCACCTGCGACACGGTGCCGATGCCGTTGTGCACGTTCCACCACTGGACCGTGAAGACGCCGTTCTCCAGCAGGTCGCTGTAGGCGTCGGCGAGGAACAGTGCGCCGGGCTGGGTGTTCTGGCCGGTACCGACGTTCAGCTCGGTGAAGCTGATGCCGATCCGGGCGGCGTTCGGGCCCGCGTACCGGGCGAGTTGGTCGCGCAGCAGGTGGGCCGCCTCGTCGATGTGGGCGGTACGGGCCAGCGACTCGGCCGCGCTGCCACCCGGGTACCAGTGCACGTCCACGAAGTCGATCTTCGGGCCGGCGATCGAGAGCACGGTCCGGTTCCACGGTCCCGGGTCACTGCCGGCGGTGATCCCGTCCGGCCAGTTCCCCGGCATGGTCAGCACCGCGCCGACCTTGATGCTGGGATCGACCGCCTTCATCGCGTCGGCGTACTCGACGACCAGCCGGGCGTACTGGCTGGCGCTCTTGTCGGGGTGGTCGTCGGCCTCCCAGGCCGAACCGTAGTGGCCGTTGCCGTAGTTCTCGTTGCCGACCGTCCACCACTTCGCGCCGTACCCCTTGGTGACGTTGGCGTAGCGGACCCAGTCGGCGGCCTCGGCGGGGGAGCCGGTGCCGTAGTTCGCGATGATCATCGGCTGTGCGCCGACCCGCCGGGCGGCGGCCATGAAGGTGTCGAAGTCGGTGTTCGGCGCGACGTACCCGCCGGGCGCGGTGTGGTCGCGCCAGTGGTAGATGTCGGCGTACGAGCCGCCCGGATAGCGCATCATCCGCACACCGGCGGCCTTGAGCAGGTCCGACGTCTCGGCCGTGCCGAGCTGGGAGTCCCAGATGGCATGGTTGACGCCCAGCGCGGTGTCCGGCACGGTGGCCAGCCCGGCGTTGGCGTTGACGGTCACGGCCACCGGGTCCGACGCCGCGTCGGCGGGCGACGGACCGGTCACGGCGAGCCCACCGGTGGCGAGCAGCAGGCTCGCGGTGAGCGCCGTCCAGCGCCCCCGGCCGTGCCGCGACGGGCGCGACGGTGGGGCGGAATCTCTGTTCATGCGGGTTCCTTCGTGGGTCACCACAGCGCACCGCCCGGCCGGTGGGGGTTGCGTCGCCCACGAGGGCGTCGAGACGGCGGGCGGGGACTGATGGACGGAGTGCTGGCGTCGTTCCGTCGTGCTTGTCGCCGTCCCCCGGAAACCCAGCGGCTCCCGGTTGCCCTTGGACGACTGTCAGCCCCGCGCGCGGCAAGTCATCGACGCATCAGAATCCCACGACGATCGTGGCGAGTTCAAGGCGGCGCGCCGGCCCCACCCCACCCCGCCGTGCCGGTACGGCTCACCGCCGGGCGGCCACCGTCGCGGCGATCCCGGCCGCCCGGGCCAGCGCGGCCATCCGACGGGGCCGGGAAACGACCGCCGGCCCGGTACGCAGGCAGTCGCGCACCAGGCCGGCGGCCCGCTCCACGCTGAGCAGCAGGGGCTTCACCGGCGGCCTGGCCATCTTGGTGTCGACGAACCCGAACCGGACGACGGTCACCCGTACCCGGTGGGGACGGAGCGCCCCCCGCAGCCCGAGCAGGTAGGACGTCAACCCCGCCTTGGACGCGGCGTAGCCGGGGGCCTGGGTCGACGGTCCGACGTCGGCGAGGCTGGACAGGCCCACCAGGTGACCGCCACCGCCGGCCACCATCGCCGGCACGACCACCTCCACGGTGCGCGCCGCACCGATCAGGTTGACCTCCAGCGCCCTGGTCTGCGCCGCCAGGTCACCGACGTCGAAGAGCTCACCGACCCCCGCCGCGTAGACACACACGTCCACCCCGCCGAGCCGGTCGACCACCCCGGCCAGCACCGTGCGGTAGGCGTCGCCGGTGACGTCGGCGACGTGGTGGGCGTACCCGGGGGCGGCCAGGTCGCTGGCGCTGCGGGACAGCCCGGCGACGGTCCAGCCGGCTGCCACCAGTTGCCGGGTGAGCGCCAGCCCGACACCGTCGCTGTTGCCCACCACGATCGCCCGCCGGCCCTGTGCGCCCATGCCGGGACTCTAGGACAACGTCGACGCCGCCCGGCGCGGCGCTGCCCTGCCCATCGCCCCCGTCCACCGGTGCGGCGCTGCCCTGCCCTCCGGTGCGGCGCTGCCCTGCCCTGCGGCGTGACGCTGCCCTGCCCTCCGGCGCGGCGCTGCGCTGCCCTGCGGCGTGACGCTGCGCTGCCCTGCGGCGTGACGCTGCTCCCGCCCGCCCGGTGCGACGCTGCCCCGCCTCCGGGTCGATGGTGGGCGGGGCAGCGTCGGGGCGTTGCCGCTAGGGCTGGCCCTGGTGGACCTCATCGTCGGCGCCCCGGACGAAGAGCCGCACCAGACCGCCGTAGACGCTTCCCGCCGGAGTGGAGATCGCCCCGCCGGGGCCGTCGACCGTGCTCCAGCTCGACCACGCGCCGGTGTCCTGGAGGTACCAGGTGGTGCGCAGGTCGTCGCTGGCGTCACGGACGAACAGGTGCAACCCGCCGCCGTAGACCATGACCCCGGGCGTCGACGTCGCACCCGCGCTGCCGGGCACGTCGCTCCACCCCGACCAGGCGCCGGTGGACAGCGCGTACCGGTCGGTGCGTACGTTGCCGTTCGTGCCCCGGACGAACACGTGCAGGTAACCGCCGTAGATGGTGGTCGCCGGAGCCGAGTTCGCGCCGGTCGGCCCGGCGAGAGTGGTCCAGCCGGACCAGGCGGCGGTGTCCAGCGCGTACCGGTTGGTGCGGACCTTGCCGTTCGCCCCCCGGACGAACAGGTGCAACTGCCCGCCGTAGACGGTGGCGGCCGGGGCCGACGACGCGGCCGTGGTGCCGGGGATCGTGCTCCAGCCGGACCAGGTGCCGGTGTCCAGGGAGTAGCGGTTGGTGCGGACCTTCTGGTCGGCCTGCACGAACAGGTGCAGCTCCCCGCCGTAGACGGTCGCCGCGGGTGCCGAGGTGGCCGCCGCGTCACCGGGGACGGTGGCCCAGCCGGACCAGGAGTCGGTGTTCGCGTCGTACCGGTTGGCCCGGACCTGCCCGCCCGGGCCCTGCACGAACACGTGCAGGTCACCGCCGTAGGTGGCGGTGGCCGGCGCGGACCGGGCCTGCGCCGTGCCCGGCACCGCCGTCCAGCCGGCAGCGCGTACGGCATCGCCTGCCACGGTCTTCCCCGCCGCGGGGTCCCGCATGACGGTGTTGCCCGGGAGGAGGTCTGCGGAGCTGGTGCTCGCGGTGGGGTTCGCCGGTTTTCCGGCTGCCGTGTCGCCGCTTCCCGGGACGGCGGCTGCGGGGGTGGCGATCAGGGTGACCGCGCCCAGGCCGAGGGCGAGCGCCGGCAGCCGCCGCCCCACCAGTTTCAACGATCGACTCAGACGCATAGACGCTCCCTTGTGGACGATTGGCGGTGATGGCGGCTCGGTCAGCTTGTGGCTGGTCCGCAGGGCTCGACACCCGCCTGTCCCCGGGCGGCCAGCAACCTCGGCAAACCCCCGTCCCCGCCACCCTATCGACCCACCCCCACCCCCCACATCCACCAACCACCCCCCGTCCATCCCCCTCCCCCTCGCCCTTCACCGGCGGTGATCAAGAGATTTAGGCCACCACGTTCGGCTCTGGTGACCCAAACCTCTTGATCACCGGGGACAGCCGCTGCTGAGGAGCGGTGACCAAGAGGTTTGGGTCAGGGCGTCGGGGATCGGTGACGTAAAGCTCTTGATCACCAGGGGTGGGCGGGGGCGGGGGAGGGGAGAGGGGAGGGAGGTGGGTGGGGTGCGGGCACCGGGGGTGCCGGTGCCCGCACGGGGGTCAGGCGACGGAGCAGGGGGAGCTGTTGAGGGTGAAGGAGGACGGCTTCCCGGCATCGCCGGTGTGGTTGGCCTGGAAGCCGATGCTGACCGAGGCGCCCGGCCCGATCGTGCCGTTGTAGGAGACGTTGCGGGCGGTGACCGCTCCGCTGGTCGGCGAGTAGGTCGCGTTCCAGCCGCTGGTGATGGTCTGCCCGGCGGGCAGGGTGAATGCCAGGTTCCAGCCGACGACCCCGGTGTCGTTGTACGTGGTGATCTTGATGGCGGTGGTCAGCCCGGTGCCCCAGGCGTTGACGGTGTACTCGACCCGGCACAGCGGCCCCGGCCCCGGCGTGGTGGGCGGGGGCGGCGTGGTCGGCGGGGCCGGCGTGGTGGGCGTGGGCGGATACGGGGTCGGCGGCGTGGTCGGCGGAGCCGTGGGCGGGGCGGTGGTGGGCGGCGGGGCGTCCAGGCCGAAGAAGCGGATCGCCTGGGCGGCGTCGACCGGCAGGTTGTGCGTGACGCCCTGCATGCTGATCGCCTCGACCTGCGCGGTGCCGCCGCTACCGCCGTAGCGGGTGCGGGTGTAGCCGGCCTGCGGGGTGTCGGTGAAGGTCGGCGTCTGGCTCAGCCCGTGCACGTTGGTCCACTGCTTGACCTCCTCACCGAAGTTCGGATAGCGCAGGGTCTCGTCGTTGGTGCCGTGCCACACCTGCATCCGGGGCCGCTTGCCGGTGTACCCGGGGTAGGCGTTGCGGACCAGGTCGCCCCACTGCTGCGCGGTCTTCGTGACCTGACCGTTGGCGCACTGGCTGTTCCACTCCGACCCGTCGGTGGTGGCGAAGCAGCCGAACGGCACCCCGGCGAAGGCGGCCCCCGCCGCGAACACGTCCGGGTAGTCGCCGAGCAGCACGTTGGTCATCATCGCCCCGGAAGAGGTGCCGGTGGCGAAGATCCGGTTCGGGTCGACGGCGTACCGGGACCGGACATAGTCGACCATCGACTTGATGCCTACCGGGTCGCTGCCCCCGTCGCGGCGCAGCGCCTGCGGGGAGGAGACGTCGAAGCACTTGCTGCTGCGGGTCACCGACGGGTAGATGACGATGTAGCCGTACCGGTCGGCCAGTGCCGCGTACTGGGTACCGGAGTAGAACGCCGGGCCGCTGCCGGTGCAGTAGTGCACCGCCACGAGCAGGCCCGGGCGGGCCGCCACGGTGTTCGGCACGTACAGGTACATCTGGAGGTTGCTGGGGTTGGCGCCGAAGCTCGTCACCTGGGTCAGCGTCGCCGCCGAGGCCGGGGTGGGGGCGGCGATCGCGGCCAGCGCGGTGAGCGCGGCGGCGACCAGGGCGGTGCCGAGCAGTTTGATCCTGGGTCTCATGGGACAGGTTCCTCCGGAGGATCGCGGACATGCGACTGTGTCGATCGAGGCTGCCCGGCGCTCGATCATGTCCGGCTCAGGAACATCCATGAGTATTGTTAGCCTGCGGACGGCTTGGCAAGCCGCGTCGGCCCACCGGAACTTCCGGTCGCCGACGGGCGTGGGCACCGGCGACCGGTGGGACCGCGCCGGTGGATAATGGCCCCCATGCGTGGTCCTGCGATGACGGACGTCGCCCGCCTGGCGGGAGTCTCCCACCAGACGGTTTCCCGGGTGCTCAACGACCATCCGAACGTCCGGGAACAGACCCGGGTACGGGTCCGCGCGGCGATCGCCGAGCTGGGCTACCGACCGAACGGGGCGGCACGGGCGCTGGTCACCGGCCGGTCCCAGCTGATCGGGGTGGTCGCCCAGAACAGCACCCTGTATGGTCCGGCGTCGCTGCTGGCGGCCCTGGAGCAGGCTGCCGCGTCGGCCGGCTTCGCGGTCAGCGTCGGTAGCGTCAGCACCCTCGACCGGCGGTCCATCTCCGCCGCCGTGGAGCGGCACCTCGACCACCGGGTCGCCGGCATCGTGGTGATCGCCCCGGTGGCCTCGGCCGACGAGGCGCTCGACCACCTGCCGCACGGCGTGCCGCTGGTCACCGTCGACGGTGATCCGGCCCGGGAGGCGGCACTGGTCACCGTCGACCAGGCGGCGGGGGCCGGGCTGGCGACCCGGCACCTGTTGGACGCCGGGCACCGTACCGTCTGGCACGTCTCCGGCCCGGCGGACTGGTTCGACAGCGCCGGGCGGGTCGAGGGCTGGCGGGCGGCGTTGCGGGCGGCCGGTGCGGAGGTGCCGCCGGTGTTGTCGGCCGACTGGAGCGCGGCGTCCGGCTACCGTTGCGGGCAGATGTTGGCCCGGATGCCGGAGGTGACGGCGGTCTTCGCGGCCAACGACCACCTCGCGCTGGGGGTGCTGCGGGCGTTGAGCGAGCGCGGGCGTCGGGTGCCGGAGGAGATCAGCGTGGTCGGCTTCGACGACGTGCCGGAGGCGGCGTACTTCATCCCGCCGTTGACCACCGTGCGGCCCGATTTCGACGCGGTGGCCCGCGCCGGCCTGGCGATGCTGCTGCGGCAGATCGAGGCCGGCCCGGGCGTGGCCGAACGGCACACCATCGCCCCCACCCTGGTCCACCGGGCCAGCGTCGCCCCCCCACCCCCCTGACCCCCCACCCCCTGCCCCCACCCCCCACCCAGCCCCGCCCCACCCACCCCGCCGCCCTGCCCGTCGATCAAGAAGTTTGCGTCAGAGTTGATCTCCAATGTGACGCAAACCTCTTGATCAACAGGGTCGGCAGGCAGGGGGCCAGGGGGGTTGGGGGAACTGGGAGGGGGTCAGTTGTAGGGCATGGTGGGGAACCAGCCGACGCCGAAGATCGCCGGTACCCGGAGGTCCCAGTAGACGACGGTGAAGACGCCGAGGGCGACCAGCAGGGCGCCGGTCACCAGCGCCGATCGTGTCGGGTCGGTCATCCAGCGCAGGAAGCCTCCCCGGGTGACCAGCACGACGACGACGAAGAGCAGCGTCACGATGACGATGTTGCCCAGCGACTGGAGGGTGAACGCCGCCGCCCCGTACAGCGGGTTGCCGGTCTCCACCGCCCAGTGGAAGAGCTTGTTGAACAGCGGGTACGGCCGGCCGATCAGGAAACCGCCGATCAGCGCGCCGATGAGCACCACCCGGGCCACCGGCCGGCGGGCGAACACGTCGGGCACCAGCCCGAGGGCGCCCAGCCCGAGCAGGGCGAGCACCAGGCCGATCACCCCGAAGACCACCGACGACTGGATCAGCCGGACCGGCATGCCGCCGACCGTCTCGGTGGACAGTTGCGGCAGGCTGTCGCCGATCAGCACCCCCACCGCGCCGTACGTCGCGGAGACCGCGATCATCCCCAGCGCCAGCCAGCCCACCGGGCGGACCAGCGTGCGCAGTTGGTGGCGCAGCCGCGTGGACGACCCGGCCTGGCTCAGCGGCCCCACCGACGCGACCATCGCGATGTTGCAGGCGGTGAAGGTGCCGGCGAACCCGGACACGAAGGCGAACAGCAGCCCCGCGCCGGTGCCGCCGATCGCGGTCGCCTTCGCGTCGTGGCCGAGCAGGTTGTTGGCCACCGTGTCACCGATGACCGAGTCGACGAACTCGAACGACCAGAGCACCGCCAGCAGCACCCCGGCGGCGGCGCTGACCAGCGCGGCGGTGCCGTGCCGGGTGGGTGCCGGTGAGACCGGTCCCACCGGCGTCGGCGACACCGGCCGGCGGGGGGCCGGGGACTCGGGACTTTCTCGTAGGGCCATCGTGCCTCGTCTCTGCCGATCCGGGCGGGCCCACGGCCGACCGACAGCGACCCGACCCGGCAGGCGCCCGGCCCACGGGACCCCGGGCCCTGACGGGTGACGCCGTACGCCGTCGCACCCGCCGGGCAGCGACCGCTGCCCGCTCACAGCATGCCGACGCGTACCGGTGCGGTCTTATCCGTGCGTGCTGACTTCGGCCGGCCCGTCGGGCCGACGGGCCGCGACACCGGACCCGGTCAGCACCCGTGCCGCCACCGCCGGCACGAGCAGCCGGCCCGGCGGGTCGACCAGGTTGAGTACCCGGAGGAACGCCGCACCCAGCGCCGGATCGGCGGTGGCGGCGGCGTGCAGCCGGTGCACGTAGGCGTTGGTCAACCGGACCCGGAGCGACCGGGGGCCGGGGACCTCGGCGAACCGCAGGTCGGTGCCGACCGCGATGGCCCACGGCACGTCGATCACCCGGGCCGCGCGACGGAAGAACCGTCGGGCCAGCCCATCGGGTGCGGCGCGCAGCAGCCGGGCCAGTTCCGAGGCCTGCAACGCCGCCGCCGTGATGCCCTGCCCGTAGAGGGGGTTGAAGCTGCACAACGCGTCGCCGAAGACCAGGTATCCGGCGGGGAAGCGCCGCAGCCGCTCGTACCGCCGGCGGACGCTGGCCGGGAAGCGCATCCGGGCCGGCTCGCCGAGCGGGCGGGCCTGCCGCATCAACGCGCCGATCTCCGGTGCCGGCAGACTCTCCGCGTACGCGATCAGGCCGGCGTCGTCGGTCGGCGGTTCCTCGCCGAACATCCCGTTGAGCGCCACCGCGAACCGGTCGTGCTCCTGCACCGCCACGATCCCGCCCCGGGGCCGGCCGGGCACCGCGTTGGTGAAGACGCCGAGCAACCCGTCGAGGTGCTGCGGTTGCCGCTCGTAGAGCCGGGTCACATAGGTCAGCCCCACGGTCACCTGCTCCTCGGGTGCGGGCGGATAGCCGAGCGCGGGAAGCCACACCGGACTCCGGGTGCCCCGGCCACCGGCGTCGACCACCAGGTCGGCGGGATGCTCCACGGCGGCCGAGGGGCCGTCGGCGCGACGATGCACCCGTACGCCGGTCACCCGTCGCCGGTCCGGTGTGGCGGTCAGGCCGGCGACCTCGTGTCCGGGTAGGACGGTCACCCCGGGCAGTGCGCCGATCCGGTTGCGGACGACCTGCTCCAGCAGGGGGCGGCTCACCCCGATCGCCCGCAGCGGTGACGCCGCCGGGCGCATCCGGTAGCCGTCGTTGTACCAGCGCACCTGACCCTGGAGGTCCACCAGCGGCGCACCGAGCGCGGTCAGCTCGTCGCCCACCCCCGGCAACAGCTCCTCCAGCACCTGGCGGCCCCGGTCCAGCAGCACGTGCAGTTGCCGGCCCTGCGGCACCCCGCGTCGGCTGGTGGCCTGCTCGGGGAGGGGATCGCGGTCGACCAGGGTGACCCGGGCGTACGTCTCGCTGAGGGCACGGGCGGCCAACAACCCGCCGATGCCCGCGCCGACCACCACGGCGCTGTCGGTCGCCATGGACCGATGCTAGGCGGACATCGACGGTCCTGTCGTCTCGCAACGTGCGCACCATCGACCATTGACGCGGTCACCGTGCTGGGCAAGGGTGACAGGGTGCGACGGCGCGAATCCCATCGGTCGTCGCACGACACGTTGTGGGACAGCCGTACCGACCCGTCGGGCCACGACCCCGCCCGACGGCGTCGGGCCCGTCCCGCCCGTCGCCATCCGACAGTGCTGACCCGGACGAAAGGACTCCTCGTGCGCCGCTTCCCGCGAACGTCCGTAGCCCCCGGTGACCCGATGCCGCGCCGCCACCCCTGGCGTCGGGTCGTCGCCGCCGTGGCCGGACTCGTGCTCCTGCTGGTCGCCGCGCCCGGCGCGGTCGCCGGTCCGCCCGGCCCGGCCGGAGCCGGCGACCGGGCCCTGCCGGCCGGTTTCCGGCACGGCTGGGTCGAGGTCGAGGGGACCAGGCTGCACTACGTACGCGGGGGCAGCGGGCCGGCCCTGGTGCTGCTGCACGGTTGGCCGCAGACCTGGCAGGCGTGGCGGCCGGTGCTGCCCGCGCTGCGTGCCGGCCGGACGGTCGTCGCGTTCGACCTGCCCGGCCTGGGGGACTCCGCCGCGCCGGCCGGCGGCTACGACAAGGCCACCACGGCCCGCCGGCTGCACGCCGCGACCGAGCAGCTCGGCCTCGGCCGGGTGGAGCTGCTCGGCCACGACGTCGGCGCGCTGGTGGCCTACCCGTGGGCGCGGGACTACCCGGCCGACGTGTCCCGGATGATCGTGATCGAGACCGCGCTCTCCGGGTTCGGCCTGGAGGACCTGTACAGCCGCAGCTGGCACTTCCTGTTCAACGCCACCCCGGCGCCGACGCCCGAGCTGCTCATCGACAACTCGGACGTCGAGGTCTACCTGGACCGGATCTTCGACTTCTCGTCCCAGCACGACACCATCGACCGGCCGGTCTACTACCGCGCCTACCGCGACCCGGCCGACCGGACGGCCGGCTACGAGTACTACCGCGCGTTCAACACCGACATCGCCGACAACCGGGCGCAGGCCCCGGCCAAGCCGGTGACCGTGCCGGTGGTGGCGATGGGCGCGGCGTTCTCGTTCGGCCCCGGCGTCGCCGCCTCCTACCGGCAGGTCGCCACGGACGTCCGGCAGGTCGTCGTGCCGGACTCGGGCCACTGGGTCCCGGAGGAGAACCCGCAGTTCCTCATCGACTGCACCCGGTTGTTCCTCGGCCTGCCCGGGGCCCCGGCCCCGACCCCGGCGCTGGCCGGTTGCGCCGCCTGATCCCACCCCCGCAGCCCACCCCCGGTGCCCCGCAGCCCACCCCCGGTGCCCCGCAGCCCACCTGCGGGGCACCGCCTGGCTGGCGGCGCGGACCGCCTGGTCCGGGTCGGGTCGCCCGGTAATGGCCGACAGCCCGCCGGCCGGGCGCAGGTGGCCGGCGGACCGGGTCAGGCCAGCGCGTCGAGCGCGGCGCGGTCCGCCGGGGTCAGGCGCAGCCGGGCGGCGGCCATGTTCTCCTCGAGGTGCCGCACCGAGCTGGTGCCGGGGATGACCAGGATCGCCGGCGAGTACGCCAGCAGCCACGCGATGGCGACCTGCGCGCGGGTGGCGTCGTGCCCGTCGGCGACCCCGTCGACGGTACGCCGTTGCGCGGCGCTGAAGTCCGGCCCGAACGGCAGCTGCGACCGCCCGGTACGCGCGCCGAGCAACCCCGCCCCCAGCGGGAAGTACGGCACGAAGGCGATGCTCTCCTCGGTGCACCGGCGCAGCACGTCCAGGCAGTCCCGGTCGAGCAGGTGGAAGCGGTTCTGCACGGCGGCGATCGGGATCGTCGCCCGGGCCTGGTCCAGCTGTTTGAGGGTGACCCCGCTGAGCCCGACGTCGCCGATCAGGCCCTCCTCCCGCAGCCGCGCCATCATCGCGAACGACTCGGAGAACCGGACGTCGCCCGGGCGCAGCAGCCCGTCCCCGCCGACCCGCAGATAGACCAGCTCCAACCGGTCCCGACCCAGCCGGCGCAGGTTCTCGTGCACCTGCCGCCGCAACTGGTCGGGTGCCCCGGCGGGCACGAAGTCGCCCCAGTTGTCGCGTACCACCCCGATCTTGGTGCCGATCACCAGGTCGTCGGGGTAGGGGTGGAGGGCCTCGCGGATCAGGTCGTTGGCCACGTGCGGGCCGTAGAAGTCGCTGGTGTCGAGGTAGTTCACCCCCAGCTCGACCGCCCTGCGCAGCACCGCCAGCGCGCCCGCGTGGTCGTCCGGGGGGCCGAAGGAGCCGGGGCCGGGCAGTTGCATGGTGCCGAAGCCCAACCGGTTGACGCTCAACTCGTCGCCCAGCCGGAGCCGGCCGGCCTCCGGTGCGAGCTTGTCCGACAGTGTCACCCTTGCTCCCCTCGGGGGACGCCGCACGAGGCGACGCCCGTGTGTGCGGGCCTGCGCGGGCGGCGGGAGCCGGCGGGACGCCCGCCACCCGTCGGCCATCCTTCCGGACAACCGGGACACCATCCCGCAGGTCGGCGCAGCGTGTCGTGCATCGGGTCACCCTGAGTGAGTGCGGTGGGGGTGTGGCGCGGTGCGCGCCGGTCGGGACGCGCCGGGTGCGGTGCGGGCGCTGTCGAGCTGTCGGCGTCGACGGATCAGTGCAGGGGCCGCGGCCCGAAGCCCAGGGCCCGGTCGACGCCGATGTGGAAGAACCAGCAGGCGGCCACGAGCGCGAGCAGCGACCCTCGGGTCGAGTCGAGGGCGAGCGCGAGGCCGTACCCGGCGAGCAGGACGAAGGGGGCGACGTAGGTGTGCCCCAGGTTGTAGGCGATCGCGCCGACCCGGTGGTCGACGGCGTAGCCGAGCATCGAGAGGTCGAAGACGAGGAACAGGGCGAACAGCCACCACCAGGCGAAGCCGGTCAGCACGACGAGGACGACGGCCGCCCCGGCGACGGCCGCGCCCTCGACGCGGTAGAGGGCCGGTACCGGGGTGGCCGGTGGGGTGCTGCGGTCGGGCGCGGCGGTCACTGGTGTTTCCAGTTCTCCAGAGCGGTCACCACGCTGGTGACGGTC
Organism: Micromonospora matsumotoense; assembly: GCF_050951065.1. Taxonomy (NCBI): domain Bacteria; kingdom Bacillati; phylum Actinomycetota; class Actinomycetes; order Micromonosporales; family Micromonosporaceae; genus Micromonospora; species Micromonospora matsumotoense. The sequence continues at coordinate 4,133,447 of NZ_CP192025.1, read as the reverse complement.
TTGTCGTAGCTGCGTTCGAGGTCGGCGGCGAGGGTGAACGCGCCGGCGGTCTCCAGGCTGACGAAGCCGTGGATGACCGCGCGCAGGAACCGGGTGGCGTCGATCGCGTCGTCGCCGAGGAGGTGGTAACCGGCGAGCACGCGGTAGACCACCTGGAGGCTGGCATCGCTCGCCTGCTGGTCCTCGACGTCGTCGGGGTCGGGTGCCCGGACGGTCATCGGGTACTGCGCCGGGTGTTGCCGGGCCCACGTCCGGTAGGCGGCGGCCAGGCTGCGGACCGCGTCGTCGCGGGCCCGGCCGACGCACGCCTCGACGAGCGCCGCCGACAGGTTCACCTTCGCGCGCAGCATGATCCCACGGCGGAGCCCGGGTAGGCCGTCGATGTGCTTGTAGAGCGACGGGACGCGGACGCCGAGGCTCGTGGCGAGCGAGGCGAGGGTCAGCTCGTCGGTGGGGTGCGCTTCGAGCAGCTGCGCGCCGCGGGCGATGACGATGTCGGCGGTGAGGCCGGCCCTAGGCACTGGTGTGCACCCTGCTGAGGAAGTCGAGCACCGCACTGGCGGTGAGTTCGGGCTGCTGGGACTGCGGGTAGTGGCCGGCGTCGGGCACCATGACGACCTCGCCGCGCAGGGTCTCGCCGATCCAGGTCGCCTCGGCCGCCGGGTCCGTGAAGTCGGGGTCGCGCTCGCCCATGACGACGAGCACGGAGGTGTCCACCTCGGCGAGACGCGCCTCGGCGAGACGGTGGTCGGTCTGCCGTGCGGTACGGGAGAACGCCCTGCCGTAGCCGGGCTGCCGGAGCTTGGCGACGACGGCCGCCCGGTATGCGGCGAAGTCGGCCGGCTTGACGCCGGCGTAGAGGGTGGGCAGGTAGGCCTTCCAGACGCCGGCCACCCAGAGCGGCGACATCATCAGGTGGAAGAGGCTCCGCATGCCGGGCGGCTGCCGGGGGTTGCGCACGAACGGTCCGACGAGCACGAGGCCGGCGACCTGCGCGGGGTGCTCGGCTGCGACGATGACTCCGGCCCCGGCGGCCAGGGAGTTGCCGACGATGACCGCCGGCCGGCCGAGCTCGTCGATCAGGGCGCTGATGTCGGCGGCCGTCTCGGGGTCGCCGTAGGAGGCGAAGGTGGTGTCGCTGTCGCCGTGACCGCGCAGGTCGGTGCTGGCCACGGTGTAACCGGCGGCGACCAGGGCCGGGGCGAGGAACCGGTACGACGAGCGCAGCTCCGCCATCCCGGGCACGAGCACCACGAGCGGGCCGCTGCCCTGGACGTCGTAGGCGATGCGGCCTTCCGCGCGGTGCAGGTAGCGGGTCGGTGACGGTGTGGTGTTCCGGGCGTCGGTCATGAGGCTAGCGTAGCTAGGCAGAAAGCTAACCACAATAGCTTTCAGGTTCCGGCCCGGCCGCCGGCCGCCACCAGGTCAGCGCACCACACTCACCGGGCCGCAGTGCCCGCTTTTCGAGGACCGGGGCACCCGCCGGACCCGGCCGCCCCCGACACCGTTCGCCACCCGGCCGGAACCGCCCGGACGGGGAGATACCACCGGTGGTCCCGCCCGGGCACCCCGGACCGGGCGGCGGGACCGCCGACGTGGTGACCCGGGGTCACAGCCGGACCAGACCACCGTCGGCCATGATGGTCTGCCCGGTGACGAAGGCGGCGTCGTCGCTGGCCAGGAACGCCACCGTGCCGACCACGTCCTGCGCCTCGCCGGGGCGCTTGATGGCCTGCATCGCCGCGACGTGCTCCTGGGCCGCGCCGGCCATCGGGCTCTCCGCGAGACCCGGGGTACGCGACAGGGTCGGCCCGACCGCGTTGACCGTGATGCCGTACGAGGCGACGTCGCTGGCCAGCGCCCGGGTGAACCCGATCACCCCCATCTTGCTGGCCATGTAGTGGGTGAAACCGGGCAGGGCCAGACCGACGGAGTTGGAGGTGAGGTTGACGATCCGCCCCCAGCGCGCCGCACACATGTGGTGCAGTACCGCCTTGGTCATCAGGAACTGCGAGTCGAGGTTGACCGCCAGCACCCTGCGCCACGCCTCGTACTCCAGCTTGAAGATGTTCTTCGCCGGATAGATGCCGGCGTTGTTGACCAGGACGTGGCAGCCCCCCATCCCGGCGGTGATCTCCGCGCCGATCCGGGCGACGTCGTCGGGGTCCGAGACGTCCCCGGTGACGCCGAGGGCCTTGCGCCCCTCGGCCTCCACCAGCGCCACCGTCTCGATCGGGTCGACCAGGTCCACCGCCGCCACGTCCATGCCACGCCGGGCCAGGCCCTGGCAGATCGCCTGCCCGATGCCCCGCCCCCCGCCGGTCACCACCGCGATCCGGATACCCGTGTCGGTCATCAGCCCCACCCCTTCGTCGCTGCGTCGCGGTCGGGGACGACCGGCCGGGATCGCGTGTCGTCGGTCAGCCGCAGTGCGCCCGAGGGACAGAGGTCGACCGCGGCGCGGCCCTCGTCGGCGTCGACCGGTCGCCGACGCAGCAGCACCCGGCCGTCCTCGCTCTGGTCGAACAGCTCCGGCGTGGACAGCACACACTGCCCGGCGCCGATGCACAGGTCACGGTTCACCACCAGGGTCATGGTCGGTCCTCCTCCGCCCACCGGGTCGTCCCCACCCACCGGCCCCTCGCTCACCAGGTCACCGGCAGCCGGTCCAGGCCGTAGATGTTCGACTCCTTGCGGAACGGCAGGCCGTCCAGCTCCTCGGCCAGCCGTAGCCCGGGGATGCGGGTGAACAGGGTGCGGAACACGATCTCCAGCTCGGCGCGGGCCAGGTTCTGCCCGATGCACTGGTGGATGCCGTAGCCGAAGGCCATGTGGTGGCGCGCACCCCGGCGGACGTCCAGCTCCCCGGCGTCGGCGAAGACGTCGGTGTCCCAGTTGGCGGAGGCGAACGACAGCAGCAGCCCGTCGCCGGCCCGCACGGTCACCCCGCCGACCTCGATGTCGGCGGTGGCGACCCGGGGCAGCGCGTCCACCACGGTGAAGTAGCGCAGCAGCTCCTCCACCGCCAGGCCCATCGCGGCCGGGTCACCGGTGACCACGGCGAGCTGCTCGGGGTTCTCCAACAGCCCGGCCACCCCCAGGGAGATCATGCTGGCGGTGGTCTCGAAGCCGGCCACCAGCAGCAGCATCGCCAGCCCGACGAGCATGTCGTGGTCGAACAGCGGGGTCTGCCGGTTCTGCACCACCAGCCGGCCGAGCAGGTCGTCGGTCGGCTCCGCCTCCTTCGCGGTGACCAACCGGTCGACGTAGGCCCGCAGCTCGCTGCTGGTCTGCTGGCGCTGCTCGGCGGAGACCGTCCGGCGCAGCTGCGCGTCGGCGCTGCGGACGATCAGGTCGCGGTCCTCGTACGGCATGCCGAGCAGTTTGGTGATCATCGAGGCGGGCACCGGCAGCGCCAACGCGGCGACCAGGTCCACCGGCTTCGGCCCGGCCAGGATCGCGTCGACGCACTCGTCGACGGTGCGCTGGATGTGCGGGCGCATCTCCTGCGCCCGGCGCAGCGTGAAGTCGCCGATCAGCATCCGCCGCTGCGGGCCGTGCTCCGGCTGGTCGAGCCCGATCAGCGACCGGCCGACGGCGGCGATGTTCCGCCGGGTCTGCGGGGTCACCGGCTCGGTCAACGGCAGGTTCGGGTGGAACCGGTTGGCGCTCACCCGGGGGTCGGTCAGCAACCGCCGGACGTCGGCGTAGCGGGTGACCAGCCAGGCCAGCTGCCCGTCGGGCACCCGGACCTGGCTGACCGGCGCCTCGGCGCGCAGCCCGACGTACTCGGGGGCGGGGGCGAAGGGGCAGGTGCGGGGCATCGGGAAGTCGGGCGCCTCCCCGGAGGGCGCCGCGTCGGGGGCGTACGTGCTGTTCGCGGTCATCACGATCCTCTCGGTGGGTGGGTCGGTGGGCCCGGACGGCGTCGACCCGGCGTGCGGTGCCGACGGGGGACCCGGCGTCGACCCGGGGTGCGGCGAAGCGACGGTGCTGGGCTCATCCGGGGTGTCGGGCGAGGTGGGCGAGCAGCGCCGCCGAGAGCTGGTCGGGGGCCTCCTCGGGCACCCAGTGCGACACCCCGTCGAGGGTGAGGAACTCGTACGGGCCCTTCACCCAGTCGCCGGTGCCGTGCGCGGCGACCGGGCCGACGCCGATGTCGGCGCTGCCCCAGACATAGAGCGTCGGCACGTCGACCGGCCCGGCCTCGACGTCCTCCGGCCGGGTGGCCCGGTACCAGTTCAGGGCGGCGGTCAGCGCGCCCGGCGCGGTCAACCGGTCCAGATAGGTCGCCAGCCTCGCCGGCCCCGCCGCGCCCAGCATCCGGCGCAGGAACGCGGCGTCGTCGGCCAGCAGCATCCCCTCGGCCTGCCCCGGCTGACGGAACATTGCCAGGTACGCGGAGCGGCGCTGCTGGTCCTCGTCGCCGGCCAGCGCGTCGGCGAACGGCCGGGGATGCGGCACCGACACGGCGGTGAAGGTGCGCAGCAGCGCCGGGTGCCGGTCGGCCACCGCCCAGCCGATCGCCGCGCCCCAGTCGTGGCCGACCAGGTCGAACCGGTCCCAGCCGAGCTGCCCGGCGAGGGCGACGACGTCGGCGACCAGGGCGTCCATCCGGTACGCGTCGACGTCGTCGGGCCGTACCCCGGGGGAGTAGCCGCGCTGGTCCGGCGCGACGGCGTGGTGGCCGGCGGCGCCCAGCGCGGCGAGCTGGTGCTCCCACTCGACGGCCCCCTCGGGAAAGCCGTGCAGCAGCAGCACGCCCCGGCCGTCGGCAGGGCCGGCGGTCAGCGCGTCGAAGGTGCCGGCGTCGGTGGTCAACCGCAGCGGCGTGGTCACGACGGCCGCCCGGCCCGTGCGGCGGCGACGTCGCGGTACTGGTCGACCAGCCGGTGCAGCGCCGGGACCAGGTCGTTGGGGGTGGGCAGGCCGGCCACCTGGGTCCGCAGCCGTTCGGCGTTCGCCTTGAACGACGGGTCCTTGAGCACCCGGGCCAGATCCTCGGCGAGCGCCTCGGAGGTGAGGTGGTCGGCGTCGGCGACGAACCGACCGGCCCCCTGCTGTTGCAGGCCGTTGGCGTGGGCCAGTGGCCCCCACCACTGGAACCCCCAGTGCGTCCCCGGAATGATCAACTGCGGTACGGCGTGCTCGACGGCGGTGGCGAAGGTGCCCGCCCCACCGTGGTGCACGATCGCCGCGCAGCTCGGCAGCAACATGGCCAGCGGCACGAAGTCGACCACCCGGACGTTGTCCGGCAGCACCGGGATGGTGGCGAGCTGCTTGGCGTTGAAGGTGGCGATCACCTCGGCGTCGAGACCGCTCACCGCGTCCAGCAGATCGGCGGCGGGGGCCTCGGTGCCGCGCCCGTTGCGGTGCGACTCGCCGAGGGTGAGGCAGATCCGGGGCCGCTGCTGCTCCTCCCGCAGCCAGTCCGGAATCCGGGCCGGGGGGTTCACCGCGATGTGCCGCACCGGCACCAGGTGCAGCCCGTCGGGCTGGTACTGCCACGGCGGCATCGGGTCGATGGTGAAGTGGCCGGTGGCGACGTCCTCGTCGAACCGGGCGCCGTAACCACCCAGCACCCGGTCCAGCCAGTCGCGCAGCGGATCACCCTCGTCCCGGGCGGCCCGCCGGAGCTGGGTGATCCCGTCCGGGCCCATCATCATCCGGGCGTGCGGCACCCCGCAGACGGTGGCCGCGGCCGGTGCGGCGTACACCATGGAGTCCCAGACCACCAGGTCCGGCCGCCATGAGTCGATCAACGCGATCAGGTCGGCGATCATCTCGTCGGTGGAGAACAGCGCGAAACCCCAGGAGGCCCGGGACAGCTTCTCCAACGGGTTGTCCCGCGGGAAGTCCTGCTGCAACGGCATCTCCTGGCGCTCACCGGGGGCCATCACCACCGGCGGCGCCTCGCCGGGGCGTACCCCCGGATAGAAGGCGGGCATCTCCGTGCGGGTCCGACCCACCTCGACCGGGACGAACCCGGACGCGATGATGGCGTCGGCGATCTCGGGCTGGCTGGCGACGCGGACGTCGTGTCCGGCCGTACGCAGCGCCCACGCCAACGGCGTCATGATGTGCAGGTGCGCCTTGTTGGCGTGCGGCACGAAGAGCACTCTCATCCGGTCTCCTCAGCTCGGTGTCCGTGGCTCGGCAGGGCGGCGGCCGGAGGGCTGCCACCACGCGGGCACGGTGCCTCGCCCCCCGGCGACCTCCGCCCCACCATGATCTCGGCCCGGCCGTCCTCCGGACATCTCCATACATGCCCTTTCACCGTCGTCGACCGGGCATCGTCGAAGTAGGCACCCACCGTCGACCTCTCCATACTCGACGGACAGGCGGGCTCACCCGGCGGTCCGACGCCATGCGGGTCGGGTGCCCGACACCGGCCGGACCGCCGGCCCGCCGTCGCGGTCGCGTCGCGCCCGGCCGCCCGGCCCGACTCCCGGATCAACCTCCCGCGCGGCCCCTGCCTGCCCGTACGACGAAAGGGACGCCCATGTTCGCCGACGCCGACCCTGCCCTGATGGAACCCCGAGACTTCGCCCGGCTGGTCACCGCCACCCCGGTCGACGAACTGCGCCGGGTGATGGGGGGCCCGCACCGCCGCACCATCCTGGACGGCATCTTCGTCCGGATGCCCACCCTGTTCCGCGCCGACCGGGCCGGGACCACCGAGGCGGTCCTGCACTGGAGCGTCGGCGACCGACGTGAGGGGACCGTGGACACCTACGAGATGGTGATCGCCGGGGGTGAGTGTGTGCTGTCGGCGCGGCCGGACCGGGAGCCCCGGCTCACCCTGACCCTCAGCGACATCGACTTCCTCAAGCTGGTCAGCAGCAACGCCAACCCGGTCACCATGTTCGTGCTGGGCCGGATGAAGGCCAAGGGCGACCGGGGGCTGGCCATGCGCATCCCCACCCTGTTCGACATCCCGAAACCCTGACCACGCGCGTACGCGGGGGCGGCATCCGGTGCCGCCCCCGCGCCGCGTCCTGCCCCCGTGCCCCGGCCGGCGTGGGCCGCGCGGGGTGTCCCGGTTCCGTCGCCGGCCCGCCCGCCGCCCCGGGCGCTGCGGGCCGGCCTGCGGATCAGCCGGTCAACCGGCGGCTGATGTCCGCCCGGAGCTGCTTCTTGTTCACCTTGCCCACCGCCGTGTACGGCAGTTCGTCGACGGTCACCAGCCGCTCCGGCAGCTTGAACGCGGCCACCCCGGCCCGCTGCATCACCGCCCGGACCTCGTCCAGGCCCACCGCACGGCCCGGCTGCGGCACCACGTAGAGGCAGACCCGTTCGCCCAGCTCGGCGTCCGGCATGGCGACCGCGGCGGCCAGGCTCACCGCGTCGAGCTGGTAGGCGAAGTTCTCCACCTCCTCGGCGGAGATCTTCTCGCCACCCCGGTTGATCAGGTCCTTGTCCCGCCCCTCGATGACCAGGTTCCCGTCGGGCCGCAGCCGGACGATGTCCCCGGTGTTGTACCAGCCGTCGACGAAGGCCCGGGCGGTCAGCTCCGGCGACCGGTAGTAGCCACGCGGCGTGTACGGCCCCCGGGTCAGCAGCACCCCCGCCTCGCCCGGCGGCACCGGCCGGCCGTCCTCGTCGACCAGCCGCAACTCGTCGTCGGGGCAGATCGGCCGCCCCTGGCTGTGGCACACCACGTCCTGCGGGTCGGCCGGGCGGGTGAGGCAGAGCAGCCCCTCCGCCATCCCGTACACCTGCTGCAACTCGCAGCCGAGGACCGGCGTCACCCGCTGGGCCACCTGGTCGGCCAGCCGGGAGCCGGCCACCTGGACCCGGCGCAGCGAGCCGAGGTCCCGGTCCGGGTCCTTGTCCCGGTATTCCAGCCAGCGTTGCACGGCGGCGGGCACCAGCGAGGTGAAGGTGACCCGTTCCCGCTGCACCGCCTCGAACGCCCGCTCCGGTGCCGGGGACGGCAGGATCACCACCCGGCCGCCGGCCAGCAGCGTGCCCAGCAGGCCCGGCCCGGCCATCGGGTAGCCGTGCGCCAGCGGCAGCACCGCGAGGTAGACCGTCGTCGCGTCCACCTCGGACAGCTCGGCGGCCCGACGCATCATGTAGCCGTAGTCGTCGTGGGTCCGGGCGATCAGCTTCGGCACGCCGGTGGTGCCGCCGGAGAGCAGGAACAGGGCGACCGCCGAGCCGGCGGGCGCGGCGGCGTCGAGCGCGCGCCGGGCCGCCACCGGGTCGTCGGCCGGCCGGCACAGCTGGCGCAGGTCGACGCTGTCCGGCCGGACGTCCGCGCCGGCCACCAGCACGTGCCGCAGGGTCGGCGCGTCGGCGGCCACCTCGTGCGCCAGCGCCTGGTGGTCGAAGTCCTTCCACCCGTCCGGTACGACCAGCGCCCGCGCCCCGGTCAGCGCCACGATCGCGGCGATCTCCTGTCGGCGGTGCGCCGGCAGGGCCATCACCGGGACCGCGCCCAGCCGGAAGCAGGCCACCGTCAGTACGACGAACTCCCAGCAGTTGGGCAGCTGCACCACCACCCGGTCGTCGGGGCGTATCCCGAGCGCGCGCAGGCGGACGGCGGCGCCGTCGGCGCGGGCGGTCAGCTCGGCGAAGGTGAGCCGTACCGGGCCGTCGACCAGGCACGTCGCGGTGGGGTCGGCGTCGGCGGCGGCGTACAGGTACGCCCCCAGCGGCCGGTGGGTCCAGTACCCCCGCTCGGTGTACCGCGCCACCAGCTCCGGCGGCCACGGCACGGTCCCGTCGAGGGTAGGTCGGGTCGCTTCTGCGGACATGTGGGTCCTCCCGATCCGAGTGGTCGACGCGGCGCACCGGCGTCGGGGCCCGCGCGGCGCGACCGAGGAATTCGCGTGTCGAACTCGCGGGGAAACCGTACGGACGCGCGCCGCCGAGTTCCTTCTCCCGCATTGCGCTATTGCGCGCCCGGGCATTAGCGGAGGTCACGGCGGATGCCGGTGGGTGGCCGTCGGCCGCAGACGATCGCACTCAGGAAGGTGCCCCTGTGATCGGTGGGGGAACAGGATGTGTCGCAGTTGAGGTCAGCGTCCGGACCTGACCGTCACCGCGACATTTCCGAAGGACAGCGACCACCGCATCCGGCTGTGTTCCGGATGCGGTCGGCGATGTGGAGAGGAGCCTGGACGTGAGCCAGGATGGGGAATTTTCTGAGGCCGTGGCCATTGTCGGTATGAGCTGCCGGTTCGCCCCTGACCTTGACTCGTTGGAGAAGTTCTGGGCATTTCTCATCGGTGGTCGACATGCCGTGAGTGCCATGCCCGACAAGCGGTGGGAACCGTACGCCTCGACCAGCCCCCAGGCCACCGCGATCCTGCGGAAGACGACCCGGCTGGGCTCATTCCTCGACGACATCGAGGGATTCGACGCGGACTTCTTCGGCATCTCTCCCCGGGAGGCGGACTTCCTCGACCCGCAGCAGCGGATCGTGTTGGAGTTGGCCTGGGAGGCGCTGGGCAACGCGGGTGTGCCGCCGTTGTCGCTGCGCGGTTCGGACGCCGGTGTCTTCGTGGCGGCCAATTCCAACGACTACGGCCGCCGCCTGCTGGAGGACATTCCGCGGACCGGTGCCTGGGCGGTCAACGGCACCACCTACTACGGCATCGCCAACCGCATCTCGTACTTCCTGGACCTGCGGGGGCCCAGCATGGCGGTGGACACCGCCTGCGCCGGTTCCCTCACCGCGCTGCACCTGGCCTGCCAGAGCCTGCGCGAGGGGGAGATCCCGCTGGCCGTCGTGGGTGGGGTCAACATCATGGCCAGCCCGACCCTGTTCGTGGCCCTGGACGCGGCCGGGGCGACCGCCCCGGACGGGCGCAGCAAGGCGTTCGCCGCCGACGCCGACGGCTACGGCCGGGGCGAGGGCGCCGGGGTGGTGGTGCTCAAGCGGTTGGCCGACGCCCGCCGCGACGGCGACGAGGTGCTCGCCCTGATCCCCGGCAGCGGGGTGTTCCAGGACGGCCGCTCCGACGGCATGATGGCGCCCAACGGCTCGGCCCAGGAGCACATGCTGCGGGTGGCCTACGCGCGCGCCGGCATCGCCCCGGAGACGGTGCACTACGTCGAGGCGCACGGCACCGGCACCCCGGTCGGTGACCGGGAGGAGGCCAAGGCGCTGGCCGCGGTCTTCGGCGCCGGCCGGACCCCCGACGAGCCCTGCCTGATCGGCTCGGTGAAGCCGAACATCGGTCACGTCGAGGCGGGCTCGGGCATCGCCGGTGTGATCAAGGCGGTGTTGGCGCTGCGGCATGCGGAGATCCCGCCGAGCCTGCACCGCGAGCCGAACCCGGACTTCGACTGGGCCGGCTCCGGGTTGCGGCTGATCGGCGAGCGGTCCCCGTGGCCGGCCGGCGACTCACCGCGCCGGGCCGGCGTGTCCAGCTACGGCGTCGGCGGTTCCATCTCGCACGTCATCCTCCAGGAGGCGCCGCCCGCCCCGACCGCGTCGGCCGGGGACACCACCGCCGAGGCGGCGGCCACCACGGTGCCGGCCACCACGGTGCCGGCCACCACGGTGCCGGCCACCACGGTGCCGGCCACCACGGTGCCGGCCACCACGGTGCCGGCCGAGGTCACCACCGGGACACGACCGTCGGTGTTCCCGCTCTCGGCGATGTCCGAGGCCGGGGTGGCGGCGCTGGCCACCCGCACCGCCGACTGGCTGGTGGAGCACCCCGGGGCGTCCCTGCCGTCGGTGGGGCACACCCTGGCGCAGCGCCGTTCGCACCTGCCGCAGCGGGCGGCCGTGCTGGCCGCCTCGCCCGGGGAACTCGTCGAGCGGCTGCGGGAGGTGGCCGACGGCAAGTCCACCCCGCAGGTCGCCCGGGGCCGGACGGTGGCCGACCCGGCCCCGGTGGTCTGGGTCTTCTCCGGGCACGGCGCGCAGTGGGCGGGCATGGGCCGGCAACTGCTGCGCGACGAGCCGGTCTTCGCCGCCGCCGTCGACGCGCTCGCCGAGGTGTTCCGCGAGGAGTTGGGCTGGACGCCCCGCGAGGCGTTGACCGCCGGCGGCCCGTGGAGCGGCGTCGAGGTGCAGGCGTTGACCTTCGCCACCCAGGTCGCCCTGGCGCAGACCTGGCGGGCCCGGGGGCTCACCCCGGCTGCGGTGATCGGGCACTCGGTGGGGGAGATCGCCGCCGCCGCCGTCGCCGGCAGCCTGGACGTACTGGCCGCCGCCCGGTTCGCCTGCCAGCGGGCGCGTGCCCTGGAACGCCTCCAGGGCGCGGGCGGGATGGCCATGGTCGGGCTCGGGTTCGACGAGGCCCGGCAGCGGCTCGCCGGCCAGCTCGGCGTGGTCGCCGCTATTTCGGCCAGCCCCACCTCCACCGTGCTCTCCGGTGACCGGGAGGCCGTCGAGCAGATCGTGACGCACTGGCGCGAGGAGGGGGTGGCGGTGTGGCGGGTCGACACCGACATCGCGTTCCACAGCCCGCACGTCGACGCGGCGGTGGCCGAGGTCGCCGCGGCGGCCGGCGCGCTGCGCCCCGGGACGCCCCGGACCACCCTCTACAGCACCGCGCTGACCGACCCCCGGTCGACCGCCCCGCGGGACGGCGCGTACTGGGTGGCGAACCTGCGCGAGCCGGTGCGGTTCACCGACGCCGTGACGGCGGCCGTCGCCGACGGGCACCGGGTCTTCCTGGAGGTCTCCACCCACCCGGTGGTCACCCACTCCATCGGGGAGACCCTCGCCCACCTCGGCGTCGAGGACGCCACCGTCGTGCACAGTCTGCGCCGCGACACCGACGAGGTACGCGCGCTGCTGGCCGGCCTGGCCCGGCTGCACTGCGCGGGCGCGGCGGTGGACTGGGGGCGGCTGCACCCGACCGGATCGCTGCTGCCGATGCCCTCGGTGGCCTGGCAGCACCGGCCGTACTGGATCTTCCCCGAGTCGCGGGCCGAGTCCGGCCCCGGCGGCGGTCACGACCCGGAGCGGCACAGCCTGCTCGGCGGCCGGATGACGGTCTCCGGCGCGCCGCCCCGGCAGGTGTGGCAGACCTACCTGGACATGTCGTCGCGGCCCTACCCGCTCGACCACGAGGTGGTCGACGTCGAGATCACCCCGGCCGCCGTCCTGATCAACAGCTTCGCCCTGGCCGCCGGGGAGGACGGCCGGCTGCCGGCGCTGGCCGACATCGTGCTGCGCACCCCGCTGGCCGTCGCGCCGCCCCGGGTGGTGCAGATCGTGCTCTCGGAGAACACCGCCCGGCTGGCCACCCGGGTCGCCCCGCAGGACGGCGGGCCCGTCGTCGACGACGAGGAGTACGAGTGGATCACCCACTCGACGGCGACCATCGACTGGAGCACCGAGCTGGTCGACGGCGGGCTCGACGCCGACGAGGTGCGGGCCCGCTGCCCCCAGGAGTGGTCCTGGCAGCGGGTCGACGAGATGTTCCGCCGGATGGGCGTCGGCGGTTACGCGTTCCCCTGGGACGTGGTCGAGCTGCGCCGCAACGACGAGGAGCAGTTGGCCGACATCGTCATCGTGCCGCCACCGGCGCAGACGGCCACCAGTTGGGCGCACGTCATCGACGGCGCGCTGACCATCAGCGCGGTGCTGGTCACCCCGGAGTACGCCCGGCACCAGTGGATGTCCTCGCACATCGAATCGGTGGTCTTCAAGGGGGAACCACCGGCGCACATCACCGTCCACTCGGTGCGCTCGCCGAGGTCGCCGCAGGACACCGTGGACGTGCAGGTGGCCAACGAGCGCGGGGAGGTCGTGTGCCAGGTACGCGGCCTGCGGTTCTCCGCCATCTCGGACACCGACAGCGCGGTGGCCGCCCCCCGCGAGCTGGTGCACGAGGTGGTCTGGCGGCCCCTGGACCTCACCGTCGACGGGGTCCCCACCGAGCTGTCCCGGGTGGTCGTGGTCGGTGCCGACCCGGCCGCCGGTGACCTGGCCGGGGCGCTGGCCGGCACCGGACTGCGTACCGTCCGGGTGGACGGCCCGGACGAGCTGGCCACGGTGGGTCTCACCCCGCGCGACGCGGTCCTGGTCGCGCCGGGCTTCGGCGACGCCGACGAGTCGGCCGAGCAGGCCGCCGAACGGTGCGGCTGGGCGTTGATCCACAGCGCGCAGGCGCTGATCGAGGCGCAGGCGGCCGGGGGTGACCCGGCGGCCGCCCAGCCCCGGCTCTGGTGCCTGACCCGGGGTGTCCGGCAGGCGGTGGGGGAGCGGTCGCTGGCCCACGCCCCGCTGTGGGGCATCGCCCGGATCATCGCCGGGGAACACCCGGACCTGTGGGGCGGGGTCGTCGACCTCGCCGACGACGCCGACATCCCCGCCGAGACCGTCGCGACGGTGCTGCGCCGGCTCACCGGCGACGAGGACATCGTCTCGGTCACCGGCGGCGAGGTGGCGGTGCAGCGGCTCGGTCAGGTCGAACGGCCCGCCGACGGCACCGCGTTGCAGTGCCGGCCGACCGACACCTACCTGATCACCGGTGGTCTCGGGTCGCTCGGACTGATGGTGGCCCGGTGGCTGGCCGACCGGGGGGCCCGGCGGATCCTGCTCGCCGGCCGCCGGGGCCTGCCCCCGCGCGCCGAGTGGGACGGCGACCACGACGTGCGGACCCGCCGGCAGATCGACGGGGTGCTCGAACTGGAGGCGCTCGGGGTGACCGTCCGGACCCTGGCGTTGGACATCACCGACCCGGTGGAGGTCGCGGCGGCGCTCGACCCGGCCACCCACGGCATGCCGGCGGTACGCGGCATCGTGCACGCCGCCGGGGTGGTCCGCGACGCGATGGTGGACAAGGTGGACCGGGAGGGGCTGCACGACGTCCTCGGGCCGAAGGTCAACGGGGCGATGGTGCTGCACCGCCTCTTCCCCCCGGGCACGCTGGACTTCTTTGTGATGTTCTCGTCCTGCGGGCAGTTCACCCGGCTGACCGGGCAGACCACCTACGCGGCGGCCAACTCGTTCCTGGACGCCCTCGCGGCGCACCGGCACGCCGACGGCCACACCGAGACGACCAGCCTCGGCTGGACGTCCTGGCGCGGGGTGGGCATGTCCGAGTCGATCTCGTCGACCATGCTGGAGGCCAACTCGCGCGGCCTGGACGCGATCTCGGTGACCGAGGCGTTCCGGGCCTGGGCCTTCGCCGACCGGTTCCACAGCCCGTACCACGCGATCCTGCGGGTGCTGGCGCCGACCACCAACGCCCCCCGGCTGCCGATGCTGCGGGAGCTGACCGCGACCCGGTCGACCACCGAGGGCGGCACCGGTCAGGCGTTCAGCGTCGACTGGGTCGACACCCCGGAGCAGGAGCTGCGGGAGTTGGTCACCGCCGACGTCCGGGAGCAGGCCGCCGCCGAGCTGAGCCTGGCCGCCGAGGATCTGGAGCTGCGCCGGCCGCTGGTCGAGCTGGGCGTGGACTCGGTGATGACGGTGGCGCTGCGGGTGCGGTTGCAGGGCCGGTACGGCCTGGAGCTGCCGCCGAACATCCTGTGGAACAAGCCGACCATCGCCGCCCTGGCCGACCACATCGTCGACAGTCTCCGTCCCGCGGAGCCCGCCGACGACGACCCGGCCGACGACCCGGCCGCGCTGCGGGTGGGCTGACCCCCACCCCGGCGATCCCGCCGTACCCCGGCCGGTGCACCCACCGGCCGGGGTACGGCAATTCGCCGTCCTGCTCCGGAAACGGATTCTCGGAAACGGCCTTCGACATCGCAATCGCGGAGATGTCAGCGGTGCCGGACCGCCGGAGGATAGGGGGACGGACGGACCGTTCGGGGGTGAATGTGTCCACTGTCCGCAGTAGTCACAGGAGAGGAAGCGACCACGATGTCCACTGGTACCCAGGTGGCTCCGGCCATTGACGGAGAAAAGGCGCTCGACGCGTATTACGGGTCGTTCACCAGCGACCAGGAAAAGGAGGTCCTCACCGTTCCGTTGCGGCTGGTGGAGGCATGGTCCCGCAACGACGCCGCCGGGGTGGCGAATTCGTTCACCGAGGACGGCGTGATGATCCTGCCCGGGGACGTGTTCAAGAAGGGTCGGGACGAGATCCACTCGTTCATGGCCGCCGCGTACGCCGGACCGTTCAAGGGCACCGGGGTCACCGGCCGCCCGGTCGACGTCCGGATCATCTCCGACGACGCCGCCCTGATCCGCACCCACGGCGGCATCCTCGCCGCCGGCCAGACGGAGATCGCGGAGGAGTTGGCCGTGCGCTCCACCTGGGTCGTCGTCAAGCGGGACGGCCAGTGGCAGCTCGCCGGCTACCAGAACAGCCCGCGCGGCGCCGGCGCGACGCTGCGCTGGTGACCGGGCAGCGACGCGGACAGGAGGAGACAGCATGAGCACGGACGCCGCATCGCTCGTGGCCGGCGCCAAGCAGTGGGCCTCGTACTACGGCGACTTCCCCAACGGAGTGGAAGGGGCGGTGCTGACCGCGCCGCTGCGCTGCCGGGCCGCCTGGGACGCCAACGACGCCGAGGGCTTCGCCTCCCTCTTCGTCGACAACGGCAGCATGCTGGTCGGTGACAACCAGCTGATGAGCCGGGACGAGATCCGGTCGTACCTCGGTGAGCTGTTCGCCGGCCCGTACAAGGGCTCCCGGCTGACCCTGGAGTTCAGCGAGATCCAGGTCGTGTCGGAGTCGACGGCGCTGGCGGTCAGCGTCGGCGGGGTCGTCTACGCCGACGCCGCCGCCCTCGCCCCGGCCGACAACATCCGCACCATGTGGGTGGTCGTCAAGCAGGACGGCGACTGGCGGATCGCCTCCTACCAGAGCAGCCCGATCACCGGCTGAACCGGCCCCGGCCAGCGCCGGGGGCGACGAGCGCCCCGGTACGCGCCGGGTGACCAGCGGGCCGGCCAGGGCCGGGGCGACGAACGGGTCGACCCGGCCCTGGACGACGAGAGGAGAAGAGGGACCGATGACCACGACCATGGCACCCTGGGGAGACGCCTCGGCGCTGCTGGCCGCCGCGGGTGTCCCCGAGGACCCGTCCTACTACCGGGGGTACACCGAGGCCGACGAGCGGGCGGCGCTGACGGTGGCGATGCGCATCCAGGCGGCGTGGGCGGCCAACGACGCCGACATGTTCGCCGACGTGTTCACCGCCGACGGCAGCCTGCTGATGCGCGACGAGCAGCTCACCAGCCGGGAGGAGATCCGGGCGTACATGTCCCGGGGCTTCGCCGGGCCGCTGCGGGGCGCCCGGGTGAAGGGTTGGCCGGTCGAGGTCGCCTTCCTCACCGACGACGTCGCCTTGGTGGTGACCGAGGGCGGCATCATCATGGCCGGCCAGGACGACATCGCGCCGGAGAACTTCATCCGGGCCACCTGGGTGATGCTGCGCCAGCCCGACGGCCAGCTCCGGCTGGTCTCGCACCAGAGCAGCCCGATCCGGGGCTGACCGAGCGCGGTCGACGACGACCGCCCGACTGCCGGGGTCGTGGTGACGACGGGAAGCCGTCCGCGGGTCACCACGGCCTCGGGGCACGCCCGACGGGGACCGTCCGGTCCCCGTCGGTGGCGCGGTGACCCGCGACCGACAACCGAGAACCTGACCTTGGAGGGTGCAGTGGTGTACGACTACGTCATCGTCGGCGCGGGATCAGCGGGGTGTGTCCTGGCCGCCCGGCTCACCGAGGACCCCGACGTCACGGTGTGCCTGATCGAGGCGGGTCCCCGGGACACCGCCGACAGCATCCACGTCCCGGTGGCCTTCGGCACCCTGTTCCGCACCCAGCTGGACTGGGACTACGACACCCACGAGGAGCCGGCCCTGGGCCGGCGGCGGGTCTACCTGCCCCGGGGTCGGGTGCTGGGCGGCACCAGCTCGATCAACACGATGGTCTACATCCGGGGCGCGCGCGGCGACTTCGACGGCTGGGCCCAGCCCGGCTGGGACTTCGACGACCTGCTGCCGTACTTCAAGCGTTCCGAGGACAACGAGCGCGGGGCGTCGACCTACCACGGGGTCGGCGGGCCGATGGCGGTCTCCGAGGGGCGGGCCAACAACCCGATGTCGTCGGCGTTCGTGGAGGCGGCCGGCGAGGCCGGCTACGGGGTCAACGACGACTTCAACGGCGCGGGCCAGGAGGGCTTCGGCTTCTTCCAGCTGACCCAGCGCGACGGCCGCCGGGAGAGCACCGCGACCGCGTTCCTGCACCCCGCCCTCGACCGGCCCAACCTGACCGTGGAGACCAACGTCCACGTGCACCGGGTGCTGATCGAGAACGGACGGGCGGTCGGGGTGACCGGGACCCGGCTGGACGACACGCTGACCGTCACCGCGTCCCGGGAGGTCATCCTCGCCGCCGGGGCGTACAACTCGCCGCAGTTGCTGATGCTCTCCGGGGTCGGCCCGGCCGGGCTGCTGGGCGCCCTCGGCGTGCCGGTGCTGCTGGACCAGCCGCAGGTGGGGCAGAACCTCCAGGACCACGCACTGATCCCGCTGGTCTACACCCACTCGCAGCCGATCAGCCTGCTCGCCGCCAACCAGCCCGAGCACCTGCAGCGCTTCCTGGCCGAGGGCCGTGGCCCGATGACGGCCAACGGGCCGGAGGCGGGCGGCTTCGTGCGCACCCGCGACGACCTGACCGCCCCGGACGCGGAGTTCCTGGCCGCGCCGGTGATGTTCGCCGACAGCGGGCTGGGCACCCCCACCCACCATTCGATCTCGTACGGCCCGTCGATGGTGGCCCCGCGCAGCCGGGGGTACGTGCTGCTGGCCTCGGCCGACCCGACCGCCAAGCCGAAGATCGTGCACAACTACTTCCAGGACGAGCGTGACCTCGACGACGCGGTCGCGGCGACCCGGATCGGCATCCGGATCGCGGAGCAGAAGGCGCTGGCCCCGTACACCGAGGGGCAGTTCGCCCCGCCGGCCTCGGACTCCGACGAGGACCTGCGGCACTACGTCCGGCAGTACGCCCACTCGATCTTCCACCCGGCGGGCACCTGCGCGATGGGTGCCGTGGTGGACGAGCAGCTGCGGGTCAACGGGCTGGAGGGGCTGCGGGTGGTCGACGCCAGCGTCATGCCCACCCTGGTCCGGGGCAACCCGAACGCCGCCGTGATCGCCATCGCGGAGAAGGCGGCGGACCTGATCGCCGGCGTCGCGCCGCTGCCCCGGCAGGCCGAGGCGGTCGCCCGGTGACCCACCGGCCGCCCGCCGACCCGTCCGTCCCGGTGGACGGCGTCCCGTCCGCCGACCCGACCCGTGACCGCACAGGAGGAGTGAGATGACCAGCGCGACCGAGGCCCCCCCGAGGGACGAACTGGTACGCCGCGCCAGCGAGCTGGTGCCGCTGCTGCGTCAGCACGCCGGCTGGCAGGAGGAGAACCGGCGGCTGCACGACGAGACGGTGGAGGCGCTGGCCGACGCCGGCCTGTTCCGGATGCGGGTGCCGCGCCGCTACGGCGGCTACGAGTCGGACACCCGCACCCTGCACGAGGTGATGGTGGAGCTGGGCCGGGGTGACGGCTCGGTGGCCTGGACGGCGTCGGTGTGGGCGATCCCCGGCTGGATGGTGGGGATGTTCCCCGACGAGGTGCAGGACGAGGTCTACGCCACCCCCGACGTGCGGATCTGCGGGACGTTGAGCCCGTCGGCCAGCGGCACCCCGAAGCCCGGCGGCGGCATGCTGCTCAACGGCAGCTGGAGTTTCATCAGTGGCGCGCTGCACAGCCACTGGCAGGAGGTCATCGCGATGGCCCCGGCACCGGACGGGGTGAACCAGTGGCCGGTGATGGCCCTGGTGCCGCTGTCCGACCTGGAGATCGTCGACGACTGGTACACCGCCGGCCTGCAGGGTTCGGGCAGCATCACCACGGTGGCCCGGGACGTCTTCGTGCCGCAGGAGCGGATCGTGCCGATGCCCGCCGTGCTCCAGGGGCAGAGCGCCTCGGCGCTCAACCGGGACCTGCCGATGTACCGCAACCCGCTGCTCGGGGTCGCGAACGCCTCCTCGGCCGGCACGGTGATCGGCCTGGCCCGGGCGGCCCGGGAGTTCTTCCTGGAGCGGCTCGACCGGAAGATCACCTACACCGACTACGCCACCCAGCGGGAGGCCCCGGTCACCCACCTCCAGCTCGCCGAGGCGACCATGAAGATCGACGAGGCCGAGTTCCACGCCCAGCGGATCACCGACCTGGTCGACACCAAGGGCGTCAGCGGTGAGCCGTGGACGCTGGAGGAGCGGGCCCGGACCCGGGCCGACATCGGGGCGGTCTGCCAGCTCGGCAGGGCCGCCGTCGACCTGCTCGGGATGGCCAGCGGTGGCTCGTCGATCCTGCGGCAGGCTCCGATGCAGCGGGTGGTGCGGGACATGTACGCGGTCAACCTGCACGCGCTGATGGTCCCGTCGACGAACCTCGAACTCTATGGCCGGGTGCTCTGCGGGCTGGAGCCCAACTCGCCGTACATCTGAGTTCGCCCGTCCACCGGGTGGACGGCCCGACCAAAGAAGTGGACCCGCGGCACCGGTCGGTGCCGCGGGTCCGCCGCGTGTGCGGGTCGTCACATGTCGGGGCCACCGGCACCGAGCACCGGACGGACCTCGACCAGGCCGAAGTTGGCCTCGGGGATCCGGGCGGCGTGCCCGACCGCCTGCTCGATGGTGTCGCACTCGATCAGGTAGATCCCGGCGACGTACTCCTTGACCTCGGGGAACGGGCCGTCGGTGGTCGTCACCTGGCCGTCGCTGACCAGGACCTTCTTGGCCTGCCCCTGGTCGGCGAGCGCCTCGGACACGATCAGCTCGCCCGACTCGGACAGATCCTCCACCAGCGACATGTGCGCCTTGAAACCCAGCTCGCGCTCGGTGTCGGACATGTTCTGCCAGGCGTCCCGGGTCTGCTGGTTGTGGCTGATCATGATCAGGTACTTCATGGGTGCCTCCTGAAGGCTCGAACTATTTGCTTACCCGTATGTCGAAACCAACGAGCCAGCTTCGACATCCAGGCAGAAGCGCACGTGACGTGCGCCGATGTCGAGGAGGGCACCATGAGCACCGGTACCACACCGAGTTCGGACGAGGCGCTGGACGCGTCCGCGGACCGGCCGGACCCCCGTCGGTGGAAGGCGCTGGCGCTGCTCGGCTTCGTCCAGTTCATGTTCGTCATCGACATGACCGTGGTCAGCGTCGCGCTGCCGCGAATCCAGGGCGAACTCGACATGTCCCGGACCGGGCTGGCCTGGGTCGTCAACGGCTACGTCCTGATGGCCGGTGGTCTGCTGCTGTTCGGCGGCCGGCTCGCCGACCTGTTCGGCCGGCGGCGGATCTTCATCACCGGCGTGGTCATCTTCGCCATCGCCTCGGTCATCTCCGGGGCCGCCATGAACCCCGAGATGCTCATCTACAGCCGCTTCCTCCAGGGCGTCGGTGAGGCCCTGGCCGCCCCGGCCGCGCTGGGCATCGTCTTCCTGCTCTTCTCGGCCCCGGCCGACCGGGTCAAGGCGGTCGGTATCTGGGGTGGACTGTCCGGCCTGGCCGGCACGCTCGGGCCGGTCGTCGGTGGTCTCATCGTGGCCGACGCCAGCTGGCGCTGGATCTTCTATGTCAACGTTCCGGTCGCGGTGATCGCGCTGGCCCTGGTGGGCCGGCTGGTCGGTGAGACCCGGATGGAGCGCACCGGGCAGAAGTTCAACTTCACCGGTGTGCTGACCGCCACGGCGGGTCTGGTCGCCATCGTCTACGGCCTGCTCCAGGCCGCCGAGCGGTCCTGGCTGTCGACGCAGGTGCTGCTGCCGCTCTTCGGTGGGCTGGCGTTGATCGGGCTGATGCTGCTGATCGAGTCGCGGGCCGCCGCACCGCTGATCCCGCTGCGCTTCTTCACCAATCGCACCCGCGCGGTGGGTTACCTGGTCGGCCTGGCCCTCTCCTGCGCCTTCTTCGGGTTCACCTTCCTGACCACCCTCTTCGAGCAGCAGGTGCTCGGATACTCGCCGCTCAAGGGCGGTCTCTCCTTCATCCCGGTGGGCCTCGGCATCGCCTTCGGCGTCGGGCTGTCCACCGGCATGATCCCGAAGTTCGGCGTCAAGCCGGTGATCATCGTGGGTCTGCTCGGGGTCACCGGCGGCCTGCTGTTGCTCAGCGGGATCTCCGTCGACACCCACTACGCCAGCGGCATCCTGCCCGGGATGCTGGTGCTGGGTGTCTTCTTCGGCCTGGCGATGCCCGGCACCGCCAACACCGCGCTCTACAAGGTGGGCACCCAGGACACCGGGCTCGCCTCCGCCATGCAGAACGTGATGCAGCAGGTCGGCGGTGCGCTCGGCCTGTCGGTCCTGGTGGCGTTGGCCCTGCGGCTGGGCGGGGACCGGCTCGCCGAGGGGGCGAACCCGAGGGCCGCGGCCACCGAGGGCTACGTGTTGTCCTACCGGGTGTCCGCGGTGCTGCTCCTGGTCGTCGCCCTCGTCGTGCTCCTGCTGCTGGAGAAGATCGGCATCCAGGGCGACTGGGCCACCCCGGACGACAAGACCCCGGCCGACGCCCCGTTGGCCGGCACTGCCGGCGCCGACACCCCGTCGGATGCCCCGACCACCGCCGACGACCGGACCGGCGCTCCGCCCGGACGTTGACCGGTCGACGTCCGGGTGGTTGCCGCCGCCCGGACGTCGTTCCCGTCCCGCACTGACCCACCCCCCGGGTCAGTGCGGGACGCGCCGGCCGGCCCTCCCACCGGGCCGGCCGGCACCCCGGCACCGGTCCCACCGTGCCACCCGGACCGTCCCCCCGGTCCGGGCCGGAGAACCTGCCGTCCCCCCGGCAGGCGTCAGCCCCGCCGGATCCCCCTTCCGGCGGGGCTGACTCGGCCCGGCGCGACCACCCAGCTTGGCGCGGCGCGGCGATCCGGGGTGCGGTCAGTGTGCGGCGGTCTGCGGCACGGCCGGCTCGGCCGGCGCCACGCTCCGGCGACGCCGACCGTTGAGCAGGGCCCCGATGAACGTGTACCGGACCAGGTAGCGGTAGCTGAGCAGGGTGAGCGGATAGGTGACCAGCAGGATGGCCGGGAACTTGACGAACCACGGCACCGCCACCTGTGACACGGCCGCCTGCAGCGCCATCACCAGCGGGAGGTGGACGACATAGACCCAGTACGACGCGTCGGCCACGTACCGGATCGACGGGTTCGGCCGGGACAGGTGCCGCATCGCCGCCCCGATCAGACCCATCGTCCAGGCCCAGACGGCCAGCGTGTAGACGACCGCGTAGCCGACCTTGTGCCAGCCCAGCCCCTCGGGTTCGGTGTCCGGGGTGAGCCCCACCATGGCCAGTGCGATCCCGGTGAGCACGACCGCCGCCACCAGGTTGCGGGGGTACCGCCGCTCCCACACCCGGATCACCTCGACCTGGCGGTTGAGCAGCCAGCCGAAGCCGAACGCGCAGCCGTAGGCGACCAGCCCCACGGGGTTGGGGATCAGCCCGTTCTCGGCCGGCGGTACCCCGTACCAGAGCAGCCAGTCCTGCTTGAGCAGGAAGGCGACGCAGAGCGGGGCGCCGACGACCAGCGGGGTGAGGTCACGGGCGACGACGGTCCGGACGATCGGGTCGACGAGCCCGCGGCGCCGGGTGCCGTCGGGGTCGAGCAGGTTGACCACCGCGCGGACGGCCAGCGCCAGCACGTAAAGGACCAGCAGCCAGTAGAGGAACCACAGGTGGGTCAGCGGGAAGGTGCGCAGGGTCATCGGGGTGGCCCCGGGAACCTCCTCGCCGGCCAGATTCGCCGCGATGATGATCGCCACCACCGTGGAGACCATCACGAGCGGCCAGAAGATCGCCAGGGGCGCGAGGATGCGTACGGCCCGGTTGCGGACGAAGCCGCCGGTGCCGCGCCGGTGCAGCAGCAGCCGGGCGAAGAAGCCGGCGATCAGGAAGAACAGCGTCATCCGGAACACGTGGATGACGAAGTAGGTGCCGTTCATCACCGGGCTCGTCGACACGTCCCCCACCACCCAGGTGCGAGGTTCCAGGAAGGACAGTGTCGTGTGCAGGACGACGCCGAGGAGCAGGGCTCCCGCGCGTACCGCGTCGAGGGCGTGCAGTCGTTCGGAGGCGCTCGTGGCGGCGCCGGGGACAGGGGTCGAGGGGATGGCCATGTTCTGCTCTCCACTACCCGCGGTTTCGGGTCCGTCCCGATTCCACGCGTTCGTCGGGCGTCGGGAATAGGCGGCGCCGGTAGCCCCGGAAAGGGTGCTGCGTGCTCCGGGCCGACCGGACGGACGGCACTGAGGGAGTTGCCGTCGACCGCTACGGGGAGGCTATAAAACATAGACAATCATGGTCATCCGCGCTTGCGTCAAAATTGTTTCATCTTTCGGTTGCCGGCATCGGCCTTTCGGCCTTTCCGGCCTATTCGTCGTTGTTCCGCGCCGCTCGCGGGTCGACGCCCGGGGGTATGCCGCCCGGTGTCCCGCCGGGTCAGGTCCGCTGGGTTGCGCGCAGTCGCAGGAAACGCTGCTCCGGGACGCTGAGCGTCGCCTGGGCGGCCAGCAGGTAGTACCGCCGGGCCTCCGCCCGGTCGCCGAGCAGGTCGAGCAGGTGCGCCCGGACGGCGTGCACCCGGTGGTTGCCGGCGAGCACCGGATCGGCCTGGGCGGCGGTCAGCTCCGCGAGCGCGGCACCCGGCCCGTCCACCATCGCCACCGCCACGATCCGGTTGAGCGTGACCATCGGACCGGGCGCGATGCGCCGCAACAGGTTGTAGAGCCCGAGAATCTGCGGCCAGTCGGTGTCCTCGGCGCGGGGCGCCTCGTCGTGCACCGCGGCGATCGCCGCCTGCACCTGGTAGGGCCCGACCGGCGCACTCGCCAGGGTCCTGGTGATCAGCGCGACGCCCTCGGCGATGGCCCGCCCGTCCCACCGGGACCGGTCCTGCTCGGCCAGCGGAATGAGCGCACCGTCCGGCCCGGTTCGCGCCGGCCGCCGGGCGTCGGTGAGCAGCATCAGCGCCAGCAGGCCGGTGACCTCCGGGTCGTCGGGCAGGTGCTCGTGCAGCTGCCGGGTCAGCCGGATCGCCTCGGCGGTGAGTTCGATCCGGTTGAGCGCCGGCCCCGAACTGGCCGTGTAGCCCTCGTTGAAGATCAGGTAGAGGACCTCCATCACGGCGGCCACCCGGGCCGGACGATCCTCGGGTGCCGGCATCCGGAACTCGGCGCCACTGGTCCGGATGCGCTGCTTGGCCCGGCTGATCCGCTGGGCGACGGTGGACTCCGGCACCAGGAACGCCCGGGCGATCTCGGCGGTGCTCAGCCCACCGACCGCCCGCAGGGTGAGCGCCACCTGGGAGACCCGGGTCAGCGCCGGATGGCAGCAGAGCATCAGCAGGGTCAGCGTGTCGTCCACGGCGGAGACCGGGCCGGACTCCGGGCCGGTCAGGGCGGCCACCGCGCGTTCCCGGCGTCGGCGGGCGGCGTCGTTGCGCCACAGTTCCGTCCAACGGCGGGAGGCGACCGTCGTCAGCCAGCCCCGGGGGTTGGCCGGCAGCCCCTCCTCCGGCCACTGCACGGCCGCTGCCAGCAGGGCTTCCTGGACGGCGTCCTCGCAGGTGTCGAAGCCGCCGTGCAGGCGTACCAGGGTGGAGAGCACCTGCGGCGCGTGTTCGCGCAGCAGGTCCTCGACGTCCGTGGTAACGGTCACGCGTCCGGCCGGGCGGCGTCGAGGACCGGGCGCACCTCGACCAGGCCGAACTGCGCCTCGGGCACCCGGGCAGCGTGCGCCACCGCCTGCGCGATGGTGTCGCACTCCACCAGGTAGAAGCCGGCGAGATACTCCTTCACCTCGGGGAAGGGGCCGTCGGTGGCGATCGTGCGCCCCCGGTCGACCCGGACCCGACGGGCGGTGGCCGGGTCGGCCAACGCCTCGGAGACGATCAGTTCGCCGGTTGCGGCCAGCTCCTCGACGAGGGCGGTGTGGGCCTTGACGCCCAACTGCCGTTCGGTGTCGGACATGCCCTGCCACGCATCACGAGCCTGCTCGTTGTGGCTGATCAGGATCAGGTATTTCACCGCACCTCCAAGGTCGGAGATGATTGTCCCACCAGTAGGTCAAAACCGGCACCGCCGCATCGACACGATACAGAACCGCAGCTCAGGATGGGGTAAGTCGGCGCGGCGGTAGGGTGCCGCGTCGTTTTCGCGGTGGGGTCGGCGACATCGGGTCAGCTGGTCGGCGAGGGCAGCCGAAAGGGAATTCGTCATCTCGTCTTCGGGCGTTTCCCGCCCTCATCCCCGGCCGGCGACGAACTCCAAGATCGACGTCCCGACATAGTCGATCATCTCATCGGTGAGCGCCGGATAGACGCCGACCCAGAGGGTCTGCTCGGTGATGATGTCGCTGTTGGTCAGCTCACCGACCACCCGGTAGCGCTGGTGGAGGTAGGCCGGGTGCCGGGTCAGGTTGCCGGCGAACAACTGCCGGGTCCCGATCCGCCGGTCCTCCAGGAACGCCACCAGCTCGGAGCGGGTGAACGGCGCCGCTGGGTCGACGGTGACGACGAACCCGAACCAGCTCGGCTCGCTGTTCGGGGTGGCCTCCGGCAGCAGCAGGTGCGGCACCCCGTCGAGCCGCTCACGCAGCCGCCGCCAGTTGCGCCGGCGCAGCGCGGTGAACTCGTCCAACTTGGCCAACTGGGTCAGCCCCAGCGCCGCCTGCAGGTCGGTCGCCTTCAGGTTGTAGCCGACGTGCGAGTAGATGTACTTGTGGTCGTACCCCTGTGGAAGCGTGCCCAGCTGGTACTTGAACCGCTTGAGGCAGGTGTTCGACTCGCCCGGCGGGCACCAGCAGTCCCGTCCCCAGTCGCGCAGCGACTCGACGATCCGGGCCAGCGCCAGGTTCGAGGTGAGCACGCAGCCACCCTCACCCATCGTCAGATGGTGGGCCGGATAGAAACTCACCGTGGACAGGTCGCCGAAGGTGCCGGTCAGGTCACCGTCGTAGGTGGAGCCCACCGCGTCGCAGTTGTCCTCCACGAAGAACAGGTCGTGTGCGTCGGCCAGCTCGGCCATCTCCCGCGCCGGGTAGGGGTTGCCCAGCGTGTGGGCCAGGATGATGGCCCGGGTCCGCGGGCCGATCGCCGCGGCCACCCGCTCCACGGTGGTGTTGTAGGTGCCCAGGTCGACGTCGACGAAGACCGGCACCAGGCCGTTCTGCAGGATCGGGTTGACCGTGGTGGGGAAGCCGGCCGCCACCGTGATCACCTCGTCGCCGGGGCGCAGCTGCCGGTCCTCCAGCAGGTCCGAGGTGAGCGCGCCCACCGCCAGCAGGTTCGCCGACGAACCGGAGTTGGTCAGGTGCGCCTTGCGGCGGTGCAGTTTGCGGGCGAACTCCGACTCGAACCTGCGGGCCAGCGGGCCAGCCGCGATCCGCATGTCGAGCGCGGCCTCCACCAGCGCCACCCGGTCCTCGGCGTCGAGCAGCGCCCCGGAGGGCCAGATCTCGGTCACCCCCGGGATGAAGGGCTGGTTGGGCTGCGCGTCCTGGTGGAACTTACGGACCTCGTCGAGCAGCAGCGCTCTACGGTCACTCATGCCCGGACTCCTTCTCGTGATCACGACAGGTGTGCGTACCGGTGGCGGGGCCGGACCGGTCGCGGGTCGGGCCGGGCGCCAGCGGGTGCCCGTGGCGGCGGCCGGGGGCCGTCACCGCCACCCCCGGCGCCCGACCCGCCGGCCGGCGAGGCGTCGGCGGTGTCCCGCCCGGCCAGGCGTTCCAACGCCCGGACGGTCTCGGCCGGGGACGGCTGCGCCGCGATCTCCCCGGCCACCGCCCCGGCCGTGACCGCGAACCGGGACTGGCCCAGCACCAGCGCCGCCGCGTCGGCCACCCCGCGCGGGGTGGCCACGTCGAGGCGGACGGCCAACCCCACCCCCGCCGCGGCGATCGCCTCCGCGTTCTCCAACGCGTCGTCGAACTTGGGCAGCACGATCTGCGGACAACCCGCGGCCAGGGCGGTCAGGGCGGACCCCTGGCCGCCGTGGTGGATCAGCAACCGGCAGGTCGCCACCAGCTCCGACAGCGGGATCCGGCCCGCGTACCGGACGGCCGACGGCAGCGGTGGCAGTTGACGGGCGGCCTCGTCGTCGATGGCCAGGACCAGCTCGGCGTCGAGGGTCGCCAACTCCTCGACCAGCCCGGTGAGCAGTCCACCCATCCCGCCGTCGGTCAGCTGGGGCAGCACGGTCCCCATGGTCAGGCCGATCCGGGGCCGCGCCGGCGGGTCGAGCAACCAGTCCGGCACCCGGGCGACGCCGTTGTACGGCACCGCCCGCAGCCCGACGTGCGTCCGGGCGTGCGGCTGCCGCAGGCTCGGCGGCCACGGGTCGAGCACCAGGTCGGCCCGGGGCAGCCGGGTCAACCCGAGGCGGTGCAGGTCACCCCGGAGCACCGTCTCGGCGGCCGCCCGGTACTCGACGAGTTCCGCGACACCCCAGTGCAGTTCGACGTACGGGACGCCCTCGGCGCGCGCGGCCACCGGGCCGGCGTACTCGGAACGCTCGGCGAGCACCAGGTCCGGTCGCCAGGACCGGACGGTGGCCAGGGTGCCGGCGAGGTTTCGCGACGCCATTGTCGCGAAGACCTCGCCGTGTCCATAGGGGTCGTCCTCGATGCCGTGCGGCGAATCCGGCCGCATCAGCTCGCGGATGTCCATCCCCGGCCCGCTGGAGATCGCGGGCAACCCGGCCTGCGTCACGGTCGGTACGAAGTGCTCGGTGCACGCGACCAGCACCTCGTGCCCCGCTGCCCGCAGCGCCCAGGCGAGCGGCACCAGCGGGAAGAGGTGACCGTGCATGGGTGCGCTGGTGATCAGCACGCGCATCTGCGGCTCCGACGGCTGAGGGGCGCCGCCGGAACTGCGCGGCGACGGATACCGGTAGTGACCATTACCAATAGATCGTGGCAGAGGCCGGGAGGTCAGACACCTCCCAGCGTGCCGTCGTACCCGGTCCCGCACCGACCACTGTGGATCTGTTTCTGGTCAGCCCGCCGGGCGGACCGTCACCACGCTCGGCAGGCCGTTGTCGGCGGCGGCCTCCAGCGGGGCGACCCGGGTGCCGGTCACCGCGATGCCGTCCATCCGCACCACCGGCGCGAACCAGGCCAGGTCGGTGAGACGGGCCACCGCCTGCTGGAACAACCCCGCCTGGGTGGTCGGGTCCGGCTCGGCGACCGCCCGCTCCAACGACTGCCGCAGCTGCGCGTCGTTGGTGGCGTACGGGTTGAACGGGTTGGCCACCGGCCGCATGAAGTCCAACGAGGACAGGTAGGTCGGCAGGTTGCCGTAGCCGAACGCGGTCACCGGGAACTTGCGCGACATCACGTGCTCCAGCCACTGCGGCACCTGGGTGTCGGTGGTCAGCTCCACGGTCACCCCGATCTTCTTCCACTGCCCGGCCACCACCTGCGCGACGGCGGCGATGCCGGGGGTGTGCGCCTCCGCCTTGACGGTGAAGCCGTTCGGGTAACCCGCCTCGGCGAGCAGCGCCTTCGCCCGGTCCGGGTCGTACGGGTAGCGGTCGTCCAGGGCCGCCTGGTAGCCGTCGAAGCCGGGGGCGGCGATCTGGCTGGTCGGGTGGGCGAACTCGCCGAAGATCGTCTTGGCGATCGTGGCCCGGTCGATGGCGTGGTTCAGCGCCTGGCGTACCCGCACGTCGCGCAGGGGCGCGGCGACGGTGCCGTCGCGGTCGGCGAGCACCATGCCGAGCACCGCCACGCTCGCCGTGATGTGCTTGAGCCCGGCGGCGACGACCGCCGGCCCGGCGTCGGCGTTCAGCGCGGCATAGTCGATCTGCCCGGCCTGGATGGCCTGCACCGTGGCGTTCGAGTCCGGCAGCACCCGGACCACGACCTTCTTCCAGTGCTGCCCCTCCTTGTTCCAGTACCGGGGGTTGGGCAGGTAGGTGTAGTGGTCGCCGGCGACGGTGCCGGCCGGGTCGAGCTGGTACGGGCCGGCGCCGAAGGTGCGCTGCGCCAACTGGCCCGGGTCGGTCAGCCCGGCGGGGGAGACGACCGAACCGGAGAGGATCGCCTGGCTGAACAGTTGCCGCATCACCGGGTTCGGGGTGCTGTTGGTGACCACCACCGTGCCGGCGTCCGGCGCGGTGATGCTGGCGATGGTGGCCGCCCAGGTCTTCGCCTTCGGGCTGACCGTCCGCATGTACTCCAGCGACCGGACCACCGCCGGGGCGTCCAGCGGGGTGCCGTCGGCGAAGGTCACCCCCGGGCGCAGCTTGAGCTGGAAGACCTTGTTCTGCCGGTCGACGTAGCCGAACGACTCGGCCAGTTCCCCGGTGAACGTCCGGTCGGCGTTCATCCGGATCAGCGGGGCGTACGCCAGCGCCACCGTCGGAATGTTGTTCAGGTCGATGTTGGCCTTGTACGGGTCGAGCGTCGGCGGGGCCGCCACCGCCAGGGTCAGGGTGGCGTCGTCGGTGGCGCCGCCCTCCTCGGCGGTGCCGGAACAGGCGGTCAGCGAGCCGACCGTGAGCAGCGCGGCGGCGACCAGGACTCGTACCTGGTGGACGCTCCGGCGCGGACGATGCGCGAACATGGCCATCCTTTCCCGGCGGACGCCGGTGTCGAGGGGGAGGGGGTCTGGTCAGGAGGTCGAACAGCGGCCGGGCGCCGGCCCGGCCTGGGGCGGCTGCCGGGCGAAGCCGGCCAGCGCGGCGCGGGCCCGGCCGGGGTCCGGCACCGGCACGGCGGCCAGCAGCGCCCGGGTGTACGGGTGCGCGGGCCGCCGGTACACCTCCTCGGCGTCACCGGACTCGACCACCCGTCCCTGGTGGAGCACCACCATCCGGTGCGACAGGTGCCGCACCACCGCCAGGTCGTGGGCGATGAACAGGTGACCGAACCCCAGCTCGGCCTGGAGGTCGGCGAGCAGGTTGATGATCTGGGCGCGGACGGACAGGTCCAGCGCGGACACCGGCTCGTCGGTGACCAGCAGGCGGGGGGTGCCCACCAGGGCCCGCGCCAGGGCGATGCGCTGCCGCTGCCCGCCGGAGAACTGCCCCGGATACCGGTGCACCGCCTCGGCCGGCAGGCCCACCCGACCGAGCGCCTCGGCGACCAGCGTGCGCCGTCGCACCGGGTCGACGCCACGCCGGTTGAGCAGGGGCTCGACCAGGGAGTCGCCGATCCGGCGGGCCGGGTTGAGCGAGCTGAACGGGTCCTGGAACACCAACTGCACGTCGCGGCTGAGCGCCCGGCGTTGCCGCCGGCCGGCGTGCGTGACGTCCACCCCGTCGATCGCGATCCGGCCGCCGGTGACCGGGGTCAGGCCCAGGATCGCGCGGGCGATCGTCGACTTGCCGGAGCCGGACTCGCCGACCAGGCCGACCGTCTCGCCGGCGGCCACCGTCAGGCTCACCCGGTCCACCGCACGTGTCGCCGTCCGTCGCCGCCCGAGGTCGACCACCAGGTCGTGCACCGCCAGCAACGGCTGCCCCGTCACGCCGCCACCCGGTCCTCGTCGGGCCGTACGCACCGGACGACGTGCCCGGGGCCGAGCCGGTCCAGCGGCACCGGGGCGCGTCGGCAGGGATCCCCGGCCAGCGGGCAGCGCGGCGCGAAGCGGCACCCGGTCGGCCAGTCCCCGGGGGCCGGCACCGTGCCGCTGATCGTGGGCAGCGGGCCCGCCCGGGACGCCCGGTGCGGATCGGCCGCCAGCAACCCCCGGGTGTACGGGTGCCGGGGGCGGGCGAACAGCTCGGTCACCGGGCAGGACTCGACGACCTGACCGGCGTACATCACCACCGCCCGGTCGCAGAGCGCGGCCACCACCCCCAGGTCGTGGGTCACCAGCAGCACGGCCATCCGCCGTTCCCGGCTGGTGCGGGCGAGCAGGGCCAGGATCTCGGCCTGCCGGGTGACGTCCAACGCGGTGGTCGGTTCGTCGGCGATCAGCAGGTCCGGGTCGCCGGCCAGCGCGAACGCGATCGCCACCCGCTGGGCCATCCCACCGGACAACTGGTGCGGGTACCGCCGTGCGGCGGTCTCCGGCGCGGGCAGGCCGACGTCGCGCAGCAGCGCCAGCACCCGTGCGCGGGCCGGACGCCGACCCAGCCCGGTGTGCCGGCGGACCGCCTCGGCGAGTTGGACGCCGACGCGCAGGGTCGGGTCCAGACTGACCATCGGGTCCTGGGCGACGTACCCGATCCGGCGGCCCCGGACCGTGCGCCACTGCCGGTCGGTGGCCCCGACCAGGTCGACGCCGGCGAAGTGGCAGCTGCCGGTGATCCGGCCGTCGCCCGGGGGCAGCCCGAGGATGCTCAGCGCGGTGACCGTCTTGCCGCAGCCGGACTCGCCGACCAGACCGACGATCTCGCCCGGACCGACGTCGAGGTCGACGTCGCTGACCACGGTGGTGCCGGTCCGCGCCCCCCGGCCGGGACGGGCCGGGAGCTGGACCGACAGCTGGCGTACCGACAGCAGCGTGTCGGCGTGGCGGGGCGTGCCGGCCGGCGGCGGTGCGACGGAGTGGGCCGGGGTGGACAGCACGGGGTGGGCGGGTGCGGACCCCAGGGGGTGGGCGGGTGCGGACCCCGTGGGGTGAGCCGGTGCGGGTGCCGTGGTGCGGGCGACGCCCGCACCGGGTGACCGGCGTCGGCGGCGGGCCAGCTTCGTCGCCGACCAGGCGGCGGTCGCGCCGTCGCGGGCGGCGTCGCCGAGCAGCACGAAGGAGAGCACGGTCAACGCGACCGCCAGCCCCGGCGGGACCAGGGCCCACGGATGCCGGACGATGACCGCCCGTGCCTCGTCGATCATGCCGCCCCAGCTCGGCTCCGGCGGCGGTGGCCCGAAGCCGAGGAACGCCAGGCTCGCCTGCATCACCAGGGCGACCGCCGCGACCAGCGACGCCTGGACGATGACCAGGCCGCGCAGCCGGGGCAGCACGTGCCGGCGCAGGATCTGCGGCGTGGAGAGCCCGGCCAGCCGGGCGGCCGCGATGAACAGCTCCTCCCGGGTCGACCGGGTGGCGGCCCGGACCACCCGGATCAGGCCGGAGGAGAGCAGCAACCCGAAGGTCAGCATGGCGATCGTGACGTCACCCGGGAAGACGGCCACCACCACCAGCAGGATCACGATGGCCGGCAACGCGAACAGCAGGTCGGCCAGCCGGCCGACCAGCGCGTCGACCAGCCCGCCGAGGTAGCCGGCGAGCAACCCCAGACCCACCCCGACCACGGTGGCGGTCAGCACCGCCACCAGCACCCCCCACAGGGTGTCCGCCGCGCCGTACGCCAGCCGGCTGAGCAGATCCTGGCCGAGCCGGTCGGTGCCGAGCGGGTGCGCGGCCGACGGCCCGCTCAGGGCGGCGGGCAGGTCCTGGTCGACCGGGTCCCGACCGGTCACCAGCTCCGGGTGCAGGGCACACACCAGCACCAGCGCCAGCCACAGCAGGGCGAGCAGCACCAGCGGGCGACGCAGCAACCGCGCCGACGCCCGGCCGGGCCCGCTCACCGGGCCCCCACCCGGGGGTCGAGCCACGCCTGGGCCAGGTCGGCGAGCAGCCCGATCGCCACGACGATGAGGGTGTAGCAGACCACCGCGCCCTGGAGCACCGGGATGTCGTGCTGGGCGGCGGCGAGGGCGGCCCCGGAACCCAGGCCGGGCAGGCCGAAGATGTTCTCGATCAGGACCGTCGCGCCGAGCAGGCTGGCGGAGATCACTCCGAGCAGGGCGACCACCGGCACCGCCGCGGTCCGCAGCGCGTGCCGGTAGACGATCGACCGGGTGGACAACCCGTTGGCCTGCATCACCCGGACGAAGTCCCGGCTCAGCACGTCCAGCATGGCATCGCGGGTCTGCTTGGCCACGGCGGTGACCGCCGCCAGCGAGGTCGCGGTCACCGGCAGGGCCAGCGACCGCAGCCAGCCCACCGGGGACTCCCCGAACGGGACGTAGCCGGTCGCCGGGAACAGCCGCCACCGCACCGCCAGCCAGGTGATCAGGACCAGGGCCAGCCAGAATCCGGGTACGGCGAGCCCCACCACGGAGGCCACGTCGACCAGCCGGCCGAGCGGTCCACCCCGGACGGCGCTGAGTACACCGAGGGCGGTGCCGACCACGCCCACGGTCAGCGTGGCCAGCAGGATCAGCGAGACCGTCGGCGTCAGCCGGCTGGCGATCAGCGGGGCCACCGCCGTCCCGGTGCTCACCGAGCGGCCCAGGTCGCCGTGCACGGCGTCGGCCAGCCAGCTCAGATACTGCACGGTCAGCGGCCGGTCCAGCCCCATCTGCCGGTGCAGCGCCTCGACCTGTTCGGGTGGGGCCAGCGGGCCGAGCACCGTGCGGGCCGGGTCACCGGGCACCAGCGAGATGAGCAGGAAGCAGAGGACCGAGACGACGAAGAGCAACGGCCCGGTCCAGGCCAGTCGGCGCAGGACTAGCCGGACCATGGCCACCGGTGGCCGTCCGCACCGGCATCCGCACGGACGCCGATCCCCCCTGTGGTCGTACGGCCGGCCGGGTCGCCGGCATGGTCGAGTCTGATGGCGTCACGCTCCAGCCGTCGGCGGTCAGGGTCGACCCACCGACGGACGTGATCAGCGGCGCGTCGGGGGCCGTGTCCACGCTGGCAGAGCGGAGGTGCGGTTGTCTTCCGCAGACGTGCTCACCCGGTGGGCATCCCGCGCCCTTCACCGGTGTGCGCCAGGACTGCCGGCACGAGCACGTCCCACGTCGCGCGGGGCGGCATCTGGTGCCCCACCCCGGGCAACGGCAGCAGCCGGGCGACCGGCAGTTCGGCGGCCAACGCCTCCCCGTGCCCGTACGGGAAGAGCGGGTCCTCGGTGCCGTGCACCACCAGGGCCGGTGCGGTGATCCCGCCCAGCGCGTCCCGGTATTCGGCGCCGCCGTCGATGGACCAGTGGTTGGCCAGGCTGGCCCGGATGTCGACGGTGCGCGCCACCGCCCGCGCCACGAGTTCCCGCAGCTCCGCCCCGGCCAGCGGGACGGTTCCGGTCAGCGGTCGCTGGCCGGCGGCGATGTGGTCGACGACGGCGTCCGGGTCGGCCCAGTCCGGGTCAGGACGGGACTCGCCGAAGCTGGCCATCAGCGCCTTCGACATCGGCGGCAGGTCGTCGTAGGGGCGCTCGCCGATCCGCAGGGCGGGACTGGTCGAACTCAACGTCAGCGAGGCGACCCGCCGGGGATGCTCGACGGCGAGCCGCTGGGCGATCGCGCCGCCCATCGAGATGCCCCAGACGTGGGCGGCCCCCAGGTCGAGCTGTTCGACCAGGGCGGCGGCGTCGGCGACCAGGTCGTCGAAGTGGTAGTCGGGGTCGCCGGCCGGCCAGCCGGTGGACCGGCCGGTGTCGCGGTGGTCGTAGCGCACCACGTACCGGCCGCCGTCGGCGAGTCGCCGGCACAGCTCGTCGGCCCACCAGTCCATCGAGTTGGACGCCCCGCTGACCAGCAGTACGGCCGGGTGGTCCGGCGAGCCGAAGGTGCCGACGCAGAGCTGCACGCCGTTGGCGGGGACGTGTCGTTCCGTCCCCGCCAACAGGTCCTCGTCGCCAACGGTCCGATGTGTACTCAAGACGGTCTCCTCATGCCCTCGGACCACGCGCGGGAATTCCGCGACCACCGCCGGTCATCGTGCGGGATGATTATCCGCCCCACCGCCTGAGCAAACCGCGTAAAACGCCGGCTATGCCACGAGATGTTCCAGCGTGCCGAGAAGGTCGTCGAGGTCGTCGGTGACCACCGCCCCGTCCCGCCACCGGGCCAACGGGTCCGTCCGCACCGCCGTGCGCAGCCGGTCGGCCTGGCGCACCGCCGGCTCCGGGTCCGCCCCGTCGGCATCGGCCCGGTGGGCCAGTGCCGCGTCGATCCGGTCCAGCCGCGCCCCGGCGGTCTCCCACACCGCCTCCGCCGCGGTCACCACCTCGGCGACCCCCCGGAACAGCTCGTCCATCCGGGCCACCGCCGCCGCGACGGTCAGCTCCACCCGGCCGTCGTCGGTGATCCGCCGCCGCGACAGCGGCGGGGGTGGGCCGGTGACCACCACCGACGCCTGGTCGAGCAGGGCACTGACCCGGGCCAGTTCCGCCCCGGACGGTTGGCCGGGACCGGCGAACGGCCGGACCGCCTCGTCGATCACCGCCGAGTAGGCGTGGTAGACGGTCCACAGCTGCGCCAGATCCGCCCGCGCGGCGGCCCACCGGCGGGCCGACTCCCCGGTCAGCTCGGCGGCGGCCAGCAGGTGCCGGTCCAGGTGCCGTTCCAGGTCCACCAGGTTGGCCTGGATGGCGTCCCGGTCGGTGACCGCCGCCGCCACGGCCGCCCCGGCCTCCGGCGGGGCCAGCACGTCGACCGTGGCGGTGGTCAGCAACGGAGCCCGCCGTAGCGCCGGTGGTCGCGGCGTCGGCCGCCGTCGCCGGACCAGCGCGGCGTCCACCAGGGCGGCGAGCGGCTGCTCGAACAGCCGGTGGCTGAGCGTGGCCAGCAGCACCGCGCCGAGCAGGGTCACCGTCTCCAGTTCCCAGAACCCGGCCGTGCCGTACAGCTCGCGGATCGGGCGGA
The DNA here is from genome assembly GCF_050951065.1 of Micromonospora matsumotoense. NCBI lineage: Bacteria > Bacillati > Actinomycetota > Actinomycetes > Micromonosporales > Micromonosporaceae > Micromonospora > Micromonospora matsumotoense. The sequence continues at coordinate 4,097,950 of NZ_CP192025.1, read as the reverse complement.
CGGTGCCGCTGAACACCGCCCCCGGCTGGAGGTAGAAGTGCATCACCGCGAAGTGCCACAGGTAGACGCCGTAGGAGACCTTGCCGAGGTGGACCACCGGCCGGGCGGTCAGCACCGCGTCCACCGCCCGGGTCCGGGCCGCCCCCGGGGACACCAGCGGCAGCGACGCGAACAGCCCGAACAGGGCCACCATCAGGTACGTCATGAACAGGCCGCTGGTCGAGTAGATCGCGTCCATCCCGATCACGCTGAACGGGCGGGCGCAGTTGACCAGGTAGACCGCGATCGCGGCGACCCAGAACAGCCCCGGGCGTACGGCGGCGAGCCGGAGCAGCCGGGGGGTGTCACCGGGCGACACCTGGGACAGCGCCAGCAGCACGGCCAGACCCAGACCGATGCCGATGGTCGGCGCGAAGCCCTGCGGCCACCAGAACACCATCCGGTTGTCCCAGCCGTTGCCCTTGACGAAGAAGAGCCAGCCGACGCCGATGCCGATCAGCACCGGCACCGGCAGCAGCAACCGGCGGGCCCGGGCCACCGGGGTCGCGCCCCGGGCGGCGAACCGGTGGCTCGCCCAGGCGATCAGCGGCAGCGCCAGGTACCACTGCACCATGCTCGGCACCGTCCAGCTGACCTCCATCCCGTTGATGAAGTGCGGCGCGAACGGGCTCGGCGAGTAGATCTGCAACAGCAGCAACGGACGCAGCACGTACCAGGGGCCGTCGATGGCGTCCCGGTTCAGCGCCACCAGCACCACCAGATACATCAGGTAGTACGCCGGGAGCAGCCGCATCAGCCGGCGGACCATCGTCGCGCCCTGCGGCGGGCGGGGCCGCCCGGCGATGATCGCCCGCGCCAACGGCAGGTAGAGGTAGAGCGCGGGCAGGACGAAGAACACCCCGATGAACGACGGCAGCCCGCTGACGAAGAACGCGCCGAGGAAGTTGCTCGGCGGTCGGGGCGTACCCAGGGCCTTGGTGCCCAACAGCCCGGAGAACATCGCCACGTGCACCGTCAGCAGCGCCAACGCCGCCAACCCGCGAATCCCGAAGATCGCCGGGTCCCGGTCGCCGCCCGCCCTGCCCGTGGGGGCCGGGGCCCCGCCGCTGTCCCTGCTCGTCACGCTCACGTACTCGTCCTTTCGGTCCGGCCGGCGGGGCGTCGACCGGGAGCCGGCCGGGCCCACGGCACGCGGGATGGTCGTCGCCGGCGTCCAGCGGGCCGGTGGTCAGCGGATGACGGACCGCACGAACCGCAGCGTCGTACGGACCTCGGGGCTCTCCGCCAGCTCCAGTGCCCGCTTCAACTCGGGGACCCGGTCGAGGACCACGTCCCGCAGCCGGCGCAGCTCGGCGGAGTTGATGCTGAAGGTCGTGGTCCCGTCCTCGTTCTCGGTCACCTGCGGCACGTGTCCGCCTCCTCGTCTCGACCGTCCGTGTGGTGCCGGGCGCCGGCACCGCACCGCCGGGGCCGCGACTGTCGGCGGCACCCGTCGTACCGGTTCGAGGATGGATCCGGCGAGGTGGGAGGTCATCTCCGAGCGTGCTCAGCCCCGTCGGTCGACCCCGTCGGGCCGGCCACCGCCGCCCCCACCGGCACCGCCGACCGGCCGGAGGTGACCGTCCGCATTGGGCACGTACGAGGACGTGCGACCCCCTCGTCCTCTGCTTGCATGGGCAGCACACCTGGCGAGCCGCACGCCCGGCGGTGTGCGCGGCGGGGCGTTCCCGTCCCCGCCCCGCGTGGGCCGCCGACCGAGTTCAGGGAGGCACCGCAGATGGGCGACCATGTCGCAGCGAGCAGGACCGCGCGAAGCGGTGGGATGATGGACCGGATGCGCGCCGCGTTCGGCGGCCGGCAGTCGACACCGGGAGCGCCACGAATCCTGGGGGACCGGGCGGTGGTGGCCGGCGGCAGCATCGCCGGCACGCTGGCCGCCCGGGTGCTGTCCGACTGGTACCGCGAGGTCGTCGTGGTGGACCGGGACGAGGTGCTCGGGGTCACCGGCATGCGTAAGGGCGCGTCCCACGCCGTACACGCGCACGGGCTGCACGCCCGGGGCTACCTGATCCTGTCCGACCTCTTTCCCGGCCTGCTCGACGACGCCAAGGAACTGGGCCTGCCGGTACGCGACTTCGGGCTGATGCGGTGGTATTTCAACGCCCGCCCGATCGCCCGCACCGAGACCGGGCTGCTCTCCGTCGCCGGCAACCGGCCGGTGCTGGAGAACTACCTGCGCTCCCGGGTGGCCGGGTTACCCAACGTGACCTACCGGCAGCACACCGACGTGCTGGGGCTGGTGGCCACCGCGGACCGGGGCCGGGTCACCGGGGTCCGGATCCAGGAGCGTACGCCGGGCAGCCCCGAGCAGCGGCTCGACGCGGACCTGGTGGTCGACGCCACCGGTCGGGGCTCCCGGCTGCCCGTCTGGCTGGCCGAGCTGGGTTACGAGCGGCCGGTCGAGGAGCGGATGACGATCGGGCTGGCGTACACCACCCGCACCTACCGGCGGCGGCCCGGCACCTTCGACGGGCCGGTGGCGATCAACCCGGTGGCCTCGCCCGAGCACCCCCGGGGGGCGTTCTTCGGGCAGACCGCCACCGGCGACTTCCGGCTCAGCCTGACCGGCATCCTCGGCGACCACCCGCCGACCGATCCGGCAGGTTTCGAGGAGTACGTCCGGACCCTGCCGGTGGCCGACATCCACCAAGCGGTACGCGACGCCGACCCGACCGGGGACGCGGTCTCCTTCACCTTCCCGGCCAGTGTCTGGCGGCACTACGAGCGGCTGACCCGGTTCCCCGCCGGGCTGGCGGTGCTGGGCGACGCGGTGTGCAGTTTCAACCCGGTCTACGGCCAGGGGATGACCGCCGCGGCGATGCAGGTGACCGCGCTGCGCCGGTTCCTCGACGGGCAGGCCGCCGCCGACGGTCGCTCCTACCTGCGGGACGTGGCCCGGCAGATGCGCCACCCGTGGCAGCTGTCCACCCGCACCGACCTGGACTTCCCCGGGGTGGGGCCGCGGTCGTTGCCGATCCGGCTGCACAACGCCTACCTGGTCCGACTCCAGTACGCGATGACCAAGGACCCGGAGGTCACCCGGGCGTACATGCGGGTCGCCGGGCTGGTCGACCCGCCGCGCACGCTGTGGCGGCTGCCGTTGCTGGTGCGGGTGCTCCGGCTGGCCCGGGACATGCCGGCCACCTCGCCGGTCCCTGCGCCCGCGCCGGTCTCCCCGACGGTCGCCGCGTCGGCACCGTCGTCGGTTCCGGCGGCGTCGGTGCGCCCGCCGGCCACCGGGGCGGGGGACGAGCCGGCGGGCCCGGTGGACGCCGGGCAGCGGGCGGGGTCCTGACCGGCCCAGGGACAGCAGCCGGAGCCGGCGCGGGAACCGGCTCCGGCTGCACCCTGCCTACCCACCCTGCCTACCCACCCTGCCCAACCACCCTGCCTACCGGGCCGTCCTGTCGGGGCACCGTCCTGTCGGAGCCGGTGAACGCGGGGAGGGCGGCGCTCCGGCCGGCCACCACGCGGGTGCCGGAGCGGTCGACGGTGGCGCGCCGTCCTGCCGGGAGGCGGGCCGAACGAGGTGAGTCAGGGGAGCCGCTGGTGCGGGAAGGCATGGTGTGCCGGATAGGTGGTATGCCCCTGCGTCATGAATATGACTGGGTGGCATAAGCGCAGCGGGGAAGGTGGTCCCACCGGGAGCGGTACTCACCGCCCCGCCCCGCGCCCCAGCTCACCGCAGCCCAGGCTCCGCGCCGTGCCCAGGCTCCGCGCCGCGCGTCGCCCCCGACCCACGGTCGGGGACCAGGGCGGGGGTCAGCCGGTCGGTTCCGTCACGCCCGGGCCGCCGGCCAGCGCGGGACCGTAGCGCCGGGCCGCCGTCAGGGCCGCCCAGGCGGTGAGCGTGACCAGGGCGTCGTCACCGGGGTGGTGCGCGCGGAAGTCCGCCACCACGGCGTCGGTCACCTGGTACGAGGCGAACGCGGTGAGCAGGGCGAGCCGTCCCGCCGGACGCTCCACCGGGGACAGGCCGGCGACGGCGTCCTCCACCCAGGGGCGGGCGCTGATGCCGGCCGGACCGTCCTGCGGGTCGGCGCAGCGGGCGGCGACCAGCTCCCGTACCCCGGCGGGAACGATCTGCCGGCCGCCGTCTTCGATCGCGGCGTAGCCCCGGGCCAGCCCGTCGGCGAGCACCGTCGCCCCCGCCCAGGCCAGGTCGGCCGGGGGCGGGGCGGCCGCGAGCAGCTCCAACGCCGCCCCCGGCGGGCAGGGACGGCGGGCCAGCGCACCCATCACCCGGGCCGCCGTCCGCTGCACCACACCCCGGGCCAGCGACGGGGTGTCGGGCAGCGGGGAGTCCCGCAGGAAGACGTTGACCATCCGATTCAGGTAGTGGAAGACCACCGCCACCCCGACCAGCTCCGGGACCTGCGCCGCCGGGGCGGGCGGCGGCCCGGCCGGGCCGTGCGGGGACGGCCGGCCGGCCCACCGGGCCAGCGGGCCCCACGGCCCGTCGTCGAGCCGGTCCACCGCCGGGCCGGCCCCGTCGCCGCCGGGGAACAACCCGACCAGGGCGGCCCCGTGCACGTCGACGCAGTACGGGCAGCGGTTCGCCGCAGAGACCGCCGCCGCCACCGCCTCCTTCGCCGCCCGGCCGGCCGGACCGGTGGCCACCAGGGTCTCCCGCAGCATCGTCCAGCTCGCCGCCAGCACGTCCGGGGCGGGGGAATGCAACGCCATCGGTGGGGCCAGCATGCCGAAATCCCGCTCGACCTGCCCGTACACCCGGGCGACGAGTCCGTCCGCCCGATGCGGGGCGACCGGTCGGACGTGCCGGACGTGGGCGAGCACGGTGCGCCGGGTGGCGCGGGCCAACAGGGTCGCCACGGTCATCCCCTTCCAGATCGGCGCGGTCCCCCGGCCGGATGCCGGGGGACCGCGGTCGAGGTCAGCGAGTCTGGAGCACGGCGCGGCGGCCGGCGGTCGCGCCGTCCGGCGCGGGAGCGCCGTAGGTGACCGCGACCCCGCGCGCCTGGGCGGCCCGGACGATGCCCGGGACGGCCCGTTCGGCCAGCGCGCTGATCGTCAGGGCCGGATTGACCGTGAGGGCGCCGGGCACCGCCGAACCGTCGGTGACGAAGATGCCCGGGTGACCGCGCAACTCGTGCCGGTCGTCCAGGGCCGAGGTCGCCGGGTCGTCACCGATCCGGCAGGACGCCAGCGGGTGCACGGTGTACGCGCCCACCAGGTCGTTGGTCCACGGCATCACCTTCGCCAGGCCGTCGCGTTCGACGATGTCCTTGACGTCGGCGTCGGACAGGTTCCAGCCCCGCCAGGTGTTGGCGGTGGGCTGGTACCGCAGCGGGCCGTGCCCCAGCATCTGCTGGGAGAACCGGTGCGCGTTGCCGGTCTCCGGTGGCGGCCCGAACACGCCCTCGTTGTCGTCCTCGGACATGGTGAAGACGGTCAGCCACGACTTGAAGTGCCGCATCAGCTCCTTCTTCTCCACCCCGAACCAGCTCGGGCCGGTCGCGTCGGGCACCTGGGCGAGGATGGTGCCCAGGCCGGGCGGGAAGTAGAGCTGCTCCAGCGAGTACCGCTCGTACTCGGGCAGGTTGGCGTCGAGCTTGTCCCAGCTGGCCACCGTCGGCCCCCGACCGATCTGGTACGACTCGTAGGCGACCCCGTCGCCCCGGTCCAGGCCCAGCACCTCGCGGACCCGGTCCTCGTCGAACACGGCGGTGTTGAGCCGCTCCCCGTTGCCGGAGAAGTAGCGTCCGACCGCCGACGGCATCTTGCCCAGCGTCGGCTCGGAGCGTTGCAGGATGACCGGGGTGGCCCCGGCGCCGGCCGCGACGATCACGATCTTCGCGTCGATGGTGCCCGCGTCGTGCAGGATCCGGTAGTCCTCGTCGTCGACGACCCGGTAGTGCACCCGGTAGCCGCCGTCGTCGGTGCGGGACAGGTGCTGCACCTCGTGCAACGGCCGGATCGTCGCGCCGTGGGCCAGCGCCGCCGGCAGGTAGTTCAGCAGCAGCGACCGCTTGGCGTCGAACCGGCAGCCGGCCATCATCCAGTTGCAGTTGGTGCACTTGTCCAGGTCGATCGCCGACGGCACCGGGTTGGCCGTGCGGCCCGCGTGCGCGCAGGCCGCCGCCCACAGCCCACCGGGGTACGGCACCTGGTCCCAGCTCTGGCCGGTCACCGGCAGGGCCTCGACCACCCGGTCGTACCACGGGTCCAGGGTGTCCCGGTTGATCGCGGCCGGCCACATCCGCCGGCCGATCGACCCCTGGCGTTCGAAGACGAACCGGGGCGCCCGGGGCATGGTGGCGAAGTAGACGACGCTGCCACCACCCACGCAGTTGCCGCTGAGCACGCTCATCCCGTCCCCGACGACGAAGTCGAACGCCCGGGTGTACGACGAGCCGAGCTCGAAGTCGTGGTCGAAGTCCTGGCCGGACAGCCACGGCCCGCGCTCCAGGATCACCACCTTCGCGCCGCCGGCGGCCAGGTGGTATGCGGTGATCGCGCCGCCGAAGCCACTGCCGATGATCAGGACGTCGGTGCTCTCGGTGCTGCTCATGCCGGGCTCCCGGTGGGGGTCGTGTCGGGGTGCAGGGGTGCCAGTGGGCGGCCGTAGGAGTAGTTCGGGTACCGCCACAACCCGTCGGCGTCCGGCCGGTGGTAGCCGAGGTGCAGCAGACCGGGGTGCCCTTCGGCGAGCGCCGTCACGGTGGACCGGTGCGCCGCGCTGTCGAAGGCCATGTTGCTGAACAGCGCCAGGCCCACCCACATCTGCTTCTCCGGGTGCTCCGGGTCGGTCAGCCGGCGTACCAGCTCGGTGCGGTGCGCGAACGGCAGGGCGACGAACGCCGGCAGCGCCGGGTCCAGGGCGACCCCCTGCTCGGCGGCGTACTCGCCGGCGTGCATGTCGAGGGTGAGGGCCAGCCCGTCGAGCGACTCGGCCAGGCCGCCGGCCGGCAACTCCAGCAACTCCAGCGCCCCGGCGGCGACCGCGCCGCCACCGGGGGCGGCACCGGCCACGGCCGGGTCGTCCGGGCTTCTCTTCTCACCCGGAACAATGGTGTCGGCAAAGGCCTCGATGGTCATTGTCCGCGCTGTGTCTGCGTCGGTGATACTGGGCTGCACGGCGACGCCTCCTGTCCGGTGCGACATTGTTCCGGGCGGTTCCGGGATACTCTTTTCTGCGTTCACCACGGTGTGCGTGAATGTCGGCGTCGGCCGGGTCCGGGGGAATCCGGCCCCGGTTCCGCGCGATTCCGCTGCCGCACATCGTGCACGCATCGACCGCACCGAAACACCTTCCGAAGTGCGGTGGGTGCCGCGGCCCGACATCGGTGCCGCCGTCACCGGCCCGGCGGCCCGCCACCGGGGCCCCGGTCCGCCGCGTCGGGGCCCGTCCCGGGCGGACACCTGCGCACGTCGGGAGAAGCGGGGAAACCGGTCCGGCCCGGACGATGAGTGCACCCGTGACCGGCGTGCGCCCCGAGGTGCCCCGGCGGGTCCCGACCGTTGCCGACGGACCGACCGTCCGGCGTACCCCAGGGAGATGTCCATGCCGACCACCCTCGGTTCGATCCGCAGGCTGCTGCTCACCCCGTCGCTGGCCGAGGTGACCTTCGCCCGGCGCGGCTTCCCCGTCGCCGAGTCGGCGGTCACCCGGCGGCTGGAGGCCATCCCACAGGCGGTGATCTGCGGGTTCGAGTGGGCGATCGACGCCCGCGACCAGTGGGAGGTGGAACGTCGCCTGGAGTTGGTCGACGTCGAGCTGCGCGGGTTCGCCTACGAGGGGGCGACGATGGCCTGCACGGTGCGCGACGCGATGGCCGGCGGGCGTGGCCACCGGGCCCGGGACCTGCTGCGGGGCCGGGCCGAGCGGCACACCTTCCTCACCTACATCGGGATCGGCTTCGCGATGGCCCGGCTGCCGCGTCCGCTGTGGCGACGGGTGCTGCCCGACCTGACCGGCATGCGGTACTACCCGACGATGAGCTGGCTGGCCGTCGACGGGTACGGCTTCGACCGGGCCTACTTCGACACCGACCGCTGGGTGGGCGGGCAGTTCCGCCCCTCGCCGTACCCGTGGCAGGGGCACCCCGACTACTTCGCCCGCGCCTGCGACCAGGGCGTCGGCCGGGCGCTGTGGTTCATCCACGGTGCGCAGCCGACCCAGGTGGCCACGGCAGTGGAGCGGTTCGACCGGTCCCGGCGGGCCGACCTGTGGAGCGGGGTCGGACTGGCGGCCACCTTCGCCGGTGGCTGCGACGCGGACGGGTTGGCCCTGCTGGCCCGGCTCAGCGGCGTCGACCGGCCCCACCTGGGCCAGGGCGCGGTGTTCGCCGCGAAGGCCCGCGACTACTCGGGCCACATCCCGGCGCACACCGGGGTGGCGCTGCACGCCCTCGCCGGAATGACGGTGGAGCACGCCTCCGTACTGGCCGACGACGTCGCGGTGGACGCCGCCGCCGGGCCGGACCTGCCGGCGTACGAGCTGTGGCGGGCCCGGGTGCGCGACCGGGTGCCGGCCGCCGACCCGGCGACCCCCGCCTGACCCCCGCCGGTGGACAGCCGGCGGCCCCCGTCCCGCCCGGGACGGGGCCGCCGACGCGTCAGGCCGACACGGTGCTGAACTGGCCCGGGGTGCGGCCGGGGCCGGCCGGGCCCCGGTATGCCTGCGCCAGGTCCAGCCAGCGGTCGGCCTCCGCCCCGACGGCGGTGAGCGCCAGGTCGGCGCGGTGCCGGCGGCGGGTGACCAGCAGGCACAGGTCGGCCGCCGGGCCGCTGATCCGCTCGGTGGCGTCCGCCGGCCCGAACTCCCAGACCTGCCCGCCGGAGGGCGCGGTGATCTCGAACCGGAACTCGACGTCCGGCGTGTCCAGCTGCCGGGCCTGGTAACCGAAGTCCCAGGTCCGCACGGCGAAGTCGACCAGGTGCCGGAGCCGGTCGGTGCGCTCGGGGCGCAGGCCGAGCGCGTCGGCGATGTCCTGCCCGTGACCGAACAGCTCCATCATGCCGGCGGCGGCCAGCACCGGCGCGGGCAGCGGTCGGACCAGCCAGGGCACCGGCTGTCCGGCCGGCACCGCCACCAGGGCCTGCTCGGCGGTGGCCCGTTCCTCACGCCACTTGGCCAGCAGCGCCGGTGGCGGCGCGGACAGGTAGGGCGAGAGCGCGGTCCGCACGTTGCGGTTGAAGTCGGGCCCGAACTGCCCGGCGAGCGCGACGAACCCCGCCGGGTCCGCCGCGGCCAGGCCCGCCAGCCGGAAGGTCGCCGCCAGGTGGGCGATCTGGTGGGCGATGGTCCACTCCGGCGCGGGGGTTTCCCGCGCCCACTGCGCCTCGTCGAGGTCGGCCACCATCCGGTCGACGGCGTCACCCTCCAGGGCCAGGTCGACGAAGACGTCGTTTCGTGCGCTCACGCGTCTGTCCTCTCGCTCGTCAGCTGTGGCGAGCGTGGCCCGGCGCGTCCGAGGGCGCCGGTTGCCACGCACGACGCCGATCCCGTCGCCGCCGCGCGTCGGGGCGGCCGGTGGCCGGGCCCCACGCCGACGGCGTCACGTCAGCACCAGCAGCATGCGGGCCGGGCGCGGGCGCTGTCTTCTCTCGTCATGCGCAGCGGCAGCCCGCCGTCGCTGCCGCTCGGGCCGGCGCTCGCGGTCGATTGTGCGGGCCGGTCGACCGGGGCGCATCCGTGCCCGTGCGCCGGGTTGCGCACCGTGGAAGAACCGCCGGCCGGGCCGTCCGGCGCATGCTGACCACGATGGGCCCGGCCGTCGACGTCCGGCCAACTCCGGCACGCCGGCGGGCCCGCCAGGGGGAGGGACCATGGTCGCCGCACGGGTCGCGTCATCGGTGGTACGCCGCCAGGTCAGGTATGTCGCGCCGGTGCCGGCCGGCGTGGCCCGGGGCCTGGTGGCCGAGGTCTACGCCCAGGCGCAGGACGAGCAGAAGCTGGTGGTGCCGCCGGTGCTGCTGCACTCCCCGGCGCCGCCGGTGCTCGCCGCGTACTGGATGTTGATGCGGGAGCCGCTGCTCGCGGGCCGGGCGGTGGACCGACGCACCAAGGAGGCGGTGGCCGCCGGGGTCTCCGTGGCCAACACCTGTCCGTACTGCGTGGACATGCACAGCATCAGCCTGTACGACCTGGCCACCGAGGACGACGCGGAGGCGGTCGCCGACGACCGGCTGGCCGACCTGGGCGACCCGGTGGTCCGGTCGGTGGCGAGCTGGGCCCGGCAGGCCCACACCGGCACGACGCCGGCCCCGTTCCCGGCCGCCCACGGCCCGGAGTTGGTCGGCGTGGTGGTGGCCTTCCACTACCTGGCCCGGGTGGTCAACGTCTTCCTGCCCGACCATCTGCTGCCGGCCGGGTTGTCCGGTGCCGCCCGTCGACGGTTCAAGCGGGCCGTCGGTCGGCTGCTGCGGCCCACCCTGCGGGCCGCGCCCCGGCCGGGGCGGTCGCTGGCGTTGCTGCCGGCGGCGGCGTTGCCGGTCGACGCCGGGTGGGCCGCCGCCGATCCGGTGATCGCCGAGGCGACGGCCCGCGCCTACCGGGCGTTCGACCGGGCCGGCGAGGAGGCGGTGCCGCCGTCGGTACGGACCCTGGTGCGCGGCCGGCTCGACCGTTGGGACGGGGAGCCACCCGGCCCCGGCCGGCGCTGGTGCGACGAGGCCGTCGGGGAGTTGCCGGCGGCGGACCGGGCGGCCGGTCGACTGGTGCTGCTGACCGCGTTCGCCTCCCATCTGGTGGACGACGGGGTGGTCGCGGGGTTCCGCCGGGCCGCCCCGACCGACCGGGAGCTGGTGCAGGCGGTGGCCTGGGGGGCGTACGCGGCGGCGCGGGAGGTCGGCCGACGCGGTGCCGCGCCGGCCCCCCGGTGACCCTGCCGATCAATTTCGGGGCCATCGGGTAATGCGCCGGTGTCGCACCTTTGAAGTAGACGATCTGTTTCGTCGCTGAAAACATAACTTCAGGAGGCATCCCTCCTGACGTGCGAGAAGATAGGGGGACGCCAGGTGTCGAATACATTCCGGAGATTGCGGCAACGCATTCTCACGCCCTCGTTGTCGGAGACCAAACTGGATGTTCGCGGTTTCCACCGCAAGAATCCGGCCGCCGTCGAACTGTTGGAAACCGTCGGCGAGTCATTTCTGACCGGGTATGCGGCGGCGGCCGAGGCCCGGCACCCCGCCGACGCCGAGCCGACGCTGGAGGCGGTGCGTCCGCAGTTCCGCGGCTTCGCCTACGAGGGGGCCGCGATGGGCTTCGCCGTGCTGGACGCCCTGCCGGGCGGCCGGTCGGACCGGGTGGCGACGTTCCTGGCCGGACGGGGGGCCGACCACATCTACATGGCCTACGTCGGGGTCGGCTGGGCGATGGCCCGGGTGCCCCGGTTCCGCTGGTCGAAGCTGTCCGCCCCGGACCCGCTGCTGCGCTGGCTGGTGCTCGACGGCTACGGCTTCCACCAGGCGTACTTCCACACCCGCCGGTACGTGCACGAGCAGTACCAGGAGCCGGACTTCCCGTGGCCGGCCGACGGCCCCCGCTGGTACGCCCAGCGCGCCATCGACCAGGGTATCGGCCGGGCGATGTGGTTCGTCGGCGGCACCGACACCACGGTGATCGCCGACCTGATCGACAGGTTCCCGGCCGAGCGCCGGGCCGACCTCTACGGCGGCGCCGGCCTGGCCGCCACGTACGCCGGTGGCGTCGACTCCGACGAGCTGCGTCTGTTCCTCGACCGGGCCGGCGTACACCGCGCCCAGGTCGCCCAGGGCAGCGCGTTCGCCGCGACCGCCCGGCTGACGGCCGGCCTGGAGACCCCGCACACGGGCCGGGCGACGGCGGTGCTGGCCGGCACCACCCCGGCGGAGGCGGACCGGATCTGCGACGCGCAGCGGCCGACCGACGGCGACAGCCCGCTGGAGCCCGCCTACGAGATCTGGCGTCGCGCCATCGCCGCCGAACTACGGGTACGCGGAAGGCACTGACCGGGACGTCCCGTCCCCGTCCCTGTTCCCGTCCCGCCGCCGCCGGGTGGTCCCGGCGAAGCCTCCCCACACCTGCTCACGCCTCGGCAGGCGCCACACCTGCCCACGCCTCGGCAGGCGCCTCGCCACGCCCGTGGCGACCCGAACGGTAAGGAGATCGTGCCCGCATGACCAGGATCGCCATCGTTGGCATGGCGTGCCGATACCCGGACGCCACCTCGCCCCGAGAACTGTGGGAGAACGCCCTCGCCGGTCGCCGGGCCTTCCGCGCGCTGCCCGACGTCCGCATGCGGTTGGCGGACTACTGGGACGCCGAGCCGAGCACCCCGGACCGGTTCTACGCCCGCACCGCCGCCGTCATCGAGGGGTACGAGTTCGACCGGCTCGCCTACAAGATCGCCGGCAGCACGTACCGCTCCACCGACCTGACCCACTGGCTCGCCCTGGACATGGCCACCAAGGCGTTGGGCGACGCCGGCTTCCCGCTGGGGGAGGGGCTGCCCCGCGACCGCACCGGTGTGATCGTGGGCAACACCCTCACCGGTGAGTTCGCCCGCGCCAACGTCATGCGGCTGCGCTGGCCGTTCGTCCGCCGTACGGTCGCCACCGCGCTGCAACAGCAGGGCTGGGACGACGACCGGTTGGCGACCTTCCTCGACGGGCTGGAGGAGCAGTACAAGGCACCCTTCCCGGCGATCGACGAGGACACCCTCGCCGGTGGCCTGTCCAACACCATCGCCGGCCGGATCTGCAACTACTTCGACCTCAACGGCGGCGGGTACACCGTCGACGGCGCCTGTTCCTCGTCGTTGCTGTCGGTCGCCACCGCCTGCCGGGCCCTGCTCGACGATGACCTCGACGTCGCGGTGGCCGGTGGGGTGGACCTGTCGATCGACCCGTTCGAGATCGTCGGTTTCGCCAAGACCGGCGCGTTGGCCCGCGACGAGATGCGGGTCTACGACCGGCACTCCAACGGCTTCTGGCCGGGGGAGGGGTGCGGGATGGTGGTGCTGATGCGCGAGGCGGACGCGCTCGCCGCCGGCCACCGCAGCTACGCCACCATCGCCGGCTGGGGCATCTCCTCCGACGGCAAGGGCGGCATCACCCGTCCCGAGGTCAACGGCTACCAGCTCGCCCTGCGCCGGGCGTACGAGCGGGCCGGGTTCGGCATCGAGTCGGTGCCGTTGTTCGAGGGGCACGGCACCGGCACGGCGGTCGGGGACGCCACCGAGTTGACCGCCCTGTCGGAGGCCCGGCGACAGGCCGATCCGACCGCCCCGCCCGCCGTGATCACCTCGATCAAGGGCATGATCGGGCACACCAAGGCGGCGGCCGGCGTGGCCGGCCTGATCAAGGCGGCGCTGGCCGTGCACCACCAGGTGCTGCCGCCCGCGCTCGGCTGCGTCGACCCGCACGAACTGCTCACCCGCGACGACGCGACACTGCGGGTGCTGCGGACGGCCGAACCGTGGCCGGACGGTCAGCCGGTGCGCGCCGGCATCACCGCGATGGGGTTCGGCGGCATCAACACCCATGTCGTGCTGGAGCGGGCCGGGACGGCCCGCCGGGTCGCCTTCGACACCCGGACCGCCCGACTCGCCACCTCCGTGCAGGACGCGGAGCTGTTCCTGGTCGACGGGTCCTCGCGGGACGAGCTGCGCGACCGGTTGCGGGAACTGCGCGACTACGTGCCGACCCTGGCCCAGGGGCAGCTCGCCGACGTGGCGGCCACCCTGCACGACCAGTTGGCCGACCGGCCGTACCGGGCGGCGGTGGTGGTCTCCTCGCCCACCGACGCGCAGCAGCGGCTGCGGCGGCTCTGCGAGCTGCTCGACTCCGGCGAGACCCGGCTGGTCGACGGCGACGGCCGCAGCTTCCTCGGCCACGTCGGCGGCGCCGGCCGGCTCGGCTACCTCTTCCCCGGCCAGGGCGCCGGCCGCGGGACCAGCGGCGGGGCGCTGCGCCGCCGGCTGACCGAGGTGGACCAGGTGTTCCGCCGGGCCGACCTGCCGGTCACCGGGGACATGGTGGCCACCGCGCTGGCCCAGCCGCGCATCGTCACCGGGTCGCGGGCCGGCCTGGCCGCCCTGGACCTGCTGGGGCTGGACGCGACCGTCGCGGTCGGGCACAGCCTCGGTGAGCTGTCCGCCCTGCACTGGGCCGGCGCGATGGACGACGAGACCCTGCTGCGGGTGACCCGCGCCCGCGGCCGGACGATGACCGAGCACAGCTCCTCCGGGGTGATGGCGAGCGTCAACGCCGGACCGGAGCGGGTGTCCGCGCTGGTGGCCGGCGTACCCGTGGTGATCGCCGGTTACAACGGGCCGGAGCAGACCGTGGTGGCCGGCACCGAGGAGGCGGTCCAGGCCGCCCTCGGCCTGGCCGCCGAGGCCGGGATCGGCGCGTCCCTGCTGCGGGTCTCGCACGCCTTCCACTCGCCGCTGGTGGCGCCGGCGGCGGACGCGTTCGCCGGGCACCTGACCCGGGAGTCCTTCGGCCCGGTCCGTCGGCGGGTGGTCTCCACCGTGACCGGTGAGACCCTGCCGGCCGAGACCGACCTGCGGGCGCTGCTGCGCCGCCAGATCACCGACCCGGTGCTGTTCGCGCAGGCGGTGGCGCTGGCCGCCAAGGACATCGACCTCTTCGTGGAGGTCGGCCCGGGTCGCATCCTCAGCGGCCTGGCCGGGGGGATCACCGACGTGCCGGCGGTGGCCCTGGACACCGACGACGAGTCGCTGCGCGGGCTGCTCCGGGTGGCCGCCGCGGCGTTCGTGGTGGGTGCCGCCCACGACTATCCGGCGCTCTTCGACGACCGGCTCCGCCGGCCGCTGGTCATCGGGGCCGAGCAGCACTTCTTTGCCAGCCCCTGTGAGCAGGCGCCGCTGGTGGACCTGCCGGTGGCGGCCCGCGCGGACCGGCCCGCCCCGGCGGACGCCGACGGGCCGGTCGACGGCGAGTCCACGGTGCAGATGCTGCGCCGGCTGGCCGCCGAGCGCGCCGAGCTGCCGTTGGCCATGGTGCACGGCGAGAGTCGGCTCCTCGACGACCTGCACCTCAGCTCGATCACCGTCGGGCAGATCATCAACGAGGCGTCCCGGTTGGTGAACGTGCCGCCGGCCCAGGCCCCGACCAACTTCGCCACCGCCACCGTCGAGGAGTTGGCAGTGGCGCTGGACGAACTCTCCGCCACCGGCCAGTCCGGTGACCACGACCGGTCGCCGGCCGTCACCGGCGCGGCGACCTGGACCCGGGCCTTCACCGTCGACCGGGAGCCGGCCGCAGCGCCGGTGCCGGTGGGCGGCGGCGCACCCGGCCGGTGGCAGGTCTTCGCCACCGAGGGGCACCCGTTGGCCGCGCCGCTGCGGCACGCCCTGGAGCGGGCCGGCGTCGACTCCGGTGTGCTGGTGTGCCTGCCGCCGGAGTGCGCCGAGGAAGACCTCGAACTGGCCCTGGCCGGGGCGAAGCAGGCCCTGGCCGGGCCGGCCGGCACCCGGTTCGTGCTGGTGCAGGGGGGCCGGGGCGCGACCGGGCTGGCCAAGACGTTGCGCCTGGAGGCGCCGCAGCTGCGGGTGACGGTGGTGGACACCCCGGCGGTGCCCGGGGCCGTCGACCGGGTGGTCGCCGAGGTCGGTGCCACCACCGGCTACCAGGAGAGCCACTACGACGACGCCGGTACGCGACGGCTGCCCGTGTTGCGGGCGTTGCCGGTGCGGGCGTCCCGGACCCGGCCCGCCCTCGACGACACCGACGTGCTGCTGGTCACCGGTGGCGGCAAGGGCATCACCGCCGAGTGCGCCCTGGCGGTGGCGGAGCAGACCGGGGCCCGACTCGGGCTGGTCGGCCGCTCCGACCCGGCCGAGGACACCGAGCTGGCGGAGAACCTGCGGCGGATGGCCGCCCGGGGGGTGACCCTGCACTACACCCGGGCCGACGTCACCGACGCCGGGCAGGTCGCCGACGCGGTGGCGGAGGTGCGGGCGGCGCTGGGGCCGGTGACCGCGGTGCTGCACGGCGCGGGGCGCAACGAGCCGGCCGCGTTGACCGCGCTGGACGCGGCGGCGGTCCGGCGGACCTTCGCCCCCAAGCTGGACGGTCTGCGGGCGGTGCTCGCCGCGGTCGACCCCGGGCAACTGCGCCTGCTGGTCACCTTCGGCAGCATCATCGGCCGGGCCGGCCTGCGTGGCGAGGCGCACTACGCCATCGCGAACGACTGGCTGGCCGGGCTGACCGAGGAGACCGGCCGGCGGTTCCCCCGCTGCCGGGCGCTCTGTCTGGAGTGGTCGGTCTGGTCCGGGGTGGGGATGGGTGAACGGCTGTCGGTGGTGGAGTCGCTCAGCCGGGAAGGGGTCGTCCCGATCAGCCCCGACCAGGGCGTCGAGGTGCTGCTGCGGCTGCTCGCCGACCCGGACGTGCCGCCCGTGGTGGTGGTCAGCGGCCGGGCCGAGGGGATGGACACCCTGCGGTACGACCGCCCGCCGCTGCCGCTGCTGCGGTTCGTGGACAAACCGCTGGCGTACTACCCGGGTGTCGAACTGGTCAGCGAGGTCGAGCTGACCGCCGGCACCGACCGCTACCTCGCCGACCACCTGCTCGACGGCAACCTGCTCTTTCCGGCGGTCTTCGGGATGGAGGCGATGACGCAGGTGGCGGTCGCCGTCACCGGCCGGTCCACCGTGCCGGTCGTCGAGCAGGTGGAGTTCCCCCGACCGATCGTGGTGCCGCCCGACGGCAGCACGGTCATCCGGGTGGCGGCCACCGTCACCGACGACGCCGTCGTCCAGGTGGCGATCCGCAGCGCGGAGACCGGGTATGCCACCGACCACTTCCGGGCCCGGCTGCGGTTCACCGACACCGCCGTCCCCGACGGCCCGCCCGGACGCACCGACCCGGGTCTGCCGCCGGTGCCGCTGGCACCCGAGCGGGACCTCTACGGCGAGTGGCTGTTCCAGGGCGGCCGGTTCCAGCGGCTGCGCCGGTTCCACCGGGCCGCCGCCCGGGACGTGGACGCCGAGGTGGCGGTGGGCGGCGGTGACGCCTGGTTCGCCGGCTTCCTCCCCGGTGACCTGCTGCTCGGTGACCCCGGCACCCGGGACGCCTTCATGCACGGCAACCAGGTCTGCGTACCGGACGCCACCCTGCTGCCGGTCGGCGTGGAGCGGATCTGGCCGGCCGGAGCGCGGATGTCCGGCACCGGCACGGTGCGCTGCTGCGCCACCGAACGC
Source organism: Micromonospora matsumotoense (assembly GCF_050951065.1). Classification (NCBI taxonomy): domain Bacteria; kingdom Bacillati; phylum Actinomycetota; class Actinomycetes; order Micromonosporales; family Micromonosporaceae; genus Micromonospora; species Micromonospora matsumotoense. The sequence goes on along the minus strand of NZ_CP192025.1, from coordinate 4,080,710 downwards.
AGCCGGGACGGCGACACCTACGTGTACGACATCGCGGTGCGCGACGAGTCCGGGGTGGTCGTCGAACGCTGGGAGGGCCTGCGGTTGCAGGCGGTCCGGCACCGGGGCGGCCGGGGACCGTGGTTGCCGGTGCTGCTCGGCTCGCACCTGGAACGGGGACTGGGCGACGTGCTCGACGCCCGGATCGCGGTCGCGGTGGAACCCGACGGCGCGGGGGACGTCCCCCGCCGGGACCGCACCGCGGTCGCCGTCGGCCGGGCCCTCGGTGCCCGGCACGAGGTGCGCTACCGCCCGGACGGCCGACCGGAGGTCGACGGCGACCGCCGGGTCTCGGCGGCGCACGGTGCCGGGATCACCCTCGCGGTCGCGGCGACCGGGACGGTCGGCTGCGACGTCGAGCCGGTGGCCGAGCGCTCCCCGGCGGACTGGGCGGGCCTGCTGGGCGTCCACGCCGGTCTCGCCGCGCTGATCGCCGGGGACCGCGACGAGAGCACGCACACCGCGTCGACCCGGGTGTGGGGCGCGGTCGAGTGCCTGCGCAAGGTCGGCCTGCCGGCGGACTCTCCGCTGACCCTGACGCCCGGCGGCCCCGACGGCTGGGTGGTCCTGGCCTCGGGTCCGCTGCGTGTCGCCACGTTCGCCACGAGCCTGGTGGACATCCCGGAACCGGTGGTGTTCGCCGTGCTCACCGACGGGTGGAGTTGAGCATGGACAAGTACTTCGAGTATCCGCACACGGTCGGTTTCGAGGAGACCAACATCGTCGGCAACGTCTACTACGTGAACTACCTGCGCTGGCAGGGACGGTGCCGGGAGATGTTCCTCAAGCAGCACGCCCCGGACGTGCTGGCCGACCTCCAGGACGACCTGAAGCTGTTCACCCTGAAGGTCGACTGCGAGTTCTTCGCCGAGATCACCGCCTTCGACGAGCTGTCGATCCGGATGCGCCTGGTCGACCTGGTGCAGACCCAGTTGGAGTTCAGCTTCGACTACGTACGCCTCGACCCGGGCGGCGGCGAGACCCTGGTCGCCCGGGGGCGGCAGCGGGTGGCCTGCATGCGCGGGCCCAACAACCGGACCGCGCCGACCCGGGTGCCGGAGGCGCTGACCCGGGCGCTGGCGCCCTACACGGCCACCGTCCGGGCCCAGTGACGGCGAGGAGACCACGATGGACATCTCTGCGGGCGTCGACGACGCGGTGGTCGACCCGGCCGCGCTGCGGCGGGCCTTCGCCGCCTTCGCCACCGGCGTCACGGTGGTCACCGTCGGGGGACGTACCCCGCACGGGATGACCGCGAACGCCTTCACGTCGGTGTCGCTGGACCCGCCGCTGCTGCTGGTCTGCGTGGACCGGGAGGCGGTCATGCACCGCCACCTGGTGGCCGCCGGCAGCTTCGCGGTGTCGGTGCTCGCCGCCGACCAGGAGCACGTGGCGCGGCACTTCGCCGACCGCCGCCGGCCGCTCGGCGCCGCCCAGTTCGACGTCGTCGACTGGCGGCCCGGCCGGCTCACCGGAGCGCCGCTGATCACCGGCGCGCTGGCCTCCTTCGAGTGCGCGCTGTGGCGCGACTACGAGGGCGGCGACCACACCATCTTCGTCGGCCGGTTGTTGTCGGCCGAGAAACTCCACGAGGAGGACGCGGTGCTTTTCCTGCACGGGCGGTTCCGGCAGATCACCCCCATGCCGAGCGGGGTGGTCCGATGACCCCGGTCGCGCCCCGGGTCGTCCCCCGGGGCCCGACCGGGGTGGCGATGCTCGGCACGCTGTGGAAGCTGGGCCGCGACCGGCTCGGCCTGATGCGCTCCGCCGCCGAGACCTACGGCGACGCGGTACGGCTGGGCCCGGGGCGGGGGCTGCACTTCTTCAACCACCCCGACCACGCCAAGCACGTGCTGGCGGACAACAGCCAGAACTACCACAAGGGGATCGGGCTGATGCACGCCCGGCGGGCCCTCGGCGACGGGCTACTGACCAGCGAGGGTGAGCTGTGGCGGGAACAGCGTCGGGTGATCCAGCCGGTGTTCCAGGCCCGCCGCATCGCCCAGCAGGCCGGGATCGTCGCCGAGGAGGCCGGCCGCCTGGTCGACCGCCTCGAGACGCACGCCGGTGGTGAGCCGGTCGACATGATGCGGGAGATGACCGGGCTCACCCTCGGGGTGCTGGGCCGTACCCTGCTCGACGCCGACCTGAGTGGCTTCCGGTCGCTCGGGTCGGCCTTCGAGGCGATGCAGGACCAGGCGATGTTCGAGATGGCGTCGATGAACCTGGTGCCGATGTGGGTGCCGCTGCCGCAGCAGATGCGGTTCCGGCGGGCCCGCCGCGAGCTGGAGGAGATCGTCGACGAGCTGGCCGCGCGGCGGCGTTCCCGGCCCGGCCACGAGGACCACGACGACGCGCTGTCCCGGCTGCTCGAGTCGACCCGTCGGGAAGCTGACCCCGCGGTCGGCCGGCGGCGGCTGCAGGACGAACTGACCACCCTGCTGCTGGCCGGACACGAGACCACCGCCAGCACCCTCGGCTGGACCTTCCACCTGCTCGACCGGCACCCGCAGGTGTGGGAGCGGGTGCGGGCCGAGGCGGTGGCGGTGCTCGGCGACCGGCCGCCGACCTACGAGGACCTGCCCCGGTTGACCTACATCGGGATGGTGCTCAGCGAGGCGATGCGCCTCTACCCGCCGGTGTGGATGCTGTCCCGGCGGGCGCAGGAGGCCGACGAGGTGGGCGGCTACCGGGTGCCGGCCGGCACCGACGTGCTGATCTGCCCGTACACCCTGCACCGGCACCGGGCCTACTGGGACGACCCGGACCGGTTCGACCCGGAGCGGTTCTCGCCGTCGGCGTCGGCCGACCGGCCCCGCTACGCGTACGTGCCGTTCGGCGCCGGGCCGCGGTTCTGCGTCGGCAACCACCTCGGTCTGATGGAGGCGGTCTTCGTGGTGGCCATGGTGAGCCGCCGACTGCGGCTGCACACCCCCGACGGGCACCGGGTGGTGCCGGAACCCATGCTGTCGCTGCGGATCCGGGGCGGGCTGCCGATGACGGTGCGGGCCCTGACGTGACCGGCGGACCACGGCCAGGAAGTGTGGTTCAGCAACATCGAATAACCGGCACGCAGGCCACACTGGTTACTATTGCGCTGAGCAACTCTCAGGTTGCTCATCGTGCTGGGGGAGGTGCGATGAGTCCCGGATGCGCGGCGACCACCCCGGCCGGTACGGCCCGAGGTGCCCGCCCTGTCCCAGGAGCCGCCGTCGCACCGACGGGCGGCTCCACCGCCGTCATCGCGAGCGCGCCGACGGCCTTCACCCGCCGTGCTGCCCGGCGCCCGCTGTCCGCGGCGGCGTCACCGCCGATACGTTCGGACCGGCCGCTGCCGGGCGGCGGAGCCCCGCCGTGGGCGGCGTCCGGCGGTGGCCACCGGGACCCTGGGGGGACGGATGCGCATCTCAGATCTGGCCAGGATCAGTGGTGTTCCACTTCCGACGATCAAGTTCTACATCCGGGAGCGACTGCTCCCACCGGGCCGACCCACCGCGCGTAACCAGGCGGAGTACGGCGAGGAGCACCTCGCCCGGCTCCAGCTGATCCGGGTGCTGGCCGGCATCGGGCGACTGAGCCTGTCCTCGGTCCGCCGGGTGCTGGCCGCCCTCGACGACAAGGGGCTCACCCTGGGCGCCCAGTGCCGGGCCACCATCTGGGCGCTCTTCCCGGATCAGCCCGAGGAGGACGCCCCGGACGTCGGGCCGGCCCGCGTCCAGGTCGACGACTTCATCGACCGGCTCGGCTGGGCGGTCGACGCCGCCTCACCGGGCCGGGACACCCTCGCCCACGTGCTGACCGCGTTGCAGCGGCTCGACGCCGACTGCGACATCGACGTGTTCAGCGAGCACGCCGAGAGCGCGGCACGGATCGTGACGCACGAGTTCCGGCACGAGTCGGCGCACTCCGCCACCGCCATGGCGGTCTGGAACGTGCTGTCCGAGGTGGCCTTCGAGGCGATGCGCCGGATGGCGCAGGAGAGCCACCTGGCCGGCTGCTGCGCCGCCTCCGCCGAACGGCCGGCGGGAGCCTGAGCCGATCGGCCACAGTAGATTGTTGGCACGTTCGAAGACGACACCGGGCCCCGCGGGTCGCAGCCTGAAGAGGCGGCGTGCTGCCGTCCCCCGGCCCGCTGCGGTGCCGGTGTCCGTCGACCAGGGGGAGACCACCCGACATGTCGAACCAAGCCGTACCCCGCCACTCCCGATCGGGCCCGCTCGGCCTGCTCAACGGTCCCTACCACCGGACGGCGTTGAACCTGTACATGGTCGTGGTGCTGGCCCACTGGGCCGAGCACCTCGTCCAGGCGTTCCAGATCTGGGTGCTGGGCTGGCCGGTGCCGCAGTCCCGGGGCGTCCTCGGGCTGGCCGTGCCCTGGCTGGTCACCTCGGAGTGGCTGCACTACGGGTACGCCATCGTGATGCTCATCGGGCTGGCCCTGCTGCGGCCCGGCTTCGTCGGCCGTGCGCGTACCTGGTGGACGGTGGCGCTGGCCATCCAGTTCTGGCACCACATCGAGCACCTGTTGCTGCTGCTCCAAGCGCAGACGGGGCACTTCCTGTTCGACCGTCCCGTGCCGACGAGCGTGCTGCAACTGGTCTTCGCCCGGGTGGAACTGCACCTGTTCTACAACACGATCGTCTTCCTGCCGATGGTGGTGGCGATGTACCTGCACCTGCGACCCACCCCCGCCGAGCAGGCGATGATGGCCTGCACCTGCGCCCCCCGTTCGGTCAGGGCGCTCACGCCGGCATGACCGCCGCCGGACAGGACGGCCGCCACCGTGGCTTCGGGCCGCGTACGGCGGCCGTCGCCGTGGTGCTGGTGACCGTGGTGACCGCGCTGTGGCTGCGTTCGCCGAGCCCGCCCGGGCCGGCCGCGACGGTTGCCGCCGCCGTCGTGCCCGCGGACGGCAGCCGGCTGGACACCGGGCCGACCGAGGTACGACTGCGGCTGGCGGGGACGCCGGACACCGACGAGGCGCACGTGTCGTTGACGCCGGCGGACGGCCCGCAGGTGCCCACCGGCGCCTCCCGACGCGACGGCACCGACCTGGTGGTGTCGGTGCCCGCCCTGCCGCAGGGCAGCTACACGGTCGCCTACCACGTGTGGCTCACCGACGGGCGGCAGAGCACCGGGCGCAGCGTGTTCGCCGTGGGCGCCGCACCACTGCTGCCGCCGGCAGCTGTCGTGCCCGAGACCGGGCACCAGCATGTCGGCACCGATCCCCTGGACGGTCTGCTGCTGGTGCTGGATCTGGCGTTGCTGATCGCGCTGTCCGTGATCCTGCTGCGCCGGCCCCGGGTGGCCACCGATCCGGAGGATCTGCCGGGCCGCTGATCTGCCGGGCCGCTGATCTGCCGGCCCGCTGATCTGCCGGCCCGCTGATCTGCCGGGCCGGCGTCCGGGTCCGGCGTCCGGGTCCGGCGTCCGGGTCCGGCGCGACCGCCTGGTGGTCCCGGCGGTCGCGCCGCGCCCCGTACAGGCTCCTCGACCCCCGGCGGCCCGGGGCCCGGGTGGCCGGCCCGTGGTCACCTCGACCGCCCGTGGTCCGGCCCGCCGCGCCCGTGGTCCGGCCCGCCGCGACCGGGGGCCGGCCCGCCGACCGATCTGCCGGGCCGGGTCCGGGTCGACCGTGAGCCGTCCGGCCCGGACGCGGCCCGACGCGGTCCGGTTCGTCCGGCCGACACGGCGATGCGGCGCATCCCACCTTCCGTGGGATGCGCCGCTGGCTCCGGTCGGTTCGCGGTCCGACCCGCCGTCAGGCCGCTTCGACCCGGTAGCCGACCTGGTCCAGTGCCATCCGGCGGATGTCGAGCAGCGCGAGCAGCACCGGCGGGTCGATGGACCGGGCCGGCTTGAGGCTCATGTCGATCGGGGGGACGGCCTGGTCGCGCCGGACGATGATCGGCCCGTGCGAGCCGACGAAGATGTCCTCGGGGTCCAGGTCGTGGGCGTCCGTCGGGGAGCCGTCGGTGCGCACCGACTGGACGAGCAGGTACCAGTGCCCCTCGGGGACCGTCTCCAGCTCGAACGCGCCAGCGCCGTTGAGCACCGCACAGCGGACCGGACGACCCTCGGGCAGCGGGTCGGGGAAGAGTCCGACGAAGACGAAACCGAGGTCTTCCTGGTCCGGCCCGGTGACGGTCCCCTGCACCGTCGAGGTGCGTCCGGCCGAGCTGCCCCTGGTCTCGTCCACCGGAATGCGTGAGCTGAAGCCGCGGTAGCGCCGGTAGGCGGTGGGGGACATGCCGACGCTGCGGGTGAACCGCGAACTGAAGGTGCCGACGCTGTTGTAGCCGACCCGGAGACTGATGTCGGCGACGTTCAGAGTGGTGGAGACGAGCAGGTGCTTCGCCTCCTGGAGACGGATGGCGGAGAGGAAGCGTCCGGGCGAGACGCCGGTGACCCGGCGGAAGATCCTTGAGAAGTGGAACTTGCTGAACATCGCGGCGCGGGCCATGTCGTCGATGGTCAGCGGCTCGGCGATGTTGTCCCGCATCGTGACGATGGCCCGCTCCACCGCCCGTTCAATGACGTCTTCCACGGTCTCCCCCAGGTGTTCGATTCGTCGGTCGGTGGCATCCCCGGGCACAGCTGTGGCGACTGCGTGCGTACGGTGTCTATGCCGGCTGATTGACGGAGCCTTAAGCCTCGATCAATGCATAAACGCGGATGCGGCCGTCGAAATTGCCTTTGGCCGTTGGGGCCGTGTTGATGCTAGCGCGACCAAAGATAGGCGGCAATGAGCGCCGATGCCGGCGGGATGGATAGCTGTGCTATCGATTCCGGCCGTATTTGCCAGCGAAGATCCTCGCTATCCGTCCGACCGTCCCCGATGTCGTCCGCGCAGCGTACGGCCATTGTTGCGGAAGGCGGACCTGATGGCTCGGGGGGTGGTGCGAGTGGATTCGTCCGATCTGGTGGGTGGGTCGAGGATGCCTCCTGTCGGTGGGCATGAAGCCGGCAATAGCCCTACCCTGGGAGATATCCCTGCGCCCTTCTCGCGATCTGGCTGATGTTGAGGAGAGCAAAGTCAGAGAACTTTGACGCATCGCGACCGGCGGCGGACTCGCTGTGATGGCGCGTTCGGTCCTCGATCGTCCGGCCCGCTCCGGCGGGAGAGCACGCTCTGAGAAGACTCCATTGGCCTTCTGGCTGACGATGTTCGTGGCCCCTGAAAGGGCGAGAGTCATCTGATGGACGGCTAATCGGTTGGTTATTCACCCCGCCGCGGAGGGTGGTAATCATCAGTATCTCCGCCCCGGTCGATGGCACTTCCAAGCGATCCGTCAACGGGCGAACGACGCGCCCACGAAAACGTAGGGGGACTGTTGCCGTCTCAATCTGCCGGCTTCCTTCGCCGCGCAACTCCCGCAGCATTTGTGCTCGTTCTGCTGAGCATTCTCTTCGTCGTGGCACAGCGCCCGGAGGCGTCCGCGGCCGAGCGGTCGGAGCTGGCCGCACGGTTCCAGTTCGCCGAACGGCCCATCGCGTTGCCACCCCTACCCGCCGCCCGTGCGGTCCGCGAGGTCAATCCGGAGTACGAGCACATCAAGTCCTGGGTCTCCTCGGTCGGGGCGGCGATCGCCCTCAACGACCTGGACGGCAACGGGGTGGCCGACGACCTCTGCCTGGTCGACACCCGCAGTGACAGCGCCGTGGTGACCCCGGCACCCGACAGCGGGGCCCGCTACCAGCCCTTCGTCCTCGATCCCCGCCCACTGCCCACCGACACCACCATGGCCCCGATGGGCTGCGTGCCCGGCGACTACAACCTCGACGGCCGCACCGACCTGCTGGTCTACTACTGGGGTCGGACGCCGGTGCTGTTCCTGCACCGGGCCAGCGCCACCGACCTGCGGCTGGGCAGCTACGCCCCGACCGAGCTGATTCCCACCCAGCCCGGTCCGGGCAACCGCTACCAGGGCGCGCTGTGGAACACCAACGCGGTGGCGGTCGCCGACTTCGACGGCGACGGTCGTCCGGACATCGGCGTGTTCAACTACTTCCCCGAGACCCAGGTGCTCGACCCGGACGGGCAGCCGAACGTCCAGATGAACGCGTCCATGTCGCACGCCCGCAACTCCGGCGGGGCGCACGTGCTGCGGTGGGACGCGGCCACCGGCGGCGACCAGCCCTCGATCCGGTACGTCGAGCAGAAGGCGGTGCCCGGTCCGGTCTCCACCGGCTGGACCCTCGGTGCGGCCTCCGCCGACATCGACGGTGACCTGCTGCCCGAGCTGTACCTGGCCAACGACTTCGGCCACGACCACCTGCTGCACAACGTCTCGACCCCGGGCCGGATCAGGTTCGCCCAGACGCAGGGCCGCCGGGGCGCGTTCACCCCGAAGTCCATGGTGCTCGGTCAGGACTCCTTCAAGGGCATGTCGATCGACTTCGGCGACCTCGACAGCCGGGGCAGGTTCGACATGTTCGTCAGCAACATCACCAGCTCCTGGGGTCTGGAGGAGAGCAACTTCGTCTGGATGAACAACGCCGGCAGCCCTCAGGACGCGCGCGCCAAGCTGACCCGTGGGGTGGCGCCGTACGACAACAAGGCGTCCTCGTTGAACATGGCCTGGACCGGCTGGGGCTGGGACGCCAAGATGGCCGACTTCGACAACAACGGCTCGCTGGAGGTGGTCCAGGCCGACGGGTTCATCAAGGGCACCACCAGCCGGTGGGCCTGGCTCCAGGAGCTGGCGATGTCCAACGACCTGATGCTGCGCAACCCGGCGATGTGGCCGAAGGCGGAGCCGGGCGACGACATCGCCGGCAACGACAAGCTGGCGTTCTGGGTGCGGCAGGGCAAGACGTTCGTCAACCTCAACGCCGAGTTGGGCCTCGACGTGCCCATCCCGACCCGGGGCGTCGCGGTGGCCGACACCAACGCCGACGGCGTGCAGGACTTCGCCGTCGCCCGCCAGTGGGGGCCGCCGGCCTTCTACCGCAACACCGCCGCGTCCCCCGGCGGCTTCCTCGGGCTGCGCCTGCACCGGCCGACGGTGGGCGGCGCGGCCGACGCCCGGACGCCGGCCTACGGCGCCCAGGTCAAGATCCGTACCGCCGACGGGCTGACCCAGGTCGCCCAGCTCGACGGCGGCGGCGGTCACTCGGGCAAGCGCAGCTTCGACGTCTTCTTCGGGCTCGGCTCCGCCGGGGACCGTCCGGTGTCGGCCGAGGTGTGCTGGCGTGACCTGACCGGCGCGACCCACCGACAGACCCTCTCGCTCACCGCCGGTTGGCACGACCTGATGCTGACCACCGACGCCCAGGAGATCACCCGATGACTGACGTCAGACAGGAAGACGCGACCGACGCCGCGGTGCGGACGGCCCCGGGTGGGGCCCGGCCCGTCGACGCGGCGACCCCGCCCACGGCGCGACCGGCGGTCCCCCGGGTGGACGCGAAGGACCCGCGTTACCTGGCGCTGCGCAACTTCGCGATGTCGATGTCGATCTTCAACATCATCGGCTACACCCTGCTCGGCTTCGAGCAGCCGTGGACCTGGCCGCTGTTCGCCCTGCTGGTCGGCTACACCGCCGAGATCGGGATCGAGATGGTGGCGGCGTGGGCCGGCAAGCGGCGGCCCGCCTTCGCCGGCAACGGGGCCTGGGGGATGTACACCTTCCTGCTGCCCACCCACATCACCGCGCTGGCGGCGAACATGCTGCTCTACGCCAACGACCGGTTCTGGCCGGTGGCGTTCGCCGTCGTCGTCGCGATCGGGGCCAAGACCGCCCTGCGGGCGCCGGTCAACGGCCGGATGCGGCACTTCATGAACCCCTCGAACTTCGGGATCACGGTGACGCTGTTGGCCTTCTCCTGGGTCAACATCGCGCCGCCCTACCAGTTCACCGAGAACGTGCCGGACGCGATCAGCATCATGGTCCCGCTGGTCATCATCACCGCCGGCACGGTGCTCAACGCCATGCTCACCCGCAAGGTGCTGCTGATCGTCGGCTGGCTCGGCGGCTTCGTCATCCAGGCGGTGGTCCGGGCGCTGGTGCTGGACGTGGCGATCTGGGCCGCGTTGGTGCCGATGACCGGGGTGGCCTTCGTCCTGTTCACCAACTACATGATCACCGACCCGGGCACGACGCCGTCCCGGGGCCGCAACCAGTTCATGTTCGGGTCCGCCGTGGCGACGGTCTACGGGGTGCTGGTCGCGTTCAACGTGGTCTACACCCTCTTCTTCGCCGTCACCATCGTCTGCGCCGTCCGCGGCCTGATGTGGTGGGGCATCTGGTGGCGCGACCGTGGTCGCGAGCGCGCTCGGGGGTCGGTGCCGGTCAGTCCGGCGACACCGGCGCTGGCTCGCTGATCCGGTCCGCGACCACGTGGGGCCGTCCCGCCGGGACGGCCCCACGTCCGTGCCCGGGACGGCCCCGACGCGGCCGTGCGGCGACCGTGCGGTCGCTGACCGGCGGCGCGGACGGGCGGACGGCGGACGTGCGGTGCGACCGTGCGGCGCGACCGTGCGGCGCGACCGTGCGGCGCGACCGTGCGGCGCGACCGTGCGGCGCGACCGTGCGGCGCGACCGTGCGGCGCGGACGGGCGGCGCGGACGGGCGGTGCGACGACCGCGTCCGGTCGGTGACCGGCGGCGCGGGACCCGGCTGTCGCCCGTCCCGGCCGTCGGGGGGCGATGACGGTCAACCGCGGTCAGCCGGTGCGCAGCAGTGGCGGCAGGCCGGCCGCGTGCACCACGGGCGGATCGAAGGTGCGCATGGGGCGCAGGGTGAGGTCGGCCCGGATCGACCGGGACGGGCAGCCGACCGTCACCGGCCCGTGGTGGCCGACCAGCAGCGGCCGTGCTCCGGTGGCCGACCGGCGGCGGTGCACCGCATGGGCCAGGACGAACCAGGTGCCCGGCGGCACCGGGCCCAGCAGGTACGGGCCGGGGCCGGGTAGGACCGTGGAGCTGACCGGCTTGCCCTGCTGGATCCGCTCCGGGAACAGTCCCACGAAGATCCAGTCGGGTGCCTCGCCGGGGAGCGCCCGGATCTGCCCCCGGACGGTCGGGCCGGTGGCTTCGGCCGGGTCGGGCCGGCTCGGACAGGGCGGCCGGTACGGCAACTCCCGCCCCAGGGTGCGACCGAGCCGGCGGAAGGTCGAGGGGGAGAGGCCGACGCTGCTGCTGAACCGGGCGCTGAACGTGCCGACGCTGGTGTAACCGACCTGGTGACTGATGTCGGTGACGGTCCAGGAGGTGGCCAGCAGCAGGTGCTTGGCCCGCTGGAATCGGATTGCCGACAGAAAGCGCCCCGGTGACACTCCGGTTACCCGATGGAACACCCGGCAGAAGTGGTACTTGCTCAGCAGGGCGGTTCGCGCCATTTCGTCCACGCTGAATTGCTTCCCCAGATTCTGGTGCATTTCGGCGATGACCCGCCGGACCGCTCTGCTGCTGTGGTCTTCCATCGTGCCCCCGGCGAGCGTAATGGTGGGTGCTGGTCTGTACGACGTGGATCGTCTGGTTGGGCTGCGACGATGCAGCGTCGTTCCGGTTCCGCGACGTCCCCCGGGGCGGAATCGGCAAATGGCGGTTGGCACCGACAAAAGGGGTTTGTCGGTTTTGTCGAATCAGCTGACCTCAATGCTAGGGCACCCTCAAAGCATGGTCAACGGCGCGGAATCCGAATGGCGCTAACAGGTGTCTTTTCCGGATGCGTACCCCCTGTCTATCCGGTGATGATTGCCGCCATGGCCCGATGCGTCCGGCTCAACGATTGATGTCGGAAAAGCACCGCCCGGCGGATCGCCCGTCGCCGGGCGGCGATTCGACCGTTGACCTGGGCAACGAGGAAGGTGCGTCCGGCCCGGTGCCGGCGTCACGATGGGAGGCGTCCGGAATGGGGAACGCGATGACCGACAACTCCGACGACGACGAGGCCCGCCCCCGCCTCGGCCGACCCCGTACCGCCCGGCCGGCCGAGGCGGACCGCACGCCCTCCGCCCTGGACGCCTGGGCCCGGGCGAACCGGCGCGGACAGTGCGACTGGTCCGACCCGGAGACCGAACCGCACCTGATCCGCGGTCTCGACTGAACCGGCCCCACCGCGCCCCGCCCGGCGGCGCCGACGTCTGGAGGAGGAAGGACCGTGAAGGGAATCGTCCTGGCCGGAGGGTCGGGCACCCGGCTCTACCCGATGACCGTGCCGGTGTCCAAGCAACTCCTGCCCGTCGGCGACAAGCCCATGATCTACTACCCGCTGTCGGTGCTCATGCTGGCCGGCGTCCGGGACATCCTGGTCATCGCCAAGCCGGCCGACCTGCCGCAGTTCCGACTGCTGCTCGGCGACGGCGCGCACCTGGGGCTGGACATCTCCTACGCCGCGCAGCCCGAGCCGCGCGGCATCGCCGAGGCGTTCCTGATCGGCGCCGACCACATCGGCGGGGAGCCCAGCGCGCTGATCCTCGGCGACAACATCTTCCACGGCACCGCGTTCTCCCGGCTGCTGCGGCAGGAGACCGGGGCGGTGACCGGCTGCACCCTGTTCGGCTACCCGGTCCACGACCCCGAGCGGTACGGCGTCGGCGTCACCGGCCCGGACGGCACCCTGCGCGACATCGAGGAGAAGCCCTCCCAGCCGCACTCCAACCGGGCGATCACCGGCCTCTACCTCTATGACCACGAGGTCGTCGACATCGTCAAGAACATCCGGCCGTCCCGGCGCGGCGAGCTGGAGATCACCGACGTCAACCGGGTGTACGTCGCCCGGGGGCGGGCCCGCCTGGTCGACCTCGGGCGCGGGTTCGCCTGGCTGGACGCCGGCACCCCGGAGGCGCTGCTCCAGGCCAGCCTCTACGTACGGACCATGGAGGAGCGGCAGGGCGTCCGGATCGCCTGCCTGGAGGAGACGGCGCTGCGGATGGGCTACATCGACGCGGCGGCCTGCCACCGGCTGGGTGCCGCCATGGCCGGCTCCGACTACGGCCGGTACGTGATGGACATCGCCGAGGAGTTCGGGGCCTGACCGACCGGCGTGCGCCAGCCGCCGGCGGTGGACCGGACGCCGCCGGCCAGCGGCAGCCGCACGACGAACCGGCAGCCCTCGGCGACGTTGTGCACGTCCACCCGACCGCCGTGCGCCTCGACCAGCCCGCGCACGATGGCCAGCCCCAGCCCGCCGGAGCCCGCGATCGGGTCGGTGCCCGCGTGCGGGGTACGGGCCGGCTCGCCCCGGAACGCCACGTCGAACAGCCGGGGCAGGTCGGCCTCGGGGATGCCGCCGCAGGTGTCGGCGACGGCCAGCCAGGCGACGTCACCGTCGCGCCCGGCGTCGACCCAGACGGTGCCGTCGGCCGGCGTGTAGCGCACCGCGTTGAGCAGCAGGTTGCCCACCACCCGGCTCAGCTCGGGCTCGCTGGCGGTCACCGTGGGCCAGCCCGACTCGGCCGACAGCAGCCGGATGCGGCGGGCGGCGGCCAGTGGCGCGGTGCCGGCCAGGGCATCGGAGACCACGTCACCCAGCGGCACCGCCGACAGCGACAGCCGCAGCGCCCCGGCGTTGATCCGGGACAGCTCGAACAGATCGTCGACCAGCCGCGTCATCCGGTCGGTCTCGACCCGGATCCGGCGGTGGTACTCGTCCACCGTCACCGGGTCGGCGACCACCCGGTCCTCCAGCGCCTCCGCCATCGCCCGCAACCCGGCCAGCGGGGTCCGCAGGTCGTGCGAGACCCAGGCGACCAGGTCCCGACGACCCTTCTCGACCTGCCGTTCCCGGGCCCGCGCCTGGTCGGCCCAGACCGCCGCGGTGGCGAGCCGGCGGGCGAAGAGCCAACCGACCGCGAGGCTGACCAGGGCCGCCGCCGAAACGGTGATCAGCACCACCTCCAGGTCGTGCGGAGAGAGGAACATCGCCTCGGCGATCACCGCCACCCCGGCCACCACCGCGCTCACCGTCATGGCCAGCAGCACCGTGACGTGCACGGTGATGGACCGCCCGCGCAGCAGCCGCAGCACCCCCGCGCCGAGCAGCCCCACCCCGCCCGCCGCGGCCAGCGCCGCCCCGAAGATCAGTGCCAGGTCAGTCATCGGCCGGCTCGTACCGGTAGCCGACGCCCCAGACCGTGACGATGCGGCGCGGGTTGGCCGGATCGTCCTCGATCTTCTCGCGCAGTCGTCGGACGTGCACGGTCACCGTGGACTGGTCGCCGAACCGCCAACCCCAGACCCGTTCCAGCAGCTCGGCCCGTGACAGCGCCCGGGCGGGGTGCCCCATCAGGTGGGCGAGCAGGTCGAACTCGCGCAGGGTGAGGGCCAGGTCGCGGCCGTGCAACCGGGCCACCCGGGGGCCGGTCAGCACGGTCAGCCCCCCGTCGGTGAGCACCTGCGCCGTCGCCGCGACCGGCTCACCGCCGGCCCGGCGCAGCACCGAGCGGACCCGCAGCACCAGCTCCCGGGGGGAGAACGGCTTGCTCAGATAATCGTCCGCGCCCAGTTGCAGGCCGAGGATCCGGTCCGCCTCGTCGCCCCGGGCGGTCAGCATCACGATGGGTACGCCGTCCGGTCGCTGCCGCAGCCGTCGGCACACCTCCAGCCCGTCCAGCACCGGCAGCATCACGTCCAGAACCACCAGTTGGGGTGGCGCGGCGGCCACGGCGGCGAGCGCGGCGGCCCCGTCCCCCACATGGTCCACCTGATAGCCGGCGTGCTCCAGATATCGGCACACCACGTCGCTGACCGTCCGGTCGTCGTCGACCACCAGCACCCGTTGCGCCACCGGCACCTCCCTCTCGTGTCGGCCAGCGTAACGGCGCGACGGGCCGGCGTACCTTGCCAGGTGCTTACGGTGTGCGCTGCTCAGGCCGCCCGGCGGTCCCGGGCCTGCGCGCCGTACGGCGGCGTCGCCATCCGGCGGGGCTCGTCGAGCTCGTCGAGCCGCAACCGCCACCCGGACCGGCCGGTCCGCCGTCCCTGCGGTGGGCCGGTCGGGCGGGGGCCCAGCCGGAACAACAGCACCGTGATCAGGTAGCCGCCGACCAGGAACCCGTGGCTGACCAGCCGGGGCACCGCCACCTGCGCGGTGACCAGGTCGTTGACCGACAGCAGGACCAGGGTCGCGACGAAGGCGCTCAGCATCGGCAACAACCCGGCCGGCGGGGTACGGCGCAGCGCGACGAAGAGGAAACCGGCACCCACCGCCACGTTCCACGCCGCCGACTCGTGCCACAGGTGCTGCCCGGTCGGGTGCAGGTGCTCAGCGTTGACGCCCTGTCCCACCTGGGCCAGGCCGAGAGCGAGCTGGACCGCCCCGAGCAGGCCCAGGGCCAACCGCAGCCCGTTGGTCAGCCCACCCCGCCACCGGTCGACCCGCCGTCGGGGCGGCGGGGGCACGGCGGCGAGGATCGACTCGGTCAGGTCGGGCACCGCCGACACCACCCGGGTCCGGGCCCGTCGGGTCACCATGGCGGCGACCTCGTGCCAGGCGCGGCAGTCCGCGCATCCGTCGAGGTGCGCCTGGACCGCGCCCCGCTCCTCGGCGGTCTCCTCCCCGTCGAGCTGGGCCGACAGGATCTCCCGCCATGACTCGCACCGCATCCGGGGATGGTCGCTCATCCCGCCACTCCTCGTCCGTACCGTCGGCCGCTACCACGCAGCGTAGTGAACCGGACGGTCCCTCGTTCGCATGGTACGGACCGGACCCGTCGGCCGGTTCACCCGTCGGGGCAACGCTCCGAGAGGGCGTAGCGGACCAGCACCACGTCGCCGATCTGGCGTACCTCGGCGACCCTGGCCCGGCGGCCCGGGTGCCACGGGAACGTGCCGTCGCCGACGAACCGGGGGGCCCGGCGGTCGCCGACGAAGAACGGGGCGACCACCAGGTGCAGTTCGTCGGCGAGCCCGGCGGTGAGGAACTGGGCGTGCACCGCCGCGCCGCCCTCCACCATCAGCCGCTGCACCCCCCGGCCGGCCAGGTCCGCCAGGGCGCGGGCCGGGTCCAACGGGTCACCCGCGTCGACCACGGTGGCCGACCCGGCGAGCAGCTCGGCGGTCTTGTCCACCACCGGCCCGGCGCAGTAGACGATCTTCTCGGCGTCACCGACGGTGAAGAACCGGGCCGCCGGGTCCAGCAGCCCCCGGGCGGTCAACGTCACCTTCACCGGTGACGGCGGCAACCCGGCGGACTGTCGGGCGGCCCGCAGCCGCGCCGAGCGGACCACCAGCCGGGGGTCGTCCGCCCGGATCGTGCCCGCGCCGACCAGGATGGCGTCACAGCTGGCCCGCACGGCGTCGATCCGGTCCATGTCCTCCGCGTTGGACAGCAGCAGCCGCTGTTCGGTGGCGTCGTCGATGTAACCGTCGATCGAGGTGGCGCAGCTGAGCAGCACGTACGGCCGCCCGGTCGCCACCGGGACGGCGGCGGCCGCCGCACCGGCCGGTACGACGCCCATCAGTTCAACGACGGCAGGTCGACGGACCGGGCCGCGGCCCGGCTCGCCTTCGCCGCCAGGTAGTCGGCGTTGGCAGGGGACAGGAACACCCCGGTCGGCACCACCTCGGCCACCGCCACGCCCAGCCGGGTCAACTGCTCGGCCTTCTCCGGGTTGCTGCTCAGCAGCACCAGCTCCGGCACGCCGAGCACCGCCAGCATCTGCGCGGCGACCCGGTAGTCCCGCTCGTCCTCGTCGTGCCCGAGCGCCACGTTCGCCTCGTAGGTGTCCAACCCGGCGTCCTGCAGGGCGTACGCGTCCAGTTTCGGGTAGAGGCCGATGCCGCGTCCCTCCTGGCGCAGGTAGAGCAGGAAACCGCCGGCCTCGGTGATCCGCTGGACCGCCTCGCGCAGCTGCGGGCCACAGTCGCAGCGCTGGCTGCCGAAGACGTCCCCGGTCAGGCACTCGCTGTGCGGGCGGACCAGCGGCGCCGCCCCGCCCGCCGCGTGCCGGCGCAGCGCGCCCGACCAGTCGCCCAACCCGAACGCCAGGTGCTCCCGGCCGTCCACCAGCCCGTCGAACGAGAAGACCCGGGCCGTGGTGGCGTACCCGTCGGAGAACCGCAGCGGGACCGTGACCTGTGTCCGGACCGTCGCCGCCGGCAGTGCGTCGTACATGTGTCTCCTCTGTCAGGCGCTGCCGGCCAGCCCGGCAGCGGGTACCGGTGAGGAACCACCCTGAGTTCCCACCGTAAGGTCACCCGCGCGTTCCCGCAGCGCGGACGGGCGGCCCCGCAGCAGCAGCACGGCGGCGCCCGGCAGGGCGGCCACCAGCACCAGCGCCCCGTACACCAGGGCGGTGGCCACCCCCTCGGCGGCGCCCAGGCCGGCGGCCCCGAACGCCCAGGCCGCGACGCCCTCGCGGGGGCCGAACCCCGCCATGTTGGCGGGCAGCCCCATCGCCAACAATGCCAGCAGGGTCAGCGGCACCAGCACCGACAGCGGCACGGTGATCCCGGCCACCCGGGCCGCCAGCACGAACGTCGCCAGGTGACAGCCGACCACCACGGTCGAGGCGACCAGCACGCCCGGCCCGGTGCGCCGGCCCAGCAGTCCGACCCGCACGTCGGCGGTGGCGGCGCGCACCGCCCGGGCCCGCCGCGACGGCCCCGACCGGGGCAGCGCCCGGACCAACACCACCAGCACCAGGCCGACCGCCACCGCCACCGCCGTCACCATCGGCAGGTACGGCCGCACCGGCGACGGCAGGGCCAGCAGCAGCACCGCCGCGAGCACCACCTGGACCACCTGCCCGGCGGTCCGCTCCCAGACCACCGCCCGTACGGCCCGACCCAGGTCACCGGCCTCCCGGCCGTGCCGTACCGCCCGGTGCACGTCGCCGAGCACCCCGCCGGGCAGCGTCGCGTTGAGGAAGACCGCCCGGTAGCAGTCGGCCACCGCCGTGCCCAGCGGCAGCCGGATGCCGAGCGCCTCGGCGACCAGCCGCCACCGCCACGCGCAGCCGACCGTGGCCAGCGCGCCCAGCGCCAGCGCGGTCAGCACCGCCGGGGCGTCGATCCGGCGCAGCCCGGCCAGGGCCGGGCCGGTGCCCAACCACCACAGCAGCACGCCGACCAGACCCACCCCGCCCAGGTTGCTCAGCCAGGCCCAGGCCGACGAGCCCCGGGCCGGGCGGGGGGACGGGGTACGGGCGGGAGCGGTGCCGGTGGTGTCCGGTGACACGCGGTTCCTCCTCGGAAGATCTTGTCCCTTCTCACGTGCCGGCCGGTCAACCGGTTCATTCCACCCCGGCGAGCAGGTCGTCGTGACCGACCGTGACGGTGAGTCGACCGGCCCGCGCCTCGGCCCGCCGCCACCGGGCGTAGGCGGCGGTCCGGTCGGCCAGCTCGGGGCGCTGCGCGACGGCCGCGTCGCGCCAGCCGTCGAACCACTCGACGAGCAGCGCCGCCCGCTCCGGCCCGAGCCGCCACGGGCTCGGCCGCACGGTCACCGGCATCCCGTGCCGGCCGAACTCCGCGACGGTCGCCGCCGCGGCGTCCGGCCCGAGCAGGTCCCGGCCGTCGACGGTACGCCGCTGGTGGG
Source organism: Micromonospora matsumotoense (assembly GCF_050951065.1). NCBI lineage: Bacteria > Bacillati > Actinomycetota > Actinomycetes > Micromonosporales > Micromonosporaceae > Micromonospora > Micromonospora matsumotoense. The sequence continues at coordinate 4,062,183 of NZ_CP192025.1, read as the reverse complement.
CGTCGAAGGCGGCGGCGATCTCGGCGTCCAGCGGGTCGGCCGGATCGAACACCACCCGACCGACCACGGAGAGCACGAACAGGCTCGGGCAGCCGACGCCGGCGCAGGCGGCTACCACCCGGGTGATCTCCTCGGCGCTGAACATGTCCAGCAGCGCCGACGCGGTGACCAGGTCGGCGTCGGCGAGGTCGGCGGCGGTCAACCGGGTGAGGTCGCCCTGCCGGGTGGTCACCTCGACCGGGCTGCCGTCGGCGGCGACCGGCACCGCCGTGCCGGCCCGGACCAGCAACCCCGGGTCCCGGTCGTGCAACACCCAGCGCTGCGGGCCGGGCAGCAGCGGGGCCAGCCAGCGCAGCATCGACCCGGTGCCGCTGCCCAGGTCGTGCACCACCCACGGGCGGTCCCCGCGCAGCGGCGTGACGGACCCGGCACCGGCCACCAGCATCCCGGGCCCCCCCTCACCGGCCGGCGACAGGCCGGCCGCACCGCCGGTTGCCGTACCCGGGCCACCGGCGGCGGTCGTCGGCACGCCGGAACCACCGGCACCCGCCGCCGTGCCGGTGCCGGTGAGCCGGGCGCGGAGCAGGTCGACCAGCTCCCCGCTGCGGGCGTCGGCGTCGGCGGGTTCCCGCAGCCGCAGCCAGTCGGCGAACGGGTCGGTGGCGTACGCGGTCATGTCCTCACTCCGTCCAGCACCTGGGAGATCACGGTCGTGGTGGCCGGCCAGCCGGGCAGGTCGGCCCGCCGGTCCCGGGCCGCCCGGCGCAGCCGCCCGCGCAGGTCGGCCGAGTGCAGCCAACGGCGCAGCCCACCGGCCAGGGCCACCGGATCGCCGGGGGGCACCAGCGTCCCGGGCGGGGTGCCGTCGGCGGTCCGGCCCAGCGCCTCGGGCACCCCACCGACGGTGGTGCCCAGCACCGGCAGGCCCCGGGCCAGGGCCTCGACCACCACCATCCCGTACGTCTCGGCGCGGGAGGGCAGCACCAGCAGATCCGCCCCCGCGTACGCCGCGTCCAGCGCCGGCCCGGTCAGCGGTCCGTGCCACCGCACCCGCCCGGCCAGCCCGTCCCGGTCGGCCCGCTGGCGTAGCGCGGCCACGAAGGTCGGGTCGCGGTCCAGCGCGCCGACACAGTCCAGCGTCCACTGCCGGTCGGCGAGCCCGGTCAACGCGTCGAGCAGCACGTCGTGCCCCTTGACCGGGGTGACCGCCGCGACGCAGAGCAGCATCGTGCCGGTGGCCGTGCCGGGCGCGAGGTCGGCCGGGTCGACACCGGGGACGGCCACCGTCACCCGGGCCGGATCGAGTGGATGCCGGGCCAACAGCAGGTCCCGGGTCCAGCCACTGGTGGTGACGAGCGCGTCGGCGTGCGGCAGCGCGCGCGCCTCCGCGTCGTCACCGAGCGGCATGTGCACCAGCACCACCTGACGCAGCCGGCCGGCCTGCGCCGCCAGCAGCTCCGGCACGGTCGAGGCGACCAGCCCGTCGTACAGGACCGGGGTGCCGTCCGGCAGGGCCGCGAGCAGCCCGGCCAGCCGGGCCCGCGCCGCCTCGTCGGGGTGCGGCCAGTCCCCGGGCACCCCGTGCTCGCGCACCGTCCACCCGGCCGCCGTGAGCCCGGCGCAGACCCGCCGGTCGTACGCGTTGCCGCCGCTGGGCGTGGCCGGATCGTCGATGTCCCCGGGGAGGACGACGTGCACCGCCGGCACGGGCTACAACGACCGCTCGTAGCTGGCCCAGGCGATGTGTGACTCGTGCAGGGTGACGGTGATCCCGGCCAGTTCCCGGGCGCCCGCGCCGAGCCCACCGGCCTGCACCCGGTCGGCGAGCCGGTCGGCGATGGCCCGGCACAGCACCTCGGTGGTGGTGTTCTGCCCGGCGAACGCCGGCTCGTCGTCCAGGTTGCGGTACGTCAGGTCGGCCAGCACCGCCTTCAGCTCGTCGATCGCCCGGCCGATGTCCACCACGATCCCGTCGTCGTCCAGCTCGGGGCGGCGGAAGGTCGCGTCGACGACGAAGGTCGCCCCGTGCAGCTTCTGCGCCGGCCCGAACACCTCGCCCCGGAAGCTGTGGGCGATCATGATGTGGTCCCGAACGGTCACGCTGAACACGGCGTCTCCTCGTCGTAGGTGATCAGATGGCAGAGCGCGGGGAGTTCCCCCGAGGCCAGGCGGTCGAGCACCCCGGGCAGCTCCGCGAAGCGGGACCGGCCGGTCAGCAGCGCGTCGAACACCGGGTCGGCGAGCAGTTCCAGGGCGAGCGCCAGCCGGTCGGCGAAGCCGCGCCGGGACGCCCGCGCCGGGGAGACCGTGCCGACCTGACTGCTGCGGACGGTCAACCGGCCGGCGTGGAACGCCCCACCCAGCGACAGCTCCACCGGCCGGTCGCCGTACCAGCTCAGCTCGACCACGGTGGCCTCCGGGGCGAGCAGGTCCAGGCTGCGTTGCAAGCCGGCGGCGGTGGCGCTGGCGTGCACCACCAGATCCCGCCCACCGGTCGCCGCCTGCGGCAGGGCGAAGTCGACCCCCAACGCCGAGGCGACCGCCGCCCGCGCCGGGTCGGCGTCGACCAGTTCGACCCGGACCCCGGGGAAGCGGGCCAGCAGGGCAGCCACGCTGCACCCCACCATCCCGCCGCCGACCACGCTGACCCGGTCACCGACCAGCGGCGCGGCGTCCCACAGCGCGTTGACCGCCGTCTCCACCGTGCCGGCCAGCACCGCGCGGGCCGCCGGCACGTCGTCCGGCACCGGGGTCACCGCCGACGCGGGCACCACGTACGCGCTCTGGTGCGGGTGCAGGCAGAACACCGTCCGACCGCGCAACGCCGCCGGACCGGCCTCGACCACCCCGACGCTGAGGTAGCCGTACTTGACCGGGGCGGGGAAGTCGCCCTCCTGGAACGGGGCGCGCATCGCCGTGTACTGGCTCTCCGGCACGCTACCGGTGAAGACCAACGTCTCGGTGCCGCGGCTCACCCCGGAGTAGACGCTGCGGACCAGCACGTCGTCGGGGCCGGGAGTGGGCAGGGTCACCGTCCTCAGCTCGCCGACGCCGGGGGAGCGGAGCCAGAAGGCCCGGGCATCGCGGATCACGCGGTTTTCTCCTCATCTGCCGGGGAACCGAACGAAACGACGGCGTTCTGCGTACCCACTACCGAGGTCGTCGATCATAAACACGGAGGCAGGGTGTCCAGGGTTCGAACCGGTCCGGTGCTCGGCCTGACCGTACAGACAGTCCTGCTGGCCGGGCTGGCCGTGACCGTCGGGCTCGACGTCGCCGGTTGGCTGGCCGGCCTCGCGTACGGCGTGGTCACCTGCGTCGCGCTGCGGCGTGGCCTGCGTCGTCGCGACGCCGACCGGCTCGGGCCGGCGGACCAGGTGACGCTGGCCCGGGGGGTGCTGGTCGGCGGGGTGACCGCCCTGGTCGTCTCCGCCCTGGACGGCTCGGCCCCGCTGGGGGTGCTGGTGCCGATGACCGCGGTGGCGCTGGCGCTGGACGCGGTGGACGGCTGGGTGGCCCGGCGCACCCGCACGGTCAGCGCGCTCGGCGCCCGCTTCGACATGGAGGTCGACGCGTTCCTCATCCTGGTGCTCAGCGTCCAGGTGGCACCGGCGGTGGGTCCGTGGGTGCTCGCCATCGGTGGCCTGCGCTACGCCTTCGTCGCCGCCGGTTGGCTGCTGCCCTGGATGCGGGGCTCGTTGCCGCCGCGCTTCTGGCGCAAGGTGGTCGCCGCCGCACAGGGCGTGCTGCTGCTCGTGGTCGCCGCCGACCTGCTGGTCCGGCCGGTGACGGCCGTGCTGGCCGCGGTGGCGCTGGCGCTGCTGGTCGAGTCGTTCGGTCACGACGTGGGCTGGCTCTGGTGGCACCGGTCGACCCGGCCCGCCCGGCCCGCCGCGCCGACGCCCGCCACGTCGATCTCCGTCCCGCTGGTGCCGTCGGTCGTGGTGCTGCCGTCCGTACCATCGGTGCGGCCCCGGGTGGAAGCCGTCACCGACCGGCCGTTCGTCGCCCACCAGCCGGTCTGAGCCGGACCGTCGACCCTCCCCGGCCCCGCCGCCGGGGCCCTCCCCAGGAAGGATCTTCCGGAGTGTCGTTGTTGTCACGTCTGCGTCGCCCGAGCACGGCAGCCGGGGAGGCCCCCATCCCGGCCGACCGGTCCGCCCCGACCGCCGAGTCCACCGGCGGCACGCCGACCCCGACGGACGACACCGCGCCGACGCCGGAGCGGGCCCGGTGGCGGACCGTCGCGGCCCGGGTGACCACCGTGCTGGCCGCCCTGCTGATCCTGGTGGTGCTGACCGCACCGGACCGGCTCGACCTGGTGACCCCGGTCGCGTTCCTGCGGGTGCCGATCGAGGGCCTGGTCGCCGCCGCCCTGCTGCTGGCGCTGCCCGGCCGGGCGCGTCGGCTGGTCGCGGTGCCGCTCGGGGCGGCGCTGGGGCTGGTCGCCGTCGTCAAGGTGCTCGACCTCGGCATGTCGGCCAGCTTCGCCCGCCCGTTCGACCTGGTCCTCGACTGGGTGCTGCTGGACGACGGCTACGCCTTCGTCGCCGACTCGGTGGGCACCGGCGGCGCGGTCGCCGCCGCCGTCGGGCTGGTCGTCCTGGTGGTCGCCCTGCTGGTGCTCACCACCCGGTCGGTGTTGCGGCTGACCCGGGTGGCGGTCGGGCACCACCGGGCCGCCACCCGGGTGGTCGCCGGCCTCACCGCCCTCTGGGTGGCCGCCGCGACACTCGGCGTCCCGGTCGCCGACTCCGGTACGGCGACCCTGGTCGGGCAGCACGTCGGCCAGGTCGGCGCGGGGTTGCGGGACCGGCGGGAGTTCGCCGCCCAGGTCGCCCAGGACGCTTTCCGCGACACCCCCGGCGACCAGTTGCTCACCGCGCTGCGCGGCAAGGACGTGGTGCTGGCCTTCGTGGAGAGCTACGGCCGGGACGCGGTCGAGGACCCGGAGTTCGCCGGGCAGGTCGGTGCGGTGCTCGACGGCGGCACCAAGCGACTGGCTGCCGCCGGGTTCACCGCCCGCAGCGGTTTCCTGACCTCGCCCACCGCCGGCGGGGGGAGCTGGCTGGCCCACGACACCCTGCTGTCCGGGCTGTGGATCGACAACCAGCAACGGCACGACAGCCTGCTGGCCAGCGACCGGCTGACCCTCAACGGGACGTTCCGCCGGGCCGGCTGGCAGACGGTCGGGGTGATACCGGCGGCCACCTCGCCCTGGCCGGAGGGGGCGTTCTTCGGCTACGACCGCTACTACGACGCGGCCGGGCTGGACTACCGGGGCCCGCAGTTCAGCTACGCGCCGATGCCCGACCAGTACACCCTGTCCACCTTCCAGCGCCGGGAGCGGGCCACCCCCGGCCACGCCCCGGTCATGGCGCAGATCCCGCTCATCTCCAGCCACTCCCCGTGGGCGGCGATCCCCCGGATGCTCGACTGGGAGCACGTCGGGGACGGTTCGATCTATCGTCGGCCGACGTCGGTGGCGTTCAACCCGAAGGACGTGGTGGGACGGAGCACCACCGAGGTGCGCACCGGTTACCGCCGGTCGATCGAGTACTCGCTGAACAGCCTGATCTCCTACGTCCAGACGTACGGCGACGACGACCTGGTGCTGGTCTTCCTCGGTGACCACCAACCGTCCCCGCTGGTCACCGGGCCGAACGCCAGCCGGGACGTGCCGATCACCGTGGTCGCCCGCGATCCGGCGGTGCTGGCCCGGGTGGGCGGCTGGGGCTGGCAGGAGGGGCTGCGCCCCGGCCCGGACGCGCCGGTGTGGCCGATGGACACCTTCCGGGACCGGTTCCTCACCGCGTTCGGTCCGCAGCCGCCGGCCCACGTCGCCGCGCCGCGCTGACCCCCGGCGTCCTGCTGCCGACCTTGCGTCCCGCCGGTCCCCGGTGTCGCTGACGCCGGGGATCAGCGCTTCGCGGACAGCCGCAGCGCGTTGCAGACGTCGGCCACGCCGGGCACCTGCCAGGCGACCTCACCGGCGAGCTTGCGGGCCTCGACGTCGGGGACGACGCCACCGAGGATCACCACCCGGTGCTGTGCGGTGACCGTGATCCGTCGGGCCCGCAGACCCACCCCGCCCACGATCCGGTACGCCACCTCGGCGGCCAGCCGGACGTCGTCGCCGGGCGGGCCGGGCGGCTCGGGCTCGGGGCGGAACCAGATGTCGTCGGGGAGCGGCCACGGCATCACCATGCCGCACTCCTCTCCCGGGGCCGGTCGGCCGTGCCGGCCCGGGACCAGTCCACCGCGTCCCGGCGGTTGTCGAAGACCGGGAAGACCCGGTCGAGCCGCATGGTGTGCAGCACGGTGCGGACGTACCGGGACGGCCCGGCGAGGCTGAGTCGCCGGCCGCGTTGCCGGGCGTCCTGCCGGGCCCGGACCAGCACTCCGAGGGCGGTGGAGTCGATCAGGTGCACCCGGACCAGGTCGACCACCACGTGCCGGTCGGCGTCGACCGCCTCTGACAACGCGCCGTGCAGGTCGTCGCCGGTGGCGATGTCCAGGTCACCGGCGGCGGTGACGATCGCCACCTCATCCAGGTGCTCGACGCCGAGCACACCGAGGGTGTCGGCGCGGCGGGGCGCGCGGGCCGGCACCGGGGCCGGTCCGGGGACCAGTTCGCAGCGGGGGCAGCGGTGCGGGCCGGTGGCGAACGGCGAACCGGTCCAGCCCTGCTCGGCGACGAACGTCCAGACCACCTCGGCGTCGGGCAGGACGCAGGCCGGGCCGCTCGCCACCGTCCCGCAGCTGTCACAGATCAGCGTCATCATCGTCTCGTCCGGTACGACGGTCATCGGTCTCCTCCTTCGGGAGCGAAGCCGGCGGGCCCGGCGGTCGTGGCCCGGTGCGCGGTGGCCGACCGGACACCCCGCGCGCCGGACCACGGCCGGATCCGGTGGGTCAGGTCTCGGTGCGGCCGCCGGCGGTGCCGACGACCAGCGCCACGGCGACCCCGGCCAGGCCGACCTGCACGATCAGCTGCCGCAGGGTGTAGCCGTCGTTGTCGATGCCGACCAGCCGGCTCAGGATGGTGCCGAGCAGCGCGGCGACCAGCCCGACGGCGAGGGTGAGCCAGACCGGGATCTGCGTGCGGCCGGGGACGATGAGTCGACCCAGCGCGCCGATCACGAGCCCGACGACGACGGCGGCGATGATGCCCGGCACGCTCATCGGCTGTGCTCCCGGACCCGGGGCAGGGTGGGCTGCCGGTGGACGGCGGCAGGGACCAGCCCGCCGTCCACCGGCAGAGCCCTGGGGGTGGTGACCATGGGCAGCACCCGGGACACCCGGGCGGCGCTCAGCACGCGCAACGCGCGGGGGCTGGGGTCCCGCAGGGTCAGCACGCCGCCGTGCCGGGCCAGTTGCCGGTGCACGTCGAGCAGCAGCCCGACGGCGGCGGCGTCGAGGTGCCGGCATTCGGAGAGGTCCACCACCACGTGCGCCGGGCGCAGCGCGACGAGCCGGTCGAAGACCTGCCGGGACCGGGCCAGCGCGGCCAGGTCCAGGTCGTCGGTGACGCGCACCTCCACCAGCGGTACGGTGCACTCCGGGCGGGATGCTCCCACGATCGGCCTCCTTCCGGCTCGCTGTCCGGACCCCAGCCTGCGAGCCGGGGTTGGCGAGCGCCGCGCGAACGTATGTCAGTTGCGTGACAAATTTCGCGGACACCGCAGCCGGTTCGTCATCGTCGGCGCGCACCGGGCACGATTCCCCGATGGCGGGCGTACTGGTGATCGAGGACGACGACCGGATCCGTCTGGCGCTGCTGCTGGCCCTGGAGGACGAGGGCTACCTGGCGCGCGGGGCGGCCACGGCGGAGGAGGGGCTGCGGACCCAGCGGCAGGAGGCCGCCGACTACGTGCTGGTGGACCTGATGCTGCCCGGCCTCGACGGCTTCGAGTGCATCCGGCAGTTGCGCCGCGACGACGACGTGCCGATCGTGGTGGTCAGCGCCCGCGACGACACCCACGACATCGTCGCCGCGCTGGAGGCGGGCGCGGACGACTACCTGGTGAAGCCGGTCGCCATCAAGGAACTCTCGGCCCGGCTGCGGGCGCTGCGCCGGCGCGGTCGTACGGCCGCCTCGGTGTCCTCGGCGGCGGTGCCGGTGCTGGCGTTCGGCCCGTTGGAGATCAGCCCGGAGGCCGGCGAGGTGCGCCGGGCCGGCCAACCGGTGCCGGTGACCCGCACCGAGTTCCGGCTGCTCTGCGAGCTGGCCGAGCACGCCGGCCGGGTGCTGTCCCGGCAGCAGCTGCTCAGCCGGGTGTGGGGCTACGAGACCGGCGACGAGCGGCTGGTCGACGTGCACGTGGGAAGGCTGCGGCAGAAGATCGAGGCCGATCCCGCCAACCCCCGGCACCTGGTGACCCTGCGGGGCCTCGGCTACAAGCTGCAACGATGAGGCGTCTCGGCCTGCGGGCCCGGGTCACCGCCGCCTTCGCGATCGGGGCGCTGCTGCTGTCGGCGCTGATGGCGCTGATCTCGTACGAGCTGGTGCGCCGCTCGCTGCTCGACGAGCGGGAGCGGACCGCGCTGCGGGCGGCGTACTTCGACGCGGCGGTGGTCCGGGCCGGCCTGGACACCGACACCCCGGACGTCTACGAGGTGCTGCGCACCCTGGACACCGGTGGCACCCGCCGGGCGCTGGTGCACCGCGACGGCCGCTGGTACGCCCGGACCGCCGACGAGGGCCCGTCCGGCGCGGTGCCGGCGGCGCTGCTGGCGATGGTCGCCGACGGTGAGCCGGCGGTGCAGCGGGTCCGGGTCGACGGGCAGCCCGCGCTGCTGGTCGGGGTGCCACTGGCCGACTCCACCGGCTACTACGAGATCACCTCGCTGCGGGAGTTGGAGCAGACGTTCCAGGTGCTGGCGTTGGCGCTGACCGTGGTGGCGGTCACCGTGGCGGGCTCCGGCGCGGCGTTGGGCTGGTACGCCACCCGGCACGGGTTGCGCCCGTTGACGGCGGTGGCCGACGCGGCGGAGAAGATCGCGGCGGGGGACGTCACCGCCCGGCTCGCCCCGGGCACCGACCCGGACCTGGCCCGGCTCTCCACCTCGTTCAACCGGATGGCCGACGAGGTGGCGGTACGCATCGAACGGGACCGCCGGTTCGCCGCCGACGTCGCCCACGAGCTGCGCTCGCCCCTGCAGACGCTGTCGGCGGCGGCCAGCGTGTTGTCCCGGCGTCGCGACGGGCTGGACGACCGGACGGCCACCGCCGCCGGCCTGGTCAGCGAGGAGATCTCCCGGTTCCAGCGGTTGGTCAACGACCTGATCGAGCTGGCCCGCAGCGACCGGCCGGTGCAGCGGGAGGACGTCGACGTGGTGGCGCTGGCCCGGGGGGCGTGCCGGGGGCGGGGGCTGCCCGAGTCGCTGGTCGGTGCCGGCCCTCCCGCGCCGGGGCGCTGGTCGGTGGACCCCCGGCGGGTGGAGCAGGTGCTGGTCAACCTGTTGGACAACGCGGTCCGCTACGGCGGAGGCCCGGTCGCGGTGCGGTTGTGGGTCTCCGACGGGGTCGGGGTGGTGGAGGTCGACGACGAGGGTCCGGGGGTGCCGGTGGCCGACCGGGAGGTGGTCTTCGACCGGTTCGTCCGGGGGCGGGCCGCGCACGACCGGGCCGGCGGGGACGGCACCGGGCTGGGGTTGGCGCTGGTCGCCCAGCACGCCGCCGCCCACGGCGGCCGGGCCTCGGTCAGCGACCGGCCCGGCGGCGGCGCCCGGTTCCGGGTGGAGTTGCCGGGGGCCCGGCCGTGACCCGGCGGCGGCGTTCCCCGGCCGTGACCCGGCGGGTGTCGTCGTCGGGGCGGTGGTTGCTGCCGCCGGTGGTGGCCCTGCTGCTGCTCGCCGGCTGCGGGGTGCCGGCCGACGAACAGCCCCGGGCCGTCGAGCCGCCGTTCGGGCCGCCGGCCGCTCCGGCGGCGAGCAGCGCGCCGGGCCGGGTGGAACAGGCGTTCTGCCTGGTCCGGGCCGGCCGACTGGTCCGGGTGCTCCGGCAGGTCGACGCGGCCGGTGGGGTGGACGGGCACCTGCGTCGGCTGCTGGCCGGCCCCGACAACGCCGAGCGGGTGGCCGGCTTCGGCACCGCCCTGCCCGGTGCGGTGCACGTGCTGGGGGCCCGGCTGGTCGACGGGCGGGCCCAGGTGGAGGTGGAGCCGCTGGGGGAGGAGTCCGGTCGCAGCGACGAGGTGCTGGCCTACGGTCAGATCGTCTGCACCCTGGACGGCCGGGCGGACGTCGCCGGGGTGTCGTTCCTGCTGCGGGGCCGACCGCTGGAGGTGCCCCGGGCCGACGGTTCGCTGTCGTCGGGCCCGTTGACCGCCGCCGACTATCCGGCGGTCACCGGACCGGACTGACGGCCCCGCCGGGCCCGGGGCACGACCAGCGGGGTGCCGGTCTCCGGGTCCTCGACGATCCGGCAGGGCAGCCCGAACACCTCCTCGACGAGCGCGGCGGTGACCACCTCGCGCGGGTCTCCCTGGGCCACCACCCGGCCGTCGCGCATGGCGATCAGGTGGGTGGCGTACCGGGCCGCGTGGTGCAGGTCGTGCAGCACCGCGACCAGGGTGCGGCCCTGCTCCTCGTGCAGCCGGGCGCACAGGTCGAGCACCTCGATCTGGTGCGCGACGTCGAGGTAGGTGGTCGGTTCGTCGAGCAGCAGCAGGGAGGTCTGCTGGGCCAGCGCCATCGCGATCCAGACCCGCTGCCGCTGTCCGCCGGAGAGTTCGTCGACGGGCCGGTCGGCCAGCTCACCGACGCCGGTGGCGGCCATCGACCCGGTGACCACCCGCTCGTCCTCGGTGGACCACTGGCGCAGCAGGCCCTGGTGCGGGTAGCGGCCCCGGGCCACCAGGTCGGCCACGGTGATGCCCTCCGGCGCGACCGACGACTGGGGCAGCAGACCGAGGGTACGGGCCACCTCCCGCGAGCGCAGCGAGTGGATGTCCCGGCCGTCGAGCAGCACCGTGCCGGCGGCCGGCCGCAGCGTCCGGGCCAGGGCACGCAGCAGGGTGGACTTGCCGCACGCGTTGGGGCCGATCACCACCGTGAACGACCGGTCGGGCACGGCCACCGACAGGTCCCGGGCCACCACCCGCCGATCGTAGGCCAGGGTCAGCCCGACCCCGCCCAGCCGACTCTCCTGGGTCACCGCGTCCTCCTCAGATCCGGGCCGCGCGTCGTCGCGCGGCGAGCAACCACACCAGGTAGGCCCCGCCGATCAGCCCGGTGACCACCCCGACGGGGAGCTGGTGACCGTCGATCGCCCGCTGCGCGGCCAGGTCGGCGGCGAGCAGCAGCACCGCCCCGATCCCGGCGGCGCCGGCCAAGTTCGGGCCGGGTGCCCGGGTGAGCCGGCGGGCCAGGTGCGGCGCGACCAGGGCGACGAACGAGACCGGACCGGCGGCGGCGGCCGCCCCGGCGGCGAGCAGCACCGCCGCCCCGAGCAGCAGTTGCCGGACCAGGGACACCGGCACGCCGAGCGCGGTGGCGGTGTCGTCACCCAGCTCGATCAGGGACAACGCCCGGGCGGTCCCGACCACCACCGGCGTCAGCAGCGCCAGCAGGCCGAGCAGCGGGACGGCCTGCGCCCAGCCCCGCCCGTCGAGGCTGCCGGTGAGCCAGAGCACGGCCCGGGCCGCGTCCATCAGTGGGGCCCGGGTGAGCAGCCAACCGTTGACGCCGGTCAGGATCGCCGTGGTGCCGATGCCGACCAGCACCAGCCGGTGACCGTGCAGGCCGTGCCGGCCGGCCACCGCCCACAGCAGCAGGCCGGTGGCGAGCCCGCCGAGCAGCGCCGCGCCGGAGAGCAGCAGGGTGCCGCCCCCGGCCACCACCACGATCAGCGCGCCGGTCGCCGCGCCCTGGGTGACGCCGAGCACGTCGGGGCTGCCCAGCGGATTGCGTACCAGCGACTGGAGGATCGCGCCGGACAGTGCCAGGGCGGCGCCGACAGCGAGCGCGGTCACCAGCCGGGGCAGTCGCAGCTCGCCGACGATGAAGTCCTCGGCGGGGCTGCCGCCGCCGGTGAGGGTACGCAGCACGTCGGCGGGGCTCATCGGGTAGTCGCCGCCGCCGATCGCGAGCACCCCGAGGACGACGGCCAGGGCGGTGGCCCCGAGTCCGACCACCAGGGACCGGCCCCGCCAGCGCACCGAGCGTCCCCCGCACCGGAGCACCCGCGCCGCCGGGCGGGTGCGGGGGGACGGGTCGACCGGCCGGGTGAGCTTCATCGGCGGGCCACCAGACGCAGGAACAGCGGCCCGCCGAGCACAGCGGTGACCAGGCCGACCTGGAGTTCCCCGGGTCGGCCGAGGACCCGGCCGAGCACGTCGGCGCCGAGCAGCAGCACCGGGGCGAGCACCGCCGAGTAGGGCAGCAACCAGCGCAGGTCAGGGCCGGTCAGCGCGCGTACCAGGTGGGGGACGAGCAGGCCGACGAAGACGATCGGGCCGCAGGCGGCGGTGGCCGCGCCGCAGAGCAGGGTGACCGCGGTGACGGTGCCGGCCCGGACCAGGGCGGGGCGGGCGCCGAGTGCGCGGGCCGCGTCGTCGCCGAGGGCCAGGGCGTTGAGCGGACGGGCCCCGGCCAGCCCGACCAGCAGGCCGGCCAGGATGAACGGGGCCACCGTGGCGACGGTGGTGAAGTCGGCGGTGGCCAGCGAGCCGACGGTCCAGAACCGCAGCCGGTCCAGCGAGGCCGCGTCGAGCAGCATCACCGCGCTGACGTACGAGTAGAGCACCGCGTTGAGGGCGGCCCCGGCCAGCGCCAGCCGTTCCGGGGTGGCCTGCCGACCGCCGCCGACCGCGTGAACCGCCACCGTGACGACCACCGCCCCGAGCAGGGCGAACCAGATCCACCCCCGCACCGTGGCGACGCCGAGCAGCGCGGTGGCGGTGGCCACGGCGGCGGACGCGCCGGCGTTGATGCCGAGCAGGCCGGGGTCGGCGAGCGGGTTGCGGGTGAGCGCCTGCATGAGGGCGCCGGCCACTCCGAGGGCGGCACCGGCGAGCAGGCCGAGCAGGGTACGGGGCAGCCGCATCTGCTGCACCACCGCGTGCTCGGGGGAGGTGGTGGAGATCAGGCCGTGCCACACCTCGACGAGGGTGAGCTGCTTCGCGCCGACGGCGATGCTGAGCGCCGCCACCGCGACGAGCAGCAGCAGGCCCGTGCCGAGCCCGACGGCCCGGACGCCGGTGCGCCGGCGGTTCGGCGCCGCCCCCGGCGGGGTGGCGGGTGGGGCGAGGGTGGCGGACAGGGTCGGCTCCAGGAGGGGAGAGCGGCGCGCGGCGGCTGTTGGCAGCGGTTCAGGTTGGCTACCGTAATTGTGCCGTCGCGGACCGTCGCGGTCCGGGCCTGATCGAAAGACGTCACATGTTGCCTTTCTCGTCCGCACCCCGACTCTCCCGCCGGGGTCTGCTCGCCGCCGGCGGCGGCGCGGCCCTGACCGCCCTCCTCGCCGCCTGCGGCGGGGGCGACGACCCGGCGAAGCCCGCCGCCGGCGGCTCCGCCGGCCCGTGGAGCTTCACCGACGACCGGCAGCGCAAGGTCGACGCGCCCACCGCGCCGACCCGGGTGGTCGCCTTCACCGGGGTGGCCGCCGCGCTCGTCGACTTCGGACTCGACTCCCCGCTGGTCGGCGTGTTCGGCGAGACCACCCGGACCGACGGCTCCCGTGAGCCGCAGGCCGGTGACCTCGACGTCGACCAGGTCACCGTGCTGGGCAACGTCTGGGGCGAGTTCAACGTGGAGAAGTACGCCGCGCTGCGCCCCGAGCTGCTGGTCACCCACATGTACGACCCGGACGCCCTCTGGTACGTCCCGGACGAGAGCCGCGACAAGATCCTCAAGCTCGCGCCGAGCGTGGCGATCGCTACCGCGCGGACCCCGATGACCCGCCCGATCGAGCGCTACGCCGAGCTGGCCCGCTCGCTCGGCGCGGACCTGTCGGCCACGAAGGTCACCGACGCCAAGGCCCGCTTCGAGGCCGCCGCCGAGCAGGTGCGGGCGGCGGTCAAGGCCAACCCGGGCGTCCGGGTGATGGCCTCCTCGGGCAGCCCCGACCTGTTCTACGTCTCCAACCCCAAGGTCAGCACCGACCTGATGTACTTCGCCGAGCTGGGCGTGGAGATCGTGGTGCCGACCAAGCTCGAAGCCGGCGACTACTTCGAGGCGCTGAGCTGGGAGAACGCCGGCAAGTTCCCGGCCGACCTGATCCTGCTCGACAACCGTTCCACCGCCCTGCAGCCCAAGGACCTCGCGGCCAAGCCCACCTGGGCGCAGCTGCCGGCCGTCAAGGCCAACCAGGTGACCCCGTGGGACGCGGTGCCCCGCTTCTCGTACGCGGGCGCGGCCCCGCTGCTGGAGAACCTGGCCACCGCGATCCGCTCCGCCAAGCGCCTCGGCTGACGCCGACGCCGACCGGCGTGACCCGGTGGCAGGGGGGTGTCCGGGTGTGGACCCCACCGCCGGCCACCGGGTGTCACCGCACCGCACCGCACCGCTGTCGTCGGTCGGGTGTCGCCGATCTCCGCCTCGCCGCTCCGGTGCGCCAGCCGCCGGGGAGTGAGGGGGACGACGAGGCCGGTTCAGGCCGCTTCGACGGTACGCGCGCGCCGCGTGGGCCGACCGGGCTGCTCCCGTACGGTGCGTCGGTCGTCGACGACGGTCGTCACGTCGCCGGCCATGGTCAGCGCCCGGTGGGCGTTGCGGGCGGCGTCGCAGGGCCACTCCTGGTGTTCGCAGAGCAGGTTGTCGCAACGCCCGCCCTGGTCGGGATGGTGCGCGTCGATCACATCGAGAGCCATTCGCCACAGGAGTGGATCGGTCACCCCGGCAGGCACGGTGGCTCGGGTATGTCGCTGTGGGCGGTCGGTGTCGGGCATGGTCTCCCCCTTTGTCGGTACCGAAGAAGAGTCTCCACCGGGCCGGGGGGCAAAACCAAGCGACCTTGGTGGGGATCACCACTCCTCCCTTGCTGTGCAACTCGTTGCATAGCAGGATGCCGGCATGGCGCTCGAACACGCGATCCTCGTCTCGCTGCTGGAGCAGCCGGGCTCCGGCTACGAGCTGGCGCACCGCTTCGACCGCTCCATCGGTCGTTTCTGGACCGCCACCCACCAGCAGATCTACCGGGTGCTCGGGCGGATGGGGGCGGACGGCTGGATCACCGCCGAACAGGTCGACCAGCGCGGCCGGCCCGACAAACGACGCTGGTCGGTCACCGACCCGGGCCGGGCCGTGCTCACCGACTGGCTCCGTGAGGAGGTCCAGCCGGAGGCGGTGCGCCACGAACTCGCCGTCAAGGTCCGGGGGGCCGCCTTCACCGACCGGGCCGGCCAGGTCGCCCTGCTCGTCGAGGTCGCGCGGTACCGCGCCGACCACGAGGCGGTGCTCGCCCGTTACCTGGCCGGCGAGCGCCGCGACTTCCCCGGGACCGTCCCCGCCGACGACCGCGCCGCCCTCCAGCACGTCGTGCTGCGCGGCGGCATCGCGTACGAGCGGATGGTGCTGGCCTGGCTGGACGACGTCCTGGCCACCCTGCGCGGTCTGGACCACTGACCCACCCGCGCGCGCGGACCGCTGACCAGCTCCGGAGAAGGGACCACCTCGCGATGGCCGACAACCTGCTGCTCGACCCGCACCGCTACGACCCCGACCATCTGGACGAGGAGTCCCGCCGGCTGTTGCGGGCGACTGTCGACTTCTTCGAACAGCGCGGCAAGAAGGCGCTGGTCGACAGCTACAACGACCACACCTGGTACGCCGACTTCCTGGACTTCGTCGCCAAGCAGGGGCTGTTCGCGGCGTTCTGCACCCCGGCCGCCGACGGTGGCGGCGACCCGGCCAAACGCTGGGACACCGCGCGCAACGCCGCGCTCAGCGAGGTGCTCGGCTTCTACGGTCTCGGCTACTGGTACACCTGGCAGGTCACCGTCCTCGGCCTCGGCCCGGTCTGGCAGAGCGACAACGCCACCGCCCGGACCCGTGCGGCGGCCTTGCTCGACGACGGGCACGTGATGGCGTTCGGCCTCTCCGAACGGGCGCACGGCGCCGACATCTACTCCACCGACATGCTGCTCACCCCCGACGGCGCGGACGGCTTCCGGGCCACCGGCGGCAAGTACTACATCGGCAACGGCAACGTCGCCGGCCTGGTCTCGGTCTTCGGCCGCCGCGCCGACGTCGAGGGGCCCGACGGCTACGTCTTCTTCGCCGCCGACAGCCGGCATCCGGCCTACCGGCTGGTCCGCAACGTGGTCAACGCGCAGATGTACGTCAGTGAGTTCCGGCTGGAGGACTACCCGGTGCGCGCGCAGGACGTGCTGCACACCGGCCGGGCCGCCTTCGACGCCGCGTTGAACACGGTCAACGTCGGCAAGTTCAACCTCTGCACCGCCAGCATCGGCATCTGCGAACACGCCATGTACGAGGCGGTCACCCACGCCCACCGCCGGGTGCTCTACGGCCGGCGGGTCACCGACTTCCCGCACGTCCGCCGGGAGTTGACCGACGCGTACGCCCGGCTGGTCGCGATGAAGCTGTTCAGCGACCGGGCGGTGGACTACTTCCGCTCGGCCGGCCCCGACGACCGGCGTTACCTGCTGTTCAACCCGATGACCAAGATGAAGGTGACCACCGAGGGCGAGCGGGTGATCGATCTGCTCTGGGACGTCATCGCCGCCAAGGGGTTCGAGGCGGACACCTACTTCGACAAGGCCGCCCGGGACATCCGGGGGCTGCCCAAGCTCGAAGGCACCGTGCACGTCAACCTGGCGCTGATCCTCAAGTTCATGACGAACTACTTCTTCGCCCCGGCCGAGTTCCCCGGGGTGCCCACCCGGCACGATCCGGCCGACGACGGGTTCCTGTTCCGGCAGGGCCCGGCGCGCGGGTTGGGGGCGATCCGGTTCCACGACTGGCGGGCCGCGTACGCCGCCCGGGCCGAGGTGCCGAACGTGGCCCGGTTCACCGCCCAGGCCGACGGGTTGCGCGAATTGCTCGCCACCCACCCGCCCGGCGAGGAGCAGCAGGGTGACCTCGACTTCCTGCTCGCCCTCGGGCAGCTCTTCGCGCTGGTCGTCTATGGCCAGCTCATCCTGGAGCAGGCCGGGGCGACCGGGCTGGACGCCGACCTGCTCGACCAGATCTTCGACATCCTGGTCCGCGACTTCGCCGGCCACGCCACCGAACTGCACGGCAAACCGACCGCCACGGACGCCCAGGCAGCCTGGGCGTTGACCCAGATCCGTCGCCCGGTCGCCGACGCGGCCCGCGCCGGCAGGGTCTGGTCCCGGGTGGAGGCCCTCGCCGGCCGCTACGAGATGACCCCCTGATCCCGCCCCGCTCCGTCCCGTGATCGGGTGCGAGCGGGCGACGACCCGTCGGCAGGGCCAGTCCCGGCACGCCGGCTTTGGCCCGGGCACCGAGGACGGCTTCGCCGTGCGGTGTCGGCTGACCGCCATCCGTCCCACCGGCGGTGACCGACCGGCACCGGCCGTGACCCGGCCCTGTGCGCGGCACCGGCCACGACCGACGCGCCGCCGGCTCCGCCACCACCGGCATCGACTCCACCCCGACCCCCGGACTGCACCGCCCGGGGCGTGCGGTCCGGGGGTGGCGCGGCTGGGGGAGGATGCGGGCATGCTGTTGATCGTCCCCGCCGACCCGATGCGCCCCCGTCGACCGGACCCGCACTTCGCGCCGGAGGCGCAGGCCGCCCGCGAGGCCGGCCACCAGGTGGCGGTGGTCGACCACGACGCGCTCGCGGCGGGCCGCGACCCGGGGCGGGCGGTCGCCGCCGTGCCGGCCGCCGACGACGCGGTCTACCGGGGCTGGATGCTGGCCGCCGCCGGCTACGCGGCGTTCGCCGCGGCGCTGGGCGCCCGGCAGGTGACCCTGCGGACCGACCCCGACCAGTACCGTCGCGCCCACGAGCTGCCCGGTTGGTACGCCACGGCGGCGGCGCTCACCCCCGAGTCCCGCTGGACGGTCGGCGTCGACCGGACCGACTTCGACCGGGTGCGCACCGGGCTGGGTGCCGGCCCGGCCGTGCTGCGCGACTGGACCAAGTCCGCCAAGCACCACTGGCACGAGGCGTGCTTCGTCCCCGAGCTGGCCGACGCGGAGGCCGCCTGGCGGATCGCGACCCGGCTGCGCGAACTGCGCGACGACGACTTCACCGGTGGTTTCGTGCTGCGCCGCTTCGAGCCGCTGTCCGGTGTCGAGGTGCGCACCTGGTGGGTCGCCGGCCGGTGCGTGCTCACCGGCCCGCACCCGGACACCCCCGGGGAGTTTCCCGACGCCCCGGTGGACACCGCGCCGCTGACCCCCGTGCTGGCCGCGCTCGGTCTGCCGTTCGTCACCGCCGACCTGGCACGGCATGCCGACGGTCGGTGGCGGCTGGTGGAGATCGGCGACGGCCAGGTCAGCGACCGCCCGTCCACCATGGCACCGGAAGCCCTGATCGCCGCCCTCACCTGACGGCGGTCGGCGGTGGGCGGTCGGCCCAGCCGGTGGTGATCAGCAGCAGCGCGGCCAGGTAGGTGGTCATCACCCACAGCCCGTGACCGGGCAGCTCGGCACCGGTCGCGCCCACCCCGATCAGCAGGTCGGACAGGAGGAACAGCGCGCCTCCGGCGGCCACCCGCCGGGACACCCCCCAGCCGGCGGCGGCCATCAGGCTCAGCGCCAGGCTGTAGCCGAGCACCGGCAGCCGCAGGTCGCCCAGCCGGCCCCAGAGCAGCGCGTTCCCCACCGCCCACAGGGCCAGATACCCGGCGACCGCCACCGCCGGCGGCCGCCGGCGGTGGCGCAGGAACGCCACCAGGAACGCCGCCTGGGTGCCGAGGAAACACCCCATCCCGATCAGGAACGCGGTGGTGCCGGGCACCAGCAGCGCCACGTCACCCGCCGTCGCACAGACCAGCCCGGTCGCCACCGGGTCCCACCGTCGGCGTACGGCGAGCAGCCAGCCGAGCAGCAGCGGGGCGAGCAGCGGCTTGGCCGCCCACTGCATGGCTGTCGAGTCGAACGCGACCCCGCTCAGCTCCACGGCGGCGACCAGCCCGAACAACCCGAGCCACCACCGTCCCGCCACCCCGACGGACCGTGGCGTCCGGGCGGGCTCTGGCGTCCGGGCCGGCTGTGGCGTCCGGGCCGGCTGGTTCGCCCCGGTCGGCTGTGGCACCCCGGTCGGTGGTGGCGGCGCCGGCACTCCCGCCGGCGACCACCCGCCCCCGGGCTGGTACGGCCCGGGGCGGCCGGGTGGGCGGTCGGGTCGGGAGCGGCTCATCGGGCGGGCTGCCAGCCGGGCCGGCCGAGGACGTGACCGAGCCGGTGCCGCCACGAGCCGGCCCGCCGGACGTCGGCCCAGATCGCGGCATACTCGTGGGTGGCCACCCGCAGCGGGTTGTAGGTGCCGATGTTCGTCGTCAGCCCGTACCGGACGGGGGTGTGTTCCGGGGCGAAGCTGCCGAAGAGCCGGTCCCAGACGATCAGGATGCCGCCGTAGTTGCGGTCCAGGTACTCGCGGTTCGCGCCGTGGTGCACCCGGTGGTGCGACGGGGTGTTGAAGACCCACTCGACCGGTCGGGGCAGCCGGTCGATCCGCTCGGTGTGCAGGAAGAACTGGTAGAGCAGGCTGACCGACTGCTGGAGGAAGATCATCCAGGGCGGGATGCCGAGCAGCGCCAGCGGCAGCCAGAACGGCAGCGAGGTCATCGGCGTCCAGCTCTGCCGCAGCGCGGTGGACAGGTTGAAGTGCGTGCTGGAGTGGTGCACCACGTGGCTGGCCCAGAACAGGCGTACCTCGTGGTGGGTGCGGTGGAACCAGTAGTAGGCCAGGTCGTCGGCGAAGAACAGCAGCACCCAGGTCCCGACGCTGGTGGGGGAGAGCTGCACCGGCGCGACACTCCACAGCGCGACGTAGAGACCGATGGTGAGCAGTTTCCACGGGAAGCCGACCAGTTGGCTGCCGGCGCCCATGGTGAGGCTGGTGGTGGTGTCCCGCCGCTCGTAGCCGCGTTCGTCGTCGTCCGGAGCGAACCGGTACGACCACGCCTCGACGGCGATGAGCAGCAGAAAAGCCGGTACGGCGTAGAGCACGGCGGGGATCATGCGCGAGGCGTGCCTTCCGGGAGGCGGGCGGCGGGGGCGGACGCCCGGGACGGGGTCGGTGGGGTGGGGTGAGCGGGGTCGGCGGGCCGGATGGCGGTCAGTTGGCGGGGTGGACGACGATCGGCCGGTCGGGCCGGCGGTCAGCCCGGTGGAGTGGCTGGCGGTCGGCCGGTGAACCGGGTGGCGGTCAGCCGGCGGGGGCGGTGAGGGAGGCGGTGAGCAGGGTGTGTGCCTCGGCGGCGGCGTCGTCGCCCCGGCCGTCGGCGATCGCGGCGGCCAGCCGGCGGTGCCCGGCCACGTCCAGCAACTCGGTCGCGCGTCGCTGCGGCGGCACCTCGCCGACGGCCAGCGCCCCGGCCACCAGGCTGTTGAAGGAGAGCAGGTAGGCGGTGTTGCCGCTGCCGGTGACGATGTGCCGCCACAGCGCGATGTTGGCCTCGGCCATGGCGGTCAGGTCGGGCGCGAGCGCGGCGAACCGCTCCACGGTGT
This sequence comes from Micromonospora matsumotoense, assembly GCF_050951065.1. NCBI lineage: Bacteria > Bacillati > Actinomycetota > Actinomycetes > Micromonosporales > Micromonosporaceae > Micromonospora > Micromonospora matsumotoense. Next base: position 4,041,567 of record NZ_CP192025.1, on the reverse strand, counting down.
CGACGACGACCCGCCCTACCGCCCCGCCGGCCCGGAAGGCGCAGCGCCGGGCCGCGTCGACCCCGACGCAGGCGCGCATCTCCAGCATGTCCCGGACCAGGTGCTCCACCGGCAGCACGTCGCCGGACTGGACGAGGGACAGGGCCAGGTCGAGGCCGGCGTGCACCCGCCAGTCCAGCACCCGGGTGACGCCGCCCTGGCTGACCCGCAGCAGTCCGAGTTGTTGGAGCCGGCGCAGCGCCTCGCGTACGGCGTGCCGGTTGACGGCGAAGGCGGCGGCCAGCTCGCGTTCACCGGGCAGCGGGTCGCCCGGCCGGTGCCGCCCGCTGACGATGGCGTCGCGGAGCTGGGCGAAGACGTGGTCGGAGACGGAGCTGCGGGGCACGGGGACGAAGGCCACGGCAGCAGTGTGCCGGCGTACCCATCAACCCGTCAACTGGTTGGACCAGTCGTACCGAAAGAAACGGCGGCCGGGTCGGGTGACCCGGCCGCCGTCCCGATGGACCTCACGGTGGCCGTTGCCGGGGTGCCCGGGAACGGCCGTGCGGACCTCAGGCCCGGCCGCGCTCCCGGCGGTAGCGGCGGATCAGCGCCGCCGTGGAGGAGTCGACGTCGGACAGGTCCGGCGCGTCGCCGGCCAGCTTCGGCGCGAGCTGGTTGGCCATCACCTTGCCCAGCTCCACCCCCCACTGGTCGAACGGGTTGATGTCCCAGACCGCGCCGCAGGTGAACACGATGTGCTCGTAGAGCGCGATGAGCTGGCCCAGCGTCGACGGGGTGAGCTTCGGCGCGATGATCGAGGTGGTCGGGTGGTTGCCCGGCATCACCCGGTGCGGCACCACGTCGGCGGGCGTGCCCTCCGCCTCGACCTGCTCCTTGGTCCGGCCGAAGGCCAGCGCGGCGGTCTGCGCGAAGAAGTTCGACATGAACAGGTCGTGCATCTCGCCCAGGTCGTGATTGGGCTGGCTGAACGCGATGAAGTCCGCCGGGATCAGCAGGGTGCCCTGGTGGATCAGCTGATAGAAGGCGTGCTGGCCGTTGGTGCCCGGCTCGCCCCAGAAGATCTCCCCGGTCGGGTGGTCCACCGGCGTGCCGTCCAGGGTCACCGACTTGCCGTTGCTCTCCATGGTGAGCTGTTGCAGGTACGCCGGGAACCGGTGCAGGTACTGCGAGTAGGGCAGCACGGCGTGGGTCTGCGCGCCGAGGAAGTCGACGTACCAGACGTTGAGCAGCCCCAGCAGCGCCGGCAGGTTCCGCTCCACCGGCGCGGTGCGGAAGTGCTCGTCGACGGCGTGGTAGCCGGCCAGCAGCTCGCGGAACCGGTCCGGCCCGACCGACAGCATCACCGACAGCCCGACCGCCGACGGCAGCGAGTACCGGCCACCCACCCAGTCCCAGAAGCCGAACATGTTCGCCGGGTCGATGCCGAAGTCGGCAACCCGGCCCGCGTTGGTGCTCACCGCCACGAAGTGCTTCGCGATCGCCGCGTCGTCGTCGGCGTCCAGGCCCGACAACAGCCAGGTCTTGGCCTGCTCGGCGTTGGCCAGCGTCTCCTGGGTGGAGAAGGTCTTCGACACCACCACGAACAGGGTGGTCGCCGGGTCGAGGTCGTGGGTCTTGTCGTGGATGTCGGTCGGATCGATGTTGGAGACGAACCGGCAGTTGATCCCCGCGTCCCGGTACGCCTTGAGCGCCTCGTAGGCCATTACCGGGCCGAGGTCGGAGCCGCCGATGCCGATGTTGACCACCGTGCTGATCCGCTCGCCGGTGTGCCCGCGCCACTGCCCGGAGCGGACCCGCTCGCTGAACGCGGCCATCCGGTCCAGCACCCGGTGCACGTCGGTCACCACGTCCTGACCGTCCACGGTCAGCGCGGCGTCGCGCGGCAGCCGCAGCGCGGTGTGCAGCACCGCCCGGTCCTCGGTGGAGTTGATGTGCTCCCCGGCGAACATGGCGGCGATCCGGTCGGTCAGCCGGACCCGCCCGGCCAGCGCGGTGAGCAGCCCGATCGTCTCGTCGGTGACGAGGTTCTTGCTGTAGTCGACGTGCAGGTCGGCGACCTCGCCGGTGAGCCGCTCACCCCGTTGCCGGTCGGCCGCGAACAGCTCCCGCAGGTGGGTGCCGCGCATCGTCTCGGCGTGCTTGCGCAGCGCCTGCCATTCGTCGGTGGTGGTCACACTCGCAGCCATCGGGTCGATCTTCTCCTTCACGACGGTCGTCGGCGTCCCGCATGGTGCGCCGACGGTTCGCGTCCCAGCCTGCCACCCGGGACGCGGCCACGCGACGCGACCCGGCGCAGCCGGCGGCCCGGCGTGCCCGACGACACGCCAATGCGACAGGTGTACGACACGCCGCCACGGCGAGACAGCTCGTCGTCGCTGACAGTAGGCTCGCCCTGCCCCGCCCCCCTTCGGCCCGGGAGGAACCATGGCGACGGTGATCGGCCCCCGCCGTCCGGCCGGCGCGGACGAGCCCGACGAGTCCGCCGCCGATGCCGGGCTGGACCTGCCGGAGCTGGCGGACGGCGGCTGGATGCACCACGCCACCGAGTTCGCGCACACCAGCTTCCGTGCGGTGGCCCGTCGGCTGCCCCGGCTGGTGCGCGAGGCCATCGCGTTGGCCTGGGCGACCAACCGGCGCGACACCCTGGTCGCGATCGGCCTCAACCTCGCCGCCGGGGTGATGACCACGCTCGGCCTGCTCGCCACCACCGGCGTGCTGCGCGAGCTGTTCGCCGCCGGCCCGACGCCGGACCGGGTCCGCGCCGCGCTGCCCGCGCTGGTGCTGGCCGCGGCGGCGGTGACCGTGAAGGGCACGCTGACCGTCACCGCCGGCTGGGCGCAGGCCCGGCTGATTCCGCAGATCAACTACGCGGTGGAGCTGCGGCTGTTCGAGACCACCACGGCGGTCGAACTGGCCGCCTTCGACGACGCCGGCTTCGCCGAGGAGATGGACCGGGTCCGCGACCGGGGGATGGCCGAGGCGGCGTCGATCGTGGACCACACCGTCAACCTGATCACGGGGGTGGTGGGGGTGCTGGCCACCGCCGCCGCGGTGACCGTGATCCAACCGGTGCTGCTGCCGTGCCTGCTGCTCGCCGCGGTGCCCGAGGCGGTCACCGCGGTCAGGATGGCCCGCCGGCAGTACCTCGACATGCTGGCCCGGATCAACCGTCGTCGCCGGATGTGGATGCTGGCCCACCTGATGGCCAACCGGCACACCGCCGCCGAGGTCCGGGCCTACCAGATGCGGGACTTCCTGCTCACCGAGTTCCGGCGGATGATGACCGTCGAGACCGCCGCGCTGCTGCGGCTGGCCCGGGCGCAGAGCCGGACCCGGGCCGTCGGGATGTCCGTCGGCGGGATCGCCGCCTTCGCGATCTACGCCGTGCTCGGCGGCCTGCTGCTCACCGGCGTGGTCGCGTTGGCCGCGGCGGCGACCGCCCTGCTCGCGCTCCAGTCGGCGCGCAGCAGCCTCGCGCTCGCCGTCTATGCCACCAACAACCTCTACGAGGACGCCCTCTACTACCAGGACTACCGGGACTTCCTTGACCGGGCCGACAGCCGCACCGCCGCCGGGCAGGGGCGGCCCGCCGCCGGCTTCGAGTGTATCGAGCTGGACCGGGTCAGCCTCCGCTATCCGGACACCGACGCCCCGGCGGTGGACGAGGTCAGCCTGACCGTCCGGCGGGGTGAGGTGATCGCCCTGGTCGGCGAGAACGGCTCCGGCAAGACCACCCTGGCCAAGCTGATCGCCGGTCTCTACCGGCCCACCGGCGGGGTGATCCGGTGGGACGGGGTGGACGTCGCGGAGCTGGACCCGGCGGCGACCGCCGCCCAGGTGGCGGTGATGACCCAGGAGTGGTGGAAGTTCCCCTTCACCGCCGCGCAGAACATCCGCATCGGCCGGCACGACCGGTCCCCGGACGCGGCCGGTCCGACCGTCGAGGACGCCGCCCGGTCGGCCGCCGCGCACGACATGATCGCCGGTCTGCCGTTCGGCTACGACACCCTGCTGGCCCGGGAGTTCAAGAACGGCCACGACCTCTCCGGTGGGCAGTGGCAGCGGCTGGTGGCCGCCCGGGGCCTCTACCGCGACGCCCGGTTGCTGATCTGCGACGAGCCGTCGGCGGCCCTCGACGCCCGCGCCGAGCACGCGCTCTTCCAGCACCTGCGTCGACGGCCCGACCGGACGGTCGTGCTGATCACCCACCGGTTGGCCAACGTCCGGCACGCCGACCAGATCTTCGTGATGGACCACGGTCGCCTGGTGCAGCAGGGCAACCACGACGCGTTGATGGCCGCCGACGGACCCTACCGGGAGCTGTTCGAGTTGCAGGCGAGCGGCTACCTCGCCGCCTCCGAGTAGCGGCGGCTCCGGCGTCACCGGGCCGAGTGGTGGCGGCTCCGGCATCGACGTTCGTTGAACTTTCGGAGGTGTTTCGATAGCGTCAACCGGGTAACCTCTCGACCTCGGCGGTGGCGGCTGAGCGACGGCACAGGCGGGCGTGGCCTCCGGGCGACCACCCCGCCTCCCCAGGCCGGCCACCGCACTCGGGCGAAAGGTCGGGACGGTGCACCCCTCACCGTCTTGAAAGGCCACTGCCATGAACCATGTGTCCGCCCGCAGCAGCGGGCGTCGGACGACACCACCGCGGCTGCGTGCCGCACTGGCCTCGATCGCCATCGGCGTGGTCGCCGTCGGCACCACCCTCGCCCTCGCCTCCAGTGCCAGCGCCGGCACCACCCTCGGCGTCACCGCCGCCGAGACGGGCCGCTACTTCGGCGCCGCGGTGGCGGTGAACAAGCTCTCCGACTCCGTCTACGTCGGCATCCTGAACCGTGAGTTCACCATGGTGACCGCCGAGAACGAGATGAAGTGGGACGCCACCGAGCCCAACCCGAACCAGTTCACCTACACCGGCGGCGACCGGCTGGTCAGCCACGCCCAGGCCAACGGGATGCGGGTCCGCGGTCACGCGCTGGCCTGGCACCAGCAGCAACCGCGCTGGACGTCGGTCCTGTCCGGCAGTGCCCTGCGCAGCGCGATGATCAACCACGTCACCCAGGTCGCCACCCACTTCCGGGGCAAGATCTACGCGTGGGACGTGGTGAACGAGGCGTTCGCCGACGGTGGTGGCGGCGGGCGGCGTGACTCCAACCTGCAGCGCACCGGTGACGACTGGATCGAGGCGGCGTTCCGGGCCGCCCGGGCCGCCGATCCGGGCGCGAAGCTCTGCTACAGCGACTACTACACCGACGGGCAGAACGCGAAGAGCAACGGCGTGTACGCCATGGTCCAGGACTTCAAGGCCCGGGGCGTGCCGATCGACTGCGTCGGCTTCCAGTCGCACTTCACCGGTCAGTCGCCGGTGCCGTCGGACCACCAGGCCAACCTCCAGCGTTTCGTCGACCTCGGCGTCGAGGTGCAGATCACCGAGCTGGACATCGAGGGCTCCGGCAGCTCCCAGGCCGACAGCTACTCCCGCGTGGTCAGGGCCTGCCTGGCGATCTCCCGCTGCACCGGCATCACCGTCTCCGGCATCCGGGACACCGACTCGTGGCGGGCCAGCGCCACCCCGCTGCTCTTCGACGGCAACGGCAACAAGAAGGCCGCGTACACCTCCACGCTGAACGCACTCAACGCGGGCGGTACCACCGTTCCGTCGACCCCGCCGCCCGCTGACGGTGACTGCACCGCGTCGGTGTCGCTCAACTCCTGGCCCGGCGGCTTCGTGGCCACCGTGAAGGTCATCGCCGGTGCGGCGGGGCTCAACGGTTGGGTGGTCAGCCTGAGCCTGCCGTCGGGGGCCACCGTCACCGACGCCTGGAGCGCGCAGAACACCGGCACCTCCGGTGCCGTCAGCTTCCGCAACGTCAGCTACAACGGCGGCGTCGGTGCGGGGGCCAGCACCGAGTTCGGTTTCCAGGGCACCGGCAACGGTCCCACCGGCACGGCGACCTGCGCCCGCGCCTGACCCCACCCGCACCGGGTCGATCCCGGGCCGCACCCCGGCGCGACGGCAACCGCCGTCGCGCCGGGCTGGTCAGGACGTCAGCACCGGGCACCGGACCTCCCCGGCGCAGCGGTGGCACCGGGTCGCCACCGCCACCACGCTTGCCACGGCCCAGTTCGTCACCACCTCGGCGTCGTTCGCGGCGACGAAGGCCGGGTGGGCCACCGGTCGACGGCGGTGGGGCGTCCGGTCAGATCGCGGCGGCCAACGTCACCACCCCGGCCGCGACCAGCACCCCGGCCCAGAGCCGGTCCACGTTGAACCAGACCCGACGCAGCACCCCGACCCCCAGCACCTCGTACACCACCAGCGCGACGGTCAGCGCGACGCCCAGCATGGCAAGGGTGTGCACGCCGGCCGCGACCAGTCCGGACAGCGCGCCGGCCGACGCCGCCGCCAGGTGTCCGGCGTGCCCGCCGGCCGGCGGTGGATCGGCCAGCAGCACCGGCAGCAGCATCAACCCGGCGCCGTGCGCCGACGACATCAGGAACGACCAGCCGGCCACCTGCGCCGCCGACAGCCGCATCCCGGCCCACCGGAAGTGCCGCTGCGACAGCAGCCGCCACAGCCCGAAGCCGACGAGCACCGCCCCGCCGGTCACCGTCAGCGCGGTGCTGGCGGTGACCGAGCGGGTGGCGGTGACCAGCGCGGCGACCACCGCCACCGAGGCCAGGTGACCCGCCGCGATCGGGGGCAGCGCGGCCAGCAGCGCCGTCCGGCGGCGCTGCTGCAACCCCCGGGCGACCGCGAAGAGCCACCCCATCGCCGGGTTCAACCCGTGGAACGCGCCGAGCGCCGCCAACGCCAGCAGGGTCCGCCCGGTCACGGGAAGCAGTACGAGTCGGAGCTGGCGTCGCCACCCTGCAACCGGGTCTGGTGCACCCGCAGCCCCCGGAACTCCTCGCCGTGCGGGAAGAACCGCTCGTCCGGGGTGAGGCCGCCGCGCTCCGGGTCGACGTCCAGCTTGGCCAGCCAGGCGCCCACCCCGTCGGGATAGAACTGGTCGTCCCAGGAGCCGTAGAGCGAGTTGCTGACATAGACCCGCCGACCGTCCCGACTGATCTCCACCATCTGCGGGCCGCCGGCGAGCGGCTCGTCCGGCGCGGCCGGATGGGCGGTGCGGGCCACGATGCCCCCGAGCCGCACCGAGCCGACCAGCACCGGGTGGAACGGGTCGCTGACGTCGTACTGGCGCAGCTCCCCGGTGCCCCAGCAGGAGACGTAGAGGAACCGGTCGTCCACCGACAGGTCGATGTCGGTGACCAGCGGTGGCACCGCGCCGAACGGCTTGAGCAGGTCCGGCAGGTCGGCCGGATCGGCGGGTTCCGCCGGGATGTCGATCACCCGGGTCACCGCCCACGGGGCGTCCGCGCCCGCGCCGTCGCGGTGCCACAACCAGACCGACGCCGACAGGTCCTCGACGCTGATCACCACCCCCACGAAGCCGTACGACCGGGTCGGGTCGTGCGCGGGGCGCAGTTCGAGCGGCATCTGGTACTGGTCGCCGAGGTCGACCCGCTGCACGTGCCGGCGCTTCGCGAGGTCCCAGAAGTGGATCGCGTGCCCGTATCTCCGCCCCAGCAGCAGCTCACCGACGATGCCGTCCTCGATCATCGACGGGGTGCCCCACTCGCTGGTGACCAGCACGTCCTGGGTGAGGTGCCACCACACGTCGTACGCCAGGAACTGCGGGCCCCGGTCGGCCTCCCAGGCACCCCGGACGGCGAACGTGGTGTGGTCGAGCACGGCGATGCCGCCGGGACCCTCGGCACCGTCGACGCCGCCGAGCGCCGACAGGTAGATGCCGTCCGGGCCGCAGTGCACGGTGTGCGGGCGGGAGTAGCCCGACTTCTCGGCCAGCTCCTGCGCGCCGATCACCTTCACCAGTTGCGGGGCGCGCGGGTCCGGACGGGTGTCGAACACGTGGATGCGGGACGACCGCAGCCCCGGCACGATCAGGTAGCGCCGCTCAACGTGCGGGTGCGGGGCGGTCGGGCAGAGCGCGCTGCTGCACGCGTTCCACCCGAAGTGGTGCAGCTCGTCGCCGGTGTGCGGCAGGTCGGTCCAGCCGACCACCCGGCCGTAGTCGGCGGATTCCGGATCGGTGTCGAGCACGACGATCGCGTCCGGCCGCTGCGCCGTGCGGTCGAACGCGGCGACGTAGGCCAGCTTCTCGGCGGGCGCGGTGGCCGCCTCGCGGGGGGAGGGATAGAAGCTCGGGTCGGGTGTCCAGCGGGTCATCGGAATCTCCGGTGGTCAGGCGGCGGGTACGCCGAGGCGGTCGAGCAGGCGGCGACGCAACGCGCCGAAGGCGGGCTGGTCGGGGGAGCGGGCGGGGTCCAGGTCGACGGGGATCTCCTCGGCGATGACGCCCCCGTCGAGCAGCAGGATCCGGTCGGCGAGCAGCAGCGCCTCCTCCACGTCGTGGGTGACCAGCAGGGCGGCGAAGCCGTGCTCGGCGCGCAGCCGACGCAGCAGGGACTGCATCCGCAGCCGGGTCAGCGCGTCGAGCGCCCCGAACGGCTCGTCGAGCAGCAGCAGGTCCGGCCCCCGGACCAGGGCACGGGCCACCGCGACGCGTTGCGCCTGACCACCGGAGAGCTCGGCCGGCCAGGCCCGGCGTCGATCGGCCAGCCCCACCTCGGCCAGCGCCCGGTCCACCCGGGCGCGTACGTCGGGCCCGGTCAACCCGAGCGCGACGTTGTCGCCCACCCGCTTCCAGGGCAGCAGCCGGTGCTCCTGGAAGACCACGGCGGCGGTGCCGCGCAGCCCGGTCCGACCGGTGGCCTCGGCGTCCAGGCCGGCGAGGACCCGCAGCAGGGTGCTCTTGCCGGAGCCGCTCCCGCCGAGCAGCGCCACCACCTCACCGGCGGCGATGGACAGGTCGACCCCGGCGAGCACCGGCCGGCCGTCGAAGGCCCGCCGCACCCCGTGGGCGGTGAGCACCGCCGCCGCGTCGCCGGTCCCGCCCGTCGGGCCGGTCAGGTTGCCCGTAGTCCGCGTCGCCATGTCAGCGTCCTCCTCTCCCACACCCGCAGGGCGACGTCGGACAGCAGCCCGAGCAGCGCGTAGATGACCAGGCCGAGCACCACCACGTCGGTCTGGCTGAACTCCCGGGCCTCCATCATCAGGAAGCCGATGCCGGTCTGGGCGTTGACCTGCTCGCCGACGACGAGGCTGAGCCAGGCCGCCCCGATCGCCAGCCGCAGCCCGAGGAACAGCGACGGCAGTGCCCCGGGCAGCACCACGTGCCGCAGCCGGGCGGCGGGACCGAGTCCGCAGGTACGGGCCGCCTCGACGAGCCGCTCGTCGATGTCCCGGATGCCGGCGTAGGTGTTGAAGTAGATCGGGAAGAACACCCCGAGCGCGACCAGGGTGACCTTCAGCGACTCACCGATCCCCACCCAGATGATCAGCAGCGGAACGAGCCCCAGGTGGGGCAGCATCCGGGCCATCTGCACCGGCGGGTCCACCAGGTCGTCGCCGAGCCGGAGCAGGCCGGCGGCGACGCCGAGCAGCAGGGCCAGCACCCCGCCGACGAGCAACCCGACGCCCGCCCGGGTGAGCGAGTCGAGCAGGTGGACGCCGAGGGTTCCGTCGCCGGCCAGCCGTACGCCGGTGCTGAGCACCTGGCTCGGCGCGGGCAGCTTCTCCGGCGGGAGCAGTCCGGCGCGGGCGGCGGCCTCCCAGCCGGCGACGAGCACGACCGGGCTGACCAGCCGCCGCCAGCGCCGGCCGGCACGTCGTCGCCGGCCGGCGTCCGGTGTGGCCGCGACGGCGGTCGGCGGCGCGGTGGCCAGCACGGTGCTGCTCACTGGAACACCGCGCTGAACCGGTCGTCCACCCGACCGGAGATGTCGACCGGGCCGGGGACCAGGTCGAGGGTGGTGAAGCCGTCCGCGATGGCCTGGAGCTCGGCGCCGACGGCGGGGGTGACCGGGGCCAGCGGACGGGCGCTGCGGGCCAGGGCCCGGGTGGTGACGTCCAGCGGGATCTTCAGCTCGGGGGCGAGCACCGTGGCGCGTTCCTGCGGGTTGGCGATCCCCCAGTCGGTGACCGTGCGGTAGGTGGTGAGGAACGCGCGGACGTCGTCGGTGCGGTCCCGCACCACCTCGGGGGAGGCCAGCACGTACTCCCGGTTGCTGGCCAGGCCGGTGGCGTCGGCGAGGACCTTCACCCCGGGCTGCTCGGCGAGGGCGAAGTACGGGTCCCAGATGATCCAGGCGTCGACCTGACCGTTGTCGAACGCGGGCCGTCCCTCGGCCGGCTTGAGGTACTTGACGTTGATGTCCTTCAGCGTCATGTTGTTCGCGGCCAGCAGCCGGACCAGCAGCCAGTGCACGTTGCTGCCCTTGTTCAGCGCCACCGTCCGGCCGCGCAGGTCGGCGAAGGTCTTCAGGCCGCTGCTCTCCTTGACCAGCACCGCCTCACCCTGGGGGATCGGGGCCGAGGTGCCGACCACCGAGAAGGGGATCTTCGCGGCGGCGGCGAAGATCGGGGGCGCCTCGCCGACCTGCCCGATGTCGATCGCGCCGGCCTTGAGCGCCTCGGTCAGCGCGGGACCGCTCTCGAACAGCGACCACTGCGCGTCCGGTGCGGCGTTGCGGGCCTTGACCAGGCTCAGCCCGCCGAAGCGCTGGTAACCGATGCGCAGCGGACCGGTGCCGCCGCCCGCGTCGGCGTCGTCGGCGCAGCCGGCGACCCCGCCGACGGCGACCAGCGACAGGGCGGTGAACAGGGCGGTGGCCAGGCGGCGTACGCCCCTCGGCGGGGTGGGCATGTCGGCTCCTCGGGAGTGGACGATGTGCTCGCGACGCCGGAGGTCGGCGGCGGGCAGTAACCTACCAAGCCGATAGGTTTTATGGGTAGCCTGTCGTGGTTCCCGTCCCATCCCTCAGGAGGACCTTCGATGCCGCTGACCTTCCACTGGTTCCTGCCCACCTACGGCGACAGCCGCGACATCGTCGGTGGTGGTCACGGCGTCGCGGTCGGCACCGCAGGCGGGGCCCGCCCCGCCACCGTCGCCTATCTCGGGCAGATCGCCCGCACCGCCGAGCAGCTCGGCTTCGTCGGCGCGCTCACCCCGACCGGGGCGTGGTGCGAGGACGCCTGGCTGGCCACCGCCATGCTGTCCGAGGTCACCGAACGGCTGAAGTTCCTGGTGGCGTTCCGTCCCGGCCTGCTCTCACCCACCCTCGCCGCCCAGATGGCCGCCACCTTCCAGCGGCTCTCCGGTGGCCGGCTGCTGCTCAACGTGGTCACCGGCGGGGAGGCCGCCGAACAACGCTCCTACGGTGACTTCCTCGACAAGGGCGCCCGGTACGCCCGTACCGACGAGTTCCTCCACATCGTCCGGGCGCTCTGGCGGGGGGAGACCGTCGACCACACCGGGGCGCACCTGCGGGTCGAGGGCGCCCGGCTGGCCCGGGTGCCCGACCCGGTGCCCCCGGTCTACTTCGGTGGCTCGTCCGCCGCCGCCGGCCCGGTCGCCGCCCGGCACAGCGACGTCTACCTGACCTGGGGCGAACCGCCCGCCCAGGTGGCCGAGAAACTCGACCGGATCCGCGCCGTCGCGGCCGAGGGCGGTCGGGAGTTGCGCTTCGGCATCCGGCTGCACGTCATCGCCCGGGACACCGCCGAACAGGCCTGGGCGCAGGCCGACCGGCTGCTCGACGGCATCGGTGCCGCCGACGTCCGGGCCGCCCAGGAGGGGCTGCGGCGCAGCGAGTCCGAGGGGCAACGCCGGATGCTGGCCCTGCACGGCGGCCGCCGTGACGCGCTGGAGGTCGCCCCCAACCTCTGGGCCGGCTTCGGGCTGGTCCGGGGCGGGGCGGGCACCGCCCTGGTGGGCAGCCACACCGAGGTCGCCGACCGGATCGACGAGTACCACGCGCTCGGCATCGACGAGTTCATCCTCTCCGGCCACCCGCACCTGGAGGAGGCGTACTGGTTCGGTGAGGGGGTGCTGCCGATCCTGCGTGCCCGGGGGTTGTGGCGGCATCCGGCGGGCGACCCGGTGACCGAAGCGTCGGCGAGCATCCCGTTCGCCCCCCGACCGGCCCGGGTCTGACCACCGACTGCGCCCCACCCGCCCCGCCGGCCGGGGGTTGGGCCAGCGCCGGCCGGCGGGGCGGTGGGCCCGCGTCGGCTGGTTCGGCGGGTGGGGTGGTGCAGTGGGTCAGCGGTGGCCCGCGAAGAAGTCGGCCAGCACCCGGGTGTGGGTGGAGAAGGCCAGCTCGACCGGCTCGGTGAGGACCAGCCACTCGGTGGCCTCCTCGGTGGACGTCGACGGGGGCAGCCCCGAGGTCGCCCGCTCCGGCAGTACTCCGAAGATCATCATGGTGCCGCCGTGCGGGGAACCGTGCACCGCGAACAACCGCGCCCGCTCCGCCTCGCCGACCAGGCCGGTCTCCTCGCGCAGCTCCCGGACCAGCGCCTCGGACCAGTCCTCGCCGTACTCGACGAAACCGCCGGGCAGGGCGAGCAGGCCGCGGGCCGGCTCGATGTCCCGGCGGACCACCACCACGCCGAGGCCGGCGTCGGTGCGGACCGGCAGCAGCGCGACCGCGACCGGCGTGGGGTTGCGCCAGACCGTCTCCCCGCAGGTCGCGCAGAGCCGGGGCCAGCCGGCGTCCGCCGGATAGGCCGCGCCGCAGTAGTGGCAGTGGGCGTACGGGAGGACGGTCATGCCGCCGCACGTTACCGCCCCGGCTGCTGCCCGCCGGGGGCAGGTCGACCATCCGGATCCGCCGCCGTCGACCGGTCGTCACGCAGCAGGTCGCGGGCCTCCATCAGGGCGAAGCCGAGCAGGTTGAGCCCCCGCCAGCGGGCCGGGTCCTCGGCGCGCGGGTCGTCGGCGGCCAACCCCACCCCCCACACCCGGTCGACCGGGCTGGCCTCCACCAGCACCCGGTCCCCGGTGCCGAGCAGGTATGCCCGCAGGTCGGCGTGCTGGCCGAACTTGGCCAGGCTGCCGGCCAGCACGATGGGGTACCGCTCGGCCTCCCACACCGCCGGGTCGAAGCGGCGGACCTCCCGGCCGATCGCCTTGGCCTGGTGCGGATGGGCGGCGGCGAGCACCCGCTCCCCGGCCCCGGTGTCGTCGAAGAGCAGCGCCTTGCGCCACATCATCCAGTGCTCGGCGGTGGCGAAGCGCCGCCCGTCCACGGTGAACGCCGCCGGCCACCACTGGCTCAGGCAGCTCTGGCCGACGGTGCCGTCCCGCCGGGGCCGGTGCCCCCAGAAGCAGAGGTATCTCACCCGCTGCCCGGCGTGGTGCAGGGCGAGGACGTCTTCGGCGCGGCGCATCGACATCCGCCCAGTCTGACCGCCGGCTCCGACAACACGCACGCGGGTTTGCACCGGGCCGGGCGACCCGGCGCAAACCCGCACCCTCAGGCCGGCGGCGCGCCGGTGTACGCGGCGACGGTCCGGGCGGCGGCGGCCCGCGCGGCCTGCGGGTCGGCGCCCCCGGCGATGTCGGCCTCGGCCCAGGCTTCGCCGCTGAGCGTCATGAACAACCGCCCGTCCTCGGAGCCGATCCAGGTGGCGGCCTGGTCGGGGGTGATCCCCCCACCGTCGGCGTCCAGGTGGCTGGCGAGGCCGAGCAGGCCGGAGTCCCAGCCGACGCCGACCGCGCCGGGGCCGTACTCGGTCCACCGCTGGTCGTCGACGTGGGCGACGTGTTCCAGGGTGAACCGGGTCCGCTCGTCGCTCTCCGGGGTGAGGTGGACCTCGATCCAGCTGACCTCGTCGCCCATCTCCCAGGTGGCGGCGAAGCTCTTCGGCGGGTCGCAGCGTTCCACCACGCCGCCGGCGTTGCCCTCGAACTGGTAGCGGCCGTGCAGCCGCAGGTCACCGGAGATCGGCAGGAACCAGCGGGGGATGCGGTCGATGGTGGTGCAGGCGTCCCAGAGGTCCTCCAGCGTCGCCCGGTAGGTCTGGCTGATGGTCAGCACGCGCGCCTCACCCGCCTCCAGGGTGCGGCTGCCCACGGTGCGTCGTACGGCGCTGATCTGGTGGCTGGTCTCGATCATGATGTGCTCCGGTGCTCGGTCGGGTCGTCCGTCGTGGTGTGCGACCGCCGTTCGCGTCGGCCCCGGGCCAGCTCGGTGGCCAGGGCGTCCAGTGCCGGTGTCCAGAACCGACGGAACCCGTCCAGCCACTGGTCGACCTCCCGCAGCGGGGCGGGATCGACTGCGTAGAGCCGCCGGGCACCCTGCGGGCGCACGGTGGCGAAGCCGTTGTCCCGCAGCACCTTGAGGTGCTGCGAGACGGCGGGCTGGGTGATCCCGAACTCCTCCTGGATGACCGCGCAGACCCCGCCGGCGCTCCGCTCACCCTGCGCGAGCAGTTCGAGGATGCGTCGGCGCACCGGGTCGCCGAGGACGTCGAAGGCGTGCACGGTCCCCTTTGTATCAGGCATGACTTATATAAGCAATCAGTCTAGGTAGCCGGCGACGGCCGTCCGTAGTTCGGGCAACCGGTCGTGCAGCAGGCCGGGGCACTGGGTGCTGGCGAAGTCCTTGTGGCCGTAGATCTGACTGGCCGGGATGCCGTACTGCTGGCAGGTGAACGCGCAGAAGACCACCAGGCTGTCCCACAGCGCCCGGGGTGGCTGCACGTCGACGTAGATCCCGTCGTTCTCGATGCCGATGGCCTGGCTGTTCTGCCCCACGCAGTGCGCGCCCTGCACCATGGTCTGCCCGTGCAGCAGCGCGTACAGGCTGCCGTGCCGGCCCTCGGTGAGGTGGCCGCCCCGGCTGTTGGTGAAGTGCTGACCCGAGTCGAGCCAGCCGTTGCCGTCCATGTGCAGGTTCTGGATCTCGCGCGAGTTGGCGTACGCGTGGGCCAGGCTGTAGTCGGTCGAGTTCGGAAACGCCGTGTGGTGCACGATGATCTTGTTGGGTCGGCTGCCGACCACGCTCACCGGCGACGACGGCGGCCGGGCCCCCCAGGTGGCGCAGTTGGCGATCACCGGCTGGTCGACCCGGCCGGCGGCGAAGGCTTGGCTGGTGACGGAGGCTCGGCCGGTGGTGGCGGCTCGGCCGGTGGTGGCGGCGCGGGCGGCCGGCCCGTCGAGCAGGGCCGGCGCGATCGCCCCGGCGGTGCCGAGCAGGACCGCGCCGCGCAGCACGCTGCGCCGGGACACGGGAACGTTCATGGCGGGCTCCTCGCGGGTGTCGGGGCGGTCGGGTCAGCAGGGGCCGTTGCAGGCCAGCACCCGGAGCCGGTCGAGGGTGCCGTTCCAGACGTTCTGGTCGCCCGGGAAGGTGCCCGACGACGCCCACTGCCAGAAGGAGTACGTGGACCAGCCGGCCGGCAGGGCGCCCACCGTGCCGGCGTAGCGGGCGAGCCAGAGCGGGTTGGTGGCGGCGAAGCCGCTGTAGTTGCCGGTGCAGGTGGTCCACCAGTCGGTGGTGGTGTAGATCGTCGCCCAGCGCCCGGTGCGGGCCTGGTACTGGTTGACGAAGGACGCGATCCAGGTGCGCATGGCGCTCTGGCTCAGCCCGTAACAGGTCGCGCCGTAGGGGTTGTACTCGATGTCGAGCGCGCCGGGCAGCGTCCGGCCGTCCTTCGACCAGCCGCCGCCGTGGTCGACGAAGTAGTTGGCCTGGGCGGCGCCCGTCGTGGTGTCCGGCCGGGCGAAGTGGTACGAACCCCGGATCATCCCGACGGTGTACGAGCCGTTGTACTGCTGGGCGAAGGACGGGTTGGTGTAGTAGGTGCCCTCGGTGGCCTTCACGTAGGCGAACCGGGCACCGTTGTTCCAGGCGCCGGACCAGTTGACGGTGCCCTGGTAGCTGGAGACGTCCATACCGGGCAGGCCGGCCGGGGCGGCGGCGGCCGGGGTGACGACGTCGCGGGTGGCAGTGGTGGGGGCGGCGGCGGCGGGGGTGGCGACGCCGAGGGTGGCGGCGACCAGGGTGGCGGTCGCCAGCAGCGGGCCCGCGATTGCGCGGAGACGGTTCATCTTTCCTCCCTGAGGGATGCCGCATGGGTACGGCGGGAGCGACGAAAGGAACTGTCAGGTATTAGGTCACGCCTGGAGATAGGTTTCAATAGATGTAGTCAAGATCGTCGATCCTTGCCGGTGCTGGATCGGCGCGGGACGCGACGGTCGAGGTGCGGCCGGACCGGATCGGCCAAGGTTCTTGTGGCGGGGCGGAGTCCACGCGGTCGGCCGGAGTTCAGCGGCCGGCTGGTGCCTCAGCGGTCGGCCGGAGTTCAGCGGCCGGCTGGTGCCTCAGCGGTCGGCCGGTGCCTCAGCGGTCGGCCGGGCTCGATGGTCGGCCCAGGCTCGGCGGTCGGCCGGGGTTCAGGTGGTGGCGGGGCTCGGCGGTCGACCGGGGCTCGGCGGTCACTGGGGCTCGCGGTCTGCTGGGGCTCGATGGTCGGGCGGGGTTCAGGTGGTCGGGCGGGCGAGGATCTCGGCTGCCGCCCGCTCGCCGGCCAGCACCGCCCCCTCCAGGTAACCGGTCCAGCGGGTCGCCGTCTCGGTGCCGGCCCAGTGCACCCGTCCGACCGGTTGCCGCAGCGCGGGCCCGTAGTCCCGCCAGGAGCCCGGCGTCAGCGACCCGCAGAAGCAACCCCGGGTCCACTCGTCGGCCGACCAGTCGTACTCGATGAGATCGTCGGGCTCGGCGGCGGCCGGGCCGACCAACTCCACCAGCGCTGCCAGCACCGCCGCCTGTCGCCGGCCCGGCGACAGGCGGCGCAGCTCACGGGCCTGCCGACCGTAGCTGAACGCGGTCAGCACCCCGCGCGTCGACCCCGGGGTGGAGTTGTCCACCGTCTCGGTCACCGGCCCCTCCGCGGAGGTGGTCACCCCGGAGCGCCCAGCGGCCCGCCAGAACGGCGTCGGGTAGACCGCGTGCAGCTTCAGCGCCGAGCCCATCGGCATCCGCTGGGTCAGCCCGTCACGCAGGACGGGCAACGCCGGGGAGTACGCGATCCGGCCCGCGAGCGCCGGGGCCATCGCCACCACGACCGCCTCCGCCGGGTACGCCCCGTCGTCGGTGTACGCCACCACCTTGAGATCGTCCTGGTGGATGGCCCGCACCGGGGCCCCGGGCCGCACGGTGCCCGCGGGCAGGGCCGCCGCCATCCGTTCTGCCAGAGCCGGTGGACCGCCCACGATCCGATCCTGCTGGGCACCCCCGGCCATTCCCAGCAGCAGTGCACTTCCGCCGCCGCTGCGCAGGTAGAACAGCACCTGCAACAGCGACACCTCGTCCGGGTCCGCCGCCAGCAACCCACCGGCGAGCAGTCGACCGACATGCCGGGCGGTCACCGGATCGGGCGCGACGGTGGCCAACCAGCCGCCGAAGGTGAGCCGATCCCACTCGTCCGCGCGCGCCGCCCGCCACGGCACGGCCGGGTCCACCTCGGCGGCGAGGCGGTCCAGCAGGTCCACCAGCCGCCGTGCCGACTCCGGCGGGGCTTCCCGTAGCCGCCCGTCCCAGCGCACCGCCGTCCTGCCGTGGGCGGCCGACGGGAAGGTGTCCAGCCCGTACCCGGCGACCAGGGCGGCCATCCGCTCCTGGGTCGGCCCGATCCACTGCGCGCCCAGATCCAGCGCGGTGCCGTCGTCCAGCCGCCGGGTGAGCACCCGCCCCCCGATCCGCTCCCGGGCCTCCAGCACCCGCACCCGTGCCCCACCCCGACACAACACCGCCGCAGCGGCGAGCCCCGAAAACCCCCCACCGACCACCACCACCCGCATCGCCCGCGCATACCCCACCCACCCGCCGCTACGCCCACCCACCCCCGCGTCCCGCCCCCGCCCCGGCCCCCGCGTCCCGCCCCCGCGTCCCGCCCCCGCGTCCCGCCCCCGCGTCCCGCCCCCGCGTCCCGCCCCCGCCCCCGCCCCGGCCCCGCGTCCCGCCCCCGCGTCGTGCTGCACTGGTGATCAGAGTGCCGAAAAGTAGACGACACGCCGGGGAAAGTGCTCGTAATTGCAATCTGATCTTGAGCGCACCCGGTAGCCCGGCCAGGGATGCCTTGGTTCCTTAGCAGATCTCGTTGACGAGTGGGGTGTTGTCCACAGCGGTGGTGGGTGTCCACAGGGCGGTAGCGGAGTGTTGCTGCGGTACGCCTGCCGGAGGCAGCCTTCGGGCATGCACCCGGTGTTGCGAGCGTTGGTGGAGCGGGACGATGGGGTGGTGACGCGCCGGGCAGTGGTGCAGGTGGTGCCGGCCTGGGTGCTCACCCGTGCCCATCGCGTGGGCCAACTCCGGCGGGTCCTGCCCGGCGTCTACGTCGACGCCGCCCTCATCACCCCCTCCGCCTTCACTGTCTCCGTTACCCCCACTTCTTCCCCCTCCGGCTCTTCCCCCTCCGGCTCTTTCGCCTCCGGCTCCCTGGCCGCCGTTGACCTCTGTGCTTCCGCTGCCGCCCGCGCCTTCCCTGCTGCCGACAGTGCCTCCTCCGCTGCCGCCCGCGCGGCCTCCGCTGTCGACAGTGCCGGCGTCGCTGGGCGTACCCCTGTCTCCGCCGCTGCGTCGAGGGCTTCGGCCACCTTCGGTCGTGCCGCGCCGGGTTCCGTTGCCGGGGTGGGAGCCGTCGGACCCGATGGTGACGAGGCGTTCCGGCTGCTGGACGTCACCCGCCGTCACCGGGCGGCGCTCGCCTGGGCCGACGGGCGTGCGGCGCTGGGCAGTGTCACCGCCCTCGCCGTCTGGGGAGTACGCAGGCAGCCGGACGGGGAGCCGGTGCGCCTGGACGTGATGGCGGGTTCCGGCCTCAGGAGCCGATCGCACCTCGTGATCCACCGCCGGGACGACCTCTCCCTCGCCCCACCCGGGGTGCTGACCCGGCGTGGTCTTGCGGTGGTGCGGTTGGAACGGGCACTGGTCGACGCCTGGTCGGTGTTGCCCCCGCAGGATCGCCCCGCTCCGGTGATCAAAGCCGTCAACGACCGGCTCACCACCCCGGGCCGGATCGCCCCAGTGCTTACCGCCGTGCCGAGGCTGACCGGCCGGGCGCAGTTGCGCACCCTGCTCGACCGGCTTGCCGCCGGCTGCCGTAGCCCGCTGGAGATCTGGGGGCACGACCACGTCTTCACCGGCCCGGGAATGCCCGTCTTCCGCCGGCAGGCCCGGATCGCCGTCGGTCGGCGCACCATCTACCTCGACGTGTACGCCGAGCGGGAGCGCGTCGACTTCGAACTCGACGGCGCGACGACCCACGGTGATCCCCGCGAGCGGGAGATCGACCTGCGCCGGGACGCGCTGCTCGCCACCGTCGGCATCCTGGTGGTGCGCTTCGCCCGCCACCGCCTGGTCCACGAGCCCGATGCGGTCCGTCGCGAGGTGCACGCGATCCTCGCCACCCGACGCGCAGACACGTTGGTCGGTCGAGACACTGCCTTCCCACCGCCATGAACACCTGCAGGACTGACACTCACAAGCAGTGGGGCAGCACGGGGCAGCGCGGCACGGTGGTGTGACGCCGCACGGCGCATCGTGGGGGCAGGACGGTACGGGGCAGCGAGGAACGGCGTGATGCGACGCCGCACGGGATGGCGGGGGGCCGGGCGGTGCGGGGCAGCGAGGAACGATGTGGCGCGAGGCCGCACGGCGCAGCGTGGGGCAGCGCGGCACGGTGTGATGCGACGCCGCACGGGACGGCGGGACGGCGGGACGGCGGGACGGCGGGACGGCGTGGGGCAGGGCGGTGCGGGGCAGCGCGGCACGGCTGGTGCGGCGCTGCACGGGACAGCGCGGCGCGGCATGTCGGACCTCGGTGTGGCTCTCCAGGTGCGAGGTGCGAGGTGCGAGGTGCCAGGTGCCAGGTGCCAGGTGGCCGGCGGGTGGGGTCAGTCGCGGAGGGTGCGGAGGATGCGGGTGAGGTCGGTGTGGTCGGTGGGGGAGAGGTGGCCGAAGAAGCGTTCCGCCTCGGCGCTGCGGGCCGTCCGGATGGCCGCGCCGACGCGCGTACCCTCGTCGGTCGGCGCGACCAGGGTCGCCCGCCGGTCGGCCGGGTCGGGCCGGCGTGCGACGAGCCCGCGTTCCTCCAGGCCGTCGACGACCTCGGTGGTGGAGCGGGGTGCGATGTGCAGGTGCTCGGCGAGGGCGCTGAGCCGCATTGCGCCGTGCCGGGTCAGCACCGCGAGGGCGCGGGCGTGTCCGGGGTTGACGTCCCAGGGTTCGAGGGTACGCCGGGACTGGTGGCGCAGCCGTCGGGCCACCGCCCAGAACAACTCCGCGAGGCTCTCCTCGGCCGGCTCGGTCGACGGCTCGACGGAGCAGGTGGCCGGCGCTTCAGTAACGCGCGCTGCCGGTGGAGGGGCGGAGCGCGCGGCCGGCGGTTCAGCAACGCGCTCGGCTGGCGGAGAGCCGGAGCGCGCGGCCGGTTCGGCTGGCGGGTCGGATGTCGCACCGGTCACCGGAATACGGTAGCAGGAGTCGCTGTTGCTACCTCATGATGAGGTAACCTCAGCATTACCCGAACCCGTGAAACCCCCGACCGGGAGCACCAACCCCGGTGACAACACGAAGCACGCACCCCCGGACGAAAGAAGGAACCCTTGGATACCACCCAAACCCACCGGGAGGGCCGCGGCGGCGCCCCCCGGACCGTCAGTGCCGCCGAGAAGTCCCAGGCCCGTGCCGTCTCGCTGCGCCGGATCGGTCGGCTGTTCACCGCGTACCGTGGGCAGTTGGCCGTGGTCACCGCGATCATCGTGGTGTCGTCGATGGTCGCGATGGCCTCGCCCTTCCTGCTGCGGGCGGTGATCGACCGCGCGTTGCCGGAACGCGACCTGACCCTGCTGGTCTGGCTGGTCGTCGGCATGATCGCCGTGGCGGCGGTGACCGCCGTGCTCGGCGTGGCGCAGACCTGGATCTCCACCCGGGTCGGGCAGCTGGTGATGCACCGGCTGCGCACCGACGTCTTCGCCCATCTGCACCGGCAGTCGATCGCGTTCTTCACCCGCACCCGCACCGGCGAGGTGCAGTCGCGGATCACCAACGACATCGGCGGCATGCAGGCCGTGGTCACCTCCACCGCCACGTCGATCGCGTCCAACCTGACCACCGTGGTGGCCACCCTGGTCGCCATGGTGGCGCTGTCCTGGCGGCTCACCCTGGTCTCGTTGGTGGTGCTGCCGCCGGCCATCTGGCTGACCCGCCGGGTCGCCGCGATGCGCCGCGAGATCACCGCCCAGCGCCAGCGGGAGCTGGCCGACCTCAACGTCACCATCGAGGAGGGGCTGTCGATCAGCGGCGTGCAGCTCAGCAAGACCCTCGGCGCGGGTGGCGCGCTGATCGACCGGTTCACCACCAGCTCGGCCCGCCTGGTCGACCTGGAGCTGCGCTCGGAGCTGGCCGGCCGCTGGCGGATGGCCACCATGACGATCATCTTCGCCGCCATCCCGGCGGTGATCTACCTCGGCGCGGGGCTGCCCGGCACCGCCGGCACGCTCAGCATCGGCACCCTGGTCGCCTTCACCGCCCTACAGGGTGGGCTGTTCCGGCCGCTGATGGGGCTGCTCAACGTGGGCGTCACGCTGACCGCCTCGCTGGCGCTGTTCGCCCGGATCTTCGAGTACCTCGACCTGCCGGTGGAGGTGGACGACCCGGCCCGGCCGGTGCCGCTCGACCCGACCCGGGTGCGCGGGCACCTGCGCGTCGAGGACGTCACCTTCAGCTACCCCGGCAGCGACACCGCCGCCGTCGCCGGCATCAGCCTGGACGTCCCGGCGGGCACCAGCCTCGCCCTGGTCGGCGAGACCGGCTCCGGCAAGAGCACCCTCGCCGCCCTGGTCAGCCGCCTGCACGACCCGGACGCCGGCCGGATCACCATCGACGGTGTCGACCTGCGCGACCTGCGCCTCACCGACCTGGCCGCCGTCGTGGGCGTGGTCAGCCAGGAGACCTACCTGCTGCACACCACCATCCGGGAGAATCTGCGGTACGCGCGCCCCGACGCCACCGACGCCCAGTTGGCCGACGCCGCCCGCGCCGCGCAGATCCACGACCTGATCGCCGCCCTTCCCGACGGGTACGACACGGTCGTCGGCTCCCGGGGCCACCGCTTCTCCGGCGGCGAGAAGCAGCGTCTGGCGATCGCCCGTACGCTGCTGCGCGACCCCCGGGTGCTGGTGCTGGACGAGGCGACCAGCGCGCTGGACACCGAGACCGAACGCGCCGTGCAACGGGCCTTCGACACCCTCGCCGAGGGGCGCACGGTGATCACCATCGCGCACCGGCTCTCCACCGTGCGGCACGCCGACCAGATCGCGGTGCTCGACCACGGTCGGATCGTCGAGTCCGGCACCCACGAGACGCTGGTGGCCCGCGCCGGCCGGTACGCCACCCTGGCCACCTGACCGACGAGCCGTCCCGCCGCCCCGCGCCCCGACCGCTCCCGGCGGGGCCGTGAACAGGGGCGATGGCGCGGGATCGAAAACCCGAACTGTGAGACGTGAGTTCCCGATCGGCAGTGGCTAGAGTGACGCCGTGCAAAGTGGTGTGCGGGCCCAGGTGCCGGTGCTGTACGTGGCGGACGCCGACGCGGCCCGACGGTTCTACGAGATCTTCGGCTACACCGAGATCCGGGCCGGCGGCGACGGCGGATCACGCTGGTCGTACCTGCGGTGCGGGGAGTTGACGCTGCTGCTGGCGGCGGTCACCCCCCGCCTGGTCACCGTCGAGCTGCCCCTGCTCGTCTACCTGTACGTCGACGACCTGACCGCGACCGCCGAGCGGCTCACCGCCGCCGGGCACCCGGTCGAGAAGGCCGGCTACCCGGAGCACGCCCCCGGGGGCGAGTGCCGGGTCACCGACCCCGACGGCAACGTGGTCGCCTTCGGGCAGCGGCAGGCCGTACCGCCGCAGGAGCGGGACCCGCAGGCGGGCGGTGAGGTGCGGTTCTCGCTGATCCGGGAGGCCGCCGAGGCGGTCGGTCGGCGCGGCGGCGCACCCGCCCGGTGCCAGATCGGCGGCCCGCGCGGCGAGCCGTGCCCCGAGCCGGCAGAGGTCAAGCTCGCCGACTCGTGGGGCGACACGGCGTGGGGTTGCATGACGCACGCCGACGAGACGCTGCTCACCGCGCGCGGCGCGTTCCTGGCCACCGAGGACGGAATGGGCCTCGGCCCGTTCCTGCGCGCCCGCCAGGGCCAACCCGATCGCCACCCCACCGAGGAGACTCCGGTGCCCTGAACCGCCCGGCACGGTTCAGCTCGGCCGGTTCACCCGGAACCGGTGCCGGCCCGGCGGGCCTGGTGCTGTCGGTCGCGCACCGGTGTTGCCGGCTCAGTGCGGCGGGCAGACGCTGCCGGCCGCGCACCGGCGGAACCGACTCGGGGCGGCGGGGTCGGCGCTGGTGATCGCGCGGCGTTGCCCCGGTCGGCCCGGGTCGGTGGGGCCGCTGGCGGGGCCGGGCGCAGGCCGTCGAGCCGGACGAATATCTCCCGCCTGGACACCGCCCGGTCGTGCCGATCCAGGACGTACCCGGTGAGCCAGAGCCAGGCCCGATAGGGCACGGTCTCGCCCACCGACACGACCCGGAACCGCAGGGCGCGTTCCCCGGCGAACTGCACCGAGGCGGCCCGGTCGATGATCAGCAGCTCACCGGGGCGGGGTGGCGCGACGGCCGGTGTCCCGCCGCTCACCAGGGCCCGCCGTTGCGCGGTCGGCACTGCCGGGCCTGCCAGTCGCGCAGGGCCCGCCTCAGCCGGTCGTTCTCCTGGGCCAGGACGCGGATCTCCTGGTACAACGCGGCGAGTTCGTCGGCGAGTCGGGCCTGGAACCGGTGTACCTCGACGGGGTCGACGCCGCGTCGGCGTGGCGGAAACTCGTGGGTGCGTACCTCGTGGGGGGTCAGTAGCGCCGGGCGGCCGGTCCCGTAGGGCTGGCCACCCCGATACACCTGGGCCACGGGGGTCCTTTCCGGTGCGGGGGAGGGTGGAAGGGTCCTATCGGTGGTGCTGGAAGGCGGGTCGTCCGCCGCCGGCTGCGGACGACCCGCCGGCCCGGCCGTCGCAGCCCACATCGGCGGTACGACAGCAGGGCAGCCGGATGGGGTCGGGACGGGCACCCGCACCCGCCCCGACCAGGGGAAAGCCGTTCTCGTTGCCACGCGAGGAGCGGCTCACGCTCAACACTAACGGCTTAGTCGTTTAAGTCAACCACTGAGTGTTGTCGCCCGTGGGCGATTCGTGATCGAATTGGCGTGCCACGCAAGGAGCGCCATGCCTACGACACCCGACTACATCCGTATCGCTGACGACGTCATCGCCGGCGTGAGGGCCAAGAAGCTCAAGCCAGAGGATAAGCTGCCCTCGATCGCGGAGATGGCGGCCGATTACAAGGTCGGCACGTCGACGATCCAGATGGTCTACGTGCGGCTGGAGGCACTGCGCGTCATTCGCCGACACCAGGGCAAGGGCGTCTTCATCGCCGACCCGAAGCTCTGGATGCGCGAACCCTGACCCGTTGACCCCCCTCACCCCGCCTCACGCGGCGATCTGCCTGGTGATCAAGAGGTTTACGTCAACTTTGATTTCCCCGATGACGCAAACTCCTTGATCACCAGGCGCATGGCAGGCTCTGCGCCCTGCGTCTCCGCTCCACCTCGCCCGCGCCCCACGCCGAGCGCCCCGCCCCGGTGATCAAGAGGTTTGTGTCATTCAGAAGATCAACCTTGACGTAAACCTCTTGATCACCGGGCGGGGTGGGGTGGGGTGGGAGCGGGAGGTGGGGTGGGGGTGGGGAAAGTGGGGGGAGCCGTGGGGGGTCTGGGTGCGTCCAAGGGGTATGACGAGTTTTCGAGGCATGTGGGTGGCGGTCGTTCCGCTGCTCCTGCTCACGGCTGCCTGCGCGGGGCAGGGTGAGCCGACCGGTGCATCCGAGGATGCCACGCCTACCTTTCCGGCCGATGTGCCGGTGCTCCGGATCGACCACACGGGCGGCTTCGTGCGGCCCGAGACGAACCTCACCCGGCTGCCGGCCGTCAGCGTCTACGGTGACGGCCGGGTGATCACCCAGGGGCCGACGGTCCTGAGCTATCCCGGGCCGGCGCTGCCCAACATCCAGGTCCGCACGATCAGCGCGGCCGAGGTGGCGAAGCTGGTCGAGCAGGCCCGCGCCGCCGGGGTGGGCAGCTCCGTCGACGTGGGCACCCCGTCGATCACCGACGTGGCCACCACCCGCTTCACCATCCGGGGGTCGGTCGGCACCGAGCAGTTGGAGGTCTACGCGCTGGGCGAGGCGACCGGCCCGCAGTCCGGCCTGACCGCCGCCCAGCAGGCCGCCCGCGACAAACTGCGGGCGTTCGCCGACAAGGTGACCGACCCGGCGGGCGCGGCGACGCAGCCGTACCAGCCGACCGCCATCGCGGCGGTGGCCGGGCCGTGGGTCGCCACCCCGGAGACGGCGAAGCAGCCCAGGGTGGAGTGGCTCGGCCCGACGTTGCCCGGTGCCAGCCTCGGCGAGGGCCTCAACCTGGGCTGTGTGACGGTCACCGGCACCGCCGTGCAACAACTGATCGCCACCGCCGGCAAGGCCAACGCCGCGACCCCGTGGACCTCCGGCGGGAAGCGGTGGACGGTGACCCTCCGCCCGCTGCTGCCTGACGAGACCGACTGCGCCAGCCTCACCGCTGGCCGCTGAGCCGCCCTCGGCCGGTCGACCCGATCACGTGTCGACCGGCCGAGGCGGCCGCTCGGATCTGTGCGCTGTCGATACCGGAGCTGGCCGTCCGGTTGGGGGGCGATCCCGCCTGGGCAGATGTCGGTGATCGGCCGGGGCGAGCGGGACGACGTTCGTGCTCATGGTTGCCCTGGGCCTGTCGAGCCGCCGGATCGCCCCGATGCTGGTTCGCCTGTCTGCGGGTCGACGACGCACTTGTTTCCATAGGCAACCATCACTACATTGGGTCCGGGTGCCGCCGAGTTGCCGGGCGGCTGTTCAGCCTGAGCCGGGCTGTTGTCCATGTGCCGAGAAGGCACGTCGACGCGCGAGCGATGTCACTGCTCCCGTGCCGTCGGTCCACACCGACGGCCAGCCGGAAGGACCCCTGTGAGGATTTCCCGTACCCGTATCACCGCCGCCGTGGCTGCCACCGTCACGGTGGCGGCGGCCGTCACCACCGTGCTCGCCGGCACCGCCTCGGCGGCCCAGGGCTGCCGGATCGACTACCAGCCCAACGAGTGGACCGGCGGCTTCACCGCCAACGTCCGGGTCTCCCCGGGCGACACCGCCCTGAGCAGTTGGACCGTCACCTGGTCCTACCCGGGCGGCCAGCGGATCACCGGTGGCTGGAACGCCCAGGTCAGTCAGGCCGGCACGACGGTCACCGCCCGTAACGTCGCCTGGAACGGCAGTGTCCCGGCCGGCGGCTCGACCGAGTTCGGCGTCCAGGGCACCAGCACCTCGGGGGCCACCGCGCCGACCGGGTTCGCGCTCAACGGCGTACCGTGCAACGGCGGTCCGCCGCCGACCACCACGCCGGTGCCTCCGACCACCACGCCGGTGCCGCCGACGACCCCGCCCCCGACCACGCCGCCCCCGACGACCCCGCCGCCGACCACGCCGCCCCCGACCACCCCGCCGCCCACGACTCCTCCGCCGACCACGCCGCCGCCGGCCGGGTGTGCCGGCGCGGTGCTCTGTGACGGATTCGAGAACCAGACCGGCACCACGCCGGCCGGCGACTGGAGCGTGGTCAACCCGGACTGCTCCGGGGCGGGCCGGGCGGCGGTGGACACGACCACCACGCACAGCGGTAGCCGCTCGCTGCGGATCGACGGCGCGGCCGGTTACTGCAACCACGTCTTCGTCCGGTCCAACAAGGACCTCAGCGCCGTGGGCACCGTCCGGTACGGCCGGATCTGGCTGCGCCACACCACCGCCCTGCCGACCCAGCACGTCACCATGACGGCGATGACCGACACCGCCGACGGCAACAAGGACCTGCGGATGGGCGGCCAGAACGGCGCGTTGCAGTGGAACCGGGCCTCCGACGACGCGACCCTGCCCGAGCAGAGCCCGGCCGGGGTGGCGTTGAGCGTGCCGCTGCCCACCGGGCGCTGGACGTGCCTGGAGTTCATGGTCGACGGCAACCAGGGACAGTTGCGTACCTGGCTCGACGGCACCGCCATCACCGGGCTGACCGCCGACGGGGTGGCCACCCACGACGTCGACGGCCAGTGGTACAACCGCACCTGGCGGCCCCGGCTGACCGACCTGAAGCTGGGCTGGGAGAGCTACGGCGAGGGCGCGGACACCATCTGGTACGACGACGTCGCCCTGGGCAGCAGTCGGATCGGCTGCTGACCCGCTCCGGGGCCGGGCGGCCGACGGGGCTGCCCGGTCCCGGCCGGGCCGACTGACCATTCAGCCGGCGGTGGGGTGCCGATCATGGTGCGTTCATCCACGATTGCCAGGCTGACCTCTGGTCGGCGGGGTTCGCCTCCCGCCAGAATGTGGCTGACCGAGATAACCATCTCGGTCGATGCATTCCTGTCGGCCCCCGCGACCCGGAGGACCCGTTGCGCACTCCCGCGAACCCCGTCACCGCCCCGACCCCTGCCACCCCCGCTCCGCACCCCGTCACCCGACCGCGTCGCCTGCTGGGCACGCTCGCCCTGCTGACGGCCATGGTCGCGGCGGTGCTGGTCGGACCGTCCGTGGTGACCCCGAGACTGACCGACTCCGCGTCGGCGGCGGTCTACGGCTCCTGCACGATGTCCCGCTGCGCGGACGCCCGTACCGCCCGCTCCGGCTGGTCGGCCAAGAGCTTCCCCACCAGCCGGGGCTGGTACGCCTGGAGCGGCGGCCTGTCGAACTTCGCCGGCGGCCAGTTCCACAACTACGAGGGGCAACTCCCCGCCGGGGCCACCTACTACGAGTACGACGTCTATCCGCGGGTCTCCGGCGCGGCGCGGGACGCGTACCGCATCGTGGTGAACAGGAGCACCGGGGCGACCTGGTTCTCGCCCGACCACTACGCGAACTTCTACCGGATCTGAGCCAGGACCATCGGGGTGGGCCGGTCCGCCGGCCCGCCCCGGGCGAGCAGGAGGATGCACGATGACCGGACAGCGTCAGCCGGGGTGGCTGCGGGTGACCGACGAGGCCCGGCCGCCGGGGCACCCGACGCCGTCGGCCACCGTGTCCGGCGCGGCGGCCCGTACCCGCCCCGCGCTGTTCGACACCCTCGCCGACGCCCTCGACCTGCCCGGACACTTCGGCCGCAACTGGGACGCGCTCGCCGACGTGCTGGCCGACCGGCTCGACGTCGGGCCGGTCACCCTGGAGGTGACCGACGCCGGTCTGCTGCTCGCCGACGAGCCGCCCGGGCAGCTCGGCACGCTGCTCGACGTGGTCGGCGGGGTGTCGGCGGGTGCCCGGGAGCCGGTCCGGCTGGTGCTGCGGGACACCCCGCAGCGGCTGCCCGCCCTGCGGCTGCGGCTCTCCGCCGTCCTCGGCGGCTGCGGCGTGGCCGCCCCGCCGGGCGGCGTGGCGCACTGAGGCGTGGCGCACTGAGCCGTCTTCTGCCGCTGGCCCGGCGCGCCGCGCTGTTCCTGCCCGCCGGCCACGCCCGGCGTGCTGAGCCGGCCCCCTTGCCCGGTCGGTGGGGGACGGGCAGCGCCGGTGCCGGGGGCCGTGGTCAGTTGGGGTGGTCGAGGATCGCGCTGAACCGCTCCTCGGCCAGGTCGAGCTGGGCGAAGATGTGCCGCTTCACCGGTGCCGACAGCGGGGTGTCCGGCCGGGCGATCAGATCACGGAAGACCGGCACCAGTGGACGGTACTTCGCCGCCGAGCGGGCCACCTTGGGCCCGACGGCGTAGACCACCCCCACGCCGTTGTCGGTGAAGTCGCTGACCTTGATGACCCGGGCCCACGGCTCCCGGTCCAGGCTGGCCGCGACGTGCTCGCGGTACTGCACGTGCGGGTCCCGGTCCGGGTCGTACACCGGGTTGGTGACCGCGCCGACGAGCCGGGCCACCCGCGCCCCGAACCGGTCGGCCAGCGTGGCCAGCGCCCCCGCGGTCGGATCGACGGCCTCCGCGCCGGCCAACTCCCGGGGGTGGTCCTCCACCGCGTCGTGCAGCAGGCCGGCGACGATCACGTCGACGTCGCGCACCTGGTAGTGGTGCATCATCCGGATCGACACCCGCAGCAGGTGGTTGAGGTAGGGCTCCCGGGAGCGGCGGTCGTCGCGGTGCAGCTCGGCGGCGAGGTCCAGGGCGGCGGTCAGCCGGTCCCGGTCGGCCGCCGCGAAGGCCGGCAGCTCCAACCGGAACCGGGCCAGCAGGCCCGGCTCGCCGTGCAGCTCGGTGATCGCGTGCATCGGCATGGTGGCGAGGTACGGCGGGAACTCCATCGCCTACTTATAGCCGATCTTCACTGTCCAGCGGACCCCGTCGTCGGGCATGTGACCGGGTCACCTCCTGCCGGAAAGGTGCTTGACCAGGCGTACCGTCGTCCCGCCGGGGGTGCCGTCGAGCTGTGCCTCGTCCATCAACCGGGCCATGATCAGTCGCCCCCGACCCCGGTCCCGCCCGTCGGAGGGGCCCTCCCGCCAGCCGCCGGTGTCGGACACCTCGATCTCCAGTCGGCCGGCGTGCAGCCCGGCCCGTACCGTGACGGTGGCCTCGGACGCGAAGCGGCAACCGTGCTCGATGGCATTGGCGCACGCCTCGCCGACGGCGATCAGCACCACCTCCAGGTCCGCCTCGTCCACCCCGGCCCAGGTCAGCCACGACCGCAGCGCCTCCCGGGTGGGGGAGAGTTGGGCCGGGTCGGCGGCCAGCGCGGCGCGGAACACCACCGGCGCGTCCCGGACCATCGGGCCGGCCGGCGACGGCATGCCGGGCGGGTCGTCCGCCGGGCGGCGTCCGGCCGTCGGGTCGGGGCAGCTCGCGCCGACGTCGCGTCCACCCGTCACCCGCGTCCACCTCCCGCTGATCCTTGCCGCCGGGGTCGAGGCAGGTCGACTACCAACAGGCCGACCGGTGCCGGCGAGCCCCGATCGTCGTCCCCGG
This sequence comes from Micromonospora matsumotoense, assembly GCF_050951065.1. Taxonomy (NCBI): domain Bacteria; kingdom Bacillati; phylum Actinomycetota; class Actinomycetes; order Micromonosporales; family Micromonosporaceae; genus Micromonospora; species Micromonospora matsumotoense. The sequence goes on along the minus strand of NZ_CP192025.1, from coordinate 4,011,556 downwards.
GCCATTCTGCCTGTCCCGGCCCGCCGCCGGGTGCCGCCCCCGGGGGCGGGGCCTCCCGGCGGGTGATGCCGGCCATGCGGGGTGGCGATCCCGGCCGGCGGGAGTGGGCGGATGCTGTCGCGCCCCGGCCGGACCGGGGCGACCCGGCGGTCGGCGGCGGCTACGAGGCCAACCGCTCGCCCGGGTCGGGCACCGGGTCGGCGAGACCGATGCCGCCGTCGGACCGCCTTATCTCCGCCCAGACCGCGTCGAGCGAGAGGCCCAGGACGTCGGCGAGCACCGCGATGGTCGGGAAGGCGGGGGTGGCCACCCGGCCGGACTCGATCTTGCGGAGGGTCTCCGGTGAGAGCCCTGCGGCCAGCGCGGTGCCGAGCATCGAACGCTGCCCCCGGGCGCGGCGCAGCAGTGCGCCGAGACGTTGTCCGCGTTCGACCTCGGCGGGAGTGAGCGGCAACCTGACCATGGCTGCGATTCTAGTACCGGGATAACATGGCCGGGATATTTATTGGTGGTCCGAGGAAGGCACCGCATGATCGAGATCCTGAACCCCGCCGACCTGGTGCGTGCGCGGGACACCGGCGCTCTGGTCGCCGACATCCTGCGGACACTGAAGAGTCGCAGCACGGTCGGCACCAACCTGCTGGAGATAGACCAGTGGGCGCAGGACATGATCGTCGAGGCCGGTGCGCAGTCCTGCTACGTCGACTACGAGCCGTCCTTCGGACGCGGGCCGTTCGGCCACTACATCTGCACCTCGGTCAACGACGCGGTGCTGCACGGCCTGCCGTACGACTATCCGCTCGCCGACGGTGACCTGCTCTCGCTCGACCTCGCGGTCTGTCTCGGCGGCGTGGTCGCCGACTCGGCCGTCAGCTTCGTCGTGGGCGACGCGCCGTCCCCGGAGAGCGTCGCCCTGATCGACGCGACCGAGCGCGCGCTGGCCGCCGGGATCGCCGCCGCCGGCCCCGGCGCGCGCGTGGGTGACATCTCGTACGCCATCGGCAGCGTCCTCGACGCGGCGGGATACCGGATCAACACCGAGTTCGGCGGCCACGGCGTCGGCTCGACCATGCACCAGGACCCGCACGTGTCCAACACCGGCCGGCCCGGTCGCGGCTACCGGCTGCGCCCCGGGCTGCTGCTGGCCCTGGAGCCCTGGGTGATGGCGGACACCGCCGAACTCGTCACCGACGCCGACGGCTGGACGCTGCGCAGCGTGACCGGCTGCCGGACGGCACACAGCGAACACACCATCGCCATCACCCCCGACGGCGCCGAGGTGATGACCCTGCCGCGGTGACCCGGCACCGACCGCCGGCACCCCGACCGGTGCCGGCCCGTCGTCGCGCGGGCCGCCGGCGAGGGGCGCGACGATCGCCCCGGTCGGGCCGCACCTGGGACGGCGCGGCCCGACCGGGGGCGGGTCACAGGGGCAGTCGGCCGGCCCCGGCGAGCGGCCCCACCACGAGCGGCACCAGCGGCGCGGGCACCGCCGGCGACGCGCGCAGGGTCGGCGTCCAGCCGGCGTCACCGCCCAGGTCCGGGTCGTGGGTCGCGTTGTAGGCGGCCACCAGGTCGACCGGTCGGGGCAGCGCCCGGTCGGCGTCCACCCAGTTGCCCCGGGTGGTGACCGCGGTGCCACCCCAGTCGTACAGCAGGTCGCCGGAGGCGACGCCGACGCCGAGGGTGAAGAAGTTGTTCTCCACGTACGCGGCGGACTGCACGCCCACGCCGATCGCGTACGCGAAGTCGTCGCCGGCCAGCCGGTACCAGTTGTTGTAGACGTCGACCTGGCCGAAGCGGACCCGGGGCAGCCGCTGGAGCACCCGGTCGAACAGGTTGTGGTGCAGCGTCACCTTCAACCGGCCGACGTCCGGCCCGACCGTGTTGGACGAGCCGATCAGCATCAGCTTGTCCCTTCCGGTGAACCGGTTGTACGAGGCGGTCACCAGGCTGGCGGTGTGGGTGATGTCCAACGATCCGTCGTGCACCTGGTACGGCCGGCCGAAGTACACCGGTTGGGCGCTGTCCGGATTGTCGCCGTCGGTGAAGGTGTTGTGGTCGACCCAGACGTGCTCGCTGCGGCGTACCGAGATCTGGTCGTACTGGGAGTTCCAGTTGCCGGTCGCGCCGTCGGTGGGCGACCAGGCCGGGAAGCAGTCCCGGGTGTCGTCGAAGGTCAGGTTGCGGACGATCACGTTGTCGGCCCCGTCGACCATCAGGGTCAGTCCGGTGAGGACCGCCCCGTGTCGGCCGACGATCGTGGTGTTCGGGCCGACGTTGATCTGCGTCTGCCGGGTCTGGTTGGCCACCGAGCGGACCCGGGCGGCCTCCAGTGCCCCGGTCGGCGGCACCATGCCCCACACCGCCGGGTCGTACGCGGCCAGGTAGGCCGGCAGGCGGTACTCCGGGTCGGCCAGGTCGGCACAGCTGCGCAGGCTGCCGTCGTCGGCGGCGAACCCGTCCACAGTGCCGTCCACGACGATCACCTTCGGGGTGGCGTTGCTCCGGTTGGTGGCGTTGTCGCCGCCCAGCGCGCGGACCAGGCCGGCCCGGCTGCGTACCAGGTGGACCTGGTCCGGGCCGGCCGCCGCGCCGCCGGTGGTGCCGGGGCCGTCGGCCGCCCAGCCGTCACCGGCCGGCAGGGTCTGCCGGGCGATCCGCTCGACGGCCCGGGGCGGCCCGTCGGGTGGCGCGGCGTACGCGGCGGTGCCCGAGGTCAGCAGGAGGGAGAGGGCGACCAGGGCCGCCCCGGTGGTGCGTGGACGCATAGGACTCTCCGGAGGGTGTGGTGGTGGGTGGTGGGTCAGTCGTCCTGCGCCGCCAGGGCGGTGCGCACCGGCGGCACCGCCCACGGCACCGCCAGCTCCGACAGCAGCGCCCCCTGCTCGGCGGCCCGGCGCAGCACCGCGTTGATCCCGCGCACCGTCACCGCCCGCTCCGGTCCGCTGCCGGTCACCGTGACCAGGTCGCCGCCGAGCATGGTCGGCTCGGGAGCGCGCTGCACCTGTTCCAGCACGGCGGTGAACGGGGCGGTCCGGGCCAGCGGGGCGATCAGCGGGGTGCCGGCCGGGTCGGCGCGGTGGGCGAGCAGGTTCTCCAGCAGCCCCCGCCGCCCCGGCACCACCCGGGGTTGCGGGTCACCGGGCAGCAGCAGCCGGTCGGTCGGGTACTCCAGCACCGCCCGCCCGGCGGTGCCGGTCACGATCACCTCACCGGCGACGAAGTCCTCCCCGGCCAGCGTCACCGCCACCACGATCGGCGGCCCGCCGGCGACGACGATCCGCAGCGCGGCGGTGTCGTCCACCTCGATCGGCCGGACCCGGTAGCGTTCCAGCTCGATCTCCGACGGCCGGACCGGCGCGCCGGTCACCGTCTCGGCCACCGCCAGGCACTGCATCACCGCGTGCGCGAGCGGGTTCACCAACGCCCCGTCCAGCACCGGCCGACCGTGCAGGGTGCGTCGGCCGGCCCACGGGGAGCGGGCGAAGTAGCCGTCCGGTCGTTGCCAGGCGGCGACCGTGCCGATGCCGGTGACGGTGCCCAGCCGGCCCTGCCCGACGGCGGCCGACAACTGCGCCAGCGCCGCCGACCCGAGCGCCTGAAAGCCGACCTGGCAGGCCCGGCCGGTCGCGGTCAGCGCCCCGGCCAGCGTCCGGTGTTCGGCGGTGGACAGCACCGGTGGCTTCTCCAGCAGCAGGTCCGCACCGGCGGCGAGGACGTCGAGGGCGATCGGCAGGTGGGTGTGCGGCGGGGTGCAGACGATCACCACGTCCGGCCGGGTGGCGGCGAGCATCTCCCGGTGGTCGGTGTGCACGGTGGCCCCGGCCGGCACGGGCGCGGCCGGCTCGTCCTCGATCGGCCGCACGTCCACCAGCGCCACCAGCTGCAACCGTCCCGCCGCGTGCAGCGGGGCCACCGTCCGCCGGTGCCATTTGCCGTGCCCGTTCGCGCCGACGATCGCCACCCGGGGTACGGCGACCCCGGTGCCGGTCGGCGTTGCGGTGGCGTCGCGGGTGGCCGGCGCGCCCTGGGCGGCCAGCCCACCGGCGGCGGCCGGCGGCACCGGGGCGGTCACGCCGCGCCCGCCAGGACCGCCGCCACCCCGTGGGTACGCAGCGCGCCGAGCCACCCGGCGACGTCGGCGCGGAACCCGTCGTCGTCGGCGAGCGCGGCCGGGAAGACCTCCGGCAGGGCGAACAGCGCCTCGACCGTGCCGGCGGGGGTGTCCCCGGCGGTGGCGAGCGCGGCGGTGATCCGGTCGGCCAGCGGGTCGTCCAGCGGCAGCACGGTGCCGTCGTCGGCCCGCCCGTCGAGGAACCGCAGCCAGGCCGCCACGACCAGCGCCGACCAGTACGCCGGCCGACCCTGCGCGCGCAGATCGACGGCGGTGTGCAGGACCCGCTGCGGCAGCTTCTGCGACCCGTCCATCGCCACCTGGAGGGTGCGGTGCCGGATCGCCGGGTTGGCGAAGCGGGCCAGCGCCTCGTCGCCGTACCCGGTGACCCGTACCCCGTCGGGCGGGGTGAAGCTGGCGGCCACGTCGTCGGCGACGAACCGGCGCAGCACGTCGGTCAGGCCGGGCAGGGTCAGCGCCTCGGCGATCGTCTCGCGGCCGGCCACCGCCCCCAGGTAGGCCACCGCGGAGTGCACGCCGTTGAGGCCGCGCAGCTTCAGCCGCTCCCACGGCCCGGCGTCGGTGGTGAGCACCGCGCCGGCCTGCTCCCACCGGGGCCGGCCGCCGGGGAAGTCGTCCTCCAGCACCCACTGGGTGTACGGCTCGGCGGCCACCGCCGCCAGGTCGGCCACCCCCAGCGCGGCGCGGGCGTCCGCCAGCGTCCCGTCGGTGCTGGCCGGGACGATCCGGTCCACCATCGTGCCGGGGAAGCTCACCTGCCCGGCGAGGGCGTCCCGCACGGCGTCCGGCACCCCGGCCAGGGTCAGCGACTGCTGCACCAGGCCGCGCAGCCGACGCCCGTTGGACGGCAGGTTGTCGCAGCTGACCAGCGCGATCGGGCCCGCCTGCGCGGCGGCACGGGCGAGCAGCCCGCGTACCAGCAGGCCGGGCACGGTGACCGGCAGCCGGTCGGTGGTCAGGTCGAGGGTCAGCTCCGGGTCGGCCCGCAGCACCCCGGAGACCGGGTCCAGGTGGTACGCCTTCTCGGTCACCGTCAGCGTCACCACCCGGATCGCCGGGTCGGCCAGCAGCGCGACCACCGCCGCCGGGTCGCTGGCCGCGTGGCGTACCCCGGCCAGCGCGCCGACCACCCGGGTCTCGGACCGGTCGGCGGCCAGCGTGGTGACGCTGAACAGCGCGTCCTGCGCCGCGAGGGCCTCGACCAGCGCGGTGCTGCGCGGGGCGACCCCGATGATGCCCCAGTCGCCGCCGGCCGCACTGATCGCCGCCTCGGTGAAGACCGCCTGGTGGGCCCGGTGGAACGCGCCCAGTCCCAGGTGGACGATGCCGGCCGGCACGGTGCCCGGCCGGATCAGCGGTCGGCTCTGCGCGGGCACCCGGCGCAGGGTGGCCAGGCCCAGCCGTTCGGTGCCCCCGTTCACCGCCATGCCGGGCCGTCCGGGAAGCGGAACCGGGCGATCGACTCGGGGCGCATGGTGGCGCTGTAGCCGGGGGCGGTGGGCAGCAGGTACCGGCCGCCCCGGGTGCGGACCGGGTCGACGAAGTGCTCGTGCAGGTGGTCGACGTACTCGACCATCCGCCCGTCCAGGCTGGCCCCGACCCGCAGGTAGTCGAAGATCGCCAGGTGCTGCACGTACTCGCAGAGGCCGACGCCACCGGCGTGCGGGCAGATCGGCACCCCGAACTTGGCCGCCAGCAGGATCTCCGCCAGCACCTCGTTGACCCCGCCGACCCGGCAGGCGTCGATCTGCATCACCCCGATCGCCTCGGCCTGGAGCAGCTGCTTGAAGATCACCCGGTTGGCGGCCACCTCGCCGGTGGCGACCCGGCACCGGCCGTCGGTCAGCGCGGTCACGGCGCGGGCGATCCGGGCGTGCCCGAGGATGTCGTCCGCGTGCGTCGGCTCCTCGATCCAGTACGGGTCGACCTCGGCCAGCGCGGTCATGGCGGTGATCGCCTCGTCGACGTCCCAGACCTGGTTGGCGTCCATCATCAGCAGCGCGTCCGGGCCGATCTCGGCCCGGATGATCCGCGCCCGGCGCAGGTCGTCGGCCGGCGGACCGCCGACCTTCATCTTCATCGCCCGCCACCCCTGGGCGTACGCCTCGCGGGTCAGCGCCCGCACCTTCTCGTCCGGATACCCCAACCACCCGACCGAGGTGGTGTACGACGGAAAACCACCCTGCTCGAGTTCCGCGAGCCGTTCCGCCGCGCCGACCAGTCCCTTGTCGAGGATGGTGGCGGCCTCGTCGGGGGTGAGCGCGTCGGTGATGTGGTGGAAGTCGATGTTGGCGACCAGCTCGTCGGTGGGCAGCTCGGCGAGGTAGCGCCACATCGGCTTGCCGGCCAGCTTGGCCCGCAGGTCCCAGACCGCGTTGACCAGCGCGCCGGCGGCCATGTGGATGACCCCCTTCTCCGGCCCCAGCCAGCGCAGCTGCACGTCGGCGGTGAGCGAACGCCAGAACGCCACCGGCTCGGCCGCGATCTCCTCCACGGTGCGCCCACGGACGTGGTGGGCGAGGGCCTCGATCGCCGCGCAGGTGATCTCGTTGCCCCGGCCGTTGGTGAAGGTGAACCCGGCGCCGGTCGGACCGGTGTCGGTGCGCAGCTCCACGTAGCTGGCCGAGTAGTCACCCCGGTTGATCGCGTCCGAGCCGTCGCCGGCCGCCGCGGTGGGGAACCGGACGTCGTGCACGTCGACGTCGGTGATCCTGGTGCTCATGCGGACCCTCCGAACCTGAAGACCTTCTTGGGCAACCGGTACGCCAGGTCGACGACCGTCTCGGCGGCCTCGTCCTCGGTCAGCCGGTGCTCGGCGACGAGGCGGGCCAGGAACCCGGCGTCGATCCGGCGGGCCACGTCGTGGCGGACCGGGATGGAGCAGAACGCACGGGTGTCGTCGACGAACCCGGCGGTGTTGTAGAACCCGGCGGACTCGGTGACCGCCTCCCGGAACCGGCGCAGCACCTCCGGGGAGTCCAGGAACCACCAGGGCGCGCCGAGGTAGAGCGCGGCGTAGCCGCCCGCCAGCGGGGCCAGCTCCCGGGTGAAGGTGTACTCGTCGAGGGTGTAGAGCACCACCCGCAGCCGCGGGTCGTTGCCGTACGCGTCGAGCAGCGGGGCCAGCGCGTGCACGTACTCGGTGGCCTGCGGGACGTCGCCGCCGACGTCGCGGCCGTGGCTGGCGTACAGCCGGCGGTTGTGGTTGCGGACCGCGCCGGGGTGCAGTTGCAGCACCAGCCCGTCGTCGAGGGACATCCGGGCGAACTCCACCAGCATGTGCGCCCGGAACGCCTCGGCGTCGGCGGCGTCGGCCAGCCCGCGCCGGCCCCTGTCGAAGAGCTTCGCCGCCTCGTCGGCGGTCAGCGCCAGGGTCCGCGCGGTGGGGTGGCCGTGGTCGGAGGAGGTCGCGCCGGCCGCGATGAACGCCGCCCGGCGGGCCCGCAGCGCGTCCAGGTAGCCGGCGTACGTGCCGGTGTCGACGCCGGCCACCTCGCCGAGCCGGGCCACGTTGTCGGCCCAGCCGTCGAACTCCATGTCGACCACGTTGTCCGGGCGGAACGTGGTGACCACCCGGCCGCCCGGGCCGCCCCAGCCGTCGGCGGCGAGCTTGGCGTGCCGGCCGAGGTCGTCCAGGGGCGACTCGGTGGTGGCCAGCACCTCGATGCGGAACCGTTCGAACAGCGCCCGGGGCCGGTACTCCGGCTCGGCCAGCCGGGCGGCCAGCTCGTCGTAGACGGCGTCGGCGGTGTCCGGGGTCAGCGCGGTGTCCACCCCGAACACCTCGCTGAAGGTGCGGGTCAGCCACAGCCGGGACGGGGTGCCCCGGAACAGGTGCCAGTGCGCGGCGAAGCGCCGCCAGATCGTCCGGCCGTCGGTCTCCACCGGGCTGCCGTCGACGCTGGGCACGCCCAGCTCGGCCGGGGGGACGCCCTGGCTGAGCAGCATCCGGGTGAGGTAGTGGTCGGGCACGATGAGCAGCCGGGCCGGGTCGGGGAAGGGCTGGTCCTCGGCCAGCAGCGCCGGGTCGACGTGCCCGTGCGGCGAGATGATCGGCTGCGGCCCGGCCAGGGCGTACAGCTCGCGGGCGATGGCCCGGACGCCCGGGTCGGTCGGCAGGAGCAGGTCAGGAGAGGTCGGCACGTCGGGGGACTCCTCGGGTACGGGCGGCGGGTCGGCGGATCAGGGCGGGGGCGGTGGTGGCGTGGGCCGCAGCGGCCGGGGTGGGCCGGTGGGTGGGCCGCAACGGGTCAGGGTGGGTGCAGGGTCGGCCGGCAGCGGTCAGGGCAGGGTGAGCAGGTCGGCCACCCGGACCGGATCGCCGGTGGCGAAGGAACGGTTGGCGGCCAACCCGGTGAGCAGGGCCAGCGCCCCGTCACGGGCGGTGGCGGCCCGGTCCAGCGGGTCCGGCTCGCCACCGAAGATCACCCGGGTCATCCGGGCGTCCGCGCCACCGTGGCCCTGCCGGGTGTAGCCCTCGACCGGCACCCGGGTGGGCGGGGCCCAGAACGGGCGCAGGGTCAGGGTGGCCGCGCCGTGTTCGGCGGCGGCCTCGTCGCCGTGCAGGGCCGCGCCCTTGAGCGCGCCGGCGGCCCCCGGGCTGACGAAGTCGCTCTCGGTGACCTCCAGTTCGAGGCGGCCCCGGCTGCCGTTGACCATCACCCGGTAACCCTCCCAGGGCGCGTACGCGGTGAGGTGGTAGGTCATCGTCGCGCCGGTGGAGTAGCGGGCCAGCACCGCCATGTCGTCCTCGATGCTCACCCCGGGGGCGAAGACGTTGCGGTCGCGGTGGTAGCCGTCCTCTCCCTCGGCGTCGAGGTACAGCTCCCGCAGCCGGGGGTGGTCGGCCAGCCGCAGGGCGAACGGGTCGTCGGCGGCGGCGGGGGAGTCGTGCGCCCGGTCGTAGTCGCGGGCGTAGCCGTGCCGGCGGCCGTCGGCGCCGTAGAAGAACAGCCGGCCGGCCGCGTACACCTCGACCGGGGTGGCGTCGAGCCACCAGTTGACCAGGTCGAAGTGGTGGCTGGCCTTGTGCACCATCAGCCCGCCCGAGCTGCCCTTGTCCCGGTGCCAGCGGCGGAAGTAGTCCGCGCCGTGCCGCACGTCGAGCAGCCACTCGAAGTGCACCGAGCCGATCTCGCCGACCGCGCCGTCGGCGAGCAGCCGCCGGACCTGCTCGTGCAACGGGTTGTAGCGGTAGTTGAAGGCGACGGTGACCTGCCGGCCGGTCTCGGCGACCGCGTCGAGGATGCGTCGGCAGCGGGCCGCGTCGACGGTCATCGGCTTCTCGGTGACCACGTCGCAGCCGGCCCGCAGGGCCGCCACGATGTACTCGTCGTGGGTGACGTCGACGCTGGTCACCAGGACCACGTCGACCCGTTCCCGGTCGAGCATGGCGGCGAAGTCGCCGGCCCGGTAGGTCGGCACGGCCGGGTGGCCCAGCTCGGCCAGCCACCGGTTGTGCGCGTCCATCCGGGTCTGGTTGACGTCGGCGAAGGCGACCAGCTGGGCGGTGTCGGCGTGCTCGGTGACCAGGGCGCGGACGAACATCTCGGCCCGCGCCCCGGTGCCGACCAGGGCATGCCGTCGACGCGGCGTGGCGGGTGGTGACATCGGGTGGACCTCCCCGGTCGCTGCAAAGGTTTGCAGTGAAGAAACCACGACGATGAAGAGCACGTCAACGATCGATGCCAATCCCGTGGTATAGATACCCTTTTGTGGGCTTAAGGGGGCATGGTGAGAGCGCCCCCGCAATCGACCTGTAACAAACTCCCGTTGACAGTGGAGCAACCGTTTGCATTAATTGGCGGCACCCACGTGACCCCGACCACACCATCGACGAGAGGGCCGCCCGTGCCAGCCACCATCCGCGACGTCGCGCGGGCCTCGGGCGTGCACATCTCCACGGTGTCCCGCACCTTCTCGGCGCCGCACCTGGTCAACCCGGAGACCCGGGTCCGGGTGCTGGCCTGCGCCGAGGAGCTCGGCTACCGGCCCAACCGGGCCGCCCGCGCCCTGATCACCGGCCGGACCCACAACATCGGCCTGATCATCGCGGACATCGCCAACCCGTTCTTCCCGCCGCTGATCAAGGCGGCCGAGGGGCAGGCCCGGCACCGCGACTACCACGTCTTCGTGGCCGACACCAATGAGGACCCGGCCGCCGAGGAGGAGCTGGTCCACGCGCTGGCCAAGCAGGTGGACGGGGTGCTGCTGTGCAGCCCCCGGATGAGCAACGCCCTGATCGAGCAGGTCAGCCGGGAAGTCCCGGTGGTGGTGATAAACCGCCAGGTGACCGGTCTGCCCTGCGTGATGATGGACGTCGGTCAGGGCGCCCGCGCCGCGATCGAGCACCTGCTGGGCCTCGGCCACCGGCAGCTCGCCCTGCTCGGCGGCCCGCGCGGCTCCTGGACCAACCAGCAGATGCGCCGGGCGGCCGGGGCCGCCGCCCGCTCCGGTGGGGCCGAGCTGACCGTGCTCGGCCCGAACCCGCCCACCGAGACCGGCGGCAGCGCGCTGGCCACCCAGGTACGCGACAGCGGCGTCAGCGCCGTGCTCGCCTACAACGACCTGATGGCGATCGGGCTGATCGAGGGGCTCGACCACCTCGGCATCCGGGTGCCGCAGGACGTCAGCGTGGTCGGGGTCGACGACATCGCGCTGAGCCGACTCACCCGCCCCAAGTTGACGACGGTGGCCACCCCAACCGCGGCCGCCGGCCGGACGGCCGTCGACATGCTGCTGCAGCACGACTCCGAACTCCGCCCGCGCGGCGGGGGACGGGCAGCGGCCGTCGGCGACCGACGCACCACCGCACAGGTAATGCTCCAGACCGAACTGGTCATTCGCGACTCGACCGGACCCGTACCCGGTCGATCCCGTCCCGGATCCGTTCCGGATGGCCCGGGCCCGCATCGCCTTGCGGACCCGGGCAGCCCGACCGTGACCACCGGTGGCGTCGTCGCCTCCTAGCCCGAGGAGTGAGCGCATGCACCCCGCAACGTCCCCCACCGCCGGTACGCCGGCCGAACCGCACCACCGTACCCTCGCACCCCGTCGTCGATTCCTGCGCGGCCTGGTCGCCGCCGCCGTCGCCGTACCGCTGATGTTCGGCGCGGCGGCCTGCGGCGACGACGACGCCGGTGCCGACGGACAGGTCAAGCTCTCGGTCTTCTGGTGGGGCGGTGAGGCGCGGGCCAAGCTCACCGAGGACGCCCTCGCCCTCTATACCAAGAAGCACCCGAACGTGACGTTCGAGAAGACCTGGCAGGCCAACCAGGGCTACTTCGACAAGCTGGCCACCCTCACCGCCGGCGGCAACCCGCCGGACCTGTTCCAGATCGACGACAACTACCTGTCCGAGTACGCCGGCCGCAGCACCGTGCTCGACCTCAAGAGCTACCAGGACTCCGGCAAGCTCGACGTGTCCAAGTTCCCCAAGAGCCTGCTGGAGTACGGCGTCGTCGACGGCAAGCTGGCCGGGGTGGCCTCCGGCGAGAACACCCAGGGCCTGGTCTACAACAAGACCCTGCTGACCAGCAACGGCCTCCCGGAGCCGACCACCGGCCAGAGCTGGGAGGAGCACATCGCCTGGGCCGAGCAGGTGGCCAGGAAGACCAAGATTCCGGGCACCCAGGACCCGAGCGCCGACTACAAGGCGTTCTGGGTCTGGCTGCGCCAGCAGGGCAAGGACCTCTACAACGGCAAGGACCTGGGCTTCACCGCCGAGGACGTGACGAAGTGGTTCGAGTTGTGGAAGGGCGCCCGGGACCGGGGCGCCACCCCCACCCCCGACGTGATCCACGAGGGCAACGCCAGCGACGTGACCAAGCAGCTCGTGGTCACCGGCAAGGCCGCCACCTCCTGGGTCTGGGTCAACCAGATGCCGGACCTGAAGAAGAACACCAAGGACGAGCTGGGCGTCGTGGCGTACCCGGGTGACCCGAGCGCCCAGTGGGCCCGCGCCTCGATGTACTGGTCGGTGTTCAAGAGCAGCAAGCACCGCGACACCGCCGTCGACGTGATCAACTTCCTGGCCAACGACCCAGAGGCGGCGGCGCTGCTCGGCACCGACCGGGGGCTGCCGTCGAACATGGACCTGCGGGCCAAGGTCAGCGAGTCGGTGACCGACCCGGCGATGAAGCAGTCCATCCAGGTCGAGTCCGAGCTGGCGCAGAAGTTCGGCCAGTCGCCGCAGGTGCCGATCAAGGGACACAGCAAGGTCAAGTCCGAGCTGATCAAGGCCGCCGAGAACGTCCAGTACAAGCGGGCCAGCCCGGCCCAGGCGGCGGAGCAGTTCATCACCGCCTGCAAGTCCGCGATCGCCTGATCGACCCGTCGCGGTCGACGAAAGGAGCCGGCCCCGTGGCCCTCACCACGGCCCCCGGCCGGACCGGACGCACCGGTTCCGCCCGCCCCCACGCCAACCGGCGTCGGGTCGGGCGGGACCGGCACGCCGAAGGACTGGCGGGTTACGTATTCCTCTCGCCCTGGCTCATCGGACTGATGGGCGTCACGGCGATCCCCATGCTGCTCTCGCTCTGGCTGAGCTTCACCAACTACGACATCCTCACCCCGCTGTCCGAGGTGCAGTGGGTCGGGCTGGCCAACTACGAGCGGATGTTCACCGCCGACCCGTCGTACTGGCACGCGGTCCGGGTCACGTTGACCTTCGCCCTGGTGGCCGTGCCGCTGAAGCTGGCCGCCGCGCTCGGCGTGGCGTTGCTGCTCAACAAGGCGTGGCGCGGGGTGGGCCTGTTCCGGGCGCTGTTCTACCTGCCGTCACTGCTCGGCGGCAGCGTGGCGCTGGCCATCGTCTGGGTCAACATGTTCAACCGGGACGGCGCGTTCAACTCGTTCCTCGCGCTGTTCGGCATCGAGGGGCTGCCCTGGGTCAGCGACCCGGACTGGGCGCTGCAGACCCTGATGGTGCTGGCGATCTGGCAGTTCGGGGCCCCGATGGTGATCTTCCTGGCCGGGCTCAAGCAGGTGCCCACCGAGCTGTACGAGGCCGCCTCCGTCGACGGCGCCAGCCGGTGGTCGCAGTTCTGGCACGTCACCCTGCCGATGCTCTCCCCGGTCATCTTCTTCAACCTGGTGCTGGAGACCATCAACGGGTTCCAGGGTTTCACCGCCGCCTTCGTGCTCAGCAACGGCACCGGCGGCCCGGTCGACTCCACCCTGATGTACACCCTGAAGCTCTACATCTCCGGCTTCACCGACCTGGAGATGGGCTACGCCTCCGCGATGGCCTGGGTCTTCCTGATCGCGATCGGCCTGATCACCGCGATCTTCTTCAGCACCGGGCGGTTCTGGGTGCACTACTCCGACGGGGAGAAGTGATGGTGGCGGTGACCTCGACGGCGCGTCCACGCAGCAGCCGCAAGTCGGGCGGCCGGCAGGCGGTACGCCTGCTCATCCTGATCGTGATCGTGGCGGTGGTGCTCTATCCGCTGCTGTGGATGCTGGGCACCTCGGTCAAGTCGCCGGAAGAGATCGTCAGCAACGTCGGCCTGCTGCCCGAGACGTTCACCCCGGGCAACTTCACCGCCGGCTGGGGCAACTTCGACCTCAGCTTCGGCACGTTCTTCCTCAACAGCGCGATGGTCAGCCTGCTGACCGTGGTCGGCAACGCGGTCTCCTGCCTGCTGGCCGCGTACGCCTTCGCCCGGCTGCGGTTCCGGCTGCGGGGGATCTGGTTCGCCGTCATGATCGGCACCCTGCTGCTCCCCGGCCACGTGCTGATCGTGCCGCAGTACATCCTGTTCCGCAGCCTGGGTCTGGTCGGCGGGGAGTGGCCCTACCTGCCGCTGCTCATCCCGCAGTTCCTCGCCACCGAGGCGTTCTTCGTGTTCCTGATGGTGCAGTTCATGCGGGGCATCCCGCGCGAGCTGGACGAGGCAGCCAAGATCGACGGTGCCAGCCCGTACGGCATCTTCCGGCACGTCATCCTGCCGCTGAGCCGGCCGGCGCTGGTCACCACCGCGATCTTCTCGTTCATCTGGACCTGGAACGACTTCTTCCGGCAACTGGTCTTCCTGTCCAGCCTGGACGACTACACCGTGCCGGTGGCACTGACCCTGTTCATCGACTCCACCAGCCAGAGCGCGGTCGGCCCGATGTTCGCCATGTCGGTGCTGTCGCTGCTGCCGGTCTTCCTGTTCTTCCTGGCCTTCCAGCGGATGCTCGTCGAGGGCATCAACACCAGCGGGTTGAAGGGATGACCGCCGTCCCGCTGGCCCAGGAGGACGCCGAGCCGGCCCGTCGGGACTGGCGGGACACCCTGCGTGACGCCACCGACCTGGCGCTGCTCGGGTTCGCGCTGAGCCTGGCCGCGCTGCCGGTGCTCACCCTCGCGCCGGCCCTGGCCACCGCCAGCGCCGCCGTGCACGACCGGCTGACCCTCGGCGGTTGGCCGGACCTGCGCACCACGCTCGCCCGGTTCGGCCGGGCGGTGCCGGCCGGCCTGGCGGCCAGTGCCGTCGGGGTGGCCGTCGCCGTCGCGCTCGGCGTCGACCTGGTCGCGCTGGCCACCGGCCGGGTGCCCGGCGGCGGGATCGCGTTGGCCGGCACCGCCGTGGTCACCGCCGCCCTGGCCGGGTACGCCGGGCTGACCGTGGTGGCGATCGGTCGTACCGGCGGGCGGGGCTGGCGGGGCGCGGCCCGGGTCGCCGCCCGGACCGGCCTGGCCCGGCCGGGGACCTGGGCGGCGGCCGGCGGGGTCTGCGCGGTGGCCGCTCTGTTGGGGATACTGGTCACCCCGGTGGCGGTGCCGATCCTGGCCGGCTACGCGTTGGCCGCCCTGCACGCCGTCGCCGCCCGCAGGCCTTCCACCCGGACGGAGGCACCGTGACCGGTCACCCCCACCCTGCTCCCACGCGGTTCGACCCGCAGCCGCACCACCCCGGCCCGGACCCGGTCGGGGCGGTCACCCACCCGGGTCCGGCCGACCCGGGTGCGTCCGACGCGGGCGGGCCGGACGACGACGATCCGGCGCTGCACATCGGTGACGTCGAGGTGGCCCGGTACGTGGTGCGGCCCGACCTGGCCCCCCGCCACGGTCCCCGGCCCTACCTGCACCCGGTGCGGACGCTGGCCGGCACCCCGGTCACCGACGCGCTGCCCGCCGACCACGTGTGGCACCTCGGGGCGTCGCTGGCCGTGCAGGACGTCGACGGCACCAACCTGTGGGGCGGCCGGACGTACGTCCGGGACACCGGCTACACCTGGCGCGACGACCACGGCGTGATCGCCCACACCCAGTGGCGGGAACGGGCCCCGGACCGGCTGGCGCACGCGTTGCAGTGGCGCGACCGCGACGGCGGTGTGCTGCTCACCGAGCACCGCCGGCTCGCCGCGACCCCGGTGGCCCCCGACGCCTGGGCCCTCGACATCGACTACACCCTCACCGCCCCCACGGACCGGGACGTCCACCTGGGCAGCCCGGCCACCAACGGGCGACCCGACGGGGCCGGCTACGGCGGCTTCTTCTGGCGGGCGGTCGCCGACGGCGAGCCGGTCACGTTCACCGCCGACACCGACGGGGAGAAGGCGGCCAACGGCAGCGCCGCCCGCTGGGTCGCGCTGACCGGCGTCGCGCCGGGCGGTGGGGCGTACACCCTGGTCTTCACCGGGCTCGGGCTGGGCGACCGGTGGTTCGTGCGGACGGCGATGTATCCGGGCGTCTGTGTGGCCTTCGCCTTCGACCGGCCGGCCGTGGTGCCCGCCGGTGGTCGACGGACCGGCCGGCACCGGGTGCTGGTCGCCGACGGGGTACGCGACCGGGCCGGCGTGGCCGCCCTGCTCGCCGCCGCGGAGCCGGCGTGACCGCCGACGGACCGACCGCCGTGGCGGGGCGCCCCGAGCCGTCGGCCGGACCTGAGGTGGTCACCGTCGGCGAGTCGATGGTGGTGCTCAGCCCGGACCCCACGGGCCCGCTGGCGCGGGCCGACCGGCTGGGCGTCTCGGTCGGCGGCGCGGAGTCCAACGTGGCGTCCGCGCTCGCCGCGCTCGGCCACCGGACCGCCTGGGTGAGCCGGGTCGGCGACGATCCGTTCGGCCGGCGGGTGCTACGACACGTCGCCGACACCGGGGTGGACACCGGCCTGGTCGCCGTCGACCCGACCGCGCCGACCGGCGTCTACCTCAAGGACCCGACGCCCGACGGCACCGCCGTGCACTACTACCGGTCCGGGTCGGCGGCCTCCCGCCTGCACCCCGGGGTGCTGGACGACCCGGCGCTGGCCGGGGCCCGGCTGCTGCACCTGTCCGGGATCACCGCCGCCCTCTCGCCGTCCTGCGCGGCCCTGGTGCGCCGGGCGGTCACCGACCGGCCGCTGCCCGCCGCCCGGGTCACCTTCGACGTCAACCACCGGGCCCGGCTCTGGCCGGCCGGGACTGCCGCGCCGGTGCTGCGCGGGCTCGCCGACGCCGCCGACGTGGTCCTCGTCGGGTTGGACGAGGCACACACGCTGTGGGGCGTCACCGACCCGGACGCCGTGCGGGACCTGTTGCCCGGCCCGGACCTGGTGGTGGTCAAGGACGCCGACGTCGGCGTCACCGCGCTGCCCCGCACCGGCCCGGCCGTCTTCGTCCCCGCGCTGCGGGTGCCGGTGCACGAGCCGGTCGGCGCCGGCGACGCCTTCGCCGCCGGCTGCCTGTCCGGGCTGCTGCGCGGCCTCGACCTGCACCACTGCCTGCGGCTCGGGCACCTCTGCGCGGTCCCCGCCCTGACCGTGGCCGGCGACACCGCTCCGCCACCGGGGCGGGCGCTGGCCGATCGGCTCCTCGCCCTGCCGGCACGGGACTGGGCGAGCCTGGACCTGGTCGACGCCGGCCTGCTCCCCACCCCCGCCACCGGAAGGAACGGTCGATGACCGCGCACGACTTCGCACCCCTGTTCGGCACCGCACGGGTGATGGTGATCCTGCGCGACCTGCCCCCGATGGAGACCGTGCGGCTCGCCCAACGGGCCTGGGATCTGGGCATCGACGTGGTCGAGGTGCCGATCCGCACCCCCGACGCCACGCTCGCCCTGCGGGCGGCGGTGGAGGCCGGCAAGGACCGGGGCCGACGGGTCGGTGCCGGCACGGTGCGCACCCCCGCCCAGGTCCGGCAGGCCGCCAGCGCCGGGGCGGCGTTCACCGTCGCCCCCGGGTTGGACCTGGCGGTGGCCGACGCGGCGGTCAGCTACGGCATCCCGCACCTGCCCGGGGTGGCCACCCCCACCGAGGCGCAGCTCGCGCTCGACCACGGGCTGATCTGGCTCAAGGCGTTCCCGGCGGTCAGCCTCGGCCCACAGTGGTTCAAGGCGGTCGCCGGCCCACTGCCGGAGCTGCGGTTCGTGGCGACCGGGGGGATCGACGCGGGCAACGCCGCCGACTTCCTCGCCGCCGGGGTGCGGGTGGTGGCGGTGGGTTCGGCGCTGTCCGACCCCCGGCAGATCGACCGGCTCGCCGAGCTGGCGACGACCCCGGCCTGAGCCGGTGCCGACCCCGCCCGCCGGGCTGCCGGGCCGGCCGGTGTCGACCGCCGGCCTGCCGCGCGGGCGTGCGGCGGCCAGGGCACCGATCCGGCGGACCGGTGCGGGCGGGTCAGTCCGGGGCGGGGCCGAGACTGTCCCGGACGACCAGGGTGGCCGGCAGCACCTCGACCCGGGACCGGTCGGCGGCCGGGCCCAGGGCCAGGGTCATCGCCCGTGCGCCCAGCTCCACCAGCGGCAGCCGGACGGTGGTCAGCGCGGGGGTGACGTCGGCGGCGACCGGCATGTCGTCGAAGCCCACCACCGAGACCTGCCCGGGGACCGGGATGTCGCGGGCGCGCAGCAGGGTCAGCGCGCCGACGGCCATCGAGTCGTTCAGCGCCACCAGGGCGGTCAGCCCGGGGACGGCGTCGAGCAGCTCACCGGCGGCGCGGGCGCCGCCGTCGCGGTCGAAGTCGGCGTAGCGGATCCGCTCCTCGGACAGCGGGTGGCCGCCCTCGGCGAGCGCGGCACGCAGCCCGTCGAGCCGGTCGGTGATCGTGGTCAGCACCTGCGGCCCGGCGACCACCCCGATCCGGCGGTGTCCCTGGCGCAGCAGTTCCGCGCCGAGCAGTCGGCCGCCGTCGGCGTTCGCCGGCATCACCGCGTCGCCCGGGTGCTCGTGCCGGCCGACCACCGCCACCCGGCCGCCGGTCGCCTCGTAGGCGGCCAGCTTCTCGGCGAGCCGGGCGGTGAAGGTGACGTCGTGGTAGCCGGAGCCGGCCAGCACGATCGCGGCGACCTGCTGGGCCCGCAGCATCTCCACGTACTCCAGCTCGCGTTCCGGGTCGCGGTAGCTGTTGCAGATGATGACCAGCCGGCCGTGGTCGGTGGCGACCCGTTGCAGTCCCCGGGTCAGCTCGGCGAAGTACGGGTCGGAGACGTCGTGCACCACCACGCCGACCACGCTGCGCTGCGGCCGGGCCAGCAACTGGGCGTGCGCGTTCGGCACGTAGCGCAGGTCGGCGACGGCCCGCAGCACCCGTTCGCGCAGGTTGTCGGCGACGGGCTTGCTGCTGCCGTTGATCACCCGGGAGGCGGTGGCGGGGGAGACCCCGGCGCGGCGGGCGACATCGGCCAGCGTCGCCATGGGCACCCCCGAAAGTGTCCGGCCCCGATCCGGGCCGCGCGGTAGCGGACAGGTTACCGCAACGGCCGGGGCGGGCCCTTGCCCGTGGTCGGGCCGCCGCCTAGGCTGCTAGGAAAGCGCTTACCTATGTGATGTGCAAAGGGGAAGGACGACCATGACCCGAAGGTCGATCGGCATCATCGTCAACGGCGTCACCGGTCGGATGGGCTACCGCCAGCACCTCGTCCGCTCCCTGCTCGCGATTCGTGAGCAGGGCGGGCTGCCGCTGGGTGACGGCACCCGGATCTGGCCCGAGCCGATCCTGGTCGGCCGGGACGAGACCCGGCTGCGGGCGGTCGCGGAACGGCACGGCCTCACCGACTGGACCACCGACCTGGCCGCCGCCCTGGCCCGCGACGACGCGGAGATCTACTTCGACGCCCAGGTGACCCAGCAACGGGAGAAGGCGATCCGCCAGGCTATCGAGGCCGGCAAGCACATCTACACCGAGAAGCCGCTCGCCGAGTCCAGTGCCGCCGCGCTGGAGCTGGTCCGGGCCGCCGACGCCGCGGGCATCCGCACCGGCGTCGTACAGGACAAACTCTTCCTCCCCGGGCTGCGCAAGCTCCGCCGGCTCATCGATGGCGGCTTCTTCGGACGCATCCTGTCCGTCCGCGGCGAGTTCGGCTACTGGGTGTTCGAGGGCGACTGGCAGCCCGCCCAGCGACCCTCCTGGAACTACCGCACCGAGGACGGCGGCGGCATCGTGATGGACATGTTCCCGCACTGGCAGTACGTGCTGGAGGAGCTGTTCGCCCCGGTCCGCGCGGTCACCTGCCTCGCCGCCACCCACATCCCCGAGCGCGTCGACGAGGCCGGCCGCCCCTACCCCGCCACCGCCGACGACGCCGCGTACGGGATCTTCGAACTCGACGGCGGGATCGTCGCCGCGCTCAACTCGTCCTGGGCCACCCGGGTGCACCGCGACGAACTGGTCGAGTTCCACGTCGACGGCACCGAGGGCAGCGCCGTCGCCGGGCTGCGCCGGTGCCGGGTCCAACACCGGGCGGTCACCCCCAAGCCGGTCTGGAATCCGGACCTGCCCGCCACCGAGGACTTCCGGGCCCAGTGGACCGAGGTGCCCGACAACGAGGAGTTCGACAACGGGTTCAAGGTGCAGTGGGAGGCGTTCCTGCGGCACGTCGTCACCGGATCCCCGTTCGCCTGGGACTTCCTGGCCGGCGCGCGCGGCGTGCAACTGGCCGAGCTGGGGCTGCGCTCCGCGCGGGAGGGCCGCCGCGTCGAGGTGCCGGAGCTGTCCCGGTGACCGGCACCGTCCGGCTGCCCGACGGCAGCACCCACCGGCTGCGCGGCAGCGCCGGTCACGACCGTCCCACCGGTCCGTCCACCAGCCGGGTGGCGTACGCCGCCGCGCACGTCGTCGCCGACCCGGGCGCGGAGAACGTCCCGGGCGCCCCGGCCGCCGTCGACTGGGAACGTACGCTCGCCTTCCGCCACCACCTCTGGTCGTACGGGCTGGGGGTGGCCGAGGCGATGGACACCGCCCAGCGCGGCGCGGGCCTGGACCACCCGGCCACCCGGGAGCTGATCCGGCGCAGCGCCGCCGAGGCCCGCGCGGTCGGCGGCCGGATCGTGGCCGGGGTCGCCACCGACCAGCTGCCACCCGGCCCGGCCACGGTGCCCCAGGTGACCCGGGCATACGCCGAACAGCTCGCCGACGTCAGCGCCGCCGGGGCCCGCCCGGTGCTGATGTGCAGCCGCCACCTGGCCGCCGTCGCCACCGGCCCCGACGACTACCTTCGGGTGTACGCCGAGCTGCTCGCCGCCGCCGACCAGCCGGTGGTGCTGCACTGGCTCGGCGACATGTTCGACCCGGCGCTCGCCGGTTACTGGGGCTCGGCCGACCTGGACGAGGCCACCGAGACGGTGCTGGACCTGGTCAAGGAGCACCAGGGGAAGATCGACGGGATCAAGGTGTCCCTGCTCGACGCCGGTCGGGAGGTGGCGCTGCGTCGCCGCCTGCCCGCCGGGGTACGCCTCTACACCGGCGACGACTTCCACTACCCGGAGCTGATCCGGGGTGACGCGCAGGGCCACTCCGACGCGCTGCTCGGCGTCTTCGCCGCCATCGCGCCGGCAGCCGCCACCGCGCTCGCCGCGCTCGACGCCGGTGACCTGGACCGGTACGACGCGGCGTTCGCCCCGACCCTGCCGCTGGCCCGGCACCTGTTCGCCGCGCCGACCTGGTTCTACAAGACCGGCATCGTGTTCCTGGCCTGGTTGGCCGGGCACCAGGAGCACTTCACCATGCTGGCCGGGCAGCAGTCCGGCCGGTCCCCGGCCCACCTGGCCCGGCTGCTCGTCCTCGCCGACGCCGCCGGGCTGCTGCCCGACGCGGAGCTGGCCGCCGCGCGGGCGCGGGCGTACTTCACCGTGGCCGGGGTGACCCAGTGACCGGGATGACGCCCGGCGATGGCGCGGTGGCCGGCGATGGCGCGGTGGTTGGCCGTGGCACGGTGGCTGGCGGTGATGCGGTGCTTGGTGGTGCGGTGGCCGGGTTGGCACGGTTCTCGTTCAACCAGGCCACCGCCCAGCACTGGCCGCTGGCTGCGGCGGTCGCCGGCTGCGCGGCGGCCGGAGTGCCCGGCATCGGCCTGTGGCGGGAACCCGTCCAGGAGTTCGGGGTCGAGCGGGCGGCCCGGCTGGTCCGTGCCGCCGGGCTGACCGTCACCTCGCTCTGCCGGGGCGGGTTCTTCACCGCCCCGGACTGGTGGGACGAGAACCGGCGGGCCATCGAGGAGGCGGCCACCCTCGGCACCCGGGAACTGGTGCTGGTGTCCGGTGGGCTGCCGCCCGGCAGCCGGGACGTCGACGGAGCCCGCCGGCAGGTCGCCGACGCCGTCGCCGCCCTCGCCGACGAGGCGGCAGCGGCCGGGGTACGGCTGGCCATCGAGCCGCTGCACCCGATGTTCAGCGCCGACCGGTGTGTGATCGCCACCCTCGGCCAGGCGCTCGACATCGCCGAGAGGTTCGATCCGGCGGTGGTCGGGGTGGTGGTCGACACCTACCACGTGTGGTGGGACGACACGGTGTACGCGCAGATCGCCCGGGCCGGGGACCGGATCGCCGCGTTCCAGGCGGCGGACTGGGTGACCCCGCTGCCGGAGGGCGTGCTGCTCGGTCGGGCGCTGCCCGGGGAGGGCTGTGTGGAGTTGCGCCGGCTGCGCGAGGCGGTCGACGCCGCCGGATACGCCGGGCCGGTCGAGGTCGAGGTGTTCCAGACCGCACTTTGGTCCCGGCCCGGCCCCGACATCCTCGCCGCCACCATCGATGCCTACCTGGCCCACGTGTCCTGACCGGATCGACGGGCCCGGTGGGCTGCGGGCTGCCACGACGGCGGGCGATGCTGGCCGTCGGGTCCGTCGGGTCCGTCGGGTCCGTCGGGTCCTTAGGGTCCGTCGGGTCCTTAGGGTCCGTCGGTTCTTCGGGTTCTTCGGTCGGTCGGCTGCCGGACCGTGCGATCCGTCGAGTCCATTGGGTCCGTCGGCTGGCAGGGCCCGTCGGGGTCGTTGGGGTTGTCGGGGTCGTCGGCCATGGGGTCTTTCTGGGCCGTCGGGTCTGCCTGGGACGCGGGGTCCGTGAGCTTCGTCCGCGCCGGGGAGTCAATTTCACACTGAGTAGTGGAGAACAGGCGGTTTCCTGAGGGAGCGGTATGCCTCTGTGGCATGAATATGACGGAGAGGCATACCGCTCCGTGGCCTGTCATGCCTCTCCTGTCTCACCACCGCCGGCCACCTCACCCCACTGACCCGCCCACGCGCCAAGCGACCACCGTCGGACCACCGACCGTTGGATCACCGACCGTTGGATCACCGACCGTCGGACCACCGAACGTTGGACCACCACCGGACCGATCACCGATGGACCGGCCGACGGCCGATCACTGCCGGACCGACCGACGGCCGATGACCGACCAGACCTGCCGGCCAGACGGCCGGGGGGTCATCGGACGGTGGCAGTGACGCGGACGGCCTTGACGATGGCGGGGATGGAGCCGATCAGCAGCACCAGGCCCCAGACGATGGCCACGATCGCGAACACCAGAGCGCCGACGTCGTCGAGGATGCTGACCAGGATCACCGGCACCAGCCGGTGTAGGAACTCCAGCACGACCGTGCAGACCAGGGTGGTCAGGACCAGCAGGACCAGCCCCTTGTTCTGCAGGAAGCGGGGCTGGGCGAGCAGTAGCAGCACACCCCAGACCAGCTTCAACAGCAGCACCAGCGCGAGCAGCAGGCTGGCCTTGCCGACCGGAAAGAACCCCCACAGCGCCAGGTAGGCCAGGGTGCCGAAGGGTACGGCCAGGAAGAGCGACACCATCACCGTCAACTCGACGAAGGCGATCACCAGCAGCACCAGCGAGGCCAGGATCAGCAGGATCGAGAAGATCAGCGTGGCCACCCCCTGCACCCGGCCCTGCACCCGGTCGGAGAGCAGCAGACTGAGGCTGAACAGCCCGGTGGTCCACAGCGCCACCACGTCGATCAGTGCCAGGTAGCCGGTGCCCCGCCCGGAGGGCTCGCTGATCCGGCCCACGTCGCCGACATCCACGCCCAGGTCCTGGGCGCTGGTCAGCAGCGCCCCGCCCGCCTCGCCGCCGCCGGTGAGCAGCGACGACCCCAGTTCCAGCCCCACCACCAGCGCTACCGCCAGCAGCGCCAACAGCAGGAACGGCTTGCGCAACTCACCCACACCCGGCCTCCCTCCGCTTCGATGCCGCCCCCGCCCCACCTATCCCGGCCGGACCCATCCGGCCCGATCCACCCCACCCCTGCCCCATCCCGGTCCGCCCTGCCCCATTCCGCCCCGCCGCGGCCTGGCCTGCCCCGGCGCGGCGCGGATCGGCCCGCCCCGGCCCGCCCCGGCCCGATCCGCGCCGTGCGCCGACGGGTGCTGGGTCACGAGGTGGCGATGATGACCGTGCACGAGACACCTCCCGGGCAGCCCAGGCCGACCTCGGTGGCCCGGTCGACAGCGATCTTCACGACGGCCTCGCCCCCGTCGGCGGGGGTGACGTCGTCACGTACGGTCAGGTTGGCGTCACCCGGGGCGGGGGCGGCGACTGTGAAGGCCGCCGTGCTGCGCAGGACCAGGGTGCGCAGCGCGCCCGGGTCGGCCACCCGCAGCACGCAACCGCCGACGAAGGTCAGCACGTCACCGGTACGGTCGCAGTCGGCGCGGACCGTCGCGGGATCCAACGCGGTGCTGCCGCTGCCGAGGCGACCCAGCCAGCCCAGCGCCCCGGCGTCGGCCGGGTCACCCCGGTCGGCGCGGCCCACCCCGATCGCGATGACGAAGCCGGCCACCAGCAGCACGGTCACCGCCACCAGCAGCAGTTTCTGTCGACCGCTCACGGCGTGCCCGGTGCGGGCAGTTCGGTGAACCGGATCCGGTCCACCCCGGCGAAGTAGCGTTCGGTGCCCTGGGTCCTGCCGACGGCGATCAGGGTGAGGGTGTGCGGGCCCCGGGCGAGCCGGACCGTGCCGACGTCTTCGAGGTCCCGCAGCGCCGGCTGCTTGGCGAAGCCGAAGAAGGTGCCGCCCAGCTGCACCCCGTCGACCTGCCAGATGGTGTTGGCGTAGTCGGAGGAGACGGTCCGGGAGGCGGCGAACGACCAGGTGGCGTCGGCCGGCAGGGTGACGGTGAGACGCACCCGGTCACCCACCGCCAGCCCTTGGAAGAAGAGTTGCGCACCACCGGACCAGGCGACCCCGCAGCAGTCGGGCTGCGTCACCACCTTCACCGCGGCACCCGCCGGTGACTCCAGCTTCGCCCCGGCGAGCAGGATCTCCGCCTCCACCGCGACCACCAACGGTGCGCGCGGCGGTGGGGCGTCGTCCGGGCGGGTGAGCAGGTAACCGACCACCCCGCCGACCAGCACCACCAACGCCACCGCCGCCGCGATCCACGGCCACGGCGTCCGCTTCGGCGGGGCGACCGCCCTGACCTCGTACGTCACCCGGCCGCTGGACCGGGAACTCTCCTCCGGCGCGGTGTTCGCCGAGTACGCGAAGCCGGTCATGTCGTACCGCCGGGGTGCGGTGCCGGCCGGCACCGTCAGGCGGACCAGGAACAACACCGAGTTCTGCCCCGGCACCACCCGTTGCGGCTCGGCCACCGTGAACCAGGCCCGTTGGCTGCCGTCGCCCGGTGCGACGTCGAAGACCACGGTGTCCGGCGCGACGCCGGGATTGGAGACGGTGAAGGTCAGCTCACCCCGGTTGGCCGGGTCGAGGGTGAACTGTTCGGCGGCGGCGACGACGGCCCATTCGGTGGTCATGACGGCTCCTCAGGCGACGGTTCGGGCGAGGGGAGGGAACCCGGGGTGGGAACGTGGGCGCGGCCGATCGCCGGTTCGTACGGCACCGGGGGTGGGGGGTCGGCGAGGACGACCTCGGCGGTCACCGCGGCCGGCTTCTCCGCCTCGACGATCCGGGTGACCACGGTCAGCAGCCCGGCCGCCTCCGGTGGCACCCGGACCACCAGGTGGAACGGCCGGTCGACCGGTTCGTCGAGGACGAAACCGGTGACCCCGGTCGCCAGCTCCAACGCGGTCCGCATCCCGTACGGGGTGCCCCGCCAGCGGGCCAGCATCGCACCGTGCGCGACCAGGTCGCGCAGCCGCCCCACCGGCAATGCCGGCGGGGCGTCCGGCCGGGGTGGACCGAGCACGTGGTCCATCGCCACCCAGCGGGTCAGGTAACCGGCGAACCCGTCCGGCGTGCGGTACGGGGCGAACAGCGCGTCCACC
Source organism: Micromonospora matsumotoense (assembly GCF_050951065.1). Lineage (NCBI taxonomy): Bacteria > Bacillati > Actinomycetota > Actinomycetes > Micromonosporales > Micromonosporaceae > Micromonospora > Micromonospora matsumotoense. The sequence goes on along the minus strand of NZ_CP192025.1, from coordinate 3,986,001 downwards.
TCGGCGAGCAGCGCCTCGTCCGGGGCGTGCAGCGCCTCCATCACGTCCAGCAGGGCGGCCAGCACACTGCCCGGTCCGGCGGCCCGCTGGTAGGCGGCCGGCAGCAGCCGCTCAATCGCCGCTCGGCGCATCGTGGCCCACCACTTCGATGTCGTGCTCGCCGGAGCAGAGCAGCCAGGTGTCGGGGACGGTCACCACGTCGGCGGTGGCCTGGTTCGCGCTGGCCGTCCAGTCGGCGGCGTCGGCGCTGCGGTACACCCCGCGCTCGCCTCCGGCGAGGATCAGCCGTTCGGTGCCGCCCGGCCCGGCGATGCTGCCGGCGATCGCTTCCACCGGCACGAACCGGGTCCGGTCCCGCAGCGGCAGACCACAGTTGACCATCACCGGTTGCCACTGCGCCTGCGCGGCCAGGGTGTCCAGCCGGACCACCCCGCCGCTCTGCGTGGCGGCCACCGCCAGGGTGCCGACGAAGGTGAGGTCCCGGCAGGTGCCGCCGACCCAACCGGCCTGCACCTGCTGCCACTTCACGTCGGATTCGAACAGCCGGGTGCGGTGGCAGCCCTGACCCGGCTTCTTCGGGTCCGGCTCACCCGCGCCGGCCCACAGCAGGGTGGCCGGGCCGTCGTACTGCACGGCGAGGACCCGGTTGTCCACATTGGCCAGCCCGACGTGGGTGAAGCTGCCGGGGCGGCCACCGGCGGTGGACAGGTAGACCCCGAAACTGGCCTGGGCGGCGACCGCCACCCCCGGCGCGCCCCGCTCGGAGACGAAGGACCGGACGGCGTAGAAACCCCGGTCGGCGTCGGCCGGGTCGACCAGGATCTGCAACGGCACCGCCCCGGGCAGCAGCGAAACCTCGTACAGGCCGGTGTCGGTGGCCAGCAGCAGCGCGCCCGCGCCGTCCCGGTCGATCCAGGCCAGGTCGGTGAGCCGCGAGTCCAGACCGGTCAGCGGGGACCAGGTCTCGCCGAGATCGGTGCTCAGGTGCACCCGGGAGCCGCCCGCCGCCCGGGTGGTCACCACCGCCACCGCGCCGGGTCGGGCCACCACGCCGGGGCGTACCGGGGCCGGGGCGGGGGCGACCCGGACGACCGTCTCGTCGTCGTCGAACCGCCCGGCCGGCTCCCAGCCCACCCCGGCGTTGGACGAGCGGAACAGCACCGGGCCCCGGCCGGCGTACCAGGTGCGGGCCTGGTACTGGTCGACGGCGAGGGCGCGGACCTGCGCGTCGGGGGCCTCGTCCACCACGAACCGGACCGACTCGACGTACCGCACGCCCGGTTCGGCGTGCTCCAACATCCGGTACACGTTGGAGGCGCGCAGTGGTTCGCCGAACGCCCAACCGGTCGGGTTCAGCCCGGTGGGCAGCGGGCTGAGCGTCCGGTGCAGCCGGTCGTGGATGCGCCGACGGACCGCCTCGACGTCCTCCTCCCGGCGGACCACCACCCGGGCCCGGATCGACACCGCCTTGTAGCGGGCCCAGCCGGCCCGGCAACTGGTGCCCAACGCCCGCCGCCGGTCCAGGTCCGCCTCCACCCGACGGCGGGACTCCTCCACCTCGTGCGCGCGCAGCACCGACACCGGCAGCCGGCCACCCGGTCGGGCCTCGTCCGGCACGTACGGCACCAGCACCACCTCGACCTCGCCGGGGCGGGCGAAGCTGTACACCGCCGACCGGGTGAACGCCCGGGCCCGGGACACCCCGCCGGAGCCGGCGGCGAGGATCTCGAAGTCCCGGGCGGTGACCGCGCGTTGCTGGGCGAAGAACTCGTACGGGCCCCGGACCAGCGCGGAGTCGAGCGTCTCCAGGTCCCGCCCGCCGCTGGCCGGTTCCGGGTTCTCCGCGCGTACCCCCGGCAGGGGGTCCCGCAGGTTGGTCAGGGTGCCGGCGGCGACGTTGCCGGCCCGGCCGCCGCCGGCCCGGTACCAGAGCCGGATCCGGGCGCCGGCCGGCGGCACCGCCGCGACCGTCACCGGCCCGTCGGCCGACCCGCCGCCGATCCTGCCGCCACCCGGGCCGGCGGCGGGGCTGCCGGAGGCCGCAGCCGGACTGCCGGCGGGCGGGGCCGGACTGCCGGCGGGCGGGGCCGGACTGCCGGCGGGCGGGGCCGGGTCGCCGGCGGGCGGGGCCGGGCTGCCGAAGGTCGGGGCCGGGTCGCCGGCGGGCGGGTCGGCGGGGGCCGGGCGCAGGTCCAGCGCCGGGGCGAAGGTGACCACGCCGGAGCACCGGTCCACCAGGTAGACCCTGGCCTGCGGACCGACCCCGGCGAAGCTGTCCACCGGCCGCCACACCTCGTAGGTGGTGCCCTCGTGCTCCCGGGCCACCGCGCCCAACTCCACCGTGCCGGCCACCGCCTCCACCCCGAGCAGCAGGTCCCACGCCTCGGCGGTCCGCGCCATCGGCGCCCGGGCGGCCCGCAGCACCTGCCCCGGCTGGCCGGTGCCGACGCCGAGCAGTTCCGCGACGACGAGGTCGCAGTGGTGGGTGCGCACGGTCACCTCGGCGGCCCCCTCCGGCAGCAGCGCCGGCTCGGTGGTGATGAAGACGACCGGCTTCGGGTCCGCGCCCCGGGCCGCCGCGATCCGGGTGCCCGCCGGGATCCGCACCGCCGCCCGGTCGGTGCCGGTACGCACGAGGCGGACATCCGCCCAGGCCGCCGTCGGGACGTGCCGGGTCACCCCGAGCAGGTTCAGGAACTGCACGTACGCCTTCTCCGGCAACCGGTTCAGCCGGAAGATCATCACCTCGGTGAGGTGCGCGAACGCCTCCACCAGTGCGATGCCCGGATCGTGCGCGGACAGGTCGGTCCAGCCGGGGCAGGACCGCCGGATCCGCTCCCTGGCCTCGGTGACCAGATCGAGGAAGGTGCGGTCGTCGAGGTGCGGCACGGGCAGCGTCATGACGGGTTCCCCTCGGCGGCGTGGCGGTCGGTGCCGGACGCCGGACGCCGGGCGGCCCGGTCCCCGGCGGCGGTCGGGCCACCGGCCGGGTCGGTGTCGTCGGGGAGCAGGTCGACGGAGAAGACCAGCTGGCCGGGGGAGAGGCTGGCCCGGACCCGGTAGTCCAGCCGGATCACCAGTCGCCACGGGTCGTCCGGATCGGGGCCGGCATCCACGTCGATCACCTCGATCCGGGGCTCCCACCGGCGGATCGCCTGCCGGACGTAGTGGATGGCCAGCCCGGCAGTGGTGTCGTCGTTGGGGGCGAAGACCAACCGGTGCAGCCGGGAGCCGTACCCGGGGCGCATCAGCCGCTCGCCCGGCGTGGTGGACAGCAGCAGGTACAACGCCTGGCGTACCGTCTCGTCGCCGTCGGTCACGGCGAGCCCGCCGGTCGCGGTCAACGCCAGGCCACCGGTGCGGCCGGCGTCGAAGCCGGCCCCGACGAACCGCAATGCCCTCATCGGTCGGCCTCCACCAGACGCTGCCGGGGATCGTGGACCGTGTGGTGGACCAGGCCCGGCGGGGTGCCGTCGGTGAAGCCGTCCAGGTGCGACAGCACGATCCGGTGCCCGTCCACCCGCAGCCAGTCGCTGTAGCCGACCCGCACCGCGAGGGTCTTCGCGCAGGGTTTGATCGTCGGCCCGTAGTTGGGGCAGGCCACGATGTCACGCCCCTCGGGGTCGGCGTCGACGAGCACCGGGACGCCGGCGACGGTCAGCCAGTGCTGCGACGCCCGGTTGGTGACCCGGCCGTCGTGGTCGCAGGCGATCAGCGAGTTCAGGTGGATCCAACGCATCAGCCACCTCCGGAGTGGGCGCGGGCCAGCGCGCCGGCCTGTTGCCGGGCGGTCGCCGCGTCCTCGGTCGTGTCGGCGTGCAGGAAGTCGACGCTGCGGGCCCGCACCACCATCGCCCGGCCCGGCGCGGAGAGCACCAGGTCGGTCGCGGCGTGCAGGGTGGTCAGCTCGGGGGTCAGCTCCAGGAAGCTGCCGGCGTCGGTGGCCAGCCGCACCGTCCGCGCGGCGTCGTCGACCACGATGGTCTGACCGCTGCTGGTCCGCACCGACCAGCGGCTCGCGCGCCCCTCGGCGACCCCCGTGTCGTACGGCGCGACGAGGCCGAAGAGTGAGCCCAGCACGACTCCGGAGACCGGTTCGCCGCCGGGCAACGCCAGCAGCACGGTGTCGTCCGGGTCGGGCAGCGCCACGATGCCCTTGTCCCGTCCCGCCCCCGGACAGAGCACCGCCAGCCAGCCGGCGTCCAGATCCCCGTAGCCGGGCAGCCGCACCCGTACCCGACCGCGCTGGTCCGGGTCGTCGACGGAGGTGACGACGCCGAGGGTGACCACCGCCCCGCCGGCCGGTACGCGCGTCGGGGAGGGCGGCGGGGCGGTGGAGAACCGGGTGAGGTGGCCGCTGCCGTCGACGGTGTGCACCACCTCGGTGAGCACGTACGCCCCGGACAGCTCCTCGGCCACCCCGGTCAGCGTGATCCGCCGGCCGGGTCGCAACGCCGGGTCCCCCTCGGCCACCCCCTCGGCGGTGACCAGCGCGGCGACCCGGGAGTCCAGCCCGGCCTGGGCGAGCGCGGCCAACTCGTCGTCGCTGCGGCCCGGCTGGTCCACCAGGGTCCGTACGCCGTCCGCACCGACCGCCGCCGGGTCGGGGCGCAGCGGCACCCGGCGGCCGGTCCGCGCGGTGTCGACCTGCTGACCGAGCGGCTCGGCCCGCTGCGGGTGCCAGCCCAGGGCGGCGCTGCCTCCGGCGGCCCGGTCCAGGTTGGTGGCCAACCGCACCGAGTGCAGCGTCCGGCCCAGCGCCAACGGCAGCGGCTCACCGTGCCCGTCCAGGGTGACCAGGCGCACCCGGTCGCCGTCGGCGGCGAGGTGCAGGCCGGCCCGGCCGGCCACCTCCAACAGCAGGTCCAGGTCGCTGTGCCGGTGTTGGAGCAGCCGTTCCAGGCGTGGCCCGTCGGCGTCGGCATCGACGTCGAGCCCCACCTCGGCACACAGCTCGCGGGCCAGGTCGGCGGCGGTGACCGCCTCGAAGACCCGCAGCTGCTGCCGCTTGCGCAGCCGGTGCAGCAGGTCGTAGCCGCGCAACCGGAACAGGGCGGCGCCGTCGGCGGCGTACTCCACCTCGACGCAGGTGACCTCGCCGGTGAACAGCCGTTCCTCGGCGAGCCGGACGTCCAGGGTGGCACCGGTCGGCACCACCGGGCCGGTGCCGGGACCCCGCGCGGCCGGGCCGGGGTCGGCGGCGTACACCACCTCGCACTGGGTGGGCTGGTCGAGACGGGCGGCCACCCGTACCGACCGGATGCGGCGGGCCGGTGTCCCGTCCAGCGGCACCCCGTCGAGGAACACCGACGGCCGGGTGCTCACCGGGCACCCCTATCGACGCCGGCCGGACCCGGGCCGGCGAACAGGTCCCCGCCGGTCCACGGCCCCGTGCCGGTCAGCAGGCCCGTGCCGGTCAGCATGCCCAGGGCGGCCACCGAGCCGGTGACGGCGGTGGAGTTGGTGACGGCGGTGGGGTCGGTTCCGGTCGGCGGGGGCACCGCGAGGGCGGTGCCGGCCGGCACGGTGAACGGGTCGGTGATCCGGTTGTGTTCGGCGAGCAGCCGCCAGCGCAGCGGCGAGCCGAGCGCGTCGTGGGCGAGCAGGTCGAAGCGGACGCCGGAGTAGCCGGGCGCGGCCGAGCCGTCCCCGGTGGCCACCACCGCCTGCCCCACCCCGATGCCGGGGGTCGACGCGGCGGCCAGCTCCTCGGCGAAGCCCTGCTGCGCCTCGTCGGCCGACTCGGCCACCCGCAGCAGCTTCAACCGCAGCCAGGAACGGCGCGGTGAGCCCGTCCGGGTGAACACGTCGAACCGCTCGGCGACGGCCACCACCACCCCGGGCACGTTCCACGTCTTGCCCCAGACCAGCCGGACCAGCGGTGGACGCTGCCAGCCGTGCGCCACGGCGGAGTTCTCGGCCAGCATCCACAGTGGCCGGGTGAGCGTCCGGACGTCCTCGGGCGGGGTCGGGCCCTCCACCAGGTCGGTGTCGAAGAGCAGGTCCAGCACGAGTTCGGTGCGTCCGCCGCCGGTGAAGACCAGCGGGTCGTCGGCCAGCCCGACGCCGGTGAGCTGCCCGTCGGCGCTGCCCCGGGGGCGTACCCCGGCGACCCGGGTGACCTGCACGGTCTGCGGGTTGAGCAGGCAGTCGATCCGGATACCGGACTCGTCGACCAGGAACGCCACCCGTTCCATCAGACCCCCCGCTGTTCGGCGTCGAGCCGGCCGTGCCGGGCGTCGTCCCACCCGGTCACCCTCGGTGCCCGCCACCCGCTGTCGTCGGGCAGCGCCGGCCACGGATCGGCCACCGCCCCCGCCGGTCCGCCCGCCCCGCCCGCCATCGCCGTCCCGCCCCGCAGCCAGGTGTCCCGCGTGCCGGCCGGGTGGACCGTGCCGGTCGTGGCGGTGGGCTCACCGGGCAGCGCCGGCCACGGGTCACCGGGCGGGTTCGGCTCGTCGGCCGGCCACCGGGTCGCGGCACCCCGCCGGACGACGGAGGCGTGCCGGGACGGCGGGCCGTGGTCGATGACGTCGACGTCCTGGTCGGTCGGTCGTGCCCCACCGCCGCGCCACCCGTCGTCCGCACCAGGGGCAGCCGGGCCGGTCGGCTCCCCGCCGAACATCCGTCCGGGCGGGCTGCCGCAGAGGTGGGCCGGTGCGTCGGGCGTGATCCGGAGAACCGGACGGGTCGGATCGGCTCGCTGCCGGGTCGCCGGACCGGCCGTGTGGTCGCCCGCCGGATAGGGGCCGGCGGCAGGATCCCCCACCGGAACGGTGGGGTCGAGTCCGCCGAGCCGTGCGCTGGTTGCGGTGGCCGCATACCCGTCGGCCCGGGCGCCGCTCCCGGTGGCCGCATTCCCGTCGGGGCCGCCGGGCGTCCATCGGCCCGTGTCGCCGTCCACCGGGCTGCCCGGGTCCGCCGGCCGTCCCGGTCGACCGGTGGGTGGCCCGGGGCGGTCCGACCACCCTGGCCGGCCACCACCTGTCCCCGGTGCTGTGGCGGTACCCGGCCAGGACGCTGCGCCGGGGTCGACCCCGCGGATCGCGTCGGGGCCTGTCCCCGGGGGGTCCGTCGACCGGGTCGTGTCGGGGTATGCCTGCGGTGTGCCGGCGGGTGGCGGCGCGAAGTCGTCACCGGCCGGGACTGCCGGCAGGTCCGCTCCGGCCGGACGCCCGACGGGCCCCGAACCCGGGTGCTGCCCGGACCGCGCCGATCCGGGGGGCTGCCCGGACCCTTCCCACCCCGGCGGACCGGACGATCCCGGCACGCCGGGTCCGGTCGACTGGTGCGCGTCGGACCCCGCCGCTCCGCGCAGCCTGGACCAGAGCGCTCTCGCGCGGCCGGGCCGGGCCGTTGCCGCTGGCACGTCCCGGTGCGGAGCCGTCGGGCCCGGCCAGTGCGCCGGGTAACGGGGAGTGCGCAGAACCGACCGGTCACCGGCCGACCGGTCACCCGCAGTCCAGTCGAGGGCCGCCGGGTCGGTGGTTCCGGTCGGGTCACCCGGCCTGGTGGTTCCGGTCGGATCGGCCGACCGGGGCGGATGGCCGGGGTGCCGGTGGGTCGACGGGGTGCCGGGTCGGGGCGAATGCGCCGGGTGCCCGGCCGACGCCGGGGCGAACCGGCCGGGTACCCCCGGGAGGTCTGCCTGCCCGGGGTCGGCGGTCGGCGGCGGACCCGGCGGGACGTCGTCGGCCGGCCCGACCAGGTCGTGCAGCAGGCCGGGGGCGTGCGCGGCGACCACCCGGAGCCAGTGCTCCGGCGGCTGCCCCGGCCGGCGCGGTGCGGATGCCGCCGGGTCAGCCGGCTCGGGCCGCCGTGCGGGCGGGGCGAGCGTCGGGCCGGCGAACGGCGTGGTCGGTGCCGCGAACCGGCCGGCCTGGTCCGCGACCGGCGCGGTCGGGCCGGCGGCGGGGTCCACCGCCTCGGCGGCGGCCCGCAGTCGGGCGGCCAGCCAGTTACGCGGTCGTGGGCGCTGTGGCACCGCCGGCCTCCAGCTCCAGCCCCTCGTACGCGAGGGTCAGCGCCACGATGGCGATCTCCTGGGACAGGGTGTGCAGGTGTGCTCCGCGCCACCGCATCGGCCACGCGTTGATCAGGTTCCAGCGCAGCACCTCGGCGGTGCCGGCGGCGTCCAGCAGCACCACCGACACGTTGCGGCGGCTCACCGTTCCGGTCGCCGCGCTGTGCACCCAGTCCCACAGCTCGCGGGACGGGGTCAGTCCGAAGTGCAGGGTCACCGGCGCGTAGTCGACCTGCCCCGGGACGGACCGGATCCGGTCGTTGCCGGCCTCCCGGTACGCCAGCCGGCCGATCGTCAGGTCCAGGCCACTGACCTCGGTGAAGTGCCCGTTCGTGACGCCGTTGATGAGCAGCTTGAAGTTGTACGCCCGGTACGGGTCGACCGGGGCGCCCGGCTGTGGCGTGGCCGTGGTCGGCATCTCAGCCTCCGATCGTCTCGGTCTCGGTGCCGCCGGCCCACTGGCTCAGCTTGAACACCACGAACTCCGCCGGCTTGACCACGGCGATGCCGATGTGCGCGACCACCATTCCGGCGTCGCGGACGTCGGCCGGGTTGGTCTCCTCGTCGCACTTGACGAAGAACGCCTCCTCGGGGGTACGCCCCAGCAGCGCCCCGTCGCGCCACACCCGGGTCAGGAAGGCGCCGACGTCGCGGCGGATCGACCGCCACAGGGAGTAGTCATTGGGCTCGAACACCATCCACCGGGTGCCGTTGGCGATGGCCTGCTCGATGGAGATGGACAGCCGCCGCACGTTGAGGTAGCGCCACTCGCTGGCCTCGGCGGCCAGGGTGCGGGCCCCCCAGACCCGGATGCCCTCGCCGGCGAAGTACCGGATGACGTTGACCCCCTTGGGGTTGAGCACGTCGTGTTCGGAGCGGGTGACCAGGTACTCCAGGTCGACGGCACCGCGTACCGGCTCGTTGGCGGGGGCCTTGTGGACGCCGCGCAACCCGTCGGTGCGGGCCCAGATGCCCGCCATGTGCCCGCTCGGCGGGGTGAGCACCAGCTCGCCGGTGAGCGGGTCACGCACCCGCAGCCAGGGGAAGTAGAACGCGCCGTAGTCCGACTGCCGGGCCCGGTGGGCGGTGCCGGCCGGCTCGTCGCCCGACGCCGCCGCCGGATCGCCGGGCTTGCCGTCGGTGGGTTTGCCGTCGCCGGGCTTGCCGGTGGTGGGGCGGGGGGCGGGGGTGGCCACCCGGGTCAGCGTCGAGATGTCCTCGACGCCGGGCGGCGGGTCGCAGATCGCCACCATGGTGCGCAGCCGCTCGGCCATGCTCAGCAGCGCGTCGTGCGACACCGGGTCGTGGAAGCCGGGCGCGGCGAGGATGGCCACCTCGTCGATCGCCTCCACCAGTTGCAGCCCGGTGCGGCGTTGCCCGGTGCCGGTGAGCTGACCGCCCGCACCGACGTTGACCACCCAGCAGCGGCTGCCGCCGTTGTCGAGGAAGCCGAAGACCGCCCGGGCCAGCGGGGTGCTCTCCAGGTCGTCGCCGTCGGCGTACAGGCGCAGGAACTCCGACCAGCTGTTGACCGCGAGCGCCCGGTCGACGTGGGCGGTCCGGTCCGGCGCGACCCCGACGAACGCGGCGGTGGCCATGCCGACCGGCCCGATCGGCCGGGCGCCGCTGGGCACCTCCTCGACATAGATGCCGGGGGAGAAGTATTGGGGCATCGGTCCTCCTGTACGCGGCCGGTCCGGGTCAGCGGGCCGGGGGTTCGCAGACGATGACGAGGTCCGCGTCGGCCGGGTCGACCTCGGCGGTGAGGGTGCGGCCCCGGCCGACCAGGCGCAGCCGGACCGGCTGCCCGGGGTGCTCCGGGTCGTGCGGGACCCCGGCGATCCGGAACCGGCCGCCCGCGTCGGTATGGGTGGCGTACGGGGTGCCGACCAGTTCCACCCGCAGCGCCGCCAGCGGCTGCTGCTGCGGACCGACCACCCGGCCGACCAGGTCCCGCAGGGCCAGCCGGTGCAGCCGCAGCGGGTGCAGCACCGGGGGTGCGACCGGCGACGCGGGCGTCACCTGGGCCGGCACGTCGACCAGCAGCGCCGGGCGTGGGGTGGCCCCCAGGGTCACCCACAGCGCCGGGTCGCCGGCCTCCAGCACCAGTTCCGGTTCGCCCGCCTCGGCGGCGGCGGCCAGGACCCGGTCCAACCCGGCCAGCGCCGTCGGACCGGCGGCGCTGACCAGGTAGCGGATCGTGAACCGGTACGGCTCCCGGGTGCCGGTGCCCCGGGTCTGCCGGGCCGGCCGCAGGGCCAGCGGCCACAGGGTCAGCCCGGTGTCGCCGTCGGTGGGCGGGCCGACCGGGACGTCCTCGCCGGCCGCCCCGGCCAGCCAGGCCGCCAGCGCGGCGGTGGCCGTCTCGATCGGTCCCCGCCCGTCGTCGGTCATCGCGGCGGCGTCCCCTGGACCCGGTACGCGATGGCCTCGTTCCACACGTGCGGGTAGACGCCGATCTCGAAGTACCGGGTGAACCGGTTGATCGGGGCGTTGGCGTGGTCGTGCCAGAGCAGCCACACCGGGGCGATGGTGAACAGGAGGTAGTTTCCGACGACCAGCGGCAGGTAGAGCGGTCCGAGCAGCCGGGCCTGGAAGATGTGCACGTCCTCGTGCCGTTGGATGCCGGGGCCGGACCCGGCGCAGACCGTGCCGATGGTGGTGGCGTAGCGCGGGGAGACCCCCTCGACCAGGTTGACCCGGCAGCTGTGCTGCGAGGTGGGCCGGTCCAGCGAGTGGCCGAAGACCAGGTGCAGGGCGAGGTAGAGCGCCCCGACGGCGGTGTTCGGCAGGCTCCAGGTGTGGTCGACGACGAAGAGCAGCACGCCCCGGGCGTCCGGGCCGTACACCCGGGCGGCGGTGACCGACCAGCCGAACGGGACGCCGACCAGCAGGCCGACGACCGCGCCGACCAGCAGGCCGACCGGCCCGCCGGCGATGACCCCGAGCGCCGCCCCGCCCAGCACGTGTACGGCGGCGCTGATGATTCCGAAGATCATGACGCGTCTCCGCTCAGACCCAGGAGCGGACGAAGCGGGGCTCGCGCCCCTGGGCGAGTCGGCCGGCCGACGCCTGGGTCGGCTGCCGGTTGGCGGGCGGCAGTTGGTTGACGCCCAGCGCGGCGGAGAAGATGACCAGGCCGTTGAAGAACGCGATGAGCCACTTCTCGCCGCCTGCTTCGGTGGCGAACGCCGCGGTGGCGTACGACAGGGTCAGCGCCACGCCCAGGGCGATCCACTTGCGGGCCTTGTCGCTGTTCGGGCCGAGTAGTCCGCCGACGACGTTGGCGGTGAGCAGGGTGGCGGCGCTGGCGCCGGCCACGCTGCCGAGGGCGGTCCAGGTGAAGAGATCGTTCACGGCGATCTCCCTTCGAATGGTGCGGGGAGGGCAGGTGCGACTGGTGAGGTGCGACGGCCGGCGGGGCGGGGAACCGCCGGGTCGGGCCGCCCGGGTGCCGTGGTGGTGCGCCGGGGTCAGACCGGCCCCGGACGATCGGTCGGCGAGGGTGCGCCGGTGGTGCCGGTCGGGCCCGGCGGGGTGGACGTGGTGGCGGCGGTGCGGCCCCGGCGGCGCAGCAGCACGGTGACGACCCCGCCGGCCAGCAGCAGGACCAGGACCGTGCCGCCGACCAGCAGCCAGGGGAAGGAACCCGGGTCGTCGTCGCCGGTGGTGGCGGCCGGGGTGGCCGACGGGGTCGGCCGGGGCGGGGCCTCGGCGATCGCCCGCAGCTCGGCCGGCTTGGGCTGGTTGGCCACGACCTTCCAGCTGACCGAGCGCCCGCTGACCGTGCCGTTGGTGTCGATCACCCGGCCGGGAAAGGTCACGGAGATCTCGAACGACATCAACTGCATGAACGCCTGTTGGTTCTGGGGATTCTGCTCGGCCACTTTCCCGCCGTATTTATTGGGGTCGAGTGGCAGGCTGAACCGGTAGAGATCACCGTCGCGGACAAGATTCACACTCGCGCTGGTGAAATCCTTCAACGGGGTACGCCGATAGGTGATCTGCGCGCCGTAGTAACGCCCGTCCTCGTAGACGGTCTCCTCGCCGGCGGGCAGGCTGGGGATGTTCTCCCGCAGCTCGGCGTAGGCCACCGCGATGTTCTTGTTCCGGCTGGTGAGCACGGACTTCTCCGCGGTCAGCAGGAGCTGCCCGTCGATGGTGTCGTCGGCGTTGACGGTGAGGCCGAGGTGGAGCTGCATGCAGCCGGCGAGCAGCGTCACCAGGGCGAGGCATGCCGCGAGCCGTACTGCCCTGCCGCGCCCGGGTCCGGTTCTCATGGGCACATTGTGTGTGATCCACTTCACAGTCGGCAGTCATTGATCGGTCACCTGGCTGTCCCCGATCTTACCGTTCCGCTCAGCTATTCGGACAGTACGGAAATGGTGGGCGACGGATATTCTGGACGGTTGTCCGCCCATTGTCGACATTGCTCGGACCGGTTTTCGCACGCCGCCGGATCTGCGTTGAATCTTGCCGGCGAACGGGCCGCCTTCCTCCGCCGCCTGGCGACCCCAGCCGGCTGAACCCGCCGCCCCCTGCCGCTTCGGCCCGTACCCCGCTTGGTGATCAAGAGGGGTGCGTCATCCGCCGAGGGTTTTCTGACGCAAACCTCTTGATCACCGGGGAAATCCGGCTGCCGGGGCGTTGGCGCGCGGTGACAGGTCGGCGGCGGGCCAGCCGTCGTCGGAGCGGCGAGCTGCCGGTAAGGGGCACATCGCGCTTGTGGCCGTGACGAAACCGGTGTGAGATCTCCGGTGAGGACGTCGTGCCCGCACGGGGACGGGCCACCCCCGGAAGGGACCACACCGCCGTGAACGCCGCCACCGAGACCCGTACCGTCGCGCCCCGGGCGGTGCGGGCCGCCCGTACCGGTGTCGCGGTGGTCTTCGCCCTCAACGGTCTCGCCGTGGCCACCTGGTTCTCCCGGGTCCCGGCGGTACGCGAGGCGCTCGGTCTCAGCGCCGGCCGGCTCGGCCTGCTGCTGCTGGCCATGTCCGGCGGCGCGGTGCTGGCGCTGACCAGCGCCGGCCTGGTGACCCAGCGGCTCGGCCCGGCCCGCACCGTCGTCGTCTCCACGATGCTGGTGGCGGTCGGGCTGGCCGGGGTGGGCGTCGCCGCCGGCCCGATCGGTTCGCTGCCCGGGGTGGCGGCCGGCCTGTTCGCCCTCGGCTACGGCTCCGGCACCTGCGACGTGGCGATGAACGTCGAGGGCGCGGCGGTGGAGAAACGGCTGGGCCGCACCATCCTGCCCCGGTTCCACGCCGCCTGGAGCCTCGGGTCGGTGGCCGGCGCGGGACTCGGCGCCGGCGCGGCCCGGTTCGGCGTGCCGATCACCGCCCACCTGACGGTGCTGGCGGCGCTGGTGCTCGGCGGCACCGTGCTCGGGGCGCGTCACTTCCTGCCCGCCCCGGCCGCCGACGGGGCCGCGTCCACCCGCCGCGGCGGCCTGCTCGCGGCCTGGCGCGAGCCGCGCACCCTGCTCATCGGCGCGTTGGTGCTGGTGATGGCGTTCACCGAGGGCAGCGCGAACGACTGGTTGGCGGTCGCCTTCGTCGACGGCTACGGGGTCAGCGAGGCCGCCGGCGCGGCCGTGTTCGGGGTCTTCGTCGTCGGCATGACCATCGGCCGGACCGCCGGCACCGTGGCCATCGACCGCTGGGGTCGGGTGCCGGTGCTGATCGGCACGATCCTGCTGGCCGCCGCCGGCTCGCTGCTGGCCGTGCTGGCCGGCTCCGGACCGCTCGCCGTCGTCGGGGTGGTCCTCTGGGGGCTCGGCGCGTCACTCGGTTTTCCGGTCGGGATGAGCGCCGCCGCCGACGACGAGGACCGGGCACCCGCCCGGGTCAGCGTCGTCGCGGTGATCGGCTACACGTCGTTCCTGGCCAGCCCGCCGCTGCTCGGCCTGCTCGGCGACCACGTGGGCACCCTGCAGGCGCTGCTGGTGGTGCCGGTGCTGCTGATCCCGACGCTGGCCCTGGTGCCGGCCACCCGCCCGCCGGCCGGCCCGACGCCCACCGCCCCGATACAAGAAAGTTAGCAGTCGCCGGCCGTCGTCGGTATCGGGTGCGCGGCCGATCACCCGGGCCGCCGCTACTGGCTACGGTCGCCGAATGCCAATCGAGATCACCGCTGCGGCGGCGGGCCGCTGGACCCTGGGCGACCGCCCCGTGCACCGGATGGGGTTCGGCTCGATGCGGATCACCGCCCACCCCGACCGGGACCGGGCGTTGCGCGTCCTGCGCCGGGCCGTCGAGCTGGGGGTCGACCACATCGACACCGCCGCCTTCTACGTCTCGCCGGGCGGCACCCTGAAGGTCGGCACCGGCCCCGCCCGGTACGCCACCGAGCTGATCCGCGCCGCGCTCGCCCCGTACCCGGAGCACCTGGTCATCGCCACCAAGGTCGGGTTCCGGTCCGACCCGGCCACCGGCACACACGAGGAGGCCGGCCCGGCGCAGCTGCGCGCCCAGGTGGAGGAGAACCTGCGCCGGCTCGGCCGCGACCACCTCGACCTGGTCAACCTGCGGATCGTCAAGCGCCCGACGCCGGACTCCGTGGCGGAACGCTTCGGTGCGCTGGCCGAGTTGCGCGACGCCGGCCTGATCCGGCACCTGGGCCTGTCCAACGTCCGCCTCGACCACCTCGACGAGGCACAGACCATCGCCCCGGTGGCCTGCGTGCAGAACAACTACGCCCTGGACAACCGCGGTGACCAGGACGCCCTGATCCGTGAGTGCGGTGCCCGGGGCATCGCCTACGTGCCGTTCTTCGCCCTGGCCGGCGGGAACCGGGAGGGCGGGGCGCGCACCGACCACAGCGCGGCGGTCCGCGCCGTCGCCCGTGCCCACGACGCCACCGGCGCGCAGGTGCGGCTCGCGTGGACCCTGCACCAGGGCCCGCACGTGCTGGCCATCCCCGGCACCGGGGACCCGGCCCACCTCGCCGAGAACGTCGCCGCCGCCGCGCTGCGGCTCACCCCCGACGAACTGGCCGCCCTCGACCAGCAGTGAGCGGGGCGTTCAGCGGGCTGTCACGGGGTTCGCAGCGCCCTACCAGGTGGCGGTGCTGCACTGGGGAGGCACGCGAGGAGAGGAGCGGACGATGGGCTGGTTCAGCCGGCGGCCCCGGGCCGTCGAGGGCATCCCGACCACGCTCGACCGGGAGGCCACCCGGGAGGACCTGACCGCGTTGGAGGACTTCGTGGCGGCCCACCGTGGGGTGGAGTTCTATCTCGAACCGGAGACCACCGCCACCGACACCACCGTCGTGGCGATCGCCCACGACGGGGAGTGGATCCGTCGCCGCACCGGCTCACCGCGGACGGCGGCGAAGCTGGCCCGCCGGCACGCGGTGCCCCTCTACGAGGCGGCGAAGACCGGCTACCCGGAGCGGATGCGGGTCTGGAACCGGGCCCACCCGGAACGTCGCCTGCGCTGAACGCCGGCCCCCGCAGACCCCGGTCGCACCGGGTCCGCGGGGGCGGGGTCGATGGACGCCGTCCGGGCCCGGTGCCTGCCGTTGACCTCGGGGTGAGGAGTGTGGCAGCATTCGCGGCCTGACGGCAGTGAAGGAAGTCGGTGCGATTCCGACGCGGTCCCGCCACTGTCACCGGGGAGTGATCCCCCCTCGTGAGTCACGGCCGTGTGTGTGCGGTTGGAAGACCGGGGGTGAGCGTCGATCCGGAAGCCAGGATACTTCGGCCGTCGGAGAACCCCAGGGCGTGGACACCCGAGGAGGACCCGATGACGCACCGCGTCCCCACCGGCCCGACGACGGCCGGTGATCTCCGCATCGCGGCCGAACCCGTGCCGCTGCGCGTACGTGTCGCCGCCGGCCTGTGCCGGGTCGGCTGGCCCGCCACCCACCACTGACGACCGGTTCCGGGTGCCCCGCCCCGCGGCGCGGGTGAGCCGGTACCTCCGTCACCGCTGACCGGCGTCCATCCCACCCCGTCCGACCCGGCACCGTGGTCGAGTCGGGTGTCACTCTCCGGAGCCGCACGTGCGCATCCTGCTGCTGTCCACCGCCGACACCGATCTGCTCGCCGCCCGCGCCAGCGCCGCCGACTACCGGCTCGCCAACCCCACCCGGGTCGACGTGGACGCCGTACCGGCCCTGCTCGACGGCGTCGATCTGGCTGTCGTACGGCTGCTCGGTGGTCGGCAGGCGTGGCCGGACGGCCTCGCGGCGGTGCTCGGCTCCGGCGTGCCCACGATCGTGCTCGGCGGCGAGGCGGTGCCCGACGCGGAGCTGATGGCGATCTCCACGGTGGCCTCCGGGGTGGTCACCGAGGCGCTGTCCTACCTGGTCGAGGGGGGTGCGGACAACCTGGCCCAGCTGGCCCGCTTCCTGTCCGACACGGTCCTGCTCACCGGCGAGGGCTTCGACCCGCCCACCCCCACCCCGCCGTACGGCGTCCTCGACCGCCAGCGGGCGGCCGGACCGGCCGGGCCGCAGGTGGACGGCGACGGACGTCCGACGGTGGGGATCGTGTTCTACCGGGCGCACGCGCTGGCCGGCAACACCGAATTCGTGCAGATCCTGGCCGACGCGGTCGACGCGGCCGGCGGGAACCCGCTGCCCATCTTCTGCGGCTCGCTGCGCGGGCTCAGCCCCGGCGACGGGCCGCTGGAACTCTTCGCCCGCTGCGACGCCCTCGTCGTCACCGTCCTCGCCGCCGGTGGGACGGTCGCCGCCGACGCCTCCGGCGGAGGCGACGAGGACGCCTGGGACGTCGGCGCGCTCGCCGCCCTGGACGTCCCGGTGATCCAGGCGCTCTGCCTCACCAGCACCCGCGAGCAGTGGGCCGGGAGCGACGCCGGGATCTCCCCGCTGGACGCGGCGATGCAGGTGGCCATCCCCGAGTTCGACGGCCGGATCGTCACCGTGCCGTTCTCGTTCAAACAGATCGACGCCGACGGGCTGTCGGTCTACGCCGCCGACGCCGAGCGGGCCGCCCGGGTCGCCGGGATCGCCGTTCGGCAGGCCCGGCTGCGACACCTGCCCGCCGCCGACAAGCGGCTGGCGATCGTGCTCAGCTCCTACCCGACGAAGCACTCCCGGGTCGGCAACGCCGTCGGCCTGGACACCCCCGCCTCGGCGGTACGGCTGCTCGCCGCCCTCGCCGCCGCCGGATACCACCTCGGCGACGCGCCACCGCCCACCGACGGGGACGCGCTGATCCACGCGTTGATCGCCGCCGGGGGTCACGACGTCGAGTGGCTCACCCCGGAACAGTTGTCCGCCGCCGAGGCCCGGGTGCCGGGGGAGACCTACCGGCGCTGGTTCGACCAGGTGCCGGTCGACCTGCGGGACCGGATGCGGGAACACTGGGGTGAGCCACCCGGCCAGCTCTACACCGACGACGGCGACATCGTCCTGGCCGGGCTGCGGTTCGGCAACGTCACCCTGCTGATCCAGCCGCCGCGGGGCTTCGGCGAGAACCCGATCGCCATCTACCACGACCCCGACCTGCCGCCCAGCCACCACTACCTGGCCGCCTACCGGTGGCTGGCCGCGCCGGTCGCCGACGGCGGCTTCGGCGCGGACGCGGTGGTGCACCTCGGCAAGCACGGCACCCTGGAGTGGCTGCCCGGCAAGGGCCTCGGCCTGGCCGCCGACTGCGCCCCCGATGCCGTCCTCGGTGACCTGCCGCTGGTCTACCCGTTCATCGTCAACGACCCCGGCGAGGGCACCCAGGCCAAGCGGCGGGCGCACGCCGTGGTGGTCGACCACCTGGTGCCACCGATGGCCCGCGCCGAGACCTACGGCGACCTGGCGAAGCTCGAACAGCTCCTGGACGAGTACGCCACCGTGCAGGCCCTCGACCCGGCGAAGGTGCCAGTGGTCCGGGGGCAGATCTGGGAGCTGGTGCGCGCCGCCGAACTGCACCACGACCTGCACACCGAGGCGATGCCCGCCGCCGACGACTTCGACGACTTCGTGCTGCACCTCGACGGGTACCTGTGCGAGGTCAAGGACGTGCAGATCCGCGACGGGCTGCACATCCTGGCCGAGGTGCCCACCGGCGAGCCCCGGGTGAACCTGGTCCTCGCCGTGCTGCGCGCCCCCCAGGTGTGGGGCGGCGCCCACGTCCTGCCCGGCCTGCGCCAGGCCCTCGCCGCCGGTTACGGCCTGGACGAGCAGGCGCTGCTCGCCGAGCCCGGGGCGCGGGTGGTGGTGCCGGCGACGCTGACCGACATCGTCGACGGGCCGGCGGTCACCGCCGCCGACGCCGTGGACCTGATCGAGGGGCTGGCCCGGCGGCTCGTCCTCGGCATGGAGACCCTCGGCTGGGACCCCGCCCGGGTCGACGAGGTGGTCGCGGAGGTGACCGGCCGGGCCGGCCCCGACGTCGCGGCGGTGCTGCGCTTCGCCGCCCGGGAGGTGGTGCCCCGGCTGGACCGCACCACCGACGAGATCACCCACACCCTCGGCGCGCTCGACGGCCGGTTCGTGCCGCCCGGACCGTCCGGCTCGCCCACCCGGGGCCTGGTCAACGTGCTCCCCACCGGCCGCAACTTCTACTCCGTCGACCCGAAGGCGATCCCCAGCCGCAACGCCTGGGACGTCGGGGTGGCGCTGGCCGACTCGCTGCTCGCCCGCTACCTCGCCGACACCGGGGAGTACCCCCGCTCGGTCGGGTTGACCGTCTGGGGCACCAGCGCCATGCGTACCCAGGGTGACGACATCGCCGAGGTGCTGGCCCTGCTCGGCTGCCGGCCGGTGTGGGACGACCGGTCGCGGCGGGTCACCGGCGTCGAGGTGGTGCCGCCGGCGGAGCTGGGCCGGCCCCGGGTCGACGTCACGGTCCGCATCTCCGGCTTCTTCCGGGACGCGTTCCCGCACGTCGTCGCCCTCCTCGACGACGCGGTACGGCTGGTCGCCGCCCTCGACGAGCCGGCCGAGGACAACTACCTGCGGGCCCACGTCGCCGCCGACGTCGCCACGCACGGCGACGAGCGGCGGGCCACCGCCCGGATCTTCGGCTCCAAACCCGGGGCGTACGGGGCGGGGCTGCTGCCGCTGATCGACGCCCGCAACTGGCGCACCGACGCCGACCTGGCCGAGGTGTACGCCGTCTGGGGTGGTTACGCCTACGGCCGGGGGCTGGACGGGCGGGAGGCGCGGGTCGACATGGAACGCTCCTTCGCCCGGATCGCGGTGGCGGCGAAGAACCAGGACACCCGGGAGCACGACATCGTCGACTCCGACGACTACTTCCAGTACCACGGCGGGATGGTGGCGATGGTCCGGCACCTCACCGGGGCCGCCCCGGCCGCCTACGTGGGCGACTCGGCGATGCCGCACGACGTGCGTACCCGCACCCTCGGCGAGGAGACCCGTCGGGTGTTCCGGGCCCGGGTGGTGAACCCGAGGTGGATCGCCGCGATGCGCCGGCACGGCTACAAGGGGGCGTTCGAGCTGGCCGCCACCGTGGACTACCTGTTCGGCTACGACGCCACCGCCGGTGTCGTCGACGACTGGATGTACGAGCAGCTGGCCGAGGCGTACCTGTTCGACGGGGAAACCCGGGAGTTCCTGGAGCGGTCCAACCCGTGGGCGCTGCGCGGCATCACCGAACGGCTGCTGGAGGCCGCCGACCGGGGACTGTGGGCCGCGCCGGAGCCCGCCACCCTGGACCGGCTCCGCGAGACGTACCTGGCCACCGAGGGCGACCTGGAGGATCGACAGTGAGTGCGAGGAGTGAGCCGGTCTTGCGAGCCCCGCAGTCGCGATCAGAGGGGGCGCTGTGAGTGCGAGGAGTGAGCCGGGTTTGCGAGCCCCGCAGTCGCGAACCGAGGGGGCGCTGTGAGCGCGAGGAGTGAGCCGGGTTTGCGAGCCCCGCAGTCGCGAACGAAGGCAGCCCAGTGAGCGGCTATCCCTTCTCGGCCGTGCTCGGGATGGACGACATGCGGTTGGCGCTGCTGCTCAACGCGGTCAGCCCGGCGATCGGCGGGGTGCTCGTCCGGGGCGAGAAGGGCACCGCCAAGTCCACCGCCGTGCGGGCCCTGGCCGCCCTGCTCCCGCCGGTGGACCGGGTCGCCGGGTGCCGGTTCGGCTGCGACCCGGCCGCCCCCGACCCGACCTGCCCGGACGGCCCGCATCCGGGCGGCGTGGAGCACGCCGGGGCGGTCGAGCGCCGTCCGGCCCGGCTGGTGGAGTTGCCGGTCGGGGCCGCCGAGGACCGGGTGGTCGGCTCGTTGGACCTGGAGAAGGCGCTCGCCGAGGGGGTCCGCGCCTTCGAGCCCGGCCTGCTCGCCGCCGCCCACCGGGGGGTGCTCTATGTCGACGAGGTGAACCTGCTGCACGACCACCTGGTCGACCTGCTTTTGGACGCCGCCGCGATGGGTCGCTGCCACGTCGAGCGGGAGGGCGTCTCGGTCAGCCACGCCGCCCGGTTCCTGCTGGTCGGCACGATGAACCCGGAGGAGGGGGAGTTGCGCCCGCAGTTGCTCGACCGGTTCGGGCTCACCGTCGAGGTGGCCGCCAGCCGCGACCCGGCCGTCCGGGTGGAGGTGGTGCGTCGCCGGCTCGCCGCCGACGCCGACCCGGCCGGGTTCGCCGCCCGCTGGGCCGCCGCCGACGCCGAGGTTGCCGCCCGGGTGGTGGCCGCCCGGGACCGGCTCGACCGGGTGCTGCTGCCCGACGCCGCGCTGCGGCAGATCGCCGAGGTCTGTGCCGCGTTCGACGTCGACGGGATGCGCGCCGACATCGTCACGGCCCGTACCGCCGTCGCGCACGCCGCCTGGCAGGGCCGGGACCGGGTCACCGCCGACGACGTCCGGGTCGCCGCCCGGCTGGCCCTGCCGCACCGCCGCCGCCGCGACCCGTTCGACACCCCGGGGCTGGACGAGAAGCGCCTCGACGAGGCGTTGCAGCGGGCCCGCGACGAGCACCCCGACGACGACCCGCCGGACACCGGCCCGGGTGACCCCTCCGGGGGGCCGGACGGTTCCGGCCCCGGTGGGCCGGGCGGCCCGTCGGCGGGCGGCCCGGGCGACGGTGGGGCGGGTCCGCAGGACCCCGACGCCGCAGGCGGGCCGCAGGGCGACACCGGGTCGCCGGACCGTGACGACCACGGTGCCGCCCGGACCGGTCCGACCTCCCCGCACTCGGCGGACGGCCGTTGGCCGGACCGTGCCGACAACGGCGGGCCGGACGGCGACGACCGCGCCGACGGTCGGTCGGGACGCCCCGACGACGGGTCGGCCGACCGCGCCGAGGCCCGTCCCGGGCGACCCGGCCAGGGCGGCACCCCGGACCCGGGCGACCCGGGGACCGGTACGTCGTCGGTGGCCGTACCTCAGCGGGGGTTGACGGCCCGGTTGTTCACCGCCCCGGGGGTGGGCGACGGGGTGCCCGGTCGGCGGTCGCGGGCCCGGACCGGGCGGGGCCGGACCACCGGCGCGCGGGTGCCCGCGGGCCGGCCGGCCGCAGTGCACCTGCCGGCCACCCTGCGCGCCGCCGCCCCGCACCAGGCAGGCCGGGGCCGGTGCGGCGGTCGGTTGCTGCTGCGCCCCGGCGATCTGCGGGAGGCGGTCCGGGAGGGCCGTGAGGGCAACCTGGTGCTGTTCGTGGTCGACGCCAGCGGATCGATGGGCGCGCGGCAGCGGATGTCGGCGGTGAAGGGGGCGGTGCTGGCCCTGCTCACCGACGCCTACCAGCGCCGGGACACGGTGGCGGTGGTCGCCTTCCGGGGCGCGGGCGCGCAGGTGGTGCTGCCGGCCACCTCGTCGGTGCTGGCCGCGTCGGCGCGGCTGACCGAGCTGCCCACCGGCGGGCGTACCCCGTTGGCGGAGGGGTTGCTGGCCGCCGTCGACCTGCTGCGGGTGCAGCGGCTGCGGGACCCACGACGGCGTCCGCTGGTGCTGGTCGTCACCGACGGCCGGGCCACCGCCGGCACCCGGCCGCTGGAGCGGTCGGCGCGCGCGGCGGCCGTCCTCGCCGCCACCGGTGCGCCGTGCGTGGTCGTCGACTGCGAGGCCGGCCCGGTCCGGCTGCACCTGGCCCGCCGGCTGGCCGACCAGCTCGGCGCGGCCCACCACCACCTCGACACGGTGGCCGCCGACCCGCTGGCCGGCCTCGCCACCGTCGGAGCGAATCGGAGCGTGCGCTGATGCCGCAGGGAAAGCCGGAGCACGTGCCCGCCGACGGGCTGACCACCCGGCAGCGGCGGCACCGCCCGCTGACCATCGTGCACACCGGGCAGATGAAGGGGAAGTCCACCGCCGCGTTCGGCCTGGCGCTGCGGGCCTGGACCGCCGGGCTGCCGATCGGGGTGTTCCAGTTCGTCAAGAGCGCCAAGTGGCGGGTGGGCGAGGAGAACGCCTTCCGCGCCCTGGGCCAGGTGCACGCCGACACCGGGCAGGGTGCCCCGGTCGCCTGGCACAAGATGGGCGAGGGCTGGTCCTGGCTCCAGCGCGGCGGCGACGCCGACCACGCCGCCGACGCCCTGGAGGGGTGGCGGCAGATCCAGCGCGACCTGGCCGCGGAGCGCTACGGTCTGTACGTCCTGGACGAGTTCACCTATCCCATGAAATGGGGTTGGGTGGACGTCGACGAGGTGGTCGACACCCTCACCCACCGGCCCGGCTTCCAGCACGTGGTGATCACCGGCCGGGACGCCGACCCGCGCCTGGTCGAGGCGGCCGACCTGGTCGCCGAGCTGACCAAGGTCAAGCACCCGATGGACGCCGGCCAGAAGGGCCAGAAGGGCATCGAGTGGTGACCGGACCGACCCGCCGCACCGACCAGCGTCGCCCGCACGGCAACGCGCCGGCCGGCCACCCGCACGGCACCGCGCCGGGCGGGCCGGAGCCGTCGGCCGGGCGCGCCGCGTCGGCCGGAGCCTGGGCGCTGCCCCGGCTGGTGGTCGCCGCCCCGGCCAGCGGACACGGCAAGACCACCGTGACCACCGGCCTGCTCGCCGCCCTGCGCCGGCGGGGCCTGCGGGTCAGCCCGCACAAGGTCGGCCCCGACTACATCGACCCCGGCTACCACGCGCTCGCCGCTGGCCGGCCCGGCCGCAACCTCGACCCGTGGCTGGTCGGGGAGGAGTTGATCGCCCCGCTGCTGCGGCACGGCGCGAGCGTCCCCACCCCCGCCGACGTCGCGGTGGTCGAGGGGGTGATGGGGCTGCACGACGGCGCGGTCGGCCGGGCCGGATACGCCTCCACCGCCCACGTCGCCACGCTGATCGATGCGCCGGTGCTGCTGGTCCTGGACACCACCGCGCAGGGCCGCTCGGCCGCCGCGCTGGTGCTCGGCATGCGCGCCTTCGACCCGGCCGTGCGGATCGGTGGGGTGATCCTCAACCGGGTCGGCTCACCCCGGCACGAGACCCTGCTCCGCGACGCGCTCGCCGAGGTGGGCGTACCGGTGCTGGGGGCGGTCACCCGGGCCGTCGAGGTGGCCGCGCCGGCCCGGCACCTGGGGCTGGTGCCGGTCGCCGAACGGGCACCGGAGTCGCTGGCCGTCGTCGAGGCGCTCGCCGGGCTGGTCGAGTCCACCGTCGACCTCGACGCGGTGCTCGCCCTGGCCCGCAGCGCGCCACCGTTGACCGTGGACGCCTGGAACCCGGCGACGGCCGTCGGCGGCCCGGCCGGCGGGGACCGTCCCGTCGTCGCGGTCGCCGCCGGAGCCGCCTTCACCTTCTCGTACGCCGAGACCACCGAACTGCTCACCGCCGCCGGGGCGACCGTGGCCCCGTTCGACCCGCTGCGGGACCCGGCCCTGCCCGCCGGCACCCGGGCGGTGGTCATCGGCGGCGGCTTCCCCGAGGTGCACGTGGAGGCGTTGAGCGCCAACACCGGGCTCCGCGCCGAGCTGGCCGGCTTCGCCGGGCCGGTGGTCGCCGAGTGCGCCGGGCTGCTCTATCTCGGCCGCTCGCTGGACGGGGTGCCGATGTGCGGTCGGCTCGACCACCACGCCCGGATGACCGGCCGGCTCACCCTCGGCTACCGCGACGCGGTCGCCGCCACCGACTCCCCGGTCCACCCCGCCGGTGAGCCGGTACGCGGCCACGAGTTCCACCGCACCGTCACCGACCCCGGGCACGGCGACCGACCCGCCTGGCGCTGGGACGACACCGCCCACGGTTTCGTCACCGGGCAGGTGCACGCCTCCTACCTGCACACCCACTGGGCGGGTCGACCGCAGGCCGCCCGTCGCCTGGTCGAGGCGGCGAGCCGGTGACCGCCGCCGGGACGGGTCGCCCGCCGACGACCGGGGCCGGCCGTCCGCGTGCCGTCGGAGCCGACGCGGATCGGGCCGCGCCGACGGACCCCGCCACGCTGACCGGGGTGGGGGTCGGGCCGGGGGACCCGGAACTGCTCACCCTCAAGGCGGTCCGGGTGCTGGCCGAGGCCGACCTGGTGGTCGTACCGGTGCTGGACCGGCTGGCGGCGGACCCGGCGACGCCCCCCGGCCGGGCCGAGACGACGGTCCGCGCCCACGTGCCGGCGGACCGGTTGCGCCGGTTGCCGTTCGCCCTCGACGACCGGGGCGGGGTGACCGCCCGGCGGGAAGCCGCCTGGGACGCCGCCGCCCGTGCCGTGGTCGACGCGATCGACGCCGGTGCCCGGTCGATCGCCTTCGCCACCATCGGCGACCCGAACGTCTACTCCACCTTCGCCTACCTGGCCCACGGCGTCCGCGCGCTGCGCCCGGCGGTGCGGGTGCGGACGGTGCCCGGCGTCACCGCCATGCAGGAGTTGGCCGCGCGCAGCGGCGTCCCGCTCTGCCAGGGGCGGGAGCCGCTGACCCTGCTGCCGGCCACCGCCGGCCCGGCGCTGGTCGCCGACGCCCTCGCCGGGCCCGGCACCGTCGTGGTCTACAAGGGCTGGCGTCGGCACCGGGAACTCGTCGACGAACTGCGCCGGCACGACCGGCTCGACGACGCGGTGCTCGGCCGGGGCCTCGGCCTGCCCGACGAGTCGATCGGGCCGGTCGGACCCGCCGACGACGACCTGCCGTACCTGTCGACGCTGCTGGTCCCGGCGCGCCGGGACGGGCGGGGAGGAAAACTGTGACGTCCACCGGCAAGGTGTGGTTCGTGGGGGCCGGGCCCGGCGCGGCCGACCTGCTCACCCTGCGCGCCGCCCGGGTGATCGCCGACGCCGACGTGGTGATCTGGGCGGCCAGCCTGGTGCACGCCGACGTGCTGGCCCACGCCCGCCCCGACGCCGAGATCGTCGACTCGTCGCAGCTGCCCATCGAGGGGGTGCTGCCGCTCTATCGACGGGCCGCCGCCGAGCGGCTCACCGTGGCCCGGATCCACTCCGGCGACCCGGCGCTCTGGGGCGCCGTGCAGGAGCAGCTCGACCTGTGCCGGGCCCTCGACCTGGCCGTGGAGATCGTCCCCGGGGTCTCCTCGTTCACCGCCGTCGCCGCGATCGTCGGCCGGGAACTGACCATCCCCGAGGTGGCCCAGTCGGTGATCCTCACCCGGCTGGAGGGCGGCAAGACGCCGATGCCGGCGGGGGAGCGGGTCCGCGACTTCGCCCGGCACGGCACCACCATGGCGCTGTTCCTCTCCGCCGCCCGCGCCGGGCAGGCGCAGACGGAGCTGCTCGCCGGGGGCTACCCGGTCGACACCCCGGTCGTGGTGGCCTACCAGGCGACCTGGCCGGACGAGCTGGTGGTGCGGTGCGCGCTCGGCGACCTGGCGGCCACCGTCAAGGAACACCGGCTGTGGAAGCACACCCTGTTCCTGGTCGGGCCGGCGCTCGCCGCCAGCGGCACCCGTTCGCACCTCTACCACCCCGGGCACTTCCACACCTTCCGCCGGGCCGAGCCGACCGCCCGCGCCGAGCTGCGCCGGTCCCGCGCCACCACAGCGGAGGACGCGACACCGTGACGTACGCCGAGCCGCCGTTGCGCGAGCCGGACCTGCCGCGTACCGCGAAGGTCCGGCCGGTGGCGCTGCGGACCGGCTGGACCACCGGCGCGTGCGCGACGGCGGCGGCGAAGGCGGCGGTGACCGCGCTGGTCACCGGCGTGCCCCAGCGGGAGGTGGAGATCGGGCTGCCCGCCGGGCGGCGGGTGGCCTTCCCGGTCGCCCGGTGCGAGCTGACGCCGTCGCCCGATCCGCAGGCGGAGGCGGTGGTGGTCAAGGACGCCGGGGACGACCCGGACGTCACCCACGGCGCGCACCTCACCGCCACCGTCGGCTGGCGGCCCCGGCCCGGCCTGGACCTCGCCGGCGGTTCGGGCGTCGGCACCGTCACCCGACCCGGGCTCGGCCTCACCGTCGGCGGGCCGGCCATCAACGACACCCCCCGGCGGATGATCGGGCAGGCCGTGGCCGAGGTGGTCGACCTGACCGAGGTGGGCGTCCGGGTGGTGATCAGCGTGCCGGGCGGTGAGGTGATGGCCCGCAAGACCACCAACCGGCGGCTCGGCATCGTCGGCGGCATCTCGATCCTCGGCACCACCGGCATCGTCCGGCCGTTCTCCACCGCCTCCTGGCGGGCCAGCGTGGTGCAGGCGGTGCACGTGATGGCCGCCCAGGGGGAGCGGACCGTGGTGCTGTGCACCGGCGGGCGGACCGAGCGGGCCGCCCGCGCGCTGCTGCCGGAGCTGCCCGAGGTGTGTTTCGTCGAGGTCGGCGACTTCACCGGCGCGGCCGTCACCGCCGCCGTGGGCGACGCGATGACCGGGGTGGTCTTCGTCGGGATGGCCGGCAAACTGGCGAAACTCGCCGCCGGGATCCTGATGACCCACTACACCCGCTCGAAGGTGGACCTGTCCCTGCTCGGCACGGTCACCGCCGAGGCCGGCGGCGACGCCGACCTGGTGGCGGCGGTGGTGGCGGCCAACACCGGCCGGCACGCGTACGAGCTGTGGGAGGCCGCCGGGCTGCTGCGTCCCGCCGGTGACGTGCTCTGCGACCGGGTCCGGCAGGTGCTGCGCCGCTTCGCCGGGCCGGCGCTCACCGTCGACGTGGCGATGGTCGACTTCACCGGCGACCACCTGGTCGCCTCCTCCGGCCGGTGGCCGGCATGACGCGGTCGGTGCCGGGGTCCGGATCGGAGCCGGTGGCCGGCGGGTCCGGATCGGTGCCGCCGGTGCTGCGGCCGGAGCCGGTCGTGGTGGTGGGGATGGACGCGGTCGGCCGGCCGTTGTCCCCGTCGGCGGTGGCCGCCCTGGCCGGGGCCCGGCTGGTCGTCGGGGCGGCCCGGCACCTGGCCGCCGTGCCGGTGCCGTCCGGCGTCGACACCGTCGTGCTCGGCCCGCTCGCCCCCGCGCTGGACCGGCTCGCCGCCGCCCACGCCGCCGGGCAGCCAGCTGTCGTGCTGGCCAGCGGCGACCCCGGGTTCTTCGGTGTGGTACGCCGGCTGCGCGCCGCCGGCCTGCCGGTGCGGGTGCTGCCGGCGGTGTCCAGCGTGGCCGCCGCGTTCGCCCGCGCCGGGCTCGACTGGGACGGTGCCGTGGTGGTCACCGCCCACGGTCGGGAGCTGGGTCCCGCGCTCAACGCCTGCCGGGCGCTACCCGCCGTGGCCGTGCTCACCGCGCCGGGCGCCGGGGCCGCCGAGATCGGTGCCGGGCTGACCGGCTGGGCCCGGTGTCTGGTGGTCGCCGAACACCTCGGCACGCCCGCCGAGCGGGTCACCTGGACCACCCCGGAGCAGGCCGTCACCCGCGCCTGGGCCGACCCGCACGTCCTGCTCAGCCTGGCCGCGCCCGCCGGTGCCGCCGACGGTGACCCCGGGGCGCAGCCCGCTGTGCCTACCGGTGCCGCTGACCGGGACGGGGCGGTCGGACCGGGTGACGCCGGCCGGTCGGGTGACGCCGGCCCGGTGGGCGATGGCGGTCTGGCCGGCGATGGTGCTCCGGCCGGCGATGGCGGTCCGGCCGGGGTCGGGCCGGTGCGGGCGGACAACCAGCCGGCCGCCGCGCCCGTCGGCGGCTGGGCGCTGCCCGAGTCCGCGTACCGGCACCGGGACTCGATGATCACGAAGGCCGAGGTACGGGCCCTGGCCGTCGCCCGGCTACGCCCCCGGCTCGGGCGACTGGTCTGGGACGTCGGGGCGGGCAGCGGATCGGTCGGCATCGAGTGCGCGCTGCTCGGCGCGGCGGTGATCGCCGTGGAGCGGGACCCGGCGGCGCCGGTCGCCGAGAACGCCGCCCGGCACGGCGTCGCCGTCCGGGTGGTGACCGGCGACGCGCCAGCCGTGCTGGGCGGGCTGCCCGACCCGGACGCCGTCTTCGTCGGCGGCGGGGGACCGACGTGCTGACCGCCGTCGCCGACCGCCGCCCCGCCCGGGTGGTGGTCGCCCTCGCCGCCCTGGACCGGGTCGCCCCGGCGGTGCACCTGCTGCGCGCCGCCGGCTACGCGGTGACGGGCAGCCAGCTCACCGCCGCCCGCCTCGCCGATCTGCCCGGCGGATCCATCCGACTCGCGGCCACCAACCCGGTGGTCGTCCTCACCGGGGAGCGCCCGTGACCGCCACCGCACCACACCGGCACCGGGCCGGGACCGGCACCGGCCCGCCCCGGGTCGGACTCGTCGCGGCCACCGCCGCCGGCCGCCGGCACGCCCGCACCCTGGCCGCCGCCTGGCCGCACGCCCGGCTGGTCGAGGCCGACGGGGTCGCCGACGCGCTGCGGATGGCCTGGGCGGGGTACGACGCGGTGGTGGCGTTCCTGGCCACCGGGGCGGTGGTGCGGATCCTGGCGCCGCTGCTCGGTGACAAGCGGACCGACCCGGCGGTGGTGGTGGTCGACGAGGCCGCCCGGCACGCCGTCGCCCTGCTCGGCGGCCACGCCGGGGGCGCGAACACGCTCGCCGCCGAGGTGGCCGTGCTGCTCGACGCCCGGCCGGTGGTCACCACGGCCACCGACGCGGTCGACCTGCCGGGCCTGGACACCCTCGGCTGGCCGGTCGAGGGGGCGGTGGCCGCGGTGTCCCGGGCGATCCTCGACGGCGAACCGGTCCAACTGGTCGCCGACGCGGTGTGGCCGCTGCCGGCCCTGCCGCCCAACGTCCATCTCGTTGCACCGGCCGCCGCACCGTCTCCCGCCGCGCCACACCCGCCCGTCCGACCGGGGCCGGCCGCCGATCCGGCGGGCGGGTACCGGGTGCTGGTCACCGACCGGGTGGTGCCGGTCGACGACCGCACCGCCGTGTTGCGACCGCCGTCCCTGGTCGCCGGGGTGGGGTCCAGCCGGGGGGTGGCCGCCGCCGAGGTCGACGCGCTGCTGTGTCGGGTGCTCGCCGACGCCGGGTTGAGCCCGGCCAGCCTGCGCTGCCTGGCCAGCGTCGACGTGAAAGCCGACGAGGAGGGCATCCGGGCCACCGCCGACGCGCGCGGCGTACCCCTGCGGACCTGGCCGGCGGCGGACCTGGCGACGGTCGACGTGCCGCACCCCAGCGAGGTGGTCCGGGCCGCCGTCGGCACGCCCAGCGTCGCGGAGGCGGCGGCGTTGCGCGACGGCGGCACCCTGCTGGCGCCGAAGACCGCCTCGGCGATGGCCACCGTCGCGGTCGCCCGGCAGGCCCCGCGCGGCCGGCTGGCGATCGTCGGCCTGGGCCCGGGCGCGGCCGACCTGCGCACCCCGCGCGCCGCCGCCGAGCTGCGCCGGGCCGCCGTGGTCGTCGGCCTCGACCAGTACGTCGACCAGGTCCGCCACCTGCTCCGGCCGGGTACCCGGGTGCTCGCCAGCGGGCTCGGCGCGGAGGAGGAACGGGCCCGCAGCGCCGTCGCCGAGGCCACCGCCGGGCACGCCGTCGCGCTGATCGGCTCCGGCGACGCCGGGGTGTACGCGATGGCCAGCCCCGCCCTGGAGTACGCCGACGAGCGGATCGACGTGGTCGGTGTGCCCGGGGTGACCGCCGCGTTGGCCGCGTCCGCGCTGCTCGGCGCGCCGATCGGACACGACCACGTCTATCTGAGCCTGTCCGACCTGCACACCCCGTGGGCGGTGATCGAGCGGCGGGTCGCCGCCGCCGCCGAGGCGGACCTGGTCGCGCTGCTCTACAACCCGCGCAGCCGGGCCCGGGACTGGCAGCTCGGCGCGGTGCTGGCGACGTTCGCCGCGCACCGCCCGCCGCAGACCCCCGTCGGGGTGGTGCGCAACGCCAGCCGGCCCGACGAACAGGTCCACCTGGCCACCCTCGCCACCTTCGACCCGACCGTGGTCGACATGTACGGCCTGGTGGTGGTGGGCAGCTCGCAGACCCGGCTGGTCGGCGGCCGGATGGTCACCCCCCGGGGCTACCGGTGGCGCGGGTGATCCCCGCCCGGCCGGTGCCCGACCCGCTCGCGGTGCTGCCACCGGCTGACCCGTCGGCGGGGGTCCCGGCCTTCCCGCCGGTGGTGATCGACGCCTGCCAGGGCTGCGGGGCCTGCCTGCTCACCTGTCCCACCCACGCGATCCGCCCGGTGCCCGGCGGCCTGACCGTCCGGGCCGACCGCTGCACCGGCTGCCTGGAGTGTGTGGAGATCTGCCCGGTGGACGCGATCCGGACCGTCACCGACCGACGAGGAGCACCATGACCAGCATCCGCCTGGCCCGCTACCGGCCCGCCTCGGGAGGGGGGCGGTGAGCCGGGTCGTCCACCCGATCGAACAGGAATCGTACCGGATCCTGCGGGACCGGGTCGACCTGCGGCAGCTGCCCCCGCTGACCCGGGCGGTCGTCGAGCGGGTGGTGCACGCCAGCGCCGACCTCGACTACGTCACCGACCTGGTCTGCGACGAGGCGGCGCTGGCCGGCGGGCTGGCCGCGCTGCGGGCCGGGGCGTCGATCGTCACCGACGTGGCGATGGTGGCCGCCGGGATCACCCGCGCGGGGCGGGAGATCGTCTGCCCGGTCGCCGAACCGGCCACCGCCGTCCTGGCCGGGGAGACCGGGCTGACCCGGTCGGCGGCGGCCGTGCGGATCGCCCTGGACCGGGTCGGCCCGGGGGCGGTCTGGGTAGTCGGCTGCGCGCCGACCGCGTTGTTCGAGCTGATCGCCGTCGACGCCGCCCCGGCGCTGGTGGTCGGGCTGCCGGTCGGTTTCGTCGGGGCCGCCGAGTCCAAGGCGGCGCTGCGGGCCAGTGGCCTGCCCGCCGTGTCCAACACCGGCGAGAAGGGTGGCTCGGCGGTCGCCGCCGCCGCCCTCAACGCCCTGCTCTACCAGGAGGAAACATGACCGCACTGGTCATCGTCGGGCACGGTACGCGCAGCGCGGCCGGGGTCGCGCAGTTCGCCGCGCTCGTCGACCGGGTCCGGGACCGGGCCGGCACCGCCGTCGGCGACGTCGAGGGCGGTTTCATCGAGCTGTCCCGGCCGCCGCTGACCGACGCGGTGAGCGCCCTGGTCGGGCGGGGGCACCGGGCACTGGTCGCGTTGCCGCTGGTGCTCACCGGCGCCGGTCACGGCAAGGGCGACATCCCGGCGGCGATGGCGCGTGAGCAGGACCGCCACGCCGGCCTGACCTACCGTTACGGTCGGCCGCTCGGTCCGCACCCGCTGCTGCACACCGTCCTGGAGCAGCGGATCGACACGGCGCTGGCCGGGGCGGACCGGGCCGGCACCTGGGTGGCGCTGATCGGGCGCGGCGCCACCGACCCGGACGCCAACGCCGAGGTGGCGAAGGTGGCCCGGCTGCTCTGGGAGGGGCGCGGCTACGCCGGGGTCGAACCGGGGTTCATCTCGCTGGCCGAGCCCTCCGTGCCGGCGGTGCTCGACCGGTTGCGCCGGCTCGGTGCCCGCCGGATCGTGGTCGCGCCGTACTTCCTGTTCGCCGGGGTGCTGCCGGACCGGATCGTGGCCCAGTCGCAGGCGTACGCGGCCGGGCACCCCGACCTCGACATCCGGGTCGCCGACCTGATCGGTGACTGCGACGCCCTGGCCGACCTGGTCCTGGAGCGGCATTCCGAGGCGTTGCGCGGGGACATCCGGATGAACTGCGACACCTGCGCATACCGGGTGCTGATGCCCGGCTTCGCCGACAAGGTGGGTCGCCCGCAGACCCCCCACGACCACCCCGACGACCCGGTCGACGGTCACGGCCACCACCATCACCACGAGGGCGGTCACCACCATCACGAGGGCGGTCACCACCACGACAGCGGTCACCACCACGACAGCGGTCACCACCAGGACGGCGGCCGGCATGCGGTGCGGGACGTGACCCCGGTGCGTTGAGGCCCGGTTCGCCGGTTGGCCGGTCAGCCGGTCAGCGTCCGGGCCAGGGCGAAGCCGAGCGTCGCCGCGCCCAGCCCGGCGACCACGCTGACCAGGGCGTTGGCCAGCGCGTACCGCCGGTCACCGGCGCGGGCCAGCCGTACGGTCTCGTAGCCGAAGGTGGACCAGGTGGTCAGCGCGCCACAGAAGCCGGTGCCGACCAGCGCGGTCACCGCCGGTCCGGCGGGCACCCCGACCACCGCGCCGAGCAGCAGCGAACCGGCGACGTTGACGGTCAGCGTCCCCCACGGGAACCGGGAGTGGTGGCGGGCCTGCACGGCGCGGTCGGTGAGGTAGCGCAGCGGCGCACCCAGCGCCGCGCCGAGCGCGATCAGCAGCACGGTCACCGGGGGCCCTCCCGGTCCATCCGGCCCGTCCCCGGCGACTGGTCGTCTCGGCTCGTGCCTGGCGACTGGTCGTCTCGGCTCGTGCCTGGCGGCTGGTCGTCTCGGCCCGCCTTCGGCGACCGGCGGCGCCGACCAGAGCCTGGCGGTCGTCCGCCCCGGCCGGCCCCCCGGTCCAGCAGCCGGGTGGCCAGGGCATCGCCGGCGACGACCGCCAGCAGTCCGCCGACCAGGGTGGTGGCCAGGTAGCCCCCCGCGATCCCGGCCGCCCCGGCGGCCAGTGCCCGGTGCACGTCGACGACGTACGCGGAGAAGGTGGTGAAACCGCCGAGCACGCCGACCCCGAGGAACGGCCGGACCAGCGGGCCCACCCGACGCCGGCCGAGCACCGCCATCAGCGCCCCGATCAGCAGGCAACCGGTGACGTTCACGGCAAAGGTGGACCAGGGGAAGCCGGTCGGGGTGTGCGGCAGGGCGGCCTGGACCCCGGCCCGGGCGAGGGCCCCGAGCACCCCACCGGCGGCGATCGCGCCCAGCACGGTGGCCGGGTGCGCGGTCAGCTCGCTCCGGTCGGTCGGGACGCGCAGGTCGACGTCGGGATCGACGCGACGCGGTGCCCCCTGGGTCATCGGGACCTCCCCACCAGTATGCGGACCACTGGCAGGGACCGTTGGCGCCTCCGGCGCGGTTCTCCCGGTCGGGCCGGGACGGCGGGCCCCACCGCCGACACGTCCGTGAGCATAGCCCGACCGGCCGCCCCCCACCGCGAAAGGAGGCGGCACCGGCGGCCGACCCGGGCCGGTGTGTCCGGGCGGTGCGGCAGGTCGGATGCCCGCCACGGCCCGGACCGGGTGGATACCGCCCCGGCCGCGTACGGTCGGCAGCGGCGGCCGGCACGGGTCCCGGTCGTCGCGCCGTGACCATCAGGAGGAACCGTGCCGGACCGCAGCCCGCCCCCCAGCGCGCCCGACCCTGCCGAGGAAACCGGCGGCGGCCGGGTCGAGCGGGTGCCGCGCGGCGGAGCCGGGACCGGTCGGACGGCCGCCCACGACATGTTCGACGCCGACGTGGCCTCCCGGGGCCTCGGCATCGAGCTGGTCTCGGCCGGGGGCGGCGCGGCGGTGGCCCGGATGCGGGTGACCGCCGGGATGCTCAACGGCCACCGGATCGGTCACGGTGGTGTCGTCTTCCTGCTCGCCGACACCGCCTTCGCGCTGGCCTGCAACACCCACGGCCCGGCCACCGTCGCGGCCGGCGGTGAGATCAGCTTTCTCCGTCCGGTGCGCGAGGACGACCTGTTGACCGCGTACGCCACCGAACGTGTCCGGTACGGCCGCAGTGGCATCTACGACGTCACCGTCACCCGCGGGGACGAGGTGGTCGCCGAGTTCCGGGGACGCAGTCGCACCCTCGACCGGTCCTCCGGCGACCGACCGGCACCGCGGGAGGTTTGACCGTCGCGCGGTGGGAAACAGGGTGTACGCGCCCGTCCGCCGTACACGCTCCACACGCGACGGCGCGCGGCGGTCGGCGGTTGGCGCGCGCCGATCAGCTCCGCCGGTGACCCCGTGAGGTGCGGGGGTCGTCCGGGGACAGTCGGGGAATTGCGGTGGTTTCATTGACATCGCCCCGGTTGGCGGAGAAGACTCGCCCTTTGATCTGCCAGGCGACGGAGGGTGACCGAGTCCCATGACCAGACCGAGGATCGTCGCAGTGGCGCTCGCCGTCGCCCTGACCGGGCTGGCCGGATGCAGCGCCGGAGACAGCGTCGACGTCGACGGTGACGCCACCGCCGGCGGATCGGCCGGGGGCACGCTCACCGCCGCGATCGGCGGCGAACCGGACCAGCTCGACCCGCACAGGACGTCGGCCTACTACAGCTTCGAGGTGCTGGAGAACGTCTACGACACCCTCGTCGAGCCGGACGCCGACCTCAAGATGGGGCCCGCGCTGGCCACCAGGTGGACCACCAGCAGCGACCAGCTCACCTGGACGTTCACCCTCCGCGAGGGCGTGACGTTCTCCGACGGTTCCCCGCTGACCTCGGAGGACGTCGTCTACTCGTACCAGCGGATCATCAGGGAGAAGCTGAACGCGGCGTACAAGTTCGCCACCGTCAAGTCGGTCACCGCGCCCGACCCGGCCACGGTGGTGGTCACGCTGACCGCGCCCACGCCCAACCTGCTGGCCAACCTCGGCGGCTTCAAGGGCGTCGCGATCGTCGAGAAGTCCAACGTGGAGTCCGGCGCGATCAAGACCAGGCCGGTGGGCAGCGGCCCTTTCACGGTGGCCTCCTACACCTCCGGCGACACCATCAAGCTGACCCGCAACGACGCCTACTGGGGGCAGAAGCCCAAGCTCGACGGGGTCACCTTCACCTTCGTCAAGGACCCGACGGTGGCGTTGCAGAATCTGCGCGGCGGTGAGGTGCAGTGGACCGACAACCTGCCCCCGCAGCAGGTGCCGGCGTTGAAGGAGGCCGGCGAGGTGGCCGTCACCACCACCCCCTCGACCGACTACTGGTACCTCGCCCTCAACGAGGGGCGCGCGCCGTACGACGACGTGAACGTCCGCCGGGCCGTCGCGTTCGCCCTGGACCGGGAGGCGATCACCAAGGCCGCCAAGTTCGGGCAGGCCACCGCCAACCAGACCGCCATCCCCCAGGGCAGCTCCTGGTACTACGACTACTCGCCCTACCGGCACGACCCGGACCAGGCCCGGCAGTTGCTCGGCCAGGCCGGCGTCAGGGGCCTCACCCTGGACCTCATGGTGACCAGTGAGTACCCGGAGACGGTCAGCGCCGCCCAGGTGATCGCCGCCCAGCTCAAGGAGGTCGGGATCACCGTGAAGATCCGTACCCTGGACTTCGCCCAGTGGCTCGACGAGCAGGGCAAGGGAAACTTCGGCGGGTTCCTGCTCGGCTGGCTGGGCAACATCGACCCGGACGAGTTCTACTACGCCCAGCACCGCACCGGCGGCACGTTCAACTTCCACAAGTACAGCAACCCCACCGTCGACACCCTGCTCGACCAGGCCCGCACCCAGACCGACGAGGGCGTACGCAAGCAGACCTACGAGCGGGCGGCGAAGCAGATCGTCGACGACGCCAGCTACATCTACCTCTACAACCCGGACGTGGTGCAGGGCTGGTCCAAGAAGGTCACCGGCTACCAGGTGCGCACCGACCGGGCGATCCGGTTCCGCGACGTCGCCCTGGCTCGCTGAGGCGGCGGCGTGGGACGCTTCGTCCTGCGGCGGCTGCTCCAGTCGGCCGTCGTCCTGCTCGGGGTGACCCTGGTGGTCTTCCTGCTGCTGCAACTGGTCCCCGGCGACCCGGTCCGGGTCGCCCTCGGCACCCGCTTCGACCAGCAGACCTACGACGCGCTGCGAGAACGCTCCGGGCTGGACCGGCCGCTGGTGGTGCAGTACCTCAGCTATGTCGGCCACGCCCTCACCGGCGACCTGGGGGTCAGCTTCCGCAGCGGCCAGCCGGTCACCTCGATCGTGCTGGAACGACTCCCCGCCACGCTGTCCCTGGCGGTGACCGCCGTGCTGTTCGCGCTGCTGGTCGCCTTCCCGCTCGGCGTGCTCTCCGCGGTGCGCAGCGGCTCGTTCGTCGACCACGCCGCCCGGGTGTTCAGCCAGTTCGGGGTCTCCGTCCCGGACTTCTGGATGGGCATCATGGGCATCCTGCTCTTCGCCGGGGTGCTCGGCTGGCTGCCACCGTCGGGCTACGTGGCGCTCACCGACGACCCGGCGGGCTGGGCGTCCCACGTGGCCCTGCCCGCCGCCGCCGTCGGCCTGGTCACCGCCTCCATCCTCACCCGGTTCATCCGCTCCTCGGTGCTCGAGGTGCTCGCCGAGGACTACGTGCGCACCGCCGAGGCCAAGGGGCTGCGCCGCCGGGTGGTGATCGTCCGGCACGTGCTGCGCAACGCGCTGATCCCGGTGGTCACCGTGGTGGCGGTGCAGTTGGCCAGCCTGGTCGGTGGGGTGATCGTGATCGAGGTGCTCTTCGCCTGGCCCGGCGTCGGCCGGCTCACCTACGACGCCGTCCAGGCCCGGGACTATCCGGTGCTCCAGGGCGCGGTGCTCTTCGTGGCCACCCTCTTCCTGTTGATGAACCTGCTGGTGGACGTCCTCTACGCCCGCCTCGACCCGAGGATCACGCTGCGATGAGCGCGGCCGGGGACCGGGCGTCGACGGACGCCGGCACGCCGGGCGGCGCGGCCGACCCGTCCACCGCGCCGCACCCGCCGACGCGCGCCGACCTGACGTCGCCGCGTCCGGTGGACGACCACCCGCCGACGCGGGCCGCCGAGGCGGGCACCCTGCGGCGTACGCTGACCGCGCTGCGGCACGACCCGCCCGCCGTCGCCGGCACGGTGGTGCTGCTGGCCCTGCTGGTCGTCGGGCTGGCCGGGCAGTGGCTCGCGCCGGCCGGGATCAACGACGTGGACGTCGACCAGATGCTCCGTCCGCCCAGTGGCGCACACCCGTTCGGCACCGACGAGTTGGGCCGTGACGTGCTCAGCCGGGTGCTGGTGGCGGCCCGGGTGTCGTTGCAGGTGGGCCTGGTCAGCGTCGGCATCGCCCTGGCCGTCGGGGTGACCGTCGGCCTGCTCGCCGGCTGGTACGGCGGCTGGGCGGACAACCTCCTGATGCGCGGCATGGACGTGCTGTTCGCGTTTCCGGTGCTGCTGCTCGCCGTGGCGATCGTCGCGGTGCTCGGCCCGGGGCTGGTCACCGCGATGGTCGCCATCGGCGTGGTCTACACCCCGATCTTCGCCCGGGTGACCCGGGCCAGCGTGCTCGCCGTCCGGGAGCAGGTCTTCGTCCGGGCGGCCGTCTCCATCGGCACCTCCGACCTGCGCATCCTGCGCCGGCACGTGCTGCCGAACATCGCCGCCCCGCTGATCGTCCAGACCTCGCTGTCGCTGGCCTTCGCGATCCTGTCCGAAGCGGCGCTGTCCTTCCTCGGGCTCGGCGTCCAGCCACCCGCGCCGGCCTGGGGCCGGATGCTCTACGACGGGCGCGGGTTCATCACCGACGCCTGGTGGCTGGGGTTCTTCCCCGGCGCGGCGATCTTTGTGACCGTACTCGCCTTCAACCTGGTCGGTGACGCGCTGCGGGACGTGCTCGACCCGCGTCAGCTCACCGTCAGCGAGGCCCGCAGGAGCACCCGATGAGCGCGCCCGTCGTACCGTCGCCCCGGGCCGCCGGGGAACCGCCCGGTGGCGAGCCGGTGCTGGCCATCGACGACCTGACGGTCACCCTCGGCACCCGCAACGGTCCCGCCCGGGCGGTCGCCGGCGTCGACTGGTCGGTGGCCCCCGGTCGGACCCTCGCCCTGGTCGGCGAGTCCGGCAGCGGCAAGAGCATGACCGTGCTCGCCGCCACCGGCCTGGCGCCACGCTCCGCCACGGTCACCGGCCGGGTCCGGCTGCTCGGCCGGGAGTTGACCACGATGTCCGAGACGGACCGTCGCCGGTGGCGCGGCCGACACGTCGGTTTCGTCTTCCAGGACCCGATGACCACCCTCAACCCGGTGCTGACCGTCGGCCGCCAGGTCACCGAGGCGTGCGAGGAACACCTCGGGATGAGCCGGCGGCAGGCCCGGTCCCGCGCCGTCGAGTTGCTCGACCTGGTCGGCATCCCGGCACCCGAACGTCGGGTGGACGCGCACCCGCACCAGTTCTCCGGCGGGATGCGCCAACGGGTCGTCATCGCGATGGCGCTGGCCTGCGAACCGGAGTTGCTCATCGCCGACGAACCGACCACCGCGTTGGACGTCACCACCCAGGCGCAGATCGTCGAACTCGTCGCCGACCTGCGCCGCCGGCTCGGCACCGCCGTCGTCTGGATCACCCACGACCTCGGGGTGGTGGCCGGGATCGCCGACACCGTCGCGGTGATGTACGGGGGGCGGATCGTCGAGCAGGGGCCGGTCGACGCGGTGTTCGCCGCGCCGGGGCACCCGTACACCCGGGCCCTGCTGGCCGCCCGGCCCCGGCCCGGCGCGGCGGGGGAGGAGCTGGCCGCGATCCCCGGCGCGCCTCCCAGCCCGCTCGACCTGCCGGCCGGTTGCGCGTTCTGGCCCCGCTGCCCGGTGCGGGGCGACGCCCGCTGCGCACACGAACTGCCACCGCTGGTCCCGATCGCCCCCGGGCACCGGGTCCGCACCTTCTATCCCACCCCCGCCGACGGCGGCGCCACCGTCGACCCCACCACCGGCGACGGCGGCGCCACCGCCGAGGACCGCCATCAGCTCCGCCCGGAGGATCGATGAGCACCGCAGCCGTCGCCGAACTCGACGATCTCACGGTCTGGTTTCCCGGCCCCGGTGGCCCGCCGGTGCGCGCGGTGGACGGGGTGTCGCTGACCGTGCGGGCCGGCGAGACCCTCGGCCTGGTGGGGGAGTCCGGCAGCGGCAAGTCGACCACCGGCCTGGCGCTGCTGCGGCTGGTCGACCCGACCACCGGGCGGATCAGGGTCGGTGGCGAGGACGTCACCGGTTGGTCGCGTCGCCAGCTGCGCGGGCTGCGCCGCCGGGTGGCGATGGTGTTCCAGGACCCACAGGCGTCGCTGGACCCGCGCCGGACCGTCGGCGCCAGCATCGCCGAACCGCTGGTCGTGCACCGGCTGGCGGGTTCCGCCGACGCCCGCCGACGCCGGGTCGCCGAGCTGCTCGACCTGGTCGGGCTGCGACCGGAGACGGCCGGTCGGCACCCGCACGAACTCTCCGGCGGCCAGCGCCAACGGGTCGGGATCGCCCGCGCGCTGGCCGGTGAACCCGACCTGATCGTCCTCGACGAACCGATCGCGTCGCTCGACCTGAGCGTCCAGGCGCAGATCATGAACCTGCTGCGCCGGCTGCAACGGGACCTCGGGTTGACCTACCTGTTCATCGCGCACGACCTGGCCGCGGTGGAACACCTCAGTGACCGGATCGCGGTGATGTACCTGGGGCGGATCGTCGAGACGGGCACCCCGACGCAGCTCTGGCGGGAGCCGGCCCACCCGTACACGGCGGCGTTGCTGTCGGCGATCCCGGTGGCCGACCCCCGGGTAGAGCGCAACCGCCGACGGATCATCCTCAGCGGTGAGCTGCCCAGCCCGACCGACCCGCCGAGCGGCTGCCGGTTCCGGACCCGCTGCCCGCAGGCCCGTCCGGAGTGCGCTGAGACCGATCCGCCCGCGGTCGAGGTGGCCCCCGGTCACCGTGCCGCGTGCCTCTACGCCGGGGAGGCGGTCCGCGCCATGCGGGCCGATCCGCCCGCGCCGGTCACCGGGGGACCCCGCTGACCCCCCGGCGGGCGGACGCCGGCCTGCGGAACGGGGACCGGCAGGGCGGGCGCACCCGGTGCGCGTGACGTGGTGGGACGACGACCAGCGGGCGGCGGGTCAGGCGGCCCGCGCCGGTAACGGTACGGCGGGACGTGGCACCCCCTCCCCACGTCGTCGCCGGCCACCGGCCATCGGCCCGTGACCGGTCGGTACACCGGCCCGGCGGGCGGGAAGCGGCACGACGACGCCGCCCGGGCGCGGCAACCCGGGGTCGACGGGCCGGGGACGGTGTCCGCCGGGCACCCCCGCCCGCCGGTCGCCCGGTATCGACCCGGCGCGGGTTCCCCCGGCGGCTGCGCCCGGAACCGGACCGGTCGGCTGGAGACCTGTCGGGCCCGCTGCGGGCGGGATGCCCCCACGTTCTGCGGAAACGACGAACCCCGGGCGGGGACCGTCGGCCCCGGCGAGGGCGAACACCGGACATGGACCGTCGGTGGCGGAGACCGCGAACGTCGGGCGGGGACCGCCGGCCCCGGTCGCGGAACAATGTGGATCTTGGTGGCGGGCGGCCCCCCTGAGGGCCATTTGCCACCAAGATCTCCGGCCGTTCGGCGAGCTGGCCGTGACCGGGCCCGGCCGAGGGCTGATGCGTGGTCGGATGGTCGTGGTCGACCGATCGGTCCCGGTGCGGTGGGTGGACGCGGCCCGCCGGGTGAACTCGGCCCGCCGGGTGAATTCGGCGCGCTGGGTGAATTCGGCGCGCAGCGTCCGTGGCAGCCGGTCGTACGCGCAACGGCGCAGGGCGGGATCGACGATGACGTGGCCGCCCCGGGAACCGGACCGGACCAGTCCGGCGTCGATGAGCCGGCGCAGCGCCTGCGCCGCCCGGCCCGCCGCCCAGCCGAGCAGCACGTCGACGGTCGACGCGGCGAACTCGACGTCGAGCGTCGCGGCGGCCATCAGGACCGCCCGGTGCGGGCCGTCGCACCGGTCCAGCAGGGCGGCGACGCGACGGCGGAGCGGCTCGGGCAGTGGCGGCTCGACCGGCCGGCCGGTGAGCGGGCCCGGCGTGACCCGCGCCCCGGTGTCGGCCACACCGCCCACCGCGCTCGGGCCGGTCGGGCGCACCGACGCGTGGACGTAGGCGGCGGCGTAACCGGGACGGCCGGTGACCAGCGGCGCCAGCCGGGTGGCGGACGCGACCGACTGGCCGGCGCGGGTGAGTAGCCGGCGCAGCAACCGGCCGGTGTGGAGGGTGCTCAACGGGGTCAACTCCACCCGGTGGTACCGGTCCGTCGGTGTGGGGTGCGGGTCCGCCCGATCCGGCCGGTGGGTGGCCAGCACCGCCAGCGGTAACCCCCGGGCGGTCGCGGCGGCGAACAGCGAGTGCAGGAAGTGACCCAGTTCGGGGGCCGCCCGGTCCAGGTCGTCCACGCCGACCACCACCGGTCGACGGGCGGCCAGGGCGAGCAGCACCCGGCGTACCGCCGCCGCCCCGGCGACCGCCGACCGGTCCGGCGCGTCCAGCAGCGCGGCGAGCGCGGCCACCGTCGCCGCGACCTGACCCGGCGGGACCAGGCCGTCGACCAGTGCGGCCAGCCGGGCCCGGACGGTGTCCGTCCCCTCGGTGGCGGACAGCCCCAGCAGGTCCCGCAGCAACTCCGCGACCGGCCCGAACACCCGCTCCGGGTACGGCGGGCAGTGCACCACCGCCCAGCGCACCGGCGTGCCGTCGACCTCCGGTAGCCGGTGACGCAGCTCGGTCAGCAGACGGCTGCGGCCGATGCCGTCCGGGCCGACCAGGGCCACCCACCGTGGACGGTGTTCCCGGGCCACCCGGGTGAGCTGTTCCACGGCGGTCGCGACCTCAGAGCGGCGGCCGATCAGCGGGCCGTGGTGTCGGGCCGGGCGCGGGTGTGTCGGGCCGGTGACCCGCCAGACGTCGACCGGCCGCGCCTTGCCGGTGAGGGCGGCCGGGGCGAGGGCGTGCTGGTCGATCAGGCCGGCGGTGGCCCGGTGGGTGGCCGCGCAGACGACCACGCCACCCGGCGGGGCGTACTCCTGGATGCGGGCGGCGGTGGTGAGGACCGCGCCGGAGGCCATCCCGTGGCCGCCGTCGCGGACGGCGGCCAGGTCGACCACCGCCTCGCCGGTGGCGACACCGACCCGGACCCGCAGCGTCACCCCGCCGGGCAACTTCCGCCGGTCCAGCGCACCCTGGATCTCCAGGGCGGCCCGCGCCGCCCGGTAGCCGTCCAGCCCGTCGGAGGTACGCGCCCCGAACAACGCCATCACCGCGTCGCCGACGTACTTCTCCACCGTGCCCTGCCAGCGGCGCAGCACACCGGCGACGGTGTCGAAGTAGGCGAACTGCACCGCCCGGACGTCCTCCGGGTCGAGCCGTTCGGTCAACGCGGTCGAGCCGACGATGTCGGCGAAGAGCACGGTCAGCGTGCGTCGTTCCTGCGGGACCGGCCAGGGCGTCGTGGTGACGTCTTCCCGACCGGTACCGACCGTGGACAGTGGCATCCCACCCACCCTTCCTCCGCAGTGGTCTGATGACTTCGGAGACTGTCACCACCGGTCTGACGGGGGATCTGCCGAACGACGTATGTCGGCGGGCGAGGTCCTTTAGTCGCAAACTCGACGCGAGAGGTACCAGAGACGGATCTAGCCCGTAGAACGGTGCGGGGACCTGTGACTAGGCTGCGGACATGGCCAGCGATGTGGACAGCGCGCCGCTCGTCGGCCGTGCCGACCAGCTGGCGGCGCTGCGCGCCGCGCTCCACGACGACATCGGCCCCGGGCAGACCGCCGCCGTCTTCGTCACCGGTGAGAGCGGGGTGGGTAAGACCCGGCTGCTGACCGAGGCGGCGGCGCGGTTGCGGGACGCGGGAGCGGTGGTGCTCACCGGTTCCTGCCTGGACATCGGCGACGCCTCCCCGCTGCACCCGGTGCTCCAGGCGCTGCGCCGTTTCGACGCCGACCTCGCCGCCGGCCAGGCCCGCACCTCCTCGGCGGTACGCGGACTGCTGCGGACCTTCGCCGAGGAGAGCGGCGGCGCGGACAGCGCCGGGGCGCTGCTGGAACGGGTCTCCGCAGGGCTGAGCCTGATCGCCGAGGGGCGTCCGCTGGTGCTCGTCCTCGACGACCTCCAGTGGGTGGACCGGACCACCCGGCAGCTGCTGCTCTATCTGCTCGCCGGCCTGGGAGGGCTGCAACTGTCGGTGCTGGCGGCGGTCCGGGCCGAGTCGTTGCAGGGGGCCCATCCGCTGCGCCGGGTGCTCACCGAGCTGCGCCGGCTACGGTCGGTGCGGGTGCTCGACCTGGCCCCGCTCGACCGGGCCGACACCGACCGGTTGGCGGGCGAGATCGTCGGCACACCCCTGGCCCCGGAAGCCGCCGACCAGGTCTGGCAGCGCAGCGGCGGCAACCCGTTCGTGGTCGAGGAGTTGGCCCGTGACCTGCGCGACGGCCACGACGGGCTGTCCGACACGCTGCGGGAGATCTTCCTGTCCCGGGTGGACGTGCTGCCCCGACAGGCGCACGCGGCGGTGCACGCGGTGGCCGCCGGTGTCGAGCCGGTCGAGCACTGGCTGCTGGCCGAGGTGCTCGGGCTGCCCGAGCCGGAGCTGATCGGGGCACTCCGGGAGGCGGTCGCCCACCGGCTGCTCGTCGGCGCGGACGACGGCTACCGGCTGCGGCACCGGCTGGTCGCCGAGGTGCTCGCCCACGAACTGCTCCCGGCGGAGCGCGCCGGCCTGCACCGCCGCTACGCCGAGGCGCTGACCCAGGCCCCGGCGGAGCTGCACCAGGCCCGGCTGGCGCATCACTGGCGGCTGGCCGGCGAGCCCGGACGGGCGCTGCCGGCGGCGATGGCCGCGGCCCGGGAGGCGCAACGGCTGCACGGTTTCGCCGAGGCGCACCGGCACTGGTCGGCGGCGTTGCAACTGGCGGCGACCCCGACCAGCGGTCGGTCGGGCGCACCGCCCGAGGTGGACCGGGCGGTGCTGCTCGAGCAGGCGGCCGAGACGGCCCACCAGAGCGGCGAGCACGCCCGTGCGCTGTCCCTGCTGGCCGAGTTGACCGGGGGTGAACCGCTCGCTCCGTCCTGCGGCTTGCGCATCCGACGGGCCCGCTACCTGGCCGCCGCCGGCCGGTCCGCTCCCGCCGAGGCGGAGTACCGGGGGGTGCTGGAGTCCGTCGACTGCACGGCCCGGGACCGGGCCGCCGCAGCCGCCCGATTGGCCGAGCTGCTGCTGCACCTGGGCCGGTACGCCGACGCCGGGCAGCGTGCCCGGGAGGCCCTCGAACTGGCCGCGACGGTCGACGGCAGCACCACCGAGG
The DNA here is from genome assembly GCF_050951065.1 of Micromonospora matsumotoense. Classification (NCBI taxonomy): domain Bacteria; kingdom Bacillati; phylum Actinomycetota; class Actinomycetes; order Micromonosporales; family Micromonosporaceae; genus Micromonospora; species Micromonospora matsumotoense. The sequence continues at coordinate 3,941,818 of NZ_CP192025.1, read as the reverse complement.
TGGTGCTGGCCAGCTCCGCGCTGGGCTTCAGCGAGGCGTTCCTGGAGGACCCGGACGCGGGTCTGGCCGTGGTCCGCCGGGCCCTGGAGACCGCCGAACGTTCCGGCGGCCCGGAGGACGTGGCCTGCGCGTACCTGCATCTGGCGGAGTTGCTGACCGGACCGCTGAACATCCTGGAGGAGGGGGTGGTGGTGGCCCGCCGGGGTGCCGAGCGGGTCGCCGAGCTGGGCCTGGGCCGCACCTACGAGACGCGGCTGCTGGCCATCGCCACCAACGGGCTGTTCCGGGTCGGCCAGTGGGCGGAGGCGGAGAAGGTGGTCGCGGCGGCGCTGCGGCACCGCCCCTCCGGGGCCGACGCGGTGGAGCTGCTGCTGGCCCGCTGCCGGCTCTCCGTCGGCTACGGCGACGTCGAGGCGTCCGACCGGGACCTGGAGGCGGTGGCGACCATGCTCGCCGGTGGTGGTGCGCCCCGGCACGTGCTGCCGATGCTGATCCTGCGGGCCGGCCTGGCGATGTGGCAGGGCCGGCACGACGTGGCCCGGCAGGCGGTGCAGCGTGGGCTGACCGAGAGCCGCTCCGACGACGTGGTGCTGCTGGGCGCGCTGGCCTGGCACGGGCTACGGGCGGAGGCGGAGGCGCATGCCAGCCGTACCGTGGCGGTGGACCCCACGGCGGTCCGCCGGCTGCGCGACGCGGTCGACCGGGTGGCCGCCAAGAGCGTGACGGCGGCCGGCCCGGTCCGGCTCAACGCCGACGGGTTCCTGGCGCTGTGCACGGCCGAGCTGACCCGGCTCGACGGCCGGGGCGACCCGGACGCCTGGGCCCGCTCGGCGGCCGAGTGGGACAAGCGGCACCACCCCTATCCGGCGGCCTATTCGCGGCTGCGGCAGGCCGAGGCGTTGCTGGCCCGACGCAGTCGCAGCAGCACCGCCAGCAAGCTGCTGCGCCAGGCCCACGAGATGGCGTTGAGCCTGGGGGCGGTGCCGCTGACCAGCGAGATCAGGACGCTGGCCGGCCGGGCCCGGGTGGAGTTGACCGAGCGTGCCCAGCCCACCGGCCGCCGTCCGGGTCGTACCCGGTCGACCGGGGTGGGCCGTCAGTCCGCCGGGGCCGCTCCGGCCACCGCCACCGTCGAGCCGGTCGCCGACGAGCTGATCACGCTGACCGCGCGGGAACGCGAGGTGCTCACCGCGGTGGCCGAGGGGCTGACCAACAGGGAGATCGGCCAGCGGCTGTTCATCAGCGAACGGACCATCGGCGTACACGTGTCGCACATCTTCGACAAGCTCCAGGTGCGGACCCGGGTGCAGGCCAGCGCCATTCACCTGCGTAACCGGGGCGAGTGAGCGTACGTACGGCGCGGTCGAATACGTCGTTCTACTGATCCCGTGCGCGGTCGACGCTGACAGGCTGTCCCTCGGAAACGACGGCGCGGCGCTGCCCCGACCACTGTGGAGGAGACATGACGGAACCGGTCTGGGGCCCCGTCCACGCGGACATCGTCGATCTGCTCGCCGATCATCCGGAGGACGTGCCGGCGGTGGTCGACCACCTCACCAAACTCCAGGATCTGCTGGTCCGGCTGCCGCCGTTGGAGCGCAGCTGCCCGCTGGCCGACTTCAACCGGCTCTACCTGACCATCACCAGCCGGGTGTTGGAGGGGCTCTACGACGACTACTTCGCCGACCCGGTGTTCCTGTCCCGGCTGGACGTGGAGTTCGCCGCCCGCTACTTCGACGCGATGCGGTTGTGGACCGAGTCGAGCCCGACCACGCCGCGCGCCTGGTCCTGCCTGTTCAAGCGGATGAAGGGCCCGGACGCCCGGCCGTTGCCGTCGGCGGCGGCGGGGGTGAACGCGCACATCAACTTCGACCTGCCGTTCGCCCTGGTGACCACGTTCGACCACCTGGAGTCCGAGCCGGTGGACGGCACCGAGCAGCACCGCGACTACCTCAAGATCAACGACATCTTCGCCGACAAGATCCCGTCGCTGCGGCGGGGCTACCTGGAGCGGTGGCAACTGCTCCTGGACATGCTCAACGGCGACATCGACGACTGGTACCAGGGCGAACTGGTCGAGTACACCCGGGACGTGGCCTGGCGCAACGCGCAGAAGATCTGGCGCTGCCGGCACGACCCGCAGGCCCGCGACGGCGAGCGCACCCGGCTGGACGACAACGCCGCGGCGCTCGGCCGGCTGCTGCTCTCACCGCTGGGGGCGTTCCTGCAGTAGCAGCCGGGACGGGGGGTCCCCGCGCGCCGGGAAACCGGCGCGCGGGGACGCGTCCGTTCGGCCAGGATGGCGGGGTGAGCCCCGACGAACAGCCACTGCCCGGCAACGTCACCACCGGTGTGGTCCGGGTCGGCGACACCGTCCGCCGGCCGGTCGGCCCGTGGACCGACGCCGTCGACGCGCTGCTGACCCACCTGCACGCGGTCGGCTTCGACGGTGCGCCCCGGCCGCTGGGCCGCGACGACCAGGGCCGCCAGGTGCTGGAGTACGTGCCGGGGGAGTGCGGCCACCCCTCGGGTCTGTACCCGACGGCGGAACTGGCCTCGATCGGCCGGCTGCTGGCCGACCTGCACCGCGCCGTCGCGGACTTCGTGCCCCCGGCGGCGGCCCGCTGGCAGGTGCCGATCCGACCCGACGGCACGGATCTGCTCTGCCACCACGACGCGGCGCCGTGGAACCTGGTCCGCGCGCCACGCGGCTGGGTGCTGATCGACTGGGACGGCGCCGGCCCCGGCACCCGCCGCTGGGAGTTGGCGTACGCCGCCCAGGCGATGGCCGGGATGCGCCCCGACCGGCCGGTCGGGGAGTCGGCCCACCGGCTGCGCACCCTCGTCGACGGGTACGACCTACCGGCGGCGGAGCGTCCCGCGCTCGCCGCGACCCTCGGCCCCCGGGCCCGGTCGATGTACGACCTGCTGTGCGCCGGGGCCCGGGACGGCGTGCAACCCTGGGCCAGGATCCACGCCGAGGACGGCCCCTACTGGCGGTCCGTCGCCGACCATCTGACCGCACACGTCGACGACTGGACCCGTGCCCTGACCTGACCCGGCGGGCCGGCCCGCTCGGCTGTCGGGCGGTGGGCTCGGGCCGGCCCGGTCGGGTGGCGGGCGGTGGGCTCGGGCCGGCCCGGTCGGGTGGCGGGCGGTGGGCTCGGGCCGGCCCGGTCGGGTGGCGGGCGGTGCGCTCGGCGCAGTCCGGTCCGGGGTGGCGGGCGGTGCACTCGGGCCGGCCGGGCTTCGGCGGTCCGCTCGGCGCAGTCCGGTCGGGTGTCGGGCGGCGCGCTCGGGGTACCCGTCGGTCATGCCCGTACAACGGTTCGCGTTCCGGTTCGACCCGACCTTCCGGGTCCCGTTGGCGCTGCTCGGCATCCGCCCGCAGACCTGCGTCGTGCTGCTCGACGACGAGGAACTGGTGATCCGGTTCGGCCGCTGGGGGCTGCGTACCGCGCGGGCGAACGTGGTCGGGGCCCAGCAGGGTGGGCCGTACCGCTGGTGGCGGGCGGTCGGGCCGCACCTGTCCCTGGCCGATCGGGGGGTGACCTTCGGCACCGGCACCACGGCCGGGGTGTGTCTGCGGTTCGGTACGCCGGTGCCGGGGCTGGCCCCCGGCCGGTGGCTGCGCCATCCGGCGGCCACCGTGACGGTGACCGACCCGGCGGCCCTGCTGGCGGCCCTGTACCCGGCGCCGGCCGGCCACACCCGTCCCGCCTGACGACCCCCCGCCGCCGGACCCGTCGTCCCACCTGCACTGCGCCGTCCTGCCCGCGCCGCCCACCCCGACGTCGTTCCGCCTTCGCCGTCCGCCGGGGTCGGTCCCGCCCGGGGTCGGTCCCTCCGGGGTCGGTCCCAGGCGGGTCGGTCCCGCCCGGGCTGCTCCGTCCGGCTTCCCCTGTTCCGGCCGGTGGGGCCGGGTTCAGCGCCTACCGTCGGGACAGGGGCTACGAGGGCGGTCGGGGGATGGCGGACGGGCGGGACGGGGGTCGGGAACGGCGGACCCGGGAACGACGGGGGAGCACGCCGCCGCCGGGGCACGGGCGGGCGCTGCGGGAGGCCCGGGACGCCGGACAGGGTGAGCGCACCCGGCCGGGGCCGGTGGGGTTGCCGGAGTGCGTGGAGAGCCACGCCCGGCCGGCGCGGCCCGGGGGTGCGCTGCGCCGATGGCTCTTCGCATACCGGGTGCAGCCGGTCGGGCCGGAGGCCGAGGAGGGCAGCCAGCGGCGGCACCCCTGGTGGCAGGTGATGTGCCTGACCGGCGTCGACTACTTTTCGACGCTGTCCTACCTGCCGGGCATCGCGGCATTGGCCGCCGGGGCGCTCTCCCCGCTGGCCACCCTGCTGATCGTGGCGCTCACCCTGCTCGGGATGCTGCCGATGTACCGGCGGGTGGCCCGGGAGAGCCCGCACGGACAGGGTTCGGTGGCGATGCTGGAGCGGCTGCTGCCGTTCTGGCGGGGCAAACTCTTCGTGCTGGTGCTGCTCGGTTTCGTCGCCACCTCGTGGATCATCACGATCACGCTCTCCGCCGCCGACGCGACGGTGCACCTGCTGGAGAACCCCTACCTGCCGTCGTCGGCACCGCACAGCGCCGGGGTCGCCGTGCTGGTGACGGTGGCGCTGCTGCTCGTCCTCGGCGGGGTCTTCCTGCTCGGGTTCAGCGAGGCGGTGCTGGTGGCCGTACCGCTGGTCGTGGTCTTTCTCGGTCTCAACGCGGTGGTCGTGGCCGCCGGTCTGGCCGAGATCGCCGCGGACCCGGGCACGGTGCGGGAGTGGACGGCTGCCCTGACCGCCGGGGGCGCCGGCGTCGGCGACCTGCTCGGTCCGGCGGTGCTGGCCTTCCCGCTGCTGGTCCTGGGCCTGTCCGGTTTCGAGACCGGGGTGAGCATGATGCCGCTGGTACGCGGGGCGGGCGCGGACCGCGAGCAGCGGCTGGCCGCCCGGATCCGCAACACCCGTCGGCTGCTCACCGCCGCCGCGCTGATTATGTCGGTGTACCTGCTGGCCACCGCGTTCGTCACCACCCTGCTGATCCCGCCGCAGGAGTTCCAACCGGGCGGCGCGGCGAACGGCCGGGCCCTGGCCTGGCTGGCCCATGCCCACCTCGGTGAGGGGTTCGGCACGGTCTACGACATCAGCAGCGTGCTGATCCTCTGGTTCGCCGGTGCGTCGGCGATGGCCGGCCTGATCAACATCGTGCCGCGCTACCTGCCGTCGTACGGGATGGCGCCGGAGTGGGGTCGGGCGGTCCGGCCGGTGGTGCTGGTCTACACCCTGATCAGCATCGTCATCACCGTCGCCTTCCGGGCCGACGTCAACGCCCAGGCCGGGGCGTACGCCACCGGCATCCTGGCGATGATGGTCTCCGGGGCGTTGGCGGTGACCATCGCGACCCTCCGGGCCCGGCACCGGTTCGCCGCGCTCGGCTTCGCCGTGCTGACCGCGGTGCTGCTCTATGCGCTGATCGAGAACGTCATCGAGAAGCCGGACGGGATCGCCATCTCCGGGCTGTTCATCGCCGGCATTGTCACGGTCTCGCTGGTCTCCCGGATCACCCGCACCACCGAACTGCGGGCCGAGCGGATCGAGTTCGACGAGCCGGCCCGGCGGTTCGTCGCCGAATCACTGGCCCATGACGGTCGGCTGCACCTGATCGCCAACAAGCGGGACGGCGGCGCGCTCAAGGAGTACCGGGTCAAGGAGCGGGCCCAGCGGGGCATGAACCCGGTGCCGGGCGCCTCCGACGTGCTCTTCCTGGAGATCGACGTGGTGGATCCGTCGGAGTTCAGCCAGGTGCTGTGGGTGCACGGGGTCGAGGTGGGCGGATTCCGGGTGCTGCGGGCCAGCAGCCCGGCGGTGCCGAACGCGATCGCCGCCATCCTGCTGGCCCTGCGCGACGGCACCGGGGTGCGGCCACACGCCCACTTCGAGTGGTCCGAGGGCAACCCCATCGCCCACCTGCTCCGCTATCTGATCCTCGGCCGGGGCGACACCCCACCGGTGGTCCGCGAGATCATCCGCAAGAGCGAACCCGACCCCTCCCGCCGCCCCGGCATCCACGTAGGCGGCTGACCCCTCCCTCCCCTCCCTCCCCCCGTTCCCGGTGATCAAGAGCTTTGCGTCAGGTGATCAAGAGGTTTACGTCAGAAAACCCCTCGGGGGTGACGTAAACCTCTTGATCACCGACCAGGGGCGACCAGGGGCGACCAGGGGCGACCAGGGGGCGGGGCCCTCTGGGGGAGGTGGGTGCGGCGGAGGGGGAGCGGGGTGGTCTCCTAGGATGGTTTAGGGGTGGTGTGGGGGGTCACGGGGGTTGGGGTGGGTGGGGTGATCTGGAGCGGACATGAGGTGGCCCGCGCCCCGAGGGGTGGGCGCGGGCCGGGGTGAGGCGGTTTACTTCGACGGCTCGGGGAGCTTGCAGTCGATCTTCGGGTTGGCGCCGATGTAGTTGAGCGGCCCGGCCACGATGGTCACCAGGATGGTGCCGGCCTCGGCACAGTTGGTGTCATCGTTTCCGTAATACCCGCGCTGACCGGCGGCGACGGCGCCGATGACCAGCCAGATGACGACGATGACTCCGAGGATCGACGTACCGCGCATGGGGGTGCCTCCCGGCTTGTGGTGTATTCGAGGTGACGCCCATGTACCCAGGGGCCGGGACCGGGTAAACGGTATTCCGGAACGGTCAGTGCGCCGATGCCGGATTCTCCGGTGGTCCACCCCGACGCGCCGGCGGCCGGTGACCCCCACCGAACCGCCCCTGAGGGCGACCCGGCACCTGGGACGCCCCGTTCGGCCGGGCACTGTGGAAGGCCACCGAGGCTCCTCGCGGTGCCGGGCCGGGTGCGATTGCGTAACCGCAGGCGTGGGGTTCCGGCCGAGAATGCGAAAGGGCCGGTGGGTGCGCGTGGCGCGCGCCCACCGGCCCTGACCGGGGTCAGCTGATCAGTCCTGGGTGTCGCCGCCGGTCGGCGTGGGCAGCACCCGCTCGGCCTCGGCACCCGCGCCGGCCAGCACCTTCGCCTGCTGCGGCCAGGTGGCCAGGCTCGCGGTGGCGCGCAGCCCGGCGGCCCGGATCGTCTCCCGCAGGCCCGACTCGTCCAACGCGGCGAGCTGCCGGTAGGTCTGAATGCCGGCGGCCTGGAGGGCGGCGGCCATCTTCGGGCCGACACCCTGGATGCGGCGGAAGTCGTCCGCCGGCCCGTCCTGGGCGGGGGAGGCGTCCGAAAGCGGGGCGGCCGCCGGGACCGCAGCGTCTGCGGCGGGGATGGTGTCCTCGACGGAGGTGCGCTGCGCCGGGACCACCGGCGCGACAGCGACGGGAGCGGTGTCCACCTCGTCCGCGACCGGCAGGTCCGGGTCCGGCAGGGTCTCCGGCGTCGTCGACTCCAGGTCCGGCACGGTGGAGACCTGCGTGGTCGACTCAGCGGTGACCGGCTCGGCGGCAGGCTCAGCGGTGACCGGCTCGGCGGTGACCGGCTCGACGGCAGCAGGCTCGCTGGTGACCGGCTCGGTGTCGGGCTCGGCGGCGACCGGCTCGCTGGTGGCCGGCTCGGCGGGCTGCGTGGTCTCGGCGCTCGGAGCCGCGAGCGGGTCGGTCCCGGTCTCCGTGCCGCTCGCGGCCGGACCGGCGTCGGTGGCGACGGGCTCCGGGTCGACCGTGGTCGGTTCCGGCAGCCCGGTCTCCGTACCCGGGATGTCAGGGGTGTCCTCGACGGTCGCCCGCGGCGCGGGGACGGGCGCGGTGCTCTCGCCGGCGTCGGTGCTCGCGGGCGTCTCGTCCGAGCCGGTACGACCGGTCAGGTCGGCGGTGGTCGGCTCGTCGTCGCTGCCGGTCAGCGGGGTGGGCAGCTCGGCGGCGAGCGTGGTGGGCGTGCCGTCGACGGCGGTGGCGTGCGCCGCGGCGGAGCTGTCGTCGGCGGTCGAGGCGGCAGTCGGGGTGGTGTGGTCGGCGTCCGGCGCGGCGTGCGGGGTGGGTTCGTCCACGACGGCGGCGGGGGCCGGGGAGTTGTCGACCGTGGCCACCGGGCGCGGGGCGTCGATCGTGGCGGCGGCGGCCTTCTCCTGGGCGGAGAGCCCGACGACCGGGTCACCCTCCACGATGGGTGCCCCGGTGGTCGGCTTCTGCCGTCCCCACAGCGCCCAGCCTCCAGCCAGGCCCACCAGCAGGGCCAGGATCACGATCAGCCATTGCCCGAAAGTCGACGGCACGGCTACCTCCCTATTGCGTATGTCGTTGAAGTCGCGAGAAAACGCGAAGACCCGCCGCAGCCTTGCATACGCGAATGTCGGACGACAGGGAGGATCGCCCCTCGTTGCGCAGGTGAAATGCCCGGCGTCGGGCGGTGGCGGCACCGCAACGGGTTGTCATCGTCGCCGTACTCTCGGGTGGTGGTGGCCACTCCCCGTGGTGGCGCTCGGCGCCGCGCTTTCAGGCCCGGCGCCGCGCTTCCAGGCTCAGCGCAGGGCCTCCGGGCTCAGCGCAGGGCCTCCGGGCTGGGCGCGTCGGAGACGTCCCAGCTGTAGAAACAGCCGGCCGGCGCGTCCCTGGGGGAGCGCCAGGTCGGCAGGTACGCCGAGGTGTGTGCCGACAGCCGCTCGTTGGTCCGCTGATAGAGCGGGTGGTTGTGCGCGGTGACCAGGGTGTCGAGATCCACCTCGGTGGTCTCCATCAGATGTACGCACAGGTCGTGCAGGCGGTACAGGGAGCGGTGACGTAGCCCGGTGAGACCGGGCAGTTCGGTGGCATCGGATTCGGCGAAGATCTGGGCGACCCGCCCCTCCGCGCCGGGAATGATTCTGCTGACGATCACCAGGCGGCTCATCGGACCCCTCTCGCCGGTGGTGCGCCCCGATCGGTCCAGGGCTCTCGGTGGGTCCACCCTGGCGCAGGAGCTGTCACCTGCTCGTCACGCCGCTCGTGCGGATCGTGACGGCGGGCTGCCGGGGTGCGGCGGGTGGCCTGCCGGATCGGGGCGAGGGTCTCGTCGACCAGGGCACACATCGCGGGTGAGGGCTCCAGCCGCAGTTCCCGCATGAGCAGGTCCCGGTAGACGTAGAAGGCGTGCACCGCCTCGAACGCGTTGCCCTCGGCGAGGTGGATGCGTACCACCAGGCGGTGCGGGGTCTCCCGGAGGGGCTCGGCGGCCATCGCCGCCAGGGCGGCCTGCAACGCCTCGCCGTGCCGGCCCGCGTCGAGGTGGTCGACGGCGAGCTGTTCCAGCATGTGCAGGCGGAGCTGGCGGAGCCGTTCCCGGTCCAGCAGCACCCAGTCGTCGTACCAGCCGGGGAGCAGGTCACGGCTGCCGGCGGTGAGCGCTACGGCGGTGGCGCGCGGGTCACCCCCGTCGCGGACCCGGGCCGCGGTGGCGACGAGGTCGTCCACGTCGAGGCGGACCGTCGGGTCGAGGCGGACGGTGTCACCGCTGGACAGCAGCGGGCAGTAGGGGTCCTGGCGCAGCCGCCACAGCGCGGTGCGCAGCGACGACAACGCCCGCTCCTCGGGCACCTCCGGCCAGAGCAGGCCGGCCAGGTTGCTGCGGGTGGCGCCGGGACGCAGCCCGATCACGGCGAGCACCCGTTGCAGCCCCCGGGGCACCACCACGGGGTTGTCGCCGTGCAGCAGTCGGAAACCGCCGAGCAGGTGCAGGCGCACCGGCGGGCCGTCCGGAACGTCACTGGTCGGCGTGCTGGCATGACCGGTCACGGGCGCACCCCCTGCACGCAAACCTGGGTCCAGATCGTCCGGTGTCCCGACGCGGTCGGCCGTGACGCGGTGGCCGGGTCGCTCCGCTGTGGTGCCGGACCCGCCGTTCCCGCCGGACCGGCCGGCACGAACACTACCAATGCGATTACTCTCAGTCAACGAGGCTGTAGGTATCGTGACTGGACGATATTGCCTCTGAACTGCGAACTGCCATCACGATGGACAGCCGGCACATAGCTGATACACAGTCAGCGTCAACGCAACGTCACCACCATGAGGGGTATGGCGGGCCGCCGGGTGACGTCCGGGAGACGGGCCCGGCCGGAAGGTGACGGCTACCGGGGTGAGTCGCCCGGTGGAGGAGGACCCGAGATGACCGTCACCCATGGCACGCCGCTCACCAGTGAGATCACCGAGATCCTGGTGACCCGGTGCGGCCTCGACGCCGACGCCGCCGCCCGCGCGCCCGCCGCCAGTCTGGAAGAGCTGGGCATGGACTCGCTGGCCCTGCTGGAACTGTCCGCCGTGGTGGCCGACCGCTGGCGGGTCCACATCCCCGAGCAGGCCGGGCAGCTCAGCATCGGCGGTGTCGCCGACCTGGTGGCCGCCGCCGGGCCGGCCGGGCACACCGAGAACAGCATCGTCATCGCCGCCCCGCTGCCGCTGGTCTGGGAGATCACCAACGACGTGGCGCGCTGGACCGACCTGTTCACCGAGTACGCCGTGGTGGAGATCTTGCACCGCGACGGGGACACGGTGCGGTTCCGGCTCACCATGCGCCCCGACGAGAACGGCGTGGCGTGGAGCTGGGTCAGCGAACGCACGGCCGACCCGGCGACGTGGCAGGTGCGGGCCCGCCGGGTGGAGACCGGTCCGTTCGAGTACATGCGGATCCACTGGCACTACGACACCGAACCGGAGGGCACCCGGATGACCTGGGTGCAGGACTTCGCGATGAAGCCGACCGCCCCGGTGGACGACGCGGCGATGACCGCGCGGATCAACACCAACAGCCGGGTGCAACTGGCCGTGATCAAGGAGCGGATCGAGCGGGCGTACGCGGGAGGCGGCGATGAGTGACGTCACCACCGGACTGGTCGCCGCCCGGGACGTAACGGCCGACCGGCGGCGCGGCGGGGAACTGCGGGTGCTGCTCGGCCCGCGTACCGTCGGCAGCACCTCGGGGTTCATGGGGGTGGTGACGGTGGCCCCCGGCGACCGGGTGGCCGAGCACTACCACCCGTACAGCGAGGAGTTCCTCTATCTCGTCCGGGGCGCGATCACCGTCGACCTGGACGACGTGCCGGTGCCGTTGGCCGCCGGGGAGGCGCTGTTCGTGCCCCGCAACGTCCGGCACCGGTTGCGCAACACCGGCGACACCGCCGCCGAGGTGGTCTTCCACCTCGGCCCGCTCGCCCCCCGCCCGGAACTCGGCCATGTCGACACCGAGCTGGTCGAACAGCGGGGCCCGTCGTGACCGGCCGCCGCGCGGTGGTGACCGGGATCGGGGTGGTCGCCCCGGGTGGCGTCACCCGGGACCGGTTCTGGAAGACCCTCACGGAGGGGCGCACGGCCACCCGGCGGATCAGCTTCTTCGACCCGTCGCCGTACCGGTCGCAGATCGCCGCCGAGTGCGACTTCGACCCGGACGCCGCCGGGCTCACCCCCGCCGAGCGGCAACGCTCCGACCGGTACGTGCAGTTCGCGCTGGCCTGTGCCGCCGAGGCGCTGGCCGACAGCGGGCTCGACCTGACCGACGCCGACCGGGACGTCACCGGGGTGGTGCTGGGCACCGCCGTCGGCGGCACCACCGCCCTGGAAAAAGAGTACGTCCGGGTCAGCGACTCGGGTCGACACTGGCTGGTCGACCACGCTCTCGGCGGGCCGTACCTCTATCAGGCGCTGGTGCCGAGCAGCCTCGCCGCCGACGTGGCCTGCCGGCACGGACTGCGCGGCCCGGCGCAGGTGGTCTCCACCGGCTGCACCTCCGGCATCGACGCCATCGGGTACGCCCACCAACTCGTCGTCGACGGGGAGGCGGACATCGTGCTGGCCGGCGCCGCCGACTCGCCGATCTCCCCGGTCACCGTCGCCTCGTTCGACGCGATCCGGGCCACCAGCCCGGACAACGACGACCCGGCGCACGCCAGCCGGCCCTTCGACGCCCACCGGCAGGGCTTCGTGCTCGCCGAGGGGGCGGCGGTGCTGGTGCTGGAGGAGTGGGAGCACGCCCGGCGGCGCGGCGCGCACGTCTACTGCGAGGTCGCCGGTTACGGCAGCCGCAGCAACGGCTTCCACATGACCGGGCTGCGACCCGACGGCGTGGAGATGGGGTTGGCCATCGCGGCGGCGTTGCGGCAGGCCCGGCTCGACCCGTCGGAGGTCTCCTACGTCAGCGCGCACGGGTCCGGGACCCGGCAGAACGACCGGCACGAGACGGCGGCGTTCAAGCGGGCGCTCGGCCCGACGGCGTACCGGGTGCCGGTCAGCTCGATCAAGTCGATGGTCGGGCACTCGCTGGGCGCGATCGGCGCCATCGAGATGGCCGCCTGCGCCCTGGCCATCGAGTACGGGGTGGTGCCGCCGACGGCCAACTGGACCACCCGGGACCCGGAGTGCGACCTGGACTACGTGCCGAACGTGGCCCGGGAGACCCCGGTGGACGTGGCGTTGTCGGTGGGCAGCGGGTTCGGTGGCTTCCAGTCGGCGATGCTCTTCCGCCGACTGGCGGTGACGCCGTGACGGCCTCGGAGGCGCTGACCGCCGACCCGGACGGGGATCGGGTACGGGCGGTGGTGACCGGGATCGGGGTGGTCGCGCCCAGCGGCATCGGCGTCGATGCGCACTGGCGGACGGTGACCGGGGGCATCCGGCGGACCGGCCCCATCACGCTGTTCGATCCGACCGGCTACCCCACCCGGGTCGGCGGCGAGGTCCCCGGCTTCCACCCGGCCGCGTACGTCGACACCCGACAACTCGTGCAGACCGACCGGTGGACCCAGCTCGGCTTCGCCGCGACCGCGTTGGCGCTCGCCGACGCCGGGCTCCCCGACCGTGCCCCCGACCCGTACGCCTGGGCGGTCATCCTGGCCAGTTCGTCCGGGGGGAACCTGTTCGGGCAGCGGGAGCTGCAACGGCTCTGGGGCGGGCCGAGCCGCACCGTCGGGGCGTACCAGTCGATCGCCTGGTTCTATGCGGCGAGCGTCGGGCAGCTCTCCATCCACCACCAGTTCAAGGGGCCGTCGGGGGTGCTGGCCGCCGAGGCCGCCGGAGGGCTGGACAGCCTGGCGCACGCGGTGCGGACCATCCGGCGGGGCACGTCGGTGGTGATCGCCGGGGCGACCGAGTGCCCGCTGAGCCCGTACGCGCTGGCCTGCCAGCTCCGCTCCGGGCTGCTCAGCGACATCGACGAGCCGGCGGCGGCGTACCGGCCGTTCGACCGGGCGGCCGGCGGATACGTGCCTGCCGAGGGGGGCGCGGTCTTCGTGGTGGAGGAGCGGGAGCATGCCCTGGCCCGGGGTGCCCGGATCTACGGGGAGGTGACCGGCTGGGCGGCCACCCACGACGCCGTGCACACCGGCCCGGGCACCGCCGGCGACCCGGCGACGTACGCCCGGGCGATGCGGCTGGCGCTGGAGCGCTCGGGGAACACCGCCGACGAGGTGGACATGGTCGTCCCCGACGCGCTCGGGGTGCCCCGCTACGACCGCAGTGAGGCGACGGCGCTGCGGGCGGTCTTCGGCGACCGGCCGCCGCCGGTGAGCACCCACAAGTCGTTGACCGGCCGGGCCCACCAGGGCGGGTCGGCGTTGGACGCGGCGACCGCCCTGCTCGCCCTCCACCACGACACGCTGCCCGCCTCGGCCGGGCCGACCGACCCGGCTCCCGGCTGCGAGCTGGACTTCCTGCGTGCCCCCCGGCAACCCCGCCACCGGGTGGCGCTGGTCTGTGCGCGCGGCTTCGACGGGTTCAACAGCGCGGTGGTCCTGCGCGGGGCGCCCCCGGCACCCCGGAGCGCCCCGGACTGACCATCCACCCACCCCGTCCGATCCCCCCTTCCCCATCCGGCTTCTGCCCGGTGCGATGGTGCCTGGCGCACTCCTTGCCCGACCCCTCGTGCCTGCTGCCTTCCCGCCCGACCCTTTCTTGCCCGATCCCCCTTTTCGCGTACCCTCCTTGCCTGGCGCTTCCCGGTCCTTCGCCGTCCTGTCCTGCCTCGGGTAGCCCGCCTCGGCCCCGGCCGACTGCTCGTGTGCCTTGGCCGGGTCGCAGGTCGTCGCTGGCGTGGCTGGGCCACCCGATCGGATCGTGCCGGCCTGGCGTCCCGGGGATCGGCCGGGCTGCCGGTGGCCGGCATGTCGCAGGGTCGGTGTGTGTTCGGCGGGAGGTGTATGCCGAGCTGGCATCTTCATGCCAGCTCGGCATATCCGTCTGGGGACATCGGGTGGGTGGTGCCGCCGACCATCCGAGGCCGGGCGAGCCGGGGCCGGGCCAGCCGCGTTGCCGCGCTGATGCGCGCGGGGCCGACCTCGACCCCGCCGCGTTGCCGCGCGCGGCCGACGTCGAACCGACAGCACTGGCACGACAGGGGTCACTGAGCGTGCGCGCGCGACCCCGCTGGGGTGGGTGCCCGGGCCGATGGCCCATGCCGGGGCCGGACGCGTCGGCCCACGGGGCGGCACCGGCCGGGCGATGCGTCGCCGGGGGTGTCCCCGGTGGTCGGTGGGGGGTGCCGACCAGGGGCGGGACGCCTCCGACCCGCCCGACGGTCGGTCGGTTCCACACGGGAGCGCCGGGCACGGCAGAGCCGCCGGTGGTGTCGCGGGCCGGCGTACGCGCCCGATCCTGCCCGGCCGATCGAGCGGCGGCAATCCGGCCGGCCGCCTTTTATGATCTAGCCATTCGCATCTAGTAATGGTCTTCCGGGCTGTCGTAGGGTGCCGTGAGCACGCCAAGAGACATCATCTTTGGGCGCTTTTGCCCGATCTTATGCTGGACGGTGGCCGGCGGTGACCATGTATCGCCAAACGAAAGATCCTACGGCGCAAGACCCCGGTTGGGTGGACGACGTGTTGTTCGCCGGCCGTCCGACCGATGTTTGTCTCCGGCTACCCGAGCCGGTGGACCGGGCCACCCTGCACCGCCTGGTCACCGAGGCGCAGGCCCGGTTGGTGGCCGCCGGACTACGCCCCGGCGGGGCTGCCGCGCTGCGTCTGCCCCCCTCACTGTCCTATGTGGTCAACCTGCTGGCGACCTGGCGCAGCGGGGGCCAGGCCGTGCTGCTCGACCACCGGCTCACCGACCACGAGGTCGACCGGGCGCTGCGTCGGCTCACCCCGCAGGTGGTCGTGGCCCCGGTCCGCACCGGCGGCGGCGCGCTGAAGGTCTTCGTCGACGTCACCGAGAGCGTCACCGGCTACGCGGACCGTCCGGCGGTCAGCGGCCACGCGGTGATCCAGCTCAGCTCCGGCTCCACCGGACCGTCCAAGGTGATCGGACGTACCGCCGCCGACCTGGTCGCCGAGGTGGAGCGTTACACCCGGATCGACGGGGTGGCGCTGCCCGGCGAGCGGATCATCCTGTTGCCGTCCATGGTGCACGTGCTCGGCCTCGTCGGTGGGCTGCTCTATGGTCTGCACGCCCGGGTCGAGCTGATCCCGCCGGAGCGGCTCGGTGGCGACGCCGTGCTGGCCGCCATCGCCGCCCAGGACACCCCGGCCACCGTGCTCGGCGTGCCCTTCCACATCGGTCTGCTCGCCTCCACCCGCCCCGACCGGCCGCTGCCGCAGTTCACCCGGATGACCACCGGCGGGGAGCTGGTCCCACCGGCCGTCGTGCAGGCGTTCACCGACCGGCACGGCGTACCCCTGGGCAACATGTACGGGATGACCGAGGTCGGTGTCATCGGCACCGACCTGCACGGCAGCCACCGGCCGGCCATCGCGCCCGCCCCCGGCATCGAGGTCCGCGAGTCCGACGGTGAACTGCTGATCAGCTGCCCCGCCTCGCCGTACGTCGGGCTCAGCGACCCCGACCGCTGGGCCGACGGCTGGCTGCGTACCCGCGACGCCGGCACCGTCGACCCGGTCACCGGCCTGGTCACCGTCCGGGGCCGGCTCGACTCGCAGGTCTCCGTGGGGGGCCTGAAGGTCGACCTGACCGAGGTCGAGGCCACCCTCACCGGGCTGCCCGGGGTGGCCGCCGCCGTGGTCACCTACGACGACGGGATCACCGCCTACGTGCAGCCCGACGGGCCACTGTCCGAGGATGCGCTGGACAGGCTGCTCGCCGAACGGCTGGCCGGCTACAAGCGTCCCCGCACCCTGCACCTGGTGGCGCAACTGCCACGTACCACCACCGGCAAACTGGTCCGCTCGCTGGACGTGCTGCGAACGGCGGCCCCGTGACCGGTCCGCTCCACCCCGCCCACCGGCCGGTCCCCGAGGGCCGCCGCCGGGGCGTCACCACCGCGTCACCACCGGCCGACCGTCGGCGGTACGCCCGAACCATCCCCGCACGGTGCCCCGACCGGACGCCGGCAACTCGCCCATCGAGAGAGGTTACCGTCATGCGAGACGAGGTCCGTACCTTCGTCATCGACCAGCTCCAGGACATGAACTACGACGTCGACGGGATCGACGACGACACCACCCTCGGCCCCTCCGGGGTGGACCTGGAGTCCCTCGCCCTGTCCGACCTGTCCGTCCGGGTGGAGGACCGGTACGGGCTGCGGTTCGCCGACGACGAGTCGGAGAAGCTGGCCCTGATGACGGTGGGGGAGTTCACCACCATGGTCGCCGACCGGGTCGCCGGGGCGACCACCGACAACCGCTGATGTCCGGTCAGCCCGGCCTGGGGCGAGCTGACCTGGTGAGCATGCTCGCCGAACTGACCGGCAAACCCGTCGAGCAGGTCCCGCACCGGGTCGGCTCGATGGAGCTGGCCTGGCTGGTGCACCTCGTCGAACAGCGCTACGGCACCCAGATGGACCTCACCGACGACCAGCTCGCCGGCATCCGTACCGTCGACGACGCGCTGACCGTGTTCCACACCTGCCTGCCCGCCTCCGCTGATGGTTGAGCGGGCACCCGTCACGATCTCCGGCACGTACGCGGTCAGCGCCTTCGGCAGGGGCGTGGACGCCCTGCTGGCCGGGGTCCTGTCCGGCGTACCGGCGTTCCGGCCGGTCCGTCGCTTCGCCACCACCGGTCGCCGGGTGACCGTCGCGGCCACCCGGTCCGACGTGGCGACCCTGCCGCAGGAGCTTGCCGACGCCTGCGACGCGGCCTGCGACGCGGCCGGGCTCGACCCGGCGCAGCGGGCCGGGTCGGCGCTGTTCCTGGCCACCCACGGCGGCCCGGCCACCCTGCCCGGCCCGTACGTCGACGACCTGCCGGTCGCGGACACCGACGACCCGTGGTGGGCCGACGGCGAGCAGTCCGACGGCGGTCCGGCCTGGCCGGAGCTGCCGACGCTGGCCGGCCGGCTGGCTCGGCGGTGCGGGCTCGGCGGCCCGACCCGGGTCTACACCACCGCCTGCGTCTCGGCGAGCAGCGCGGTGGCCGACGCCGCCGCGATGATCCGCCGGGGGGACACCGAGCGGGTCGTGGTGGTCGCCGGCTACCTGGTGGAGCCGGACCAGTTCGCGCTCTTCGACGCCGGCCGGGCACTCGCCGCCGACGGGGCGGTCCGCCCGTTCAGCGCCGGGCGGCAGGGGTTGCTGCTCGGCGACGGGGTGGCCGCGGTGGTGCTGGAGTCCACCGCCGCGCTGCGCGCCCGGGGTGGCAGCCCGGTGGCGACGCTGGTCGGATGGGGGCGGGCCGGCGACGCCCACCACCCCTGCCAGCCCGACCCGCAGGGCGGGGGACTGGCCCGGGCGGTCGGCGCGGCGCTGCACCGCGCCGGGTTGCCCGCCGGGGCGGTCGGCTACGTCAACGCGAACGCCACCGGCACCGGCTTCAGTGACGCCTCCGAGGCGGCGGCGCTGCGGCTGGCCCTGGGTGAGCGGGCCGGCCAGGTGCCGGTCAGCTCCACCAAGGCGCTGCACGGGCACGCCCTGGAGGCGTCCGGCCTGCTCGAACTGGTGGTCACCGTGGCGGCGCTGGGGCACGGGAAGCTACCGGTCAACGCCGGCTGGCTCGGCCCGGACCCGGCCTGCCCGCTGGACGTGGTCACCGCCGCGCCCCGCCCGGTGACCAGCCGGTACGCGCTCAGCCTCAACGCCGCCTTCGGCGGCGCGAACACCGCACTGCTGGTGGGTGCGCCGTGACCGGCACGCGCGGCCCGGGGCACGGGATCGTCCCGGGCCGTCCGGCCGGCCACGGCGCACCCGGGTGCTGGCGCAGGCGCGCTGGCCGGAGCCGGGCGACGGGCCACCACCGCCGCTGCCCGGGTTCGTGCACTCGGCGTTCGCGCCGCTGGTCGCGGCGGCGGCCGGGCGCTGCCTGGAACGTCGTCCGAGCCCGGCTCCGGCCGGGGCACGGTGCGCGGTGGTGCTGGTCAGTGCCGCCGGGGACCGGCCCAGTGCCACGCACGTCCGGTCGACCGTCGCCGCCGGGGGGCGGGTCGGTCCACTGTTCTTCTTCCAGTCGGTGCCCAACAGCGTGGCCGGGCAGGTCGCCGCCCGTTGGGGACTGACCGGTCCGGTGGTGTGCCTGAGCCCGACCGGCGACCCACGGGCCGACGCCATCGCCGAGGGGGAACTGCTGCTGTACGACGGCGACGCCGACGAGGCGTTGCTGGTCCTGATCGAAGAGGCACCCGACGCGACGCCCACCGGTGCGGTCGCGGTGCTGCTGGGGGGAGGAGACAGTCAATGAGGACGAAGGGACTGCGGGGTGCGCTCGCCGCCGATCCGCAACTCGGTGCCGGGAACGTGCTGGCCCGGGTGCTGGCCCACGGCGCGGACCCGCAGGGGCCGGGCCTGACCTTCGACACCCCGGTCGACGGGCACCCCGCCGGGCAGCCGCTCACCCTGGGCCAGCTCGACGAGCGGGTCGCCGCGCGGGCGGCCTGGCTGCACGACCGGGGGGTGCGGCCCCGCGACCCGGTCGCCGTCTGGGCCACCGCCGCCGCCGACATGGTGCTGAGTTTCCTGGCGTTGACCCGACTCGGCGCGATCCCGGCGTTGATGAACGGCAAGCTGCGCCCGGAGATCGCCGCCGAGTACATCCGCCGGCTGCGCGGTGCCGGGGTGCTCGCCGATGCCGCGCACACCGAACTGCTGGCCGGGCACGACCTGGGCGCACCCCTGCTGGGCACCCCGCAGGAGGCCGGCAGCGGCGATCCGGCGCAGGCTCCCGTCGACTACCGGCACCACCCCGACGACCCGATCGTCATCACCCACACCTCCGGCACCACCGGGGTGCCGAAAGCGGTGCTGCACTCGCACGCCAGCCTCTTCGCCGCCACCCGGCACCTGCTGTCCATGCCGCAGGCGCAGGGCACCCGGCGGATCCTCAACGCGCTGCCCGCCCCGCACACCGCGACGGTGCTCATGGTCAACCAGGCGTTGGGCAACCAGGCGGAGATGTTCCTGCTGTCCGAGCAGGGGGGCGAGCGGGTCCTCGACGCCATCCAGCAGTGGCGGCCCGACGGGGTCTTCGGCTTCTCGATGACCTGGGCCGAGCTGGCCCGTTTCGACCTGAGCGGGTACGACCTGGACTCGGTGCGGCTGTGGTTCAACACCGGGGACTGCTCGCACGAGCCCCACGTACGCCGGCTCGTCGCGGTCGGCTCGCGGGACGTGTTCACCCGGCAGGGCGTCACGCGGGTCCCCGGTTCGGTCTTCATCGACGGCCTGGGCTCCAGCGAGATGGGGCACTCGATGTTCCACATCACGCACACCGTCGACACCGACCGGTACGGCCGCTGCGTGGGCCGCCCCTACCGGTTCGCCAGGGTGGCCGTCCTCGACGCCGAGGGCAACGAGCTGCCCCCCGGTCAGGTCGGCTTCCTCGGCATCGACTCGCCGTCGCTGTTCCGGGGCTACTGGAACGACTCGGTCACCAGCTACCGGTTCCGGCTGCGCGGCTGGTACCTCACCGGCGACCTGGTCCACGCCGACGCCGACGGCCGCTACTACCACCTGGACCGGGCGGTCGACTCGGTGACGCTGCCCGACGGGCGGCGGTACTTCACCGCCCTGTCCGAGGAGCGGATCCTCGCCGCCTGCCCCGACGTCACCGACTGCACGGTGCTGATCGTCGCCGACGGCGACACGGTCACCACCGACGTGCTGCTGGAGTTGGCCGCCGGGGCCGACCCGGCCGCCGACCGGACCGCGACGATCCGGGCCGCGCTCGGGGCGGACGTGGGGGAGACCCTGCGCCGGGTGGTGCCGGTGAGCGCCGACGACATCCCGGTCACCGTCACCGGCAAGGTCCGCAAGGTGGCGCTGCGCGAACGCTACCTCGCGGAGTCGTCGTCATGACCGTCGTGATCACCGGGATGGGCCTGTTCAGCCCCGTCGGGCGGGGGGTGGAGGCGACCTTCGCCGCGTTGACCGGTGGGAGGTCCGGGCTGGCCCGACCGCCCGAGGGTCACCCCGCCCGGGAGTCGCTGGAGGTCGCCGGGGTGCTCCCGCCGATCGACCCGCGCACCGTCGCCACCGGCCCGGAAACCAGGGTGCTCGACCGGGTCGTGCTGTTCGCCCTGCTCACCGCCGCCGACGCGCTCGTCGACGCGGGCATCGAGGTGGGCCGGGACGTCGACCCGGGGCGGATCGGCGTCATCGTCGGCGGGGTCGGCGGGATGTCCACCCTGGAGCAGCAGGTGATCGCCCGGACCGAGCGGGGCCGGGCGGCGGTCAGCCCGTACCTGCTGACCGGCATCCTGCCCAACATGGCCTCGGCGCGGATCGCCATCGCCCACGGCATCCGGGGCTACAGCTCGGCGGTCGGCACGGCCTGCGCCTCCGGCGCCCAGGCGGTCGCCGACGCGGCCCGGCTGATCCGGGCCGGCGAGGCCGACGTGGTGCTCTGCGGGGCCAGCGAGGCCCCGCTCTTCCCGACCTTCGCCGACACCTTCGGCAACGCCCGTGCGCTGGCCCGGGGCTGGGCCGACCCGACCGAGGCGAGCCGCCCGTTCGACCGGCGACGCAACGGGTTCGTGCTCGCCGAGGGGGCAGCCCTGCTGGTGCTGGAACGCGCCGGGCACGCCGCCGCCCGGGGCGCCCGGACGTACGCGGAGGTGGCCGGTTACGGCAGCACCACCGACGCCCACCACCCGACCATGCCCCGGCCCGACGGCGAGGGGGCGGCCGACTGCATGCGTCAGGCCCTGGCCCGGGCGGACGTCCCGCCGGCCGAGGTCGGCTACGTCAACGCCCACGGCACCGGCACCAAACTCGGTGACATCGCCGAGACCACCGCACTGGCGAAGGTGTTCGGCATCGGCGGGGTGCCGGTCAGCTCCACCAAGGCGCTCACCGGGCACCTGCTCGGGGCGTCCGGGGTGGTGGAGGCGGCGGCCTGCGCGTTGGCGCTGCGCGCCGGTCTGCTGCCGCCGACGTACCACCTGGACGATCCGGACCCGGACTGCCCGGCGGATCACATCCGGGACGAGCCCCGGGTGGCCCGGGCCGACCACGCGCTCACCAACTCCTTCGGATTCGGCGGGCAGAACGTGAGTCTGCTGCTGCGGCGGACCAGCGGGGATGGCGCCCGCGCCGCCGAGCCGGGGAGGTGATCTGCGCTCCGACCCGGGCGGCGTACGCCCGGACGGCAGGCACGGGGGGGGGACATGGGGAAGGGCTGGAGATGGACATCCGTGGAATAGACCACATCGAACTGTACGTGGGAGACGCCCGACAGGCGGCCTTCTACTTCGGTACCGCCGTCGGCTTCACACTGCGTGGGCAGGGCGGCCCGGAGACCGGGCTGGTCGGGCAGCGCTCCCTGCTGCTGGGCCAGGCCGACGTCCGGATGGTGCTGACCTCCGGGCTCACCGCCGACCATCCGGCCTCGACGTACGTGTCCCGGCACGGTGACGGGATCGCGGTGGTGGCGGTGGAGGTCGGCGACGCCGCCGGGGCGTACGCGGAGCTGGTGGACCGGGGTGCGACACCGGTGACCCCACCGCGCACCTGGACCGGCGCGGACGCCGAGGTGGTGACCGCCGAGGTGGGCGGCTTCGGTGACGTGCTGCACCGGCTGGTGGAGCGGCGCGGCGACCGGGACGACTTCCTGCCCGGCGCGATCGAGGCGGCCCCGGCCGGCGGGGTCGACCCGCAACTGCTCGCCGAGATCGACCACCTGGCGGTCTGCGTGCCGCCCGGTCAGCTCGACGACACCGTCGCGCTCTACGAGCGGGTGTTCGGCTTCGCACAGATCTTCGAGGAGCACATCGAGGTCGCCGGTCAGGCGATGAACTCCAAGGTGGTGCAGGACGCCTCCGGGCGGGTCACCCTGGTGCTGCTGGAGCCGGACGCCGGTCGGCGGCCCGGTCAGATCGACGCGTTCCTCACCGAACACCACGGCGCCGGGGTGCAGCACCTGGGGTTGCGCACCGACGACATCGTCGGCGCGGTCGGCGCGCTCGGTGCGCGCGGGGTGCGGTTCGCCGGCACCCCGGCCGCCTACTACGACGACCTGGAGCAGCGGGTCGGCAAGGTGGACGCGCCGCTGGACCGGCTGCGGGACCTGAGCATCCTGGTCGACGCCGACCACGGCGGGCAGCTGTTGCAGATCTTCACCGAGTCGATGCACGTCCGCCGCACCCTGTTCCTCGAGCTGATCGAGCGGCGGGGGGCGCGCACCTTCGGCAGCGGCAACATCCGGGCGCTCTACGAGGCCAAGGAACGGGAGCTGGCTGCGGCGGGGGCGGCCCCCGCCGTCGCGGTCGGCACGGCACAAGGAGCAGGGGCATGACCACGACACATCCGGCGCTGACCGCCGAGGAGGAGGCCCTGCTCCCGTCCGCCGAGGACGTGCGGCACTACGCCGAGCACGGCTGGTACCTGACGAAGAAACTGCTCACCGACGACGAGGTGGACGCCCTGACCGCGGCCACCGACCGCTACTACGACGGCGAGCGGGACCGCACCCTGCCGGTGCACCCGCCGAAGCTCGCCTACTGGGACCCGTCGAAGGGGCCGGTGCAGCGGCACAACGACTACGTCCACGTCGAGCACGACGGGATCGCCGCGATCCTGCGCAAGCCGCTGATCGGCGCGGTCGCCGCCCGGCTGGCCCAGGCCGACGAGATCCGGATCTTCCAGTCCACGCTGATCTACAAGCCGCCGATCTCCGGTGAGCCGTCGAACATCGTGCCCTGGCACTTCGACAAGCACTACTGGTCGTCCTCGTCGTCGGAGAAGATGCTCACCGCGTTCATCCCGCTCCACGACTGCGGGGAGGAGATGGGCACCATCACCATGGTCGACGGCTCGCACCGGTGGTCGGAGACCGGCGCGGACGACACCGTGGTCCGGCACTTCGCCGAGCGGGACCGCAGCCAGCTGGAGGAGATGCTGGCCGAGAACGCGGCGCACAACGGCGCGCAGATCCGCAAGATCCCGATGGTGATCCCCAAGGGACACCTGAGCTTCCACCACTGCCGCACCTACCACGGCAGCGGCGCCAACGTCAGCGGACGCCCGCGTCGGGCCATCTCGCTGCACCTGCAGGACGGCGACAACGCCCACCGGGAGTTCCCGCTCTCCGACGGCACCCTCGCCGCGTACAACCACGACGTGCTGGTCCGCCGTACCCCCGAGGGTCGGCCGGACTACGCGGACCCCGACTACTGCCCGGTCATCTGGCGCGATCGCGCCCAGCAGGGAGGCTGAACATGTCACGGTACGACTGGGGTAAGACACACCCGGGCATCGAGCGGCTGGAGCAGGCGGTGACCGACCGCCGGGACGTGGTGGTCAAGCACCCGCTCTACGCCAATCTGGACACCCACGAGTCGCTGGTCACCTTCATGGAGCACCACGTCTTCGCGGTCTGGGACTTCATGTCCCTGCTGAAGTCGTTGCAGCGGCAGCTCACCTGCGTGACCGTGCCGTGGATCCCCACCGGCCCGACCGGCAGTCGCCGCCTGATCAACGACATCGTCATGGTGGAGGAGAGCGACGAGCTGGGCGAGGGCTTCATCAGCCACTTCGAGCTGTACGTGCGGGGCATGGGCGAGGCCGGCGCGGACACCACCGCCGTCAACCGGCTGGTCGACCTGCTGCGGGCCGGCACGTCGGTCACCGACGCGCTGGTCGAGGCCGGGGTGCCGGAGCCGTCGCGGGCCTTCGCCGCCACCACCTGGAAGATCATCGAGTCGACCCCGGTGCACTGCCAGGCCGCCGCGTTCGCGTTCGGCCGGGAGGACCTGATCCCCGACATGTTCACCCAGGTCGTCGCGGTCAACGAGCGCAGCAACCGGCTGCACACGTTCGTCGACTACCTGGAGCGGCACATCGAGGTCGACGGCGAGCAGCACACCCCGATGGCGATGCAGATGCTCGCCGACCTGTGCGGCGACGACGACGTCAAGTGGCAGGAGTGCGCCGACACGGTCAACCTGGCGTTGACCGCCCGCGCGCAGCTCTGGGACGACATCCTCGTCGCCGTCAAGGAGGGGCGCGACCGGTGATCGACGCCGTCCCGGCCCGGCTCTACCGCACGGTACGGCTGATCCGTCGGTTCGAGGAGCGGGCCATCGCCCTGGTCCGCTCCGGGCACATCGTCGGCGGCATCCACCCCTATCTCGGTCAGGAGGGCATCGCCGCCGGCGTGTGCGCCGCACTGGGCGAGGGGGACCTGGTCACCGGCACCCACCGTGGGCACGGGCACGTGCTCGCCAAGGGTGCCGACCCGGCCCGGATGATGGCCGAACTGTGCGGCCGGGAAACCGGACTGAACCGGGGCCGGGGCGGCTCGATGCACGCGGCGGACCTGTCCATCGGGGTACTCGGCGCCAACGCCATCGTCGGGGCGTCCCCGGCCATCCTCACCGGTGCGGTGTGGGCCCACCGGCGGCGCGGGAACCCCGTGCTGGGGGCGAGCTTCTTCGGTGACGGCGCGGTCAACGAGGGGATGCTGCTGGAGGCGTTCAACCTGGCCGCGCTCTGGCGGGTGCCGGTGCTGCTGGTCTGCGAGAACAACGGCTACGCCACCACCATGCCGGTGGCCGGCGCGGTCGCCGGCACCATCACCGGCCGGGCCGAGGCGTTCGGCATCCCGGCCGTCGTCGTCGACGGGCAGGACCCGGAGGCGGTCCGGCAGGTCACCGCCGCCGCCGTCGCGCGGATGCGCGACGGCGGCGGGCCGGAGCTGGTCGAGGCCCGCACCTACCGGTTCGACGCCCACCACACCTTCGAGCATGCGGTACGCCTGGACTACCGCACGCCGCAGGAGGTGGCCGACGGCCGGTCCCGGGACCCGGTGGACATCCAGGGGGCCCGGCTGTCCCCGGCCGACCGGGAGGCGGTCGACGCCGAGGTGGAAGCCACCCTCGACGCGGCCGTCGCGTTCGCCCTGGCCGGCCCGGAACCGGACCCGGCCGGTGCGCTGGACCACCTGTACGCCAGTGGGCTGACCGCCCGGGGAGGCTCCTGATGCCACGGTTGTCCTACCGCAAGGCGCTGACCCGGGCGCTGACCGACGAGATGACCCGGGACGAGGCGGTGTTCCTGCTCGGCGAGGACATCCGGGTGGGCGCGTCCAACGTCACCCCGGGCCTGCTGAAGCGGTTCGGGCCGGACCGGGTGCGGGACACCCCGCTGTCGGAGCAGGCGTTCACCAGCTTCGCCACCGGGGCCGCGCTGGCCGGGTTGCGGCCGGTGGTGGAGTTCCAGATCCCGTCGCTGCTGTTCCTGGTCTTCGAGCAGATCGTCAACCACGCGCACAAGTTCCCGATGATGACCGGCGGGCAGTGCGCGGTGCCGGTCACCTACCTGGTGCCCGGCTCCGGTTCCCGGACGGGCTGGGCGGGGCAGCACTCCGACCACCCGTACTCGCTCTTCGCCCACGTCGGGATCGTCACCGTGGTGCCGGCCACCCCGGCCGACGCGTACGGGCTGCTGGTGTCGGCGATCCGGCACGACGACCCGGTGGTGGTCTTCGCCCCGGCCGCCGCGCTGGACGTCCGCGACGACGTCGACTTCGCCACCCTCGCCCCGGTGCCGCTGGGGCGGGGGGTGGTCCGCCGGGCCGGTGACGACGTCACCGTGGTCGCCGTCGGGCACCTGGTGCACGACGCGCTGGCCGTCGCCGAGGAGTTGGCCGACCAGGTGTCGGTGGAGGTGTTCGACCCGCGCACGCTCTACCCGTTCGACCTCGACGGGCTGCTCGACTCGGTGTCCCGCACCGGCCGGCTCGTGGTGATCGACGACTCCAACCGGTCCTGCGGCATCGCCGCCGAGATCATCACTTCGGTGCTGGAGCGGGTGCCGCTGACCGCGCCGCCGCGCCGGGTCACCCGGCCGGACGGCGTGGTGCTGCCCTTCGCGCCGGTGCTCGACCGGGCCGTGCAGCCGGGCC
Source organism: Micromonospora matsumotoense (assembly GCF_050951065.1). Taxonomy (NCBI): domain Bacteria; kingdom Bacillati; phylum Actinomycetota; class Actinomycetes; order Micromonosporales; family Micromonosporaceae; genus Micromonospora; species Micromonospora matsumotoense. Next base: position 3,915,628 of record NZ_CP192025.1, on the reverse strand, counting down.
GCGAGCAACTCACCGCCGCCATCCAACTGACCATGAAGGACAGACAATGATCGATCCGAACTACCGCTGGCCCGAGGCGGGTCAGGCGTGGCGCGAGCTGCCGGAGCCGACCCGTACGGCGATGGTGGCCAGCGGGGCCGCCGCCTGGCGGGAGATCTTCCACGGCTGCGCGACGTACAACAAGCAGTGGCGGTTGGCCCGGCCCCCGGTCATGCCGGCGGACGCGTTCCGCGAGTTGAACGAGGTCTGCGACCGGCTCGCCCAGCTCATCCTGGAGGCCTGCCAGCGGCGGGCCCGCACCGCCGGGGAGCTGCGCCGGCTGCTCGGGGTGCCCGAGGGTGCGACGATGCTGCTCGACGAGTCCGAGGAGCTGTCCGAGGCGCTGCTCGCCGCCTACCGGCCCGACGTGCTGATCTCCGGTGGGGTGCCGAGGATCGTCGAGTACAACATCGACAGCAGCCTGGGCGGCGGCTTCGACGCCGACACGGTGGTCCGCCGCTACGCGCGGCTCTACCAGGAGCAGGGCATCCTGGACGGGCTGCCGGTGCGGCCGGCCCCGTCCCTGCTGGACCAGAGGTTCGTGGCGATCCGGGACGGTCTGTCCCTGGCCGACGGGGCCCGGGTGGCGCTGCTGCTCGACTTCGACGCCGACTACCCCGGCCTGGAGAGCCCGGACGACTTCATCCAGATCCTCTCGCCGCTGATCGACCAGGCCCGCCGGTTCGGCATCGACCTGGTGATCGCCCCGGTCGCCAGGGCCACCCTGGACGCCGACCGGCGGCTGGTGGTCGGCGGCGCACCGGTGGACGCGCTGTTCCGGCTCTTCGTGCCCAACCGGGTCACCCCGAGCGCCGGGCTGGCGGCGGTGGCCGGGGCGCTCGACGCGGGCACCCTGCCGATGTTCGTCAGCACCGCCGCCTGGCTGCTCGGCAACAAGATCAACTTTGCCTGGCTCTACGAGGACCTGGGCCTGCTCTCCGCCGACGACCAGGCCCTGATCCACCGGTACGTGCCGCACACCGTGGCGTTCACCGCCGCCGAGCTGGACCGGGCGCTGGCCGACCGGGAGAACCTGGTCGTCAAGCCGGCCGACGGCTCGGCCGGCCACGGGGTGCTCATCGGCCGGGAGTTGAGCCCGGGCGAGTGGGCCGACGGGCTGCGTGCCGCCCTCGACCGGGGCGGCGACATCCTCCAGCGTTACATGCCCGCCGACCGGTTCGCGATGGACTTCGTCCAGATCGAGACCGGCGAGACGGTCACCGCCGAGGTGCCGTACAGCATCGCCCCGTACCTGTTCGGGCGCACCGGCTCCGGCGCCCTGGCCCGGGTCGGCTTCCCCGGCTGCGACGAGGTCCTCAACCTGGCCCGAGGTGTCCTCCTCACCGGCATCCTCCTCACCGACTGACCCCGACCCCTCCCACCCTCTGCCTCTGCCCCTGCCCCGGTGATCAAGAGGTTTGCGTCACCTGTTCACGGCCCCGGATGACGCAACCCTCTTGACCCACTCCGCCAGGCCGGCGGGGTGGGTGGACTGGGGCGCAGGGGTGGGGTGGGGTCAGGGGTGGTTGCCGAGGTGGGCGCCGAGGCGGCGGATGGTTTCCGCCGCGGCGATGGCGTCGCTGCGGGCGCTGCCGTGCCGGCCGTCGCTGCTGTACATCGACGGGTCGGTGCCGGCCGGATGGTCGGTCAGGTGCACGTGCAGCGCGCCCAACCGGTCGGCGAGCCGGCCGGTACGGGAGGAGAGCAGCCGCATCCGGGCACCGAGCCCGGGACGCAGCGCCGCCGGCACCGCCGGGCTGTGCGAGACGTCGAACATGCCCACCGTGAGCACGTCGGCCCCGGCGTCGCGCAGCGCACCGACGATCGCGGTCAGCTCGGTGTCGACCGCGTCCGGGTCGAACGCCGTCCGGAAGGCGTCGTTGCCGCCGCACACCACCAGCGCCAGATCGGGGGAGAAGGCCAGCGCCCGGTCCAACTGGCCCGCCCGGACCTGTTGCGCCCGCAGCCCGCGCCGACCCAGGTTGAGGTACGCCAACCCGGGCCGTACCGCCGACAACTCGGCCGCGACCCGGTCCGCCCACTGCACGTCCGGGTAGCCCTCGACCGGCTCGCACATGCCCTCCGCGACGCTGTCGCCGACCACCACGAACCGGTGCCACGGATGGTCGCGCAGCAGTGCGGCACTCTCCCCCTCACGCAGGCAGTACGGATCGCTGGCCTCGGTCAACATCGATGACATGGCCGGCAATGTAACCGACCGGGCCCGTGCCGTCGATCACACCGACCGGGCGGATCGCCTGATGGTCGCCCTGGTGCGCCGACCCGCCCGGGGTGTCGGCCCGCCGGCACGCCGACCCGTGCGGGGGCCGCCTTTCCGGCCCGGGGGTCAGCCCCCGGCGGTGGGCGGCGCGGACCTGGTCCGGCCCATCCGCAGCGGCCCCGCGACCAGCGGCGCCACGGTCAGCACCGCGCACACCACCGCCATCACCAGCAGCGCCGGCCGCAGCCCGAGGACCGCCACCGACCAGCCGCCGAGCAGCGCCCCCACGGGCAGCCCGACGAACGCCAACGACCCGGAGATCCCCAGCACCCGGGTCTGCAACTCCTCCGGCACCCGTTCATAGAGGGCCGCGCCGAGCAGCGGGTTGACCGCCGCGATCCCGATCCCGGACAGGAACGTCACCACCAGCACCACCACCAGATGGTCGGTCAGCGCCAGCACCAGCAGCCGGGGCGCACCACTGAGTGCCGCCCCGACGGCGAACACCATGGTCCGGGGCAGTCGCGGGCCGAGCATCGTGAAGACCAGGTTGCCGAGCAGCGCGCCACCACCGAACACCCCCAGCACCAGGCCGAAGCCGGCCGGGTCGCCGAACTCGTCGCGGACCCACAACGGCACCCAGACGGCCGTGTTGGCGGCGGCGAACATGTTCAACGCGGAGATCACCACCAGCATGGTCAGCAACACCCGGTCGGTGCGCAGATAGCCGAAGCCGGTGCGCAGCGCCTGGAAGTAGCCCTCCCGGGGCGCGGCCGGCGCGTCGCGGGCGGGTGGGCGCACCAGCACCCCCACCAGCAGCGCGCAGAGCGCGAACGTGGCCGCGTCGATCCAGATCGCCCGGGTCACCCCCACCCAGTCGATGAGCAGGCCGCCGATCACCGTCCCGAACAGCGCCATCCCCCGCGCCAGGCCGTCGTAGGCGGAGGTGAGCCGGATCAGCTCCACCCCGGCGCGCTGCGCCGCCGGCCGGAACATCACGTGCTTGACCCGGTCGCCGATGCCGCGCAGCCCGCCGGCCACCGCGACGAGGGCGACCAGCGCCCCGAAGCCGAGCCACGGGGCCAGCGCCACCACCGCGATCACCGCCGCGCTCGCCGCGTCCACCGTGATGGAGGTACGCCGGACCCCGAACCGGTCCGCCCAAGGCGTCGCCAACGAGCTGGACAGCATGTACGGCAGGAACTCGGCCGCCGCGACGATGCCCATCTTGGCCGGGCTGCCGGTGGTGGTGAGCACCAGCCAGGGGATGGCGATCACCGAGATGCGGCTGCCCAGGTTGGAGATCAGGTCGGCGGCGACCAGGGTGACCAGCTCCCGCCGGGCGGCCCGCCGCTCGGGGCCCGGCGGCGCGACCGGCGACCCGCCGTCGGTGCTGGTGGTCGTGCGGGGGCCGGTGTCGGCGTCGGCGGTCATGACGGGCTGCCGACCGGGTCGGCGGGGGTGCCGGCGGCGTACCGGTCGCGCAGCGCCCGCTTGTCCACCTTCGCCGACCGGTTCAGCGGCAGCGCGTCGACGAACTCCACCGCACCCGGCGCCCAGGTGTCGCTCAGCTCGGTGGTGACCAGCCCGATCAGCTCCGCCCCGGTCACCGTGGCCCCCGGCGTCCGCACCACGTACGCGTGCGGCAGCTCCCCGGCGACCGGGTCGGGCACCCCGATCACCGCCGCCGCCCGCACCTGCGGATGTGCGGCGAGGACGTCCTCGATCGGCCGGGAGTAGATCGGCCAGCTGCGCTGCCGGGTGAGGATACGGTCCTGCAACCGGTCGACCAGATAGAGGAAGCCGTCGGCGTCGAGGTGGCCGATGTCGCGGGTGCGCACCCAGCCGTCGACAAGCGTCTCGGCGGTCAGTTCGGGCTGACCGTGGTAGCCGTGGAAACTGAGTTTGGTCCGCACCCAGACCTCGCCGTCCGCGCCGGCCGGCAGCACCCGCCCGTCGGCGTCGCGGATCTCCACCGTCACGTCGCCGTACGGCCGGCCGCAGGAGCCCAGCCGCTCCGGGTGCGCCGGGTCCTCGGTCAGGCCGGGCTGGGCGCAGATCACCACCGCCTCGCTGAGGCCGTAGACGATGCGCAGGCACGGGCCGAACCGGGCGATGGCCTGGCGCAACCGGGCGGGCGCGGCCGGTCCCGCGCCCACGTTGAACATGAACATCGCGGAGAAGTCGGCACCGGGCAGGGCCGGATGGTCGAGCACCTCGTAGAGCATCGGCGGGGTGACGAAGGTGGAGGTGAGCCGCTCGGCGTCCACGGTGGCGATGAACGCGGCCGGGTCCCACTGCTGACGCAGGAAGAGCACCCCGCCGGTGAACAGGTTGAACAGGGTGGTGATCTGCCCACTGGCCAGCCACATCGGGGAGTGCGACAGGTGCCGCAGCAGCGGGAACCCGGCGGCGCGGAATTCCGCCGCCAGCGCCAGCACCTGCCGGTAGAAGCTCTCCCGGTGGTGCACCAGCTTGGGGGTGCCGGTGGTGCCGCTGGTCTGCAGGAACGACTCGCGCACCGGCACCTCGGCCGGCAGGCCGGCCCGTGGGGTGTCGGCGGTGGGCTCCGCGCCGGCCGGCGGGGCGTCGGCGGTGAGTTCGACGCCCAGCCGCAGCACCGGCACCCCCGGCAGCGAGGCGGCGATCTGGTCGCCCAGCCCGTCGGGAGCGTACGCGTGGTGCACGAACACGTCGGGGCGGGCCAACCGGGCGAACTCGTCGATCTCCCGCCGGGAGGTCACCGGGGCGATCCACATCGTCCGGCAGCCGATCAGGTGCAGGGCGAGCTGGAGCAGCGGGCCCTCCACGGCGTTGCCGAGCATCACCAGCACCGCCGCGCCGGGGCGTACCCCGTGGCGGGTGAGGGCGTGGGCCAGCCCGCGTACCTCGGCGGCGACCTGCGGGTAGGTCAGCCGGCGTCCGTCGCCGACCAGCGCCTCCCGGTCGCCGAACCCGGCGAACAGCTCCAGCGCGTCGTGCACGTAGGTGGTGGGTCGGTCGGCCCCGTCGGTCATCGCACAGCCCCCAGGTCGATGCGGCGGGTCGTCGGCGGCCCGGTGGGACCCGCCGTGGCGACCGGCCGGGTTGGCGTCCGAGCAGTTCAGAGCCCGGCCCGCGACGGGGGTGCGCGCCATGGGCGACCGCACCGCCGCCGCTAGCGAGCCTAGGCCGACGGCGTCGCCGGGGGACAGAGCCGAACGGCGAACGACCAGCCACCATGGACACTTGATCATGTCTATCGGGTTGATTGACGCCTGTCAGACGTCGCGGCTAGGTTTCTGGACCATCGTCCGGGCGGTGCCGTCAATGGGTGCCGGCCCTGGGCGGCCCAACCTGGAGGTTCAATGTCGACTCCGAAGAGATGGCAGGTCATAGCGTCCGCGGCCGTGTTGCTGGTCGTGAGCGCCCCGGCGGTGGTGGCCAGCGCCGGTCCGTCCGACTCCGACGGCGGCGAGGCAGCCGCCCGTCCGCAGTGGGCGGGTACGTGGGCCGCGGCCCTCACCCGTGGCAACACCGCCGGGCTGACCAACACCGGCCTGAACAACCAGAGCATCCGGATGACCGTGCGCACCACCGTGGGTGGGGAGCGGCTGCGGGTCCGGCTGAGCAACCTCTACGGTGAGCAGGCGGTGCAGGTCGGGCACGCCACCGTCGCCCGCCCCGACAAGGCCACCATCACCGACCGGTCGGACATCGTCCCCGGCACCCTGCGGGAGCTGAAGTTCGGCGGCTCCACCTCGGCGACCATGAACAAGGGCGCCGAACTGCTCAGCGACCCGCTGACCTATCAGGTGGCCGAGCAGGAGGACCTGGTCGTCACCCTGCACTTCCCGGTGCTCACCGGGCCGGTCACCTTCCACGGCCAGTCCAAGGTCACCACCTTCATCGGGGCCAACGACCTGACCACCGCCGCCGACGGCGCGGGCTTCACCATCCGTCCGGACTGCTGCTGGATGTTCCTGTCCGGCATCGACGTGCTGCGCCCGAAGAGCCCCGGTGCGGTGGTGGTGCTCAGCGACTCGATCGGGGACGCCAACGGCAGCACCGTCAACGCCAACAAGCGCTGGCCGGAGTTGCTGGCCGGGCGACTGGTCGCCGCGCGTCCCGAGGTGCGTACCCCGGGGGTGCTCAACCTGAGCCTGGCCGGCAACCGGCTCAACCACGAGGGCACCGAGCCCGGCGCGGGCGGTTTCCCCGGCTACTACGAGCTGGGCCCGAACGCGCTGGCCCGGCTCAACGAGGACGTCTTCCCGCAGACCGGGGTGAAGACCCTGGTGACCCACCTCGGCATCAACGACATCTGGATGTCCGACGACTCCGCCGACCGGATCATCGCCTCGCTGCGGCAGATCAACAAGCAGGCCAAGGCCCGTGGCCTGCGTAGCCTCGCGGTCACCCTCACCCCGTACGAGGGGCACGGCAACCCGGGGGTGTGGACCCCGGAGAAGGACACCACCCGGCAGGCGGTGAACACCTGGCTGCGGGGCCCGGGAGCGGCCGAGTTCGACGGGCTGCTCGACTTCGACGCGGTGCTGCGCGACCCGGCCCAGCCGAGCCGGCTGCTGCCCGCGTACGACGCGGGTGACCACATCCACCCGAACGACGCCGGCAACCAGGCGTTGGCGGACGCCGTACCACTTCGACTGCTCGGTCTGTGACACCGGTGGGGCGGCGGGGGTGACCCGCCGTCCCACCGGCCATTCCTGGGGAGGAAGCACCATCGTGGACGTCGACCAGATCCTGTCCGGTCTCTACAGCGAGGCCGGCCGGCAGGACCCCTATCCGTGGTACGCGGCCCTGCACGAGCACGGTCCGATCAGCGCCATCCCGAACCGCCCGGAGCACAGCACGGTCAGCGCGGTGGCCGTCGGCTACGACCTGGTCGACCAGGTGTTGCGCGACCCGGAGTGGTACAAGCAGGCCCCACCGGGCTGGCAGGACCAGGAGATCCTGCGGACCTTCCAGTCGTCGATGATGTTCGTCAACCCACCGGACCACGGTCGGATGCGCGGCGTGTTCGCCCGGACGTTCACCCCGCGCCGGCTCGGCGCGCTGGAACCGGTGATCGTCCGGGTGGTCGACACCCTGCTGGACAGGATGGCCGACGCCGGTGCCGACGGCGGCGAGGTCGACTTCGTCGCGGACTTCGCCTACCCGGTGCCGGCCCTGGTGATGGCCGAGTTCATCGGCCTGCCCGAGAGCGAGCTGGCCTGGTACCGGCAGCGGGTCGAGTGGATCGACGAGTTTCTCGACGTCGCCGGCAAGACCCCGCAGCGGCTGGCGTTGGCCAACCAGGCCGCCGAGGAGCTGCGGGCGTGGTACCGGGACCTGATCGCGCACCGCCGGAACCACCCCGGCGAGGACCTGATCTCCGGGCTGGTCGAGGCGCTGGACTCCGGCGACGTCGACCTGACGGAGGAGGAGCTGATCAGCAATCTGATCGTGCTGTTCAACGCCAGCTTCGTCACCACCGTCTACATGTTCAGCAACGGCCTGCCGGCGCTGCTGGCCCACCCGGACACCGTGGCCGCGCTGCCGGGCGACGAGACCCTGGCGCAGGGCTGCGTCGACGAGGTGCTGCGGCTGGAGAGCCCGGTGCACTTCCTGGCCCGCGCCGCGCCCCGGGACACCGTGTTGGGCGGCGTACCGGTCGCCCGGGACGAGAACGTGCTGCTGATCATCGCGGGCGCCAACCGGGACCCGCACCGCTTTCCCGAGCCGGAGCGGTTCGACCCGCGCCGGGACGGCCCACCGTCGTTGGCCTTCGGCGTCGGCCCGCACTTCTGCCTCGGCTCGGCGGTGTCCCGGCTGGAGGGTCGCATCGGCCTGCCCCGACTCTTCGCCCGGTTCCCCCGGCTCGCGGTCAGCCAGCCGGCCGACTACAGCGGGAGCCTGTTCCTGCGCGGCATCGACAAGCTCTTCGTCAACACCGGCGGATAGGAGCCAGCCCATGTCCCTCGATCCCCAGGTGGTGGCGTACCGGGCCGCGCGGGCCGCCGCCGGCATCCCACCGCTGTACACCCAGACCCTCGCCGAGGCCCGCGCCGCCGACCTGGCCGCGATCCGGGCCGGCGGCGGCGACGTCGAGCCGGTCCACGAGGTACGCGACACGACCGTGCCCGGCCCCGCCGGAGACCTGCGGGTACGGGTGCACCGGCCGGCCGGGGACGGGCCGCTGCCCACCCTGGTCTACTTCTTCGGCGGCGGTTGGACGCTGGGCAGCGTGGAGACCGCCGACGGGATCTGCCGCCGGTTGGCCAACGCCACCCCCTGCCAGGTGGTGACGGTCGGCTACCGGCTGGCCCCGGAGCACCCGTTCCCGGCCGCCGTGCTCGACTGCCACGCCGCGGCCCGGTGGCTGGCCGAGCACGCCGTCGACCTCGGGGTGGACCCCGACCGGCTGGTGGTCGGCGGGGACAGCGCCGGTGGCAACCTGGCGGCGGCGGTGACCCTGCTGGCCCGCGCCGAGGGTGGCCCCCCGCTGGCCGGGCAACTGCTGGTCTACCCGAACACCGACCAGCGGGCCGACCGCCCGCGCCCCGGCCGGGACGCCTACCCGGCAACGGACGCGGGCCTGGTAACGGACGCGGGCCCGGCAGCCGACGCCGCGCCTCGTACCGACACCGGCCGGGTCGCCGACGAGCAGGACCCGCTGCTGTTCAACCGGCACTCCGTCGACTGGTACCGCGGTCACTACCTGGCCGATCCGGCGGACGCGGCCGATCCGCTGGCGTCGCCGTTGCTGGCCGACGACCTGTCCGGCCTGCCGCCGGCCCTGGTGGTCACCGCCGAGCACGACCCGCTGTGCGACGAGGGGGAGCGGTACGCCCAGCGGCTGCGCGAGGCCGGGGTGCCGGTGCGGGCCAGCCGCTATCCCGGCATGATCCACGGGTTCTTCGCCATGCCCGGGGTCTTCGACGCCGGCCGTCGGGCCCAGGACGAGGCCGCCGCCTTCCTCCGGGAGGTCTTCGGGCTACCCGCCCCGGCGGCGGACGCCCCGGTCGCCGCCCCGGTCGGTGACGGGCGGTGACGGAGTCCCCCCGGACCGTCGAGTCGACCGCTGCCGGGTCGACCGCTGCCGGGTCGGCCAGCGTCGGGTCGTCCGCTGCCGGGTCGCCTGCTGTCGGGTCGACCGGGGAGGCGGACCGACCGCCGGTCAGCCTGGCGGACTTCGCCGACCTGGCCCGGGCGACGCTCCCGCCCGGGATCTGGGACTTCGTCGACGGAGGCAGCGGCGTCGAGACCACCCTGACCGCCAACCGGGCCGCCCTGGACCGGGTCGCCGTGCTGCCCCGGGTGCTCACCGGGGTGGAGCGGCCCCGCACCGACGCGGTGCTGCTCGGCCGGGAACAGGCCCTGCCGGTGGCGGTCGCGCCGATGGCGTACCAACGGTTGCTGCACCCGGACGGCGAACCGGCGCTCGCGGCGGCGGCCGGCGCGGCCGGGGTGCCCTACGTGCTCAGCACGTTGAGCAGCACCCCGATCGACGAGGTCATCGCCGCCACCGACGGGCCGGTCTGGTTCCAGCTCTACTGGCTGCGCGACCGGGGGCTGGTCGCCGACCTGCTCGACCGGGCGCACACCGCCGGCTGCGCCGCGCTGATGGTCACCGTCGACGTGCCGGTGCTCGGGCGGCGGCTGCGTGACGTGCGCGGCGGCTTCGCGTTACCCCCGGAGGTGACCGCCGCCAACCTGCCCGCCGGCCGGGACGACCTGGCGCACGCCGGCACGCCCGGGGTGTCCGCCATCGCCGCGCACACGGAAGCCGTCTTCGCCCCCGCGCTGACCTGGGCGGACCTGGCCTGGCTGCGGGAGCGCACCCGACTGCCGCTGCTGGTCAAGGGCATCCTCGATCCGCGCGACGCGGTCCGCGCCGCCGACGTCGGGGTGGACGCCGTGGTGGTGTCCAACCACGGCGGCCGGCAGTTCGACGGGGCGCCGGCCACCGCCACCATGCTGCCCGAGGTGGTCGCGGCCGTCGGCGACCGGGTCGAGGTGCTGCTGGACAGCGGGGTACGGTCGGGCACCGACGTGCTGCGCGCGCTCGCCCTCGGCGCGACCGGGGTGCTGCTCGGCCGCCCGATGCTCTGGGCGCTCGCGGCCGGTGGGCGGTCGGGCGCGCGGGCCGCCCTCGACCTGCTCGCCGTGGAGTTGCGCGACGCGTTGACCCTGACCGGCTGCGCCGACCCGGCGCAGGCCCGGCGGCTGCGTACCCTGACCGGAGGCTGACCCGTTGGAGCATCTGGTGGACCTGGACCTGGCGACCCTGCACCCGGCGGTCGACGACCCGGCGCTGAACTCGATGAATTTCCTCAACGAGGTCTCCCAGCACTGGCCCGACGCGGTGTCGCTGGCCGCCGGCCGGCCCTACGAGGAGTTCTTCGACGACGACGCGCCGGGCCGCTGGCTGGACCGGTTCCGCCGGCACCTCGCCGACGACCTCGGGCAGGACCCCGAACAGGTCCGGCGCACCCTGTTCCAGTACGGCCGGACCAAGGGGATCATCCACCACCTGATCGCCCGCAACCTCGCCGTCGACGAGGACGTCCACGTCGACCCGGAGGCGGTGGTGGTGACCGTCGGCTGCCAGGAGGCGATGCTGCTGGTGCTGCGGGCGTTGCGGGCCGGCCCGGCCGACGTGCTGCTCGCCGTCGCCCCGACGTACGTGGGGCTGACCGGCGCGGCCCGGCTGGTCGACCTGCCGGTCCGGCCGGTCGCCGCCGGTCCGGCCGGGATCGACCTGGCCGACCTGCAGGCCCAGGTGCGTCGGGCGCGGGACGAGGGGTTGCGGCCCCGGGCCTGCTACGTGATGCCCGACTTCGCCAACCCCTCCGGCACCAGCATCGGGGTGGCCGACCGGCGGCGGCTGCTCGACCTGGCCGCCGAGGAGGACCTGCTGCTGATCGAGGACAACCCGTACGGCCTCTTCCCGGCCGGGGACGCCGACCGGGTGCCGACGCTGAAGGCGCTGGACACCCGGCGTCGGGTGGTCTATCTCGGCTCGTTCGCCAAGACGGTGCTCCCCGGCGCGCGGATCGGCTACCTGGTGGCCGACCAGCGGGTCGGTGGTGCCGACGGGGCGGTGGGGCTGTTCGCCGACCAGCTCGCCAAGATCAAGAGTATGGTCTCGGTGAACACCTCTCCGCTGGCCCAGGCCGTGATCGGCGGGGCGCTGCTGGAGCACGACTGTTCGCTGGTCGCCGCGAACCGGCGGGAGCGGGCCGCGTACACCCGCAACCGCGACCACCTGCTGGCCGGCCTGCGGCGACGTTTTCCGGCCGGCTCGCCGGTGCGCTGGAACGCCCCGGCGGGCGGCTTCTTCGTGGTAGTGACCGTGCCGTTCCCGGTCGACGACGTGCTGTTGCGCCGCTCCGCCGAACGCTACGGCGTGCTCTGGACGCCGATGGCGCACTTCTATGACGACGGCCGCCCGGTCGACGCGCTGCGGCTCTCGGTCAGCGCCGTCACCCCGGAGCAGATCGACCTCGGGCTGGACGGGCTGGCCGCCCTGATCACCGACGAGTTGACCCGCCGGCCCGCCCCCACCCCCTGACGGCCCGCCACCCTGACCGCCCGCCACCCTGACCGCTCGGCTCCCCGCCGGACTGCCGGCCGAGGGAGGCGCCGTCGGGACCGACCCGCTGGGCCGCCTCTGTGGTCGGCCCGCTTCCGACGGGACCGACACCCGGTGTCGCCGAGCCGCCACCTGCTGTGCTGTGCGACGGAAGACCCGGTGGCCATAATGGACGCATGATCGCTTGGGAGTACGCCCTGTTGGTCCGCCGCTACCAGGGGCAGGGACGCCAGTTCCACGTTTCGTTCGTCTGGTACGGCCCGGACGGCTCACGCACCGACGTCACGGCCTACGGCGACACCGCCGTAGCCCATCTCAACCGGGTCGGTCGGGAGGGCTGGGAGTTGGTCTCCGCCGCCGAGGACGTCAACAACGTCCAGGGCAGCACCGAGGTCCACCGCTACCACCTCAAGCGCCCCCTCCCCTGACCGCCCCCGGCCCCCGGTCCGCTCGGCCCCCGGCCCCCCGGCCCCCCGGTCCGCTCGGCCCCCGGTCTCCCGGGTGATCAAGAGGTTTCGGTCACCAGAACCGCCCCTCCTGACCAAAACCTCTTGATCACCCAGCAGCCCGCCCCGCCCCACCCCCCACCCTCCCGCTGTCCCCGGTCCGGTTCGGCGAGGTGGTGAGGGTCGGTGATCAAGAGGTTTTGGTCACTGGTGAAGGTTCTCGTGACCCAAACCTCTTGATCAACACGACGAGGCGGGGCGGGGGAGCGGGAGGGGGGAGGGGGGTCAGGTCAGGGTGATGGTGGGGTAGAGGGGGAAGGTGGCGAGGAGGTCGGTGGCCTGCTTGCTGATCTTGTCGGCGGTCGCCGGGTCGAGGACGTACTTGGCCTTCGACGGGGTGCCGTCGGCGTTGGCTCCCGGCGTGGTCTGGCTGAGCACGGTGTGGATCAGCTCGGCGGTGACGTCCATCTCGGCGGTGCCGAGGCCCCGGGTGGTCAGCGCGGGGGTGCCGATCCGGATGCCCGAGGTGTACCAGGCGCCGTTGCGGTCCTGCGGGACGGCGTTGCGGTTGGTGACGATGCCCGAGTCGAGCAGCGCCTGCTCGGCCTGCCGGCCGGTGAGGCCGTAGCTGGAGACGTCGAGCAGCACCAGGTGGTTGTCGGTGCCGCCGGTGACCAGGGTGGTGCCCCGGCGCAGCAGCCCTTCGGCGAGGGCCTGGGCGTTGTCGACGATCCGCTGGGCGTAGTCGGCGAAGTCGGGCCGACGGGCCTCGGCCAGCGCGACCGCCTTGGCCGCCATCACGTGCGGCAGCGGCCCGCCGAGCACCATCGGGCAGCCCCGGTCGACCTGGTCGGCCAGCTCCGGGCCGCAGAGCACCATGCCGCCGCGCGGGCCGCGCAGTGACTTGTGGGTGGTGGTGGTGACGATGTGCGCGTGCGGCACCGGGTCGAAGTCGCCGGTGAAGACCTTGCCGGCGACCAGGCCGGCGAAGTGCGCCATGTCGACCATGAAGGTGGCCCCGACCGAGTCGGCGATCTCCCGCATGATCCGGAAGTTCACCTTCCGGGGGTACGCCGAGTAGCCGGCGACCAGGATCAGCGGCGTGAACTCCCGGGCGGCCTCGGCGACCCGGTCGTAGTCGATCAGGCCGGTGGCCGGGTCGGTGCCGTAGCTGCGCTGGTCGAACATCTTGCCGGAGATGTTCGGCCGGAAACCGTGGGTGAGGTGGCCGCCGGCGTCCAGCGACATGCCCAGCATCCGCTGGTTGCCCAACTCGCGGCGCAGCGCGAACCAGTCCGCCTCGGTCAGGTCGTTGACCTGGCGTACCTGGGCCTTCTTCAGCGCCGGGGACTCCACCCGGTCGGCCAGGATCGCCCAGAAGGCGACCAGGTTGGCGTCGATGCCGGAGTGCGGCTGCACGTACGCGTGGGACGCCCCGAAAAGCTCCTTGGCGTGCTCGGCGGCGAGCGCCTCGACGGTGTCGACGTTCTGGCAACCGGCGTAGAAGCGACGGCCGACGGTGCCCTCGGCGTACTTGTCGCTGAACCAGTTGCCCATGGTCAGCAGGGTGGCCGGGGAGGCGTAGTTCTCGCTGGCGATCAGCTTCAACGACTCGCGCTGGTCGGCCAGTTCCGCGCCGATCGCGTCGGCCACCCGGGGCTCGACGGCCCGGATCACCTCGAGCGCGCTGCGGAAGGCGGTGGATTCGGCGTTCAGCGACATGCGACCTCCAGGTGACGTGCGGAAGGCCCAGGCGCTCGGCGTGCGTCCTCATGACGGGGCCGCTTCCCGATGGTGCTCCATCCCCACGCGCCAGTCACGGCCCGCCGACGATCCTACCGGGTGCCCGGCGGGGGTCTCCGGGGAGCACCGCCGACCCGGTGCCCGGCGGATGGTTGGCCGGCCCGATCCGGGGCACTGCAGCGGCAGGGGACATCCGGGCAGCGGGGTCCCGCCGACGGAAGGAGACAGGCCGATGAGCGCACCGACCACCGGACGGCCGCTGGCCGTGGTCACCGGCGCCTCCAGCGGCATCGGGTACGAGCTGGCCGGCGAGTTCGTCCGACACGGTTACGACCTGGTGATCGCCGCCGAGGACGCCGGCATCGACGAGGCGGCCGATCACCTGCGCCGCGACGGCCGGGCACAGGTCCAGCCCGTCCGGGTCGACCTGGCCACCTTCGACGGGGTGGCGGCGCTGGCCGAGGCGGTGGACGCGACCGGCCGGCCGGTCGACGCGCTGGCCGTCAATGCCGGACGCGGCGCGGGCGGGGCGTTCGTCGGCGACACCGACCTGCGCGACGAGCTGAACATCATCGACGTCAACGTCACCTCGACCGTGCACCTGGCCAAGCGGATGCTGCCGGCGATGGTCGAGCGGGGCGCGGGTCGGGTGCTGTTCACCTCCTCGATCGCCGCCACCATGCCCGGCCCGTACCAGGCGGTCTACAACGCCTCCAAGTCGTTCGTGCAGTCCTTCGCCGAGGCGCTGCGCAACGAGTTGAAGGAGACCGGGGTGACGGTGACCGCCCTGATGCCGGGCCCGACCGAGACGAAGTTCTTCGATCGTGCCGAGATGGGCGACACCAAGGTCGGCGCGGACGACAAGGACGACCCGGCGACGGTCGCCGTGCAGGGCTTCGCGGCGATGATGAAGGGCGAGGAGAAGGTGGTCGCCGGTTCGCTGAAGAACAAGGTCCAGGCGGCTGCGGCGCGGCTCACGCCGGACCGGCTCAAGGCCGAGCAGCACCGTCGGATGGCCGAGCCCGGTTCCGCCGACTGACGACGTCGGTGGGTGCTCCCGCGCGCACCGCGCCGGTGGACCTTCTGCGTACGATCGGCGGATGCTGGGGGAGGACACCGAGGGCAGTTTGGTCGCGATCAGTGACCTGCACGTCGGGTACGCGGAGAATCGGGCCCTGGTCGAGGCGCTGCGGCCCGCCTCGCCACGGGACTGGCTGATCGTCGCCGGTGACGTGGCGGACACCGTGGCCGACATCGAGTGGGCGCTCGGCCTGCTCGCGGAACGCTTCGACACCGTCATCTGGGCACCCGGCAACCACGAGCTGTGGACCCCGCCGGCCGATCCGGTGACCCTGCGCGGGGTGGACCGCTACGAGCTGCTGGTGCGGCGCTGCCGGGAGTTGGGCGTGGTCACCCCGGAGGACGACTACCGGGTGTGGCGGGGGCCGGGCGGTCCCGCCCTGGTGGCCCCGCTGTTCCTGCTGTACGACTACAGCTGGCGACCGCCGGGGTTCGACACCCGGGAGGCGGCGCTGGCCGAGGCGTACCGGACCGGGATCGTCTGCACCGACGAGTTCCTGCTGCACCCCGACCCGTACCCGAGCCGGCAGGCGTGGTGCGCGGCCCGGCTGGAGGAAACCGCCCGCCGGCTGGCCGACCGTGACCCGGCGCTGCCCACCGTGCTGGTCAACCACTGGCCGTTGGACCGCCACCCGACCGAGGTGCTGCGCTATCCGATCTTCGCGCAGTGGTGCGGGACGGAGGCCACCGCCGACTGGCACCGCCGGTTCGCCGCCGCCGCGGTGGTCTACGGGCACCTGCACATCCCCCGCACCACCTGGAAGGACGAGGTGCGGTTCGAGGAGGTGTCGGTGGGCTACCCCCGGGAGTGGCGGCAGCGCAGCGTGGCCCCCGGGCGGGCACGGCAGATCCTGCCCGCGCCGACGGGCACACCGGCGACCCTCTGGTGAACCAGCGGCTCAGCCGGCGTCGAGGCGGGTGAGTAGCGCGTCGGTCACCGCCCCGAGGCGGCGGGCGGCGGCCGGATCGAGCGTCCCGGCCGACAGGGGCACGGGTCGGCCCCGGTCGCTGGCGGTCAGGGCGTCCGACGGCGTTTGTCGATCCACGCCACGATGGGGTGGATCGACTTCCCGACCGGCCTGGCGAAGACCGACGCCGCCCGGATCACCCCACGGATCGGTGTCGGCAGGGTGGACAGGCCGCCGCTGCGGGTGAGGCCGGGGTGGTAGAGCACGTACCGGCCCGCGCGCCGGAGCGTGCCGCGAAGTCGACCCCGAGCAGGTCGTTCGCCCGGCCGGCCTGCAACTGCGCGTCGACCATGCCGTACCTGCGGGTGACCGCCCCGGCAGAGTCGAGAGGGGCCCGACCGGACGGTCGGGCCCCTCTGACGTACTCCGGTGCGGGTGTCGCCGGTCAGGTCAGGCGGTGATGGCGTGCCGGGCGCTCTTGATCGCCTTCGGGTCGCTGGGCGAGCGGGGCGCGTCCGGGCGCAGCGCGATCATCCGCTCGCCGATCTCCTGGAGCGGGTTGCGGCCGAGCGCCTCCCGCACCTTCGGGAACCACTCCTGCTCCTCCTCCTCGATGTGGTGCTCGACGTTCTCGATCAGCACCGTGGTCTTGGCGACGAAGTGGTCGTCGGAGGCGTCCATCGCGGCCAACTCGGCGCAGAGCACGTCGGCGACGTGGTGCTCCTCGTACGACTCCAGGATGTCGTCCTCCAGGTCCGGGACGAGCTTGCGGACCTCCGGGTACATCACCTCGTTCTCGAGGTAGGTGTGCGTGGTGAGGGCTGCCACGATCTCGTCGACCAGCTTGCGGCGGCGACTGGCCGGCCCCTCCTGCGCCTTCTCGAACTCGCGGAAGAGGCGGCGCATCTCCTTGTGGTCCTCTTTGAGCAGGACGATGGCGTCGGTGGACACCGGCAGACCTCCTTGATCGGCTGACGGGAATCCCGGTACCCCGGGATGAGCTGCGGAAACGGATCGCGGTCGACGAATGTCCGGGGGTCGTCAGACGGTGGCGATGGTGTGCGGGATCTCGTCGAGCAGTTCGCGGGCGAGGAACCCGATCCGGCCGAACCGGGGCACCAGCCGCTGCCCGCTGACCGCGTGCACCCACGCCGCCCAGCAGGCCGCCTGGGCCGGTTCCGCGCCCCGGGAGAGCAGTCCGGCGAGCAGTCCGGCCCGCACGTCGCCGCTGCCGGAGGTGCCCAGCCCGGCGTCGCCGCTCTCCTCCCGCCAGCCCTGGCCGTCGGGGGTGGCGATGTGGCCGTAGAGGGAGACCACCGCCTCGTACCGGCGGGCCAGTTCGCGGGAGTCGGCGTCCAGGTCGTCGCCGGGGTCCCGGCCGAGCAGGTGCCGGGCCTCGGTGAGGTTCGGGGTCAGCACCACCCGCCGGTCCGCGCCGACCAGCAGGTCCGGTTCGTGGCTGAGCGCCCCCAACGCGTACGCGTCGAAGACCAGCGCCGTGCGCGGCCCGGCCGCCGACAGGACCAGGCGCAGCAGCGCGCGGGTCTGGTCGATGTCGTTGAGCCCCGGCCCGACGGTGACCACGTCGGCCTGTTCGACCAGGTCGCCGAGCCGGTCGCCCGGGTCACCGGCGACCGCGCCGTCGTCGGTCTCCGGCAGGCCGACCACCATCGCCTCGGGCACCTGGATGCTCAGCGCGGCGGCGGTGGACTCGGCGGCGGCCAGTTGCAGCACCCCCGCGCCGGCCCGCAGCGCGGCCACCCCGGCCAGCAGCACCGCTCCCGGGGTGAACCGGGAGCCGCCGATCACCAGGACGGTGCCCCGGTTGTCCTTGCCGCCGGTCGGCACCGGCAGGGCCCAGTCGCGCAGCAGTCCGGGGGTGATGACCCGGGTGTCAGACCGGTTCGGCATGGATCTCGTCCTCCGTGGTGGGTGGGGCGCCCTGCGCGTGCAGGTGGGTGACGTCGTTGAAGATGTCCGGGGTGAGCCGGCCGGCGGCGTCCGCCGACCAGCCGGTCACCGAGCAGTTGGCGATCACGTGTTCCCTGGTCAGCCCCATCAGCTCCGCCTCGGACAGCCCTTCCACCAGGTAGCGGAGCAGGAACACCAGGGCGTCGTGCCCGAACAGCAGCACCCGCCGCCCCTGGTGGTCGCGGCGCAGGTCGCCGAGGAGGGTACGCAGCCGCAGCGCCACGTCGGTCCAGGATTCGCCGCCCGGCGGCCGGTAGTAGAACTTGCCGAGCCGGTGCCGCCGGGCCGCCTCGTCGGGGAACCGGCGGGCCACCCCGTGCCCGGTCAACCCGTCGAGGATGCCCAGTTCGCGGTCGCGCAGCCGTTCGTCGACACTCGCCGGGATGCCGGTGTCGGCCAGCGCCAACTCCGCCGTACGCATCGCGCGCAGGTAGGGCGAGACGACCGCCACGTCGGGTCGGCGGTCCGCCGGCAGGCCGGCCAGCCAGCGGGCGGTGGCCCGTGCCTGCTGCTCGCCGGTGTCCGACAGCGGCACGTCGGCGTCCCGGTGGGTCAGGTCGATCAGCTCGGCGCCGTTCGACTCGGCCGCCGAGGCGGCGACGTTCGCCGTGCTCTCACCGTGCCGGACGATCCACAGCGCTGCCAGTTCCGCCATGGCCCCCTGCCTACCCCCGCCCCGACCCGGATAATCGCCCTGCCCGACCGGCGCAGCGCCCTGCCGTCCCGCCCAGCCCCAGCCCCGGCCCCGGCCCCGGCCCCGGCGGGAGGGGTGCTCGCAATTTCGCTGAGATAGCGGTATCGGAGCAGGCGGATAGCGCTGTTTCGGTGACATGGAGTCGATCATGCGGTGGCCTCGACGAAGAAGGCCCAGCCGTACTCCGGGCGGCGTCGTCTCGGAGCGCCCGTCGTGCCCCGCTGGTCGCGGTGCCGTGTTCGTTGGTCCGGGGTCGGCCTGTCACCGGTGGGCCGATACCCTGCCCCCGTGGACGGCGGGGCGGGCGGCGGGGTGGACGGCGGGGCGGGCGGCGAACGGGTGGCGGCATCGCTCACCGGATGGCTGGCCCGGCTGGAGTTCACCGACCTGGGCACCGACGAGGTGACCGCGCGGATCATCGACGCCGTGCTGGCCTGGGCCGCCGAGCAGGGCTGGCGGTCCTACCGTCGGGCGGCGAGCGTGCTGCCGCTGCCCCCGCCGATGACCGACCGGCACTCGGTGCTGGACGTGGCGTGTGCCCGCCGGGACGGCCCGCCCGTGGTGATCGAGGTCGACCACACCGACCGGCGGCGCACCTGGGAGAAGCTCACGGCGGAGGCCGCCGCCGGCCGGGTGGCCCTCTGGGTGCGCTGGGGTCCGGGGCGGTTCGCCGTGCCGCCGGCACCGATCCACCTGGTCACCTGCGAGGTGTCCCGACACGCCGGGCCGGCGGGCGCGGGCCGCCGGCACAGCCGGGCCTCGGGTCCGGCCCGGCCGGCACCCGTCCACTCCGCCCGTGACGTCGACCCGGTCGTCGAGCCGCTGCCGCTGCCACCTGTCGAATCCGGTTCCTGACCCGGCAACGGCGGGGCCCCACGATCCGCCGCATCGGTCGGCGACGGCTGGCGGAGAAGGCGCGGACGACCCGGAGGGTCCGACCACGCAACGGAGCCGGTGGGTCAGCGGCGGGCCGATGCGCGGCTATTCAAAGCGGGTCGGGTCGCCCGCGCCGTAGCGGACGATCTCCGGCTCGTCGGCGGAGAAGTCGACCACGGTGGTGGGCAGCGTGCCGCACTCGCCGGAGTCGATCACCGCGTCGATCGCGTGGTCGAGTCGTTCCTTGATCTCCCAGCCCTGGGTCATCGGTTCGGTCTCGCCGGGCAGCAGCAGGGTACTGGACACCAACGGCTCACCCAGCGCCGCCAG
Source organism: Micromonospora matsumotoense (assembly GCF_050951065.1). Classification (NCBI taxonomy): domain Bacteria; kingdom Bacillati; phylum Actinomycetota; class Actinomycetes; order Micromonosporales; family Micromonosporaceae; genus Micromonospora; species Micromonospora matsumotoense. The sequence continues at coordinate 3,895,743 of NZ_CP192025.1, read as the reverse complement.
CAGCGCCTGCGCGACCGGATGGTCGGGGATGCGTACCCCGACGGTCTTCTTCCGGGGGTGCAGCAGTCGGCGCGGCACCTCCTTGGTCGCGGGCAGGATGAAGGTGTAGCTGCCCGGGGTGGCCGCCTTCAGCGACCGGAACACCGCATTGTTGATGTGCACGAACTGGCCGAGCTGCGCGAAGTCCCGGCACACCAGGGTGAAGTGGTGCTTGCTGTCCAGGTGCCGGATCTCCCGGATCCGGTCGAGACCGTCCCGGTTGCCCAGTTGGCAGCCGAGCGCGAAGCACGAGTCGGTCGGATAGGCGATCAGGCCGTCGGCGCGCAGCAGGTCGACCACCCGGGCGATCGTCCGTGGCTGTGGGTTCTCCGGGTGTACGTCGAGATAGATCGCCATGGCGGCGAGCCTAGTGGGGCAGCGGCGGCGGTTGCCGGTGAGCCCGGAGCACGTCGCGCGCCCAGGTCAGCATGTGGCACCCGCCGTCGCGGCACTGGAAGCAACGGCGCAGGGATGGCGGCCCGTCCGGTGCCGGTGCCGGTCTACCGCCAGGTGGCGAACATCCTGGCCGGCCGGATCAGCAACGGTGACCTCGCGGCGCATCGACCGATTCCGAGCGAAGCGGCGATCGTGCAGGAGTTCGGGGTGGCCCGGGGGACCGCCCGGCGTGCCGTCGCGGAGCTTCGCGAGCGTGGGCTGGTCTACACCGTGCCGCGCGGCACCTACGTCGGGCAACCCGAGGCGTAGTCCTCACGCGAATCGCTGCGATCCGGTGAGCCGGCTGTGGGTGTCGGGGGTGGCCGTTACCGTGTGAGCGTGGCGACGGCGGCCGAGGAGATCCAGGTGGGGGAGCGGCTGGTGCGCGTCTCCAGTCCCGACAAGCCCTACTTTCCCGAGCGCGGGCTGACCAAGCGGGACGTGGTCGGCTACTTCCTGGCCGTCGGCGACGGCATCCTGCGCGCCCTACGGGACCGGCCGACGATGCTGGAGCGCTGGCCGCGCGGCGTGTTCGAGGGGGCGAAGATCGGCACCCGGCAGGACAACCGGGGTGACGCCTTCTATCAGAAACGGCTCCCGGCCGGCGCTCCCGACTGGGTGCGCACCGCACACCTCACCTTTCCCAGCGGCCGTACCGCCGACGAGGTCGCGCCGGGCGAGCTGGCGGTGGTGATCTGGGCGGCCAACCTCGGCACCCTGCGCTTCCATCCCTGGCCGGTGACGGCGGCCGACGTGGAGCGCCCCGACCAGCTCCGGATCGACCTGGACCCGATGCCGGGCGTCGGCTTCGACCAGGTGGTGCCGGTGGCGCACGAGGTCCGGGCCTTCCTCGCCGAGCTGGGCATGGTCGGCTACCCCAAGACCACCGGCGGGCGCGGCCTGCACGTCTATCTGTCCATCGATCCCCGGTGGAGCTTCGGCGAGTGCCGGCGCGCGGTGCTCGCCCTGGGCCACGAGCTGGGGCGTCGGCTGCCCGACCTGGTCACCACCACCTGGTGGCGCGAGCAGCGCGACCGGCCGGTCTTCATCGACTACAACCAGATGGCCCGCGACCACACGGTGACCTCGGCCTACTCGATCCGGCCCACCCCGGCGGCGCTGGTGTCGGCCCCGCTGGACTGGGCGGAGCTGGACGACGCCCGCCCGGAGGACTTCGACGTGGTGAGCATGCCGGCCCGGTTCGCCGAGCGCGGTGACCCGCACGCCGGCCTCGACGGCGACCGCTACTCGCTGGAGCCGCTGCTGGCGCTGGCCGACCGCGCCGGCCTGGCCGCCCCGCCGGAACGCTGACCGCCCGCTCGGCTGTCCCACCCGAACACGGACCGCCCGCACGCCCGCCCCGCGTCGGAACGCCGACCGCCCGCACGACCGCCCCGTCGGAACGCCGACCGCCCGCACGAGCGCCCCGTCGGAACGTTGACCGACCGCGCGGCCGGCTCGTCGCAGGGCTGGCCGACCGGGTCGGGCCGGCCGTCGCGCCGGCCGGGCCGCCACTCAGGCCCAGGGGCTGCCGGCCCCGTCGAACTCGTCGAAGACCAGCCAGGTCCGGGTGGAGAGCACCCCGGCGATGCCCTGCACCCGGCTGAGCACCACGTCCCGCAGGGTGGCGTTGTCCGGCGCGCGGACCAGGGCCAGCACGTCGTGCTCCCCGCTGAGCAGCGCCACGTGCTCGATGTAGCGCACCCGGGCCAGCTCCGCCGACACCTCCCGCCAGGTGTTCTGCTGGATGGTCAGCGAGATGTACGCCGAGGTGCCCAGCCCGGCCGGCTCCGGTGCCACCCGGGCCCGGAACCCGGTGATCACCCCGTCGCGCAGCAGCCGCTCCACCCGGGCGTACGCGTTGGTGCGCGAGACGTGCACCCGCTCGGCGAGGGTACGCATGGACAGCCGGCCGTCACGGGTCAGCTCGTCGAGGACCCGTCGGTCCACCTCGTCCAGTGGGGTGACCGAACGTCCCGTTCCGCCCGGCGGGCCCGGTTGCGGCGTGGTCTGCTGGCTCATCAGATACTCCTCGGTAGGCCAATCGTCCCGCGTTCACCGGGGATGTTGAGTCAATCATCCATCGGCAGGAGCATAGGGCCACCACACGTCCAGGAGGTCCCCGCCGTGACGACCACACCCCAGGCGGTCCGCAGGGCATCCCCGCGTACCCGTCGACCGGCCACCCCGGTCGCCCCCGACCCCACCGCCGGCCTGCTCCCGCAGGCCGAGCCGGTCCGGTTGCTCGACCCCGACGGCACCCCGCTGCCGCCCCGCGCCGACCTGCCGGCACCGCCGGTCGAGGCGCTGCGCGAGATGTACCGCCGGATGGTCGTCGGCCGCCGCTTCGACGCGCAGGCCACCGCCCTGACCAAGCAGGGCCGGCTCGCCGTCTACCCGTCCTCGCGCGGCCAGGAGGCGTGCCAGGTCGGCGCGGTGCTCGCGCTGCGCGACGACGACTGGGTCTTCCCGACCTACCGGGAGTCGATGGCGCTGACCGCCCGGGGCATCGACCCCGTCGAGGTGCTGACCCTGCTGCGCGGCGACGGGCACTGCGGGTACGACCCGACGGTGGTGCGCACCGCGCCGCAGTGCACCCCGCTGGCGACCCAGTGCGTGCACGCCGCCGGACTGGCCTACGGCGAGTCCTACCAGGGGCGGGACACCGTCGCGCTGGCGTTCATCGGCGACGGTGCCACCAGCGAGGGCGACTTCCACGAGGGGCTCAACTTCGCCGCCGTGTTCAAGGCCCCGGTCGTCTACTTCGTCCAGAACAACAAGTACGCGATCAGCGTGCCGTTGTCCCGGCAGACCGCCGCGCCGAGCCTGGCCTACAAGGGCGTCGGCTACGGGGTGCCCAGCGAACAGGTCGACGGCAACGACCCCGTCGCCGTCCTCGCGGTGCTCACCCGGGCGGTGGCGCACGCCCGCGCCGGGCACGGGCCGTACCTGGTCGAGGCGCACACCTACCGGATGGAGGCGCACACCAACGCCGACGACGCCAGCCGCTACCGGGACCCCGACGAGGTCGAGGCGTGGCGGGACCGCGACCCGGTCGCCCGGCTGGAGGCGTACCTGCGGGGCCGGGGGGAGCTGGACGACGCGGCGGTGGCGCAGGTCGCCGCCGAGGCCGAGGCGTACGCCACCGACCTGCGTACCCGGATGAACGCCCAGCCCGTCGTCGATCCGCTGAGCCTGTTCGACCACGTCTTCGCCGAGCCGACCCCGCAACTGGTCGAGCAGCGGGAGATGGTCCGGGCCGAGCTGGCCGCCGACGCGGAGGGGGACGCCTGATGGCCGCCATGACCATGGCGAAGGCACTCAACGCGGCGCTGGCCGACGCGATGCTCGACGACGAGCGGGTGCTCGTCTTCGGGGAGGACGTGGGACAGCTCGGCGGGGTCTTCCGGATCACCGACGGGTTGCAGGCCCGGTTCGGTGACAAGCGCTGCTTCGACACCCCGCTCGCCGAGGCCGGCATCGTCGGCTTCGCCGTCGGCCTGGCCATGTCCGGGCTGCGGCCGGTGGTCGAGATGCAGTTCGACGCGTTCGCCTACCCGGCGTTCGAGCAGATCGCCTCGCACGTGGCGAAGCTGCGCAACCGCACCCGGGGCGCGCTGAGCGTGCCGATGGTCATCCGGGTGCCGTACGCGGGCGGCATCGGCGGGGTCGAGCACCACTGCGACTCGTCCGAGGCGTACTACGCGCACACCCCCGGGTTGAAGGTGGTCACCCCGGCGACCGTCGAGGACGCGTACTCGCTGCTGCGGGAGGCGATCGCCGACCCGGACCCGGTGGTGTTCCTGGAGCCGAAGAAGCTCTACTTCGCCAGCGCCGACGCGCAGTTGCCGGCCCGTACCGCGCCGTTCGGCCGGGCCGTCGTCCGGCGACCCGGCACCGACGCCACCCTGGTCGCGTACGGCCCGGCGGTGCCGGTCGCGCTGGAGGCCGCCGAGGCCGCCCGGGAGGAGGGCTGGGACCTGGAGGTCGTCGACGTCCGGACGATCGTGCCGTTCGACGACGCCACCGTCACCGCCTCGGTCCGCCGCACCGGCCGGTGCCTGGTGATCACCGAGGCGCAGGGCTTCGCCGGGGTCGGCGCGGAGATCGCCGCCCGGGTGCAGGAGCGCTGCTTCCACGCCCTGCACGCCCCGGTCCTGCGGGTCGCCGGACTGGACATCCCCTACCCGGCGCCGATGCTGGAGCACACCCACCTGCCCGGGGTGGACCGGGTGCTCGACACCGTGGCCCGCCTCCAGTGGGACGACCGGCCCGATCCGCGGTGGCTGGCCCCGGGGAGTGCGGCGTGAGCGCCCGTACCGCCCCGCAGGCTGCCACCGGCACCCAGGTCTTCCTGCTGCCCGACCTGGGCGAGGGGCTGAGCGAGGCCGAGATCGTCGAGTGGAAGGTCGCCGTCGGCGACGTGGTCACCGTGGACCAGAGCGTGGTGGAGGTGGAGACCGCCAAGGCCGTGGTCGACGTGCCCTGCCCGTACGCTGGGCGGGTGGTCGCGCTGCACGGCGCGGCCGGTGAGACGCGCCCGGTCGGCCAACCGCTGATCACGATCGCGCCGCCCGACGGCGGCGACGAGCCCGCCGGGCACGCCACCTACCGCGAGGAGGAGCGGGCCGGCTCCGGCAACGTGCTGATCGGGTACGGCACCGGCCACGGCCCCGCCCGCCGTCGCCGTCGCCCCCGGCTGACCCTGGCCCCGGAGCCGGTCGCCGAGGGCGCTGCCGCACCCTCGCGCAGCGTGCTCCCGGCTCCGCCCCCGTGGGTGGAGGTGTCGCCGGCCCGTCGTCCGAGCCGAGGGTCCCGGCCGGCGCGGGTGTGGGCGCCCCGGCCTGCGCCGGGGTGACCACCGACGGTGCCGTCCCGCCGGTGGGGGCGGCACTGCCCCGACCGGCGGGACGGCACCCCTGGTCATCTCCCCGATCGTGCGTCGGCTCGCCCGCGAGCACGGGGTGGACCTGGGCGCGCTGCGCGGCACCGGCCCCGGCGGCGTGATCCGTCGCTGCGACGTGGAGGCCGCGCTGGTCACCCCGCCGGACCGGCGCACCACCGCCGACGCCGACCGGCCCACCGCCGACGTGGACCGGCTGGCCCCGGTCGCGCACGTCGGGCTCGCCCCGACCGACGCGCAGGACATCGTCATCCCACTCACCGGCATCCGCCGGGTGATCGCCGACAAGCTCTCCCGCAGTCGCCGGGAGATCCCCGAGGTGACCATCTGGGTCGACGCGGACGCCACCGCGCTGCTGGCGACGCGGGCGGCGATCAACGCGGCCACCCCGGACGCCCCGGTCAGCGTGCTGGCCCTGCTGGCCCGGATCTGCCTCAGTGGACTGCGGCGCTTCCCGCAGCTCAACGCGCACGTCGACACCGAGGGGCAGCGCATCGTCCAGTCGGCCGGGGTGCACCTGGGTATCGCCGCGCAGACCGACCGGGGCCTGCTCGTCCCGGTGCTGCGGGACGCCCAGCGGCTGACCACCCGGGAGTTGGCCGCCGCCCTGGCCGAGACCACCGCCGCCGCCCGCGCCGGCACCCTGCCGCCGGCCCGGCTCACCGGCGGCACCTTCACCCTCAACAACTACGGAGTGTTCGGAGTGGACGGTTCCACCCCGATCATCAACCACCCGGAGGCCGCGCTGCTCGGCGTCGGGCGGATCGTGGACAAGCCGTGGGTGGTCGACGGGCAGTTGGCGGTCCGCAAGGTGACCCAGCTCAGCCTCACCTTCGACCACCGGGTCTGCGACGGCGGGGTGGCCGGCGGTTTCCTGCGGCACGTCGCCGACTGCGTCGAACAACCGGCGCTGCTGGTGGCGAACGTCTGAGCGGTACGCCCGGAGCCGGTCACCCTGGGCGGGGTGACCGGCTCCGTCGCGCTGCCCGGTGTTCGTCCGGTTCGTCCGGGCCGGCGGAGGGTTTTCCGTCCGGTGGGCCGGGAAACCGCCGTCGGTCGCGAACCCGCCGCACCGGTCGTGGGCGCGCCGCCGAGAGGAGCCACCGTGCCGTACCAGGGTCTGCCCGTCGCCGTGCGGGACCGCCGTCCCCCCGTCGCCGGTGCCCCGCTGTGGTGCAACGCCCACGACTACGGGTTGACCGGTGACGGGGTGACCAACGACCAGCCGGCGCTGGCCGCCCTGGTGGACCGGCTCGGTGCCGGCTACGCGGCCGACGGGCGGGCCCGGGTGATCTGGTGCCCGCCGGGGATCTACTCCATCCGGGACGCCGGCACGGTGTGGCGCAGCGGGGTGTCGCTGATCGGCGCCGGCCCGGCCGCCACCCGGTTCCTGCTCAGCAACGAGGGCAACCGCAGCGAGCCGACCCCGCTGGCGTTCTGGACGGTGCTCCAGCACGGCGCGGACCGGGACCGGCACATCGCCGACTGCACCTTCGCCGACTTCGAGATCGACGGCTCCGGGGTGGCCATGGCCGAGTACAACTACCTGGCCAAGGGCCTCGGGTTGCAGTACGTGGTACGCGGGGTGTTCCGCAACCTCTACATCCACCACACCGGAGCGAGCGGGCTGGGTTGCGACTTCCTCCAGGACACCCTGGTCGACGGGGTGGTGGTGGTCGGCTGCGGCCGGCTGGACAACGGTGAGCAGATGGGCGGCGCGGGCATCGGCATCGGCATCGGCGGTTGGGGCGACATGGAACGCCTGACCATCGCCAACTGCACCGCCCTCGCCAACGGCACCAACGGCATCTTCCTCGAACTCCAGAAGGACTACTGGACGCCGCCGCGCGGCTACCGGATCATCGGCTGCCACAGCCAGGGCAACCGCTTCGGCATCTCCGACTGGGGTGCCGACGGGCTGATCGTCACCGGTTGCACGATGACCGGCAACCTGGAGGCCGGCTACGACGTGTCCGGCAACGGCACCGCCGGGGTCGCCGGCCGGGGCGGCCTGCTCACCGACTGCGTCATCGACGGCAACGTGGGCGACGGGATCAGCGTGGGCAACACCCCGGGGCCGTACACGGTGCGGGGCAACCGGGTCAGCAGCAACGGCGGCTACGGCTACCACCAGCACGATCTGGGGCGTGGCTACCCGCACCCGGCGCAGGACGTGGTGGTGGAGAGCAACGAGTTCTGGGGCAACGGCCTGGACGCCATCCGGGTGGACCGGCCGATGACCGACGCGATGCTGCTCGACAACCGGATCCGCAACAACGGTCGGCAGTGCGCCGAGGCGTCCAGCGGTGGCGGAGAGTCGGTCCGCTACGCCGAACGGTCCGTGGTCGACCGTTCGGCGACCTGGGCGCAGGACAGCCACCGGGGCAAGGTGCTGCGGGTCGGCCGGCGGGTGGCGGTGGTGGCCGCCAACACCGCCACCGAGCTGCACCTCGCCCCGGTACGTCCGGACGCCTACTCCGGCTGGAGCGGGGACACCCCGCTGCCCGGCACCCCGTACGAGTTGCCGGCCGGACCGCCGACCCGGGCCGGCATCGCGATCCACGCCGCGTTCGACTCGGCGACGGTGCGGGGCAACCGGATCTGGGACAACCACCCCGAGCGCACCCAGACCCACGGGTTCTGGATCACCGCCCGGGGCAGTTGTGTCGCCTGCCGGGTGGAGGACAACGACCTGGCCGGCAACGCCGTGGCGGCCATCCGGCTGGACACCCCACCGGTCGGTGGGCGCTGGAACCGCAACCACGGCGACCAGGACTGGGACTGACGATCCGTGCCGGCCCGGCGCGGACGATCCCGGACATCGGTGCCGCCCGACCCCGTCCGGCACCGGCGGAGTCGATAAGCCCGGCCGTTGCCCACCCGGTTCCCCGAAAGCGTGACCCGGCCCGAGAAACGCCGTACAGAATGTGGCCAAGGGGACCGGAAATGGGGGGACGGAATATGGACGTGAGGCGGCGATTGACGCTTTTGGCGGTGACCATCGCAGCCACACCGTTGGTCCTCGGCGGATGTACCGCCGAGCGGAAGCCGGCGGCCGGGGCGGCACCCGGCGGGACGGCGGCCCCCACGGTGTCGGTGACCCCCGCCGATCGGGCGAAGGACGTACCGGTCAGCGCGGAGGTCGGCACCACCGTCAACAACGGGCGGGTGACCAGCGTGAAGCTCACCGACGACAGGGGGAAGACCGTCGTCGGCGAGCCGAGGGAGGACGGGTCGAGTTGGGTGCCGGCGGCCCCGTTGGGCGGTGGCCGGACCTATACCGCAGAGGTGACCGCGACCGGCGACGCGGGCCGGACGACCGTCGGGCGCACCACGTTCACCACGGCGACGAATACCACCCGGCAGGCGTTGACCAGCGTGCTCTATTTCGCCGGCAACCAGACGTACGGCACCGCGATGCCGGTGACGGTGGCGTTCGAACCGGCAATTCCCAAAGCGGCCAGGGCGGCCGTGCAGCGACGATTGTTCGTGAAGACCGATCCGCCCCAGCCGGGCACCTGGTCGTGGCTGGAGGACGGCAGTCAGGTCTACTACCGCGCGCCCGACTTCTGGCGCAGCGGGACGACGATCAGCGTCCGGTCCGCGCTCGAAGGGCTGCCGATCGGCAAGGAGTACGTGGGTGACGCCGACCGGCGGTCCACCTCGAAGATCGGTCGGCAGGTCGCCCTGGACATCGACAACGCCACCAAGCAGATGTCGGTCTTCCAGGACGGCAAGTTGGTCCGCCGGATCCCGGTCAGTCTCGGCAAGCCGAGCACCCCGAGTTCCAGCGGCAAGATGGTGATCATGGAGAAGCACCAGCAGACCCGCTTCGACACCCGGGGCGAGCCTGACGGCGGCTACGTGGTCGACGTCGAGGACGCCCAGCGCCTCACCTGGGGCGGCGAGTTCATCCACGCCGCGCCGTGGTCGGAGGGGGACCAGGGTTACACCAACGTCTCGCACGGCTGCGCCAACGTGTCGTCCACCGCCGCGGACTGGCTGATGGGTGTCACCCAGGTCGGCGACCTGGTCACCGTGAAGGGCACCGAGGTGCCGCTGCGGCCGGGCAACGGCTGGACGGCCTGGAACACCAGCTGGGCCGAGTTCGCCAGGGGCAGCGCGTTGCCCGTACCGCCGGGGCTGAAGCCGGCGCCCAGCACGAGCCCGCCGCATCCGGGGGCGGTCGCCGGTGGCTCGTCGCCCGCGCCGTCGGCCAGCGGCGGCTGACGACCGGCCGGGGAGCAACGATGCGGGTACGACCGGTGACCGGTCGCACCCGCATCACCCGACTCCACCCTGAGAAGGAGTCGGGGTCGGCTCCGGGGCGACCCTGGGACTACCCGGAAACCCACCTCTGGCAGGGCGGAAACGTCGGGGGTGGGGGCTAGATTCGGGGCATGACGCAGGGAGAGGACCGGTTCCACGTGCGGCTCCGGGTGGCCGACGACGTGGTCGAGGTGCGCGTGGTGGGCGAGATCGACATTGCCACCGTCGGCGAGTTCCGGGTCGCCCTCTGGGCCGCGCCGGCCCGTCCGCTGCTGCGGCTCGACCTCTCCGGCGTCCGGGTGCTCTCCGCCGCCGGGGTGCGGGCGCTGGTCGCCGCCCACCTGCGGGTCCGGGCCCGGGGCGGCGAACTGGTCGTGGTCGATCCCGATCCGGTGGTCGCCCGGGTGCTACGGGCCACCGGCCTGCACCGGATCATCGCGGTCCGACACGGCGACGCCCCGGTCGGGGTCAGGTCCCGCCCGCTGGCGGCCTGCGCCTGACGGGCCAGCGGGGCCGTCGACCTGTCCGCGTCCCGTCCGCCGGTGTTCCTCCCGACCGCGTCGGGTCGGGCGGCGGGGCCGCCGGCCGGTGCCGGCGACCCCGCCGGTGGTCAGCGGACGCCGAGCAGGTCGACGACGAAGACCAGGGTCTCGTTCGGCTTGATGACGCCGCCCGCGCCCCGGCTGCCGTAGCCCAGGTGCGGCGGGATGGTGAGCCGGCGACGGCCGCCGACCTTCATGCCCACCACGCCCTGGTCCCAGCCGGCGATGACCTGACCGCCGCCGAGCGGGAACTCGAAGGCCTCGCCCCGGTTCCAGGAGGCGTCGAACTCGCGCCCGGTGGAGTGGGACACCCCGACGTAGTGCACGTTGGCGACCTGGCCCGGACGGGCCTCGGGACCCTCACCGACGGTGAGGTCCTCGATGACGAGGTCGGCCGGGGCGGCGCCCTCGATCGGGCCGATCTCCGGCTTGCCTGCCTGGGGCGTGTTCATTGCTGATCTCCTCCGTCGTCGCGATCGTCCGGTCGGTGTCGATCCTGCCCGATCGCGACCGACCGATTCCCGGGGGTCCCGGAGCCGGGACCCCCGGGCGGGGTGGACGCGCGGCAGGGGCGCCACCGTCGAGGTGGCGCCCCTGCCGCGCGGTCGGCTGCCGAGGTCGGTTACCTGAGCCAGCCGAACCGGCGCACCAGCGGGAGGGTGGCCCAGACCCGGCCGAGGCCGAGGGTGTTCCCCGCGCCGACCAGGGCGAGACCGGCCAGCACCGCGGCGTAGATCAGGTGGTCGTCCATGAAGGGGTTGTTCTCGGGGGGCAGGACGGCGGTCCACATCAGCACCATGAGCAGGCCACCGGCGGCTGCGGCGAGCCGCATCCCGATGCCGAGCAGCAGGGCCACCCCGATGCCGGCCAGGCCGATCATGAACAGCCAGTCGGCCCAGGCCGCCCCGGCGATGTCCTGGTAGAGCCCCTGGAACGGACCCTTCGCGCCGAAGGCGAGGAAACCCTTGGTCGGGCTGCCACCGTTGATCCAGGCGTTCTTCGTCGCGGTCTCGTGGCCGAGGCCGAAGAGCTTGTCCAGGAAGGCCCAGAGGAAGATCCAGCCGAGGGCGATCCGGGTCCCGGCCCAGACGTACCGGGCGGCGCGCTGCCGGGTGGTCTCGGTTCCGGCCACCGGTGCGATGGTCCTGGCGGTGGTGTTCCGCTCGGTCGTCGCGGTCATGGTCTCCACGTCCCTTCTCTGCCTGGCACCGCACTTCCCGGTGGCAGTTACATTCCACGCCGGTGGCGGCCGTCCCGGCAGGGCCGACGGTCCGTGCCGCGGCAGGACCTAAGTCCCCTGGTTCGGACGTCCGGACGGGACCTTCGGCCCCGGCGGCCCCGGTCCGTCCGCCTCTGCCCCGGCCGGTCGGGCCGGCCCTAACGTCGGCCGGGAGAGCCCGAGGAGGTCGTGATGAGGACGTGGCAGGTGGACGACGTGATGACCCGGGAGGTCGCCACGGTGGGGGAGGGGACCCCCTACCGGGCGATCGTCGACGTGCTGATCCGGCGCGGCATCAGCGCGGTGCCGGTGGTGGACGGGTTCCGTCGCGTGCTGGGGGTGGTGTCCGAGGCGGACCTGCTGCACAAGGTGGAGCACTCCGGGGCGCAGGAGGAGCGGCGGGTCTTCGCCGGGCGACGGCGTCGGGTGTCCCGGGAGAAGGCCGAGGCGCTGCTGGCCGGGGAGTTGATGACCGCGCCGGCCGTCACCACCCATCCGGGAGCGTCGCTGCCGGCGGCGGCCCGGCTGATGGACCGGGAGGCGGTCAAGCGGCTGCCGGTCCTCGACGACCTGGGCCGGCTGGTCGGCATCGTGACCCGCAGCGACCTGCTCCGGGTGCACCTGCGCAGCGACGCCGAGATCCGCCAGGACGTGGTGCAGGAGGTGCTGCGGCGGGTGCTGGCCGTCCGGGACGGCCTGGTCACCGTGCAGGTCCGCGACGGTGCGGTGGTGCTGGACGGCCGGTTGGACCGGCGGACCGCCGCCGAGCTGGCGGTGAAGCTCGCCGGCCAGGTCAGCGGGGTGGTCCAGGTCACCAGCACCCTCGGGTACGACGTGGACGACGCCGGCCTGGTGGAGCGCTCGACGGGCGGGGTCACCCCGGTGGCCTGACCGGCACCCCCGGCCGGCCCGTCCACGCCGACCCGCGTGTCGTCGGCCTGTCCACGCCGGCCTGTCCCACGCCCGGACGGGCCGGCGGCAGGGCCCGACTCTGCCGGCCCGTCCACGCCGGGTCCGCGGCGACCTGGGCGACGGCGGGGGCTCACACCAGGGTCGAGAGCTGGGCGGTGAGCAGGGCGGGGGCCTCGGCCAGCGACGGGCCGTACCAGGTGAGATGCCGGCCGGAGACCAGCGCGCAGTCGATGCCGGGGAAGGCGTCCGGCCCGTCCGTGGCGGTGAACGCGTACGGCTCGTCGGGGAGCACCACCAGGTCGGGGCGGCGGGCCCGCAGCGCGTCGAGGTCGGGGCGCGGATAGCGTTCGGGGTCGTCGTCGTACAGGTTGACCACGCCGAGCCGGCGCAACACGTCCCCGGCGAAGGTGTCCCCGCCGAGCACCACCCACGGCCGACGCCACACCGGCACCACGGCCCGGCGTGTCCCGGCCTCGGCGACCGGTGCCGCCCAGGCCCGGCGGGCGTCGGTCAGCCACCCCGGCTCCCCGGTCACCCCCAGCGCGGCGAGCACCCCGGCCAGCTCGTCCAGGGCCTGCGGCACGGTGCGCGGGTAGGTGACCAGCACCGGCACCCCGGCCGCGGTGAGCGCGTCCGCGTCGACCCGCCGGTTCTCCTCCACGTTGAGCAGCACCAGGTCCGGCCGCAGCGCCCGGACCCGGTCCAGGTCGGGGTACTTGCTGCCACCGACCCGGGCCACGTCCAGCCCCGCCGGGTGGACGCACCAGTCGGTCGCGCCGACCAGCAGCTCCGGCACGGTCGCCGCCACCGCCTCGGTCAGCGACGGCACCAACGAGACCACCCGCATCCCGTGTTCTCCCGTCCTCAGCGTGGGGCGGCGCTCGCGACCGCCTCCCGGGCCACCGTGGCCATCGGCACGCCCTCCCGGGCCGCCCACTCGACGGCGTGCCGGACCTCGGCCACCGGCATCGGCCGCCGGTCGGTCACGGTGACCGCAGTGTGCACCGCGAAGGACACGAACGGGTACGACCGGGCCAGCCCGGCCACCGAGGCGTGCACCTGAGCGGCCACGGCCAGCGCCTCCTCCCGGGTCAACGCGGGCAGGACCAGCAGGTACTCGTCGGGGGCGAGCCGGATCGCCCGGTCGAGCGGGCGCAGGGGCGCGGTCAGCGCGGCGATCACGGCCTGCGCCTCCCGGGCGGTGCTGCGGCGTCCGAAGCGTTCGGCGGCGCCGGCCGGCTCACTGACCCGGACCCCGATCAGGGCCACCGGCAGGGTGCCGGCGGCGGTCACCCCGTCCATCCCGGTCCAGCGGCGCAGCGTCGGCTCGTCCACCAGAGGCGAGGGTGCCGGCACCTCCTCGGCGACCCGACCCGGCCCGCTGCGGTCGACCCGCTCGGCCATCAGCCGCAACGCCGCCTCGGCCCGGCTCTCACCGGGGGTCGCCGGCAGGTCCCAGACCCGGCGCAGCACCTGATCGATCGCGGTCAGGGCGGCCGGGGGGAGCCGGTCGCCGAGCTGCGCCCGCAGCCGGATCACCTCGTGCAGCGCCTCGTCGCGGCGGAACCCCCAGCGGCCGGAGAAGAGGCGGCCTTCCTCCAGCGTGCCGGCGGCCGCCACCTCCCGCCGGTCCCGGGCCACCAGGCTGGCCCCGAACCGGGGGGTCAGCGCCACCACGCTCCACTCCCGGGCCAGTTCCTCGGTCTCGTCCAGCGCCACGCCGTACCCACCGGGGGGCAGCTCCGGCGGTGCCGGCGCGACCAGCCCGACCACGGTGACCGCCGCGCCCGCGGCGATCCGCGTGTAGCGGGCCTGCTCCCGCAGGAAGTACGGCATCCGCTGGAACAGGGCGATCACCACCAGCGGGCCGTCCTCGGCGGTGGCCAGCGCCGACCGCTCGATGGCGTGGGAGACCGTGACGAGACTCCGCTTGGTCAACAGTTCCGGGGCCGGTCCGTCGTGCAGCACCCCGTGAGCGTAGAGATCGCGCTCGGGGCACACCAACCGCCTGGTAACGCGCCCATCGGCCGCACCGACGAGGCGGAAACGGGGGCCGACGTCCTAGACTCGGCCGGTCACCTCTCCTGCCACGGACGGACCGACGATGACGCGTACCGCCACCGACGACGGGGCCCGGCTGCGGCCGGTCCCGGCCGGTGACGCGCCGCTGTTCGTCCGGGCCGGCCAGGCGGTGTACCCCGCCCGTCGACTCGGTGACCTGGTGTCGCGGCGGCCGGCGGGGGTCACCGGGCACCAGTGGAGTTCGGCCCTGCGCGAGGAGTTCGACCACGTCGTCTGCGCGGCCGACACCGGATTCCCGTTGTTCGCCCTGACCGTCGGCCCCACCGCGCCGGCCGGCTCGGCCGGGCAGCGCGCCGAGCGGATGGCCGCGGCGGTGTGCGCCGCAGTGGGCCTGCCGGTGCTGCGGATCGGCTCGCCGACGCTGCGGGCCGCCGGACACGGCCGCCGGATCGTCACGTACGTCCTCGACGCCCGCGCCTACGCCGCCGGTGCCACCTCCTGCGACGACCCGGACGACGCCCCGGTCGGTTACCGCGACATCGTCGGCCGGTTGCCCGACGGGCGCACCGGGCCGGTGAACGACCTCGGCGCGCTGTCCCGGGCGGCGGCCGTCGAGGCGTACGTGTCGCGGCGGCTCAGTGACCCCATCGTGCGGGGGTTGCACGTGCGCTGGCGCGACGGGCTGGCCGAGGGGTGGAGCTGGGTCGAGGTGCGGCCCGGCCGGTGCCTGGTGGAACGGGTCACCGTGCACGAGGCGCGGTGGCACTGCGGGGTGGACCCCGCCCGCTTCGCCGAGGATCTCGCGGCGGTGGCGGTGGGCGACCGGCTGGCCGGGGTGGAGTTCGACGAATCGGCCCTGCTCGACCGGGGCGATCTGCGGCGGCAGATCTGCGCGCTGCGGGACCGGCGGGACGAGTTGGCCACGCCGTTCGCCTTCGATCACCTCTGCGGGGACTGAGCCCGGTAACGACCCGCCGTCATTCTCCGGCGACGTGTGGTGACATTCCGGCCCGGCTGAAAAATGGTCCTGGATTCCTTGATCCGCTTTGAACCTTCGTCCGGGCCGGCCCGTACCTAAGCGGGAATGGACAGGATCTTCCCAGCCGCGCCACCCGACGCGGCGGACGGTGCGGAAAGGCATCGTCGGCCATCGACGTGCGACCGGAACGTCGCAGTGACCCCGGTGGGGGAGACCGACCCGAAGGTCGTCTCCTCGTCGGGGACACGAGTCAGGCACCGGATCGAGAAGGAGAGCAATTCGATGCGCAGGTCCACAGGGGCACGCCGGTCGTCCGGTAACGCGCGGAGCAAGCGGCTGCTGGCGGCGGTCGGTGCGCTCGTCGTCTTCGGCGGTATCGCCGCCGTCACCCAGATCTCATCGGCCGGGGACAAGCCGCGGCAGCAGCAGGCCCGCAACGTCTCGTCGGCCTGTGTCGCACCGAGCCCCGGTGCCACCTCGCCGAGCGGGCGGGGCAGCACCACCCAGACCTGGCAGAACGGTCGCTGGGTCCGCAACCACTGGGGTGACGGTCAGATGTCCGTTGCCGAGTGCCAGGCCGTCAAGGCCGGCAACGCGCCGGTGACCACCCTCGCCTCGACGGTCGCCTGCCCACAGGTGACCCCCCGGCTGCCGCAGATTCCGGCGCAGGCCAAGGCCGAGGTGGACAAGGAACTCGCCCTGCTGAAGACCCAGATCGACGACGCCAACAAGCGGTTGGCGGCCGAGGGGCGCAACGGGCAGGCGTTCATCAACAACGCCATCCTCGGTCCGTTGGCCGACAAGCGGCGGTCCGCCCTGAACCGGATCGCCACCGCGATCGGCCGGTTCGCCCAGCGCCCGCAGGGCCTGGAGCAACTCGCCGGCTGCCAGGTCGCCGCCAATAACGGTGGCAACAACAACGGCGGCCAGAACGGCAACACCGGCGGCCAGAACAACAACGGCGGCAACAACAACGGCGGCCAGAACGGCAACAACGGCAACGCCCTGGGCGTGCTCGCGAAGGACTGCGCCAACAGCAGGTTGCAGCCGCACGACGGCTTCCAGAACGGCAACCGCTGTGTCAGTACCGCGTTCGGCGAGGTCGGCGCGGCGGCCAGCAACCCGTCGCTGCTGATCACGCAGTTCCCGAACCAGGTGCAGCGCAACCAGGCCTTCAGCCTGAAGGTCTCCACCCGCAACCTGGTCCGTGACCGGTTCCTGGCGGCCGGCCAGGGCGGCTACTACGTGGAGAGTTCGGTGCTCAACGGTCAGGGCCTCACCCGTGGCCACTTCCACACCGCCTGCCGGATGCTGCAGAACACCAACCAGGCCCCGTCGAACCCGCAGGACGTTCCGGCGTTCTTCGTGGCCACCGAGGACGGCAAGGGCGGCAACCAGTCCGACGACGTGACCATCCAGATCCCGGGCCTGCCGCAGTCGGGTACGGCGCAGTGCGCGGTCTGGGCCGGTGACGGTTCGCACCGGGTGCCGATGATGGAGCGGGCCAACCAGACCCCCGCCTTCGACGTGGTACGCATCCGGGTCAACTGACCGGACAGGCGACGACGGCCACGGGCCGCCCCGGGAACTCCCGGGGCGGCCCGTGGCTTTTCGGACGGGTCCACGCTCCGGAGGCCGACGCCGTGGTCCGGCGCGGGGTGGTGCGGCCAGTGGTGGCGATCCTGTTCCGGGCGGCGGCCTGCGGGGCGGCGCGTTCCGGTGGTCAGGGCCGGCCGGGCCGGCAAGGGTTTCGGCGACGGGCCGATGGGTGAAATTGTGGACACGGCGAAAAGCGCCGGGGTCGCCGCTGTTATCTCAGCGTGACCCCGGCGCGTCCGTTCGTGACCTGACCGCCGGTCAGCGGTTCTTCCACGCCTCCACGACCGAGACCGGGATGCGACCGCGCTCGGAAATCTCGTGGCCGTTCTTGGTCGCCCATTCCCGGATGGCGCGGTTCTGCTCGCGATCCATTCCCGAGACCCCGGCGCGAGCCGGGCGGCGAGCCGGGCGACCGGCCTCGACCGCACCTCGCCCCATTCGACGGCCAGCGGTGATGTAGGCGTCGAGCGCCTTGCGCAGCACCCCCACGTTCTCGTCGGAGAGATCGATGGTGTACGCCGCCCCGTCCAGGCTGAACTCGACGGTCCGATCGGCCTTTCCGCCGTCGAGGTCGTCGGTCAGAACGGTGATTACTTTCCTTGCCATCGCCATTACTCCCTGTGTTGAGCGGGGTGTGCTAAGAGTTTGACGTATCTGACGGCAAATCCGCAACAATACGCCTCTCTTTCATTTGGCGGGTCGGGTCAATCCTGGGAAATTCGGGTCCGGCCAATGCTGGCGGGTGGTGGCGACACGGGCGGGATGTGTCCTGGGTCACACTGAGGAACACGGGGAACGGTTGGTGACTTGAGTGAGACACGCTCAACCTCAAGGTGATGGCAGGTGTCTGATGGCAACCCTTCCGGTACTTCCGCTGACCGACGTCGTCCTGCTTCCCGGCATGGTCATCCCGGTGACCCTCGACCCGACCACCCAGGCGGCGATCGACGCCGCCCGGGCCAGCGGCGACAAGAGCCTGCTCGCCGTGCCCCGCATCGACGGCGAGTACGGCCCCGTGGGCACGATCGCCACCATCGAGAAGGTGGGCCGGCTCCCCGACGGTGAACCCGCCGCCGTGGTGCGCGGCCTGGCCCGCGCCCGGATCGGCTCCGGGGTCCCCGGGCCCGGCGCCGCCCTCTGGGTGGAGGCCACCCGACTCGACGAACCCGCCCCCGCCGGTCGCGCCCGCGACCTGGCCCGGGAATACCGCGCCCTGATGACCTCGGTCCTGCAGCAGCGGGGCGCCTGGCAGGTCATCGACGCGATGGAGCGGATGACCGACCTGTCCGAACTGGCCGACGCGGCGGGTTACGCGCCCTGGCTCAGCCTGGCACAGAAGACCGAACTGCTCGCCGCGCCGGACGTCACCGCCCGGCTGGAGCTGCTCGTCGGCTGGGTGAAGGAGCACCTGGCCGAGCAGGAGGTCACCGAGCAGATCACCAGCGACGTCCGGGAAGGGCTGGAGAAGTCCCAGCGGGAGTTCCTGCTCCGCCAGCAGCTCGCCGCGATCCGCAAGGAACTGGGCGAGGACGAGCCGGACGGCTCCGCCGACTACCGGGCCCGGGTCGAGACCGCCGACCTGCCGGAGACGGTCCGCGAGGCGGCGCTGCGCGAGGTCGGCAAGCTGGAACGGGCCAGCGACGCCTCCCCGGAGGCGGGCTGGATCAGGACCTGGCTGGACACGGTGCTGGAGATGCCGTGGAGCACGCGTACCGAGGACAACACCGACCTGGCGGCGGCCCGGGCGGTGCTCGACGCCGACCACGCCGGCCTGGCCGACGTGAAGGACCGCATCCTGGAACACCTCGCGGTGCGCAACCGCCGCGCCGAGCGCAACCTCGGGGTGGTCGGCGGGCGCGGTTCCGGCGCGGTGCTGGCCCTCGCCGGCCCGCCCGGTGTCGGCAAGACCAGCCTCGGCGAGTCGGTGGCCCGTGCCCTGGGCCGCAACTTCGTCCGGGTCTCCCTCGGCGGCGTCCGCGACGAGGCCGAGATCCGTGGCCACCGACGCACCTACGTCGGGGCGTTGCCCGGCCGGATCGTCCGCGCGCTGCGCGAGGCCGGCTCGATGAACCCGGTGGTGCTCCTCGACGAGGTCGACAAGCTGGCCGTCGGGTACGCCGGGGACCCGGCCGCCGCCCTGCTGGAGGTGCTCGACCCGGCACAGAACCACACCTTCCGGGACCACTACCTGGAGGTCGACCTCGACCTGTCCGACGTGCTCTTCCTGGCCACCGCCAACGTGGTGGAGGCCGTTCCCGGCCCGCTGCTGGACCGGATGGAACTGGTTACTCTGGACGGGTACACCGAGGACGAGAAGGTCGCCATCGCCCGCGACCACCTGCTGCCCCGGCAGCTCCAGCGGGCCGGGCTGACCACCGATGAGGTCACCGTGGCCGACGAGGCGCTCGCCCGGATCGCGGGGGAGCACACCCGGGAGGCCGGCGTCCGGCAGCTCGAACGGGCCCTGGCCAAGATCCTGCGCAAGGTCGCCGTCGCCCTGGCAACCGACCCGGCACCGGTCGAGGTGGACACCGGCAACCTGGCCCGCTACCTGGGCCGGCCGAAGTTCACCCCGGAGTCGGCGGAGCGGACGGCGGTGCCCGGCGTCGCCACCGGGCTGGCGGTCACCGGCGCGGGTGGTGACGTGCTCTTCATCGAGGCCACCAGCATGGCGGGTGAGCCCGGGTTGACCCTGACCGGGCAGCTCGGCGACGTGATGAAGGAGTCCGCGCACATCGCGTGGTCCTACCTGCGGGCCAACGGGCGGCGGTACGGCCTCGACCCGAACGTCCTCGCCGGAAGCCGGATCCACCTGCACGTGCCGGCGGGTGCGGTGCCCAAGGACGGCCCGAGCGCCGGCATCACCATGGTCACCGCGCTGGCCTCCCTGGTGACCGGCCGGCCGGTACGCCCCGAGTTCGGGATGACCGGTGAGGTGACGCTCTCCGGGCGGGTGCTGCCCATCGGCGGGGTGAAGCAGAAACTGCTCGCCGCGCACCGGGCCGGCCTGACCGAGGTGATCATCCCGGCCCGCAACGAGCCGGACCTCGACGACCTGCCCACCGAGGTCCGCGAGGCGCTGACCGTGCACACCCTGGCCGACGTCGCCGACGTGCTCGCCCTGGCGTTGCGGCCGGCCGAGATCGACGCGGAGGCACTCGGCGGTCGGCCGGTCGGCGCCGCCTGACCGGCCCCGTCCGGCGGCTCCCACAACGCGGCCGCCCGCTAGGTCGGTGACCACACGGGCACCCCGGCCACCGCGGCCCCCGACGTCCCACCGGGCGTCGGGGGCCGGCCGGGGCCGTAGCCTGACCCTTCCCGTTCCCGCATCCGCCACCGAACGGTGGCACCCCCCGGAGGCGACCGCCCATGAACGTGTTCCTGTGGATCCTGCAGATCCTGCTCGCCGCGCTCTTCGCCGGCGCGGGACTGACCAAGCTCACCCAGCCCAAGGAGAAGTTGCGCGACCGGATGGGCTGGGTGGAGAACGTCCCGCCCACCCAGGTCAAGGCGCTCGGCGCGGTCGAGGTGCTGGCCGCGCTCGGGCTGGTCCTGCCCGGCCTCACCGGCATCGCCACGGTGCTCACCCCGCTGGCCGCCGTCGGGCTGGTGATCGTGATGCTCGGCGCGGTCGTCGTGCACGCCCGGGCCAAGGAACACCCCGGCACCGCGATGACCGTGGTGCTGCTGATCCTGGCGGCGATCGTCGCCTGGGGCCGCTTCGGGCCGTACCCGCTCTGAGCAACGCGACCGGCCCGCGCCCCCGTCCGGGGGTGCGGGCCGGTGTCGCGTGTCGGGTCAGTTCCCCTCGCCGCCGCGGTCGCGCCGCACGGTCGCCTTACGACCCTTGATGGTGCTGTTACGCAGCCCCGCGATCACCTCGTCGGCGACGCCCAGCGGCACCTCCACCAGGGAGAACCGGTCGGCGATCTCGATCGAGCCGATGTCCCGGCCGCTCACCCGGGTCTCGCCGGTGATCGCACCGACCAGGTCCTGCGGGCGGACCCCGGCGCGGCGACCCAGGCCGATGAAGACCTGCGCGGTGCCGCCCGTGCGCGGCCGGCTGCCACCGCCGCGCCGGTCCCCGCCCCGGCCCTCGAACCCGGGTCGGGACTCCCGGGGCGCGCGGACCGCCACCTGCGGGATCTCCTCCTCGTCGTCGGAGCCGGGCAGGGCCGCCTCGTGGGCCAGCTTGACGGCCGCCAGCGCCACCTCCATCAGGTCGAACTCGTCCGACAGGGACTCGACGATCACCCGGAACGGGTCCAGGTCGTCCTCCAGCAGGCTCTCCCGCAGCGCCGCCTGGGTCAGCGCCATCCGTCGGGTCCGCAGGTCGGCCACCGTGGGAATCTTGTCGATGTCGATCCGCTGACCGGTGACCCGCTCGATGGTCTTGAGCATCCGGTGCTCCCGGGGCTCGGCGAGGGTGATCGCCACCCCCTCCCGACCGGCCCGACCCACCCGGCCGATCCGGTGCACGTACGACTCCGGAGCCGACGGCACGTCGTAGTTGACCACGTGGGTGAGCTGCTCGACGTCCAGCCCGCGGGCCGCCACGTCGGTGGCCACCAGCAGGTCGGCGGTGCCGGCGCGCAGCCGCCCCATCACCCGGTCCCGCTGCTCCTGGCTCATCCCGCCGTGCAGCGCCTCGGCCCGGTAGCCACGCCCGTTCATCGTCTCGGTGAGCCGGTCCACCTCCTCCCGGCTGCGGCAGAACACGATCGCCGCCGTCGGGGACTCCACGTCCAGCACCCGACCCAGCACCGCCGGCTTGTGCGCCCGGGTGACGATGTACGCGCTCTGCCGGACCCGGGGCGCCTCCCCGGCCACCGGCTGCTCCCGCCCGATCTGGATCCGCTCCGGGTCCGTCAGGTGCTTGCGGGCCAGGCCGTCGATCCGGGCCGGCATGGTCGCCGAGAAGAGCACCGTCTGGCGCTCGGCGGGCGCGTGCTCCAGAATCGCCTCGATGTCCTCGGCGAAGCCCATGTCGAGCATCTCGTCGGCCTCGTCCAGCACCACCGTGGCCAGCGAACCCAGCCGCAGGGTGCCCCGGGCGATGTGGTCCAGGGCCCGGCCCGGGGTCGCCACCACCACATCCACGCCCAGGTCGAGGGCGCGCAGTTGGCGGCCGATCGGCTGGCCGCCGTAGATCGGCAGCACCCGGGCACCGAGATCCTTGCCGTACCGGTGGAACGCCTCAGAGACCTGCACGGCCAGTTCCCGGGTGGGCACCAGCACCAGCGACACCGGGTCACCGCCACGGCGGTCGTCCGGCATCCGCTGCAACAGGGGCAGGGCGAACGCGGCGGTCTTGCCCGTACCGGTCGCCGCCTGCCCGAGCAGGTCCCGGCCGGCCAGCAGCAGCGGGATCGCCTCCCGTTGGATCGGGGTGGGCTCCTCGTAGCCGAGCGCGGAGAGGGCGCCTAACAGCTCGGCGCGCAGCCCGAGATCGACGAAGGCGGGCCCGCCGTCGGAATCGTCGGGAGCGGAGAGGTCGGTCGGTGTAGGTGCGGAACTCATGGGGCAAAGTTTTCCATCACCCCCGTCGGGCCGCTGCGCCGACCGGCACAACCGTGCCGGTCGGCACAACGGCGGCGGACCCGTTCAGGCCACGGGGTGCAGGGCAGGGCACCCCGATGACGAGGTCGCGTACGCCGTACGCCCTCGCCACCACCCGACGGCGGTCCGCAGGCGCGGCGCGACCGACCGTGCCGGGGCGGCCCGGACCGCCCGGGAGGTCGGCGGGCTCCCGGCGTCTGCCGGATAGCCTGACGGGTGTGCGTACGGTCGAGCTGCTCTGCTGCCCGGTGCTGGAAGAGACGGTCCGCGCCGCCTGGGACAGGTTGGCCGGGGCGGGGCTGCCCAGCCTGGCCCGGCACGGTCATCCGACGAACCGGCCGCACCTGACCCTGGCCGCCGTCGAGGCGTTCCCGCCCGGCGCGGTCGACCGGATCGCCGGGCTCTTCGACGCCGCGCTGCCCCTGCCGGTCCGGCTGGAGCGGGTGACGGTGCTCGACGGCAGCGCGCCGCTGGTCTGGTTGGTCCGGCCCACGCCGGAGCTGACCGCCCTGCACGGGGCCGTCTGGGCGGCGCTCGACGACGCGGGCGGCCAGCGGCCCTGGCACGCCCCGGGCCGCTGGGTCCCGCACCTGAGCCTCGCGCTGCGCTTCCGGGACCACGACCGGCGGCGGGCCCGCGCGGTGGTCGGCGGCGACCGGCCGGAGGGTCGGTTCGTGGCGGCGCGCAGTTACGACGGCGACACCCGGACGGTCCACCCGGTGGGTGGTGACTTCCCGGCAGACTGATGCTGGTCTATGGTGGGCGGAGCGCTCCCGTCGACGGTCCCCCGACCGCCCGGCGGATGTCCGCTGCGCCGGGCGGTCGGGTGGTCACTGTCATCACCACCGGAAGAGGCCCCATGCCCCACCAATTCCGACGGCGTCCCCTCGCGTTCACGGCCGCCGCCCTGCTCGCCCTCGGTGGGCTCGCGGCAGTGCCGCAGCTCGCCTCCGCCGCCCCCGATCCCGGCTCACCGGTCAAGGTCAACCAGGTCGCCTACGTGCCGGGGCTGCCCAAACAGGCCACCGTCGTGAACTCCGCGAACGCCCCGATCGGCTGGACGTTGCGCAACGCCGCCGGTGCCACGGTGGCGTCCGGGCAGACCACGGTACGGGGAGCCGACACGCTCTCCGGCGACTCGGTGCACATCGCGGACTTCTCCGCCTATGACACCCCGGGCACGGGCTACGTGCTGTCGGTCGGCGGGAGCAACAGCTACCCGTTCGACATCTCCGCCGACCCGGTGCGCCGGCTGCGCGGTGACTCGCTGGCGTTCTTCTACCACCAGCGCAGCGGCACCCCGATCGACGCCCAGTACGTCGGTTCCCGCTACGCCCGCCCGGCCGGGCACGTCAACGTCGCCCCGAACCGGGGTGACAACAACGTGCCGTGCCGCACCTCCTGCGGTTACACGCTGGACGTGCGCGGCGGCTGGTACGACGCCGGTGACCAGGGCAAGTACGTGGTCAACGGCGGCCTGGCCACCTGGCAGCTGCAGAACATCTACGAGCGCACGCTGTACGTGACCGGGGCCGACCGTTCCGCCGTCGCCGACGGCACGCTGGCCATCCCCGAGCGCGCCAACGGGGTGCCGGACGTGCTCGACGAGGCCCGCTGGGAGCTGGAGTTCCTGCTCAAGATGCAGGTGCCGGCCGGCCGGACCAACGCCGGCATGGTGCACCACAAGATCCACGACCAGAACTGGACCGCGCTACCCACCCGTCCCGAGCTGGACAGCGAGCCCCGGCTGCTCTCCCCGGTGAGCACCGCCGCCACCCTCAACATGGCGGCGGTGGCCGCCCAGGCGTCCCGGCTGTGGAAGCCGTTCGACGCCTCCTTCGCCTCCCGGGCCCTGGCTGCCGCCGAGAAGGCGTACGCCGCGGCGAAGGCCAACCCGAACCGGCTCGCCCCCGCCACCGACAACACCGGCGGCGGCGCGTACGAGGACAACACCGTCAGCGACGAGTTCTACTGGGCGGCGGCCGAGCTGTACGCCACCACCGGCTCGACGGGCTACCGCAACGACCTGAGCGGCTCCCCGCACGCCCGGGGCGCCGGCTTCACCCGGGGCGCGTACGACTGGAGCTGGACGGCCGGGCTGGGTGACACCACCCTCGTGCTGGTGCCGACCGGCCTGGCCAGCGGCGACGTGAGCGCGATCCGCTCGGCGATCGTCGGCTTCGCCGACCGGATGCTCGCCCAGACCGCCAACCAGGGCTACCCGGCCCCGGGCAGCGGCAACGGCACGTACTACTGGGGTTCCAACGGCGCGGTCGCCAACAACGCCAACGTGCTCGCCATGGCGTTCGACCTGACCGGCACGGCGCGGTACCGCAACGGGGCCTACGCCGCCTACGACTACCTGCTCGGCCGCAACCCGCTCAACCAGTCCTACGTGGCCGGCTACGGGGACAAGCCGGTGCGCAACCTGCACCACCGGTTCTGGGCCAACCAGAACGACGGTTCGCTGCCCACCGCGCCGCCCGGTTCGCTGTCCGGCGGCCCGAACAGCGAGTTGCAGGACCCGGTCGTGCAGGCCCAGCTCGCCGGTTGCAAGCCGCAGAAGTGCTTCATCGACGACATCGGGGCGTACTCGGTCAACGAGGTGGCGATCAACTGGAACTCGGCGATGGCCTGGTTGGTGCACTGGGCGGCCGAGCAGGCCGGCACCGGCACCGGGCCGGACCCGACGCCGACCCCCACGGTGACGCCGCCGCCGACCACCACGCCGCCCCCGCCCACGACCACGCCGCCCCCGCCGACCACCACGCCGCCGCCGGCCGGCGGGTGCGCGGTGACGTACTCGGCGAACAGTTGGAGCACCGGGTTCACCGGCAGCGTCACGGTGGCCAACACCAGCGCCGCCGCCTGGTCGTCGTGGCGGTTGACCTTCCGGTTCACCGGCAACCAGCAGATCAGCCAGGGCTGGTCGGGCCGGTTCAGCCAGAGCGGCAGCGAGGTGACGGTGACCAACGAGAGCTACAACGGCGCGGTCGCCCCGAACGGCTCGGTCAACCTCGGCTTCAACGCCACCTACAGCGGCGCGAACCCGACCCCGACCGGGTTCGCCGTGAACGGGACGGCCTGCACGCTGCGCTGATCTCCCCGACCACCCGGGGCCGCCCGCTCCACACCGGCGGGCGGCCCCGGGGTGGTCGCCGGTGGCATCGGGCCGCCCGTCGTCACCGACGTACGTCCAGTCGACCAGGTCGTCGTCGCCCGTCTCCTGGGCAGCCCGTCGCCCTTCGGGGGTCCTGGGGCAAATGCTCGTTCTTTACCGGTTCACAGCGTTTACGGTGCCTTCAGGTTCATCCGCACCGTGGCGTACCGGGAGAGGACCGACCATGCGCGTGCCCAGCCGAAGCCCCGGCCCCCAGCCCGGCGTGACCCCGCCCGCCCCGGCTCGGCGGACGCCCGTCCCGACGCGTGCCCTCCGGCCGGCCGCCCCCGACCTCGACGCCTACCGGGAAGCGGTCGCGGAGTTGCTGGTCGAGGTGGGTGCGCTGGCCGGCACCGCCGCCACCGCCGCCCGTCAGGTGCTGCTCGACCAGCGGCTGCACGAACCGGCCATCGCCGACGTGCTCGACGCCACCGACCAGGGCGTGCTCGGTGCCCGGGAGACCCTGCTGCTGGAGCTGGCCCGGCACCAGCCCGACGACCGCACCTCGGCCGCCGACCTGACCGCGCTGGTCCGGATCTACCTGCTCTCCCGCATCGACCTCGTGTGGTGGCGGGACGCCCCGCTCCTGCGCACCGACGAACAGGTCGACACGCACCCCGACCTGATCGACCTGGAGTGGCTGCGCCGCCGCGGGCTGCTCGGCTTCCGCTACCGGCAGCAGCCGGCGGGCGCCCTCGGCCGCGGCGTCCACGCCGTGCGCCGTCGGTTGCTGCCGGAGGCCACCCCCCGCACCACCGGGGTGCCGTTCCGGCGGACCCGCCGGGAGATCGTCGCGCTCCTCAACGACCTGGCCCGGGAGTTTGCCCGGTCCGCCCCGCCGGGCACCCCGCCGCTGTGGGTGACCAGCCTGGCCCACAGCGCCGAGCACCGGTACCGGTTGCGTCGGCTCGGGTACCCGGCCATGCTCCCCAGCGGCCACTGCCTAGGCTGGGCGGTGGACCTGGAACTGGCCTGGTACGCCCGGTTCGGCGCGCGGGACGTGCTGGCCGAGATCCTGCTGGCCCGGCAGGCCGCCGGTGAACTGAACGTCATCGACGAGGGACCGGCCTGGCACGTCTGCCTGGCCCCCGCCGCCCAGGCCCGGCTGCGCTCGGCGTACGAGGCCGAGATGGGGGTCTGACGGCCGGTCGTACCGCCCCACCACGCCGGGCGAACGGCCGGATCGTCGGGTCGCCGGTCAGCCGACCACCAGCAGGGCGAGCACCGCGGCGACCGTGGCGAGCACCGCGACCACCGCGCTGGTCGCCACGAACCGGCCCCACGGCACGGTCACCCCGGCGGCCCGGCACCGCTCGAACCACAGCAGGGTCGCCAGCGACGCCCACGGCACCGCCAGCGGGCCGACGTTGGTGCCGATCAGCAGCGCCAGCAGCCGGGTCTCGTCGCCGGGCGGGAGCACCGCCTCCCCGGCCAGGTAGGCGGGCAGGTTGTTGACCAGGTTGGCCAGGAACGCGCCGGTGCCACCGGCCCGCAGCGCCCCCACCGTGCCACCGGCGTCCCCGAGCAGCACCGACACCAGGTCGTCCAGCCCGTGCCGGCCGAGGGTCTGCACCACCAGGAACAGGCCGGTCACGAAGACCAGCAGCCGCCAGGGCAGCAGTGCCGGGCGCAGGGTATGTCGGGACCGGACCAGGAAGCCGAGCACCACCAGGCCGGCGGCGACGGCGGCGGCGACGCCGATCTCCACCCCGGCCAGGATGCCGCCGACGAGCAGCAGGCAGCCGGCGACCGCCGTGCCGAACAGCAGCCGGTCCGCCGGCCGGTACGGCGGGGGAGGGGTGAACCGCTCGGCGTCGCGTCGACCCCGCCGCCAGTACCAGAGCCACAGCCCCGCCATGGTCACCCCGATCGCCGCGACCTGCGGCAACGCCATCCTGGCCGCGTACGCCGCCGGGGCCAGGGCGATCCGGTCGGCGGCGAGCAGGTTGGTCAGGTTCGACACCGGCAGCAGCAGGCTGGCGGTGTTGGCCAGCCAGACCGTGGTCATCGCCAGCGGCCCCGGGGCGACACCCAGCTTGCGGGCCAGCGCGATCATCACCGGGGTGAGCAGGACCGCGGTGGTGTCCAGGTTGAGGGCGATGGTGGTGAGCGAGGCGAACCCGACGCAGAGCAGGAACAGGGCGGCGAAGCTGCCCCGGGCGACGATCGCCAGCCGGGTGGCCAGCACGTCGAACACGCCGGCGACGGCGGTCAACTCGGCGAGCACCACCACCGCGCCGAGGAAGAGCAGCAGCGGCAGGATGCGGTGCAGCGTCGCTGCGGCGTCGGCCCGGGGGAGCAGCCCGGTGACCACCGCGCCGAGGCCCAGCAGGGCCAGTCCGATCGCCACCCGGTCCAGCGGCTGCAGCCTCGGACGGCGGGGGCGGTCGGTCGGGACGGGCGGTGTCCCGCCGGCAGGTGTCACGGCGCACGATCCTCGCACAGCCGGCCCAGGTCCGACGCCGGTCCGCCGGAACTGCCCACCCGCCGCTCCCGGCGACCCACGTACTCTCCGGCGACCCACGTACTCTCCGGCGAGCCGCACTCTCCGGCGAGCCGCGCACCCTCCGGTGACCCGCACCCCCGGGCGGTTCCGCGCCGGTCCGCCGGGAGCGCCCGCGCGCCGACCGCACCGCCGGTGCCGCCGGCGGCCCACGGCCACGGTGGACATCCCGCGATGCCTGCCCTAGCGTTCAGGAGATATGCGCAGGATGCTGCTGGGGGCCGGACTGGCCCTGTTGCTCGTCACCACCGGCTGTGCCGAGGGGAACCCGACCGGCTCGGCCCCCACCGGCCCGACCTCGACCGACCGGGGCGCCGCGAGCCCGCCGGTCGCCTCCCGACAGGACCCGGAGCAGGCCCGGCGGACGCTGGACAGCCTGCGCAAGGTCGACGACCTGCCGCTCTACGAGATGACCTACGTCGGCGGGTACGACCCGACGGTGGGCACCGACGCCCGGCCGGAGACCGGCCCGTTCGGTTGCTCCCTCTTCGCCGCCTCCGGCGACCCGGCCCGGCCGCTGTTCGCCCGCAACTTCGACTGGGACGCCAACCCGGCGATGGTGCTGCGCACCGACCCGCCCGAGGGCTACGCCTCGGTCTCCCTGGTCGACCTCTCCTATCTCGGGGTGGGCCCGGACCCGACCGGGGACCGTCGGTTGCTCGACGCGCCGCTGCTGCCTTTCGACGGGATGAACGAGCGGGGGCTGGCCGTCGGGCTGGCCGCCGACGACAACGCGACGGCCGAGCCGGTGCCGGGGCGGCCCACCGTCGGGTCGGTGCGCATCCTGCGGCTGGTGCTGGACCGGGCGGCCACGGTGGACGAGGCGGTGGCGCTGTTCGGCCGGCACAACCTCGACTTCGACGGCGGGCCGCCGCTGCACTACCTGCTCGCCGACGCGGGCGGCCGGTCGGCGGTGGTCGAGTTCGTCGACGGGACGATGCGGGTGCAGCGGGCGCAGGGGCGGTGGCAGGCGCTGACCAATGTGCCGGTGGTCGACGTACCGGAGCAGCAGCGTCGCCGTGACCACCGCTACGGCGTCCTCGCGGCGGCACTGGACCGGGCCGACGGCCGGGTCGAACCGGCGGCGGCATTGCGCCTGCTGGACCAGGTCCGGCAGGGGCACACCCGCTGGTCGGTGACGTACGGCCTGCGGGACGGTGAGGTCCGGCTGGTC
This sequence comes from Micromonospora matsumotoense, assembly GCF_050951065.1. Classification (NCBI taxonomy): domain Bacteria; kingdom Bacillati; phylum Actinomycetota; class Actinomycetes; order Micromonosporales; family Micromonosporaceae; genus Micromonospora; species Micromonospora matsumotoense. The sequence goes on along the minus strand of NZ_CP192025.1, from coordinate 3,866,428 downwards.
ACCGTGGCCGGCGGTGGCCAGGAGCGCCGTTACCAGTTGCCGATCCGCTGACCCCTTCACCCACGGCGTCTCCGGCCCACGAACGGCCCGGCCCCAGGGGGCCGGGCCGTTCGTCGTCGGTGGGTCGGGTTACCAGCTGAGGTAGCCGGCCTGGGTCTGCACGTTCAGCTCGGGGACCCGGACCAGATCGGCCGTCCAGGTCCGCCAGTCGTTGAGCTTGAGCACGTCCAGGCCCTTCTGGATGTCGCTGGAGTAGATGTGCCCGTTGTAGTAGTAGGTCGACCAGGCGCCACCGGTGGTGAGCTGGGTGTCCGACAGCGGCCCCCGCTCCCAGAAGCCGATCTCCTTCGGGCGGGTCGAGTCGGTGAAGTCCCAGACCGAGACCCCGCCCTGGTACCACGCCTGCACCATGACGTCCTTGCCGAGGACCGGGATCAGCGAGCCGTTGTGGGCCACGCAGTTCTCGGTGTCGGCGTTGGTGCGGGGAATCTTGAAGTAGCTGCGGAAGACCATTGCCCGGGCGTCACCACGGCCGGTGATGTCGTAGATGGCGTCCGCGCCGCGCTGCGGGCCGACGATCTCGTTGCAGGTGGCCGCGCCGCCACCGCCGAGTTCGTCGGTGAAGACCACCTTGGTGCCCTCGTTGTTGAACGTCGCCGAGTGCCAGAACGCGAAGTTGACCGTGTCCCGGACCCGGTTGATCACCCGGGGTGCCTCGCGGTTGCGGATGTCCAGCAGGACGCCGTCGCCCATGCAGGCACCGGCGGCCAGGTCCTTGGCCGGGTAGGCGGTGATGTCGTGGCAGCCGGAGGTGGCCGAGGTCTGACCGGGGATGCCCTCGTAGCCACCGTCCGGGAAGAGGTTGGGGGTGGCCACCACGGCCGCCTCGGTCGGCTTCTTCACCGGGACCTTGACGATCGAGATCGAGTCGTGTGGCGGCTGGCAGTCGGGGAAGTCCGCCCGGGGGCTGTACGACGACACGTACAGGTAGACGGTCTTGCGGTCCTTGCTCGGGACGAGGGTGTGGGTGTGTGAACCGCAGGCGGTCTCCACCGACTTGATGTAACGCGGAGCGGCCTTGTCGCTGATGTCGAAGACCTTGATGCCCTCCCAGGACTCCTTCACCGTCGCCGGCTGCGCGACGCTGTTGCAGGAGTCGTCGGTGCGGGACGAGTCGGTGGAGAGGAAGAGCAGGTTGCCGTAGACCGAGATGTCGTTCTGCGAGCCGGCGCAGAGCACCTGCGACACGATCTTGGGGGCGCTGGGGCGGCCGATGTCGTAGACGACGAAGCCGTTGTAGTTGCCGACGAAGGCGTACCGGTCCTGGAACGCCATGTCGGTGCCGAGCGCGCTGGTGGTGTCGAACGGGGCCTGCTTGGGCAGGTTGGCCACCTGGCGCAGGTTGGGGCTGCTGGAGATCTCGTCGACGGCGAGGCCCGGGGCCGCCGGGGTCACGCCCTCCGTCGCGGTGGCCGGTGCGGCGTTGCTCGCCGGGCTGGTGGCGACGCTTGCCACCAGCAGACCGGCGGCGACCACGCTGACGATCTTCAGCTGCCGTCGTCGGGGCAGGGAGAACCTGATCATCGGCGGAACCCTTCGAAAGGGGACGATGCGTATCAGGCACCTTACCGGCCAGTGATGACAGTTGATGTGATCCGGGTCACATCAATCCGCCTTGGTGAATGGATACGATCGCGACGACCTCGATCGGAGGGGGAGTCGCATGACCGGCCGCCGTGGACGGACCCTGCTCGCCGTCACAGTCGCCGCCGTCGTCCTGCTGGCGGTCGTGCTGGCCCTGCGCCCCGACGGCGGGTCGACCCCGGCAGCCGCCGGCCGCACGGCCGCGCCGACTCCGACCCTCCCGGCGGACGCCCCTGCGGTGATCGTGCCCGGCCGGCCGGGGGAGCCCGCCGCGACCCGGCCCGCGCAGGACGCCCGCGACACCGGCGCCCCCCGCTACAACACCCTTGACGTCTGGTTCGTGCGGATGATGATCCCGCACCACCAACAGGCCCTCCAGTTGGCCGCGCTCGCCCCCGACCGGGCCGCCAGCGCCCAGGTCAAGGCGATCGCCGCCCGGATCCGGGGTGCACAGTCCCCCGAGGTCGGGCTGCTGCGCGGCTGGCTCGACGCCCGTGGCCTGGCCGCCGAGGAACCCGGCCACGATCACGGCCGGATGCCGGGCATGCAGTCCCCCGAGGCGGTCCGGCAGCTCACCGCCGCCCGGGGCGTCGCCTTCGACCGGCTCTTCGTCCAGCTGATGACCGCTCACCACGAGGGCGCGGTGACGATGGCCACCCAGCTGCTCTCCGCCGGTGTCGACCAGCAGCTCAACGAGTTCGCCAACGCGGTGGCGACCGAGCAGACCGTGGAGATCGCCCGGCTGCGCGAGCTGGTCTGAGCCCTGCTCGGCCGACAGGCCCGCATCGACGCCGAACGGGGCACTACGCTCGGTCACCGTGAGCCGTACCCTCTTCGGTCGCCCGCTGCGCGGCGTCGCCTTCGACGTCTGCGTCGGCGCGCTGGTAGTGCTCTTCACCCTGGTCACGGCGGCGTCCCAGCCCGGGATGTCAGCCCAGCCCGGTGGCTGGTGGGCCGCCCTGGTCGGCCTGGGCATGGCGGTGGCCCTGCTGTTCCGGCGCGGCCACCCGTCGCTGGTCGCGACGGTCGTCGCCGTGCTGGCGTTGACCCAGGTGGTCGCGGGCTGGGGTCCGCTGGCCTACGACGTCGCCGTGCTCATCGCCCTCTACAGCGTGGTCAAGTACGCCGACCGGCTGCGCGACGGCATGGTGGCCGGTGCCGTCGCCGCCGTCGGCGTGCTGCTGGCCGCCTCGCAGGCCCAGTCCAACGTCGCCTGGTGGGCTACCGCGATCTACTTCGGGCTGATCACCGGCGGGGTGTGGCTGGCCGCGCTGAACGTTCGTACCCGCCGGCTCTACGTGCTCAGCCTGGAGGAACGGGCCGCCACCCTGGAACGTGAGCGGGAGGCCGAGGCCCGCGCGGCGGTGGTCGGCGAACGGGCCCGGATCGCCCGCGAGCTGCACGACGTGGTGGCGCACAGCATGGCGGTGATGATCGTGCAGGCCGACGGGGCCCGGCTGCTGTTCGACCGGGACCCGGAGACCGCCCGGCACGCGGTGAAGGTGGTGGCCGACACCGGCCGGCAGGCCCTGGAGGAGATGCGTCGGCTGGTCGACGTGTTGCGCGAGCCCAGCCCGCCGGAGCCGACCACCGGTGCCGGTGCGACCACCCCCAACACCGACCCGGAACGCCGCCGCGCCACCGTCGCCGAGCTGCCCGCGCTGGTGGGCCGGTTCCGCGACGCCGGCCTGCGGGTCCGGTACCGGGCCGAGGACGTGCCGGCCACCCTGCCACCCGGGCTCGACCTGACCGTCTACCGGGTGGTGCAGGAGGCCCTCACCAATGCCCTCAAGCACGCCGGGGTCGGCGCGGACGTCACGGTGGCGCTCGGCGTCGACGACGACCTGGTGGTCCGGGTGAGCGACGACGGGCGCGGACGCCCGCCGGCCCGGCCGGCGCCCTCCGGCGGCCACGGCCTGGTCGGGATGCGCGAGCGGGTCGGCGTGTACGACGGCCAACTCACCGCCGGCCCCCGTACCGGTGGTGGGTGGCAGGTCGAGGTGCGGCTGCCGCTACCGTCGACCCCGGACCCGGAGGTGATCGCGGTATGACGGTGCGAGTGGTGATCGTGGACGACCAGGCGCTGGTGCGGGCCGGCTTCCGGATGGTGCTCGACTCCCAACCCGACCTGACGGTCGTCGGTGAGGCGATCGACGGGGCGGACGCGCTGCGGGTGCTGGCCCGGGTCGAGGCCGACGTGGTGGTGATGGACCTGCGGATGCCGACCATGGACGGGGTGGAGGCGACCCGCCGGATCTGCGCGGCCTCCACCGACGGTCGGCCCCGGGTGCTGGTGCTCACCACCTTCGACACCGAGGCGGACGCGTTCGCCGCCCTGCGGGCCGGGGCCAGCGGTTTCCTGCTCAAGAACGTGCCCCCGGAGGAGCTGCTGGCGGCCATCCGGGTGGTCGCCGAGGGCGACTCGGTGGTCGCCCCGTCGATCACCCGCCGGCTGCTGGACCGGTTCGCCGACCGGCTCGGCCCCGCCCCCGCCGAGGACCCGCGACTGGCCCAGCTCACCGACCGGGAACGGGAGATCCTGCTGCTGGTCGCCCAGGGGCTGGCCAACGCCGAGATCGCCGCCCGGGTGCACGTCGCCGAGGCGACCGTGAAGACCCACGTCGGCCGGATCCTGGCCAAGCTCCAGCTCCGCGACCGGGTCCAGGTGGTGGTCCTGGCGTACGAGAGCGGCCTGGTCACCCCGGGCGGCTGAGCCGGGGTACGACCTGGGTCGTACGGGTTGCCCCGGTGGGGGACGACCTGCGGGGGAGTCGACCCGAGCGGCCGGGTGGACGCCGGCCGGTCTTGCGCTGCCTAGCGTCGGTGGGGACCCTGCACCACGCCGACCGGGAGTCTCCATGTCCGTCCCCAGCACCGTCCGTCCGGCCGCCGGCCGCCCCGCGCCAGTCCCACCCACCGCCGATGTGCACCGGCCCGGCCGGCCCGCTACCGGCTGCCGCACGCCCGTCCGGCCCGCTGCGTTCGCTCCCGTCCGGCCTGTGGTGCCAGTGCCCGTCGGGCCTGCGGTGCCAGCGTCCGTCCGGTCCGCAGTGCCAGTGCCCGTCGGGCCCGTGGTGCCAGCGTCCGGCCGGCCTGCCGGGTTCGCGACCGTCGCCCTCGACCGGCGGTGACCGGGATGTGGCGGCTGACCCTGCGCACGTTGCGCGCCGACGCGGTGCGCCTGCTGCTGTCCTCGCTGGCGATCGTGCTCGGCGTCGCCTTCGTCACCGGCACGCTGATGCTCACCGACGGGATGCGGGCCGGGGCGTACGAACGGGCCGGTGCCTTCGACCGGCACACCGACCTCGGTGTCTACGCCGGGGGGAGCGCCCTGTCCCCGGCCCTGGTCGACCGGGTCCGTGCGGTCGACGGGGTGGCCGCCGCCGCCGGTGAGCTGACCGCCTCCGCCGGGGTGGTCGGTGCCGACGGCCGCCCGGTGCTCGGCTTCGCGGTCCTTGCCGCCATCCCCACCGAACCGGCGCTGCGCTCGTACGATGTGGTGGCCGGCCGACTGCCCGACCGTCCCGGTGAGGTGGCCCTCGACGCGCCGACGGCCACGCGGGAGGGCTTCGCCCTCGGCACCCCGGTCTCCGTCGGCGGGTCCACCGGCCCGGCCCGGCCGTACACCCTGGTCGGCACGGTGGACGTGGCCGACACCACGCGGGACGTCGGTGGCCCGTTCATCGGCCTGGTCGGCGCGGACGCCCTGGCGGTCAGCGGGGAACGGGGCTACGGCCGGATCATGGTGGCCGCCGAGCCGGGCACGTCCGCGTCGGCGTTGGCCGCGCGGGTGGCCGGGGCGGTCGGCGGGGAGGACGCCACGGTGAAGTCGCGGCGGCAGATCCTGGACGAGGCCGTCGACGACGCGGTCCGCGACCTGGACCAGTTCGGCATGGTGCTGCTCACCTTCGCCGGGGTGGCGGTGGTGGTGGCCGGCTTCGTCATCGCCAACACCTTCGCCATCGTGCTCGCCCAGCGGGCCCGGCGGACGGCCCTGTTGCGCCTGGTGGGGGCCCGCCGGAGCCAGGTCTTCCGGGCCGCCCTGGGGGAGTCGGCGACGCTCGGCCTGGTCGGCTCGGCCCTCGGGGTGGCGCTCGGCGTCGGTCTGGCCGCCGGGGCGACGGCCCTGGCCCCGCGCCTCGACCTGCCGATCTCCGGCGACCTCACGCTGACCGCCCGGACCGTGCTGCTCAGCCTGCTGCTCGGCACCGTGGTCACCGTCGGGTCCGCGTTGGTGCCGGCGTGGCAGGGCACCCGGGTGCCGCCGATCGCCGCGCTCACCGCTGCCGCCGGGCAGCCGGCCCGGGGTGCCGGGCGGGTCCGGCTGGCGCTCGGCGCGCTGGTCGGTGCCGTCGGTGTCGGTGCGCTGGCCGGGGCCGCCGCCGTCGGCCAGATCGCCCTGGTCGCCCTGGGCGGGGTGCTCGCCTTCTTCGGCATCGTGCTGTTCGGTCCGGTGCTGGTGCCGCGGCTGGTCCGGGTGCTCGGTCGACCGTTGCGACCGTTGCTCGGGGCCACCGCCACGCTCGCCGTCGCCAACGCGGCCCGCAACCCCCGGCGGGTGTCCGCGACCGCCACCGCCCTGGTGATCGGCATCGGGTTGGTCTCGGCGTTCGTGGTCGGTGCCGGCAGTATCAAGGTGGGCATCGAGCGGGCGGTGGACGCCCGGATCGGCGTCGACTACCTGGTCACCGGCATCGGTGGTGACCTGCCCGACCGGGTCGCCACCGAGTTGGCCGCGCGCCCGGAACTGGGCGTGGTGCACGAGCAGCGCGGCCGGGTCGTCGACGGGGTGGCGCTCCGCTCCGCGCATCCGGCGCTGGTGCGTCGTACCCTCACCGGGGTCGACGCCGGGGACGTCGCCGACCTGGGGCCGGGCGCGGTGCTGGTGCACCGGGAGTTGGCCGCCGCGCGGGGCTGGCGGGTGGGGTCGACGGTCACCGTGGCGGGGCGTCCGTTCCGGGTGGCCGCCGTGGTCACCGCCGAGGTGGTCGGGCCGAGCCCGGTCGGCGTTGCCGAAGGGCACGTCGTCGAGCTGACCGACACCGACTTCACCGCGCTCTTTCCCGCCGAACGCGGCTACCTGGCCGAGGTGGAGCCGGCCGACGGGGTGTCCGCCGTGCAGGCCCGCGCCGCCGTCGAGGCGGTGGTGGCCCGGTATCCGACCGTGAACCTGCTGGACCAGGCGGCCTACAAGAGGATGCTCACCGGCACGGTGGACATGCTGCTGGCCTTCGTCACCGCGCTGCTCGGCCTGGCGGTGGTGATCGCCCTGGTCGGTGTCGCGAACACGCTCAGCCTCTCGGTGGTGGAACGCACCCGGGAGAACGCGGTGCTGCGCGCCCTGGGCCTGTCCCGGGGTCGGATGCGGGCGCTGCTGGCCGTCGAGGCGGTGCTGACCGCAGTGGTCGGCGCGCTGCTCGGCATCGCACTGGGCGTCGCGGTCAGCGCCGGGGCGGTGGCCTTCGTCGCCCGGGTGGGCGGGGACTTCACGTTGGTGCTGCCCTGGGGGCGGCTGGGGCTGATCCTGGCCGTGGCGGTGCTCGCCGCGCTGGCCGCCTCGGTGTTGCCGGCCCGCCGGGCGCTGGCCGGTCCGGTGGTGACGGCGCTCGGCGCGGACTGACCCCGCCCGCCGGCCCGGGGCCGCCGTGCCGCCGTCGTCCGGCGGCCCCGGTGCCGGCCGGCGGGCCGCTACGGCCCGAGCGGCGTCGCGTGATCGGCGGGGTGCCCCCCGACGGGCGGGTCGGCGTCGCTCGGGTGCGGCGGGACCTGCGGTCAGAGCCGTTCCACCATCTCGCCCCGGCACCGGTCCCGGGTGTCGAAGACGTACCGGGCGTGCCGGGTGACCAGGTCGTAGTCGAAGCTGTCGTGGTCGGTCACCAGGACCACCGCGTCGGCCGCGGCGATCTCCCGCTCGGTCAGGTCGACCACCACCACCCCGCCCGGGATGTGCTGCGGCTCCGCGTACGGCTCCACCGCGTGCACGTCCGCGCCGAGCGCCTGCAACCGCCGGGCCACGTCCACCGCCGGCGAGTCGCGCATGTCGCCGGTGTTCTTCTTGTACGCCAGCCCGAGCAGCAGCAGCCGTGCCCCGTTGACCGGCCGGCCGATCCGGTTCAACCCGGCCATCACCCGCTGGGCCACGTGCTCGGGCATCTGGTGGTTGATGTCGTCGGCCAACTCGATGAACCGGAACGGTCGGCCCAGGGTGCGTTTGACCTGCCAGGACAGGTAGCAAGGGTCGATCGGCAGGCAGTGCCCGCCGACCCCCGGCCCGGGGCGGAACGGCATGAAACCGAACGGCTTGGACGACGCGGCCTCGATGGCCTGCCAGGCGTCGATGCCCAGCTGGTGGGAGGCCATCGCCAGCTCGTTGATCAGCGCGATGTTGACCTGCCGGAAGGTGTTCTCGATCAGCTTGGTCAGCTCGGCGACCCGGGTGGAGTCCACCGGGACGGTCCGCTCGACCAGCCGCCGGTAGAAGCCGTCCACCCGGGCCAGCGACGCCGCGTCCACCCCGGACACCACCTTCGGGGTGTTCTCCAACCGCCAGGTGGGGTTGCCCGGGTCGATCCGTTCCGGGCTGTAGCCGAGGTGGAAGTCGCCCGGACTGCGCAGTCCGCTCGCCGCCTCCAGCAGCGGGCGGAGCAGATCCTCGGTGGTCCCCGGGTAGGTGGTCGACTCCAGCACCACCGTGCACCCCTGCCGGACGTACGGGCCGACGGCGGTGCCGGCCTGCTCGACGTAGCTCAGATCGGGCGCCCCGTCGCGCAGCGGGGTGGGCACGGTGATCACGCAGATGTCGAAACCCTCGGCGTCCGGGTACTCGGTACTCGGCCGGTACCGGCCGCTGGCCAGGGCGCGGCCGAGCCGGTCGGCCGGAATGTCCTCGACGAAGGACTCGCCGGAGGCGAGCCGCTTGACCCGGTCGGCGTCGACGTCGAGTCCGACCACGTCCAGTCCGGCTTCGACGGCGCGCATGGCCAGCGGCAGTCCGACATATCCCTGACCGATGACGACGAGCTTTTCTGCGTTCACCCGGGCTCCCTGCAAGCGTGTCCTTGCAGGGAGCCTAGATGGCGATATGGCGATCTACGCCCGTTTTGGTGTTCCTGGGGCTTCCCGGGGTTTTCCTGACGAAACGAGAGGATCGCTCAGCTGCCGGCCGGTGGCAGCCCGTCGCCGTCCCCACCACCTCCACCGCCGCCCGCGTCGGGCGTGGGCGGTGTCGTCACCGGCGGGGTGGTTCCGGCGGGGGTCGTGGGTTCCGGCGGGGTGGGTCCGGCCGGAGTCGTCGTCTCCACCGGGGTGGCCGGCGCGGAATTGGTCGGCACCGGCTGGGACGACCCGTTCGGCAGCGGCGTCGGGCTGACCGTGATCGACGGCGACGGCTTCGCGTTCTGGTTCCCCGGCCGGTTCGGTCGCTCCGGCTCGTCGGAGCCGGTCTCCTCCACGACCGTCGGGGCCGCGCTCTGCTCGGTGGGTGCCACCGCCGGCCCGGTGCTGCGGATGTTCGGCACGCCGTTGTCGAGCGACTTCGCGGCGCCCAGCGCGGCGCCCAGCGCGGTCAACGCGACCAGCACGGCGGCCAGCGCGCCGACCAGCGAGCCCCGGCGGGCCCGCCCCGACCCCGCGCCGACCACCGTCCTCGGCGTCCTGGCCGAGACGAGGCGGGGGGCGTTCGCCCCGGACGGGTCGCGCAGCGGCGGGGTCACCAGGGCGGTCATGGCGGTGGCGGTGCCGTCACCGCTCGCGGCGCGGGCGGCGGCGGCCATCTCGGCACCGGTGGCGAAGCGGTCCGCCGGATCCTTGGCCAACGCCCGCGCCACCAGGGCACGGACCGGCATCGGAATATCCGCCGGCAGCTCCGGGGGCTCGTCGTCCAGATGCCGGACGGCCACCTGGAGCGGGTTGTCCCCGGTGAAGGGTGGTTGCCCGGTCAGGCAGCAGTGCGCCACCGCGCCGAGGGCGTAGATGTCGGTAGCGGCCGAGACCGGCCGGCCGGACGCCTGCTCCGGCGCCATGTAGAGGGCGGTGCCCGGCACCGCGTTGGCGCTGGTGATGCTGGTCACATTCGCGGAGCGGGCGACGCCGAAGTCGACCAGCACCACCGTGCCGTCCTCCTGCACCAGCAGGTTGCTCGGCTTGACGTCCCGGTGCACGATCCCGCCGGCGTGCGCGGCGTGCAGGGCCTGGGCGACCTGTGCCACGACCGACATCGTCTCGGTCACGTCCAGGTGGCCGGCCGACTCGATCCGCCGCGACAGCGGCTCACCCTCGACGAACTCCATGACGAGGTAGTCGGCCCGGCTGCCGTCGTCGAGCCGGTCCTCTCCGCAGTCGAAGACCTGGACGATTCCGGGGTTGCGCAGCGCGGCCATGATCCGCGCCTCGGAGCGGAACCGGGCGATGAAGTCGGGGTCCGAGACGAGCGCCGGCAACAGCACCTTCACCGCGACCTGGCGACCGAGAACCAGGTCGGTGGCCCGCCAGACATCGCCCATGCCGCCGGTGGCGACACGTTCGTCCAGGCGGTAGCGACCGCTGAGCACGACCTCGGATGACAACACCCCCATACCGTACCCAGGGTCCTCCCGTCCGGCAGATGGCGATATCCCTTCCCGGCATTCGGGGGATGGCCCGGCAGGGAGCGTCCTGACCAGCGGTGACCGATGGTCCACTCGCTGTCACCGGCGTCCGGTCGTCGACTTCGGCCCCATTGCGCCGCTGTCCCGCTGTCCCGCTGTCCCGCTGCTCCGCTGCTCCGCTGCTCCCGGGCGTTCGCGTGAAGCGTTCGCGCCGTGATCCGTGTTACGACGACGCGCCGCCAGTGAAATTGATCTATCTCACCCTTTCCGCCTCGATGACCGCTTGCCTCCGCCGCCTCCGGCTCCTAATGTTGCCCACTCTGGCCCCGCCCCGGTGCCGGTACCGCGCCCATACCGACGCCGTACTCCCGCGGCGGTGCCGGACGGGTCACCCGGCCTCCGGTGCCGGGTGCGATCGGTCAGCGGGGGGCTGAAGGTGCGCGAGGTGGTCCGCTGGGCGGGCCGGGGCTGCGGCATGCGTCCGCCCGCCACCGGCTCGGTTCCGACGGCGGGAGCGGCGCGGCCATGACCGGGGACCTCACCGAGGCGGTCGTCGCGGCGCAGGCCGGTGACGAGGAGTCGTTCCGAATCCTCTACCGCAGCCTCCAGCCTGGTCTGCTGCGCTACCTGACCGCCCTCGTCGGCCCCGACGCCGAGGACGTGGCGTCCGAGACCTGGTTGCAGATCTCCCGGGACCTGTCCCGGTTCACCGGCGGTGAGTTCCGCGCCTGGGCGGTGACCATCGCCCGCAACCGGGCCATGGACCACCTGCGCCGCCAACGTCGCCGCCCGTCCCTCCCGGTGCCGGTGCAGGCGCTCAGTGACCTCGCCGGGGACGCCGACACCGCCGAGCGGGCCGGTGAGACGATCGGGACGGAGTCCGCGTTGGCGCTGATCGCCACCCTGCCTCCCCGGGAGGCGGAGGCGGTGCTGCTGCGGGCGGTGATCGGGCTGGACGCCGAGACCGCCGGGCGGGTGCTCGGCCGGCGGCCGGGAGCGGTCCGTACGGCCGCCCACCGGGGACTCCGCCGGCTGGCCGCGTTGCTGGAGCGTGGCGACGCGCCCCAGTCGTCCGACGACGAGCGGGTCACCCCGCCCCGACCCCGGCCGACGCCACACGCGCCCCGGGTCGAGCCGGCGGACGGCTGAGATGAGGGGAAACTGGATGAACTTCCGCCGGTCGGCCCGATCCGGCCGGACGGTGGGCCGGGCCGAGGCGGAGCGGCTGCTCGATCCGACCGGCACCCCGTCTGCCACCGACGATCCGCTCGCCCGGTTGCTGGCCGCTGCCGCCGCCCCGGCCCGGCCCGGTGAACTCGCCGGTGAGCAGGCGGCGGTCGCGGCCTTCCGGGCCGTGCGGGCCGCCGGTGTTCCCGGTCCCGCCGCGACCGGTCGACGGCGGCGACGGCTGACCACCGGCGTGGTGGCCTGGATCGCCGCGCTGGCCGCCACCGCCACCGCCGGGGTGGCCTTCGCCGCCGTCACCCGCGACCATGCCGCCGAGCGGGCGCCGGACCCCGCCCCGTCCTCCGCCACCGCCACCGCCACCGGGTCCGCGCGGCCCACCCCGCACCGGTCCGGCCCAGACCGGCGGACCCCGCCGCGGCGTTCCCCCTCCGCCCCCGGCGGCACCCCTTCCGCCCCGGGCCCGATCCCCGGCCCGGGTGGGCCGCCCGGCACCGGCAAGGTGGTCGGCCAGTGCCGGGCCTACCTGGCCATGTCGCCCGAGCAGCGGGTGAAGGCGTTGACCAGATCCGGCCTTGCCGGCCTGGTGGCCGCCGCGGGCGGGGCGGACCGGGTGGGGGCCTACTGCCGGAGCCTCGTCCCGGGGTACCCCCCGACCGGGTCCCACGCCGGTGCCGGTGTTCCGCCCGGTCCCGGCGGCGGTCCCGGCCGTAAGAACTAGTCGAAAAGGCTTCACAGAAATTTCTTGCCGTCAGGTCTGCGGGATCGGTCCGGGGGACAGAGGATGAAGGCACGGGGCCGGCCGCCACGGCCATCCCCGGACCGGCCGGCACGGCCGGATCCCGGCGTCGGGGAGGGGGCCGTCTCGTGGTGACATCGCCGGAACTGGACCGGACCAGCGTGCTCGGCGAGGTCGCTGGTGCCGCCGGCCACCTCGCCCGGATCTGCTTCAAGACCGGGCCACCCACCCTCACCGGCGTCGAACTGGAATGGACCGTCCACGACGCCGCCGACCCCGCCCGACCGTTGGACCGGGCGCGGCTCCGAGCGGCACTCGGGCCCCACAGCCCGCCCACCCTGGACGACACCAGCCCCGCCCACCCCCTCCGGCACGGCAGCACCGTGACCGTCGAGCCGGGTGGCCAGGTGGAGGTGTCCACCGCGCCGCGATCCTCGGTCGCCGCGCTGGTCTCGGCCACCCAGGCCGACATCGACGAACTCGACGCGCTGCTCGCCCGCGCCGGGCTGGTGCTCGGGCGGACGGGCATCGACCCGTGGCGGGCCCCGCGCCCGGTGGTCGACACCCCGCGCTACCGCGCGATGCGGTGCGTCTTCGACCGCCGCGGCCCGGCCGGGCAGACCATGATGTACAGCACCGCCGGCCTCCAGGTCTGCCTCGACGTCGGTGCACCGGCCGGGCTGGCCGACCGCTGGGCGGCGGTGCACGCCGTGGGGCCACCACTGGTGGCGGCCTTCGCCACCGCCGACCGGCACGCCGGCCGGCGCACCGACTGGGCGTCCGCCCGGATGGCCGCCTGGCTGGACATCGATCCGGCCCGCACCGGGCCGGTCTGGTCGGCGCAGCAGCCGGACCAGGATCCGGTCGCCGCCTGGATCGACTACGTGCTGGCCGCGCCGCTGCTCTGCCTGCGGCACGACGGCCCGGACTGGACGCCACCGCCGGGGGTCACCTTCGCCGACTGGATCGCCGGGGCGCTGCCGCACCCGCCCACCACCGACGACCTGGACTACCACGTCAGCACCCTCTTCCCGCCGGTACGCCCGCGCGGCTACCTGGAGGTCCGCTACCTCGACACCCAGCCCGGCCGGGACTGGACCATCCCCCTGGCCGTGCTGACCGCGCTGCTGCACGACGACCGCACGGTCCGGGCGGCCCGGACGATCGCCACGCCGGTGGCCGACCGCTGGCACGCCGCCGCCCGGCACGGACTGGCCGACCCGCCCCTGGCCGCGGCCGCCGCAGCCCTGCTCGACCTGGCCCGGCAGACGCTGCCGGCCCTGGACCTGCCGCCCGAGACCCATGACGAGATCGACCGCGGGATCCGCCGACGGATCGTCGCCGCGGAGAGGGGGAACCGGTGACCACCACCGAAGAACCGGGCACGGGGACCGAGCCCCTGCGCAGCCGGATCGCCGTCGAGCTGGCCCGGACCCGGGCCCGCACCGACGCGCTCACCACCGCCGTCGACGACGACGACCTGATCCGTCAGCACTCGACGCTGATGTCGCCCCTGGTCTGGGACCTCGCCCACGTGGGCAACCAGGAGGAACTCTGGCTGGTCCGCGACGTCGGCGGACGGACGCCCGTCCGGCAGGACATCGACGACCTGTACGACGCGTTCAAGCAGCCCCGCAAGGACCGGCCGGCGTTGCCGCTGCTGCCCCCGGCCGAGGCGCGGGCCTACGTGGCGACCGTCCGCGACAAGGTGCACGACCTGCTCGACGGGATCCGGTTCACCGACCGGGCGCTGGTCGCCGACGGGTTCGTCTTCGGCATGATCGTGCAGCACGAGCAGCAGCACGACGAGACCATGCTCGCCACCCACCAGCTGCGGTCCGGCCCGCCGGTGCTCGACGCGCCCCCGCCCCCCGAGCCCCGGGCGCGGGTCGCCGCCGAGGTGCTGGTGCCGGCGGGGCCGTTCACCATGGGCACCTCGACCGACCCGTGGGCGTTGGACAACGAACGGCCCGCCCACATCGTCGAGCTGCCCGCGTACGTCATCGACGCCGCGCCGGTGACCAACGGCGCGTACCGGGAGTTCCTCGCCGACGGCGGGTACGACGACCCGCGCTGGTGGAGCGCGGCCGGCTGGCGGCACCGCACCGAGGCCGGGCTGACCGCGCCGATGCACTGGCGACGAGACGGCGACGGCTGGGCCTGTCGGCGGTTCGGGCGATGGTCGCCGGTACGTGACGACGAGCCGGTGGTGCACGTCTGCTGGCACGAGGCGCAGGCGTACGCGCGCTGGGCCGGCAAGCGGTTGCCGACCGAGGCGGAGTGGGAGAAGGCGGCCCGCTGGGACCCGACGACCGGTCGGTCCCGGCGCTGGCCGTGGGGCGACGACGAGCCGACCGCCGAGCACGCCAACCTGGGGCAGCGGCACCTGTGGCCGGCGCCGGTCGGGGCCTACCCGGCAGGTGCCTCGCCGCTCGGTGTGCACCAGTTGATCGGCGACGTCTGGGAGTGGACGGCCAGCCCCTTCCACGGCCATCCCGGGTTCGCGGTGTTCCCCTATCGGGAGTATTCGGAGGTGTTCTTCGGCGGTGACTACCGGGTGCTGCGCGGTGGCTCGTTCGGCACCGACCGGTCGGCCTGCCGGGGCACCTTCCGCAACTGGGACCACCCGATCCGGCGGCAGATCTTCAGCGGCTTCCGCTGTGCCCGTGACGCCCGGCCCGAGGAGGTCCACGGGTGATCGGCGGCCCCGCCTGATGTGCCGGCACCTGGCGTACCTCGGCCCCCCGGTGACCCTGCGGGCGCTGCTGTACGACCCGCCGTACTCGCTGGTGCGGCAGTCCTGGACGCCCCGGGACATGCGCGGCGGCGGGACGGTCAACGCCGACGGCTTCGGCGTCGGCTGGTATCCCGGCACCGGGAACCCGGTGCGGTACCGGCGGTCCGGCCCGATCTGGTCCGATCCGACCCTGCCCGAGCTGGCCGGGGTGACCTTCTCCGGCGCGGTGCTGGCGGCGGTGCGCTCCGCGACGGTCGGCATGCCGGTGCAGGAGAGCGCCGCCGCGCCCTTCGCCGAGGGGCGGTGGCTGTTCAGCCACAACGGGGTGGTGCGCGGCTGGCCGGACTCGATCGTCGCGCTGGCCGGCGGGCTGCCGGTGCGGGACCTGGTCACCCTCGACGCACCGACCGACTCGGCATTGCTGTGGGCGCTGGTACGGCACCGGTTGCGGGCCGGCGCATCGGCGGCGGAGGCGGTCACCGCGACGGTGCGGGAGGTGGCCGCCGTGGCCCCGGGATCACGGTTGAACCTGCTGCTCACCGACGGGGTGTCGGTGGTGGCGAGCGTGTGGGACCACGCGCTGTCGGTGCGCGTCACCGGCGACGCGGTGCTGTTGGCCTCCGAGCCGGTGGACGACGCACCCGAGTGGCAGGAGGTGCCCGACCGGCGGTGGGTGCGGGCGGGGCCGGACGGGGTGCACCTCGGCGAGCTGGGGTGACCGGGTGGAACTGGACGATTGCGGTGCAGGAGGGGACATCTGATGAGCGCGGAACCGCTGGAGATCTATCTGCGGGAGCGGGACCTCGACCGGGCCCTGCGGTCCGATGTGCGGACCGGCCTGGCCGCCGACCCGAAGTGGCTGCCACCGAAGTGGTTCTACGACGCCCGGGGCAGTGAGTTGTTCGAGGAGATCACCCGACTGCCGGAGTACTACCCGACCCGGGCGGAACGGGTGGTGCTCGCCGAGCGGGCGGCCGAGGTGGCCGCGTCGACCGGGGCGAAGACGCTGATCGAGCTGGGCTCGGGTTCGTCGGAGAAGACCCGGCTGCTGCTGGACGCGTTCACCCGGCACGGCGGGCTGGGCACCTTCGTGCCGCTGGACGTGTCGGTGAGCGCGCTGC
Organism: Micromonospora matsumotoense; assembly: GCF_050951065.1. Lineage (NCBI taxonomy): Bacteria > Bacillati > Actinomycetota > Actinomycetes > Micromonosporales > Micromonosporaceae > Micromonospora > Micromonospora matsumotoense. Next base: position 3,850,417 of record NZ_CP192025.1, on the reverse strand, counting down.
GGCAGTCCACCGCGCAGATCGCCACCGACTACCCGGCGCTGCGGGTCCGCGGCATCGTCGGTGACTTCACCCGTCACCTGGACCGGCTGCCGACCGGTGGCGGGCGGCTGGTGGTCTTCCTGGGCGGCACCATCGGCAATCTGCTGCCGGCCGAGCGGGCCGGCTTCCTGGCCGCCATGCGGGCGGCCCTGGAACCGGGCGATCACCTGCTGATCGGCACCGACCTGGTCAAGGACCCGGCGGTGATCGTGCCGGCCTACGACGACGCGGCCGGGGTGACCGCCGAGTTCAACCGCAACGTGCTCCGGGTGATCAACCGGGAGTTGGCCGCCGACTTCGATCCGGACGCGTTCGCCCATGTGGCCCGCTGGGACCCCGAACAGGAGTGGATCGAGATGCGGCTGCGGGCCCGCCGGCCCATGCGGGTGCGGGTCGGTGCGCTCGATCTGACGGTCGACTTCGCCGCCGACGAGGAGTTGCGCACGGAGGTGTCGGCGAAGTTCCGGCCAGCGGGAATCGCGGCGGAGCTGACGGCGGCCGGCTTCCGGCCGACGCAGTTCTGGACCGACCCGGACGGCCTGTTCGGGGTGACGCTGGCCCAGGCGGCCTGACCCGCGCCGGCTGTTCCGGGTGACGCCAGCCCGGAGCAGCCCGGCCCGCGCCGCCGACGGATGGTCGACGAGGTGCACCCGGCCACCCCGGCGGGCGGGACGGTCGGCTAGGCTGGCAGCCGCGAAGGGGAGTAGCCCCCAATGTCGTGGTCGACATACTGGTGTGTTCCGCACCCGGCCACGCGGCCCCACCTCACGGTGAGGCGGGCGAGACCTTCGACTCAGGCTGTCACAGCCGGGTCGAGGGCGCCCCACACCTCCTCCCGGCCTGATCGGGAAGGTTCTCATGGACGGTTTCCTCGTCGCGCTGGTGGTCAGCTTCGGCGTCATCTTCGTCGCCGAGCTGGGGGACAAATCCCAGCTCATGGCGCTCACGTTCGCCACCCGGTTCAAGACGGTCCCGGTGCTGATCGGCATCACCGTCGCCACCGCGATCGTGCACCTGGCGTCGGTGGCCATCGGGGTCGGCCTGAACGCCGCGTTGCCCACCGAATGGATCTCCCTGGTCGCCGGCCTGGCGTTCCTCGGCTTCGGCGCCTGGACGCTGCGCGGGGACAAGCTCACCGACGAGGAGAAGCGCAAGGCGGAGAAGACCGGCAAGTCTGCCATCTTCGCCGTCGGTGTCGCGTTCTTCCTGGCCGAGCTGGGCGACAAGACGATGCTCGCCACCATCACCCTGGCCACCAAGTACGGCTGGTTCGGCACCTGGCTCGGCTCGACCCTCGGCATGGTGGCCGCCGACGCCCTGGCCATCCTGGTCGGCCGGCTGCTCGGCCGCCACCTGCCGGAGCGGACCATCCGGTACGGCGCGGCGGTGCTCTTCGCCATCTGCGGCCTGTGGTTGATCCTGGAGGCGGTGCGGGAGCTGTCCTGACGACCGACTAGCTGATCCGGGGGCGGGTAACGCCTCCCGGTGAGGGTGGACGAGTTGCTGCGCGACGGCGACATGGTCGTGGTGGGGGTGGTGGAGACCCTCGGCGCGACGGTGATCGTCGTCGGTGCGCTCTGGGCGGCGCTGCGGTTCGTGGTCGAGGGGCTGCGACACCACAGCGCCGCCGTGTTCACCCCGATCCGACTCTCCCTCGGCCGGTTCCTCACCCTCGGCCTGGAGTTCCAGTTGGCGGCGGACATCCTGCGTACCGCGGTGTCACCGACCTTCGCCCAGCTCGGTCAGCTGGCCGCGATCGCCACCATCCGGACCGCGCTGAACGTCGTCCTCCGCCGGGAGATCGTCCAGGAGCAGCGGCAGGTGCGCGCCGACGCGGACGCCGGTGGTCGCGCACACCCCGGCCTGCCGACCGGGAGCGGGCGCGGCGGGTCGCCCGGATGAGCGGCGTCGCGATCCTCCTCGCCACCGTGGTGAGCGCGCTCGCCCTCGGTGTCGGTGGGGTGGTGTTGCTGACCGTCCGGTCCTGGCGGACCGCCCTGCAGGTGCTGCTCGAACTGCTGGTTGCCGCTGGTCTGCTCCGGCTGGTGGGCGGGCGGAGCTGGCCGGCGTTGGCGACGGCGGCGGCGGTCATCGCGCTGCGCCGGCTGCTCTGGGCCGGCCTGGGCACGCCGTCATCCCCGCCACCACCGAGCACCGACCCGTCGACGACCACCGACCCGTCGACGACCACCGACCCGTCGACGACCACCGACCCGTCGCTGACTACCGACCCCCGAGGGTGGGTAAGCCGATCACACCCCCACCGGGGGCCAGCAGGGCACGAACAGCATGTGACGGGAAGGATTCCCCTATGAGCCGGCACGACGAGCCGAACGAGTACGGCTTCGCGGGCGGGGCCACCGCCCCGCAGCCCCCGGCGGGCGGTCGCCCCGACGAACAGGATCTGGCCGAGGCGGTCGCGGTGCCGGGCGACGACCTGACCGAGCCGGTCGTCGAGGCGCTGGAGGAGACCGAACCGGACGAGCGGGACCGCGCGGCGCACCGACGTCGTTGACCGGTCACCACCGTCCGCCCGGCGGCCCCACCTGTGGGACGGCACCGGGCGGACGGTGGGCTCAGGCGGACGGTGGGCTCAGCGGGGTGAGGGCAGCGTCGAGAGCCGGGCGGCGTCGCCGAGCCGGGCGGGGTCGTCGTCGCAGCACGCCGCCAATCGCTTGATCAACTCTTCCGGGTCGCCGTACGGGTCGAGTCCGGTCAGCTCCGCCGGGGCCAGCGCGGGCACCCGTACGTGGGAGATGAGCGGGTGCAGCGGACGGCTGTCGATCTCGTCGACGCCGAACAGGTCCTCGTGCAACTTCTCCCCGGGGCGTAGGCCGGTGTAGACGATCTCGGGCGGCGGGGACGCCTCGGCGGCCAACCGCTGGGCCACCTCGGCGATGCGGACCGGCTCGCCCATGTCCAGCACCAACGCCTCGCCGCCCCGGCCCACCACGGCGGCCTGGAGCACCAGGTGCACCGCCTCCTGCACGGTCATGAAGTACCGGGTCACGTCCGGGTGGGTCACGGTGATCGGGAGTCCGGCCCGGACCTGGGCCTGGAAGGCGGTGAGCACCGAACCGCGGCTGCTGAGCACGTTACCGAAGCGGACGCTGAGGAACGCCGCGCCGTACCGGTCGGCGTAGTGCGCCATCAGCCGCTCGGTGATCCGCTTGGAGTAGCCGAGCACGCTGATCGGGTTGGCCGCCTTGTCGGTGGAGATGTTCACGAACTCGGCGACGTCGCGGCACGCCTCCAGCACGTTCAGGGTGCCCTGGACGTTGGTCTTGACCGCCTCGCCCGGATGCCGTTGCAGCAGCGTGAGGTGCTTGAGGGCGGCGGCGTGGAAGACGATGTCGGGCCGCCGGTCGGCGATCACCCGGGCGATGCCGGCACCGTCACGGATGTCGGCGAGGATCAGCTCCGGCCCGTCCAGCAGCGCCCGGCCGTGCAGGGACATCTGCAGTGCGTGCAACGCGGACTCGTCCCGGTCCAGCATCATCAGCTCACCGGGATCACAGCGGGCGATCTGCCGGCACAGCTCCGAGCCGATCGAGCCACCGGCCCCGGTGACCAGGACCCGGCGTCCGGCCAGCCCGTTGCGCTCCACGGTCAGTTCGGCCACCCGTTGGGCCCGGCCGAGCAGGTCGGTGAGTTGCAGGTCGCGTACGGCGTTGGCGGTGACCGGGCGGTCCAGCAGTTCCCGTACGGGCGGGAGGACCTTGAACGCGGCACCGGCCTGCAGGGTGCGACTGCGGACGTCGCGCATCAACGCCGCGTCCGAGCCGTTGATCGAGAAGATCACCGTGCCGGCCCGGGTGTCCCGGACCGCCTGGACCAACTGTTTCCGGCCGCCGAGCACGCGGAGCCCGGCCATCCGTAGCCCCTGTTTGTCGGGGTCGTCGTCGAGCAGCCCCACCGGCAGGTATCCGCTGGTCGGGTCGCCGAGCAGCACCCGGGCCAGGCGTTCGCTGGCCGCGTCGACCCCGTAGATGAGGGTCCGGTCGGCCGAGCGGGCCGGTCGGGCGTCCCGGTCGCGTCGCCACCGGTAGGTGACCCGGCCGGCCCCCATCAGCAGCAGCGCGACGGCGGCACCGAGGACCGGCACGCTGGCCGGGATCGGTCGTTCGGTCATCGGTAGCAGCGCGGCCAGCGCCACGGCGGCGGCCAGCACCACCGTCCCACCCAGGTCGCGGGCCTCGCCGACGCTGCCGACCGGATGCCGGCCACGGGCGGTGAACCGTACCTGTTCGAACGCCGCGTGGATGACCGCGCACACGCCGGCGGCCCCGAGGGCGAGCGCGCACTGCCGGGGCGTGATGCCGAACTCGTAGCGGGCCCAGGAGGCGATCAGGAAGCCCGCGCACCAGGAAGCGGTGTCGAGCGTTAGCAAGGACAGGGCCTTCGCGCGTCGGGTGACCCAATCGCGCCGCTGGAGGGGGTCGTCGTCGGGCAGGGGGTCTACGTGGCTCATTGGCGTCCTCTGCGTTTTGTTTCGTTATTGCGAGGATTCGGCACTGCGGAGAGGTTTGCATCGTATACGTTGTTTTTACTGCCTAACGGGCTACTTGATGGGTTTAGACACTCTCATGCGCTTATAGGAACCTAGGGAGACTTCGTGCTTTTTCACCAGCTGGTCGTTCCGCCGGAACGGAGGGTGTGATGGACGTCCGCACCTGCCTGCGCCTGGTCCGCCGACACTGGTGGATCGTCCTGGTCACGCTGATGCTCACGGTCGGCTCGGCGGCGTTGGTCACGGTCCGTACGGCACCCCGCTACGTGGCCTCGGTGACCTTCTTCGTCACCGCCCCCAACCAGGGCGTCAGCAACGCCTACCAGGGCGAACTCTTCCTCCAGCAGCGCGTGAAGTCCTACGCCGACCTGCTACGCAGTGACCGTCTGGCGCAGGCCATGGTCGCGGAGACCTCCCTCGGCCTGACCGCCGACGACGTCCAGCGGCAGGTCGCCACCTCGACCGAACCGGGCACCGTGCTGCTCCGCGCCACCGTCACCGACACCGACCAGGCCCGGGCCATGAAGGTCACCGAGGCCCTCTCGGCGAAGTTCGTCGAGCTGGTCAAGAAGATCGAGACCACCTCGGACGGCAAGGCCGGGCCCACCCGGATCGAGGTGGTCGGTGGCCCCCGGGTCAGCTCCAGCCCGGTCTCCCCGCAGCCCAATCGCAACCTCGCCCTCGGGGTCCTGGTCGGACTCCTGCTCGGCGTGGCGCTCGCTGTGCTGCGCGGCATGGTCGACGTGCGGCTGCGCGACGCCGCCGGCCTGCAACGGGCCACCGGTAGCCCGCTGCTCGGCGACATCCCCTTCGATCCGGGTGCCAAGGCGGCACCGTTGATCGTGGGGGAGGCGGCCACCTCGGCCCGCGCGGAGGCGGTCCGGAAGTTGCGGACCAACCTGCGTTTCGTGGACGTGCACGAGCCCGCCCGGGTGATCGCGGTGACCAGTGCGTTGCAGGGGGAGGGGAAGACGACCCTGTCCTGCAACCTGGCGATCGCGCTGGCCGAGGCGGGTTGGCGGGTGTTGCTGGTCGACGCCGACCTGCGTCGCCCCAAGGTCGCCGACTACCTCGGGGTCGACGGCGGCGTGGGCCTCACCGACGTGCTCGTCGGCGACGTCCAGGTCGGCGACGTGGTGCAGCGCTGGGGTGACAAGTCGCTGCTGGTGCTGCCCAGCGGGTCGACCCCGCCGAACCCGAGCGAACTGCTGGGTTCGAAGGCGATGGCGGATCTGCTGCTCGCCCTCCGCGAGTCCGCCGACATCGTGGTGATCGACACCGCGCCGCTGCTGGCCGTCACCGACGGCGTGGTGGTCGCCGTGCAGGCCGACGGCGCGTTGCTGGTCACCCAGCAGGGGCGCACCTCACGCGCCCAGGCCGCCGCGGCGGCCCGCTCGCTGCACTCCGTGTCGGTGCGGCTGCTCGGTTGCGTGCTCAACATGGCCAAGGTGGCCCGCGCGGACGCCTACCAGTACGAGGCGTACCGGATCGCCACCACTGCGGGGCCGTCGGTCCCGGCCGACCGTGCCACCGCCGCCCAGCGCGGCGACCAGGGACTGCCCCCCGTCGGCGACCGGACGCAGGAACTCACCCGGCTGCCGCGATGAGCGCAGCTCCGGGTCCGGCCGTGCCGCCCTCGGGCGGGCCGGCGACGGCAGCACGCGGATCCTCCGCGTCGGGGGCGGCGGTTCGCCGCCGCCCCCGGCGCGGGCCGACGAGCGCGTGCGCCGGCCGGCCGGCGGACGACCCGGCATCGGCGGTACGCGCAGGATGCGCCGCGGTCACCGCCCGGCACGGGTGGGGACGACCTCGGGCGGGGGAGCGCGGCGATGAAGGTCGGGATCCTGTCGTACCACTTCCCGCCGGAGCCGGCGTTCATCCCCGGCAGCCTCGCCGAGGAGTTGGCCCGGCGCGGACACGAGGTGCGGGTGCTGACCGGCTTTCCGGACTATCCCGGTGGCCAGGTCTATCCGGGCTGGCGGCAGCGTTGGCGGCACCTGACCCACAGCGAGCGGTTGACGGTGCGCCGGGTGCCCCGCTATGCCGGCGGGGACGCCTCGCCCGCCGCCCGGATGGCCGGCTATCTCTCCTTCGCCGGCAGTGCCGCGCTGGCGGGCCGGCGCTACCTGGCCGACGTCGACGTGCTGTACGTCTTCCAGTTCCCCGCGACCACCTTCGCCACCGCCGGGTTGCTGCGGCTGCTCGGCCGGGTGCCCACCGTCCTGCACGTGCAGGATCTCTGGACCGGGGAGGTCGCCCCGGGGGCGGCCGCGCAGGACCGGCCCGGCCGGATCGCCAGCACCATGCGACGGGTGCTGCGTGAGGCCGACGCGGTGGCGGTGACCGCCCCGTCCATGCGGGACCTGGTGGTCGCGGGCGGGGTGGCCGAGGCGCGGGTGCGCACGGTGCTCAACTGGACCGACGAGCGGATCTTCCAACCCGTGCGCCCCGGGCGGGACGCCTGGGCGCTGGTGCGCCGGGACGCCCGCTGCGTGGTGATGCACGCCGGCACGATCGGCGTACGCCAGGGCCTGGAGACCGCGGTACGGGCGGCGGCGGCGCTCGACGACCGGATGGATCTGGTGCTGGTCGGCTCCGGGGCGCAGGAACGGCGGGTCCGGGGGCTCGCCACCGAGTTGGGTGCCGACAACGTCCGCTTCCTCGCGCGGCGGTCCCCGCTGGACATGCCCGAGCTGTACGCCGCCGCCGATTACCAGCTGGTGACCCTGCGTGACCTTCCCGAGCTGCACGGGACGGTGCCGAGCAAGGTGCAGTCCGCGCTGGCCTGCGCCGCCCCGATGGTGGTCTCCGCCGGTGGTGACACCGCGGCCCTGGTGGAGCGGGCGCGGGCCGGGCTGTCCTGCCCGCCCGAGGACTGGGCCGCGCTGGCCGACCGGTTCTGGCTGGCCACCACGATCCCGCCGCCGGCACGGGTCGAGATGGGTCGGCGGGGGCGGGAGACGTACCTGCGGGAGATGTCGTTGCGGGCCGGGGTGGACCGGATCGAGGCGCTGCTGGGGGAGATCGCGGCCGGCCACTGACGAGCGGATGCCCCGGGCGTCGACCCCTTAAAGGCCCGTAATGGCATCAGAGTGCTGCCAATCATGCTAGAAAACTCACTAATGGTCATATCGCCCGAGGCGAGAGCGGAGTACGGCGTGGGGGAGAGCGGCGGGTCGCGCAGCGGCCGACGAAGACTGCGGCGGCGGACCCGGCGGCGAATCCGGCGGGCCCTGTTGATCGGGTTGGTCGTCGGGTCGGTGCTGTTCGGCGCGGCCGGCTGGGTGGGGTTCCGCGGCTGGCAGGCGCGTGCCCACCTGGTCAACGCGGCCGGGCTCGCCAGGGAGCTGAGCACCCAGGTGCTCGGCGGTGACCTCGACCGTGCCCAGCGCACGCTGGCGGCGTTGCAGGAGCAGGCCGGCGCGGCCAGGACCGCCACCGGCGATCCCGGCTGGGGGCTCGCCCGGCACGTCCCGTACGCCGGCGACGACGTGGCGGCCGTCCGGACCATCGCGGTGGCCATCGACGACCTGGCCCGGCAGGCGTTCCCGGCGCTGCTGCGCACCGACCTGACCACGCTGGTGCCGACCGAGGGGCGGCTGGACCTGGCCCGGCTGCGGGCCGCCTCGGCGGACCTGACCGCGGCGGACGCCGCCGTCCGCAGGTCCCGGGCCGGTCTCGATGCGGTGCCCGCCGAGGACCTGGTCAGCCAGCTCGGCACGGCGTTGGCGCAGTTGCGTACGGAGATCGACCGGCTGGCCGGACTGACCGGGGCGGCCGACCGGGGCGCCCGGGTGCTGCCCGCCCTGCTCGGGGCGGACGGGCCGCGCAGTTACCTGCTGCTGTCGCAGAACCTCGCCGAACTGCGCGCCACCGGTGGCATGTTCGGCGCGTACGCGGTGATCCACGCCGACGACGGGCGGATCCGGATGCGCGAGCAGGGGACCAGCGCCCAGCTCGGTCGCTTCACCCCGGCGCTGCGGGTCGACGACGAGGTACGCCGGATCTACACCGACCTGCCGGGCATCTATCCGGCCGACGTCAACCTCACGCCGCACTTCCCGACCGCGGCGAAGCTCTACCGGGAGATGTACCGACGGCACAGCGGCGTGACCGTCGACGGGGTCCTGACGGTCGACCCGGTGATGCTGTCCTACCTGCTCCAGGCCACCGGGCCGGTCTCGGTGCCGGGCGACGCCACCCTGGTCAGCAGCCAGGTGGTGCGCACCCTGCTCAGCGACGCCTACCAGGGACGGGACGACAACGGGCAGGACGCCTTCTTCGCCGCGTCCGCGTCCGCCGTCTTCGACGCCTTCCTCACGAAGAAGGTCAACCCAAGAGTGCTTTTGTCGGCTTTAGACCGCTCCATCACGGAAAGGCGGATACTGTTCTGGAGTGCCCGATCCACGGAACAGCGGACGTTCGCCGACACCCGGCTCGCTGGTGCGCTCCCTGAACAGGAGTCCGTACCGACCGTCGGGGTCTTCCTCAACGACGGCAGCGGCGCCAAGCTCGGCTACTACCTGCGGCCGGCGGCGACCCTCACCGTCGGCGACTGCGCCGACGAGGGGCGGCGGCAGCTCCGGCTGCGGTTCACCCTGCACTCCTCGGCCCCCGACTCGGGTCTCACCAAGTCGGTGCTCGGCCTCGGCAAGGCCGGTGACCCGTACACCGCCCGGACCCTGATCTCCATCTACAGCCCGGCCGGCGGGACGGTGCTCGGCGCCCGCCTGGACGGCAAACCGACCCCGCTGGGCAGCGGGATCGAGCGTCGTCGGCAGGTCGTCATAGCCACCGTCGACGTCGCCCCGGGGGCCACCCGGACCCTCGATGTGGACCTGCTGACCGGCAGGAACACCACCGGGACCCCAGAAATCTGGCACACACCGACCGCCACCCCATGGACCACCCAAGTAGTTCCCGCACCTAGCTGCAAACAGTAGGAGGAGACCATCATGCGGCTATCCCGCATTCTCATGGCGCTGACGGTCGGTCTGGCCATCGTGGCCGTGCCGACCGCCGCGGGGGCTGCTCAGCCGCAGCCACCCGCCACCACCAGCACCCCGCAGCCGCCACCGGACTATCCGCCCGCCACGCCGTCGCTGACGGCCAACCCGACGACGATCACCATCGGCGAGACGGTGGTCCTCACCGGCACCGGCTTCGGACCGAACGAGATCGTCGACATCGACGTCACCGTGGCGCCCCTCGCCGCGGCCGTTCCGGGGCAGGCGCCGGCCCGGCGCAGCGACGGCACCACCGTCGCCATGGTGAAGGTCGACTATTCGCAGCCCCAGCCCGCGCCGCGGCACTTCACGGCGCAGACCGACGCGAACGGCAACTTCACCGTGAGCTACCGGCCGAGCGACATCGGGCGGATCACCTTCACCGCGACCGGGCGCACCTCGGGCCGTACGGCCAGCACGACGATCACCGTGCTGCCGAAGAGGAAGCCGCACCTGCCGGTGACCGGTGACAACCTGGGCACGCCGCTGAAGGTCGGCGGCGTGCTGGTCGGCGCCGGTGTGGTGCTGATGCTCACCGCCTTCGGCTGGCGTCGTCGCCAGCGGTTCGGCATGACCCGCTGACCCGGATCACACCGGTACGCACAGGTGCCCGTCGGACCATCGGTCCGGCGGGCACCTGCCGTCGGTGCGCGTTGCGGTCCAACGCGCTCACCGCCATCCCGGCGGCATCGGCCGCCTTGCCCGGCGCGAACTTCACCCCGGCCCGGCCGAGGATGCGTACCGCCTCCGGGGTGGCCGGCATGTCCCTTCCGGTCCCGGTGCGGCCTCGTCGCCACACCGTCGTCGGTGTGCGCCACCGACCGCCCCCGGATACGGATCGTCACCCCCGTCCGGTTCACTGGAGGGGTGGACGAGTTGATCTGAAACGCCGCCCGGTCCGCCCGCGCCTGGCTGGACGCCGCCAACGGCACCGACCAGACCGAGCTGACCTGCCGAATCCTCAAACTCACCGAGGAGGCCGGCGAGGCGGCCGGGGCGTGGATCGGTGTGCTCGGCCAGAACCCCCGCAAGGGTGTGACGCACAGTCACGAAGAGGTGGCCGCCGAGCTGGCCGACGTGGTGTTCACCGCGCTGGTCGCCATCGAGAGTCTGGGTCTGGACGCCCGCTCGGTGGTGACCGCGTGCGCGGCGAAGGTCGAGTCCCGGATCGCCCAGTGACGCCTTCGGCACCCGACGGACGGTTCGGTGTCGTGGGGTGCGCGTCGATTGTCCGGCGTCGTCCGGTCCGCCCCCGGTCGCCGTGACCGGCGGCACCCCCGGGCCGGAATCCGGGCCGGCCCGGCGGCGTTACACCCTGCGTACGACCGCAGCAGCGTACCGACCGGCCACCCGGTCCGCCTCCGCCCCCGGCATGATGTCACCGCCACCGGCGGAATGATGGTGGGCCGAAGGTCGTTACACCTGGCCGGTGCCGCGAGCCCTCCGGCCGCGCCCCGGGATACGGTCCGCACCTCCGGGGAATGGCCCCGGGACGCCGGTCGTTACACCTGACCCCGGCCCGAGCGGCCCCCCGGCCTGCGGCAACCGCGCCCTGCGCGGCCCCGCGACAGTGGCAGGACCGGCCAACATCGCCGGAGAACACCCGATCTCTTTCCCCCGTGTTGAGCGCCCCGACGTGGTGCCCACGCCCTCCGAGCCTGTCCCCCCGACAGGCACCCCGACCCCCGGTCGGGACAAGGGCGTCAACCCCCCGAAGGAGCCCCCCATGAACACCACCATCCTGCGTAAGACCGCTCTCGGCATCGCCGGCCTCGCCTTCACCGGCGGCATCCTCGCCGGCCCCGCCACCCACGCCCACGCCACCACCGACACCCGCCCGGTCGCCGTGACCGTCCAGGCCGACAAGCCGGCGGTGGACAAGGGCAAGCTGATCCCGCACGGCGTGCAGGGCGACCAGTCCCGCATCGACCTGAACGACGAGCAGACCGGCAACGTCAAGGCGATCATCGCCGCGACCAAGAAGTCGGGCCTGGACGAGCGGGCCGCCGTCGTCTCCATCGCCACCGCGTTGCAGGAGTCGAAGCTGGAGAACCTCGGCCACCTGGGCGACCGTAACGACCACGACTCGCAGGGCCTGTTCCAGCAGCGCCCGTCGTCCGGTTGGGGCACCGTGGAGCAGATCACCGACCCCGAGTACGCCACCACCGCGTTCCTCAAGGGCCTCAAGCAGGTCGACGGCTGGCAGGACATGCCCCTGACCAAGGCCGCCCAGACCGTCCAGGTCTCGGCGTACCCCGACCACTACGCCCAGTGGGAGCAGCAGGCCGCCGACCTGGTCGCCAAGCACTGGAACAGCTGACCCGTACCCCGCACATGACGCCGTTGGCCGGCACCCCACACCCGGGGTGCCGGCCAACACCATGTCCGCCGACCGCCGACCGCCGACCGCCGACCGCCGACCGCCGACCGCCGACCGATCGGCAGGTGGCCATGCCGGCAGGTGGCCATGCCGGCGGACCGGAAGGTCGGCGGAAGCGGCCGAAGATCGTGGAGAGTTGTTGCTGCCCAGGCACCACAACTCTCCACGTCAAGGCGCACGTCAGCTTTGTGGACCCTCGTCCTCAGCGCCGCTGTCGTGGCCGGCAGCGGGCGGCGACCTCGGCCAGCCCGGTGTCGTGGTGGGCCGGTGCCGTGGTGGGGCGGACAGCGGGCAGTGACGGGGGTCACTGGAGGACGGGGAAGGAGCCCGGGGGGTCCCGCGTTGTGCAGGGCGTCGGTGTGTTCGGTGTCCCCGGGCCTCACCTGAAATGCCGTCGCGGAGTTCCGTTCGGCTGGAGCCGCGTTGCGCCACGCGCCGAGAGGCGACCCGCACATCGACACGCGCCGCCCCCGACCCACCAGGGTCGGGGGCGGCGCGCTGCGTGCGTACCGGGCAGAATCACGGGTGTGGACTGGTCCAGCTCGACCGGCGTGGTCACCCTGCCCAGCGGTGCGACCGTGCGCGGGCGACGGGTGGCCGACGTGGTGTCGCCCGCCGACTTCGCCCTGATCCTGGCGCCCGGCCCGGCCCCGGCCTGGCCCTACCGGCAGATCCGGTGGCCCGACTTCTGGCTGCCCCTCGACCGCGCGGATGCCCTGGACGCGCTCCGCGAGGCACTGCGCCGCGCGCACGACGGTGGCCGGGTGGAGGTGGCCTGCCGGGGCGGGATCGGCCGGACCGGCACCGCCCTCGCCGCCCTGGCGATCCTCGACGGGCTGCCGGCCCGGCAGGCGGTGGGCTGGGTCCGCGACCGCTACCACCCGAAGGCCGTGGAGACCCCCTGGCAGCGGGCCTGGCTGCGGCGGCTCCCCGACCGCTGACCGCTCGCCCCGGCCCGGCGGGACCGCTCGCCCCAGCCCGGCAGGACCGGTCCCGCCTGCCGGCCCGCGCGACCGGTCCTGCCTGCCGGCCGGGCGACGACGACCGACGCCGCCGCCCGGCCGGGCCGAACTGCGCGACCGGTCGGCTACCGGGGTGCGACGTACTCGCGCAGGTGGCGGGCGGTCAGGGTGTCACCGCGCGCGACCAGGTCGGCGGGGGTGCCGGTGAAGACGACCCGGCCACCGTCGTGCCCGGCGCCCGGGCCCAGGTCGATGATCCAGTCCGCGTGCGCCATCACCGCCTGGTGGTGCTCGATGACGACCACCGTGTTGCCCGCGTCGACCAGCCGGTCCAGCAGTGCCAGGAGTTGGTCCACGTCGGCCAGGTGCAGCCCGGTGGTCGGCTCGTCCAGCACGTAGGTGGCGGCCTTCTCGGCCATGTGCACGGCCAGCTTGAGTCGCTGGCGTTCCCCGCCGGAGAGGGTGGTCAGCGGCTGCCCCAGGGTGAGGTAGCCGAGACCGACCTCGGCCAGTCGGTCGAGCACGACCCGGGCCGGCCCGGACGGGAAGAACTCCCGGGCCTCGGTCACCGACATGCCGAGCACCTCGCTGATGTTCCGGCCGCGCAGCGTGTATCCCAGCACCTCGGGGGTGTAGCGACGCCCCTCGCACGCCTCGCAGACGGTGGCGACGGCGGCCATCGTGGCCAGGTCGGTGTAGACCAGCCCGATCCCCTTGCAGGTCGGGCAGGCGCCCTCGGAGTTGGCGCTGAACAGCGCGGCCTTCACCCCGTTGGCGCGGGCGAACGCGGTGCGGATCGGGTCGAGCAGGCCGGTCCAGGTCGCCGGGTTGCTGCGTCGGGAGCCCCGGATGGCGGACTGGTCGACCACCACGACCCCGTCCCGACGGGGCAGCGAGCCGTGGATCAGTGAACTCTTGCCCGAGCCGGCCACGCCGGTGACCACGGTCAGCACCCCCAGTGGCAGGTCCACGTCGACGTCGCGCAGGTTGTGCAGGTCGGCCCCCCGGATCGGCAGGTGACCGGTGGGTGTGCGGACGGCCGTCCGCAGGGTGACCCGGTGGTCGAGGTGCCGGCCGGTCAGCGTGTCGGAGCGCCGCAGCCCGGCCACGTCGCCGGTGTAGCAGATCCGGCCGCCGGCCGTGCCGGCTCCCGGGCCGAGGTCGACCACGTGGTCGGCGATCGCGATGGTCTCCGGCTTGTGCTCCACGACCAGCACCGTGTTGCCCTTGTCGCGCAGCCGCAGCAGCAGGTCGTTCATCCGGGTGATGTCGTGCGGGTGCAGCCCCACCGTCGGCTCGTCGAAGACGTACGTCACGTCGGAGAGGCTGGACCCGAGGTGACGGACCATCTTCACCCGCTGCGCCTCGCCGCCGGAGAGGGTGCCCGACTCCCGGTCCAGGCTGAGGTAGCCCAACCCGATCTCCACCAGCGAGTCCAGGGTGTCGCGCAGGTCGGCCACCAGCGGCGCCACCGACGGGGCGTCGATCCCGCCGATGAACTGCGCCAGGTCGCTGATCTGCAGGGCCGCGCACTCGGCGATGGTGCGTCCGGCGATCTTCGACGACCGGGCCGCCTCGTTGAGCCGGGCCCCGCCGCACGCGGCGCAGGTGGTGAAGGTGACCGCCCGGTCCACGAACGAGCGGATGTGCGACTGCATGGACTCGCGGTCCTTGGCCAGGTAGAGCCGGCGGACCTTCACCACCAGACCCTCGTACGTCCAGTTGTTGGCCCCCACCTTGATCTTCGTGGCCGGCTTGTGCAGGAAGTCCGCCCACTGCTGCGCGGTGAAGTCCTGGAGTTTGACGTCCGGGTCGAACAGGCCGGAACCGACGATGGTCTGCCAGTACCAGGAGTCGACGGCGAAGTTCGGCACCAGGATCGCCCCGTCGTTGAGCGAGCGTTCCACGTCCACCATGGCCGACACGTCCAGGTCGGAGACCCGGCCCAGCCCCTCACAGGCCGGGCACATGCCCTCGGCGAGGTTGAAGCTGAACGCCCCGGCCCCGCCGACGTGCGGCTCGCCGAGCCGGCTGAACAGGATCCGCAGCATCGCGTACGCGTCGGTCGCGGTGCCCACGGTGGAGCGGGAGTTGGCCCCCATCCGTTCCTGGTCGACCACGATCGCCGGGGTCAGGTTTCGCAGGGAGTCGACGTCGGGCCGGGACAGGTTCGGCATGAACGACTGGAGGAAGGCACTGTACGTCTCGTTGATCAGCCGGCGGGACTCGGCGGCGACGGTGCCGAACACCAGGGACGACTTCCCCGAACCGGAGACCCCGGTGAAGACGGTGAGCCGCCGCTTGGGTATGTCGACGGAGACGCCGGTGAGGTTGTTCTCCCGGGCCCCGCGTACCTCGATCACGTCGTGGTGGTCGGCGGACTTCGCTGATTGCTCCATACCTTCGATTTTCTCATTCATGATCTCATTGAGACTTTCGTCGGCGCTCACCGCGTGGGCTAGGGGAGCGCTGGGCGGAAAGTCTCAAACTACGTGGCAACCGATAGGGTGAGCGGGTGGGGGAGCGACGGTGGCGGCTGGTTGACGTCGCGGCCAGCGCGGGAATCTCCACCCAGCAGGTGCGCAACTATCTGGCCGACGGGGTGCTGCCGCCGACCGACCGCACCCCGAGCGGCTACCGGATGTTCACCGCACGCCACGTCCGGGCCCTGGCGGTGGCCCGCCGGATGGCCGAGGGGCACGGCTGGTCGCGTACCCGGGAGGTGTTGGCCGCCGTGCACCGGGGCGAGTTGCCGACGGCGCTCGCCGCGCTGGACGCCGGGCATGCCGAGCTGGACCGCGAGCGGGCCGAGATCGCCCGGGTGCTGGGCGCCTTCGAGACGGTGCTGGGCAGCCCGGCGACGGCCGTGCCCCGCCGGGACGCCCGGATCGGTGTGGTGGCCGCCCAGGTCGGGGTGCGGACCTCACAGCTGCGCCTCTGGGAGCAACGCGGCCTGCTCCGCCCGCACCGGCAGCGGGGCACCGGCTACCGGGTGTACGACGTGGCCGAGTGGCGGGCCGCGCAGGTGGTGGCGCTGCTGCGCAGGGGCGGGTACCCGTTCGACATCATCACCGCGGTGCTCGACGAGTTGCGCAGCACCGGCCGCCCGGACCGGGTCCGGGCCGAACTGGCCCGCCGGGAGCAGGACCTGCACCGCCGCAGCGTGTGCCGGCTGCGGGCCTCCGCCGCGTTGTACGGCTACCTGGCCGAGACCGGCGCGGCCGAGGCGCCCTGAGCCGACCGGTCCCTACACAGCCGGACGGCCCGGCGGATCATCCGCCGGGCCGTCCGTGTGCGAGGGGTCAGTTCAGGCCGCAGGCGGCGAAGTTGTCGAGGTTGGGGCGCTGTGCGCCGACGCGGTTGAAGGCGATCTCGATGCGGTCGAGGGCGGCCTGGCGCTTGTCCTTCAGCGGGCCGAGGATGGCGTTGTTGATGAAGTTCGCGCCGCCCTGGGGGTTGGCGGCCTGCTGGGCGAGGCGGGCGTTGGCCTCGCTGATCTGCTTGTTCAGGTTGGCCAGTTCGGCCTGGACGTTCGCGGCGGCCTGGGCCGGCACGGCGGGGATCTGCGGCGTCGGGCAGTTCACCGTCCGGGCGGCACCGGCGTTGCCGGCACCGGCGTTGCCCGCACCCGCGTTACCCGCACCGGCATTGCCGGCTCCGGCGTTACCCGCACCGGCATTGCCGGCACCCGCGCCGTTGAGGCCGCAGGCGGCGAAGTTGTCGAGGTTGGGGCGCTGTGCGCCGACGCGGTTGAAGGCGATCTCGATGCGGTCGAGGGCGGCCTGGCGCTTGTCCTTCAGCGGGCCGAGGATGGCGTTGTTGATGAAGTTCGCGCCGCCCTGGGGGTTGGCGGCCTGCTGGGCGAGGCGGGCGTTGGCCTCGCTGATCTGCTTGTTCAGGTTGGCCAGTTCGGCCTGGACGTTCGCGGCGGCCTGGGCCGGCACGGCGGGGATCTGCGGCGTCGGGCAGTTCACCGTCTGGGCGGCGGCTGTGGTGTTCGCGCCCGTGCCGGCGTTACCGGCCTTGACGGAGCTGTTCAGCGCGCTGGCGACGCCCGGGGCGTTCAGCCCGCAGGTGGCCAGGCTGTCCAGGTTGGGGCGCTGCGCGCCGACCCGGTTGAAGTTGATCTCGATGCGGTCCAGCACCGCGACGCGCTTGCTCTTCAACGGGCCGAGGATGGCGTTGTTGATGAAGTTCGCACCGCCCTGCGGGTTGGCCGCCTGCTTGGCCAGCCGCTCGTTCTGCCGGGCGATCTCCTCGTCCAGGTTGGCCAGTTCCCGCTCCACTCCGGCGGCAGCCGCCGCCGGAATCGCCGGCAGCTTGTCCCGTACGGTGGGGCAGTTCACGGTCTGCGCGGCGCTGCTGCCGGTGTTCTCGGCGGCGGAGGCGAGCTGCAGACCGCCACCCAGGAGCAGCACCGCCAGGGCGCCCACTCCGCCGAGCTTGAGGACGGAATTCTTCCGCATTGGCCTGGCCATGTACCTCTCCTCTGATCTCCGGCGGGCCGTGGACGATGTCGCGTCCGGGGGCCCGACGGTGGCTGGGGTGAAGGGGGGCCGGTGTCCGCCGTCTGGCACTGGCGACCGCCCCGGTCCGTCCTTGCGGCGATGGATACGGGGACCGGTCGGAGATCGTTCAAGAATTTCGGTCAGCTTCCGATAGCTCTCCGTGGTCATGGGTAAAACCGCAGCTCAGTGTGGGTGGGAGCGATCCCGGCCGCGCTCTGGAGCGGCGTTTTCGGCAACCTGGAGTAATGGGGTGCCCACCGAAAGTGAGACGCGTCGGTCCCGTCGGGCCAGCCGCGTCCCCTGGGGGAGTGGCCTGCCGCCTCGGTAGGGTGCCTGACCATGAGAGCCCGGGTCCTGGCCGCCGCCGTCGCGGCCGTACTCCTCGTCGGCGTGACGCCCGCTCCGGCGGACGCGGGCGGTGCGGTCCGCGCCGGATCGGCGCGCGCCGTCGTCGTGCCGTGCCCGAAGCTGCCGGCACCGAAGGTGACCCGACCTCCCCGGCCCACGCCGCCCCCGGCGGTGCCCGCGCAACAGGCGGTGGGTGGGGAGGCGCTGGCCACCCCCGGACTGACCGTGCCGCCCGGCGCACCCGCGCCGCCACCGGTCACCGCGACCTCCTGGCTGGTCGCCGACCTGGACACCGGGGCGGTCCTCGGTGGCTGCGGCCCGCACGAGTACGGCACCCCGGCCAGCGTGCAGAAGTTGCTGCTCGCCGCCACCATGCTGTCGAAGCTGGACCCGAAGCAGGTGGTCACGGTGACCCGCCCGGATCTGGACATCGAGCCCGGCAGCTCCGCCGTCGGCCTGCTCGACGGGGGCCGCTACCCGGTCGAGACCGTCTGGCTGGGCCTGCTGCTGCAGTCCGGCAACGACGCGGCCAACCTGCTGGCCCGCCTGGGTGCGGGCAGCGCGGCAGCCGGGGTCCGCGAGATGAACGCCGAGGCACGCCGGCTCGGCGCGTGGCAGACCCGCGCGGTGACCCCGTCCGGGCTGGACGGGCCGGGGCAGTTCACCAGCGCGTACGACCTGGCGTTGATCGCCCGGGTCTGCTTCGCCGACCCCACCTTCCGCCGGTACGCGCTGACCGAGCGGACCCAGATCCCGGCCCAACCGGCGCTGCGCAAGCCCGGCTTCCAGATCCAGAACGAGAACCAGTTGATCTACCGGTACCCGGGGGCGCTGGGCGGCAAGACCGGCTTCACGGACCTGGCCCGGCACACCTACGTCGGAGCCGCCGAGCGTGGTGGCCGGCGGCTGGTGGTGACCCTGCTCGGTGCGGAGGCCCGCCCGGTGCGCGGCTGGGAGCAGGGGGCGCGGCTGCTCGACTGGGGCTTCGGCCTGCCCCGGGACGCCGCGGTGGGACGACTGGTCGACCCCGGTGAGGTGACCACCCCCAACGCGGCGCCGTCGGCGTCCGCCCCGGTGGCCGCCGCGCCGAATCCCGCCGGGCGGGTGGTGGGTGCGCCGGACTGGCTCGGTGGGGCGCTGGTCGGCGGGGCTGCGGGACTGGTCGGGTTGCTGGCCGTCCTGCTCGCCGTCGGCCGCCGCCGGCGGGCCCGCCGACGGGTCCGGCGACGCGTCGCCTGGGACTGACCGCCGCCCGTCGCCGGTGCCGCCTCGCCCGGGATCGGCCGGCGTCGACAACCGGGTCCGCCCTCCATAGACTCCGGTCGTTCCGGTACCACCCGCCTCTCCGGTACCACGAGTCCAGGAGGACCACAGTGTCGAGTGAACCCCGACCGTTCGCCGCCGGGTCACGTGCCCATGGCCGGCTGGCCCGCCTCGCCGGGACGGCGCTGGCCTCGGCCGCGCTGGTCGTCGCCGGTGGCACCGCGGCCGTCGCCGCGCCCGCCGACGGGCCGAGCGCCGCCCGGACCACCAAGGGGCCGTGCGCGTACACCTCCACGCCCGACGAACCGGCGGCCCGGCCGGTGCCGCTGCCGCGGGACCCGCGACAGACGCCGGACCACGGCACGGTCCGGGTCACCCTGCGCACCAACCAGGGGCCGATCGGCCTGACCCTGGACCGGGAGCAGGCCCCGTGCACCGTGCAGAGCTTCCTGCACCTGGCGCGACACCGGTTCTACGACTGGACGCCCTGCCACCGGCTGACCGCCTACCCGACGCTCAAGGTGCTCCAGTGCGGGGACCCCTCCGGCACCGGTGAGGGCGGGCCGGGCTACCGCTACCGCGACGAACTGCCCACCGACCTGCCGCCCGCGCCGACCGACCCCACCGGGGTCCGCCGGCTCTACGCCCGGGGCACGCTGGCCATGGCCAACGCCGGTCCAGACACCAACGGCAGCCAGTTCTTCCTGGTGCAGTCGGATTCGGCGCTGCGCCCCAACTACACCGTGTTCGGCAGCATCGACGCGGCCGGGCTGGCCACCCTGGACCGGATCGCCGCCGGTGGCATCGCGCCCACCCCGGAGGACCCCGCGCCGGTGGACGGCGCCCCGGCCCAGCCGGTGCAGATCCACCGGGCCATCCGGGGTCGCTGAGCCCGGCGGGCCGGGTCGCACCCCGGCAGACCGCCGAACCCGTCGGGCGGGGGCGTGGATCGCCCCCGCCCGAACGGTCAGCCCTCCTCGCCCGCCGCGCGGGCCCGGTCGGCGTCCGCGTCGGCCGACCCGACCGGTACGCCGTCGCCGTCGCGGTCCGCCCCGGACAGGTCCACCTCCGCGCCGGCCCGCGCGGCGTCGGCGCGGGCGTCGTCCGCCCCCACCACGGGGCGGGTGTCGACGTCATCGACGTCGACCAGGTCACCACCGGCCGCGAGGCCGAGCGGAGCGTAACGGGGGTCGGTCATGGTCTCCTCCTTCACCGGTGCCTACCCTCCGCTACCCGCATGGACCGTCGTCGACACCTCCCGCCGCAGGCCGGGTGACCACCGGGCGCACCCACGGCCCGGTGCCGGGGACCCGAATGTGGGTTCGAGCTGCGGGTTCGTCGCAGCAGGGGCGGCATGCTACCGGTCGACCCGGGCCCGCAGGGCGTGATTCACCGGATCGCCCGAGCGACGGACCCGGCATCACTACGTTCGTCAGCGTGAGAGTTCGGGGACGTACCGCCGCTGTCATCGTCGGTCTCCTGCTGTCGCCGGTCGGCGCGCCCGCCGGTGCCGTGGCCGCTGCCGGGGCGGTGACCACCGGGCCGTGCGCGCCCGTGCCGGCGGCGTCCCGGCCGCCCCGGCCGACGCCGCCGCGCGCGGACCCCGCCGCCCGGGCGGTCGGCGGTCCCGCCCTGGCCACCAGGGCGCAGGTACGGCCGGCCGGGACGTCCGCGCCGCCCGCCGTGCCGGCCACCTCCTGGCTGGTCGCCGACCTGGACAGCGGCGACGTGCTCGGTGGCTGCGGCCCGCACGAGTACGGCACCCCGGCCAGCGTGCAGAAGCTGCTGCTCGCCGCCACCATGCTGCCGACCCTCGACCCCCGGCAGGTGGTCACCCTCACCGATGGCGACCTCGACATCGAGCCCGGCAGCTCCGCCGTGGGTTTCGCCGAGGACGGCCGGTACCGGATCGAGACCCTCTGGCTGGGCCTGCTGCTCAAGTCCGGCAACGAGGCGGCGAACGCGCTGGCCCGGCTCGGCGGTGGCGCGGACGGTCTGCCCGGCGGGTTGCGGGCGATGAACGCGCACGCCCGGCAGCTCGGCGCGGGGCAGACCCACGCGGTGACCCCGTCCGGGCTGGACGGGCCGGGCCAGTTCACCAGCGCGTACGACCTGGCGCTGATCGCCCGTGCCTGCTTCGCCGACGCCACCTTCCGCCGCTACGACACCACCCGGGAGGCAATGATCCCGGCCCAGCCGGCGCTCGGCGAGAAGGCCTTCCCGATCCAGAACGACAACCAACTGCTCTACCGGTACCCGGGGGCGCTGGGCGGCAAGACCGGCTACACGGACCTGGCCCGGCACACCTACGTCGGGGCCGCCGAACGCGGCGGCCGGCGGCTCGTGGTTACCCTGCTCGGCGCGGAGGTCGTCGACAAGCGGGGCTGGGAACAGGGCGCGGCCCTGCTCGACTGGGGTTTCGGAGTGCCCCGGGGTGCGGCCGTGGGCCGCCTGGTCAACCCCGGTGAACTGACCGCCGGCCCGTCCGGGACCGCCGCCACCCCGCCCCCGCTGGCCGCCGCCGGTGGACCGGGCCGACTCGACCCGGCCGGTCACCCCTGGTCACGTCCGCTGGTCGCGGTCTCCCTGGCCGCCGTCGTGGCCGGGCTCGCCGGGCTGCTGCTCGCCCTGCGCCACCGACCCCACGACATCCGCCGACGGCGGTGAGACCCGGCGCGCACCGCCGCCGGTGGGTGCTGGTCCGGTTGCTGCTCGTCGCGGTGGTGCTCGCGGCGGCGGGCTGTGACCGGCCCCCGCAGCCCGCGCCGCCGGCGGACGCCGCCACGCCCACCCCGACCGGACCCCGTGCCCCGACCGGACCCCGTGCCCCGACCGACGTGGTGCTGCTGTCCGAGGTCGACCCGAGCATCGTCGTGGACGTCCGCTACGCCGGCCCGCACAACTTCCTCGGCCGCCCGGTGGACGGCTACGACGAGCCGTTGTGCCTGCTCACCCGTACCGCCGCCGAGGCGCTGCGCCGGGTGCAGGACGCTGCCCGCGCCCAACGGTTGAGCCTGCGGGTCTACGACTGCTACCGGCCGCAGCGCGCCGCCGACGAGTTCGTCCGCTGGGCGAAGGACCCCGCCGCGCAGCAGATGAAGGCGGAGTTCTATCCCCGGGTGGCCAAGTCGAAGCTGTTCGCCGACGGCTACCTCGGTGCGCCCACCGCACACAGCCGGGGCAGCACCCTCGATTTGACCCTGGAGCCCCGGCCAGCCCCGCCCCGCGCCTCGTACGCCCCGGGCCAGCCGCTGGTGGCCTGCACCGATCCGGCCGACCGGCGGTTCGCCGACGGCAGCCTCGACATGGGCACCGGATTCGACTGCTTCGACCCGCTCGCGCACACCGCCGACGCCCGGGTCACCGGCGACGCCCGGACCCACCGGCAACTGCTGAAGCGCCTGATGACCGGGGAGGGTTTCGTCAACTACGACCGGGAGTGGTGGCACTACCGGTACGCCGACGAGCCCTACCCGGACACCTACTTCGACTTTCCGGTGGCCCGCGCGTCCCTGCCCCGCTGACCCGCCCGTCATCGGTCCCGGGGTCGGCCGCCGCCGGTCGACCTGCCCCGGCGGGCCGGCACCCGGACGCCGCTAGGCTGCCCGAGGGCTTCCGGCCGCCCGCCCGGGGCGGCCCCGTTCCCGTGGAGGACCCGACATGACCACCGAACGGATCGGCCCGCCGCTGTGCGCCGGGGAGCGGGAGACGCTGCGCGCCTTTCTCGACTTCCACCGGGCCACCCTCGCCATCAAGTGCGAGGGGTTGACCGACGAGGAGCTGCGTCGCCGCGCCGTGCCGTCGTCGCAGTTGACCCTGCTCGGCCTGTTGCGGCACCTCGCCGAGGTGGAGCGCGCCTGGTTCCGTCGGGTGATCGACGCCGAGGACGTGCCGCTGCTCTGGTCGGACACCGGCGACTACCAGCAGGCGTACGACCCGACCGGGTCGACCGGGGCGGAGGCGTTCGAGGCGTGGCAGCGGGAGGTGGCGCACTCCCGGCGTATCGAGCTGGCGGCGGCCTCGCTCGACGTCACCGGCCACCAGCCGCGCTGGGGTGAGGACGTGTCGCTGCGGCTGGTGATGCTGCACATGATGCACGAGTACGCCCGCCACAACGGCCACGCCGACCTGCTGCGTGAAGGCGTGGACGGCAGCGTGGGCGTCTGACCGCCTGCCCCGGCCCGGTGACGGTGCCGCCGCTGCGCCGGGCGGCCGGGCGGCGGTGCCGCGCCCGTCGGGTCAGGTGACGGGGGGCCGGGTGCGCAGCGGCAGCCAGGCCAGCACCTTCTGGATCTGGGCGTCCCAGTACGGCCAGTCGTGGTCGCCGGGGGAGAACTCCACGGTCACCGGCACGCCCCGGTCCCGGGCGGCCTCGACGAAACGCACGTTGTCGCCGTACAGGAAGTCCTCGGTGCCGCAGGCGACGTAGAGCGGGGGAGTGTCGGGCCCGGCCCGGCCCACCAGCGCCACCGTGTCGTCGTCGGCCCCGGCCGTCGGGGCATCGCCCCAGATGGTGTGCCAGACGTCCGGGTCGAGTGGCCGGTCCGGGTGGTGCCGGCGGTGGGCGACGTGGAGCGCCCCGGACAGGCTGGCGGCGGCGGCGAACCGTTCCGGCTGCCGCAGCGCCCACTTCACCGCGCCGTAGCCGCCCATCGACAGCCCGGCCACGAAGGTGTCCTCCCGGCGGTCGGAGAGCCGGAAGAACGACCGGCAGACCCGGGGCAACTCCTCGGTGAGGAAGGTCCAGTACCGGTTGCCGTGCGTCTCGTCGGTATAGAAGCTGCGCCCCACCTGGGGCATCACCACGGCCAGGCCCAGCGACGCCACGTAGCGTTCGATCGAGGTCTGGCGGGTCCAGGCGGTGTCGTCGTCGCTGAGGCCGTGCAGCAGGTAGAGCACCGGCGGGTCGCCGTCGGCCGGTCCCGTGGGCAGATCCGGGTCGGGTTGCGGCAGGATCACCGTCATCGACGTGCTGATTCCCAGCGCCGCGGAGTCGAAGTCGCACCGCATCAATGCCATGGCCATGGACCGTACCGCGTGGTGTCCGGGCCGGACACGCCCGCACCGCCCGGGGGAACCCTAGGCTGTCGCCATGTCCACCGAGGATGCCGTGATCGACCTGGACACGCCTCGGGACGAATCCGTCGGGCCGACCGGCAGCCGTGGCCGGCGTACCGCCCGACCCTGGCTCGTCGCCGGTCTGGTGGCCGCCTTCGCCGCCGGCACCGTGCTGGGCGGTTGGGGTGTCGACCGGTCGCGGGAGGCCCGCGCCCGACAGGAGCGGGACGCGACGGTCACGCTGGTGGCCATCCCCGCCGGAGTGGACAGCGGCGGCGTGAACTCCGGGGGCCGGGCCCGGATCGAGGGGTCGCTGGCGGTGGTCAACGCCGGGCCGTCGCCGATCACGCTACGGTCGGTCCGGGCGGAGAGCCCCACCGTCCTGATCCAGGATCTCGGCCGGACCCGGCTGATCCGGCCCGGGGGCACCGGCTGGATCGGCGTGGTGGCGCTGTTCCAGTGCGGGGATGCGGTCGGCCCGGAGCCGCTGTCGATGCGGTTCTCCGTGCAGACCGCCGACGGGCAGGTCCGGGAGGCCCGCTACCCGGTCGCCCTCGTGGGCAGCGTCTGGCTCGACAGGCTGTCGGGGATGTGCGAACCGCGATAGCCGCCACCTGTGCGGGCGGGAATATCCATTTGCGGCGGTGCGGGCGTCCGCCTAGGTTCAACGGCAACAGCACACCGATCAACCGGGGAGCGCACCGTGTCGCAGCACCTGCACACCGAAACCACACGGCAGCTGCCGTGCGGTGGTGTGCTGTTGCCCGCCGGCAGGCGAATCCAGCGCCGGTGTGGCCGGCGACCGGGGTGGCGGCGCGGATAGCGCCAGCGCGACACGCGCAGCCGCCCACCCCTGCCAGGGGACCGGGCGGCTTTTTCGTCCCCGACTCCCGCCGAGGGGTGCCGCGCACCGGGTTCCGGTCCCGACAGTCGCCGGTGCGAAGCCGCTCACCCCTGCCCCCACGAACGAGGAGAACCACCATGGCATTCACCCCGCTGCCGGGCACGAAGGCCCCGGTACGGGTCTGGACCGACCCGTACGCCATCGAGCCGCAGGCCGCCCAGCAGCTGCGCAACATCGGCGCGCTGCCCTGGGTGCAGGGCGTCGCCGTGATGCCGGACGTGCACTACGGCAAGGGCGCGACCGTCGGCTCGGTGATCGCCATGCGGCAGGCCGTCTCGCCGGCCGCCGTCGGGGTGGACATCGGCTGCGGGATGAGCGCGGTACGGACCTCGCTCACCGCCGCCGACCTGCCCGACAACCTCGCACCGCTGCGGTCCGCGATCGAGGCGGTCGTGCCGGTCGGCTTCGCCAAGCGGGACGACCCGGTCGACCCGCGGCGGGTCCGGGGCCTGGAGCAGCGCGGCTGGGACGACTTCTGGGCCCGGTTCGGCACCCTGGACCGGAAGGTGGCGCAGCTGGAGAGCCGGGCCCGGCACCAGCTGGGCACCCTCGGCGGCGGCAACCACTTCATCGAGGTCTGCGTCGAGCAGGACGGCCCGGACGCCGGGCAGGTCTGGCTGATGCTGCACTCCGGTTCCCGCAACATCGGCAAGGAGCTGGCCGAGCGGCACATCGGGGTGGCCCGCACCCTGCCGCACAACGCCGACCTGCCCGACCGGGACCTGGCGGTGTTCCTCGCCGGCACCCCGGAGATGGACGCCTACCGGCGGGACCTGTGGTGGGCGCAGGAGTACGCGCGGCGCAACCGGGCGGTCATGCTGGCCCTGCTCTGCGGGGTGGTCCGGGACGCGTTCCCGCAGGTCAGTTACGGGGAGCCGATCTCCTGCCACCACAACTACGTGGCCGAGGAGAGCTACGACGGGGTGGACGTGCTGGTGACCCGCAAGGGGGCGATCCGGGCCGGTCGGGGGGACCTGGGGATCATCCCCGGGTCGATGGGCACCGGGTCGTACATCGTGCGGGGTCGGGGGAACCCGGACGCGTACTGCTCGGCGTCGCACGGCGCGGGGCGGCGGATGTCGCGGACGAAGGCGAAGCGGACGTTCAGCACCGCCGACCTGGCGCAGCAGACCGCCGGGGTGGAGTGCCGCAAGGACGCCGGGGTGGTCGACGAGATCCCCGGCGCGTACAAGGACATCACCGAGGTGATGGCGCAGCAGGACGACCTGGTCGAGGTGGTGGCCCACCTCAAGCAGGTGGTCTGTGTGAAGGGTTAGACCGGCCGACGCCCCCGGGCGTCGGCCGTGAGCCCCGGTGGCGCAGCGGACAGCGCGCCGGTCTACGAAACCGGAGAGCCCAGGTTCGAATCCTGGTCGGGGCACCGTGGCAGGCTCCCTGCCGCGATTTCTAGCCGAGGTCGTGTACCTCCAGCCCTCGCATGATCAGCATCTGCATCGAGCCGAACCCGTAGAGATCCGCGTCGGATGACAGGTTCGCCACCTCGCGGAGCACCGGCTCGACGTCGATGCCGCACTCGCGGGCCCGGTGGCACAGCGACCAGATCGCCATCAGCTCGTCGCGCGGATCGGCGCCTTGATCCGTCGCGGAGACATGGACGAGTCGTCGGCGGAACTCTCCGACCGAATCCCACGCCACCGGTAGGTGGGCGGCCCAGCGGAAGGACGGGTGAGCCCGAAAGATGTCCCGGACCTCCGCACGGGCCGGCGCTCCGCCGGTCTCGTACGCCTCCAACAGCGCCTCGAGCGCGGCGGACGCCTCGGCCGCCACCCCGGCCTCTTCCACCGGCGGCGGCGCTTGCCGGATCTGGGCCATCCAGTTCGGATCGTCGAGGTCGACCGGGCGCTCGGCGATGTCCCGCAACAGATCGTCGATCACGGCGACATCCGCGCGGACCCTAGCAAGATTCATGCCGTCATTGTGCTGTCCCCAAGGAGATCCACCGGGTCAGGAGGTCCGGTGGCCGCGACTGCTGGGCTCAGGGCTGGCGATGGGCGTGGTAGCCGCTGACCGGTCCGAGTGCGTCGGCGGTTTGCTGCCTGATGATCAGGTGCGCTTCCTGGACGTCACTCAACGACCGATCCGGCCACCAGGTGCACAGGTCAGGGGCGGGTCAACCCGATGGTGGCGGCGAGGCGGGCGACGTCAGCCGGGGTGGGGCCGGCGCGGAGCACGGCGGCCAGGGCGACCCGGGCGGCGGGACGGGTGCGGGTTTCGGCGGGGGCGATGTGGTCGGCGGTGACGAGGGCCCGCCCGGCGGCGTCGTGGTCACCGAGGTCGAGGTGGGCCCGGGTGATGTCGATGAGGTGGGCGGCGCGGTGTTCGGCGGGGAGCCGCCGCCAACCCTCCTGGTCGGTGGCCCGGCGGTGCAGGGCGACGGCCCGATGGTGGTCGCCGAGGCGGGTCGCGGTGAGGGCACGGGCGAGGTCGACGCTGGTGGGGCCGAACGTGACGCCGTCCTGGTCGTGCCGTTCGTGGTCGGCGGCGAGGTGGGCGGCGCGTTCGGTCAGGTCGTGGGCGGTGGCGGCGTCGCCGTGACCGGCGACGGCGAGGGCGGCCTCGATGAGCAGCGTCCCGGTCAGGGCCGACGCCGGCGGGTGGCCGTGCGTCACCGCCGGGTCGAGTTGGCGTACGGCGGTGAGCGCGGCGGTCGTGGCCAGCCGGCCCCGCCGCAGCGCGCGGAGCACCTGCGCGAGGGACACCGCCGCGAGCCCGATCCGCATCGGGTCACCACGGGTGGCGGCCATCATCGCCCGGTCGGCGGCCAGCCAGGCCAGGTGCGCGTCGCCGAGCTTGACCAGTGTCTGGGCGGTGAGCCGGTAGACCCGCACCAGCAGATCGAGCACGGGCGGGTCCGCCAGGCTGACGTGGCAGGCGTGGCGGCTGTCGACGAGCAGGTCGGGCAGCATCCGCAACACCTGGGGGTGCTGCCCGTTGCGGTACGCCGTCCAGGCGTAGCCCGCCTGGTCGTCGAGCTGCCGCACCGCCGCCCCGACCGGGGCGGATGCCGGAGCGTCGTGCCGGGCCAGGGCGGCCCGGACCCGTTCCACGGCGGCACCGACATCGGTGACCGGTGCCGGCGGGTTCCGACCGCCGAGCAGGAGCTGCGGCGCGACGCCGAGCGCCCCGGCCACCGTCTCGATGACGGAGAGCCGATCGAGGGTACGCACACCCCGTTCGACCTTGTCGACCCAGCTCTTCGACTTGCCGATCCGGTCGGCGAAGACCTGCTGGCTCATGCCCCGCCGGGCCCGTAACTCGGCCATCCGCCGTCCGATCGGCGGCTCGCTGCCGGTGCGCTGCCGGCCTGGCCCGGTCACCGGTCGTGCCCCGGCAGCGGCATGGGGTGGGTGGACCCGCCGCAGCGGGGGCACCACCGGGACTTGACCCGGAACGCGAGCAGCCCGAGCAGGAAGCCCGGCACCAGCCCCCCGAACAGGACCGCCAGGAGCTGGGAGATCATCTGCGCTCTCGCTTTCTGCCGCGTCTGGCGGGAGGCGGGGGCGACCGTTGCGTCGGTCACTCGCTGTCCCATAGGGTCTACTCGCAGTAAACGGACATGCTGCGGCGCTTGGAAGTCGTGTCGGGTGTCGTTGCTGTTGAACGCGTGGAACGCAGCCGCAACGGGAAGGCCGCCGATGGCAGTACGGCGACGCAACGAAAAGCTGCTGGCCCTCGTTCGCGAGTGCCAGTGGTCGTACGACGCCTGTGCTGCGGCGGTACGTGCCGTCGCGCTGGAGAACGGTGGCGCGCTCCCGTCCTGTGACCGTTCCCATGTGGGTCACTGGATCGCCGGAGTGAAGCCTGCCGAGACGACCTCCCGCTATCTGGCCGAAGCCTTCTCCCGTCGGTTGGGCCGGATTGTCGGTCCGGCCGATCTCGGGCTTGTCGTCGGCGATAGCCTGGACCCTGATCTGACCGGCCTGGATTGGTGGAAGCACGACCCGGCCACCGATCTCCTGACGCTCGGGAGAGCCGACGTGGAACGACGGGCGTTCGGATTCACCGCCCTGTACTCACTGGCTGCGCTCGCCGTTCCGCTGGACTCCTGGGAGGACATCGCGGACCGGGGTCGGCGGGCTCGGGTCGGGGGCGCGGCGGTGGGTCGCCGGGAGATCGACGCTGTTCGCGACATGCTCGCGGTGTTCAGCAGGGCCGACGAGCGGTTCGGTGGCGGGCATGCGCGGCTCGCCGTGGTCCAGTACCTCACCTCCGACGTGGCCGGCTATCTCCAGGGCACCTTTTCGTCCGACCACGATCGTCGGGCCATGTTCAGTGCCGCAGCCGAGTTGACCTATCTCGCGGGCTGGAAGGCGTTTGATTCGTCGCTGCACGGGGTGGCCCAGCGGTACTACCTCCAGTCGCTGCGATTGGCCAACGAGGCGGACGATCGGGCGTTGGCCGGCTTCACGCTTCGGGCGATGGCGCATCAGGCTGTCGACCTGGGACATGGTCCGGAGGCGTTGGAACTCGCCAACTCGGCCCTCGCCTGGTCGAGGGGGAGGGCGACCCCGGCAGCGACCGCGCTCTTCACCGTTCTCACCGCCCGTGGGCATGCCGCGACGGGCGACAGGGCCAGAACGTCGGCGGCGCTCAGGGCCGCCGAGGCCCACCTCGCGAAGGCGTCCCCGGACGACGAGCCGACCTGGATCCAGACCAGCGGCTTCACCGTGACCTCGCTGGCGAGTCAGGCCGGTCAAGCCCTTCGCGACCTGGCTGACCTTCCCGCTGCGGAAACCGAGCTGCGCCGCTCGGTCGCCACCCGCGACACCGAGGCGTACCGGCGGATCCACACCCTGACGTTGGCCAACCTCGCCGACGTCCAATGTGTACGCGGACGGCTTCGCGAGGCGACCGAGAGCTGGAACAACGCCTTGGACTCGATGGCCGGTGTCCGGTCCGGCCGAGCAACCATGGCCGTGAAGAACATGCGTACCAGGCTCAGCAGCCTTGGCCCACGCCTGCCTCCATTCGCGAAGCAACTCGACCAACGGGCCGCAGCTCTCCTCGTCGCCTCCTGACGCCGCCCCGCTCAGCCGTTGCTGCGCCCCTTGTCTACTCGTGTTGCCAGCCGAGGGGAGTAGCTGGTCACTGCGTTACCGCTACGAGCAGATCGCCGACGACCTCGCCGAACGCATAGCTGCCGGCGAGTTCCCGCCGTGCTCCAGGCTGCCCAGCCGACGAGAGTTGATCGAGCACTATGGCGTTACTGAGCCAGTGATCGACCGCGCCATGCAGGTGCTGCGGATCAAAGGCATGACCGAGAGCCTGCCGGTTGTCCTGGTGGTCGTGGAACTGTTGGACACGTCGACTTCGTGATCGACCCGAGTGCGGATCGCGCCGTGTTCCGGCAGCTCGCAGACCTCCTGCGAGACAGGATCACCACTGCTACCGCCCGGATGCCCACCCCCGCCGAGCGACGCGAACTGGAGATGGGCGAGGGCATCCCGGTCATCGTGATCTTCCGCGCCGACGGCTCCCGAGAGATGTACGCCGCCGACCGCGTCCGCGTGGGCCGCTGACCCTCTCCCAACGTTGGGAAGCCCTGCCGGGGGATGCGGCCCGAACCTGTCGACTGGTGACGCCCCGGGTCGTCGCGCAGGTGCCAAACGCCATCGGTTCAGGTCCAGGGTTGACCTGTGTCGACGCTTGCACTGCCTTCTTGCCGCTCCGCGCCGCCCAGTACCGGCCGTTGTTCTCCTGCCGCAACACCGCGTTCTCCTGCCGCAAACCGGCATTCCCACGATCGAGATCGCCGAACCCGCCGACGACCACTTGATCAGTCACAAAGGATCTGTGCTCGCGGAGCCAGTGGCCTGGTGACCCGTCTCGGAAAGATCGCTAGGCGATCAGGAGGAGGAGCGGTGATCGATGCCATGGTCGAGTGGCTATTGCGATCTCCTTCTCGCATCCGGATACTGATGAGTAGTATTCATGCCTACGAATGGATCATCGTATGGATCATCTCCATCGTGATCGCCGTGCCCTCACGGCAGGATTCGGAGCCATCCTTCTTGGACTGAGTCTTCTGGTGTGGCCAGCCGCCGGCGCGACGGCGCAGCTGGAAGCTTCCGATCGGAATGGCATGCAAGTGGGCGTCAACGCTAACTGCTATCAGCTCAATAATCCAGACTCCGGATTGTGTCTAACGCTCTGCAACGGCAACACGATCGATGGGGTTGCCAACGGTGGCAGATTGCTGAGCGGTCTGTCAGGCGGGTGGTGTCTCTCTATCTTACGGGGATAGCCCGGCGCCTGGGGCGATCGCATTACACGATCAACTTTCAAAGACGGGGCGCTAGCCGATCGCATGTCCGCCGCTATCGCCAGACGACCACGGGGAGAGCGGTTTGGGGATGTGAGGGGACACTCGCACGTATGGACTGAACTCCATACAAGTTCTTGTGCACGTGGCGCTATTCGAGATGCGAGAAGGGTAGGAGTGATTCGCGCATGACAGCCACATCGCACTTCGCTGCGTCGGCTTCCGGCGCCAGTCGGGACTGGCGGACGGTGCTGGCCTCGTCGGACGTGTACGCCGTGCTGTCCGACCCGGCGGTGATGGCGGATCCGCTGCCCCTGGCTGCCTGGCTGCGGGAGAACGCCCCCGTGTACCGGAGAGCGGACGGTGAATACCTGGTCAGCCGCTACGAGGACGTCTCCCGTCTCTTCCGGGCGCCGCCGGATCACATCCGGGTGCAGGCGGCCGGCATCCTCCGGTCCGGGGCCATGGAAGAGCACCCGAGCGTCCGTCGGCTGGCGGACACCATCGGGCTCCGGAATCCACCCGAGCACACCCGCCTCAACCGGGTCTACATGCGGTACCTCACTGCCGCCCGGGTGGCCGCGCTCCGGGAGCAGACCCGGGTGATCGTGGCGGACAGCGTCCGAGACCTCACGGCGAGATTGACCGCCGGACAGCAGGCGGACCTGCACGAGCTGGCGACGGCTCTTCCCACGCACATGATGAGCCTGCTGCTGGACCTGCCCCCGGCGGATATCTCCTGGCTGAACACGTGCGTGTGGCGCATCGAGCAGCCATTCGATCCGACGCTCACCGACGTCCGCCTGTCCGACGCGGATCGCAGCAGTGCGGAACTGGACGCCTTCGTGGTGGATCTGGTGGCCCGTCGGCGCGGCAGCGGAGGCAGCGATCTGATCACGGCACTGGCCGACACGAGAGATGACGAGGGTGGCCTTTCGCAGAACGACATCATCGCCATGGTGTTCACCATCCTCGCGGGCGGAGGGCCCACCATGGCCTGGGTCATCGCCTTGGCGCTGTGGCGCACGCTGGTCCGTCGTGAGCGCGTCGACCGCCTCGACGGATCCCCCGGCGGGGCTGCGGCGTACGTCGAGGAACTGCTGCGGTTCGAGTCACCGGCGATGTACAGCCCGATCCCGCGAGTCGCCGTACGCGACATCGAACTGGGGGGTGAGGTTCTCCCTGCGGGCTCGCGGATCTACGGGCTGATCACCGGCGCCAACCACGACCCCCGGGCGTTCCAAGATCCTGGAGTGTTCGATCCGTCGCGCTTCGATCCCTCAGCACGGCGGCGTGGCGCTGCCCCCGTGCTGGCCTACGGCACGGGGATCCACCGCTGCGTCGGGGCGCACCTGGCCTCGATGGAGCTCGAAGTGGTCTTCGAGGAGATCTCCGCGCTCCTGCCGGACCTGCACTTGGAGGGGCCGGTGACGTGGGGACGCACCTCGTACAGCCGTAGTGTCACCGCGCTCCCTGTCCGGCTGGGCGCGCCGGCTCCGGCGCGGTCGGAGCACCAGCGGCCATGAGACGAATCCACGTTCCCTGGCAGGACGGAGAGAAGTCCGTGTCGATGGCAGTCCCGCACCGGGTGCCGAAGGCGATGCGTTCGCGTGTTCCGCTGGTCGGCAGCGCCGTGCGCATCCGCCGCGATCCGCTGGGGTTCGTGCAGCAGCTCCGCCGCTACGGCGATGTGGCCACGTTCAAACTGGGCCCGCGGACGGCGTACGTGGTGAACCACCCCGAGCTGATCCGTCAGATGCTGGTGACGGATGCCGAGAAGTTCCACAAGGGGGTGATGTTCCAAAAGGCGCAGGTCCTGGCCCGCAACGGCCTGTTCACGTCGGAGGGGGACTTCCACGCCCGGCAGCGTCGACTCATCCAGCCGGCAGTCCACGCCTCCGAGATCGCCGGCTACACCCGGACCATGGGGGAGCACGTCCAGGGGCTGGTGACCGCATGGGCCGACGGGGAAGTGGTCCGGATGGACGAGGTCACCTTCCCGTTGGCGCTCGGCATCGTCGCCCGGGTCCTGTTCTCCACGGACCTCGACCCGGCGGCCGCGGCCGAGGTCCAGGAGACCCTCCCCGTGCTGCTGCGGGGTCTTGGCCAGCGCGCCCTGGCGCCGTTCGACTTCCTGGACCGGTTGCCGACACCGACCAACCGGGCATTCGAGCGCGCGCTGCCGCGGTTCCAAGCCGTGGTCTACCGGATGATCCGTCAGCACCGCCTCGACCTCGGGCAACACCCGGACCTGCTGACCTCGCTGCTGCAGGCCGTGGACGCGGACACCGGTGCGGCCATGACGGACGACCAGGTCTACGACGAGGTCACCAGCATGATCATCGCCGGCAGCGAGACGACGGCGGCGGCGATGTCCTGGGCGGCCTACCTGCTCGCCGCCCACCCGGCTGCGCAACGCGCCGTGCAGGACGAGGTCGACGACGTCCTGCAGGGCCGTCCGGTGCGGTACGAGGACCTGGGCCGACTGCAGTACACCCATCGCGTCGTCAAGGAGACCCTGCGCCTCTACCCGACCACCTGGATGCTGATGCGCCGCCCCCTCGTCGACGTCGACCTCGGCGGCTACCGGCTCCCGGCCGACGCGATGGTGCTGTTCTCCATCTTCGCCCTGCACCGCGACCCGGCCCTCTTCCCGGACCCGGAGCACTTCGACCCGGACCGCTGGCTGCCGGCCCGCGCCGAGACGATCCCGCCCCACGCCTACCTGCCCTTCGGCGCCGGCCCGCGAGGGTGCATCGGGGGCCCGTTCTCCCACACCGAGGCGTCCGTGTTCCTCGCCACCCTGGCCCAACGGCACACCCTGGTTCCGGTGTCCGACGAACCGGCCCGGATCGTCACCACGCTCATCCCGATGCCGGGGCCCATTCCGCTGGCCGTGCGTTCCCGCACGGAGCCACCCGTGTCGACCTCACCGGAGGCGGTGATCCGATGACCCCACCCACCGTTGACGCCGCCGTGGAACGGGCACTGGAGTACTTGGTAGGACAGCACGAACTGTCCTACCCGGACGCGGCACACATCATGGGCTCCTACTCCACCGCGCAGTTCGTCAAGCTCGACCAGCAGCACCAGCCCCTGCCAACGGCGGGAGAAGAGGCAGGGAGGTTCGCCGAGTTCCGCTGCGTGGGCGCCATCTACCACGTTGCCACCATCACCGAGGCACTCCTGGACGCCGCAGAGGCCGGCCACAAGGAATGCCGGCGACTCGCCGACGAGAACACCGCCTGGCTGTTCTCCCAACGCGACGGCGTCTCCTGGCGGTACTTCCCCGGCTTCGCACCCCTACCGCACGACGCCGACACCCTCGCCCAGGTCCTGCGGATCCTCATCCGCACAGGCCACGCCGACAACGCCGTCGTACGCGCCGCCACCGCTCTCGCCGCGCGCAACGCATGGGACGACGGCGTCGTCAACACCTGGCTGCTCGACACACCCGGCGAACGCGATACGGCCAACCGGGTCTGGGGCCGGGGCCGGAACGACACCGGCCGCGACCCCGAGGTGGTCGCGAACCTCGCACACGCCACCCACCTGTACGAGCAGCACATCGGGCCCCTACCGCTGAGCCCGCTCGTCGGCCCGGCAACCCGCTGGCTGATCGACCAGCAACAGCCCATGGGCTTCTGGCGAGCCTCCTGGTATGTGGGAACCTGCTACAGCACCTACGTCGCCGTACGCCACCTCGCTGCCCTGGGCGGACATCAACAAGAGATCGCCCGGGCCGCACACTTCCTCGCACAGGCACCCGCACCCGATCCCCTCAACCGGGCCCTGGCCATGCTGGCCCTGACCGCGGCCGGCACCGCCGTGTCCCCGGACGACTGCCAGCTGCTGGTCGGCAGCCAATTCCCGGACGGCTCCTGGGAGGCGGTGCCCTGGCTGGACAACCACGCCAGAGTGTGGGGAAGCCGCGCGGTCACCACCGCGCTCTGCCTCAAGGCCCTGCTCGCCGTGCAGCGGGACACCGCAAGCGCGGACCACCACGGCAGGATGCCGTGAGCGACACCCCTTCCACCCCCACTACCCTGCCGCTGGGGGCATACATCCTGTCCGGCCGCGTGCCTGACGCGCGTACGGGCATCGCCCAGGCGCAGGCCGGAGAGGCACTCGGGCTCAGCAACCTGTGGATCTCCGAGAAGTTCGGCACGAAGGACCTCGGCGCACTCGCAGGCGCACTGGCCGCATGCACCACACGACCCGGCATCGCCGCCGGAGTCGTCCCCTTTCAGACCCGGCACCCCCTGCAGCTCGCCTCACTCGCGACCACCCTCCAGTCGCTGACCGCAGGCCGCTTCCTGCTCGGGCTCGGACGCGGCGGCAGCTGGCTGTCCGGACTCGGCGTGCCGCCCACCGCCACGGCGCGGATGGTTGTCGACACCGTGACCATGCTGCGCCGCCTGTGGAACGGCGAAGAGGTGACCTACCACGGCCCCGCAGGCGATTTCCCGAGGCTTCAGCTCCGGGAACTGCCGACCACACCGCCACCCCGCGTCGTCCTGGCCGGGATAGGTGAGCAGTCCTTGCGGCTCGCCGGAGAACACTTCGACGGTGTGCTCCTGCCGGCGTTCACCACGCCGCAGGCAGTCGCACGGATCGCCGCCCGCGTCCGCCAGGCCGCGACAACCTGTGGCCGTAGCCCGAACGCCGTGCGCATCTACGCCACCGTCCTCACCGCGGCCGACCCGACACCCGAGGCCAGGGATGTCATCGCGGGTCGGGCGGCAACCTACCTACAGGCTCCCGTCGGCGGCGAACGGCTGGTGCGGATCAACGGCTGGGACCTGGACGCGCTTCGACGACTGCGCGGACACCCCCACATCGCCCGGCTCGGCGACACGTACGCCGACGCCGTCCTCGACCCCCTCGACCTCGCCGAGGCCGCCGACCTGATACCCGCAACCTGGCTTGATGAGTCCACCGCGACCGGAAGCCCCCATGCCTGCGCCGCCCGGCTTCAGGACTACCTCGACGCCGGTGCCGACGAGCTGGTCCTGCACGGCACCACACCCGACCGGCTCGCCCCCGTCATCCACGCTTTCTCTGCACTCTGCCCACCATCGCGACCGCGACCCGCCGCGGCAGACACGCAGGACCGCCTGCGATGACTGGCCGGGTCCCGCACCAGTCACCCTGACCCTTGGCGCCATCACCGGCATAGCCACCAGGGCACCAGGTGCTTCGATTTCCCGTCCTGGCCCAATTGGTTTGCCGGTGGTCGGCGGGCGCTGGGATGCTGCGGTCGACCGGGAGCGGGGGAGGGGCCAGCATGCCGTCGGAGTCCGCGCCGGAAGTCCGTACCGTGGCCGGTGTCCTGCGCGGCTGCCGGGAGGCGGGCCGGGCGGTGTTCCGTGGCATCCCGTACGCCGAGCCGCCGGTCGGAGCCCTCCGGTTCGCCGCGCCGCAGCCGGTACGCGGCTGGGCGGGCGTACGTCCGGCGGTCGCCTTCGGTCCGCCGCCCCCGCCGCCCGGCGCGTTCGGGACGTCCCCGCAGGGCGTCGGCGACGACTGGCTGACGCTCAACGTCTGGACGCCGGAGCCGGACCCGGCGGCGGGGTTGCCGGTCCTGGTGTGGGTCCCCGGTGGTGGTTACCTCGTCGGCTGTTCCGGCCTCCCGGAGTACGACGGCGGCCACCTCGCCGGCGGCGGAGTCGTGGTGGTGACGCTCAACTACCGCCTCGGTTTCGAGGGTTTCGGGCAGCTCGACGGGGCCCCGGCCAACCGGGGGCTGCTCGACCAGGTCGCGGCCCTGCGCTGGGTGCGGGACAACATCAGTGCCTTCGGGGGCGACCCGGACCGGGTGACGGTCTTCGGGCAGTCGGCCGGTGGCGGCTCGGTCGCCGCGCTGCTGGCCATGCCGCGCGCCGGCGGACTGTTCCGGCGGGCGGTCGCGCAGAGCGTCCCGGGGACGTTCCTCTCACCCGAGCTGGCCGCCGACGTCACCGCCGCCTGCGCCGCCGAGCTGGGGGTACGACCGACCCTGGCCGACCTGTCGACGGTGGCTCCGGCCCGGCTGCCGGCGGTGGGCGAGGCGATCTCGGCCGGGATCGTCCGGTGGCGGGAGCGGTGGGGGCGGATCACCCACCGGCCGATCCCGTTCGCGCCGGTCGTCGACGGTGACGTGCTGCCGGCGACCCCGTGGCGGGCGCTGGCCGACGGTGCCGCGCGGGACGTCGCACTGCTCGTCGGGCACACCCGCGACGAGCACCGGCTGTTCAGCCTGCTCGACGGCGTGCTCGGCCAGGTCACGCCGGAGCAGACCGAGACCGCGCTGCGGATGCTGGCCCCCGGCCCGGCCGGTGCCCGCCGATACCGGGAGGCGTTCCCGGACGCGACCGACGAGCAGCTGTACGAGCTGGTCAACGCGGACTGGCTGTTCCGGATGCCGAGCCTGCACCTGGCCGACGCGCAACTCGCCGGTGGCGGCCGGGTCCACCTCTACGAGCTGACCTGGCCGGCGCCGGGCCTGGGCGGTGGCCTCGGTGCCTGTCACGGCCTGGATGTGCCGCTGGTCTTCGGCAACCTGACCAGTGGGCAACCCGCGATGCTGATCGGTGATCCGCCCACCCCCGCCGCGCAGGAGCTGTCCGGGCAGCTGCGCGGGGCGTGGACGGCGTTCGCCGCGACCGGCGACCCCGGGTGGCCGTCGTACGACGCCGATCGCCGCACGCGCGTCTTCGACGAGCGGCCGGCGGTCGTGGCCTATCCGGAGGAGACCTCACGGCGGCTGTGGCGGGACCACACCTTCGCTGCGCTCCCGCTGCTGGCCTGACAGCGCCGGGGCGGCGGAGCCCACTCGTGCCACGGCGGCGGCACCACCGGTGGCGGTGCGGGTGAACCGGCCGGCCAGCAGCGCGAACGCGTCGGTGAGCGGCTGCGGACCGACCACGGTGATGTCGGCGTCGTAGCGGGCGACGGCGGCGGCGAGGCTCACCCAGGACCACGACCCGAGGGTGAGCCGGCACCGGTCGGGGGCGATCTCCTCGACGAGGCCGTCGCGGGTGTACCGGGCGACGGTCGCCGCCGGCAGGTCGAGGAGCACCGTGCCCCGGCAGGGCCAGTCCGCCGACCCGCCGCCCGACCCTCGGAAGACCCCGGTGAGGTATGTGGCGACGTCCCCGCCGGGCAGCGGGCGGGGGGTGAAGCGGGGCCCGTGCGGCGGGCGCAGGGTGATCCGGTCGACGCGGAAGGTCCGCCAGTCGGCCCGGTCGAGGTCCCAGGCGACGAGGTACCACCGGCCGTCCCAGGTGACGACGTGGTGCGGTTCGGCGTGCCGGGCCGGCCCGTCGATGTGCTCGGGCCCGTAGTCGAACCGGAGGATCTCGCGGGCGTGCACGGCGCTGCCGAGCGCCAGCAGCACCCCGCCGTCGACCGGTTCGGCCGGTGCGGTGGTGGGCCGGGCGACGGCGGTGACGCTGAGCGCCCCGACCCGCTGCCGCAGCCGGGCGGGCAGCACCTGCCCGACGGTGTGCAGCGCCCGCGCCGCGTCGTCGGCGAGCCCGCCGGTCGTGCCGGTCGCCGCGACCTGGAGCGCGATGGTGAGGGCGACGGCCTGTTCGTCGTCGAACAGCAGTGGCGGCAGCACGGTGCCGGCGGCGAGCCGGTAGCCACCGTCGGGGCCCTTGGCGGCGGCGATGGGGTAGCCGAGTTCCCGGAGCCGGTCGACGTCGCGGCGCACGGTACGCAGGCTGATGCCCAGGCGTGCGGCCAGCACCCCGCCGGGCCAGTCCCGACGGGTCTGCAACAGCGACAGCAGGGCGAGCAGGCGGGCGGACGTGGTCGGCACGAGGCTGATTCTGCCCGCAGTAGGTGCCACACCCTGTCACCTACTGCGGAGAATCTTGCTCCTGACCAGCCCCAACCGGGTGCACAGATCCATCAGCAAGGAGTCGACCATGGCCATCTCCGCCACCACGCACCTCAACTTCCGGGGTGA
Organism: Micromonospora matsumotoense; assembly: GCF_050951065.1. Lineage (NCBI taxonomy): Bacteria > Bacillati > Actinomycetota > Actinomycetes > Micromonosporales > Micromonosporaceae > Micromonospora > Micromonospora matsumotoense. The sequence goes on along the minus strand of NZ_CP192025.1, from coordinate 3,811,202 downwards.
CGCCCGCGCGGCGTTGGAGTTCTACCGGTCCGTGTTCGGTGGCCACAGCACCGTCGTCAGCTACGGCGACCTGGGGATGCCGAAGGATCTGCCGGACGCCGACAAGGTCGTCTTCGGCCAGGTCACCGCCGACAACGGGTTCGCCGTCATGGCCTACGACGTGCCCGGCCAGGCCCCCGCCGCCGCCGCGCCGGCCGCCACCACCCGCGAGAACGGCATGACGCTGACCGGCGAACGGTTCTTCGTCTCCGTCCGGGGCGACAGCGCCGAGGAGGTCGGCGCGTTCTGGCGCCGGCTCGCCGAGGGCGCCGACCTGATCGAGGAGTACGGCCCGTCGCCGTGGGCCCCCGGGTTCGGCATGCTCACCGACCGGTTCGGCGTCACCTGGATCCTCGACGTCGCCACGCCGTACGCCGGCTGACCTCCGTGACCCGGTCCGGGACCGCCGGTGGACGGCGGCCCCGGACCGGCCGGTCACTCGGTACGCAGCCCGTCGGCGCGGGTGAGCCGCCACAGCAGGGGCAGGCTCAGCCCGGTCACCGCCAGGACGGTCAGCGCGCCGAGCCCGACGGAGAAGCCGACCACCGGCCAGGCGATCGAGACCGGGGCCTGCACCATCCGCAGCAGGGCAGCGCCGAGGCCGAGCCCGAAGCCGACGGCCAACACCAGCCCGACCCCGACCGGCAGGGCGGTCTGCCACAGCACGGACCAGCCGAGGGTGCTGCGTCGGGTGCCCACCGCCACCAGCATGGCCAGCAGGCGGCGGCGTTCCCGCAGCTGCTCCAGCGTGCCGACCAGCATGCTGGTGGCGATCAGCACCAGGGTGACGACCGTGCCGATGGCCAGGCCGCGCCGGATGTCGGCGAACTTGGGCGACTCGATGGTCGGGGACAGCACGGAGACGGGGGTGGTCAGGTCGATCGCGGCGGTGGCGTTGCGGACGTGTTCGACCGCGTCCGGGGCGGCCGGGTCGAGCTGGAGGTAGACGGTCGACCGCAGCGGACCGAGGGTCCGTGTGCCGACCGCGCCGGGGGTGACCAGCACCCCGTTCTGCAGCCAGCCGGCCGGGTCGGGTCGGGCCTGCGCAGTCCGCGCCGTCGTGGGCACCCGCCACCGCGACCCGTCCTCGACGGTCAGCATCGCGCCGGCGGGGACGGCCACCGGGTCGCCCGGATCGGACACCAGGAAGGTGTCCCCGTCCGCGCACCGGTCGAGGCGGGCGAACTCGGCCAGCGCGGCACAGTCGCCGACCCGGATCTCCACCGGTGGGCCGTCCGGCGAGCCGACGGTGGCCCCGGTGCTGAGGGTGCCGGTCGCGGCGGTCACCCCCTCGGCCCCGCCGAGCTGCCGCAGCACCCGGGCCAGGTCGGGCTGGTCGCGGAACTGCACCTGCGCCTGCGCCCGGGAGGTGTCCTGCCCGCTGGCGGTGGTGAAGTCCCCGGCGACCCCGGCGAAGAGCATCTGCAGGCCGATGGTGCCGGCGACGGCCACGGCGATGCCGTTGACCAGCCGCGCGGAGGTGGCGCTGTCCAGCTGCACCCGGCGTACCGCGAGCTGCCAGGGCACCGGGCCGCCGCGTAGCCGCCGGACCAGCAGGTCGGTCAGCCAGGGCAGCAGGGTGACCGTGCCGATCAGCAACAGCACCGCCCCGGCCGGGACCAGCCACCGGGTGATGCCGCCGTCCCCCTCGCGCAGACCGGCCACGGGCAGGAGCACGGCCAGGCCGGCGGCGGGCAGCAGCAGCCGCCACCAGAGCCGGCGGCGGACCGGGGTGCCGCGTCGGGTCACCCCGAGCGGCTCCACCACCACCGCGCGCAGCGCCAGCATCGCCACCAGCACGGCCAGCGCCGGCACCGCCAGCACGACGGCCAGCAGCAGCGCGGTGGGCGGCCGGATGTCGGAGGCGTACACGCTGATGTCGTAGAGGGTGACCAGCGGGACCAGTTGGCGGCCGGCGAGCAGGAACCCGATGCCGACGGCGACGCCGAGCAGCGCGCCGGCGGCGGCCTCCCCGGCGGCGATCCGCCGGACCATGGTGGTGTCCGCGCCGACCAGCCGCAGCGCGGCGAGCCGGCGGTCCCGGCGTTCGCCGCCGTAGCGCACGGCGGAGCCGAGAAACACCGCGATGGGCAGCAGCAGCACCACGAAGATGACCGCCACCAGCAGCATCAGCACCGGGCCGAGACCCTCGCCGGGCAGCCCGCCGCCGAACCTGTCCAGCCGGGTCGCCCCGTGCGCGTCGGTCAGCCGGTCGTCGCCCAGGTAGTAGGCCAGTTCGTGGGGGCCGGCGAGGCCCTCGTCGGCGATGGTGCCGGTGACCCGCGCGCCGCCGAGGCGGGGGGCGAACAACGGGCCGGCGGGGGAGTCGAGCAGCCGGCGCAGGGCGGGGGAGACGACCACCTCGCCGGTGCCGGGCAGGGCGGTCAATCCCGGCGGGACGGGGGCGGCCGGCCCCTCCGGCCGGACCAGCCGGCCCCGGACCGGCCGGCCCCGGAACTCGATGTCCACCGGGTGGACCAGCAGGGTGCCGGGACCGGCCGCGACCCGTTCGCCCATCCGCAGGTCGTCGCGGGCGTCGCCGCGCGCCTGCCGGGCGTCCAGCGCCCCGGGCACGGCGGTGGCGAGCAGCAGCATGGCCACCCCGATACCGACGCCGACGGCGGTGAGCAGCGCCCGGGTCCAACCCTCCCGGCCGCCCGTGACCGCCATCCGGGCACCCATCACCAGGTCCGCTACCGCGCCCCGGCCGATCACGCCGCGACCTCCAGATTCCGGGTACGCCCGTCGCGCACCACGACCTCCCGGTCGGAGTACGCGGCCACCCGCGCCTCGTGGGTGACCAGCACCACCGCCGCCCCGGTGTCCCGGGCGGCCTCGGTGAGCAGCCGCATCACCCGTTCGCCGTTGAGCGAGTCCAGCGCGCCGGTCGGCTCGTCGGCGAAGATCACCCGGGGGCGGGTGACCAGCGCGCGGGCCACCGCGACGCGTTGCCCCTGGCCGCCGGAGACCTCGCCGGGGCGCTTGCCGGCCACCTCGGTCACCTCCAGCCGTTCCAACCACTGCCCGGCCCGCTGTTCGGCCGCACGCCGGGGGACCCGGGCCAGCCGCAGCGGCAGGGCGACGTTCTCCAGGCAGGTCAGCTCGGGCACCAACTGGCCGAACTGGAAGACGAAGCCGAAGGCATCCCGGCGCAGGGCGCTGCGCCGGGCGTCGCTCATCGTCACCAGATCCTGACCGTCGAAGACGATCCGGCCCCGGTCGGGGCGGACGATCCCGGCCAGGCAGTGCAGCAGGGTGGACTTGCCGGAGCCGGACGACCCGAGCACCGCGACCACCTCGCCCTCGTCGATGCGCAGCGCGGCGTCGACCAGCGCCACCGTCTCACCGAAGCGGCGGTGCAGGCCCTCGGCGACCAGCAGCGGGGCGCTCATCGGCGCACCTGCGCGGCCAGCTCGTCGAGGCGGGCGGTGGTGAGTTCGAGCCAGCGCAGGTCGGCCTCCAGGTGGAACAGCGCGTGGTCGCAGATCAACTGCTCGGCGAGGTCGCCGTCGCGCTTGCGGCGGGTCAGGTCCCGCATCAGCCGCAGGTGCTCGGCGCGCTGCACGTCGAGCAGTTCGGCCGCCTGACGGCCGGTGAGCAGGGCGAGCACCACCTTGGTGTAGAGGACGCTCTGCAGGTAGGGCTCGGGCTGTTCCGGGCGGGCCAGCCACTGCGCCACGTCGGTGACGCCGGCCTCGGTGATGGCGTACCGCTTGCGGTCGGGGCCCTCGCCGGGCTCGACCGCCTCCACCTCGACCAGGCCGCCGCGCAGCAGCCGGGACAGGGTCGCGTAGACCTGGCCGTAGGCGACCGGGCGGGCGTGGCCGAAGTGTTCGTCGTAGCGTCGTTTGATGTCGTAGCCGTGCCGGGGGGTCGCCTCCAGCAGGCCGAGAAAGGTCTGGCCGATGGACATGCGGAGAACTATACACACCGCGTATACACGCGTTGTCTACACCCCGCGCCGAGGCTGTGGTGACCGCTTCCCGACGCCGCGCCCTGCGGTGCCCGCGAATGTGACACCGTCCGACGGATTGACCGGCAGATTGATACATGTCAGTGTTTGCTTCCCCGGCGTTTCCGCCGCGATCCCACCCCCGGATCGCGGGTCTCCCGTCCACCCCCGGTCACCTCCGACAGGCGGGACGGTGACGCCTGGGCGGATGCCCCGCCGACCCCCATGAGGAGCTCGTATGAAGCGCAGAACCCTGGCGATCGCCGCCGTCACCGCGGTGACGCTCGCCCTGGCCGCGCCACCGGCCTCGGCCACCACGACCGCCCGGCCGGCCACCGCCGCACCGGCCGTCGCCGCGCTCGCCGCGCCGGACGTCCAGGTCAGCAACGTCCAGGCGCACCTGGCCCAGTTCCAGAGCATCGCCACCAGCAACGGCGGCAACCGACGGGCCGGCTCGGCCGGCTACACCGCCTCGGTCGCCTACGTGAAGTCCAAGCTCCAGGCCGCCGGCTACACGGTCACCGAGCAGACCTGCACCAGCTGCACCTACCAGGGCAACAACGTGATCGCCGAGTGGCCGCAGGGCCCGACCACCGACGTCGTCATGTTCGGTGCGCACCTCGACGGGGTCTCCGCCGGGCCGGCCATCAACGACAACGGCTCCGGCTCCTCCGTGCTGCTGGAGAACGCCCTGGTGCTCGCCCAGCAGAACCCGACCATGACCAAGCGGGTCCGGTTCGCCTGGTGGAACGGCGAGGAGCAGGGCCTGCAGGGCTCGAAGTTCTATGTGAACTCGCTCAGCGCCACCCAGAAGGGCTACATCAAGGGGTACTACAACTTCGACATGGTCTCCTCGACCAACGGCGGCTACTTCATCAACCGGCTCACCTCGACCACGGCCGCGCCGCTGAAGGCGTACTGGGACTCGCTCGGGCTGTCGCCGGAGGAGAACGTCGAGGGCCAGGGCCGCTCCGACGACTACTCGTTCCAGCAGGCCGGCATCCCGACCTCCGGGTACGCGATGGGGGCCAGCGCCCGCAAGACCAGCGCCCAGGCCAGCAAGTGGGGCGGCACCGCCAACTCCGCGTACGACCCGTGCTACCACTCGTCCTGCGACACCAGCAACAACGTCAACGCCACCGGGCTCAACCGCAATGCCGACGGTGTCGCGTACGCCATCTGGGCCCTCGCGGTCGGCGGCGGCACCCCGACCAACGACTTCTCCGTCGCGGTCAGCCCGACCGCCGGCGGTGTGGTCCGGGGCGGCTCCACCACCGCCACGGTCAGCACCGCCACCACCAGCGGCAGCGCCCAGACCGTCGCCCTGTCGGCCTCCGGTGCGCCCAGCGGCGTGACCGTCTCGTTCAGCCCGTCGTCGGTCACCTCCGGCGGCTCGGCCACCATGACGGTCAGCGCGTCGTCGAGCGCCAGCCTCGGCAGCTTCACCCTCACCGTGACCGGCACCGGCTCGGCCACCCGCACGGCCAGCTACACCGTCACCGTCACCGGCACCGGTAGCTGCACCGGCGGGCAGGTCGTCGGCAACGGCGGCTTCGAGTCCGGCGCCACCGTATGGACGGCCACCTCCGGTGTCATCACCAACTCGTCCAGCCAGCCGGCCCGCACCGGCTCCTACAAGGCGTGGCTCAACGGCAACGGCAGCACCAGCACCGACACGCTCTCCCAGTCGGTGACCGTGCCGGCCGGCTGCTCCTCCTACGCCCTCGCCTTCTACCTGCACATCGACACCACCGAGCGGACCACCACCGTCGCGTACGACAAGCTGGTGGTCCAGATCGGCAGCACCACGCTGGCGACGTACTCGAACCTCAACAAGGCGACCGGCTACACGCTGCGCTCGTTCGACGTCGGCGCGTACGCCGGGCAGACGGTGACCCTGAAGTTCACCGGCACCGAGGACGCCTCGCTGCAGACCAGCTTCGTCATCGACGACGTGACGTTGCAGGCGAGCTGACCGACCCGGGTGGGGTGGACGGACCGTCCGCCCCGCCCGGACCGTCATGACGATAAATGTCATACCCGGGTCGGACCATGGGGACATGGCTGCCCCCGCGCTGTCCCACCACAGTGGTCAACCCCGATCCGTGCCGCTGCGCGAGCTGCGTACCCGGCTGACCCAGCTGATCGCGATGGCCGAGTTGACCGACACGGTCACCCTGGTCACCCGCGACGGCGACACCCGGCCGGTCGCCGCGATCGTGCCGGCCTCCGCCGCCCGCAGCGCGGCCCAGGCCCGCGCCGACGGTGAACGCCTCAGCACGGTGACGGCGGGTTGGGCCCGCCGGCTGGAGGAGTCGCACCGGCAGGGCGCCCGCCGGCACGCCGCCGAGCTGCGGGCCGTGACCGACGCGCTGACCGAGGTCTGGGCCGAGCTGGACCGGCGCGTCCCACCCGGCACCGACCCGGCCGTCGACCGGCTCCGCGCCGCCCAGGCCGAGCTGCGCCGCGACTGACCCCCGGGCACACCCGACGCCCGGGCTGGCCCCCGTCACCCTCGACGCCCGGGGCGGTTCCGACCCGTGCCACGACCGGCACGCCCGCGGGTAGACGCGTCATGCCCACTCGCCTCCCCGTCCCGTCCCGCCCTGCCCCGGTGATCAAGAGGTTTGCGTCAACCTGAAGATCGAAGCTGACGTGAACCTCTTGATCACCGAGAACGGGAAACGGGGCCTGGTCGGATGCGGCTCAGCCGACCGGTGTGGGGGTCTGTGCCGGGCGGGCGGGGACGCCCGGGCGGTCCAGCGTGCGCCACGGGCCGCCCAGCAGCGGGGTGAGCACCACCAGCAGGTAGCAGCAGCCCACGGTGAGTAGGACGGGTGTGGTGCCGAACCGGTCGACGGCCACCCCGGCGGCGAGCGCGCCCAGCGGGATGCCGGCCCAGCAGCCCGCCCCGATCACCCCGAACACCCGGGCCCGCAGGTGGGCCGGCACCCGTTCCAGCTCCACCGCGCCGAGCAGCGGGTTGATCGCACCGGCGGCGAAGCCGGACAGGGCGAAGACCGCGACGATCCAGGGCAGCGGCGGCGCGGCGGCCAGCGCCCAGAAGGGCGGCGCACTGGCCAGGGCGAACGCGGTGACGAGGGTGGCCCGGCGGGGCAGCCGGTGGCCGACCGCGCTGAACAGCAGCGACCCGGCCAGCGCGCCGCCACCCATCGCGCCGACCAGCAGGCCGAACGCCGCCGCTCCGCCGAGTTCCCGGTCGGCCACCACCGGCAGCAGCACGTTGCTCTTGGTGGCGTCGAAGAAGTTGGTCACCAGTACCAGCAGCACCACCGCGCGCAGCAACGGCTCCCGGGCCAGGAACCGCACCCCGGCGGCGAATTCCCGCCAGTAGCCGCCGTCGGCCGGGTCGGCGGGCGTGGCCGGGCGCAGCGACCGGGGCACCAGCACCGTCACGACCAGCGCGGAGACCGCGAAGGTGACGGCGTCCAGGGCCAGCACGGGGAGCGCGCCGAGGGTGGCGACGAGCAGGCCGGCCACCGGGGCGCCGATCAGCCGGGCGCCCCGCTCGCTGGCCTCGTACCAGCCGACGGCCCGTTCCAGGGGCACCCCGGCGGCGGTGGCCGCCTCCGGCAGCAGGGCGTTGCGGGCAGTCTGTCCGGGGGTGTCGAGCAGGCCGCTGGCGAAGACCAGCCCGAGCAGCGCCCAGAAGGGCAGGCCGACGGTGGCGTCGATCAGCGGCACGGCGGCGACCGTCAGCCCGGACACCACATCGGCCAGGACGCTGGCCCGGCGGTAGCCGATCCGGTCCACCAGCACCCCGCCGAGCGCGCCGCCGAGCACCATCGGCACGGCGGCGACCGCGCCGGTGAGGCCGGTGGCGGCGGGCGAGCCGGTCTCGGCGAGCACATAGAGCGGCAGCGCGATCAGGGTGAGCATGTTGCCGGTGAGCGAGACCGTGTGACCGACCAGCAGGCCGACCAGTGGGGCGCGGCGACGGGGCGTCACCGTTGGTCCCGGAAGGCGTGGTACATCAACGACACGGTCTCGGCCCCTGGCCGGGCCGGGTCGCTGCGGTGCTGCCAGCGGGCGGCCAGCGCCTCCAGGTCGGCCCGCAGTTCGATCAGCTCGTCGCTGGTCAGGTGCAGCCAGGAGTCGCTGCTGGCGGTGCCGCGCACCCACCTCGGGTCGAGGGTCGCCTCGACGTCGAGGTAGTGGCCGAGCCGTTCCACGTACCGGTCGAGGATCGCCCGGCGCAGCAGGTCGGAGGCGGCCCGGCGTTCCGGGTCGGCGAGCATCTCGACCGGTTCCCAGGACGTCCGGGTGTGCGCCGCGCGCCACCAGCGTTCGCGGCGGTCGCGGGCGTGCTCGGGGGCCTCCTCGACGAAGCCGTGCTCGGCCAGTTTGCCCAGGTGGTAACTGGCCGAGCCGACCGCCTCGTCGATGGCGTCGCTGAGCATGCCGACGCTCTGCGGGCCCCGCACGCGCAGCTCGCCGAGCAGCCGCAACCGGGTCGGGTGGGCCAGCGCACGCATCGCCCGGGGGTCGGTCAGGTGCCTGGGGTGCTCCTCCGTCATGCCGCCACGGTAAAACAACAAGACTTGAAGTACAAGACTCCTTGTATAACTGGCGCGACCGGCCGGCGGCCGACGCGCTGCGGACCGCACGCGGGGCAGGGACAATCCGACGGGAGCATCGGCCGGGGGACCGGCCGGCCCGTGAGCCGGAGGCGGTGTCGATGAGCGGATCGGCGGTGGCGGCCGGGCCCGCCCGGGTCGGGAGCGGGCGGTGACGTCCGGGCTCGCGCTGACCTTCGCCCTCGGCGCGGCGTTCGGCTACGGCGTCGGCTCGGTCCTGCAGGCCGTCGGGGCGCGGCGCGGCGCCAGCACCCTGCGCGCCCTCGGGCACCCGCTCTATCTCGCCGGTCTGGCCTGCGACACGCTGGCCTGGCTCGCCTCCCTGGTCGCCCTCCAGAAACTGCCCGTGTACGCGGTCCAGTCGGTGACCGCCGGCTCCCTCGCCGTCACCGTGGTCATCGCCCGGATCGTGCTCGGCGCGCGACTGCGCCGCCGCGACACCGCGGCGATCCTGCTCACCGTCGCCGCCCTGACCGTCATCTCGTTGGCCGCCGGCCCCGAACCGCCGGCCACCGCGTCGACGGCGCTACGGGTCGGCCTGGCCGTCGCGGCGGTGCTGACCGCCGCCGCCGGGGTCGCCGCCCTGCGGGTGGCCCGGCCGATCGTCGCCGCCACCCTGGCCGGCCTCGCCTGGGGGATCACCGCGCTGTGCGCCCGGGCGTTCACCCCACCGACCGACCCGCCGGGCCACCCGGCCACGGCGGTGTGGGACCTGCTGCGGGAGCCGGTCAGCTGGGGACTGGTCGTCTCCGGCGTGACCGGGACCATCCTGTACGCCCACGCGCTGCGGCACGGGCAGGTCGGGCCGGTCACCGCCGTGCTCTGGGCGGTCGAGATCGTCGTCCCGTCGGTCGCCGGGGTGCTGCTGCTCGGCGACGGGGTACGCGCCGGCTGGTTACCCTGGGCGGTCGTGGCGACCCTGGCCACCGTGGCCGCGGCGGTGGTGCTGGCCAGCGCGCCGGGCACCGCGAACACCGCCGGGGCGGACGACGTCCCCGGCTGAGCCCGCAGCCCGCCCCCCGCGAGCCGTCCGACCGCCGCCGATCGGGCTCAGCCCGGTCGGCGGCTCTCGCCGGCCACGCGGCGGCCCTTGAGCCGGCGACCCAACTCCCGGGCGATCTCCCGGTTGGCGTCGCGTTCGGCGAGGACCTGGCGCTTGTCGTACGAGCGGCGGCCCCGGGCGAGCGCGATCTCCACCTTGGCCCAGCCGTTGCTGAAGTACATCGACAGCGGCACCAGGGTCACCCCGCCGTCGCGTAGCTTCTCCAGGATCCGGGCGATCTCCACCCGGCGCAGCAGCAGCTTGCGGGTCCGCCGGGGCTGGTGGTTGGTCCAGGTGCCGTAGCCGTACTCGGCGATGTGCAGGCCGTGCAGCAGCAGCTCGCCGTCGCTCTCCTGGGCGAACGCGTCGACCAGCGACACCCGCCCCTCGCGCAGCGACTTGACCTCGGTGCCGGCCAGCACGATGCCCGCCTCGTAGGTCTTCAGCACGGTGTAGTCGTGGCGGGCCTTCTTGTTGGCGGCGATGAGCTTGCGCTCCACATCCCGCGACACGACGACCACCTCCGCTCGGATCTGCCAGCGGCATACACCCTACCGTCGGTTCCGGCCCGGCACCTCCGTGGCAGGATCGCCGCATGGCGGAGTGGGCGGCGATCACGCCGGAGGACCGGGACTGGACCGGCGTCATCGACGACGGGTGCGCCGAGTGCGGCTTCGTGCCGCAGCGGGCCGACGCCACCGGGGGTCGGCTGCGCGCCACCGTCCCGGTCTGGCGGGACGTCCTGACCCGGCCCGACGCGACCCGGCGGCCCGCGCCGACCGTCTGGTCGCCGGTGGAGTACGCCTGCCACGTGCGGGACACCTGCCGGATCTTCCGGGGTCGGCTGGCGCTGATGCTCGACGAGGACGACCCGGTCTTCCCGAACTGGGACCAGGACGCCACCGCCGTCGAGGACGACTACTTCCACCAGTCACCGGCCCGGGTGGCCGGGGAACTCGCCGCACAGGCCGAGTCGACCGCCGCCGCGTTCGACGCCGTCACGCCTGCGCAGTGGGCCCGGCCGGGCCGGCGCAGCAACGGTTCGGTGTTCACCGTGCGTCGCTTCGCCGTCTACTTCCTGCATGACGTGGTGCACCACGTGCACGACGTCACCCGCCCGACGACCCCCCGCTGACCCCCGGCGACGTCACCAGCGGGCCGACCGGGGCCGACGCCGACGCCGGGTCGGTCGGGTGTGGCCCCGCCCCTGGCGCAGCCGCCCGGCCGGTAGGGTCCGCAGCCGTGACCGACGCCGACTTCCTCGCCGAGACCCGCGCCTCCTACGACACGATGGCCGCCGGGTACGCCACCCGGTTCCGCGCCGAACTCGCCGCCCGCCCGGTCGACCGGGCCATGCTCGCCGCGTTCGCCGAGACCGTCCTGGCCGGCGGCGGTGGCCCGGTGCTCGACGTCGGCTGCGGCCCCGGCCGGATCACCGGCCACCTGCGCGCCCTCGACCTGACCGTCACCGGGCTCGACCTGTCCCCCGGGATGCTGGCGCAGGGCCGGCTCGCCCACCCTGACCTGCGCCTCGTCGAGGGGTCCATGCTGGACCTGCCGGTGGCGGACGGCGTGCTGGCCGGGCTGGTCGCCTGGTACAGCGTCATCCACGTGCCCGACGAGTGGCTGCCCCGGGTCTTCGCCGAGTTCCGCCGGGTCCTCGCCCCCGGTGGGCACGCCCTGCTGGCCTTCCAGGTCGGCGACGAGACGGTCCGCTACACCGAGGCGTGGGGCGACCCGGTCTCCCTGGCGTTCCGTCGCCGCAGCCCGGACCATGTGGCGGCGTTGCTGCACGCCGCGGGGCTGCCGGAGCGGGCCCGGATGTGCCGGGCCCCGCAGGAGTTCGACGGCGCCACCGAACGCACCCCGCAGGCCTGCCTGCTGGTTCGTCGGGACGACGACCGGGCGTGACCGGGCCGCCACGGCACCTCGTATCCTGTTGCGCGGATCTGACCCACCGTACGAGGAGGTTGGTGTGAGCAGTCGGACCGAGACGCTGGAATTCCAGGCGGAGACACGCCAGCTGCTGCAACTGATGGTGCACTCCATCTATTCGCACAAGGACATCTTCCTGCGCGAGTTGATCTCCAACGCCTCCGACGCGTTGGACAAGCTCCGGCTGGAGTCGCTGGTCGACTCCGACCTCGACGTGGACACCACGGACCTGCACATCGAGCTGGTGATCGACCCGGACGCCCGGACCCTGACCGTGCGGGACAACGGCGTCGGGATGTCCCGCGAGGACGTCGTGTCGCTGATCGGCACCATCGCCCGTTCCGGCACCGCCGAGCTGCTGCGCAAGCTCAAGGAGTCCAAGGAGAACGCCGGCAACGAGCTGATCGGCCAGTTCGGCGTCGGGTTCTACTCGACGTTCATGGTCGCCGACCGGGTCACCCTGCTCACCCGACGGGCCGGGCAGACCGAGGGCACCCGCTGGGAGTCCAGCGGCGAGGGCACGTACGTGGTGGAGACGGTCGACGACGCCCCGCAGGGCACCTCGGTCACCGTGCACCTCAAGCCGGCCGACGACGAGGACAACCTGCACGACTACGCCGACCGCAACACGATCCGGCAGATCGTCAAGCGGTACTCGGACTTCATCTCCTGGCCGATCCGCACCACCGTGCCGGGCGTCGACGACGGCGAACCGACCGTGGAGACCCTCAACTCCCGCAAGGCGCTCTGGGCGCGCTCGCGCGACGAGGTCGCCGAGGAGGAGTACCGGGACTTCTACCGGCACGTCAGCCACGACTGGACCGACCCGCTGGAGACCATCCACATGCGCGGGGAGGGCACCTTCGAGTACGAGGCGCTGCTGTTCCTGCCCGCGCACGCGCCGTACGACCTCTACCAGGCCGACGGCCGGCGCGGGGTGCAGCTCTACGTCAAGCGGGTCTTCGTGATGGACGACTGCGCCGCGCTGATGCCGAACTACCTGCGCTTCGTCAAGGGCGTGGTGGACGCCCACGACCTGTCGCTGAACATCTCCCGGGAGATCCTCCAGCAGGACCGGCAGATCCAGATCGTCCGCCGCCGGCTGGTCCGCAAGGTGCTGGCCACGGTCAAGGAGATGCGCACCGGCAACCCGGAGCGGTTCGCCACCTTCTGGGCCGAGTTCGGCCGGGTGGTCAAGGAGGGTCTGCTGGAGGACGCGGACAACACCGAGACCATCCTCGACCTGGTCTCGGTGGCCTCCACCCACCACGACAGCGACCCCACCACCCTGGGCGAGTACGTGGCGCGGATGAAGGAGGGCCAGGGCGAGATCTACTACGCCACCGGCGAGAACCGCACCATGCTGGAGAACTCCCCGCACCTGGAGGCGTTCCGGGCCAAGGGCTACGAGGTGCTGCTGCTCACCGACCCGGTCGACGAGGTCTGGGTGGAGCGGGTCGGCCAGTTCGACGGCAAGCCGCTGCGGTCCATCGCCAAGGGCCAGGTCGACCTGGAGACCGAGGAGGAACGCAAGGACACCGAGGTCGCCCGGGAACAGCAGAACAAGGAGTACGCCGAGCTGCTCACCTTCCTCGGCGGGGCGCTCGGCGACACGGTCAAGGAGGTCCGGCTCTCCTCCCGGCTGACCACCTCGCCCGCGTGCATCGTCGGCGACGCGCACGACATCACCCCCACCCTGGAGAAGATGTACCGGGCGATGGGGCAGGAACTGCCCCCGGTCAAGCGCATCCTCGAACTCAACCCGACCCACCCGCTGGTCACCGCCCTGCGCGTCGCCCACCAGCGGGGCGACGACACGTCGACGCTGACCGAGACCGCCGAGTTGGTCTACGGCACGGCGCTGCTCGCCGAGGGTGGCGACCTGGCCGACCCGGCCCGGTTCGCCCGGCTGCTCGCCGACCGGTTGGCCCGTACCCTCTGATCCGGCACGGTCCCGGCCGGGCGTGGATGCCCGGCCGGGACCGGACTCTCAGTAGGTGACCCGCACCCCCATCGCGGCCCACGTCGCGGCGCCGACGACCCCGTCGACGGCCAGCCCGCGCATCTCCTGGTACCAGCGGACCCCGGACTCGGTGGCCGGCCCGAACCGCCCGGTCACCGGCCCGCACCGGCCCACCCCGATGAACCTCTGGACGAAGGCGACGTCATCGCCGACCCTGCCCACCCGGACCGTCCGGGAGCCCGCCGCCCGTCCGGCGTGCGCCGGGGCCGGCGGGACGCCCCGGCGCAACGCGGCAACGGTACGGGTGCCCACCACGGCGTCGGGGGTGAGGTCGCGGGCGCTCTGGAAGGAGCGTACCCAGGCGGTGGTGGCCGGGCCGAACACGCCGTCCACGGTGAGCCGGGCACCGAGGCCGTTGGCGAGGGTCTGCAACTCGCGGACGTCGCCGCCCCGGCTGCCGGCCCGCAACACCCGGTCGCCCAACCGGGCCGCCGTCGCCGCCGCGACCCCCCAGGGTCGTCGGCTGTCCTCCAGGGCCCGTTGGTGGCTGACGCTGACATGGACGTGTTTGTCGTGCGGGTTCGACCCGGTGTACCGGGCGGCCCGGAAGTCCCGGGTGCGGCTCCAGATCATCCGGTTGTAGATGACGTACTGGGTGGCGGGGTGGGCCACCGCCTGCCGGACGACGAGCAGCGGGTCGATGCCGTCGACGTCGACGTCCACCGCGTTGACCGAGCGGTCGTCGGGATCCGGGTTGTGGTCGCTGTGCCGTGCCTGGTGACTGGCGTCGCCCAGCCAGCCGTCCGACCTGCGGTCCCGGCGGGGCCAGCGGGTGTCGATCTCGTCGCGCAGCACGCGCAGCGTGGGTGCCAGGTGTACGCCCATCTCACCCCTCCTCGTCGGGCACGGCGGCGGGATCGAGGTCGGCCTCGTCCCCGGTCAGGCTCTCCGGGTCGTCGTCCTCGGCGGCGGTGGCGACGAGGTAGTCGGTGTCGTCGGTGGTCTCTGGGTCCACGAGGCAAACCTCCCGAATCGGATTCCCGTTACGCTGCCTCCACGGTCGGCCCGGTCGGGACCGCTGCCCAGTGCTGAGTCGCCTATCGGCGGCAACCGTGGCCGATCGGCTCCGGCCACCCGCCGATCGAGAGCGGACCACCCGGATGCGCGAGGATCGGCAGCCTGATCAGGTGGTCCGTCCCGGGATGATCGGCCAATCGGGCGGGTAGGGTTGCCCCTGGTGTGCCGGGAAGTCTGGTCGGCGATGGATGACGCGACCCCTGCCGACGAGGAGTTTCCGTGACCGACGCCGACCGGCGCCGTACCAGCCTGTTCGCCCGCCGTTCGTGGGGCGAGACCAGCCGCATCACCGCCATCCTCCGCAAGGAGACCGTCGGCGGGGCACTCCTGCTCGGTGGGGCCCTCATCGCGTTGATCTGGTCCAACTCCCCCTGGTCGGGGGGGTACCAGGCGCTGCGGGACCACACCGTCGGCCCGGCGGCGCTGCACCTGGATCTCAGCCTCGCCACCTGGGCCGCCGACGGCCTGCTGGCCGTCTTCTTCTTCGTCGCCGGTCTGGAGCTCAAACGCGAGTTCGTCGCCGGTGACCTGCGTGACCCCCGCCGGGCCGCGGTGCCGGTGGCGGCGGCCGTCGGCGGGGTGGTCGTGCCCGCCGTCCTCTACTCCGTGATCGTCGTGGGGGCGGGTGACGGCGCGGGTCGGGGCTGGGCCATCCCGACCGCCACCGACATCGCCTTCGCGCTGGCGGTGCTCGCCGTGGTGGGCCGGTTCCTGCCGTCCGCGCTGCGCACCTTCCTGCTCACCCTGGCGGTGGTCGACGACCTGCTCGCCATCATGATCATCGCGGTCTTCTACACCTCGGACCTGTCCGTCGCCCCGCTGCTGGGCGCGCTGCTGCCGCTCGCCGCCTTCGCGTTCCTGGTGCAGCGCCGCGTCCGGTCCTGGTGGCTGCTGCTGCCCCTGGCGGCCCTCACCTGGGTGCTGGTCCACGAGTCGGGTGTGCACGCCACGGTGGCCGGCGTGCTGCTCGCCTTCACCGTCCCGGTGGTCCGCAGCGCGGCGGCCGGTGGCCCGAACGCCGGCCCCGGCCTGGCCGAACACTTCGAGCACCGGGTCCGGCCGATCTCCGCCGGGATCGCCGTTCCGCTCTTCGCGTTCCTCTCCGCCGGCGTCACCGTCGGCGGCCTCGCCGGGCTGGCCACCGCCTTGACCGACCGGGTCGCGGTCGGCATCGTCGTCGGTCTGATCATCGGCAAGCCGGTCGGCATCCTGGCCGCGACCTGGTTGGTGTCCCGGTTCACCCGCGCCGACCTCGACGAGGGCCTCAACTGGCTCGACGTGCTCGGTCTCGCGCTGCTCGGCGGCATCGGTTTCACCGTCTCGCTGCTGATCGGGGAACTCGCCTTCGGCCTGGGCAGTGCGCGCGACGACCACGCCAAGATCGCCGTGCTCGCCGGCTCGCTGCTGTCGGCGCTGCTGGCCAGCGTCATCCTGCGGGTCCGGGGACGCGTCTACCGGCGGGTGCACGAGGCGGAGAGCATCGACCTGGACCGGGACGGCGTGCCGGACGTCTTCGAGTCGGAAGCGGAGCGGCCCGCCGGGCGGTGACCCGACCACCGGGCCGGCGCCGGCGCCCGGCCGCTATGATCACGGCGATCCGAGGAGCGCCGGGAAGTCTGGTCGGCACCGCGCTGGTCCGTGCCCCCGGAAGGTCTCGCCGTGCTGCTGCTCTGCTTCGCCGCCGTCCTGCTCGCCGCGGTGTTGGTGTCCGCGCTGGCCCACCGGACGATCCTGTCTACCGCGGCGCTGTTCCTGGTCGCCGGGTTCCTGCTCGGTGCGGACACCGGCGGTGTCCTGCACCTGCGGGCCGACTCGCCGATCGTGGCGCAACTGGCCGAGCTGGCGCTGTTCGCGGTGCTGTTCACCGACGGGATGCGGGTCGGCTGGGCCGACCTGCGCGCGGCGTGGCGGCTGCCGGGCCGGGCGCTGGGCTGGGGCCTGCCACTGACCCTGCTGGTGACGGCGGTGCTGGCGCACTACGTGGCCGGGCTGGACTGGCCGGAGGCGTTGCTGATCGGTGCGATCCTGGCGCCCACCGACCCGGTGTTCGCCGCCGCGCTGGTCGGCAACGACAAGGTCCCGGCCCGGCTGCGGCACCTGCTCAACGTCGAGTCCGGCGTCAACGACGGCTTGGCGCTGCCGTTCGTGGTGGTGCTGCTCGCGGTCGCGGCCGGCTCCGACGACCTGCACCTGGGGGAGTTGGGCACCGAGTTGGCGGTGGGGCTGCTGATCGGCGTGCTGGTGCCGCTGGCGGCGATCGCGTTGGAGCGGACCCGGTGGTTCGCCGCGTCGGCGGCGTACGCGCCGCTCAACGGGGTCGCCATCGGTCTGCTCGTACTGGCGCTGGGCAAGGTCACGCACGGCAACCTGTTCCTGGCCGCGTTCGCCGCCGGGATCACCGTGGCCACGTTCGGCCCCCGGGAACGGGCCGCGTTCGAACACCTCGGGGAAAATATCGCCGAGCTGCTGAAACTGGCCGCGCTGCTGGTGTTCGGCGCGTTGATCTCGGTGGAGTTCCTCGGCGAGATCTCCTGGGCCGGCTGGGTCTTCGCGGTGCTGGCGATCGTGGTGGCCCGTCCGCTCGCGTTGTGGATCTCCTTCCTGCGCTCCGGGCTGAGCCTGCGCGAACAGGCCGCCGCGATGTGGTTCGGACCCAAGGGGTTCGCCTCGGTCGTCTACGGGCTGCTGGTCCTGGAGTCCGGCATCGCCGCCGGTGACAAGGTGTTCCACCTGGTCGCGCTGACCATCGTCACTTCGATCCTGGCGCACTCCTCCACCGACGTGGTGGTGGCGCGCGCCTTCGACGATGCCCGGGAGGCACCGGCGTGGCACGGGGTGCTGCACCAGCTGCGCCGGACCGGTCGCTCCCCGGTCGCCACCCGGTCGGGGTCCGCCGACGGGGCCCGCCGGCCGGGCGGCGCGGATCGCCGGGCCGGCGACGGGGTCGACCGGCCCGGCGGCACCGACGACGGTCAGGCCAGCACGAAGTAGCGCAGCCACAGGTACGGCATGGCCAGCCCCACCATGACCAGGGTCACCACCAGCCCGTACCGGGTGAACTGCCAGAAGGTGATCCGCTGCCCGGCGCGTTCGGCCAGCCCCAGCACCACGACGTTGGCGGACGCGCCGACGGCGGTGGCGTTGCCACCCAGGTCGGCGCCGAGGGCCAGGGCCCACCAGAGCACCCGGGACTGGGCGGTGTCGCCGTCGGCGTTGACCAGGTCGGCGACGACCGGACTCATGGTGGCCACATACGGGATGTTGTCCACGATCGCCGACAGCGCGGCCGACCCCCACAGCAGCACCATCGTGGCGGGCAGTAGCCGGTCGGCGGTGGCGTCGATCGCGGCCCGGGAGATCTGCTCCACCACCCCCGTGTTGACCAGCGCGCCGACCATGATGAACAGGCCGGCGAAGAAGACCAGGGTGGGCCACTCGACGTCCCGGCTGACCTCCCCGGCGTCCAGCCGGGACAGCGCGAGCAGCAGCAGCCCGCCGAGCAGGGCGACCACCGCCGGTTCGAGGTGCAGGGTGGTGTGCAGGACGAACGCGGCGGTCACCACGCCGAGCACCAACAGCCCGAGGACGAGCAGTCGAGGGTCGCGGACCGCGTCCTTCTCCCGCAACGCGGCGATCTGCGCGGCGCGGGTGGGGTCGTAGCGGAACGACCGCCGGAACAGCACCCGGCACAGGCCCAGGAAGACCACCAGCAGCAGCACCACCAGCGGGGCGAGGTGGATCAGGAAGTCGTTGTAGCTCAGCCCGCCCCGGCTGCCGATGATGATGTTCGGCGGGTCACCGACCAGGGTGGCGGTGCCGCCGATGTTCGACGCCATCGCCTCGGCGATGAGGAACGGCACCGCCGGCACGTCCAGGCGTTCGCACACCAGGAAGGTCACCGGGGCGATGAGCAGCACGGTGGTGACGTTGTCCAGGGCCGCCGAGGCGACGGCGGTGATCAGCACCAGGATCACCATCACTCGGAACGGTCGCCCCTGGGCGCGCTTGGCCGCCCACACGGCGACGTACTCGAAAGCGCCGGTGCGTTTGAGCACCGCGACGATGAGCATCATGCCGACGAGCAGGAAGATGACGTTCCAGTCGATGCCGGACTGCTCGGAGAAGAAGGCGTGCTCGGTGTCGGTGGCCCCGATCAGGAACATCACCGCCGCGCCGCCGAGCGCGGCGGCCACCCGGTGGATCTTCTCGGTGGCGATCAGCACGTACGCGACGGTGAAGACGGCCACCGCCGTCCAGGCCAGGCCGCTCACGCCGTGCCTAGCATCCGGTCGAGCAGGGCGTCCAGGGTGATGCCGCCCGTCATCGCCGCACCCCGGGGGGCGACCGCGACAAGTGGGCTGCGTTTCTGGGCCATCACCGCAGCAACCTCCAGGACGGTGGCCTGCGGGTCGACCACAGGCGGTTCGAGCCGCTCACGAGGCAGCAGGTCGGCCACGGTACGACCCTCGGCCCCCCGCAGGAACACGTCCGCCGACGGCTCGTCGATCATCCGGGCCAGCGTCGGATCCTCCCGGCAGTAGCCGGGGATGACCAGGCGCAGCACCTGGGTGCCCGGCAGCACCGCGACGGGCCGACCGGCGGCGTCGACGACGATCAGCCCGGGCAGGTTGTGCCCGGCGAGCAGCCGGGCAGCCTCCAGCACCGGGGCTTCGACGGCGATCGTGGGGAATGGCACCGCCAGGTCCTTGGCGCGCACGGTGACTCCTCGAAGGTGTTTCGGGCACGGGCTACCGCACGCCGACCAGTCTTCCCGGCACACCTGCCGTCACCCTAGTACGAGATGCGCCGGTGGACAGGAGCCGGCACCTCGCCCGAAGGCCGAAGGCCGAAGCCAGCTTTCTTCCGGCACCGCTCGTCGCCCCGCCGGCCGGCTGTCGCACGCCCCGGTCGGCGGGAGATGGCACGACCGCCGACCGGGATGCCACTCAGACCGGGTAGACGCGCGTCGCGGCGACCTGGACGGTCGCCCAGACCTGCTGCCCGGGGAGCAGCCGCAGCCCGGCGGCGACGGCCGGGGTGACGTCGGCGACGGTGCTGACCGGCCCGGTGAGCTGCACCCGCAGGTGGTCCCCGTGCCGGTGCACCCCGGCGACGGTGGCCGGCCAGGTGTGCGGGGCGTCGCCGTCGGACCGCTCCGGGTGAAGGGTGACGGCGGTGGGCGGGAAGACCACGAAGGCGTCGCCGTCGAGCCGGTCGGTGGTCGGCACGGCGCACCCGTCGGCGAGGTGGACGAGCCGGCCCTCGGCCCGGCCCCGGTGCAGGTTGAGCCCGACCAGCCGGGCCACGTAGTCGGTGCGCGGCCGGGTGGTGACCGTGCCGGCGTCGCCCTCCTGGACCACCCGACCGTCCTCGACGATGACCAGCCGGTCGGCCAGCGCCAGCGCGTCCAGTGGATCGTGGGTGACCAGCACGGCTGCCCCGGCGTGGTCGGTGAGGTGGCGGTGCAGGTGGGCCCGGGTGTCCAGTCGGGTGCGCGCGTCGAGCGCGGCCAGCGGCTCGTCGAGCAGCAGCAGGGTCGGTTGCACGGCGAGCGCCCGGGCCAGGGCGACCCGCTGGGCCTGCCCGCCGGAGAGTTGCCGGGGTCGACGCCCGGCGTGCGCGGTCAGGCCGACCCGGCCCAGCCAGTCGGTGGCCCGCTCCCGGGCGGCCCGCCGGGGCAGCCCCTGCCGGCGTGGGCCGAAGGCGACGTTGTCCCGGGCGGTCAGGTGCGGGAAGAGCAGGTAGTCCTGGAACACCACGCCGACCGGTCGTCGCTCGGGCCGCACGAACGACCGCGCGGCCGGGCGGTCCAGTTCCACCCCGTCCAGGCGCAGCCACCCGGCGGTGAGCGGGTGCAGCCCGGCGAGGGTACGCAGCGCGGTGGTCTTGCCGGCGCCGTTCGGGCCGAGCAGCGCGACCACCTCACCGGCGGCGACACGTAGCCGGACGTCCAGCCGGAAGCCGGCCCGGTCGACGACCAGGTGCCCGTCCAGCAGCGGGCCGGTCACGGGCCGGTGATCCAGCGGTCGCGCAGCCCGGCGAGGATCAGCACCGAGACGGTCAGCAGCACCAGGCTGAGCACGACGGCGGCCTCCACATCGGTCTCCAGGGCCAGGTAGACCGCGAGCGGCATGGTCTGGGTGCGGCCCGGATAGTTGCCGGCGAAGGTGATGGTCGCGCCGAACTCGCCGAGCGCGCGGGCCCAGCACAGCACCGCACCGGCGGCGACGCCCGGGGCGACCAGCGGGAGGGTGATCCGGGTGAAGGTGGTCCACCGGCCCGCGCCGAGGGTCGCGGCGGCCTCCTCGTAGCGGTGGTCGGCGCCGCGCAGCGCCCCCTCCACCGCGATGATCAGGAACGGCATCGCCACGAACGCCTCGGCGAGCACCACACCGGTGGTGGTGAACGGCAGGGTGACGCCGAAGGTGGCGTCGAGCCAGCCGCCGACCGGTCCGCGCCGGCCGAAGACCAGCAGCAGGGCCACCCCGCCGACCACCGGCGGCAGCACCAGCGGCACGGTGACCAGCGCCCGGACCCACCGCCGCCCGGGGAACTCGACCCGGGCCAGCAACCAGGCCAGGGGTACGCCCAGCGCGAGGCAGAGCAGCGTGGCGAGGGTGGCGCACTGGACGGACAACCGCAGCGCGGTGAGCACGCCGGGCGCGGCGAGACGTGGCGCCAGCGACGTCCACGGCGTCCGCAGCAGCAGGCCGCCCAGCGGCAGCACCAGGAACAGCACCCCGAGCGCGGCCGGTACGAGCAGCGCGACCGGCACCCGTTGACCGGTGCCGCGTCGGCGGGCGGGGGCGGTCACGGCCCCGACGGGGGCTGGAACCCGGCGTCGGTGAGGACCGTCCGGCCGGCCGCGGAACGGACCAGCGCGACGAAGGCACGGGCGGCCGTCGGGTTCGGCGCGTCGGCCAGCACCACGATCGGGTAGTCGTTGACGGTCCGCGTGGCCTCCGGGAAATCGATACCGTCGATCTCCCGGTCGGCCGCGCGGGTGTCGGTGCGGTAGACCAGGGCGGCGTCGACCTCGCCGAGCTTCACCTTGGCCAGCGCGCCCTTGACGTCCTGTTCGAGGGTGACCGGGGTGACCCGGACGCCGGCCGCGTCCAGGGCGGTGGTCGCCGCCGCCCCGCACGGCACCTGGGTGGCGCAGAGGGCGACCTTCAGCCCGGGCCGGGCGAGGTCGGCCAGTCCGGCGAGCCGCTGCGGATTGCCCTCGGGTACGGCGATGACCAGCTGGTTGCGGGCGAAGACGGTGGGGGTGCCGGCGGCGTGACCGGCGTCGGTGACGGTGGCCATGTTCCTCGGGGCGGCGGAGGCGAAGACGTCGGCGGGCGCACCCTGGGTGATCTGGGTGGCCAGCGCGGAGCTGCCGGCGAAGTTGAAGGTGACCGTGCTGCCCGGGTGGTCCGCCTCGAACCGTCGGCCGAGGGCGGTGAACGACTCGGTCAGCGACGCGGCGGCGAAGACGGTCACCGTGCCGGTCGGGCCGCCGTCGTCAGCCGGACCGGTGCGGTCGACCCCACATCCGGCCAAGGCGAGGGCGGCCGTGGCGAGCAGGCCGACGACGGTGCGGACCCGTCGGCCGGCCGCGCCGCCGCCGAGCCGGTGCAAGCGGCCGGCCGGGCCGGCCCCGGCAGCCCCGGCGGTGGGGCTGGTGTCGGTGGGGCTGGTGTCGGCGGGGGTGCTGTCGGTGGGGCCGGCGGTGGCGTGGCGGGGGAGGGAGGCCGGGCCGGCGGCGGGGTGGGTCACTGCGGGATCCTTCCCCTGGCCGGGCCGGTGGGCGCAGGTCGCTCCACCACGACGGTGGTCGACTTGATCACCGCGACGGCCACCGAGCCGACCTGGAGTCCCAACTCGTCGACCGCCTCGCGGCTCATCAGCGAGACGATCCGGAACGGCCCGGCCTGGATGTCGACCTGGGCCATCACGGTGTCCCGGACGACGGCGGTGACGATCCCGCGCAGCCGGTTGCGGGCCGAGGAGAACTCGGCCCCCTCGTCAGGGCCGACGGACTGGGCGCGGACGAAGGCGGCCAGTTCCACGCCGTCGACGAGCCGGTGCCCGTGGGCGTCCCGGTGGGCGGGCAGCCGGCCGGCGTCGACCCAGCGTCGCACGGTGTCGGCGCTGACGCCGAGCAGCTCGGCGGCCTCACTGATCCGGAACACGCTCACCCGGTCACCCTAACCACTCGCAGTTGCCGGTGGAAGGCGGGTGGGTCACTTGCGGAAGCAAGGGTCGAAGCCGTTGGTTGGTCGCATGTGCGGCTACCTGGCGGCTCGCCGCACCGGGCCGGGCGAGGTCGCGCGAACGAGACGATCGGAGATCACCGAGCCGGATCGTGGGCCCGCCGCAGCTCGGGGCAGGCACATCGCGGGCTCCCGGGCGGGGCCGAGACGCCGACGGCCGGCCGTCGCGGGTGCGACGGCCGGCCGCTGCCGGCAGGGGTGGGTCAGCTCAGGGTGAGCGCGGTGTCGTCCACCACGAAGGACGTCTGCAGGCTGCTGTCCTCGACTCCGCTGAACGAGATGGTGGCGGTGGTGCCGGCCAGCGCGGAGACGTCAAAGCTGCGCTGCACGTACCCGCTCGCCGCGTTGACGTTGGAGTACGTCGCCAGGGTGGTGCTGCCGGCCTTGACGGTCAGCTTGTCGTACGCCGTGCTGCCCGACTCGGCCGTGTCGATGTGCAGCCAGAAGGAGAGGGTGGCCCGGCAACCGGCGGGGATGCTCACCGACTGGGTGACGGTGTCGGTGTGGGTCGAGCCGTACCCGTCCAGCCACGCCTTGTACGAGCCACCGTGCGCGGCCTGGCTGGCCGAGCTGGTGATGACGCCCGAGGAGGCGGTCCAGCCGGTGGTGCCGGACTCGAAGCCGGAGTTGGTCAGCTTCTGCCCCGAGCAGCCGCCCGGGGTCGGCGTCGGGGTCGAGGTGGCGGTCGGGGTGGGGGTCGGGGTGCCGGTGGTGCAGGTCGGGTCGGCGGACTGCGCGGGCAGGCTCACCGCGTCCCAGGCGGCCTTGACCGTGTTGAACTCGGTGCAGCTGCCCGGGTAGAGGGCCTTGGCGGCCTGCAGCGTCCAGGTGCGGTACTTCAGGTACGACGAGCTGGTCGTCTTGAGCAGCATCGCGTTGTACATGATCTTGATGGCCTTCTGGATGCCCAGGCCGGTCACCGTGCTGCTGTTGCAGGTCGGGCTGGTCGGCTGGCCGTTGGTCGGGTTGCTGCCCATGGCCAGCAGGTAGAACCAGTGGTTGCCGGGGCCGGCTGCCGCGTGCACCTCCTGGCTCGGGATGCTGCTGGAGTAGCAGTTGGCGTCGCCGAGCGCGGACGGGTTGTACATGTTGCGGATCGGGCCGCTGCCGACCAGGTTGATCTTCTCGCCGACCAGGAAGTCCGGCGCGTCGTAGCTGGCCGGCTCGTTGGCGAACCACTCGGTGGCCGCGCCGAAGGTGTCGGCGACGAACTCCTGGGTGTTACCCCGGGAGATGCCGCCGGGGGTGGTGTCGTCGATGCCGTGGCCGATCTCGTGCGCCACCACGTCGAGCGAGCCGATCCACTGCCCGGCGGTGTTCTTGCCGATCTGCACCTGGCTGCCGTCGTAGTAGGCGTTCTGGTCGTTGAGGCCGACCCGGATCGGCCACGCGCCGCCGCTGCCGTTCGCGCCGTTGCGGCCCAGCCACTGCGACAGCATCTTGTGCTCGGTCTGCGCCGAGAACAGCGCGTCGACGCAGCCGGTCTCCTTGCTGGTGCCGGTGCCGTTGCCCCAGACGTCGTCCGGACCGGAGAACGTGGTGTTGTTCGCGGCGTCCTGGCAGCTCTGGTTGGTGACGGTCGGGTCCTTGAGCGAGTAGGTGCTGCCCGACTGGGTGGTGTTCAGGGTGACCGGGCCGTTCCACGCCCCGGTGCCGGTGCCCCGGACGACGTGCTCCTGGGTGCCCAGCACCGCGCCGGTGACGGCGTCCACGTCGACGGTCAGTCGGCTGGGACCGTCGCTGCCGGTGCCGGTGACGGTGGTCTCCCAGGCCAGCGCGGGCCGGGCGCCGAGGGTGTGCACGACCAGCGTGGTGCCTTTGACGCCGGTGACCTTCCGCAGTTGGGCGCGGGCGGTCCGCTCGGCCGTGGCGGCGGTGAGCTTCGGGGTGGTGGACAGCTCGCCGATGCTCTGCTGCTGGGCGACGGAGGCGTAGGTGACCTCGCCGGTCGACGTGGTCGCCAGGACGAAGTCGCCGCCGACGACGGCCAGGCCCTTGTAGGTGCGTTCGTACGGTACGTACTGGATGCCCTCGGAGGAGATGACCGGGCGCTGCACGAACGCGTCGTTGGCGCTGGCGTGCAGGTAACCGGGTCGGCTGGCGACCAGCGAGCTGGCCGCGCCGACGGCGGCGGCGCGGGCCTGGGCCGGGTTCGGGACGGGGTGTGCCGGCGCGGCCTGTACCGCTGCGGTGGTGCCCGCGGCGATCAGGCCGGCCGCGACTGCGCCGGAGAGCGCGACGAGGCGGGGTGAGAGCTTCAAGGGGGGTGCTCCTGTTCTCGGGCGGCGCGGTGAGGCCCGGTGGGGTCGCGCGCCGATGCTGCGCTGAGGCATGGCGGCGACGGGCGGTCTCCGGGCTGCCGGCGGGCCCGGTGGGGGTGACTGTCCGTCGCGTCGCCGGGGGTTGGCGACTGCTGGGGGCACGATCACACGGGCACGCACCCATATCAATGGGTTGACCCGGGCAACCATCTGTCAGAGATGCCGAAACCTCTGTTTCCCATCGATGAACGACGGTCGCACACCCCGCTCTGAACAGGTGATCCCTACGGGATCCTCTCCGGTCGGCCGTCCCAGTTGATCGTTTTCGCCGGAACGCGCGGCCGATGCGCATACACCCGGTCGACCAGCAGTACGACAACGTCGTCATGTCCGTCGTGCTCGGCCTGGCGGGCACGAGTCGGATGGCGCCGATCGCCTACCATGCGGCTGTGCCGGACATCGACGGAACCCTCACCGCCGCCCAGGTCTGGCGGGGACAGGGCGCCTGGTCGCAGGCCGCCCATCGGGCGAAGCGACGGATCACCCGGGGGCGACGGCTGGTCGCCGTGTTCACCGCCACCGCCGCCGTCGCCAGCACCGCCTCGGCCCGACTGGCCGAGCCCGCGCCCACCGCCGGCCGGCTGCTGGCGCTCGTCGCCGCCGCGTCGCTCCTGCTGGTGCCGGTGGCCGGCCGCGCGGCGTCCCGGGACGCGGTGGCCGCCTGGACCCGGTTCCGCGCGATCTCCGAGGCGCTGAAGGCGGAACTGCACCGCTACCTCGCCCGCGTCACCCCGTACGCCGATGCCGATGCCGACGCCGTCCTGCTGCGTCGCTACGACCTGCTCCTGGCCGACGGCGGCGACCTGGTCGGGCCCACCCTCGACGTGGCGTCGGTGGACCGTCCGCTGCCGCCCGTGTCCGACGTGCCGAGCTACCTCGTCGAGCGGGTGCAGCGGCAGGTCGACGGCTACTACCTGCCGGCCGCGCGGCGGGCCGGCCGGGCCGCCACCCGGATCGGCCGGGCCGCGACCGCGCTGACCGTCCTGGCCGCCCTGCTCTCCGCCGCCGCCGGGGTGCTCGGCGACGGGTGGGGCCTGACCGCCTGGGTGGGGGTGGTCGCGGTGGTCACCACCGCTTTGGTCGGTTACGGCGCGGTCCAGCGTTACGAGCAGCAGCACCTGGAGTACGCCCGGACGGCCGATCAGCTGACCCGGTTGCGGATGACCCGGGCGGCCGGGCTGGGCTGGGCCGACGACGACGCGCTCGTGGCCGAGGCTGAACGGATCATCGCCCAGTCCAACGCGGCCTGGATGGCCAAGATGATCGAGGAAGATGGCGCTGCGCAGCAGTGACATGACGCGCTGTGGCGGTTAGCATCATCGATATCCGTGGTTGCCCGTCGACGTGCACGGACGCCCGTCCACTCCCGACACAGAATGGGGCCCGACGTGGACCGCACCCAACGCCTGTCCGATCCGTTCCCGGCACCGATGAGCGACGTGCGGCGCACGCCACTCGGTCAGATCCCGGTCGACCGGGCCGACGCCGTGGCCCGCATCGACGACCGTCGGGCGGCACACCCGACCCGGGTCGAGGTCGCGTCCTTCGGCTCGACAGTCTGACCTGGTCGACGCCCCCCGTGCCCCCGGTCGCCCCGCTCAGTCAGTACGTCCTCAAGCTGACCAGCCGGTGCGATCTGTCCTGTGACCACTGCTACGTGTACGAACACCCCGACCAGTCGTGGCGTCGTCAGCCCCGGTTGATGACGCCCGACACGGTCGAGGCCACCGCGCGGCGGATCGCCGAGCACGCCGCCACCCACCGGCTCGACACCGTCCGGGTGGTCCTGCACGGCGGCGAACCGCTGCTCGCCGGCGCGGCCCGGCTCGCCGCCACCGCCGACACCCTGCGTCGGGCCGTCGCGCCGGTCGCCCGACTCGACCTGCGGATGCAGTCCAACGGCGTGCTGCTCAGCCCCGAGATCGCCGACGTCCTCGTCGCCCACGACATCAGGGTGGGCATCTCGCTCGACGGCGACCGGTCGGCCAACGACCGGCACCGTCGGTACGCCAGCGGCGCGAGCAGCCACGACCAGGTGCGGCGCGCGCTGGCCCTGCTGCGTCGACCCGAATACCGCAGCGCCTACGCCGGACTGCTGTGCACCGTCGACCTGGCCAACGACCCGATCCGGGTCTACCAGGCGCTGCTCGCCGAGGAACCGCCCCGGATCGACTTCCTGCTGCCGCACGCCAACTGGGACCGGCCGCCCGCCCGCCCCGACGGGGTCGCCACCCCGTACGCGGACTGGCTGTTGACGATCCACCGGCGTTGGCTGGCCGACGGGCGGCCGGTGCCGATCCGGCTGCTGGAGTCCCTGCTGGCCACCGCTGCCGGCGGCAGCACCGGCACCGAGGCGGTCGGGCTCGCCCCGGCCGACCTGGTCGTGGTGGAGACCGACGGCACCTTCGAACAGGTCGACTCGCTCAAGTCCGCCTTCCACGGGGCCGCCGCCACCGGCCTGGACGTGTTCCGCCACCCCGTCGACGAGGCGGCGGCCCATCCCGGCATCGCGGTCCGGCAGTCCGGTCTGGCCGGCCTCTGCGCGACCTGCCGGTCCTGCCCGTTGGTGCGTCGGTGCGGCGGTGGGCTCTTCGCCCACCGCTACCGCTCGGGCAGTGGCTTCGACAACCCGTCGGCCTACTGCGCCGACCTGGCCGCGTTGGTCCGCGCGACGGCAGCGCCCGCCGGCCCGGCGCCGGCCCCCTCGGCCGACTCGCTGCCGCCCGCAGTCCTGGACGACCTCGGCTCCGGCCGGGGGAGTGCGGAGTCGGTGGGTCAACTCGCCGCCGTCCACCTCGGCATCGCCCGCGCCCTGACGGTCGCGCTCAGCCCCGCCGCCACCGCCGACCCGGTCGCGGCAGCCGGTTGGCACCTCCTGGTGGACCTGGACGTGTCCGCGCCGGACGCCGTGCACACCGTGCTGAGTCACCCCTTCGTCCGGCGGTGGGCGCAGCGGTGCCGGGCCGGGGAGACCGGTGAGCTGCCGCACCTCGCCGCCGTCGCCGTCGCCGCCGCGGTACGTGCCGGCGTCGACGCCGACCTCGTGCTGCCGGTGCGGTCCGGCGCGGTGCACCTGCCGACGCTCGGCACGATCATCGTCGATGCCGGCGTCGACACCGTGCCCGTCGTCGTCTCCGGCGGAGCGGTCGAGCTGCGGGCCGGCCGGCGTCGGGTCCGGGTCCGACCGGCCCTGGGGCCCAACCCCGACCGGTGGCAGCCCACCCGGGCGGCCCACACCGGCGACGGGGCCGTCCTGCTGGAGGACACCGACCCGTACCGCGACTGCTTCGACCTGCCGGTGGCGGCCCGGCTCACCCCGGCGGTCGCCGACCGGTGGACGGCCCAGGTGCAGCGGGCGGTGCACCGCCTCGACGCCGAGGCCGTCGGCTACGCCGTCGGCGTCCGCGCCCTGCTGCGTGCCGTGGTGCCGCTGCGACCCGACCCGTCCGGCCGGTCCCGCAGCGCCGCCGCCCGGTCCGCGTTCGGGGCGGTCGCCGTCACCCCGGTCGCCGACGACGCCGCGCTGGCGGTGCTGCTCGTCCACGAGGTGCAGCACCTCAAGCTCGACGCGGTCCTCGACGTCTGCGAGCTGTTCGACCCCGCCGACGCCCGGCGGCTGCGGGTGCCCTGGCGCGACGATCCCCGCCCGGTGGAGGGCGCGCTGCACGGCGTCTACGCCCACCTCGGCGTCGCCGACGTGTGGCGGCACCGACCCGGCGTCGAGGCGGCCGCGCACTTCCGGCGCTACCGGGACTGGACCGACGGGGCGGTCGACGCGCTGCTCGACCTGGGCAGCCTCACCGCCGACGGCGAGCGCTTCGTCCGGCGGATGCGCGCCACCCTGGACGACTGGCGGTGAGCGGGCGGTCCGCCCTCGCCGCCGACCTGCGGGCGCTCGGACTGCCGGCCGGCGCGACCGTGCTGGTGCACTGCGCGCTGTCCCGGGTCCGGCCCGTCCCGGGCGGCCCGGCCACCCTCCTCGCGGCGTTGCGCGACGCCCTCGGCGACGACGGCACCGTGGTCGTGCCGACGCAGACCGCCGGCAACTCGGTGACCTCACCGGCGTTCCGGGCCGCCACGGTGGGGCTGACCCCGGCCCGGGCCGCCGCCGTCGAGGCGGCCATCGAGCCGTTCGACCCGGCGCGCAGCCCGGCACAGGGGATGGGGGCGTTCGCCGAACACGTCCGCCGGCAGGCCGACGCCCGACGCAGCGCCCACCCGCAGACCTCGTTCGCCGCCCTCGGCCCGACCGCCGCCACCCTGACCGCGCGGCACGACCTGGACTGCCACCTCGGCGACCGGTCCCCCCTGGGCGCGCTGTACGCCGCCGACGCCCTGGTGCTGCTGCTGGGCGTCGACTGGTCGGTGTGCACCGCGTTCCACCTCGCCGAGTACCGGTGCCGCCGGCCCGCCCCGCGACGGGCGTACCGGTGCTACGTCCGCGACCCGGCGGGCGGGCGGATGCGCCGCGACTTCCAGGCCCCGCACCTGGACGACAGCGACTTCCCGCTGATCGGCGCGGCCGTGGTGGCGCACGGGTCGGTCCGCTCCGGTCCGGTGGGCTCCGCCGGGAGCCACTGTGTCCGGCTGCGGCACGCCGTCGACGTCGCCCGGGGATGGATGGATGAGCACCGACTGGCGTAAAGAAGACAGCGCGGGGTTGGTCGCTGTCGATACTGTGGTCGGCCGGGAGCGGCGACGCCGGGCGGGAGTGGTGGGTGGCGGAGGAACAGTTCTGGGAGGACGAGAGCGCCCCCGTGTTCTTCCTCAGCTATGCCCGCACCCGCAACCGGGTGGCGGCACCCCCACGGGACACCAACCAGAAGGTCTTCCAGCTCTTCGTCGACCTCTCCGACCACGTCGTCGAGCTGCTCGGCCTGGGCCCGGGACGGACGGCGGGCTTCATGGACCGGATGCTCGACGGAGGGCAGTTGTGGACCGACGATCTCGCCTTCGCCGCCGGCCACTGCCAGGTCTTCATTCCGCTGATCTCACCGCAGTATCTGCGCAGCCAGTGGTGTGCCCGGGAGTGGGACGCCTTCACCCGGCGGCGGGCGGTACCCCGCCCGGACGCCGAACCGTCGGTGGGGGAGACCTCGGTGATCCCGGTCAACTGGTCGGTGGTGGATCGCCGGCAGGTGCCCGACGTCGTGTCGCGGCGGCAGATGTTCGCCCCCACCCGGTTACCCTCGGACATCGCGCCGCAGTACCACGACGAGGGCATCTACGGCCTACTCAGCCTCGGTCGCAACGGCAAGGACGCCTACGACGCGGTGGTCTGGCGACTGGCCCAGCGGATCGCCCGGGCGTACCGCACGCACTGGGTCGAGGCGGCCGTGCCGACCGACCTGCGGCAGCTGCGCGACCGGTTCGAGGAGGACGGGCATGACCTGGTCTGACACCCCCTCCCCGGCGGGAGTCGTCGGTCAGGAGACCTACTTCTTCCTCAGCTACGCGCACTCCGTCCCGCTGTCCGACGCGGCCCGGCCGGACACCGACTACTGGGTCGGCCAGTTCTTCCACGACCTCGCCAGGGCGGTCCGGGATCATCCCCGCCGGGCGGCGGAGATCGAGGTGGGATTCTTCGACGGCCAGGTCAACCTCGGTGCCGACCTGAGACGGACGCTGACCGACGCCTTGAGCCTCGCGCACGTCTTCGTGCCGCTCTACTCACCGAACTACTTCCGCAACGCCTGGGCGCTCGGCGAACGGGAGTCCTTCCGCAGCCGGCTGGCCCGGCTGGCGGTGGGCCGGGCCGAACGCCACGTGCTGCCGGTGCTCTGGATGCCGCTGCCGTCCTGGGAGGACCGCCCCGAGACCGTCCAGGCGCTGGAACTGGTGCGCGACCCCGACGACCGCGCCGACTACGCCGACAACGGGCTACGGGCGTTGTGCAAGCTGAGCGCCTACCGCACGCAGTACCTCAGCCTGCTCGCGGCCCTGGCCGACCGGATCGTCACGGTGACCGAGACCGAACCGCTCGCCCGGTCCCGGGCGGCGGCGCTGACCAGCCGTCCGATACCCGACGGGCCGGGCACCGCGCTGGTGGTCACCACCCTCACCGCCGAGCGGGCGCCCTGGCGGCCCTACGGCGACCAGCACCAGTTGGCGGTCGCCGACTACGTGACCGCGACGGCCGAGCGGCTGGGTCTGCCCACCCGGGTGGTCGAGCTGGCCGAGGCCCGGGACCGGGCCGCCAGCAGCCCCGCGGTGGTGCTGGTGGACGCCGGCGTCGGGGTGGCGGCCGCCCGTGCCGCGCTCGACGGGTTGCCGCAGTGGGTGGTCCCGCTCGTCATCGCCGCCGACCACGCGCGTGGCGAGCCGACACCCGAGGAGATCGCCGGTACCTTGCAGGACGCCCGGTTTCCCCGGGTGCTGCCGGTGCGCACCATCGACGAATTCGAGCGCTGCGCCCCGCTGCTGGTCACCGAGGCGCGTAAACAATTCCTCCGGCACGGTCCGGTCGATCCGCCGGAGGGCCCGCACGATCCGAAGCCGAGCCTGGGATCGGCCGGACCGTTCGACGCACGGCGAGGGAAGGCAGAACGATGACTCCACCCCGCGACGGCCAGGTCGTCACCTTCTACTCGTACAAGGGTGGCACCGGTCGCACCATGGCGTTGGCCAACACCGCCTGGATCCTCGCCGCGAACGGCCATCGGGTGCTCGTCGCCGACTGGGACCTGGAATCCCCCGGTCTGCACCGGTTCTTCGCGCCGTTCCTCGACCCCGAGCAGGTCGCCTCCACCGGCGGGGTGATGGACCTGATCCTGGAGTACGAGTGGGAGAACGCCCGCCGTCGGCAGGCCGGCCGTGACACCCGCCCCGGCGACTGGCACCGCCAGTACGCCCGGGTCCACAAGTACGCCTTCTCGGTAGGCTGGGACTTCCCCGGCGGCGGCACCCTGGACCTGCTGCTCGCCGGCCGGCACAACCCCGACTACGCGACCAGCGTCACCGGGCTGAACTGGGAGAACTTCTACAACCGCCTCGGCGGGGCGCAGTTCTTCGACGCGCTGCGCGCGGACATGAAGCGGCACTACGACTACGCCCTGATCGACAGCCGTACCGGCATCAGCGACGTCGCGGAGATCTGCACCATCCACCTGCCGGACATGCTGGTCGACTGCTTCACCCTCAGCGACCAGGGCATCGACGGCGCCGCCACGGTCGCCGCCCGGGTCCGCGGCTACGAGGGTCGGCGGGCCCGCCGGGTGCTGCCGGTGCCGATGCGCGTCGACGAGGGGGAGAAGACCAAGACCGACGCCGGCCGGGCCCTGGCCATGCAGCGGTTCGTCGGGCTGCCCAGCGGCATGACCGAGCTGGAACGGCAGGACTACTGGCTCTCCGTCGAGGTGCCCTACCGGGCGTACTACGCGTACGAGGAGACCCTGGCGACCTTCGGCGACGTGCCGGGCAGCCGGGGCCTGCTGTCGGCGTACGAGGCGTTGACCCGGCACATCACCGGTGGCGCCGTCGTCGGGCTGCCCCGGATGGACGACGGGCTGCGACGGCAGACGATCCAGCGTTTCGAACGCAAACCGGTGATCGTCGACGAGCTGATCGTGCTGCGGTACGTGCCGGAGGACCAGGCCTGGGCGGAGTGGGTGCAGTCCGCCCTGCACGCCGTCGACCTGCGGGTGCTGGCCACCCCGCTGGGTGCCCCGGCGACGCTGCCGGCCGGCGCGGCCTCCCGCGAGCTGCATCTGGTCTCCCGGTCCTACCTGGCCGCCCGCCGGGCGCTCGGCGGGGCCGTCCGGCAGGCGGGTTCGCCCGCGCTCGCGCTGCACCTGGACGACACCACCCCGTCGGTGGACACCCCACCCGGCAGTTGGGCCAGCGTCTACGAGCGGGGTGCCGCAGCCGCGGCCGAGCAGGTGTGGGAGCTGGTCGGCCGGCCCACCGACGGGCGTGACCGGCCCGTGCCGGCCACCCGGTACCCGGGCGTCGAGCCGCTGGTCTTCTACGCCCCGGCGCGTAACGTCCGGTTCACCGGCCGGGACCAGCTGCTGCTGGCGTTGCGGGAGGAGTTGAAGACGGCGGCGCGGGAGCGGGTCCCGGTGGCGCTGCGGGGCGGTGCGGGCATCGGCAAGACCCAGCTGGCCACCGAGTACGCCTATCGTTTCCACGGCGCGTACGACGTCGTCTGGTGGGTGGATGCGGACCCGGCGCAGTTCATCGACGTCCGCTTCGCCGACCTCGGCCGGCGGCTCGGCCTGCCGGACCTGCAGAACGTGCCGGACAACACCCGGGCGGTGCGGGACTGGCTCAGCCACGTCGGCCGTCGGGGCGTCGACGAACCCCCGCGACGCTGGCTGATCGTCTTCGACAACGTCGACCAGTACGAACAGGTCAAGGACTACCTTCCCCAGGGCGAGGGGCACGTGCTGGTGACCACCCGCAACCCGGACTGGGGTGACCTGGCCCGGGCGGTCGACGTGGACGCCTTCCAGCGGGGTGAGAGCATCACCCACCTGATCGGTCGGACCAGCCGTCGGGGCATGACGGTCGCCGAGGCACAGCAGGTCGCCGAGGCGGTGGAGGACGTGCCGATCCTGGTGGCGCTGGCGGGCGCGTGGCTGGCGGAGAGCCCCGACTCGGTCGCCACCTACCTGGCCGGTCTGGCCCGCACCGGCCCGGACAGCGACGTGTGGGGCCGCTCGCTGGAGGGTCTGCGTGACCAGTCCCCGGGCGCCTACCGGCTGCTGCAGCTCGGCTCGGTGCTGGCCCCCGACATCGCCCTCGAACTGCTCTACGGCGATCAGGTGGCGAAGGTCATCGCCCCGCACGATCCGTTGGTCGCCGCGCAGGTCACCGACCGGGTGTCGGAACGGGACATCGCCGCGGCGCTGGTCCAGCGGATCAACCGGCTCGCGTTGATCAAGGTGGACCTGCACGCCCAGCGGGTCCAGATCCACCGGCTGCTCCAGGCGGCGCTGCGGTCCCGGATGTCCGAGCGGGAGCTGGCCGAGGTCAAGCACGACGTGCACCGGATCCTCGCGGGTTCCCGCCCCTCTGGTGAGGTGGACGACCCGGGCTTCCAGGCCCGCTACCGGCACCTGTGGCCGCACCTGGACGGGTCGGACGCGGTGTCCTGTCACGACGACACCGTCCGGCAGTTGGTCATCGACCGGGTCCGGTACATCTTCCTCAACGGCGGCTTCGAGCAGGGCGCGCAGTACGCCCGGGAGGCGGACGAGACCTGGACGACGATGCTCGACGGTCTCTCCTCGGACCCGGGCGCGCACCGGGCGCTCCGCGTCCAACTGCTCAACCTGCGCTTCAACCGGGCCAACCTGCTGCGCAGCCTCGGCCGGTTCGCGCAGGCCCTGGCGCTCGACGAGGACACCCTGCGTCAGCAGGAGGAGCTGATCGGCGGGAGCCACCCGTACACGCTGATGACCGCCGGGGGGTACGCGGCGGACCTGCGGGCCCTGGGCCGCTACCGGGCGGCGTTGGAGCGCGACCTGCGCACCCACGGGGCGTCGGTGGAGGTGTTCGGCGAGGACCACCGCCGTACCCTCAACGCGGCCAACAACCTGGCCGCCTCCTACCGGCTGGCCGGTGAGTTCGTGCGGGCCCTCGACACGGACGAGTCCACCTACCGTCGGTTGCGGGTGGTTCTCGGCCCCGATCACCCGCGTACCCTGCTCTCGGCCGGCAACTACGCGCGCGACCTGCGGGAGACCGGCGACTACCAGGGCTCGGTGGCCTTGCTGGAGGACGTGATCGAGGGTTACCGCCGGCTCTTCGGTGAGCAGTTCCGCGAGCTGCTGATCAGCCAGACCAACCTCGCCACGTCGCTGCGCAGCACCGGTCGGATCGCCGACGCGGGCCGGCTGCTCGACGACGCCTACACGCGGCTGCGGTCCACCCTGGGGGCGACCAACCCGGACACGCTGCTCAGCCGGTTGAGCCGGACGGCCAACCTGATGCTCGAAGGCCAGGGGGCGCAGGCCCGCGCGGAGTTGGACGAGGTGCAGCAGACGCTCGCCCAGGTGTTCGGGGCGCAGCACCCCTACACCCTGGTGTGCCAGCTCAACCGGGGGGTGGCGCTGTGGGACATCGGTGACCAGGCCGAGGCGTACGCGCTCACGGTGTCCGCGGCGGACGGGCTACGGGAGGTGCTCGGGCCCGAGCACCCGTTCAGCATGGGCGCGGACAACAACGCCGCCGTCTTCGCCATCCTCAGCGGCCAGGACCAGGAGGGGCTCGCCCGGTTGCAGGCGGTGGTGGACCGGTTGACGGCGGTGTTGGGCACCGAGCACCCGGACACCCTGCGCAGCCTGGGCAACCTGGAAACCGCCCGACAGGCGGCGACCGGGGGAGCGGTCAGCATCGGACGGATGCGACTGGCCGACCGGCTCGCCGACCGGATCGGGCAGGAGCACCCGAGCGTGGTGGTGCTCCGCGCCGGACGGTACGTGCGTCGGGTCCTCGACCCGCACCCCTACTGACCGGGCCGGGCGCCGATGAGCACGTCGGCGCCCGTCGGGGCCTGCCCGTCGCCGAGCCAGCGCAGCATGCGCGGGAGCTGCTGCATGGCGTCGAAGTGGGCCGCGCCGGGCTGCACCTCGATCTCGGCCCCGGGGATCCGGGCTGCCAACCAACGGCCGTGGCTGGCCGGGGCGAAGGTGTCGTCCTCACCGTGCCACAGCCGCACCGGGGTGCGCGTGGTGTCGATGGCGTCGAGGTCGAACTTCCAGTCGCGGCGCAACGCCAGCACGTCGTCGATCCAGCCGTACGGGCCGGCCCGCAGCGCCTCCTGGTAGGTGTCGAAGATGATCCCGCGCAGTGCCGCGTCGTTGATCGCCCGGCGGTCCGGTGGACCCATCTGCGTCATCAGTTCCCGCAGCAGGAACCGGGGGTCCTCCGCCGCCCGGGCGGCCCGCTGCCGGATCTCCTCGACCACGATCTCGGTGTCGTGCCGACCGTCGCCGAAGCCGCGCTGGTTGTCGCGGTTCATGCCGTCGAACCAGTCCAGCCCGATGGCCTCCGACGGTGCGAAGCTGACCAGCACCGCCACCCGGCTCACCCGACCGCGCAGACGTTCGTCGGCGGCGCAGGCCAGCGCGTGCGGTCCGCCCCCGGACCGTCCGGCCACCGCGAACCGGTCGAGTCGGAGTTCGTCGGCGATGGTCTCCACGTCCCGCGCGGCGTCGGCCACGTCCCGGCCCTCGAACCGGTCGGAGTCGCCGTAGCCGGGACGGTCGTAGGCGATCAACCGGATGCCCATCCGGTAGAGCACGATCCCCCGGGGTTTCGGCCCCCGCCGGCTGCCGGGGGTGCCGTGCATCAGGAAGACAGGGAACCCGTCGGGAGCACCGGACTCCTCGTACGCCACCCGCTTGTTGTCCGCGCGGTGGGCGTATCGCGGCCCAGGCTCACCTTCTCGGGTCACTGCAGCCTGCCTTCCAGTGCCACTACCAGCCAGTACTCGCCAGTTGCATCGAACGACTACGATGGTTCCGTCGGCCCCGCTCAGCCTTCGAGCCTAACGGTCGGGCCCGCCGCACCGCTATGCCGAGCCCGAACAACGGGCCGGATCTGTCGGAAACGACACCTGTCGGCCAGTCCGGCCGGAACTTCCAGACTGGCCGCCGATGGGTCACCCCGGCCGTCGGGCCGGCCCGCCGACCGCGCTCAGCAGGCCAACGGTCGGATGTCCGTCGGGGCGTCGACCAACGCGGCGCGCGGGTCGGCGTAGCGCCAGTCGACCCGGTACTGGGCGCGCAGCCGGGGCCGGGACACCACCCACTCGTACGCGACCCGCCCCTGCCGTTCCCGGCGGTCCGGGTGCACCTCGACGGTGGTCTCGGAGGTGAACGAGGTCTCGCTGCCCCAGACCGTGGGACCGGTCTCGGCCGGAAAGTCGAGCCGGATCACCAGGTTGCGGGTGGGCAACCGGATGTCGCGCTGCAACCAGTCGCCGAACTTCCACGCCGGCACCCGGTACGCGTAGTCGACGACGGTGCGCTGCCCCGGGTAGAGCGGCATCGGGGTGCCCCCACCGTCGAGCAACAGCACGATCTTCAGGAAGGCGTCCCGGCTGCGACTGACCCGCCATCGCATCGGTTCCGCCTGTTCGGCGCCGATGGTGGCCCGGAAACCCACCTCGTCGATGGTGAGCGGGTGGTGGCTGTGGAAGGCGGTGGACCGGGCCGGGTCGTCGGGGAACCGGTCGATGTCGATCTGCACGGTGTGCCGGGTGATCGGCTCGGTGCCCACGCTGTGCAGCACCCGCCGGAACCGGCACTCGTACACCCCGTCGACCAGGGAGAGCGTGGCCTGCTCGTCCTCGATCACCAGGTGCGAACCGGTGGGTGGCGGGACCGCGGTCGGCCCGAGCGGGGAACGGCGGCCCGCCTGACCCCGGGTGTCGGCGAAGGCGACGTACTGCTGCCAGATCCGGTTGCCGCTGTCCAGCACCAGCTCGACCCGGCGGGCGAACTCCTCGGTGGGCTGATGCCGCCCGTTCTCGATGTGACTGACGTACGACGGGTCGAAGCCGGTGCGCTCGGCCAGTTCCTTCTTGGACATTCCCCGCTGGTGACGCCAGTGGGTCAGTTCCCGCAAGAATACCGCCGCCGCATCGTCCTGTGTGGAACTATCCATGCCCCCGTCCTCGGTGTCGGGCCTCAAGTCTGTCCCACCGACGGCATCCGCGCCAGAGGCGTCCGACGACCGACTCCGACGCGGCCGGGCGCGCCACGCCCCGCCGGCGGGCGGGCAGGATGACAGTCATGGATCCCGCCGTACGCCGCTACCTCGCCGACCTGGTCATCACCGCCCGGGAGGTGCTCGGGCCGGAGCTGGTCGGCGTCTACGCCGCCGGCTCGGTGGCGCTGGACGCCTACCAGCCGGGCCGCAGCGACGTCGACGTGGCGCTGGTCTGCCGGGACCCGCTGCCCTGGCGGACCCGGCACGAACTGGTGGCTCGGCTGCGACACGAGGCGCTGCCCTGCCCGGCGCGCGGCCTGGAACTGGTGGCCTACTCGCGGGCGGTGGCCGGCTCGGGCACCCCCGAGCCGGGTTTCGAGGTGGAACTCAACACCGGGGCACGGATGCCGTCGCGGGTCACCCTCACGCCGGCCGAGCGGCCCGCCGCCGACGGCCATTTCTGGTACGGCCTGGACCGCAGCATCCTGCACCAGCGGGGGCACCCGTTGGTCGGGCCGCCCGCCGGCGAGGTCTTCGCCGACCTGGCCCCGGGTGAGCTGCGGGAGCTGTTGGTGGCGGCGCTGCGGTGGTGGCTGGCCCGGCCCGCCCCGCCCGGCAACGGCCCCGCCCCCGGCACCGAGGAGGCGGTCCTGGGCGCCTGCCGCGCCCTGGTTCGGGTCCACGACGGCGACTGGTTGTCGAAGGTCGCCGCCGGTCGCCGGGTGATCGCCCTCGGCCGGGGCCCGGAGCTGGTGCGCCGCTGCGTGCACGCCCGCAGCGGCGGGCCGGCCCCGACCGCCACCGAGGCCCGCGCCTTCCAGCAGCAGATACTGGACGAGATCGTTGCCGGCTGACCGGCCACCGGGGCGGCGGTGAGCCAGTGCGCCGCGGCGTAGCGGCCCCAGCTGTCCTGATCGGCGAGGACCATCTCGGCCACGTCCCGCCCGTGCGCCTGGACCCGGCGGACCAACCCGGGCAGGTCGTCGAAGTCGTCCCGGACGGTGGCGTGACACCCCGCGACGGCGACCGGCGCGGGGTGGCGGTACCCGGCGGCCTCGTCGTGCACGAGACGGACCCGGTCGGCCACGGCGATTTCGACCGCGCGTCGTCGGGCGGCGGCCGTGAACACGGCGTTGATGTCGACGCCGGTGCCCCGGCCCGGAGCACAGCGACTTGCCCCGGGCCGTCCGGCACCCGTCAGGCGTTGGTCGGCACCTTGCCGGCCGGCGGTGCGGTGGTCGCGTCGGCCGGAGGCTCGGCGGCCTGCCGGGCCGGCAGCATCGGATACTCGGCGGTCTCCCCGCCCCCGGCGGCAGCCGCCATCACGGCGGCGGCGGCCAGGTCGGCGACCCGCTTGGCCTCCCGCTGCACCCGGGCCCGCACGTCCTTGGCGTGCCGCTCCACACTCTCGGCAGCCTGCCGGGCCTCGTCCAACCGTCGGCTCTCCGCGGTCAGGTCGCGCCGGACCTCCTCCAACCGCTTCCGGGTACGCACCAGTTCCTGCTCGGTGGTGTCGCCCTCCTGCTGGATCTCGGCCAGCTGCGCGCGGGCGGTCTCCAACTCACCCTGCACCTCGGCGCGGGCCTTCTGCCGCTCCGCGATCTCCCGCTGCACCGTGGCCAACTGCTCCTGGTGGCCGCTGGCCTGCTCGTCGGCCCGCTGGCGGACCTCCGTGGCGTACTGCTGCGCCTCGGCGATCAGCGCGGCGATCTGCTGCTCGGCGGCGCTGTGCTGATTGGTCAGCTCCTGCTCCGCAGCCGCCCGCTGCTCGGCCAACTCCTGCTCGGCGGCGGCGCGTCGCTCGCCGACCTCCCGCTCCACGGTGGCCTGCCACTGGGCCAGCTCCTGCTGGCTCTGGGTCCGGGCCGCCTGGATCTCCTGCTGGATCTGGGTACGGGCGGCCTTGGTCAACGCCTCGGAGGCGGCCCGGGTCTGGGTGATCTGCTTCGCGGTCTGCTCGCTGATCCGCTTCGCCTCCTGCTGGGCCCGCTCGTGGGTGGCTTCCCCCTCGGCCCGTAGCTTCTCGGCCCGCTCCCGGATCTCGGCCAGTTCGGCGTCGGCCGCCGCCCGGCGCTCCTCGTACGTCTTCGCCTGCTCGTCGCGCCGGGCGGACAACTCCTCGTCCAGGTCCCGCAGCGCCTGCGCGGTCCGGTCCCGGGCCTCGGCCAGCGTCTTCTCCGCCTCACCCTGGAGCTGGTTCGCGCGCTGGGCAGCGGAGTCCGTGATCACCGCGGCCTGCTTCTCGGCCAGTGCGAGGATCTGGTCCACCATCGGGCCGAGGTCACGGAAGGACGCCCGGTCCACCTGCGCCGGGCGTTGGCGCAGCTCGGTCAGCTCCGCCTGCAACCGCTGGATGTGCGTGGTCAGCCCCTGGATCTGGCCGGCAGCCTGCGCCCGGTCGGCGGTCAACGTCGACAGGGCGCTGTCCATCTGTTCGACGTACCGGTCCACCTGCCGCTTGTCGTAGCCGCGCAGCGCGAGCTCGAAGCTCGGCCGTGACGTCCCGTCGTCGCGCGACGCGTACGACTCCTCCCCGGTGGACATAGCCAACCTCCGTGCTCCTCGGCGATCCCAGGTCCGCGTGGGCGAATCCGCGGGCCACGATGGGGCGAAACACTACCGGCGACCGGTGTGGCGGGTGACCGGGCCCCGACAGGGTCCACGCATCGATCCGGGCCTTGCCGACGGGCTGCCCCGCCGCAGCGGTGTGCGCCCGTCAGTCCGGTCGCTGACCCCCTCCCGCGGCGTCGACCGTTCCGGCCGGGCTTGGCGGTACCGCCGTGGGCAGGGTGACCGGCTGCGGGGGCGCGGTGGTCGAACGCGCCCCCGCCCGGGCGCGGACTCCCGCGCCGGCCTGCGTTCAGCGGGCCCGGCGACGGCACTGCGCTCAGCGGTCCTGACGACCGCTCTGCACCTCAGGGGTCCTGACCTCAGTGATCCTGGCGACCGCTCTGCGCTCAGCGGTCCTGGCGACGGGCCCTGGCACCCCACTGGGCGACGGTCACCAGTAGGGCACCGAGCCCCAGGGTGAGCGCGCCGATCAGACCGACGGCGGCCGTCGGAGCGCCGGTGACCGGCAGATCCTGACTCGCGGACATGTTTCACCTCCTCACGTATCGGCTCGGATCGGCACGGCCGGGCCGGCGCCGGGATGCGCGATGCGCCCCGGCGAGGACCAGACGCAGCGGTCCACGGTGGGCTGGCGGATCGCCTTGACCAGCGCATGCACCAGGACCACCCGGTACAGCAGATCGGTCAGGATGATCGTCGGCAGGAAGAGCAGCAGCCGGGGACGGCCCAACCGCCAGGCCGCGAGTGCGACCCAGAACGCCTGCCCGGCGAGCATCAGCAGCAGGC